>NZ_CP053856.1:0-2167500 GCF_013285525.1 Agrobacterium pusense
ATGAAGCATGATGCGCTGTTTGAACGTTTTAGCGCGCGGCTCAAGGCACAGGTTGGTCCGGAAGTCTATGCGAGCTGGTTTGCACGGCTGAAACTCCATTCCGTTTCGAAAAGCGTCGTTCGTTTTACCGTTCCGACGACCTTTCTGAAGTCCTGGATCAATAACCGTTATATGGACCTGATCACCAGCCTCGTGCAGAGCGAGGATCCGGATGTGCTGAAGGTGGAGATTCTGGTCCGCTCGGCCAGCCGCCCGGTGCGCCCGGCCCAGGCTGAGGAACGGACACAGCCCGCTCAGGAAATCGGGGCGGTTCAGCGCAACAAGCCTTTTGTCCCGCAGCAGCCCGCGGCGGCGCCTTCTGCGCAGCCCGTGGCCGCGCAGGCAACCCTGCGTCAGGGCGGCTCCGGTCCGCTGTTCGGGTCACCGCTAGATACCCGTTTCACCTTCGAGACGTTTGTAGAAGGTTCCTCCAACCGTGTTGCGCTTGCAGCCGCAAAGACGATCGCAGAAGCCGGCGCCGGCGCTGTGCGTTTTAATCCGCTGTTCATCCATGCGGGTGTGGGCCTCGGCAAGACACATCTTCTGCAGGCTATCGCGAATGCGGCCATCGACAGCCCGCGCAATCCGCGCGTGGTTTATCTGACGGCCGAATATTTCATGTGGCGTTTCGCAACCGCGATCCGTGACAATGACGCTCTGACGCTGAAGGATACGCTACGCAATATCGATCTGCTCGTCATCGATGACATGCAGTTTCTGCAGGGCAAGATGATCCAGCACGAATTCTGCCACCTGCTGAACATGCTGCTCGACAGCGCCAAGCAGGTCGTGGTTGCGGCTGACCGCGCTCCATGGGAACTGGAATCGCTCGATCCGCGCGTGCGCTCCCGCCTTCAGGGCGGCATGGCCATCGAGATCGAAGGGCCCGATTACGACATGCGTTATGAAATGCTCAACCGCCGCCTCGGTTCGGCCCGTCAGGAAGATCCTTCCTTTGATATTTCGGACGAAATCCTGACCCATGTCGCCAAAAGCGTTACGGCGAGCGGTCGCGAACTTGAGGGTGCGTTCAACCAGCTGATGTTCCGGCGCTCTTTCGAACCGAATCTGTCGGTCGACCGGGTCGATGAACTACTGTCGCATCTCGTCGGCACGGGCGAGGCCAAGCGCGTGCGTATTGAGGATATTCAGCGGATCGTCGCCAAGCATTACAACGTGTCGCGGCAGGAACTGGTGTCCAACCGCCGCACCCGAGTCATCGTCAAGCCACGCCAGATCGCCATGTATCTGGCGAAGATGCTGACGCCGCGGTCTTTCCCGGAGATCGGCCGCCGTTTTGGCGGACGTGACCATACCACGGTTCTGCATGCGGTGCGCAAGATCGAGGAGCTGATCTCCGGCGATACCAAGCTCGGTCATGAGGTCGAACTGCTGAAGCGCCTGATCAACGAAAACAACGCATGAAAAAAGCGGCCTCCGGGCCGCTTTTTTATTCTCTTCTTGTTTGATGACTAAAGCCGATGCGCGGGTGTCAGCAGGCGAGGTCGGCGACGACGGCGTCCAGAATGAGCATGCCCGATGGGGTGCAGCGCAGCCGGGAGTTTCCGAGCCGCTCCACAAAGCCGTGCTGGAGAAGAAACTCTTCCTTTTCCGGGTCGAGGTCGCGTCCGGAAAGATCGCTCCAGCGGGCGAGATCGATGCCTTCCCGCAGGCGAAGGCCCATCAGCAGCAATTCGTCGGCCTGTTCATCGACGCCGAGGAGTTCCTGATCGATCATGCCGTGGCCTTCCCGCTCAACGGTTTCCAGCCAGGTCTCAGGGTGGCGTTCGGTCGCCGTTGCGAGCTTGGAGGAGCCGCGCGTCAGGCGCCCATGCGCGCCAGGACCGATGCCCGCGTAATCGCCATAACGCCAGTAGGTGAGGTTGTGGCGACTTTCAGCACCGGGCCGGGCATGGTTGGAAACCTCGTAGGCCGGCATGCCGTAACGCTCGGTGATTTCCTGAGTGGCTTCATAAAGCACGGCCGAATGCTCGCCATCTGGCACGATGAGTTTGCCGGCCTTGTGCAGGCCGTAGAAGGGCGTGCCTTCTTCTATCGTCAGCTGATAGAGCGACAGATGGTCAACGGCATAGGAGACTGCTTCCTTCAGCTCGGCGTCCCATTCGGCCACCGTCTGGTTCGGGCGGGCATAGATGAGGTCGAAGGACATACGCGGGAAAATCTCACGCGCCAGCCTGATGGCTTTCAGGGCGTCAGCGACATCATGCAGCCGTCCGAGGAATTTCAGGTCGCGGTCATTCAGCGCCTGCACACCGAGAGAGACGCGGTTGACGCCCGCCGCCCGGTAACCGCGAAACCGCTCTGCCTCGACGCTCGAAGGATTGGCTTCCATGGTGATCTCGATACCATCCGGCACATGCCAGAAGCGCGAGACGCCATCAAGAAGTGCTGCGACTGTCTGCGGGTCCATCAGCGATGGCGTGCCGCCGCCCATGAAGATGCTGGTGACGACGCGCGGGCCGCTCAGCGACCGCATATGTTCCATTTCACGCAGGAAGGCAGCCGTAAACCGCTCCTGATCTACCGGCCGGTGGCGGACATGGCTGTTGAAATCGCAATAGGGGCATTTGGCCGCGCAGAAGGGCCAATGCAGATAAATCCCGAAACCGGGATCGCCCGTATCCGGCAGAAGCGATGCGCCGGGGGCATAAAGTTGGTGCTCCCCGACCATCGGGTTCATGCCTCCAGGCAGGTTTCTACGAATTTTTTAAACGCACGGGCACGGTGCGATAGCGCAAAGCTGTCGCCATGTTTCCAGCCGTGTTTTTCGTCCGCGGTCATCTCACCGAATGTGGTGTCGTAACCCTCGGGTTTGAAGATCGGATCATAGCCAAATCCGCTCGTTCCGCGCGGTGGCCAGACGACAGTGCCTTCCACCTCGCCACGGAAATACTCGACATGACCGTCGGGCCAGGCCAGGCACAGCACGCTGACAAAGCGGGCCGTGCGATCTTCCGGTTTCGATGCGCCATGCTCGGCCAGTGCATCTTCAACTTTCCGCATCGCCATGGCGAAGTCGCGTGTGCCGTCAGCCGTCTCCGCCCAATTGGCGGTGTAGACACCGGGCGCACCGTCAAGCGCGTCGATAACCAGACCGGAATCGTCGGACAAAGCCGGAAGACCGGATGCCTTAGCAGAGGCAAGCGCCTTGATGGCGGCATTTTCTTCGAAGGTCGTACCTGTCTCGTCCGGCTCTTCGAAGTTGAGCTCAGCCGCCGACTTGGCGGAAAAGCCGAAAGGGCCGATCAGATCGGCAATTTCGGCAATCTTGCCTTTGTTGTGGCTGGCGACGACGATGGTTCTGGTATCGAGCTTGCGCATCACGCTTTCCTGTCGGCTCAGGCGATGGCCTGTTTCTGAAGGGCGACCAATTCGCTGCAGCCGGCTTTGGCCAGGCCGAGCAGCGTCAGGAATTCTTCTTCGGAAAAGGGCGCGCCTTCAGCAGTACCCTGAACCTCGACGATACCGCCCGAGCCGGTGATGACGAAATTCGCGTCGGTTTCGGCGGAGGAATCTTCGAGATAGTCGAGATCGATAACCGGCTGGTTGGCGAAGATACCGCAGGAGATCGCCGCGATATGATCCTTCAGGACTTTCTCGACCTTGATCATGTTGCGGGTTTCCATCCACTTCAGGCAATCGTGCAGCGCGATCCACGCGCCGGTAATGGAGGCGGTGCGGGTACCGCCATCGGCCTGGATGACGTCGCAATCGATGCTGATCTGGCGTTCGCCGAGCGCCTGCAGGTCAACGACGGCGCGCAGCGAGCGGCCGATGAGGCGCTGGATTTCCTGCGTACGGCCGCCCTGCTTGCCGGAAGCAGCTTCGCGCTTCATGCGTTCATGGGTGGAGCGCGGCAGCATGCCATATTCTGCGGTAACCCAGCCCTTGCCGCTGTTGCGCAGCCACGGCGGCGTCTTTTCTTCGAGGCTTGCGGTGACGAGCACATGCGTGTCGCCGAATTTCACGAGACAGGAGCCTTCGGCATGTTTCGAGAAATTGCGCTCGAAGGAAACCTTGCGCATCTGGTCGGTTTTTCTGCCTGAAGGCCGCATATGATCCACTCTCCATGTTGGTCCCTGCCTTCTAAGGCGAGGTCCTGGCTTTTGCAAAGCCAATTTCCATTTTGCCGCGGCCGCGCGACGCATTATATTGATGGCAGACAGGATATGGACGACAAAGAACGGACGAATGGGCTTTTCTGCACCGCTTTCAAAAGATCAGGCATCGCTTCTCGATGAACGGTCGCGGGAAATTTTCCGGCGCATCGTCGAAGGTTATCTCGATACCGGCGAACCGTTGGGCTCACGCAGCCTGTCGCGGCTGCTGCCGATGTCGCTTTCACCGGCCTCCGTCCGGAACGTCATGAGCGATCTGGAGGAACTGGGCCTCATCTATTCCCCTCACATCAGCGCGGGGCGCCTTCCTACCCAGACCGGGTTGCGCTTTTTCGTCGATGCCTTCATGCAGGTAGGCGATCTGCCGGCGGAGGAACGCGCAAGTATCGATCGCCAGATCGGGCCGGTCGCCGGTCACGAGCAATCGCTGGAAGGGCTGCTGACGGAAGCGAGCCGCATGTTGTCCGGGATGTCGCGGGGCGCAGGCCTGGTGCTGACGGCCAAGAACGATGTGGTGCTCAAGCATGTCGAATTCATCAGGCTCGAACCGACCAAGGCGCTCGCCGTGCTGGTGGGTGATCATAATCAGGTCGAAAATCGCATCATAGAGTTACCGACTGGCATTTCTTCGTCACAGTTGACCGAGGCTGCGAATTTCATCAATGCCCATCTGTCCGGCCAGACGCTGCAGGAATTGCGCGGCCAGTTCCAGAAGCAGCAGGCGGAGCTGCAATCCGAACTCGGCACGCTGGCACAGGATCTCATCGAACGCGGTCTGGCTGTCTGGGCGGGCGATAGCGAGGACGGCAAGCTTGGTCGTCTCATCGTTCGCGGGCGGTCCAACCTGCTGGAGGGACTGGCCGGCGAGGAAGACATCGATCGTGTTCGCCTGCTCTTTGACGATCTGGAGCGTAAGGAAAACCTCATTGAAATCCTCAACCTCGCGGAAAGTGGGTCGGGAGTGAGGATTTTTATCGGTTCGGAAAACAAGCTCTTTTCGCTGTCGGGTTCCTCGCTCATCGTCGCGCCGTATCGTGACGAGGACAATCGTGTCGTTGGTGCGGTCGGCGTCATCGGGCCCACCAGGCTGAATTATGCCCGTATCGTGCCCATGGTGGATTACACCGCGCAGATCATGGCCCGCCTTTCCCGCAAACAGAGATAGACAAGCCGGCAAGGAAGGAGAATGCGGCAAGCTTTTCGCCGCAAGCCTTGATTTTTGCCCGCCAAAGCTCGATATCGGGCGCAACCACTAACAGTCTAATCTGGAGAACGTCATGACCGACGATACAAAAAAGCCCGGACCTGACGCGGACGTCGCGGAAGAGTTTGTCGAACCTGTTCAGGCAGGCGAAGAACAGGCTGAAACGGCGGAGCCCGATCCGGTCGAAGCGCTCAAGGCGGAAAATGCCGACCTGCGCGACAAGTTCCTGCGCCTTGCCGCGGAAATGGACAATCTTCGTCGTCGCACGGAACGCGACGTAAAGGATGCCAAGACCTACTCCATGGCCGCTTTTGCCCGCGACATGCTGGCGGTTTCAGACAATCTTCGCCGCGCTCTCGAGGCCATTCCCGCTGAGCTCAAGACCAATGGCGAAGCCGGCCTGAATGGCTTGATTGAAGGTGTCGAAATGACCGAGCGCTCGATGCTGTCGACGCTGGAACGCCATGGCGTGAAGAAGATCGATGCCGAAGGCCAGAAGTTCGATCCGAATTTCCACCAGGCCATGTTTGAGATTCCCAACACGACGGTTCCCAACAATACCGTATTGCAGGTAATTCAGGCCGGTTTCACCATTGGCGACCGCGTTCTGCGCCCCGCCATGGTCGGTGTCTCCAAGGGCGGCCCGAAGGCGGAAACCGCTGCCTCGGCCGAACCGGGCACCGCGTCGGTCAATGAAAAAGACGCTTGAGGCCATCTGTGCCGACGTAACGAAAAACGCGCCTTCAGGGCGCGTTTTTTATTGCCATTAACTGGGAATAGAAGGCCTGCCGTCAGGCAGCCGTTGCCTGTTCCTGATTAAGGAAGGCGTAGATCGCCGTATCGGAATCTGTAGCACGCAGCTTGGCCACCAGTTCAGGGTCGCGCAGGGCACGCGCAATGCGTGAAAGTGCCTTCAGATGGTCGGCGCCGGCACCTTCTGGCGCCAGCAGCAGGAAAACCAGATCAACAGGCTGATCGTCCAGCGCTTCGAAATCGACCGGCGTTTCAAGACGTGCGAAAACACCGGTGATCTGCTGGATGCTGTTGAGCTTGCCATGGGGAATGGCAATGCCGTGGCCCACACCGGTAGAACCGAGCTTTTCACGCTGGAGGATGACGTCGAACACTTCCCGTTCCGAGACTCCGGTAATTCTGGCTGCCTTTGCGGCCAGCTCCTGAAGCAGCTGCTTTTTGGAATTCACCTTGAGGGCGGGAATAATCGCATCTTGTTGCAGCAAATCTGCCAACGCCATTCTCTTTTTCCTTCATGCCATCGAGACGAGGCGGAAGGCAGATGCACTTTCGCGTCCTGCCTTCCACGTCTTGTCAGACTGTTCAGCTCTTGATCGTTTCCGCGTCGATCCAGCCGATATTGCCGTCGTGACGCCGGTAGACGATGTTGAGATATTCCTTGCCCGGGCTGCGGAACAGCAGAACCGGTTCGTCGGTCATGTCGAGCGCCATTACGGCACTGGCAACAGACATGGTCTTAATCTGTTTCGAACTCTCGGCCACAATGGTGGGTGCGTAATCTTCGGGGACCTCGTGGTCCTCATCGGGAATAGCATCCATCACCGTATAGGCGATTTCCTGCGACACGCCGTTCGCACCATTGTGATGGTCCTTGAGCTTGCGCTTGTAGCGACGCAGGCGCTTTTCGATCCGCTCGGCGGCGGCATCGAAGCTCGCTTGCGGATCATTCGCCTGACCCGCCGCATGCAATACAACGCCCGTATCGAGATGCAGCTTGCAATCGGCCGCAAAACGCGATCCGGACTTCTCTACGGTCACTTGGCCTGAATACCCCCCATCGAAGTATTTGGTAACCGCCAGACCTATATTGTCCTCAATCCGCTGACGGAAAGATTCACCGATCTCCATATGTTTACCAGATACACGCACACTCATGGAAATTTTCCTTTTTGTAGTGATTTGCGAGTACCAGCTTACGTCAAGCCGCGCGCGCATCCAAGCGTTTCGAAGACCTTAAAAAGCCCTCATTCGAATTTTACGCCCATGGACGGTGGAGATGAATCCGTTACAAATGACCTTGCTTACGTGTGCGGCGGGCTTCTAGCCCTTGCCGCGACAAGAGTCAATGGTGCGGCAAAAAACCGCCATAAACGTGATCGGGTTCATCGCTCAGAAGGCGGACAACCTGGCAAGAGCCTTCTTTTCCCGGCGTCTTTGCACGGAGGAGGGGATGTTCATCGCCTCCCGATATTTGGCGACGGTGCGGCGGGCGAGATCGATACCGTTCTTCTTTAGATTGTCTACGATATCGTCGTCGGAAAGCACCGCATCAGCCGCTTCCTGCGCAATCATGGCCTTGATGCGGTGACGAACTGCTTCCGCTGAATGGCTGTCACCGCCTTCCACAGCGCTGATCGACACGCTGAAGAAATATTTGAGCTCGAACAGCCCGCGTGGCGTCAGCATGTATTTCTTTGATGTCACACGGCTGACGGTGGATTCGTGCATCTTGATGGCGTCCGCAACCGTCTTCAGGTTGAGCGGCCGCAGGTGATCCACGCCATTGAGGAGAAAGGCATCCTGCTGACGCACGATCTCCGTCGCAACCTTCATGATCGTCCGGGCGCGCTGGTCGAGGCTGCGGGTCAGCCAATGGGCGGTCTGCATGCATTCAGCCAGAAAGTCCTGGTCCTCTCCTGCGCGAGCCTTGTGTTTCGAGACTTCGGCGAAATAGCTCTGGTTGATGAGCACGCGTGGCAGGGTCTCGGGATTGATTTCCACCAGCCAGCCGCCGGAAGAGGAGGGACGAACGATGATGTCGGGAACGATGGTCTCCGAAACCGCTGAATCGTAGCCTGCACCGGGGCGTGGATTGAGCGTGCGGATTTCCGCCAGCATGTCGAGCAGGTCTTCCTCATCGACCCCACAGAGTTTCTTTAAGGAGGCGAAATCCCGCTTCGCCAGAAGCTCGAGATTGTCGATGAAAGCCCGCATGGCCGGGTCGAGCCGGTCCTTCTGCGCGAGCTGGATCGCCAGACACTCGCTCAGTGAACGTGAAAATACGCCGGGAGGATCGAAGCCCTGGAGTGTCTTCAAGACCCGCTCGACAGTCGAAGGAGCCGCTCCCAGCCGCTCGGCGACCTCGTCGACAGCGTCTGCGGCGATATAGCCGGTCTCATCAAGTTGGCCGATAAGCACATCGGCGATCATCCTGTCTTCGGGGGAAGAGATGGAGAGCGGCAATTGCTGACTGAGATGGTCGCCCAGGCTCTGTTTTGCAGCGACGAAGTCATCGAGATCGTAACTTTCGCCGGATTCCTGCCCCGGCATCGATTTCCACTGGCTCGCCAGTTCGGGCGCATCGGCCTTTCTCGGCTCGCCATCGTCGGGAAAGACGTTTTCGAAGCTCGTGTCGAGTTGCTCGCCAAGATTGGCGGCGCGATCCCCGTACCAGTCTTCACTATCCGCGGTCACGCTGGGGGATTTTCCCGCGCCGTCACCATCGCTGTCGCCGAAATTGTCGGCTTCCGCCGGCATGTCATTGCTCAAATCGCCATCGTTTGCCGCAATTTCCAGCAGCGGATTACGTTCCACCTCCTGCGCGATAAACTGCGTCAACTCGAAATGCGTCATCTGAAGCAGCTGGATGGACTGCATCAGTTGCGGTGTCATCACGAGAGACTGGTTTTGACGCAGCAAAAGGCTGGCAGACAATGCCATGGCGAACGCGAAACTCCCTTTACAGCTTCTCCGTCGCCAGATTTTCCAGAAATTTTACCGAGACGACAGAACTTGGCCCAAAAATTGCTTTTTTATTTTGTTTGGTCAAGCGTCAGGGCAGGGCGCGATGAAGAATCTTTCGCGCCCTACAGCTTAAAGGCTGAAATTATTGCCGAGATAGAGGCGACGCACATCCGGATTGTTGACGATATCGTCGGGACGTCCATGCGTCAGCACCTCGCCTGCATGGATGATGTAAGCGCGGTCGATGAGGCCAAGCGTTTCTCGGACATTATGATCAGTGACGAGAACGCCGATGCCGCGCGCTGTCAGATGCCTTACCAGATTCTGGATGTCGCTGACCGAAATCGGATCGACGCCCGCGAAAGGCTCGTCGAGCAGCATGAAGGTCGGATCTGTCGCAAGCGCGCGTGCGATTTCCAGACGGCGGCGCTCGCCACCCGAAAGCGCCACGGCGGGCGACTTGCGCAGCTGCGCGATATGGAATTCTTCCAGCAGCTCATCGAGCTTGCGGTTGCGCTTGGCTGCGTCCGGCTCGTGCACTTCCAGCACGGCGCGGATGTTCTCCTCCACGGTCAACCCGCGGAAGATCGAGGCTTCCTGCGGCAGATAACCGACGCCGAGACGCGCGCGCCGATACATCGGCATGGTGGTCACATCATTGCCGTTGATGGCGATCTTGCCGGTATCGACCGGAACCAGGCCCGTGATCATATAAAAACAGGTGGTTTTGCCGGCGCCGTTCGGCCCGAGCAGGCCCACAGCCTCGCCGCGACGAACGACCAGCGAAACACCGTTGACCACGCGACGCGTATTATAGGTCTTGGTCAAACCATGCGCGATCAGCGTGCCCTGATAGGGGGTCTTGTCCGCCGGTGAGGCGGCGTCCGCGGATCGGTGGCGCCCGCCGCCGAATATTTTTGAGATCGAGGGTATCTTCACGAGGAAAGACTACTGTTTCTTCTGCGATTTCGGATCGAGCATGATCCGGACAGGACCGCCGCAGCTTTCGAGCTTGGCCTGTCCCGTATTCATCAGAACAGTGAGCTTGCAGCCGGTGAAGACATTGGTGCCTTCGGACAGCACGACCTGCTTGCCCGTCAGAATGAAGGTCTGCGCCGCCATGTCGAATTCGCCGTGATCGGCCGTCGCCTTCTGGGTCTCGGACGTCAGATAGACATTATTGTCCACGAAGATTTTTTCGATGTTGGCGTCGCCACTGGTGAGCGAGGAACCCTCGCCCTTGTAATTCACCGTCATCTTGCCGGCCTGCAGGGTGGTCGTTCCCTGCACAACCTTCACGTTGCCGGTAAAATATGCCTTACGCTCCTGATCGCGAATCTCGAGCTGGTCACTTTCAATCGCAATCGGCTGATCGCCGGAAAGCTTGACACCCTGCATGTTGCTGGTGGTGTTCTGGGCGAAAGCCACAGTTGCAAGACACGAAAAAACAAGACCTGCGGCTGTTAAGCCTGCGGATTTGCCAAGGAAAACGGGACGGGAAATTTGCATCATCTGGACCGGGCTCTCACTTGCCTTCATTTTTGATATTGGATGCAGCGATACGTGCCCGTACCTGCCCCGAAAATGTAATTGTCTTGCCATTATCGGCGATGTCAATCGATTGCGCAACAATCGAGCCGTCGTTTGTTTTGATTGAAACCGGCTGCTGGCTGCTCATTTTCCCGGCCTTCAGATCGACTTCCGCAGACTGGAATTTCGCTTGTATGCCATTGCTGAGATTGATGTCAAAAGGGGCGGTCATCTTTAGTTTGTTCGTAGCGCGGTCGAAAATGCCTTCCTGGGCGATCACCTGCGCGACACTGTCGTTTACCGGAACCGCCGCCAGAACCTTTTCGAGCGTCATCAGATTGGGGTTGGCGATGTCCTGCAACGCGCGGTCGGCGTTCATGGAGTAATCGATTCCCTTCTCGTTGCGGCCCGCAACGGCAGGTTTTTCCATCACGATCTTGCCGTCTTCTATCCTCGCGCTTTCGAGGGAGACTTCTTCAGGCGCCCAGGTTCGGATAACCGAGACAGCGATGAAGGCAAGCGAAACGATTGCCGCCCCGAGCGGCAGAATGATTTTCAGCCGTTTCACACGCGCTGAATGCCGGAGCGCACGCCCGTAAGCGCCGTTCTGGTCATTGGGCAGCGGAAATGCTGGCGCGGGTTCGCGGAGTCTTTCGAGCATAAGAGCGGGTCCGGAATGCTTCCCGGCGCCTTTCAGGCGCACAATTGAAGCTTGTGTCTCTATCTAAATGTCTTTGGCACGAGTGCTTTGTCCTGCCAATATGGTTTTTGTCTGGAAAGGTGCAAGGGAAATGCGAATTTTATCGTAATTCTGGTTTCCTTATTGTTTCCTTGCGGCTTCGCGTTAGAAGAACCATATGGCCTGAAGCGCAAGAGCGGATGACAGAGGTTTTTATGGACAATATGGCGATAGCGGATCGCAGGCGGTTGCGCCGCAAGCTGACTTTCTGGCGGATTGCCGCCGTTCTTCTGCTCGTTGCCGGTTTCTTCGGCCTCTACCGTTTTTTCTGGGATGGACCGCAGCAGAGTGCGAAGCCTCATATTGCCCGCGTCGAGGTCTCTGGCCTGATCACCGACAATACCGAACTTCTCGAGCGGCTCGACAGGATCGCCAAGAGCGACAATGTCAAAGGACTGATCGTGTCGATTTCTTCGCCAGGTGGCACCACCTATGGCGGTGAGCGCATCTTTAAGGCCATTCGAGGGGTCGCAGAAAAGAAGCCGGTCGTTTCGGATGTGCGCACGCTCGCTGCCTCCGCAGGTTACATGATCGCATCGGCGGGCGATGTCATCGTTGCCGGTGAAACCTCGATCACCGGTTCGATCGGCGTGATCTTCCAATATCCCCAACTTGGCCAGTTGATGGACAAGCTCGGCGTCTCGTTGCAGGAAATCAAGTCGTCGCCGATGAAGGCGGAGCCTTCACCGTTCCACGAGGCGCCGGAAGAAGCAAAGACGATGATCCGCGCCATGGTGATGGACAGCTATGGCTGGTTTGTGGACCTTGTGGCAGATCGCCGCAAACTGCCACGCGAGGATGTGCTGAAACTGGCTGATGGATCGATCTATACCGGCCGTCAGGCTCTTGCCAACAGGCTGGTCGACACGCTCGGCGGCGAAAAGGAAATTCGCACCTATTTCGAAACCCGCGGTGTGGCAAAGGATTTGCCGATTGTCGAATGGCGTGCGCCGTCCTCCAATTCGCCTTTCGCGCTTTTCAGTGTTGCGCAAATAGCGAAGTTTCTGGGATATGACGATTTAATTCCCTTCGCAGGGCCTGGCCAGCTCGGTACGGACAAGTTGTTTCTTGACGGTCTTGTTTCCGTTTGGCAGGTTGAGCCGCGTTAAAAATCCAATTCTTTCAGGGGGCAACCGTGATCAAATCTGAACTGGTGCAGATCGTTGCTGCGCGTAACCCGCACCTTTATCACCGTGACGTGGAAAACATCGTCAATGCGGTGCTGGATGAAATCACCGACGCTCTGGCGGCAGGAAATCGTGTTGAGCTCCGCGGTTTTGGCGCGTTTTCGGTGAAAAACCGTCCGTCGCGCTCGGGCCGGAACCCGCGCACGGGTGAATCGGTTTTCGTCGAGGAAAAATGGGTGCCCTTCTTCAAGACGGGTAAGGAACTGCGTGAACGCCTGAACCCCGGAATGGGTGACGAAGAGGACGATTGATCGTTCTTGACGCCGGCGACTGAAACGGAGCCGGCCTTCCTCGCGGCGATGGAGTATTTTCGGATGTCAAAAAAAATCATCAACCTCATCATCCTGCTTCCGCTGGCGATCATCCTCGTCATCCTGTGTGTCGCCAATCGTCAGTCCGTGACGTTGGCGCTCAACCCCTTCCGACCGGAAGACGGCGTTCTGTCCTTCACCGCGCCATTTTTCGTTTTCCTGTTTCTGGCGGTCATTTTTGGTGTACTGCTGGGGTCTGCGGCCACCTGGTTCGCTCAGGGCAAACATCGCAAACGCGCCCGTATCGAGGCGAAGGAAGCCGTTCGCTGGCACGACGAGGCCAACCGTCAAAAGGCTGCCGCGGCCGGCCAGCTTCCACAGGCGGGACAACTCCCGGCAAAGTGATGGCGCCAGCATTGGTCCCGGCTCTAGTCGAGCGGCCTACGGAATGTTATTTGCTGGCGCGATAAGACGCGGGCAAAAGCGGAAAGATTTCCATTGAAGAAAAAAGACAGCCGGCCGGGCAATCGCGCGCGAGCCGGAAACGAGAAAAAACAGGCTCATGCCGCAAAGCCGGCGCGCCGCGCGGATCCCGCGCCGAAAAAGCGCGAGCCGGATGCGGTGCGCGGCGTGCAGAAGGCCGCACCGAAGGAAAAAACCGTTGTAGCCGCCGCCATCGAACAGGTTCCTGCGCGCGCACTGATGCAGCGCACCGGCGCACTGCCTGCGGAACAGGTTCCCGTCATTCTGGAATCGAGCGGCGCCGGTGATTTTCACCTCATCGATAGCGGCAACGGCCTGAAGCTCGAGCAATATGGCGATTATCGCATCGTCCGTCCCGAGGCGCAGGCGCTCTGGAGACCGTCGATCCCCGACCGCGTATGGCAGAATGCCGATGCCGTCTTTACCGGCGATACGGACGAGGACGGCATGGGCCGCTGGCGGTTTCCCAGGGAAGCGCTCGGAGAAACCTGGCCCCTGTCGCTCTTGGGCGTCGATTTTCTCGGCCGCTTCACGGCTTTCCGGCATGTTGGCGTCTTTCCCGAGCAGATCGTTCATTGGGAGTGGCTGAAACATTCCATCGAGACGGCTGACCGGCCGCTGAAGGTGCTCAATCTGTTCGGTTATACAGGCGTCGCCTCGTTGGTCGCGGCGGCTGCGGGCGCTGAAGTCACCCACGTCGATGCCTCCAAGAAGGCGATCGGCTGGGCCAAGGAAAATCAGGCCCTTGCCCGGCTCGAGCAGGCGCCGATCCGCTGGATCTGCGAAGACGCCATGAAGTTCATCCAGCGTGAGGAACGCCGCGGCAACAGCTACGATATCATCCTCACCGACCCGCCGAAGTTCGGCCGCGGGACCCACGGCGAGGTCTGGCAATTGTTCGACCATCTGCCTCTGATGCTGGACATCTGCCGGGAAATCCTGTCGCCCAAGGCGCTCGGCCTGGTGCTGACAGCCTATTCGATCAGGGCGAGCTTCTATTCAATGCATGAGCTGATGCGTGAAACCATGCGCGGCGCCGGTGGCGTCGTCACGTCCGGCGAACTTGTCATCCGTGAAGCCGGGCTGGACGGCAAGACGCCGGGCCGCGTGCTTTCCACATCGCTGTTCAGCCGCTGGGAGCCGAAATGAAGGATATGCGCGAAAATACAACGCGCCGGGTTGGTCAGGTCAAGGAAGTGACCAGCCTCGCCAATCCCATCATCAAGGACATTAAGGCGCTCACCCAGAAAAAGGGCAGGGAGGAGACCGGCACTTTCATGGCGGAAGGCCTGAAGCTGGTCATCGATGCCCTCGAACTCGGCTGGACGATAAAGACGCTGGTTTACGCCAAAGCCGCCAAGGGCAAGCCGCTGGTGGAGCAGGCGGCGGTGAAGACGGTCGCATCCGGCGGGCTGGTGCTCGAAGTCAGCGAAAAGGTCATCGCCTCGATCACCCGCCGCGACAATCCGCAAATGGTCGTCGGCATTTTCGAGCAGAAATGGAAGCCGCTGAAGGATATCCGGCCGGAAAAGGGCGAGACCTATATCGCACTCGACCGGGTTCGTGATCCCGGCAATCTCGGCACCATCATCCGCACAGCGGACGCGGCTGGTGCCTCGGGGGTCATTCTGGTCGGGGACTGCACGGACCCATTTTCGCTGGAAACGGTACGCGCCACCATGGGTTCGGTCTTCGCCACGCCCGTTGCGCGCGCCTCGGTCGAGGAATTCCTGTCCTGGAAAAAATCGGCACATGTCAGCGTCGTCGCCACCCATCTTGCCGGTTCTGTGGATTATCGAAAGATCGATTATGCCGGCAAGCCGGTCGTGATCCTGATGGGCAATGAACAATCCGGCCTTCCGCCGGAGCTTGCCGGCAAGGCCGACCAGCTGGCGCGCATTCCCCAGCAGGGTCGCGCAGACAGCCTTAATCTCGCCATCGCAACCGCCGTCATGCTGTTCGAAGCACGGCGACATCTCCTCGAACTCGCACCGGTGACGTAATGGCCAAGGCGGCATTGTTCTCGAAATTCGGCCCGGCCTTTGCCCTGATCGTCGCCGCGCTGGTGCTGGATCAAATCGTCAAGCAGCTGGTCGAAGCCTATCTGCCGCTGCAGGAGATGGTGCCTGTCGCGCCGTTTCTGGCGCTTTACCGCACCTACAATCTTGGTGTCGCCTTTTCCATGCTCGAAGACATGCACGGGTGGTTCATCGTCAGCATGCGGCTCGTCATCGTTGTCTTCGTTCTGTGGCTATGGCGCAAGACGGCTGACGATCGCACCTTCGCCCATCTCGGTTTTGCCTTCATCATCGCCGGAGCAGCGGGTAATCTTCTCGACCGCTTCTTTTACGGGCACGTCATCGACTATATCCTGTTCCACACACAGACATGGTCCTTCGCTGTTTTCAACCTTGCTGACAGTTTCATAACCATCGGTGCAGGCTGCGTCATTCTCGACGAGTTTTTGCACGCCCGGGCGGCTAAAAAGTAAAATTTTACCGTTTCGGCCAAACATATCAAAACCGCTGCCGTGGTAGCGGTTGCCTATGAGCGAACTGGCAAAACTTCGGCAAAAAGTCTCGGATGGCCTTGGCCTGGCTGCCACGGCGGTGCAGCCTGCGGATCGTCTCGATACGACGGCACGCCCTGCAGATGAAGAACATGCGACCGGTACCGGGTCGATTGCGCTCTATGTCGCCGTGTCGTTATCGGTCGGGGCTTTTTCCGCTGCCCTTATCGCGCTTGCAGTGCCTTATGCTGTGACTGTTGCGATGGCGATCTTCTTCGGCGCAGTGCTCGCCGGTGTCCTTTTCCATGCGCTCTTTGATGAGTCTTTGCATCGGCCCGATGCCCTGGCTGCAGAAGCAGATCTCCGGCTGCGCCAGACGCAAAACCGGTCTCTGATTGCCGAAATGCAGGAGTTCATGGGCGATATAGTCGTGATCCGCGACATGAACCGGCGTATTGTCGAGGCGAATAGAGTGTTTCGCGAAATGACCGGCTGCACGGCCCCGGAAGGGTTGAGCTGCGAGGAAATCGGCATCGCTTTCCGCCCGGGCGAAAAGGTCCACGCTTATGATGTGGAGATCGCGACCCCGTTCGGCCAGCGCATCTTCTCCTGGCATGATGTCGTGACCCGCGATCTGGCAAGCAGCCGTCTTCACATCAGCAGCATCGCCAGAGATGTGACTGAGGAGCGGCTTGCACTTGCCGAAAGGGAAGATGCCCGCCTGCGCGCCGAAAAGGCCGAGGCGGAAAAGGCGAGGCTGCTTGCCACGGTAAGTCATGAAATCCGCCTGCCGCTTTCCGGCATGCTCGGCATGAACCATCTTCTGTCGCAGACGAAACTCAGCGACGAGCAGCGCAACTATCTCGATGGCATGCGACAATCCGGCCAGTCGCTGGTGCAGCTGGTCGAGGATCTGCTGGATTATTCGACCATGGAGGCTGGCCGCTTCAGGCTCAATCCGCGCGCGGAGAACCTGCGGCGGCTGATTGAGAGCATCGTTGAGATGCTCGCCCATCGCGCCCATGAAAAAGGTATAGAGATTACATCCTTCGTTGCGCCTGAAGTACCCGATCATCTCGATTTCGATCCGGCGAGGCTGCGTCAGGTCCTCTTCAATCTCCTTGGCAATGCCGTCAAATTCACGCGGGAAGGCGGCGTCGTCATCCGGGCGCGCATGATCGGTGACGAATTGCACATCGCCGTCGAAGACACCGGCCCGGGCATGAGCCGGGCGGAACAGGCCCGTATTTTTGGGGAATTCGAACAGGCTGGCCCGTTGTCGCAGCGAAGCGCAGGCACGGGCCTTGGACTTGCGATCTCCGCCCGTATCGTGCGGGAATTCGGCGGCCGTCTCACGGTTTCCAGCCGCAAGGGCAAGGGTAGCACTTTCAAGCTGGCGTTTCGCCCGGGAGGCGCGCCTGCCGAAATGGCGGATCCGGCGCGGCGCCATTGCCTGCGACATACAAATGTCCTGCTCGTCGCACCAAGGGGCGTGGCGGCAGCGGTCACGATGGAGGCGATCGAGGCCTTCGGCGGGCAATGCACACTTATCCATCAGCCTGAAGATCTGGAAAAGCTGAGGAAGAGTTCCGCCATCGGGACCGCCCCCCTTACCGATGTCATCGTCGACCGGCGCATTTCGCCGTTGTTCAAAGATGCACTGAAGGATTGGCCGGACGGCAATGTCCGCCGCACGCTGCTCGTCAGCCCCGAAGAGCGGCCGTCGACAATGCATGTGGCCTTCGACGCGTGGTTGATCCGGCCACTGCGGGAAAAATCCCTGATCGACGTATTGTGCGGTCGTCTGCGCGGCATAGAGCGACGGGACGCCATCAACGACAACCACCCGGATGTGGGATTTTCCTCGCGGGTGGTGGAGGGAGCGAGCGGTATCGAGATACTCGTGGCGGAAGACGATGCTGTTAATCAGCGCATCATCCGCGCCGTTCTGGAAAAAAGCGGCTATATCGTCCGCGCCGTCGGGGATTTTGCGGCGTTGCGGCAATCTCTGGAGCAGGGCGTATCCTGTTTGCCTGATCTCATAGTTTCCGACCTCAACATGCCGGGCGGCGACGGGCTCCAAGCGCTCCCTGACCTCCTCCATATGCTGCAGGGCGAAAGAAATATTCCTGTCATCGTGCTCAGCGGCGATACCAGTGACGCGACCGCCGAAATCCTGCTGAAGGCTGGTGTTGGCGCGATTTTGACGAAACCTGCCGACCCGCGACGGCTGGTTGAGGAAATCCGTCGTCTGCTGGAGGCGAAACGCCTGTCGCTATCGTAAATTGACAGACTCGCTCTGGCTGCATTTTGTCACTATTCTGTCGTTAAATAGTGATTTATGACAGGAAAATTCTTTGGTGGCGGAGCGATTCCCCATGGTTGCCGAAATCCTCAATCACGACATTTGTGAAAACAATGTTGTCATTACTCCTCGTCCGGAGACAGCTCAGGACAATGAGGGCCTTTTCGGTCGCATCGGCACGCTGGAAACCCGGCTTGCCAGAAATGAACGCGAGATTGATGCTGCGCAGTCCGTACGGTACCGGGTGTTCGTCGAGGAGATGAAGGCAAGGCTTCCGGCAGAAGCGATGCGGCGCCAGCGCGACTTCGACGCCTGGGACAGTGTGTGTGACCATCTGCTCGTGCTCGACAAGTCGATCGAGGGTGACAGCGAAGATCAGATCGTCGGCACCTATCGCCTGCTGCGCCAGGAAATCGCGCTTGCCAATAATGGTTTTTATTCCGCCAGCGAATTCGACATCGCCGGTCTCGTTGCGCGCCACCCAGGCAAGCGCTTCATGGAGCTTGGCCGCTCCTGCGTGCTGCCTGAATATCGCACCAAGCGCACCGTCGAGCTTCTGTGGCAGGGCAACTGGTCCTACGCCGTTAAACACCGGATGGACGCCATGATCGGCTGCGCCTCCTTCCCGGGTGTGCAGCCGGAAGCACATGCGCTCGCCTTGTCTTTCCTGCACCATAATTGCCTTGCGAAGGGGGAGTGGGAGGCGGTTGCTCTTCCAGAGCTCTACCATGAAATGGACCTCGTTCCGGCAGAAGCCCTGAACGCCCGCAAGGCGCTGAACGCCATGCCGCCGCTGATCAAGGGTTATATGCGCCTCGGCGCCATGTTCGGCTCCGGCGCGGTGGTAGACCACGCCTTCAACACGACCGACGTGCTGGTGGTGCTGCCGGTTTCGTCGATCGCCGGCCGATACATCAGCTATTATGGCGGCGAGGCCGAACGTATCAACGGCTGAGCGGGTTCTGCGTAGCCGGAGGGGATGTTCCTGTGGGCAGCGGTGCCGTGCGTGTTGTCTTGGGGTAGCCATTCCCGTTAGTGTCAGCGCTCCTTTTCCGCAACACGATATGACATCGGCAGGCCATTGACGGACGTTCTGACAACCGCTTCCCTGATCTCGGAAGAGAGCCGTGCGACGGCCACTCCGATGATGGAGCAATACATCGAAATCAAGGCGAACAATCCCGGTTCGCTGCTGTTCTACCGCATGGGCGATTTTTACGAATTGTTCTTTGACGATGCGGTGGAAGCTTCCCGCGCTCTCGGTATCACGCTGACGAAACGTGGCCAACACATGGGTCACGATATTCCCATGTGCGGCGTTCCCGTCCATGCTGCGGATGATTATCTCCAGAAGCTCATCATGCGCGGCTATCGCGTTGCCGTCTGCGAGCAGGTCGAAGACCCGGCCGAGGCGAAGAAGCGCGGATCGAAATCCGTGGTAAAACGCGATGTGGTGCGGCTTGTCACGCCTGGCACGCTCACCGAAGAAAAGCTGCTTTCGCCAACGGAATCCAACTATCTGATGGCGCTTGCTCGTATTCGCGGCAGTGCGGAGGCACAGTTCGCGCTTGCCTGGATTGATATTTCCACCGGTGTCTTCCGTCTGGCGGAAACGACGCTGACGCGGCTTCTTGCCGATATCTGGCGTATCGACCCGCGCGAGCTGATCGTTGCCGACAGCCTGTTCCACGACGAGGAATTGCGTCCGGTGTTCGATATGCTGGGCCGCGTGGCGGTGCCGCAGCCGGCCATTCTGTTCGACAGCGCTACGGCTGAAGGGCGGATCGCGCGTTACTTCAACGTCTCGACGCTCGATGGTTTCGGCACGTTTTCGCGCGTGGAAATGGCCGCTGCCGCTGCCGCCGTTGCCTATGTCGAAAAAACGCAGATTGCCGAGCGCCCGCCGCTCGGCGCGCCGGAACGCGAAAGCGCTGCCTCCACGTTGTTCATCGATCCCGCCACCCGAGCCAATCTGGAACTGGTAAAGACGCTCTCGGGTGAGAGGGACGGCTCGTTGCTGCATGCGCTGAACCGAACGGTCACTGGCGGCGGTGCGCGGCTTCTCGCCGAGCGGCTGATGTCACCCTTGACCGATCCGGAGAGGATCAATGCCCGTCTCGACGCGGTTGCTTATTTGATTGACGATGTCTCCCTCTGCGACGGTCTGCGCGATGCGCTGAAGCAGGTGGCCGATATGCCGCGCGCGCTTTCCCGCCTTGCGCTGGAGCGCGGCGGCCCGCGCGATCTCGGCGCGATCCGGCAGGGCTTGGCGTCGGCCGAGAGAATTGCCGCCATTCTCGATCAGGGGCTGTTGCCGGAGGAGCTTGCCTCAGCCCTTGCGGATCTGAAAGCCTTGCCGAGCGGGCTGGAAGCGATGCTCGGCTCGATGCTGGCCGACGATCTGCCGCTTCTGAAGCGCGATGGCGGCTTCCTGCGTGAGGGCGCCAATCCCGAACTCGATGAGGTGCGGGCGCTGCGCGATCAGTCGCGTCGGGTGATCGCCGGGCTGCAGCTGCAATATGCCGAGGAGACCGGCATCAAGTCGCTCAAGATCAAGCATAACAATGTGCTTGGCTATTTCATCGAGGTGACGGCGGGCAATGCCGATGTGATGACGGCGACCGACGAGGCGAAGGCCCGCTTCATCCACCGCCAGACGATGGCCGGTGCCATGCGTTTCACCACCACCGAGCTTGCCGATCTCGAAAGCCGCATCGCCAATGCTGCTGCCGAAGCCCTGACCATGGAGCTGGAAGCCTTCGAACGGATGGTCAAGGCGGTGGTGCAGCAGGCCGACGCGATCAAGGCCGGCGCGCTGGCGCTAGCGGTCATCGATGTCGCCTCGAGCCTGGCCTATCTCGCAACCGAACAGGCCTATTGTCGGCCGATCGTCGACGCCTCCATGACCTTTTCGATCAAGGGTGGGCGACACCCAGTTGTAGAACAGGCGCTGAGGCGGCAGTCAGCTGGGCCCTTCATCGCCAACAATTGCGATCTGTCGGCGGTCAATGGCGGCAAGAACGGCGCGATCTGGCTGCTCACCGGTCCCAACATGGGCGGTAAATCAACCTTCCTGCGCCAGAATGCGCTGATCGCCATCCTTGCGCAGATCGGTTCCTTCGTGCCGGCGGAAGCTGCCCATATCGGCGTTGTGGACCGGTTGTTTTCGCGTGTCGGCGCGTCTGACGATCTGGCGCGTGGCCGCTCGACCTTCATGGTGGAGATGGTGGAAACTGCCGCCATCCTCAATCAGGCGACGGACCGCTCGCTGGTCATTCTGGACGAGATCGGCCGGGGCACGGCGACCTTCGACGGACTTTCCATCGCCTGGGCGTCGGTGGAGCACCTGCATGAGGTCAATCGCTGCCGTGGCCTCTTCGCGACGCATTTTCATGAGCTGACGGTGTTGTCGGAAAAACTTGGCCGCCTTTCCAATGCCACGATGCGGGTGAAGGAGTGGGAAGGTGACGTCATCTTCCTGCACGAAGTCGGACCGGGCGCTGCGGATCGTTCCTACGGCATTCAGGTCGCACGGCTTGCGGGCTTGCCGGCTTCGGTGGTGGAACGCGCCCGCGAGGTGCTGACGAAGCTCGAAGATGCCGACCGCAAGAACCCGGCAAGCCAGCTGATTGATGACCTGCCGCTGTTCCAGATCGCGGTTCGCCGCGAGGAAACGCGCAAGGCAGGATCATCAAAGGTGGAGGAAGCCCTGAAAAGCTTCAATCCGGACGAAATGACACCGCGTGAGGCATTGGACGCGCTCTATGCGTTGAAGAAAGAACTTGGCAAGGCTTGAAGGCATAGAGTGCCTGTCCATAGCCTCTGAAACTCTTTATAGGACACTCCCAACGCAAGCGGTGGGGGTTTCCCACAGGACATGGATAACGGCATAGATGGCCATCAAGGACCTGGATTTTTCCGACATTCTCGATGTATCGGCGCTGAAGCGCGACTGTGACATCATCTTCAGGGAAGACGGCAAACGCATAGCCGATATCAAGTCCGATTTACTGCCGATCTTCCGCAAGGCCAGTACGGAAGGCCGGGAAAAGGCCAGGGAACTGCTCAAAGCCGATGGCAGCGGTATTGATTGCGCCCGTCGCATCTCCTGGCTCCAGGATCGGCTGATCGAAACGCTCTATGATCTCTCTTGCCAATACGTCTATCCGAAAGATGCGCCGCAGATCGCTGTCGCCGCGGTTGGCGGTTATGGACGCGGCACGCTGGCGCCGGGATCGGATATCGACCTCCTGTTCCTGCTTCCCACCAAGAACACGCCTGACATGCACAAGGCCGTGGAGTTCGTGCTCTATCTCCTCTGGGATCTCGGCTTCAAGGTCGGCCACGCCACCCGCACCGTGGATGAATGCATTCGGCTTTCCAAATCCGACATGACGATCCGCACCGCTATTTTGGAAGTGCGGGCGATCTGCGGCAAGAAATCCCTGACCGACGATCTCGAAAAACGCTTCGAGTCAGAAGTCGTCACCGGAACTGGCCCGGAATTCATCGCCGCCAAGCTCGCCGAGCGTGACCAGCGCCACCGCAAGGCCGGCGATACGCGTTATCTGGTGGAGCCGAACGTCAAGGAAGGTAAGGGCGGCCTGCGTGACCTGCACACGCTGTTCTGGATTGCCAAATATTATTATCACGTTCGCGACACGGCCGATCTGGTGAAGCTCGGTGTCCTGTCGAGATCCGAACTGAAACTGTTCGAAAAGGCCGATGATTTTCTCTGGGCCGTCCGTTGCCAGATGCATTTCATCACCGGCAAGGCGGAAGAACGCCTTTCCTTCGATATTCAGCGCGAAATTGCCGATGCGCTGAACTATCAGCCGCGCCCCGGCCTTTCCGCCGTCGAGCGCTTCATGAAGCACTATTTCCTCGTGGCGAAGGATGTCGGCGATCTGACCCGCATCGTCTGCGCCGGGCTGGAAGACAGGCAGGCGAAGGACGTGCCGGGCCTTTCCGGCGTGCTCAGCCGTTTTGCCCATCGCGTGCGTAAAATCCCTGGCTCGGTGGAATTCGTCGAGGACCGGGGGCGCATCGCGCTCGCGAAGCCTGATGTGTTCAAGAACGATCCGGTCAATCTCATCCGGCTCTTCCATATCGCCGATATCAACAATCTCGAACTGCACCCCGATGCCTTGCGCGTGGTCACCCGTTCGCTTTCGCTCATCAATGACGAGCTTCGGGAAAACGAGGAAGCAAACCGGCTTTTCCTGTCGATCCTCACCTCGCGGCGCGATCCGGCGCTGACATTACGGCGCATGAACGAGGCCGGCGTGCTCGGCAAATTCATCCCCGAATTCGGCAAGATCGTCGCGATGATGCAGTTCAACATGTATCATCATTATACGGTAGACGAGCATCTCATTCGTTCTGTCGGCGTGCTGTCGGAAGTGGATAAGGGAACGGCTGTCGATGCCCATCCGCTCGCCAATCAGTTGATGCCCGGCGTCGAGGAACGCGAGGCGCTTTATGTGGCGGTGCTGCTCCACGATGTCGCCAAGGGCCGGCAGGAAGATCATTCGATCGCCGGTGCCCGCGTCGCCCGCAAGCTCTGCCAGCGCTTCCGTCTCACCGGCAAGCAGACCGAAACCGTCGTTTGGCTTATCGAGCAGCATCTTCTGATGTCCATGGTTGCCCAGACGCGCGACCTGCACGACCGCAAGACCATCACCGATTTTGCCGACAAGGTGCAATCCATGGAGCGGCTGAAGATGCTGCTCATCCTGACCGTCTGCGATATCAGGGCTGTCGGTCCGGGTGTGTGGAATGGCTGGAAGGGACAGCTGCTACGTTCGCTCTATTATGAGACGGAACTGCTTCTCTCCGGCGGTTTCTCGGAAGTTTCGCGCAAGGAGCGCGCACAGATTGCCCGGCAGGCGCTCTACGACGCCCTTGATGACTGGGGCCAGAAGGCGCGGCGCAAATACACCAAGCTGCATTACGAGCCTTATCTCCTGACGGTGGCGCTGGAAGATCAGGTGCGACACACCCGCTTCATCCGCGAGGCGGACAAGCAGGAAAAGGCGCTCTCGACCATGGTGCGCACCCATTCCTTCCACGCCATCACGGAAATCACCGTTCTGGCGCCCGACCATCCGCGCCTGCTTTCGATCATAACCGGCGCCTGCGCCGCGGCCGGCGCCAACATTGCCGATGCGCAGATTTTCACCACCTCAGACGGGCGGGCGCTCGATACGATCCTCATCAACCGCGAATTTCCGATCGACGAGGACGAGACGCGGCGTGGCAACAATGTCGGCAAACTGATCGAGGAAGTTCTCTCCGGCAAGCAGCGCCTGCCGGAAATGATCGCCACGCGCACCAAGAGCCGGAAGAAAAAGAGCGCCTTCACCATTCCGCCTTCGGTGACGATCTCGAATGGCTTGTCCAACAAGTTCACCGTCATCGAGGTCGAGTGCCTCGACCGGCCGGGGCTTCTGGCCGACATGACGGCTGTCATCGCCGACCTGTCACTCGACATTCACTCCGCCCGCATCACGACATTTGGTGAAAAAGTCATCGATACCTTCTACGTCACTGATCTCTTCGGTCAGAAGGTGACGAACGACAACCGGCAGGCCAGCATCGCGCAACGTTTGAAGGCGGTCATGAGCGAGCAGGAAGACGAATTGCGCGACCGCATGCCAAACGGCATCATCGCCCATCCAGACGTGGCGGCGCTGCCGGCCGCGCGCACGGCAAAGGCTTGAAAGTCCCATGAGTCTCATCGGCAAGTTCGCCACAGTCGGCACAGCCACGCTCGGCAGCCGCATCTTCGGCTTCCTGCGCGAAACGCTGATGGCAGCCGCCGTCGGCACCGGGCCGGTGGCGGATGCTTTCAACGCCGCTTTCCGCTTTCCCAATACCTTCCGGCGGCTTTTCGCCGAGGGTGCATTCAACTCTGCCTTCGTGCCGCTTTTCGCCAAGGAAATCGAAGCGAATGGCATGGAAGGCGCAAGGCGCTTTTCGGAAGAGGTCTTCGGCGTCCTGTTCACGGTGCTGCTGGCCTTGACGATCCTGATGGAACTGTCGATGCCTTTCATCGTGCGCACGGTGATTGCTCCCGGTTTCGTCGATGACCCGGTGAAGTTCGAAAACACCATCCACCTTGCCACCATCATGTTCCCCTATCTCGCCTGCATGTCGCTGGCGGCGATGATGGGCGGCATGCTGAACTCTCTGCACCGTTATTTCGCGGCTGCGATTGCTCCCGTTTTCCTCAACATCATTCTCATCGGCGTGCTCGCGCTGGCATGGTGGAAAAATTACGATCCGCTCCAGGTCGGTTACGCGCTCTCATGGGGCGTTATGGTGGCAGGTCTTGTGCAGCTCGCCATCGTCTGGATTGCGGTGCGCAATGCCGGCATGCGCATTGGTTTCCGCAGACCACGGCTGACCAAGAACGTGCAGCGTCTTCTGGTCCTTGCCCTGCCGGCAGCCATCACCGGCGGCATTACCCAGATCAATCTGCTCATCAACACCAACATCGCTTCCGGCGGCGAGGGCGTCATATCCTCGCTTGCCTATGCGGACCGAATCTATCAACTGCCGCTCGGCGTCGTCGGCATTGCTGTTGCCACGGTGCTCCTGCCGGAACTGGCGCGGGCGCTGCGCGGCGGCCATATGGTGGAGGCCGGAAGCCTGCAGAACCGCTCGGTCGAGTTCGTGCTGTTCCTGACCCTGCCCGCTGCGGCCGCTCTTCTCGTCATGGCCGAACCCATCGTTCGTTTCCTTTACGAGCGCGGCAATTTCTCGCCCTCGGCCACCTTCACCGTTGCGCAAATTCTTGGCATCTACGGTCTGGGCCTGCCGGCTTTCGTGCTCATCAAGGCCTTTATTCCGGGCTTTTTCGCGCGCGAGGATACCCGCACGCCAATGATTTTCGCGGCGATTTCGGTTGTCGTGAACGTCTCGCTGGCACTGACGCTTTTCCCGCGTCTTGGCGGCCCGGGCATTGCCATTGCCGAAATCACCGCCGGCTGGGTGAATGCCGCCCTGCTGTTCGGCATGCTTTTGTGGCGCGGTCACTGGCACCTGGATATTCCGCTACTCACCCGTATCCCGCGCCTGCTCCTGGCCGCGGCACTGATGGCCGTATTTGTGCATTATGCGCTGACGTGGCTGACCTTCGAGCTGTCTTCCGCCTCGTCCATTTTCGTGCGGGCCGGCACGATCATGGGCCTCGTCTTTGTCGCCATGCTGGTTTATTTCGTCCTGGCTTTCGTGTCTGGAGGTGCCGACATCGGCATGGTGAAGCGGGCCGTCCGCAAGCGCGGAAAAAAGAACGTCGAGACGGAGGCTGGCTGATGTCCTTTGCTGAAAACCGCCGCATCACCCTCGTTACCCTCGTGGTTGATGATTATGATCGGGCGAAGGCGTTTTATTGTGATGTTCTAGGCTTCGAGTGCCTCTCCGATCAGCCACTGGACGACGGCAAGAGGTGGCTGGTGGTCAAGCCGCGGGGCGCTGACGGTGGCGCCCTTCTGCTCGCCGAGGCCGATGGTGAAGAGCAGCGCCTTGCCATCGGCAACCAGACCGGCGGCCGTGTCGGATTTTTCCTGCATACCGACAATTTCCAACGCGATTATGAGACGATGCTTGCCCGCGGCGTGCGCTTTCTGGAACAGCCTCGCCATGAGGTTTACGGTTCCGTTGCGGTCTTTGTCGATCCCTATGGAAATCGTTGGGATCTTCTGGAGCCGCGCGGCTGACAGGCCCTGAAAGCGCTTGATTGCGAGGGGCTGCGGGTGCATAAGCGCGCGTGCAATTCCAATCACGGGGCGGGGCCCTCCACAAGCCTTTTCGAGGACGACAATGAACGCATTCAAGCCGCTGGTTTTCTCGGGCGTCCAGCCGACCGGCAATCTGCATCTCGGCAATTATCTCGGCGCGATCCGCAAATTCGTGGCGCTGCAGGAAGATAATGATTGCATCTATTGCGTCGTCGACATGCACGCCATCACCGCCCAGCTCGTTCACTCGGACCTGAAGGCGCAGACCCGCTCTATCGCGGCCGCCTTCATCGCCTCGGGCATTGATCCGGTGAAGCATATCGTCTTCAACCAGTCGGCCGTGCCGCAGCATGCGGAACTGGCCTGGGTGTTCAACTGCGTGGCGCGCATCGGCTGGATGGAGCGGATGACGCAGTTCAAGGACAAGTCCGGCAAGAATGCCGAACAGGTGTCGCTCGGCCTCCTTGCGTATCCGAGCCTGATGGCTGCCGACATTCTCGTTTATCGTGCCACCCATGTTCCTGTTGGTGACGACCAGAAACAGCATCTGGAACTCGCCCGCGACATCGCCCAGAAATTCAACATCGATTTCAGCGACCATATCCGCAAGGCGGGCCTCGGGCTCGATATAACGGTCGGCGATGAGCCGGTACACGCCTATTTCCCGATGGTGGAGCCGTTGATCGGCGGTCCGGCCCCGCGCGTGATGTCGTTGAAGGACGGCACCAAGAAGATGTCGAAGTCCGACCCGTCCGATCTGTCGCGCATCAACCTGATGGATGATGTCGATGCCATCTCGAAGAAGATCAAGAAGGCAAAGACCGATCCTGATGCGCTGCCGAGCGAAGTGGAAGGCCTCAAAGGTCGCCCCGAGGCCGACAACCTCGTTGGCATCTATGCCGCGCTTTCCGACAAGACAAAGGCCGACGTTCTTTCCGAATTTGGCGGACAACAGTTCTCGGCTTTCAAGCCGGCCCTGGTCGAGCTCGCGGTGAATGTGCTGGCCCCCGTCAACAATGAGATGCGTCGCCTTCTCGATGACCCGACCCACATCGACGCAATCCTCAAGCAGGGCGGCGAACGGGCGGGCGCCATTGCCGAAAAGACCATGAACGAGGTGCGCGACATCATCGGCTTCCTGCGCTGACAGGTCGCTTCTGCTCGAATGCGTCGGGCGGTTTGCGCCTGTCGTGATTTGATATAATCTCCGCCCGAACCGTCGGGCGGTTTACGGATCACGGCGGACCTAGGGAGTGCAGAATGGTTTCAAAACGGCTGTCGCGTCTGGAAGGGCATCGGCGCAAGTTTCTTGCAGTTATCGATGACACGCCGGAATGCGAGAGGGCTGTGCACTATGCCGGTCGTCGCGCCAAGAACTCTAATGGCGGACTGGTGCTGCTTTACATGATCCCGGAAGGCGATTTCCAGCAATGGCTTGGCGTCGAGCAGATCATGCGGGCCGAGGCGCGCGAGGAGGCGGAAGCCACGCTTTCCAAGATCGCCCAGAAGGTGCGCGAGACGATCGGCATCGAGCCGGAAGCGGTGATCCGCGAAGGCAGCGCCACCGAGCAGATCCACGGGCTGATCGAGGAAGACCGCGATATCGCCATTCTCGTTCTGGCGGCGGGATCGACGAAGGAAGGTCCGGGACCGCTCGTTTCCTCCATCGCCGGGCGAGGGGCAGCCTTCCCGATCCCCGTCACCGTGTTGCCGGATACTTTGTCCGATGAGGAAATCGACGCTCTCTGCTGATCCGGTTTCGGGCGAGATTCAGGGCCTGACGATTTCTTGAATGTAATTATCATGTCAGGGCTTGAAGTGTAGCTTCGCCGGGCGTATTTTTTGGAAGAATTCTAAATTGCGGGGCGTGAACGGCGACCTCGAAGGAGACAGATGATGTTCATTCAGACGGAAGCCACGCCGAACCCGACAACGCTGAAGTTCTTGCCGGGCAAGGTCGTGCTCGAAAGCGGAACGGTGGAGTTCCTCAACCCGTCGCAGGCCCAAGCTTCGCCGCTGGCAGAGCGCCTCTTCATGATACCGGGTGTGACCGGCGTTTATTTCGGTTTCGATTTCATCACCGTCACCAAGGACGGCGCGGAATGGCAGCACCTGAAGCCCGCCATTCTGGGCGCGATCATGGAACACTTCATGTCCGGCCGCCCGATCATGGGCACTGCCATTGCGGCCGAAGTATCGGATGAGGAAGGCGAGTTCTTCGAAGAGGGTGATGAAACCATCGTCGCCACCATCAAGGAACTGCTGGAAACCCGCGTCCGTCCCGCCGTGGCGCAGGACGGCGGCGACATCACCTTCCGCGGCTTCCGCGACGGCACTGTGTTCCTGAACATGAAGGGCGCGTGCTCGGGCTGCCCATCCTCCACCGCCACGCTGAAGCATGGTGTTCAGAATCTGCTTCGCCATTTCGTGCCGGAAGTGCGCGAAGTCGAAGCGGTATAATGCTGTAAAGCCAGATCATGATTGTTCTCGCACTCGACACCGCAGGTGTGGACTGTTCCGCCTGTATCTATGACAGCACCTCAGACAGGGTGCTTGGAGAAGTCTGCGAAACAATTGGCAAGGGCCATGCCGAAAGGCTGATGGCCGTGATCGATGGGGCTCTGGAGCAGGCGCAACTGTCGCTGCGGAATGTCGGGCGTATTGCCGTGACCATCGGCCCCGGGTCCTTCACGGGCATCCGGGTCGGTGTTGCCGCGGCGCGCGGTTTCGCCCTGTCGCTCGGCGTCGAGGCCGTCGGCGTCACCACGCTTGAAACGCTCGCCCTGCATCATCTGCTGCAAAACCCCGACCGGCCAGTGGCGGTCGGTCTGGATGCCAAGCGTGGCGAAACCTATCTCCAGACATTCGGCATGGACGGATTACCACTCAACGAGGCGGCGCTTCTGTCTCTGGATGACGCCAAGAGTGTTCTTTCCGGTTTTAATGGTTCCGTCATCGGCTCCGCCGCGCCGCTGTTTGCAGGAGAGGAAAGCGGGTCCGGGCCGGACCACTTTCCGATTGCCTCCGTTGCCCGTGCTGGCGCGCGCAAGCCGGAAGGGCAGGCGAAACCGGCACCGCTTTATCTGCGTGGGCCGGATGCCCGGCCACAAACCGGTTTTGCGCTGGCACGTCAGGACGTTGCCTGATACGGCATGCATGAGTGCATGTTTCTGATTCCCGATTCCTGTTATGTTTGACGAATATCTAAGCTGGAAGCCCTATTTCGAGATCGTGCCGATGCAGCATGAGGATTGCGCCGCGGTTGCGGAACTGCATTCACTGCGCTTTCCGCGCCCGTGGAACGACGGGGAGTTTTCGGGACTGCTGACGCAGGGATCGGTTTTCGGTGCCGTTGCCCGGCAGACAAACGCCTTTTTCAGCAAGCCGCTCGGTGGATTCGTGCTGGCGAGGGAAGTGGCGGGCGAAGCTGAAATCCTGACCGTGGCCGTTGCCGACAAGTTCGCACGTGCGGGTCTCGGCTGGCGTTTGATGCAGTCGGCCATCCGCGAGGCGATGATGCGCGGCGCAGAAACCATGTTCCTTGAAGTTGATAATAACAACGCGTCCGCTCTGGGTCTTTACAGGAAGCTCGGGTTCAAAACCGTCGCGGAACGCAAGGCCTATTACACCGCCAAGGATGGAACGAAGTCGACGGCGCTTGTCATGCGCCGCGATCTTCGCTAGTTCCCTGCGACAGGCATTTTTTCGGCGAAAGCCGCAAACCGGAATTCTCAAAAGGCCATAAGACGTGACAGACCTTTCGAAAACGCTGGAGGAGCTTTGTGCCGAACGCGGTATGCGGATGACCGATCAACGCCGTGTCATCGCCCGCGTCCTTCAGGAATCGGCCGACCATCCAGATGTCGAGGAGCTTTACCGCCGTTCCTCCGCCGTGGACCCGCGCATCTCGATTTCCACCGTCTATAGAACGGTGAAGCTGTTCGAGGATGCCGGCATCATCGAGCGTCACGATTTTCGCGACGGCCGTTCACGCTACGAGACTGTGCCTGAAGAGCATCACGATCACCTGATCGACCTGAAGAATGGCGTCGTCATTGAATTTCACTCGGCCGAGATCGAAGCTCTGCAGGAGAAGATCGCCCGCGAACACGGCTTCAGGCTCGTGGATCACCGGTTGGAACTTTACGGCGTGCCATTGAAGCCTGGCGAACACTGAGACGCCGGTGAACAAGCGGGCGTTCCCATCATGATGTGGCTGCGGACAGCCTATATTGCGGTCGTACTCCTGATCGTCACGCTTGTTTTGCTGCCACTTCAACTGCTGGGCCTTGCCTTCGACTGGCGGCTCCGCCGCCGCATTCCCCGCCTCTGGCATCGTATCGCCTGCCATGTTCTCGGCATACGCGTGCATGTCCACGGGGAAGTGGAGCGGGCAAAGCCCTTAATGCTCGCGGTCAATCACGCCTCATGGAAAGACATCCTCGTTTTGGGCAGCATTGCCGACGTGGTGTTCATCGCCAAGACCGAGGTGCGCGACTGGCCGGTTTTCGGCTGGCTCGCGCGGCTGCAGAAAAGCATCTTCGTTCAACGCGAGCAGAAACGCAGCACCGGCATGCAGGTGAGCGAGATCGCCAGCCGCATGGCCGATGGCGAGATCGTTGTCCTCTTTCCCGAAGGAACCACCTCGGATGGAAACCGCATGCTGGCCGTTAAATCCTCCCTCTTCGGTGCGGCGTCCACCGCCGCAGAACAGGTACCGGGCAAGCTTGTTTATGTCCAGCCGGTCGCCATCGCCTATACGCGGCTGCATGGCATGGCGATGGGGCGCTACCATCGCGTCATCGCCGCCTGGCCGGGCAGCATCACGCTCGTGCCGCATCTGCTCGGCATCATCAAAGCGGGCGCCATCGATGTCGACGTGACATTTGGTGACAGCGTCCCGTTCCACAGCACCGACAACCGCAAGCGACTGGCGACCGATATCGCCGCCTCCATCCGCTCAATGCTGGCCTTCAGCCTGCGCGGCGGCTGGCGGAATTCGTGAGATCGTAGCTTTTCCGGCATTTTTCTGTTTAATCTGGCCGTGAAAAACACTAGATAGCCGCCATGACCCAGGAAACGCTTGGCCTTGACGCCCCACCCATGATCGCCCGCGAGGGTTCGAACAGCCAGCCCGCATCCATCGCGCGCGATGGGGCAAACAGCAGAAAGGTCTTCATCAAGACTTATGGCTGTCAGATGAACGTCTACGATTCCGTCCGCATGAGCGATGCGCTGGCGAAGGACGGTTATGTCCAGACGGAGGATATGGGCGAGGCAGACCTGGTTCTGCTGAATACCTGTCACATTCGCGAAAAGGCGGCGGAAAAGGTCTACTCCGCGCTTGGCCGCCTGCGGGACATGAAAAAGTCGCGCGAAGAGCAGGGTCGGGAATTCATGATCGGCGTTGCCGGCTGCGTGGCGCAGGCGGAAGGCGAGGAAATCCTTCGCCGGGCGCCCGCCGTGGATGTCGTCATCGGCCCGCAGACCTATCACCGCCTGCCGGAAGCACTGAAACGGGTACGTGGAGGCGAGCGCGTCATCGAGACCGAATACGCGGTGGAGGACAAGTTCGAACACCTGCCGGTTGCCGAGAAATCCACGCTGCGAACGCGTGGTGTTACGGCTTTTTTGACCGTGCAGGAAGGTTGCGACAAGTTCTGTACCTTCTGTGTCGTCCCCTATACGCGCGGTTCGGAGGTTTCCCGTCCCGTGCGCCAGATTGTTGATGAGGCGATGAAGCTTGTCGATGCCGGCGTGCGTGAGATCACGCTGCTCGGCCAGAACGTCAACGCCTGGCAGGGCGAAGGCCCGAAGGGCGAAAAATGGGGCCTTGCCGAACTGCTTTACCGGCTGGCGGAAATTCCGGGCCTTGCGAGGCTTCGCTACACTACCAGCCATCCGCGCGACATGGACGATCGCCTGATCGGCGCCCATCGCGACCTGCGCATCCTGATGCCCTATCTGCATCTGCCGGTTCAGTCCGGTTCGGACCGAATTCTGAAAGCGATGAACCGTCGCCATACGGGCGAGGAATATATCCAGCTTATTGAAAAAATCCGCGCCGCCCGCCCTGATATTGCCATGTCTGGAGACTTTATTGTCGGTTTCCCCGGCGAGACGGATCGCGATTTCGAAGATACGATGGCGATGGTCGAAACCGTGAAGTACGCGCAGGCCTTCTCGTTCAAATACTCCACCCGTCCCGGCACGCCGGGGGCCGACCTCACGGACCAGGTTGCAGAAGACGTGAAGGCCGAGCGGCTGGAAAGATTGCAGGCTCTCTTGCTGCGGCAACAGAAGGAATTTGCCGAATCGCTGGTCGGAAAGACCATGGATGTGCTGCTGGAAAAGCCCGGCCGCATGACTGAGCAGTTGATAGGTCGTTCTCCGTGGCTGCAATCCGTGAATCTTGATGCAAAGACTTTGAAAATCGGTGACATTGTTAATGTACGAATCACCGCAACGGGTCCAAACAGCTTGTTTGCCGAGGTGGCAGAGAGTTAGAGTGGGGAGCCGACACTGATTGGGACAGGAGCCTGACCGCTTGAACGCACACGAATTGGTATCAAATTCATCGCGCCAGCCACGCCAAGCCGCGACCGACGCCAATCACTTCGTCCTCACGTTCGAGAATAACAGGATAGCAGGAGAGCTATTCGGTCAGTTCGATCAGAACCTGAAGCTTCTGGAGCAGCGCCTCAATATCGACGCTCGTCCCCGTGGAAATTCAGTCGCCATCACCGGCGATGTGGTCTCCACCAATCAGGCCCGCCGCGCGCTTGATTTCCTTTACGAGCGTTTGCTGAAGGGTGGCGCCGTCGAGCTTTCTGACGTCGAGGGGGCGATCCGCATGGCCGTCGCAGCGGACGACCAGCTGACGCTGCCGACCATGGAGCGCAAGGCGAAGATTTCCATGGCGCAGATTTCCACGCGCAAGAAAACCATTTCGGCGCGGACGCCCACGCAGGACGTCTATATGCGCGCCTTGGAACAATCCGAGCTCGTTTTCGGTGTTGGCCCCGCCGGCACGGGCAAGACCTATCTGGCCGTGGCGCATGCCGCGCAGCTTCTGGAGCGTGGCGCGGTCGATCGCATCATCCTTTCGCGTCCCGCCGTTGAAGCGGGTGAGCGCCTGGGCTTCCTGCCTGGTGACATGAAGGAGAAGGTCGATCCCTATCTCCGCCCGCTTTATGACGCGCTGTATGACATGATGCCCGGAGACAAGGTGGAGCGCGCCATTCAGGCGGGCGTCATCGAAATTGCACCTCTGGCTTTCATGCGCGGCCGCACGCTTGCCAATGCCGCCGTCATTCTGGACGAAGCCCAGAACACGACGACGATGCAGATGAAAATGTTCCTGACGCGCCTTGGCGAAAACGGTCGCATGATTGTGACCGGCGACCCGAGCCAGGTGGACTTGCCGCGCGGCGTGAAGTCTGGCCTCGTGGAAGCCCTGCAGATCCTCACGGATGTGGAAGGCGTGTCCGTTGTGCGGTTCAAGGATGTGGACGTTGTCCGTCACCCGATGGTGGCGCGCATTGTCCGGGCCTATGAATCCCATACGGCTGTGCCGGATGAGAGCCTGCTGAAGGGCGACTGACGAAAAGACAATGACAGCTCTGGATATTCAAATCAGCGTCGAGGCCGAAGGCTGGTCCTCGGAAGAGGACCTGTCTGCCTTTGCGTCAAAGACGCTGGATGCGGCGGTCGATTTTCTGAAGCGGGAAGAGGATCAACCCTTCCCGAAAATGCCGGTCGAGCTCTCGCTGGTCTTCACCGACGATGAAAATATCCGGGAAATCAATGCCGAGTGGCGTGACAAGGACAAGGCGACCAACGTCTTGTCTTTCCCTGCTTTTCCGCTGGAGCCGGGCGGAATGCCCGGCCCTATGCTGGGCGATATCGTCGTCGCGAGAGAAACGGTAGAGCGAGAGGCCCTTGAACTTGAGAAGAGTTTCGAGGATCATCTGACCCATCTTCTCGTTCATGGGTTCCTGCATTTGTTTGGTTATGACCACATGGACGAGGAAGAAGCGGAAGAAATGGAGTCGCTTGAGACTCGCATTTTGGCGGTGCTTGGCCTATCTGATCCCTATGCGGGTCAAGAACCGCTTTAAATATTGTCTGGAGCCATGAACGAACATTCTGCACGACCTGCCAATGAGGGCAGAGAAAACGGCGAGCAGTCCTCTTCGGAGGAGGGCAGTAGTCACTTACGTCAGGACTACAATGCCAAACCGAGATCGACCATCTGGTCGCGCATCGCGCGGTTGCTGAAACCGTCTCAGGGTGAGCGCCTGCGCGAGGATCTGACCGATGCGCTGATGGACGACACTGAAATAGGCGCCGCTTTTACGCCCGAAGAACGGGCGATGCTACACAACATCCTCCGTTTCCGTGAGATCAGGGTCGAAGATATCATGATCCCTCGGGTGGATATTGACGGTCTCGATCAGAATATGACGATCGGTGACGCGCTGATCCTGTTTGAGGAAACCGGACGTTCCCGCATGCCGGTTTATGAAGAGACGCTGGACGACCCCAAGGGGATGATCCATATCCGCGATCTGCTTGCCTATGTTGCCAAACAGGCTCGCAACAAGCGCCGGGTGGGATCGCGTGGCGTCGCTTACGGTGAAGTGAAGGCGCCGCGGTCGCCGCGGCCGAATTTCGATCTGGCGCGGGTCGATCTGGAAAAGACGGTTGCCGACGCCGGGCTGGTGCGCAAGATTCTTTTCGCGCCGCCGTCCATGTTGGCCTCCGATCTTCTGAAGACCATGCAGGCCCAGAGAACCCAGCTCGCCGTGGTGATCGATGAATATGGCGGTACCGACGGTCTTGTCAGCCATGAAGACATCGTCGAGATGGTGGTTGGGGACATCGACGACGAGCACGACAAGGACGAGGCGATGTTCTCGCGTCTTTCTGCCGATGTGCTCGTGGCGGATGCCCGCGCGGAACTCACCGAACTTGCCGAGGCTATCGGTCCGGAATTCGACGTGCGCGAACATCTGGAAGAAATCGATACGCTCGGTGGACTCATCTTCTTCGCGCTGGGCCGTATTCCCGCCAAGGGCGAGGTCGTTCGCGCCGTGCCCGGTTTCGAGTTTCAGATCCTCGATGCGGATACGAGGCGTATCAAGGGTGTCCGTATCGTACGCGATCACGGCTCCGAAGGAGAAGACGACCGCGCCCCCGGCGATGCCGGTGAGGTGATTGCATTGCCGCCGCCGGAGACGCGGTTGATCGCCCATCAGCAGAACGTGGACTGAAAGGATAGACGGGTAGCCCCCGTCGATCCCGCCGTTTGATCTTCCGGATTCTGCGGGTTCGACTACCCGGGTATGAGATCCCGCTCCATCTGCCCTGCCTGATGTGGACGGCGAATCTTTTTTCCTTTACGTCGAAAGAAAGGGAAATTTCGCGGAATGGCTTGCCTGGAGCGGGTTTCCGGATGCGCATGATACGGAGATGGCATGGAGCGTCTTGCAGGCAGGGTGATGCTGGCCGGCGGCATGAGCCGCGCAGTGATGGCGATTGCTGCAGGCGCGGTCGGAGCGCTCGCCCTGCCTCCATTCGGTTTCTTCGCAGCGCTTTTCCTGTCTTTCACCCTGTTGGTCTGGCTGGTGGATGGCTGCACCGGCAAGCCGGGCGGCGGCCTCTTCAGCCGCATCCTTCCCGCTTTTGGTATAGGCTGGTGTTTCGGTCTCGGTTATTTCGTGGCTGGCCTGTGGTGGCTGGGCAACGCGCTTCTGCTTGAAGCGGATGAATTTGCCTGGGCGCTGCCGCTTGCCATCCTTGGGCTTCCGGCCTTTCTGGCGCTGTTTTACGGTTTCGCGGTTGCTGCGGCCAATCTTGTGTGGTCGAACGGTCTAGGCCGGATCGCCGCCCTTGCCGCCGCATTCGGATTTACGGAATGGCTGCGCAGTTTCCTGGCGACGGGCTTTCCGTGGAACGCCATAGGTTACGGCATCATGCCGATCCCGGTCATGATGCAGTCGGCGCATCTGATCGGTCTTTTTGGTGTGACCACGCTTGCCGTTTTCACCTTCGCCTCCCCCGCGCTCATCGCCACGAGAAAAGGCATGTGGCCCGGCCTTTCCCTGGCGGCGCTGCTGTTGGCCAGCCATGTGGGTTATGGCTTCTACCGCCTCCAGACACCCGCGGAGACACCGGCAGATGCGGTGACAGTCAGAATTGTCCAACCGTCCATCGATCAGTCTCGCAAGATGCTGAATGATGACCGCGCCGAGATTTTCGGCGAGCATCTGCGGCTGACAGCCCTGCCTCCTGGCGAAGGCAAAAAGCGCCCCGACATCATTGTCTGGCCCGAAACCTCGGTGCCGTTCATCCTGACGCAAAATCCTGACGCGCTGGCCGAGATCGCAAAGACGCTGCAAGACGGGCAGGTGCTCTTCACCGGAGCCGTCAGGATGGAAGATGCGGGTGCTGGCAGGCCGCCGCGTTATTATAACTCGGTCTACGCCATCGACAGTCAGGGAGAAATCATCGGCGCGACGGACAAGGTCCATCTGACCCCCTTTGGAGAATATGTTCCCTTCGAGGGTATCCTGCGGGAGTTTGGCATTGATAATGTCATCGCCCTGCCCGGGGGCTTTTCAGCAGCCTCTTCGCGCACGCCCCTGACGCTTCCATCCGGAAAGACCTTTTATCCGCTGATCTGTTACGAGATCATTTTTCCCGGTGAGATGACGCCGGCTCTCGCTGGCTCGGCGGCGATCCTCAATGTGACGAATGACGGCTGGTTTGGTGATACGCCTGGGCCGTATCAGCACTTTCTTCAGGCCAGAGTGCGGGCGGTTGAGACGGGTGTGCCGGTGATTCGCGGTGCCAATACGGGTATCTCGGCGGTTATAGACCCTTATGGCCGCATTATTGCCGGATTGGATTACGGTCGGGTGGGCATTGTTGACGCCACTTTGAGTGGTGGGTCAAACGACGCATTTACTTACGACACACATCGGACGTATTTCTGGTTGATTTTTTCCGTGATGATGATCGCTGCGGTATTTCCTGCCTGGAGTTTTGCCCGGCGCCAGAATTGACCGGGAACTCCTGCAATTGCATAGTGAATACGTCAGTCGTAAAACAAGTTTAGCTGCTGTCGAAATACCGGCTCATTTCTTCGAATAGTAATGAAGCGAGATATCAACCCATCCGAGTGTCAGGACCGCATGATGACCGAAAATAAGAAAAAGCCTAACCCCATCGACATTCATGTCGGAAGCCGAATTCGTCTTCGCAGAACCATGCTCGGCATGAGCCAGGAAAAACTGGGTGAAAGTCTCGGAATTACCTTTCAGCAAATTCAGAAGTACGAAAAGGGCACGAACCGTGTTGGCGCCAGCCGCCTGCAGAATATCTCGGCGATCCTCAATGTACCGGTTTCCTTTTTTTTCGAAGATGCACCCGGCGATCAGGCTGGCGGTACATCCGGCATGGCGGAAGCCTCGAGCTCCAATTACGTCGTCGACTTCCTGTCTTCGGCGGAAGGTTTGCAGTTGAACCGCGCCTTCGTGAAGATCGCCGACCCGAAGGTCCGTCGCCGTCTGGTCGATCTCGTCAAGGCGCTCGCCGCCGAGGGCGATGCCGAGTAGGGCCTGGCCCCTGCAGCGCAGAAAATTTCCGGCACGGGATGCCGGGCACTCAACGGTCCGCAGGGACCGTTTTTTTGTGCCAGATTAGAAAGGAATTCTCACATAAAGATATATTTATGTGGTTGTGTCCTTGTTTTTCGCGGCCGAAATGACTAACAAACTCGAAGACCGTTCTTTCAGGGGAATCCCGCATGCGTGCCAATTATCTGTTCACCAGCGAGTCCGTGGCCGAGGGTCATCCGGACAAGGTTTGTGATCGTATTTCCGATGAAATCGTGGATCTCATTTACCGTGAAGCGGCCAAGACGGGCGTGGACCCGTGGACCGTGCGCATCGCCTGCGAAACGCTTGCAACGACCAACCGCGTCGTGATTGCGGGTGAGGTTCGGGTTCCCGATACGCTGCTGAAGAAGGACAAGGACGGCAAGGTCCTCAAGGACGCAGCCGGCCATCCGGTTATCAATCCCTCGAAGTTCAAATCCGCCGCCCGCAAGGCTATCCGCGATATTGGCTACGAGCAGGATGGTTTCCACTGGAAGACCGCCAAGATCGACGTTCTCCTGCATCCGCAGTCGGCTGATATCGCGCAGGGTGTGGACAACGCTTCCGACAAGCAGGGCGACGAGGGTGCCGGCGACCAGGGCATCATGTTCGGTTACGCCTGCAAGGAAACGCCTGACCTCATGCCGGCGCCGATCTATTATTCCCACCGTATCCTGCAGCTGCTCGCCACCGCCCGTAAAAGCGGCGAAGGCGAGGCGGCCAAGCTCGGCCCCGACGCCAAGAGCCAGGTGACGGTTCGTTACGTCGACGGCAAGGCTTCCGAAGCCGTCTCCATCGTGCTGTCCACGCAGCATCTCGATGCAAGCTGGGATTCGAAGAAGGTTCGCGCTGTTGTCGAACCCTATATCCGCGAAGCGCTTGGCGACCTGAAGATCGCCGACGATTGCCAGTGGTATATCAACCCGACCGGCAAGTTCGTCATCGGCGGTCCCGATGGTGATGCCGGCCTGACCGGCCGCAAGATCATCGTTGACACCTATGGCGGTGCTGCCCCGCACGGTGGTGGCGCATTCTCGGGCAAGGACACGACCAAGGTCGACCGTTCCGCCGCCTATGCCGCCCGCTACCTTGCGAAGAACGTCGTGGCTGCCGGCCTCGCCGAGCGCTGCACCATTCAGATTTCCTATGCAATCGGCATTGCGCAGCCGCTGTCGATCTATGTCGATCTGCATGGCACCGGCAAGGTCAGCGAAGATCAGGTCGAGGCCGCGATCCGCAAGGTCATGGACCTTTCGCCATCGGGCATTCGCCGTCATCTCGATCTCAACAAGCCGATCTACGCCAAGACGTCTTCCTACGGCCACTTCGGCCGCAAGGCTGGCCGCGACGGCTCCTTCTCCTGGGAGAAGCTCGATCTGGTGAAGCCGCTTAAGGAAGCTTTGAGCGCTTAAGCATTTCCAGTAAAAGTGCGTAGCGGTTTTACGTCCGGAAAATGCGTCAACTGGATATCGCGCTTGTTATTTGGCGGCGATTGAGAGATACCGTCACCGAGTTTTGTAACCCGCACAGTGCCTCACGGGGTGCTGTGCGGGTTAAGTCTATTTGGTCTTGAGAGTATGAGATGACGGAAGAACGGCGTTCGCGCGCGACGGAAGCGTTTTTTGGCAGGCGCAAGGGCAAGCCCCTGCGCAATCAGCAGGTCGATACGATCGAAAATCTGCTGCCTTTGCTGAAAATCGATCTGGAAAGCGTGCCACCGCAAAATCTCGCCGCGCTCTTTCCGGCAGATGTGCGATCGATCCGTCTTGAGATCGGTTTCGGCGGTGGCGAACATCTCGCCCACCGCGCGGTCGAAAATCCCGAGACGGGTTTCATCGGTGTCGAGCCCTTCGTCAATTCCATGGCCAAGCTGCTCGCCACGGTTCGCGAACGTGAACTGATGAATATCCGCCTTTACGACGATGATGCGACGCAGCTGCTCGACTGGCTGCCTGAGGCATCGATCGATCACATCGATCTGCTTTATCCCGATCCATGGCCGAAAAAGAAGCACTGGAAGCGGCGTTTCGTGTCAGACGTCAATCTCGCCCGTTTCCATCGTGTGTTGAAACCCGGCGGCAAGTTCTGCTTTGCGTCTGACATCGACACTTACGTCAACTGGACGCTGCAGCATTGCGCCCGGCATGGCGGCTTTGAATGGACGGCGACAAGCGCTGATGACTGGCGCACGCCCTATGCCAACTGGCCGGGCACGCGTTACGAGAACAAGGCGAAAAGAGAAGGCCGCAGCTCGGCCTATCTCACCTTCATCCGTCGCTAAAGCATTTCCAGTAAAAGTGCGCAGCGGTTTCACGTCTGGAAAATGCGCTAACGGCAAGACCCCTTAAAGGGCCGCGTCAACTTCCGCTGCCTGCGGAATGGAAGGCTGCGCGCCGGCACGCGTGCAGGCGAGCGAGCCCGCAACCGCGGCGCGCTTCAGAGCCCTTTCGAAATCCATTCCCTGATCGAGGCTCGCGGCGAGATATCCGCAGAAGGTATCGCCCGCACCAACCGTATCGACCGGCTCGATCTTCAGGCCGGAAGCCCTGTAGAGCTTGCCATTACGAATGGCGATCACGCCATCCGCACCAAGCGTGACGATCAAAGTCTGGCCGGTCCTCTCGTGAAGGGCCTTGAGTTCGTTTTCCCGCTGGTCGCTGGAGAGGCCATTCTTGCCGATCAGGAGCTCGAACTCGGTTTCATTGGCGATGACGATATCGGCAAGGCCGGCGAGACGCGGTCCGTCCGCGGTCAGCGGTGCTGTGTTGATGACGGTGGTGACGCGTTTCGCCTTTGCGGCCGTCAGTGCAGCTTCGATGGCGGGTGCCGGTATCTCGAACTGCAGCATGAGAATATCGCTTGCAGCCATTTCGGATATGGTCTTTGCCGCGTCGGATGCCGAGACCTCACCATTCGCAGCGGGAATGACCGAGATCATGTTCTCTCCGCCTTCACCGATCAGGATAACCGCCGTTCCAGTCGGGCCGGGCGCGGTTTTGACCAATGACAGATCGGTTCCCGCGTCCCGCAGCAAGGTCAGTGCTGGAGCGGCAAAGGTGTCATCACCCGCAGCGCCCGCCATCTTGACCGTGGCGCCCGCACGCCGTGCGGCCAGCGCCTGATTGGCTCCCTTGCCGCCGGCGGCCGTGGAGAATGTCTCTCCCGTTACGGTTTCACCGGGCTTGGGCAGACGTTTGGCGGTCGCGACGAGGTCCATGTTGATGGAGCCGAAAACAGTAATCATGGGGCGCTGGGTCCGTATGAAATTTAAGCAAGGCGGCGACTTTGCCCGAGACGATCACTCGTCGTCAACCACCCGCAATTTGGCCGCACCGGCTCGGTTTTCGGCAAAGCGCCGGGCCTGCTCGATTTCTCCGTGCGGCGCGTCTTTTTCCGTTGGTGAGAAATCGAGCCCCTCGATTTTCTGTCCGCGCGCCAGTACCTTGTCGGAGGAGATGAGCATCATGTCGACGTCCTTCTGCGCCAGCCCGAAATGGGCCTGCAGCTTCCGCGTCCGATCGTCCAGCCGCCGCACATCGTCCATGAGCAGCGCCACTTCACCCTGAATGAGATGCGCCTGTTCGCGCATGCGCTGGTCTTTGAGCACGGACTGGATGACCTGTACCGACAGCATCAGCAGCGATGGCGAAACGATGACCACCCGGGCGCGATGGGCGCGCTGCACTAGATATTCGAAATGCTGGTGGATATCGGCGAAAATCGATTCCGACGGCACGAAGATGAAGGCGGTATCCTGTGTCTCGCCGCGAATGAGATATTTCTCGGCGACATCGCGAATATGCACTTCCATGTCCCGGCGGAACTGCTGCACGGCCGCGCGTTTGGTTTCCGGCGTCTCGTCCGCCTTGATGGCGTTCCAGGCTTCCAGCGGAAACTTGGCATCGATGACGAGCGGCGGCGCATTGTTCGGCATCTTGATCGTGCAGTCCGGCCGGTAACCGTTGGAAAGTGTCGGCTGCAGCTGGAAGGAACCCGGCGGCAGGGCGTCGGCGATCAACGTCTCCATGCGCGCCTGTCCGAAGGCGCCGCGTGTCTGCTTGTTGGAAAGTATCGCCTGAAGCCCGACCACGTCCTTGGCCAGATCCTGAATATTGCCCTGTGCGGCATCGATGACCGCCAGGCGCTCCTGAAGGCGGCTCAGATTTTCATGGGTAGACCGGGTCTGCTCCGTCAGCGTTTCGCCCAGCCGCTGCGACATGCCATCAAGACGCTGATTCAGCGTCTGGCTCATCTCCGTCTGACGCGTGCCAAGCGTTTCCGCCATGGCCGCGATCCGGCCATGCAGTTCAGACTGGGTTTTGAGCAGGTCGGAGATCTCGCCATCGGCCCCAGCTTTCTTCGACCGGTTTGCCGTCACAAGCCATGTAACGACAAGGCCGAAAATCGCGGCAGCGAGAAGCGCGCCGAAGCTGATATCGACTGAGCCGGCCCGCAGCGCGGGTTGAAGGAGAACGGAGAAGTCTGTGTTCATGACTAAATCTAGCAGATTTCGATCGATTCGGAAGATCAAAACAAGAACATTCCTGCGGCGGAAATGAGTCCGGCAGAACGGATGCCGCGAGCCGTTTTCATCGTCGTGTTTTTTATTTCCTCCGCGCGAGAGATACGTTATGGGAAGCCATGACCATCAAACCGCTTATCATTTTGCCCGATCCCGTGCTGCGCCAGCAATCGAAGCCCATCGAAAAGGTGGATGCCGAGGTGCTGCGTTTGGCGGACGACATGCTGGAAACGATGTATGATGCCCCCGGCATCGGCCTTGCCGCCATCCAGATAGGTGTGCCGCGCCGGTTGCTGGTGATCGATGTTGCGCGTGAAGGCGAAGAAAAGACCCCGATCGTCTTCATCAATCCGGAAATCCTCAAGGTTTCGGATGATATTTCCACCTATGAGGAAGGCTGTCTCTCGATTCCCGATTATTATGCCGAGGTGGAGCGCCCTGCGTCGCTCACGGTGCAATATGTCGGTCGTGACGGCAAGCAGCAGACGGTCGAGGCGGATGGTCTGTTGGCAACCTGCCTGCAGCATGAGATCGATCACCTGAATGGTGTTCTGTTCATCGACCATATCTCGCGGTTGAAGCGGGACATGGTCATCAAGAAATTTACGAAAGCAGCCCGCGCAAAAGTCTGATCCGTCGCACAGCTGACGGAGCGGAAGACAGGGCAGGGGGCAATCATGGCTCTTCGCATCATATTCATGGGCACGCCGGATTTTTCCGTTCCGACGTTGCGTGCACTGGTGGAAGCGGGCCACGAGATTGCTGCCGTCTATACCCAGCCACCGCGTCCAGGCGGCCGTCGCGGCCTTGATCTGCAGAAATCGCCGGTGCATCAGGCTGCGGAACTGCTGGGCTTACCGGTACTGACACCCTTGAATTTCAAGGCGGAGGAAGATCGCCAGCAGTTTCGGGATTTCAATGCCGATGTCGCGGTCGTCGTGGCTTACGGGCTGCTGCTGCCTGAAGCGGTCCTCTCCGGCACGCGGCTTGGCTGTTACAATGGTCACGCTTCGCTGCTGCCGCGCTGGCGCGGCGCGGCTCCCATCCAGCGGGCGATCATGGCGGGTGACACCGAAACCGGCATGATGGTCATGAAAATGGAAAAGGGTCTCGATACCGGCCCTGTTGCACTTACGGCAAAGGTCACGATCGGCGAGAACATGACGGCCGGCGAGCTGCATGACAGCCTGATGCTGACAGGCGCTCGGTTGATGCGTCAGGCGATGGACAAGCTGGAAGCAGATGACCTGCCCCTCGTCCCGCAAGCGGAAGAGGGCGTTCTATACGCGGCAAAAATCGACAAGAGCGAGACCCGTATCGATTTTTCAAGGCCGGCGCAGGATGTGCATAATCATATTCGCGGCCTTTCGCCATTTCCCGGCGCATGGCTGGAGATGGAGATCGGCGGCAAGCCCGAGCGCGTCAAGGTACTGGCGTCCGAGCTCGCCAGCGGAATGGGCGAGGCAGGCAGCGCACTGGATGATGTTCTCACCATTGCCTGCGGCAGCGGCGCCCTACGGCTCACCCGTTTGCAGAAGGCGGGCGGCAAGCCGATGTCGGCGGCCGATTTCGTGCGCGGTACCCCGGTTCCGGCCACTACGAGGCTCGGCTGATGCCACGCTTCCGCATGACCGTCGAATATGACGGTACGCCCTATTATGGCTGGCAGAGACAGGAAAACGGCCCCTCGGTTCAGGGTGCGCTGGAGGCTGCGGTTCGGTCGCTGACCGGCGAGAGCGTTTCCATTCGCGGCGCTGGCCGCACCGATTCCGGCGTGCATGCCGTTGGGCAGGTTGTCCATGTCGATCTCTCGCGAGACTGGGAGCCCTACAAGCTACGCAATGCCATCAATGCGCATCTCGCCATGGCGGGTGAAGCGGTGGCCGTGCTCGATGCCGCCTCCGTGACTGAGGATTTCGACGCCCGTTTTTCTGCCCTTCGTCGGCACTATCTCTACCGCATCATCTGCCGCAAAGCCCGGCTGGCGCTGGAGCACAAGCGGGCGTGGTGGGTGTCGAAGGACCTCGATCACGAGTGCATGCATGAAGCCGCCCAGATGCTCGTCGGCCGGCATGATTTCACCACCTTCCGCTCCGTGCACTGCCAGGCGAACAGCCCCGTGCGCACGCTCGACCGGCTGGATGTGACGCGCAATGGCGATCTCATCGAGATACGCGCGACGGCGCAGAGCTTCCTTCATAACCAGATCCGCTCTTTCGCCGGCACGCTGAAACTGGCAGGCGAGGGCACGATGACGCCAGAGGACGTGCGTGCCGCACTGGAGGCACGCGATCGAAAAGCCTGTGGCCCGGTCGCACCACCGGACGGTCTTTATTTCATGCAGGTCGATTATCCCGACGTCATTCCGCCGCGCCGCCACCCCGAAGCCGAGGTGATGCAGGATGCGGATTGACGTCTAATTCTCTCAGGCCGGATAGACACCGAGAAAGCGCTGCAACGCTTCCGACAGAAGCATGCCGGGCACCAGTAGCGTCATGACGATGGCGGAGACGAGCAGCGACTGGTCGCGGATAAAAAACCGCACGATCCGTGAAAAGGCAAAGACCAGCGACAGAAGCAGCGCCAGCCACAAAATCGCGATCAGCCCCTGCAACGGTGGCAGGAAGAACGCAATCAGGATCAGAACGGCGTAGGCGTATGAGAAGGGCAGCGACAGCCAGTTCATGGTGGTGACGAGAGGCGTGAATTTTTCACGTGCGCCAAAGGCAAAGAGCAACATGCCGATCAAAAGCAGCGGCACGATCCAGCAAATGGCCTCCACCATCGCCAGGCGAAAGAAGAAGATGAACCCCGTTCCTGTTCCCGGCGGGTAGCTGGCGAGAAACGCTGCCCGCAGCCACAGCCAGGAAACCAGCATGGCGGGCAGGCACCAAAGGACGGAATAGAAGGACCGCCACATGCCGCGTTCGGTCAGGTCCAGGTAACGTGCGCCATTATGGTCGCCGAGCAGCAACAGCCACAGGCCCGTCAGATAGAGCCTCACTTCACTTGCCGTCGGCATGGGCGAACCAGCGCTCGATAAAGGTTTCGTAAATAAGCGTCAGCGTCTCAAGATCGGCAATGGCTACCCGCTCATCGACCATGTGCATGGTCTGCCCGACAAGGCCGAACTCCACGACAGGGCAATAGTCCTTGATGAAGCGTGCATCCGACGTGCCGCCGGTGGTTGAAAGCTTCGGCTCCTTGCCGGTCACGGCCTCCACCGCGCCTGACAGCGACGAAATGAGGGCATTGTTCCGGGTCAAAAAGACATGGGCCGGTCGGTCCGCCCAGACGATCTCGTACTTTACCGGTGTCCGGTCAGGGCGAAGCTCGCCGTCTGCCGCAGCGGCATCGAGGCGGCGGATGATTTCCGCCCGAAGGCTCTCCGCTGTCCATGTGTCGTTGAAACGGATGTTGAAGGAGGCGGTCGCCCGCGCCGGGATCACATTGGTGGCGGCGTTGCCGGTGTCGACGGTCGTTACTTCGAGATTGGAAGGCTGGAAATTATCCGTGCCGAGATCAAAGGGCGGATGCATCAGCGCATGCGTCAACTGCAGCAGACCGCGAATTGGGTTGTCGGCGAGATGCGGATAGGCGGCGTGGCCTTGCACGCCATGGACCGTGATGCGACCGGAGAGCGATCCCCGGCGGCCGATCTTGATCATGTCGCCCAGCTGGTCGGGATTGGTCGGTTCCCCGACGACACACGCGTCCCACGTCTCGCCCTTTGCAGCAGCCCATTCCAGCAGCTTGGAAGTGCCGTTGATTGATGGGCCTTCCTCGTCACCGGTGATCAGGAAGGAGACGGAGCCCTGCGGCTTGCCGTGTTTTTCAATATGGCGGGCAATGGCGGCAACAAAACAGGCAATACCGCCCTTCATGTCCACCGCACCGCGACCGAACATTTCGCCACCGGCAATCTCTGCGGCAAAAGGTGGGTGACTCCACGCGGCCTCATCCCCAACGGGAACCACATCCGTATGGCCCGCAAACATCAGATGTGGCCCCTCGTTGCCGAGACGGGCATAGAGGTTCTCTACATCGGGTGTTCCCGCCTCGCTCGCCACCATTTTTTCCACCGCAAAACCGAGCGGAGAAAGCAGGTTGTCAAGCAGAGTAAGCGCGCCGCCTTCCGCAGGCGTCACCGAAGGGCAACGGATGAGGGCGGCGAGATTGGCAACGGGATCGGTCGTGGTCATGGTATCAGCTTTATATCAGTCGCGCAGAAGCTCGTTGATGCCGGTCTTGGAGCGGGTCTTTTCATCGACGCGCTTGACGATCACGGCGCAATAGAGGCTGGGGCCCGGCTCGCCATTCGGGAACGGTTTGCCCGGCATGGTGCCGGCAACGACGACGGAATAGGGCGGGACTTCGCCATAGGTGATCTCGCCGGTGGCGCGATCAACGATCTTGGTCGATTTGCCGATGAAGACGCCCATGCCGAGAACAGCACCCTCGCGCACGATGCAGCCTTCCACGACTTCCGAACGCGCACCGATGAAGCAATTGTCTTCGATGATGGTGGGCCCTGCCTGCAGCGGCTCCAGAACGCCGCCGATACCGACGCCGCCGGAGAGATGCACGTTCTTGCCGATCTGCGCGCAGGAGCCGACCGTTGCCCAGGTATCGACCATCGTGCCTTCATCAACATAGGCGCCGAGATTGACGAAGGAAGGCATCAGCACGACGTTCTTGGCCACGTAAGCCGAGCGGCGCACGACGGCGTTTGGCACCGCGCGGAAACCGGCGGCGCGGAACTGGTTTTCACCCCAGTTTTCAAACTTCGACGGAACCTTGTCCCACCAGGTGGCTTCGCCCGGACCACCGGTCACGATTTCCATGTCATTGAGACGGAAGGAGAGAAGCACGGCCTTTTTCAGCCACTGGTTCACCTTCCAGTTTCCATCCGCCTGCTTTTCAGCAACGCGTGCCTCGCCGCTGTCGAGAAGTTGAAGAGATGTGTCCACGGCGTCGCGAACCTCGCCCTTCGTCGATACATTCACGCTGTCGCGGTTGTCGAAGGCGGTTTCGATGATCGTTTCGAGGGAAGAGAGATCCGTGAGGCTCATGGAAAATTCCTTAAAGTCGCGTGTGTTCGTGGTCACGGCGGGTTCCGTGCCGCTGGAAGGCTTTGGCCATTTGATCTAAGGGAGTGTTGGAAAGGCGTCAATGCGATTTGGGTGATTTGGCGCCGCAGACGAAAGGCATGGAAATGACACGACTGAAAAACGGCAAATTGCGGCGCAAGGACGGGGTATGGGACCCGTTGAAGCGCAGCGCTGTGGACAAGCAGCAGGCCGAGGTCGTTGTCAAGACGCCGCAGTCGGACTCCCCGTCCTACCGGCTGGCCTATGTGGATACGGACTTTCTCTGCCGCGAGGAATTGCGACCCGTCAGGCTGCAGCTGGAACTTCTGAAGACGGAAATGGCGCTCACCGAACGCGGGATCAATTCCACCGTCGTCATGTTTGGCGGCGCCCGCATTCCCGAACCGGGAGGAGAGGCCTGGGCGGCGCGCAATGAAACGCAGAAGCGCAATCTCGAGCAATCCTCGGTTTATTACGACGAAGCGCGCAAATTCGCCCGCCTTTGCACCGACTACGGCGCGAAATCCGGTCACCTGGAATATGTGGTGGTCACCGGCGGCGGCCCCGGCGTCATGGAGGCGGGTAACCGAGGCGCCATGGATGCCGGCGGCCCTTCCATCGGCCTCAATATCGTCCTGCCGCACGAGCAGGCGCCCAACCCTTATGTAACGCCGGAACTGAGCTTCAATTTCCACTACTTCGCGATCCGGAAAATGCACTTCCTGATGCGGGCAAAGGCCGTGGTGGTTTTCCCCGGCGGTTTCGGTACGCTCGATGAGCTTTTTGAAGCCTTGACGCTGATCCAGACCAAGCGCATGGCCCCGATCCCTCTCATTCTTTTTGGAGAAAAGTTCTGGCGATCCGTCGTCAATTTCGAGTTTTTGGCGGATTTCGGCACCATCGCTCCCGAGGATATGAATCTCCTGCACTTTGCCGAAACGGCGGACGATGCCTGGAAGATCATCTCCGACTACTACGAACACTGAAGATGCATGGCGCGGCGAAGTAATATTAGGGCTTAATTAGCAATCATATTCTAACTTCGCCCTGTCGCGCTGCAGCGCACTGTCCCATGCGGACGGGCCTCCATGACGGAGATTGTCATCCGTTGACGTCAGCTCCTTCGGGTTGACGATTTCCATTGGGACCTAAATGTTCAATCTCAAAGTGAAGTCGCTTGCGACCAAGCTGATCCTCGTAACCGGCTGTGCCATCACCACGGTTCTCGTTGCATCCAATTCTTTCCTCATCTCCCAGACCAGTGAGCGCGTGCACGCGTTGACCATGGATCAGGCCAATACGGAAGCCCGCGCCATCGCCAACGTCATCGCCGCCGATGTCGGTGAACTCGGCAGCGCTGCCCGCTCGATGGCTGGCGTCATCGGTCGGGCGCATCAGGCGAAGTCGATGGATCGCCCTGGCATCGTCAACATCCTCAAGGCCAATGTCGAGCAGAATACTTTTGCATTCGGCAGCTGGTTCTGCGAACAGCTCGGTCTTTTCGATGGTCAGACGACAGAGATCGCCAACAGGCTCGATCTCGGCACCAACGCGACCGGCGCCTTCGCACCTTACTGGTCCAAGACCCAGAAGGGCGATATCCAGTTCTCGACCTTCAAGAACGATTACGCAGCGGAGTGGTATGCGCTGGCCGCCAAGACCGGCAAGGGAGCGATTACCCAACCTTATCTCGCCGAAGGCACGGAAGTGCCGACCACCATGACCTCGCTTGCCTATCCCGTCATGTCGGATGGCAAGATGATCGGCGTGGCGGGTGTCGATATTTCGCTCGCGTCTCTCACCCAGAAGCTGCAGGCTCTGCATCCTTTCGAGACCGGCCGTGTGACGCTCGTCTCCCAGGGTGGCCAGTGGCTGGTGCCGCCGACGCCCGAGCAGAACATGAAAGCCTATGACGGAGAGGGCGCAGCCACTGTCCAGACCGCGATCGCTTCGGGCAAGCAGGGCCTCATCGAAGACCTCGGCCTTGATACCGACGCGCCGTATAACCGTCTCGTTTATCCCTTCGCCGTTCCGGGTCTCAACGCAACCTGGGTCGTCCTTGTTGATATTCCCCATCAGGCCTTGAACGCTCCGGTTCAGGAGCAGACCTATCTGATGATCATCGGTGCGATCGTCATTCTTGCCGCCGTCATTGCAGCGCTTTATTTTGCAGTCCGTTATTTCGTCCGCAACCCGCTTGCATCGCTGGTTACCGACGTCAGGACGCTGAGCGACGGTCGCTACGATGTGCCCGTCTCCGGTCAAGACCGGCAGGATGAGACCGGTTCGGTTGCGACAGCGCTTGAAGGTTTCCGCGCCAAGCTTGCCGGCATCCGTGAGATGGAGGCCGAAGCCGACGCCCAGCGTGGTCACGCCGAGACGGAGCGCCAGCGCTCTGAATTCGAGCGCAATGAAAACAGCCGTATGCAGCAGCACATTGTCAGCGTTCTCGGTTCCGGCCTGAATGCCCTGTCGCAGGGCAATCTGACCTACCGCATTCAGGACGAGTTCCCGGGTGAGTATGCAAAGCTGCGCGAGGACTTCAACTCGGCGCTTGCCAGCCTCGAGGAAACGGTTTCCACCGTCAACGCAACCGTCGTCAGCATCGGCAATGGCACCGGTGAGATCACCCGCGCCGCCAGCGATCTCTCGCATCGCACGGAACAGCAGGCCGCCAGCCTTGAAGAAACTGCCGCTGCGCTTAACGAGCTGACCGCCCAGGTCAATTCCAGCGCCGAAAACGCCGCAGAGGCGGCCGGTGCCGTCAGCCATGCCTGTGAAGACGCAGGCAAGTCTGGCGAGGTCGTGCAGCAGGCCGTGAACTCCATGCAGGGCATTGCGCAATCTTCGGCGGAAATCTCTCGCATCATCGGCGTCATCGACGAGATCGCCTTCCAGACCAATCTTCTGGCGCTGAATGCCGGGGTGGAAGCGGCCCGCGCGGGTGATGCCGGCAAGGGCTTTGCCGTTGTCGCACAGGAAGTGCGCGAACTCGCGCAGCGCTCTGCAACTGCTGCCAAGGAGATCAAGGGTCTGATCAATACCTCGGCCACGCAGGTGGGCGAGGGTGTTCAGCTGGTCGGCAAGGCCGGCGACACGATGAAAAAGATCGCCGATCAGGTTCTGCAGATCAACCAGCTTATACGGCAAATTTCGGCCTCAGCCAGTGAGCAGGCGGTGGGCCTGAAGGAAATCAACTCCGCCGTTACGCAGATGGATCAGGTCACCCAGCAAAATGCGGCGATGGTGGAGGAAACCACTGCTGCCAGCGTGACGCTCAACAGCGAGGCCGAAACGCTCAAATCGCTTGTCGCCGGTTTCGTAGTTTCCGGCGGTCAGCCCAGCCAGCAATTGCGTGCCGCCGCTGCGGCCATGCGCGCTCCCGCTGCTGCCGCCCCGACGTCCGCCCGTCCAGCTGCGCCCCGCGCGCGTCCTAGAACCAGCGGCGCAAATGCGCTGGCTCAGGATGACTGGACGGAATTCTGATGCGGTTTTCCGTTTGAAATATAAAGGGCCGCTGGTATCGCCAGCGGCCTTTTTTTATTATCAGCGTCCGTCAAAGACGCGCGAAACGCTCCGTCAGCAACTCGAAGAAACCATCCGCATCCACCTTTCGCATCACGCGGGCATTGGCGGGACGATCAGTCACGCGCCACCAGTCCACCACGGTCATGCCCATGGTCAGTTCGGAATGGACCTCGATCTCGACATTGCATTCGCGGCCCTCGAACAGTTCGGGCTTGATGAGATAGGCAATAACGCTTGGGTCATGCAGCGGACCGCCATCCGAACCGTACTTCTCGATGTCGAACCGCTCGAAGAATTCCAGCATTTCCGCCATGGCGATCGCCGGCCTCGTGCCGATCTCCCGAATGCGATTGACGCGTGCCTTGGTCGTCAGCAACTGATGCGTGACATCGAGCGGCATCATGACGATGGGCATGCCGGAGCGGAAGACGATGTCGGCAGCCTGCGGATCCACATAGATGTTGAATTCCGCCGCGGGCGTGATGTTGCCGCCCTCGAAGAAGCCGCCGCCCATCATTACCAGTTCTTTGACGCGATCGGCGATCTCCGGCGCCTTCAGGAGCGCCAGCGCCACGTTGGTCAAGGCCCCGAGGGTGCAGAGGGTAACGGTGCCCTCAGGCTCCCGCATCACCGTCTCGATGATGAAATCGACCGCGTGCTGCTTTTCTGCCTCCATGGTCGGTTCGTCGAGAACCGGGCCGTTGAGACCTGTACTGCCGTGAACATGTTCGGCGGTGATGGGCCTGCGCACCAGCGGCTTTTCGGCGCCCTCGTAAACGGGAATGTCGGTGCGACCGCACAATTCGCAGATGATGCGAATGTTACGGCTTGTCAGCTTCAGGGGAACATTGCCGGCAACTGCGCACAACCCCAGAATTTCGATGTCTTCCGGGCTGCCGAAAGCCAGCATGATCGCGGCTGCGTCGTCCTGTCCCGGATCGGTGTCGATAATGATTTTTCTGCGTTCTGCCATGTCTTGCCCGCCGTTGAGATGAGCGCTTTTTTCGAGCCGCGGGTGCTCACTTGTCAAGCCTCATTCCTGCCGCCGCGCACCGGTCACTTTGACTTGCGCATCGCGGTTCGGCTTCCCATATTGCAAGGGCCGGTGCGATTGACCGGCAAGGTTGCCGGAAGCGGGGCCGCTAAACGTCGCTTGGTTGCAAGGACAGAACAGATATGAGCCGCATGACGCCATTCACCCACCCGCTTTTGCTGGGTTTCGATGCCATGGAAAAGACGCTGGAGCGCATGGCGAAGGCCAATGACGGCTATCCTCCCTACAATATTGAGCGCCTGCCCGGCAGCGATGACGTACCGGAACGCCTGCGCATCACCATTGCCGTGGCGGGGTTCTCCGAGGATGATCTCGACGTGACGACGGCTGATAATCAGCTCGTCATTCGCGGACGCCAGCAGGAACAGGAGAAGCGCGATTTTCTCTATCGAGGCATCGCGGCACGCCAGTTCCAGCGGGTCTTCGTGCTTGCCGATGGCATGCAAGTCAGGGAGGCGCGCCTGCGCAACGGCCTTCTTTCCATCGATCTGGTCCGGCCCGAAATTTCAAACGTGGTAAAGAAAATTAATATTTCCGTCTCAGAGTAGACCATGAACGCCGGAATCGGACATGAATCGCTCGGCGTGAAGAAGGAGGCTGAAATATGCTTTTGAAAGAAGCGCATGCGCGTCTCACCCAATCCCAGCTCGCCCATATCGGCGAAGGAGAAGTGGGATATATCCGCAAGATCCGAGCGGAAGACGTCAGCCGCTGTTTCCCGGAGGCGCCCGATCTCGATCCGCAATTGGACCTTTGGGCATTGTTCGGCGCGGACGGAACGCCAATTCTCCTGACAGACAATCGTTCGAGCACCTTCTTCAAGGCGGCGGAAGACGATCTTAAAACCGTCAGCCTGCATTAAGAAAAAGCCCGCCGGTTGAGCGGGCTTTCTGCTTTTTTGGCTTAGAGGAACGGCCGGTCCGGCATGTCGTCGATGGAGATGACGCCGTCCTTGTTCTTGTCCAGTCGTTCGAACATCTTTTCTCCGGCGGCGGCGAATTCGGCCTTGCTGACCTGGCCGTTCTCGTCAGTATCGGCCCAGCGGATCAGCGCGAAGCCGCCACCTTTACCGCCGTGCTTGCCCCAGCCCTGATGGCCGAAACGACCACCATGGTCACGCTCGGCACGCTTGCCCTCAGGGGCTTTGGCTTCATCCGCCTTGGCCTCTTCCCGCTCGGGGCGCGGGTGAGCGGCCCGGAAGGCCTCCATCTTTGCCTGACGATATTCGCGCATTTCCTTTGGCGTGATCGAGCCGTCCTTGTCCTTGTCGATCTCAGCGAACAGGGCATCCTGACGGGCGGTGAATTCCTCCTTGGAAATCTTGCCATCCTTGTTCGTGTCGGCCACCTTCAGCAGGTGAACGAAGGCAGCCTCCTGGCGGATCGGCATGCGATCCTTATGGCCTTTACCAGGTGCGGCGAAACTGGCCGTTGCGGCCGTGCTGAGCACAAGGGCTGCGCCAAGAGCAGACAGGGCGATTTTGCGTGTGGTCATCGTCATTACCTTTCTTTGCTGTCCCTGAAGAAAAGATAGTGACGTCCAGCAAGGCCCACCACTTAAACATCCGTAAGGTGCATGAAGCTTCGGTAATGTTCGCTACTCAGCGGGCGATGGTTTTTGTCAGGAACCCGGTCAGATCGTCGGTAACGTAGTCGATATGCTCATCCGTCACATCAGGGATTTCCCAGCGTTCCATGATGACGCCCTCAAGATTTGATGGCACGAGTAGCACGGTCTTCATGCCCAGCGCTTTCGGGGCCGCGAGATTGCGCGGCAAATCCTCGAACATCGCAGCCTTTTTCGTATCGAGTTTTGCAAGTGCTGCAAACTTCTCGTAGGTAGCGCTGGCAGGTTTCGGCAAATAACCCGCGGCGACGATATCGAAAATATCCTCGAACTGATCGAGAATGCCGAGCGCTCCGGCGGCAGCCTGCGCATGCTTGACGCTGCCATTGGTGAGGATGAACTTCCGACCCGGCAAAGCCTTGATGGCCTCACCCAGTTCCGGATGCGGTTTCAGCGCCGAGTAGTCGATTGCATGAGCGCGTTCCAGAAACTCGTCCGGGCTGATGCCGTAATGGATCATCAGGCCCTGCAGTGTCGTGCCGTGGTCGTGATAATAACGCTTCTGCAAGGCGCGCGCTTCGTCGGGGTCGAGCTTCAGAAGCTCCGCCACATAGGCCGTCATGTTGCGGTCGATCTGGGAAAACAGATTGACGTGATGCGGATAGAGCGTGTTGTCGAGATCGAAGACCCATTCGCTGACATGGGCGAAATCGGCGGCGTCTGGCAGGTTTTTCGGCTTTGTGTCCATGGGCAGCTTTATGCCTGTTTCGAATGCGGAAGAAAATCGAAAAGAGGACGATTGATCAGAAATTCGGGCTTGGCTGCGGCCTCGCGCGCATGATACCGCCAAAGCCATGGAACTCTGGATAGGCATTACTTTCGCAAGCGCGTTTTTGCAGAACCTGCGCTCAACTTTGCAAAAACACCTCAAGGGCATGATGGGCACCACGGGTGCAACGTTTGTGCGCTTCGTGTTCGGCATGCCCTTCGCTCTCGCTTATCTTGCATTCCTGCATCTTGGGCTTGGCCGTTCGCTGCCGGTGCCGAACATGGCCTTCGCCGTGTGGGCAACGGTCGGGGCCATGGCGCAGATCGCCGCCACATTCCTTCTGGTGCACCTGTTCTCTTTCCGCAATTTCGCTGTCGGCACGGCCTATTCCCGCACGGAGCCGGCACAGGCGGCGCTGTTTGCTCTCATTTTCATAGGCGAGAGCGTCACGGGCGGTACATTGGCGGCGATAGCGATTTCGGTCGCCGGCGTCATGCTGATTTCCGTGGCGCGCACGGAAGTAACGCCCGCTTCCTTCCTCACCTCGATCTTCAGCCGAACGGCGGGTATCGGCCTCGCCTCGGGTGCGTTCTTCGGACTGTCGTCTGTTGCCTATCGGTCGGCATCGCTGGCGCTAGCACCAAGCCTGCCTGCCCCGGATGCGATGATGCAGGCGGGCTTCACCCTCGTCATCGTCATCGTCATGCAGACGGTATCGATGTTCCTGTGGATCATCTGGCGGGAGAGGGAAGAACTGCGGCGCATCGCCAGGGTGTGGAAACCGTCGCTTGCGGTAGGTTTCGTGGGCGCCACGGCCTCGTTCGGCTGGTTCACGGCAATGACCCTGCAGCAGGCCGCCGTGGTGAAGGCACTGGCGCAGGTGGAGATGCTGTTCGCCTTCGCTTCGACCGTGCTTTTCTTCAAGGAGAAGATCAACCAGCTTGAACTGTCCGGCTGCCTGCTGATTGTGGTCGGTGTGCTGTCGCTCCTGGCATTCGGGTGAATGCCTGATGTGGCGGACAGGTTTTCCGTCCGCCACCCTGAAGCACATCAGGGCACGATGAGCGTGCCGGCGCCTTCGGTAAAGATTTCCAGAAGCACCGAATGTGGCGTCTTGCCGTTGAGGATCACCACGCCCTGAACACCAGCTTTGATGGCGTCGATGCAGGTCTCGACCTTCGGGATCATGCCGCCGGAAATCGTGCCGTCCTTGATGAGGGCGCGTGCCTGCGAGACGGTGAGCTCCTTGATGAGTTCCTTGTTCTTGTCGAGAACGCCGGGAACGTCGGTGAGGAACAGCAGACGCGAAGCGTGAAGTGCACCCGCAATCGCGCCGGCGAAGGTATCGGCATTGATGTTGTATGTCGCGCCATCGCGGCCAGGGGCGACCGGTGCGATGACCGGAATCATTTCCGATTTAGCGAGCAGGTCGAGCAGTGTGCGGTCGACTTCCACGACTTCGCCGACGAAGCCGAGGTCGAGCACGCGCTCGATGTTGCTGTCGGGGTCGATCACGGTCTTTTTCGCCTTCTCGGCGAAGACCATGTTGCCATCCTTGCCGCACAGGCCGATGGCCCATTCGCCTGTCTGGTTTATGAGGGCGACGATTTCCTTGTTGATCGAGCCGGCCAGAACCATTTCAACGATCTCGACCGTCTTGGCGTCGGTGACGCGCAGGCCGCCCTCGAATTTTGACTCAATGCCCATCTTGCTCAGCATGGCGCCGATCTGCGGGCCGCCGCCATGCACGACGATGGGGTTGATTCCCGACTGCTTCAACAAGGCGATGTCTTCCGCGAATGCCTTGCCAAGCGTGGAATCGCCCATGGCGTGGCCGCCATATTTCACCACGATGGTCTTGTTCTCGTATTTCTGCATGAAAGGCAGAGCCTGTGCGAGCAGCCGCGCCTGAGTTTCGCTTTCGGAAGACGTCATCTAAAAACCTCGGTCTGTGGTTGCGGCCGTTGAAGCCTGTCACCGCTCTAAAGCAAGTCTTTGACGGATGAAATAACCTCCGGGCCTTATTGTGTCGGCTGCGGTCAAATTTCTTTTTTTTGCCTGTTCCGGCCCTGTAATGAGATTGACATAAAGGGCCAATGGGACCAGCCTTGCTGATGAAGGGGAGGGGTTAATTCAGGGTGATGAAGATGTCTCGCGCCGTGGAAATGGTGCACCTGAACGACCGAGGAGTGATTGAACACATGACGGCACCCGATCGAGACAAGCAAAGCGGTTTGCGGGACGAAGTGCTCGCGGGCGAATATGTGCTGGGTGCCCTGCCGCCGGAAAGCATGGCGGAGCTTGCCAAGCGCGTAAAACGCGACAGGCAGTTCGCGGCCATGGTCAGGCGCTGGCGTGACAATCTGGCGGAAACCGAATATCGCGAAAATGCGACCGTCGCTGCGTTGCTGGAACGGGACCCCCGCCGATCCGGTCTGCCATTCAGGAGCCAGCCGTTGCGGAGTGGCAGCATGTTCGCAGCCATGCTCTCGGAGATATGGCATTCCGTGCGCTTCTGGCGCCTTCTGGCTTTGACGGCGATGCTCTGGACCGCCGTTCTGCTTTTCACCATCGCCTGAGAGGCACGCCTCTCAAAGAGAGATCGTTCTGATGATCTCGGCCCGCAGGTTATCCAGCCCGACTGATTTTTCCGAGGATGTGGCAAGAACTTCCGGATAGGCGGCAGGGCGCTTGCGGATTTTCTCAAGCGTTTCGCCAATCAGCCGCGGCACGCCGGCATCCTTGATCTTGTCCGTCTTCGTCAGCACGATCTGGTAGGACACGGCCGCCTTGTCGAGGAGGGTCAGAACCTCCTCGTCATTCTTTTTCACGCCGTGGCGGGAATCGATCAGCACGTAAACGCGCTTCAGCGTCGCACGGCCGCGGAGGTAATCGAAGACGAGCTTCGTCCAGGCATCGACCTGATCCTTGGGGGCCTGCGCATAACCGTAACCGGGCATGTCGACCAACGCCATCGGCGGAAGATCGCCCTCTGCACCGGAGTAGCCATCGGGAACGAAATAATTCAGTTCCTGGGTGCGTCCCGGCGTGTTGGAGGTGCGGGCAAGCCCTTTGTGGCCCACCAGCGCATTGATGAGCGAGGACTTGCCGACATTCGAACGACCGGCGAAGGCAATTTCCGGCGGCCCTTCAGGCGGCAGGAATTTCATCGCGGGGACGCCGCGAATGAAAATCCAGGGTCGTCCGAATAGTGGCTTTTCGGTTGCCGCGCCGGTTTCAGTCATTTCGATTGCACCGGCTTTCGCTTGAACAGCCCTTTGATGTTATCGAACAGCTCGATCTTGGCGCCCTGGCGCTTCATGATGACCGCCTGCTGGGTGATGGAGAGCGTATTGTTCCATGCCCAGTAGATGACCAGACCGGCCGGGAAGGAGGCCAGCATGAAGGTGAAGATCAGCGGCATCCAGTTGAAGATCATCGCTTGTGTCGGATCGGGCGGCGTTGGGTTCATGCGCATCTGCAGGAACATGGTGATGCCCATGACCAGCGGCCAGACACCGATCATCAGGAAGTGCGGCACATCGTAAGGCAGAAGGCCGAAGAGGTTGAACAGCGATGTCGGGTCCGGCGCGGAAAGGTCGTGGATCCAGCCGAAGAACGGCGCGTGCCGCATTTCGATGGTGACGTAGATGACCTTGTAGAGCGCGAAGAAGACCGGGATCTGCAGCAGCATCGGCCAGCAGCCGGCAACAGGATTGATCTTTTCTTCCTTGTAGAGCTGCATCATCGCCTGCTGCATGGCCATGCGGTCATCGCCATGCTTGGCCTTCAGCTCTTCCATCTTCGGCTGCACGCGCTTCATATTCGCCATGGAAGCATATTGCTTGCTGGCGAGCGGGAAGAAGAGGGCCTTGACGACGATGGTGGTGAGCAGGATCGCTACGCCGAAGTTACCAAAATAACGGAAGAAGAAATCCATCATTTTGAACATCGGCTTGGTGATGAAGTAGAACCAGCCCCAGTCGATCAGAAGGTCGAACTTCGGAATTGCGTAGGTCGTCTCGTAACGGTCAACCAGCGGCACTTCCTTGGCGCCGGCGAAAACAAGGCTCTTCAGCTCGATCGACTGGCCGGGCTCGACCGTCATCGGGTCGCTCTTGAAATCTGCCTGATAGCTCGGCTGATTGCCGGTGATGTGCGAATAACGGGTTTCGAATGGCGTCGTCTGGGGCGGAACGATGGCCGCAGCCCAATATTTGTCAGTGATGCCGAGCCAGCCGCCGGTCGCCTTGGCAACCGTTACCGGTGCTTCTTCGACGTCCTTGTACTTTTCTTCCGTCAGGCTACCATCTTTGCCCGAAACGCCGAGAAAACCTTCATGGATGACGAAGACCGGCGGAACTGCGGGCTTGTTGTTACGCGTCACGCGGCCATAGGTGGCGAAGGAGATGGCCGCCTGGCCGGGGTTCTCAACCTTGTCGGCGACCGAGATCATGTAATGCTCGTCGATCGAAACCGTACGGGAGAAAATCACACCCTTGGAATTGGTGTAGGTGAGGGTGACCGGCGTGTTTTCCGTCAGCTTGTCGCCGCTTGCGAGCATCCAGACGGTGGTCGGACCGGGAACGCCGCCGACTTCCTGCGCTGCAACGTAACCGAGTTCGGTGAAGTAACCGTCCTTGGTGTCAGCGGGCGAGAACAGCGTGATGATCGGGCTCGAGTCATCGACGGTCTCATGGTAGTCCTTGAGCCGGATGTCGTCGAAGCGGGCGCCGGTGAGATTGATCGAGCCGGCGATGGCATTGGTGTCGATGGCCACACGCTGGGTTCTTGCAATCGACTCTTCGCGGGTCGCCGTTGCGGCAGTCTGCGGTGAGGAGGCGGGCGGTGCGCCTTCAACGGCAGCACCTGGTGCGGCGCCCGGCGCCGGCTGCTGTTGCTGCGTGGTCTGCTGCTGCGCCTGGCGGGCCTCTTCGGCGCGGCGCTGCTGCTCGATACGCGGATTCATGTAAAGGAATTGCCAGGCGAGGACGATGACAACCGAAAGGGCTATCGCGATGAAGTAATTGCGGTTCTTTTCCATCATTCTTTCCTGGAGCGGGTCTCCTGGGACCGTTTCGGTTTCGCCGTTCCTTCAATGCGCTCGGCAAGGAGAGACTGAAGTTTCGGGAAGGCCGTATCAAGCACATCCCTGCGGGCGACAATCACATAGTCATGACCGGGCTTCATTGCGACCCCGGCAGAAAGCCTGACGGCTTCCTTCAGACGGCGGCGCATGCGATTTCGCTCGACCGCGTTGCCTTGTCTTTTTGTTACGGTGAAACCGACGCGAGGCTCGGTTTCCGGGGATTTCCGATCAAGCACTTCCAGAAGAAAGGTGCTTCCCCGCCGTTTTTCACCTGCCTGAACGGCAAGAAACTCCGACCGGTTTTTAAGCCGGCCGGGGCTTTTCTTAGTCTCGCTCATGTGCCCACGACTTTCATCGGGCCACAGATCGGCAATTAAGCCGACAGACGGGCGCGGCCGCGCGCACGGCGGGCTGCGAGAACCTTGCGGCCGCCGGCAGTAGCCATGCGGGCACGGAAACCATGACGACGCTTGCGAACAAGCTTGGACGGTTGGTAGGTACGCTTCGACATTTATTTAATACCGCGGTGTGCGGCCCTTCTTGAATTTGCAATTATTTGCAAGAGCGTTTCGTTTTTTGCACGGCTAAACCCGCCTGGGCGAGCTTTCAATGGCCGAGCGTGCGCGGCTTATAAGGGCATAGGCCAAGCAAAGTCAATTGCCGAAGGGGTTTTCGCTCTTCACCTTTTGCGGAAAACGCACCGCGATTTCTCTTGTCGACGACAGATAAGGGCCGATTCCCATCCGCAATCGATAAAATCTGAAATTCTTTCTTAAGGCCGCATTGATAAATCTTGTGACGCGAAAAGTTATGCCAGCTTCCCATTTTCATCGCGCAGCTGGTTTTTGTTGGGGGAACGAAATTGAGAATTCGCGGTCGTATCAATCTACTTGTCGGACTGATGAGCCTTGTTGCCTGTACCATCGGCGGGCTGTCCATCTATGCGATCAACGAATTCTGGGTTCGGTCGCACCATTTCGAACAAGCGGCCGAACGTGCTTACAAGGGCGAGGCGCTCAACCGTCTGGTAACGGCAGTCGTCATGGAGGCGCGTGGCATCTATGCAGCGGCGGACATTGCTGCGGCCGCACCCTTTGCCGACGGCATGGTCAAGAACCTCGACGCCATGGACAAGCTCATTACCAGCTGGGCACCGCTCGTGCCGGCGGAACAGAAGGCTGGTTTCGACAAGCTTGCCGGCCGCTCGAAGGAATTCCGGACTTTCCGCCTGGAGACCGTCCGGCTGGCTAAGGAAAGCGGGCCTCAGGCGGCGAGCCAGCAGGGCAACAACGAAGCAAACCGCGCCAATCGCAAGGCCTATCAGGCGGAGATCGACAGTATCGTGAAAAACGACATTGCCGAGCTTGAAGTCGTCAAGGCGGGGGTCGACGCTTTCAGCACTTCCATATTCTGGGTGATTGTCGCGGTGACTGTCGCCGGCGTGGGGGCGGGGGCTGCTTTCGGCCTCTATATCGGAACGCGTCAACTGAGTGCGCCGATCCGCCGGGTATCCCAAGTCATGAGCGAGGTGGCCGACGGAAATCTGGATGTGGCAGTTCCCTACCTTGGGCGCAAGGACGAGATTGGCGAAATGGCCGCGGCCGTCGAGGTCTTCAAGACCAATGGCCGCGAAGTGCGCCGCATGAACGCTCAGGAATCCGCCATGCGGGCCAAGAGTGACGACCTGCAGGCCGGCATGGCCGTTGTCGTCGATGCCGCCGCCGCAGGGGATTTCAGCCGCCGTATCAACAAGGATTATGGCGACGACAACCTCAACCGTTTCGCAGCCACGATCAACGCCCTGCTCATCGGCGTGGACAATGGTGTCTCCGAGACCAGCCGCGTCATCGAAGGTCTTGCGCGGGGCGATCTGACGGAGAAGATGGATGGCGAGTTCCGCGGCGTGTTCGCCGAACTCCAGTCGAACGTCAACCAGACGCTGGCCAAGCTGCGGGAAACAATGCGCGAAGTGCGCAGCAGCACGGAGGGTATCAGCGGTAATGCCGGCGAATTGCGCTCGGCCGCCGATGATCTTTCCAGGCGAACGGAACAGCAGGCCGCGGCGCTCGAGGAAACATCCGCCGCTCTGGACGAGATCACTGCCGTCGTCCGAAATTCCACCGACCGCGCCCAGGAAGCCAGCGCCATGGTGGCTGAAACCAAGCAGAAGACCGAAGAATCCGCCAATGTCGTACGCGATGCCGTTTCTGCGATGGACCGTATCGAGCATGCGTCGCGGGAAATCAGCCAGATCATCAATGTCATCGATGAAATCGCCTTCCAGACCAATCTCCTTGCTCTGAATGCGGGCGTGGAAGCGGCCAGGGCCGGCGAGGCAGGCAAGGGTTTTGCAGTCGTCGCTCAGGAAGTGCGTGAGCTCGCACAGCGCTCGGCAACGGCGGCCAAGGACATCAAGGCGCTGATCACCAAGTCCGGTGAGGAAGTCGGGCGCGGGGTATCGCTGGTCCAGAGAACCGGCAGCGCTTTGAGTGAGATCGAAACGCGCGTCCTGGCGATCAACGAGCATATCCACTCCATAGCTACCGCGGCGAAGGAACAGTCCACAGGCCTGCACGAGGTGAATACGGCCATTAACCAGATGGATCAGGTTACACAGCGTAATGCCGCCATGGTGGAGGAAACCTCGGCCGCAACCCATAAGCTCAGCAGCGAGGCGGACCATCTTGTCACGCTGGTGACCCGCTTCAATGTCGGCGCGGATGGTGTTCAGCGGAACCTTCGCGCCGAGACCGCGTCGCGTCCGGCCCGCGCCGCGCAGCCCATGCGGCCCGTTGCAGTGTCAGACAGAACGACGGCGGTGGCTTCTCCGGCGCGCAAATTGATGAACAGCGTCAGCCGGGCACTCAGCGCTCAGCCAGCCGTAGCGCCGGCGCAGGGGGACTGGCAGGAGTTCTGACGGGGTTACCTGATAACTAAGCCGCTTCTTGCTTCAGACGCCGCCTTGTGGCGGCGTTTGTTTTATTGCAATGAAAACCTTGCGTCGCAGCGCATTGGAAAAAAATCCGTTAGGTCCTATTATCGTTGGTGCATATAAACCGAGCCGTTCAACCGAAGCGGCGGCGCGCATACAGGATCAGGCCCCGGTGTTTTCTAAAGGCGTAGACAGCTTGGACCGCACGGAAGATAATCCGGCGCACGGCATGCCGGGATTGACTGCCGGTCTTTCCGGGCGGCTGCTGTTGCTCACGGTCATTTTTGTCATGATCGCGGAAGTGCTCATCTTCGTGCCTTCCGTCGCAAATATGCGCCTGTCCTGGTTGAGGGATCGTCTGAATACGGCTGCCGCGGCCGGCGCGGTGATTGACGGATTGCAGGCCGAATTGCCGCGAAGCGTGCAGAACGATACCCTGATGGCGACAGGCGCGAAACTGATAGCCCTGCGCAAGGACGGTACGTCGCGGCTGCTGGCGGCTGCGGAAACCCCGCCTGGCGTCGATGAGCAATATGATCTTTCCGATGTGTCGCAGGTGGCCGCAGTACGCGATGCCTTTTCCACCCTGCTGTTCGGCGGTAACCGCGTCATCCGCGTTTTCGATGTCGTTGGCGACAGCGACACCATCATCGAACTGGTGCTGGGCGAGAACAAGCTCAGGGCTGCCATGCTGGCCTATGCCCGCAATGTGTTCCTCATTTCCATCGTTCTTTCGCTGATCACCGCCGGCCTCATTTTCATCTCCATCAACCGCATCATGATACGGCCGATACGCCGGCTGACGCTCGGCATGCAGAATTTTTCGGAAGATCCTGGCAACCCGGAGCGGATTTTCGTGCCGGAGGAGGGAACGGACGAGCTGGCCGTTGCCGGGCGTCATCTCGCCGATATGCAGACGGAACTGCAGAAAACGCTGCGGCAACAGAAAAACCTCGTGGATCTCGGCCTCGCCGTCTCGAAGATAAACCACGACATGCGCAACATCCTCTCATCCGCGCAGTTGATGTCTGACCGTCTGGTGGACGCAAAAGACCCGATGGTGCGAAGCTTCGCGCCGAAACTGCTGCGTACCATCGACCGTGCCGTTGCCTATACCGGCGAAGTTCTGGCCTATGGCCAGGCGACGGAAGGTGCGCCGAAACGCAAGATGGTGCAGTTGAGCCTTCTGGTGCGGGACGTGCGCGATATCCTGGCGCTGGAGCCGGACAGCGGTATTGAATTCCGCGACAGCGTGCCCGCGGAGTTGACGGTGGATGCGGATTCGGAGCAGCTATTCCGGGTAATCCACAATCTGTGTCGCAATGCCGTCCAGGCCCTGCAATCCGATGCCGCCAATGCCGCGCCGAGGTATCTTTCCATCTCGGGCCAGAGGGCCGGCAGCGTCGTCAGCATCGTGATCGACGATAACGGTCCGGGTATGCCGCGGAAGGCCAAGGAGAACCTGTTTTCCGCCTTCAGGGGCTCGGCCCGTTCCGGCGGCACCGGGCTCGGCCTGGTCATCGCCCGCGAACTGGTGCTGGCCCACGGCGGCACCATCGCGCTTGTCGAGAAGCCGGGCCCCGGCACGCAGTTCCGCATCGAAATCGCCGATCGCGCCACGACGGTGCAGGCGGCCAGAACCGCCTGAAAGGCCCCCACCCGGATAGTCCAGCGCAGCCTTCATACCCGCTGGATGATATGCGGCTCACGCGCTCTCGAAAACGCACGTTTAGGAATGTCGTTTATTTTCAATGCGATAATTGAATTGCTGCGGAAAAATGACAATTTCGAAGCAAAATCGCTTGCAATCGGAATGAGGACGTTTTAGAGGATCGCCACGCCACCGGAAACGACCGGAACGGCACGCACCCGTAGCTCAGCTGGATAGAGCACCAGACTACGAATCTGGGGGTCAGGAGTTCGAATCTCTTCGGGTGCGCCATTTCTTTTCTTAAAAACAAGCATTGAAACACGCGATATTTCTAGCCTCGTATGCGGCTTGGATGAGCAAGTCCGTTCCGCCAGATTCCTCGGCCCCTCTGGCACGCGGCAGGACCGAACGAATTCCACACATCCCGAATATATGTTAAAATCATCCGATCGTCGGATGGCTCGGGGTGAAAGCCATGTTGGAAGCGGATAAGGTATTTGCGGGGTCGATTCCGGAAAATTACGACCGCTATATGGTGCCGTTGATTTTCGCACCTTTCGCCACTGATCTGGCGCGGCGGGCGGCGGCCTTGATGCCGGTTGATATTCTGGAGGTCGCTGCAGGAACCGGCGCCGTCACGCGCGAATTCACGTCCCGATTATTGCCTGCCGCCAGCTATGTGGTGACCGATCTCAATCAGCCTATGCTCGACTTTGCCGCGTCGCAGCAGGCACCGGATCACCGCATAAAATGGCAACAGGCCGATGCCCAGCTCCTGCCTTTTGCAAGCGCTGTTTTTGATCTTGTCTTCTGTCAGTTCGGCGCAATGTTTTTTGGTGATCGGCCGTCGGCCTATCGTGAGGCAAAGCGGGTGCTGAAGCCCGGCGGGCATTATTTATTCAATGTCTGGGATCGCATTGGGGAAAACCACTTCGCAGATGAAGTGACAAACGCGTTGGCGCGCCTGTTTCCCGATGATCCACCCCGCTTCCTCGCACGCACCCCGCATGGTTATCATGATGTGGCCGCGATCCGCCGCGAACTGGAGGATGCGGGGTTTTCCTGGGTGACGATTGAAACGGTGGCGACGCAAAGTCGGGCCGATTCGCCCCATATTCCGGCGGTTGCTTATTGCCAGGGAACGGTTCTGCGCACGGAAATCGAGGCAAGGGCCCCCGGAACACTGGATGCTGCGACAGATTACGTCACCGCAGCCATTGAAGCCCGCCATGGCAGCGGTGAGGTTACCGGCAAAATTCAGGCGCATGTGATTCTCGCCGCATTATAAGTCTGCGCCCCCAGCGATTTTCGGTTCACGGACAAGCGCGGAAATACCCATCAATTTTAGTGGTTTCGAGTAAAGGCCCATTCATCGCGGTTTTCGATTGTCCGAGATTTCCGGGCTTTCGCGTGTCATCGAACTTTCCTCAAACCTTCGTCATATTGTCATACAATATAAGCATATGCGCTTCAGAAAAGGAGCGCAGAATGACGCCACAATCACTTGAACTTTCGGGCATCGGCAAAGGCTTCGGCGCCGACGATGTTCTGAAAGAGATCGATCTTTCCATCCGCCCCGGAGAGTTTTTGTCCCTGGTGGGCATGTCGGGCTGTGGCAAGTCCACGCTGCTGCGCATCATAGCAGGGCTCGAAACGCCGGATCGCGGTTCGGTGTCCATCGGCGGACAGGATGTGACCGAGATCGATCCGAGCGACCGTAATCTCGCGATGGTGTTCCAGTCCTACGCCCTTTATCCGCATATGAGCGTGCGCCAGAACATCGCGACGCCGCTTAGGATGCGGCGTTTGCCCTTTGCCGCGCGGCTACCGCTGATCGGGCGGTTTGCGGCCCCGGCCGAAACGGTGAGAGAGATCGAAGCAGCCGTCGAGCAGGCGGCCGAGACGCTGCAGATCGCGCATCTGCTGGATCGCAAGCCGGCGCAGCTTTCCGGCGGCCAGCGTCAGCGTGTTGCGCTTGCCCGGGCACTGGTGCGTTCGCCGGCCGCCTTCCTCATGGACGAACCGCTCTCCAATCTTGATGCGAAGCTTCGCGCCCACATGCGCGAAGAGTTGGCAGGCCTGCACCGGCGGCTCGGCGCGACTTTCATCTATGTCACCCATGACCAGATCGAAGCCATGACGATGTCCGACCGTATCGCGTTGATGTCTGAAGGTCGTATCGAGCAGCTTGGCACGCCGGATGAACTCTACCGCAAGCCCGCCACGCTCACCGTCGCGCGCTTCATCGGCACGCCCTCCATCAATCTGCTGCCGGTCGAAATCGCCGCCAGCGGCAAGGTGACGGCTTTCGCCCGGGATCTTGGTCTCGAAGCCGCGGGCCGCGACGCCGGTCCCGCAACGCTTGGTCTTCGCGCAGAGGATCTGCGTCCCGGCGCGGAAGGTTTGGCCGTGCGTGTGGTCCGCAGCGAAACCCATGGCGCAGACCGCTTCGTGAGTTGCCGTCTTTTAAGTGATGAGACGGTGGCCGTAACCCTGCGACAGGGTGCCGGCGAAACGCTTGGCGCTGATGCGAATGGCGTCATGACCCTCGGTTTTGTGCCGGAGCGCGCGCATCTTTTCGCCGCCGACGGTCTCCGCCGCAAGGTGACCGTTCGCGAGCAGGTGCCGGCATGACGGCGGTTGATTTTTCTGGCGCGGCGCGTGCCAGCGCTCGCCCGCGGCTTTCAAAGGCCGACCGGCGGATGATCCGGCGCGGCCTGATCTTTGCGGCACCCGCAAGCTTGCTGCTTCTGGCAATCTATATCGTGCCGATGCTCGTTCTCGCCGGGTTTTCCGTCACGGATTATCAGCTTGGCGCGCTGTCCACGCGCTTTGTGGGACTGGGAAATTTCGTCAAGGCGTTTCAGGATCCGGTTTTCCTGCGTGCCTTGACGAATACGGCCATCTACGCTGCCATCGTCATTCCCTTCGGCGTGTTTCTGGCGCTCGGCGTAGCCTTGCTTGTCTATAATCGCAAGCGCAGCCGCGCCTTCTGGGAAGTAGCTTACTTCCTTCCGGTCACCGCAACGCTGGTGGCCATGGCGACCGTTTGGCAATTCCTGCTCCATCCATCGCTCGGCCCGGTGAATGCGGCGATCAAGTGGATGGGCTTCGAACCCGTCGCTTTCCTCTCCAACCCCGTTCTCCTTATCCCTACCATGGCGCTGATGGGCGTCTGGCAGATACTCGGCTTCAACATGGTGCTGTTCCTTGCCGGTCTCACCGCCATTTCGAAGGATTTGCACGAGGCGGCGCGTCTCGATGGCGCGAAGAACCCGGTGGACCGCTTTCTGACGGTGACATGGCCGATGCTCGGACCGACGACCATGTTCGTTGTGGTCACCACTTCCATCTCGGCCTTTAAGGTGTTCGAGACGGTGGCAGTGCTGACCAAGGGCCGTTTCGGATCGGAGACGTTGCTGTTCGATCTCTATCTCGAAGGTTTTGAGTATTCCAACACCGGTTATGCCGCCGCGCTGACGGTGATCTTCCTCGCAATCGTACTGGTGCTTTCGATCGGCCAGACGCTGCATATGGACCGGAAGGTGCATTATTGATGGCCGCACTCCGCAAATATCTTCCGCATCTTGTGTTGGCGCTCGGCGCTTTCCTGATGCTCCTGCCGTTCTACTGGATGGTGCTGACGTCAATCCGTTCGCCGGCGGAAATATTCAACGTTTCGCTCTGGCCGATCCCGGAGAAATTCGACGCGGCCGATAATTACAATCGCGCAGCCGGGCAAGTGCCCATGGCACGCTTCATGCTCAATGGCGTCATCGTCTGCTTCGGTATTCTTGTCGTCCAGATACTGACATCTGTGCCGGCGGCCTACGCTCTGGCGAAACTGCGGTTCCCGGGCCGCAAGCTGCTTCTTGGCCTGGTCGTCGCCGCGCTCTGCGTCCCCATCCAGGCCCTTGCCCTGCCGCTTTTCGTCGGTCTGGCAAAGACGGAGCTGCTGAACACCTATTTCGCGATGATGATGCCCTTCTTTCTCTCCGTCTTCGCCATCTTCCTGTTCAATCAGTCCTTCCGCAGCTATCCGGATGAAATCATCGAAGCGGCACGCATGGACGGCTTCTCTGAAATGGAGATCTGCTGGGGGCTTGTGCTGCGTGGTTCGCTGCCTTCACTCGCCGCCTTCTCGGTCTTTTCGCTCGTCGCCCACTGGAACGACCTTTATTGGCCGATGATCGTTATCTCTGACACCAATCTCGCGCCACCGCCGCTTGGCATGATGTTTTTCGCCGATGTTGAATCCGGCGCAAATTACGGCGCGCTGATGGCGGGCGCGACACTGATTACCGCGCCGATGGTGCTGTGCTTCCTCCTGGCACGGCGGCATTTCATCGCCGGTATTACCATGACCGGCGTCAAGTGACGCCGTTCAGACTTCCTCCTCCCAACCTCTCTGGAGACTGACATGAAACTAAACCGACGCGCTGTGATGGCCGGTCTGGCCCTTGGCATGGCTTTTGCGGGCCTCGCTCAGCCGGTTTTCGCCAACGAAATCACGCTCAATGTTCTCTACAACCTGCCGGGCTTCACGAAATTCCATCAGCCGCTGGCCGATGAATTCATGAAGAAGAACCCGGACGTGAAGATAAACTTCCTCGCTCCGGCTGCCGGTTATAACGAAGGCCAGCAGCAGGTTCTGCGCTCTGCCGTTACCGGTAATCTGCCCGACGTTTATTTCTCGGGCTACAACCTGACGGCGGAACTGGTGCACACGCTCGCACCGCGCAACCAGATCACCGATCTCGGCCCGTTCATTCAGGCTGAAGGCGGTCAGGCTTTCCTCGACAAGAACTACAGCCCGAAGATGGCGGCACTCGGCCAGATCGACGGCAAGCAGTATGGTCTGCCGGTCAACGCTTCCTCGCCGATCATCTACATCAACTCGGACCTCGTCACCAAGGCCGGCGGCGACCCGGACAAGATGCCGACGACCTTTGCGGAGCTCATCGCTCTTGCCAAGAAGATCAAGGCTCTCGACCCCAAGTTTGCTGGCATGAGCTACGACATCAACGGCTGGCCGGATGACTGGCTGTGGCAGGCGCTCATCGTCGAACAGGGCGGCAAGCTCGTCGACGAGAAGACCAAGACCGTTGCGTTCGACAACGAGATCGGCCTCAACGCCCTGAAGATGACCCGCCAGTTCGTCACCGAAGGTGGCCAGAACCTGCTCGATTGGGACCAGTCCCGCCAGCAGTTCGGTGCAGGCCTCACCGGCTTCATCTTCTCGACGCCCGCTCACGTTCAGACGATCCAGGGCCTGGTTGGCGACCGCTTCAAGCTGAAGACGGCGACCTTCCCGCTGGACAACAAGGAAAAGGGCGGCGTTCCGACCGGCGGTAACTCTGCCGTTATCCTGACGCAGGACAAGGCCAAGCAGGATGCTGCCTGGAAATACCTGAAGTGGATCACCGGTCCGGAAGCGCAGAACACCATCGTTCGCATCACCGGTTACCTGCCGACCAACAAGCTGGCAACCGGCCCGGACTTCCTCGCTCCTTATTACGTCGAGAACCCGAATGTGAAAACCGCTTCGCTTCAGGCTGACCGTTCTCTGCCCTGGGCCGGTTACCCCGGTGGCGATTCCGTCCGCATCTGGCGCACCCAGCGCGATATCATCGGCACCGTCATGCGCGGTGAGGTGACGCCGGAAGCCGGCCTCAAGCAGATCGTCGAGCAGACCAACGCCCTGCTGAAATAATCAGCACCATCGAGAGGCTGCGGGAAATCCGTTCCCGCAGCCATTTTGCGCAGGAAGCCCCAAATGAAGATTATCCAGATCACCGATACCCATCTTCTGCTGCCCGGCGTCGCCATAAATGGCGTCGACCCGGAAAAGCAGCTGCGCGCGGCAATCGCCGATATCGTTGAAAAACACGCCGACGCCGATCTTCTTGTCATGACGGGCGATCTTTGCAATTACGGTGAGGCGGAAGCCTATGAGCTGCTGCGCGGCATCCTCGCGTCGGTCTCCATGCCGGTGCGGCTGATGCTCGGCAATCACGATCGCCGCCCGGAATTCGTGGCCGCCTTTCCCGAACAGCCTCGCGACGATAACGGTTACATCCAGTCCTTCATCGACACCGATTTTGGTCGTTTACTGTTTCTGGACAGCCATGAAGCCGATGTCATAGGCGGCATGTATGGTGAGGATCGTCTGGCATGGCTGGAGAGCGCGCTGGAAAGCGCGGGCGAGTTGCCCGTGACGGTTTTCATTCACCACCCGCCGATGGATTGTGGCATCCGCCATTTTGAACATATCGGCATGCATGATGACGGGGCTGTCATGCGCCGGCTCGCCGCTCACCCGGCCGGTGTGCGTCACATCATCTTTGGCCATATCCATGTGCCAATGGCAGGCACGACGGCCGAAGGCATCGCTTATAGTTCCGGTCAGGCCTGCGCGCATCGCTTTATCACCGATATCGACGTTGTCGATCCCCTGTGGACGGGCGGCAATCCCTGTTACCGGGTCATAAGCCTCGGCGCGTTCGGCCTGCGTGCCTATGATGTGGAAGTAGGGCAGGTCGTGCTTGGGCGGGCGCCTGTCTGCGAAGGCCCCTGACGAGATGCTTTTTCCTCACCGCGATGACGCGAAGTGGGGCTCGTCACTCCTCGCCGGTCACGGCGTAACGGAAGTCTCCTGCGGATCGCAGGGCCGGCATGGTGTGAGGGCCTGCCAGCCTGTCGCGCCGATGCGTCACTTATTGTCGCTGAACGGGATTTGATACGCAGAAGTGATGGTTCCCTTCTTGCCCTTGATCTATGTCAGTTTCATCGATGAAACTGCACGCCATAGTCGCCGAATAGGTGGCCAGCCGAATGCCGTGCCATCGTGATTGCAGATCATGGAGAAGTGCATGCTCGAAAAGCGTATTCGCAACGCGTCCCTTTTGAACCGGATCGTCAGTGCCGAAGAGGCCGCCAGTCTCATTCGGGATGGCATGACTGTGGGCATGAGCGGCTTCACGCGTGCCGGGGAGGCCAAGGCGGTGCCGCTGGCGCTGGCGGAGCGTGCCAAGCTGCATCCCATGAAAATCACACTGATGACGGGGGCATCGCTGGGCAATGATCTCGACAAGACCATGGTCGAGGCGGGCATGCTGGCGCGTCGCATGCCGTTCCAGTCCGATCCGGCTTTGCGCAAGGCGATCAATGACGGCAAGGTCATGTTCATTGACCAGCATCTCTCCGAGACCGTCGAGCAATTGCGCGGCGGTCAGATTCACGGCGTCGATATCGCCATCGTTGAAGCCGTGGCGATCACGGCTGAAGGTGGCATCGTGCCCACCACCTCCGTTGGCAATTCCGCGAGTTTCGCCATCCTGGCCGATAAGGTCATCGTCGAGATCAACCTGTCCCAGCCCGAGGTGCTGGAAGGGCTGCACGACATCTTCATTCCCGCAAAACGTCCGACCCGCATGCCCATCCCGGTGGTGGCGACGGATAGCCGTGTCGGACTGCCCTTCATTCCGGTGCCGCCGGAAAAAATTGCCGCTATTGTCCTGAGTGACAAGAGCGACAGCTTCTCGACAGTGCTGCCGCCGGATGATGAAACCAGGGCCATTGCCGGCCACCTCACTGAATTCCTGCTGAACGAGGTGCGTCAAGGCCGTATGACCCACGAACTTCAGCCGCTTCAGGCCGGCATCGGCACGATCGCCAATGCTGTGATGCACGGTTTCATTGATACGCCGTTTCACGATCTCAAAATGTATTCGGAGGTACTGCAGGACTCCACATTCGAACTTTTCGATGCGGGCAAGCTGACTTTCGCGTCGGGTTCGTCGATCACCTTGTCCTCCGCCATGAATGAGCGGGTCATGCCGCGTCTGGCCGAATATAAAAGCAGGCTCATTCTGCGCCCGCAGGAGGTCAGCAATCATCCCGAAGTTATCCGTCGCCTCGGTATCATCGGCATCAACACGGCGCTGGAATTCGATATTTACGGAAACGTCAATTCGACCCATGTCGGGGGAACGCATATGATGAACGGCATCGGCGGCTCGGGGGATTTTGCCCGGAACGCCTATATGTCCATCTTTGTCACCAAGTCTATCGCCAAAGGCGGCGCCATATCGAGCGTCGTTCCCATGGTCAGCCATGTCGATCACACCGAACATGATGTCGATATCCTCGTGACCGAGACGGGCCTTGCCGACCTTCGTGGCCTTGCGCCTCGTGAACGCGCAGCGGTCATCATCGAGAACTGCGTGCATCCGGCCTATCGTGATGCGCTAACGGACTATTTCCAGCGGGCAGTCTCGCGGGGAGGGCACACGCCGCATCTCATCGAAGAAGCGCTTTCGTGGCATGGCGCCCTGCGTGAAAGGGGCACCATGCTGCCGCAGAAATAGCGGCGGATCAGGAATCCAGCCTGAGGTATCGGACGCGCCCACGCGAAATTGGGTCCGTTTGGACACACCGGGATGGAAATCATCCGCCACTTCGCTGTGGTTGCTGGCGCGTCAGTTCCGCCTCCGGTAGAAAATCCTCTCTCTCGGCAGCGACCCGGCTGCCTCAGGGTTGCAGGAGAGTGATGTAATGCCCATTCGCTTCGTCGCCATGATCGCGATTGTTGCCCTGCTTGCCGGTTGCGGCGGGCGGCCGATCGGAGTGATGACGCCAACGGGACAAACAGTGGCCGGTACGACGCCGGTGAATCTCCTTGTCGCGACGACACGCGCGCCGTCTGACAATCCTGCGGTTCTTTTCGGCGGCGAGCGGGGTACGGGGCTGAAGGTCGACGCGGTCACCGTCTCGATACCGCCAGACGCCAACCGCAAGGTCGGACAGGTGCAGTGGCCGAAGAAGCTGCCGTCCAATCCGCTGAAGGATTTCACTACCGTTGCGGTCGAGCCCATTCGCTCCGAAGCCGAGACGCGAAGCTGGATCGGCCGGAATATTGAAAAGGACCGCCGCGTGCTGGTCTTCGTGCATGGTTTCAACAACCGCTACGAGGAATCCGTCTATCGATTTGCCCAGATCGTCCATGATTCCAGAACCGATGTCGTGCCCGTCGTCTTCACCTGGCCGTCACGCGCCAGCATCTTCGACTATAATTACGACAAGGAAAGCACCAACTATTCCCGTGACGCGCTGGAAGAGATGCTGACGCGGCTGGCGAAAGACAAATCCATCCGTGAAGTCACGGTCATGGCGCATTCCATGGGCACCTGGCTTGCGGTGGAGGCGTTGCGGCAGATGGCCATCCGCAATGGCCGCGTCGATCCGAAGATCGGCAACGTCATTCTGGCAGCACCTGATCTCGACGTGGATGTCTTCAGCCGCCAGTTCGCAAGCCTCGGCAACACACCACCGAAATTCACGCTCTTCGTTTCGCAGGACGACCGCGCGCTCAGCCTGTCGCGCCGCATTTCCGGCAATGTTGACCGTCTTGGCCAGATCGATCCTTCCGTTGAGCCCTACAGCAGCCAGCTGGAAAAGGCCGGTATCACGGTTCTCGATTTGACGAAGCTGCAATCGGGCGACCGCCTGAACCACGGCAAGTTTGCCGAAAGCCCGGAGGTCGTGCGTCTGATCGGCGACCGCCTCATCGCGGGCCAGACCGTGACGGATTCCGATGTCGGCCTGGGCGAAGCCTTGGGCGCCGTCAGCATCGGTGCCGCGCAGACGGTGGGAACAGCAGCGAGCGTTGTGGTCAGCGCGCCAATTGCTGTGTTCGATCCCCGCACGCGGGAAAACTACGGCAGGCAGGTGGAGCGGCTTGGCCGCTCGGTGGAAAATACCGTGGGATCGGTGGGTGATACGGCCGGCTCCGTGGTGGACGATCAGGCGCTTCAGTCGTCAAGGATCAACTGCGATGCCGCTGCCAATCGAAACCGGGCGGAATGCCGCAATCGCTAAACTGCGATGCGTTAGGGGCAGCGGGAACGTAGGCGCTTTTTGTCACAGAGCGTCGCAGATTTGTATACAGCTTGTATTTTTATCTGTATGGTCGGTCGACAACCCTTTTCGGAGTAAGACCCCATGCGTTGGAAACGCACCCTTCAGCTTCTCGATGTTCATTGCGAAGGCGAAATCGGCCGTGTCGTCACCGGCGGCGCGCCGAAAATTCCCGGCAATACGGTGGCTGAACAGCTTCACTGGATGAATACCGACCCAAAGGGAGAGGCGCTTCGTCGCTTCCTGACGCTGGAGCCGCGCGGCACGCCCATGGGCTCGGTCAATCTGCTTCTGCCGCCGAAGCATCCGGATGCGCACGCCGCCTTCGTCATCCTTCAGCCGGACCAGGCGCATGCCAGCTCCGGATCGAATTCCATATGCGCGACGACTGCGCTTCTGGAAAGCGGCATGGTGGAGATGCACGAACCGGAAACCGTTATCAATCTGGAAACGGCGGCCGGTCTGGTGAAGGCAACGGCCACCTGCCGCGACGGGCGCTGCGAAAAGGTCAAGTTGACCATGGTGCCGTCTTTCGTGCATGCGCTTGATGTCAGCATCGACACACCCCAATGGGGCAAGGTGACGATGGACATCTCCTATGGCGGCATTTTTTATGCGCTGGTGGATGTGCGTCAGATTGGTCTAACGATCGAAAAAGCCAATGCCGCGAAGCTGGTCTCTGCGGGTATGATCCTGAAGGACCTGGTCAACCGCGAAATGACCGTTGTGCATCCCGAAATCCCCGCCATATCGGGCGTGGCCTATGTGATGTTCCGCGATGTGGACGCCGATGGCTCCATCCGCACCTGCACCACCATGTGGCCGGGCCGGGCGGATCGTTCGCCCTGCGGCACCGGTAATTCCGCCAATCTCGCCACGCTTTATGCGCGCGGCAAGGTGAAGGTGGGCGACGAGTATAAATCCCGCTCGATCATCGGTTCGGAATTCGATGTCGGCCTTTCCGCCGTCACCGAAGTTGCGGGCCGTCCGGCTGTCATTCCCACGATTGCCGGGCGCGGCTTTACCTTTGGTCTGCATCAGGTCGGCCTCGACCCATTCGACCCATTGGCCGATGGTTTTGCCATGACCGACGTTTGGGGTCCGGAAGCGGGCAACATCTAAAGCGCGCTTCAAAAAAATGACATTTACGGCTGCCTGATCATGTCGGGCGGCTGTTTTCCCGCGACAAAAGATGCTAAGCGGGCGCAATTCCATCATGCTCCGAGGTATCCCGATGAAGTCGCTCACCCTGCGCCGCCCTGATGACTGGCACCTGCATCTTCGTGATGGCGCCATGCTGGAAGGGGTGATCGGGGATACGAGCCGTCATTTCGCCCGCGCCATCATCATGCCGAACCTGGTGCCGCCGGTTGTCACCACCGCAGATGCCCGCGCCTATCGCGACCGCATCGTCAAGGCCATTCCCGCGGGCGACAGCTTTGAGCCCTTGATGACGCTCTATCTGACCGAGGACACGCAGGCCGACGACGTGGAAGAGGGCAAGAAAAGCGGCCTGATTACCGCTGTAAAGCTTTATCCCGCCGGTGCCACAACCAATTCCCACGGCGGTGTGCGCGATTTTAACAAGGCCATGCCTGTTCTGGAGCGCATGGCGAAGATCGGCCTGCCCCTCTGCGTGCATGGAGAAGTAACAACGCCGGAAGTTGATATTTTTGACCGCGAGAAGGTCTTCATCGAGACGGTTCTGGAACCGCTGCGCCAGCGCCTGCCGGAGTTGAAGGTGACGATGGAGCACATTACCACCCGCGATGGCGTTGACTATATCAAGTCTTCCAAGGCCAATCTGGCCGGCTCGATCACCACGCATCATCTCATCATCAACCGCAACGCCATTCTGGTTGGCGGCATCAAGCCACATTATTACTGTCTGCCCGTCGCCAAGCGTGAGGAGCACAGGCTTGCGCTGCGGGCTGCCGCGACCTCTGGCGATGCGCGCTTTTTCCTTGGCACGGATTCCGCTCCGCACGTGGACCCGCTGAAGGAATGCGCCTGCGGTTGCGCGGGCATTTACACGTCCATCAATACGATGAGCTGCCTTGCCCATGTCTTCGAGGACGAAAACACTCTCGACAAGCTGGAAGCTTTCGCTTCGCTCAGCGGCCCGGCCTGGTATGGTCTGGCGCCGAATGAGGAGACGATCACGCTGGTCAAGCGCGACGAGCCAGTGTCATTCCCCGCCAAGATCGAAACGGGCGCCGGGCCGGTGACCGTATTCGATCCGATGTTCCCGCTTCATTGGGATGTAAACTGATTTTATGACCGCCGGCACTGCCGGCGGTTTTGTTATGGTCCGCCGGCACCTCGGCTGGCGCACGAAATACCGAACAAAGACGCGTGCTTTCCGAACACCGATCCGGGTTTTCGGAGCGAGAAACCAAGGCCTAAAAGGAGAACGCCTATGAACCACTTCACATTCACCGATCGCGCCGTCGTTGCCGAACTGGTTGCGAAAATGTTGTGGGAAATCAAGGCGGTCCATTTTAATTCCGAAAGCCCATACACCTTCGCGTCAGGCATGAAGAGCCCTGTCTATATCGACATGCGCAAGCTCATCTCCTTCCCGCGCATTCGCTCCGCAGCCATGGATTTTGCGGCGGCGGCTGTCCTGCGTGAGGCCGGTTTCGAGAAGTTTGACTGTGTGGCCGGCGGCGAAACTGCGGGCATTCCCTTCGCCGCTTTCCTTGCCGAGCGCCTCGGCCTGCCGATGATCTATTGCCGAAAGAAGCCGAAAGGCCATGGCCGCAATGCCCAGATCGAAGGACATATGCCCGAGGGTGCCCGCGTTCTCGTCATCGAGGATCTGACGACCGCAGGTGGCTCGATGTTTACCTTTATCGACGCCATCCGTGCGGCGGGCGGCATCGTCGATCACGGCATCGCACTCTTCTATTACGGCATCTTCCAGGAGGCGGAAGCACGCTTTGCCAACGGCAATGTTAAGCTGCATTACCTGACGACCTGGCGCGATGTTTTGACCGTTGCCCGGGCTGAAAAACTGTTCGATGAAAAGACCCTCTCCGAGGTTGAAGCCTTCCTCGATAACCCGCTGCCCTGGTCGGCAAAGCACGGCGGTGTCAGCGAATTGCCGCAATCCTAATTTCGGATGCGGGTGGCCAGCTTGTGGCTGGCCTTCCGATCCATCTTCGTCTAAATCGATTTAAGTCCATTTGATTTGCTGTTTTGAGGAGGACCGTAATGATCCTGTGTTGTGGTGAAGCCCTGATCGACATGCTGCCCCGGCAGACAACGCTGGGAGAGGCGGGTTTTGCCCCTTATGCAGGCGGTGCGGTCTTCAACACGGCCATCGCGCTGGGACGTCTCGGCGTTCCCTCCGCCTTTTTCACCGGTCTTTCCGATGACATGATGGGCGATATCCTGCGGGAGACCCTGCGCGCCAGCAACGTGGATTTCAGCTATTGCGCCACTCTTTCGCGCCCGACCACCATCGCCTTCGTGAAGCTGGTCGACGGTCATGCGACCTATGCCTTTTATGACGAGAACACCGCCGGCCGGATGATTACCGAAGCCGAGCTTCCGGCGCTGGGCGCCGATTGCGAAGCGCTGCATTTCGGAGCCATCAGCCTCATCCCCGAGCCCTGCGGCAGCACCTATGAAGCGCTGATGACGCGTGAGCAAGAAAGCCGTGTCATCTCGCTCGATCCAAATATCCGCCCCGGCTTCATCAAGGACAAGCAGTCGCATATGGCCCGCATCCGCCGCATGGCCGCCATGTCCGATATCGTCAAGTTCTCGGATGAGGACCTTGCCTGGTTCGGTCTTGAAGGCGATGAGGACACGCTTGCCCGCCACTGGCTGCACCATGGCGCAAAGCTGGTCGTCGTCACCCGCGGTGCGAAAGGTGCCGTTGGCTATACGACCGGCCTGAAGGTCGAAGTTGCTTCTGAACGCGTGGAGGTGGTGGACACCGTCGGTGCGGGCGACACCTTTGATGCCGGCATTCTTGCGTCGCTAAAAATGCAGGGCCTGCTGACCAAGGCGCAGGTGGCGTCACTGACGGAAGAGCAGATCAGAAAGGCGCTTGCGCTCGGTGCAAAGGCGGCGGCAGTCACCGTTTCGCGCGCTGGCGCCAATCCGCCTTTCGCGCACGAAATCGGCTTGTGATGGGTTAGGGTTGAACCATTTTGAAAAGATGGTTCAACACGCATCACGCCGCCAAAATCGTGAAAAACCGTTATTTCGGTATTATCAAGCTTGTGTCTGCTGTTTTTTCGAGAAACAAGCGTCGCATGAGTGTTTCAACAGCCCATCCCTTTAATTTCGACCCGACCTACGGCATGCAACGCGAGCAGTTGCTTGCCATCACGCCCCCGGAAGCGCCACCCGGTTTCGATGACTTCTGGGAGAAGCGCTATCGCCGCGCGCTCGCCACTGATCCGCGCCCGGTGCTGCGCCGGAGCAAGCTGAGCGATCCCCGTTGGCAGGTCCTCGATCTGACCTACACCTCCACCGACGGTTTCCGTATCGGTGGATGGCTGCTGTTGCCGCGCGAAGGACAGGTCCGCCGCGGCCTGGTCGTCGGCCACGGTTATGGCGGGCGCGGCGAGCCTGATTTCGATGTGCCGGTGGAAGAGACAGCCGTGCTGTTTCCCTGCTTTCGTGGACTGTCGCTGAGTGCCTGTCCGCCGATTTCATCCGATCCGGCCCTTCACGTTCTCTATAATATCGAGCGGAAAGACGATTATATTATCGGAGGCTGTGTCGATGACCTTTGGATCGCGGTCTCGACGCTCGTCAGCCTTTATCCCTGGCTGGAAGGGCAGGTGGGTTATAGCGGCATCAGCTTCGGGGGTGGTATCGGCGCTCTTGCGATCCCTTATGATAAGCGTATCGACCGCGGCCATCTCGTCGTGCCGACCTTCGGCCACCGACCGTTCTGGCTGACGCTGCCAACGGTCGGCAGCGCGGACGCCGTCCAGACCTATGCGAAGACGCACGCCCATGTGCTTGAAACGTTGCGCCTCTTCGATGCGGCCTGCGCGGCCGCCCGCATAAGCGTGCCCATGCTGATTGCGCCTGCGCTTTTTGATCCAGCCGTGGCGCCGCCCTGCCAGTTCGCGGTGGCCAACGCTTTGCCGCCGTCAAAATTTAATGAAATCTTCATCCTCGACGCCGGGCATTTCGATTACCCTGACAGCGCATCGCAAGATGCGGTCCATAAGGACAAGGTCAGACGGTTTTTCAAGGTGCCATGAAACGCGAATATCTCCGTTGGTATAGTCACAGGCTCCATCGCGACATGGAGCTCCTGATATTCGGTCATGCCGGCGCGAAGGTGCTGATGTTCCCGACACGCGACGGGCGCTTCTTCGAATATGAGGAGTTGGGCGTCGTCGAAAGTCTTTCTCACAAGCTGGAGGCCGGCCACCTCCAGCTTTATTGTATCGAGGGTCTGGCACGGGAAAGTTTCTACGCGGGCCACAACCACCCCGCTGACCGTCTCCGACGTCACGCCGCACTCGAGGCCTATATTCTGGGCGAAGTGCTGCCGCTGATGGCAGAGAAAAATCCGCACGGCAGCACCATCGTGCAGGGCTGCAGCCTCGGTGCCTTTCAGGCCGCCAGCCTCGTCTTCCGTCACCCGCATCTCTTCACCAAGCTCGTCGCTTTTTCCGGCCGCTATGACCTGACGATGGAGGTGGAGTCTTTCGGTGATCTATTCGACGGCTATTATGACGATGAGGTCTATTTCCACATGCCGAGCCACTTTCTTCCCGGGTTAAACTGCCCATGGCGGCTCGATCACCTGCGCCGCATCGACATGGTCTTCACCATTGGCGATGCAGACCCCTTTCTGGACAACAATCACCACTTAAGCCGCGTGCTTTCGGGCAAGCAGGTGGGGCACCAGATGCATGTATGGGAAGGCCGCGCGCATCGGGCGGGTGCGTGGCGCAAGATGGCGGCCCTTTATATTTGAGGCTGGAGCCCGCGCCTCAGGCGAGAAGAAATTCCATCAGGGCATTCTGGGCATGTAGAAGAAAAGCTTTTGCCGACCGGCTCTGACAGGCCGGATGGGCCATTGCGTCCGCGGTCACCTCTTGGCCACGCGAGACTGGCGGACAGGGCAAAAAAATCACATCAGGCCGCATCCTGTCGAGAAGGGACGCGGATATGCTATAATCGGCCAGATGATGATTGGCGTCGGACGGCCAGGAATCGGTAATGACCACATCCGCATCCAATAGCTCATTCATGTCCGTGCTTGCCCGGAAGTTCGGATTGATGAGCGCGGCATCCGTGACGTGCCATTGATCCGGGTAAACCTGCGTGACCTGAATGGGCAGGGAAATCGAGGCTTCGACCCAAGAGCGTAAAATATTGGCGTCCGGTGCTACACCGACGATTTTGAGGCCGGCTGTCTGGCCCCTCAGGCTTTTCACATAGGCTAAATCACCAAGCGTTTCACATGGATGATTGAATTTTGTCCGCGCGTTGATGACAGGTGCGCGCATGTCGGCTGCAAGTGCCCGGAGTGTCGAGAGTTCCTTCGTGCGGATAATCAAAAGATCGAACCAATTGTCGAGATAACCAGCCAGATCGGCAATCTCTTCTCGGCCGTTAAAGTTGATCGGAACGGTAACGCAGGTGCCGCCCATCGCCTGGATACCGAGATCAAAGGCGGCGGTATTGCGCCAGCCGGTGTCGTCAACGATCAGCCCGACACGTTTTCCCTTGAGCGTCTGTGGCATCGTGCCCTGTAACCAGTCCTCGGCCAGAGCGCACGCGCGGTCGATGATCGAGAAGATCGCGTCCGCACTCAGGTTGTGAAACTCCAGAAAGTCCCTGCCCGGCCGGAACGACATATGCACCTCCAAATGACATTCGATCAACGCTGCATTGAAAAAAGCCGGAAGTCGCCCTCCGGCTTTCGTAAATTGCAGTGCCTGGATTTACCCCGCCAGACCCGCCAGCGCCTTCACCAGGCCCTGCGTAGAGCTGTCATGGCCAGCGGCGCTTTCCTTTCCTTCGACGACCGGAAGCAGGCCGGTCGCCAGTTCCTTGCCAAGCTCCACGCCCCATTGGTCGAAGGAGTTGATGCGGAACAGCACGCCTTCGACGAAGACGCGATGTTCGTAAAGCGCGATCAGGCGGCCAAGCGCGAATGGCGTCAGCTTGTCGTAGACGAAGGTGATGGACGGACGATTGCCGGTGAAGACACGGTGCGGCGCAATGAAATCCGCATGTCTGTCATCCACGCCCTTGGAGGTGAGCTGGGCTTTTGCCTCAGCCAGCGTCCGCCCCTTCATCAGCGCTTCCGACTGCGCCAGGCAATTGGCGATGAGAAGCTGGTGCTGGTGGCGCAGTTCGGGCTCGAAACCGTTGGCTGCGATCATGAATTCCGCCGGGATGACGCTCGTGCCCTGGTGGATCAGCTGATAGAAGGCGTGCTGACCATTGGTGCCGGGCTCGCCCCAGACAACCGGGCCGGACTGGCCTTCGACCGGCGTGCCGTCGATGGTCACACCCTTGCCGTTCGATTCCATGTCCAGCTGCTGCAGATAAGCCGGGAAACGCGACAGCCGCTGGTCATAGGGCAGGATTGCCCGCGTCGGGTAATTCAGTACGTTGCGGTGATAAAAACCGATCAGGCCGAGCAACATCGGAAGATTTTCACGGACCGGCGCCTCGCGGAAGTGGCGATCCATGGCGTGGGCGCCATCCAGGAACTTGCCGAAATTATCCGGACCGATGGCGATCATCAGCGGCAGCCCGATGGCAGACCAGATCGAGTAACGGCCGCCAACCCAGTCCCAGAAACCGAAAATGCGGTCGCTTTCGATGCCGAAGGCGGTAACCTTGTCCAGCGCTGTGGAAACCGCGGCAAAGTGATGCTTGACGGCGTCTTCGCCAAGCTTTTCGGCAATGAAGCGGCGCGCCGTGGCGGCGTTCGTCATCGTCTCGATGGTGGTGAAGGTCTTCGACGCCACGATGAAGAGCGACGTCTCGGGGTCGATGAGCTTCAGCGTATCGGCAATATGCGCGCCATCAATGTTCGAGACGAAATGCGCCCGCGGGCCGTCATGGAAAGGTGCCAGCGCCAGCGTTGCCATGACCGGGCCGAGGTCGGAACCGCCGATGCCGATATTGATGACATCGGTAATCTTTTTACCGGTCGCGCCCTTCAGCGAACCGGAACGGATGGCATCGGCAAACTTGCCCATGGCAGACAGAACCGCGTTCACATCGGGCATCACGTCCTTGTCGTCAACGAGAACCGGCGTGTTGGCGCGATTGCGCAACGCGGTATGCAGGACGGCACGGTCTTCAGTGAAATTGATCGCCTTGCCGGAGAACATCTCCTCGCGCTTGGCCTCGACGCCGCCTTCTTGTGCAAGCTGTTCGAGAAGCGTGACGATCTCTTCATTCACGGCGCACTTGGAATAATCCATCAGCAGGTCATCGAACTTGGCGCTGAAACGGCTAAATCTCTTGTCATCGGCCGCAAAGGCGGCGCGAAGATCGGTTGCGGCTGTGCTGCTCGCCGTTGCTTTCAGTTTTTCGATGGTGGCCTGCATCTTGTGCTCCTCGGCTTCCGTGGAAGGATGAGGAAACTATTCTTTTTCAGGCGGCCAAATCAAGGCGGCTTCGATAAAAGAAAAGAGCCGGTCACCCGGCTCGATTTCGTTCAGTTCAGATTGCGCAATTCGCGCCGCAGGATCTTGCCGACATTCGATTTCGGCAGCTCGGTACGGAACTCGATGATCTTCGGCCGCTTGTAGTTTGTCAGGTTCTTGGCGCAGAAAGCCTTGAGTTCCGCTTCCGTGAGCGACTGGTCCTTCTTGACCACAAAAAGCTTGACGGTTTCGCCGGAGTGCTCGTCCGGAACGCCGATGGCGGCGCATTCCAAGACGCCTGGATGGCTGGCGGCCACTTCCTCCACCTCGTTCGGATAGACGTTGAAACCGGAGACGAGGATCATGTCCTTCTTGCGGTCGACGATCTTGGTATAACCGCGTTCATCCATGAAGCCCATGTCGCCGGAACGGAAGAAGCCGTCTGATGTCATCGCCTTTGCCGTCTCGTCCGGCCGCTGCCAATAACCCGCCATCACCTGCGGCCCACGAATGCAGATTTCTCCGACCTCTCCGGTGGGCAGGCTGTTGCCGTCCTCGTCGCGAATATCGATTTCGGTGGAAGAGATCGGCAGGCCGATGGTTCCGCTGAACTCCGTGGAATCGAGGCGGTTGACGGTGGCAACCGGCGATGTCTCGGAGAGGCCGTAGCCCTCCGCAATGGGGCAGCCGACGATGGAAAGCCAGCGTTCCGCGACAGGCCTTTGCACCGCCATGCCGCCGCCGAGAACCAGAATGAGCGACGACAGATCGAGCTTGCGGAAATCCTCGTTGTTCATCAGCGCGTTGAAAAGCGTATTGATGCCGGGGAAAATATGCGGCTGATAATGCGACAATTCTTTCACAAAACCGGGAATATCGCGCGGATTGGCAATCAGCAGATTGTGGCCGCCAAGCGCAATGCCCATCAGCGAATTCACCGTCAAGGCGAAGATGTGGCAGAGCGGCAGCGCGCAGATGAAGTTGAGAACTTCCGGGCGATCCTTTTGGCCGTTGAAGGCGGCGTCCAGCCACAGGCTGATCTGAAGCTTGTTGGCCAGAAGGTTGGCATGCGTGAGAACCGCACCCTTGGATACACCCGTCGTGCCCCCGGTATATTGCAGGAAAGCAATGTCCTGCGCCGTGAGGCTGACCGGCTTCAGCGAAAATCCCTGACCTTCCTTCAGCATCGCCTTGAAGCTGATGGAGCCGGGAATGGTATAGGCGGGCACCAGTTTCTTGACCTTGCGGACCACCAGATTGACGATATGTCCCTTGAGGCCGAGAAGATCGCCCATCGCCGCGACGACCACGTGCCGCACCGCGGTTTTCGGCACCGCCTGCTGCGCCACATGTGCAAAGTTCTCCAGCACGAAAAGCGCCTTCGCGCCGGAATCCTTCAGCTGATGTTCCAGCTCGCGCGGTGTGTAAAGCGGATTGACATTGACCACCACCATGCCTGCCCGCAGGATTCCATAAACCGCAACCGGATTTTGGAGGATGTTCGGCATCATCACGGCAACCCGGTCGCCCTTTTCCAGTCCTCTGGACTGCAGCCAGGCGGCGACGGCTCGGGTTTCAGCGTCCAGTTCCCGGTAGGTCAGCGACTTTCCCATGCTGGAAAAGGCCTTCCGGTCGGCAAACTGCACACAGCTCTTTTCGAGAAGATCGACGAGGGAGGCATTGGTCGATACGGGAATTTCGGAAGGAACGCCCGGCGGATAGGAAGACAGCCAGCGCTTCCCAATGACGGCGTTCTGCGGGTGTCCCAGGGACAATTCACTCATGCTGCTCCTCCCAGAGTCTCTTCGCGCCGCGCATTCTGTGGAACGCGTGAACAGCGCTTTCGGCTGCCTGATGTTCAAGAGGCTCCCGCACCTGCCCGCATCTGCCGGCGTGAGGGAACCACTTGTGACGTCACCGGATCGACTGCTCCTCCCGCTCCCCGGTGACGAATGATAGACGCGTAATCCCTTGACGTCCATCTTATCGGCGAAACCTATTTAACTCTAACGTAAACGTCAATATTGCTGCCGCACATCTCGCCAACTCGTGATGGAAAATGCATTTTCCCGGTCTTTTTTGACTTTAATCCTGATTTGAGCGATCAACATAATTCGCAAAGCAGGGCAGGATTGGAAATGGCAGGCAGCGCAGCGCTAGAACTGAAATCGGTGGGCAAGAAATTCGGTGATACGGATGTATTGTCCGACATCGATCTGTCCGTCGAAAGCGGTGAGATCATTTGTCTTGTAGGGCGCTCCGGCTGCGGAAAATCAACCTTGCTGCGTATCATCGCAGGCGTGGAGACACCCGATAAAGGCAGCGTTTCCCTGAACGGCGCTGTCGTGGCCGGGTCTGGAGTTTTCATCGAGCCCGAAAAGCGCAATATCGGTTTCGTATTTCAGGATTATGCGCTCTTCCCGCATCTTACCGTCGAGCAGAACGTCATGTTCGGCCTCCGCTCGCTGCCGAAAGCGCAGGCCCGGGCGCGCACTGCCGAGATGATCGAACACGTGCATCTCAAGGAACTTGCGAAACGTTATCCGCATACGCTGTCGGGCGGTGAGCAGCAGCGCGTCGCGCTTGCCCGTGCACTCGCCCCGCAGCCTGGGCTTCTGCTGATGGACGAGCCCTTTTCCAATCTGGACAGGGGATTGCGTGACGATGTGCGCGAAGAGACGCTCGGTCTTCTACGCCAGCTGGGCACGACGGCAATCATGGTTACCCACGATCCCGAAGAAGCGCTTTCGGCGGGCGATCGCGTGGTTCTGATGCAGCGCGGACGGATCGTGCAAAGCGGCACGGGTTATGAAATCCACGACAATCCCAAGACCCGCTATGCCGCTGATTTTTTCTGCGCCTTCAACAAGATTGAAGGACGGGTAAGGCAGGGTCGCGTGGAAACGCCGCTTGGCCTGCTGGGGGATGCCTCCGATCTGCCCGATGGCCTCCCGGCGGTTGCCTATGTTCGGCCCAATGCGATTTCGATTATCGAAGACGCCGCGAAAGAAGGTATTGCTGGCGAAATATCGAGCCGGGTCTTCCTGGGGGAGATCGAACAGCTCGGCATCGCCGTGCCCGGATTACCAGCTGATCTTCGCGTCAGAACAATGCAGCGTACAGCCGCCAAGACGCGGGCGATACGCTTCGGAATTGATCCGAAGGGTGTGCTGATATTTACCTGAAGTTGAATGAGCGCATTTGCATGTTCGTTTTCTGCCCGTTTTCAACTCTTGGTGATCAAAAGGCGGCGGAAAATGGCGAAATAAAACTTGATTTGTATCATCATGTATGATGTCTGCTCCCCCTATTGCCGTTATCGGAGAGGGAGACAAAACATGAAGAAATTTACCGGGTTCGCCCTGCTTGCCAGCACGGTTGCCTTTGCAGCCGGCGCAGCCAATGCCGCTGAACTCAATATCTATACCACCCGCGAGCCGGGCCTCATTCAGCCCCTCCTGGACTCCTTCACCGCTTCGAGCGGCGTGAAGGTCAATACCGTGTTTTTGAAGGACGGCCTTGCGGAGCGTGTTCTGAGCGAAGGCGCGAGTTCGCCGGCTGACGTTCTGATGACGGTGGACGCCGGCAATCTTGTCGATCTCGCTGAAAAGGGCGTAACGCAGGCGGTCGAATCCGAGACCCTGAGCAAGGCCATCCCCGCTGAACTGCGCGATGCCAAGGGTCACTGGTTCGCGCTTTCCATGCGAGCCCGCGTTCTGTATGCAGCTAAGGACCTCGATCTCGCTTCCTTCAATTATGAAGATCTCGCTGATGCGAAGTGGAAGGGCAAGGTCTGCATTCGCGCCGGACAGCATCCCTACAATACGGCGCTGTTTGCGGACTACATCGCCCATTATGGCGCTGAAGACACCGAGAAGTGGCTTGCCGGAGTCAAGGAAAACCTCGCCCGCAAGGCAGGTGGCGGTGACCGCGATGTCGCCAAGGACATCCTCGGCGGCATTTGCGATATCGGTATCGCCAACTCCTATTATGTCGGCCTGATGCGCTCGGGCAAGGGCGGCGAGGAGCAGGTGAAGTGGGGCGACGCCATCAAGGTGGTTCTGCCGACCTTCAAGAATGGCGGCACGCAGGTCAATATCAGCGGCGCAGCCGTGGCGAAGAATGCGCCGAACAAGGCGGAAGCTGTCAAGCTTCTGGAATATCTCGTTTCCGACGAAGCCCAGAAGATCTATGCCGAGGCCAACTACGAATATCCGGTCAAGCAGGGCGCGGCTCTCAACGAGATCGTCGCTTCGTTCGGCACGCTGAAGATCGATAACAAGCCGCTGACGGAAATCGTATCGCATCGCAAGCAGGCGAGCGAGCTGGTCGACAAGGTCGGTTTCGACAAGTAAAGGCCAATCAGCGATAACATGTGAAAGGCGTTCGCAATTGCGGGCGCCTTTCCGCGTATTTTCCAGAAGCACATGAACCCAGACGCCACCCAGCCATTGTCACCTCGTGCCCGAGCCAGATTTTCATCCTCCTTCTGGTGGCTGTGCCTTTCAGTGCTGGCGGTTTGCGGCGCCATGGTTCCGGTTCTGGCGCTTGTCTCGCAGGCGTTGCAGGGTTCTGATGGCCTTTGGTCGCATCTGGGCTCAACCGTGCTCTGGACGGCGCTTCCGGATACGGCGATCCTTCTTGCCGGTGTCGGGCTGCTGGCAGGTATCCTCGGAACCTGTGCCGCTTGGCTGGTCACCGCCTATGATTTTCCCGGCCGCAAAATATTGGAATGGGCGCTGCTGCTGCCGCTGGCCATGCCCACCTATATCGTCGCTTACGCCTATCTGGATATTCTGCATCCCATCGGGCCTGTGCAGGGCGCGATCCGCTGGCTGCTCGGCTATTCCAGCCCGCGTGAATTCCGTCTTCCGGACATAAGGTCCATGACCGGATGCATCGTCCTTCTCGGCTTCGTGCTGTTTCCCTATGTCTATATTCCCGTGCGTGCCATGTTCCTCACGCAGGCAGGCAACCTGCTGGAAGCGGCGCGCACGCTCGGAGTCTCCAGACGTGCGGCTTTCTTCAAGGTAGCGGTGCCGCTGGCGCGCCCGGCGATTGCGGTCGGCGTCAGCCTTGCCTTGATGGAAGCGCTGAACGATATCGGCGCGTCCGAATTTCTTGGCGTCCGCACACTCACCGTCTCCGTCTACACCACCTGGGTCACGAAATCCGACCTGCCGGGTGCGGCGCAGATTGCGCTTTCCATGCTGTTCATCGTTGTCGCCCTCGTGGCGCTTGAGCGCTGGGCGCGACGCAAGCAGCGCTACGCGGTCTCTGCGCAGAAAAGCAGGCAACTGGAGCCGCTGCGGCTCAATGGCCTGAAGGGTTGGGCCGCTTTCTTGTTGGGCAGCTTGCCGGTCCTGATCGGTTTTATGGCGCCAGCCAGCTATCTCGTCACAGAGGCATGGAAACGGTTTCGTTTCAACGGATTGTCCCCCCGTTTTGCCGATGAGGCCCTGAACACCATCGTCTTTGCCGGGGTGGCGACGGTGATCACCCTCATCCTCGGCCTTGTCGTCGCTTACGCCATGCGCCTTGCGCCGGGCCGCCTGTCGCTCTGGTCCTATCGTCTTTCGACGGTGGGATATGCCGCCCCCGGAACGGTCATCGCCATCGGCGTCCTGATCGCGCTCGGCGGCTTTGACCGCTTTGTCGACGCGACCATGCGCGACTGGTTCGGCATATCGACAGGCCTCATCTTCATCGGCAGTGGCGCCGCGCTGATCTACGCCTATTCCGCACGTTTCCTTACCATTGCCGCCGGTGGGGTGGATGCTGGCCTCAGCCGCATCCCGCAGTCCTTCGATCACGCCTCGCGAACGCTCGGGCGATCCGCAACGCAGACATTCCGACACGTCCATCTTCCGCTTTCCAAGGCCTCACTTGCGGCTGCGGCACTGCTGATCTTCGTGGATTGCGTCAAGGAGCTTCCCGCTACGCTCCTGTTGCGGCCGCTCAATTTCGAAACCTTTGCCACCCATCTTTATGGCGAAGCGGCGCGTGGCACCTACGAGGAGGCGGCCATCGCAGCGCTGGCAATCGTCGTCATCGGCATGCTTCCGGTCATGCAACTTGCAAGGATCGGCCGGCGCAAGAACTGACATCGAAGCTCCGCCGGATAAATTGCGGGCGAAAAATTGTGCAAGAGGCCAATAAGCTTCAAATCCACCCAGAAAACGACAAGCATCGGGCCTTAATCCTGATGTAAATACTCAGCTTAATTGAGGTGCTGCGACCCTTGGGATATCAATATGGTCGCGATGTTTTCGGGGCATATCTTGAAAAATTTGCATGGGATGTTTTTGCGCCATCTGGCTTTGGGAACGGCTGCCGTAGTTTTGCTGGCGCCTGCGATGGTGCACGCGCAGGACACAACCGTCCTTCAGCAGATTACCGTTGACGGGCAGGGCGCGGAAAATGCAACCGGTCCCGTCCGGGGCTACGTCGCGAAGAAAAGCGCGACGGGTTCAAAAACCGAGACGGAAACCAGAGATATTCCGCAATCCGTATCGGTCGTCGGCCGCCAGGAAATGAACGACCGCGGCGCGGTGACGAAGATCGACGAGGTGCTGCGGTATACCCCAGGCGTGACGGCGGAGCCCTTTGGCACGGATCCGGATACGGACTGGTTTTATATTCGCGGTTTTCAGGCCACCCAGACTGGGGTGTTTTTGGATGGGCTGAACCTGTTCAGTTACGGTTTCGGCGGTTTCCAGATGGATGCCTATGGTCTGGAGCGGGTTGAAGTCCTGAAGGGGCCTGCGTCGGTGCTCTACGGCGGCGCCAATCCCGGTGGCATCGTTGAGATGATCCGCAAGCGCACCCAGGAGGAACCCGTTCGCGAAACGGAAATCGGCATCAATAATTTCGGCAACGCTTTCTTCGGTTTCGATCTCGGCGACAAGGTGGATGATGAGGGCGTATGGAAATACCGCGTCACCGGCAAGGTCTCGGGCGGCGACAACTATACGAATTACTCCGAGGATTTGCGCGGCTTCATCATGCCGCAAGTCACTTTCGAGCCGGATGCGCAGACAAGCGCCACGCTCTATGGGTATTTTTCGGCGCTTGACCAGGTGCATGTGGGCAACGGTTTCCTGCCTTATGTCGGCACCGTGGCCGACGCGCCCTTCGGCAAGCTCAACCGTGAAGCCTTTTATGGTGAGCCGGGCCTTGATAACGGCCGCGTCTATCAATCGATGGTGGGCTACGAGGTCAGCCATGAATTCGACAATGGCTGGAAGATCAGTCAGAACGCCCGCTATGGGCATCTGTACAAGCACGAGACCGGGCCCTATCCCGGCGGCTGGGCAAATGCCGATGCCAACGGCCAGCCGAGACTCGATCCGATCACCAAGGACTATATGTTGACCCGCTTCGGTTACGACGGCGTGTCGAAGGTCGATAGCTTCGGTGTGGATAACCGAGTGGAAGGCCAGTTCGATACCGGCGCTGTCAGCCATTCACTGCTCTTTGGTCTGGACTATAAATATTACCGGCTGGATCAGGTGCAGGCCTGCTGCGGGTCGAATGCGATCGGCGCGCTCAATCCGGTTTACGGTTCGGCGCAGGGAACGAATTTCGTTTATGCCGATAACATCGTGACCCAACAGCAGATCGGCATTTATGCGCAGGACCAGCTGCGGTTCGGAGATCGCTGGCTTGTGACGCTGAATGGCCGTTACGACTATGTCGATACGGAGCTGAACAACAGATTGCCGACGGGCCTGTCCCGCCGCTCCAATGACGACGCGCTGAGCGGCCGCGCCGGCCTTGCCTACGAATTCGACAATGGCCTGACGCCCTACGTCTCCGCCGCCACCTTCTTTAATCCGCTTATCGATACGCTTGCAGACGGCACACCCGCCGTGCCGGAAGAAGGCCACCAGTTCGAAGCCGGCATCAAATACGAGCCGACGTTCTTCGATGGCAGCATCACCGCCTCGGTCTTCAAGCTGGTCAAGGATAATGCTATCGTGTCCTATACGGCGGGTGGGGTGACCACCAGCGGCCAGTTCGGACAGGTCGAATCCACCGGCTTCGAGCTGGAGGCCAAAGCCAATCTCAATGAAAACTGGAAGGCACTTGCCTCCTATTCCTACACCGATATCGACATTACCCGCGATGCCAATCCAAATCTCATTGGCAAATCGCCATGGATCGTGCCCGCCCATACCGCTTCGCTGTGGCTGGACTATGCTTTCACCACGGATACACTTGACGGACTGAGCATCGGCGGCGGTGTGCGGTATCAGGGCAAATCCTGGGCGGATGCGGCGAATACATTGCGCGTTCCTGACGCCGCTGTTTTCGATGCCGCGGTCCGTTACCAGAAGGACGACTGGACCGCATCCATCAACGTCGCCAATGTCTTCGACAAGGAATACGTCAAGGGCTGCGCCGGTGTCTCCGTCTGCGGCTGGGGTGACAGCCGAACCATCACCTTCAAGCTTTCCAAGAAGTGGTAAGGCCTGGTCAAAGGCCGCAGTTGCGGGAAAATTGGTTTGCCACTATAAACATGAATAAACTTATCATGTTATATTGGCGCCATGGCGCGCCATGCGGGATCGAGAAGCCATGGCTTTCCGCGTGCGGATGGAAAATGAGATTGACGGTTTTGCCGTTATAGGCGGCCCGCGCTCAAGGGTCTGGAACGGCATCGTTGCCGATCTCTGGGACGTGCGTTGTGCACCGAAAGCAGGTGGACGTTATGTCGGCAAGGACCCGCGGTTTATTTTTCTGCTGGAGATGGATGGAATGGATGATGGCAGGGTCGTCATGAACGGCTGCCGCCGCGACAAGTATACCGCCTCCGAGGTGAACCGTATTTCCTTCGTGCCTGCCGATCTGGATGTGCATGCGGAGTTGAGCAACGTTTCCTTCCTCCGCCACCTCGATCTGCACTTCGACGCTGGACTGCTGGGGGCTCGGTTGGTGCAGGGTTTCGATCCGCACGGTTTGCTCGACCCGCATCTGATGTTCGAGGATGAGCGCCTGCTGGCGCTGGCGCGGTTGATCGCAGCCGAATGCGACAATCCCGATCCGCTGCACGATCTCTATGGCGAGAGCCTCGTGCTGGCGCTGCTGACGGATTTTCTGAAAGTGAGGCGGGAACCCGTCAAAAAGCGCAGCAAGCTCGCCGCCTGGCAATTGAGGGCGGCGACGGATTATATTCGCGAACATTGCCTTCGGTCGATCCGGCTTGAGGAACTTGCGGAACTTACAAACCTGTCACAATCCCATTTCAGCCATGCCTTCAAGGCCTCCACCGGCGTTCCGCCGCACCAGTGGCAGATGCAGGCGCGTATTGATCGGGTCAAGGATCTGATGATGCGAACCGAGATGGCGCTTACCGACATTGCCATCGCAGCCGGATTTTCCGATCAGGCGCACTTCTCCCGCGTCTTTCGAAAGATGGTGGGGGTGTCCCCCTCGGTCTGGCAGAGGAGCCGCCAGTAACTGCCTTTTGTTCCGTTCGTTCTCCAAAAAAATCCCTGACGGCATCTGAAACGCACCGGAACGATTTCTCCGGCGACGGGTTTACAGACGTGACCCATTGAGGAAATCAAGGAGGAAACTATCATGTTGCATCAGGAACCCCGCGCCGGCCAGGACCCCTATGTGAAGGACACGCCCAGCCTCATCGCCAGCGACAAGGTTGAAGGCACCCGCGTTTACGGCGCCGACGGCAAGCATATCGGCTCGATCCAGCGCACCATTCTTGAGAAGCGCGGCGGCCGCGTAGCCTATGCGGTGTTGAGTTTCGGCGGTTTTCTCGGCATTGGCGACGATTATTATCCGCTGCCGTGGGAAAAGCTGCATTACGACGAAGAGCTCGACGGCTACCGCATCGACCTGACGAAGGAACAGATCGAAAATGCCCCGCATTTCGCCAATCTCGATGATGACGAATTGCTGAACGCAAGGGATCGTAAGGTCTACGACTATTACGGCGTCGCCCCCTACTGGATGTAAGGCGAATAATCTTGCCAATGGGCATTGTGGCGTTTTCGGCTCATCTTCAGCCGGAAACGCCTGACGAAAACGGCTCCTGAAGGAGCCGTTTTTTCTGTATTAATGTGGGTTCTTCTGCATGTCGGAAACCGCATCTGTGAAGCACTTACGCGCTTCCTCCGGCGATTTTCGCCCGTCAAGTGCAGCGCGGCAGGCACTTCTGGCTCTCACGAAACTCAATCCGCGCCGATTTGGCCAGCCTTCGGTCAACAATGTCAGTGCTTCGAATGGGCCGGGGACGACACTCTTGCCGTTCGCATCCAGATTGACCTCAACAGGCTCTGTCCATCTCTCGTTCTTCATCGTGCACCTCCCAGAGCAACGCGATCCCGAAACAAACCCGACAGCGGAGCAACCCATGAACGCTGTCCTGTGTCACTACCGCCTAGGATAAGCGCAAGCAATGGAATTGACAACGGTGATCAGCGGAAGCCGAAAAACGAAAGGATCGCCAGGACGATAACGACGAGGCCGACGATGTAGATGATCTGGTTCATGATTTTCTCCTTGTCTATGTCATCACCATAACGTGAAGGAGAAGATGCGGTTCCAGAAGCACATGATAATTTAATCACGTGCTAAAAAATTGCGGACATTCCATCATCACGCGATGCGGAACGTCACCTCCGCACGATCACCCAGATCGCGTGGATGATGCCGGGCACATAACCGCACAGTGTCAGAAGAATGTTGAGCCAGAAGTGTAGCCCCAGTCCGACCTGGAGAAATACACCAACCGGCGGCAGGATGATGGCGATGAGAATACGAATGACGTCCACGATGACAGGCCTTCCGGTTGACTGTTGACCAGCCGGAGAACGTGTGTGGGGCGGTTTGGTTTCACTTAAGCACGGACGTGCTTTTTGAGATGGATTTTTGTTTGAAAATGGTGCCGCTTACGTGACTCGAACACGTGACCCCATCATTACGAATGATGTGCTCTACCGACTGAGCTAAAGCGGCCCGGTTGTGATCCGTCTGTCACGGATCAGCTTCATGGCGGGCTGATACAGGCAATGCCGACGGATTTCAAGCCTTGAATGCGTGGCTTTTGAAATTTCCGCAAAAAGCTTTGCCTGTCCAATGTTTAAGGGGCGTATCAGGCTAAGGCGCAGATGCGGCCCCTCGCAACCTCGTATTCCTGGACCAGCCGATCAACCAGAGCCGCTACCGGCTCCACCGACTTGACCGCGCCAATACCCTGGCCCGCGCCCCATATGTCCTTCCAGGCTTTTGCGCCGCCGGAAGCCGATTCGAAATCCATCTTAGAGGGATCCGCTTCCGGCAGCTTGCCGGGGTCGAGGCCGGAGGCGACGATCGAACTTTTCAGATAATTGCCGTGAACACCGGTGAAATAGTTCGAATAGACGATGTCTTTGGCCTGCGCATCGACGATTGCCTGCTTGTAGGCTTCGGATGCGCGGGCCTCCTGCGTGGCGATGAAAGGGGAGCCGATATAGGCCATGTCCGCGCCCATCGCCTGTGCCGCGAGGATGGAGCCGCCATTGGCAATGGCGCCGGCAAGCAGCAGCGGGCCATCGAACCACTCGCGGATTTCCTGCACGAGGGCGAAGGGAGAAAGTGTGCCCGCATGGCCGCCGGCGCCCGTCGCGACGGCGATCAGCCCATCCGCGCCCTTGCGGATGGCCGACCTTGCATGGCGATCGTTGATGACATCGTGCAGGACGATGCCGCCATAGGAATGCACGGCCGCATTGACTTCCGGCACGGCACCGAGCGAGGAAATAACCACCGGGACCTTATATTTCACGCAAAGGCCGAGATCATGTTCCAGTCGCCGGTTGGACATATGCACGATCTGATTGACCGCGAAAGGCGCCGCCGGACGATCCGGGTTGGCCCGGTTGTGCGCGTCAAGCTCTTCGGTGATCATCGCCAGCCACTCATCGAGCTGGCTTTCCGGCCGCGCATTCAGCGCCGGGAAAGCGCCGATGACGCCCGCCTTGCATTGCGCCAGCGTCAGTTGAGGGTGCGAAATGATGAATAATGGTGACGCTATGACCGGAAGACGCAGATTGTCTTTCAGCACGGACGGTAGCATGGCTCCTCCCCCAGATTACGTTTACGCGCACGTAAGTCATTATCGTGTTCGGTGTCGGATTGGAAGCGAAAACAGTACCGCGAGGCGTCGCCGGACCTGCGTTCGTAGCGCCACAATAGATCGATTTTCCCCAAGACAATCCGGTCTTTATCACAAACGATGCTTGCGGAGGGGCGGCATAGCCGTTACCGAATCGTGAACCCATGGCGCAGCGCCGCATATTTTGCAAAGCGCATTAGAACAAGGATCGGTCGTGAGCGGACTGGAAACGGCAATCAGAAATGCTCTGGAAAAATCGGACAGATCGAACGCCGAAGTTCGTGCACGTATTTATCAATCGTCCCGTCAGGCGCTGGAAGCGGGCCTGCGCAAGCAGGGCATCGACGACCCGCAGATTGTTGCCCAGCAGCGCCAGCGGCTTGAAAGCCTGATCCACCTCATCGAGAACGAGGAACGCAACCGGCTTCTGGACAGGGTGGAGCAGCAATTGCGGCCGCCCGTGCAGGAAAGCGCGGCGCAGGATGATGGTTCCGTCGATCCCGTTTCGCAGCCGCCCCATCGGGATGAAGTGTCTGTCGAGCCGGAACTGCGCGGTGAAACGCGCGATGCGCGACCCGGTGCCGCCACGGCTCCGGAATCCCCCCGACCAGGCCGGCGCGGCGGAAAACCATCGAGAAGAGGTTCCAGCGCGGCTGACGCATCGCTTGCCTTCCGCCCCGAAGGTGCTGTTGGTCGCCGCAAGCGCCGCGGGCTTTTTGCCCGGCTTTTCATCTATGTCACGCTTCTGGCCTTTGTCGGTTTCGGCGCCTGGTGGGCCTATTCCTCGGGTGTCCTGCTCTCTCCGGAACAGCGGGATACCAGCGTGCCCAATCCGCCGGCGCAGGTGCAGGCAGAGGACTTTAATGGCGCCGAGCCCGCCCCGAGCCTATCGGCCGGGCGTGGCTTTTCGGACGACTGGGTCGAGGTTTTTAATGCCGAGCGCGGTAATTCCGGAGTTTCGGCAGGTCCACGCGCCAATGTCGAAAATATCGCAACGCCCGCCGGCAAGGCAATTCGGGTGACGTCAAGAAGCGTGGCGCAGGATGGCGCCGTCAGCATCGAGGTTCCAGTCGAAGTGATGCGGGACATGGCCGGGAAATCCTCGACCATATCCATTACCCTGCAATCCTCCAGTGACCGGCAGACGCAGGTGTCCGTCGCATGCGATTTCGCTACCTTGGGCGATTGTTCGCGCCACCGGTTTACGGCCACGGCCGAGCGCGCCGACATGCTGCTGAACGCGACATTCGAGCGTTCGCTGGCCCCCAACGCGCCGGGCAGGATTTTCATCAACAGCGATATCGATGGCAGCGGCCGCCCGGTCAACCTTTATTCCGTGCGCATCCTGCCGGGTCAGTAAAAGGGTACGAGCGGCCGCAAAGGCGGCTCTCCTCATTTCCCTTCGGCTTTTCCGAGAAAATTCGGGCCCGCCCCCAATATCTTATTGTCGATCTCGCCGATCGCCTTCTTGTCCTTGCCCTCATAGTCCAGCGAATTGAGAATGTGGCGGATGAGATTGACCCGGGCCCGGCGCTTGTCATTGGCGCGTACCACCGTCCAGGGCGCGACATCCGTATGGGTCTTTTCCAGCATCTCGTCGCGCTTTTGCGTGTAGTCGTCCCACTTCGCCAGCGCGGCTATGTCCATGTCCGAAAGTTTCCAGCACTTCAGCGGGCTATGGCGGCGATCGTGGAAACGGTCGATCTGCGTTTCCCGTCCGATATCGAGCCAGAACTTGAAAAAGTGGATGTCCTCATGGGCGAGCATCTTTTCCAGGCGCGGCGTTTCCTTGAGGAAGCGCTTATGTTCCTCGGGGGTGCAGAAACCCATCACCGGTTCCACTCCGGCCCGATTGTACCAGGAGCGATCGAACAGAACCAGTTCGCCTGCCGTGGGAAAATGCGAGATATAGCGCTGGAAATACCATTGCCCACGCTCGGTTTCCGTTGGCTTGGTCAGCGCCACGACGCGGGCATAGCGTGGGTTGAGATAGGACCGGATCGCGAAGATGGCGCCGCCCTTGCCGGCCGCATCGCGGCCCTCGAAAACTGCCATGACCCGCTTGCCTGTGGCCTGGAGCCAAAACTGGACCTTCACGAGCTCGATCTGCAGCGCCTCCAGCGCGGCATCGTATTCCTCGCGCTTCATTTTCTTGTCATAGGGAAAATTGCCGGCCGAGAGCTTGTTTTCTTCCACCCAGTCGGGAAGAACCGGATCGTCGATGTCAAAGCTGCGCAGCTTTCCGCCAACGGTAATCTCGACTGTCCGCTTCTTCGTTTCATCGGCCATGGTTTCCTCCGGCTGTTGTTGTGTAAAGGCAACTCGCCGCCAATGAGTTCACATCGCCCGGCAGAATTCAAGCGAAAGAGGATTGCTTGAGAAAGCTGTGGCGGTGTGACGATTGCAGCGTGGAATTTGCACATATACGCTGTGGAAAATATGCGGTGATGAATCTCTGTCATGAAGCTGGCCTATGAGATTTCGATGCGCTGTCGAGCGAGAGTGGAAAGCAGGCTGAAATGGCAGTCATGGAAGGCGATAGTGGATTAAGGCTTTTGGCAAAGAAGCTTGGCCGAAACTGGCTGCCCGTGCTCGTCGTCAGCATGCTCGCCATCGTGGCAGTTTCCGAGTTGCACACGCCCTATATGCCGGCCGTCCTCTGGCTCTGCGCGGTTATCGCCATTCTGGCCGTTCGCGAAAAACCGGCCTTTTCCGAAAAGGCCAAAAACGCGGCCGGACAGGTGGATGAGCCTGATGTTCCAGCTGAAAGTGTCATTTCCGGCGTCAGGGCGGGCCTTGCCGTGCTGGATACGCCCGTTTTCGTTCTCGACAAGAATGCCAGCGTGCTGTTTCAGAACGGCGCGGCCGAACGGGCGTTTGGTCAGCTTCCCGCCGGGGCGCATATTTCCGCAAGGCTGCGCTCGCCGGGCCTGCTGGATGTCATTCGCGAAACCATAACCACCGGTGAGCCCAATCAGGTCGAACATTCCGAGCGTTTCCCCTCAGAACGGGTCTTCATCGTCCGTATCGCCCGTGCGGATATGGGCGAGGGGGCGGGCCCGCTTTTCTACATCCTGTCATTCCGCGATGTCTCGGAACTTCGCCGCATCGACCGCATGCGCAGCGATTTCGTCGCCAATGCCAGCCATGAACTGCGCACTCCGCTGGCTTCCCTGCGCGGTTTCATCGAAACCATGCAGGGGCCGGCACGCAACGATCCCAAGGCGCAGGAGCGTTTCCTCGCCATCATGCTCGATCAGGCAACCCGCATGAGCAGGCTCGTGGATGACCTCATGTCCCTTTCGAGGCTGGAGCTGCGCGCCAATATCGCGCCGGATCAGAAGGTCGATCTCGTTCCCGTCATAGGTCATGTGCGCGATACGCTTCTGCCGCTTGCCAACGAACTCGATGTCGATATCACCCTGCATCTGCCGGATGGTCCTGCGGAGGTGCAGGGAGATCGCGACGAACTGGTGCAGGTATTCCAGAACCTCGTGGAAAATGCATGCAAATACGGCCAGGAAGGCAAGATTGTTGATGTCTGGCTGCGGGCTGAGCCCGGCAAGCCGGTAGAGGTGAGCGTCGTCGACCGGGGGCCGGGCATACCGGCCGAACATGTGCCGCGGCTGACGGAACGGTTTTATCGCGTCAGCGTCGCCGACAGCCGCTCCAAAAAGGGAACGGGGCTTGGTCTTGCCATCGTCAAGCACATTCTCACCCGCCACCGCGCTCGGCTCATCATTAAATCTGAACTGGGCAGCGGCACGGATTTTACCGTCAGATTCTGACATAAACACCCGTACATACAAAATATCACGTAAATTTTCATTTTAAATCAATTATTTAGCTTGTCACAAATCTTTCATTGAAGTGACATAAAAGGATGGGGCTACGGTGGTTAAGAAGAGGTCGCCGAGCGCATGCTAAGAGCGAGTGCCGCTATCGGCTGCGTCCACAAACAAGCCCACGACGGGAGAGACAAATGAACTTCGTTAAATTTTCCGCAGCAGCTCTGGTGGCTTCTGTCGCCTTCGCTGGCGCCGCCGCTGCTCGCGACCAGATCCAGGTTGCCGGTTCCTCCACGGTTCTGCCTTATGCCAAGATCGTTGCCGAGACTTTTGCCGAAACCTTCCCGAACTTCAAGGCTCCGGTCGTCGAGTCGGGCGGCACGGGTGGCGGTCTGAAGGCGTTCTGCTCGGGCGTGGGCGAAGGCACCATCGACGTCGCCAACGCATCGCGCAAGATCAAGAGCGACGAACTGGCCGCCTGTAAGGCTGCTGGCGTTACCGACGTTCAGGAAGTGAAGATCGGTTACGACGGTATCGTCTTCGCAATGGATTCTTCCAACAAGGACATCAAGCTTGAGCCGAAGGACCTTTACCTCGCTCTCGCCGCTGAAATCGTCAAGGACGGCAAGCTCGTTGCCAATCCCTATAAGAAGTGGTCGGAAATCAACAAGGAACTGCCGGATGTAGCGATCGCCGCTTACATCCCGGGTTCCAAGCACGGCACCCGCGAAGTCTTCGAAGAGAAGATCATGGCTGACGGCTGCAAGGAAGCCAAGGCGACCGACGTCATCAAGACGCTGATCACCGACGCCAAGCAGGCTGCTGCCAAGTGCGTAGCAGTCCGTAAGGACGGCGCTGCAGTCGACATCGACGGCGACTACACCGAGACGCTCGCTCGCATCGACGCCAACAAGACCGGCCTCGGCGTCTTCGGCCTCGCTTTCTATGAAAACAACGCCGACCGCCTGAAGGTCGCAACCGTTTCGGGCGTCGTTCCGTCCACTGAAACCGTTGCCAGCGGCAAGTACCCGGTTTCCCGCCCGCTGTTCTTCTATGTGAAGAAGGCTCACCTGGGCGTTATCCCGGGCCTTAAGGAATATGTCGAGTTCTTCGTTTCCGACGAAATGATCGGCCCGGATTCCCCGCTCGCAAATTACGGCCTGGTTGCCGCTCCGGACGCAGAGCGCGAAGAAATCCGTGCCAAGTTCTCGGCCGGTTCCACGATGTAATGAAGAAGGAGGGGTGCGGCCTGCCGCGCCCCTCATACCATCCGGTGCCTCTCCGCTTGGGCGAATGTCTCCGGTTGACAGTTCCTATTCATCGTCGTCCACATGATTGTCTATGGATTACAGATGGATAGGATGTATCAACCTTGACGCTTGCCGGACTTTGATACAGTCACTTGGCAGGCATTCCGGGATGGTCCAGCGGTCTCGTTTTGATGACTTTTTGATTTGCCCTATATCGCACCGTGCTCCTGCGGCACGCCGAGGGAACTCTAATGAACACATCGATCCTTTTGCTGATACTGGCGCTGATCGGCATCGGCAGTTATCTGCTCGGCAGCCGCCGTGCCGTTGCGCTGTCTGGTGGGCGTCCTTCCAGCATGCATTCCCGAGCCGGTTATCACGGTTCATACGCGGTCGTCTGGGCGGTACTGCCCGCGGCGTTCATTCTCAGCGTCTGGCTGATTATCAGCCCGCTCATCGTGACGTCAGCGGTCCGCGGCGATTTCCCGGAAGACATCCGGGCGCAATCCGAGGCGCAGCAGAGCCTGACCTACGGCATGGTAACCTCCATCGCCCGCGGCCTTCAGCGGCTGACACCGGAAGAAACGGCGCAGGTCGATGCGGACACAAGCGCGGTGAGGCCTCTGCTTGCATCCAAGGGCGTGGCGATTGCCGGTGATCCGGAACGGTTCATGGTTGACGCCGCCCAAACGCTGAACACCATGACCGCCACGAGCCGTCTTGCGATGATCGCTGTCGTGCTGCTGGCCGCGCTTGGCGGCGCCACCTATGCGCTGCGGGCGATTGCACCGCGCTTCCGGGCACGCAACAAGGTCGAAAAGGTCATTCTCGGCGCTCTTCTTGTCGCGTCTTCCATCGCTATCCTGACAACGATCGGCATCGTTCTGTCGATGCTGACGGAAGCGATCCAGTTCTTCAACATGGTTCCGGCTCACCAGTTCTTCTTCGGCACGGTGTGGGATCCGCGTTTTGCGGCTGCCGGTGCGACCGATTCATCGGGACAGTTCGGCCTGATCCCGCTGCTTGCCGGCACACTTTATATCGGCTTCGTCGCCATGCTGGTTGCCGTGCCCGTCGGACTGTTTTCGGCGATCTATATGTCGGAATATGCGTCACCCCGCCTGCGCTCGGTGGCAAAACCGCTGCTCGAGGTGCTCGCCGGCATCCCCACCATCGTCTACGGCTTTTTCGCGCTGACGACGGTCGGTCCTTTCCTCAGAGACATTTCTGCGCAGATCAACGGACTGGCGACGGGTAACTACGCCAACTTCATCCAGGCGCAGAGTGTCATCACCGCCGGCTTCGTCATGGGTATCATGTTGATCCCCTATGTGTCGTCGCTGTCGGATGACATCATCACCGCCGTGCCGCGTTCGCTGCGCGATGGTTCGCTCGGACTTGGCGCCACGCGCTCCGAAACCATCAAGAGGGTCATTCTTCCGGCTGCTCTTCCCGGCATCGTCGGCGCCGTGCTGATGACGGCGTCGCGCGCCATCGGCGAAACCATGATCGTGGTTCTGGCGGCAGGTGTCGCTGCCCGACTGCAGCTTAATCCCTTCGAGCCCATGACCACGGTGACGGTCAAGATCGTCAGCCAGTTGACGGGCGACCTTGAATTCACCTCGCCGCAGACGCTGGTTGCCTTTGCGCTTGGCATCACGCTTTTCGCCATCACGCTTTGCCTGAATATCTACGCGCTTTACATCGTGCGCAAATACCGGGAGCAATATGAATGACCGACATCGCCTCTCCCGCAGCTGGTGCGAACGCCGTCAAGGCGACGCGTCGTGATATCGGCATCAAGCGCCGTTATGCCGCCGAACGCCGTTTCCGTGCTTATGGCATGGCAGCGATTTCCTTCGGCCTCATCTTTCTCTTCCTTCTGCTTTTCTCGGTTGTCTCCAAGGGTTACACCGCGTTCCAGCAGACGATGATCACCGTTCCGGTTGAGTTCTCCGAACAGATCATCGATCCCAAGAACGAGCGTGCCACCAATCCGGCCAAGCTTATGACGGCCAATTATCCCGTTCTTGCCCGTGATGCGGTTGCCAAGGTTCTGGGCGTCGCGCCAACAGACCGCGCCGGTCTTCGCGCCGTCAACCTTCTGATCTCCGATAGCGTACGTACGCAGCTTCGCGATATCGTCGTTGCCGACCCCGCCGTTATCGGCACCACCCGCACGGTGACGCTTCTGGCCTCGGGCGACGTCGACAGCGCCTTCAAGGGCCAGGTCGATCTGACGGCGGATGAAGCCAATCGCCGTATCTCGAATCAGCAGCTCGGCTGGATGAACCAGCTCGCCGAAAGCGGGCAGCTTGGCAAGCATTTCAATACCGGCATCTTCATCAACGGCGCCTCGAGCCGTCCGGAAGCGGCGGGTGTCGGCGTGGCGCTGATCGGCTCCTTCTACATGATGCTGATCGTGCTGGTGCTGTCGCTGCCAATCGGTGTTGCGGCTTCGATCTACCTTGAGGAGTTTGCTCCGAAGAACCGTCTGACTGATCTCATCGAGGTGAACATCAACAATCTCGCGGCTGTTCCCTCGATCGTTTATGGTCTGCTCGGCCTCTCTGTCTTCATCAACTTCATGGGCTTTCCCCGCTCAGCCTCGCTGGTCGGCGGCCTCGTCCTGACGCTGATGACCCTGCCGACGATCATCATTGCGACCCGCGCTGCCCTGAAAGCCGTGCCGCCGTCAATCCGCGCCGCCGCTCTGGGCCTCGGCGCTTCCAAGATGCAGACGATCTTCCACCACGTGCTGCCGCTCGCCATGCCCGGCATCCTCACCGGCACCATCATCGGCCTCGCCCACGCGCTGGGCGAAACTGCGCCGCTGCTGCTGATCGGCATGGTGGCATTCGTAGCAAATTACCCGACAACGCCGATGGACCCGTCCACGGCCCTGCCGGTGCAGATTTACATGTGGGCGAATGAAGCGGAGCGCGCCTTTGTCGAAAGGACTTCAGGCGCTATCATCATCCTGCTTTTGTTCCTCATCGTCATGAATGTTGGCGCAATCCTGTTGCGTCGCCGCTTCGAACGGCGCTGGTAAAGGGAGATTGAGCAATGAACATGTTGTCGGAAGCAGCAGTTGAAAAGGCGCTGGACAAGAAAATGAATGAAGTCTCATACAAGATGATCGGCAAGGACGTTTCGGTTTATTACGGCGAAAAACGCGCGCTTTACGACGTGAACCTCAACGTTCGCGAAAATACGGTAACCGCGCTTATCGGCCCGTCCGGCTGCGGTAAATCGACCTTCCTGCGTACCCTGAACCGTATGAACGACACGATCGACGGTTGCCGGGTCACGGGCAAGATCACGCTCGACACCGATGATATTTATGATCAGGCGATTGACGTCGTGGAGTTGCGCGCCCGCGTCGGCATGGTGTTCCAGAAGCCAAACCCTTTTCCGAAGTCGATCTACGAAAACATTTCCTACGGTCCACGCATTCACGGTCTCGCCCGCAACAAGGCGGATATGGACCAGATCGTTGAGCAGAGCCTTCAGAAGGCGGGTCTCTGGAACGAGGTTAAGGATCGCCTGCACGAATCCGGCACCGGTCTTTCCGGCGGTCAGCAGCAGCGCCTGTGCATTGCACGCGCCGTTGCCGTCAGCCCGGAAGTGATCCTGATGGACGAACCCTGCTCGGCGCTGGATCCGATCGCCACTGCCAAGGTCGAGGAACTGATCCACGAACTGCGCACCAATTACACGATTGTTATCGTCACGCACTCCATGCAGCAGGCGGCTCGTGTTTCCCAGCGTACGGCCATGTTCCATCTCGGTCACCTTGTCGAGGAAAATGAAACCGACAAGATGTTCACCAATCCGGATGACCAGCGCACGCAGGATTACATCATGGGCCGCTTCGGCTGATCGCGGCCGGCGCTTTATCGCAACCCAACAAGACTGGTGCCGCTGCGGGCCCGCTTCGGGCGGTCGCATGCAAGGCCAAGCCGGAGGAATAGACCGTGAACCAGACAACGACCCATTCGCATATCCTGTCTGCTTATGATGACGAACTGAAGTTCCTGACGCGACGCATCGCCGAGATGGGCGGTCTCGCCGAGCAGATGTGTGCTGACGCCGTGCGTGCGCTCGTCAATTCCGACGCCGCGCTTGCCCAGAAGGTCATTTCCGATGACGCTATCCTTGATCATTCCGAGCGGGAGATCGGCGACAAGGCCATCGTCACCATCGCCAAGCGCCAGCCGATGGCGGCAGACCTTCGCGAAATCATCGGCACCCTGCGGATCGCCGCCGACCTCGAACGCGTTGGCGACCTCGGCAAGAACACCGCAAAACGCGTCATCGCGGTCGCCGGAACGGGCGTGCCGCGCAAACTCGCCCGCGGCATAGAGCACCTGTCGGAGCTGGCGCTGGTACAGCTCAAGGAAGTCCTTGACGTCTATTCGACACGTTCCGCCGAAAAGGCCAATGCCATTCGCGAGCGCGACGAGGAAATCGACGCCATGTATACCTCGCTCTTCCGCGAGCTTCTGACCTACATGATGGAAGATCCGCGTAACATCACCACCTGCACGCATCTTCTGTTCTGCGCCAAGAATATCGAGCGCATCGGTGACCATGCCACCAACATCGCCGAGACGATCTATTACATGACCACCGGCAGCCAGCCGGAGGGCGAGCGTCCGAAGGACGACAGTTCCAACACGCTCGGTTCGGTGACCGAGTAACAGACAAGCAGCGGCTTGCGGAGTTAGCATATGGTGCCCAAGATTGCAGTTGTGGAAGATGAGGAAGCGCTGAGCGTCCTGCTTCGTTACAATCTCGAGGCTGAGGGATATGACGTCGACACCATACCCCGTGGAGACGAGGCAGAGATCAGGCTGCAGGAACGTATTCCGGATCTGCTCATCCTGGATTGGATGCTTCCCGGCGTTTCCGGTATCGAGCTGTGCCGTAGGCTCAGGATGCGGCCGGAAACCGAGCGCCTTCCCATCATCATGCTGACGGCGCGCGGCGAGGAAAGCGAACGGGTTCGCGGCCTCGCCACCGGCGCGGACGATTATGTGGTCAAGCCGTTTTCCACGCCGGAACTGATGGCCCGCGTCAAGGCCATGCTGCGCCGGGCCCGTCCGGAGGTTCTGTCTTCGGTGCTGAAGTGCGGCGATATCGAGCTGGATCGCGAAACGCATCGCGTTCACCGCAAAAGCCGCGAGGTGCGTCTCGGTCCGACGGAGTTCCGCCTGCTGGAATTCCTGATGACCTCTCCGGGCCGCGTGTTCTCCCGCTCGCAATTGCTGGACGGCGTCTGGGGTCACGATATCTATGTGGATGAGCGGACGGTTGACGTGCATGTCGGACGTCTCCGCAAGGCGCTCAACTTTTCCCATATGCAGGATGTCATCCGCACCGTGCGCGGTGCCGGATATTCGATGGAAGCCTGATCGGAACCGAACTGAGGGTTCCCCTCAGCATGACGTTCCGCCAGAATCGAAAGGCCCGAAACCGGAATGGTGTCGGGCCTTTTCATTTTGAACCTTCCGCAAGCACGATACTTTCATCTCTTTGACGAGCGGTGGAAGATCTACCGAAATTCGGATTGAAGGGCGAAACCCGACGACGATGAATAAGCCTTGGTGTTCTGCTGTCGCTGCCCGGGAAGCGCGGTATTTTGTCACAAAAAAACGGGCCCGAAGGCCCGTAGTTTTTGAGTGTCAAATGTGTGCCGCAACACTCAAGCCTTGCGGCGCTCGCTGACCGGTTGGTAGGCGAGTTTCGCATGGAATTTGCAATAAGGTGACGATTCCAGCGCTTCACAGCCGCAGAAATGGAAATCGTCTTTCAGGGGGTCGCCGACCGGCCACTTGCAGGTGCGCTCCGTCAGTTCCGTCAGCGTCAGCCGGCGGGAGATCGGAGTAACGACGTTTCTGGACGGAACGTAATCGAGAATTTCCGCAGTTTCGATGCCGACCTCTTCCTGAAGAGCGGTCGCCGCGTTGGAGCGGGTCAGGATCCGAGCAGGTGCAGCGTTGACGCGGCCAGCGAAATTCGCCGTGCGCGGGGCAGGTGCAGCAGTCCGCTTGGGCGCAGAACGCGCCGACGTCACCGGGCCGCCAGCCTTGACGCGTCCGGGCAGATTAAGACGATGGACCTTGCCGATCACGGCATTGCGGCTGACGCCGCCCAGCTGAGCTGCTATCTGGCTGGCGCTCAGTCCTTCGGCCCACAATTTCTTGAGTTTCTCGACCCGCTCGTCTGTCCAGTTCATGCCGCTTCTCCGCTTTTCGCGTGTATTTCGACAGAATCCTTCTCCGTCTCGCGGGCATGCCGCGAGCGTGGTTTCTGCCTGATTTTTGGTGACTAGTTCCGCCGCAATGCAGTCTAGTAATTAGCGATTAACCTAGTGCCACGCAGACTCCGTGGCAAGAGTCGCGGGAATCATCTCGAATCGATTTTCCGGTTTTCCCCAACTTGCTGGCGAGTTGAGTCAGAAAGGCAACACCTTGGGCCTTGCGACCTGCAACCTACTAGGGCTTGAGAAGCCTAGGAAATACGGACTTTTGTTGACATCGGCAAGCGAAGTGACAATAGTGCCCCTGCCGCCGCGAGGCGGCATTTTTGATTTTCAGGCGAGGGATAACCCTCGAAGCCTATTGACAACCGTCTGACAGCGCATCCGCGCAAGGAGTGATACAGCCATGGCCGAAGCCGCCGCGCCATTGTTCGATACATTTGCAAGAGCCCCCCTCCGCTTCGAGCGAGGCGAGGGCGTCTGGCTGTACACGGAAAGCGGCGAGCGATATCTCGATTTTGCGGCCGGCGTTGCCGTCAATTCGCTGGGCCATGCCCACCCGCATCTTGTCGACGCGATCAAGACGCAGGCCGAAAAGGTCTGGCATGTCTCGAACCTCTATGAAGTTCCGGGCCAGGAAAAGCTTGCCAAGCGTCTGACGGAGGAAACGTTTGCAGACAAGGTCTTCTTCACCAACTCCGGCGCGGAAGCACTGGAATGTGCAATCAAGACCGCGCGTCGTTATCATTATTCCAAGGGCCACCCGGAAAAGTTCCGGATTATCACCTTCGAAGGCGCCTTCCATGGTCGTACGCTTGCAACGATCGCAGCCGGCGGCCAGCAGAAATATCTCGAAGGTTTCGGTCCCAAGGTCGAAGGCTTTGACCAGGTACCTTTCGGTGATGTCGATGCGCTGAAAGCCGCCATCACGGCCGAGACGGCAGCGCTTCTGATCGAGCCCATTCAGGGTGAGGGCGGTATTCGCGCACCCAGCAAGGAATTCCTGCAGTTACTGCGGTCGCTTTGCGACGAACACGGTCTGCTGCTGATTTTCGATGAGGTGCAGACGGGCGTTGGCCGCACGGGTAAGCTCTTTGCCTATGAACACACTGGTGTCGCCCCTGATATCATGGCGGTTGCCAAGGGCATCGGCGGTGGTTTTCCGCTGGGCGCATGCCTCGCGACGGCTGATGCCGCTTCCGGCATGACGGCGGGCGTGCATGGCACCACCTATGGCGGCAATCCGCTGGCCATGGCAGTCGGTAATGCCGTGCTTGATGTCGTCCTCTCTGACGGCCTTCTGGAAAAGGTTCGTGATGTCGCGCTGGTTTTCCGCCAGGGCCTTGCTTCGCTGAAGGACCGTTATCCTGACGTTATCGAGGAAATCCGTGGCGAAGGCCTGCTTCTCGGCATCAAGGCCAAGGTGCCATCGGGCGAGCTGTTGCAGGCCATGCGCGCCGAGCGTCTGCTGGGCGTACCAGCGGGCGATAATGTCATTCGTCTCCTGCCGCCGCTCGTCACCACGGCGGAGGAAGCCCGTGAGGGGTTGGCACGCGTGGAAGCGGCCGCCGCTTCTCTCACAGCGAAACAGGCAAAAATCGCCTGAGGAAACACTGAAGGGCGGGCCTTTTTCCTGGGGCTCGCAAGCATGGGACAGTTTGAAATGGCTTCACCTAAACATTTTCTCGACCTGTCGGCCGTCAGCTCGCAGGACCTGCGGGTAATTCTCGACGATGCCCGCGAACGCAAGGCGGCCACCAAGGCCGGAACGGCGGAAAAACCGCTTGCCGGCAAGATGCTGGCCATGATCTTCGAAAAGCCATCCACGCGAACCCGCGTCTCCTTCGATGTGGGGATGCGTCAGCTTGGCGGCGAGACGCTTTTCCTCTCTGGTACGGAAATGCAGCTCGGCCGCGCAGAAACGATCGGTGATACGGCAAAGGTGCTGTCGCGTTACGTTGACGCCATCATGATCCGCACGACAGATCATTCGCGCCTGCTCGAGCTTGCCGAACATGCGACAGTGCCTGTCATCAACGCCCTGACGGATGACACGCATCCATGCCAGATCATGGCTGACATCATGACGTTCGAAGAACATCGCGGTCCGGTCAAAGGCAAGACGATTGCGTGGACAGGGGACGGCAATAATGTCCTGCATTCTTTCGTGGAGGGCTCGGCCCGTTTCGGCTACCGCATGACGATGGCAGTGCCGATGGGCTCCGAACCGCATGACAAGTTCCTGAACTGGGCCCGCAACAATGGCGGCGAGATAATGTTGTGCCACGATGCCGACAAGGCGGTGGCGGGCGCCGATTGCGTCGTCACCGATACCTGGGTCTCCATGAATCAGGAACACAAGGCGCGCGGCCACAACATCTTCCAGCCCTATCAGGTCAATGAAGCCCTGATGGCCAAGGCGGAAAAAGACGCGCTGTTCATGCATTGCCTCCCGGCTCACCGCGGCGAAGAGGTGACGGATGCGGTGATCGACGGCCCGCAATCGGTGGTCTTCGACGAGGCGGAAAACCGCCTCCACGCGCAGAAATCCATCATCGCCTGGTGCATGGGCGTCATCTGAAAATATCACCCTTTTGATCAACGTCGGGCGGGTGCTTGAACTTCTCGGCAGCGATTACCATCTGTTGGACTTCGAAGAGGCTCGTCGGTTTTCTGGCGGGCCATCGTCACGATTTGCACGTTTTTCCCCGGAAGCGGTTTCTCTTCCCGGGTCTCTGTGCGACAAGCGGAAAAAGCACATTTCGAAAGCCGGACTTTTGGACGGTAGCGGCGCCACGGCTGCGCCAGGGAGTATGACATGGCAGATGTAACGGTTGAACTGGACGATCTCGATTTTGCTGGCGACGACAAGGTCGTGCCCTTTCAGGTCGAAGGTCTGGATGTGCGCGGCCGCGCCGTGCAGGTGGGTCCGCTGCTGAATGCCATTCTCGAGCGCCACGATTACCCGGCTGCGGTCGCCCGCCTGCTGGCGGAAGCGACCGTTCTGACGGCGTTGATCGGCACATCGCTCAAGTTTTCCGGCAAGCTGACGGTACAGACCAAGGGCGACGGTCCGGTGGACCTCCTGGTGGCGGATTTCACCGCGCCGGAAAGCATGCGCGCTTATGCCCGTTTTGATGAGGAGCGGCTGGCAGAGGCGCTTGCGGCAGGGGCGACTTCGCCGGAACAATTGTTGGGCAACGGTATTCTGGCCTTCACGATCGATCAGGGCGCGGGCATGCAGCCCTATCAGGGCATCGTGCCACTCGATGGCTCGTCGTTGGAAGACATTGCCGGGGTTTATTTCCGTCAGTCGGAGCAGCTTCCAACCCGTGTGCGCCTCGGTGTGGCCGAATTCTTCGATCGCGACGGGGAAGGCAAACCGCGTCACGGCTGGCGTGCGGGCGGCGTTATCGCCCAGTTCCTGCCGCAGGCGCCCGAGCGGCTGCGTATGCGTGACCTGCACGGCGGCGATGGCGATGAAGGCGGTCACGATGTGCAGGAGGACGATGCCTGGACGGAAGCCGTGACGCTTTTGAACACCGTGGATACGGACGAACTGACGGATCCGCAGGTGCCGGTGGAACGTCTCCTCTTCAGGCTGTTCCATGAAAGCGGCGTGCGCATCTATGATCCGCAGTCCATTTTCGATCGCTGCAGCTGCTCGCGGGATAAGATCAAGGGCGTGCTCTCGGGTTTTACCGCCGAAGAGATCAAGGCAAGCGAGGAAGACGGCGCGATTGCCGTGACCTGTGAGTTCTGCTCGACCACTTATCGCTACGATGTCAGCGAATTTGAAAACGCCTGAATAAGGGCCGCGCCTGCAAAGGCGCGGTTTTTCATGGCCTGCGGGTCAGTTCAAGACCCGCATCAGCCCCGGAGAATCCAGCGAAAAAGCGGGTATGGTGACGTTGAACACTTCTCCGCTTTCCGTTTCCATCTCGTAATGTCCGAACATAAGGCCGGACGGCGTGTCCAACGGGCAGCCGGAGGAATATTCGTAGGTGTCGCCGGGCTTGAGATGCGGTTGTTCTCCCACGACACCCGGTCCGTAGACTTCGTCGACCTGACCGTTCTGGTCAGTGATATGCCAATAGCGATTGACGAGAGTAACGGGAACATCCGAGTTATTCGCGATCACGACCTTGTAGCCCCAGACGTAGCGGTCGTCATCCGGGTCGGATTGTTCTTCGAGATAATACGGATCAACCGTCACCTCTATATCCCTTGTCAGAGCACGATACATACGCGCCACACCTCGATATTTTCCCTGCCCGCTTATCCTACACTATAGGCTCTGGCTATCGTCAAGAAAATGAATGACTTGAGGGGCAGGAGCTGTCTCCCGTTGCGCTGTTTTTTACCGTTAGGGATAACGGAAAAGGTAAATAATGGTTGCCTGATACTGGCTTTCGAGGCCATCAAACGCGACATGGCCCGGCGTTCCGGCCGGGCCATGTCGATTATTGAATATGAATGTCAGGCCGAAACGGCTGCCAGACCCTTTGCCAGATCTTCCAGCAGATCGTCCGTATCCTCGATGCCGCAGGAAAGGCGCAAAGTGCCGCCGGAGATACCGAGTTCCGCCCGTGCCTCGTCTGTGAGGTTCTTGTGCGTCGTGGTGCCGGGATGGGTGATGAGGCTCTTGGCGTCGCCCAGATTGTTGGAAATCTTCACGATCTCAAGCGCGTTCTGCAGCTTGAAGGCCGCTTCCTTGCCGCCTTTCAATTCGAAAGCCACCAGCGTCGAACCACCGGACATCTGCCGTGCAATGATGTCGGCCTGCGGGTGATCGGCGCGCCCGGGATAGATGACCTTGGCGACCTTAGCGCTATCGGCAAGGAAGTCCGCGATCTTCGAGGCATTGGCCGTCTGCTGCTTCACGCGCAGCGGCAGCGTCTCGATGCCCTTCAGAAGCGTCCAGGCATTGAACGGCGACATGGCCGGGCCGGTGTGGCGGAAATAATCCTGCAGCTCTTCCTCAATCCATTTCTTGTCGGAAAGGATCACGCCGCCGAGGCAGCGACCCTGGCCGTCAATATGTTTGGTGGCCGAATAAACGACGATATGGGCGCCGAGTTCGAGCGGTTTCTGGAAAAGCGGTGTGGCGAAGACATTGTCAACGACCACTTTCGCACCGATCTGGTTGGCAAGCTTCGCTACGCTGGCGATATCCACCACTTCGAGTGTCGGATTGGTCGGGCTTTCGAGGAAAAACAGCTTGGTGTTTGGCTGGATTGCCTTTTCCCAGTTGCCCAGATCACGTCCGTCGATCAGCGTGCATTCGATGCCATATTTCGGCGCGAGCGTTTCAACCACCCAGCGGCAGGAGCCGAAGAGGGCACGGGCGGCAACGATATGGTCGCCGGCGCGCAGCTGACACATGATGGCGGCGGTGACGGCGGCCATGCCCGAAGCAAGTGCGCGGGCGTCTTCAGCGCCTTCCAGCAGGCACATGCGCTTTTCGAACATGTCATTGGTCGGGCTGGCGTAGCGGGCGTAGATAAAGCCGTCGGTTTCACCCTTGAAGCGCGCTTCGGCTGCTTCAGAGTTTTCGTAGACGAAACCCTGGGTCAGATAAATCGCTTCCGACGTTTCACCGTAAGGGGAGCGTAGCGTACCGCCGTGAACGAGCTGGGTTGCCGGGCGCCATTTATTGCTCATGTGATCACCTTCAAAACAAAAAAACCGGCCGCAAAAGCAGACCGGTTCCTAGCACCCGGTCTTTTTAGCCACTTGTTTAACGTGGCTGCAAGCCGACCGGCCAAATCACCACGGGATAAGCTTGCCATACTGCCGTTACCGGCTTGCGTCAATGCTTTCCTTTTGGTTTTGTCGCCGTAAAAAGGAATGACGACCATGATGAGAACCACGGGCATTTTGGCGGATGGCGCAATCCGCGAGCTGTTTGCAGGCGGCAAGCTGAAAAGCGAGGCCGATCTCGATGTCGATCAGGTGCAGCCCGCCAGCCTCGACCTCAGGCTTGGCTCCAGGGCCTATCGTGTTCGTGCAAGTTTCATGCCCGGCCCCGGAACCAAGGTCATCGACAAGCTCAATCGTCTCAGCCTGCACGAGGTGGATCTCAGTCAGGGCGCGGTGCTGGAAACCGGCTGTGTCTATATCGTTCCGCTGATGGAAAGCCTTGCGCTGCCGGCGGACATGTCGGCCTCGGCCAATCCTAAGAGTTCGACCGGTCGCCTCGATATCTTCACCCGCGTCATGACCGACAATGCGCAGGAATTCGACAAGATACCGGCGGGATACACAGGTCCGCTCTATCTGGAAATCAGCCCGCGCACCTTCCCCGTGGTGGTTCGCCGTGGCTCGCGCCTGTCGCAGATCCGTTTCCGCATTGGCCATTCGCTCCTGAGTGAAAGCGAGCTTCTGAAACTGCACGAGACGGAAACGCTGGTCGCCAGCGAAAGCCCGAACGTGACGGGCGGTGGTATCGCACTCTCGATCGACCTCAAGGGATTTGGCGAAAACGGGCTGATCGGTTATCGCGGCAAACACCATACGGCGGTGGTGGATGTCGACAAGAAGGCCCAGCACGATGTTCTCGATTTCTGGGAACCGCTCTATGCGCGCGGCCGCGCCGAACTGATCCTCGACCCGGACGAGTTCTATATTCTCGTTTCGCGCGAAGCCGTCCACGTGCCGCCGCTTTATGCGGCCGAAATGACGCCCTTCGATCCGCTGGTGGGCGAATTCCGTGTGCACTATGCCGGTTTCTTTGACCCCGGCTTCGGCCACGCGCAGGCGGGGGGCACCGGCAGCCGCGCCGTGCTGGAAGTGCGCAGCCACGAGGTGCCCTTTATCCTCGAGCATGGCCAGATCGTCGGCCGGTTGGTTTATGAGCATATGCTGCAGAAACCGGAAGGCCTTTATGGCACCGGTCTCGGCTCCAACTATCAGGCGCAGGGGCTGAAGCTCTCCAAGCACTTTCGCGCCGCATAATGAGCCCCGGCGGGCGCTTGACACCCGCCGCGAACTATCCGATGTCTTGTTTGTGGGTGCGGGTGTAGCTCAATGGTAGAGCAGCAGCTTCCCAAGCTGAATACGAGGGTTCGATTCCCTTCACCCGCTCCAGTCTCCCCTTGATCTCCTCGCCAAAAAATGTTGGCCCCTGTCTGCTGCCACGTCGGTGGCCGCGGGACTATGTGATTTTGCTTGACTACGATTAAATTGCACGTAATAGTTGATCCAGTCGTAACATGATGGGGAAGTGTTATGAGTCGCAAACTTCTTTCTGAATTTTTGGGAACCTTCTGGCTGGTCTTTGGTGGCTGTGGCAGCGCGGTTTTTGCTGCTGCTTTTCCTGAACTCGGCATTGGCTTCCTGGGTGTCGCGTTCGCCTTCGGCCTGACGGTTCTGACCATGGCCTACGCGGTTGGCGGTATTTCCGGCGGGCATTTCAATCCAGCTGTTTCGGTCGGCCTGTCCGTTGCCGGTAAATTTCCGGCAGCAAACCTACTGCCCTATATCGTTGCGCAGGTCTTGGGGGCGGTCGTTGCCGCGGCGGCTCTTTACGTGATCGTCACCGGCAAGGCGGGGGCGGACATTGGCGGTTTTGCTGCCAATGGCTATGGGGAGCATTCGCCGGGGGGATATTCGCTCCTGTCGGCGTTGCTGATCGAGGTTATTCTGACGGCGTTTTTCCTGATCATCATTCTGGGGTCGACGCATGGCAGGGTGCCGGTCGGTTTCGCGCCGATCGCCATCGGTCTTGCACTTACTCTCATTCATCTGATCTCCATTCCGGTCACCAACACGTCGGTCAACCCGGCCCGCTCCACGGGGCAGGCCCTGTTTGTCGGTGGATGGGCTCTGCAGCAGCTGTGGCTGTTCTGGCTTGCCCCGATCGTCGGTGGGGCGATTGGCGCTTCAATCTGGAAAATTTTCGGTGAGGAAGAGAAGGTCGGCCACGCCGGCTCCATCCAGCCCGCACAGACGTGATTAGGATGCTTTGTTTTTCCGAATGGTCGGGAAAACAAGTGAGGAGGATGACATGGATCTTGCTTCGATATTGGCCCAGATCATCGGCGGTGCGGCTGGTGGGACAGCCGGTGGAAAGATACTGAAGGACTCTGACCTTGGCGCGCTCGGCAACCTGATTGCCGGCGCCATTGGCGGTATTGGCGGTGGAACCGTACTCGGATCGCTGCTTGGGGCAGCGGGAGACGCGGCGGCTGGCGGTGTGGATATCGGCGCCCTTGCCGGCCAGCTCGTTGGCGGCGGTGTCGGCGGTTTGATCGTCCAGGTCATCGTCGGCCTGATCAAGAACAAGCTTGTTGCACGATAATCGCCCGCGCTTGAAATGAAACGGGACGTCTGCCGGACGAAGCGCTCCGGCAGACGTCGATTATATGCAGATCGGTGGGCGAGTTGCGTAAGGCCGGCTTCGGTTTTGCAAATCGCGACGATATCGGCAGAAAATAGAAGCCGCCTTCTGCGACCAGGTAAAGGATCGAAGCGGCAACCGTTTCAGGTAGTGTTGCTAACGCTTGGTACGTGAGGCGTCTTGTTCCAGACGAAAGGCCTGGTTTTTAACTCAAGCACGGCACGCCAGGCCGCCAGAGACAATATCAGCCAATAAAGCGGAATTGCCAGCCAGCGTTTTCCCACCTGCCTCCTCTCGTAATCGATCATCCTGTTCCTGCCCATCAGCACGAATATGGCGTAACTGCCGGCGATGTTCAGCGTATCGGTAAGAAACAGAACGCCCTGCCACGAAAACAGCATGTCTGCACCGCTGTCCCCGATAGCCGTGGCCATCCACGCCACGGAAACGAAGAGCAGGGGATGAGCCATCGACGACACCAGCATGCCGCCGATCAACAGTTGGAAGACGATATAGGAGAGCCATCCCATGCGGCGCGCCGTCGCGACAGGCGCGCGGGTCATCACCAGCCAGCTCTGCAGCCAACCCTTGTACCAGCGTGCCCGCTGGTTGAGCCACACGGGAAGCGTGGTGGGCGCGTCCTCCAGCGTCTGGCGGTATATGACGCCGCATCGATAGCCGAGTTGGTGCAGCCTGAGGCCAATATCGGCATCCTCAGTCACATTGTAAGGATCCCAGGCGCCCACGCGACGCAATACGGCGGTGCGGAAATGGTTGGACGTGCCGCCAAGCGGCAGCGGTAGCCGGTGCGCCGCAAGCACGGGCAACATTGAACGGAACAGACCGGCATATTCCAGGGCAAAACAGGCACTGATCCAGGAAGAGCGCGCATTGCTGATGATAAGCGGCGCCTGCAGGCAGGCCACGTTCTCCGGCTGATGGCGGAAGGTCGCATAGGCTTCACGCAATTGCAGCGGATGTGGCCGATCTTCCGCGTCATAGATGGCAACGAACGCCCCACGCGCGCCGGAGAGCGCATAGGTAAGCGCCTTGGGCTTGGTCCTCGGCAGGGAAGGCGGCACTCTCACGATCTCAATATGCTGTCCGGGATTTAATCTAAGGATGGCGTCGATTGTGGCCCCGTCATCTGCCTCGCAGACGAGCTTGATATCCAGTCGGGATTTCGGCCAGTCGAGCCGCTCCAGCGCGCCGATGAGCTGGCTGACGATGGCGTCCTCACGATAGAGCGCCACCAGAATGGTATAGACCGGCAGATTTCCGTCGGGTTCGAGCGCAGCTGCGGTCGTCGTGTCTTTCTCTCCTGAAGTCTGCATCAGCACAAACAGCCTGAACAGCAGTGTGAAGAAATAAAGCATCGTCAGGGCGACGTGGATGACGGCCATGGCCGTCTGTGTGTGAAACAGCAGCGAGAGCGTAAGCAGGGTGACGACGATACCGCTATAAAAGCCCTGATGACCTTGAAGCGTGATCCTTGCAGAGTACTGCGGCGCGGTGTTGAAGAGTTGCTGGCGAGCCTCACGACAGCGGCGTGTTTCACCCGCCTTCCAGATCGCATCGCGCATGGCATGCGGCGTCGTCACCACGAGCTCGTCCAGAAGATGCGGATGTCGATCCAGCAGGCTTTTCAGTAATTCCATCCGCGCCAGCTCGGGCACGATCAGAAGTGCTGGTTTACCGTTCGCAGGCGTCAGCCGTAGCAAGCACGGCTCGGCTAGCTGTGTATCGAGACGATGGACATCTGCGATCCGGTCCGAATCGATCTCCGCGACAAAGGGTAACCGCAAAAACCTCGCGAAAGCGCCAAAATAGGCATCCGTCGCGACAAGGCCGCCGGCCAGCAGTTCCGCTTCCAGCGTCGAGCCGTTTTCCAGCGCCAGCCGTTCGCACGCGCTGATATACGGCTTGCCAAATCCCAGCGCCCGAAGGAAGCGCATGTGTCCGGCTTCACCCCGATCAGGAACCGTCTGGGGTGGATTATCGCCTATGCGGGAAAATACAATTTTTCGCCCGGCAGGCGTCGTGCGAAACGATTCTCGTGTATAGTGTCGCAAATAATCCATGCACTGCCGCCACCGTCATGGTAACGCCCCACTTCCTGCTGCGGATAGTATAGATGAGAATGACGATTGTAACGCGAAATATAATTCTTGTTTTTACTTTAGCGTTCGCTTTGCAAGTTGTCGGTATTTTCGAAAAGCTTCATGCGGAGGGCCTGTCGGACGGGAACCGCATGCCAGTGCTTTTCGACGCTCAGGAGCGGTTTCCCGGTGGCGACCTTTCCTCCGTCCCCCGCATCAGGTTTTTGATGTCGGTGGATTTTCCGCCCTTCAATTTTACGGATCAGGAAGGCCGGCTTGCGGGTTTCCATGTCGATCTCGTCCGCGAGGTTTGCGCGCAGCTCAAGGTGGAGAGCAAATGTCAGGTACAGGCCTTACCCTTTGACGAGCTGGAGGCGGCTCTGGAGATGGGAGAGGGCGAAGCGGTGATTTCCGGTCTCGCCGTCACGGCCGAGCTGCGCAAGAGCTTCACCTTTTCGCGGCCCTATCTTCTGTTGCCGGCCCGGCTGGCTGTCAACAAGGCGACGAAATTTGCCGGCTCCGGCGCTGACGCACTGTCCGGCAAGAAAGTGGGCGTGGTGACCGGTTCCCGGCACGAACAGATGCTCAAGGCATTTTTTCCCAAGGCGGCGGTTGAGGGTTTTGACGGCTACGAACCCATGTACGGTGCTCTGAAGGCCGGTAAGGTCGACGCCATCTTTACCGATGCCCTGCGCCTGCCGTTCTGGGTTTCAGGAAGCGCATCCGAAGGCTGCTGCGCTCTTTTTGGAGGGCCTTATATGTCGGACAGGTTCCTCGGCGAGGGCCTTTCCATCATGACGGTCGATCCGGATAATGTGCTGGTGCCGGCCTTCGATCAGGCGCTTGCCGCTCTTTCCCGCAACGGCCGGCTCGAAGAGATCTATCGTCGTTATTTTCCCTACGGGCTCTATTAGGGGAGACCCGGGCCGACTCGATTCAACTGAATGAGGCGCGCTCTATTTAACCGCAGCGAAAGCCTCTTCGCTCCGCCGCAGCCGTAGAAGCGCCACCCACACAGCTGCCGCTATGGCGGTTTCGACGATAAAATAGCTGCCGATCGTTCCCGAAATGCTGAAAGACCAGGTGAAGAAGGCAACGACGACGGAGCCTATGAGATTGCCGCTATTCCATATCTTGGCGCGGATATCCTGGCGCCCGGAGGCCCCCAACGCTTCCAGCGCGGTAGCCGCCACGGCCATCGGCAGTACGGCCCAGCAAAGCACGCGGGTGATGGTGGGAAGCGAAACATATTCGTCGCCAAATAAAAGCGGCAGGAAGGGCGCGATGATAAAGATTGCCAGCGCACTGCCTGTCGCGATGAACAGCGCCGCTTTCAGCACATTATAGGCGCGTTCGATGGTTTTGCTGATACCCTGCAGCGCTGCAGAGGCGGATCCGGGATAGATGAGCCGGTTCAGAGCCTCGACGGAAAGATAGGAGCTGTCGAGAATCCGCCGGGCGATGGAATAGCTGCCCAGGACCTCCGCACTGGCGATGGCTCCAAGGACGAGAATATCGGCATTGCCGCGTACCGCCTTGAACAGGAACTGGGTGGAAAACAGGATGCCGATGCGAATTTCCTCCCGAACGATCCGAAAGACCGGTCGGCCGAGCCTTCCTATTGCCTTGACGGAAATCACGGCTGCAATCGTGTGGGCGGCGAGGTTCCAGAGTGCCCAGGCCTCGACCGTTTCCACCTTGAAGACGAGGCAGGCAACCACGGCAGCAATGGTGCGGGCGATGGCAAACATCACCTCCAGCTTGTTGGCCGAGGCAAAGTCGGAATGGGCGATGAAGCTTTGCGTGGAAAGCGAAATAACCTTCAGGAGAACGAGGTTGGTGAACAGGATCAGGAAAGTGGTGATCAGCGTGTGCAGCAACGTTTCCGACGTCGGGAAAAACACCGGGATCGTCACCATGCCGATGAGCGTCAGGACCACACCCGTCGCCGCGCTGAGGAGATAACTGTGGCCAAGCATGACGGGGAACATGCCGCGATCCTGCGCCACGCGACGAATGAGCGATTCCTGTGAGCCGATACCGCAAATCTGAACGCCCAGATTGGTCACGGCCGTGATCGAGGCGTAAAGCGCGAATTGTTCGACACCCAGATGGCGGGCTAGCAGCGCGAAGGTCAAGAGCTGGGCGGCGCTGGACATCAGCAGCGCGCCTCCGGATGCCATATAGGCCAATCCAAGTCTGACAAGATGGCCGAGCCGCGGCGTGTTCAACGACACCTCATTCTCCGTTTTTTCCGGCATTGCCGGGCGAATTCAAAAGGACTGTCCCTTTTAAAGTCTTACGAACTGAAAGGGCGGCAACCGGGCGGTATTCGACACCGACGACCTGAATGAATGACAGTTTCTCCTGTCTTAGCCCTGTTGAGGTAAGAGAGGGTTAAAGCAATTACACAATAATGATGATAGTGACTGTTTATGGTTATTAGGACATCGCCCGGTTCAGAAGGGTTTCGTTGTTCGTTGCAGGGCAGGTCCATGATCCGATTTTCCGTTCCCGAAGCAGGCTACCATGCCGCGTTTTGCTGATACGCGGTCCATTTCTGCGGAAAACAGCAGTGCCATGTCCCTGTCGGGCGGCCGTCGCGACGCGATTTTTTTTGTCGCCACGATGCTTTACATCTGGATTTCTGTCGCGCCCTTTGAAAATCTTGCGGCGCCGCCCGTGCCGCGCGCCGCCGCCAATCAGCTGACCGGTCTGGTGATCGCGCTGATCCTCGGTGTCTTCGCACTGCGCCATCGTCTGACGGGGCTTTTGCTGAGGCCCCGCTTGCCAATCCTGCTGCTCTTTTCCTGGCTCGCGCTTTGTTCGGTCCTTGGTGCGGAGCCCGGCACGTCGTTGCAGCGCCTGATTTTCACGGCGCTCCTGTGTTTTATCACCAGCGTGCTGGTCGTCATGCCGCGCGACAGGCGGCAATTCGACCGGATGATGGCCGTTTTCGCCATTCTCCTGCTGGCGCTTTGTTATCTCGGGGTTATCTTCCTGAGTTCGCGCGCAATCCATCAGCCTTACGATCTCGATGAGAAGGCGCTTGCAGGCGATTGGCGCGGAATATTCAATCATAAGAACGCCGCCGCGCCGGCAATGATCATTCTTTTCATGGTGGGCCTTTATCTGCGCAATGCCTGGTCCACGCTGGGCGGAATAGCGATCACGCTGCTGGCCGGCTTTTTTCTCTGGAAGACGAACGGGAAAACTGCAGCGATGCTTTTGCCCGTCACCATCGCCCTGGTTTGGGTCATGGAGCGGCATGCCGGGCGGACATTGCTGATGATCGGTGGCCTTCTGGCGTTTCTCAATATCGTTGCAATCGGCTCCACCTATTTCCCGAGCATACAGAGCCTCGTCGAAAGCCTGGGCATCGATTCCACGTTCACCGGACGGACGGATATATGGCGCCTGTCTTTCGACACCTTTGCGCAATCGCCGATCTTCGGGCAGGGATTCCAGGCCTTTTGGACAAGCGACCGGCTTCTGTCACAGGCCGATATTGCCGAGACTTGGGCGGTCACGGCCTTTCACGCGCATAATGGCTATGTCGAGAGCCTTTTGAATGGCGGACTGCCCGCCTTCGTCCTCACTCTCATATGGCTCGTGATCATCCCCGCAAATGATTTCCGAACAGCGGTGGACAGAGGCACGGATCCCGGCCTGACGCGGCTTTTTGGGCGAATTTGGGTATATGCGCTGCTTTCTTCCTGTCTTGAGAGTAATTTCTTTACCGGAACCGGGCCTATCTGGTCTTCTCTTCTTATTGCGATCTATTGTTTGAGACATCAGGCTTACGACATACTGGAACAGGGACAGTAATTTGCACGGCGGGCCGGGGGCTAGTATGACGCAGAAAATCGGAACGATCGCAGACCGGGTCAATAACCGGCTGGTGCGGTATTTCCCTGGACCGACGGCGCGGATCGAGACATCCGAACCGATTGTCTCCTTCACATTCGACGATGTTCCGGCGAGCGCCTGGACCAGCGGTGCCCGCATTCTGGAAAACGAGAATGTTCGCGGGACCTTTTATATTTCCGGGGTCTTCATCGACAGGCATGACGAACCGCAGGACATGATTTCCGCTAGGGGCTGTTCGGAACTGGCTACGGCCGGTCATGAGCTCGCCTGCCATACCTATTCCCATCGCAAACTCTCAAGCTTTTCACGGCGAGGGCTGGAAGAGGATCTCGATCGTAATGAAAAGGTGCTGGCCTCGTTCGATGAAAACTGGCACAGGCGGAATTTCTCCACCCCCTTCGGCATGGCTTCGCCACTCATGCAGCCCATGCTGCGGCGCAGGTTCAGGACCGCCCGCGGGATCATGCCCGGCATCAACCGCGGCAGCATCGATCCGCATAATCTTGCTGCCGTCGAATTGCGGCCCGATCCGAACTATCTCGATGCCGCTGATCGCTGGCTTGACGACGTCCTGCAAAACGGCGGCTGGCTCGTCATTTTTACCCATGATGTGTCGTCTGCGCCAAGCTTTTACGGTTGCCCGGAAGACAGGTTTCAGGGTTTCGTGCGTAAGGCGGCATCCGGTGGCGCAAAAGTCATGACGGTTGACGCGGCCGTGACGGCACTCGGCCTCTAAGGCACGGCACAGTGCTGCGCGCTTTTAGCCGTCGCGGTGAAAGCGATTATGACGTGTAGGCTATCGGCCTACTGGCTGGCCCATATGATGCGGGCGATCCATTCCACATCGGCCATCTCGAAGCTCCGATTGGGATGCTCAGGATTGAGCGAAAGAAGTTCGATGCTCTTGGGGCTTTGCCGCGCCAGCACCTTGGCCATCACTTCACCGTCACGGCTCTTCAACACCACGCGGTCGCCGCGCCGTACCTGCGCGCCAGGCTCCACGATGAGGATGTCGCCGTCGCGGTAAAGCGGCATCATGCTCTCTCCCTGCACTTCCAGCGCGTAGACTCCCTGTTTGCGTTCGGGAGACGAGGGAAACTCAACCACGTCCCAGCCCTGACCTGCCGGAAAGCCGCCGTCGTCAAAAAAACCGCCGGAACCGGCCTGAGCGAAACCGAGCAGGGGGATGGCACTTTCCGCACCGGCAGGTCGCGTCTGCGCCTTTCCGAAAGCATAACCGAAAAACTGATCCACGCTCGCTCCCGTCGCTTCGAGCACCTTGGAAACGGACTCCGTCGAGGGCCAGCGTTTGCGGCCGTCCGGCCCGAAACGCTTCGACTTATTGAATGAAGTAGGGTCGAGACCGGCACGCTTCGCCAATGCCGAAGGCGTCAGCTGATGGCGTTCGGCAAGCGTATCGATGGCGCTCCAGATCGTCTCATGTGAAAGCATGGTAGAAAGCCCGCAAACGGAGCCGATAGCGGAAAAGCTCCTGTCGTTAACACCTCGAAATCTAGACCATATCCGGTCCGGAGTAAAGGAAGGAAAGGAATAAAATCCTTGCTTACGCCACAAGAGCCGATGTGTTGATCTTGGCGAGCTGGATGACCGCCTGCGTGCGGCTGTCTACCTTGAGCTTCAACAGGATCGCGGAGACATGTGCCTTGATCGTCGCCTCCGAGACATTGAGCTCGTAGGCGATCTGCTTGTTCAGCAGGCCTTCTGCCAGCATGCCGAGAACACGGCTCTGCTGCGGCGTCAGCGTTCGCAGCCTGCCGATGAGATCGGCGACATCCGGATCGTGCTCCTTTTCGCCGTGATGGCCGGCCGGTACCCACAGGTCGCCTTCCAGAACCGCGCGGATGCCATCACGGATGTCATCGATGCCGGAGGATTTTGAAATGAAACCGGAAGCGCCGAGTTCGATTGAGCGGCGGACGGTCGTCGCGTCATCCGTCGCCGATACGATGACGATCGGCAGGCTGGAAAACTCTGCGCGTAGCGCCATGAGGCCCGAAAACCCGCTGACCCCTGGCATGGCAAGGTCAAGCAGCATCAGATCCGCATCGTTACGGGCTGCGGCTGCGCGTCTGGCAGCCTCGAAATCACCGGCTTCAACGATGGTCTGGTGTCCGTCGAGGCCGGATACGGCCTGTTTCAGGGCACCGCGAAAAAGTGGATGATCATCTGCAATGATAATGACAAGTTCCGACATTCTGGCCCCCTCCCAAGGGCATTATGCGGTTCTTTTCCAGTTATTGACTCACTCCCTTTGCCGGTGGTCGAAACACGCCCGGCTCCTCCGCCAAAGGTTGCGCCAATCGGTTCTTCTTTACAAGGAAAAGCTTGTGGACAGGCGGTCTTTCAGGCTTTCAGCAATAAAAATACCGTGGAAACTGTGGACAATCCCCTAGCTTTACGGCAAACCGCGATGGTTGGAAAGCCATGGAGAGCGCATGCAGGAAACGCCCGCGATCATCTATAAAATCGTGCCGGAGACGTTGTGGAACGAGGCCAGGGCAAAGGGTGTCTTCGACGGCGCCGCCATCGACCTGACCGATGGCTTCATCCATTTTTCCACGGCCAGGCAGGTGGCGGAAACAGCCGCGCGGCATTTTTCCGGCCAGGCCGATCTGCTGCTGATTGCAGTCGACGGCGCGGCCCTAGGCGACAAGCTGGTCTATGAACCCTCAAGAGGTGGCGATCTTTTCCCTCACCTTTATGGGCCTCTTCCCTTGACCGCCGTGCTCTGGGAGACGCCGCTTGCACTCGATCACGACGGCCAGCACCAGTTTCCGGAGATTTTGTGATGAGCGGATTATTTTCCTCGATCGGCCGCAAGGGCCTGTTCCTGGTCGATCCGGAAAAGGCCCATGGGCTGTCCATTGCGGCCCTGAAAAGCGGCTTCCTGCCCACCTGCATGGTGCCGCACGATCCGCGACTGCAGCAGACCGTGGCGGGCCTCGTCTTCCCCAATCCGCTCGGCATGGCGGCGGGTTACGACAAGAATGCGGAAGTACCGGGACCGCTTCTGAAGCTCGGTTTCGGCTTCACCGAAATCGGCACCGTCACGCCGCGGGCGCAGGCCGGCAATCCGAAGCCGCGTATCTTTCGCCTTGTGGAAGATGAGGGCGTCATCAATCGCCTCGGCTTCAACAATGAAGGCCATGCCGCTGCGCTGGAGCGTCTGAAGCAGGCGCATCTGCGTGGCATTGTCGGCGTCAATATCGGCGCCAACAAGGACAGTGAAGACCGTATCGCCGATTATGTGCAGGGCATCGAGGCGTTTTATTCGGTCGCATCCTATTTCACCGTCAATATTTCGTCCCCCAACACACCCGGTCTCCGCGACCTGCAGGCACGCGAAAGCCTTGCCGCCCTTCTCTCGGCCGTGCTGGAACGCCGCAAGGCGGAAGCTGAACGTTTCGGCAGACGCATCCCCGTCTTCCTCAAGATCGCTCCCGATCTGACCGAAGAGGGACTGGACGACGTTGCTGAAGAAGCGCTTGCCCATGATCTGGACGGCCTGATCGTTTCCAATACCACCCTCTCACGCGACGGCCTGCGAGCCAGCCCGCACAAGGGTGAGGCGGGTGGCCTTTCCGGCAAGCCTCTCTTCGAACTCTCCACAACGGTTCTGGCCAAGGTGCGCCGCCGCGTCGGCGTCAATTTGCCCATCATCGGTGTCGGCGGCGTTTCGTCCCCGGAAACGGCTTTGGAAAAGGTAAGGGCAGGTGCGGATCTGGTACAGCTGTACTCCTGCATGGTCTATGAAGGCCCCGGTCTGCCATCTGCCATCGTCAAGGGCCTGTCGAAGCTGGTTGCCCGTGAGGGCGTGGAATCGATCCGCGATCTGCGCGACAGCGCGGTTGACCGCTGGGCGGATCGTAAGCTGGGCTGACAGCGAGCCTGGAAGGTCGGGGCAGCGCTTCCTCAGGGCCTCTCCTTCGTCATCCCTGTGACAAGCACAGGAATGAGGGAAGAGGCTGGTTTCCCCCCTTTACCTCAGGCGCAGAGCACCATCGCCCAATAGGGCCGGTTGCGGCTGGTGGCATCGTAGGCGACCGCCACGCCGAGGCCGTTATAAGGCCCAAGCATGTTTTCCAGGTGGTGTTTGGAGCCGATCCAGGCCTTCACCACCCGCTCCACGCTATCCTGACCGGCGGCCACATTCTCCGCCGCAGGAAGCGGCACATTCCCCTCCTTCATTCGGATCAGGAAACTGTCGGTCAGTCCGATCAGATGCGCCATCTTCTGCGCCTTGACCATGCGTCCGGCCTGATAGGCGGCGGCGCTGCTGGCTGCACCATTGATGGAAAGCGGCGAAAGTCCTTTCGAGCGTCGCAGGTCGTTGACCATCGGAAGCGCCGCTGCGGTCTCATCGCGGGTGCCTGAAGGTATGCCCTTGTTGGTTGGAACGGAAACGCAGGCGGAAAGAACCGAACCGGCGGAAAGCAGCACGAAACCGCGCCGTGTAAGCGTCTGGAGAGAAGTGTCGGTCATGTCAGCGGCGATAGCTCAGAAGGCGCAGGATGATGAAGACGGGAATGACGATCGTGGCGCCCAGGATCAGATAGTCGCCGATCGCCCCCAGCGCATGGAAACCGCTGCGCCACAGGTCGACGACGAAGTCGCGCGCGCCGTAAATGATGTTCCACGGCGTCAAGCCGAAGATCGCCATCAGAAAGCCGACGAGCAGTGAAACCACGAGCAGCTTCACCACCGTTCGGGCCACTGTGTCACCCAGCAATTTGTTGACCTCACCGGCCATCAGCAAGTCTCCTGTTTTGTCCTGACATATGAAACGGACCACATCGATGCAAGTTTTTGCGCACTATATCGCGCATATCAGCCAATTCCACGAGTGCGCCATGAAATAGGACTTGAGTTTTTTTATGGCTTGATAAATGACAGCGCGCATCTTCTCAGGAATCTTGAATGGCCCCAAACCAGTTTTCTTCCGGTGACGTCATTGCCGACCGCCGGGCGGACTATGCCCGCATGTTGGCGGAGGGCGGTGATTATCCCGCCGCCGCCGAACTCATGGAACAGGCGCTGGAACTAGCGCCACGGTGGACGGCGGGCTGGTTTCGCTTCGGGGAATATCACGAAAAGGTGGGGGAAACGGACAAGGCCGTGGCGGCTTACGAAAAGGTCGCCGAGATGGATGAGGAAGGCCTGTTTGCAGCCGAACTGAAACTCGCGGTTCTCGGCGCCGCAGAAACACCGGAACAGCCGCCGAGCCGTTATGTGGAAGGGCTGTTCGACGATTATGCCGACCGTTTCGAAACTTCGCTGGTCGAAAAGCTCGATTACAGCGTGCCGCAGAAACTGGCGGAACTGATCGAGAAGGCGGCGGATGGCCGGGTATTCGACACTGTCGTCGACATCGGCTGCGGCACGGGACTCCTCGGCGTTGAAATCAGAGCCTTCGCAAAGCGGCTGGAAGGTTTCGATATTTCACAGAACATGCTTGCCAAGGCGGAGGAAAAAGATCTCTACGATCACCTCGGCCAGGCCGATCTTTCCCTCGAAGCGGAAACTTCGGGGCTCTTCACCACGACCCTGGCGCCGAAGCGCGCCAATCTCGTCGCCGCCGCCGATGTAATGATGTATCTCGGCAGTCTCGAAACCGTCATGCCCCTCGTTTCCGCCCTGTTGGCGCCCTCCGGCTTCCTTGCCTTTTCGGTTGAGGATGCGGCAGGGGAGGATGGTTTCGTTCTGCGGGAATCCCTTCGTTACGCCCATTCGAAAACCTATGTCAGCGGTCTTCTGGAACGGGCGGGTTTTGATCTCATGGAAATTCGCAAGACCACCATTCGCAAGGATGCCGGAAAACCCCTTTCCGGCATTCTTTTTCTTGCCCGGGCCAAGGTCTGAACATCTCATTTCTTTCCATTTTCTCGATAGGTCAGCCTTCCTTACGTATCCATCTTGATCGGGTTCGTTTTGCAGTGCAAAATATGAAAGAAACCGAGGGCAAAGCTTGAGAACGAGAAGCGTTTACGGCATGTGGAGTTCCGATCCGGCCAGACACGCGCCGGTGGAAGACGTGCAGGGCATCGTCACCGGCGCCATTGTCTCGGCGCTCGGCTTTTATCTGCTGAACAAGGTCGGCCTTTTGACGGGCGGGACCGCCGGTGTCGCCTTTCTTCTGCATTATGCCTTCGGCATCAGCTTCGGGCTGCTGTTCTTCCTCGTCAATCTGCCATTCTATTACTTGTCCTTCCGTCGGCTCGGCCTTGCCTTTTCCTTCAAGACATTCATCGCCATCGGCCTTGTTTCGGTGCTGACGGAAGTGGAAGCGCGCTGGATGGTGATCGACAGCATCAATCCGCTGTGGGCGGCGCTGCTCGGCGGTCTGCTGCTGGGTTACGGATTGCTGGCGCTTTATCGCCACCGCGCCAGCCTTGGCGGCATCGGCATTCTGGCCATCTATATTCAGGATCGCTTTGGCATCCGCGCCGGCCTGATCCAGCTCGCCTTCGATGCCTTCGTCATGCTCTGTGCTTTCCTCGTCATCGATCCGGTCACGGTTGTCTATTCGATCGTCGGCGCCTTTGTCCTCAACATGTTTCTGGCCATCAATCACCGTTCGGACAGATATATCGTCGTGCGCTGAGCGAGGGTGGTTGAAATCTCCCGCACTTCAGCGCAATAGCTCGGCAGGGCTTGGTATTCAGGGGACAAGGCATGGACGATACGAGCGCGCGAAGGCGTCTTAATCTTTGGGCCTCCGCGCCGGATCGTCATTCGCTGCTGGAAGACGCGCAGGGCGTTCTTGCGGGCAGCATGCTGGTATCGCTCGGCGTCACGCTGTTTTCCGCAGCCGGTCTTTTGACGGGTGGCACGGTTGGTCTGGCGTTCCTCGTGCATTACGGTACCGACCTCAGCTTTGGTACGGTCTTCTTCCTCGTCAATCTGCCGTTTTATTATCTCGCCTTCCGCCGCCTCGGCCTCGCCTTCACGGTGAAGACCTTCTGCGCCATCGCTCTGACAGCGCTGCTGTCGGAATATATGCCCGGCTTTTTCGCCTTTCAGAGCATCAATCCGGTTGCCGCAGCACTTTTCGGCGGATTGACGGTTGCGGCGGGCATGCTGGCGCTGTTTCGTCATCGCACCAGCCTCGGCGGTTTCGGCATTCTGGCGCTTTATCTGCAGGATCGTTTCGGCTGGCGCGCCGGCCTCGTGCAGCTCGCCTTTGACGGCATGGTGCTGGCCTGCTCATTCTTCGTTGCCACACCTTTTGTCATTATCTGCTCCGTTCTCGGAGCACTGGTTATGAACCTCACGCTTGCTATCAATCACAGGAACGACCGCTACATTGCCATGTAGCGGCCGCCGGTCGCGGGTTTGCGAGGTCAGGCCGCCTTCGCAGCCGCATCAACCGGATGCTGCGAGCGGAAACCGACGGCAATACGGTTCCAGGTGTTGATGGCGCCGATGGCCACCGTAATCTTCACGATTTCCTCATCGGAGAAATGTGCTTTCAGCGTTTCGAAGGCATCGTCCGGAGCTCCGGTCTCAGCAATCTTCGTCACTGCATCCACCCAGCCGAGCAATGCGCGTTCCTGTTGTGTGTAAACGGGAGATTCCCGCCAGACGCTCATCAGGTTGATCCATTGTTCGGAAAGCCCGTCATGGCGGCTTTCCTTTACATGCATATCCACGCAGAAGGCACAGCCATTGATGATCGAGGCACGCAGCTTGATGAGGTGAACGAAACGGCGTTCAAGTCCGCTGCCCTGAACGTAATTTTCAAGCGCCATGACGGCCTTGAAGGCTTCGGGGGATGCTTTGGCATAGTTGATACGGGTTTTCATGGGTCTCTCCGTTGGTTGGGTCAGTTTGAAGTCATGCGTCATCAGTCCGGAAAGCGACGAAGCCCTCCAGCGTAGATCGGTTTTTCTTCGGAGCCTGTTTTCCAGTCTCAGCGCGCTGCTGTCTTGCGCTCGTTCAACTCCAGGAAGGCACAGCCACGCGCAGCAATTCCACCATCGTCAGTGGCGGCAAGATCGCCCAGAATATCGGCAATGGTGGTTTTGGCGAGTTCGGCCCTATAGACCTTCTCTGCCTTCAACATCGCTGCATTGATACCACAGGGCTTGGTGAAATACCGGCCCGGCAATGGGTTTGGACCGCGTTGCCGGATTTCCGCGCAACGGAAAGCCGGCTGCGGCCCTTCAACGGCCAGAACGATGTCCAGCAGGGTGATCTTGTCAGTCGGTCGCGCCAGACGATAGCCGCCCTTCGGCCCCGGCACCGTGGCAACTATTCCCGCGCTGGACAATGATTGCAGGTGCTTCAGAAGATAGCTGGTGGAAACGCCGTGGAATTCCGCGAGCGCGGCCGCGGACAACACGCCGCCTTCGGAAAGTCCCGCCAGCATTCCCACGCTGTGAATGGCCTGTTCAACGCCGTCCCCGAGTTTCATCGGTCTTTTCCATGTCCTGTTGCTGCGCTATCATGGACATTATTTATCCATGATTATGTTTTCCTGTCAAGCGGCCCTGTTCCGCCCTTCTTTTTCTCAGGTTTTTCACTACGTTAAAGGCGTGGAACACACCGAGCCCCCCATTTCCGGCATAGATGTCGGCACCTTGCCCCTTTCATTCCAGAAATGGTTTGTCGAAAAAGGGTGGTCTCCGCGCGCCCATCAGCTGGAGCTTATGGCGCGGGCACGGGGCGGCGAGAACATGTTGCTGATCGCGCCCACCGGTGCTGGCAAGACGTTGGGCGGCTTCATGGCCTCGCTCACCGACCTGACAGAGCGGGGCAAGATACCGCCTGGCTCCGGCTTTGTCGGCGTGCACACCCTCTACATCTCACCGCTGAAGGCGCTTGCAGTCGATATCGAGCGTAATCTCACCAAGCCCGTTTCCGAAATGGGTCTGCCGATTGTCATCGAAACCCGCACCGGCGATACGCCCCAGGCGAAACGCCAGCGCCAGAAGGTGCGCCCGCCGGATATCCTGCTGACCACACCGGAACAGGTCTCGCTGCTGCTCGCCAACAAGGAGGCCGAGCGCTTTTTCCGTGACCTGAAATATGTGGTGCTGGATGAGCTGCATTCGCTCGTCACCTCCAAACGCGGCCATCTGCTGTCGCTGGCGCTCGCCCGCGTGCGCCGGCATGCGCCCGATGTCCGTTTCATCGGCCTTTCGGCCACGGTGGCGGAGCCGATGGATTTGCGCCGTTATCTTGCACCGCAGGGGCAGGGGAAGCCGCCCGCCGGCTTGATAACCGTCGAAGGCGGTGCAAAGCCGGATATTTCCATCTTGCACACGGAAGAACGCATCCCATGGTCCGGCCATTCGGCACGTTATGCCGGAAAGGACTTATACGAAGCGTTGAAGCAGCATCAGACGACGCTGGTGTTTGTCAACACACGCTCGCAGGCGGAAAGGGTCTTTCAGGAGCTCTGGACGATCAATGACGACAATTTGCCGATCGCACTGCATCACGGCTCGCTGGATGCCGGGCAGCGCCGCAGGGTGGAAGCGGCCATGGCGGAAAACAGGTTACGTGCCGTTGTTGCCACCTCCACCCTCGATCTCGGCATAGACTGGGGTGACGTTGACCTTGTCGTGCATGTCGGCGCGCCGAAGGGCGCTAGCCGCCTCGCTCAGCGTATCGGCCGTGCCAACCACCGCATGGATGAGCCGTCAAAGGCGATCCTCGTTCCCGCCAACCGCTTCGAGGTGATGGAATGCCGGGCAGCGCTGGATGCCAACTATATCGGCGCGCAGGATACGCCGCCGATCGCCGAAGGCGCGCTTGATGTTCTCGCCCAGCACGTACTCGGCATGGCCTGTGCCGAGCCTTTCGATGCGGATGAACTTTATCGCGAAGTCACCAGCGCCTCGCCCTATGCCGACCTGCCGCGTGCCACCTTCGATCGGGTGGTGGATTTTACTGCCACCGGCGGCTACGCGCTGCGCACCTATGAACGTTATGCCCGCATCCGCCAGATGAAGGACGGTCGCTGGCGCGTGTCCAATCCGGCGGTAGCGCAGCAATATCGCCTCAACCTCGGCACCATCGTCGAGGCGGCGGAACTCAATGTCCGCATGGTCAAGCGCAATGCCAAGGGCACGGTCGGTCGCGGTGGCATGTCGCTCGGCAAGGTCGAGGAATATTTCCTAGAGCAGCTGGTGCAGGGCGATACCTTTCTCTTTGCCGGCAAGGTGCTGCGGTTCGAGGGCATCAGGGAGAATGAATGCCTGGTCTCACAGGCCTTTTCCATGGATCCGAAGATACCCTCCTATGCCGGTGGCAAATTTCCGCTTTCCACCTACCTGGCAGATCAAGTGCGCTCCATGCTGGCAGACCCGACACGGTGGCATGCCCTGCCGGATCAGGTTCGCGACTGGCTGGCAATCCAGAAGGAGAAGTCGATCATTCCCAAGCGCGACGAGCTATTGGTGGAGACCTTCCCCTTCCGTAAGCGCTTCTTCATGGTCATGTATCCCTTTGAGGGACGGCTGGCGCATCAGACACTCGGCATGCTTCTGACGCGGCGGCTGGAGCGGGCCGGGGCAAAACCGATGGGTTTCGTCGCCACCGATTATTCGCTGGCCATCTGGGCCATGGAGGATATCGGCATGCGGCTGAAGTCTCGCCGCCTGTCGCTGGCCGACCTTCTCGATGAGGACATGCTTGGCGATGATCTGGAAGCATGGCTTGACGAATCCTTCATGCTGAAACGCACCTTCCGCAATTGCGCAGTCATTTCCGGGCTGATCGAACGCCGCCATCCCGGCAAGGAAAAGACCGGCCGGCAGGTCACGGTGTCCGCCGATCTTATTTATGACGTTCTTCGCAGCCATGAGCCGGATCATATCCTGCTGGAAGCGACGCGACGCGATGCCGCAGCAGGACTTTTGGATATTGGCCGTCTTGGCGATATGCTGAAGCGAATCAAGGGACACACCACGCATCGCGCGCTGGAGCACGTCTCGCCCCTCGCCGTTCCGGTCATGCTGGAAATCGGCAGGGAGACGGTGGCGGGCGAAGCGATGGACGATGTGCTGGCGGAAGCTGCTGATGAGCTGATCGCCGAGGCCATGTCCTGAAATATGCCCATGTGCTGAAGTATGAATTGAAGGAACAACGATAAAAGTGCTGAGCCGGCTGACATTGAGCGACAGGTTTTCCAACGGCTTCGAATGCCTGGGCAGCGAGACCGCCATCAACGGCGTTTCCGCCTGGTGCGACCCTTTGGGTGGGCTCTACCTGCCCGACCTGTCGCTGCTCGTCGTTTCCGACCTGCATCTGGAAAAGGGTGCGGCTTTTGCAAGGCGTGGACGCATGCTGCCGCCCTACGACACCATCGCCACCCTCAAGATACTGTCTTCCCTCGTCAGCCGCTACGATCCGAAGATCGTCGTCAGCCTCGGCGACAATTTTCATGATCGCGTCGGCTCCCAGCACCTGCCGCTGCCGTTGCGCGAACTCATCCGCGAGATGGCCCGCGGTCGCGAATGGATATGGATCAACGGCAACCACGACCCCGATGGCACGGTCGATCTGCCGGGTTCTTCGGTGGATGAGATGTTTTACGGCAATCTCGTTTTCCGCCACGAGCCTAAGCCGGGCGATGCGGCCGGTGAAATCGCCGGTCATCTGCATCCCTCTGCCACTGTGCGACGCCGCGAGAAGACAGTGCGGCGGCCCTGTTTCGCTACCGATGGTTCGCGTCTGTTGATGCCGGCATTCGGGGTGTTGAGCGGCGGGCTGGATTTGCGCCACAAGGCAATGCGCGGCCTGTTCGATCATGCCGCTCTCGTCGCGCATCTGATGGGAAGAGATCGCATCTACTCGGTGCGGTTTTCCAGTCTGCTCGGCTGAGATTTTACCGCGGCCTATTGGCGGTAGACCAATACCGGTATCTTCGAATTCTTCAGCACCTTGGCGGTGACACTGCCGAGCAGCATCTCGACGAAACTCCTGCGCCGGTGCGAGGCCATGGCGATGAGGTCGCAGCCGGTCTTGTCGGCTATTTCAATGATCGCCTCGTCCGGCCGCCCCGCCCGCGCCAGCAGGGCCTCGCAATCCAGCCCCATGGCGGTGGCATGCGCCTGCGTATCGCGAAGCAGATGCTCCGCCTCTTCGCAACGGTGGAATTCCTCTTCGGCAATGGCTGCAATGTCCTCGACATCGCTGGCAATCACATGAAAGGGTTCCGATACCGTCACCACGGTCACCTTTGCGCCTGCCTCCTTGGCGAGAGCGAACCCTTGGTCGATTGCGATCTGCGCCAGCGGCGAGCCATCGGTGGGAATGAGAATGTGCTTGAACATGACATTTCTCCTTTTCATCCCTGTTACAACCGCACTTGCCGCCATCAGCTGCGTGCGTTTGTAACGCCTTGAATTTTACAGCAAACCCCGGAAGGAAGCGAATGCTATCTTTGCCCGTGCGGGTGGCAGACGCTCTCTTTTGCGCGATTGAAAACGCTCAGTCCTTGCGGAAGATGATGCTGGCGCCCCAGCCGGTAACGACGGCGAGCAGAACGCAAAGCGCGCCGTAAGCAAGCGGCGTCTGATGCGCGGCATCGGTGATCGCCTGTTCCATGCCGGTCTTGACGACGCGCAGTTTTAATTCGCGCTGGGCGATGAATTTGCCGCTCTTGAAGAGATAGGCGCGTGCCGTGTGCACCCCGTTTGGGACGTTGGCGGGCAGGCGCAAGGTCGCCCAAAACAGGCCCGTGCGTTCCAGCCGCACCCCTGTCGTGTCATTGCGGTAGATGCCGCTCGAAAGCTTGAGCCGACGATAGGCCTCCTGAAAATCGAAGACATTGTCGGGCACGCCCGAAAAGACAGCGCTTTTGAGCGACAGATGGTCGACGCCGAGCCCCATGGCGCGCAGCGTTCCGGGGGAGGCGACATCGCTGATATTGCGGGTGCTGGCCATGGAGTAGGATTCCGGCAGCGGCGTAAAGGTGATGGCGCTGGTATTGATCCAGATGCCTGCCACACGCTCCTTCTTGCGCACGGTCATATAGTCGCTCGGCCCTTCCAGCGTCACCACGATATCATATTGCCCGATGGCCAGTAGCAGCTGGTCGGTATTGTTGAGCGCCCCGAAGAGGGTGAAATCCGCCCCGCGAAAATCCGAGGCTATCGGAATTTCCGTCGTCGAAGCGCCGATTTCGATGTTTTCCTGCAGGGGGCGCTGCTGCGGACCCGGCGGCAGCGCAAGCGGTGGCGTCTGGGCGGAAGCAGTTTGCCCGAAGGCAAGACAGGAGAGCAGGGCAAGGGCGGCAAGCAACAAACAGCGGGTCAATAACCTAACCCCCCGACGGCGACCGAAAACAGATCTTCCGGCCGCACCACCAGCGATACCGCAAGGCGAAGGGCGACGGCGAGGACAAGAAGCGCCAGCAGCGCACGCAGCTGTTCGCCGCGCAGTTTCTGGCCGACGCGTACACCATATTGCGCGCCGATGACGCCAGCCACCATCAGGATGAAAGCCAGCACCACATCGACGGAGTAGTTGGTCGCTGCCTGTACGACGGTCGTGTATGCGGTGACGAAAATGATCTGGAACAGTGAGGTGCCGACAACCACACTGGTGGGAATGCGTAACAGATAGATCATCGCCGGCACCATGATGAAACCGCCGCCCACACCCATGATAGAGGTGAGTATGCCGATGCCGAAACCGAGCGTGACGACTGGAATGATGCTGAGATAGATCTTCGATTTCTTGAACCGCATTTTCAGCGGCAGGCGGTGTACCCAGTTGTGGTGTCCCGGCCGGCGCAGCGTCACCGTCTCGTTGCGGGCGGCACGTCTCAGCGCCGAGATGCTTTCTTTCAGCATCAACCCGCCAACGGTGCCAAGCAGGATGACGTATAGCAGCGAAACGATGAGGTCGAGCTGGCCGATGCTGCGAAGGAACGAGAATATCCACACGCCGACCGTGGCGCCCATGAGACCGCCCACGAGCAGAACGCTGCCGAGCTTGACGTCGAGCGTCCCGCGCCGGAAATGCGTGATCGAGCCTGAGACGGAGGAGGCCACTACCTGGTTCGCGCCGGTCGCCACGGCGACCACAGGCGGAATATTGTAGAAGATCAGAAGCGGGGTGATTAGGAAGCCACCGCCGACACCGAACATGCCGGACAAAAAACCGACGGCCGCGCCCATGCCGAGAATGATGAAAATATTCACCGACAGTTCTGCGATCGGCAGATAGACAGTCACGGCTCGGACCTCGGGCAAATGGTTCCGGGCGGCATGGCTTGTCCGGTGAGGGGGCCTTGCCGCGATTTACACTTTCTGTCTGAAAAGACCGGGCATGCCCAGCCTTCATCCGTCATGCCCGCGAGGGCCTAACCTGTCAACATTCAACGGTAAATACGTTGATAATTTGGAAAGATAGAGGTCTGGCGAAGGCAGCCGCCCACATTCCTGTCAGGCGTTGCAAAAAAGCGGCCGGGGGCCGCTTTTTGGGTTTCAGAACCATTATTTATTGCGGGCGAGAAGCGCTGTCACCAGTTCGTTGGTAATGCGCCCGTCCGGGGTCTGGCCCACGGATTTCTGAAAGTCCTTGATGGCCGTCACGGTGTTCTTGCCGAGCTTGCCGTCCGGCTGCCCGGCATCGAAGCCGTTCTTGTTGAGGATCGCCTGAATGTTGCGGATCGCCTTTTCCATGTCCACGGAGGCGGTTTTCACGCCTTCCTTGCCAGCCCACTCTTCCGGCGGGTTGACGCTGTTGGCATCTTCCGAAAGCGGCTTGACCTTCCACGCCTCCACCTTGGCCTTGGCGCTCTGGAGCTGCTGCGGGTTCAAGGCCCCCGCCACTTCGTCGCGCTTCTGGGCGGCATCGGCATCGCCATCCTTGGCGGCAATGGCGAACCACTTGTAAGATTCCTCGATATCCTGTTTCACGCCGCTGCCGCGCGCATAGAGGATGGCAAGATTGAACTGGCTGTCGCGGACGCCGAGTTCGGAGGCCTTGATGAACCACTGCGCGGCGGCAGCAAAATCCGGCTGGCCCGCCGCGTCGGAAGCCAGCAGGACGGCAAGATTGTGCATGGCGCCCGCATTGCCCTGTTCGGCGGCCAGCGTGTAATAGCGCTTGGCTTCCGGAAGGTTGCGTTCGACGCCGTTCGCCTTCTCGTAGAGATTGGCGAGACGATATTGCGCGGGCGCAAGACCGCGATCGGCAGCCAGTTTGTACCACTTCGCGGCTTCGGCACGGTCGGCGGCAACGCCGCGACCGTCGGTGTAGCGGGCTGCGATTTCGAAAAGCGCCTGCGTGTCGCCCTTGGCGGCGGCTTCAGCAAGCGATGCGGGCTCTATCCCGGCGGGAACGACGATGGCGCCGTCGGCGGGAGCGGCCGTGACGACGGCCTCAGCCGGTTTCGGCGGTTCCGCCTGCGCGACGGTGCCGGATTTTGCGGGATCCACGGCGGGAACATCGGCGACCGGCGGCTCCTCGGGTAGCGGCGCACCGCCAATGGTCCGGTGGTCAATGGTATTCTGTGCCGGAGCGGAGTTCTCGATGCTGTCGGCCGGGGCTGCCTGCTCGGATCCGATCGCGAGGTCAGACGGTATGGTGACGGCCTTTTCGCCGGTTTCGGGAAGGGCGGAAACCGGTGCATTGTCCATCTTCTGTTCAATCACCGGCGCCGGGGCTTCCGTGCCGCTGATCAGTGTCTTGACGAGGGGCATGGCCATCATCGCCAGAAGGATCGCGCCGATACCGAGCAGCAGCGGCCGGCGATAACGCGAAAGAGCCGAAGTTTCGGTCTTTCTTTTCTTTTTGCCGGTTTCAAGCTTTTCCGGCGCTGTTTCCATCGCGGCGGCCTGCGCGGCACGGCGGGCGGCGGCGATAAAGTCCGTCCGTCCTTCCGCGTCCACGGCCTTGCCGGTGGCGGCCACCTGGCTGGCGCGCACGCGTTCCAGGATTTTCTTGATATCAGGCGCGCCCGAACCGGGCTCCAGGAGTTCGTTCTCCTGACCGGCTGGCAGAACGTCGATCGGATCAAGCGACGGGGCAGGCTCAACCTGGGTGCGGGCGGAAGAGGCCGATACGGGTTCTTCCTTGGTCTTTGCGGGCTTCGCCGTGCTTGTTTTGAAGCGCTTAGTCAGCCCGGCGAGCAGGCTCGTTTTCTCTGCTTTTGCGGGCTTGGCGGCAGCGGGCGGCACGATGGCGGTTGCGTCGTTGTCGCTGACATCCTCGAGAATGGCCTGCTCTTCGGCTATATAGCCCTCTTCCGGGAATATGGCGGCCGGCATCGCGACGTCGTCGCGGCCTGCGGCAACAGCCTGCTGTGCAACGTGACGGGTGAGCTCTTCGCGGTAGGGCGTTCCGTTGTCGAGATTATCCAGGCGGCCGGCAATCTGCACCAGCGTTTCGTGCAGTGCTTCGAAGGTGCGGTGCGTGCGCTCTTCGGTATTGCGGCTCAGCGCTTCAAGGTTGCGCAAATCGGCCGCGAGATCGGTCAGCATCGACATGTCGGCGATGTTCGCGCCGGCCGAGAGGTTGTTGCGGGTATAGGCGTCGAGAACGGCCTCGGCTGCCTGCCGGGCCGCTTCGATGATATATTCGTCGTTCGAAGCCATATAGTCTTCGATCGCCGCCATGCGCGCATCGAGTTCAGGCGACATGCCTGCGGCCTGCATCTGAACCGGCTGGCTGATCAGCGTCGAGAGATGGGCGATCTGGTTTTCAAGGCTCGCCAGCGCATGGCTGTCAGCGGGGGCGGCATGGGCGGTCTCATCCAATCGCGCGGCGATAGTGCCAAGCCGCTCTTCCAGGCGCGAAAAGGCGCTTTCACTGAGGCCCGATGCCAGCTGCGGCTGGCTATAGCGATAATCGAGCTCCTCGATCTGCCGAGAGAGCGTGTCGAGCCGTTCGGCCAGACCCTCATTGACGGTGCCGTGGTCGAGCGCATCGATCTTGCGGGAAATGTCGCTGAGGAAAGACGTCAGCTCTGCCTGTTGCGAAGGGCGCTGCGACCGTTCCAGAAGCAGTGAAAGCTGGTCCAGTCGCTCATGCAGTTGCGCTGCATCGCGCGCGGTGCTCAGCTCATCGATCTTGCCGGCCAGCGCTTCAAGGCGCGCGGTAAGATCAACGGAGGGTTCCGGTTTTGCAGCGGCGAGGCGGTTGATATCACCGAGCTGTTCGGCGAGGCCGTTCAGGCGGTTTTCCAGTCGCTGGGCGAGCGCATTGTCGGTTGCCTGCGCATTGGCGCGTGCGCCGGTCGCCGCAATGGCGCGGCTAATTTCGTCCAGCCGCTGATCGAGACCGGAAAACTGTTCGCTGAAGACCGCTTCATTCGGCTGCATGTGCTTGCCGAGCTGCTCGACCGCGCTGGCGATCGCGATCAGCTTCTCCTCGAGCACGCGAACGGCCGGATTGTTGCTCATGCCGCCGAGTTGCGTCTTGATGTCATCGAGACGATAAGCGAGCGAGACGATTTCATCCTGAAGGGCGCCGGCATCGAAACCGCGCAGCGTGTCTTCCACATTGTTCCAGCGGCTTTCGATCCGATGGACGCTGTCTTCGCGCGCCAGCTGGTCAATGGTGAGGCGCAGGTCCTCGAATTCGTTGCGCAGCGCATAGACATCCGGAGATGCCAGATTGCCGAGCTGGTCGATGCTTCCGGCAAGCCGTGCGATGTCATCGCGCAGGTCGCCGATGAATTGCTGGTCTTCCGCCGCGGCGCGGATATTGCGGATTTCCGCGCGCAGTCCCTGCGCCTCCCGCGCAACGCCCTCGGCAATATCGTGCTTCAATTCGTGGCGAAGGTTGACGAGTGCCTGCGCGATTTCCTGCAGGGCCGCGTCATTGCGTGGCTCCTGATAGGGCGGGATGGCGCGTGCGCGCGGTGCGGCCTGAGGAGCCGGCTGGGGCTCCCTCTGCCGATATTCCGGCGCGAGCGGCCGTGTGATTGTGCGTTCCGCGCGGGCGGCAGGTTCCTGCGGGCGCTGGAAGCTGGTCTCCAGCAGACGCTGGCGCTGGCGTATTTCGTTGACGGGATCAAGTTGCGGTGGCGTCACGCTTGTGCGTGGCTCGCGTGGTGCGGCATAGGTTTCGCTCTTTGTTTCCGGCGGGGCGCCAGCGGCCCGCTGGTCGCGCGGAAACTTCTGGCTCATCAACCCTTCGATGCGGGCTTCAAGGCCTTCAATGGTGCGATTGAGAGCATCAAGCGACGACCTGTCGCTTGGCTGTTGGGTTTTCGATCGCAATCCGTTCATCTTTTCGCTCGCTTCGCTTCCGCCCGCCGTGCCCGGTTATCTGTCGCGACGTTGCCTGTTTGGACACGCCGTCGCCGCAACATGCAGCAATTCTAGAGCCGGTATTTGCCCCCGTGGAGGAAAATGCGCCGATGAACGAAGCAGTTACCTCCATCGGGAGAATTCACGAAACGTGGTAAAGAAGTGGTTAACCAAGGTCGGAATTTTTTAACTTTTGCGGTGCAGGCCGAGCTCCGCGGTGGTGCGGAGGACAATTACGCAAAAAGGGAGAGCGATAACCCCATGGAATTTATTTGACGTTTACGCGCACGTCAAATATTGTCACTCGATATCTGCCGGATTATCTCCGGCGCCCACGATGCGGAGGAACATCGGTAATGCCTGTTTACAAGGCCCCAGTTAAGGACACGCTTTTTATCCTGAATGACGTTCTCGGCCTGGAGCGGTATAACAACCTGCCCGGCTTCGAGGATGCGACGCCTGACATGATCGAGGCAATCACCGGCGAAGCGGCAAAGCTTGCCGAGGAACGGCTTTTCCCACTCAATCTTTCCGGTGACCAGCAGGGTTGCAAGCGCGCCGATGACGGTTCTGTCTCCGTGCCCGATGGTTTTAAGGAAGCCTATGACGCCTATTGCGAAGGCGGCTGGATCGGCCTTGCCGTTCCCCAGGAATTTGGCGGGCAGGGCCTGCCCTATACGCTGCATGCTGCGATCGGCGAATATATGTCTTCCGCCAACCTGTCCTTGATGATGTATCCCGGCCTGACACAGGGCGCTATTGCCGCCGTTCTCGTTCACGGTACTCCGGAGCAGAAGCAGACCTATCTGCCGAAAATGGTGGAAGGTATCTGGTCCGGCACCATGAACCTTACCGAACCCCATTGCGGCACCGATCTCGGTCTCCTGCGCACCAAGGCGGTGCCGCAGGGAGATGGCACTTACAAGATTTCCGGCCAGAAGATCTTCATCTCGGCTGGTGAACATTCCATGACCGATAATATCGTCCATCTGGTGCTCGCCCGCATCGAGGGCGCACCTGAAGGCACGAAGGGTATTTCGCTTTTCATCGTGCCGAAATTCCTGGTCAAGGAAGACGGCACGCCCGGCGAGCGCAACGGCGTCACCTGTGGTGCGATCGAGCACAAGATGGGTATTCACGGCAACGCCACCTGCGTCATGAATTACGATGATGCGACGGGTTATCTGCTCGGTGCGGAAAACAAGGGCCTTTCGGCCATGTTCGTGATGATGAACGAGGCGCGCCTCGGCGTCGGCCTGCAGGGGCTTTCCGTGGGCGAAATCGCCTATCAGAATGCGGTGGAATATGCCCGCGAGCGTATTCAGGGCCGTTCGCTTTCCGGCGCGAAATTCCCGGACAAAAAGGCCGATCCGATCATCGTGCACCCGGATATCCGCCGCACGCTGATGACCATCAAGGCCTATAACGAGGCTGGCCGCGCTTTCCTTTTGTGGACAGCGCTGCAATCGGACATCGCCCACCGCTCGACCGATGAGAAGGAGCGGCAGGCGGCAGACGACCTGCTCGGTCTCGTCACGCCGATCCTCAAGGGTGTTCTGACTGACAAGGGCTTCGACCACGCCGTGATGGCGCAGCAGGTCTTTGGCGGTCATGGCTACATCGAAGAACATGGCATGAGCCAATATGTCCGCGATGCGCGTATTACCATGATCTATGAGGGCGCTAACGGCATTCAGGCGCTTGATCTGGTGGGCCGCAAGCTCGGCATGAATGGCGGCCGCGCCGTCATGGCGCTGTTCAAGGAAATCGGCGATTTCTGCGAGGAAAACCGCGGCGATGAAAAGCTCAGCCTCTACACCAAGGGTTTGAAGAAGGGCTTGAACGATCTTCAGGCCGCAACCATGTGGTTCATGCAGAACGCCATGGCAAAGCCCGACAATGCCGGTGCCGGCTCGACCGACTACATGCATCTCTTCGGCATTGTGGTGCTGGGTTACATGCAGGCGCGCATGGCGAAAGCCGCCAGCGAAGCGCTTGCGGCAGGCAGCGCTTCGGATGAGGATTACCTCAAGACCAAGCTTGTCACGGCGAAGTTTTACATGGAGCGCATCATGCCGGAAACGGCGCTGCGCAAGGCCCGCATCGAAACCGGGGCGGACACCATGATGGAACTGGCCGCGGAAGCATTCTGAGACATGGCGCTGACCGCGCCGCAGGGAGAGAGTTTATGACCGACGTATTTATCTACGACCATGTCCGCACCCCGCGCGGACGCGGCAAGAAGGATGGCAGCCTGCATGAGGTGCCATCCGTTCGCCTTGCCGCCAAGACGCTGGAAGCCATCCGCGACCGCAACGGGCTCGACACTTCCGCTGTCGATGACATCATCATGGGCTGCGTCGATCCTGTCATGGATGCCGGCGCCGTCATCCCCAAGGCCGCCGCCTTCGAGGCCGGTTACTCCAACAAGGCGCCGGGCATGCAGATCTCGCGCTTCTGCGCCTCCGGTCTCGATGCCATCAACTTCGCAGCCGGCAAGGTCAAAGCCGGGTCTGACGATATCGTCATCGCCGGCGGTGTCGAAAGCATGTCGCGCGTCGGTATGGGCATGTCGGGCGGCGCCTGGTACATGGACCCCTCGGTCAACTTTCCGGCCTTCTTCATGCCGCAGGGCGTGTCGGCCGATCTGATCGCCACGAAATACGGTTTCTCCCGTGACGACGTCGACGCCTATGCCGTCGAAAGCCAGAAGCGCGCCGCGCACGCCTGGGAAAAGGGCTATTTCAACAGGTCGGTCATTCCGGTGAAGGACCAGAACGGCCTGACGATCCTTGACCGCGACGAGCACATGCGCCCCGGCACCGATATGCAGGCGCTGGCTTCGCTCAACCCGTCCTTCCAGATGCCCGGTGAAATGGGCGGCTTCGAAGCTGTCGGCATCATGGCGCATCCGGAAGTGGAGCGGATTAACTACGTCCATCACGCCGGCAACTCATCCGGCATCGTTGATGGTGCTGCCGCCGTGCTGGTTGGTTCGAAAGCGGGCGGCGAGGCAATGGGCGTGAAACCGCGCGCCCGTATCAAGGCTTTCGCCAATATCGGCTCCGACCCGGCGCTGATGCTGACCGGCCCGGTTGACGTAACCGAAAAGCTGCTGAAAAAGACCGGCATGTCGCTTGCCGATATCGATCTCTTCGAACTCAACGAAGCCTTCGCCGCCGTGGTCCTGCGCTACATGCAGGCTTTCGACATTGATCACGACCGGATGAACGTCAATGGCGGCGCAATCGCCATGGGTCATCCGCTGGGTGCAACCGGCGCGATGATCCTCGGGACGGTGCTGGATGAGCTGGAACGGCGCGATCTGAACACCGCGCTCGTCACGCTTTGCATCGGTGCAGGCATGGGTACAGCAACCGTCATCGAGCGGGTTTAAGGCAGCGGCTACGGCCCGCTTCCGTCATCCTCGGGCTTGACCCGAGGATCTATCCCCGGTGCTTGGATCGTCGGGTCAAGCCCGAGGATGACGAGGAAAGAGAAGCGGCCACTACGATTCAGGGAAGAGGAATCCCAAATGAGCACTTACACCAATTTCACCATCGAGACGGACGCAGACGGTATTGCCCTCGTCACCTGGGACATGCCGGAAAAGTCCATGAACGTCTTCACGTCAGAGGTGATGGACGAGCTGAATGCCATTCTCGACGCCACCGTCGCCGATAGCGCCGTCAAGGGCGTCGTCTTCACGTCGGGCAAAAGTACCTTTTCCGGCGGCGCCGATCTGTCGATGATCAAGTCGATGTTCTCCTTCTACAATGACGAGAAGACGAAGAACCCGGATCAGGCGGCAGCAAAGCTGTTCGAGCTGGTGGGCCGCATGACCGGCCTTTTCCGCAAGATCGAGACCAACGGCAAGCCCTGGGTTTCCGCCATCAACGGCACCTGCATGGGGGGCGCTTTCGAACTGTCACTCGCCTGCCACGGCCGCGTGGCCTCCAGCGCCAAGAGCCTCAAGATTGCACTGCCGGAAGTCAAGGTCGGCATCTTTCCAGGTGCTGGCGGCACGCAGCGTGTGCCGCGTCTGACGGACGCGCAATCCGCCTTGCAGATGATGACGACGGGCCAGTCGCTGACCGGCGCGCGCGCCAAGGCCATGGGGCTGGTGCACCAGGTAGTCGAGCCGGATCAGCTGGTTCCAACCGCAAAGCAGATGATCAAGGACGGTCTGAAGCCGGTCGCGCCCTGGGATGAAAAGGGCTTCAAGGCGCCCGGCGGCGGCATCTGGACGCCCGCCGCTGCCCAGCTGTGGCCCGCCGCTCCGGCGATCCTGCGCCGCGAAAGCGCCGGCAACTATCCGGCCGCACTCGCCATCCTCAAATGCGTCTATGAAGGGCTGCAATTGCCTTTCGATACGGCGCTGAAGGTGGAGCAGCGTTATTTCACCGAAATCCTTCGCTCGAAGGAAGCCTTCGGCATGATCCGCTCGCTGTTCATTTCCATGCAGGAGCTGGGCAAGGGGGCGCGCCGTCCGGCCGGCCAGCCCAAGACGGAGTTCAAAAAGGTCGGCGTCGTCGGCGCGGGCTTCATGGGGGCGGCCGTCGCTTACGTCACCGCCGCAGCGGGTATTCCCGTCACGCTGGTGGATCGCGATCAGGAAGCCGCAGACAAGGGCAAGGGCCATTGCGAGGAAAGCGTCAAGGCCGCCATCGGCAAGGGTAAGTTGACGCAGGATGAAGGCAAGGCCCTGCTCGATCTCGTCACTCCCACGGCGGATTACACTGCATTGTCTGATGCCGATCTCGTTATCGAGGCCGTCTTTGAAGACCGCGACGTGAAGAAAGCCGTCATCGAAGCCGTGGAAGCCGTTTTGCCCGAAGGAGCGATCTTTGCCTCCAACACGTCCACCTTGCCAATCACGGGGCTGGCAAAGAACTCCAGGCGTCCGACCGATTTCATCGGCATCCACTTCTTCTCGCCGGTCGAGAAGATGATGCTGACGGAAGTGATCCTCGGCAAGGAAACCGGCGACAAGGCGCTCGCCGTCGCACTTGATTATGTGGCCAAGATCAAGAAGACCCCGATCGTCGTCAACGACACCCGCGGCTTCTTCGTCAATCGCTGCGTGCTGCGTTACATGGCCGAAAGCTATGACATGCTGATCGAAGGCGTGCCGCCCGCGATGATCGAAAATGCAGCGAAATTCGCTGGCATGCCGGTCGGCCCGCTGGCGTTGAACGACGAAGTGGCCATCGATCTTTCCTACAAGATCCTGAAAGCCACCGTCGCCGATCTCGGCGAAAAGGCGGTCGATCCGCGCCATATGGAGCTGGTGAAGAAGCTGGTGGAAGGCGAGGGCCGCTTTGGCCGTAAGAACGCCAAGGGCTTTTACGACTACCCGCCAAAGCCCGCCAAGAAGTCCCTCTGGCCTGGCCTGAAGGACCTCTATCCGCAGCAGAAGCCTGAAGACGTGGATATGGAGGTGCTGAAGCAGCGCTTCCTCGTCACCGTGGCGCTGGAAGCCGCCCGCACGGTGGAAGAGGGCATCGTCACCGATCCGCGTGAGGCGGATGTCGGTTCCATCCTCGGTTTCGGCTTCGCGCCCTATACCGGGGGCGCGCTGTCCTACATTGACGGCATGGGCGTGAAGAGCTTCGTCGCGCTCGCCGAAAAGCTCAGCGAGACATACGGACCGCGCTTCCAGCCAACGCCGCTGCTGAAGGATATGGCCGCCAAGGGCGAGACCTTCTACGTTCGCTTCGATCCCTATGCCAGCGCCGCGAAGGCGGCCTGAGGCTCCAGTGAGATGATTGAACAGGCCCTTCGGGGCCTGTTTTATTATGCCTGTCTACCCGCTTTCCATGCATCCTTTGCCAGCTTGAGACGTTGAAGGGGCTGACCGGGCAAAACTGCCCGCCGCAGCAATTCAGTATGCCTCAGGAGACAGCGATGAAAGCACCACTGCGATCCCACGGTTTCGACAAGCCATCTGACCTGGACGACGAATTGGCCGAACTTGATGAAGAGGCCGAAGCTGTAGCTGCCGAAGAGACGGTGGAAAAAACCGCAGCCAGGAGGACACCTGCCGCCAATACCATCGACCCGGCGCTGCGTGCCGAACTGGACGAGCTTCGCCAACAGGTCGAAAAGATCCGGCGTGATGTCAAGCGGCTTGAGGCGGCCGAGATGTCCCGCCACAGGCCCGCACAGCCCCACCATGAGCGCGACCGCGAGAACTCCCGCCTGATGACGGTCGTGCGCTCCGTAGCCGTCACCTCGCTTGCAAGCCGCATCTTTGCGTCTTCGCCCGTCATGGCGGCGCTGGTAGCCGTGGTGCCTTTCGCGCTTGGTTTCGCAGCACGGCGCCGCGAAGGGGCATAGCCCCACCTGCCATGCTGCGCCTGCCACCGGCCGGGATCGGTCACTCGCAAACATGACGGCGGGCAAATGCGCTCTGGCATCAGGAGGCGATACAATGAGTTTTCCTGCGTGAACCGGCCTTCGCCCTGCGCTCTTTCCAGCCATCCACAGGCGCCGTGAAAAAACTGTCAAAAAACTTCGGAAGGGCGCTTGCCATGTTCGAACAAGATGTTATAACCCCGCTCACTTTCGGGGCGCAAACGACCCCGACCGCGAAAAGCGGAGGTTCTTCAAGGACCTGAAGTGCCCGGATAGCTCAGTTGGTAGAGCAGCGGATTGAAAATCCGCGTGTCGGTGGTTCAAATCCGCCTCCGGGCACCATTAAATCTCCAGACTGATAAAATTTATATAGGTGCGTGTTCGGACCGATCCGAACTAATCTTGTGGGATTCAACGATAGCCCGAATGGCAATAAACATTTGCCTCGTGGGTGGGTAGGCGAAACTCCTCGTTAAGATGTTTTTTGGGTGAGTGTATTTCATCCGCTAACATTATCCTAGAAATATCAAATGTTTGACAGATTCTTAACCTTTGCTTAATGCATTTTTTGCCCAGCTTGGCGATTTGCCATTCAGGTGACCGTTCGGCGTGAAATACTCGTGACAACAAAATGGGTCGCCGTTTTTCTTGGGAGTGCCGCAGCCCATCTTTTGAGCTCCGGCAAAGTTGCAATTACTGTCGTAAACAGTTCTCACTACGATAGAGCCTTTGATATGGATCGGGCTGCTGAACGCAGTGGTTTTGCCAGGCCGGTTGAGTACCCGTTTCAGTTTTCCGACTATCCGGGATACGCGCACATAAAACGAAAGATGACGGCACCTCTGCGCTAGATGAGAATGACGAGTTTGCAACACACGTTTTTCATCTTAAAGGGAGAACAGCCCGCAAATGGATCATACTGTAATTCCATCTTCTTTACCGCCCGGCGTCATATATTTCGGTGACTTCCTTTCGCCGCAAGAGGAAGCTGCCACCGCAACCATATTGGATGCCGGTGGGTGGAGCACGGAACTGAAGCGTCGTGTGCAGCATTTCGGTTATCGGTATGACTATAAAGCCCGCGCAGTTGCGCCGGATGCCTATCTCGGGCCTTTGCCGCCATGGCTGGGCGTGTTCGCCAGAAGATTAGTGAGGAACGGCCACTGCGAGAACTTGCCTGATCAGGTTATCGCGAACGAATACTTTCCAGGGCAGGGGATCAGCGCGCATGTCGATTGTGTCCCCTGTTTCGACGATACAATCGTGTCGATAAGCCTTCTATCCGCTTGCGAGATGGTTTTCCGCGATTTGCGCGGATCCGGCACATGTGGCGTTGTGCTTCAGCCCCGCTCAGGTGTCCTGCTCATGGGCTCCGGGCGTTATCATTGGACTCACGAAATTCCGGCTCGCAAATCGGATATTGTGAACGGGGTGAAGACCGTTCGAAGCAGGAGGATTTCCCTGACTTTTCGTAAAGTCATTGCTTCAACGCGCACCTAAGCAATTACAAATGCTCCCGGTTATCCGAATTCTGCTCCGCCCGGTCCCGATAAAGCGCGGCCCGCCCCAGCAGCATCAGGGAAACCGGCGTCGTCACCGTCATGAAAATGCCGATGAAGATTTCGTGGAAAGCGAAGCGGCCGCCGGAGACGGAGAAATAGATGATGGAGGCCATGACGATGCCGCCGGTCCCCCAGCTGGTGCCGAGCGTGGGCGCATGCAAGCGTTCATAAAAGCTGTTGAGCTTGGCAAAGCCTATGGTGCCGATCAGCGTTAACGAGGCGCCCAGCAGGACAAAAAAAGCTACGGCGATGGCGGCCCAGAGCGGAAATTCTGCGGCGTTGCTCATTCTATGACCTCCCCGCGCATCAGGAATTTGGAAAGGGCGACGGTGGACACGAAGCCCAGGATGGCGATCAGCAGCGATGCCTCGAAATAGATGTCGTTGCCGGTGCGCAGGCCGAAGGTCAGCAGCAGCAGCATGGCGTTGACATAGAGCGTATCCATGCCGAGCACCCGGTCCTGCGCGCGCGGGCCAATGGCGATGCGATAGACCGAAATCGTCATGGCAATGGCCAGCATCAGCTGCGCCAGCGAAAAGGACCAGAAAAGGATAATCGAACTCATTCGAATATCTCCATCAGCAGTTTTTCATATCGGTTCTTGATGAGGCTTATCCACGCGGCCTCGTCCACGTCGTCGAGGACGTGGAGCAGGAGCGTGCCCTGACTGGAATTATATTCAAGCCAGGCGCTTCCCGGCGTCGAGGTGAGGATTGTCGCCAGAACGGCCAGCGCCATGGGATCGCGTATATCGAGCGGCACGGCCAGAAAACCCGATTTGCGGTCCCTTTCGCGCCTGAACAGAATGATCTTCGCGACCGAGAGATTGGACCTGACGATATCGTAAAGCACGATAAGGATCAGCTGCACCAGCCGATGCCAGTTGCGAATGCGGGGTTTTGCCGGCCTCAGCGACGCCATCGCCCAGGAAGCGATGAGCGCCACCGCAGTTCCGAGCAGCAGATGCCCCGGCGAGAAACTGTTGATCGTCATCCAGAAGAAGATCAGGGAAACAGTCAGTAGCGGGTAGGGCAGGACACGGTTCATCATGGCTCTGCCTCCGGATTGCCGCCCGCCCGTGGCGCGGAAATGACGCCCTGGATATAGCTCGCGGGCAGATCGAGGATGCGCGCCGTTTCCTGCATGTAACGCATCACCGGCCCCGCCTGAACGGTCATGGCGAGTGTCAGGCCGAGAAGCAGCATGATGGGTGCGATTTCGATGACGAGCACGCGCGGCACGGTGCCTTCGATGGAGGCCCAGAAAGTACGGATGCCGGCACGGGTCATCGAGATCAGTGAAGCGAAGCCGGAAAAGACGATCAGGAAGACGATCCACCATGACAGGGTGGAGATGCTGTCATTGGCGCCGAGACCGGACGGATTGAGAATGGCCGATAGCATCGAGAATTTGGCAATGAAGCCGGAAAGCGGCGGCAGGCCGGCGAGCAGGATGCCGCAGGCGGCAAAGCATGCGCCCAGCACGGCCATGGTGGCAGGCATGGTCACGCCGATTTCCTCTTCCTCGTCTTCTTCCTCGCCTTCGCCATAAGCCTCCATGGTTACGGCAAGAACGTTTGCGCCCGCATCCTGCCCGCGCTCGACAAGTTCGATGAGCATGAAGAAGGCACTGATGGTGAGGGTGGAGCTGACAAGGTAATAAAGTGCGCCGGCCGCCACCGTGGGATTGCCGGTACCCATGGCTGCAAGCAGCGTTCCCGATGAGACCAGAACCGAAAAGCCGGCAAGCCGTCCCAGCGCCTGCGACGCCAGAACCCCGATGGCACCGAAGATGATGGTGGCGATGCCGCCGACCAGCAGCGCATCGTGGCCGAAACCGGCCGATTCCCCGGCCGTCTGGCCGAACAGCAGGAAGGAGAGGCGGGCGATGACATAAATGCCGACCTTGCTCATGATCGCGAATAGCCCGCCGACCGGTGCAGATGCCGCACCATAGGCGGAGGGCAGCCAGAAATTCAGCGGCCACATGCCGGCCTTGACCAGAAACGCGATGCCGAGGATGGCCGAGCCGGTTTCCAGCAGCATGCGCTGGTCGGGGTTCAGCCCCTCTATCCGGTGGGCGAGATCACCCATGTTCAGCGTGCCCGTCACGCCATAGATCAGACTGACGCCAATCAGGAAAAACAAGGCGGCAACGAGGTTGATGGCGATATAATGCAGCCCTGCCTTGACGCGTTGCTGGCCGGAGCCATGCAGCAGCAGCCCGTAAGATGCCGCCAGCATCACTTCGAAGAATACGAAAAGGTTGAAGAGGTCGCCGGTCAGGAACGCGCCGTTAACGCCCATCAGCATCATCTGGAACAGCGAATGGAAATGGGCGCCCGCCTTGTGCCATTTCGCCATCGAATAGATGAGCGAGGGAATGGCGAGCAATGCGGTCAACAGGACCATCAGGCCGGACAGGCGATCGGCGACGAGCACGATGCCGAAGGGTGCCGGCCAGTTGCCGAGCAGATAGACGCCGCTCGAAACCACAGCAGCGATCTCGGTATTAACGGTTGAGTTCACCTCGCGAAACAGCAGAATCGCAACCACCAGCAGCAGCACCGTGGAGGTGAAGCTGATCGCGGCTTTGGCCACACGCTGGCGCTCGTCAAAGAACAGCAGCAGCGCGGCGGTAATGAGCGGCAGCAGGATGGGTGCTATGACGATGTGGAAGGGGAACGACATCATTTCGACTCCCTCCCATCCACATGGTCAGTGCCGGTGAGGCCGCGCGCTGCGAGCAGCACGACAAGGAAAAGCGCTGTCGTGGCAAAGCCGATCACGATGGCGGTCAGCACCAGCGCCTGCGGCACCGGGTCGGCAAGCGTCGAACTGTCGACGCCGTTCACCAGCACCGGGGGTGCGTTGGTCTTGATGCCGCCGACGCCGAAGATGAACAGGTTCACGGCATAGGACAAAAGCGAAAGCCCGACGATGACCTGATAGGTGCGCGGGCGCAGGATGAGCCATACGCCGGAGCCGGTCATGATGCCGATGCCGATTGAAAGAATGAGTTCCATTACACGTCCTCCGCTTTTGCGGCGTCAGGCGTGCGAACGCGGTAGTTGCGCAACGATTGGTGTGCCAGTGCTATCAGGATAAGAACGGTGGAGCCGACGACCAGCGAAAAGACGCCGAGATCGAACAGCAGGGCGGAAGCCGTCGGCATTTTGCCGATATAGGGTATCTCCGTATACTGGAAATAAGAGGTCAGGAACGGGTAGCCGAAGTACCACGAGCCGATACCCGTCGCCGCCGCCATCAACAGGCCAAAGCCCATCCAGCGCAGCGGCAGGATGCGGATGCGGTCCTCGGCCCAGCGCGCCCCGCCGGCGAGATATTGCAGAAGGAAAGCGATCGCCATGGTGATACCGGCCGCAAAACCGCCGCCCGGCATATCGTGGCCGCGCATGAAGAGGAAAATGGAAAAGGTGATGATGACGGGGAACATCCACTGCATCACGATGGATGGCACGTAGAGATAGTCGCGAACGGTATCGCCCTTGCTGCGATCCGGGCGCTCCGCATCGAAGGCGTTCTGCATCTGCTGCTGTTCCGGAAGTCCGATGCTTTCATGGGCGGGACGGAAACGGCGAAGCAGCGCGAAGACGGTGAGCGCCACGATGGCCAGAACCGCGATTTCGCCGAAGGTGTCGAAGCCACGGAAATCGACCAGGATGACGTTGACCACATTGGTGCCGCCGCCTTCGCTGTAAGCGCGTTCGAGGAAATAGGTCGCAATGGCATTCGGAACTGGCAGCGTCATCACCGCATAGGCGATGACGGACATTCCAATGCCGCTGGCGGCGGCCAGCAGGAAATCGCGGGCACGGCGAAGCTGCGCCGGCAACTCATCGCTGCTGTCCACTTTTTCGAAGCGTTTCGGCAACCACCTGAGGCCGAGCAGGATGAGAACGGTGGTGACGATTTCCACCAAAAGCTGGGTAATCGCCAGATCCGGTGCGGAAAGCCAGATGAAGGTGAGGCAGGTGACGAGCCCCGAAACGCCAAGCATGACAAGGGCTGCAAGGCGATGATATTTCGCCTGCCAGGCAGCACCCATGGCCGCAATCATACCGATCAGCCACAGAATGGCGAAGATCGGATCGAAGGTTGTTACCCGCGGCAGCGACAGGGAGAATTCCGAAAGGAAGAGCGGCGAGAAACCGGCAAGAAGCGCCACGAGGATAAGAAGCCTCAGCTGCGGCTGCAGGCGCCGGGTGCCGAGCGTGCTTTCCAGCCACCGCGCCCACTTCCAGGACACGGTGACGAGAATGCGCTCGAAGATGCGCTGACCCCGCAAATGCCGGAAGATCGGCGGACCGTCATCGCAGCGCGAGAAATAACCGCCGAGCAGGACGTAGATCGTTACCCCGCCGATCAGCGCCGCGATACTCATGATCAGCGGCAGATTGAAACCGTGCCAGATCGACAGGCTGTACACGGGTGTCTGTGCGCCGAGAACGGAAAGCACGGCCGTATGCAGGAACGGGCCGATGGAAAGGCTCGGAACGATGCCGACGATCAGGCAGGCGAAGACGAGGAATTCGATCGGAAACCGCATCCAGCGCGGCGGCTCGTGCGGATTGGGGTTTGGCAGATCGACTGGCTTGGGGCCAAAGAACACCGTGTGGATGAAGCGCAGCGAATAGGCGACGGCAAATGCGCCAGATAATGTCGCCACATATGGCAGCGCCCGGTCGAGAAGCGAGTCGGCATGGGTTTCGACGGCCTCGGCAAAGAACATTTCCTTGGAGAGGAACCCGTTGAACAGAGGAACCCCGGCCATGGCCGCACTTGCCGCCATGGCGAGGGTCGCCGTTGCCGGCATATAGGTATAGAGCCCGCTCAGCCGCCGCATGTCACGTGTTCCGGTCTCATGGTCGATGATGCCGGCCGCCATGAAGAGCGAGGCCTTGAAAGTGGCATGGTTGACCATGTGAAAGATGGCCGCCACCGCAGCGAGCGGGCTGCCAAGGCTTAACAGCGTGGTGATGAGCCCGAGATGGCTGATGGTGGAATAGGCCAGCAATCCCTTCAGATCCTGCTGGAACATGGCGAAATAGGCACCGAGCAGCAGAGTTATGACGCCGGCCGCGCCGACCAGCCAGAACCATTCCGGCGTGCCCGCAAGCACCGGCCAGAACCTTGCAAGCAGGAAAACACCCGCTTTCACCATGGTAGCCGAGTGGAGATAGGCGGAAACGGGTGTTGGTGCCGCCATGGCATTGGGCAGCCAGAAGTGAAAGGGAAACTGCGCGCTCTTCGTCAGAGCGCCGCCGAGAATAAGAATGAGCGCAGGCACATAAAGCGGATGCGCGCGAATGGCAGCGCCGGCCTCGATGATCCTGTCGAGATCGTAGCTGCCGGCCATGTGACCGAGGATCAGCAGACCCGCCAGCAAGCTGAAGCCACCAATCCCCGTCACTGTCAGCGCCATGCGAGCGCCGTCGCGGGCGCCGGCATTCTGGTGCCAGTAGCCGATCAGAAGGAATGAGAAGATGCTCGTCATTTCCCAGAAGATGGACAGCAGAATGACGTTGCCGGATAGGACGACGCCGAGCATCGAACCCATGAAGGCGAGAAGAAAGGCGAAGAAGCGCGGTATGGGGTCTTCAGTCGACATGTAGTAGCGGGCGTAAAGCACCACCAGCAGGCCGATGCCGGTAATCAGCATCGAGAAGATCCAGGCAAATCCGTCGAGCCGCAGTGTGAAGTTCAAACCGAGCTGCGGCAGCCATTCCACATCGTATTTAAGAACGGCGCCCCCGCTGACGCTGGTATAAAGGAAAATACTGCTGACCAGCCCGAAAAGGGCAACTGCCCCCGCAACGGAAGCGGGAGCTGCAGCAGCACCCTCGCGCGGCATGAACGCCGTCAGGAGTGCGCCGACGAAGGGCAATGCGACAATAAAAGGAAGAATGGTTGCAAGTGTCATATGCGGCGGCGGTTTTCTCTCTGGAATGGGAGCTTGCGGCGGATTTCCGACGACTCCAATCCCTCAGGATTCCAATGAATCCAATGATGATGACCGCCGGAATGACTAGTACATAAGATGCGGAGGCGCGCGTGGTACCACGCTGGCAAAGTCTCGGGACGCTTGTGGCGCGACGGCAACAGCAACGAGCCGCGTCTTTGCCTCAAGGTCAACACTGACGGCGGTTAAGGAAAACGCGTCCTGACCAATACCCGGGGCCGCATTGCCTGACCGGCAACCGACATCACCGCCGTTGTCGCAATCCTTGTCGCGAAGCGAAAGGGAGCGGCCAAGATCGACGGTCTGCATGCGTTCGAGGCGGCTGGTCTTGGAAAGCGGCTTGATACCCGAAGGCGCCTGGAAGCCGATCATGAGAAGAAGGCTGGCGACCACGAGACCGATCAGCACTTGCGGATGGCGCCTTGAACTGCGGCCTTTCTCCATCCATTGCAAGTTGGCATCTCCTTGATCGAAAACGTCTCTTTAAAGCATCACCGCTGCGCGAATATCCCGTTGATTTGTTTTAGGGGAAGCCACCCGCGCTTGTCCAGCACACAGGCCGGAAAAACCGCCCGAAGCGCTCGATTCCTTTTTGTTTTTGCTCATTTGCGGCAAAGTCGGGGCAGGGGCCGTTAAAAGACTTTACAAATTTTACCGTTTGACCCGCAACGCCGCGTTTCTTAACTTTCAAGCAAGGAATTAACCATAAAGATTGGTGGTATTTCCACGGCGGAATGGGGTCTCTCCCCTTCCAGGCATGACGCCGCACTGCCGTACCGGTGCCGATCCGGTATTTCGTTTCTTGGTTCAAGAAGGTCTGGCAAGCGTCGATGCCGCATCGTCCGCGATGGGTGTGTTCGTTCAAAAATCCCCTCAGGGTGCTGGCGTTCTGAACCTTGGCAAATTGGCCGGGTTTCACCGGCCGTCATGTTGTTGGGGACGTCGGTTGGGGCAGGACTTGCCATCAGATCAAGCGCGCAGATCGGCAGGCGGAAGCCTGGCGGGGCGGTTGCGTTTTGCCGGCCTCGATGAGACGCAATCCGACTTCCTGCGCAGCTATCGCGGCATGCTGGAGCCTTACGTCAAGGCCGGCCTGCGCGATGTGATGACCCGTTTCCAGTCCATGCCGGACTGTTCCCCGTCCTTCGACAGCGAAAACCAGCTCGAACGCCTGCACGATCTGCAATCGTCGCACTGGAGCGTTTTGACGGATGCACGTTTCGATGCGCTCTATGCCGAGCGGGTGAAGGTGCTTTCCGACAATGCCAGCCGCATGGGTCTCGATCCGCGCTGGCAAATCGCCAGCCACGCCGTCGTTCTGGAGCACCTCGTTGGTGGACTGGTGGCGGAACACGCGCCCCGATCCATCCTGCCGGGTAGCCGCAAGAAGAGCCGTGAGCTCGCCGAAGCGGTAAAGAATGTCGTCCGCCTTGTGATGGTCGATACCGAGATAGCGGTCTCGCTGCGCTTTAATGAACTACGCCTGCGTCATGGCCGCGAACTTCAGGAACAACGCGACAATGACCGGGCTGAAGCGGCAAACCTCTTCGGCGTCGCGTTGAAAGCTTTTGCGGCAGGCGATTTGCACGCACGGATAGACGGTGACGTTCCAGACGCCTATCGGGATGTCGCGACAACATTCAACACGGCCCTTGAAACCATAGGCGCGTCGTTGACGGCGGCCCATAACAGCGTCGGCGAGGCCGAGGCCTTGAGCGGACGTTTTGCCGATATCGGCCGTTCCATTGCCGAGCGTTCACGCCAGCAGGCCGAAGCCCTTGCCGAAACCTCGCATGCGATTCAGGCACTGATCGGGAACGTTGCCGAAAACGGCGCTCGCATTGCGGCGACGGAAAAGGCGGTTTCGAGCGCCCGCGACGCGGCGGTCGAAAGCGGCCGTGCGATCGGCGAGGCGATCGACGCCATGTCGGACATCGAACAATCCGCCGAACAGATCGGCAGGATCATCGGCACGATTGACGAGATCGCTTTTCAGACCAACCTTCTCGCGCTCAATGCCGGCATCGAGGCGGCGCGTGCGGGTGAAAGCGGTCGTGGGTTCGCTGTCGTCGCGCAGGAAGTCCGGGCGCTCGCCCAGCGGTCTGCAGATGCCGCAAGGGAGATCAAGAGCCTCGTCGGAACCACGAAGACCCAGGTCGAGGGCGGCGTCCGCATGGTCAACCGCACACAGGACGCAATCGGCGGCGTCGTCCGGCAGGTCTCGGGCATCAACGACATGATCGCTGAAGTCTCGCGGCTTATGGCCGAGCAGGCCGGTGAACTGCAATCTGTTGCCGCCGATATTGGCGGGCAGCAACGGCAGGCGGACCGCAATGCCGTCGATATCAGCGCGAGCGCCTCCGAGGCCGACACGCTTCAAACCGTCATTCTGGAACTCGGCCGCACCGTGCGTGAATTTCGTATTGCCCGCCAGGAACATTTCGCTGCCGCCACCGGTGCGGATCGGCAGCAATCATCATTTATGGCCCGTGAGGATAGCCGCACGGATTACCGCCAGAATTACCAACAATTCAGACGTCAGGGAGTCATGTAATGGCAGCCAGAAAAGCAGCTGAGGCGATGCTGAAACTGTCACCGGTGCTGGACCTCAACGAAGCATCGGCCCTGCACGGCAAGCTGATGACGTTGCGGGGAGCACCGCTGTCGGTGGACGCGTCAGAGGTGGAACGTATCGGCGCCCTTTGTGCGCAGGTCCTCATGGCCGGCGCCAAATCCTGGGAAGAGGACGGCAAACGCTTCGGCTTTGCCAGCGTGTCCGATGCATTCGACAAGACCATGAAACTGATAGGCGTCGATATCGATCATTTGCTCCTGAAGGAGATGCAAAAGTGAAGAAAAAAGTTCTTACCGTGGATGATTCCCGGACGATCAGGAACATGCTCCTGGTCACGCTCAACAATGCCGGTTTCGAAACCATTCAGGCCGAAGACGGCGTCGAGGGCCTCGAAGTGCTCGAGCAGAGCAACCCCGACGTCATCGTGACTGACATCAACATGCCCCGTCTCGACGGTTTCGGTTTCATAGAGGGTGTTCGTCGCAACGAAAAGTACCGTGCGATCCCTATCCTCGTTCTGACGACCGAAAGCGATGCAGAGAAGAAGAACCGCGCCCGCCAGGCCGGTGCGACGGGCTGGATCGTCAAGCCGTTCGACCCTGCCAAACTCATCGATGCCATTGAGCGCGTAACCGCCTGATACGGGACATTTCACGATGGATATGAACGAAATCAAGGAAATCTTTTTCCAGGAATGCGAGGAGCAGCTCGCCGAACTGGAATCGGGGCTTCTTAAATTGAATGACGGCGACCGTGATCCGGAAACCGTCAACGCCGTTTTCCGTGCCGTTCATTCTATCAAGGGCGGAGCAGGTGCCTTCGGTCTCGATGATCTCGTGGCCTTTGCGCACGTCTTTGAAACGACCCTCGACTGCGTGCGTTCCAATAAGCTGGAACCGACGCAGGATGTTCTCAAAGTCATGCTGCGCTCTGCCGACGTGCTGGCAGACCTCACCAATGCCGCAAGAGACGGTGGCAGCGTCGATGAAAGCCGCACCCGTGGCCTCGTGAAGGAACTGGAGGCGCTGGCAAACGGCGAAGCCGTTCCGGCATCCGCGCCCGCTCCCGTCGCAGTAAAGGCGCCGGAACCCGTGAAGGCCAAACCGACGGATGAGAGCGGCTTCGAGCCGATCCCCTTCTCCTTCACGGACTTTGCCGACGAAACCACGCCGCTGATGGAAGCGCCATCCTTCCAGATCACCTTTAAGCCGCATGCATCGCTTTATTCAAAGGGCAACGAGGCGGCACTTCTGCTGCGCGATCTTTCCCGCATTGGGGAGATGAGTATCAATTGCGACATGTCCGAGCTGCCTTCGCTCGACAAACTCGATCCTGAAGCATCCTATCTCTCCTGGACGGTTTCGATCACGACCGACAAGGGTGAAGAAGGTATCCGCAGCGTCTTCGAATTTGCCGAATGGGATTGCGATCTCGAAATCACGCCAGTTCTTTCGGAGGCCGCTGCCGACGAGGAAGAACTCCCGATGATCCCCGTGCCGTTCGACCTTTCGGCGCTTGATAGCGGCGCGGAAGAGCAGCCCGTTGTTGAAGTCGCCACGGCGGAAGCGTCTTATGTTGCAGCAGCTGTCGAAACGGCCGTCGCAACGACGCAGATCGCCCAGAGCGTCAATGCCGCCATCGAAAAGCGTGAAGCTGCGGCAGCACCTGCCGCAGCGCAGGCAAACGCCAATGCCGCTGCCAATGCAAGTGCCGGCCAGACCATCCGCGTCGATCTCGACCGTGTCGATCGCCTGATCAATCTCGTCGGCGAGCTCGTCATCAATCAGGCGATGCTGTCGCAGAGCGTCATCGAAAACGATGCGAGCGGTACGTCAGCCGTCAATATGGGTCTCGACGAGCTGCAGCAGCTGACGCGCGAAATCCAGGACAGCGTCATGGCGATTCGTGCGCAGCCGGTAAAACCGGTGTTCCAGCGCATGTCGCGTATCGTTCGCGAAGTCGCCGACATGATCGGCAAGCAGATCCGTCTAGTCACCGAAGGTGAGAACACCGAAGTCGACAAGACGGTCATCGACAAGCTGGCCGAACCGCTGACGCATATGATCCGCAATGCCGTTGATCATGGCATCGAGACGCCCGAAAAGCGCGAAGCCGCTGGAAAGAACCCGGAAGGCACTATCAAGCTTTCGGCCAAACACCGCTCCGGCCGCATCCTGATCGAGCTTCAGGACGACGGTGCCGGCATCAACCGCGAGCGCGTGCGCCAGAAGGCGATCGACAACGATCTCATCGCTGCCGATGCGAACCTGACGGATGAAGAGATCGACAATCTCATCTTCGCCCCGGGCTTCTCCACGGCCGACAAGATTTCCGACATTTCCGGCCGTGGCGTGGGCATGGACGTGGTCAAGCGCTCCATTCAGGCGCTCGGCGGTCGCATCAACATCTCCTCGCGCCCCGGCCAAGGCTCCACCTTCACCATGAGCCTGCCGCTGACGCTTGCCGTTCTCGACGGCATGGTGGTGACGGTTGCCGGACAGACACTGGTGGTGCCGTTAACCGCGATCGTAGAAACCCTGCAGCCGGAAGCGAAGAACATTCACTCCTTCGGTGCGAACCAGCGGCTGATCTCCATCCGCAACTCCTTCTGCCCGCTGGTGGATGTCGGCCGCGTGCTGAATTTCCGCCCGACGCAGGCCGATCCGGTCGAAGGCGTTGCTCTTTTGGTGGAATCGGAAGGCGGCGGCCAGCGTGCCCTGATGGTTGATGCGATCCAGGGTCAGCGCCAGGTTGTCATCAAGTCGTTGGAGGCCAACTATACCCATGTTCCGGGCATTGCCGCCGCAACGATTCTCGGCGACGGGCGCGTCGCTCTCATTCTGGATGTCGATGCCATCGTCAGCGCCTCGCGCGGACAGCCCTTGAAGCAGGAAATGTCGCTCGCGGCGGCGGGTTGAAAGCGGATCATTCATGGCAGCACTTAATTTCAACGATCAGCGCCAGTCTCCGGATGACGTTCTTGCCAGCGGTGAGTACCCGCTGACGAGACGTGACCTCTCGGAAATCGCGGCGATGATCTATGCCGATGCGGGCATCTATCTCAACGACACCAAGGCGTCGCTGGTTTACTCCCGCCTGTCGAAACACATCCGCAATCTCGGCCTTTCGGGCTTTCGTGAATATTGCGTTCTGGTGTCATCTCCAGATGGCGCGCAGGCGCGGCGCGAAATGCTGTCGCACCTGACCACGAATTTCACCCGCTTCTTCCGCGAAAATCATCATTTCGAACATTTGCGTGATGAGGTTCTTCCTGGCCTCATTGCAAGGGCTAAGAGCGGCGGGCGTGTTCGCATCTGGTCCGCCGCTTGCTCCGACGGACAGGAGCCCTATTCCATAGCGCTCACGGTGCTCGCCATGTTTCCGAATGCAGCCGATTACGACTTCAAAATCCTGGCGACGGATATCGACCCCAAGATATTGGCGCAGGCCCGTGCCGGGGTCTATGACGATAATGCGCTCGAAACCGTGTCTCCCGCCATGCGCAAGCAATGGTTCACGGAAGTGGATGCTGGCGGCCGCCGCAAGTTCCAGATCGACGACAAGGTCAAGCGCCTCATCACCTTCAATGAATTGAACCTGATGACGCAATGGCCCTTCAAGGGCAATTTCGACGTCATCTTCTGCCGCAACGTCGTCATCTATTTCGACGAGCCGACGCAGATGCGCATCTGGTCGCGTTTTGCAGGCCTGCTGCCGGAAGGTGGTCATCTTTATATCGGTCATTCCGAACGTGTCTCCGGTGACGCCAAGAACCTGTTCGATAATACGGGTATCACCACCTATCGCTACATCGGTCACGCTTCGGGGAGGAAGGCATGAGCGCACTCGCACGGGTACTCGTCGTCGATGATAGTCCGACCATGCGCGGCCTGATTTCGGCTGTTCTCAAGGCCGATCCGGAGGTCGAGGTCGTCGGGCAGGCCGGCAACGCCATGGAAGCGCGTGCCGCCATCAAGCAGCTCAATCCCGATGTCGTGACACTCGACATCGAGATGCCGGAAATGAACGGGCTGGAGTTTCTCGAAAAGATCATGCGCCTGCGGCCCATGCCGGTCATCATGGTCTCGTCGCTGACACATCGCGGGGCGGACGCCTCGCTCGCGGCACTTGAAATCGGCGCCTTCGACTGTGTCGGCAAGCCGGCACCAGGCGATGCGCGCCCCTTCGGCGATCTGGCTGACAAGGTGAAGGCTGCCGCGCGCTCCCAACACGCTGCTTACCGCGCGGCGCGGCCGGAAGCCGCAGCCGCGCCGCAGCCGGTTCCGGTCAGCGAATATCGGGCGGGGCGCAAGGTCGTGGCCATCGGTTCGTCCACGGGGGGTGTCGAAGCGTTGATCGCGGTGCTGCAGAAATTCCCGGCCAATTGCCCGCCGACCGTAATTACCCAGCATATGCCGCCCACCTTCACGAAGAGCTTCGCAGAACGGCTGAACCGCATCTGCGCTCCTGTGGTGGAAGAGGCAACGGATGGCGCCCGCCTGCAGACCGGCAAGATCTATCTCGCGCCGGGCGGCGAGCGTCACCTGCAGATCGCCAATCGTTCAGCGCCCTGCTGCCGGCTCGTGGAGCGCGATCCCGTCAACGGCCATCGGCCCTCCGTCGATGTGTTGTTCGACTCTGTAGCCGAACTTGCCGGACGCAACGCCGTCGGCGTCATCCTGACCGGCATGGGGCGCGATGGTGCCGCCGGACTTCTGAAAATGCGCCATGCCGGTGCGCGTACCGTCGGCCAGAACGAAAAAACCTGTGTCGTCTATGGCATGCCCCGTGTGGCCTACGAGCTAGGCGCGGTTGAACAGCAATTGCCGCTGGGCTCCATCGGCGAAGAAATCCTCAAACTAACCACTGCCCGCAAAGAAGGTGCTGACTAATGTCTCTCGCAGAAAAGATCAAAGTTCTGATCGTTGACGATCAGGTGACCAGCCGGCTGCTCCTCAGCGATGCGCTGACACAGCTCGGCTTCAAGCAGATCACCGCCGCAGGTGACGGCGAGCAGGGAATGAAGATCATGGAGCAGCAGCCCCATCATCTCGTCATCTCCGATTTCAACATGCCGAAGATGGATGGTCTCGGTTTCCTGCACGCCGTGCGGGCCAACCCGACCACCAAGAAGGCCGCCTTCATCATTCTCACCGCGCAGGGCGACCGCGCGCTGGTGCAGAAGGCTGCCCAGCTCGGCGCCAACAACGTGCTGGCCAAGCCCTTCACCATCGACAAGATGCGTGCTGCCATCGAAGCGGTTTTCGGATCGCTGAAATGATTGAAGCTGCAGCCAAGCGCGTACATATCATTCAGGGCGAGTATAAGGTCGTCAGCGATCCCGATGTGGTGCTGACGACGATACTCGGTTCGTGCGTGGCTGCCTGTCTGAGAGACCCCGTTTCCGGCGTTGGAGGAATGAACCACTTCCTGCTGCCGGGAACCGGTAGCGTGACCGGCGGAGATGCGACGCGTTATGGCGTGCATCTCATGGAACTTCTGATCAACGGCCTGCTGAAGCAGGGCGCCCGTCGTGACCGGCTGGAGGCCAAGATTTTCGGCGGCGCGAAGACGATCGCCAGCTTCTCCAATGTCGGTGAGCAGAATGCCATATTCGCCATGAAGTTTCTCAAGGATGAAGGCATTCCAGTCATAAGCTCCTCCACGGGCGGGGAACATGGCCGCAAGATCGAATTCTGGCCGGTCTCGGGCCGCGCCCGCCAGCATCCGCTCAGCGGCGCGGAAACACAGAAGACGGTGGCCATGGAAACGCGTCCGGTGCCGGCGCCCAAACCCGTCGCCAACGATATCGAATTTTTCTAGTACGGAGTTTCCAATGCAGCTTGCAGAGCACACCGCCACCACTCCGTTCGAAGAAGCCCTGCCGGATGTTCTGATGCGTGTGGTATCGGAACTGCACGATGTCGCCTATCTCATCGAGCGCATCGAGCCGCAATTGCTTGAGGTGACCAGCGGCCAATTGTCGAGCGAAGGCGTCAAGCTGCTGCAGGGCATCGACCTTGCGGTCCAGAAGACGCGTGGCCTGGCCGAGTTCATAGACACCATCACCGGCTCCATCCCGGGTGACTGGATCGTGGATGTCTCCACCGCGCTCAGCCTCGTCAAGCTTGCTGAAATGCAGAAGGCGCTCGGCGCGGCCTTCCGCCACGGCCATTCCCAGCCGCTCGACAAGGCCTCCGGCGACTTCGACCTCTTCTAGCGCTGTTTCCAGCGGCGCCTGCCTCTTCGCAGAATGCGGAGAAAGGCAACGCTCGCGCAAGCTTCGCACCCTATTGTCATCACGGGGCCAAAAGGTCTCGGACTCTATGAATGACGGTGCGGAACAGAATGAATCTGTTAAATCAAATCCCTCAGGTCTTGAAGAATGTCGCGGCGCTGGGGCAGACGCGGCTGCTGATGTTGGGCGGCGTGGGCGTTGTGTCCATGGCCATTATCCTCGCTGCAGCGCTTTATGTGAACCGTCCGGCTTACGAGACCCTTTATGTGGGGCTTGAAAAGAGCGACCTCAACAAGATCAGCATTGCGCTCGCCGAGTCGGGTCTGGACTTTCAGGTGGGGACCGATGGTTCCAGCCTTCAGGTCCCGGTCGGGCTTACCAGCAAGGCGCGGCTGCTTCTGGCTGAACGTGGCCTGCCCGACAGCGCCAATGCCGGTTATGAACTTTTCGACAATGTCGGTTCTCTAGGCCTGACCTCCTTCATGCAGGAAGTGACGCGCGTTCGCGCCCTTGAGGGTGAGATCGGCCGCTCCATCCAGCAGATCGATGGCATCGCAGCCGCACGCGTGCATATCGTCATGCCCGACGTCGGCAATTTCCGCCGCGGCGAACAGAAGCCCACCGCATCTGTCATGATCCGTGCGAGCGCCTCCGCCGGCCGCAAGGCTTCCGCTTCCATTCGTCACCTCGTTGCCTCGGCCGTTCCCGGCCTTGAAGTCGACGATGTGACCCTGCTCGATTCCACGGGTCAGCTTCTGGCGTCCGGTGACGACGTCACCAATGCAGCCATGAACCGTTCGCTGACGCTGGCGCAGAACGTTCAGCAGGAAATCGAGACCAATATCGACAAGGCGCTGGCGCCCTTCCTCGGCATGGACAATTTCCGCTCGAGCGTGACGGCGCAGCTCAATACCGACAGCCGCCAGATTCAGGAAACCGTCTACGATCCGGAATCGCGTGTCGAACGGTCGGTGCGGACCGTGAAAGAAGACCAGAAGTCGCAGGAAACGCAGCCCGACACGGCCGCGACCGTGGAGCAGAATGTTCCGCAGGCCGCACCTCAGGGCGGCGGCAGCACGCCGCAATCGTCGGACGAATCGGCGAAGAAAGAAGAACAGACCAACTACGAGATCAACTCCAAGACGGTCGCCACGGTGAAGAACGGCTATACGGTCGAAAAGATTTCCGTCGCCGTGGTCGTCAACAAGGGGCGTATCGCAAAGATGGTCGGTGAACCCGCCGATCAGGCCAAGATCGACGCCTACCTCGCCGAAATGCAGAAGATCGTCACCTCCGCCGCCGGCATTTCGTCCGACCGTGGCGATATGGTCACCCTGACTGCAATGGATTTCCTCGAAACCCAATTGCTTGACGAGGCCGCCAGCGGACCGGGTGTCATGGAAGTGCTGAGCCGCAATTCCGCCGGCATCATCAATTCCCTCGCCTTTGTCGCGGTCGCCTTCCTTGTCGTCTGGCTCGGTGTACGCCCGCTGGTCCGCACGGTTACCGGCAATGGCGCGGCCGCAGGCCAGCTCAGCCAGGAAGCCGCCGGTCTCGAACTGCCGGACTTCTCTCCCGGCATGGATGCGGGCGCGGGCGGTCTCATGGAAGGGTTCGGGGCGGATTTCGGCTTCGACAGCACCGACGATCTTCTGGCGGGCGGCGATGGCGAAGGCACCTTCAACCGCCGGGTACGCGAAGGGCCCGAACGCAGGCTCTCCCGCATGGTGGAAATCAGCGAGGAAAGAGCCGCCAAGATTCTGCGCAAATGGGCAGTGGAAAAAGCAGCGTAATATCGAAAAGGCCGGAGTTTTACCCGGCCTTTTTTCCGTTTTTGGGCTTTTCGCTATCCTTGGCGGACGCATCGTGGCAATCTCGTTTTAGGACAGTGTTTACAAAAAATTCAGCAACGATACAGTTTGCTGGGAATTGGCTGAGAATGCCGTTTATGGATTGAACAGCTTTTCAGTATGTTTTTTTAGCAATAGACGAACGGTGAAATACGTGGAAAGGCTGGTGTCAGGTAATGGCAAATCCCAGTCCGTTCCATAAAATGAAATGATTCGGTCTCCGGGGGCTTGCCGTCCCATTTTGGTAAGCTTCTCGAATGGAATGATTCCATCCCGAGGTATAATCTCCCACTGGGAGCAAGAGGGCGTAGGCGATTGAAAGTCGATGTTGATATCCGCAGGCTGTCTGCCAAGCCTATGGAGGGCATGGGTAAGCCCCTGCCGCGTGATCAGCTTGCCAAGAACGTCGCAGCCACGGCTGCTGCCGGTAACGTTGCAGGCGCGCTTGATTTGCTCGTGACTTACGCTGGCGCCTCGCACTACCTACTGGCGCGGGATGACCTTCTCGAAGAAACCGGGCTTAAATTCATCGTCACATCCGATTGGCCTTTCGATCTGGTGCGCCGGTTGGGCGTCGAGCTTGCCAATAGCCAGAACCGTTCGAGCGAAATGGAAAAATGCCTTTCGCTTCTGCAGCCGCGGCTGCTATTGCTTCCAGAGGACGTTTCGGTTCCCTATGGCATAGACCGGCAGTATTCTGCGCTCTCTTTCTGCGTGGGGCGCATTCGCCTTTCTCTCCTGCTGCTGTTCCCCGAGGAAGCGGTTCCGTCGCCGGAACGCCTGCGTGAAATCGCGCTTCTGACGGGCTATTGCGTCAGTTTCGGCATTGCCAGCGAGGCAAAAGCCGTGCGCGATATCGACCTCACCGAGCGCGAGCTGGAGTGCCTTTTCTGGATCGCGGAAGGCAAGACGAGTGACGAAATTGCGATGATCCTTGGCATTTCACGCAATACGATCAATAATTACATCACAAGCGTGATGCGTAAAACTGCGACAAAAACCCGCTCGGAGGCAATTGCCTACGCCGTGCGCAACAACCTCGTATAATGGTCGGACGGATGGTACAGACGAAAGACAATGAGGGTACTGGTCAAACGGGCATGTTTTACCGCAGCCCTGTCGTGACGAGCCGGTCGGATCTGTTTCCGAAGCTTGTCGCCATGCAGAAGCTGGTCGGCGCGCGCAATTTCGTGGTGACGAAGGCGGCCGCTTCCGGTTTCCCTAACAAGAAGAAGCTGACCTGCGAGCTGGAAAACTGGGGCATGAATGCCGCGGAGCAGAGCACGCAGTTCATTCGCGCTGTCGGCGATATTCTTCTCGATCACATCGAGACGTCGCTTCTGCCGGTCATCTGGCGCAACAAGAATGCCGGCGGTTTTGCTGATCTCCCCGACGTGCCTGCGCTTCTGCGCCGGATCGAGAACGATACGTTGCCCTATGCGGGTCTGGCGCTACCGGTGCGCCTCGGCACCATCGGTAACGGCTATATCGTCTTCTGCGGCACCAATCTCGTTCTCGATAATGAAGTGGTGATCGAACAGCACATCAAGTGCTGCGAGATCATGGTCGATATGCTGGCGCTGGACGAGCGCAAGGCGGCGCCCTCGGAAGCGTTGAGCGAGAGGGAAATCGCCTGCCTGCAACTGGCGGGCGATGGCCGTATCAGCGAAGAAATCGCGGTCAAGCTCGGGCTGTCGGTACACACCGTCAACGCCTATCTTGGTTCGGCGACGATCAAGCTTGATTCCGTCAACCGTATCCAGGCGATCGCGAAAGCCATCCGGCTCGGCTACATCCATTAACGGCGGGCGGGTCTACCGCCCCCTTCGCCGGCACTTCGCGTTTTTTTAACAGTTGCCCATTAGAACTTTTATAAGTTTGGCTTTGGGGAACTGTTTCATGCACAACCGGCTCTTTAAGTCCGTTGCTGGCAAGGTCGTGGCTTTGACGATCGGCCTGATCGCGCTCAGCGTGGCGGCGGTTGGTTTTTCGACTTACATTCGCTTGAAGGACAATATCATCACCACCGCGCTGCGTGACACGCACAGCGCAATGCGCAGCATGGCGATCCTTTACGAACTGAAAGTTGGCGGTGTTGCCCTCGAATTGGTGGATGGCGACCTCAAGAGCGTGGGCCGCGCCAGCATCGGAACGATGCGCGATAATGATCTCGTCGACCGCACCGCAGCCGGAAACGGTGGCATCTCCACTGTTTTTGAAGCCAGAGGCGGCGAATTCATTCGCATGACCACCAATCTGAAGAACGAAAAGGGCGAGAGAGCAGCAGGAACCAAGCTTGCGACCGATCATCCCGCTTTCGAAAAAGTCTCCAAGGGTGAATCCTATTTTGGCACCGCGACGCTGTTCGGCACCAGCTACATGACGGGTTATATGCCCGTTACGAACAAAACCGGCGCAACCGTCGGCATTCTGTTCGTGGGTGTTCCCATGGATGTCTACGATGCGCAGATATACAGCCTGCGCGACATGATGCTGATCTGTGGCGGGCTCGCCATGCTTGGCGTCGGCTTGCTCGCCTATTTCGTCATCAAGCGTACGCTTCAGCCCCTGGGCAAGCTGACCGATGCAGTGAAGTCCCTTTCGGACGGCAATCTCGATACACCGATCCCCTATGCCACCAACACCAATGAGTTTGGCAACATTGCCCGCGCTTTGGTGATTTTCCGCGAAAATGCACTTGAGAAACTGGCGATTGAGGGCAAGAGCGCCGAGGAACGTGCTGCGGCCGAGTCCGAACGTTACCGCAATGACGCCGAGAAACGGGAGCTGGACGGCCAGATCGAATTCGCGGTCGACGAGATTGCGTCCGGTCTCGGCAGGCTATCGCGTGGCGATCTCAGCCGTACGATTGATACGCCCTTCTCAGGTCGCCTCGACCGGCTGCGCACGGACTTCAACAGTTCCCTGCTCAACCTGCGGGATGCGCTGGGCCAGATCCGGGAGCGCACGCTCATCATTCAGCACAGCGGTATCGAAATCGAGCAATCTTCGGTCGATCTGTCGAAGCGGACCGAAAACCAGGCCGCCTCGCTGGAGGAGACCGCTGCCGCTGTCGAGGAAATCACCGCCACCGTCAAGTCATCGGCTGAAAGGGCGCGCGAGGCCAATGAGGCCGTTCGCATTACCAAGCAGAGCGCCGACAGCTCCGGTTCGGTCGTCAGCAATGCCGTCGACGCCATGGGCCGCATCGAAGACGCCTCGCGCAAGATCGAACAGATCATCGAGGTCATTGACGACATTGCTTTTCAGACCAACCTTCTGGCGCTCAATGCCGGTATCGAGGCCGCACGTGCTGGTGAGGCCGGCAAGGGCTTCGCCGTCGTGGCGCAGGAAGTGCGCGAGCTTGCACAGCGCTCCGCCGACGCAGCCCGCGAGATCAAGCAGCTCATCAACCAGTCGACGCATGAGGTCAGTTCCGGGTCGAAGCTGGTGCAGGAGGCGGGCACGGTTCTTTCCGCCATCAGCCAGCAGATCGTTACCGTCAGCCAGCATGTCGAAACCATTGCGACGGCAACGCAGGATCAGTCTTCCGCACTTCACAACGTCAACAGTTCCGTCAACCAGATGGACCAGATGACCCAGCAGAACGCGGCGCTTGCCGAACAGTCAAGCGCGGCCAGCATGATACTGTCCGGTGAAGTCAAGGCGCTTCTCGAACTCGTGCAGCGGTTCCAGATGGAGCAGGGCTCGGCGACAGGCCGAGACCGGTACAATCAAGCGGCCTGATACGCCGGTTTTTGAAGATAGATACCGCTCCCGGATCGCAAGGTCCGGGAGTTTTTACTCGGCCGCTGCCCGCACGGTACTGGATATCTGGTTGATATAGGCGCGCAGCGCCGCCGGTTTCACCGGTTTGTGCTGGACGGCAATTCCGTATTTTTCGGCATCGCTGCGCACTTCCGGGCTGCGATCCGCCGTTACCAGCAGAGCCGGGATCGTTTTGCCATAAAATGTCCTGATGAGGCGGATGGCGCTGATGCCATCGCCATCATCAAGATGATAATCAGCGACGATGACGTCGGGTGCTGCGGTCAGAGAAAGAAATGGTTCTTCCAGCACCGCCACGGATCCCGCTGGTAAAACGTCGCAGCCCCATCCAGTCAGCAACAGCGTCATGCCCTCAAGGATTTTCGGCTCGTTGTCGATGCACAGCACCCGCACGCCCTGGAGGCGATCGCTGGCAGCAGGATTGGCGATGGGGCCGCCCGACTTCGCGGGTGCGACACGATCTCCCTCACGCGTGAGGTGAATACGGAAGGTCGTGCCCTTGCCCGGCGTGGAAATCAATTGAACCGGATGGTGCAGCATGCGCGACAACCGGTCGACGATGGAAAGGCCAAGGCCGAGGCCCGAGGCCGTTTTTGCACCTTCGTCCAGCCGGGCGAATTCCTTGAAGACCGTGCGGAACTTGGAGGCGGGTATGCCGATGCCGGAGTCCGTCACCTGAATGACCACTTCGCCGCCCCGGCGGCGCGCGCCGACAACCACTTTGCCCTTCAACGTGTATTTGATGGCGTTGGAAACCAGGTTCTGTATCAGACGCCGCAGGAGGTTGGGATCAGACCGTACCGTCAGCGAAGTCGGCATGACCACGAGGTCGAGGTTCTTCTCCTGCGCCATCGGCGCAAAATCGGTCTCGATCCGCTTCAGCAAGTCGTTCAGCGGAACGGATGTCATGCGCGCCTTCATCGAGCCGGTGTCCAGACGGGAAATATCGAGCACCGCGCCAAGGATGGTCTCGACCGATTCCAGCGCTGAGTCGATATTCTGCACGAGTTCGCTTTCTCCCGATTCTCCGAGCCGTTCGACCAGCGAGGATGAATAGAGACGGGCGGCATTCAGTGGCTGGAGAATATCGTGGCCGGCGGCGGCGAAAAACCGCGTCTTGCCGATATTCGCCTCGTCGGCTGCCGCTCTCGCCTCAGCCAGCGCGCGGTTGACGCGGGTCAGTTCGGCGGTCCGCTCCACCACGCGCTGTTCCAGCGTTTCATTAGCCTGTTTCAGCGCCTGATCGCTTGCCACCCTCTGGGTAATGTCGGTGAAGGTTGCGACAATGCCCTTGTCCGGCATCGTGTTGGAGCGCACCTCGATGATGCGTTCGCCGCCCGCCAGCACCAGAGGGAATGGCAGGTCCATGGTCAGAAAGCTGGTGATCAACTGTTCCGTATCACCGGCCGGCATGTCGCCTCGTTCCTGCAGCATGGAGACGATGTCGGTTAGTGGTACGCCCACCTGGCCGAACTGCTCGGGCAGGTCCAGAAGAGTGCGAAAGCGCCGGTTCCAGATCGTCAGCTGCTGGGAGCTATCGAAAACGGCGATACCCTGGTCCATCTGCGCCAGCGCCGTCTGCAACATGTCCTGATTATACTGCAGCGCTTCGCTTGCCTGGTCGAGCAGCCACGCCGTGTCTGCGCTGGTGTCTTCCGCCTTCTGCAGAATGATCGAGAGCACCAGGCGGGCGGAGGAAGAGCCGATGGCGCTGCCGAGTAACTGTTCGGAGAAGTGGATCAGCGCCATGTCCGCCGGCTGGTCGTCATTCAGCTTTCTGCCGGCCGTTTTTTCATAGGTGGCCAATGAACGGAGCATGCGCTCCTCGCCGAGATAGCGGGCGATCGCGCTTTTCAGATCGCCGACGCTGACACGGGTTTTCCAGCCGCGGGTGGCGAATTGCGATTTTGAATGACGCTTGACGAAGATGCCGGACTGAATGCGTTCTACCGGTCTTGGATTGCGCGAAAGCGAGCCGAGTACAAACGCCATGCTGTTGACGAGAAGACTGAGAATGACTGCATTCACGAATGGATCGGCTTCAGGCCCGTTGAACACGGTGCTGCCGGAAAACAGGAAACCGAGAATATTCGCCGCAACCTCGGAATTGTCAGGCCCGCCGAAGCTCGGCAGGAAAAGCAGATAGGCCCAGACGAAGAAGCCGGAACTCAACCCCGCGATTGCGCCGCGCGCATTGGCCCGCCGCCAGAAGAGGCCGCCGAAAAGGGCAGGGGCCATCTGGGCAATTGCAGCGAAGGCCAGCAGGCCGATTGAGGCGAGACCCGTGGCGCTGTCGGCGGCGCGATAATAACCATAACCCAGCAGCATAACGGCAAAGATCGCCGTTCTGCGGATGTTGAGCAGGGTCTTGGCGAAGTTGTCCCGGTGCGGTGAGCGATTCAACAGCTTCTGTCGCAGGAAGATCGGCATGACAATGTCATTGGAAATCATGATCGACAGCGCGACCGACGCGACGATCACCATCGCGGTCGCGGCCGAAAAACCGCCGATGAAGGTGATCAGGGACACGACCGGCATCTGATGGTTGAGCGGCAGTTGCAGCACGTAGAGATCGGCGTCGCCATTGGCGCCGAGCGTCAGAATGCCTGCAAGAGCGATCGGCAGTACGAAGATGTTGATGGCGATGAGATAGAGCGGTAGCAGGAACCCCGCCATGCGCAACTCTTCCGGCGTCCGGTTTTCCACGACTGTGACATGGAACTGACGCGGCAGCAGGATGATGGCGAAGCCGGAAAGCAGGGTCATGACGATCCAGCGGCTGACGGGCGTGTGATAGGAGATGGCCTGCATCGCCTGTTCATTTGCGGAGGCAAGCTGCCACAGATGCACGGGACCATCGAAGAGCACGAAGAGCACATAGAAGCCGACGGTGCACATGGCGACGAGCTTGACCAGCGATTCCATCGAGATCGCCAGTATGAGCCCGTCCTGATGTTCGGTTGCATCCGTGTGGCGGGTGCCGAACATGACGGCGAAGCCCGCCATGACAATGGTGACAACAAGCGGCAGATCGAGGAAATAGAGGTTGCCGCTGCCGATGCCGTAATCACCGGGGTCGACCATCGTCGCCACCGAGCTGGAAACCGCTTTCAGCTGCAGCGCGATATAGGGAATGGCGCCGACGAGCGCGATGATGGCGACAATCATCGCCACGGTGGAATTCTTGCCATAACGGGCGGCAATGAAGTCTGCAACCGAGGTCAGTTTTTCCGTTTTGGCAAGCTCAACGATGCGTCGGATGATTGGCATGCCAAGGGTGAAGGCAAGGATAGGCCCGGTATAGATGCCAAGAAATTCCAGTCCCTTGTCGGCTGCAAGCCCAACACCACCGAAATAGGTCCAGGAGGTGCAATAGATCGCAAGGCTGAGCGCATAGACGAACGGACGCCCCTTTTTCGGCGCGTTTCTCTTACGGCTCTTCCTGTCCCCGTAGCTCGCAACAGCAAACAGCAGCAGGATATAGGCGAAAGCCGAACCGAATATGATCCACCCAGGAAGCACGCATCCTCCCATGCAAGAGTTTCCTGATATCAAGCATAGGCGAAATCCGCGCCATTGAGAATGAGCGCGGTCTGATCATAAAGTTCAAGATCAGCGCGCAAAAAACCCGATAAATGCAATCTTGACGAATTCCAAAAGTGTAAGGGAATCTGTATGGTTGAAGGTGTAGGGACAGTCACATAGCTTCAGCTCGCAAAGCACGAGAGGGACAATCTGAATGCTTAACGAATTTAAAACCTTCATTGCCCGCGGCAATGTCATGGACCTTGCCGTGGGTGTTATTATCGGTGCCGCTTTCAGCAAGATCGTCGACTCCGTCGTCAACGATCTTATCATGCCTATCGTCGGCGCAATCTTCGGCGGGTTCGACTTCTCGAACTACTTCCTGCCACTGAGCTCTAACGTCAATGCCACCTCGCTCGCCGCAGCCCGCGAGCAGGGCGCCGTTTTCGCTTACGGTAACTTTCTGACCGTTCTCATCAACTTCCTCATCCTCGCCTGGATCATTTTCTTGATGGTGAAGGGCGTCAATAAGCTTCGCGATTCCGTCGAACGCAAGAAGGTCGAGGAAAAGCCGGCAGCTGCCCCGCCGCCGGAGGACGTGAGGCTGCTTACCGAAATTCGCGATCTGCTGAAGACGCGCTGAGCCAGATAAATCTGGTTTAACCGCCGGCCCATGCGGCCGGCGATCTCCTGCCGGGATGATCCATAAAGAAAATCCATGGCCGCCTCACGGATTATCATGCACATGGCGGGTGCGATGCGATAAGAAGGCACCAAACGGAGTGTCTTTAATGTCCATTTTGAACAGTCTGAGTGCACGCTCTCTGGCGGCTCCCGAGAGCGGTATTGTCGAAGTCGTGAATTACGCCCGGGGGCGGGACAACCTCCTGCCGCTGTGGGTTGGCGAAGGCGATCTGCCAAGCCCCGACTTCATCAATCAGGCCGCCATCGATGGTCTGAACAATGGCGAGACCTTCTATACCTGGCAGCGCGGTATTCCAGAACTGCGCCAGGCGCTGAGCCGTTATTACGAACGCCATTTCGCGGCACCGCTGCCGCCGGAGCATTTTTATGCGACCGGTTCAGGTATGCAGGCGATTGTGCTTGCCGTTCAGGCATTGACGTCACCGGGCGACGAGATGGTGTATCTTTCACCCACATGGCCGAATATCGTTGCCGCCATCGGTGTGGCAGGGGCGAAGGCGGTTCCGGTCGGCATCGATTTTCGTGATGGCCGCTGGGATCTCGATATCGACAGGCTGGAAAGCGCGATTACCCGCAAGACGAAGGCGCTTTTCATCAATACGCCTTCCAACCCGACTGGATGGACGGCGACGGCAGACAATCTCCGTGATGTTCTGGCGCTTGCCCGCAAACATGATCTTTGGATCGTCGCCGACGAGATTTATGCGTTTTATCATTATTCCGGCAGCCGCGCGCCGTCCTTCCTCGATGTGATGGAGCCGGACGACAAGATCGTCTTCGCCAATTCCTTCTCGAAGAACTGGTCGATGACCGGCTGGCGGGTCGGCTGGCTTGTCGCTCCGCCAGTCATCGGCCAGGTGATCGAAAACCTTATCCAATATTCCACGTCAGGCGTGGCGCAATTCATGCAGCGCGGCGCGGTCGCGGCCCTCGACAAGGGCGATGGTTTCATTCGCGAGAATTACGAGCGCGCTTTGACCTCACGCGATATTCTCTGTGACGCCTTGATTGCAACGAACCGCGTCGAAACTCTGAAACCGGATGGCGCTCTTTATGCCTTCCTCAAGATCGATGGAGTGACGGACAGCCGCGCAACCGCGATTGATATCGTCGATAAGACCGGCGTCGGCCTTGCGCCCGGAACTGCCTTCGGCCCAGGGGGAGAATTGTTCCTCCGCGCCTGCTTCCTGCGCAACCCCAGGCAGATAGAAGACGCGGCCGACAGGCTGGCCTCTTACATCCTTAGTCGGTAAGCCTCGCTCGCCGGCATCTCTGCCCTTTCGCGGCGCCTACATAGCATCGGCACGCCTCTGTCCGGCTCGTCTTCACGCATCACGCCGAAGCGCGAAAATTACAACCCCACGGCGTAGCCATCGACGTGCGGGTTTTTTTGTGCTAATGCGCCCTCGTTCCGTCTATGAGAACATTTTCATACAATAAATAAAATGCCTTGCATCGCACTAACCAATCGTAAGCCACCTTTTCACAGAGGCGGAAGATTGGCTGGGTATTCGCTGTGCAAGTAATCAATGATGAAGAATTATTGGCTTTGATGAGCTCAAGAAAAGCAAACAGGGAAGTAGTGTCATGGCTGTTCTGGTCACGGGTGGGGCCGGTTATATAGGAAGCCACATGGTGTGGGCTTTGCTCGATGCCGGGGAAGAAGTCGTCGTTGTCGATCGGCTTTCGACCGGATCGCGCTGGGCCGTCGCGCCAGCGGCGCGTTTTTATCTCGGCGATGCGGCGGATCCCGCGTTGCTCGACCAGATTTTCGAAGAAAATCAGATCGAGACCATTTTCCATTTCGCCGGCTCCGTCAGCGTTCCCGAGTCCATCAGCCGGCCGCTCGAATATTACGAAAACAACACCGGCACCACCCGCGCGCTTGTCGCTGCCGCGGTGCGGAATGATATCCGCAATTTCATCTTCTCCTCCACAGCCGCTGTGTATGGAAACCAGCCTTTCGAAGGCCCGGTGCCAGAAACGGCGGTCCTCAGCCCCGAAAATCCCTACGGTCTGTCGAAACTCGCTTCTGAAATCATGCTGCGGGATGTCGTGCGCGCACATGACTTCAACTACGTGGCGTTGCGTTACTTCAATGTGGCCGGAGCCGACCCCCAGGGTCGCGCCGGACCTTCGCCAACAGGCGTCGCTAATCTCATAAAGGTGGCATGCGAAGCTGCAACCGGGCGCCGGGATCACGTGGAGGTTTACGGGACGGATTATCCGACAGCCGATGGCACCGGCGTTCGCGACTATATCCATGTCAGCGACCTCATCGAAGCGCACATGCTGGCCATGGCCCATTTGCGCGCCGGCGGCGGCACAAGAACGCTCAACTGCGGTTATGGCGTCGGTTATTCGGTGCTTGACGTCCTGCATGCCGTGCAGCGGGAATCCGGACATGATTTTCCGGTCATCCACTGTCCGCGCCGGGCCGGCGACATCGCCACCATGGTGGCGGATTCGGGACGGATCCAGTCAGAATTTGGTTGGCGTCCGCGCTTCAACGATCTTTCGACCATCGTCCGCACCGCGTTGCAATGGGAGGCCAAGCGCCAGGCCCAGAAAAACGAGATGATTCCTCCAATACGGCGTAAACTGGCGGCGATAGGATGAACCGGCTGCGCATCACCTTGCCCTGTTTTTCTTGACTGAACGATAGTCAGTCGGGCGGTCTGACGCGCTGGCTGGGCGAAGCCATCGATCACGATCGAAGAAGCTGCGTGTCAGCTTCAGTCCGGCCGAAGTTTCGGTCGCGAGCAAAATCACATTCACGCGGTGCGGCGCGGTGGGTTCCGGCTTCACGGAAGCCGAAATGCCGAAGTGTCGCGCCTGATACGGTTGCATCTTCTGCGCCGGTTCAAGCACCGAGCCAATATCTCTCCAACGGGTCTGCTCGATAATCATGGCAAGTGCTGCCGCAAGCTTCGCGTTGACAGCGCGTCCGGCCGATGTCTGCGGTGCAACTGCCTTCAGCCTGACGGACCGGATTTCCCCGGAAACCTCGCCGCGGATTTCCAGGAAAAGCGATGCCGCGTCAGCCCGGTCCGCCGTCGTTGCCTCGCCCAGATCGGCCATACATTCGAAGCTGCGGTTATTCACCGGGCTAGGGTGCCAGCCTTGCGGGCTGGAGAAGCCTTCGGCCGTGAATCGGTCGCAAAGGTCTTTACCGGAGATGATGAAATCGCGGGCGAAAGACGCTCTTGCGCCATTGCGCTCGAATTTCAGCAGGTGAGGTGGCAGATAAATGGTTCTCGCGGCAGGCTTCTGCCGTTTGACGGGTTTTGCCCTGGCAGATGGTACGGCGGAAAGAGGAGCGGGCGCCAGATTGAGATAGGTGAGCAGGCTTCTCAGATGCTTTTTGTCATTGGCGAGCAGAACCGTGGCCGATATGGCGAAACAGACGACGAGCACCGCAACAAGCAGCGCGCGGAGACTGACTCTCTTTTGCGGGCCTGCGTCCATCATGGGACCTTGTTGGCTGTCTGTTATAGGCATCAGCCGGTTTGGAGCGAATTATCGGACCATTGGCGGTCCGGCGAATATCAATTGCGAGTAAAAGTTCTAAAATATCTGGTTCCGCCGGAATGTCCGGCGGATGTCCTCAGTCGGAGGAATTCTTGTCACCATCCCGTCCGCCGGCGCTGCTCTCATCATCCGCTACGGGAATGGCGTAGGAACCGTTCAGCCAGCGGGCCAGATCGAGCGAGCGGCAGCGATCCGAGCAGAACGGGTAGTCTTCCCGCGTCGATGGTCGGCCGCATTCCGGGCACGGTTGGGATTTGCGGAGCGGCGTAACGTTTCCAGCGCCTTCGGTGGAGGATTTTGCCACAGCCTATCCCTCCAGCCAGCCAGACGTCACCTCGAACCCTTCACCGGCAAGAAGCGACATGGTCTCATAGAGCGGCAGACCGACGACATTGGTGTAAGAGCCCGTCAATTTCTGAACAAACGCGCCGGCGATGCCCTGAATACCATAAGCGCCCGCTTTGCCGCGCCATTGCCCGGAGGCGATATAGGCATCTATCTCACGGGTCGACAGGCGTTTGAAGCGTACCTTGGTCTCCGCCACTTTCTGCCGGATCTTGCCGCCCGGGGTTACGAGGCAGATGCCGGTATAGACCCAATGGCTGCGTCCGGAAAGAAGATGCAGGGCCGCTGAAGCCTCTTCCGTATATTCGGCCTTGCCCACGATACGTCGACCGACAGCAACGACCGTGTCGGACCCCAGAACATAGGCGTCCTTCCAGGCCTGCTCGTTTTTCAGCGCCGCCTGCGCCGCTTCCGCTTTCTGCAAGGAAAGACGGCGGCAGAGCGTTCGCGGATGCTCGAGCTTGACGGGCGTCTCGTCAATATCCATCGGCATCAGGCGAGCCGGCTCGATGCCGATCTGATGCAGCAGCTCCAGACGCCGCGGCGATCCAGAAGCCAGAACGAGCTTTTGTTTTGAATTCGTCATTGCGCTGCCGGGCGTAGGATGCGGAAACGGATTACTTGAAGCGATAGGTGATGCGGCCCTTGGTCAGGTCGTAAGGCGTCATTTCGACCAGAACCTTGTCGCCTGCGAGAACGCGGATGCGGTTCTTGCGCATGCGGCCCGCCGTATGGGCGATGATTTCATGGTCGTTCTCAAGCTTCACGCGGAATGTTGCGTTCGGCAGCAATTCGGTTACGATGCCCGGGAATTCAAGGACTTCTTCTTTTGTCATGTAAGGGTTTTCTTCCTGTTGATAGTGCCGGACCGTGTCCTGTCCGGGAAAATTGCGCGGAAACTACACAATCCCGGCACATTTGTGAACCTCTAAAGCATCGGCTTGAAAATCGCGATCGATTTTAACAGGCCGAGGCAGTTTTCAGTCTTTTGAAAGCGTATCCGCCACCGGCTGTTGCCGCTTCGGCAGGCGTTCGGCAATCAGTTTTGCAAGATGGTCCCGCACCTCACGATAGGCGTCGAGTATTTGCTCCCGAGTGCCAGTGACCACCGTCGGATCCATGGTGGGCCAATAGACCACATCGAGAGAGTTCGAGCGCGTCAGTTCCAGTGCGGCGTGATGAGCTTCTGGTGTTAATGTAATGATCAGATCGAAAAAATCATCCTCGATCTCTTCCAGAGTACGCGGTTTGTGCTTGCCGAGCGAAAAACCCTGCTCCTCCAGCACCGCATCCACGAAGGGGTCGCGCTCGCCCGCCCGCACACCTGCCGACTGGATGTAGATGCCGGGCGCGACCAATCGTTTGGCGATCACCTCGGCCATGGGGGAGCGGATGGAATTCATGCCGCACATGAACAGGACCGATTTCGGCGCTCGTCCCTCGTTTGGCGCTGCGGCAGGATCGCTCATCTCTAACCCCGCCAATAAAGCACACAGACAAGGGTGAAGAGCCGGCGCGCCGTGTCGAAATCCACCTTTATCTTGCCGGACAGCCGGTCCATCAGCGTCTGCGACCCGTCATTGTGGATGCCGCGCCGGCCCATGTCGATCGCCTCGATCTGGCTCGGCGTGGAAGAGCGGATCGCCTCGTAATAGCTTTCGCAGATCAGGAAATAATCCTTGATGATGCGACGGAACGGCGTCAGCGACAGGATATGGGTGGACACATCCCTGTCGTCCTCGGTCTTGATGGAGAAAACCAGTTTGGAATCGACGAGCGATATATAAAGCCGGTACGGCCCGCCGTCATGTCCGGCAGGCTCAAAGGTATTTTCTTCGATCAGGTCGAAAATGGCGACGGCGCGTTCATGCTCCACGTCGGGCGTGGACCGGCCGATGCTGTCGTCCAGTACCACGTCGCAGAGCCGGAAGTCGCCTGACGCCATCGTTTAACTTTCCGGGTTGAGGCGGATGGAGACGGAGCGCGCATGCGCGTCCAGCCCCTCGGAACGGGCAAGGGTGATGGCTGCCCGCGCAAGCTGGCGCAGCTGCTCCGGACCAAGGCGCAGGATGGACGTGCGCTTGACGAAATCCAGCACCGAAAGGCCTGAGGAAAAACGCGCCGAGCGCGCTGTCGGCAGAACATGGTTGGAACCGCCCACATAATCGCCGATCACTTCGGGGGTATGGCGCCCGACAAAAATCGCCCCGGCATTGCGGATGTGGGCCATTAGCGCATCCGGGTCATCGATGGCAAGTTCCAGGTGTTCGGCGGCGATCCGATTGGCCAACGGAATGGCATCGGTGAGCTTTTCGACCAGAATGATCGCGCCGAAATCCGCCCAGCTCGCCGCTGCTGTTTCGGAACGCGAGAGACGCTTCAGCTGCCGCTCGACGGCTGCTCCCACCGCCTTGCCGAGCTCGGCATCATCGGTGATCAGGATGGATTGCGCACCACGATCATGCTCCGCCTGCGCCAGAAGATCGGCAGCAAGCCAGTCGGGGTCGTTATCCCTGTCGGCGATGACAAGCACTTCGGAAGGGCCGGCGATCATGTCGATGCCGACAGTGCCGAAGACCTGACGCTTGGCAGCCGCCACATAAGCATTGCCCGGGCCGACGATCTTGGCGACCGGCGCGATGGTTTCAGTGCCATAAGCCAGTGCCGCCACGGCCTGCGCGCCACCGATGCGATAGATTTCCTCGACGCCCGCAATACGCGCGGCAGCCAGAACGGCCGGATTGACCGCGCCGCCATTCGCGGGCACGACCATGACGATGCGCTCCACACCGGCAACCTTGGCGGGCACGGCATTCATCAGCACTGAGCTTGGATAGCTGGCCGTGCCGCCTGGCACATAAAGGCCCACGGCCTCGATTGCGGTCCAGCGCGAGCCGAGGCCGACGCCGATATCGTCTTCGTAAATATCGTCCTTCGGCATCTGTCGCGCATGGTGTTTTTCGATACGCCGGGCTGCGAGTTCAAGCGCTTCGATCACGCTCGTGTCGACGGCGGCAATCGCCGCATCGATTTCATCAGTCGTTACCCGCATCGGCACCGCGGCAAAATCGATGCCGTCGAATTTCCGGGAGTAATGGGCTAGGGCCGCATCGCCGCGATGTCGGACATCATTGATGATGTCGCGAACGGTCGCATTGACGTCTTCGGAAACTTCTCTCTTGGTTGTCAGGAAGGCAGCGAATTTCTGTTCGAAATCAGCCGATGCCTGCTCCAGCCAGATTGCCACGCCATTACCCTTTCATTGTCCCCGCGGGGTGCACGACTTACCGCAGAACGATTGCGGCTCTGGTATGTGGCATAAATCGAAACGGGACGGAAAGGCAACCGTCCCGACAGTCCGGAAAGCTTATTCGCTGTCGGGATGATGCGGTTTGGTGGCGGTTTCCCACGCACCGCTCACATCAGTCAACTGCGCCTCGATGCATTCGACATCAAGCGCGATGGTACCGCCGCCGGAAAGGGCCAGTTCCACAAGGCCATCCGGGCCTTCGCCATTCGGTGTGAAACGTATCGCCAGAAGCGAAAGAACCTGCTCCCTGTCGGCCAGGTTGATGGACTGCGAACGAACGGCGGAGACACGCTTCAGGAAAACAACTGTGCGGCAGCGTTCCGGTGGCAGGTGCTTTTTATCGGCGCTTTCCCAGACGAAACGGTTGGCGGAAAAGGTGAACTGGCCGTGTTTCGGCTCGAAGGCAACATCCTTCAGCTTGAAGACACTGTCCTGCATATGGGTCGAGATGACGGAGAGATCTTCAGTATCCAGCGCGAGCAATTTCAGGCCGCTCATCTTTTTCTTCCTTCTTGTGCGGTGCGGACCGCTATTTCCATGACTTACAATGGAAATAGGCAGTCCCGGCCCGCTGTGCAACGGGTAGAAAACGGATGAGCGGCGATGAATGGATCAATCGCTGACGCGCTCGACCAACGCGCCGCAGCGGGTGAGCTTTTCCTCGAGGCGTTCGAAGCCGCGGTCTAGATGATAGACGCGCGACACCATGGTCTCGCCCTCGGCCACGAGGCCGGCAATGACCAGCGACACGGAAGCGCGCAGATCGGTCGCCATCACAGGCGCACCCTTGAGGCGGCAAACGCCTTCGATGCGAGCCATCTGACCGGAAAGCGAAATCTTCGCACCGAGCCGGGCAAGCTCCTGCACATGCATGAAGCGGTTTTCGAAGATCGTTTCGGTAATGTGGGAAACGCCCTGGGAACGGGTCATCAGCGCCATGAACTGCGCCTGCAGATCTGTCGGGAAGCCGGGGAACGGTTCAGTGACGACATCGACCGGCTCAATGCCATTGCCGTTGCGCACCACGCGCAGGCCGGTTTCCGTCTCGCTGATCGTGGCGCCCGCGAGCCTGAGCGTATCAAGTGCATTGTCGAGCAGCGATGCGCGCGTGCCTTCCAGCACCACATCACCGCCGGTCATGGCCACTGCCATGGCATAGGTGCCGGTTTCAATACGATCGGGCAAAACCCGGTGGCGCGCGCCGGAAAGCGAGGTGACGCCTTCGATGGTGATGGTGGAGGTGCCGGCGCCTTCGATCTTCGCGCCCATTGCGATCAGGCAGTGCGCCAGATCGACAACCTCGGGCTCGCGGGCGGCGTTGTGGATGACGGTTGTGCCACGGGCAAGGCTTGCAGCCATCAGCATCACATGCGTCGCGCCAACCGAAACTTTGGGGAAGGTATAGACCGCGCCGATGAGGCCGCCCTTGGGGGCCGAGGCATTGATGTAGCCGCCATCGATCTCCATCGTCGCGCCGAGCGCCTGCAGGCCCTCGATGAACAGGTCAACGGGACGCGTGCCGATGGCGCAGCCGCCAGGCAGGGAGACGCGGGCACGGCCCTCACGTGCCAGAAGCGGGCCGATGACCCAGAAGCTTGCACGCATCTTGGAGACCAGCTCGTACGGAGCGGTGGTATCGACAATGGTGCGGCAGGTGAAATGCACGGTACGGGAATAAGCTTCGCCCTGACTTTCGCGGCGGCCATTCACGGAAATATCCACGCCGTGATTGCCGAGGATACGGATCAGCTGCTCCACGTCAGCCAGATGCGGAACGTTTTCGAGCGTCAGCGTATCGCTGGTCAGCAGCGATGCGATCATCAGCGGCAAGGCGGCGTTTTTAGCGCCGGAGATGGGGATGATGCCGTTGAGCTTGTTGCCACCCGTAATTCTGATGCGATCCATGCGTCCCTACGGGCCTGTGCCCGCCTTTCTTTATCGTGCCTTGCGGAAAGGCGCGTCCTTAGACGAATTTCCGCGGCGTTTCAATTTTATGCTGTGAATTCTCTATGAGAATGATTCGTCCGTTTTTGCGGCAGGCAGGCCAATGGTGTCGTCTGCGTCGCCGGCACGGCGCGCGCGAACCTGTTGTTTGCGCTTCAAAAGATTTTCGCGAAGTTTCTTCGCGGCACGCGCCTTCCGTTCCGCTTCGCGCTGGCGCGCCTTTTCGCCGGGCCCCGCCTGCGGCTTGCCGCTGGCCGCCGTGTCGGATGCGCCCGCGGAAAAGTCCCCGCAGAACGCTGTCTTCACCTGTTTGTCGTGATGTTCTGTCATAGATTCAGCAATATCTGAAAAATGCTGTTTTCAACAGGGGGGACGCTTTTTTGCGCCGCTTGATGAAGAATATCGTTTTGCGACTTGCGCTCGTCAAAAACCTGTGGCAATAGGCCGCCACGCTTGATGCTGAAGCGATCGCTTCGGCACCGGATGCTGCTATAGCTCAGGGGTAGAGCACTCCCTTGGTAAGGGAGAGGCCGAGAGTTCAAATCTCTCTAGCAGCACCATTTTACCTCGACAATTCAAGAAGTTACCCGCTTACTCAAGCCCTGCACCCTGCATGTTGCTCACCGCATTCCGGAGTGTTGCCGCGTCGTGAAAGCTTCGCAAACGGGAAAACCGCGCCCCTTGCGAAGCGCGGTTTCCACATCCGAATATTCTGTTGCTGCCAGAGCGGGACGAAACCGCCCGTAGCCAACGGGCGCCGCTTACTGACGGAATAGCGACAGGATATTTTCGGAACTGGTATTGGCGATGGAGAGCGACTGGATCGCCAGCTGCTGCTGCGTCTGGAGAGCCTTGAGCTTGGTGGATTCCTCGTTCATGTCCGCATCGACGAGGCGGCCGATGCCCTTGTCGATGGAGTCTGTCAGCTTGGAGACGAAGTCTTCCTGCAGATCGAGGCGCATCTTGATCGAGCCGAGATCGGCGCTTGCGCTGATGAGCGATTCCAGCTGGGTGTTGACGAACTGGATCATGTTATCGAGACCTTCGTTTTCGGTCAGCGGCTGTCCCTTTGAATTGGTCAGGCCGGCCAGGTCCTTCGTGATGTCGAGGTCGATCAGCGAGTAGTCGAGCTTCTGCGCCATCTGCGAATCCGCTGCGGCGGTTTCCAGATAGATATTGTTGCCGGACGTTCCGCCGGTGCCGATCGCGGTTACCGTGGTGCCGGCAGGTGTCGGCGCCGTGTTGTTGGCCTTCACGTAAAGCGCTTCGCCGGCGGCGTTTTCACCGATCTTGAAGTAGGTGCCGTTGTTTCGTGCAGTGGTGGCGGCAGCGACTGTAACGAGGCCGGTTACCGGGTCTGCGGCGGAAACCGTGGTTGTCGTGCCCGAGGGGAAACCGAGAAGCTGCGCTTCGGTAAACACCTTTGCGGTATAGGGTGTTGTTGTGGGGACACCTGCGGGCGTCGTTGTCGTGATCTCGAAATCGCGAAGAGCGCCGGTATCGGAGTAATAGGCGGCGCTGTCGAGAATGCCGTTTTTCGTCGCGCCGGTGGTCGTATCGAAAAGCGCGGTCTTGTTGTCGACCTGGATGTTGATGGTCTTGACGGCGACATTACCTGCACCGTCACGGATGAAGGAGCCGACGACCTGCTTGGTGATGGGCGTCAGATTGCCGGACGCGTCGCTGATCTTGCCCTTCAGCCAGTTTTCACCGGAGAAGGAGGCGGATTCGCCAATGCTCTTCAACTGGTCCTGAAGCTGGCGGATTTCTTCCTGGATCTTGGCCTTGTCAACGCCTGCTTCGCGGGCGGCAACCAGCTTCTTGCTGATTTCCTTGACGACATCGACGGTGGTTTCCATGGCGGAATAGGCGGTATCAACCTTTGCGGCGCCGAGGCCGAGAGCGTCCTGTACGGCGGAGAGGGCGCCATTATCAGAACGCATGGTGGTCGCGATCGACCAGTAGGCGGCATTGTCGGATGCGGTCTTGACGCGCATGCCGGAGGAAACGCGCGACTGGGTTTCTTCCATGTTGCTGCCGATGGCGCGAAGAGTCTGGAGGGCGGCCATGGCCGCAACGTTGGTCAAAATGCTGGTCATAATGATTTGCCCCTTGATTGGCTGAAATGAAAAGGGACATTCCGGATTGCCGCCGGGAACGATCGAGCGGCTTGATGCCTGTTAACCTCTTTTTCGTCTTGGTTAACCAATCGTTTCGATGACCAGTTTTTAGGGCGCGAATGGTTAACAAAGCCTAAACCTGTATTAATAAAATTAGGAAATAATAATTTCTATTAACGATAACGAAAAACCGCGCCCTTTCGGGCGCGGTTTGCATTTGACGATCGAGTGTCGGAATTAACGGAAGAGCGAGAGAATGCTCTGGGAGTCGTTGTTGGCGATCGACAGGGCCTGAACAGCGAGCTGCTGCTGGGTCTGAAGGGCCTTCAGCTTGGTGGATTCTTCGTTCATTTCCGCGTCGACGAGGCGGCCGATGCCCTTGTCGAGCGAGTCGGTCAGCTTGTTGACGAAGTTTTCCTGCAGTTCGATGCGCATCTTGACCGAGCCAAGGTCGGCGGCGGCGGATGTCATGCTCTGGAGCTGCTTGTCGACGAAGGAAACCATGGCGTCGAGCGCCTGCTCGGGCGTCAGGGTCACGGTGGCGGGGCCGACGAGATCCTCGGTGATGTCCAGCGAGGTCAGGGAGTAGGACAGTGACTTTGCGAGCTGATTGTTGGCGCCGGTTTGAAGGTAGACGTTTTGGCCATCTTTCGTGGTGCCGATTGCGGAGGTGCCGAGCGCTTTCTGAGCTGTGTCGATGGCGCCGGTGCCTGTCGAGGCAGTCGCTGCGGTGCCGTCGCCCATGACCTTGACATACTGATCGTCACCGATTTTCAGGTATGCGCCGTTCTCTGCGGCCGAAGCGTTGGCGACAACGACCAAGCCGGTAGTCGCATCCGCAATCGCAGTGACCGGGGTTGCAGCCGCGGCAGGGGTCAGGCCCTTAAGTTGTGCTTCGGTGAAGACCACCGCTGCCTTAACCGTGGTGGCCTTTGCGGCGCCGACGCCTGTCGTGATTTCGAAGTTCTTGTATGAACCCGTCGAGGAATAGACGGCGTAGGCATCGAGAATACCCTGCTTGTCTTTTGCCGCGCCGGACGAGGTGTCGAACAGAACCGTCTCGTTGCTCAATGCGACATTGATGGTCTTGACGGAAACGTTGCCGCTGTTATCGCGGATGAAGGAGCCGACGACCGCCTTGGTGATGTCGGAGAGGTTGCCCGTGCCATCGCTGATCTTGGCCTGCAGCCAGTTCTCACCGGAGAAGGAGGAGGAGCTGGAGATGGACTTCAGCTGGTCCTGCAGCTGGGAGATTTCTTCCTGGATCTTGGTCCGGTCGACGCCTGCTTCGCGGGCGGCCACCAGCTTGTTCTTGATCTGCTTGACGACCTCGATCGAGGATTCCATGCCGGCATAGGCGGTGTCGACCTTGGCAGCGCCGAGGCCGAGGGCGTCCTGAACGGCGGAAAGGGCGCCATTATCCGAACGCATCGTGGTCGCGATGGACCAGTAAGCGGCATTGTTGGAAGCTTCCCGGACGCGCTGGCCGGAGGATACGCGGTCCTGCGTGGCTTCCATGCTTTGGCCGATGGAGCGCAGGGTCTGGAGTGCAGACATGGCTGCGACGTTTGTCAAAATACTCGTCATAATAAATTGCCCCTTGAATGGCTGATTAGAAAAGGGACATTCCGGCTCACCGGGAGCGGCGCACAGCATCATGCCTGCTAACTGGCTGATTTTAAAAGGTTAGCTCACCGCTTCGATGGCTCTAGCTAACTGCCTTATGGTTAACAAATACTTAAAGTAGTAAAAATATCGCGATAAACTTTATACGTGCATACCATCTAAAAAACTGAAACGTAATATTTGCCATCCGCGTCGGACGGGCTGCCTTGAACGGTCTTCACGATCATCGCTTTGAAACGCGGGCGATAAAACGAAAAAAACCGCGCCCTTTCGGGCGCGGTTCGCATTTGGCGATTGAGTGTCGGAATTAACGGAAGAGCGAGAGAATGCTCTGCGAGTCGTTGTTGGCGATCGACAGGGCCTGAACAGCGAGCTGCTGCTGGGTCTGAAGAGCCTTGAGGCGAGTCGATTCTTCGTTCATTTCCGCGTCCACCAGACGGCCAACGCCCTTGTCGAGCGAGTCGGTCAGCTTATTGACGAAGTTTTCCTGCAGTTCAATGCGCATCTTGACCGAGCCGAGGTCGGCGGCGGCGGATGTCATGCTCTGGAGCTGCTTGTCGACGAAGGAAACCATCGCGTCGAGATACTGGTTTTCCGAGACTGCCGAGCCGTCACTGTTCTTGAACGTGCCGGTCAGGTCCTTGGTGATGTCCAGCGACGTCAGCGAGTAGGTGAGCTGCGTTGCGAGCTGGGCGTCAGCGCCTTCTTCCAGGTAGATCTTGGTGGTGCCGTCGAGGCCCACGGCAATGCTGGTCTTGGTTGCCGGAGCTGTCGGCGCAGTCGTGTTGATTTTCACGTACTGGTCGTTGCCAAGATTGAAGTAGGTGCCGTTGACGTTGGGGACTGTCGTGTCGGCGTTAGCGATCGTGACGATACCCGTTGCGGCGGCGGTGGTGAAGGTGACGGCGGTACCGGCAGTTGCTTCCTTCAGGCCCTTCAGCTGAGCTTCGGTGTAAACCTTGGCTGCGGCAACCTTGGTTACCGGCTGTGCGGCGCCTGCGCCGTCCGAGTCATTGGTGATTTCGAACAGCTTGTAGCTGCCGGTGGAAGAAAAGTAGGCATAGGAGTCGAGAACGCCCTGCTTGTCTTTTGCAGCGCCCGAAGACGTGTCGAACAGTACCGTGTTGCGGCTCAGGTCAACGTTAACGGTCTTTACGGAGACGTTACCGGCGGCATCGCGAATGAAGGAACCAACGATCTGCTTGGTGACGTTCTTCAGTTCGCCGGCACCGTCGCTGATGGTTGCCTGCAACCAGTTTTCACCGGAGAAGGAAGAGGAGCTGGAGATCGACTTCAGCTGATCCTGAAGCTGCGAGATTTCTTCCTGGATCTTCGACTTGTCTACGCCGGGTTCGCGAGCAGCGACCAGCTTGTTCTTGATTTCCTTAACGACGTCAATGGACGATTCCATACCGGAATAGGCGGTATCAACCTTGGCAGCGCCGAGGCCGAGGGCATCCTGCACGGCAGAAAGGGCGCCGTTGTCGGAACGCATCGTGGTCGCGATCGACCAGTAAGCAGCGTTATCGGAAGCTTCGCCGACGCGCTGGCCGGAGGAAACGCGGTCCTGCGTCGTTTCCATGTTCTGGCCGATAGAACGCAGGGTCTGGAGTGCAGACATAGCTGCGACGTTAGTAAGAATGCTCGTCATGGTAGATTTGCCCCTTGAATGGCTGATTAGAAAAGGGACATTCCGGACTCACCGGGAACGGCGCACAGCATCATGCCTGCTAACCGGCTGATTTTTAAAGGTTAGCTCACCGTTTCGATGGCTTTAGCTAACCTTTATATAGTTAATGAACACCTAAGGATTTTCTAAAAAATGCATTCCGAAGATTTGTTTTGCAACCCTTACGCGTGCGCGCGCGTATTCTGAAATGTTTAAAAAAAAATGAAGCCGCACCCGTTGCCGGATGCGGCTTTGTCGACAGGTGATGTGCTCGGGTCAGCCTCCCTTGCACTCGCCCCATTCACGCGATCGCGAGACGGTCAGCCCCCGCTTGCAATCGCGTCATTCATGTCATTCTGGTCGCGGCTATCCGCTGTCCATGGGTAAAATCTGACAGCCGGTGCTTTCCAAATCACTAATTTAGACGAGTACCAAAGCCCTTGCTGGGATCGTGGTAAATCCTTCGAAAATAAGGATGGTAAACAAATTCTGCCGGGGATTTGGCAGTATGCAACAAACAAAACCGCGCCCTTTCGGGCGCGGCTTGCATTTCGTCATTTACGATCCGATTAACGGAAGAGCGACAGGATGTTCTGCGAGTCGCTGTTGGCGATCGAGAGAGCCTGGATTGCCAGCTGCTGCTGTGTCTGCAGAGCCTTGAGGCGGGTGGACTCTTCGTTCATGTCGGCGTCGACCAGGCGGCCGATACCCTTTTCCATCGTGTCGGACAGCTTGGTAACGAAGTCTTCCTGCATGGAGATGCGGTTGGAGACTGCACCCAGATCAGCAGCGGCGCTGTTGAGGGTTTCAAGCTGCTTGTCGACGTGGCTGATGAGCTTGTCGAGGATGTCGTTGTCCGTGGCAGCGGCGGTGCCGAGCATCGTGGCGCCAGCGCCCTTGTAGATCGACAGGTCCGAAATATCGAGGTTCGAAATGGACTGCTTTACACCGTCTGCGACTGCAGCCTTGTCGAGGATGCCCGTGCCCTTGCCGTCCGTTACAGCGCCGGTGTCGAAAAGAACGTTCGAGCCGCTGAGCTGCACGTCAACGCGCTGAACCTTAACGGCGCCAGCGGAGTCACGGGTGAAGGATGCGACAACCTGCTTCTTCAGGTTTGCGATAGCCGCGTCGTCGGTGCCGGCAGCGAACGCTACGCCATCGTTGGACGCCTTGGTCTTCAGCCAGTTTTCGCCGTTGAAGGTTGCGGAGTCGGCGATGGAGGTCAGCTGCTTCTGGAGCTGGCCGATTTCCTTCTGGATCTTTTTCTTGTCGGCGGTCGGGTCCTGGGCAAGGATGAGCTTGTCCTTGATTTCCTGAACGACCTTGATGGTGGCTTCCATGCCCGCATAGGCAGTGTCGACCTTGGCGGCGCCAATGCCGAGAGCGTCGGAAACGGTGGAAAGGGCGGAATTGTCCGAACGCATGGTCGTTGCGATGGACCAGTAAGCAGCGTTGTCGGCGGCGGAGCTTACCTTCTGGCCGGTCGAGATGCGGCCCTGCGTCGTTTCCATGTTCTGGCCGATAGAGCGCAGGGTCTGGAGTGCAGCCATAGAGGAGGCGTTGGTGAGAATGCTTGCCATAGTATTTGTCCCTTGTGTTTACGAGATACTGGAGTTGGGGACATTCCGGACTGTGTATTACCGGTCACAACGTTTCGGCTTCATGCCACTCGGTTCAGAATTACTTGCTTCTGGAAACCAAACCCGCTGTGTGTGAGGCGAATTTCGCAGTCAAAACTTGCATAATTATTAATTTACGAATGAAGAAATATTAGAAAATACATATGGTTACTGGTTTGTTTCTACGAAAGGTAAGTTTTTAATTTAAAATTATAGTTATTCATCCGCTAGCGAAGCTGGTAACCAAAGTCTTAAAACGCCAAAACCCCGCGGCCTTGGGCACGCGGGGTTAAGAAACAGGGTTAATGGGTGTCAGTTCGGCACGAATGCCCGTCAGTTGAACGATCTGACGAGGCTGCCGACAAGCAGGTTCCAGCCGTCGATCAGCACGAAAAACAGGATCTTGAAGGGCAGGGAGATGGAAGTCGGCGGCAGCATCATCATGCCCATGGCCATGGTGATGGTGGCGACGATCAGATCAATGACCAGGAACGGCAGGATGATAAGGAAACCGATCTCGAAACCGCGCCGGATTTCCGACAGCATGAAGGCCGGAACCAGAACTCGATAATCGACGACGTTGTCGGTCATCACTTCCTGGCCGCGTTCGCGGGCAATATCCACGAACAGCTTCAGATCCTTGTCACGCGTATTGGCGTTCATGAAGGTGCGAAAGGGCTCGGCGATGCGCTGCACGGCCTGCTGCTCGTTGATCTGGTTCTGCAACAGCGGTTGCACGCCATCGGTCCAGGCTTTGTCGAAGGTGGGCGACATGACGTAGAAGGTCATGAACATCGCCATCGACAGAAGGATCATGTTCGACGGCGTGGAAGCGAGCCCCATGCCGGAGCGCAGGATAGAGAAAGCGATCACGAAGCGTGGAAAGCTCGTGACCATGATCAGGATGCCGGGCGCGACGGAAAGAACCGTCAAAAGGCCGAAGGTGCGGATGATCCATGCCGCGACAGACCCGTCTATCTGCGTGTTGAACAGATCGGACGGAAATTGCTGGGCATTGGCAAGGCCCGGCAAAGCGAGGAGGACGGCGATGGTTACAAGAAATCGAATCATTCGATGACAAAGGTCCGGAACATGACCTTGGATACGCGCCCTTGAGAGCGCAGGTCAACTCGTTCCTGAATGTCATCCTTAAGATATTGAAAGCCGCGCGGCCCTTCCAGCTGCTGAAGGGAAACGGTGCGGACATAGGCCATGATATCCTGATGGATATCCTCGGCCAGTCCGACTTCCACCGGCCCCTTGAACATCAGCGCCACCTCCAGCCGCACCCAGTTCGTCGAGGGGTAGGCGAGATTGGTGGTGATGGGATCGAGCTGGACGATGCCGTTCGGTTCGGCCGCGATTTTCTCGACACCCTCTTCCTTCTTCTCGCCATGACCACCGGCCGCAGCGGTGGCATGGGCCTCCGTTGCGGCAATCTTCGGTGCGATCATGCCGCCGACGAGCCAGCCTCCGCCCGCGCCGAGCAAGGTGAGGATCACAACACCTGCGATGGTCATGATCAGAGGGGAGGATTTCTTCTTGCCCTCTGCCTGTTCGTTTTCCATGGATCAGTCCGTTCCCCGTGTGCGGCGTCAGAGCGGCGAGAACAGGTCCACGACCTGCTGCCCGACCGGAGGCTGCTGCACTTCCGTCAGACGGCCGCGACCGCCGTAGGAGATGCGCGCTTCGGCAATGCGCTCGTAGGAGATCATGTTCTGAGCATCCACATCCTGCGGCCGGACGATGCCGCCAACGTTGAGGATGCGGATTTCATGGTTCACGCGCACTTCCTGCGAGCCGCTGATGATGAGGTTGCCGTTTTCGAGAATACCCGTCACGACGGCGGCCACGAGCAGCGTCAGCTTTTCAGACCGCTTGGTCTTGCCCTTGGCCTGGGTATCGGTGTCGGAGCCGTATTTGATGTTGGAATCCGCGTCCGGTGTCCAGCCAAGTATCTGGGCTTTGGCCTTCCAGTTCAAGCCGCTGGAGTTGGTGCGGTTACGCTCGGTTTCGTTGTCGAAATCGGCCTTGTCGTTGATCTGGATGTTGACGGTCAGGATGTCGCCGATGTTCAGCGCGCGCAGGTCTTTGAAAAGTGCGCCCTGGCTGTCGCTCCACAGTGAATAGCCGCTTGCCATGTGTTTCGGCTGCTTGGGATACATGCCCATCTGCGGTGTCTGGCTGAATTGCAGACCGCTGCCGATCGGGCTCATCGCCGGTGCGTTACCGATTTCCTTCAGGGTCTGGTTGTTCTGGCAGCCTGCCAGGAGAGCGAGCGGCAGGAGGAGGGCCGGAAGACGACGCGTGCTCATGAAGGATCCTTCGAAGTGTTTTTGTCGATTGCCTGCGACATGATGCCGGCGACGGTGGCAGCTTTCTGCGCGTCCATCTCGCTGAGGATGAGGCCGGATTGACGCGGCGGCAGCTGCATGATGATGGCGGCAGCAATCTCCACATGCATCTTCTCGAGCTGCGGTGCGGCGGCATCCGCCTTCATCGTCTTGTAGATGTCGACGAGGTTGCTTTTGGCCTGGTTGAGGAAATGTTCGCGGCGCGCCAGCCAGTCTTCATATTCAGCCTTGCGGTTTTCCAGCACGGAAATGCGCTCGTTCACGTCGGACTGGAGCTTCTCGAGCTCCTGCTTCTGCATCAGGTAACGCTGATCCCGGGCCGCATCGGCAATGTTGGTGCAGAATTTCTGGATTTCATCCTGCGTGCTGAGTTCTGAAACCACGTTCTGCTGGCTCTCCGCGCCGGCGGCCGGCAGCAGGAACAGCAGCGACGCGACCGCCGCGAAGCGGACGAGGCCATTCGAAAGCGGATTTTTGGTCTGACGTTCCATCATTGCAGCACAAGCTCCGCCTGAAGGGCGCCGGCGGATTTGATGCCTTGCAGGATGGCGATGATACCATCCGCCTTGAGCCCGATGCTGTTGAGACCGGCAACCAGCGTGCGAAGGTCAGGCCCTTCGACAATGGCGACCTTGCTGCCTTCCTGCATGGCCATGATATCCGTCTGCGGCTGCACCGCCGTTTGGCCGCGCGAGAAGGGTGCCGGCTGAATGACCTGCGGTGATTCGGTCACCTGCACGGTCAGCGTGCCGTAGCTGACGGCGACGCGCGAAATCCGCACATCGGCACCGATGACGATCGTGCCGGTGCGTTCGTTGATGACGACCTTGGCCGGGGTATCCGTCTCGACGGTCAGGTTTTCGATTTCCGCCATCAGCCGGGTGAGATCCGCGACGCGAGGCTTTTGCACCGCGATTTCCTGCGAATCGCGCGGTTCGGCGATCGGATCGCCATAGCGGGCGCGGGCAAAGGCGTTGACGACGTCTGCGACGCGCACGGCCGTCGAAAAGTCGGGGTTGCGCAGCTGAAGGACCAGATTGACCGAATCCTTGAACTTCGACGGCAGCTCCCGTTCGATGATCGCGCCGTTTGGCACGCGCGCCGAGGTGGTGACACCCTGGGTCAGCGTTGCCGCATCGCCCTGCGCCGAAAAGCCGTTGACGATCAGTGCGCCCTGCGCGACCGCGTAAATCTGCCCGTCGGCGCCGGAGAGCGACGTCATGATGAGGTTGCCGCCGCGCAGCGAAGAGGCATCGCCGAGCGAGCTCACTGTCACGTCGACGCGGCTGCCGGGGCTCGCGAAGGGCGGCAGATTGGCCGTCACCATCACGGCGGCGATGTTCTTGGCATTCGACTGGCCGCCCTGCGTGGTGATGCCGAGATTCTGCAACATCGCGCGCATGGATTGCTCGGTAAACGGCGAAGAACGCAGGCTGTCGCCCGTGCCCTGCAGGCCGACCACGAGACCGTAACCGATGAGCTGGTTGTCACGCCCCGCCTGCAGCGATGCGATATCCTTGATGCGGGACGTATCCGCTTGGGCTGCCGGAACGGAAAGGAAGGGCTGGGCCGAAAACAGGATGGCCGCGGCCAGGATACGAAGCACTCTCATTTCGCCATCACCTGAATGGTTCCGTCCTTCATGACCGTGCCGTTGACGATGACGCCGGAATCGATGTTGCGTACCCGTACGACTTCGCCGAGCGAGCCATCAGTCATCGGTGTTCCCGAAGCCATCAGCGTCATATTGCCGATGGTGAAGACGAGCTTGACGCTGGTGCCGCGCGTGACGAGCGAGGGTTCGCGCAGGGCGGCAACGGGGATCGTGCGGCCGGGAAGCAGGGTCTGCTTGGAGATCATGCCTTCCACTTCGCTGATGTCGCTCGCGTAACCCGCGGAAATATTGGGATTGGTCACCTCCACCGGCTTCACCTGTTCGGACGTGATCGTCTCGCCCGGATAGATGGTACGCACGGGAACCAGCGCCATTGGCGCCTGGGAGAAGGCAGGCGCGAAAGCGCCGATTGAAAAGGCAGACGCCAGGCACATACGGGCGAGTGCCCTTTTGCAGCTGTTATTTTTCCGGCCAAACCTCATGTTCGCCTGCCTTTCCGTTCTTACTTCAGGTTCTTGCTGACAATCGAAGCCATTTCGTCAGCGGTGGTGATGACTTTGGAATTCATCTCATAGGCGCGCTGCGCCGTGATGAGGTCGGTGATTTCCTTGACGGCGTCGACGTTCGAGCCTTCGAGGTAGGATTGCTTGATATAGCCGTAGCTCGGATCGTCGGGCACGCCGATGACGGCGTCGCCGGAAGCCGGTGTCTGGGCGAAGAGGTTGTCGCCGAGCGGCTTCAGGCCGGCTTCGTTGGCGAAGTTGGCGATGGTCAGCTGGCCAAGCTCGGTGAAGTCGGCGGCGTTGCCGATACGGGCCGTCACCTGACCCGTGCGGGTAACGGTGATGTCCTGCGCGTCGGTCGGGATATTGATATTCGGAATGACGTTATAGCCATCCACCGTCACGAGATTACCATCGGCGTTCTTGTTAAAGGCGCCGGCGCGGCTGTAGAGCGTCGAACCATCGGCCGCCTCGATCTGGAACCAGCCCTGACCGATGATCGCGACGTCGAGCTTGTTGCCGGTCTCGATCAGGTTGCCCTGGGTGTGGATGTTGCGCACGGCCGAGGTCTGCACGCCGAGGCCAATATTGGCGCCCTCGGGCACGATCGCCTGGTTGGCGCGGTTTGGCACACCCTGCATGCGCTCGGTCTGATAGAGAAGATCGGTGAACTCCGCCCGCGCGCGCTTGTAACCGGTGGTGTTGATGTTGGCGATGTTGTTGGCGATGACTTCCAGATTGGTCTGCTGGGCGTCCATACCGGTGGCAGCGATGGCAAGAGCTCTCATGTCAATATTCCTGCTGGGCTAGATCTGCATCTTGGTAATGTCGAGATAGGCCGACACGATCTTGTCTCGGAGCGCGATGGCGGTTTGCAGCGACTGCTCGGCCGAAAGCATGGCATCGACGACTTCACGCGTATTCGCCTTGCCCTGAATGCCTTCAAAAGAAGCGACTTCGGCCTTCTTGAGGTTGTTCATCGCGTCAACGGAAACATTACCGAGAACGCTTGCGAAGCTCTGGCCGGTCTGCTGCGCTGGTGTCGTCTTCTCGCTGCCGAAAATATTGTCGGTGAGCGAGGAAACGCTGCCGGCGCCGCGCGTCAGCGAGAGGGAGCCGAGTTGTTTGATGCCGTCGATCATTGCGATGCCTTCAGAAGGTCGATGGTGGAGGCGACGAGGTCGCGTGTCTGGCGGATGACCTGAAGATTGGCGTCGTAGCTGCGGTTTGCTTCGCGCATGTCTGCCATTTCGATCAGGATGTTGACGTTCGGCATCTTCACCATGCCGTTTGCGTCGGCGGCCGGATTGCCGGGGTCGTATTCGTTGATGAAGTCGCCGCGATCGACGCCGAGCTTTTTCACCGTCACGCGCTCGACGCCGCTGACACGGTCGAGTTCCGAACCGAAGGTGACTGTCTTGCGGCGATAGGGGTCCGCGCCTGGTGTGTCACCCGTCGATCTGGCATTGGCGATGTTTTCAGACACGATGCGCAGTCGGGTGGACTGCACTTCCAGGCCGCTGCCGGCGATCTTGCTCGCCGCACTCAAGGGATCCATGGCTTACCTCTTAACCGTCATCAGCATCATGCGATGGAAGGATTTGACGAGATTGGCATTCAGCTCGTACTGCCGCTTGATCTCGCCGGTCTTGGTCATTTCTTCCGCAAGCGCGACCGAATTGCCCGATTCCTGCATGCCGATCTCGTTGTTGACCGGGTTGTCGCGCACCGCGATATTGTCGCTGAGTGTGCTCTCGCCGAAGTGGGCAGGGTTGGTCCTCGCCATGCCGACCTGCTGGCTGGTGGCCTGCATGACCGCTTCGAATGGGCTGACATCCTTGGCGTGGAACTTGGGTGTGTTGGCGTTGGCGATGTTGGTCGCCACGACTTCCTGCCGCACGCTCAGCCATTCCGCTTGGCGGGATGCCAGTTCGAACAGTTGAATCGGTTGCATAGACTTCTCCATCTCGTATGCCCCGAACCTACGGGGCTAATCTTGCGTCAGACTTGCGGAGAAGACGAAGGGGTGCGACGACGGGAAAAGGCGCATGGATGCGCGGCCTGCACAAAGAAAAAAGGCGCACCAGCAGATGCCGCGCGCCTTTTGATCGGAAGAAAATTCTTTTATTTTTCGGGGTGATAGGTTTTTCCAGAGGATGTCTCTATCAACCACTCGCCGTTGCGTTGCTCGATTTTCGTCAGCAGTGCATTATCAGGCAGGGTCGAGCCGACCCTCACCATATACATGCCCGAACCGTCTTCGATCAGGGCGCGGCCGTTGGAGACATGCAGCAGACGGAAGGCGGTCTGGCCGGGGAAGGGCTGGTCCTCGACCCCGGCTGCGAGATTGTTCTGTTTTTCCTTGCCGCCTGCGTTCACGGTCGCCGTCGTCAGCATGTCGGGCAGTTCGGCCGGCGGTGGGGTGTCTTCCTTGTTGCGATTGGTCATCGCCATCGGAGAAACACTGAAGACTTCCCGCGGGCCGGTATGGGGCAGATCGCGGGTGCGGTCGCCGCCAGCCACCTTCATGCCGAATTTTTCCTCGTTGAAGAACACGTACCAGGGGAAGAAGGCCGCTGCAGCGGCAAGCGTGATGCCTGTCCATGCCAGAATACGGTCGGGTGTGAAGAAAACGGGCTTGGGCAGCACGCCTTCATCGTAGCTATTGTTATTCCGCTTTTTCTTCACGGTCAGCCTCTCATTCTCGGGGTTACCTGCGGCTGGCCGTTCTGCGCGCCGCCGCGCAATGCGGTCGCAAGGTCAGCATAGGCATCCTGTGCCGCCGGTTCGTTCGGCAGCTGTTTCAGCGTTTCATAGATGATCGGAACCTGCTTCACCGCCATGTCGAGGTCTGGGTCGGTGCCCGGCCGGTAACCGCCGATGAGGCGAAGATCTCGCGTTTCCTCGAAGCGATGCACCAGCGCCTTGAGGCGCGAGACCAGCTTTTCCTGATCCGGCGTCCATGCTTTCTTGGCGAGACGCGAGATCGAGGCGAGCGGATTGATCGGCGGGTAGCGGCCTTCTTCTGCAAGGCTGCGGTCGAGCACAATGTGACCATCGAGAATACCGCGGGTCGAATCGGCGATCGGATCGTTATGATTGTCTCCATCCACCAGAATGGAAACGATGGCGGTGATGGTGCCGGTGCCTTCGGCGCCCGGTCCCGCCCGCTCCAGAAGACGCGGCAGCTCGGTGAAGACGGAGGCGGGGTAACCGCGCGCCACCGGCGGTTCACCCGAAGCAACGGCCACTTCGCGGATCGCATGGGCAAATCGCGTCACGCTGTCAATGATGAGGAGGACATTGTCGCCCTGATCGCGGAAATGCTCTGCAATGGTGACGGCGGAAAGTGGCGCCATCTTGCGCAGCATCGGGCTTTCATCGCTCGTCGCGACAACGGCGATGGACTTGCTCATGTTCTCGCCCATCGTATCTTCAATGAATTCGCGCACTTCACGTCCGCGCTCGCCGACCAGTGCAATCACCACCTTGTCGAAGGCGTCAGCCTTTGCAAGCATGGACAGCAGCGTGGATTTGCCGACGCCCGAGCCGGCGAAAATGCCAAGGCGCTGGCCGAGACACAGCGGCGAAAAAATATCGATTGCCCGCACCCCGGTCTTGAACGGGGTCTCCACCCTCTTGCGGGTCATTGAGGGTGGCGCATTGTTGGAAATCGAACGGCGTTCAAGGCCGGCGGCAAGCGGTCCCTGGCCGTCGATAGGTTCGCCAAGCGCATTGATGGTGCGCCCGCACCAGCTATCATCAGGCGCGACACGGAAGGCGCCCTTGCGGATGACGGTATCGTGAATGCCGATCGGTTCGCCCGGTTCGATAGGGCACACGTAGCAGATATCCGGCTCAACGCGCACCACTTCGCCGAGATGGATGCCGGTCGGGCTGCGATGGGCAACAAACTCGCCGAGCCGCACATGCCGGGACAGGCCGGACACGGTATAGTGCCCGGCGGCGATGGTGCGAACGTGGCCGCCCGGCGCAACCGAAAATTCCGGATCGGCATAATGTCCGGCAAGGCCGGCAAGTTGGGCGAGCTTCGGTGAAATGGCTTCGGCCGAAAGCAGGGATACCGGCATTGTCATTGGTCAGTTCCTCAGCGCGCGCCACCAAGCGTCTTGATGCCCTCACCGAAGGTCGATTCGGTATCGCGCATCAGAGAGGAGATGCTTTCGAAGGCACGGTTGACCTGGATGAGCTGCGTCATCTGGGAAATCCCGTTGACGTTCGACTGTTCGAGATAACCCTGGACGACGCCGACCTCGTGATTGTTGACGACGGGGACCGGTTGGGCCACGGGCTTCACACCGCTATTGGGGTGGCGCAGGAAACCTTGCGAAAAATCCGCCTGGAAGATGCCAAGCGTGGCGACGATGTTTTCGTTCTGCCTGATGGCTCCGTCAAGACCCACGGTAATCGGGCCGCCATTCGGATTGAGCTGGATCGGGCCGCCGCCGGCGTCGAGAACCGGATAACCGCTGGAGGAAATGAGCGCGCCGTCAGGCCGCATGGTGAAGCGGCCGTCACGGGTCAGAATCTGACCGTCGGGCGTATCCAGCGAGAACCAGGCATCGCCCTTGATGGCGAAATCGAAGGAATTGCCGGTCTGCTCGAAAGCGCCCTGGCGCGTGGAGAGATAGTCGTTGCCCTGGGACACGAAGGCGATCTTGGCATTCATGTCATTATGGTTCTTGGCGACCATTTCGTCGAATTTCACTTCGGAACCGCGGAAGCCGACCGTGTTCACATTCGCCATATTGTCGGAAATGGTGGTAAGACGACGCTCCAGCGCGATCTGCGAGGACAGGGCGACGTATAGTCCGGATTGCATATCATTTGCCTCCGAGTTTCAGGGAGTTGATGGATATCAGCAGATCGGCCGAGATACCGTAGCCGCTGGAGGAGCCGAAGACGGCGAGGGGATCGTAGGTCGTCGAGGGGTTTTGCATTTCCCACATGATGGTGAAACGCTCCAGCAGCTTGCCGACCTTTTCAGGATCCTGCAGGTCCTTGACATCTATCGTTTTTTCGATGAGGGCGGCCTGTTTCTCGACATCTGCCCCGGCGAATTCGCCGGGCAGGTTATAGGCCGTGCGAAACACCTGCGCGAGCGCATCGTCGGCCAGAAAGTCGAGGCCGGATTTGATCGTCGGCGCCTTGCGCTCGAAATAAAGGGCGAGACGAACACCGTTATTGTCGTCGCCCGCTTCCTGTTCCAGCGTCTGCCGGGTGTATTTGGTAATGACGCCCGACTGGGCTGCATCGACCGAAGTCGCCGCCGCACCCAGATCTGCGAAATTCAGCGATTTCGCGAAATCCGCGTAACGGCTGTCGGAAAGCTTGTTGGCGAAGGCATTCTTGTCGGTCGCGCCTTCTGTCAGGACCTTGCGGATGAAGGCTTTCGCATAGGCCATGTCCTCGAGCCCGTGCGCCTTGAGCGCGTAATTGTAAAGGCGGGTATCCGCCATGAAATCGTCTATGGATTTCACGTCGCCGATCTTTGCGCGGTAATATTCGGTCTCGCGCGCCACGTCCGGCTGCTTCGACACCCGCTCAAGCGACTTGCCGATATCCTGACTGATCAGTCTGTAGCTGGTGTAGGTGGAAGTCACTGAACCGCCGCTCTCGTTTGATCCCGATCTCAAGGCGCACGTCCGCCTTTGCCGGCATAGTGCCGCGGCTTGCTTGTGCGAAACTGGCTGGAGGCTGAAGCGCGGAGAGGCTTTGCGGACAGGTTCACGCAAGCCACATTTTTTAGACATGGCGGCATGGAACACTGTTCGGGCGTGGTCGATCAATGAATATTGTAATTGGACTTATAATCACCTTCGGCTGCATCATCGGCGGCTACATGGCGATGGGCGGTCATCTGGACGTGCTGATTCAGCCGTTCGAATTGATGATCATCGGCGGCGCCGGTCTCGGCGGCTTCATCATGGCGAACCCGATGAAGGTCGTGAAGGATTCGGGCAAGGCGCTCGGCGAGGCCTTCAAGCACTCGGTTCCGAAGGAGCGCAACTATCTCGACGTGCTCGGCGTGCTTTATTCGCTGATGCGCGACCTGCGCACGAAATCGCGCAACGAGATCGAGGCTCATATCGACAATCCCGAGGAATCCTCGATCTTCCAGAGCGCGCCATCGGTTCTGAAGAACAAGGAACTGACCTCGTTCATTTGTGACTATGTCCGCCTCATCATCATCGGCAATGCCCGCAGCCACGAAATCGAGGCGCTGATGGATGAAGAAATCGAGACCATCCTCCACGACAAGCTGAAGCCTTACCACGCGATCACCACCATGGGCGATTCCTTCCCTGCCATCGGTATCGTCGCAGCGGTTCTCGGCGTCATCAAGGCGATGGGCAAGATCAATGAATCGCCTGAAGTGCTGGGCGGCCTCATCGGCGCCGCCCTGGTCGGCACCATGCTCGGTATCATCCTGTCCTATTCGATCTGCAATCCGCTCGCCTCGCAGGTCAAGATCGTCCGCACCAAGCAGCATCGCCTCTACATCATCGTCAAGCAGACGCTGATCGCCTACATGAACGGTTCGGTGCCGCAGGTCGCGCTTGAATATGGCCGCAAGACCATCTCCAACTACGAGCGGCCGTCCATCGACGCCGTCGAGCAGGAGATGATGAATCCCGGCGGCGAGAACAAGGCGGCATGACCATGGCAAAAGCTGCAGCGCAAAAAGCTCCCGCCATCGACACCGCCTTGCTCGCGAAACTCACCGGCGGGCTCTCCGACCGCAGGACGATCGCGAAGATCGGTTCCGATATCGGCCACCTCTACAGCGAATTCCTGCCGGATATTTTTCACAGCGAGACCGGCATTGCGATAGACGTCGAATATATCGGCTCCGAATCGGGGCTCATGACCGACCTGATCGCCAATGTCGGGCAGAATGTCGCGGTGGCCGATTGTTCCCTGCGCAACTGGTGCCCGAACTTCATGATGACGGTCGGCAATGGCTTCGTCATCGCGCTCATGGAGCGCATGCTCGGTGCAGCACCGGACAGCATCGGCGAACCCGATGAGCGCAGTCTTTCCCATATCGAGCTCGATCTGGCTGCCATGGTCCTTGGACGTATCGGTGGCGTGCTCCGTTCCGGAGTCAATGCGCCGGGCGGTTTTGAAGCGGCTATCGAGCCGCCGTTCAATTCCAATGGCAAAAGTGCCTTCGACGAGATGATTGCGGGCCTCTACGGCGTTAACATCCGCATGAAAATCGACATTGGCAAAGTGTCGTCGGAATTCTCGCTGATCATACCGCAGCGTCCGTTGCTCAAGACATCCATCGTCGCTCCCAAGGCTTCGGCGCAGGCGCTGAAGAAGCAGGAAGAGTGGATGGAGATGATCTCGGAACAGGTGAAGAGATCGCAGGTCACGCTTGAGGCGCGCATCAAGCTCGAAACGCTGACACTCCGTACGATTTCGAAGCTGGTGGCCGGCGATGTCATTCCGTTTCAGGCCCTCAACCAGGACGATATCGGCGTTGAGGTCAGTGCTAACGGTTCCAAGCTCTATAATTGCGAATTCGGCAAGTCAGGCGACCGCTACATGGTTCGGGTCAAGAACAATGTCAGCACGGACGACGAGATCTTACGACATTTGATGGGTTAAAATCCTGCCCGACCTTTTTGGGTTTGGGCAGGCTGACGCAAGTTTCAAAGGGAATAATCAGCGCATGGCTACGAAGAAAACACCTGTGACCGATGATGCGGCGTTGCCGTCGTTTGAAGACGGCGGCGACCTCGACCAGGCTATCGGCGATCTGCGTGGCGTCCTCAAGACGGATGCGGAAGGCTCGCTCTCCGATTTTGGCGACTTCGGCGATTTCGGAAGTACGGACGAGGTTTCTACGGATACCGACCTTTCCGCCTTCGGTGGCGGAACGGCCGATTTTGCGATGGACGATTTTGCCGCCGCCCCGCAGGTTGTGGGCGTAAAGGCACCGCTGGGCAGCGGCCTGTCCGAAAACATCGACCTGATCATGGATATCCCGATCGATGTCCAGATCGTTCTCGGCACCAGCCGAATGCTCGTCTCGGGGCTGATGAGCCTGGAGGAGGGCGCGACGATCGCACTCGACCGCAAGATCGGCGAGCCGGTCGAGATCATGGTGAATGGCCGCCGTATTGCGCGCGGTGAAATAACGGTTCTGGAAGACGACGATACGCGCTTCGGCGTAAAATTGATTGAAGTACTGAGTACGAAGAAAGCCTGATCCCTGTGGGGACGGAGAGGAAAGACCATGATGGACTTTGAAGATTTCGGTAACCCAATTGCGGGCAAGCCGTTGTCTCAGGCCGACAAGGCGGCCGCGGTGCTTCTTGCCATGGGCAAGGGCGTCGCCGGCAAGCTGCTGAAGTTTTTCACGCAGCACGAATTGCAGATGATCATTTCCTCGGCCCAGACCCTTCGCGTCATTCCTCCCGATGAACTTGCGCAGATCGTGGCCGAGTTCGAGGACCTGTTCACCGAAGGAACGGGTCTGATGGACAATGCCAAGGCAATCGAGAGCATTCTCGAAGAAGGCCTGACCCCTGAAGAAGTGGACAGCCTTCTCGGCCGCCGCGCAGCGTTCCAGGCCTATGAAGCATCGATCTGGGACCGCCTGCAGGAAGCAGAGCCGGAATTCGTCGGCAAGTTCCTGCTGCGCGAACATCCCCAGACCATTGCCTATATTCTCTCCATGCTGCCCTCGTCCTTCGGTGCCAAGGTTCTTTTGACCATTCCGGAAGAGCAGCGCGCCGATATCATGAACCGCACGGTGAACATGAAGGAGGTGAGCCCGACGGCCGCCCAGATCATCGAGAAGCGCGTGGTCAACCTCATCAACGAAATCGAAGCCGAGCGCAATGCCGGCGGTTCCACGAAGGTTGCCGACCTGATGAACGAACTGGACAAGCCGCAGGTCGATACGTTGCTCAGCTCGCTCGAGACGCTCAGCAAGGAAGCCGCAAACAAGGTCAAGCCGAAGATCTTCCTCTTCGACGACCTCATGTTCATGCCGCAGCGCAGCCGCGTCATGCTGCTGAACGATGTGTCGGCCGATGTTCTGACGATGGCGCTGCGCGGCGCCACGATGGAAATCAAGGAATGTGTGCTTTCCAGCATCAGCCCGCGCCAGCGCCGCATGATCGAATCGGACCTTGCGGTGCCGCAGGCCTCGATCAACACCCGCGAAGTGGCGATTGCCCGCCGTGCCGTTGCACAGGAGGCGATCCGGCTGGCCAATTCCGGCCAGATCCAGCTGAAGGACGCTGCCGCGGAAGAACAATCGGCTGCGGCCTGAGTGGAAGCCGGTTGATAACCGGCCCATCTGCTGCAGGCGGCCATTGCGGTGGCCAGCCGCCGGCGCTAGTTTCGGGACGACGGCCTGCCGGGATCGGCGGGCCTTTTTTTATCCCGGGAACGTGCCTTGGCAGACGATCAGGACAAGGACAGTAAAACAGAAGCCCCAACGGAGAAAAAACTCCGTGATGCGGCGGAAAAGGGCAATCTGCCCTTTTCCCGTGAAGTGCCGATCTTTGCGTCGTCACTGGCCTTTTACTGTTATCTCGTTTTCTTTCTGCCCGACGGTGCCAGCCGCATCGGCGAGACGCTGAAGGACCTGTTCGGCCAGCCCGAACAATGGGACCTCAGCACCAGGCCAGACGCCCTGTCGCTTTTGTACTTCCTCGGCACGTCCATGGCCTATCTGCTCATGCCGGCCATGATCATGTTCATCGTCTTCGGCCTCGCCTCTTCGTTTTTCCAGAACCTGCCGTCGCCGGTGCTGGAACGGGTGCGCCCGCAATGGTCCCGCGTATCGCCCGCCAAGGGTTTCACGCGCATCTATAGCAAGCAGGGTTTCGTGGAATTCGGAAAGTCCGTTTTCAAGATCATGATCGTCTCGACCATCATGTTCTTCGCTCTGCGCGGCGAGTTCTACAGCCTCATCGATCTGATGTTTTCCGATCCGCAGGTTATTTTTGTCCGGGTCGTCGAGATCGTCAAAAAGATGATGATCGTAATCCTGCTTTCGACCGCATTGCTCGCCGCCGTGGACGTTTTATGGACGCGCCATCACTGGTTCACCCAGCTGAAAATGACGAAGCATGAGGTGAAGGAAGAATACAAGCAGTCGCAGGGCGACCCGGTTGTCAAATCCCGTCAGCGATCGATTGCCCGCGACCGTGCCCGCCGCCGTATGATCAACAACGTGCCTCGCGCGACCCTCGTCATCGCCAACCCGACACACTTTGCGGTGGCGTTGCGTTACGTGCGTGAAGAAAGCGACGCGCCTGTTGTCGTTGCCAAGGGCCAGGACCTTATCGCATTGAAAATCCGCGAGATTGCGGAAGAAAATAATATCCCCGTTTTTGAGGACCCGCCGCTTGCGCGCTCCATGTTTGCGCAAGTCTCGATCGATAGTGTGATTCCACCAGCCTTTTACAAGGCTGTGGCTGAGCTTGTTCATCGGGTTTACGCCATGAAGTCATCGAAAATACGGGTTCAATAAGACCAATGAAAAAATCCGCCTATTCTGAACAGCGGGAAATGATCGTCGCAGAGGCGATCAACCCGATCGCTACAGAACTACGATTGCTAGACCCGGCCGACCTGATTTCGCTGCTCAGATTCGAGTGCTACGGCAGCATTGCCGATCTCGTGTCATCGGCTGCGGAGCTTTATTATCATCCCGGTACGATCAATTTCGGCGCCGGCGGCGAATATAAACTAGAATGGGAAGGCGCGCCGGAGATCGTTCTCGATCTCGAAATCAAACCGATGGGCGCCACGGTCTATGCACAATTGATCTTGGCCAATGAACATGCGGCGGTCGAAATCAATCATGTGTCGTTTCAGAACCCTTCGGAAAATCCGGACGAAAACACCGAGTTCCTCCGCCATAGCCTGATGGCCGCCCGATTCGTTTCGACCCACCAGGGCGAAGCGGCCTGAACCATCCGCCGAATATCCAGCCGATGACCGGTTGCGACTGCCGAAACGGCGGTCGCGACGGTTTTGACCTATCGCTTTTTCATCCGACCTTGCCCGAAGCCTGCCACCGCGCGCAAAACCGTTATGGGAAAGCGAGGAACGCCTTGCAAATCACCGTTGTTGTTTGGTACCTATCGAATTAACGATTTGTTAACGAACGGCAGGTCGCGGTGGATCATTTCAACCACCGCCGATGCGCATGATGCCTCTGCTCGTTTCCGGCGCAGCGCCGGATTATTTCTTACATTTTGAATTGGGTGGAACCCATGACCAGCATTATGACCAATGCGGCGGCAATGGCCGCGCTGCAAACCTTGCGCATGATCGACAAGAACCTCGAGACCACGCAGGCGCGCGTCTCCTCCGGTTACCGCGTCGAGACGGCAGCGGATAACGCGGCCTATTGGTCTATCTCCACGACCATGCGCTCGGACAATGCGGCGCTTTCGGCCGTTCAGGACGCACTTGGTCTCGGCGCCGCCAAGGTCGACACCGCCTTCGAAGCCGTGGAAAGTGCTATTGAGACGGTCAAATCGCTGAAGGCGAAGCTGGTTGCTGCTTATGGTGTGGGCAGCAACCGGACGAAGATCCAGGAAGAAATCAAGCAGCTTCAGGATCAGCTGAAGAGCATCTCCGAATCGGCGTCTTTCTCCGGCGAAAACTGGCTCCAGGCTAAGATCGGCGACGGCAAGACGCCGCCCGCCGAAGAGCCGGTCATCAAGAAGATCGTCGCTTCATTTACCCGCACCGCCGCAGGCGCAGTCGGGGTGACGACGGTCGATTATTCACTCGATTCGAGCACGGTGCTTTTCGATCTGAGCGGCGGCAAGTTCGGCATTCTCGATACAGAAGCGCGATTCCTGCGCAAGAACGAGACGATCGTGACGATGCGCACGACCGATACGCCCGCGGCACCCGCCGCTCCCACCGTCACCGACAAGGATTATGTCGTTCCGACGCTGAAAGATAGCGAAGTGGCGGCACTGGCAGGTTTTTCCGTCAAGGCGACCGGCATCTATACCAATGCCGCCAATACGGAGGGTTATTTGAAGATCGGTGATGGTGTGTGGGTAAAGCTCACCTCCACCGACCCGGCAGCGGCGGGCGCTCCGGCGACCGACAGCACGACCCCCGTCGCGACCACGACATCGCCGAGCACCAACTGGTATTACGATGTCACTGCGGCAATTGACCCTGACACTCGTAAACTCGGAATCTCCGTCTCCACGCTCGACATCAACAAGCTCACCGATCTCGCCCAGAAAATGGGAACGATGACGGGAGAGCAATATACCGAAGCCGACGTGCTGGATGCGATGATGTCCTTTGTCGACGGTCAGCTCGAAGCGATGACCAGCGCGGCGTCCAGCCTGGGCTCGCTGCAGAGCCGTATCGACATGCAGGAGAACTTCGTGTCGAGCCTGATGGACGTGATCGATAAGGGCATCGGTCGTCTTGTCGATGCTGACATGAACGAGGAATCGACCAAGCTGAAGGCGCTCCAGACACAGCAGCAGCTCGGTATCCAGTCACTCTCCATCGCCAACGCCAATGCGGAAAATATTCTCCAGCTCTTCAAGTAATGGAGCTTCCTCGCACGGACATGCGCGGAAACGTGGCGCAGACGTGCTGAACAGTTCCGCCTTCATCCTCGCACAAGTTTGAACACCTAACGTCGGGGCAATATGGGGGCGGATCGCATGGCGCGGTCCTCCGGCAATCATGGAAGAGACGGGCAGGGTAGCAAGGATGACGGTGGTGCCGCCAAACGGCTTAGAGCATTTCCAGGAAAAGCGGACCTCGGTTTTCCGCCCGGAAATGCGACGGAACGTTCCAGATCGCAGGCAGCGAAACATGTCTCGTCCCCTGTTTTGCCGGGGGCGTGCATGACCACCTCCATCGCAAGATATCTGAAGGACTTCGGTGACGCTCAGCCGGCAGGACTGGCCTTCGTCGATCCCCTGGCGGATACCGATGGCGTTTCGCCATTTGCCGACGCTGTGTCCGGTTTCGATGAATTCGAATCCGTCGACGTGGAGAGTGAAAGGCAGGCCGCTTACGCCCGTGGCCATGAGGATGCGACACGCGAAATCACCGAAAAGATGCAGGCGGAACGCGACGAGCTGCTGGCCGCCCATTCGGCTGAGCTGGAGGCGCTGCGATCCGCCTATCTCGAGGAAATCGCGGTCTTTCTGTCGCGCGGGCTGCGAGAGGGCATTGATGCGATTGCCGCCACCCTCAGCGAACAGACCGCCGCAATCCTTGCTCCGGTTTTGACGGAAGAACTGTCGCTTAAAGCAGTCTCGGCGCTGGCGGATGTGGTGCGCGCTTCCATGCCGGATGGTGACGCCGTCACGCTTGTCGTGAAAGGTCCGAAGGATTTGTTCGAGCAGTTGAAGACCCAGCCCGGCTTTGAAGAAGAGACGATGAAGTTTACCGAGACCGCCGATATCGATCTTTCAGTCGAGCTGGGTGAGAGCGTCTTCGTGACGCGCATGTCCGCCTGGGCCTCCAGTCTTCGCAAGGTGATGAAATGAGTGAAGGCGAAAACCATCACCACGGCAAAAACGAGATCATCATCGTCAAGCGCCATAAAGGTGGCCACGACGGTGCGCATGGTGGTGCGTGGAAGATCGCCTACGCCGACTTCATGACGGCGATGATGGCGTTCTTCCTCGTCATGTGGCTGGTCAATGCCGCCAATGAGGAAACCAAGGCCTCGGTCGCGAGCTATTTCAATCCGATAAAACTGTCCGATGAGAAACCCTCGTCCAAGGGGCTGGAAAAGCCCGTGGACAAGGAAGAGGGCGTCCAGAAAAAGGACCAGTCCAACATTCAGGCAGAGAAAGTGACCAAGGGATCCGCCGCGGCGACGGGCGAAGACCTGACGTCCCAGACAGGTGAACAGTCGAATTTCTCCGAAGCGGACTTTTTCGAAAATCCCTATTCCGTGCTGGCGGAAATCGCCCAGCAGGTCGGGCAGCAGGCCAATGTCAGCGCCAAGGGCGAGGGCGGTGCTGCCGATTCCGGCCCTGCAACCGGCGCAAGCGGCGGCGAAGCCTATCGCGATCCCTTCGATCCTGATTTCTGGACGCAACAGGTGAAAATCACCCGCGCCGATCAGCAACAAAAACCGGTTGAGCAGCAGGCCGCCGAAAACAAGCAGGAGAATGCTGCCGACAGCGCTCAGGCCGTTGCGGTTAAATCGTCTCAGGCGCCGGAAGACAAGGCGCAAGACGGCAGGCCCATGGACGTCGCCGCGGTTGTACCGCAGCAACGGCCGGATGCCGCCGAGCAGGCAGCGCTTGTACGGCCCAGGCCCGAGCAGCAGCAAGAGGCGAAGGATGTTCAGCAAAAAGCGAGCGATGCTGAATGGGAAAAGGCCGATACGCTGCGCGAAGAAATCGAGAAACAGATATCCGGCATAACCGGCAGGCTCTCGGAAGGGCTGGTCGTGACGCCTGCGGAAGGCGGATTGCTGCTGACCATTTCCGACCAGACGGAAACACCGATGTTCAATATCGGATCGGCCGTTCCCCGGCGCGAAATGGTTCTCGCCATGGAAAAGATCGGCAAACTGCTTCAGGAGCGCGGTGGCAGCGTGGTAATCCGCGGCCATACGGATGGGCGGCAGTTCAAGGGCGAGGCCAACGACAATTGGCGGCTCTCCATGGACCGCGCGCACAGTGCCTATTACATGCTGGTGCGCGGCGGCCTGTCGGAAGAGCGGGTAAAGCAGGTTTCTGGGTTTGCGGACCGCAGATTGCAGGTCCCGGCAGATCCCCTGGCGGATGCCAACCGCCGTATCGAAATCCTGCTTGAGGCTGATCGGGGGTGAGTGTGACGAAAACCTCGAAACGCTGGCTTCTTCTTGCGGCGACGCTTTGTGGTCTCGGTGCCGGACCATTCAAGGCGTTTTCGCAGTCACAAGACAATCTCATGCCCTATGCCATGCTGCGCTCCCTGCAATTCGTGCAGGATTCGGTTGCCAAGGGAGACCATTCGGCAACGGAAATGCAGCGGTTCCTGCTCCAGACCATTGACGAGCGGCTGAAAAGCGCGCCCTCGGCGATCTTCAAGGACCCACGCAATGTCGATGCGGCGCTGATCTATGCGATGAGCGGCGGCAATCCCGCCACGCTTGAATTGCTGGTCGCGCGCGATGTGGACGGAAATTTCGACAGCCGCGTCGCCGATATCCTGCGTAAGTATCTGTCAGGCAAGGGGACGCTGGTGGCGCAGAGCATCGCGGCAATGGTGCCTGAATATCGCGGCACCCGGATAGGCGCCTATCTCGCTCTGATCGGTGGCAATGTCACGATCCCGCGCGATCCTCTGGCCGCGCTCGGCTTCTACGACATTGCCCGGCTTGAAGCGCCCGGGACAATCGTTGAGGAGGCGGCATTGCGCCGCTCGCTCGCCATTGCGGTTGAAGACGGCGATGCAAAACGCGGCATCGAATACGCACAGCGTTACGCGCGGCGGTTCCTGCATTCGCCCTATGCAAGTCAGTTTGCGGATCTTCTGGTCTCGCTGGTGGTCAAACGCTCTGATTCCCTCGGCGAAGACGCGATAGTGGAGACCTTCGCGATGATGGATGCGGAAAGGCAGAAGGAAGCCTATCTGCGTCTTTCGCGTCTTGCGGCGATCAGCGGCAAGGATTCGCTGGCCCGCATGGCGGCGCTTAAAGCGAAGACGCTGTCGTCCGCCGCGCCTGATCAACCGGAAGCGCAGGCCAATCTCTACGAAAGCCTTTCCAACATTGGAACACCCGATGTGGTGAGCGCGATCGAGACGATCGGACAAATTCCCGAAACGCAGCTTTCGGACCGGGACAGGGCCCTCAGAGATGCCGCAAGGGCGATCGCCGAACAGGTGGTTCGTCCTCCCTCGCTATCAGGTGCTGATGTCGACGCGGCGGCGCAGGGCGTCAGGCAGAACGCAGCCAAAAATGATGCGGTGCCTGGCGGGGAAAAAAGCATATGGCGGGTTGAAACCCACAAGGCCGACGATGGCGGTGAGAATGTCCGGCAGCTCGTGACAAGCGGCCGCAGCAAGCTCGATGAAATCGACAGCCTGTTGAAGAAAGGCGAGGGGGCACCATGATCGACGCAACCATCAATGCGCTAACGAATGCGCCACCGTCCGATCCGCGCGCAGGCAGTGCTGCCGCACGTGACGAGGCGAGAGGCGGCAGCTTTGGCGATGCCCTTTCCACGGTTCGTGACGAGCGACCGCCGCAGGCGCCGCATTCGCGGTCGGACGATTCTGGTTCAGCAGGGCAACAGCACGGACAGGCCGACGGCGAGGGGGAAAAGATGGATGTCCCGGTCAAACGGCCTGCAGCCTTCCTGAATGTCATCGTCAACGAGCATGCCGGGGACGGTCGAGTTCACGACACAGCTGCCGAGTTCCAGAACGCGGTCAAATCCTCGCGGGCACAATTGGGGGACGGCAAGCCTGGCAAGAAGCTTAAAGATGAGGCGGATAAGGATGCCGAGGCGATAACGGATACTCTCGATCCGAAGCTCGCCGAACTGCAGCTGGTTACGGCCAGCGCCGGGGCAATGGCCACGGCCAAGACGCCGCTGGAAGAAATTGCGCAGGCAATTGCCGGCAAGACCGACACGGTCAAGTCCGACAGGGCTGAACCTGTCCGCAGCAAGGCTGAACATCCGGCCAAAGACATGCCGACTGGGGTTGCAGCTGCCAATGATGCGGCGGGTTCGGCTTCGGAAAACGAAGGCGATGCCTCATCATTCCGCTTCGCGTCTCCGCGTTCGGGTGCAGCCCGCGCTCTCGATATGAGCACGGTTCAGCGCGAAGGCCGCGTGGAGTTCGACACGCGGGAAAGCAGCGGCAAGGCGGCCGATACCATAACGGTTCTCGATTCCCGGCGCTTCATCGGTCTGGCGCCCTCCTCCAATGCCTCGGCTCTGACCGGCCTGATCGCCAATGATCCGGAATGGATCAGCGCCATGCAGCCCGGTTCAGCGCTGTCCAACGCAGCCGCCCAGAGCAGCACCGGCAAGGTCGTGCATACGCTGAAGCTGCATATGACGCCGATCGAGCTTGGATCGGTGACGATGTCACTGCGTCTTGCCGGTGACGAACTCGCCGTGCACATGACTGTGGAGAGCGTCGCGGCCTATAAAAAGCTCCAGGAAGACAGCAAGAGCATCCTTGATGGCCTCAAGGCGCAGGGTCTGACGGTCGATAACATCACGATCAGCATCGCTTCTTCCGATAAGAGTGACCAAACGGGCACACAAGCCAACAATCAGCAAAATCAGCAGGCGCAGCAGCAGGGCCAGCAGGCGGCTGCGGGCCGCAACCGTGACGAGTCCGGTGCACGAGGCGGCCGGCAAGGCAATGGCGATAATTTGGGGGTGCATAATGAAGGCATGGACGGCGCTCTTGGCTCTGCCCGCACTTCTGCTGACAATGGCGTCTATCTCTGAGAACGCATCGGCCTCGGCAACGTCAGGCGTGTGTGAAAGAGAGATCCAGTCTGCGGCACGCAAATACGGCGTGCCGGAGGGAATTCTCTATTCAGTGGGCCTGACGGAGACTGGCCGCAAGGGGCGGCTAGACCCCAACGCCATGAATATCGAAGGAAAACCGGTATTTGCGGCCTCTACCGAAGAGGCCTTGATGACTTTTGAGGCTGCCAAACGCAATGGCGCCAAGCTGATCGACCTTGGATGCATGCAGATAAATCATTATTTCCACGGCGAAAATTTCACATCTGCGCGCGAAATGTTCGATCCGCGTCGCAATGTCGAATATGCCGCCATGTTCCTGCGTAACCTCCACAACAGACACGAGACTTGGACGATGGCGGTTGCCCGCTATCACGCAGGGCCCAATAATGACCCGGCCCAGAAGAAATATGTCTGCCGGGTCATCGCCAATCTGGTGGCGACGGGCTACGGGAAATGGACGCCCAACGCTAAAAATTTCTGCGAAGGATAACAACCTGAAATTGCTTTATCAGGGGTTGGGACTCGTTATCGGAAATGTGGCGAGACAAAGCCCGAAAAAAGGCGTTTCAAGCGTTTTTTAGCGATTTCGGAAATTTTTACACAAAAATTTTGTGCCATATATGGTTAATACCCACTATATATAGATCAAATCGGCACAAAATGGTTAATCAATTATTAATAACTATCGATGATTTCCTACAGTTGTCGCTGAATCCCCCGATTCGTACCAATGCCTCATTGGAAAACACCACACTGATTCGGAGGCGGACGAATGATCGTAGTGGTTGATGAGCGCGAGCTCGTTAAAGACGGCTATACATCTCTATTTGGGCGTGAGGGCATTCCCTCGACCGGGTTCGATCCGGTCGAATTCGGGGAATGGGTCTCGACGGCGGCGGAAAGCGATCTTGCGGCTGTGGAAGCCTTCCTGATCGGCCAGGGCGACCGGAGCTTCTCCTTGCCAAAGGCGATCAGGGATCGCACGACGGCGCCTGTCATCGCGGTGAGCGACCAGCCCTCGCTGGAAGCGACACTCGCGCTGTTCGACAGCGGCGTCGATGATGTCGTGCGCAAGCCCGTTCACCCTCGGGAAATCCTCGCACGTGCGGCGGCTATTCGCCGCCGGCTGCAGGTCATTTCGAATTTCACCGACGCCGGTCCGATCCGGGTCTTCTCCGATGGACGCGACCCGGAAGTGGGCGGCGAGGTATTTCCCCTGCCGCGCCGCGAGCGCCGCATTCTTGAATATTTGATCGCCAATCGCGGACGCCGCGTTTCCAAGGCGCAGATTTTCAATGCCATCTACGGCATCTTCGATGATGACGTCGAAGAAAACGTCGTCGAAAGCCACATCAGCAAGCTGCGCAAGAAGCTGCGCAAGAAACTTGGCTACGACCCGGTCGATTCCAAGCGGTTCCTCGGCTACAGCATTGATTGGCAATGATTTTCATTGACCCGCGTGGTCTTTTTCAAACGCGGTATTTCAGACAGCTTCACGCAAGCCAAACGCTTTACCTTCTCCTTGAAAGATGACCACGAGGGTTTTTGAATGAGTATTTTCGGCACTATGCGAACCGGCGTGTCCGGCATGAATGCACAGGCGAACAAGCTGGGCACCGTTGGCGACAACATCGCCAACGCAAGCACCACCGGTTACAAGCGTGCATCGACGTCGTTCTCGTCGCTCGTTCTGCCCTCCTCGTCGGGCAGCTACGCTTCCGGCGGTGTGCAGTCCAACGTTCGCTACAGCATTTCGGAGCAGGGCAACCTCTCCTACACCACCTCGGGTACTGACCTTGCCATTCAGGGCAACGGTTTCTTCGTTGTCCAGGATGGTGCAGGCACGCCTTATCTCACCCGTGCCGGCTCTTTCGTGAAAAACTCGGAAGGCTATCTGGAAAACGCCGCTGGCTTCCAGCTGATGGGTTACCCCTACGGTTCCAACCCGCCGGCTGCCGTTGTTAACGGCTTCACAGGTCTTGAAGCCATTAACGTCAACAATTTCGGCCTGACGGCATCGCCCTCCACACAGGGCAGCTTTCCGGCCAACCTCAATCGTGACGATACGGCCGTAGCGGCGGCGTCGCTCCCCAGCACCAACTCCGCAACGGCGAAGTTCGGCAACAAGACTTCGCTGACCGCATTCGATAGCGGCGGTGCGAAGGTGCTCTACGACTTCTATTACACCAAGACCGGTGACAACACCTGGGAAGTGGCGGTCTACCGTCAGGATCAGTCGACCAATGGTGGCTTCCCCTATACGGCGACTGCGCCGGCATCCCTTGTTCAGGAAAGCGTCACGCTGACCTTCGATCCTGCGACCAACAAGCTGACGACTACGTCTCCCAAATCCATCACCATCGACGACAACAACAGCGGCGTGGCGCAGGCGATCAACATCGACCTGTCCGACATGACCCAGTTTTCGTCGAAGTTCACGCCCGGCACGGCGATCCTGAACGGTAACGGTCCGAGCCAGATCAAGGATGTCGAAATCGGCAAGGATGGCGTAGTGACGGCAGTTTACCAGGATGGCGGCCGCCGCAACATTTACCAGCTGGCGCTGGCCACCGTGCCGAGCGTCGACAACCTGAGCCCGCAGAACGGCAACGTTTATCTTCCGAGCAACGAGTCCGGTGTCGTTACCATCGGCTTCCCGCAATCGGGCAGCTTTGGTTACGTCCAGAAGGGCGCGCTGGAAGGCTCGAACGTCGATATCGCCAGCGAACTCACCGACATGATTGAATCCCAGCGCATCTATACCGCGAATTCGAAGGTCTTCCAGACTGGATCGGATTTGATGGACGTCCTGATCAATCTGAAGAGATAGTAATTCCTACGGGGACAGATGAATGTCGCTCACGTCAGCAATGAATACTGCGCAGTCGATTTTCAATAATGTAGGTAAGCAGACGGACGTTACCTCGAAAAACATTGCCGCTGTCGGCAATGCGAACTACGTCAAGCGTACCGCCATTCTCGGCACGACCATGGCTGGAGCGAGTATCGTCTCCAACGGTCGTGCCCAGAATGAAAGTCTTCTCAGGCAGACGATTTCCAGCGCCTCGCTGGCCACCGGGCAGAACACTGTTCTGACCGGTCTCGAGGAGATGAAGAGCATTTTCGGCGGCAACGACTACGAGAGCGCGCCGTCCACCTACATGAAGGAACTGCTCAAGAGCCTTAGCGGCTATGCCGCCAAGCCGAGCAATGCTGCTCTTGCCGCAACGGCCGTGACGTCCGCCGCGGATGTCGCCAGCTCATTGAACAAGGCGTCTGCCGAATTGCAGGCGATGCGTCTGCGTGCCGACAAAGAAATCTCCCTTCAGGTCGACAAGCTGAACGGCCTGCTCGCGAAATTCGAGGAAGCCAATAACGAGGTCAAGGCGCAGACGGCGATCGGCGGCGATCCGAGTGACGCACTCGATCAGCGCGAGACCTTGCTGAAGGACATCTCGTCCATCATCGGCATCAATGTCGTCAACCGCCCGAATAATGACGTCGCGCTTTACACGACCGACGGCGCCACGCTGTTCGAGATCGTACCGCGTCCGGTAACCTTCAAGGCGCAGCCGGGCTACGACGCGACGACCACCGGCAACGCGATTTATGTGGACGGTGTGGCGCTCAAGGCCGGCAGCGGCAGCAACACGACGGCGGAAGGATCGCTTCAGGGTTTGATGCAGGTTCGCGATGAACTTGCGCCGACCATGCAGAGCCAGCTCGACGAAATCGCGCGCGGCCTGATCACGATGTTTGCGGAAAAACCGATTACCCAGCCGGCGCCGCCTGCGACGCCTCTGACGGCGAAGCCCGGCCTTTTCACCTGGTCGACGGCAACCGGAACGAGCGAGATTCCTCCCGCCGGCGTCGTCGTCCCGGGGCTCGCTGCGACCATTACCGTCAACTCCGCGTTAATTATTTCGCAAGGTGGCAATCCGGAATTGTTGCGCGACGGCGGCATCAACGGTACCGCTTATATAGTCAATCCCGCAGCTACGGGCGGAACCGGGTTTTCCGCGCTGATCGACAGCTATGTGACCGCATTCGACGCGCCCATGAATTTCGCCGCGTCGACACGTATCGATACGAATACCAGCATCCTGAAATACGGCACCAACTCGATGGGTTGGCTCGAACAGGAACGGTCCGGTGCGACTTCGGCAAACGAAGCGAAAAGCGCGCTTTATGAGCGCTCTGCGACATCCTATTCGAACAATACGGCGGTTAGCCTGGACGAGGAGCTGTCGCTGCTCATGGATATCGAGCAGTCTTACAAGGCGGCCACGAAACTGGTGACGACCGTTGATGAAATGCTCAAGTCCTTGATGGACATGGTGAGGTAAAGGATGAAAACGTCATTCATTTCATCGCTGGCGATGCAGAACAGCATGCGCAGCACCATCCTCAAGGCTCAGCTTGAGATGACGAATCTCAATACCGAGCTGACAACGGGCAAGCACGCGGATCTTGGTGTGACGCTGGGTGCCAACACGGCCCGCAGCCTCGATCTCAACAGGGACGTGGAGCGGATTTCCTCGCTCGTTACGGTCAACTCCTTCGCCACACAGCGTCTTGAATCGTCGCAGACCGCATTGGACGGTATGGCAAAGGCCGCCCAGGAAATCCTCAATGTTCTGGTGCCCAATACGAGCAGCGAGCAGCCCACGCTTGCCACCGTCAACCAGAAAATCACGATCGCCTTCAACAATTTCACCAGCTTTGCCAACACGGCCGTAGATGGTGAGTATCTGTTTTCCGGTACGAATACGGATGTGAAGCCGGTCCAGGACTATTTCGCCGACGGTTCGCCGTTGAAAGCCGCCTATGACGCCGAACTGAACCATTTCATGGCGACACAGACGCCGGCCGTGGGGAGTATCTCGGACCTGTCCAAAGATCAGGTCAACGCCTTCATGACGCATATGGAAGGCGTATTCAACGGTACGACGACTGTAACCAACCCGCCGCACAGCAGTCTCGCTGTGGGACAGAATGTCGATTTCTGGACGAGGTTCGGTTCCAACGCCAGCGATACCAACATGACGAGCCGGATCAGCCAGAACGAAGTGGTCGAAACGTCGACCAACAGCAATTCGCAGGGCATGCGTTACTTCGCGATGACGGCAATCACGGCGATGACCTTCCTTAAGGACAATGTTTCGAGCACGGTCCGTGAGGCGGTCGCCACCCAGTCGGTGACGACTATCGGCAAGGCGATCAGTGGGCTGAACCAGCAGGCAAGCAGTCTTGGCCTTTCGCAGGAGCGCGTCAAAAAGTCGAATGACTCTCTGGCTGCCCAGAAGAAGATCATCGAAACACATCTGTTGGATATCGAGGGGATCGATACCTACGAGGCGAAGACCCGTCTCGATCTGCTGCAGCAGCAGATTGAGATCGCATACAGCCTCACGTCGCGTCTGCAAAAAATGAGTCTGGTGAACTACCTCTGATGAACAGAGGTGGCGGCAGATAAAGGATACATGAATGTACCAGTTTTCCTACGCCGAAATCATGGAGGATGGTGTCGCCAACGCGAAAGACCGCGAGCGACAGGCGTTGACCAAATCGATCGAACTGCTTGCGGAGGCGAAGGACTCCTCTTCTCAGCGGCACACGATCGAAGCGCTTTTTTACACTCGACGGGTCTGGATCCGCTTCATTGAGGATCTCAAGCAGCCGGATAATCAACTGGCCATGGAACTGAGGGCCAATCTCATTTCGATCGCGATCTGGATACTGAAAGAGTGCGAACTGATCCGGAAACGTCAGTCGACGAATTTCCAGGGCATAATTGACGTGACAACCATCATCAGGGATGGACTGAAATGAAAAGTACACTTCGAATTTCGCTGAAGTCGGGCGAAAAGATTTTCATCAACGGCGCAGTTCTGCGTGTGGATCGCAAGGTGGCGCTGGAATTCCTGAACGATGTCACGTTCCTGCTCGAGAACCACGTATTGCAGCCCGACCAGGCTACCACCCCGCTGAGACAGCTTTATTTCATCGCGCAGATGATTCTCATCAATCCGGAGGGGCGCGAACAGTCCACCAACATGTTCCGCAAGTCCGTGAGCATGCTCTTGAATTGCTTCCAGCATGACGAGGTCCTGGCGGAGCTCAAGCGCATCGACGGGCTGGTTGCCTCCGGCAAGGCTTTCGAAGCGCTGAAGGCCATCCGCGGCCTTTACCCGATCGAGGAGAAAATCCTCAACAATCAGGAAATGACCCCTGCAACGATCGAACAGATTCGCAAGGAGATCGCACCATGGCGGTAGATGCAGTCAATGCGGCGGCGGCAAACCCCTGGGCGAATGCCGGGGCGAGCAGCAACGACAAGAACGCGGCCTCGCTGAACTATGACAGCTTCCTGAAGCTCCTCATCGCCCAGATGAAGAACCAGGATCCGACCAGTCCGATGGATGCTGGTCAGCAGATGTCGCAGCTTGCAAGCTTTTCGCAGGTCGAGCAGACCATCAAGACGAACACCCATCTGAAGAGCATGCTGCAGGCCGAAGCACTGACCCGTGCGTCGGATCTGGTCGGCAAGACGGTAAAGAGCGCCGACGATACCGTCACGGGCGTGGTGAAGGAAGTCGAAGTCTATTCAGACGGCGTCGTTGCCATCACCGAAGCTGGTGACAAGGTGCTGCTGCAGGCCGGTGTGACCTTCTCCAACGGTCCGATCACGGATAAATCTGATAGCGGAACCGATTCGGATACGCCAGCTGGTTCCTGATATTGATAAGGCGGTATAATGCCGCCTTTCTGGAACGAGGGATGCGACGATGAACGAGGCCGATGCGCTTGATATCATGCAGGCGGCAGTGTGGACGGTTCTCGTCGCGGCCGGTCCTGCGGTTCTCGCCGCCATGATCGTCGGTGTCGCCATCGCCTTCATTCAGGCCCTGACGCAGGTTCAGGAAATGACGCTGACATTTGTTCCCAAGATCGTCACGATCATGATTGTCCTCGGCGTCGCCGCCCCCTTTGTGGGCGCGCAGATAGCGCTTTTTTCCAATCTCGTCTTTTCACGCGTGCAATCGGGCTTCTGATATCGACCCGGCCAGGATGCCATCCTCGCGCAAGCTTCGGCGGCTAGGGATAGGTTGAAGCATCGGGCTGAATTGCGTGAGCGATTTCGCGAAACGATGCCGCGGAACCGTGCGGCGGCTTTTCCGTCGCCCTTCTCATGAAGAGACAGGACGAAATTTATGGCGCAACCACCAGTCATTTCCTTGCCCAAGGTCAGTCCGAGCACGCGTGACATCGGCTTCGCACTGGGCATCGTGGCGATCCTCTGCGTTCTGTTCCTGCCCATTCCGGTCGTTCTGGTGGATATCGGCCTGGCGTTTTCCATCGCGCTTTCGGTCCTCATCCTCATGGTGGCGCTCTGGATCCAACGGCCGCTGGATTTCTCGTCATTCCCGACGGTGCTGCTGATCGCGACCATGATCCGCCTGTCGCTGAACATCGCGACGACGCGCGTCATCCTCTCCCACGGCAATGAGGGTCCGACGGCGGCCGGCGGTGTAATCGCCGGCTTCTCCAGTCTCGTCATGTCAGGCGATTTCGTTATCGGTCTGATCGTCTTCCTGATCCTGATCACCGTCAACTTCATCGTCATCACCAAGGGTGCGACGCGTATCGCTGAAGTCGGCGCACGCTTTACCCTCGACGCCATTCCCGGCAAGCAGATGTCGATCGATGCGGACTTGTCCGCCGGCATCATCGATGAGAAGGAGGCGCAGCGCCGCCGCCGCGAGCTGGAAGAGGAAAGCTCTTTCTTCGGCTCGATGGACGGCGCCTCGAAATTCGTCCGCGGCGATGCGATTGCAGGCCTCATCATCACCGCCATCAATATTTTCGGCGGCATCATCATCGGTTATTTCCGGCACGGCATGCCGATCGGCGAAGCGGCCGATGTTTTCGTCAAGCTTTCCGTCGGTGACGGTATCGTCTCGCAGATTCCGGCCCTCATTGTATCGCTGGCAGCCGGCCTGCTTGTGTCGCGTGGCGGCACGGCGGGGTCGACGGATCAGGCGGTCGTCAATCAGCTCAGCGGTTATCCGCGCGCATTGATGGTTTCTGCCATGTTGATGGGCCTGCTTGCCATTATTCCGGGCCTGCCCTTCCTGCCTTTCATGTTCCTCGGTGGCATCATGGCGTTCGGCAGCTGGTATATTCCGCGCCAGGCTGAAGCCGAAAGCGCGCTTCGTCGCCAGGAGGAGGAGAGCAAGATTCTCCAGACGACAGAGGCGGAAAAAGACTCGGTCAAGCAGGTTCTGAAAACCGCCGAGATCGAACTGGCGCTCGGCAAACAGGTTTCGACCCGCCTTCTCGGTGCGCATCAGGAACTGGCTTTCCGCGTCGGCAAGATGCGCAAGAAATTCGCAACGCAATACGGTTTCGTCGTGCCGGAGATCAAGGTTTCCGACGACATCATGATCCCGGAGAAGGCCTATCAGATCCGCGTTCACGGCACGACCATCGCATCGAGCCATCTGCGCGTCGGAGATGTTCTCGTCGTGACAGGGGCAGGGCGCAAGCCGAGCATTCCGGGCGACGAAATCCGCGAACCCGCTTTCGGCATGCCGGCCGTATCGATCCTCGAAACCTTCACCGAGGATCTCAAGCGCGAAGGCTTTCATCCGATCGATAACGTCTCCGTGGTGCTGACGCATCTGAGCGAAGTCATTCGCAACAATCTGCCGCAGCTTCTGTCCTACAAGGACGTCAAGATTCTCATCGACAGGCTGGATCCCGAATACAAGAAGCTCGCCGACGAGATTTGTTCGTCGCACATGTCCTATTCCGGCCTGCAGGCCGTGCTGAAACTGCTGCTTGCCGAACGTGTGTCGATCCGCAACCTGCATCTCATTCTCGAAGCCGTCGCCGAACTTGCGCCGCATGTGCGCAAGACGGAACAGATCGTCGAACATGTGCGGGTGCGCATGTCGCAGCAGCTCTGCGGTGACCTGGCCGACAATGGCGTGCTTCGCGTCCTGCGTCTCGGCAACAAGTGGGACATGGTCTTCCATCAGGCGCTGAAGCGCGACCAGAAGGGCGAAATCGTCGAATTCGATATCGATCCCCGCCATCTCGAGGAGTTTTCCGAACAGGCGTCGAAAGTTATCCGTGAATTCATGGATCGCGGCCTGCCCTTTGTGCTTGTAACCTCACCGGAAACGCGGTCCTATGTGCGCATGATTATCGAGCGACTCTTCGCGACCCTGCCGGTTCTCTCGCATGTGGAACTTGCCAAGGGGCTGGAGATCAAGATCCTGGGCGCCATTTCATGATAACCGACCCGCAGGGAACCATTATCGCGTTGTTCCTTGCCATCTGCCGTATCGGCGCCTGTTTCATGACCATGCCGGGCTTTTCCAGCTCGCGCATTTCACCGCAGATTCGCATGTTGCTGTGTGTGGCTGTGTCCATGGCCCTGTTGCCGGTGTTGTGGGATACGATCTATCCGAAAATTTCCGGCGCGAATCAGGGCACTGTCGTCGGCCTCATCGCCACGGAGATCGCGATCGGTGCGATGTACGGGCTGATCGCGCGCTTTTACACGCTTGGTTTTCAGTTCACCGGCGCCCTTATTGGCGCATCGGTCGGCCTCAGTGCGCCCGGCGGCGCCGATGTCATCGAAGACGCCCAGGAAAACCAGATATCCAACTTCATCACCTTCGGCGGACTGCTGGTGCTGTTCATGCTGGATTTTCACCACATCGTCCTCAAGGCCCTTGTGGATTCCTATACCGCCACGCCGGTCGGCGCGCTCATCAGCGGCCAGAAGATGCTGATTACACTGACCGACACGCTGAGGGCGTCGTTTTCGATCATGCTTCGGCTTGCTAGCCCCTTCGTGATCTATGGTCTGATGTTCAACGTCGCGGTCGGCCTCATCAACAAGCTTGCACCGCAAATCCCCGTCTACTTCATATCGACGCCCTTTGTTCTCGCCGGCGGCATCTTCATGCTCTATCTGTCGGTCGCGGCCCTCATCCGCCAGTTCGTGGATGGCTTCGGCCCGGTCTTCATCGGCTTTTGATCGGGAGAAACGCGGTGGCCTCAGACAAGCGGTCGGAGAAACTCAAGCGTCTGGTCACGGTCCAGCGCCACATGGAAAAAATGGCCGAGGTCGAACTGGCCGACACCACCCGCACGCGAAGCGAGGTGGCGCAATCGATGGACAGCGTGCTGGAAGCCATGAGTTCGATGGAGCCGGTGCATCAGACATTCTCGAGGCATTATTCGGATCGTTACGGCCGTCTGGTCGTCAAGGACCGTCAGCTCTCCGGCGTGCAGCAATTGCAGGAAAACAGGGTGCTCAAAGAAAAAACCAAGGCCGACAGGCTGGAGGACAGGATGCACCTGGCCCGTGATCTCGAGGATCGTGAGGCCGACGACAATGCAATCTATGATTTGTTAGAAATTACGAATGCTTCCCGGACACCAGCCTCCAGCAAGGTTGGCGATTCATAGTCTGCTCCATTGTTGCATCGCGGGCGTTTTTTTGAGGACGCCTAAAGCGATGTTTCTTGATTGGGTGAACGTGCCGGTTCGTGCCGCGCGTTCGTCAGCTCGGGAGATCGGGACGTGGCGATATCGGTTATAAGTGATCTGGTGATGGATGTGGTGCGTGCTGCGGACCCCCAGGAAGTCCAGGTTGCCCAGGAGAAACTCAAGGCCAATAAGGCGGCTTTTGCCGCAACCAGCCTTGCAGATGCCGGCAAGGGGTTTGGCGCCGCGGTGGATATGCTGGATGGCGCCTCCTCGAAGGCGGGCCTTGGCAATACGAATATTCGCGCGGCTCGCACCGAAATTCCTGAAACATATCGCAAATATGAGGCCTCTGTCCTCCAGACCTTCGTAGCCAACATGCTGCCGAAAGACAGCGAGGAAGTTTACGGCAAAGGTAATGCCGGCGAAATCTGGAAGAGCATGATGGCCGAACAGTTTGCCGACACGATCTCCAGAAATGGCGGTGTTGGCATTGCAGAGCAGGCATACAAGGATGCGCTTCGGAAGGCCGAAAGCAAAGGCATAACCGACGTATCGATGAATGAAAAAGACCATAATGCTGCAATTCGGATGGTGGCGGAGTTCGAGCGGCAGGTCCTCGGCGTTTCCAATGAGAAAACGGACGAGGCTTGAGAATGAAAAACCCTAACGAGGAGACAAGCATGGACCTTATGTCGAACGACCACCGTATCCAATCCGTTCTCGGCCGCCTTGAAATGATCATCGACCATGAGAACGACAATATCGGTAAGGACCCGCGGTTCGACTTCAAGGTCTCCAATGCCCATAAGAGCCGGTGCCTTTATGAGCTGACGATGCTGTTCCGGGATACCCCGCGCGAGGAAATCGCTGCCGGTTACATGGAGCAGGTCAAGGGCATCAAGTCCAAGCTCGCCACCAATGCCAGCCGCGTCGAGGCACATCTGAATGCAGTTCGTGCGGTCGCCGACCTCCTGAAGAACGCAATCCAGGAAGCCGACACGGATGGTACCTACTCCCAGGAACAGTTCATGTACGGCGCAGCCTCCTGATGTTGAAGCTTCTTCTCACCGGCGTCTGGGTTTGCGCCGTCACGCTCGGCGCGGTGTATTTCTCCGTCCAGATGGCGACGGCGCCCGCGCCGGATGAGGCGGGCGCAAAAAAGGCCAGCTTGCAACTGGTCAAGGGCGAAAGCATCACCATTCCCGTCATCAATGATGGCGGGGTAAACGGTTACTTCCTAAGCCGTATTTCGCTGCGCGTCGACAAGGACAAGATGGCGAAAATCGAGTTGCCGGCAACCCAGTTGATGACCGATGAGCTGTTCACGCTCCTGGCGGGTTCTTCCATGGTCAACATCGCCAATATCTCCACTTTCGATCCCGACGCCTTCAAGCAGCGCATCCGCGAGGGGCTGAACAAGAGGCTCGATGATGAGGTGGTCGAGGACGTGCTGATCGAGCAACTCGATTATCTGTCCAAAGCCGACATTCGTGAGCAGAATGGGAATGGAACACCCCGTTCCATCAAGATCGTAGAAGGTGAAAAAGCCGACGCCGGCAAGGAAGCGGCCGCCGCGCCAGGCCACTGATAGCGCCGCGCCGCTTCGTGCCTTCGGCATGGCCAGAGGCAAGGGACGGTCGCGTGATCCACGTGGTTAATCATTCCTTCGCGTGGGCCTTGGAATTCTATTGATTGCTTTCAGCGTAAATTCAACCAGCACATGTATAAACGGTCCATGAACCGCGAACCCGCAGAAACCTGCGCGTGACGGGCGGGGCTTGCATCGGGGGCTGGGTATGAACGTAACGACGGGTTTTGCACGACCGGGACAGCAGCGGGACATTTACGGGCTGCACTTCTGCGACCTCGACTGGAACGCAGCGCTGGAACATGTGAGCGACAGGGCTTCCGCCTCTGAGGGACACACGTCGCTCTCATTTCTCACCCTTGAAAAGGCAAAGCTTTCACTCAAGGACATCGGCTATCGGCAGGTCCTCGAAAGCTGCCTGCTTTTCCCGCAGGGCAAGGCGTTGAACGCTGCCGCGCGGCGCGCACATGGTGAGCCTCTGCCGGTCGTGATCGATGGCGTTGCCTTTGTCATGGCGCTTCTCACCTATATGGCAGTACCGAAACGGATCGGCGTTGCGGGTGACGATGCAGCCCAGCTCGGTGTCGTTCTTGCCAAGCTGCGTAGCCATGCGCCCTGGCACGACTTCGTCATGCTGAGCGGCGAGACGTCCGGCGTGAAAGTGGATATGCTGCTGGCGGGAATGACGAAGCAAAATCAGGAGATGTGGCTGCATCGCACCGTCAACCGCGAGGACGCGCGAGTCGCCATCGCAGTCGGGCCGCTTTTCAAGATATTATCGTCCGAAGTGGCAGGCATGCCTGAAATCTTCCGCAGGCTGCATATGAGCTGGCTTTACAGCCTTTGCGCCGAACCCTGGCATATCGCTCTCGGCAAGGGCTGAGGCGAGTTCGGCGAAGGTCCGTTAACCATTTGTTTGCCACGATCCTTTAACCTCTCGTAAGGTTTTGACAGCTGTCCGTCCGCGGGCGGCGGCGAAGGTGGCAGACGGCTTCAGATGGTTGATCACAGTCCAGATATGACGGCGACCCGCCCGGAAGGGGATGAGATTGCCGCGCCCGCGTCGCAGTGGCGCAGGCATTGTCTTCGGCTTTTGACCGCCGGATGCGTCGCGGCCGCCACGGTAACCGGCGCAGCCCTTCCGCTGCTGCTCGTTGATTCCGGTTTTCGCGGCTATGTTTCGCAGGCGCAGATCGAGGTATCACAGACCGCTTATGATGCACCAGATGCGACCCGCTTTCTGGCGATGGCGCGGCGCACCCTGCTTTCACCTCGCGGGCTGGACCGGATCAGCAGCGATCTCAAGCTGAAGCCTGCCGATCTGGTCGGCGTTCGCAAACAGGGTGAATTTCACCTGCTGGTCGATCTTCTGACCGGCGCGGATGCGCGTCCGCTCTCCCCGCGTGAGGCGCTTAACAGCGCGGTGGGAGATGGGATAGGGCTTGAACTGTCGCCCGACGAGACGACGCTGATCGTGACTTCGAGGGCTGCGACGCCAGAAGCGGCCATGCGGCTTACCGACTATCTTTCGATGCGTATCATGGCGGACGGCAAGGCCGGCACCATGACGCCCGCTGTGCGGGAGATGGAGCGGGCACGGACAAGGATGGACGAGGCCGAGGCGGCGCTAAGCGGTTTCCAGATGCGCCATGGCGATGCGGTGACCGAGGTGCAGCAGCTCGAGCAGCAATTGCGTGACGTGAACGAAAGAATCACCGCGGCGACCCGACAACAGCAGTCGCTGCAGGCGGATCTGGCGGCGGCTTCGGCCCTGAAACCCAACGATCTGTTCTCCAAACCGCTTCCCTCCGGCATCGCCTTTTCTGCACTCGAGGACATCAGGCAGAAACATGCCGCCGCCAGTATGGCGCTTTCCAGCATCTCGGTCGATTACGGCCCGAAACATCCCCGACACATCGCCGCCAGGAATGCGGAGGATGCCGTACAGGCACTCGCTGCTCCAGCATTGCGCCAACTGCTCGACGCACTGCGAGCGGACGAGAAGCGCCTCGCTGAGGAAATCGCCGATGCTGAAGCCGAGCGGAAAAAGAACCTTGATCGCCTGAATGGTCTCGGTGTTGCTCCGGGAGAGTTCTCCAGGCTGCAGGGGGAGCTCGAAACGGCGAGAAACACCTATCTGGAGGCGAGCGAACGCCGCGATCTCTCCTCTGCTGCGACGCCCGCCCTTGAGACCCGCCTCGCGAAAAAGGCAGGTCCGGGAGAACTATCGCGTGATCTTGCCCAGGCCGCCATGATGGCGGGCGGCGGCGGCCTGATCGGGTTGCTGGGCAGTCTCTATCTTCTGACGTACCGTCGCCCTGACGAGGAAGAGCAGGATGCCTCCGCCTTCGAACCGGAAGCGGCAATCCGGCTCCCCGAGGAGGAACCCGCGCAATTTTCGGAATTCGAGCCAATCGAACCGGCTGTGTTTGACGATCTGCAATCTCCTGATGCCGAAACGGCCGGCTTGGATGCTGGCCACGACGAGGAGAGCTTCGCCGATTATTACTGCGGTGCGGTTAACGACGATGAGCGCATGCCGCTCGACGAGCGTGTAAGGCAGGTTCTGATGGGCAACCGCACGGTTGGGATCGCCGGTCAGGCACCGTCCGCGCTGCCGCCGCTGCTGGCTGATGCGCTTGCCGGCCATGCCGATCATGCCCAGGCGGAAGCGGAGGAGCTGATGGAATTGCGACGGGAATTGGCGCTCCTGAGGGAGCGTCTCGTCGATTATGCCGACCACCAAGAAGACTACCGCAAAACCGCCTGAAAACGCCGCATTTTAGCTTGCATTCCTGCGACGGGGGCACCATACGGAGCCTACGTAACCCATGAGGAGCAGGACGCATGGCAGTTGTGATTGACGGGAAGGCGAAGGCGGCCTCGGTAACGGAGGCGGTCCGCGCATCGGCAGAAGCGCTTGAGGCGAAAAAGGGCGTCAAGCCCGGTCTCGCGGTCGTCATCGTCGGTAATGATCCGGCTAGCCACGCTTATGTGAACTCCAAGAGCAAGATGGCCAAGCAATGCGGGTTCAACTCCATCCAGCACACGCTGCCGGAGGAGACCACACAGGCTGACCTCCTGAAGCTGGTCGGTGAACTGAATGCCGACACCTCCATCCACGGCATTCTGGTTCAGCTGCCGCTGCCGAAACATTTCAATTCCGATGAAATCATCCAGTCGATCCTGCCCGAGAAGGATGTCGACGGCCTCAGCGTGCTAAATGCCGGCAAGCTCGCGACCGGCGATCTTGCCACCGGTCTCATTTCCTGCACGCCCGCAGGCGCCATGCTTCTGGTGCGCGGCATTCACGGAGACGACCTTTCCGGCCTGAACGCTGTTGTCATCGGCCGCTCCAACCTGTTCGGCAAGCCCATGGGCCAGCTCCTGCTCAATGCCAACGCCACTGTGACGATGGCGCATTCGCGCACCAAGGATCTGGCCGGCATCTGCAAGACGGCGGATATTCTGGTGGCGGCGGTTGGCCGCGCGGCGATGGTGAAGGGTGACTGGGTGAAATCCGGCGCGACCGTCATCGACGTCGGCATCAACCGCATTCCCGCACCCGAAAAGGGTGAAGGCAAGACGAAGCTGGTGGGCGACGTCGCCTATGATGAAGCAAGCGCCGTTGCCGCGGCCATCACCCCTGTTCCCGGTGGTGTCGGCCCGATGACGATCGCGATGCTGATGGCCAACACCGTCATCGCCGCTCATCGCGCCGAAGGCCTGGCGGCACCGAAGTTCTAGGCGGTTGAAACCGGCCGGCTACGCTTTCGGAGCCGGCCCCGTCGAGGCACGCACCACCAGTTCCGCCTTCCAGAGTTCCTGATAGGGCTCCGTCTGGTCGTTCTTGATGTGATTGATCAGGCGCTGGCCCACGCGGACGCCTGCCGCTCTCAGCGACGAGCGCGTGGTGGTGAGCGGCACGGAAAAATTATCGGGTTTCAAAAGCGGCAGCACATCGTCATGGGCGATGAGGGAAATATCCTTGCCGGGTTTCAGGCCTCGCTGGTTGAGCGAGCGGATCGCGCCAAGTGCGAGCGCGGTACTGGCACAGAGAATGGCGGTCGGTTTCTCCGGGCGTGAAAGCAGGGCCTCCATGCCGAGATAACCTTCCTCGTCGGTCATGCTGCCGTGTCTCTTATTGCTTGCATGCAAGGCCAGGCCGTTTGCCGCCAGCGCCTTTTCCACCCCAAGGCAGCGCCGATAGGTGAAATCATAGCCTTCCGGACCGTTCAGCAGCCCGATGCGCGTATGGCCAAGCTGAAGCAGAAGCTGGGTCGCATCACGGAAGGCGCCTTCATTGTCCACGTCGAGGTAGGGATAATCCTCCTCCACGCCGATGGAGCGGCCATGCACGAGGAAGGGCAGGGAAAGCGACTGCATCATGGCGATGCGCGGATCGTTATTCTTCATATAAGCGAGATAGATGCCGTCGACGCTGCCGCTAGCGGCGAGCCCACGAAGGGCTTCGCGTTCCTTTTCCGGCTCGGTGGGCATGATGACGAGATGAAAGCCGCTGCGCGAGGCTTCCTCACCAAGACCGCTCAGGAATTCGCCGAAATGCACATCCGAACGGTGATGTTCGCCAATCGGCATCACGAGCCCAATGGAGCCGACCTTGCCGGTTGCCAGCCGCTGTGCCGCGGCATTGGGGCGATATCCCGTCTTCTCCGCGGCTTCCATGACGCGGCGGCGCGTTTCCGCGCTGACCTCGGGATAGCCGTTGAGCGCCCTGCTGATGGTCGTCTGCGAAATGCCCAGCAGTTGCGACAGCTGTTTCAGGTTCATGTCTGTCATTCCTCCATGCGCGCGCCCGGAAAAGGCCAAAAGCCACTCCTCATTTTACCAAAGCGCTTTAGATTTTTAACAGCCCCATCCGCTTTTCTCAATCGAAAATGATAGCCGCCTTCCTAAATCAATATGACTATTTCGAAGGTTAGGCAGCGTTTCCGAATAAAGAGCCTCTTGACTCCATCTTGATGACAATGAGATGAATAGGCAGCCAAAGCGCTTTGATTGGAGAGGACGCTTTGAGCCTTTTATGTGATGGGAGGTAAATCACATGCGGAAGACCCTTTTGGCGACGGCTGCTTCAATCGTGCTGCTGTCGGGTTCGGCCTTTGCCGCCGATCTGAAATTCGCGCCGGGCCAGGACGCCAAGTTCAACTGGAAAAGCTACGAAGACTTCAAGGCGGCCCATGCTGACCTTAAAGGCCAGACGCTGACGATTTTCGGCCCGTGGCGTGGTGAGGACGAGGCTTTGTTCCAGTCCGTTCTCGCCTATTTTGCTGACGCGACAGGCGTGAATGTCCGTTATTCCTCGTCGGAAAACTACGAGCAGCAGATCGTCATCGACACACAGGCCGGCTCGCCGCCCAATATTGCCATTTTGCCGCAGCCTGGCCTTCTCGCCGATCTCGCCGCCAAGGGTTTTCTTGTGCCGCTCGGCGACGACACGGCCAAATGGGTCGAGGAAAATTACGGCGCGGGTAAATCCTGGGTCGATCTCGGCAGTTATAAGGGCAAGGACGGCAACAAGGCCTATTTCGCTTTCCCCTTCAAGGCCGACGTGAAGTCGCTCGTCTGGTATGTGCCCGAGAATTTCGAGGAAGCGGGATATAAAGTTCCCGAGAGCATGGAAGACCTGCTCAAGCTCACCGATCAGATCGTCGCTGATGGCGGCACGCCCTGGTGCATTGGTCTCGGCTCCGGTGGTGCGACCGGGTGGCCGGCAACCGACTGGGTGGAAGACCTGATGCTGCGCACGCAGCCGCTGGATGTCTACCAGAAGTGGACGACCAACGAGGTGAAATTCACCGATCCGGCCGTGGTTGCCGCGATCAACGAATTCGGCAAATTCGCCAAGAACGAAAAATATGTGAGTGGCGGCGTTGCGGCCGTAGCCTCCACCGACTTCCGCGACAGCCCCAAGGGCCTCTTCGACATTCCGCCGAAGTGCTACCTGCACCATCAGGCATCGTTCATTCCCTCCTTCTTCCCTGAGGGCACCAAGGTCGGAACGGATGCGGACTTCTTCTACATGCCGACCTATGCCTCAAAGCCTGACCTCGGCAAGCCGGTTCTCGGTGCCGGCACGCTCGTCACCATCACAAAGGAAGCGCCGGCTGCCAAGGCATTCGTCCAATTCCTGCAGACGCCGATCGCCCACGAAGTGTGGATGGCGCAGTCCAGCTTCCTGACGCCGTACAAGGGTGTGAATGTCGAAACCTATGCCAATGAGCAGATGAAGCGTCAGGGCGAAATCCTGACCACGGCGACGACCTTCGGTTTTGACGGTTCCGACCTGATGCCCGGCAAGATCGGCGCCGGCGCTTTCTGGACGGGCATGATCGATTTCGTCGGCGGCAAGTCCGCCGATCAGGTCGCCGCCGATATCCAGAAGGCCTGGGACGGCCTGAAGTAACACGTATTAAGACGAGGCCTGGCGGCTCGCTGCCGGGCCTCTTCCGCAGGAACGGCCCGACAGCTGCATAAATCAACGCGGCGCGGAGAGGATCAGGGAGGGAACATGGCTCAACAACTGGTGTCCGCCATCGGCGTTATGGTAGCGGGCGTTTTTGCCTGTGCTGCCTATTACTGGCTATCCGATAAGGCGTTGCAGGCAATCTTTCCCGTCCGCTCGGGAGACGTCATTCACGCATCCCGCAACTTAAACCGCCGCGCCGCCGTCCGGCCGTGGCTGTTCGTCGGCCCTGCGCTGATCCTGTTGCTTGTCTATCTGGTTTATCCCGTCATCGCGACGCTGATCCTCTCCTTTTACGACCGGACGGGCAGTGAATTCGTCGGTCTCGCCAATTATCGCTGGGCGTTTTTCGACGCCGGTTTCCGCCAGTCGATCTTTAACAACATTCTCTGGCTCGCCGTCGTGCCGGCCGCCTGCACCTTCTTTGGCCTTGTTATCGCGGTCATGACGGACCGCATCTGGTGGGGCAACATCGCCAAATCCATCGTCTTCATGCCGATGGCGATCTCCTTCGTCGGCGCTTCCGTCATCTGGAAGTTCATCTATGAATACCGCGCCGAAGGTCAGGTGCAGATCGGCCTGCTGAACGCCATCGTCGAGTTTTTCGGTGGTAATCCGCAGGTCTGGATTTCCATGCCCTTCTGGAACAACTTCTTCCTGATGGTCATCCTCATCTGGATTCAGACCGGTTTCGCCATGGTCATCCTCTCTGCGGCTTTGCGCGGTATTCCGGAAGAGACCATCGAGGCAGCTGTCATCGATGGCGCCAATGGCTGGCAGATCTTCTGGAAGATCATGGTTCCGCAAATCTGGGGCACTATCGCCGTCGTCTGGACGACGATCACCATTCTCGTGCTGAAGGTCTTCGATATCGTGCTGACCATGACCAACGGGCAATGGAACACCATGGTTCTCGCCAATCTCATGTTCGACTGGATGTTCCGCGGCGGCGGTGATAGCGGCCGAAGCGCTGTTATCGCGCTCATCATCATGGCGGCCGTCACCCCGATCATGGTCTGGAACATCCGCCAGGCAAACCGCGAGATGGAGGGCCGCTGAGATGGATATTGTCAAACGCCTCCGCCGCGTCGGCCTGCCGCGGCTCATCGTTCACGCCAGCGTTCTGATCGTCGTGCTGCTCTGGCTCTTGCCAACGCTCGGCATTCTCGTGAGTTCGCTGCGCGACAAGGATCAGATCACGGTGTCGGGCTGGTGGACCGCATTTTCGAGCTCCGAACAAACCCAAGCCGTTCGTCTGTCCGATGCCTCGGCTCAGAAGCAGGATGGCAGCCGCTACGTCATATCAGGCAATGTCTTCGAAAACGGCCAGGGCGGAAAGGTTGCGGCCTTCGGCGTGCGCGTGCAGGAGCCGACAGCTTTCAAGGCAGGTGAAGCCGCTGACATCGGCGATGGCGAGACGCTGCTTATCAATGAAGACGGCACTTACGAATATAGCAAAGCCGCAAGCTTCGAGGGTTCGCGCGGCAAGCGCGTCTACATCTCAGTCGCAACGCCGCCCGTCTTCACCCTCGACAACTACCGTACGGTTCTAACATCGGAAGGCATCGGCCAGTCCTTCGTCAACTCGCTGACGGTCGCCGTACCTGCAACCGTCATCCCTATACTCATCGCCGCCTTTGCCGCCTATGCCCTGTCATGGATGAACTTTTCCGGCCGCAATCTGCTGATCGCCATGGTGGTGGGCCTGATCGTCGTGCCGTTGCAGATGTCGCTGATCCCGCTTCTGAGACTGTATAATGAAATTGGCACCATCTTCGGCGTGCCGTCCAAGACCTATGCAGGCATCTGGCTGGCGCACACCGCCTTCGGCCTGCCGCTCGCCATCTATCTGCTGCGCAACTATATTTCCGGCCTGCCGAAAGAGATCATCGAAAGCGCCCGTGTCGATGGCGCAAGCGATTTCGAAATCTTCGTCAAGATCATCCTGCCGCTCTCCTTCCCCGCGCTCGCCTCCTTCGCCATCTTCCAGTTCCTGTGGACCTGGAACGACCTGCTCGTCGCCATGGTGTTCCTCGGCACGCAGAAGGACGAGCTTGTGCTGACGGGCGCGCTTAACGCGCTGCTCGGTTCGCGCGGCGGCAACTGGGAAATTCTCACTGCCTCGGCCTTCGTCACCATCGTCGTGCCGCTCGGCGTCTTCTTCGCTCTTCAACGTTATCTCGTGCGTGGCCTGCTGGCAGGCTCCGTCAAGGGAGGCTGATCATTCCATGAACGCCCATACCACACAGGACACTTCCATGACCGCTTCGGTGACTTCCGCTTTGACGCCCAACAAGGACTGGTGGCGCGGCGCTGTTATCTATCAGATCTATCCGCGCTCCTATCAGGACTCCAATGGCGACGGCATCGGCGATCTCAAGGGTATCACCGATCGCCTCCATCACATCGCAGGCCTCGGTGCCGATGCGATCTGGATTTCGCCCTTCTTCACCTCGCCGATGAAGGATTTCGGTTACGACGTCTCGAATTATGTGGATGTCGACCCGATGTTCGGCACGCTCGCCGATTTCGACGGGCTGATCGCCGAAGCCCACCGTCTCGGCATCCGCGTCATGATCGATCTCGTTCTGTCGCACACCTCGGACCAGCATCCCTGGTTCGTGGAAAGCCGCGCCAGCCGCAACAACCCGAAAGCGGATTGGTATGTCTGGTCGGACAGCAAGCCGGATGGCACGCCGCCCAACAACTGGCTGTCGATTTTCGGCGGCTCGGGCTGGCAGTGGGATCCGACCCGCATGCAATATTACATGCACAACTTTCTGACCTCGCAGCCGGACCTCAACCTGCATAATCCGGAAGTGCAAGAAGAGCTGCTGAATATCACACGCTTCTGGCTGAAGCGCGGCGTCGATGGTTTCCGCCTCGACACCATCAACTTCTATTTCCACGACCTTGAGCTGCGCGATAATCCGGCGCTGGCGCCGGAGCGCCGCAATGCCTCCACCGCGCCTGCGGTCAATCCCTATAATTTCCAGGAGCATCTCTACGACAAGAACCGCCCGGAAAACATCGCCTTCCTGAAGCGCTTCCGCGCCGTACTGGACGAATTCCCTGATATCGCCGCCGTCGGCGAAGTGGGCGACAGCCAGCGTGGCCTCGAGATCGTCGGCGAATACACCTCCGGCGATGACAAGATGCAGATGTGCTACGCCTTTGAATTCCTCGCGCCCGATGCGCTGACCCCGCAGCGTGTTGCCGATGTACAGGCGGATTTTGCCAGAGCTGCACCGGAAGGCTGGGCCTGTTGGGCTTTCTCCAACCATGATGTCGTGCGCCATGTCAGCCGCTGGGGCGAGGATGTCGAGGACAAGGATGCTTTCGCGAAGGTACTGTCGGCGCTGCTGATGACCCAGCGCGGTTCCGTCTGCATCTATGAGGGCGAAGAACTCGGCCTCACCGAAGCCGATATCGCTTTCGAAGATTTGCAGGACCCTTACGGCATTCAGTTCTGGCCTGAATTCAAGGGCCGCGACGGTTGCCGTACGCCGATGGTATGGGACGCCGGCCATGCGCAGGCCGGGTTCTCGACGGCCGACAAGACGTGGCTGCCGATTCCGACCGAGCACAAGCAGCGCGCCGTGAGCGCCCAGCAGGGCAATGAGGCTTCGGTGCTGGAGCATTACCGCCGCTTCCTCGCGTTCCGCAGGCAGCATCCGGCTTTCTCAAAGGGCGGCATCGAATTTCAGCCCGTGCAGGGAGAGGTGTTGAGCTATACCCGCAAGCTGGGCAACGAAACCGTTCTTTGCGTCTTTAACTTGTCAGCGACGCCGGCAGAGGCCACGCTGCCGGAAGGGAACTGGGAGGTTCTTGAAGGCCATGGCTTTGCAAGCGGACTGAAGGGCAGAAGCGTCGAACTTCCGGCATGGGGCGCTTTCTTCGCCCGTTACGCCTGACAGATGAGGGAGGAACACCCATGACAAGTCTCGTTCTCAAGGATATCCGTAAATCATACGGGCAGGTGAAGGTGCTGCACGGCATCGATCTCGATATCGAACAGGGCGAATTCATCGTTTTTGTTGGCCCCTCCGGCTGCGGAAAATCGACCCTGCTGCGCATGATCGCCGGGCTGGAGGAAATTACCGGCGGCGAGATGTATATTGACGGCCAGCTTGTCAACGAAATCCCGCCTTCGCGTCGGGGCATCGCCATGGTGTTCCAGTCCTATGCCCTTTATCCGCACATGACTGTCTACGACAACATGGCCTTCGGCATGAAGATCGCCAGGGAAAGCAAGCAGGAGATCGACCGCCGCGTTCGCGCCGCCGCCGAAATCCTGCAGCTCACGCAATATCTGGAGCGATTGCCAAAGGCGCTGTCCGGCGGCCAGCGTCAGCGTGTCGCCATCGGTCGCGCGATCTGCCGCAACCCCAAGGTCTTCCTGTTCGATGAGCCGCTCTCGAACCTCGATGCGGCTCTGCGTGTTGCCACGCGCATTGAAATCGCCAAGCTCAACGAGCAGATGGCCGATACAACGATGATCTACGTTACCCACGACCAGGTGGAGGCGATGACGCTCGCTGACCGCATCGTCGTTTTGAACGCGGGGCGGGTGGAGCAGGTCGGCGCGCCGCTTGAGCTTTATGAGAGGCCGGCCAATCTTTTCGTGGCGCGTTTCATCGGCTCGCCCGCCATGAATATTATCGGTGCGAAAGTGACCGGCACGGGTGAACGGACCTCCATCGAACTTGCCGGCGGCAAGACATTGGTCGTCGATGTTCCCACATCCGCATCTGAGCAGGGGAAGGCCGCAAGCTTTGGCGTTCGGCCGGAAGACCTGAGCATCGCGACGGGCGACGACTATCTATTCGAGGGAAAAGTCGCGATCGTGGAGGCCCTGGGTGAGGTGACCCTGCTTTATCTCGAAGCGCCCAAGGGCCAGGAGCCGATCATCGTAAAGGTGCCGGGCATTGTTTCCGTGGGTAAGGGTGAAACCCTGCGCTTTGCCGCCCTGCAGGAGAAGCTTCATCTTTTCGATGCGGAAGGCAAAGCCTACCGCAAGTAAACAGTGGCGATACTGAAACAAGCCCCGGAACTGTCTGTTCCGGGGCTTTTTACTGCTTATCAGCCGTGTGGAAAAACGTCGGAAATGTCCCGCTTCCGTCCTGTTTAAGCTGACGCTGATATGAATTGTTAAAGACTATGGCCTAGTCTCGTCCTATTGGTAAGCATTGGGAGTTCGGGCGTGCAGAGCGGTGCGGGTGTCATCAGAAATCATTATCTGAGCAAGGAAGAGTCCTTCATGTATGACCGCGAAAGCCGGTTCCGCATGGAAGACACCATGAACGCGGCGCGCATCGAATATACCGAAAAAGCCGTGATGCACATGGCGGCACGCCGCTGCGACGTCATTCGCATCTCCCAGACAGAGGCCGTGCTGGCGCTACTGACCAAATACAACCTGCCGAACCAGTTCTATCTCGATATCCCCGATGCCCGCATCACCAAGATCGGCTGCGTGATGTTGCGCGTCAACGCCAACAACACCATCCATGTCCGCTTCCTGCGTATGCTGACACAGAAGGAGCTGGATCGAATTTTCGTGTTCAGCACGCACCCGGCCCACAAGGACCGCAAGCTGGATATCCGGTCGTTCTAAGACCCTGACGATTTGCGGCTTTAGGAAAGCCCGCCCAGAACCGTCTGCTTCAGCTTCACATCCGGCACTTCGATGAAGGCGAGATCGCTGCGGCCGAAATAGGATTTCTGGTTGGTGGCGGACCAGTCGTTGCAGACCAGTTTGTAACGGCCTTTCTTCTCCGGCTTTTCCGGCATGGCGTAGAGATAGTCGCCCGTGCGTGCGGCGAGCGGAATGTTGCTGTCCTGATTGCATCGCTTGAGGATTTGGACGAGCGTTTCGCTGTCCACTTCGGTCACCATCAGCTTGCCGTCGAAGCGCAGCGAGGCGTTGAAATCATAACGGCGAATATCGCCTGCAGGCAGGCCTGCGCCGAAAGAGGTGTGGCCGATGAAACCGACATCGGCGCCGGTCTTCGCGGCGATCAGATGCGCCACATGGCGCCCTGCTTCGTCGACGGTCATCGCCTTGGCGGCCTTGCCGACAACTTCCCGTTCTTCTGCGGTCAGGTGCTTTTCAAGCGTCTGCTCGATGAGAGTCTTGAGAGCCGGCGAGGCGGGAGCATCACGATCGATGGTGACCGTCTCAATGGCGGCGGCCTTGCCGGGACCGGTAATTGTCGCGACCGTCATGGAGGTGCACCAGGAGCCGGTGTGGACATAGCGCGTCGCGCCCTCTTCGTGCACGAAATTCAGGTGATCATGGCCGCCCACCAGCAGCGTGCCGTCAGGCAGCACCGGCAGAATATCGCGGTCGGCGACAACGCCGGCGTGGCTCAGAACAATATTGATCGCATCCGCTTTGACGATTTCGGGCAGATTGGCCTTCGCCCATTCCACCGGCTGAGGAATGTCCAGCATCTCGCGCGTCGCCTTCGGATAGGTATTGATCGCATTGGTCGCGAGGCCCGCGACGATGACCGCCCGTTCGCCGGCCTTCACCGCGGCACTGGACGGCGCATAGGGGTTGCCGCTTCGCTTGTCGATGATGTTGGAAAGCACGGTGATGCCGAGGGCTTGAGCACGGCTGACGAAATTGGCGAGGTCATTGTCGATATCGGGCTCATGATTGCCGATATTGATGACCGTGGGGGCAAGCTTGGCGAGCGCCGCAAGGAAGGTCCATTCGATTTCGCCGGCCGAACGTGTGGCCACGGCGTTGCCGAGTTCGAAAAGGTCGCCATTTAGCAGGATGATGTGGGGCGCCTTGTCGGCCGCGATACGCGTTTCGATGGCCGCGAGAAGCTGGCCGATACGCTCATAGGCCGAATGCAGATCGGAGATGACGATGGCACGCAGGGCTACATCCTGCGCCGTTGCCGGCATGGCCGCTACCGTCAGCGGCAGCATGGCGGTGCCCGCCATAAGCTTCAGCACATCGCGGCGGTTGCTTGAAAAAATCGTCATGTCATGTCCCATTATCCGAAACTGCGCCGTCATCCCACGGCTGGTCGGGAACGCCTTAAGAGGCGATCATCACAGCCGCATGACAAGTTTGGCGTTTAAGGCATGGGAAATAAAGCTGTTTCTGCGTCCGCCCGTCCCGGGCGTGAAAGTGCGGTGTGACGATGCCGCAGAGCGGGGTTTAAAGGCGAAAGCCGCATCCAGCCTTCGCCTTTTGGAAATCAATGAAACAGGACGCTGGCACCTTGATCGGCAGGACCGGCATTACGGCGGAAGGGGGCGAAAAGTTCGCGGCCCATGCCCCATTCATTGCCGGAGAGATCAGCGCGCGCCGGTTCGCGTTTTGACAGTTCGGCGGCGGACACCAGCACTTCGAGCGATCCGGAAACGGCGTCGAGACGGATGATATCGCCATCGCGGATGAGCGAGATCGGCCCGCAATCGGAAGCCTCAGGCGTAACATGGATCGCGGCCGGTACCTTGCCGGATGCGCCGGACATGCGCCCGTCCGTCACAAGCGCCACCTTGAAGCCGCGGTCCTGCAGCACGCCGAGCGGCGGCGTCAGGCGGTGCAGCTCAGGCATGCCATTCGCCTTCGGCCCCTGGAAGCGGACGACCGCAATGAAGTCGCGGTTAAGCTTGCCTTCCTTGAAGGCGTCCTGAAGCTCCTGCTGGTCGTGGAAAACAATCGCGGGCGCTTCGATGATATGGCGCTCCGGCTTGACGGCGGAAATCTTGATGACGGATTTGCCGAGATTACCGGTCAGCATCTTGAGACCGCCGGTGGGCTGGAACGGTGTTTCAATGCTGGAAAGCACCTTCGGATCGTGGCTCTGCTCGGGGGAGGGCTGGCGGGTGACCGCGCCCTTCTCGTCCAGTAGTGCATCCACGGTGTAGGCGGCCAGACCCTGTCCGAAGACGGTGCGCACATCGTCATGCACGAAGCCTTGTTTCAGGAGCTGCTTGATGAGGAAGCCCATGCCGCCTGCAGCGTGGAAATGGTTCACATCGGCCAGCCCGTTGGGATAAACGCGGGCCAGCAGCGGCACGATGTCAGAGAGATCAGAAATATCCTGCCATGTGAGGATGATGCCTGCGGCGCGCGCCATGGCGATCAGATGCATGGTGTGATTGGTGGAACCACCGGTCGCATGCAGACCCACGACGCCGTTGACGATGGATCGTTCGTCGATCATCTCGCCGGCGGGGGTGAATTCGTTGCCCTGCGCGGTGATGGCGAGCGCTCTCTTGGTAGCCTCGCGGGTCAGCGCGTCACGCAATGGCGTGCCGGGATTGATGAAGGAGGAACCAGGCATATGAAAGCCCATGATCTCCATCAGCATCTGGTTGGAATTGGCGGTGCCGTAGAAGGTGCAGGTTCCGGGACCGTGGTAAGATTTGGATTCCGCTTCCAGCAGCTCGGCGCGACCGACCTTGCCTTCGGCGTAAAGCTGGCGAATACGCGACTTCTCGTCATTCGGCAGGCCTGATGTCATCGGACCGGCAGGAATGAAGACCGCGGGCAGGTGACCGAAGGCGAGTGCGGCGATGACGAGGCCGGGCACGATCTTGTCGCAGACGCCAAGATAGAGGGCGGCATCGAACATGTTGTGCGAGAGGCCGATCCCCGCAGCCATGGCGATGGCATCGCGGGAAAACAGCGAAAGCTCCATGCCGGGCTGCCCTTGGGTGACGCCGTCACACATCGCAGGTACGGCGCCGGCAACCTGAGCGATACCGCCCGCTTCCTTGGCTGCATCGCGGATGATGGCCGGGAAGGTCTCATAGGGCTGGTGCGCCGACAGCATGTCGTTATAGGCGGTGATGATGCCGAGATTGGGAACCCGGTCGCCGGCAAGGATGTCCTTGTCGGCGGGGGAACAGACCGCAAACCCGTGTGCAAGATTGCCGCAGGACAGGACGGAGCGGTGAACGCCTTTTGAGACCTGCAGCCGCAGCCGCTCGAGATAGGTCTCGCGATAGGGCTTGGAACGTTCGACGATGCGGGCGGTGATGGCCTGAATGCGGGAATCGGCGGACATGGGCGTTCATCCTGTTCGTTGGGCGACAACCGGCGTTCCGGGAGGCGAATGCCGGTTGTCGTGTTTCAGTCTTCATGTCTTCGGGGCGCTTGTCGCGGGCCGCAGGAGCGGCCGTCGCGTCGGCTTATGGCGCCCAGTAAATATCCACTGGCGTTTCTGCCCGGTTCAGCACGGCACGGACGGGCATTTCTTCCTCATCCTCGCCCGACTGCGCCTTCTCCAGCGTCGCCTTCTTCGCGGCGCCTTCGATATGCAGCACCAGGAAACCGGCATCGTGCAGGCTGGAGAAGTTGAAGGTCAACCGCTCCTCGCCGGCATTCTCGGCCGCCATGGTCAAAACGCCGCGCGGCTCATCGAGATCAAGCGCTTCGTAGAGATTGTCTCCACCGGGAAAGAACGAGGCCGTGTGGCCATCCGTTCCCATACCGAGAATGACAACATCGAAGGGATCGCAGATCGCTTCGGTCTTGACGGTCGCAAGCGTTGCCGCATCCTCCGGCGAGGCCGCCGGCTGGAACAGCGGCACGAAATAAGCCGCCTTCGCCTTGTTTTGCAGAAGATTCTCGGCGACGAGACGATGATTGGAGCGATCGCTTTCCGGCGGCACAAAACGCTCGTCCACCAGCGTCACGCTGATATTGGGCCAATCGAGATCGTGCTGGGAAAGCGCCTGAAAGAACAGCTTCGGTGTAGAGCCGCCAGAGACCGCAATGCTTGCGGTCCCCCGTTCCTTGGTTGCCGCGTCGAGCCGCTGGGCGACATCAGCCGCAAGCGTATTGGCAAGATCGGAGGCGCTATCGAAGGCGTGGATTGTTTCGCTCATCCGCGCGCCCTCAGTCGGCATCGTGCCAGGTACGACCGTCACGCTCGATCAGTGCGATCGAGCCGCTCGGTCCCCAGGTTCCTGCCGTGTAACCCTGCACGCCCTGACCAAGCTCTTCCCAGCTCTTGAGAATTGGGTCAATCCAGTCCCATGCGGCCTCGACCTCGTCGCGGCGCATGAACAGCGTCTGGTTGGACCGGATGGTATCCATCAGCAGGCGCTCATAGGCGTCGGGGCTGCGCACGTTGAAGGCTTCGGCAAAGCTCATGTCCAGCGACACCTGGCGCAGGCGCATGCCGCCCGGGCCTGGGTCCTTGATGAGGAGCGACTGCTTGACGCCTTCATCCGGCTGCAGGCGAATGACCAGCTTGTTGGCCTCGATCTTGCCTGCCGCGTCGTCGAAGATCGAATGCGGGATCTGCTTGAAGGTGACGACGATTTCCGAAACGCGGGTCGCGAGGCGTTTACCGGTGCGGATGTAGAAGGGAACGCCCGCCCAGCGCCAGTTTGCAATTTCAGCCTTGATGGCGACGAAGGTTTCGGTGTTGGAAACGCCGCCTTCCAGCTCTTCCAGATAGCCCTTGACCGGGCCACCTGCGGAAGCGCCGGCGCGGTACTGGCCCCGAACCGTCAGCTTTTCGACGTTGCTGGTGTCGATCGGCTTCAGCGAACGCAGAACCTTCAACTTTTCGTCGCGCACGGCTTCGGCGTTCATGGAAGCCGGCGGCTCCATGGCGACGAGGCAGAGCAGCTGGAGAATATGGTTCTGCACCATGTCGCGCAACGCGCCGGCCTTGTCGTAATAACCGGCGCGACCTTCGAGACCGACTGCCTCGGCAACCGTGATCTGCACGTGGTCGATATGCGCGGAATTCCACAGCGGCTCGTAAAGCGCGTTGGCGAAACGCAGCGCCATCAGGTTCTGCACCGTCTCCTTGCCGAGATAGTGGTCGATGCGGAAGATCTGCTCTTCCTTGAAGACATGGCCGATGGTGTCGTTGAGTTCCTGCGCCGAGGCGAGGTCGCGGCCGATCGGCTTTTCAACGACGATGCGGGTCGAGCGGGTGATGAGCTTGTGTTCGCGGATCTTGTCGGCGATATCGCCGAAAATTCCGGGCGCGACAGCGAGATAGAAAGCGCGCACGCGCTCTTTACCTTCGTCCAGCAGCTTCTTCAGCACGTCCCAGCCATTGTTGCCCTTGGCGTCAACGGGCACGTAGAAAAGCCTGTTCAGGAACACGGCAACCTGCGCGTCGTCATACTCGCCGGCCTTCAGATGCTCCTTCAGGGCGTCCTGTGCGAATTTGCGATATTCCTCATGGGTCATGACCGAACGCGACGCACCGATGATGCGGGTCGGCTCCGTGAACTGCCCTTCGATCTGCCGGTGATAAAGGGCCGGCAGAAGCTTGCGCTCGGCAAGATCGCCCGTGCCGCCGAAAACGACACAATCAAAAGGTTCAACAGGAATGATCTGACTGCTCATATCGATTCTCTCGATCTTCAAGGGTTGGGGCATCAATAATCTAATCGATTTAAAAATGCCAGACTCAGTTATGTGAAATTATGAATTTTGCTTTTGCCGGTGTGCTTGCCGCCGGTAATGGACTGTAAACATTGGACTAAAACCTGTCTCGCAATGCAAACCACGAAAGCGCCAGGAAAAGCAGCGGCGCGCGCAGTGACGTTCCGCCCGGAAAGGCCGGCACTTTAAGCCGCGCGAATGGCGCCAGCATGTCCTTTTTGCCGAGCACCAGATCGGCATAAAGCTTGCCGCAATAATTCGACAGCATCACGCCGTGGCCTGAATATCCACCGATGGAGGTGACACCTGGCATGACCTCACGCACGAAGACCTTGCGCGGTAGAGTGATGCCGACGGAGCCGCCCCAGGAATGGGTGATGTCGATGTCCTTCAGCTCGGGATAGATTTCCGCGATCTGCCGGCGGATGTGGCTGGAAATATCCCGCGGCGTATCTGCCGTGTAAGCTTCGCGGCCGCCGAACAACAGCCGGTTATCGGCCGTCTTGCGGAAGTAACGCACCACAAACCGTGAATCCGCCACGGCCTCCCGGTCTGGAATGATGCCGGGGAAGGCATCCAGCGGTGCGGTTGCGCCGATGAAGGAGCGGATCGGCATGATATGGGCTGCCGTTATCGGTTCCAGATTGCCGATATAGGCATTGGTCGCAATCAACACCCGTGGCGCAGTGATGGTGCCGAAAGGGGTGTCGATGATGGTCTTGCCGCCCACTTGCCGGATGGATTTCGCAGGCGTCATCTCGTAAATCTGAGCACCCGCATCTTTCGCGGCTTTCGCAAGCCCGACCAGCAGCTTAAGCGGGTGTATATGGCCGGTGCCGGTGTCGCGGGTGCCGCCGAAATAATGAGTGGAGCCGACGCGTTTGCGCGCTTCGCCACGCTCCATGTAGGAAATATGCGGATAGCCGTAGCGGTTGTTCATCGCATCGACGCTGCGGCGATAGTCGTCCTCGTAACCTGCCTTGTGCGCCACATAGAGTTGGCCCGGCAGATAATCCATGTCGATGCCGCGGCTGCTTGCGAAATCGCGCACATAATTTTTGGCGTTTTCGGCGATGTCGAACAGCAGCTTCGATTGCTCGAAGCCAATCTCTTCCTCAAGCTCATCGGGGAAAGAGCGCTGGCCGGTGCCGAACTGGCCGCCATTTCGGCCGGAAGCACCATCGCCAAAACGATGCGCTTCGATGAGGGCGACCGAGACGCCGTTTTCAGCGAGATTACAGGCGGCCTGAAGACCCGTGTAACCACCGCCGATGATCGCGACATCCACCTGCTTCGACCCATCGAGCGCGGGATAGTCCGGCCGCTCACCGATGGTTGCCTGATACCAGGATAGTCCCGGCGCAATCGGGCTTTGCCATGTCATGCTCGGGATTCCTTACACGTTGAGAAGCAGGAACTCGCGCTCCCAGGGGCTGATGACCTGCATGAAGGTCTCGAATTCCCCCCGCTTCAGACCGGCATAAAGGCCGACAAATTCGTGACCGAAGATCCGGTCGAACTGTGCCTCGCCCTCCAGCAAGGCGACCGCTTCAAGCAGGCCACGCGGCAGGTCGATCGAGCCTTCATTGGCAGTATCGGCGGTGGGTTCGGTCGGCTCGATGCTGTTGACGATGCCGAGCCAGCCGCAGCCGAGCGAGGCCGCGAGCGCCAGATAGGGGTTGGCGTCCGAGCTGGGCAGGCGGTTTTCGACGCGCCGCGCCTGCGGGCCGGAAATCGGCACGCGGAAGGCCGTCGTGCGGTTGTCGTAACCCCAGGCATTGTTCACCGGGCAGGCCATGTCAGGCGTCAGGCGGCGGTAGGAATTCACATAGGGCGCCAGCATGACCAGCGCATTCGGAACGTAACGCTGCATGCCGCCGACAAAGGAGAAGAATTCTTTCGAAGGGCTGCCGTCTTCATTGGAGAAGATGTTGCGGCCGCTATCGATTTCTACCACCGACTGGTGGATGTGCATGGCCGAACCCGGCTGGCCCTGCATGGGCTTGGCCATGAAGGTGGCATAGATGCCGTGCTTCAGCGCGGCTTCGCGAATGGTGCGCTTGAACAGGAACACCTGGTCGGCAAGCTCGATCGGATCGCCATGGCGCAGGTTGATTTCCAGCTGTGCCGGCCCTTCCTCATGGATGAGCGTATCGATCTCCAGACCCTGCTTTTCGGAGAAGTGATAGATATCGTCGATCAGTTCGTCGAACTCGTTGATGCCGGCGATGGAATAGCTTTGACCGCCAACGATGGAGCGTCCCGACCGACCCTTTGGCGGATGCAGCGGATAGTCCGGATCGTCATTCATGGCGACGAGGTAGAATTCGATTTCCGGTGCCACCACCGGCTTCCAGCCCTTTTCGGTATAGAGCGAAAGCACGTTCTTCAAAACGTTGCGCGGCGTGTAGGGCACGAAATTGCCTTCCGCATCCACCACGTCACAGATCACCTGCGCGGTCGGGTCGGTTTCCCAGGGCACGACGGAGAGGGTGGAAAGATCAGGCACCAGCTTCAGATCGCTGTCGCGCGGCTCGTAGCGGAAATTGGCGGTCTCATCGGGATATTCGCCCGATATCGTGTGGCGATAGAGCGCCGAGGGTAGAGCAAGCGAGGTATCGCCCGTGAATTTCGCCGTCGGCATCATTTTGCCGCGGGGGACGCCGGCAAGGTCGGGCGTGATGCATTCTATGTCTTCTATCCCACGCGCCCTCAGCCATTGCGCGGCTTCGCGCCAGGAGGAAACGCCACGGGTGGAGGAAAGGTCGAGGGGAGGGGTCTTCTTTGCCATGGTTGCCTGTTTTTTCGGGCGGAGCATGGTTTTCTTGGCGGGCATGTATCACCGGGTCTGTGTTTCGACTGTCGCCATCATAACCGTAGTTTGGCAATTGGCGAGGGGGAAAGCGCCATTGACAAGCGGCGGCACTTGGAAAAGAGGAAAGGAAACGAAACGGATGGAATGATGGCAGATAAATGTGACGTGCTGATTTTGGGGGCGGGCGCCGCCGGCATGATGTGCGCCATCCGCGCCGGCCAGCGCGGCCGCTCCGTCGTCGTTCTCGACCATGCGAAAGCGCCGGGCGAAAAGATCCGCATCTCCGGCGGCGGCCGCTGTAACTTTACCAATATCCACGCCGGGCCGAGGAATTATCTCTCTGCCAACCCGCATTTCGCCAAATCCGCGCTTGCCCGATATACGCCGCGCGATTTCATCGCCCTTGTCGAAAAACACCGTATCTCCTGGCACGAAAAGACGCTCGGCCAGCTTTTCTGTGATGACAGCGCCAAGGATATCATCCGCATGCTGCTGGCTGAAATGCAGGCGGTGAATGCGAAGCTTCGGCTCGAAACGTCAGTCTCCGCCGTGACCCATGACGGCGGCCGTTTTCGGGTGTCGACCTCGGGTGGCGTCATCGAGGCGGAGAGCCTCGTCGTCGCGACAGGCGGCAAGTCTATCCCGAAGATGGGCGCGACCGGTTTTGCCTACCAGATCGCCGAAGAGTTCGGCCTCAAGCTCATTGAAACCCGCCCCGGCCTCGTTCCGCTGACGCTTGATCCCGGTCTTCTGGAAAAGCTGAGCCCGCTTGCCGGTGTCGCTGTTCCAGCTGAGGTTTCCCATGGCAAAACCTCGTTTGAGGAAGCGCTATTGTTCACCCATCGCGGTTTGAGCGGTCCTTCCATACTGCAAATCTCCTCATACTGGCGCGAGGGCAATCCCATCCGCCTGAAGCTTGAGCCGCATCGCGATTTGGCCGCGGTGTTGAAGCAGGCCAAACAGAAAAGCGGCCGTCAGTCCGCCCAGACCGCCCTGTCGGAGATCCTTCCGAAGCGGCTCGCCCAGCATGTCGTCGAACAATCCGGCCTCACCGGCCATCTTGCCGATATGTCCGACAAGGCTCTGGCGAAGCTGGCGGCAGAGGTGCAGGACTGGCAGATCAAGCCCGCCGGTTCGGAAGGTTATCGCACCGCGGAGGTCACGCTCGGCGGCGTGGACACCACCGGCCTCGATTCCCGCAGCATGGCGGCGAAATCCGTCCCCGGCCTCTATTTCATCGGCGAATGTGTCGATGTGACCGGCTGGCTCGGCGGTTATAATTTCCAGTGGGCCTGGGCGTCCGGGCAGGCGGCCGGCGAATTCGCGTGATCGTCTCTGGCCGTGGAAAAGATCGGACCTCTCTCCTTCGTCATGCCGGACTTGATCCGGCATCCAGCCATGTCGCTTTTGCGCCATGAAGAGTCTTTCGCGATTAAGGACTTGATCGCGCTCGACCCCGGAACTAGTCCGGGGTGACGGAGCTGATGAGACCTGTTCGCCAACCCAGTTTCAGTTGGTAAAGTTGTGGCCCTTCCTCGCGTTTTTAATAATCTGTTAACGGGGGAGGAGTCATCCTGACCAAATGCCAGCAAGGCCGGATCGCTCAATGATCCCGCTGCACATGATGTCACGCTGGAAGCCCTTAACAGGGCATGGGTCGGTTGAGTTTTTCGTCTGGAGCCCGCGCATGAACAGATCTGCACATCGCCGCCCTCGCGCCATTGCCATCGCCCGCACTGACAACGAGAGCCGGCAGTTGGCCTTTCGGCTGAGCCTCATCGCAGCCGGTGCTCTCGCAGCCCTTATCGCCCTCTTCCATTGATCGACGGCTTCTCGCCTTCACAAAGTTGATAAGCGCGCTGAAAAACCGTGACATCCGTGATGCCTCGGCCATATCCCTGTAAAACTTTTCTTCCTGCAGAATCGCTTCACGGCGTGTGCGCGGTCGCTGATTTTCGATAATGGCCCGTGCTGCAAAAATCGCGTGCATGTTCGCTCTCCTTCTTACTGCAGAGGGCCATGATGCACGCCGTTTTTTGATTTATCTGCGCAAGAAAATGCGCTACGTTTTTCAATTATGAAAAACGTCACCTGGGATTCCTACCAGCTTTTCCTCGATGTGTCACGCAGCGGTGGCCTGACGGGTGCCGCCGCGCTGACGGGCTTAAGCCCCGCGACCATAGGGCGGCGCATGGTCGAGCTGGAGGAGCGGATCGGCAAGGCGCTGTTCCACCGCAGCCAGACGGGATACGCCCTCACAGTGGACGGCCGTGCGTTGTTCGACAGACTTCAGGCCATGGAGAATGCGGCCAGGGATATCGAGGGGTGGCAGAAGGCGTCATCGGCCTCGTCCATCGTGCGGATTGCCGTGGGCACCTGGAATGCCTGGCTCTTGACCAGCAACTTCTCCGCCATCTGCACGGATCGCGATGATTTCCGCATCGACCTTTTTATCGCCGAGCAGAGGGCGTCTCTGGCGCATCGCGAAAATGATATCGGTATCCGCGCTTTCGAGCCGCAGGAGCGCAATCTCGCCGCCATCAAGACGGGGGAGGTTGCCTACGCTCCCTACAGGCTGCGCAATGCCGCCGCCACTGTCGCTGACCGCTGGCTGTCGGTAGCCGAGGAAAACGCCATTTCAACCTATCTTCGCTGGCCGCATGAAAACCGGAGCAACGAGATCGTCGTAACGGTGAACCGGCCAACGGCGCTTCTCGATCTTGTCCTGTCAGGGGCGGGGATCGCGGTGCTTCCCTGTTTCGTGGGCGATGCGGATGCGCGCCTCGTCCGGGAGGGCGGCGAAATCGAACCGCTGCGCCACAATCAATGGATCGTCATGAATAATGACGATCGCCACCGACTCGATATCAGGACGGTGGCGGATCGGATGACCCGTCTGATCAAGAGCCATTCCGATCTCTACGCCGGACGCAAGGGCCGCCCGGCATAGATGAAATCACGTTCAGTTGTATAAATAAATTTTAATAATTTATAGTTGCGTGCGCATCAAAATATCCATAGGTTGCTTTTTGTAAGTTTAACCCTTTCAGGTTGAGGCCGCCATGATAGTTTCAGCATCATACGTAAATGCGATGTCCGCAGCAGGAACGCCGGAAGAAGCAGCAAAGCTCTTTTATGCAGCAGTCAGTAAGGGGCTCGCGGCAGTTGTTGCCGATGCTCTTTCGCAATCCGTCACGGCAATTGCGCCGGCAGCCTCAGGCACCAAGATCGCAGGCTGGGAAAAGCTCGTGGGAGGCGTGGCGATGCATCTGGCGTGGGAATCGCCGGCCGTTCTGAACCCGATTCCCCTGACGCAACTTGCCTGCTTCGCCCCCTATGCGCCCCAACTCCAGGGTAACGTGGAGGCGATGGGCGTCAATGTAAGCATCGGCGTTTCCGTGTCGGCGAGCTTCTGAGGCGGCCACTTCTGACGTTTGCACTGAAGGCCGGAACATCGATTATGATGTTCCGGTCTTTCGTTTCACGCGGCGTCACGCCCCTGCGCAACGATGACGGGGATAAGCAGATCACCCCAGTTGCCGCCGCCGCCATGGTGGCGGGCCGAGCGGACCAGCTCGACGGAAACGCCGGCCTCGACGGCTTTCATGACGGCCTGGTTGAGGCGGTGCAGGTCATTGGCCAGCATGCGGATGGCAGCCTGCTGATCCTGCGTCATGGCGGAGGATTGCTCCTCGGCGCGTTCCTTGACGTGCGTCTTGATGGGATTGTGGGCGTTCATGGCATTTCTCCTCTCGTTATTGTCAGGGGTTTTTGATCTGCTTTGCAAGCCCTTCCCGCGATGGGGAAGGGCGGTTTTCTTGATTTATTCGGCCGCCGGGCGGAACTGGTCGTGCTCGGTGGATTCCTTCATGGCCGTGGTGGACGACGTGCCGCCAGAGATCGCCAGAGACACGGCGTCGAAATAGCCGGTGCCGACTTCGCGCTGGTGCTTGGTGGCGGTGTAACCATTGGCCTCTGCTGCGAATTCCGCCTCCTGAAGCTCGGAATAAGCCGCCATCTGCCGGTCCCTGTAGCCGCGCGCCAGTTCGAACATCCCGTAGTTGAGCTGGTGGAAGCCAGCGAGCGTGATGAACTGGAACTTGTAGCCCATCGCGCCTAGCTCGCGCTGGAACTTCGCAATCGTCGCGTCGTCGAGGTTCTTTTTCCAGTTGAACGACGGCGAGCAATTGTAGGCGAGCTTCTTGCCCGGATGCACCTTGTGCACGCCTTCAGCAAACCTGCGCGCCTGTTCCAGATCCGGCTTTGATGTTTCGCACCAGATCAGGTCGCAATAGGGCGCATAAGCCACGGCGCGGGCAATGCAGGGCTCCAGACCGTTCTTGACCTGATAAAAGCCCTCAACGGTGCGCCCGGCATCGTAATCCACGAAGGGACGGTCGCGCTCGTCGATATCGGAGGTCAGAAGCTTGGCGGCCTCCGCGTCCGTGCGGGCGATGACCAGCGTTGGTACACCCATAACGTCGGCCGCAAGCCGTGCTGCCGTCAGGTTGCGGATGTGCGCCGCCGTCGGGATCAGAACCTTGCCGCCGAGATGGCCGCACTTCTTTTCCGATGCCAGCTGATCCTCATAGTGAACACCTGCTGCACCTGCCTCGATGAAGGCCTTCATGATCTCGAAGGCGTTGAGCGGCCCGCCGAAACCGGCCTCCGCATCGGCAACGATCGGCGCGAACCAGGTGTCGACAGAAAGGCCCTTGCCCTCCGCGGTCTCGATCTGGTCGGCGCGTTGCAGGGTGCGGTTTATGCGCTTGGCCAGCTCCGGCGCTGCATTGGCGGGATAGAGCGACTGGTCCGGATACATGGCCGAGGCCGTGTTCGCATCCGCTGCAACCTGCCATCCCGAGAGATAAATCGCCTTCAGCCCGGCGCGAACCATCTGCATGGCCTGGTTGCCCGAGAGCGCACCCAGCGCATTGACGAAATTCTCCTCGTTGATCAGCTTCCACAGCCGGTTCGCACCCATTTCGGCAAGCGAATGGCGGATTTCGACAGAGCCGCGCAGCCGCTCCACGTCGGCGGCGGTATAGGTGCGCTCGATGCCGTCGAAACGTCCCTGCGGTGCGCCCGGAACAAGTTTGTAAAAATCCGTCATACTTCTCTCTCCCATGATAAATGCGGTTTTCGTAGCGGGCCGTCTTGAACATCATATGGCGCCGTTTGATGTGACTACATTTACATTTTTCGAGATTTGATCGCCAGAACAAACATAAAAACAGTGACTTGAAAGAGGTTATCCTGTAGTGTGCGTGACAGAGTGACGCTGTAAAAATGTAATTTTTGTAAAAGAGTATGATCCGTCGATTTTGTAATGGAATTGTATGTGTTGACGGGGGTGGAGGGGAAAGGCTGTGTCGGAAAACAAGATTTTTGCGGGCCCGCGCGTGCGCCGCATTCGCAACGGTCTCGCGCTGACGCAGACGGCCATGGCCGAGGCGCTGGCGATTTCGCCATCCTATCTCAATCTCATCGAGCGCAACCAGCGGCCGCTGACGGTGCAGCTGCTTTTGAAGCTCGCCTCTGTGTACAAGGTCGATCTGGATGACCTGCAGGGCGAAAGCGCCGGTTCCGCCGGGCAGCTGCGCGAGGTCTTCGCCGATCCGCTGCTGGTCGGCGAAGTGCCGTCGCCGCAGGAACTGATTGAGGTCGCCGATGCCGCGCCCAATGCGGCAAGTGGTGTTCTCAAGCTATACCGGGCTTACCGGGAACAGGCGCAGCGCCTCTCCGATCTCTCCGATCTTCTGGCGCGGGAGGGTCATGAAACGATGCTTTCCTCCACCCGCCTGCCGATCGACGAGGTGCGACACGTCTTTGAAAACCGCCCGGCCTACTTCCATTCCATCGATGCGGCTGCGGAAGACCTCCACAAACATTTGTCGACGGGCGATGATCTCGCCTCCGGCGTTCGCGCATGGCTCCAGAAAAACCACGGCATCGTTGTCCGCACCCTGCCGGTTCACGCTATGCCAAACCTCCGCCGACGTTACGACCGGCATTCCATGCGGCTTTTTTTATCCGAGCGCCTGTCGCAGCCGGATCAGCTGAGGGAAATGGCGATGGAGACCTGCCTTCTCGCGCTGCGCGAAGAAATCGGTACGGAGCTTGAAGGGCTTGGCCTGAAAGGGGAAGAGGCGAGACGCATTGCCCGCTTCGAACTGGCGCGTTACGCCGCTCATGCGTTGATGATGCCCTATGGCGCATTCCTCGGCGCCGCCCAGCGGGCGAAGTACGATCTCGAAGTCTTGCGGTCGCGCTTCAACGTATCGTTCGAACAGGCGGCCAATCGCCTTGTCAGCCTGCAGCGGCCGACAGCCGCGGCGATCCCGTTTTTCCTGATGGAAATCGACAATGCCGGTAACCGTTTTCGCCTTGCGGGGGCCGGCGGTTTTCCAAGGGCGCGTTTTGGCGGCCTCTGTCCGCGTCTCAATATTCATGCGGCTTTCGCCCAGCCGGGACAAGTGCTCGTGGAAGCGGTCGAGATGCCCGACGGGGATGCTTTCCTCACGGTGTCGCGCACGCTGGAAGGTCCGCAGGCTGGTTTCGGTGAGAGGGTGCGGCGAACGGCGGTGCTTCTTGGCTGCGATTTCGCTCAGGCGGCAGAGACCGTCTATGGCCCGGCCGCTTCGGGCGCTGCGCCCGTCGCCGTCGGTCCTTCGTGCCGGCTGTGCGAAAGACAGGGCTGTCTTTCGCGGGCGGAAGCGCCGCTCACGCGGCCGCTGGGGCTGGATGAAATGGTCACCGGCCTCAGTGTTTTCGACTTCCAGTAGGTGTTTTCATTCGCTTTTTTGCGACCGGAACACATTTGGTTGAAAATGCTGTGCTGCACATTTCCCCCTTGCTCCCTTCTGTTTTCCTTTCTAGTCTCTCCGAAAAAAGGGGATCACGCTCCCGTCGTGAGGATGCGTTAACAGGAGACATCATGAAAAACCGTTCTCTCCGCCTGACCTTGGCTCTCACCACCGCGCTCGTTGCAGCAGGCTCGGCAATGGCCCAGGAAAAGGTCGTCCACGTCTATAACTGGTCGGATTATATCGACGAATCGATCCTCGCCGATTTCACCAAGGAAACCGGCATCAAGGTCGTCTATGACGTTTTCGACAGCAATGAACTTGTGGAAACCAAGCTGCTGGCCGGCAGCTCCGGATATGATGTCGTCGTGCCCACTGGCCCCTTTCTCGCCCGCCAGATCAATGCCGGCGTGTTCCAGAAACTTGACAAGTCCAAGTTGCCGAATCTGAAAAACATGTGGCCCGAGGTTTCCGAGCGTCTGGCGAAATACGACCCCGGCAACGAATATGCCGTGAACTACATGTGGGGCACCACCGGCATCGGTTATAACGTCGCCAAGGTGAAGGCTGCGCTGGGCGATGTTCCGGTCGATAGCTGGGATATTCTGTTCAAGCCGGAAAACGCTGAAAAGCTGAAATCCTGCGGCATCAATATTCTCGATGCCTCGGACGAGACCTTCGCCATTGCCATGAATTATCTCGGAAAGAACCCGGACAGCAAAGAAACCGCCGATCTCGAGGCGGGCGGCGATGTCTACATGAAGATCCGCCCCTATGTGAAGACCTTCAACTCCTCCGCCTATATCGATGAACTGGCGAATGGCGACAGCTGCATCACCATCGGCTGGTCGGGCGACATCCTCCAGGCGAAGAGCCGCGCCGAGGAAGCCAAGAATGGCGTCGAGGTGAATTACGTCATCCCGAAGGAAGGCACCTACATGTGGTTCGACAACCTTGCCATCCCGGCGGATGCCAAGAATGTCGAAGAAGCGCACGCCTTCATCAACTATCTGATGCGGCCGGAAGTCATTGCCAAGGCGTCGAACTACGTTCAGTACGCCAATGGCAACCTTGCTTCGCAGGCGCTGATGGATGAGTCTGTTGCCAAGAACCCGGCAGTCTATCCCGATGCCGAGACGCTGAAGAAGCTCTTCACGATCTCGCCTTACGGACCGAAGGAACAGCGCGTGCTGAACCGCGTCTGGACGCAGATAAAGACTGGCAGCTGAAACCTCCGCCCGCTGGTTGAGGAACGGCCGGCGGGCCTGTTCCTCTGATCCTTTGCCGGCAGGTCCGTTACCTGCCGGTATTGCCCGCCCCGAAGCATCGATCGACAGACCAACGGGATTTGAGGGTAGGGTGAATGGCGAAAACTCTAGGGCCGGTCAAACGCAAATTTAGCCCGTGGGACAATCCCGATGCGGTGCCCTTCATCCGCTTTGAAAACGTCACCAAACGTTTTGGCGATTTCGTCGCCGTCAACAATCTGACGCTCGATATTTACGAGCGTGAGTTCTTCTCGCTGCTTGGTCCGTCGGGCTGCGGCAAGACCACGCTGATGCGCATGCTCGCCGGTTTCGAGGAGCCGACCGAGGGCCGTATCCTGCTGCAGGGCAAGGATATTTCCGGCGTGCCGCCCTACAAGCGGCCCACCAACATGATGTTCCAGTCCTATGCGCTTTTCCCGCACATGTCGGTAGAAAAGAACGTCGCTTTCGGTCTGGAGCAGGATGGCCTGCCCAAGGCGGACATCGTCGCCCGGGTCGAGGAAATGCTGCGCCTCGTCAAGCTCACGGAATTCGCCAAACGCAAGCCGAGCCAGCTTTCCGGCGGGCAGCGGCAGCGCGTGGCGCTTGCCCGATCGCTTGCCAAGCGGCCGAAGGTGCTTCTCCTCGATGAGCCGCTCGGCGCGCTCGACAAGAAGCTGCGTGAGGAAACGCAATTCGAACTGATGGATATCCAGACCAATCTCGGTCTCACCTTCCTCATCGTCACCCACGATCAGGAAGAGGCGATGACGGTGTCGGACCGCATCGCCGTCATGGACAAGGGCATTGTCGTGCAGGTGGCGACGCCCGCCGAGATATATGAAGCGCCGAACAGCCGCTACGTGGCCGATTTTATCGGTGACATCAATATTTTCGACGCCAATGTCGTCGCCAATGCTTCCGATATCGGCAGGCCCGGCCTCGTGACACTGGATTGCGACGGGCTGAAGGTGGCGGTTGAGCAGGAATGTGCCGCTGCCGCCGGTAGCCAGGTGGCTTTCGCCATCCGGCCGGAGAAGGTGCGCATCTCGCTCGATCAGCCTGCCGATAGCAGCATTAACTCCGCCTATGGCGAGGTATGGGATATCGGCTATCTGGGCGACTTCTCGGTCTTCATCGTCAAGCTTGCCGATGGCCGCGTCATCCGCGCCGCACAGGCAAATGTCTCGCGTCTCGTGGATCGCCCGATTACCTTCGGCGATATGGTGTGGCTGAACTGGAAGCCGGACTCCGGCCTCGTCCTGACGCGCTGAGGGAGGCTTCGATGGCGATCACCACTCCCGAAAACCGGCAAAGCCCCTGGCGCTGGCTGGTCGTCGCGGTTCCCTATTTCTGGCTGCTGCTGTTTTTTGCAGCCCCCTTTTTCATCATCTTCAAAATCTCGCTGTCGGATACGGCGATCTCCATGCCGCCCTATACCCCTGTCTTCGAAGGCTTCTCGAGGCTCGGTGATTTCTTTTCGCAGCTGGATTTCGAAAATTACCTCTTCCTGACGGAAGACCCGCTATACATCGACGCCTATCTATCGTCGTTGCGCATCGCCTTCATTTCCACCTTCCTGCTTTTGCTGATCGGTTATCCCATGGCGCTGGCCATGGCCCGCGCGCCGTCTTCCGTGCGGCCGACGCTGGTTATGCTGGTGATCCTGCCTTTCTGGACTTCGTTCCTCATCCGCGTTTACGCCTGGATCGGGATTCTGAAGCCGGAAGGCCTGCTGACGGTGCTGTTCCAGTGGCTCGGATTGCTCGGGCCGGACCAGCAGGTCAACATCTTCCGCACCGAAACCGCGATCTTCATCGGTATCGTTTATTCCTACTTGCCCTTCATGGTACTGCCGCTTTATTCCGCGCTGGAAAAGCTGGACAATACGCTGCTGGAAGCGGCCGCCGATCTGGGTTGCCCGCCTTGGAAAGCCTTCTGGAAGATTACGTTCCCGCTCTCCCTGCCGGGTGTCGTGGCAGGCTCGATGATCTGCTTCATCCCGATAACAGGTGAATTCGTCATCCCCGATCTCCTCGGCGGCGCACAGACGCTGATGATCGGCAAGACGCTCTGGACGGAATTCTTCGGCAACCGCGACTGGCCGCTGGCATCAGCCGTTGCCGTGCTGCTTCTGCTGTTGCTGGTCGTGCCTATCGCCATCTTCCAGAACCAGCAAAAGAAGGTGGGGTGAGGCCATGAAGCGCGGAAAATTTGACATCACCGTCCTCACACTCGGTTTTGCCTTTCTTTACATACCGATCATCATCCTGATCGTTTATTCCTTCAATGCTTCCAAGCTTGTCACCGTCTGGGGCGGCTTCTCGCTGCAATGGTACAGGTCCATGTGGTCGAATGAAGGGTTGATGGATGCCGCCTGGGTGACGCTGCGCGTGGGTATCCTCAGCGCCACCATCGGCACCATCCTCGGGACACTCGCGGCGCTCTCGTTGACGCGCTTTGCGCGTTTTCCGGGCCGGGTGCTGTTTTCCGGCATGATCTATGCCCCGCTCGTCATGCCGGAGGTGATTACCGGCCTGTCGCTGCTGCTGCTCTTCGTGGCCGTCGGAGTGGATCGCGGTTTCTGGACGGTGGTCATTGCGCACACCACTTTTACCATGTGTTATGTGGCGATTGTGGTGCAGTCGCGTCTTTTGACCTTTGATCGAAGTCTCGAGGAAGCCGCGCTTGATCTTGGTTGCCCACCGGTCAAGACCTTCTTCCGTATCACCCTGCCGCTGATCTTTCCCGCCGTTATTGCCGGCTGGATGCTGGCCTTTACCCTGTCGCTCGATGATCTCGTCATTGCCAGCTTCGCCACCGGACCGGGTGCGACGACGCTGCCGATCAAGATCTATTCGCAGGTTCGCCTCGGCGTGACCCCGGAAATCAACGCCATCTGCACCATCCTGATCGGGCTTGTGACCGTCGGCGTCATCGTCGCCTCAATCGCCTCGAAGCGCACGGAGTTGCAGCGGATGCGCGATGAACACGCCGCGGCGCGAAACTGACCGGAGAGAATTCTACGATTTTTTCGCGTTACTGTTGAAACGCCAATAAAATCGGAAACCTGTAATTTAGTTTCGGGGCTTTACGGTTCCAGAATAGGAATTTTCGTCGGTGATTGATCGATTTTGGTTTTAACTGCTTGTTAATGGGAGTTGGCGGAAAGTAAACCCAACGCAGGGTCGTCATATGACTGATGGCCGGGATTGATAATTTCCATCTGGCGAGATTGTCCCCTTTCTCTCGTTGAAAAGCACACCTTATCCAGGCGGCCGCAAGGCCGCCTTTCTTTTTTGTCTCATTGGCGGGACGTTCATCGGTTTTCAGGATGATCCATCGACCTGGAAACGAGAAGGACGGGGACAAGCCCGGCGATGATGATGATGATCGCCGGTACGGCGGCATCCTGCACCTTGGAGCGTGAGGCATTCTCGTAAACAAGCGTGGCAAGCGTATTGAAGCCGAAGGGTCTCAGCAGGATGGTTGCCGGCAACTCCTTCATGGACTCGATCAGGACCAAAAGGAAAGCGGTCAACGCCGCGGGCCGCATATTGGGCAACAGCACCCTGAACAGCGTCTGCGCCCGGTTCCGCCCAAGCGTTCGCGAAGCCATGTCGATATGCGGCGAAAGCTTCTGGAAACCGGCATCCAGCGTGCCTTCCGCCATGGTCATGAAACGCACGGCGTGCGCATAGATGATGGCAAAGGCGGTGCCGGAGAGCAGCAGGCCGGTGGAAAAGCCGAAATGTGTACGGAAGAACCCGTCCACCCCGTTGTCGAGAGCCGCGAGTGGAATGAGCACGCCGATGGCGAGCACCGTTCCCGGCACCCCATATCCCATGGAGCCGAAGCGGGCGGCAAACTTCGAGGTTCGTGACCGCCCCGTGCGGATGGCGTATGAAAAGACGAAAGCCCCAACCAGCGTTACCAGGGCCGCGGCAAAGGAAACTTCGAGGCTGTGCCCGAGTGCCTTGAGAAGTTTCGGCGCAAGCAGCGCATCGAACCGTTTGGCCGCGTAACCACCCAGCACGATGACGGGAATGACAAAGCCACTCGTCACGGGCAGGAAGCAGAAAACAGTTGCCGCGCCGCGCCGCCAGCCGGTCAGCGACTTCAGCCGATGGCGCTGCGTCATGTTTGTCGCCTTGGGTGCGCCGAAGCGCTGTTTTTCCCGGGCGTTGCGTTCGATTACGATGAGCGCGCCGACGATGATGAGGATGACGGCGGCGATCTGCGTTGCATTGGCGAGATTGCCGCGGTTGAGCCAGGTCTCGTAAATGGTGAAGGTCAGCGTTTGTACGCCGAGATATTCGACCGCGCCGATATCGTTGAGGGTCTCCATCAAGACCAGAGAAAGCCCGATGGCAATCGCCGGTCGCGCCATCGGCAATTGTACGGAGAAGAACACGTCGAGAGGCTTTGCGCCGAGCGTGCGTGCGGCTTCGGCTGCAAAACGCCCCTGCATGGAAAAGGCGGCACGGGCCGAGAGATAGACATAGGGATAGAGCACCGAGCTCAGGACGATGACCGCACCGCCGAGGGAACGGATATCAGGAAACCAGTAGTCGCGGATGCTGTGATAACCGAAAGCGGCACGCAATAAGCTCTGCACGGGCCCGGTAAAGTCGAGAAACTCACCGAACGCATAAGCGGCGAGATAAGATGGAATGGCGAGCGGCAGGACGAGCGCCGCCGACAGCAGCCGCCGCAGCGGAAACTCGAACGTGGTGACAAGCCAGGCGCAGACAATGCCGAAGAAAGCGGTCGTCGCTGCCGTTGCTCCGAGCAGTATGAACGTACGAAATCCGGCTCGCGGCAGGACGTTGACGAGAAGATGTCGCCACCCCTCCGTGCTGCCGGTCAGCGCCAGCCAGAAGATCGCCAGAACGGGCATGGCGGCGATGGCCGAAACAATGATGGCCGCAATCGGCAATAGAGAAACGCGTTTTGTCGCGGGAAGGGGAACCGTCATGGGCATGCGAGCCTGCTGTCCTGCATAGGCCTTGACCGGCTGGTTCTCCAGCCGGCGGCTTTCGCATTGCTACGCCCGCATGACCTCAGTTGGCAAGGACCCGCTGTGACGGAAAGGTGATTTCCACCAGCGTGCCTTCGTTGGGTGTCGAGGTGATGGAGAAATTCGCCCGGTTGGCGTCCACCATGGCCTTGGTCAACGGCAGGCCGAGCCCGGTGCCGTCACCGCGTACACGTTTGCCGGAAGAAGCCACCTGCCGGAACGGCTTCATCGCCTGTTCCAGTTCCGCCCGCGTCATGCCGATACCGGTGTCGCGGATGCGAAGCGACACGCTGCCATTGGCCTCATAGGCGGTGGATACAACGATCTGCCCGCCTGACGGGGTGAAGCGAATGGCGTTCGACAGGATGTTGAGCACGATCTGCTTGATCGATCGCAGGTCGGCGACGATCTGCGGCACGGATTGCGCAAGCGCCGTGCGGATGATGACGCGCTGGTTGTTTGCCTGCGGCTGCACCAGCGAGACCGCTTCGGCCACCGTTTCGTTGAGCGGGACGGCGATGAAGTCGACATCCATCTGCCCCGCCTCGATCTTGGATATATCGAGGAGATCATTGACGATATCGAGCACATGCCGGCCGGAACGGCCGATATCATTGGCGTATTCCACATAACGCGGATGGCCGATCGGCCCGAAACGTTCAGTCGCCATCATGTCCGCAAAGCCGATGATGGCGTTGAGCGGCGTGCGGATTTCGTGGCTGACGCGCGCCAGGAAGTCGGTCTTGTGGGCATTGGCGGTTTCCGCCGCGCGCTTGGCGTTGCGCAGTTCTTCTTCGGTGCGCTTCCACTGGGTGATGTCGCGGATTACGGCGCAATAGCCATGTGAGGATTTGAGCCGCCCGATGGTCATGAACAGCGGCAGGAAACCGCCGGATGCTTCACGGCCGATCACTTCGCGGCCATCGTTCAGCACGCTCGCAACACCGTTATTGGCGAGACCGGAGAGATAGTCCAGCACGGCGCGCTGGCTCTCATGGGCAAAAAGCGTGACAAAAGGCTTGCCGGCAATTTCGCCATTGTCATAGTTGAACAGCGCGCTGGCCGAGCGGTTGAGGGAGCGGATTTCGCCCTCGTCGCCCAAAAGCACCACGCCGTCAGTGGCCGTTTCAAGAATGGAGTGCAGTTCCTCGACTTCGCCCTGAAGCAGGGAGATGCTGCCGGCTTGCGCGCTCTGCGCCGCAGTGTTTTCATTGGCGGCGGCAACCGGCGCTGCTTTTTCTTCCAGCGGAACGAGAGAAAGCATCAGCGCCTTCGTCTCTTCCCAGCGGATGGATTGCAGCCGCGCTCTGACAGGAATGATATCGTTTTCGGCGCTGACAACCACCATGCCGCCTTCATTGTCAGGCATGTCTTCGAGCTCCTGCCTCTGCAGCAGGGCTTCCAGCCCACCCACTTCTTCTAGTTCGGCCAGAGAGTCATAACCCGTCAGCCGCAGGAAATCCGGATTGGCGTGGATCAGCCTGTCGCCGGCGTGCACGAGAAGGGCAACGGGCATCTGGTCCAGCGTCTCGGCCGTCAGCGCGTCGGCGGGGCGAGGTACAGGACTGACCATTGCTGCCGCGACTTCGGCAACCGGCCGCTCTTCGGCGACGGCCTGCTGCTGCATTTCGTCCGAACCGCTTTCCGCTACGGGTTCGCTGACGGCCGCAGGCTGTTCACCCCGAACATAGTCGGCAAAAAGATCGTCGTCCTGCGCTGGCGCCGTGGCCTTAAGGTCAGTCTCGGAAGGTGCGCTGTCAGGCGCATGCGCATCCATGTCCTGTTTAATATCATGCGTGTCCGAATCGATGGAAACGGTTTCCGCATCCGTTTCCCGGTCGTCTTCGAAAGCAGTATCCGCTGGCGCCAGGGCGCGGCCGATTTCGCGGAAGGCGGCCTGCTCACCGGCGGTCAGGCCTTCGCGGGAGCGCGAACGGCGCTCTTCCAGACGAACGATCTTGTCGGAGGAAGACGGTTCCGGTGCAGTTGCCGGGGCTTCGAATTCGGGCGGGGTATAATCATGATGCTGTTCGTCGGTCGAAACGTCGTCCGCTGCATCGTCTGCCGCTCCGACCTCCGCGGCCGGGATTTCATCGTCAGTAGCCGATCCGGGAGTGTCCTCCGCATCGTCATCCTCATCGATGAAGGCCAGCAATTCATGGCTCGTGCTGTCGACGGTTGGCTCCGGAGAAACCTCCGCCGGATCAGACTCTTCGCCCTTCAAGAAGGTAAGGCCGATGGCGTGCGGGTCTTCTGTGGCGTCGGCCAGGCGCACGATGCCGAAACCGCGAAAACCGTCAAATTCCCGTGAGCGCGTATAGGTAGGCAGGGCGGCGAGATCGATCGGCACCATCAGCGATGTGCCTTCCACCGGCCAATGGATTGTCTTGCCCGACCACGTGTCGCGGCGGCCGAGAAGCTCACGGATCTTGCCGTCGGGATCGAGATTGAACAGGGCCGCAACGTCGGCAAAGCCCATGCCTTCCACCGCAGCCGCCTTGGCACCCACGGCCTCGGCAAATTCATGAGAAATGGAGCTGAACCGTCCTTCAGCGTCGATTTTCCAGACGAAACGGGATGCACGGGCGCCCGCGTTGAAGGCAAAAGGCTGGGCCTGTTCGACTGCTTCGGTCTCGATTGCAGCATCCTCGTCCGCCGGTGGCGCAACCGGGGATGCCGCGTTTTCGGTTATCTCGTCCTTTGCGACGAAACTCTCCGCATCGAGAGCCTCTTCGGCGGGTTCGTCGTCCGTCTTCTTGGTGAAGGGCGCCTCCGCCTCATCCTCATCCAGTTCAAAAAGATCGGCAATGTCGTCAGTCATCGCCACGTCCGCAGCCGCATCGGCGTCCTGCGTGAAAAGCGCCGCGGGGGCCTCCGGCTTCTCTTCCGCAAAGGGCAGAAGCCTGTCTTCATCCTGTCCGGATACCGCTTCTTCCTCCGCGTCGGACGGCTGCTCCTGCGGGTCTTCCACCTCTTCGATGTCTGCAACAGCATCGAGAACGGCGTCGAAAGAAGCAGCCGTTGCGACAACAGGCGCCGTCTCTGCAACCGGGGACGCAGGCTCGGCGACCGGGACGTCCTGCGGCTTGTCCTCGGCAAAACCATTAACGGGGTCGAGTGTGCCCAGTGCGGTTTCGACCACGAAGATCAGGTTGAGTTCGGGCGTGGTGGTGATTTGGCCGGCGGCTGCGGGCAGATAACCCTTTCCGGTGGGTACCGGGCGTTTGACGAGATGCCCCGATTGGCGCGCCGCCATTCCGACCAGTGTTCTGGCCGTATGCGGGGTGATGCCGAGTGTAGAGAAGCCGGGCGAGGCGGCAACGATCCGGTTGTCGCCATCGGTGACTGCCATATGGATATCGGGGTCGTCGAAGCCTTCGATCATGCGCCGGGCGCATTCCGCCATGTCGGGCTCGGCCTGATCGGCGCGGGCAGAAAAGAGTATCGCGGTTTGGCCGGGCTCGGCCTCAATGATCTCCGCGCGCGCAGTTGCGGCAATGCTGCGGAAACCGGAGGTGATGCGGATCGTGAAGGGCAGGCTGTCGCCGGTCTTTGAAAGTCGCGCCGCCGTGGCCGCCAGTTGGCGGAACGTCACGTCCTGCCGCTTCGGTCCCTGTTCCAGAAAGTCATAAACCATCAGCGTGCCAAACAGGGCAGCGCCGCGTCCATTGGCCCATAGAACATGTCCAAGATCGAGCGAGAACAAAGCCATCGCTTCACCGCGCCCGAAACCTTCACGCACCCGTTCATGCACTGCGATATCGATAAAGGGATACTGGACGGCGGGCATGTCGAAACCTATTCTGGCACTACCGGACCTTGCGGGCTCCCGGCTTCCTCATGAAACCGAAACGTAAACCCGCCGAGGCATCACGTTAACAGAATTTTAAATAACTTCACAGGGTCGCCGGGTCCACCGCCCGGCTTATGAATCACCAAATAGAGTTAACATCAACAGCCTCAATGCCGGCTTTCCGGTGTCAGCCCGCGCTGGAAAAGCGCTTGCCTTTCGCTGCCTTTTTTCGCAAAATTCGGATAGGGACTTGCAAATGGGAAAAACACCTTTTATGTGACCCCCCGTGGCGCCGCATTGGCGTTTGATGTGCGGTTGTAGCTCAGTTGGTTAGAGCGCAGGTTTGTGGCACCTGAGGTCGGTGGTTCGACCCCACTCAACCGTACCATTCCCCTCTCCCAGTAAGTTTATATGTCACAAGGACTTACCGGGAGAGGGGAAAGTCTGTTCCGCCGCTGGTCAGATATCCCGTTTTCCCGAAAAATAATCTTTGCGGTCACACGGCGCGCGGTCGTGTCAGGGGCCCTGCGGTTTCAGTCCGGCAAAAACCATTTGGCTAAAATCTCTTGCGCTGGTATTGTCTGCCCAACGAAACCTTATGAAAGCCTGCAGCATAGCGTCTACGCTTGTGCGCGGCGAAATGGACAAGACAGTGATCGACCCCGGAAACGGCCCAAAGCCGTCGGAACAAGGGGCGTCGGTGGCAAACAAAGGGAAAGCGAAGCGTTCCCGTCGTGGCAAGAAACACAAGCGTGACGGTAAGCCCCGTGACGCCTCTGTGTTGTTGCATGATGTTGCCGCGGATGTTCCGGCCGGTTCCTCCTATGTATCGGCGCTCGAGCCGGATGCCGAGCCGCGCAAGAGAAAACGTCGCAGGCGTTCTCGAGGCAAGGGCGCGTCTCAGCCGGCATCTGCGGCTTCCCCTGTACAGGTGCAGGCTTCAGCTGCAATTGACCCGGCCAATCCATCCTCCTTACCACCCGGTGGCGGGCGTAAGTCGCGTAACCGCAAACGCGGGCATCGCGATCCACGCGGACGTGATCCGCAGGGCCGCCCGCTTGTCCCCAGCCATGTACCGAAACACGTCGGCAAGCAGAACGGTCGCGCCGGCGGCTCCGCGCAGGACCAGCACCGGCAGCAATCGGAAACATCAGCCCGTCACCCAGGGCGGCAGCACGAGCATGGCCCGGACGCGCCGGCGGATATGTATGCCGCGCTTGATCTCGGCACCAACAATTGCCGCCTGCTGATTGCGCAGCCGACGCGGCCCGGCCAGTTCCGGGTGGTCGATGCGTTTTCGCGCATCGTGCGGCTGGGTGAAGGGCTGGTATCGAGCGGCCGGCTTTCCGATGATGCGATGGACCGCGCGGTTGAAGCACTCAAGGTCTGCGCCGCAAAACTCTCCGGCCGCCCGATCCGGCGCATGCGGCTCATCGCCACCGAGGCTTGCCGCGCTGCGTCGAATGGCGAGGAATTTCTGGCGCGTGTTACGCGGGAAACGGGGCTTAAACTCGAAATCATCAGCCGCGAGACGGAAGCCCGCCTTGCGGTTTCGGGCTGCGCCTCCCTCGTCGGCCGTGAAGCGCGTTCCGTCGTGCTGTTCGATATCGGCGGCGGATCGTCGGAGATCGCCGTCATCAAGGTCGGGGAGAATCGCTCGAACCGGCTTGCCAACCACATCACCCACTGGACCTCGCTGCCCGTCGGCGTCGTCACGCTTTCCGAACGCCATGGCGGCCGTGATGTGACGCCTGACGTTTTTGCCGCGATGGTGCGGGAAGTCGAAGGCCTGCTCGACGCCTTCCATTGCCCGCCGCTCGCGCCGCAAACGCATCACGAGGATTTTCACCTCATCGGCACATCAGGCACGGTGACGACACTTGCGGGCGTTCATCTCGATCTGCCGCGATATGATCGCCGCAAGGTGGATGGTCTCTGGCTTTCCGATGCCGAGGTGACGGCGATGCAGGACAAGTTGCTGGCATGGGATTTCGCCGGTCGCGCCGCCAATGCCTGCATCGGGCCTGACCGGGCCGATCTGGTTCTCGCCGGCTGCGCGATTCTCGAGGCCATTCGCCGCCGCTGGCCGGCGCGCCGAATGCGCGTGGCGGATCGCGGTCTGCGCGAAGGCCTGCTGACGGATATGATGGCGGATGACGGCGCATGGCGGCGCAACCGCATAAGGCGCATGCAGATGGTACGGCAGGACAGGACGGAAGGTTTGACATGAGCAAGGCGCCAACAAGCACCAATCGCACCGGCCGCAAGATCGGCCAGAAGGTCAAGAAGACCAAGCTCAAGGCCTCGTCGCGCCGCTGGCTCGAACGTCATATCAATGACCCCTATGTGCAGCGCGCCAAGCTGGAAGGCTATCGTGCCCGCGCCGCCTTCAAGCTGTTGGAAATCAACGACAAGCACCAGATCTTGAAGGGGGCAACCCGCATCATCGACCTTGGCGCCGCCCCCGGAAGCTGGTCGCAGATCGCCGCCAAGGTGACGGATTCGACCGAGGACGATATCCGCGTTGCAGCGATCGATTTCCTCGAGATCGATCCCATTCCCGGCGTGAAAATTCTGCAACTCGACTTCCTCGACCCGAGCGCGCCGGAAAAGCTGATGGAGGCCGTTGGTGGCACGCCCGATCTTGTTTTGTCGGACATGGCAGCACCCACCACCGGGCACCAGAAAACCGACCACATCCGCACCATGCATCTGTGCGAAGTCGCGGCCGATTTTGCCGTTCAGGTGCTTGCGGAAGGTGGCCATTTCCTTGCCAAGACCTTCCAGGGCGGCACGGAAAAGCAGCTGCTGGATATGCTGAAGAAGAACTTCAAGCAGGTTCTCCACATCAAGCCGGCGTCGTCACGCTCGGAATCGGTGGAAATGTTCCTGCTTGCCAAACACTTCAAGGGCCGCAAGACCGAGGCGGCGGGTGCATCTGAAGCCGACGAGGCCTCGAAAGATTGATTACTCCGCCGGTTGCGAGACCTTGCCGCGGTGGCCGGAAACGGCCGCACCCGCCTGTGCGTCCATGCGGATGATCGGCACGATGGCGAAGAGCGATACGAGCGCGACGATGGTGAAGGCGATGTGGAAATCGGCGAGCTGCAGATGCGTGCCCGACATCATGCTGCTGACTTCCAGAATAGAGGCAGCGAATGCAACGCCGAGCGCCAGGCTGATTTGTTGCAGCACGGAGGCCATGGACGTTGCCTGGCTCGCCTGACTGTCCTCGATATCGGAATAGCTGAGCGCGTTCGATCCGGTAAAGAAGAAGGACCGGGCAAATCCGGCCGTCACAAGAAAGATCATGATCAACGGGTATGGCGTTTCCGGCGTGAAGAAACTGTTGGCGAGCGTCGTGAACGCGCCGACGATGCCCGCGCCGATCAGCGTCGAGCGGAATCCGGTCGCCGCAAACACCCGCTTGGCCATGAATTTCGTAGTGATCGCCCCGATGGCGCCGGCGAAAGTTATCATGCCCGACTGGAACGGGTTCAATCCGAAACCGATCTGCAGCATCAGCGGCATCAGGAAGGGAATGGCGCCCGTGGAGATGCGGAAGATGGTGCCGCCGACGGAGGCGGCCCGGAAGGTCGCGTTCTGGAAAATTCGAAAGTCCAGAATGGGGGCGGGGTGGTGCGCAGCGTGGCGCATATAAAGAAAACCGCAGATGAAACCGATGATGGTCGATGCGATGCCGATGGCTGGCGGGAGCGCAGGCAGGCTGACGACGGAGAGGCCGAACACCACGCCGGAGGCGGCGATGCCGGACAGCACGAAACCCTTTCCGTCCATTGGCGGCGGGTTGGTGGTTTCGATTTCCGGCAGGAAGATCGTCGAAAGCCAGATGCCGATGATGCCGATCGGCACATTGATCAGGAAAATCCAGTGCCAAGAAAAATAGGTGGTGATGAAACCGCCGATGGGCGGACCGGTCAGCGGCCCCACGAGCCCCGGTATTGTCAGCAGCGCCATGGCGGAGACGAGTTCGCTGCGCTTCGTCGTGCGCAAAAGCACAAGGCGGCCCACGGGTGTCATCATCGCTCCGCCCATACCCTGCAGGAAACGCGAGAGTACGAATTCGAACACCGAAGACGAGACCGCGCAGCAGATCGACCCCACGACGAAGACGCCAATGGCGAAACGGAAGATTTTCTTCGCGCCGTATTTGTCGGCCATCCAGCCGCTGATGGGAATGAAAATCGCCAGAGCCACCATGTAGGCCGTTAAAGCCAGCTTGAGCGTAATCGGGCCGACGTGGAGATCTGCGGCAATTGCCGGAAGCGAGGTGGCGATGACGGTGGAGTCCATCTGCTCCATAAAGAGAGCGACTGCCAGGATGAGGGGAATGATGCGGTTCATGAGGCTGCCTGCGGCTTTCCGCTGCGACAAGGGATATCGCCGTCCGTCCTACGCCTGATAAGCGGGCTTGCCAACACGTTAATTACCAATTTCTGATGTTCCGATCAAACCTGCGTGAGGCCGGTTTCCTTGCAACTTTCTCGCTCTATTGTCCGTTGGGTGAGTTCAGTTGGCAATCACGGCCAGTTGGCGATATCGGAGACAAGATGATGACCCAATCCTTGAACATGAGCAGACGCGGCCTCATCGGTGCGGCCGGCGCGAGCGTTCTCGGCGCGCCGTTTTTGATGGCGCGCAGCGCAAATGCCCAGACCAACCAGCCGCAGACCTCGATGGAGATAGAGCACGCCATGCCGCCCGAAACCAACCGCTTCAAGCTCGGTAATTTCGAAGTGCTGGTGGTGAAGGATGGCGCGCGCGCGGCCCCCAATCCCGGCGAGACCTTCGGCACAGACCAGTCGGCCGAGACGGTCGGTAAATTGCTGGAAGACAATTTTCTGCCGACGGACCAGTTCGTCAATTCCTTCTCCCCCGTCCTCGTCAATACAGGGTCCGACCTCGTGCTGTTCGACACCGGTTTCGGTGAGGCCGGGCGCGGTGCGGGCAATGGTCGCCTGATCGAGGGCATGGCAGCCGCCGGTTACGCACCTGAAGATGTGACAGTGGTGGTGCTGACCCACATGCATGGCGACCATATTGGCGGCCTGATGGAGAAGGGCGCGCCGGCCTTTTCCAAGGCACGTTATGTTTTCGGCCAGACGGAATATGATTTCTGGACGGATGAAAAGCGCGTCGGCACGCCGGCAGAGGGCGGTCACAAGGGTGTTCTCGCCAACGTGAAGCCGCTGGCCGAAAAGGCGACCTTCATCGGCGACGGTCAAGATGTGGTGTCTGGCATCACAGGCATCGCAGCCTTCGGCCATTCGCCGGGGCACATGATTTTCCGTGTCGAATCGGAAGGCAAGCAGCTGATCCTGACGGCGGATACGGCCAATCATTTCGTCCTGTCGCTGCAGAGACCTGACTGGGAGGTTAAGTTCGACATGGACAAGACGGCAGCCGCTGCGACCCGCAAGAAGGTCTTCGACATGATTGCCACCGACCGGCTGCCCTTCCTCGGCTACCATATGCCTTTCCCGTCTGTCGGTTACGCAGAGAAGCTGGATACGGGCTATCGTTTCGTGCCGAAATCTTACCAGTTTGATATCTGATATCTGCTGCAATGCAGCAACAGGAAAAGCCCGGAAGCCGATTCCGGGTTTTTTCTATTCCCTTCCTGTCATGAACGTGTTACCAGCCCTCGCCAACTTCCAAGCAATCCTTGCAGGGCGCCGGGGTGAACTTTTCGTTCCGGAGCGGCCACGCATTTTCAGTATGAAGGAATTTGGTCATGGCACGCATCATTCAAACACCCACTGGTTTGGACGCTCTCACATTTGACGATGTGTTGCTGCAGCCCGGACATTCCGAAGTCATGCCGGGACAGACGAATATCGCCACCCGCATCGCCCGCGATATCGATCTCAACCTTCCAATTCTCTCCTCCGCCATGGATACGGTCACCGAAGGTCGCCTCGCGATTGCCATGGCCCAGGCCGGCGGCATCGGCGTCATCCACCGCAACCTGACCCCTATCGAACAGGCCGAAGAAGTCCGGCAGGTGAAGAAGTTCGAAAGCGGCATGGTCGTCAACCCCGTCACCATCGGCCCGGATGCGACGCTTGCAGAAGCACAGGCGTTGATGAAGGCGCACGGCATTTCCGGCATCCCGGTGGTTGAAAACGGCGGCGCCGGCGGCCACAAGAACGGCCGCCTCGTTGGCATCCTGACCAACCGCGACGTGCGCTTCGCCTCCGATCCGCAGCAGAAGATTTACGAACTGATGACCCGCGAAAACCTGGTCACGGTCAAGGAAAGCAGCGTCGATCAGCAGGAAGCACGCCGCCTCTTGCACAAGCACCGCATTGAAAAGCTGCTGGTGGTGGACGCCAAGGGCAATTGCGTCGGCCTCATCACCGTCAAGGACATTGAGAAGTCGCAGCTGAACCCCAATGCCACCAAGGATGCGCAGGGCCGCCTTCGCGCCGCTGCCGCCATCAGCGTTGGTGCTGACGCCATCGAGCGCGCCGAGCGCCTCATAGATGCCGGCGTCGACCTTCTGGTTGTCGATACCGCGCACGGCCATTCGCAGCGCGTGCTGGATGCCGTCTCTCAGGTCAAGAAGATGTCGAACTCGGTTCGCATCATCGCCGGTAATGTCGCCACTGCCGACGGCACCAAGGCTCTGATCGATGCCGGCGCGGACGCCGTCAAGGTCGGTATCGGCCCCGGCTCCATCTGCACCACCCGCATCGTCGCCGGCGTCGGCGTGCCGCAGCTTGCCGCGATCATGTCGTCGGTTGAAGTCGCCAACGCGGCTGATATCCCCGTCATCGCCGATGGCGGCATCAAGTTTTCGGGCGATCTGGCCAAGGCGATCGCCGCCGGCGCCTCGGCTGTCATGATCGGCTCGCTGCTTGCCGGCACGGATGAAAGCCCGGGCGAAGTATTCCTGTATCAGGGCCGGTCTTTCAAGGCTTATCGCGGCATGGGTTCCGTTGGCGCCATGGCGCGTGGTTCTGCCGACCGTTATTTCCAGGCTGAAGTGCGCGACACACTGAAGCTCGTGCCTGAAGGTATTGAAGGCCAGGTTCCCTATAAGGGCCCGGTCTCCGGCGTTCTGCACCAGCTGGCCGGCGGACTGAAGGCTGCCATGGGTTATGTTGGCGGCAGCAACATCAAGGAATTCCAGGAACGCGCCACTTTCGTGCGCATTTCCAGCGCTGGCCTGCGCGAAAGCCACGCCCATGACGTGACAATCACCCGCGAAAGCCCGAACTACCCCGGCGCGGTTTGATCTTTCGAGCCGAATCCGTAAAAAGATAGGCTAGTTATTTGGCGCTCCCCGATTCATGCCGGATCGGGGAGCGTTTTCATGATTGGAGAAAAGCATGTCACCCACGACCGCAATGTTCTGGCCGATGATCGCCCATGTCGTTCTGGTCTTCTGGCTTTACGCGCTTCTGATCGTTCGGCGAAACAAATATGCATTCAAGGATCGCGAATCGGCGATCCGCCTCCGGGATCACGGCGAGGAGGCACGCGAAAGCCGTCTGGTGAACCGCAACATCGCCAACCAGTTCGAAGTGCCGGTCCTGTTTCACATCGCCTGCCTGCTGCTCTACATCACGGATGCGGACAATATCGTGACCGTTGTCCTGGCATGGCTTTTTGTGCTTTCGCGTTATGCGCATTCCTATGTCCACGTCACCAGCAACCGCCTGCGTCAGCGCGGCGCATTGTTTGGTATTGGTTTTGCGCTGGTCGTCTGCCTGTGGGGATGGCTCGCCATATGGTTGGCGCTGGAGTAAATCAGCACCGTGAGGTTGCTTCATAAGTGAGACAATCCCGGCCTGCAAAATGGTGCGATTTGCGATGGGTCAATTCCATGACGCCCCATCCCCGTTAATCTCTGCCTCGCCGTCGAGGATTTCGGGCGAGCAGAGATTAGGGAGTATGTCATGGCTAAGACAATGAAAGCGGCAGTCGTCCGCGCATTTGGAAAACCGCTGACCATCGAGGAAGTGGCGATACCGGATCCCGGCCCCGGTGAAATTCTCATCAACTACAAGGCGACGGGCATTTGCCACACCGACCTGCACGCCGCGACCGGCGACTGGCCGGTCAAACCCAACCCGCCTTTCATCCCCGGCCACGAAGGTGTCGGTTATGTCGCAAAGATCGGCGCTGGCGTCACCGGCATCAAGGAAGGTGATCGCGCCGGCACGCCCTGGCTTTATACCGCCTGCGGATGCTGCATCCCCTGCCGCACGGGCTGGGAAACGCTATGCCCGAGCCAGAAGAATTCCGGTTATTCCGTCAACGGCAGCTTCGCCGAATATGGTCTTGCCGATCCGAAATTCGTCGGCCGCCTGCCGGATAATCTCGATTTCGGCCCGGCCGCACCTGTCCTTTGCGCCGGCGTCACCGTCTACAAGGGTCTGAAGGAAACCGAAGTCAGGCCCGGTGAATGGGTGGTCATCTCGGGCATTGGCGGGCTTGGCCATATGGCCGTGCAATATGCCAAGGCCATGGGCATGCATGTTGTTGCCGCCGATATTTTCGATGACAAGCTGGCGCTTGCCAAAAAACTCGGCGCCGATGTCGTCGTCAACGGCCGTGCGCCTGACGCGGTGGAGCAGGTGCAGAAGGCGACCGGCGGTGTCCATGGTGCGCTGGTGACCGCGGTATCGCCGAAGGCCATGGAACAGGCCTATGGCTTCCTGCGCTCCAAGGGCACCATGGCGCTTGTCGGCCTGCCGCCGGGCTTCATCTCCATTCCGGTATTCGACACGGTGCTGAAGCGCATCACGGTGCGCGGCTCCATCGTCGGCACACGACAGGATTTGGAGGAGGCGCTGACCTTCGCCGGCGAAGGCAAGGTGGCGGCTCACTTCTCGTGGGATAAGCTCGAAAACATCAACGATATCTTCCACCGCATGGAAGAGGGCAAGATCGACGGCCGTATCGTCGTGGACCTCGCCGCCTGATGTGAAAATCCGGAAGCGGCGCTCACGCAAATGTGTGGCGCCCCTTCCGACTGCCTTATTCCCCGCCCTTAGATCTGCGTTATCCTCCCGCATCCGTGCGTCCAAGGAGGATAGAGCGATGGACAAGCCCAAGATTACGCAGGCCATGATCGACGCTTATGATGAGTATACCCATCTCAGCCTTGATCGCCGCAAATTCATGGAAAAGCTCACCGTGCTGGCCGGCTCCGGCGCGGCGGCGGCGGCAATTGCGCCCCTTCTTTCCGCCAACAGCGCCCGCGCCGCCATCGTCGCGCCTGACGATGCTGGCATTGTTGCGGAAGACGTGACCTATCCGGCGCCCGGCGGCGAGATGAAGGGTTATCTCGTCACGCCGAAATCGGCGTCCGGCCCCATCGGTTCCGTCATCGTCATTCACGAGAACCGTGGCCTCAACGACCATATCCGTGATGTGGCCAGACGCGTGTCGCTCGCCGGATTTCGGGCGCTCGCGGTCGATTTCCTCTCGCCGCAGGGTGGTACGCCCGCTGATGAGGAGAAGGCGCGGCAGATGTTCAGTGGTCTCGACATGGATGCAACTGTCGCCAATGCCGAAGCGGGACGGGTCTGGCTTGCGGCAAGGCAAGGGGCGAATGGCAAGGTCGGCGCCATCGGTTTCTGCTGGGGCGGCGGGCTGGTCAACCGTTTCGCCACCAAATCGGGGGGCCTGAATGCCGGCGTCGCTTATTACGGTCAGCAGGTCCCGGCGGCCGATGTGCCGGCCATAAAGGCACCGCTGCTTTTGCATTATGCCGGTCTCGATGAGCGCATCAATGCCGGCATCGATGCTTACAAGAAGGCGCTGGAGGAGAACGGCAAGACCTTCGAGATTTTCGTCTATGACGGCGTCAACCATGCCTTTAACAACGATACCTCCGCGGCGCGCTATGACAAGGCGGCTGCTGATCTCGCCTGGGGGCGGACGGTGGAGTTTTTCAGGAAGTATCTGGGGTGATGGGTTTTGAGCGGGCAGCTGTTCTTCTCGCCGGTGGGGGAGGCGGACAGGCGTCAACTGTCAATTTAGAGCGAACCGAAAGTGGGTGGGGCTTTCCCCCCCTCTGCCCTGCCGGGCATCTCCCCCTCAAGGGGGGAGATCGACTCGTGGTGAGATTTCGCTCATCTCAACGCTTACGGATAAAGTGACGGTAGCGCCTCTTGCCGATCTCCCCCCTTGAGGGGGAGATGCCCGGCAGGGCAGAGGGGGGTAAAGCCCCACGCACCCTCGATCAAGTGCCCTAAACCCCACCAGCCCCACGCTTCAAATGCTCATCCAGCCGCGGCATGATTTCCACGAAATTACACGGCAGATGACGATAATCGAGTTGCGCCTTGAGGATGCCATCCCACGCATCCTTGCAAGCCCCCGGTGATCCCGGCAGCACGAAGATGAAGGTCGCATTCGTCACACCACCGGTCGCGCGTGACTGGATGGTGGCGGTGCCGATCTTGTCGTAGGAAATGCGATGGAACAGCGCCGAAAACCCGTCCATGCGCTTTTCGAACAGCGGTTCCAGCGCCTCGGGTGTCACATCGCGGCCGGTAAAGCCGGTGCCGCCTGTCGTGATGACCACATCCACGCCGTCAGTGAGCGTCCATTCGCGCACCGTGTCTGCGATCGCCGTCTTGTCGTCAGGCACGATGGCGCGGGCGGCGAGCCTGTGGCCTGCCTCCTCCAGCCTTGCGACCAGCGTATCGCCGGACTTGTCATTCTCCAGCGTGCGGCTGTCCGAAACGGTCAGAACCGCAATGCCAAGGGGAATGAAGGGTCTATCGCCTGCCATGGCTTTGTCCTCGAAATATCCGGCCCTCAAATGGTCCGCGTTGCCTGAAAATACCAGCCTGGGCGCTTCTTCCGAAGCGATGTTTCCGCGTTTTGGGCGGCATCGAAGGAATGAAAAATCCCGAAACAGGTTGCCCCCGAACCGGACATGCGCACAAGGGTGGCGCCCTCCTCAGACAGCAACCCGATGATCTCGCCGATGTCAGGCAGAAGCGCCTGGGCCGGCGGTTGCAGATCGTTGCGACTTTCCGCGAGAAAATCCTTCCAGCCGATTGTCACCTCGCCAACCTTGGCTGGCGTCGGCAAAGGCGGGTTGGCCTTGTTCTGCAATCGCCGGAAAATCTCCGGCGTCGAGACCGCCTTCAGCGGGTTGGCCAGCACCAGAAACAGTTCCGGCAGGTCATTGACCGGTTCGATGTCCTCGCCGATGCCGCGCGCGATCAGCGATCGGCTTTCAAGACACATAGGCACATCCGCACCGAGCCTCAGCGCTATCGACGAAATCCTATCCGGTGTTATCCCGGCACGCCAGTGGCGCAGAAGCGCCCGCAGCGTTGCCGCCGCATCCGCCGAGCCGCCCCCTATACCTGATGCAACGGGCAGATTCTTTTCAAGATGAATGGCGACCGGGGGCGCTGGTTGACCAACTGATGCGAGCGCGTTGCGCAGCAAATCTCTGGCCCGGGTAACGAGGTTATCGCCGCCATCGCCGGCGTGTAGAAGATCGCCAAACGGTCCTGAGATGGAGAAGCTGTCGACATCGGCGTCTTGGATATGGATCGTGTCGCCGGCTTCGGTAAACACCACCAGCGATTCAAGCAGATGGTAGCCATCCGCCCGCTGCCCGGTGACGTGGAGTGCCAGATTAACCTTGGCCGGGGCCGCCTCGACTGTCTCGGCCGCCCCGGAAATGCCCTGCATCGCCATGTGGCGTCAGGATTTCTTGTCCGGAGCAGGGGTCGCCGGGGCCGGAGGAGCCGGCGGCTGCGGCGCGACGTCCTTCTTGGCCGTATTCTCGGCATCCTTTTCGACTGGCGGCAGGCCGTTGGCGATCTTTTCCTTCACCTTGGCCTTGTCCACGTCGTCGCTGTCGCCGATCAATGCGCGGTTCCACTGATAGACCGCCTCGATCTTGCGGCCGACGCGCCAATAGGCATCGCCCAGATGGTCGTTGATGGTGGGATCACCGGCCTTGAGTTCGATTGCCCGCTCCAGTTCGGTCACGGCATCGTCGAAATCGCCGAGGCGATAATGCGCCCAGCCGAGCGAATCGACGATATAGCCGTCATTCGGACGAAGCTCGACGGCACGACTGATCATCTTCATGCCTTCATCGAGATTGATGCCCTTGTCCACCCAGGAATAACCCAGATAGTTCAGTACCTGCGGCTGCTCGGGGTTCAGCTCCAGCGCCCGCTTGAAATTCGGTTCGGCCTTGTCCCATTGCTTCAGGCGCTCGTAGGCGATGCCGCGCTGGAAAAACACCGTCCAGTCGGATTTCTGCGGCACGGCGCCGATCACTTCAACGGCCTTGTCGTAATTCTCCGCCATGGCCTTGTAGTCCTTGGCATCGGACAGCACGCTGCCATAGGCGAGGTAGGAACGAATATCCTTGGGGTCGGATTCGAGGAGCGACTTGAGGTGTTTGCGTGCCTCTTCCACCTTTTCGGTCTGCGCCAGCGTCAGTCCGAGCTGCAGCTCGGAGATGCGATACATCGGCGAGTCCTTCGGCACTTCGCGATAGAAGGCGATGGCACGTTCCGGCTTCTTCATGGCTTCTGCAAGTCCGCCGAGAAGAATGAGCGTATCCGGGCTCTTCGGATCGAGCGCGCGCGACGTCTGCAGATAAAGCGTGACGATCTCTTCGGCGCCTTCGCGGTTCAACGCACCGGCGATGGAGAACATGACGCTGGCGGCGCCCTCCACGGCATTGGTGATCTGCTGCTCCGGCTTCTCACCCTTTTCGATGGACTGGCGGAGCGCTTTCAGCGGTGCGTAATTCGGCGCGAAAGTGTCACCGACCGCGATCGCATCCAGCGCTTTCTGCTTATTGCCGGCGGAAGCCTCCAGCCTTGCGAGCGCCATCACTGCGCGCATATAGGTATCGGAGGCGGTCGCTCCGCCTTCGCGGTCGGTTACCGCTTCGTTCAGGCTCTTGCGGGCGGCCTCGGTGTTGCCGGAAACAAGCGCGATGGCTGCCGCATTGTATTTCTGGAAGATCGAAATCCAGCCCGGGCCCTTCATGTTGTTGACGAGCGCCAGAGCCTCCTTCGGCTTGCCGGAACCCGCGCGCGCCCAGGCGGTCAGAAGCGTGTTGACCATGCGGTCCAGATCGTTCGGGCCGGAATATTTCAGGATTTTCTCGGCCTTGGCGAATTCCTTGTCCTTGATGGCGTCGAGGCCACGCACGATGGTCGTGACGCGTTCCACCGAGGTATCGTCCTTCATCGAATCGGCAATCTTGGCGCCGGCTTCGAAGTTGCCGCTCAGAAGTTCGGCGATCATCAGCCGCTGGCGGATTTCCGAGTTGGCAGGGTCGAATTCCAGCGCCTTCTTGTAGAGCGAAATTGCGGTGGGATAATCCTGATCGACATCGGCATTGCGTCCGGCGAGGAAGGCGCCGGAGAAGGTGTTGACCTTGCCGGGGTCGAACGTAACGGCCTTGTCTTCCGGTGTCGCCTTCGTCTCCGCAAAGCCGGGGCTTGCACCCGCGCCGATTGCGAGAGCGGCGGCAAGAGCCGCGCTGCAGAGAAGACGGAGTGCTGGTTTACGCCGCATGAGGGAACCTTTGCCTTTGTGCAGAAGCACGGAAAAATCAGTTTCCATTGTTTGGTCACTACAGAATGGCTTTTTTGAAGCAACCCCGCAAGAAATTATGGCCCCGGCCACAATCACGCCTCGCGGAGAGTCAGGCCCGCAACCTCGGGCGGATGCTGTGTTCCATCCGCCTTTCGCCTGGCCTGCGGCGTCAGTTCAGACGCTCGATGCAGAAGTCGATCACTTCCAGAAGCGCATTTTTCCAGGGGCTCTGCGGCAACGGTGCAAGCGCATCGCGGGCAATGGTGCCATAATGCGTTGCACGGCCTATCGTATCGCCGAGGCCGTTATATTTTGTGATCAGGCCGAGCGCCTTTTCGAGGTTATCGTCGCTGCTCTCGCCATTTTCGATGGCATTGCGCCAGAAAGCACGCTCATCCTGCGTGCCGCGGCGATAGGACAGGATGACCGGCAGGGTGATCTTGCCTTCGCGGAAATCGTCACCTGTGTTCTTGCCGAGATCGGCGGACTTGCCGCCATAGTCCAAGACGTCATCGACCAGCTGGAAGGCGAGGCCGAGATTCATGCCATAGGATTTCAGTGCACTGCGGGTCGCCTTGTCGGTCTTGGCGACGATGGGGCCGACTTCGGCCGCGGCGGCGAAGAGGGCAGCCGTCTTGGCGCGAATCACCTGAAGATAATCGTCCTCGGTCGTTTCCATGTTCTTGGCGACCGAAAGCTGCAGCACCTCACCCTCGGCGATGACCGAGGCGGCGGTGGAGAGCACGTCGAGGGCATCGAGAGAGCCGACATCCACCATCATGCGGAAGGCCTGGCCAAGCAGGAAGTCGCCGACGAGAACGCTTGCCTGGTTGCCCCAGATGGTGCGTGCGGTGGATTTTCCGCGACGCAGATCGCTTTCATCCACCACGTCGTCATGCAGAAGCGTCGCCGTGTGCATGAACTCCACGCTGGTGGCGAGCTTGATGTGGTTGTCGCCCTCGTAACCGAACATCGAGGCCGAGGCGAGCGTCAGCATCGGCCGCAGGCGCTTGCCGCCGGACGAGATGAGGTGGTTGGCCACCTCGGGTATCATCTGAACGTCGGAACCGGCCTTGGAAAGGATAAGCTGGTTCACCCGTTCCATATCGGGGCGGGTCAGGTCGACAAGCGGCTTGACGGATGCGAGTTTGTTTTTGCTTTCTTCAAGCGGTATGACGACGCCCAAGGGACAGGACTCCAGTTCGAATTTGAATTCGACAATAAAAACTGACGCCTTGCGCGGCAAGGGGCGAATTGCCGCTAGCCATTCAAAAAGATGGGAATTTAAGGTCTATCCATGCGTGAACTGATCCGTACCAACGATGCCGTGCTGCTCTCCTTCGCCGAAAGCCTGATGAAGGATGCCGGCATCCATTGCCTCATTGCCGATCAGGCAATGAGCATTCTGGAGGGATCTCTCGGCCTTTTGCCCCGCCGGTTTCTGGTAGAGGAAGATAGGGCGGCTCAGGCCCGCCGTATCCTCATCGATGCCGGGCTCGGCGACGAGTTGCGCAACGAAGAGGCTTGAACGACGGTGGACGACGGCATTTCCGAAACGATCGATGCCTTTCATCGGGGCCGGTTTCATATCATCCAGCCGAAGGGCAGGGGGCATCGGGCCGGCATGGACGCCATGCTTCTGGCTTCGCTGGTGGCGGATGACCGCCCCTGCCGGATTGCCGATCTGGGTGCGGGTGCCGGTGCCGCCGGCATGGCGGTTGCGGCGCGGCTCGAAAAGGCCAGGGTGACGCTCTATGAGCGCTCGCCGGAAATGGCGCAATTTGCCCGCCGCAGTCTGGAACTGCTTGACAATGCAGCCTTTTCGGCCCGCGTCGAGGTGCGCGAAGCGGATGTGACGCTGCGCGCGAAAGCCCGTGTGGAAGCGGGTTTGCCGGACGATCATTTCCATCACGTCATCATGAATCCGCCCTATAATGATGCGGGCGACCGCCGCACGCCGGATGCTCTGAAGGCCGAGGCCCACGCGATGACGGACGGCCTGTTCGAAGACTGGATCAGGACTGCGGGCGCGATCATGGTATCAGGCGGGCAACTTTCCCTGATTGCGCGGCCGCAATCGGTGGCGGAAATCATTGCTGCCTGCGGCAGCCGTTTTGGCGGCCTGGAAATCACCCTCATCCATCCACGTCCCGGTGAGGATGCGGTACGAATGCTCGTCACCGCCATCAAGGGTTCGCGCGCGCGGTTGGTTTTTCGCGCGCCGCTTATCATGCACGAGACCGGCAGCCACGCCTTTACCCCTTTCGTGGATGACCTCAACAATGGTCGCGCCGCCTATTCCCGTAATGTAAGGGCAATCAGACCCGGCTTATAAAATCACCGTGACGCCAGCCGCATGCCATTGTGTTTTGCCCGGCGATACATACATCCGTGTCGATGAAGTCATTGCTGTGAGGATTGATTGGTGGGTTTGCTGAAGCTTCTTGTGCCGAAACGCTTTCGTAAAAAAGAGCTCGTCATTCCCGTGGTGCGCATGCATGGCGCGATCATGGCCGGCGGCAACCAGTTCCGCCCCGCCCTCAATCTCGCTTCCTATGCGCCGCTTCTCGAAAAGGCCTTCGCCGTCAAGGATGCTCCGGCCGTCGCCATTTCGCTCAATTCGCCCGGTGGTTCGCCGGTGCAGGCGCGGATGATCTATAACCGTATCCGCCAGCTTGCCGAGGAAAAGGACAAGAAAGCCCTCATCTTCGTGGAGGACGTCGCGGCCTCGGGCGGCTATATGATCGCTCTTGCCGGCGACGAGATCATCGCCGACCCCACCTCAATCGTCGGTTCGATCGGCGTCGTCTCCGGCGGCTTCGGTTTTCCGGAAATGTTGAAGAAGATCGGTGTGGAGCGGCGCGTTTATACAGCCGGCGAGAACAAGGTCATTCTCGATCCCTTCCAGCCGGAAAAGGAAGGCGACATCGATTACCTGAAGTCGCTACAGGTCGAAATCCACAATGTTTTCATTGATATGGTCAAGATGCGCCGCGGCTCCAAGTTAAAGGGCGACGAGGCGATCTTCTCCGGTCTGTTCTGGACCGGCATGCGTGGCCTCGACCTTGGCTTGATCGATGGGCTGGGTGACATGCGCGAGGTTCTGCGCCGCCGTTATGGTGAAAAGGTCAAGCTCCAGCTCGTCAGCGGCGGGCGGACTTTGTTCGGTAAAAAAGTACCTGGTGTGAATGCTGCGTTTGGCCTCGACACCCCAAGGCTGGCGGCGGGCGCCGTCGCGGGTCTTGCGGAGGTCGCCGAAGAAAAGGCATTGTGGTCGCGTTTCGGTCTATGATGTCGCGGGAATAAAGCCTTATGGCGCAGCTTATTACAATCATTCTTCTGGTGGTGGGGGCCATCATCCTCTACCGCCGCTTCGTTCGCGATGCGGAAAAGCTCTCGGCAAAATCGAAACAGCGCGAGAAGGAACGCGAGACCGGAGCGATCGGCACGCTGATCAAGGATCCCGAGACGGGGGAGTACCGCGTGAAGCGTGAGGATGAGGCGTAAGGCGCAGTCATCCCGGACAATCTCGTTTGCCAGTCCAGAAGGATTGGGGGTTAACCCAAAAATCAGCTTTTCGGGACAGCCCTGAAATTCGCCGAGTATTTTCGTCCCGATTGTGCGATTAGTGATCCACAAATTTTAGGGTGATCTGCTTTGCTTCGGCCTAATCCGGCGGAAGCCTCGCATTGCGCAGCCGGACGGGGTAGTTTTGCAAAAAGTTCATTCCATTCAGTTTTTGCGGGCGGTCGCCGCGCTTTCCGTCATGTTTTTTCACATTGTCGGGGCTCCTCTGACGATAGGCGCCGCCGGGGTGGATGTGTTTTTCGTAATATCGGGATTTGTGATGGGCATGGTCGGCGATAAGGCGACACCCACCAAATTCCTGCGTCATCGGCTTTTCCGTATCGTGCCGCTCTACTGGGCCGTTACATTGCTCATGTGTCTTGGCGCGCTGGCAGGCGTGTTTTCCACATTCACCTTTACCATGGACCATCTCTGGAAATCTTTGCTGTTCATCCCTTATGCGGATGCTTCGGGCCAGGTCACGCCTCTCGTGATGGTGGGCTGGACGTTGAATATGGAGATGTTCTTTTATCTCGTTTTTGCGTTGGGTCTTGCACTGCGCGCGCCCATTTCCGTGACGATCATTGTCCTGACGGGCATGGTCTGCCTGGGGCAACTGGCGGACTGGCAGTCTCCCTTTATGCAGATCTGGGCCTCGCCGCTGCTGCTGGAATTCCTCGCCGGTCTTCTCCTGTCGCAGATTGCCTTTGCGGGCGTGCGCAGCGGCGCTGCGGCCCTCGTGCTTTCTTTTGTCGGCTTCGCTTTCGCGGCCGGTATCGGTGAGCAATCCGGCCTTCTGCGCATCGCGAACTGGGGCGTGCCAGCCGTTCTGCTGGTGGCGGGCTGTGTGTGGATCGAAAGAGCGGGTGGCTGGCCCATCGCGTGGCTGAAGCCCTTTGAAATCATCGGGGACGCCTCCTATGCGCTTTATCTCCTGCACGGGCTGGTTATTTCCGTGGTCTACAAGATCATAGCGCCGGGCCCTACGGCGGGGATCGTGGTTGTTTTTGCGGCATTGGCTGTCTCGGTTGCAGCACATCTCCTGTTTGAAAAACCGGTGATCAGGCTTCTCAGGAAATTCGCAGACCGTGGCATCGGTGGTCAACGTGCCGAGGCCGTGGGCTGATCGCCGCTTCGCATAAAACCTTGACCCTCAGGCCATGCCGTGGCACCAGTCCGCATCCGAAGTAAGTCAATGCTTACTTGTCCTCCTAACACCGCGATGACTGCAATGACCGATGTTCCCGACCATATGAACCCGAAGCGTTCCTTTCAGGCGCTGATCCTGACGCTGCATAATTACTGGGCCGACAAGGGCTGCGCGGTGCTGCAGCCTTACGATATGGAAGTGGGCGCGGGTACGTTCCATCCGGCCACCACTCTGCGCGCACTTGGGCCGAAGCCGTGGAAGGCCGCTTATGTGCAGCCCTCGCGCCGCCCGTCGGACGGCCGTTACGGGGAAAACCCCAACCGTCTGCAGCATTATTACCAGTATCAGGTCATCCTGAAGCCCAACCCTTCAAACCTGCAGGAACTCTATCTCGGTTCTCTGAAGGCCATCGGCCTCGACCCTCTGCTACATGACGTGCGCTTCGTCGAAGACGACTGGGAAAGCCCGACGCTTGGCGCGTGGGGCCTCGGCTGGGAATGCTGGTGCGATGGCATGGAAGTCTCGCAGTTCACCTACTTCCAGCAGGTCTGCGGCATCGAATGCTCGCCGGTCGCGGGCGAACTGACCTATGGTCTGGAACGCCTCGCCATGTATGTCCAGGGCGTCGACAATGTCTACGACCTGAACTTCAACGGCCGCGAGGGCGAAGAGAAGATTTCCTATGGCGACGTCTTCCTGCAGGCCGAGCAGGAATATTCCCGCCACAACTTCGAATTCGCCGATACAGCCATGCTGCATCGTCATTTCATCGACGCCGAAAAGGAATGCCAGGCGCTTCTCGCTGCCGGTGCGCCCGGTGACAACGATAATCAGCGCCTGCACAAATGCGTGTTCCCGGCCTATGATCAGTGCATCAAGGCCAGCCACGTCTTCAACCTTCTGGATGCGCGCGGCGTGATTTCGGTGACGGAACGTCAAAGCTATATCCTGCGCGTGCGCACGCTGGCCAAAGCCTGCGGCGAAGCTTTCCTGCTGACGGATGCGGGCGGGCTGAACTGGAACAGGGCCGCTTGATTTTTAGCGGTAAGCTCTTGTCTAACTTTGATGATTTGAAAGGCCGTTCTTGACGGCCTTTTATTTTGTGTGGATTCGTATGGCTGAATAGGGCAATGGGTTTAACCGTGAATAATATTAGAAATTTCTGTTTTCTATATGTGCTTACACTCGGATGCGTTCTCGGTAATGGCGCGGCTGCGGAAACGACAGACTGGATGAGCGGCAACGATGCCTTTGCCCGCGCCGACAAGCTGCGTTCTTTTGGAATGATCGTCACCCGCATGGAGTGCAAGGATAGCGGCCAGCGCTCTCTCGATGTGGGCAGCGCGCTCGTCCGCATGCACTACACGCGCAATACGAAAATGCTCGACTGGGTCATAGACGGCTGGAATCATCTGGAGGGAAACAAGGAATATTGGGCTGAGCGAGGCTACAGGCTTGCCTCCTATACTCTTTTTGTCCGTAAGGTATCCGGCCTGAAATTATATTGTACCGTCTTTTATAAATAACGGGCGCTGCTTCCTGCAGCGGGTCCGTTCCGCCAAAAGCGGACAGAATGAGCGAAGCCCCATGACTTTGCGGTAATGAGCGGTTATCGTGCGCGCAACGAAGCTGGGAATCGCAATTCATGTTCATCACGCTGGCAATCATCGCGGCAATCGCGCTTTATGTCGTCTTCATCTATAACGGTCTCGTCAAGGCGCGGCAGATGAAGGAAGAGGCGTGGTCGGGCATCGACGTGCAGCTGAAGCGCCGCGCTGATCTCATCCCCAACCTCATCGAGACCGTAAAGGGTTACGCGGCCCATGAAAAGAGCACCTTCGAGGAGGTGATCAACCTGCGCAACCGGGCGCAGGCCGTACCGGCGGGAGACGTTGAAGGCCGCGCCCAGGCGGAAGGGCTGCTGTCGCAGGCGCTCGGCAAGCTTTTTGCACTTGCCGAAGCCTATCCCGACCTCAAGGCCAACTCCAACTTTCTGGAATTGCAGCGCTCGCTCGAAACCATCGAAAGCGAGATCCAGATGTCGCGCCGTTATTACAATGGCGCTGCCCGCGATCTTAACGTCAAGGTGGAGAGCTTCCCGTCCAATCTCGTGGCGGGGCAGTTCGGTTTTGCCAAGGCGCCCTATTTCGAGATCGACAACCCGGCCGACCGCGCCGTGCCGACGGTGAAGTTCTAAGCACCGGCTCACAAATTCCCGCCGATATTCCGATAGCCCGGCTTTGCGCCGCATACTTTGACAAGACGACGATCATGATCGAACTGACCATCACCCCGCCCGGCCACCCGCTTTCCGGCAAGGTGGAGCCGCCCGGTTCCAAATCCATTACCAACCGTGCACTTCTGCTGGCCGGGCTTGCCAAGGGCAAAAGCCGTCTCACGGGCGCGCTGAAAAGCGACGATACGCTTTACATGGCAGAAGCGCTGCGTGAGATGGGTGTCAAGGTAACCGAGCCTGACGCCACCACCTTCGTGGTGGAGAGTTCAGGTGGGTTGCATCAGCCGGAAAAGCCGCTTTTCCTCGGCAATGCCGGCACAGCCACCCGCTTTCTCACCGCCGCTGCCGCCCTTGTGGATGGCGCCGTCATCATCGATGGCGACGAGCATATGCGCAAACGCCCGATCATGCCGCTGGTGGAAGCCCTGCGCTCCCTCGGCGTTGAGGCGGAGGCGCCGACCGGCTGCCCGCCCGTCACCGTCTGCGGCAAGGGTACTGGCTTCCCGAAGGGCAGCGTCACGATCGACGCCAATCTTTCCAGCCAGTATGTGTCCGCACTTCTGATGGCCGCCGCCTGCGGCAACAAGCCTGTCGATATCATCCTCAAAGGTGAGGAAATCGGCGCGAAGGGCTACATCGATCTCACCACCTCAGCCATGGAAGCATTCGGTGCGAAGGTGGAGCGGGTCAGCAACGCCATCTGGCGCGTGCATCCGACCGGCTACACGGCAACCGATTTCCACATCGAGCCGGATGCCTCGGCCGCCACCTATCTCTGGGGCGCTGAGCTTTTGACCGGCGGTGCCATCGATATCGGCACGCCGGCCGATAAGTTCACCCAGCCGGATGCCAAGGCCCATGAGGTCATGGCGCAGTTTCCCCACCTGCCCGCTGAAATCGACGGTTCGCAGATGCAGGATGCCATTCCCACCATTGCGGTTCTCGCCGCCTTTAATGAAACGCCGGTGCGTTTCGTCGGCATCGCCAATCTGCGCGTCAAGGAATGCGACCGAATCCGCGCCGTCTCACTCGGCCTCAACGAAATCCGCGATGGTCTGGCGCATGAGGAAGGCGACGACTTGATCGTGCATCCCGATCCCTCGCTTGCGGGCCAAACGGTCAAGGCCTCCATCGACACTTTCGCCGACCACCGCATCGCCATGAGCTTTGCGCTGGCCGCACTGAAGATCGGCGGCATTGCCATCCAGAACCCGGCCTGCGTGGCCAAGACCTATCCCGGTTACTGGAAGGCCCTCGCCTCGCTCGGCGTCGACTATACCGAAAAGGAAAGCGCTGCCGAGCCGCAGCATTAGAAGAACGGTATTGGTTTTCCGTCATTCCGGCCCTGAGCCGGAATCCAGTGCGGTCAAGTCCTTGATCGCGAAAGACTCTTCAAGCCGCGCAGACGCGCGGCTGCTGGATACCGGGTCTAGCCCGGTATGACGGCAATGACTGTATTCTGAAACCGGAAACGCTCCATTCACTTAAGGAGAAATCACCCGTGAAGACCATCGCCGCAAGATTTCTCGCGCTGTTCGTCTTCCTGGGCGCGGCCTTCCCGGCTTTCGCGGAAGAGTTCATCCGTTCGTATCATTCCGTCATCGAGGTTGCGCGAGACGGAAAGCTGACGGTGACGGAAACCATCACCGCCCGCGCCGAAGGCCAGAACATCAAGCGCGGTATCTTCCGCGATTTCCCGCTTTATGCGCTGGATGCGAATAACCGCCGCACCAAGGTGGATTTCAGCGTCGTTTCGGTGGAGCGCGATGGTGCGCCCGAGAACTGGCGCACCGAAACCATCGATGGCGGCATCCGCATCTATACCGGCAGCGCCGACAGGATGTTGCCGACGGGCGAGCATATCTTCCAGATCACCTACACCACCGCGAGGCAGATCCGTTATTTCGGCGACTATGACGAGCTGACCTGGAATGTTACCGGCAATGGCTGGCAATTTCCCATGGGCGAGATTTCCGCCACCATCACGTTGCCTGATGGTATCAAGGCGACGGATACCGCCGTCTTCACCGGTCCGCTTGGCGCAAAAGGCAAGGACGCCCGCATCCTCAGTGAGGGCAACGAGGTTTTCTTCGCTTCCACTCGCCCCTTTTCGGTGGGCGAGGGCATGACGGTTGCGGTGAAACTGCCCAAGGGGGCTATAGCGGCTCCTGACACCACGCAGGAGGCGGGGTGGTGGCTGCGGGACAATCTCGCCATCCTCCTTTCGGGCGGCGGTCTCTTCGTCGTGCTCCTCTATTATCTGCGAGCCTGGTTCGCCGTGGGCCGCGACCCGGCAAAAGGCGTCGTCGTGCCGCGCTGGGACGCGCCGGATGGACTTTCCCCGGCGCTGGTCAATTACGTCGATAACCGCGGTTTTTCCGGCGCGGGCTGGACGGCGCTTTCCGCTTCGGCACTTGATCTGGCCGTAAAAGGTTATGTGGTTCTGGAGGACCTGAAGAACGCCATCGTCATCCGCCGCACGCAAAAGGCGACGGCCGACAACCTGCCGACGGGACAGAAGACGCTGCTTTCCTCCATCGGTGGGCCGGGGGAGACACTAACCATCGACAAGGCCCATGGGGCGGAGGTCGAGAAGGTCGGCAAACAGTTTCGCGCAGCTATAGAGAAAGAACATCGCGGCAAGTATTACCGCAGCAATGCCGGCTACACCGTCTTCGGTATCTTCCTCAGCCTCGCCCTCATCGTTGCGACGCTGGTCTTCGGCGATCTGGATGAGAGCGCCATCGCCGCTGTGCTGGTCTTTGGCTTTTTTGCTTTCTTTTTCAGCATCCTTTCGATTGGCATCGGCCGGCAGTTTTCGCGCGGCGCGCCGCTGCGCAAGCGGATCGGCGGCATCGTCATGCTCGCCTTTGCCGGTTTCGTGGCCTTTTCGGCCATTGGCGGCATCGCCACGCAAATCCTGCTTGACGTTACACATGACACCAAGTCACTGGCGCTCGCTGCCATAGGCGGAATCGTGCTCACCAATGCGCTGTTCCTGTTTCTGATGGGCGCACCGACGCCGCTCGGTCGCAAGCTGATGGATGGCATCGAAGGCCTGCGGACCTATCTGACGCTGGCCGAAAAGGACCGGATGAACATGGCGGGCGCGCCGGCCATGTCGCCGCAACATTTCGAAACGCTGCTGCCCTATGCCGTGGCGCTCGGCGTCGAAAAGCCCTGGAGCCGTACGTTCGAGACCTGGCTCGCGACCGCCGCTGCCGGTGCCGCCGCGGCAAGTTATGTGCCCGGCTGGTACCTGGGCAGCAATTACGGCAGCTTTGGCGACAGGATCGGCGGGTTCTCAACCTCTATGGCAAGCACAATCGCCTCCACCATTCCGCAGCCTGTCAGCTCTTCCGGCTCCAGCTTCTCAGGCGGGGGCGGGGGCGGTTTTTCCGGCTCTGGCGGCGGCGGTGGCGGTGGCGGCGGCTGGTGATGCCTGCCGCGGTAATTTAAGCGATAGCTGGTGACTTTTGCCGCTGGTCTTGCTAAGTCCGCGACACTCTTTTGCAACAGATTAAAGTCCTTATCCCATGCCCGATCTTCTGCTTGAACTTCGCTCCGAGGAAATCCCTGCCCGCATGCAGCGCAAGGCGGCGGGCGATCTGAAGAAACTCGTCACCGATGCCTTGGTGGAGAGAGGGCTGACCTATGAAGGTGCGCGTGAATATTGGACACCGCGTCGCCTGACGCTGGATATTCGTGGCCTCAACGCCCGCTCGGCCGATGTGCGTGAGGAAAAGAAGGGTCCGCGCACCGATGCCAATGAAAAGGCCATCGAAGGCTTTCTGCGTGGCGCGGGCCTCAACGATATCTCGGAAGCGCAGGTTGTTTCCGATCCGAAGAAGGGTGATTTCTACATCGCCATCATCAACAAGCCGGGCCGTCCGGCGGAAGAGATCATCGCCGAGGTGATGCCCGGCATCATCCGCTCTTTCCCCTGGCCGAAATCCATGCGCTCCGGCCCCGCTTCGATGCCGAAAGGCTCCAGCTATGCCGGTATCGAAGGCAAAGGTTCGGAAAGCCTGCGCTGGGTGCGGCCGCTGCAATCCATTGTCTGCCTGTTCGGCCCCGAACACGATGAAACGCAGGTCATCCCGTTTGCCATCGATGGTATCGTTGCCGGTAACGTCACCTATGGCCATCGTTTCCATGCGCCGGGTCCGATCACCGTGCGCCGTTTCGAGGATTATGTCTCGAGCCTCGAAAAGGCGAAGGTCATTCTCGATGCCGAGCGCCGCAAGGACATCATCCTGCACGACGCCAAGGACCTCGCTTTCGCCAACGGCCTCGACCTTGTGGAAGACGAAGGCCTGCTGGAAGAAGTTTCCGGCCTGGTCGAATGGCCGCAGGTGCTGATGGGCACTTTCGAAGAGGACTATCTGCAAATCCCCGCAGAAATCATCCGCCTCACCATCAAGACCAACCAGAAGTGTTTCGTCACCCGCAACCAGGGTGCGGAAGAGGGCCTTTCCAACCGCTTCATCCTTGTCTCGAACATCGAAGCGAGTGATGGCGGCAAGGAAATCATCCACGGCAATGGCAAGGTCGTGCGCGCGCGCCTGTCCGATGCCCGCCATTTCTGGACCCGTGACCAGGGTGATCTGCCCGATCTTGAGACGCTGAAGGACTCGGCTGCAAAATTCGGCCTCGATCTTAAAAAGCCCCTCGACCAGCGCATGGCGAAGCTCGATGCGCTCAACGTCACCTTTCACGCCAAGCTCGGAACGCAGGGCGAGCGCGTATCCCGCATCCGCGACCTGGCGAAGACGCTGGCCCCGATCGTCGGCGCCGATGCCGCGCTGGTGGACCGCGCCGTTGTTCTGGCCAAGGCCGACCTGCGCACCGAAGCCGTCGGCGAATTCCCCGAGCTTCAGGGCTTGATGGGCCGCAAATATGCGGCGCTTCAGGGCGAAAACGAAAGCGTCGCCGCCGCCATCGAAGATCACTACAAACCGCAAGGCCCTTCCGACCGCCTGCCGGCCGATAAGGTGGCGATCACGGTCGCTCTAGCCGACAAGCTCGACACCCTCATCGGCTTCTGGGCCATCGATGAGAAGCCCACCGGCTCGAAGGACCCCTTCGCGCTACGCCGTGCGGCGCTGGGTGTGGTGCGTATTCTGCTTGAGAAAAACGTGCGCCTGCCTTTGCTGAGCGTTGCCAAGGACCCCGACCTTCTCTCCTTCTTCCACGACCGCCTGAAGGTCTATCTGCGCGATCTCGGCGCGCGTTACGATCTGATCGACGCCGTCCTGACGCCGGAATCCGACGACCTGCTGATGATCGCCCGCCGTGTCGAAGCGCTCACCGCCTTCATCACCGGCGAGGATGGCCGCAACCTTCTGGCAGGCGCCAAGCGCGCCACCCAGCTTCTGGCCGCGGAGGAGAAGAAGGGGACTGTGGTGGCGGATGGCGTTTCGGAAGAGTTGTTGAAGCTCGATGCCGAAAAGGCGCTCTATGCGGCGATCAAGACCGCGTCTGCCGATGCCGCGAAGGCTGTTGACGGCGAAGATTTCCGCTCTGCCATGCAGGCGCTTTCGACGCTTCGCGCACCCGTCGATAAATTCTTCGAAGATGTGCTCGTCAATGACGAGGACGCGGCCATCCGCGCCAACCGTCTGGCGTTGCTGAAGGCCATTCGCGAGGCAACTGGCACGGTTGCGGATTTCTCGAAGATAACGGGGTGATAGGGTTGGGGTAGCCGTACATGTCAGTGTGCGCGGTTCACCCCCCTCTGTCCTGCCGGACATCTCCCCCTCAAGGGGGGAGATCGACTTGTGGCGAGCTCTCAACCACGTTGAACGTTTCGGGAAGAGGGGGAGCATGCCTCTCGCCGATCTCCCCCTTGAGGGGGAGATGCCCGGCAGGGCAGAGGGGTTAAGCCACAGCCTCAACTCCCGCAGGATAACTTCCCATTGACCCACCCCACCTCCAAAATCCTCATCAGCGCCTGCCTCCTCGGCCAACCTGTCCGTTACGACGGCAGAGGCAAGCCCTTCTTCCACCCGGCGATCGACCGCTGGCGCAGCGAAGGCAGGCTGGTGGCGATCTGTCCGGAGATGGCGGGCGGTATGCCCGTGCCGCGCCCGCCGGCGGAAATCGAAGATCGTGCCTCCGGTCTCGATGTGCTGGAGGGCCGCGCCCGCGTGCTAGAGGTGACCGGCGGCGATGTCACGGCGCAATTCATTGCCGGCGCAGAAAGGGCGCTGGCCTTTGCGAGGGCCAATGCCTGCACATACGCGCTTCTGATCGACGGCAGCCCGTCCTGTGGATCGGTTGCGATCTATGACGGTTCGTTTTCTGGCGTCAAACATGCGGGCAATGGGGTGACGGCGGCGCTGCTCGAAAAAGCCGGTATTGCCGTTTTTTCACCTGCCGATATCGACAGGCTGGATATGCTGACCCGTTAAAAGAAAAGCGCCGGAGTTCCCCGGCGCCTTTGTTCATCGATAGTCTTGCGGCGTATCACCCCGCCATGCGCAGCTCATGCGCCATGGCATGAAGCTGGTGACCGGACGACACGCGGAAGCCGCGGATGAGGTTCAGCAGTTCTTCGGTGTCCACGGCAAGCGCTTCCGCCGAAGCCGTGGTTTCTTCCGCCATGGCCGCATTGTGCTGGGTGGCGACGTCGAGCTGGTTGAGCGATGAGGAGATCGAGCGCAGCGTCGTATCCTGCTCGGCTGCCGAGTGGGCGATCTTGCTGACGATCTCGTTAGCGGATTTGATCTGGTCGGAGATACGCTTCAGTGCATCGCCGGCCTCGCCCACAAGCCGCACGCCATTTTCCACCTGGGCGGAAGAGCGGGCGATCTGGTCCTTGATCTCTTTGGCGGCAGCCGCGGATTTCTGTGCGAGTTCGCGCACTTCCTGCGCTACCACGGCAAAGCCCTTGCCAGCCTCACCCGCGCGAGCAGCTTCGACGCCAGCATTCAGTGCCAGAAGGTTGGTCTGGAAGGCGATATCGTCGATCACGCCGATGATGTTGGAAATCTGGTCGGAAGACTGCTCGATGCCGCTCATCGCCATGATCGCTTCTTCCACCACACGGTCGCTGCGCATGGCTTCCGAGCTGACGGTGGTGACACGCTTGGCGGCGTCAGCTGCCCCTTCCGCCGTCTGGCGCACCGCAACGGTCAGTTCGTCAAGTGCTGCGGAGGTCTCTTCCAGATTGGCAGCCTGCCGTTCGGTACGCTGCGATAGCTCGTTGGAGGCCTTGCGGATTTCTTCCTTTGAGCCGCCAATGTCGATGCTCTTGGAATTTACCTTGGCCATGGCGGCATCGAGATGGGTCAGGGCCTCGTTGAAATTGTCGCGCAGCGTTGCGTAACGGTTGCCGAGGTCGCCGCAGCGCACGGTCAGATCGCCGCCGGCCAGCTTTTCCAGCGCCTCGCCGATGGTGGCGACCACACGCGCCTGCAATTCTGCCTCGTCGCGCTGCATGTCGAGGTTGTTCTGGCGCTCGGCATTGAGCTGTTGCTGCTGTTCTTCCTCACGGCGCTGCATGGCATGGCGCTCGCGTACCTTGTCCTGAAGCGAGGCAGTAGCCTTCGCCATCATGCCCACTTCGTTGGTGAGGACAGTATGGGGAATGGCGAGCGAGACGTTTTCATTGGCGACTTCGCCAAGCGCGCGGTGAATATCGCCGAGGGGCTTCGAGATACCACGGATGACATAGAAAGCGGCTGCAAGCGCCAGCACGAAGATCAACGCGCCGATGGATAGCGCCTTCATCACCTCGCCGCGCACCTGTGCGTTCAGATCATCGATGTAAACGCCGGTCACGACCACCACCTGCCAGGGTTCGAAGGCAAGTGCATAGGAGCTCTTGGCGTAGTCATTGCCTTCCATGCCGGGCTTCGGGCCGTAGAAATCCGTCTGGCCGCCGCCATTGCGACCAAGCCGCACCAGCTCGTCACGATAAGCGAAACCCTTGCTGTCAGGCTTGCCCTTGAAGTTCTCGCCGACGCGCTTGGCATCGGGATGGAACTTCATCGTCACATCGTAATCATAACCGAAGAGGTAGCCATCCGGGGTGAAGCGTATGGCGCTGACGGTGGCATAAGCCTGCTTCATGGCCTCGTCGCGCGAAAGGGTGCCGGCCTTTTCCTTGTCGTGGAAGGATTGCAGGATGGAGATGGCCGACTGCACCTGAGTCCGCAGCATTCCGTAGCGTTCCTCATAGATCGCGTCGGTGGCGGACTTGAGCTGGTAGAAGGTTGCCACGGCGAAGGCGGCCATCAGGGCCACTACGAGAACGATCAACTGACGGGAAATGGAAAGGTTCTTCATGGGCGCTCACAAGCGTTTGGCCTCGCGCGCCTCGCTTTGCCGCGCGCTGCCGGTGTTTCGGAAAAGGGAGAAGCGCATGATGCGCCGGGAAGGGCCCGAAGAGCGGTATCCGCCCAAGGCCTCATGCTGTGCTGCATTGCACCATGAGATGACTTAGCAGCCAAAAATTTGAAGAAATATTTAATTAGTGGAAGCTTTATCACGCCAGCCGGCGGAATAACCTCTCGGGGATTTTTAATTCCCCAAATGGTTGCTGATGGCCTTTAAAAATACAGCGCGGACGCGATTGTTTGACATTTGTCATCCAACCCGCGGGTTAGTTGCCGCGCAATTGGAAGTCCGGGAAGTTGGTCGGAGCGGGCAAGGTAGACGCGCGTGAGGGGGCCGCCGCACCGGTACTCGAAATTTCCTTCGTAGCCGCAGTGGTGGTCGTCATGTCTATGCCGCCGGGCGTCGCAGCGGTTTCCTGCGTGTGCGCCGTGGGCTCCGCGTCGTCATAGGTGGCGATTGCGGTGCCAGACGCTTCCTTCGGCATCCATGCCGGATTGGTGCTGACAAAAGTCACGGGCGCGCCGCCAAGCCATGCTTCCGTGCGCACCAGCGTCTGTTTGCCATCCACTTCCCGCATTTCCGTGTGCTGGGTCCCGGGTTCTATGGAAGGAATGCTGTAAACCTGCGCCGCGGTTTTCTCCTTGACCTGCTGGCAACCCGTGCAGTCGCGACGGATGAAGCTGCCATTGGTGGTATGAACACCGTTGATATATTCGATGGAAGACGCCAAGGCAGACCCGCCGGTCAGCACGACAATCGCTGTCAGAAGAAGACGCCGCATCGAAAAAGCCCCCAAATAACGGCGCCGCCTCTTGATCCGGGCAAAGTGCGCCATTCCATGTTCGGGCAAGTATTACCGGCGTTTCGTTTCCATCGGGTCAGCAAACTTGGTAAAAATTGAACGAAATATTCGTTGCCGGCCCGTTTGATCTAAAAATCAGGCCTTTTCGCGCGCCACAGCCTGCCAGCCGATATCGCGCCGGCAAAAGCCGTTTTCCCACTCCACCCTGTCCGCCAGCGCATAGGCGTGGGCCTGCGCCTCCGTCACGGTCTTTCCAAGGGCGGTAACGTTCAGCACGCGGCCACCCGTAGCCACCAGCCTGTCGCCCTTCAACGCAGTGCCGGCATGGAACACCTTCGCTTCTTCGCTCGCTTCAGGAATATGCGCGATCGGCGTGTTCTTGTCGTATGCGCCGGGGTAACCCTTGGAAGCCAGGACGACGGTCAGCGCAGCCTCGTCGCGCCATTCCGCGTCAACCCTGTCCAGTGTGCCAGTGGCCGTGGCGTAGAGGATGGGCAGCAGATCACTTTTCAGGCGCATCATCAGCACCTGGCATTCTGGATCGCCGAAGCGCACGTTGTATTCAATGAGTTCCGGGCCCTTGGCGGTGATCATCAGTCCAGCAAAGAACACGCCGGAGAAGGGATTACCATCTTTCGCCATGCCCGAGATCGTCGGCTCGATGATTTCTTTCATGGTGCGCTCCACCATGGTCGCGGTCATTACGGGGGCGGGCGAATAGGCACCCATGCCGCCCGTATTCGGACCGGTATCACCATCGCCGACGCGCTTGTGATCCTGCGCGGTGGCGAGCGCCAGCGCGGTCTTGCCGTCGGAAAGGCAGAAGAAGCTCGCTTCCTCGCCATCGAGGAAGGCCTCCACCACCACTTCGGCGCCGGCCGCGCCGAAAGCGCCGTCGAAGCAGTCGTTAATCGCGGCGAGCGCTTCCGCTTCCGTCATGGCCACGGTCACGCCCTTGCCGGCGGCAAGCCCGTCGGCCTTGATGACGATGGGCGCACCCTGTGCGCGGACATAGTCCTTGGCCGGCTCTGCGGATTTGAAACGCTGGTAAGCGCCGGTCGGAATATCGTAGCGCGCGCAGAGATCCTTCGTGAAACCCTTGGAACCCTCCAGCTGGGCTGCCGCTTTCGATGGCCCGAAAGTGGCGATGCCGGCGGCACGCAGGTCATCCGCCAGACCGGCGACCAGCGGCGCTTCCGGGCCGATGACGACGAAGTCGATTGCCTTTTCTTTCGCAAAGGCGATGACGGCAGCATGATCTTCCACGTTCAGCTCCACTAGCCTCGCATGGTCGGCGATGCCGGGATTGCCGGGGGCTGCGTAGAGCGCATCAAGCAGGGGAGACTGGGCGATTTTCCACGCCAGCGCATGTTCGCGTCCGCCGGAACCGATCAACAGAACTTTCATGGTCAATATCCCTGCAAATTCGCCAGTAACCTTGTGTCAGGGGCGTTAAGGGCAGGGGGGCGAAAGGTCAAGACGAATATGTGGCGATTGCCGCGCGTTTAGCCTGCGAATAGAGGCTGCAAATCCCTCCTCCGTCATGCCGGACTTGATCCGGCATCCAGCCACGGCGCGTCTGCGCCGTGAAAGAGTCTTAAGCGATCAAGGACTTGATCGCACTGGACCCCGGATCAAGTCCGGGGTGACGGTGTGCGGATGGTGCCGTTCTGCATCAGAAATCGCTTTTCGAGACGCCGCGGTCACTACGATGAATTGCCTGTCTTTCCCCTGAAGTCAGCCTTTCCTGTGGAATCGTTGTCGCCTCTTGTTGTCACGCCACAATCAGACATTATGGTCGCCGCTCCAGATATGACAGCAGAGACCCATATGACCGCAGACAACGCCCGCCTCGCCACGCTCATCGCCTCCGAAATCAACGCCCGCCCCGATCAGGTAAAGGCGGCGGTGACCCTGCTGGACGAGGGCGCGACCGTTCCCTTCATCGCCAGATACCGCAAGGAAGTGACGGGAGGGCTTGACGATACCCAGCTGCGCACGCTTTCCGAACGCCTTGTCTATCTGCGCGAACTCAATGCACGTCGCTCTTCCATCGTCGATTCCATCAGCGGGCAGGGAAAGATGACCGATGAGCTGATGGTCAAGATCATGCAGGCGGGCACCAAGGCCGAGCTGGAAGACCTCTACCTGCCCTATAAGCCGAAGCGCCGCACCCGTGCCGAAATCGCCCGCGAAAGGGGCCTCGGGCCGCTTGCCGAAGCAATATGGGAAAACCGCGCCGCCGATCCGGCGAAACTGGCGGAGGCCTATGTGCAGGGCGAGGTGGCCGATGTGAAGGCGGCGCTCGAGGGCGCGCGCGACATCGTGGCTGAAACCATGACGGAAAATGCCGATCTGCTTGGCCGCCTGCGCGATTACATGCGCCAGAACGCCACCTTCCGCGCCAAGGTGGTGGATGGCAAACAGGCGGCCGGCGAGAAATTTTCCGATTATTTCGACCATTCCGAACGCTGGGCAAGCGTGCCGGGCCACCGGGCGCTCGCCATGCTGCGCGGCTGGAACGAGGAAATTCTGACATTGACGATCGATGTCGATGCAGACGATCCCGCACCGGTGAAGCCGGCGCAGCGCACCATCGCCGCCGCCTTCGATATCCGCAATGCTGGCCCCGCCGATCAATGGCTGATGGAGGTCGCCGGCTGGACCTGGCGCGTGAAACTCTCCATGTCGCTGTCGCTCGACCTGATGCGCGAGTTGCGTGAGCGGGCGGAAGAAGAGGCGATCAACGTCTTCGCACGGAACCTCAAGGATCTCCTGCTGGCCGCCCCCGCCGGATCGCGCGCCACCATGGGTCTCGATCCGGGCATCCGCACCGGCGTCAAGGTGGCCGTGGTCGATGGCACCGGCAAGCTGCTGGACACCTCGACGGTTTACCCCTTCCAGCCGAAGAACGACGTGCGCGGCGCGCAGGCGGAACTCGCCTTGCTCATTCGCAAGCACAATGTCGAGCTGATCGCCATCGGCAATGGCACCGGCAGCCGCGAGACGGAAAAGCTGGTGGCCGATCTTCTGGCCCAGCTGCCGGCTTCCGCTTCCGGTATAAAGCCCACCAAGGTCATTGTGTCGGAGGCGGGCGCATCCGTCTATTCCGCTTCGGAACGGGCGGCGGCCGAATTCCCCAATCTCGACGTTTCGCTACGTGGAGCAGTCTCCATCGCCCGCCGCCTTCAGGACCCGCTGGCGGAACTGGTGAAGATCGAGCCGAAATCTATCGGCGTCGGTCAATACCAGCACGATGTCGATCAGGGCCGCCTCAGCCGCTCGCTCGATGCTGTCGTGGAAGATGCCGTGAATGCCGTCGGCGTAGACCTCAACACGGCCTCGTCGCCGCTTCTGGCGCGGGTTTCCGGTCTCGGTGCCTCGATTGCCGATGCCATCGTTGCCCATCGCGATCAGACCGGTCCATTCGCGAGCCGCAAGGAATTGCTCAAAGTGCCGCGCCTCGGCCAGCGCACCTTCGAACAATGCGCGGGCTTCCTGCGCATTCCAAACGGCAAGGAGCCGCTGGATGCCTCGTCCGTTCACCCGGAAGCCTATGGCGTGGCGAAGAAGATCGTCGCCGCCTGCGGCCGCGATCTGCGCTCGCTGATGGGCGATAGCGCCACCTTGAAGTCGCTTGACCCTAAGAAGTTCATAGATGAGCAATTCGGCCTGCCGACCGTCAAGGACATCATCGCCGAACTGGAAAAGCCCGGCCGTGACCCGCGCCCGAGCTTCAAGACCGCGACCTTTGCCGAGGGTGTGGACGAGATCACCGATCTGAAACCCGGCATGTTGCTTGAAGGCACCGTTACCAATGTGGCTGCCTTCGGCGCCTTCGTGGATATCGGCGTGCATCAGGACGGGCTGGTGCATGTCTCGCAGCTCGCCGACCGTTTCGTCAAAGACCCGCATGAGGTCGTCAAGGCGGGTGATGTCGTCAAGGTGCGAGTCGTTGAAGTGGATGTGAAGCGCAAGCGCATCGGGCTGACCATGCGTAAGGATGGTGGTGAGGCTGCGCCGCAGCCGATGCGGGAGAGGGGCAATACAAACGCCATGCGCCACGCGACAGCCAAGCCCAAAGATCGCAACGAGGGGTCGCAATCCGGTGGTGCACTGGCAGCTGCCCTGGCTGAAGCCATGAAGCGGCGCTGACCTGCGGTTGAAATGATTTTTCTGAGTAAGGCCCTGCCATACACCTCGGCAGGGCTTTTTGCTTGATGAAATCGTTCAATTTTTTTGAAATAAGACTATCTTGCAACTTATGCCGAAAGGAATACGGTCAGCAAAATTGATAAGTGAGACTTAGCAATTGGGGGTGCCATGGCGTCGTCTCTGCATGTTCTTCTCGAAAAGATAATCAAGAACGGTGATCTGACCGTCAACAGCCCCGGCGGCAGCCGCACATTTGGCAATGGTGCCGGAAAGAAGGTGGTTCTCAACTTCACCGACGAAGCCGCCATGCAGGAGATTGCCGCCGATCCGGCGCTCAAGCTTGCTGAAATGTACATGGAAGGCCGCGTGAAGGTCGCGGAAGGCGACATTTATGATTTTCTGGCGCTGGTCAAAAGCAATACGCTGAGCGAAGCCCTGTCCTTCGGCATGATCTGGCGTGGCATGGCTCGCATCATCGCCGCCCGCATCAAGATGCATCTGCCGGTCAATCACAACAAGAGCAACGTCGCCCACCATTATGATCTGAGCGCAAAGCTGTTTGACCTCTTTCTCGATGAGGACTGGCAATATTCCTGCGCCTATTTCAATCCGCCCGGCATCAGCCTCTATGAGGCGCAGGTCGCGAAAAAGCGGCACATTGCCGCCAAGCTGATGACCGAGCCGGGCCAGAGTGTTCTGGAAATCGGCTCCGGCTGGGGCGGCATGGCCATGTATATCGCCGAGAGCGCCGGAGCCGATGTCACCGGCATCACGCTTAGCGAGGAACAGCTGCGCGTTTCCCGTGACCGAGCCGCAAAACGCGGTCTTGCCGGCAATGTCCGCTTTGAGTTGCAGGATTATCGTTATCTGCCTTCCTCGAAAAAATACGACCGCATCGTCTCCGTCGGCATGTTCGAACATGTCGGGCCGACCCATTATCGCGACTATTTCGAGAAGGTGGCGGAGGTGCTTGATGATAAGGGCGTGATGGTGCTGCATTCCATCGGGCAGCCCTATCCGGCACTGGCGACCAACCCCTTCATCGAAAAATATATTTTCCCGGGTGGCTATATCCCATCGCTCGCGGAAGTGTTGCCGGCCATCGAGAAGTCGCGGCTGCTGGTGAAGGATATCGAAATTCTGCCCATGCATTATGCCCATACGCTTCGCCACTGGCGGGAACGTTTCGTGGCACGCAGGGCAGAAGCGATCGCGCTTTACGATGAGCGCTTCTTCCGCATGTGGGAGTTTTATCTGGCGGGGTCGGAAATGGCCTTCACCCATGAAAACTTCCACATCTTCCAGATCCAGATCGCCAAGGACCGCGATGCCGTGCCGCATAATCGCGACTACATTGCGCAGAACGAGGCAAAGCTGCTGGAGTTTGAGAAGACCCGGGCGCCGCTGGAGAAAGTGACATTCTGACGACGGTGTGGGCGACGAGTGACCGAATTGCGGAGAGTATTGACAAGCGTCTCCGCAATCTCGGCGTCACCCTCGGGCTTGTTCCGAAGATCTATCCACGTTGCGTAAAGTCCTTCGGTCGCAGATGCTCGGGACAGGCCCGAGCATGACGAACGAGAGGTTTGGCGCCGTGTCGTGAGCCTCGCAGTGGTGTCTGCTTCTTAACGCACTGGTTAATCGAATGGAAAGACAATCCCTCTAATTCTACGGACACCTGTCTGTATTGCGTTTCTGGGGTTCTTTCATGTTCAAGCCATCAGCGGCCGTTGCCGCCTGTGTTGTATCGCTTTTTGCCGTGGGCAATGCCCATGCGGATGGCTGGTTTTCCGGCGACTGGTATCTGAAACTCGGCGGCGCGGGTTTCACTGCGCCGAAATATCAGGGCGATAACAAGAATGAATTCGGCTTTTCGCCCATCATTTCCCTCGGCCGTCAGGGGCAGGGCGCCCGTTTCACCTCCCGGAACGACAGCGCCTCCATCTCGCTTCTGGATAACGGTCCGATCAGCATGGGTCTCGCCGGCCGCCTGATTTCTCCACGTGATGAGGGTGATTCTGCCGATCTGAAGGGCATGACGCGTATCAAGCGCGGCGGCGAGCTTGGTGGTTTTGCCGAGGCTTATCCGACCGACTGGCTGCGCGTTCGCGGCGAAGTTCGTCAGGGCATCCGCAGCCATAGCGGCGTGGTCGGCGATGTCGCTGTCGATGCCTTCACCGATATCGCCCCCGGCATCCAGATTTCGGCCGGCCCGCGCGCCACGTGGGTGAGCAGCAAATACAATGAACGTTATTACGGTGTGAGTGCGGCACAGGCGGCCGCCGGCGCGCCATCGCCCTATAGCCCGGGCGGCGGCCTGCATTCGGCCGGTATCGGCGCCGCCATCACCTGGAAAGTCACCGAAAATGCCGAAGTCGGCTCCTTTGCGGAATATCGCCGCCTGACCGGCGATGCCGCGGACAGTTCGCTCGTGCGCGAGCGCGGTTCGAAGAACCAGTTCATCATCGGGGTTCAGGCGAGCTACAAATTCAATTTCTCCCTGCCCTGACACGAGTGGAGATATGCTCCTGAAAAGCCCCGCCGCGAACAGCTGCGGGGCTTTTCTGCGTGTACGGTCGGCTGCTGAAATCCATTCCGATTTTGCGGCTGATGCTGTAGAACCATCCCATGGTTCACCACAGCGATTTGTCAGACCGCGTCTCCGACGCGCCATCCAATAACTGGGTCTATCGGATTTTGCCGAGGCCCCTCTGGCCCTATGCGCAGCTGGCCCGGTGGGATCGACCCATCGGCTGGCAATTGCTGATGTGGCCATGCTTCTGGTCCGCAGCCCTCGCGGCTAACGCGGCGGTGTCGACCGGCGGCTTTTCCTGGGGCACGCTGCTCTGGCACCTAGTGCTGTTCTTCATCGGATCGGTGGCGATGCGCGGCGCGGGCTGCACCTATAATGATCTGGCCGACCACAAGATCGACACGGCAGTGGCGCGCACCCGCTCGCGACCGCTGCCGTCGGGCCGGGTGAGCCGCGGACAGGCCAAGGTCTTCATCGTCCTGCAGGCGCTTGCCGGGCTGGTCGTCCTCCTGCAGTTCAACACTTTCGCAATCGCGACCGGTATGTTCTCGCTGTTCTTCGTGGCGATCTATCCCTTCGCCAAGCGCTTCACCAACTGGCCGCAATTTTTCCTCGGCCTTGCCTTTTCCTGGGGCGCGCTGATGGGCTGGGCGGGGCAGTTCGGATCGATTGCCTGGCCGGCTGTCCTGCTTTATGTCGGCTCCATCGCCTGGACGATCGGTTATGATACAATTTACGCCCACCAGGACAAGGAAGATGACACGGCGGTGGGCATCGGTTCTACCGCCCTCCTGTTTGGAGAAAACACACATCGCTGGCTGGTTTTCCTTTATGGCACAGCCCTTGCCATGATGTTCCTGTCGTTCTGGACGGCGGGTGTTAACGTCATTGCTTATAGCGGACTTGCCGCCGCGGCTCTCATGCTGTTCCGGCAGGTATGCGTGCTTGATATCGATGACGTTGACCAGTGTCTCGTGCTGTTCAAATCCAACAACCGCGTCGGCGTGCTGATTTTCGCAGGGCTCATTCTGCCGCTGCTGCTGGTGTAAGCTGCGGGAATAGCGAATGAGAAAAAGCCCGGTCGCGTCATCCGCGCCGGGCTTTTTGTGTTATGAAGAAGATCAGTTGCGGGCGATGATTTCCTTGCCCTCGATCTTCATGCTCATGCCGAGCGAACCGGTGGAACGGCGAACGAGGAAGCGCGGGCGGCGCTCCGCGAAATAGGAATGGCGGCGGCGCGGACGGGTATTCTGGGTGCGCACCTTGCCGAGATGTTCTTCCAGCGGACGGGCGACGCCATCGGCTTCCACCATCAGCATGGGAATGCGGTAGGCCTCGGACCAGCTGCGCCAGTCGGCGGCGATATCGCACAGATCGTGGGCGACGAGAAGCGGAACGCAAAGGTCCGGATCGTCGTGATGCAGCTCGAGAGTCACCGTCACCTGCCCGTCACCATGGTCGATGGCGCGGGCGGCAACACCCTTGAAGGCGCGGGCAGGCAGGGCGAAGGACAGAGGCAGGCCGGAAGAGGACAGAACCTTTCTCAGAACGGCGCCCCGTTCATCGAGGGTGACGGCGACATCGGTCGCGCCATTGCCTTTTCCATAGGTGACCTGTTGCGGAAAACGTGCCGGGTCTAACCTGAGAGTGGCGACGGCCCAGTCGGGCTTCAGAACGGTCTTGGTCATGTTTATTCTACCCTTGTTTTACCTGAGAGCCGGTTTCCGGTCTTCTCATCGGGACTTTTCGTCCTCTGATGTCAGGAGAATATCCGCCGCCTGTTCGAGACTGCTTAAAAATCGCGGTTAAGAAAACTTTGCATTCCCAAATGGTTAGCAAAACACACTGTGGCATGGTTTCGCTTGAGTAAAGGAGATCGGGACAATGCGGTTTTTATCCCGGTCGAAATTGTGCTCTTTCAAGCTCCGGGCAAGGCGCGTCCTGCATAGTCGCGTCGGGCCCTGCCGCGCTTCCGGATGGAGGCATGGTGGGGCGGATTCAAGCGGAGTTTCGACGTCCCACGGGGACGAGCGCGGCTCCAGGGGGCATTCGGATGGTATCGACTTATCTCAGCTACGACCTCATCAACCGCGATATGAAGACAAGCATTTCGCGCGTGTCGCAGCAGGCAATCACCGAGCGTCAGACGAAATATTACAAGGAAAACATCGGCAATGTGAAAAGCGTCGATGAATTCCTCGATAACTATCAGCTCTATTCCTATGCCATGGATGCCTTCGGCCTCGGCGAGATGACCTATGCCAAGGCTTTCATGAAAAAGGTGCTGGAGAGCGACCTGAACGACCAGAACAGCTTCGCCAACAAGCTGACGGACGAGCGGTATCGGGAATTTGCCGCTGCCTTCAATTTCACGGCCTCGACAAAGACGGTTCAGACGGAGGCACAGCTCGACAAGATGATCGGGCTCTACGGGACGTCAATCACCGACATGGATGACAGCCTTGCCGAAGAGACCCGCTATTACAAGGCGATCATCGGCACGGTCACCAACGTTGATCAGCTGCTCCAGAACGACAGGGCCCGCGCCTATATATTTCAGGTCTTCAGCATCGATGAGAAGACCTATACCTATTCCCATATCCGGGGATTGATGACGAGCGACATCGCCGATCCCGACAGCTACCTCAATCAGAAATTTGGCGCTGCCTATAATGATGCGGTCGAAAAGCTGACCATGAAAGGTAATATCGAACTGCACGCGGAGGTCACGGCGCGGATCGCCGCAATCGACACTTCGCTCGCGGGAACGGAACTGACAGACGAGCAGCGCACGGCGCTCGAGGCGGAAAAAGTTACCAGGCAGGACCAGCTGACGCAGCTCGAAGCCGTGTTGCCACCCAAGAGCGAGTGGGAAGCGAAGCTTGCCGCGATCACCGCAGAACAGACGACGCTTTCAAATGCCGTTACCCAATATAACAAGATGGCACAGCTCGCCGCCGCCTTCGAATTCAAAAACGATGGCACCGTTGCCGCCGGCGGAGCGCAGAAAGCTGACAATATCAAGGTGATGACGGATGCCTACATCAGCAGCGCACCGCGCGTGACACCGACGGTCGCCACGCTGAACCGGGACTATTTCGAATCGAAGATCGGTTCGATCAAGACCGTGGACGAACTGCTCGCGGATACGCGTCTCCTCAACTATATCAAGGTTGCCTTTGACCTTAACGACCTGACGATCGTGACGGCGACCATCGAGAACATCCTGACCAGCGACCTGAACGACCCGAACAATTACATCGCGACTTTCGGCAAGAACGACAAGCGCTACCTCGCCATGAGGAACGCGTTCAATTTCAAGACGGACGGAACGCTTGCCGACGGCACGATGCCGCAAACGACGCTGCAGACCGCGACCACGACAAGCGGCTACATGACCCATTACGGCGAAAAGGATGACGCCGCCGACGAGAAGGCGCTGACCTTATTCAAGAGTGACATTAGAAGCGTCACCTCCGTCAAGGATTTCCTCGACAGCAGCGCAGTCTATAATTATGCGCTGAAGGCCGTCGGCCTCGATCCGGCCAAGGTGAATGCGGCGGATATTCGCAAGGTCCTCACCAGCGATCTTCAGGACAAAAAGAGCTACGTCTATACGCTGAAAGACGAGCGCTATGTCAAACTGGCGGAGCTTTTCAACTTCGCACCGGACGGAAGTCTGGGCTCCCCGGTGCTGGCACAGTCGGAAATCGAGATGCAGACCATGTCGGCTGACTACATCAAGAAGAAGTCGGCTTTCGGCACTGAGAAAGACAAGGAAACCGCCAAGAAGGAGGCGGAATATTTCACGGGCGAGATGCAGAAGATCAAGACGCTCAAGGATTTTCTGAGCAATGATCGTCTTACGGAATTCGCGATGGAATCGCTTGGTATCGATCCCAAAACTGTAACGAAGGAACAGCTGCAGAAGATGTTCTCGTCGAAACTGGATGATGGCGAAAGCTATCTCAACAAGGAAATGGACCCGGTCTTCCGCCGTCTCGTCACCGCCTTCAACTTCGATTCTGACGGCAATATCCTTCACGAAGACCGCAGCCTGATCCAGACTCGGCGCGGTCTCTACGAGACACTGGACAATTATCTGACCCAGACCCTGGAGACGCAGGCGGGCGAAGAGAATGCCGGCGTCCGTCTGGCGCTTTATTTCAAGCGCATCGCGGCAGGCACGACGTCCTATTATTCCATTCTTGCCGATACCGCGATCCAGAGTTTCATCAACACCACCTTCGGCATTCCTGACGAACTCGGCAATGCCCCGGTCGATACGCAGGTGGCGATGATGAAGAAATATTTCGACATCAAGGATTTTCAGGACCCGGAAAAGGTAAAGAAGCTCGTCGCGCGTTTTACCGTCATGTATGACAACGCGCAGAACACCACAGATCCCATCATGATGCTGTTCAATGGCAGCGGCTCTGCGGGAATCAGCGGCGATACGCTGCTGGCGGTAGCGACGCTGCGCGCGCGATAGGCGCGTTCGGACCGGCTTGTCAGCAGGGCGCGCTCGGCGATCCGCCGCCGGATTACCAGCCCGGCAGCATATGCCCGGCGCGCAGGCGCGGCATCTTCGGATAGGTCTTCACATCGCTGTCCATCTCGTCGACCACGCTCATCGGTGAGATATTGTCGAGGCAGGCGGTGATATGGTCGGTGATGGCATTCACCAGCGATGGGGAAAGGCCCGGTCGTTTCATCAGGCCGATCTGCACCGGCGGCAGCGGCGGGAAGCCGTCTGCGGCGGTCAGAACCTTCATGCCGGTGCGCAGCGCCGATTCCGGCAGCACCGAAACAGCCATGCCCGCCAGCACGGCGGCGGCAACGACGGTTGAAGACCAGCTGGTAAACAGCACCTGGTAATCGCGCCCGTCGGCATCGAGCGCCGAACAGGCGAGCTGGCGCCAGTGGCAGTCACGTCGTCCGACGGCGAGGGGCACCGGGGCATCGTCCTTCAGCGGATGGTTGGCGGAAGCGACCCAGCACAGCGGTTCGGTGCGCACCACATCCGACGAGCGGGCCCGCGGATTGTGGGTGACGAGAGCGATATCCAGTTCGCCGCGCGCCATTTTTTCCGCAAGGCTAACCGACGGCTCGCAGACGATGTAAAGCTCGACATTCGGATGAGTCTTCGCGAAACGCCCGATGATCTCGGGCATGTAGCGGTCGGCATAGTCATCGGGCGTGCCGATGCGCAGCGTGCCCTCCAGCCGGTTGTCATCGAAGGCGGCGATCGCCTCGTTATTGAGGCGGATGATGCGGCGGGCATAGTTCATCAGCTTTTCGCCTTCCGCCGTCAGGCGGTTGCCCCGCCCGTCCTTGGCGAAGAGCTGTTTGCCGATGCGTTCTTCCAGCCGTCGCATCTGCATCGAGACGGCGGACTGTGTCTTGAAAACGCGATCTGCGGCCTTGGTGAAGCTGCCCGTATCGACGATGGCGATGAAGGTGTGCAGCTGGTCTATGTCGAGAGGTGCGGACATGGATAGTCATCCATCAGAATGATTGATGTCTTACATTAGAAACATTCGTTGGACTGATCAATAGTCTTGCGACATTTTGACACCAAGCAAATCAATCTCAACCCCGGGCCGGCGAAACGTCAGGCCCCCAACCCGAGGCAGCTTCTCGCGCGTGGTGCGCCGGGGGCGGTGCCGCATCGTGCCGTTACGAAAGGATAAGTGTCATGCGCACGGCAGAACGGAGAATGGAACTGGAACTTGCAACAGCACGGCCGAACGATACGTTCCGCCGCGTCGCTTTCCGCGTCAAGACCTTCGTGCAGCGCATCTACAATCGTATCGTGGCGAATGGCCTCACCGAGCTGGATGATCGTCTTCTCGCCGATATCGGCCTGGCAAGATCGGACGTCAGCGACGCCCTCAACACGGGCCTGCTGGAAGATCCCACCGCTCATCTGACCCGCGCGGCACGTCGACGGGCCGTAACAAGGTTCAAGACCCTTTGAAATAGTGCCATCCGGCGGGCCTCCAGCTGCCGGAGAGGCCCTCCAGCCGAAAGGTTTCCCCGCAGGGTGATTTGCCAATAGCCCTGCCTTTGCCCGGTGTCAGGCCCCCTCGGCCGCACCGGGTTTTTTTATGTCTGCGATTGGCGCTCTCGCGAAAACCCGAAGCGGTTCCGCTGGTTTTAATACTGGTATTCCTCAAACACAGGAAGAACCGAGCCGTCCCAGCGGCCATTGTAAAGCGCCAGCAAATCTTCGGCGAGTGTCGTTTTCTTCGCCAATACCTCGTCCAGCGAGGACAGGAATACGGTCTCGTCCTGACCTTCGCCATTCAGCCGGTTGCGGTTTTTCAGTCCGGTGCGGGAAATATCGAGCACTTCGCGCGCGATACCGAGAAGTGGCTTGCCGGCGATTTCGGCATTCAGTCCCTTGGCCGGAACCGCATCACGAAGGGCGATGACCTCGTCGAAGCTCCAGGCCGCCGTCAGTGCGTCGGCAGCGTCCAGCGCTTGCCGATCGTAGAGAAGGCCGACCCAGAAGGCTGGCAGGGCGCATATGCGTCTCCACGGGCCGCCGTCGGCGCCGCGCATTTCCAGAAAACGCTTCAGGCGTACATCGGGGAACAGGGTGGAGAGATGGTTCGTCCAGTCGCCCATGGTCGGTTCCCATGCGGCGATTTCGCCCTTGAGCGCGCCATTCATGAACTGACGGAAGGTGACATGGGTGCAATCATGGTATTTGCCGTCGCGCACGATGAAATACATCGGCACGTCGAGCGCCCATTCCACATAGTCCTTGAACCCGAAATCCTCGTTGAAGGTGAAGGGCAAGACGCCCGAGCGGCGATTGTCAGTATCGCGCCAGATATCGCCGCGCCACGAGAGAAGACCGTTCGGTTTGCCCTCCGTAAAGGGCGACGAGGCGAAAAGCGCCGTTGCCAGAGACTGCAGCTTCATGGAAACACGCATCTTCTGGCGCATGTCGGCTTCGGATGAAAAGTCGAGATTAACCTGAATGGTGCAGGTGCGGTACATCATGTCGAGACCCTTGGTCCCGACTTTCGGCATGTAGCGCGTCATGATCGCGTAGCGCGATTTCGGCATGCGTGGCGTTTCGTCAAAGGTCCACAGCGGGCTGCCGCCGATGCCGAGGAAACGGATGCCCATCGGCTCCGCCACTTCGCGCAGCGTCGCCAGATGCTGGTTGGATTCCTTGCAGGTCTGGTGCAGGTTCTCAAGCGGCGCGCCCGAAAGTTCGAACTGCCCGCCCGGTTCGATGGAGATGGCACCCATGCCGTGTTGTTCGCCGAGGCCGATAATGTTTTCACCGTCCATTATCGGGTCCCAGCCGAGCTTCTCCTGCATGCCCTTCAAAAGTGCGGAAATGCTGGCATCGCCGAAATAAGGAACCGGCCGGTTGTCCTCGCGGAAAAAGGCGAATTTTTCGTGCTCGGTGCCGATACGAAAATCGGCTTCAGCTTTGTTACCGCCCGCCAGATAATCGGTAAGCTCCGTAACGGAGGAAAGGGGGGTCTGGTCGGTCGTGTCGCGTGCCATGGCTTACCTTGTTATGACGTCTCTGTTGCGGCGAGGCATATGATTGGCAGATAGGGCCGTATCGTAGCTGGAGGCAAATGAATTTCTTTTAAAGATGCATGAAGAGCAACGGAGCATTCAGTTCCAGTCGCCGACCGTGGCCTGAATGACCGCCAGTGCGGCAACCGCAGCCGTATCTGCCCTCAGAATGCGCGGCCCGAGCGGAATGGGGGTGACGAAGTCGAGGCTGCGCAGAAGCTCCCTTTCTTCCTCCGAGAATCCACCTTCCGGACCGACCAGCAATGCGATTTTGCGTTCCTTCACTGCCTGCAGGATCGGCAGCGGATTTTGCCCCGTATCGCCTTCGTCGCAATAGATGATGCGCCGGTCGTGGGGCCAGGTGTCCAGTATGTCCTTCAGTTTCACCGGCTCGGCTACCTCGGGCAGGGACAGTATGCCGCACTGCTCGGCGGCTTCGATGGCGTTGGCGCGCAATTTTTCGGTGTTGTGGATCTTGCCTTGGACATGCTGTGTCATCACCGGCTGCAACAGGCCGGCCCCCATCTCCACCGCCTTCTGCACCAGGTAATCCATGCGCCCGACTTTCAGCGGCGCGAAAAGATAATGCAGGTCCGCGGGGTTTGGCTGAGGCCGCGTCTGTTCGAGGGGGACGAGCACGATCTTCTTGCGGCTCGGAAAGGCAAGTTTCGCTCTCCACTCGCCGTCCCGACCGTTGAACAGCAGGATTTCCGCACCATCGGTCATGCGCAGCACATTGGCGAGATAGTTGAACTGTTCGGCGGTCGCCTCCAGCGCGACGCCTTCGGCAAGGCTGGCTTCGATATACAGGCGTTGCATCCGGAAATTGGCGCGCATGGGATTTTTCGGCTTTAGAGAAAGAGGAAGGACATGAACCAGTAGAGCAGCGCGGCGAGCGCTGCACTGGAGGGAACGGTGACCAGCCAGGCGGCGATGATCGTCATGAAGTGGGAGCGGCGGACAAGATATCGGCGGCGTATCTCCGAAGGATTGTCGGCATATTTGTCAGACCGGCGGGGTCGGCCGTCACCAACCTGGACCAGATCCTGCCGCCTGCGGGACGATTGCGTGTACCATTCGCGGAAAAAGCCGACGCCGAACACCGCGCCGATCGCCGTATGGGTTGTGCTGACTGGCAGGCCGAAACGCGAGGCGACGAGAACGGTGAGCGCAGTTGCCACCGAAACGCAGAAGGCGCGCATCGGGTTGAGCTTGGTGATCTGCTCACCGACGAGGCGGATGAGGCGCGGGCCATAAAGAAGGATACCGCAGGAGAGCCCGAAGGCGCCGACCAGCATCACCCACAGCGGCGCACGTGCAGAGGTGCTCACCGCCTCGTCATGCAGGGCCCGCACGATGGCCACGACAGGCCCAATGGCGTTCGAAACGTCATTAGCCCCATGCGCGAAGGACATCAGGCCGGCGGCGAGAACGAGCGGCCACTGGAACAGGATGCGAAGCGACTGGTTGCGGTTTTCCAGTCCTTCCGACTGCTTGCGGATGATCGGCACGCCAAGCCGCCAGACCACAAGCCCGGTCACCAGCCCAATCAGGCTGGCGTGGCCAAGCGACACATGCATGAGCTGCCGCAACCCGACCCAGATGAGATAAGCCGTAAAAACACCCGCCATCAAACCGATGAGGACCGGCACCCACCGCTGCGCCGCGCCAATCTTGTCCTCACGGTAAATGATGAATTCCTTGATGAAAGCAAGGATGATGATGGCTATGGCGGCGCTGATGAAAGGCGCGAGGACCCATGCGAAGGCGATGCTGCCGAGCGACAGCCAGTCCACTGCTTTTGCTCCGTAGGCGGCCATGCCCGCGCCCGCGACTCCGCCCACGACCGTATGAGTGGTTGAAATCGGTGCTCTGGTCCAGGTCGAGATATTGACGAGAAGGCCGGCGGCGAGAAGCGCAGACAGCATTGCCCAGGAGAAAACGGTTCTGTCGGGAATGGTCTCGATGTTGATGATGCCGCTGGAAATGGTTTCGACGACATTGCCGCCGGTGATCAGCGCCCCCGCAATCTCGCAGATCGCGGCGATGATGAGCGCGACGGCAAGCGGCATCGCCTTGGCGCCGACCGCGGGGCCGACATTGTTCGTCACGTCATTGGCGCCGATATTGATTGCCATATAGGCGCCGATGGCGACGGCGGCGATGATGATGACGGCGCCCGAAGTGCCTACGACAAAAGCGCCGGCGAAGACCGCCGCCAGAACGACGAACATGAAGCCGGCGCCAAGGCCCGCAAGCTGCTGTGTGACATGCAGCGTCGCTTCTTCGACACGGGTAATCTTGTCGAGATCCTTGTCGAGCGTCGGCTTCATGTTTGATGGCGGCTTCAATGCCATTCAGACCTCGTTTGCCAGCATTCCCTTTCGTCCGGCAGTGTCGCAGGTTGAAGGCAATTTACAGAAAGACTGTTACATCTCGTACATCTTTCCAAAAGGAAAGACGATAAAAGCCGTGTTGGAAAAACAAACTGCAAATTGCCACACCTGGGGCGGCCGCACTATTTTGAATGCGTCATCCGTTTGTCGAAAGCGAGCATCAGCGCTTTCAGTTCCGGCTCGTTGACCCGTCTGGTCGCCTCCTGGGGGCTGACCCATTCCAGTCGCCTGGATTCCTTTTCAGGAAAGCTATCCTGCATTTCGGAAACTTCGAGCAGATGCACCTGAACCCTGCATGGCACATTGATGCCGCTGTTCAGTTTTTTCTCGTATTCGTAGTAACCGAAGGGGGCCTTCTCCACCGTGCCCTTGACGCCTGCTTCCTCATAGGCTTCCTGCTCGGCTACCGCATGGGCCTTTTTATGCGCCATGGGCCAGCCTTTGGGAATGACCCATCGTCCCGTGTCCCTGCTTGTCAGCAGCAGCACTTCAGGCCCCGGATTTTTCTTGGAGAACCGATAGCAGAGCGCCGCATATTGCTGCCGCGGCGGTCTGCGCAACATCAAGCCAACATCTGTCGCCAATCGATTCAAAATCTTCAATCCGAATAGGTCCTTCTTTGCCTGCCTATGATAATTGCTAATATAGATATCCCGTAAATTCCGCCAATCCCCCAACCTCCATAACCCACTACTGTCTTCACGCTGATGAAGCCTGCGGAAAAGATGATGCGGCAGATTTGCGAACAAAGTTTCGACCGGGTGGTTCCCTGGCCAAACAGCCCGATTGCGGTCTCACGGATGCGTCCTTTTCACACCGTTCGCAACCAAAGCATCGATAACGGAACGCTTCAGGCGGGGCGCAGTCCCCAATGGCGCAGGCCTTCAACCACGCCGTCCGCTTCGGACGCGCCCGAGCGGAAATAACGGCTGTCGAGATCAGCCAGCGATACAAGCTCCGGCAGGGCATTGCCGACAATGACGCCACGAATGTCCGTTAACTCGAACATCGCCCGATCATTGCCAGTATCGCCTGCGACCACTGATTCGTCGAGGCCGATACGCAATTGTCCACATAACCATGCGAGCGCCGCGCCCTTGTCGGCGGCCTTCGGTAATATATCCAGATCGCGCCCGCTGGAATAGACGATCCGGGCTTCGATATCGGCCTCAATCAGCGCAGCCTCGATATCGGCCAGTGCCGCTTCATCTGCATCATGCAGGAACCAGCTGGACTTGAGGCCATGCTGGTAACGCTCCTCCTGCATCGTCACGCCCGGAACAGCGCTCATTACATCGGCAATTTTCTCCGGGTCGAATCCGGTGCCGAGGGAATGTGTGTAGGCGCTCTCCAGGTCGCTAGGCTCCTTGGCATGCAGCATGGTGCCGACCCCGCCGATGATGTAATCAGGTCGGGGCAGCGGCACTTCTTCCAGAAGGGCAAGCTGGTCATCCACCAGCCTGCCGCTGTTGAACACCAGAACCGGACGGCGATCGTCCGGCAATGATTGCCAGAAATCCCGGAACCGCCGCGTGGCGTCATTATCGCCCACGACGGTGCCGTCGAGATCCGTTGAAAAAAGGCGAAGCGGTCTCAATCGCCGTCATTCCATGGTTCGGCCCAGTCGGCTTCCTCGAGGACCGGCATCATGGTCCTGCCTTCCACCACGGCCAGAAGCTGCTGAGCAATCCCGGTCCATGTGAAGAGGCTGCGCGCCTTATGCGCGCCCATGCGGGAGAGGCGTCCATAGAGTCGCTCGTGCTTGAACGGCTTCATCATGGTGATGCCAAGATCCTCCTTGTCGAAAGGATCGGCGAATAACGCATGGCGACCATAGCTGACGGCTCGGAACAATCCGCCGTGAATGGTAACAACGGTCGGTGTGCCGCTTGCCATCGCCTCGATGGCCGTCATGCCGAAGGGCTCGTAGCGGCTGGACAGCACGAAGAGATCGGCCGCGCGATAGATGTCGGGCAGGTCTTCATCCGCGACATAGCCGGAGAATACCACCTTCTCCTCCAGTCCGAGCGATTTCACCCGCTCCTTGAGCTGGTTGAGGATGGTGGTTTCCTGCTCGTCCATGTTCTCGCCGCCCACGGCAAGATGCAGGCGGGCCTCCGGCTCGCGCTCGGCAAGAACCGAAAAGCCGTCGATCAGCAGGTCATAGCCCTTGTTGGTAGCAAGTCGCCCGAGCGCCAGCACCACCTTGCCTTCAAATCCGAAACGCTGGCGTATCATCTGCCGTGTCGCATCCGATACCGGGAAAAAGCGGTTGTCGTCATAACCCGGCGGAATCATGTGGATGTGCTTGCGCTTTTGCCCGTAGTCTTCAATGAGCACGTCGAGCTGCACCGGCGTGGTGGCGATCACCATGTCGCAGCTGCGGTAGATGATGAGTTCGTGCTGGATGCGTTCCTTGAAATTGAATTCCAGTTCGAACGTATCGGCCTTTTCCGGATAGTCGGTTTCCATCTGGCGTTTTTTCCAGATGCCCAGCGAATGCGGCGTATGCAGATGCGGGATTTTCAGCGCCTCGGAAAGCCGCTGACCGGCGACGCCTGCGTCCCAGTAGTGGCTGTTGATGAAGGAATAGTTGAGATCGTTTTTCTTGATGAAACGCAGGGCGTTTTCGCACCATTCCATCAGGTGGCGGTGCAGATACTCCTTGGGAATGAAGTCACGCCCGCCGCAGGGAATGCGCACCACGCGGACGCGCTCATCGACCTCGTCGAATTCCGGCTGGTCTTCGAAGCGCCGCGTATAAAGATCGACGGTATAACCGAGTTGGCCGAGTTTGCGTGCAAGCTCAAGCACATAAACCACCTGCCCCCCGGTATCAGCCGCGCCCAGTGGCGGATGCGCGGCGACATAGCCATGCGTCGATATGAGAGCTATCCGCGGATAGCGTTCAGTTTCGCTCGTGGTTGTCATGGGTCCCATCTTGGTAAATTTTTCCAATTAACCCGATAAAAAGACCGAAGAGCACAAAAGGTTCCATCAAAACCTGAATAAAATGGATTGCGTATTTCGCCTGAGGGCGTTTTTAACTACTTCGCTGCTGCTGCCGCAAACGGGAAATCCGGTCCCATTCCCGCGCCTGATGCGCCCTGGATGTCGTCTCAACGATGAAGTCGATGTGGGCCTCTGCCGCCGCCCGTGCCGATGCCGGATCGCCGGCGACGATGGCGTCGTAAATGGCGACATGCTGTCTCAGCACCTCGTCATGGGCGCCTGCGATACTGAAGATGATGTGGCGATTATAAAAGATGTCATCGCTCAACAGCCGGTAGCAGGAGCGAAGCGTGTGCATAAGGACAATGTTGTGCGCCGCTTCGCCGATGGCGTTGTGAAACTCCACATCCCCCGCCAGTTCCTCTTCGAAGCGGCCTGCCTCGTGCGCATCGCGCATCCGGTTGACAATGGCGGCAAGGTTGCGCCTGTCCGGTTCTGTCGCCCGCTGCGCGGCAAGTTCGGCGGTCATGCCTTCAATATAACGGCGATATTCGAGAAAATCCCGCGTCGCCCGGCTGTGGCGGGTGATCAGCGCGCTCAAGGGATCGGAAAAGACCGCCCCGACAATATCGGCGACATAAGTGCCGCCACCATGCCGGCTCACGAGAAGTCCGCGGGTTTCGAGTTCTTTCAGCGCTTCGCGCAGGATAGGCCGCGAGACGTCGAGTTTCTGCGCCAGTTCCCGCTCGCCGGGCAGCCGGTCGCCATCGCGCAATATGCCGTCGAGTATCAGTTCTTCGAAACGCAAGATCACCTCCTGCGATGTGCGGCTGTGCTCGATGCGCGCAAAAAGCGTTTCGTCCATCGCAGAAGTCTCCGGCGAAATCCGCCCGTGTTTGATATCGTATAAAGTATCAAGCAAGTCTCGCACTGGTCAAATATTCTGTCCAGTTCTCTCGCTCGCTGTATCAATGCCTGCGGCAACACGGCATCTGCCTTTTTGAATTGGCTTTTGTTAAAGCGGTCCCGACAGGGGCACTACAGCGGATTTTTCTGTCAGGTGGATCAAAACAGTGACATCGGCGTCGATCGTGGTGTTGTCATCACAATCGATGCCTTAGACATCAGCCATAAAAGCGGGGACGATATCGCAATGGCAAAGGGTAGATTTGCATTCGCAAGCGCGCCGGAACGGTCGCTGGCATTGGGCGAGGTGCATGCGCGGCCGACGGTGCTGCTTGCCCCGTCGCGCATCATCATCCAGCTTGCCTTCATGATGGATGGCGGCTCGGCCGTGCACCATTCCGTCATTGCGGAAATGTCGCGCAGCCGCGGTGTTGCGCCGCCGGAACGCGATGCGCGTCACCACGCCATGCCGTGGGGGCAGGGGACATTGCGCTGGGAGCGGCATACCGAATTCTCGACCTGGTTCTGGGATGGCCCTGCGCCGGAAAAATTTGGCGGGGAGATTGCCGGCGATCCCTTCGGTGACGGCTTTTCGCCGCCCGGCTCGCTGATCTCGGGCGTGCGGCTGGAAATTCGCCCGGAGAGTGGTTTTACCTCGCAGGCGGAAACAATCTTCGAGCCGACCAGCCTCTGTCATAGCGATGTGCGCGACGGTCAGGCGGCCATCCTCACCGATTTCAGGCAGGATCGCGACGGGCTGACGCAGATATTGGTGATCGATCGCGGCCTCAGCGATTACAGCCGCGGCGCGCTGGTGCAGCGGCTGCTCGATATCGAAACCTATCGCACGCTTGCCATGCTCGGCCTGCCGATGGCGCAGACGCTCTCGCCGGAAATCCGCCGCATCGAGGATGGCTTGACGGGCATCACCCAATGCATGAAAAACGGCGCGCGTGACGAGGCGGATGCGCTGCTGGCCGAAATGACCCGGCTTGCTGCGGAACTCGAAGCCAATGCCGCCCTCAGCCTCTATCGTTTCGGTGCCAGCCGCGCCTATGACGGCATCGTGCGCGAACGCATACGGGCGCTCGCGGAAACGCCTGTTCATGGCCATGAGACGATGGGCAGTTTTCTGGAGCGGCGCATGGCGCCGGCCATGCGCACCTGCCAGTCGGTGGAAGAGCGGCAGGCCAACCTGTCGCGCAAGCTCTATCGCGCCACGGCTCTGGTTCGAAGCTGGATCGATGTGGAGCTGGAACGGCAGAACACCGTGCTGCTCAATACCATGAACAAGCGCGCCGCCATGCAGCTTCGCCTGCAGCAGACGGTGGAAGGCCTGTCTGTCGCCGCCATCTCCTATTATGTCGTCGGGCTTATCGGTTATCTCACCAAGGCAATCAGCCATAATGTGTTGCCGGTCGACCCGGCCGTGGTCACCGGCGTTTCTGTGCCCTTCGCCGTGCTTGGCGTCTGGTGGGTAGTGCGCCGCATCCGCCGCTCTCATGCGGAGGGCGGGCACTGAGTGTCAGCCCTGCTCCCAATAGGGCGACGGCCCATAAAGCGCGGCGAGATAATCGATGAACAAGCGCACTTTGGCGGGCAGGAACTGTCGGCTGGGATAAACCGCCGAGAGTGTGACGTTACGCGACCCTTCATAACCGGGCAGCACCTGCACCAACTTCCCGCTTCGCAATTCATGGCCGATATCCCATGTCGAACGCAGCGCAACACCAAGCCCTGATATCACCGCCTCACGGATCACCTCGCTCGAATTGGTGACCAGCATGCCTTCAGGCCGAATGCTGAGCGCGCCGCCCGGTCCCTCCAGCCGCCAGATGTCATTATTGTGCGCCGGCAGGCAGCGATGTTTCTTCAGATCCTCGATCGTATCCGGCATGCCATGCGCGGCTACGTAGTCGGCCGAGGCGCAAAGCACGCGCCGCACCGGTGCCAGCCTGCGGGCCACGAGGCTGGAGGAGTTGAGATCGGCGATACGGATCGCCAGATCGTAACCGCCCTCGATAATATCGATGAACTCATCGCTCAGCACCAGATTGACTGACAGGTCCGGATGCCGCTCCATGAATGTCTTCAGATGTGGCGCGATATGCATGCGCCCGAAAGAGGTGGGTGCGGAAACCTTCAGCGTGCCGTTAACGGTATTGGCCCGGCCGGAGACGAAATCCTCCGCCTCTTCCAGCCCTTCGAGAACAGCCAGCACCCGTTCGTAAAAGCCTTGCCCCGCTTCGGTCAAAGAGATTTGTCGCGTGGTGCGCTGGAACAGCCGGGCACCGAGCTTTTCTTCCAATCGCTTGATGCGCTTGGAAATGACGGCGGGCGAATAACCAAGCTCCTTGGCAGCAAGCGACATGCTGCCGGAGGCGGCAACGCTGGCAAAGACTTCGAGATCACCCAGATTTGTCATAGTTGCCCTCGATTGTTTCCAGAATGGAAAAAATCCATAACATTTGATTGCGCAGCTTCAAAGTGGTAAAGAAACAATACCAGTTATCGGCACGGAGGAGCGGCGGTGACGCAGCCTATAAAGTTTCTGGAGCCGCGCGCTCAGGTCTTGGCGGATCGCGAACGAATTATCGCCGACCTCAAGACCGTCCTGCCTGATGACTGTCTTGTGCACGAGCCCCGCGAACTCGTGCCTTTCGAGACCGATGCTTTCGTTTCCTATCGCCGTCTGCCGCTCGCCGTCGCTTTGCCGAGAACGACGGAGGAGGTGGCGGCTGTCATGACATATTGCCATCGCTCCGGCATCCCGGTCGTGCCGCGCGGTGCCGGCACCTCGCTTTCCGGCGGCGCCATCCCGCAGGAAGACGCCGTGGTAATCGGCTTGTCGAAGATGAGTGCGATCCTTGAGCTTGATTTTTACAATCGCACGGCGCGGGTGCAGGCGGGCGTAACCAATCTCTCCATCTCCGATGCCGCAGGCGCGGAGGGTTTCTTTTATGCGCCCGACCCCAGCTCGCAGCTTGCCTGCACCATCGGCGGCAATATCGGTATGAATTCCGGCGGCGCGCACTGTCTGAAATATGGCGTCACCACCAATAACCTGCTTGGCGTCAAGATGGTGCTGGTCGATGGCACGGTGCTCGAGCTGGGCGGCAAGCATCTGGATGCTGCAGGTTACGACCTGCTCGCGCTTGTCTGCGGCTCCGAAGGCCAACTCGGTATCGTGACGGAGGCAACGGTGCGCCTCATCGCCAAGCCGGAGGGCGCGCGCCCGGTGCTGTTCGGTTTCGAAACCTCCGAAGAAGCGGGCTCCTGCGTCGCGGATATCATTGGCGCGGGCATCATCCCTGTTGCCATCGAGTTCATGGACAAACCGGCAATCGAAATCTGCGAGGCCTTCGCCAAAGCGGGATATCCGCTTGACGTCGGTGCGCTTCTGATCGTGGAGGTCGAAGGCTCCGAGGCGGAAATGGACGCCATGCTGGCCGATATCGTGGCCATTGCCCGACGACATGGCGTGAAGACGGTGAAGGAATGTCAGTCGGCAATGGAGGCGGCGGCGATCTGGAAAGGCCGCAAATCCGCCTTTGGCGCAACGGGTCGTATCGCGGATTATATCTGCATGGACGGCACGGTGCCGCTCTCCCAGCTTTCCCATGTGCTGAAAAAGACGAGCGAAATCACCGATCGCCTCGGCCTGCGCGTCGCCAATGTCTTCCATGCCGGCGATGGCAACATGCACCCGCTGATCCTGTTCAACGCCAATGACCCTGACGATGCGGCCCGTGCGGAAGAAGCGGGCAACGAAATTTTGAAGCTCTGCGTCGATGCCGGCGGCTGTTTGACCGGTGAACATGGCGTGGGCATCGAAAAGCGTGACCTGATGCGGCACCAATATGGCGAGGCCGATCTCGCCCAGCAGATGGCGGTGCGGGCAGCCTTTGACGAGGGCTGGCTGATGAACCCTTCCAAGGTGTTTCCGCTGGAGGGGAGGAGTTGATGGGCGCTGGTTTTATGATGTTGCAGGGTGTGGCTTACCCCCCTCTGCCCTGCCGGGCATCTCCCCCTCAAGGGGGGAGATCGGCAAGGGGCGAACACCCTGCCCATGGAACGGGTGAGTGCGGCATATCGATCTCCCCCCTTGAGGGGGAGATGCCCGGCAGGGCAGAGGGGGGTATCACTTGCTCGAAGGCAACAATCGCATGCTGACGCCCTACGCAGAAACCCAGGTTGCCGACATCATCCGCGATCATGCCACGCGCAAAACCCCGCTGAAAATCTTCGGCGGCAACACTCGCTCCGGTTTCGGCAATGCGGTGACGGCGGAGACCGTGCTGACCTCCCGTGCGATGAACGGTATCGTTTCCTACGTCCCCGCCGAAATGGTCATGACTGCCAAGGCTGGCACGCCGCTCGCAACTGTCGAAGCGGCGCTGGCAGAAAATCGCCAGATGATGGCCTTCGAACCTATGGACCATCGCCCCATCATGGGCACCCATGGCGAACCGACCATTGGCGGCGTCTTTGCTGCCAATGTTTCCGGTCCGCGCCGCTATGTGGCGGGTGCGGCGCGCGACAGCCTTTTGGGTATCCGTTTCGTCAATGGTAACGGCGAGATCATCAAGGCCGGCGGCCGGGTGATGAAGAATGTCACCGGTCTCGATCTGTCGAAGTTTCTCGCTGGTTCTTTCGGCACGCTTGGGTTCCTCACCGAAGTCACATTCCGCGTGCTGCCGAAACCGCCCGTCGAAAAAACCGTTGTCGTGTCCGGCCTCGATGACGAGGCGGCGACGCGCATCATGGCGGCGGCGATGGCGATGAGCGTCGAGGTCTCCGGCGCGGCGCATCTGCCTGAAAGCGTGCGCTCCCGCTTTATCGATGGCGCCTTGCCGGAAGGACCGGCCACCATTCTGCGTCTGGAAGGCCTTGCGGCTTCGGTGGAGGCCCGTACGGCTAAACTCCTGTCGGTCATGGATCGCGTCGGACCCTGGGCGCTGCTGGAGGGCGACGAAAGCAGCCTTTTGTGGCGGCAGGTCCGGGATGTCGCGCCTTATGCCGGCCAATCCGCCAAGCCGCTCTGGAAAGTCTCGGCAGCGCCTTCGATGGGCCACCAGCTTGTTGCGGCGCTGCGCATGGAGGCAGGCATCGACGCCTTATATGACTGGCAGGGCGGCCTGGTCTGGATGCAGATGGAGGCGGACCCCGAAGCCGATCTGCTGCGCGGCGCAATCCGTGCGCTCGGCGGTGGCCATGCCACGCTGATGAGGGCGAGCGATGCTGTGCGCGCCAAAGTCGCGGCCTTCGAACCGCGCCCGGCGGCGGAAGCACTGCTTTCCGCGCGTATCAGGGAGAAGCTCGATCCCGTGGGCATCTTCAATCCCGGCAAGATGGCCGTAACGATGGAAAGGGCCGTCTGAACCATGCAAACATCCTTCACGCCTGAGCAGCTGGCCGATCCACATGTGGCGGAATCCGAAAAAATCCTGCGCAAATGTGTGCATTGCGGCTTCTGCACTGCCACCTGTCCCACCTATGTCACGCTTGGCAACGAGCTGGATAGCCCGCGCGGCCGCATCTACCTCATCAAGGACATGCTGGAAAACAGCCGTCCGGCCGACCGCGAGGTGGTCACCCATATCGACCGCTGTCTTTCCTGTCTTGCCTGCACCACCACCTGCCCCTCCGGCGTGGATTACATGCATCTGGTCGATCATGCCCGCGCCCATATCGAGCAGACATACAAGCGTCCCTTCATGGATCGGCTGATCCGCAATCTTCTGGTCGGCATATTACCCCATCCTGCCCGTTTCCGGCTGGCCCTGCATCTGGCCCGTCTGGCACGGCCTTTCGCCGGTCTTTTTGCAAAGGCTCCTGCGCTGAAACCGCTGCAGTCCATGCTTGCTCTCACACCGGCCGCGGTCCCTCCAGCGTCGGCGTCAAGCCGCCCGGGCGCGCGACCGGCCGAAGGTGAAAAGCGCGGGCGCGTCGCCATTCTCACCGGCTGCGCCCAGCCGGTGCTTGATCCCGGTATCAATGAGGCGACGCTGCGGCTGCTTACGCGGCTCGGTATCGAGGTCGTTGTGCCGAAAGGGGAGGGCTGCTGCGGTTCGCTGGTGCACCACATGGGCCGGGAGGAAGAGGCGCTGGCTTCTGCTCGGCGGAATGTCGATGTCTGGACGCGCGAGATGGAGAATGGCGGTCTCGACGCCATCATCATCACAGCGTCGGGCTGCGGCACCACCATCAAGGATTACGGCCATATGCTTAGGCTTGATCCGGCCTATACCGAAAAAGCCGCGCGGATATCCGCGCTTGCGAAGGACGTTACCGAATATCTCGCCACCCTCGATCTGCCGCAACAGCAAAGCCAGGGGCTGACGGTCGCCTATCACTCCGCCTGCTCAATGCAGCACGGTCAGAAGATCACGCTTGCGCCGAAACAACTGCTGAAGGCGGCGGGTTTTGCCGTGCGTGATCCGGCGGAAGGGCATCTCTGCTGCGGCTCGGCCGGAACCTACAACATCCTGCAACCGGAAATTTCCGGCAAGCTCAAGGCGCGCAAGGTGAAGAACATCGAGGCCACGCGGGCAGATGTCATCGCGACAGGCAATATCGGCTGCATCACGCAGATCGGAACCGGCACGGACATGCCGATCCTGCACACAGTGGAGCTTTTGGACTGGGCTTATGGCGGGCCGAAGCCGGCGAGGCTCTCGGTGTAGAACGCCGCGCACCAGTAAAGCCCGTCGTGCATGAGAAAAGATTCGCCTGAGCGTCGTCGCTCTCGTTTCCTCATCCCTGTGCTCGTCACGGGGATCCAGCCAGTCCTTGGGCCGAGAAGATTCTTTCCGTCACGCAGACGCGCACCGCCCAGATTCCTGTGACAAGCACAGGGAATGAGGGTCAGGGGATGCCCACCGGCTGCCAGGATGCGCCCCGCTTCCCAAGCCACCACTAGAACTTATACGCCACACCGAAATTCACCGCATTGGTAATGATGTCGGTCTTCAACGAGCCGCCGTTGTCAATATCGACATCGACGAAGGAATAGGTGCCCTTATATTCCACGAAGGTCGACCAGCTGTCGGTGATGCGGTAGCTGAGGCCGGCCTGCGCCTGCAGCGTTGCGCCGCCGAACTGGTATTCGAAAGTCTTGCCCGAAGGGCGGTACACTTCCACATGCGGCACGTTGATGCCGACGCCGGCGCCGACGTAAGGGGTTATCGGCAGGGATTCCAGCGGAAAGCGGTAGAGCGCGTTCAGCGTCAGTAGGTTCAGGCCGTCGGTGAATTCGAAATGCGACCAGCCTGAGCGGGCAAGCGTCTGGTCATCGGCATAGACCTTGTCATGGGTGAAATCGAGCGAGATACCGAAATTCCGGAGCTGACCCTCATCGAACCAGTAGGTGCCGCGCACGCCCCAGTAGGGCGGGTTGGAAAAGGACTTGCCTTCCCATCCGGCGCGGAAATCCGGACCGTCGGAAACTTTCACATCGCTGTGCGGTGCGCTTTGCCAGCCGCCGTAACCGGAAATTTCGAATTCGCCCGCGATTGCGGCAGAGAAGGAAACGCCGCTGAAGAGCAGGGCGCAAACAAATGAAGTATCGCGCGGCATGAAGTGAATCCAGATTGATATCAGTAATTCACCAAACCGTTTTTTGATAACATTTGAATGACAGAAACGAAAAACGGGCGGTCGATTGACCACCCGCTTTAAGGCCGTTCCGTCATCCCCCTGAGAGAGGTTCGGCGCCTGGCGTCCCCCGCCAAGTCTCATTCCGCTGAAGTGAGCCGGATTGTACCGCCGCAGGGCGGTAACTCAAGCGGATAAGCCGATACGCCCGTTCCGAAGCGGCCGGAAAGGCTGAACCGTTGCCGTCATATCACAATGACCTTGGTTCCGACGTTGACGCGCTCATAGAGATCGGTGACATCCTCGTTGCGCATGCGGATGCAGCCGGAGGAATTGTTGCTGCCGATCGTCCAGGGCTGGTTGGTGCCGTGGATCCGGTAAAGCGTCGAGCCGAGATACATGGCGCGCGCGCCCATCGGGTTGGCGGGGCCGCCTTCCATGAAGGCCGGCAGGTAATGTCCTTTTGCCGCCTCTCGGGTGATCATTTCCTTCGGCGGGGTCCAGCTCGGCCATTCCGCCTTACGGGTCACCTTGTGAGTTCCAGCCCATTCGAAACCGGGCTTGCCGACGCCGACGCCATAACGCCGGGCCTTGCCATCAGCAAGCACGAGATAGAGGAAACGGTTCGGCGTATCGATGACGATAGTGCCGGGTTTTTCATTGGTCGGATAGGTGACGATCTGCGGCAGGAATTGCGGCGCGATCTGGGTACGCACCGGCGCATTGGGGCGTACGGCGGCATTCTGCACCCGTGCCGGGCGCTGCGATGTGACGCCGGAGCTGGGGCGCTGCGGCATTGCGGCCTGGCGCTGCTGGAAGAACGGCTGGCGTGCGGCAGGTGCGCGCGGATAGACAACGGGGCGCACGTTGCCGCGGCCGCCGAGCTGGGTTACCCATGGCGCGGAAAGATCCGGGCTGACGACGACGGGCGGACGCTCGCGATAACGTTCATTGGCCATGGCGGCAGGGACGGCGAGGGTGGAAACAAGGCTCAGCGCCAGGAAAACGGACTTCATCGTCATCGGGTGGACTCTCTCTGCGGGACGTCGCAACTATGGATTTGCGGGATCATTCTCCCGCTTTGCCGAACACGTTCGCACCTTGACGCCAGCGAATCGTAAATGGCTGTTCATTAAAAAGCGCTTGATTAAGGAAAGCTGATTTTAGGGTTAGCACCCCGTTTTGAAACGTGGTGAATGAGTGGTAAGTGCAGTCTTTAAGTGGTCGCAGGCGGAGTGGAAAAGGTGGTCGCGGAAATGATCGAGGCGGGACTTGAAACGGGCGCGGATGGCCTTGTTCGGTGCTTCTGGCAGCAGGGGCTTGCGGATTACAGCCGATATCACGACGAAGAATGGGGTTATCCCGTCACCGATGATCGCCGCCTGTTTGAGAAAATTTGCCTGGAGGGCTTTCAGTCCGGCCTCTCCTGGCTGACGGTGCTGCGCAAGCGGGAGGCTTTCCGTCTTGCATTCGCCAATTTCGAGTTCGAAAAAGTGGCCGAGTTCGGCGAGGCCGATATCGAGCGCTGCCTTTCCGACAAGGGCATTATCCGCCATCGTGGCAAGATTGTTTCCACCATCAACAACGCCCGCCGCGCCGTGGCTCTGCGGGACGAGTTCGGGTCGCTCGCCCGATATTTCTGGGGTTTCGAACCGGCTGCCGCAGAAAGGCCGCAAAGGCTGGACTATGCGACTTTAAGGGCCAATCCCACTAGCGCCGCCTCCATCCGCCTTTCCAAGGATCTGAAGAAGCGGGGCTGGACCTTTGTCGGCCCGACGACCGTCTATGCATTCATGCAGGCCATGGGTATGGTCAACGACCATATCGAAGGCTGTCATTGCCGCCAGCCGATAGAGGTCATGCGGCGGGAGTTTGTACGTCCATGAAGGTAACCCCCCTTCTCCTGGCGCTTGCCATGGCCATGGCCGCCGTGCCGCACCCCTCCTTTGCGGAAGGCCGCAACGTCGACGGTATCTGGCTGGATGACGGCGAAAGGCTTAAGGAGGTGGCGTTGCCACCGGCCGGCCCGCTGAAGCTCGAGGGCTGGACGCGCCGCGGGCGCGGCGATGTTTATCGTCTGAAGGTGAAGGCAGGGCAGACGGTGAAGGTCGAGCTTGCCGCCTCGAGCGAATTCGTGTTGATGGCGATCTTCGATTTTTCGACCCCGGATGAAGATGCGATTTTCTTCAGCGATTCCCAGGGCAAGGTGGCGACGCTGACACCAAAGGCAGATACCGAGTGGTTGATTCGCCCGACGCTCATTCTCGGTTCGCCGCGCCGCGGGCTCGGTGCGCATTATACACTTACTGTCAGCGCCGGCGAATAAAGCCGGAAGCTGGCTCAGGCCGTCTGGGTCAATACGATCAGGCCAAAGCTCAGGATACCCAGCAGCAAGAGAGACAGGCTGGCAGCGAGGATGACCTTGCCGCCGGCGTGGCGAAGGCTGCGGATATCGACCGACAGGCCCAACGCCGCCATCGACATGATGGTGAGGATGTTTGAGAGAGAGGCGACGGGGGCAAGCAGGACTTCAGGGATGAGACCGAATGACCGGGCCATGATCATCAGCACGAAGCCGATGATGAACCACGGAACCATCTGCTGCAATCTGAGGCGTCCCTTGTCGGACCGGCCGTGGACGACGGAGAGGGTGGCGATGACAGGTCCCAGCATCAGCACGCGGATGAGCTTCACGATGGTGCCGGTTTGCACGGCAATCGCGCCAAGCGGGGCGGTGGCGGCCAGAACCTGCGGCACGGCATAGACCGTAAGCCCGGCGAAGATGCCGTATTGGGTGGCGTCGAGCCCGAGAAGCTGCGGCAGGAATGGCATCAAAAGCACGGCGGCGACACCGAGAACCGCGGTAAAGGCAATCGAGGCGGCGACATCTTCCGGCTTGGCGCCGATGGCAGGTGCCGCAGCGGCAATGGCGGAATTGCCGCAGATGGAATTGCCGCAGGCAATCAACGTCGCGAGCTTGGGCGGGAGGCCGAGCATCCGCCCGGCGGCATAGCTGACGACCAGTGACAGCGCGACGATCAGCGCAATGCCGCCTATCAGCAGACCGCCCGCGCCCTTGAGGATGGACAGGCTGAGTGATGCACCGAGAAGCGCCACGGCGATTTCAAGCAGGGTCTTGGCGCTGAACTTTATGCCGGCGGAAGCGGCTGCGGGCAGAGCCACCAGCGAACGCAGCATGGTCCCGATCAGAATGGCGAGAACGAGATCGCCAAGCCAGGCATGGCCCGCAAGCCGCACCTGAAAGCGCTCCGCCAGAATGGCGGCGCAGCTGACGGCCGAACAGATGAGAATGCCCGGAAGAAGCGGGGCGAGCCAGCGGAGCGAAAACTGGAAGGGATGAGCAAGGGTGCGATGTTGGGCCATGACCAGACCATGCCGCAGCAGCCTGTTTTATTCTATCAAATAATATGGCATATATTATTCGATAAAATCGAATGAAAAACCATGACCTTTGAGCAGCTCCGTATTTTCATAGCCGTAGCCGAACGCGAGCACCTCACAAGGGCTGCGGAAGCCATCGGTCTGACCGCCTCCGCCGTCAGCTCCGCCATCAAAAATCTCGAAGCCTTTTATAATGTCGAACTGTTCCACCGCGTCGGACGCAACATTGAGTTGACTGAAAGCGGCCGGGTTTTTCTGGGTGAAGCAAAGGCGACATTGGCGCGTGTGCGCAATGCGGAACTAATTCTCTCCGAAATGGGCGGGCTGACGCGCGGCGAAATCACCGTCTGCGCCAGCCAGACCATTGCGAGCTACTGGCTGCCGCCGATCCTGATGCAGTTTAAGAAGCTCTATCCCGGTGTCACCGTGCGGCTGGATATCGGTAATACCAAGACCGTGACGCAGGCTGTGCTGGACGGTCTTGCGGAGGTGGGTTTCATTGAAGGCAGGATCGATGAGCCGGCTCTGATGGTGCAGCCGGTGGTGTCTGACAAGCTTCTGGTCGTCACGGGCTCCGCCCACCCCTTTGCCGATGGCCGTTATCTCACCGCGCTGGATATCCTCTACGGCACTTCATGGGTTCTGCGCGAGCAGGGCTCCGGCACCCGCTCCGCCTTCGAGGCGGCGGTGCGGCAGATGGGCGTGGATCCGGGTGAACTCTCGGTCATGCTTGAACTGCCGTCCAACGAGGCGGTGGTGATGGCGGCACGCTCCGGCGGGGCTGCGACGGCGGTTTCAGCCTCAGTGGCATCCCTCTTCCTGCGGCAAGGGCTGCTCGTTCGCGCTGGTATTGATCTGCCCGCCCGCAACTTCGCTTTGTTGCGCCACAAGGAACGCCACACCAGCCGGGCAGCCATGGAGCTGGAACGCCTCAGCCGCGCGGCATCGGAGGATTACAAGGCCGGTCTTGCGGGGTTATAGTAAAGCGCGGGGTGGCAGGCGGCGTTCGCGCGTTCGCCGTTGTATGGGAAAGCTGTCGCAAGTTTCTTCTCCCCGCCGGGGGAAGAAATATGCAGCAAAGTTGCCGGAGGAGCGCCATAGCCGGCGCTCCCCTTCAACAATAGCAATCACTTGCCCCTGGACTTCAGCCAGGCCTTCATCATGGCGATTTCGCCTTCCTGCGCCTTGATCACTTCTTCGACCAGCTTGCGGATTTCCGGGTCCTTGCCGTATTGCAGTTGGACCTTGGCCATATCGATCGCCCCCTGATGATGCGGGATCATGCCGCGCACGAAATCGACGTCGGCATCGCCACTATAATCGATTGCCATATTGCCATGCATCTTTTTGCTGGCTTCCATGAACGCCTGGGTGGAGGCGCTGTCGCTCATGCTGCCTTTTGACATGTCGTGTCCGGCATGGCCGCCCGCGTCCTGTGCAAAAGCGGGCATGGCGAGAGAGGCCGCAAAAGCGGCGGCGAGCGTAATGGTCTTGATAGACATGGATTATCCTTCCTGTGTCTGACGGATTTTTCGAAAGTCGGTCTGAAAAATCTGTGGTCAGGCGCGGGGAGGCGGTAGCGGCGGCGCGAAAGCCTTGCCGTCAAACATAGTGCCGCGTTGCGGCTTCGCATAGGCGAATGCCATCCGCCCGGCATCGGCAAAGATCATTCGTGGAACCACGATCAGGCAGGCGGCGCAGGAATCCGGATGCGAAGCATCGTTGCCGTGGGGGCAGCAACCGCCCGTTCCCGCTTCATGAGCGGCATTCTCCGCAGGCGTTTGAGAACCGTGACCTTGCGGGTGTGATTGGGTATCTTGATGTTTCATCGGCAAATGCGAGGAAACAACCATGCCTGTCGGCATGCTCATCGCCATCTGCGCCGGCATCGCGCCGTAAAGCAGGCAGGCAAGGAACATCAATGTGCGGACCACATGGGACATGATGTGAAGTTACCGCTGAAATTATGGAATAAGCATGACGATCAGGTAAGTTCGCGTGCAATGACGTGGTGCACGATGCGATAGTCCCCGCTTTCCTCGCCAAGCGGCGCGAGCGGCCATTCCCATGCAGCGGCTGGCGCGGGAAGCTCAATGCCGTGCAGCAGGTCTTCGTGCTGGTGCAGGCTTCCATCCTTGCCGATGACGTCAAAGGCGGTGTCCGTCACGAGGCACACCTTGCAGGGCAGACCGGCCAGCGCATCGAGATGCGTATGAATGAGTTTCGGCAGGAGATCATCAGGCGCAGCCGCTATTTTCTGTCGTTCCAGCCGATGCTGTGCACCCGTACCGATCTGCGACAGCAGGTTGGCCGAGACGACAAAATCGAGATAGGGCACCCGCCGCAGGAAATCGAGCGGTTCCGCCGGTCGGCCGGCTATGAGATCATCGAAGCCGGAAAGATCGCGATTGGCGACGCGGACATTCTTTTTGGCGTTGAGCCGCAACTTCACCTGCACGCTGGCGAGATGTACCAGATCGACCAGAACGACGGTATCGAACATCGCCACCAGCGCCTCATGGGGTACATCCCGCAACAGGCCGGACCCCAGCACCACGGCGGTCCGTCTCTGCTTCAGCTTTCTCGCCGATTGCAGCACGAACTGCCGGCTGTTGTTTTCATGCTCCGCCCAGGCTTTGGCGCAACGATTGGCGCGTGCCCAGAGATTGACGGAATAGCGGATATGCGGCCGGAATTCTTTCGGCGTGACCGCGCGTGTCGCGGCATATTGCAGGGCTTCGAGGATCATGAATGCCTAACGGTAAATTTCGCGGCGATGGCCGATTCGACCACCAGCACGATTAGCTTGTGATCCTGTATATCGCAGATGATGCGATAATCGCCCACCCGGTAGCGCCAATAATTGCCGAGTTCGGAGCCTTGCAAGGCGGCACCAGTCTGGCGGGGATTTTCATTTTGCACCACCCTGTCTGCCAGAAACGAAACGATGCGGTTCGCATCTTGCTTCGCCAGCTTTTCAAGCTGCTTGACGGCGCGGTGCTGAAACTCAATTTTCCAGGTCAAGATTGCGCATCACTTCTTCCAGAGTATAGGTGCGCTCATTGTTTGCGATCCGTCGCCGCGTCGCCTCTTCGGCGAGATAAAGATCTTCCATCTCTTCGATATGCTTTTCGATCGCCTCGCGAATGTAATAGGCAGATGTGCGTCCGGTGCGCTCGGAAAGCGCTTTCAGCCGCTCATAGGTCTCATCCGGGAGGCGGATGGCCGTCTGTTTGCTCATCGCTTGCGTCCTTTCCGACTAAAATGGGATACATGCATCCCATATAGCATCGCTTGTCCTTCGCGGCCAGTAAAACCGGAGCCTTTGCGGCTTGCCGCACAGGGCTTCATCCTCTAAAGCATGTCTCCCAAAAGTGCGCAGCGGTTTTGGGATAAAGACATGCGTAAAAACAGAATTTAAAGCGCGGCGCGCTTTAACACCGGCATAATTTCAGGAAAATATCGGATCGGCACCATGAGCGAAAAAGCAAAAAAGCCTCAGAAACTGAAAGCCCGCCTGCCGCGCGGCTTCGTGGACCGCTCGGCTGCCGATATCCATGCCACCAACGAGATGATCGACAAGATCCGCAGGGTTTATGAGCTTTACGGTTTCGACCCGATCGAAACGCCGCAGTTCGAATATACCGATGCGCTCGGCAAGTTCCTACCGGACAGCGATCGTCCGAACGAGGGCGTGTTTTCGTTGCAGGATGACGACGACCAGTGGATGAGCCTGCGCTACGATCTGACGGCGCCGCTCGCACGCCATGTGGCTGAAAACTTCAACGAAATCCAGCTGCCATACCGCACCTATCGCGCCGGTTATGTCTTCCGCAATGAAAAGCCCGGCCCCGGCCGTTTCCGGCAGTTCATGCAGTTCGATGCCGATACAGTGGGTGCATCCGGCGTGCAGGCGGATGCCGAAATGTGCATGATGATGGCAGATACGCTGGAAGCACTCGGCATCAAGCGCGGAGATTACGTTATCCGAGTCAACAACCGCAAGGTGCTCGATGGCGTCATGGAAGCCATCGGTCTCGGTGGCGAGGAAAATGCCGGTCGTCGTTTGAACGTGCTGCGCGCTATTGATAAGCTCGACAAGTTCGGCCCTGAGGGTGTGAAGCTGCTGCTCGGCCCCGGCCGCAAGGACGAGTCCGGTGACTTTACTAAGGGTGCCGGTCTCGGTGACGAGCAGATCGAAAAGGTCCTGTTTTTTGTCGGCATCAAGGATTATGCGGCGAGCGCCGATGATCTGGCGAAACTGGTCGCGGGCACCTCGAAAGGCGAGGAAGGCGTTGATGAACTGAATGTCATCGGCGCTCTGGTCTCCACTGCCGGTTACGATGCGGATCGCATCAAGATCGACCCCTCGGTCGTTCGCGGCCTCGAATATTATACAGGCCCGGTCTATGAGGCCGAGCTCACCTTCGATGTCACAAACGAAAAGGGCGAAAAGGTCGTGTTCGGCTCCGTCGGCGGCGGCGGCCGTTATGACGGCCTCGTCTCCCGCTTCATGGGCCAGCCGGTTCCCGCCACGGGCTTCTCCATCGGCGTTTCTCGCCTGATGACGGCGCTCAAGAACCTCGGTAAGCTCGGCCAGGTGAAGCCGCTCGCACCCGTTCTCATCACCGTCATGGATGGTGATGTGGAGAGTATGAGCCGTTATCAGCGCTTCACCCAGGCGCTGCGGGCCGAAGGCATCCGCGCCGAAATGTATCAGGGCAACTGGAAGAAATTCGGCAACCAGCTGAAATACGCCGACCGCCTCGGTTCCCCCATTGCCATCATTCAGGGCGGTGACGAGCGCGCCGAAGGCGTGGTGCAGATCAAGGACCTGATCGAAGGCAAGCGCCTCTCCGGCGAGATCGAGGACAATGCCAGCTGGCGCGAGGCGCGTGTGGCCCAGGTCAGCGTGCCGGAGGCCGAGCTGGTGGCAAAGGTCCGCGAGATTCTGGAGCATCAGGCAGAGGACGTTCGCCGCGCCGCCGAAGGGCGCTGAAGCCATGGGGATCTTTGCGCTCGACCATGTTCAACTGGCGATGCCGGCTGGCCGTGAAAAAGAGGCGCGGGCTTTTTACGGGAGCCTGCTCGGCTTTGCGGAACAGGCAAAACCGGCCAATCTGGTTGCCCGCGGCGGCTGCTGGTTCAGCCGGGGTTCGATAAAACTGCACCTGGGCGTCGAGCAGGATTTCCGACCGGCGAAAAAAGCCCATCCGGCGTTTCTGGTCAATGATTTGGCAGACTTGCGAAAAACACTTGAAACAGCGGGCTGCCATGTGGTTGAGGATGAGCCGCTTGAGGGATATCACCGGTTTTATGTCCATGATCCCTTCGGAAACCGCATCGAAATGATGCAGCCGCTCGAACCGTGACGAAAAGTACCGTTCCATGCCCCTGATCGACATGCCGGAGTTTTCCGGAGAGCTACTGGAAGAATTCGCCGCGCGCCGCACGAGTCGCGTGAACACGCCCGTCATCCAGCCTGCGGAACCGTTTCTGGATATGGCTGGCGAGGATTTGCGCCGCCGTATCTTCATGACGGAAAGCGAGACGGGTGAGAGCCTGTGCCTGCGGCCCGAATTCACCATTCCCGTCTGCCTGCGCCATATCGAGACGGCGACCGGCACACCCAAACGTTATTCCTATCTCGGTGAAGTCTTCCGCCAGCGCCGCGAAGGTGCGAACGAATTTTATCAGGCCGGCATCGAGGATCTCGGCGATACCGATATTGCTGCCGCCGATGCGCGTGCCGTCATCGATGCCACCGGGATTCTGCAGCGTCTGCTGCCGGGCCGGGCGCTTGCCGTCACCCTGGGCGATCAACAGGTGTTCGAGGCGGTTGTTGCCGCCCTTGGCCTGCCGCTCGGCTGGCAGAAGCGGCTGGTACAGGCCTTCGGTGACATGGCGCAGCTTGACGCGTTGCTGGAAAGCCTCATGCATCCCAAGCCGATGACCGGGCTCGACGCCCGCGTTGCCGGGCTATTGGCGACCGGGGATGAGGCGGTGCTGGTCGATTATCTCGATACGGTGATGCAGGAAACCGGCTACTCCACCAATGCAAGCCGTTCACCACAGGAAATCGCCCGCCGCCTGAGGGAAAAACTGGCCCTTGCGGCCACACGTCTACCGGATGACAGTTTTGCGCTGCTGAAGCAGTTCCTCGCTTTGAAGGCGCCTCTGCCGCAGGCCTCGCAGGTTCTGGCCGATTTTGCTGCGAAGGCGAAGCTGAAACTGGACGGGGCGCTTTCCGCTTTCGACAAACGTGTCGCAGCTCTTTCTAACGCTGGCGTTGACCTCGAAACCGTCACCTATGGCGCGGCGTTCGGTCGTCCGCTCGACTATTATACCGGCCTTGTTTTCGAGGTGGTGGAAGCGGGTGGAGATAGTGTTCTCGCCGGTGGCGGCCGTTTCGACCGGCTGCTGACGCTACTCGGCGCACAGGAAAAAATACCGGCCGTGGGCTTCTCGCTCTGGCTGGATCGCATCGAAACGGTGCGCGGGAGTAAGCCATGATCACCATCGCATTGCCCTCCAAAGGCCGGATGAAGGAAGACTCCTCCGCCGTTCTGGAACGCGCCGGGCTGAAAGTCGCTGCCGTCGGCAATGATCGTTCCTATCGCGGCCGCGTCGAAGGGCGCGACGATATCGAGATCGCCTATCTGTCGGCGTCAGAAATCGCCCGCGAGATCGGCGCCGGCACGGTGGATTTCGGCGTGACCGGGGAGGACCTTGTGCGTGAAGGGCTGACCAACGCCGATGCGCAGGTGGAATTCTGCGCCCGTCTCGGTTTTGGGCATGCCGACGTCGTGGTCGCCGTGCCGGAAATCTGGCTGGATGTGGACAGCATGGCAGATCTGGGTGATGTCGCTTCGGAGTTCCGCGCCCGCCATGGTCGAAGGCTCGCCATCGCCACCAAATACTGGCGGCTGACGCAGCAGTTCTTTTCACGCCAGCACGGCATCCAGCTTTACCGCATCGTCGAAAGCCTCGGTGCCACCGAAGGCGCGCCGGCGGCGGGGCAGGCGGATATCATCGTTGATATCACCTCCACGGGTTCGACGCTGAAAGCCAACCATCTGAAAATTCTCTCCGACGGTATCATCGTGCGTTCGGAAGCCTGCTTTGTCCGCGCCCGCAAATCGGAACATGACGGCGATGGAAGGATTGAGGAGATAGCGTCGCGCATCAGGGCGGCGGTCTGAGCATCAAAACACAAAAGCCGCTGGATCGCTCCAGCGGCTTTTTCGTTAGCGGGACGCCTGAATTAAGCGTGAGCCAGAGCGACGCCGCGCTTTGCATCGACGGAATAGGCGCCGGGACCGAAGGCGGCGAGCAGGATATAAGCGCCGGCCAGGGTGATGTTTTTCATCAGCATGATGCCGTTCAGCGCGTTGATCCAGCCAAGCGCCGGGTCAGGCCAGCCGGGAACGGCAACGGTGCCGCTGTGGAAAACGAGGCCGGTGAAGACGCAGAAGACGGCAAGCGCCCAGGCGGCGATTTTCGTCTGGAAACCGACGAGAATGGCAAGGCCGGTCACGAGTTCGAAGAGGCCTGCGAGATATGCAAGCGCGGTTGCGGCAGGCATGCCGGCACCGGCGATCATGCCGGCCGTACCGGCCGGATCGGTAAGCTTGCCGAAGCCGGCATAGATAAAGATGAAGGAAAGCAGAATGCGGGCAATAAGAACGAGAACGTTCTGGCTGCTGGACATGGAAATCTCCGGTAAATGATCGGCGTTTCGCCGGTTGGGGCAATGTCTGGAGATATCAATGACTGAAAATCATTCGCCCATAAAGATGAACAACAGAAGACGAATTGTCTTTATTTTGTGAACGATGGTGAAACTGGAAACAGGATATCAGGCGGCGAAGCGCATGTCTTCGAAACGGGGAAACAGGAACAGTCCCGTGATACGACCGGGCTGGCCATCTTCAAAATTGAAGGATTCACCCATGCAGATGACCGGTTGCCGCAGGGCCGGCAACATCGAGATGCCGGTTGAAAAGCAGAAACGCGAGGGGGCGGAAGAAGCCTGTTCGAATAGTTCCAGCACCCGGGCGTGGTCAGCGCGGTCGTAACAGCGGACGAGGCTGAGCAGGCCGCATTCACCCGGCGGCAGGCCATGCATGAAAGATGCGTGTTCGCCGAGCCGGATGACACCGCTCGAAAGCTCACTGCTCCATTCTTCCGAAATGAAGAAACGCGCCAAAGTCCGTGGATCCGGTGTGGTGGGAGCCGTTGCGGGCAAAGCATCGTTGCGTCTTGATATTTCGAACAATTCGCGCCCCCGTATGAACATCGCGCCGGCGCCGCTTTTGAAGCGTTATCGCCGGGTCGAACTTCCACCGCCATCCGCAGTCGGACGTATCTGCCAGGCATCGAAACCCCTTCAATGCTTGCGTCCCGTCGCGGCACCCTTACGGGAGCTGCTTATAGTTTATTTTCTTCTACCTACAACAACCAGTCAGTGAGAAATATAAAAATAATATGTATTTCTTCTTCAAAACCGCGAGACTTGTGAAAAGCCACAACTAAATAGCGTGCTTACAGGTCACTTGGCGCCGATATCGAGTCCCGTGGTGATGATGATTCGCAGAAGCGCCACCGCAATATTCCATGGGCCGCAAAAAACGGCTGGACAAATGCGGCGCTGTTCCAAAACGGGACAATATTTGAGCCCTTCCGCGTGGGCCTTCGAAATTGTGCAACCGGTTGATTTTACGAGGCATCTCTCTGGGAAGTGTCGACTTTCTGCTCAGTCTGGCGTCGAGGTTCACAGACTGCGCTCCTTTCTCTTCGGTCAGGGGATAAGGCCGATCCGACAAGTGCCGTTCATTACCCCGATGACAGGACTGATTAGAAGTCCATGCCGCCCCGTCCGGCGCGCTGGCGACGCCGGACCACTCAAGGGGCATTGGCGGCCAACGAAAAAGGGCGATCCAAAGACCGCCCTTTGATTATTCCGGTGACTGGCCTGATTAGAAGTCCATGCCGCCCCGTCTGGCGCGCTGGCGACGCCGGACCACTCAAGGGGCATTGGCGGCCAACGAAAAAGGGCGATCCAAAGACCGCCCTTTCATTATTCCGGTGACAGGCCTGATTAGAAGTCCATGCCGCCCCGTCTGGCGCGCTGGCGACGCCGGACCACTCAAGGGGCATTGGCGGCCAACGAAAAAGGGCGATCCGAAGACCGCCCTTTCATTATTCCGGTGACAGGACTGATTAGAAGTCCATGCCGCCCATGCCGCCGCCCGGCATTGCCGGCATCGGAGCGTCCTTCTTCGGAAGCTCGGCGATCATGGCTTCGGTGGTGATCAGCAGCGAAGCAACCGAAGCTGCGTTCTGCAGAGCCGTGCGGACAACCTTGACCGGGTCGACGATGCCGAGCTGGATTAGGTCGCCATATTCGCCGGTCTGGGCGTTGTAGCCGTAGTTGTCTTCGTTCTTCTCGAGGATCTTGCCAACAACGATGGAAGCTTCGTCACCAGCGTTGTCTGCAATCTGGCGAACCAGAGCCTGCAGGGCGCGGCGGATGATGTTGATACCAGCTTCCTGATCGTCGTTTTCGCCCTTGACGGCGATCTTCGTGGACGAACGCAGCAGAGCCACGCCACCACCAGGCACGATGCCTTCCTGAACAGCAGCGCGCGTCGCGTTGAGCGCGTCGTCGATGCGGTCCTTCTTTTCCTTCACTTCGACTTCCGTCGAACCGCCAACGCGGATAACGGCAACGCCGCCAGCGAGCTTGGCAAGGCGTTCCTGCAGCTTTTCGCGGTCGTAGTCGGAGGTGGTTTCTTCGATCTGGGCCTTGATCTGGGCAACACGACCTTCGATGTCGGACTTCTGGCCGGCGCCGTCAACGATCGTGGTGTTTTCCTTGGAGATCGAAACCTTCTTCGACTTGCCGAGCATGTCGAGCGTAACGTTTTCGAGCTTGATGCCGAGGTCTTCGGAAATGACGGTGCCGCCGGTCAGGATGGCGATGTCTTCCAGCATGGCCTTGCGGCGGTCGCCGAAGCCAGGAGCCTTGACGGCAGCGATCTTGAGGCCGCCACGCAGCTTGTTGACGACGAGCGTTGCAAGAGCTTCGCCTTCGACGTCTTCAGCGATGATGACGAGCGGCTTGCCGGTCTGAACGACAGCTTCGAGAACCGGCAGCATGGCCTGGAGGTTCGAGAGCTTCTTTTCGTGCAGGAGGATGTAGGCGTCTTCGAGGTCAGCCACCATCTTTTCCGGGTTGGTCACGAAGTAGGGCGACAGGTAGCCGCGGTCGAACTGCATGCCTTCGACGACTTCGAGTTCGGTTTCAGCGGTCTTGGCTTCTTCAACGGTGATGACGCCTTCGTTGCCGACCTTCTGCATTGCTTCAGCAATGTCGAGACCGATCTGACGTTCGCCGTTTGCGGAGATCGTGCCGACCTGCGCAACTTCTTCAGAGGTGTTGATCTTCTTGGCCTTGGCCTGAAGGTCCTTGACGACTTCAGCAACGGCCAGATCGATACCGCGCTTCAGGTCCATCGGGTTCATGCCGGCAGCAACTGCCTTGGAACCTTCGCGAACGATGGCCTGGGCCAGAACGGTCGCGGTGGTGGTGCCGTCACCGGCGATGTCGTTGGTCTTGGAGGCAACTTCGCGAACGAGCTGTGCGCCCATGTTCTCGAACTTGTCTTCCAGTTCGATTTCCTTGGCGACCGAAACGCCGTCCTTGGTGATGCGCGGAGCGCCGAAGGACTTGTCGATAACGACGTTACGACCCTTCGGGCCGAGGGTTACCTTCACTGCATCAGCAAGAACGTCGACGCCCTTGAGCATCTTTTCGCGTGCTGTGCGGCCGAATTTTACTTCTTTGGCTGCCATTTTCAAAACTCCTGGTTTCGAATGGCCGGATGGGGTCCGGCTTGAAATTTGAGGAAGGATGGGGTGGCCGAAATCAGCCGATGATGCCCATGATGTCGGCTTCCTTCATGATCAGAAGGTCTTCGCCGTTGAGCTTGACTTCGGTGCCCGACCACTTGCCGAACAGAACGCGATCGCCAACCTTGACGTCGAGAGCGACGACCTTGCCGGCTTCGTCACGTGCGCCGGAACCGACGGCGACGATTTCGCCTTCCTGCGGCTTTTCCTTGGCGGTGTCGGGAATGATGATGCCGCCCTTGGTCTTTTCTTCGGACTCAACGCGACGAACAACGACGCGATCGTGAAGCGGGCGGAAATTGGTGCTTGTCATTGTCTAATCCCTCGATCAAATGACTGCGCGAGCTTTTGGAACTCGCCTGATGGGTGTTAGCACTCTCGTTTATCGAGTGCCAGCGGAACCGAGATAAGGAGGGCTTCTTCCGGAGTCAAGAACGCCCTGTCTGAAAAATTTCATGGCTTATGGTTACCAGCGTTCCATGACAGGAATTTCTATGTCTGCGCGATGCTATGAAGCTTCACATCGGGAGGCTGGAAGGCTCGAAAAGCGCGCCGCTGTCTTCCTCAGGCTTGTCCCGGGAATATGATCTGACAACGCATTGATTTTCGTGACGGGTTTGGACGCGCGGGATAAGCCTGAGGATGACGTCGAGTGTGACGAGCCATTCCGTTCAGTCTGAAGCCCGGACCGGCGGCGCTTTTTTCCTTGCCATCGGCGTCCCGCTTTGCGATGTGACGCACACACTCTTCTCGCATCCGGAAAGCATCTCATGGCCCACCGCATTCAAACTCTCGGCGAAATCACTGATGGGTTCGACGTTATCCTGTCGGATGTCTGGGGCGTGCTGCACAATGGCGTCAGCGCCTTTCCGGACGCGGCCATTGCCCTGAGAAGCGCGCGCGAGGCCGGCAAGACCGTGGTTCTCATCACCAATTCACCGCGTCCCGCGCCCGGCGTCATCGCCCAGCTGCGTGTGCTCGGCGTGCCCGACGAGGCCTATGACCGCATCGTCACCTCGGGCGATGTAACGCGTGGCCTGATCGCGGAAGGCCCCAGAAAAGTCTTCCTGCTGGGACCGCAGCGGGACATGCCGCTGTTGGAGGGTCTCGATGTCGAGGTGGTTGGCGAGGCCGACGCGGACTCCGTGGTCTGCACCGGCTTCTTCGACGACGAGACGGAGACGCCGGAGGACTATACCGAAATGCTTAAGGGCTTTATTGCCCGCAACGTGCCGATGATCTGCGCCAACCCGGATCTGGTGGTGGAGCGCGGCGAGCGCATCATTCCCTGCGCCGGCGCCATGGCCGCCTATTACGAACAGCTTGGCGGCGAGGTTCGCATCGCCGGAAAGCCGCATGCGCCGATCTATGAGGCCTGCCTTGCAGCGGCCAAGGAAGTGCGCGGCGCCTTCGCCAAGGATCGCGTTCTCGCCATCGGTGACGGCATGCCGACGGATGTGAAGGGCGCGATTGCGAGCGGTCTCAACCTTCTTTATATCAGCGGCGGTATTCACGTCGCCGAATATACGCTGAACGGCCAGACGGACGAGGCGCTTCTCAATGCCTATCTCAAGGGGCAGGGCGCTTCACCCGGCTGGTGGATGCCCCGACTTGCCTGAGGACGCATTTCTACGTCTCGCCTCGGGAATAGCTGGCGCTGGAATGGATCGACTGTCATGACCGTCTTTCACCGCAATGAAAAAAAAGAGCCGCTGCCCGAAGCTCTTCGTGGCGGCGTCGTCGCCATCGGCAATTTCGATGGCGTGCATCGCGGCCACCGGGCCGTGCTGGATCGCGCGCTGGAACTGGCGGAAGCCCGCGGCGTCCCCGCGCTGGTGCTGACCTTCGAGCCGCATCCCCGTTCCGTGTTCAGGCCCGATACGCCGGTCTTTCGCCTCACGCCTGCGCCATTGAAGGCGCGCATCCTTGAGGCCATCGGTTTCCGCTCGGTCATCGAATATCCGTTCGACCGCGAGTTTTCGCAGCGCTCGGCGGAAGAGTTCGTCCAGTCCATCCTGATTGACTGGCTGCATGCGAGCGCCGTCGTCACCGGTTTCGATTTCCATTTCGGCAAGGGCCGGGAAGGTGGGCCGGCATTCCTGATGGAAGCCGGAAAACGCCATGGCTTCGATGTGACGCTAGTGGACGCTTTCCGCGACGAGGGCGCGGATGTCGTCTCTTCCAGCCGGATACGCTCGCTTCTGTGCGAGGGTGATGTGGCGGGCGCCGCAGGCCTGCTCGGTTACCGTTTCACGGTGGAAAGCGAAGTCATCGGCGGCCAGAAGCTTGGCCGCACGCTGGGTTACCCCACCGCCAACATGGCGCTGGCGCCGGAAACGGAACTGAAGGCCGGCATATATGCCGTCCGCTTCCGCCGACCCGATTGCTCGATCCGCGACGGCGTGGCGAGCTTCGGCTATCGCCCGACCGTCACGGACAACGGCGCAGCGCTGCTCGAGACATTCGTCTTCGATTTCTCCGGTGATCTTTATGGCGAGGTCTGTTCGGTCTCTTTCTTCGGGCATCTGCGCGATGAGTTGAAATTCGATGGTCTCGATCCGCTCGTGGCGCAGATCAAGCGGGATGAAGAAGAGGCGAGGGCGATGCTGTCGGGTGTGCAGCCGCTGAGCGAAGTGGATGCGAAGATCGCGTTTTAAGCAGGCTGTGGGGCATGTCCTTATTCGCCCGCCCCTTGCCGTCGCTTTTCTCTTCCTTTTTACCGGAAAACCGCATAAACAACCGGCCATGTCCCAATACCGGTTGAAATTTGCAGTTCAGATTGGCCGAATTATTGGCCCGGCCTTCCGCCCGCTCTGAGAGAGCCGGAAGGTCCGGGATTTTGGCGCTTCTGTGACAGACGGACGTGGCGCTTTCCGAATTTGCCCTCTTTGCAATTGATATGGCGCGGCCCGCACGGCGCGCAACAACGGTATGATCATGAGCGACACCGCAGAAAAACTGGACTACTCCACCACCCTCTATCTTCCGCAGACGGATTTTCCGATGCGCGCCGGCCTGCCGCAGAAAGAACCGGAAACGGTGAAGCGCTGGCAGGAAATGGGTCTCTACAAGAAGCTGCGCGCCTCGGCCGCCGGCCGCGAGAAATTCGTGCTGCATGACGGCCCGCCCTATGCCAACGGCAACATCCATATCGGCCATGCGCTGAACAAGATCCTGAAGGACGTCATCACCCGCTCGTTCCAGATGCGCGGTTACGACGCCAATTACGTGCCCGGCTGGGATTGCCATGGCCTGCCGATCGAATGGAAGATCGAGGAAGCCTACCGCGCCAAGGGCAAGAACAAGGACGAGGTTCCGGTCAACGAATTCCGCAAGGAGTGCCGTGAGTTCGCAGCCGGCTGGATCAAGGTCCAGTCGGAGGAGTTCAAGCGCCTCGGCATCGAGGGTGACTTCGAAAACCCCTACACGACGATGAACTTCCACGCGGAAGCCCGTATCGCCGGCGAACTTTTGAAGATCGCCAAGAGCGGCCAGCTCTACCGCGGTTCCAAGCCGATCATGTGGTCGGTTGTCGAACGCACGGCGCTGGCGGAAGCGGAAGTCGAATATCATGACGTCGAGAGTGACACGATCTGGGTGAAGTTCCCGGTCGTTGAAGGCTCTGCCGAGCTTGACGGCGCTTCCATCGTCATCTGGACGACCACGCCGTGGACGATCCCCGGCAACCGCGCCATCTCGTTTTCGTCACGCATCGCCTATGGCCTTTATGAGGTCACGGCGGCGGCCAATGATTTCGGACCGCAGCCGGGCGAAAAGCTCGTCTTCGCAGACAAGCTGGCAGCCGAATGCTTTGCCAAGGCGAAGGCCGAATTCACACGCCTGCGCGATGTGAAGGCGGAGGAGCTCGCCGCTGTTACCTGCGCCCACCCGCTGGCATCGCTGGGTTACACCTTCCCTGTTCCGGTTCTCGATGGCGATCACGTCACCGACGATGCCGGTACCGGCTTCGTGCACACAGCCCCCGGCCATGGCCGCGAGGACTTTGACGCGTGGATGGCGCAGGCGCGCGATCTGGAAGCGCGCGGTATCTCCTCCAAGATCCCGTTCACGGTCGGCGATGACGGTTTCTACACCGAAGACGCCCCCGGTTTCGGCCCGTCGGCCGAAGGCGGTGCCGCCCGTGTCATGGACGATAACGGCAAGAAGGGTGACGCCAATGACCGCGTCATCAAGGCGCTGATCGCGGAAAACAACCTGTTTGCCCGCGGCCGTCTGAAGCACAGCTATCCGCATAGCTGGCGCTCCAAGAAGCCTGTCATCTTCCGCAACACGCCGCAATGGTTCGTCTATATGGACAAGGAACTGGGCGACGGCACGACGCTGCGCTCCCGTTCGCTTTCCGCCATCGACCAGACCCGCTTCGTGCCGGCTTCCGGCCAGAACCGCCTGCGCGCCATGATCGAAGGCCGCCCGGACTGGGTTCTGTCGCGCCAGCGCAGCTGGGGCGTGCCGATCGCCGTCTTCGCCGACGAGAAAGGTGAAGTTCTGATCGACGAAGCCGTCAACGCCCGCATCCTCGAGGCTTTCGAGGCCGAAGGCGCGGACGCCTGGTTCGCCGAAGGCGCCAAGGAACGCTTCCTTGGCAATGACCACGACCATGCCAAGTGGCAGCAAGTCATGGACATCCTCGACGTCTGGTTCGACAGCGGCTGCACTCACACCTTCACGCTGGAAGATCGCCCGGACTTGAAGTGGCCGGCGGATGTCTATCTCGAAGGCTCCGACCAGCATCGCGGCTGGTTCCATTCGTCGCTGCTCGAAAGCTGCGCGACGCGTGGCCGTGCGCCTTACAATGCCGTTGTCACCCACGGTTTCACCATGGACGAGCAGGGCCGCAAGCAGTCGAAGTCGCTGGGCAACGTGGTTGCTCCGCAGGAAGTCATGAGCCAGTCGGGTGCCGATATCCTGCGCCTGTGGGTGATGACCACGGATTACTGGGAAGACCAGCGCCTCGGCAAGGCCATCATCCAGACCAATGTCGATGCCTATCGCAAGCTGCGCAACACCATCCGCTGGATGCTCGGTACGCTCGCCCATTACCAGGGCGAGGAGATCGCCTATGACGATCTGCCGGAGCTGGAAAAGCTGGTGCTGCACCGCCTGTCCGAACTGGATGGCGTTGTTCGCGAAGGTTATGACGGCTTCGAGTTCAAGAAGATCACCCGTGCGCTTATCGACTTTGCCAATGTCGAGCTTTCGGCCTTCTATTTCGACGTCCGCAAGGACACGCTGTATTGCGACGCGCCGTCGTCGCTGAAGCGCCGCGCGGCCCTGTCGGTCATCGCCAAGCTGTTCGATTGCCTGGTGACGTGGCTTGCCCCGATGCTGCCCTTCACCACGGAAGAAGCGTGGCTGTCGCGCTACCCGGATGCGGAGTCTGTGCATCTCGCCCAGTTCCCGGAAATCCCGGAAAACTGGAAGAATGATGCGCTGGAAGCGAAGTGGGAGAAAATCCGCAAGGTCCGCACCGTCGTGACGGGCGCGCTTGAAGTCGAGCGCCGTGAAAAGCGCATCGGTTCTTCGCTGGAAGCGGCTCCGGTCGTCCACATCGCCGACGCCGATCTTCTGGCCGCGCTGAAGGATCAGGACTTCGCCGAAATCTGCATCACCTCGGCCATCACGGTTGTGGGTGACGAAGGCCCTGCCGACGGTTTCCGCCTGCCGGAAGTTCCGAAGGTCGTGGTCGAGCAGAAGCTCGCGGAAGGTGAAAAATGCGCGCGTTCGTGGCGCATCACCACCGATGTCGGGTCCGATCCGGATTATCCCGATGTCTCGGCGCGCGATGCGGCCGCCCTGCGCGAGCTTGCGGCCCTGGCATAATGAAAATGGCCGGATGAATTGCGCTTTGCCTCTTCATCCGGTACACCTGCCTGAAAATGGCCGGATTTACAGGGCAATGCGGGCTGCCGCCTGCCGAAAGACGATGTCTGGCGAAGTGGGACGGACGGCTGGAAGGGTTTCAATGAAGACGATGCAGGGTAATGCGCAGGGTTTGGGCATGTTTCGCACAGTGGTTGGCGTCACGACGATAGGCGTGCTGCTCGGCGCGTGCACGAGCCCGACCTACGGTACGGGCAAGACGGCAGCCGAACAGCTTGTCGACGATCTCGGCAACGCAACCTCGATCACCGGCGACCAGACCAAGCGCAACCTGAAATATGGTCCTCGCCCGGGCCTCGTCGTTCCCGCCCAGGCCCGTGCCGAGCAGCTGGCTCAGCCGCAGCAGAACATGGCGAGCCGCGAAAACAACCCGCAATGGGTCGAATCGCCGGAAGAAACCCGCGAACGCCTGCGCGATGAGGCGGATGCCAACAAGAACAACCCGCATTATCGTTCGCCGCTGCTCGCCGGCAACGGCACCGCCGGTCAGATGACCGAAAGCCAGAAGTGGGAAGCCTTCCGCAAGGCCAAGGCCGAAGCCCAGGGCGGCTCTGTGGTCAACGCCCAGCGCAAGTTCCTCACCGATCCGCCGGCCGAATATCGCAGCGTTCCGCAGGATCAGCTGACCGATCTCGGCGAGCCGGAGCAGAAAAAGGAAAAGCGCCGCAAGAAAGAAGCGGCAATGGCCGGCACCGGCAAGAGCTGGTGGAACCCCTTCCAGTAATGGCGAATGGTTGATGGCTGGCGGGAAGGCTTACGCCTCCCGCGAGTCGCTCAGTCGTCGAGACGTTTCCCGCGGAAAAATTGCCGCAGGATGTCAGCACTTTCACTCTCCGCCAGTCCCGAATAAACATCCGGCGCATGATGGCATGTCGGCTGGCTGAAGAACCGCACGCCACTCTCCACTGCACCGCCCTTCGGGTCTTGCGCGCCATAATAGAGCCGACGGATACGGGCAAATGAAATTGCCGCCGCGCACATGGTGCAAGGCTCCAGTGTCACATAGAGATCGGCACCGGGCAGGCGTTCCTGTCCCAGCGCCTCGCAGGCCATACGGATCACGGCGATTTCAGCATGCGCCGTCACATCGTTCAATTCACGGGTGCGGTTGCCGGAACGGGCAATGACGCGACCGTCCAGTACCAGTACGGCGCCGATTGGAACCTCCTGCCGCTCGCCGGCGGCACGGGCTTCCCAAAGCGCCAGCTCCATGAAATGCGTCCTTTCGGCCATTGCGTTTCAATTTCCTCTTAACCCTTGTGCTTGGACCTGATAGGACAGCCCAAACAACAGGCAAACAGCAAATGACTTTTAAAGACAAGCCGAAGCGTGACGGCGGCAAGACATTTAGCCGAGACAGGAAGCCGAAAGGCCCCGGCAAACCCGCAGCCGAGCGCGAAAAGAAACCTGCCGAGGCAAAGGCCGCCCCGGTGCCGGAAACCGTTGGCGCCTCGAAGCCCGAGCGCATTTCCAAGATCATGGCGCGCGCCGGCGTGGCTTCGCGCCGCGATGTCGAGCGCATGATCATGGAGGGCCGCGTGTCGCTGAACGGCGTCAAGCTGGATACGCCTGTCGTCAACGCCACGCTGTCGGACAAGATCGAAGTGGATGGCATGCCGATTCGCGGCGCCGAGCGCACGCGGCTGTGGCTTTATCACAAGCCCGCCGGTCTGGTGACCACCAATTCTGACCCGGAAGGCCGCCCGACCGTTTTCGACAATCTGCCGAGCGAACTGCCGCGCGTCCTCTCCATCGGCCGCCTCGACATCAATACCGAAGGCTTGCTGCTGCTTACCAATGATGGCGGTCTTTCCCGCGTTCTGGAATTGCCGACCACCGGCTGGCTGCGCCGTTACCGCGTGCGCGCCCATGGTGAGGTGGATCAGGCGGCGCTCGACAAGCTGAAGGAAGGCATCGCCGTCGATGGCGTGCTCTACGGCGCGATCGACGCCACGCTTGACCGTACCCAGGGCCACAACGTCTGGATCAGCATGGGCCTGCGCGAAGGCAAGAACCGCGAGATCAAGAACGTGCTCGGCGCGCTCGGCCTCGAGGTCAACCGTCTGATCCGCGTTTCCTACGGCCCGTTCCAGCTGGGTGATCTGCCCGAAGGCAAGGTGCTGGAAGTGCGTGGCCGGATGCTGCGCGACCAGCTCGGCCCGCGCCTCATCGAACAGGCGGGCGCCAATTTCGATGCGCCGATCTACAATGCCCCCGTTGAGGACGAGGAAGACAACGCGCCGAAGCGGCCCGCGAAGGCCGAATGGGCAAAGAGCGATGCGCCGGAAGGCAAGCCACGCTTCGAAAAAGGCGGCAAGTCCGAGGACCGCCGTGAAAAGGCGCTTGGCCGCCTCGACACCAAGCGGGGCGATAAGCCCGCCAACAAGTTCGGCTCCAAGCCTGCCGGCAAGTTCGGCGCCAAGGGCCGCACCGAGGACGAGGGTGACGACCGCCGCCCCCGCCAGCCTGCCGGCACAAGCCGCACGGCCAATGTCTGGATGGCGCCTGGTGCGAAGCCGACCCGTGACGGCAAGGAACGCAAGTCTTCGGCCCGTGCTGAGGCGGAAAGCCTGTTCAAGAAGCCTTCTGCGCAGGACGAAGCCCGCCGCAGCCTCGTGCGCCATGCCGATGAAGACGGTGAGTGGATTCGTTCCGAACCCACCCGCGACGATGACCGCGGGCAGGGCCGTGGCGATCGCTCCGCACGTGGCGAGAAGAATTTTGGCGATCGTGGCGGACGCGGCGGCAAGTCGTTCGGCGATCGGCCGTTCCGCGACCGCCCCCGTGAAGATGGCGACCGTCCGCGTGGTGCCAAGCCGTTTGGTGACCGTCCGGCCCGGGGCGACAAACCCTTTGGCGACCGGCCCTTCCGTGACCGCCCGCGCGAAGACGGTGACCGTCCGCGCAGCGACCGCCCACGTGGCGAAAAGAGTTTCGGCGATCGCACCGCCCGGGGGGAAAGACCCGCTGGTGACCGTCCGTTCCGCGACAGACCCCGTGACGACGGTGATCGCGCCCGCGGCGAGCGGCCAGCGGGTGACAAGCCCCGCGGCGGCAAGCCGGGCGGCAAACCCGGCTTTGGCAAGCCGTCCCTCGGAAAATCGGGCGAGCGTGGCGAACGTTCGGGGTTTTCCGGAAAAGGCGCTGGCGGCAAGGGCCCCGGCGGTAATAAGCCGGGCGGCAAGGGCCCGGGTGGCAAACCTTCTGGAGGCAGGGGAATGACACGTAATGCGGATCGTAGGCGGTGAGTTCCGCGGCCGGAGCTTGGCCGCGCCGAAAACAAATTCCATTCGTCCGACCATCGACAGGACGCGGGAAAGCCTCTTCAACATTCTGAGCCATGCCTATCCGGAAAGTCTGGATGGCACGCGCGTTCTGGACGTTTTCGCCGGGACCGGTGCGGTCGGGCTGGAGGCGCTTTCGCGCGGCTGTCGTGTGGCGCTCTTCGTCGAAAACGGCGTCGAGGGCAGGGGGCTGCTTTGGGAAAATATCGATGCGCTGGGTCTGCATGGCCGCGCCCGCATCTTGCGGCGTGATGCCACCAAGCTCGGTGGCGTCAACAATATCGAGCCGTTCGATCTTCTTTTCGCCGATCCTCCTTATGGCTATGGCCATGGCGAAAAGGCTTTCGCGGCTGCCCATAGTGGCGGTTGGCTCAACGCCGGCGCGCTTGCCATTCTGGAAGAGCGCGGCGATGTGACGGTCAATGTCGATCCGGCGTTCAAGCTGCTTGAAAGCCGTATCTTCGGCGACACGAAGATGCATTTCTACCGCTACGAGCCCTGACGGGGAGTGCCCCGTCACGCCACGGTCTTGTCGTGTTTGCCGGATAGGCAGACCCCTTCACCGTGGTAACCAGTTTTGGGTGTTTCCGCATGGATCAGGCTGGGAACGAAAGCGTCACGATCGTCCGCGCCGGAGAAGAAGTTCTCGAAGGCGATGGTGCGGGCAATCATGAGCCGACATTCGGACTGGCGCTCGGCGGCGGCGGCGCACGCGGCATCTGCCATATCAACGTTATCGAGGCTTTCGACGAACTCGGCATCCGGCCCGTGGCAATTTCCGGTTCGTCCATCGGCTCCATCATCGGCGCGGGCATGGCGGCCGGCATGTCTGGCCGCGAAATCCGCGAATACACGCTGGAACTCATGGGACGCAAAGGTTCGGTCGCCAACCGGCTCTGGAGCCTCGGCCCGGCATCGATGCGCCATGCAGTGGACGGTTTTCGTCTCGGCCAGTTCAATCTCGAACTCATTCTCCACGCCTTGATGCCACAGGCGTTGCCGAAGGATTTTTCCGAACTCGCCATTCCGCTGAAAGTGATAACCACGGATTATTACGCCCAGACCGAAGTGGTGGTCGAGAGCGGCGAGATCATCCAGGCGCTGGCGGCTTCAGCCGCCATTCCGGCGCTGTTCATGCCTGTTCGTATCGATGGCCGCATCATGATCGATGGCGGTATCTTCAATCCGGTCCCCTATGAACATTTGCTGGATCACGCCGATATCGTCATTGGCGTCGATGTTGTCGGTGGTCCGGAAGGGGATGGAACCACCATGCCCAGCCGATTGGAAAGCCTGTTCGGCGCCAGCCAGCTGATGATGCAGGCGGCGATTGCCCTGAAGCTCAGACTGCGCCCGCCACACATTTTCCTGCGCCCTCCGGTTCACCGTTTCGGCGTGCTGGACTTCCTGAAGTCGGAAGAGGTGCTGAACGCGTCGTCCAGCATCAAGGATGATCTGAAACGCCAGATCGAACTGCAGGTAGAGCTGTTTCATCGCGGGCAGGGCGTGGAGGCTTAAGCAGCAATCCCTGAGTATTCGCTAGGAACGAGCGGGTACCACTGGTTTCTTCTCCCCGCCGGGGAGAAGGTGGCCCGAAGGGTCGGATGAGGGGGAACGTTGCCGGATTTCGGAGAACTTGCCCCTTCATCCCGCTGCCGCGGACTTCTCTCTGGCGGGGAGAAGAAACAAGTGGCGCTATCCCAGCCACTACGAAGAACGCATTTCACAACGACACCTCCGTCTCGCTGTCCTCCATATCCTCTTCTTCCTCCCGCTTTTCCGCCTTGTTCTTCGGCTTCATCAGCGGCTCCGGCTTCACCTCGCGTACCGGCTTGTTGTGCAGCATCTGCCGGCCGGCGGCGAGGCCTTCCACGGCTTGCAACTGGAGTCGCTCTTCATCGCGTTCGCGAATGTCGTCGGCAATCGCCAGAGCCCTGTCGCCATCCATATCAAGCCCCTCGAGAATGCGCCTGCCAAACAGCAGGCCGGATTCCAGCGTTTCGCGGAGCTCATATTCCACGCCCTTCTTTCTAAGGTCGATCGAATGAATGCGGTCATAGGAGCGGGCATAGATGCGAACGCTTGGAAATTCCGACTGGATCATGTCGATGATACGGTCGGTGACTTCCTTCTTGTGGGTGCAGACCGCCACCAGATCGGCCCGTTCGATGCCGGCGGCGATCAGCACGTCCTTGCGGGTGCCATCGCCGAAAAAGATACGGAAACCGAAACGAGCGGCCTGACGCACGCGATCGGCGGAACTGTCGATCACGGTCACGTCGCGCCCGCCGGCGAGAAGGATCTGCGAGGCGATCTGACCGAAACGGGAAAAGCCGATCATCAGCACATCCGCGCCGGCTCCGTCGAAATCCTCATCCAGCTTGTCTTCTTCCGCATCCTCCGCCGTCAGCCGGCGTGAAATCACCGCAAGAAGCGGAGTCAGCGCCATGGAGAGCGTAACGACGGCAACGAGGATCGAGGCCGTTGCCTGCGGAAACAGCCCCGAGCCGGCAGCCGTGGTGAAGAGCACGAAGCCGAATTCGCCGCCCTGCGCCAGAAGCAGCGCGATGCGGCTCGATGCATAACGCGACGAGCCGGCGATGCGGCAGAGACCATAGATCAGCGCCGCCTTCACCGCCATCATGACAGGCACGGCGATCAGGATAAGCAGGATGTTCTCATAAACGATATGGACGTGCAGCGACATGCCGACGGCCATGAAGAACAATGCCAGGAACAACCCGCGAAACGGCTCTATATCGGCCTCCAGCTCGTGCCGATAGGAGGATTCCGACAGCATCAACCCCGCCAGCAACGCGCCCATGCCCATCGACAGGCCGACCGCCTCCATGATCGCGGCGGCGCCGATGACGACGAAGAGGGCGGCGGCGATCATCACCTCCCGCGCGCCGGTGCGGGCGATGATCTGGAACATGGGGGTGAGAAGATACCGCCCGGCAAGGATCATTCCGGCCACCGCGACGACGGAGGCGATGAGATCGGACACCATGGAGTCCGTCGGCACATCGGGCCGGTTGGAAAGAATGGTGACAAGGGCAAGAAGCGGCACGATGGCGAGATCCTGAAACAGCAGGATCGAGAAGGACCGGTTGCCGTGCCTTGTATTCATGTCGCCGTCATCGGCAAGGATCTGCAGTGCAAAGGCGGTGGAGGAAAGCGCAAGGCCGAAGCCTGCGACGAGGCTGCCGCGCCAGTCGATCAGCCCCGCCCACCATACAATCGCCGCAAGCACACTGCCCGTCACCAGTACTTGCGCAAGCCCCAGCCCTAAAATATCGCGCCGCATCTGCCAGATGCGCGACGGCTTGAGTTCCAGCCCGATGATGAAGAGCAGGAAAACGACGCCGAGTTCCGAGACGTTGAAGATGTCCTTCGCATCGGTGACCAGATGCAGAAACGGCCCGATGACGATGCCGGCCACCAGATAACCGAGCACGGTGCCAAGTCCGAGTTTGCGGAAAACGGAGGCCGCAATGACCGCGCCGGCCAGAAGCAGCAAGGGTTCGGAAAAGAGAGCGTCGTGCTCGGTCATGCGGGCGAACTTTCGAATAGGGTGGCGATGGCGCCCTCTGGACGGAGAAAGCGACGTTTCGCCCTTGATGCGGGGTTGCTGGCACAATAAATGGAACAGGAATGAAAGGCCAACTCATGTCCTCAGAAATAGATTCTTCCAAACTTCTCGAGAGCGCCAGCCAGCTTGTCGATCTTGCCCGGGCCGCCGGCGCGGATGAGGCGGATGCTGTTGTCGTGCGTTCGCGCTCACAATCGGTCGGCGTGCGGCTCGGCAAGGTGGAAAGCACCGAATCCTCCGAAAGCGACGATTTTTCCCTGCGTGTCTTCGTTGGCCGCCGGGTGGCAAGCGTTTCGGCCAATCCCGGCTTCGATCTGAAGACCTTGGCGGAAAGGGCAGTGGCCATGGCGAAGGTTTCGCCCGAAGACCCCTTTGCCTGCCTTGCGGACAAGGAACGGCTGGCAAGTTCCTATGATGATCTCGAGCTTTTCGATGCAACGGACGTGTCGGCGGATCAATTGCGCGAGGCGGCCCTTGCTTCGGAAGAGGCGGCGCTGGCGGTCAAGGGCGTCAGCAATTCCTCCGGCGCCGGTGCATCGAGCGGGATGGGCGGTCTCGTTCTCGTCACCTCGCATGGCTTTGCCGGCAGCTATATGGGCAGCCGTTTCAGCCGTTCCGTCAGTGTCATCGCCGGCGAAGGCACGAAGATGGAGCGCGACTACGATTTCGACAGCCGCCTTTATTATGCAGATCTCGATGCCGCCGAAGAGATAGGCCGTCGCGCCGGTGAAAAAGTCGTGCGCCGCGTCGGTCCGCGCCAGGTCGATACCGGCAGCAATATCACGGTGGTGTTTGATCCACGCATCGCCCGCGGCTTCGTCGGTGCGATTGCAGGCGCGATCAACGGCGCTTCCGTTGCCCGCAAGACCAGCTTCCTGCGCGACAAGATGGGCCAGCAGGTGCTGAAAAAAGGCCTGTACCTCACCGACGATCCTCAGATCGTGCGTGGCCCTTCCTCCCGTCCTTTCGATGGCGAAGGTGTTCGCGGCGAAAAGATGACGATGATTGAGGACGGCGTTTTGAAGCACTGGTTCCTCTCCACCTCCGCGGCACGGGAACTCGGCCTGGAAACCAACGGCCGCGGCGTGCGTGGCGGCACTTCGGTCTCGCCGGCCTCCACCAACCTTGCTCTGGAGCCGGGCGATCTTTCGCCGGAGGACCTGTTGGGGCAGGTCGGGTCGGGCTTTTACGTCACCGAGCTGATCGGCCACGGTGCCAACATGATCACTGGTGAATACAGTTGCGGCGCGAGCGGTTTCTGGATCGAGAACGGCGAAAAGACGTTTCCGGTTTCCGAGGTCACGATTGCCTCGAACCTGAAGGACATGTTCATGCGGATCACGCCGGCCAATGATATTGATCGCAAATACGGCATCGCGGCCCCGACGCTCGCCATCGAAGGCATGACGATCGCAGGCAAGTGAGGCGACCTGCGGGGTTTTCGCTGGCGCTTCATATGCAAGTGCGAACAGAAAAACGGGCGCGCCATCTGAGGCGCGCGGAAAAGACGGCAAGATGAACGACATGGATGAGGCCCGCTGGGCCTCCGATCTGAGGCTGGTCCTCGAAGCCGCCCGCAAGGCGGGCGAGACAGCCCTCGGTTTCTTCCGCAAGGATCCCGAGGTCTGGTGGAAGAATGGCGGGCTTTCGCCGGTCAGCGCGGCCGATTACGCCGCCAATGAAATCCTCGAAACCATTCTGCGCTCCGCCCGGCCGGATTATGGCTGGCTTTCCGAAGAGACGGATGACGATACGGACAGGCTTTCCCGTTCCACCGTCTTTGTGGTCGATCCCATCGACGGCACCCGCGCCTTCATTGGCGGCAGGGATACCTGGTGCATCAGCGTTGCCGTGGTGCATGAAGGGCGACCGGTGGTGGGCGTACTCGTCGCACCGGCGCTGTCGGAGGAATTTACCGCGATAGAGGGCGGCGTGGCGTTAAAAAACGGAAGCCCCATCTCCGCAAGCGGCGGCAATACCGGCACCTTCCATCTCGCCGCCGCGGCAGAGGCGATCACGCATCTGCCGGAAACGATGCGCAACAATGTCGAGCGTGTCCCGCATGTGCCGTCGCTGGCCTACCGGCTGGCGATGGTGGCGGATGGTCGTATCGACGGTACGCTGGTCATGCCCAACTCACACGAGTGGGACCTGGCCGCGGCCGATCTCATTCTCGAACGCTCCGGCGGCCGGCTTGCCGGTCTGGATGGCAAACCTCTGATGTATAATCGCCGCCGGGTGAACCACCCCGCATTGTGCGCCGCAGCAAATTATGCGATGCCTGCACTTTTGAAAGCGTTTTCACATCCGTCTGGCAGTTGACGTTTGGCGGGAAATCCCGCAGATGAAGGCCTCTCTCAGAGTTCAAGAAAGAGATAAGACATGACGGAAACTGGCAAACCGAAACAGCTGCTGCACCTCGTCTTCGGCGGCGAACTGGAAAACCTTCAGGATGTTCAGTTCCGGGATTTGAGCGCGCTCGACATCGTCGGCATCTACCCAGATTACGCCTCCGCGCTCACGGCTTGGAAGTCGAAGGCACAGATGACTGTCGATAACGCCCATATGCGTTATTTTATCGTGCATATGCACCGTCTTCTCAATCCTGACGACAAAATTTGAGTCCCTTTGCCCTTGCGTTGTAATACTATCGGATGAAAGCGCGCTTTCCCGTGATTCCTGCGCGAGCGGCGCAGCCCGGGAATGCCGTTGCGAGAAAATGTGATCGCGCTTTCGTTTCCGATGACAAAAAATGACGCAATTTGAGAAGAAGTAGGCGGCGATAACAACCAGAACAGGGGCAGGGCATTGCGCGGAATGATCAAGGGCAGACTGTCATGAGCAGCCGTATCGCACGTTTCGCTCTTTCCGGTTACCGCATTGCCGGTATCGCCGCTTACCCGTTTGCCAAGCCCTATCTTTCCTATCGGGCCGCCAAGGGCAAGGAAGACAAACGCCGCCGGCTCGAACGTTTCGGTTATGCGAGTGCCGAGCGCCCCCGCGGGCCGCTCGTCTGGTTCCACGCCGCAAGTGTCGGCGAGACGCTGGCGCTCATTCCACTCATCCGCGAAATCCGCAAACGCGACATCTTCGTGCTTCTGACCACGGGTACGGTCACCTCGGCCGAACTGACCCGCACCCGGCTCGGCGATGACGTGATCCACCAATATGTGCCGCTCGACATCAAGATCGCGGTCAACCGTTTCCTGACCTACTGGGCACCCGATGCCGCCATCACGGCCGAGTCCGAAATCTGGCCGGTGACGATGATGGAACTGGAGCGTCGGCACATTCCGCAGATCCGGGTCAATGCACGCCTTTCCGACCGTTCCTTCGATCGCTGGAAAGCTCGCCACGACATTGCTGAATCGCTGTTTTCCAAGCTGGCGCTGGTGGTTGCCCAATCCGATCTCGATGCCGAACGTTTCCGCGATCTCGGTTCCTGGCCGGTGGTGATATCGGGTAACCTCAAGGGTGACACCGACCCGCCGCCCTGTGACGAGGCGCTGCTGGAGAGCTACCGCAAGCAGATCGGCAATCGCAAGACATGGGCGGCGATCTCAACCTTCGACGGTGAGGAGAAGGCCGCAGCCACCGTGCATGCGGCGATCAAGTCGCGCAACGGGCAACTGACCATCATCGTGCCGCGCCATCCCGAGCGTGGAGATGAGGTGGAGGCCATGCTGAAGGGCATGAATCTCTCCGTTGCTCGCCGCAGCCGCAATGATGTGATAACGCCTGAAACCGATATTTTCCTCGGGGACTCCATTGGGGAAATGGGGCTTTACCTGCGGCTGACCGAGCTTGCCTTTGTTGGCCGCTCGCTGACGGCCGAAGGCGGGCAGAACCCGCTGGAGCCTGCCATGCTTGGCTGTGCGGTTTTGTCGGGCGCGCATGTGCAGAACTTCCGCGAGGCCTATCAGAAGCTGATCCGCGCAGGTGGTGGCCGCATCATCCGTGATGTGGAGATGCTGGCAAAGGCGGTGCATTATCTGCTGGTCAACGATAATGAGCGCTACAAGATGATCGATGCGGGCAATCGGGTCATTCAGGATATGCGCGGCGCGCTGTCCTCCACGGTGAAGGCGCTGGAGCCCTATATCAACCCGCTCACCGTTTCCGCCAAGCTGCAGCCGCGGAGCGCCATCGGATCATGGTAGCGGATATAGAACTCAACGCCGCGCAGTCAATCGCCGCAGTGCTTTTCGACAAGGACGGCACGCTGCTGGGCTATGACGCAAGCTGGGGACCGGTGAACCGCGAACTCGCGTCGATTGCGGCCAAGGGAGATCCCGTCCTCGCCGACAGGCTTCTCTCCGCCTGCGGCATGGATCCCGTTACCGGTCATGTGGTGCCCGACAGTCTTCTGGCCGCCGGCAACACGGCGGAGATCGCCGCCGGTCTCGTCGCCGCCGGCTCGCCCTGCGATGTTGTCGAGCTCACGCAACGTCTCGACCGGCTTTTTACCGAGGCCGCGGATAAATCCGTGCCGGTGACCGATCTCAAGGGTTTTTTCGCGAGGCTGAAGGCTCGCGGCTACAAGCTCGGTATCGCCTCCAGCGACAACGAAAACTCCATCCGCCAGACGGCCATCCGCTTCGGTTTCGAAAACGATATCGATTTCGTTGCGGGATATGACAGCGGTTACGGCACCAAGCCGCAGCCCGGCATGGTCCTCGGCTTCTGTCAGGCGATCGGTATCTCTCCCGACCGCGTGGCCGTCGTCGGCGATAATAACCACGATCTGCATATGGCGAAAAACGCCGGCGCGGGTCTCAGGGTCGCCGTTCTCACCGGCACCGGCTCTCGCGAAAGCCTGGGTGCGGATGCCCATTATTGTTTCGATGACATCACCGGGCTCGAAGCGCTGCTGCCGGAACGGGCTGTTTGAAGCGGTGTCGCACGGTTTGCATTGTCGCGGCACTCTCTACGTCCCGTCATGCCGGCCTTGAGCCGGTATGACGGAGAAAATGGATATCGCGGCGCGCAGATTGAAGTTCTATGTTAAATCGCGGCCAGTCCGTATCAGCACCGGTGCGTAAAGCCGTCTATTCGGATTTTGCAATTTACGGTTTTTTCTGGCAAACAACCTCCCAGACGTGAAATGGCGAACGCAATGCCGTGGGCGACCCGGCCGGGAGCGGGAATAGATGGTTTCTGAAGCGCCGCCCTTCTGGTGGCAGAAAGCGGGCTGGCAGGCGTGGCTCCTGTCTCCTTTCTCGCTTCTTTACGGCAAGGTCGCCGGCCGGCGCATGCGGACGGCAAAAAGGGCAAGTGTTACCGTTCCGGTCATCTGCATCGGCAACTTTACCGTGGGTGGCGCCGGTAAGACGCCGACGGCAATGGCAATTGCAAGGGCCGCCGTTGCGAAAGGCTTGAAACCCGGATTTCTCAGCCGCGGTTATGGCGGCACACTGGACGTCACCACCCTTGTCGATCCCGCACATCATCGCTCTGCCGATGTCGGCGACGAGCCGTTGCTTCTGGCGCGCGAAGCGGTGACGGTGATTTCGCGCCGCCGCGTTGAGGGTGCGCATCGCCTGATCAAAGAGGGCGTCGATCTCATCATCATGGATGACGGGTTTCAGAGTGCGCGTCTGACGCTGGATTATGCGCTTGTCGTCATCGATACGATGCGCGGCATCGGCAACGGCCATCTGGTGCCGGGCGGTCCGGTAAGAGCCCCGCTCGCCGAACAGATGCGGCATATGACCGGGCTCCTGAAGGTCGGTAATGGTCACGCGGCCGATGCCCTTGTGCGGCGAGCCGCAAAGGCTGCCAAACCCGTTTTCGTTGCGGCGATCACGCCGCAGGAGCCGCAGGATTTCAGGGGAAGGCGTGTGCTGGCCTATGCGGGCATAGCCGACCCGGCCAAATTTTATCGAACCGTCGAAGCGCTCGGCGGCGATATCGTGATGCAGCGCTCTTTCCCGGATCATCACCACTTCAGCGATGACGAGATTGCCGATCTTCTGCAGGACGCAGGCAAGGCGGATCTGCAACTTGTCACCACGGCCAAGGATGCCGTGCGGCTTAACGGGCACCAAGGCCGGGCAGAGGAATTGCTCTGGAACAGCCTGGTGATCGAGGTCGACATGGTGTTCGACGATCCCAATGCGGCTGGAACCATTATCGATACGGCCGTGGCGAACTGCCGCGCCCGTTTGCTTCGGGATAATTCGCGGACGTCGCTTTAAGGTACCGAAAAAGACAAACCGTCGTGCGCCGGTTTCTCCTCACTGACGTGACGAGCATAGGGACGAGGGAGGCAAACACGCGACACTCAACGCGTCTCTTCCCTCCTTATGCCGGCAAAGTACCAGCCTTCTTTTCGGCTTCCAGAGAAGCCGCGGCATCCACATAGGCCTCCTGCCGCGCCACGCTCCAGTAGCGCAGCTCATCGAGCGGAATGCTCTTGCCTGTCATGGCGCAGATGACATGCGAGCCGGTCTGGACGATGCGGAAGTCACAGTCGAGATATTCGATGACGGCGAGGCGATTGCCGCCTCCTTCAAATCTGTTCATCCGTTTTCGTCTCCTGCTCTGTCCTGTCGGGGCACCCAGTCCGAAACGGCGTAGCGTTTTCCTGAACAATCCGGATGCTCCAGTATCCTGAATTTATATAGGCCGGCGTGGCGCAAGGCCAGCCCCGACGCCCTTGCATGTAAGAAGGCGTCAGCTGCGGCCGAAGAGCCGTTCTATATCGGAAAGCTTCAGTTCGATATAGGTCGGACGGCCGTGATTACACTGGCCCGAACCCGGTGTATTTTCCATCTGCCGCAGAAGCGCATTCATCTCCTCCGGCCGCATGCGGCGGCCGGAACGCACCGAGCCGTGGCAGGCCATCGTGGCGGCGACATATTCCAGCTTGTTGGCAAGCGTCGAGGCGGCGTCCCATTCGGCGATCTCGTCGGCAAGCTGGCGCACCAATCCCTGCACGTTGACCTCACCCAGCATGGCCGGGGTTTCGCGAACGGCGACGGCACCCGGCCCGAAACGCTCGATGACGAGCCCCAGCGCATCGAAACCGGTGGCGTGATCCATCAGCCGGTCGCAATCTTCTTCCGGCAGATCGATGATTTCGGGGATGAGCAGCACCTGCGAAGCCGGCCGTTTGGAATGCAGTGCATTCCGCATCTGCTCGAAAACCAGCCGCTCATGCGCCGCATGCTGGTCGACGATGACAAGGCCGTTTTCTGTCTGCGCGATGATGTAGTTCTCGTGCAGCTGCGCCCGCGCGGCCCCGAGCGGGTAGAGCGTGGGCGCGGGCGAGGAGCTCGCGCCGGCTTCATAAGTTTCCCGAGACTCGGCCCGCGCCGTTGGGGTGGTGATGTCCGAGAAATGTGATTGTACCGCCTCCGAAAACTGCGTTGCGCCTGAAACGGCGAGCGGCCGTGACGGCGAGGTCGCGGCGGACCATGGCGCGGGAGCGGTCGTGAAAGGCGATGGCCTGAGGCCAGAAGGGCTATAGCCGGGGCGGAAGGCGTTCATCATCTGGCTGGCGCCCGTCGTTGCCGCCCTGTCGCCGTCACGCGTCAGCGCCTGGCGGATCGCGCCGACGATCAGCCCGCGAATGAGCCCGGGGTCGCGAAAACGAACGTCGGATTTCGCCGGGTGTACGTTTACATCCACAAAGGCGGGATCGAGCGTGATGGAAAGCACCGCGACAGGATATCGCCCATGCGGCACGGTTTCGGCATAAGCACCGCGAATGGCGGATAAAAGCAGTTTGTCCTGCACCGGACGGCCGTTGACGAAGACATATTGATGCGCCGAATTGCCACGGTTGAACGTGGGCACGCCGGCAAAGCCCGTCAGCGTCACATCCTCACGCCCGGCATCGATTTCGATGGCGTTGTCCTTGAAGTCCGCACCGAGAATCTGTGCCATGCGGGCCAGATGATCGTCACCCGTCGACGGAATTTCGAGCGTCGACCGATCCGTGCCTGACAGCACGAAGCGGATATGCGGAAAGGCGATCGCCATGCGTTTGACGACTTCGGTGATTGCGGCCGCTTCGGCGCGTTCCGTCTTCAGGAATTTCAGCCGTGCCGGTGTGGCGAAGAACAGGTCGCGCACCTCGACGATGGTGCCGGCATTCGAGGCGGCGGGCCTCACATCGGAAACCTTGCCGCCGGTGACGGAAATCACCGAACCCTGCTCCGCGCCCTGCTGGCGGCTGGTGATCGTCAGCTTGGCCACGGAGCCGATGGAGGGCAGTGCCTCGCCGCGGAAGCCGAGCGTGCGTATATCGTCAAGTGTATCGGAAATCTTCGAGGTGCAGTGCCGCCTGACCGCAAGCTCGAGATCGGCCGGAGACATGCCACAGCCATTGTCGGTAATCCGCACCAGCCCCTTGCCGCCGCCCGCCGTGGCGATCTCGATGCGCGTCGCCCCGGCGTCGATGGCATTTTCCACCAGTTCCTTCGTGGCGCTGGAGGGTCTTTCGATGACCTCGCCGGCGGCGATCTGGTTGATAAGGGTTTCTGAGAGCTGCTTGATGGCCATGATCGCCATTTTCGCGGATTCGCGCCGGCTTCGAAAGCAAAAAACTGAGACTGCGGAAATTTGCACATGTTTTGCGGGTTGCATGGCATCGGACCATTTCCGCCAATGCAGTTTAAGCGTTAATCCGCCCTTAATCGCCCTTGTTTATGGTGGGGCAGCTTGAAATGACCGCAGAAACGGGGCCGCCTCTGCCGGGTGGTGTGTGACGTCGACTATGGGTGAGCGTCATCTTCTCCTCAAGACTGCTTCAAGCGGCAAACCCTGATGTCTGTTTTCCGGAATTTTCGTTTCATCCCGGCATCTGCCCTGGACGATTCCAATAGAAACAAAAGCCTGACCCATTAAAACAGGCGGGAGTTTGCAGTTGAGTGATTTGGCGTCCTCCGGCGCGGGCGTTCATACGGTGATGCTTGATGCCCTTTGCGACGCGCTTGGCGCGGCGATCGTCGTTTACGACCGTAACGATCACATTATTTTCGCAAGCCGGAAGCTCCTCAGTTTTTTCCCGCTGGAAGAGGCCGTCATCGGCCCCGGCGCGCGCCTGCGCGATTATCTGGGCGCCCTGTACGATTGTTACCATATCGAGACGGAAAATCCTGTCGCCAATGCCCGCCAGCTCGGTCGGGAAGAGTGGATCGGCGAACGGCTGGCTCTGCACTGGAAGGAACGGTCTGAAAAAACCGAACGGCTGAAGGGGGAGAGGTTCCTGCGCTTTGTCATGAACCGCCTGCCATCCGGTCTCGGCATTAGTGTCCTCGCGGATATTTCTGAACAGAAGAAGCGCGAAGAACAATGGCGTATCGATCTCGAGCGCGTACAGCTCCTCGAGGATATTCTCGACAATCTGCCGTTTCCCGTCTTCGTCAAGGACCGGAACCTGGCCTATGCCGCCGTGAATAAATCCGCCTGCACCCTGGTCGAAACCAGCCCCGAGAGCCTGCTCGGACGCACGGTCTTCGATCTCCATTCACGCAAGGTTGCGGGGCGGATCGATGCGGCCGACCGGACGGTACTGGAGAGCGGCACGCCAAGCGTCATTCCGGAAAGGGTGAGACGCCTGAACGGCGAAGAGATACTGACGATCACGCGCAAACAGCGCGTAGGACGGCCAGGCCGTTATTTCCTGGTGACGACGATGGAGGATGTGACTGCGCTCGCCACGCTTGATGCGAACGGCATGCCCGTCATCCCTTCTCTGGAGCATGTGGCATTTGTGTCCTCAACCTATGGAAAGGATGAGGAGAAGGAAGGCCGTAACGGCTTGCTGAAAAGCAAGGCGGTGCTGGTCGTCTCCGAAAACAGCCGCTTTGCAGAGGCCGCAGGCCGCCAGCTCACGGCAGGTGGCATGGACCATGCAGCGGTGACGAGCGAGGAAGAGCAGCGCGCCTTTATCGATGTCGCCGCCTCCGCCGGGGTTGCCATCGATGTTGTTGTCATCGACGCCCAGATGAGCATCGCATGCCTCGATATTGCCGCGGCACACCATCTGCCCGTCGTCAGCATCGAGGAGGACGAGATTGACGCGTCGTTGTTGCATCATGTGGCTGTAGGGCTCCATTCGGTGCCGAAGCAGAAATCGGTAGAGGAGGACTGGGAGATCATGACGCAGGACCTGCCCAAAATCCTCAGCAACGGCGGCGTGTGCGACGTTCTTCTCGTCGAGGACAACCGGGTCAACCAGATCGTTTTTTCGCAGATACTTGAGGGTCTCGGGCTTTCCTGGCGGCTCGCCACGTCGGGCGAGGAAGCGCTGCGTCTCTTCGTGGAACAGGCTCCATCGGTCGTCCTGCTTGACACGACACTTGCCGATATCGACGGCTTCGAGGTCGCCCGCCGCATGCGCGATCTTTCGGGTGAAAAGCGCATTCCTGTTGTCGGCGTCATTACCCACGCATTCGAAGGCGACCTCGACAAATGCCTCGCATCCGGGATGGAGGACATGCTGCTGAAACCTGTCAGCCCCGATATGGTGGAGGCTGTTTTTGTGCGGCTTTTTGGCAAGGACGTGCTGCAGCTGCAGGCGTGATAGCCCCCTCCATCGAACGGCGTGGCGTAAACATACAATTAATTGCCGCCGCCTCGGCCGCTTTGTGCTGGCAGCGGGTCTCAACGAGGGCGGTCTGCGTTTTTCGGTTCGTCGCTCTATGGCTTTTTTAATACTTGCCCTGCATTGTGATCGCGGTCGATAGAGGATTCAAGAGATGCAGGAATGAAACGGGCAGAGCCGCAAACGTTGCAGGTTAGCCAGAACGAGCTTCAGGCGATGGCCTACAGCGATCCGCTGACAGGGCTCGGCAACCGCTACCGTTTGCGGGACAAGATCCGCATGCTCGCCAGCGAACGCTCCAGCGATCCAGCACCCTTCACGGTCGGCATCGCCAATATAGACGGCTTCAAACCCATCAATGACCTTTTCGGCGTGCAGGCGGGCGATGAAATCCTCTGCCAGGTTGCTCACCGCCTCAAAGCCTGCATTCCCGATGGCGCCATCGTGACGCGCCATGATGGCGACGAATTCGCTTTCGTATTGCCGCTGGTGTTCGAACGCACCGGTGCCGAGCGTGTCGGCAACATGATCAAGGACGTGCTCTCCGCTCCCTATGATCTTGGCGATCGTAATGTCCGGCTTTCCTCCTCGTTCGGCTTTGCCATCTATCCCTTTGCCGGGGATGATTTTGAGGATCTGCTGAAAAGCGCCGAGACGGCGCTCTACCGCTCCAAGCGGCGCGGCCGCGGCCAGATCACCGTCTATTCGCGTGAGATTGCGCAGGAGATGAAGCGCGCCACGCAGCTTGAGCAGGCGCTCAGAAACGCGATCATCACCGACGCGATCGACGTGCATTTCCAGCCCATCGTCCGGCTGGAGGAGGCGAAGGTCATCGGTTTCGAGGCGCTCGCGCGCTGGAATGATCCGGATCTCGGCTTCGTATCGCCTGCGGTTTTTGTGCCGCTGGCCGAAGAACGCGGTTTCATCGATGCGCTTTCGGAGGCCCTGCTCAGAAAAGCCGCGGAAGCGGCGCTTTTCTGGCCGCGTGAGCTCTTTCTGTCCTTCAACCTGTCGTCAGCGCAACTGATGGACCCCAGTACGGCCGACAATATTCTGTCCATACTTTCGCGTGTCGGCCTCGACCCGCACCGGCTGGAGCTTGAAATCACCGAAACGGCGGTCATGACCTCCGCCGATACCGCCCAGCGGATCATCAGCGAGTTGCAGAGCGCGGGCGTTCGTATTTCTCTCGACGATTTCGGCACCGGCCAATCGAGCCTCGGCCGCCTGCGGGATTTCACATTCGACAAGGTGAAGATCGATCGCGCTTTCGTCTCGCGCATCAGCAGCGACCGCCCTTCCGAACATATCATCAAGGCCATCGTCGCCATGTGCGAAGGGCTTGATCTTGAAGTCGTGGCCGAAGGGATAGAGGAGCGGGCGGAAGAGGAAAAACTGCGCGCGCTCGGCTGCGCCATGGGACAAGGCTACTTCTACGGCCGCCCCGCCGACGCCGCGGCGACCCAGCGGTATCTACATGAGAATTACCGCGAGATATTGTCGGATATTTCCTGAGAAACGGAATGACCTTGGACGAGGTGGTGGGGACGCCCCCAACACCCCTCATTCCTGTCTTTGTCACGGGAACCCGGCCGACGCGCGTCTGCGCGGCGAAGAGAGTCCCTTCGGTCCAAGACTTCGGCTGGCTAGATTCCTGTGACAAGCACGGGAATGAGGAGAAGGCGGTTCGTGCCGCGTCTCAGAGCCTGTAAAGCGGCTCAAACCGGCCCTTGACCTCAACCCCCAGTTCGAACGTCAACCCGTGCTGCGGATTGGCGGCTAGGGCGTCCTCGTCAAGATTTTCACGCGCCGACGTCACGAGAAGGCGCGATGCGTCCGGGCCGACGAAGGCCGGGCAGGTCGTCTGTCCCGCGGGCACCGCATATCGGGCAATATGGTTGCCGTCGGTATCATAACGATCAACCGCGCCTTCGCCCCAACGAGCGTTCCAGATATGCCCTTCGGCATCGCAGACCGAGCCGTCGATACCGCCATCGACTCCTGTCGAATCGATGAAGACTTCAGCCTTGCCGGAGGGGAGGCCGGTTTCGGGATCGAGCGGCACGCGCATCAGCTTGTTCACCTTGGTATCGACGTAATATCCGGTCGCACCATCGGGCGAGAAGCAGATCGAATTCGGAATGCTGATATCGGCAAACAGCTTCGTCACCGTGCCTTTGTAAACATGATAGATGCTGCCCGCGCCGGTTTCCGCCTTGCGGCCCATGGTGCCGATCCAAAGCGCGCCGCAAGGGTGCATGCGCCCGTCATTGGACCGGTTGCCGGGCAGGTCCTTTTCCAGCTCCGCATGCAGAGTCAGCACACCAGTCTTCGTATCACGCAGGAAAAGCCCGTCATCGGAGGCGATCAACTGTTGGCTGTTGCTGACTTTCGCCAGAGCGCTGCCCATGAAGGGCAGGGCATGGACGGTCTTGCGGCCGGAGGCGAGGTGCAGTTCATGCAATTCCCGCTCGAGAATGTTGAACCACCAGGCCGTGCCGGTCGCAGGGTCGAAGGTCGGGCCTTCGCCGAGCAGCATCGGCGTCTCGTCAAGAACACGTCCGGTAAAGGGAAAAACAGTCGCCAAGCTCTTATCCTCCGATGGCTGCATCATAGGCCGACAGTGTGACAGTGGCGCGTTCGCGCACCTCCGCTGCGGTCATGCCGGGTTTATAGAGGCTGGTTCCGAGCCCGAACGCCATGATGCCGGCCGATGTATAGTCGGCAAAATTCTTATCCGAGACACCGCCGACCGCGGCGATGACCAGATCCTTCGGCAGGATCGTCCGGATCGCATTGATGCCGGCGGGGCCGATGATGCTGGCGGGGAAGAACTTCAGCCCGGTCGCACCGGCTTTTGCGGCCACCAGCGCTTCGGTGGGGGTGAGAACGCCCGGCATCGTCACCATGCCTTTTTCACGTGCAGCTGTAATGACCTCCGCATCGGCATTGGGGCTAACCATCAGCCTGCCGCCTGCCGCGTCCAGCGATGCGACGTCTTCCACGCTCAGCACGGTCCCGGCGCCGATCAGGCAATCGGCGGGCGCCATCTTTGCCGCGATCTCGATGGAACGGAACGGATCGGGGGAATTCAGCGGAATTTCGATGGCGCGGAAGCCGGTTTCGATCAGCGCGCCGACAACGCCTTCTGTCTCCTCGGGTTTCAGGCCGCGCAGGATGGCAATCAGCGGATATTTGATGGAAGGAAAGGGAATACGCATGGTCGATCTTTCTTCTTATGGCCAGATGGCTGTTGCAGCGGCCAGCAATCCGCGCCGCACGGCTTCGTCTGCGTCGATGACCGTATAGTGGATATCGAGGGCGGTGAAGGCGCCTTCGTAAAGCGCGCCAAGCGCGCCGGAGCCGATCAGCACCACCGGTGTCTCCCGCCGCGCCGTCGAATGCGCGCCGGCGATCTCCAGCCCGATCATGATGCCGGAAAGCCTGGCCTTGGCATCCGTGGCGGCGAGGCCATGCAGCAATTGACCGGAGCGCAGTGTGAACAGCCGGTTGCTGGCGAGCTGCGGATTGGCGTAAATGTCGAGCACGGCCGCTCTGAAGTCCTCGTGTTGGCCGGTGAAAGGCTCCGCCTCGGCCACCGCATGGGACAGGATCGTCTGCTTGGAAATGACCTCGAACAGTTCGCCGGTCATGAAGGTGGCAAAGCCGTTGACGTCGCCATCACGAACGGTCACCCATTTGGAATGCGTGCCGGGCATGCAGACAAGTTTCTCGCCGGTGTCCGAGGAGGCAAGAGCGCCGAGCAATTGCGTTTCCTCGCCACGCATCACGTCGGGCGCGTTTTTATCCCGCTGCGCCAGCCCCGGCAGAATGCGCACATCGCGCGCCTGACCCGGCACGCGAACCGCGCCATCCAGCACGGACGACAGCGATGCCGGCACGTCGATGTAACCCGCTTCGACCCAACCCTGCCGCGCGCCTGCCATACCACAGACGAGAACCGGCAAATCTTCAGGCGCGCCGATGGCGTCGAGATGCGCTTGCAGAACCTCGGCAAAACCGGTCCGCATGGCCGTGGTCATGCCTTCCGAACTTCTGCGCTCCGCCAGCACAGCACCCGAGCGGCTCATGAGCCAGAGCCGGAAACTGGTCGTACCCCAGTCAACGGCGATAAAAGCGGGTTCAGACATTATAGAAGGCCTCCGTCTACGATTATGGATTGCGCCGTGATGGCGCTTGATGCCGAGGATGCGAGAAACAGGCATGGCCCAGACAAATCGGCAGCGACGAGCATGCGCTTCAAGCATTGTCGCGCCGTGGTCGTCGCAATGCCCTCATCCGTCAGCCACAGTTCCCTCTGCCGCTCGGTCACGATCATGCCCGGCAGCAGCGTGTTGACGCGGATATTTTCTGGCCCCAGCCGGCCGGCAAGGCTTTTTGTCAACCCGATGATACCTGCCTTCGCCGCCGCATAGGAGGGAAGTTCGCCCATGTTGAGCAGAAACGAGATGGACGAGAAATTGATGATGGAGGCGTCTTTCGCGAGCCGGAGGTAGGGAAGCGCGGCCTGAACGGTAAAAAACATCTGCTTGAGATTGACCGCCTGATTGGCATCCCAATAGGCTTCTGTCACCGTATCTATGTCATGACGGTCGTCCCAGGCGGCGTTGTTGACCAGAACCTTGATGCCGCCGATCGCCGCGGCCGCCTCAGTGACGGTGACGGCTATGGCCGCCACGTCGCGCAGGTCGGCCCTGAAGAAATGGACCGGGTGGGGCGACACCCCGGAAAGCCGCCGGACCAGCGCTTCGCTCGGCTCTTCGGCGATATCGATGAATGCTACCTTTGCGCCCTGCATGGCAAAGGCTTCCACGAGCGAAGCCCCTATGCCGGAACCGCCGCCGGTGATCAGCACGCCCGCATCCTTGAGGTCCGGAAATTGGGCTGTCGTCATAGCGTGATCTCATCCATCAGGGCTTGATTGTTCCATTATTTGGAACTAGATTTTAATAAATGGAATTATTCCCTTGGCGCAAGCCTCATGTCAAGGCGAATGACAATGGATGGTGCCATGCCTGATACCAAAATACCCAATGGCAGGATGCGCAGCGCAGTTCCAGCCGCGCGGCAAAAAACCGATAGCGACACAGGTACACTCGGTAAGGCGATCTCGCTCCTGGAACTGATCGCCCTTTCTGAAAGGCAGATGCGTTTCACCGATGTGGTGGAAGCGTGCGGCCAGCCGCGAGGCACCGTCCATCGCCAGCTCGCACATCTGCTTGCCGAAGGCCTGATAGACCAGGCCCCCGACCAGACCTACGTTGTTGGCCTGAGGCTGTTGCAGTTTGCAGCCAAAGCCTGGAGTGGCAACGATCTGCGCAGCATAGCCGCCCCACACCTGGCGGCGCTGCAGGAGGCAACGCAGGAATCGGTGCATCTCGCGGTTCTGATCGGGCGCGAAGTGACCTATCTGGACAAGATTGAGGGCAAGCACAGCTTGCGCATGCATTCGCAGGTTGGAAAGACCTCGCCAGCCTATTGCACAGGCGTGGGTAAGGCCGCGCTGTCGCTGCTACCCGCCGGCGATCTGGAAGATCTCGCGGCCGGGCTGGATTTTAAGCGCTTCACGGACAACACCATCACCACACCGCAGGCCCTGATGGAGGATGTTTCGGCCATTCGCTCCCTCGGTTACGGTTTCGACCTTCAGGAGCACGAGATCGGCATTCATTGCGTTGCGGCACCGTTACCGGCCCCGGGACGCAGTTTCCGCGCGGCGATTTCAGTGACCGGCCCCGCCTACAGGGTGGATGTGGAACAGCTCCGCGCCTGGGCTCCGCTGGTGCGTGCAACCGCCGATAAAATTTCGGCAGAACTTGTCTATCGCTTATCGCCGGTTGCGGATGATTGACGGAAAGCCGATGCCGCTTATGGGGATGCCCGCCCGCGAAAAAGAGGAGACATGACCGGCTTACGCGAGATAACGCTAATTTTCGAATATTCTGATCTAATTTTCAACTTTTGTTTGCATGAATCGATTTGCTGAGTAACATCCTCAAAATTCCGGGCAGAGGCGGGCCTTTGCGGCGGCATTTCCTCATGCTCGAAGAACAGCTTTCATGCAGAAAACAGAAACGGCCAGCGTTCAGTCGATTGGTGTTGATTGCGTTCGCGAGATCGCCAATCTTAATACGCAGTTCGATATATTCCGCTTCCTGAAGCGGCTGACGGAGGCGTGGGAATTCAGGGCCTTCATGGTACTCGACCTCACTACAGAGGTCTCAAGCGAATTGTCGCATTATACCGTCATCACCAGCTGGCCGGCCGAACTGTTGCAACGCTATGATGAAGAAGGCGAGTTGCAGAACAGCCGCGTCATGGCGCGGCTAAGAAAATCCACTGTACCCTTTTCCGTGTCGCTGGATTTCCTGGTCGAAGGCGAGGGGCATGTCCTGAAGAAAAACGTGGTCGCGCTTTTCGAACGGTTCGAGATGATAAATTCCGTCTGGTTCCCGGTGTATGATGTCACCCTCAGGCGCGGCGCCGTATCCTTTTCCGGCAATAAGACGGCCCTGCCGGAAGCCCGGCTTGCGGAGCTTTTTTACATTTCCAGCCACGTCTTTGCCCGGCTGTCCGAAATCCGCCGTCTCGATCTCCGCGTGCCGGAAACATTGAGCGAACGGGAGATCGACTGCCTGAACTGGACGGCAGCCGGCAAGACCAGTGCCGAAATCGCCGAGATCATGATGTTGTCGGAGCATACCATCAATCACTACCTGAACCGCGCGACGAAAAAACTCGATACGGTCAACCGCACCCAGGCGGTCGCCAAGGCCCTGCGCGTCGGACTGATTAAATAGCGAAACTCGCAATTTTATCATTGTGATAAAGCCCTTCCTGGGCGATCCTCTTTTCGAATCACCGGAAAGGAGAAATCGTTGCCGGAGCGGCATAGTGTAAAAGCGGGATTTTCTCCGACTGTCGATTGCGCCGTGCTGATAGTCGCTGCCGAAAAAGGCTTTGCCGCCGATGAAGGCATAGAACTGGAACTGGTCCGAAAGCAGTCCGCACGTGGTGTTCTTTCGGTGCTCGGCGAGGACGGCGTTCAGATCGCGCATTTGCCCGCTCCCGTTCCCGTGGGGTCGGTCGTTGGCCTCCATGATATGCCGGCCAATATCATCGGCGTTTTCACGCTTTCCCTCGGCGGCTCCGCGACCACCGTTTCCCCTGGGTTTTATGATGAACTTTACCGTGAGGGACTGAAGCTGCCGGACCCGGCGGCTTTTGGCCGTGCGATGGCCCGCGTCTGCGCCGCACGCCGGGCCGCGGGTGAAAATCCGCCCGTCTTCGCGGTTGAGGATATCGCCTCGACCTCCTTTTATGCCCTGCGTTATCTGCTCGGAAGCTGCGGTGTGCTGCTTGGCCGTGACATGGAAGTCGTCGAAGCGCTGCCGAAGGCGATGCCCGGGCTTCTGGAAAGCGGCGACGTCGATGCGCTCTGTTCTGCTGAACCCGCGGGCAGCGCTGCGGTGCTGGTTGGCGCCGGGCGTATCGTGACGACGGGCGCGCTCATCTGGCACAATGCCCCGGAAAAAATACTTGCCGTGAAGCGAGATTGGGCTGATGCGAATGCCAGCCTGTTGGAGGGGCTGCTGCGCGCGCTTTACCGCGCGGGCGAGTGGTGCGCCAACCCCGCCAATATCGAGGAACTTGCCGGTATTCTGGCCGCCCCCCATTATATGAACGTCAGTGGCGAATTCCTGCTTCCGGCCCTGACGGGCTATATTTCGACTTCGCAGAAGGACATGCAGCGTTTTCAGGAATTTTTCGTCACCAGCGCGAAAGCGGCGAATTTTCCATGGCAAAGCCAGGCTCTTTGGTTCTTCAGCCAGATGTTGCGCTGGGGGGAAATACCCGCCGGTTGCCGTTTCGATGCCGCGGTGGTGGAAGCCGCACGCAATGCGTATAGGCCGGATATTTTTCGCAAGGCGATGAAACCACTTTTCGTGCCGGTGCCAGGCGCCAATCTGAAGCTGGAAGGCACGCTGAGGGAACCTGTTCATGTCGGCGCATCGCGCACCGGCCTCGTTCTGGGACCCGACTGTTTCTTCGACGGGCGCGTCTTCGATCCGGAGACGCTTGATATGGATGACGAGATTTGAAATCGCATCGCTAAATCGTCGCGAATGGTTCCTGTTTGCGCTTTGGCATTGGCGAACCGCTTCCGCTTGTCTATGGATGGCGCAAATTGTTTCCCGATCAGGCCGGACGATGTAACGGAGTAAGACAATGGCAGAGGTCAGCAAGAACCAGGTGGAAAAGGCTCTGGACGCCGTCATCTATCCCGGCAGCGGCAGAAGCATCGTTTCCCTCGGCATGGTCTCGGAAATCTTCATCGCAGATGGAAAGGCCTATTTCTCGATCACCGTCCCGGCCGACAGGGCGGCCGAGATGGAGCCGTTGCGCCTGTCCGCCGAACGGGCGGCGAAGGGCGTTCCGGGTATCGCCGGCGCGGTCGTGGCGCTGACTGCCGATCGCAAGCCCGGCCAACAGCAGCCGGCGCCGGCGCGTCCCGCCGCGGCAGCCGGCCGGCCAACACAGCAGCCGGGCTCGTCCAAGGTGGGCGTCCCCGGCGTCCGCGCCATCATCGCCGTCGCATCGGGCAAGGGCGGGGTCGGCAAATCGACGACATCAGTCAATCTTGCGCTCGGCCTTCAGGCGCTTGGCCTGAAGGTCGGCATGCTGGATGCGGACATTTACGGGCCTTCGCTGCCGCGGCTCCTCAAGATTTCCGGTCGTCCGAAACAGCAGGAGGACCGCATCATTCTTCCCATGGAGAATTATGGGCTGAAGGTCATGTCCATGGGGTTTCTGGTGGATGAGGAGGCCGCGATGATCTGGCGCGGGCCGATGGTGCAGTCCGCCCTGATGCAGATGCTGCGTGAAGTCGCCTGGGGCGAGCTTGACGTGCTGGTGCTGGATATGCCGCCCGGCACGGGTGATGCGCAGCTGACCATCGCCCAGCAGGTGCCGCTTGCCGGCGCGGTCATCGTTTCCACTCCGCAGGACCTCGCGCTGCTCGACGCGCGCAAGGGCATCACCATGTTCCGCAAGGTGGAGGTGCCATTGCTCGGCGTCATCGAGAACATGAGTTACTTCATCGCGCCTGATACCGGCGCCCGCTACGATATTTTCGGCCACGGCGGCGCGAAGGCGGAAGCCGAAAGGATCGGTGTGCCGTTCCTCGGCGAGGTGCCGCTCACCATCGCCATCCGCGAAATGTCGGACGCCGGAACGCCTGTCGTCGTTGCCGACCCGGATGGTCCACAGGCTGCGATCTACCGCGAGATAGCGAAAAAAGTCTGGGAGCGTATTGGCGCCGGTGAAAGAAAAGCGGCTCCAAAGATCGTTTTCGAATAAGCTACGGACCGCCGGCAAAACCGCAAAGCGCACCTGCGCTGTGAATAGTCCTGTAAAAACAGAAGATTGGTGGCCAGTAACGGTGCGGTTTCTGGCCATGAAATCCAGAAGTGCTTCGTCTGCAAAGCTGTTGCGAAAAAATATTGCTTGATTGCATCTCGCTTTGGGCGCATACGCCTGCGCCGTTTGGCTCTTGGTCCATCGGGCTGGCGCGATATGACGTTGCGCCTGTTTCGGTTGTCCCTGAAGTGTCGTCCAAAGGTTTGCCGACAGCAAACAGGATATGTTAAGCAGCATTGCGGCTAAGGCCTGCAATGTGGAGCGGAGAAACGGATTGATAAAAGCCTATCGCGCCAATTGCGAGGCGATCAGCCTGTCGTCAGACGACGGCTCCGTACAGATTCCTGATGACATCGTCTGGATCGATCTCGTCAACCCGGACAGGACGGAAGAGCAGCATGTTGAAAAGCTGCTGCAGCTCGATCTGCCGACGCGTGAGGATCTGAAGGATATCGAGCCCTCCAGCCGTCTCTACATGGAAGACGGCAATGTTTTCATGACCGCATCGCTGGTGTGGAAGGCGGATTCGGACGACCCCCGCCTCACAGATGTCGCCTTCATCCTCGCCGGCACGCGCCTCGTGACGATCCGTTATGCGGAGCCGAAATCATTCCACCTTTTCATTGCCGCCATCACCCGCGCGCCGCATGAGATGCGCAGCGGCACGGCGCTGCTTTTGAAACTGCTCGAGACAATCGTCGATCGCACGGCCGAAATTCTCGAGAACTCGGTCGCCGGCATCGACAATCTCGCCGCTGATATTCTCGGCAGCCAGGCCCGTTCCAAGCGCAAGGCGCCGCGTTATCTCGAAGACCGCCTGACCAACATCGCTGCCTATCATCGGCTGATTTCGAAGGTCCGCGTCAGTCTTGCATCGCTGGCGCGGCTGCAGACGTTCTTTTCCACCAGCGATCAGGCGAGCGCGGACAAGGTTGCGAGGGAGCAGGGCAAGTCCATCGGACGCGATATCCAGTCGCTGAACGAACATGCCTCCTTCGTTTCCGGCAATCTGACCTTCCTGCTCGATGCCTCGCTCGGCATCATCAACATCGAGCAGAACAGCATCATCAAGATATTCTCGATCGCTTCGGTGGTTTTTCTGCCGCCCACGCTGGTGGCTTCGGTTTACGGAATGAACTTTCAGCTCATGCCGGAGTTGAACTGGACATTTGGTTATCCACTTGCGCTGATCGTCATGGTGATGTCCGCAATCATCCCGTTTCTCTTTTTTCGTTGGAAGGGCTGGCTCTGAGGAGCCAGGATCATCATGTCCCAGATCGCTGACAAGGATGTTGCCGAGAAGCCGGATGCGGATGACGCTCACAAGAACAAGGGGCTTTACGCCGCTATCCTTGGTTCGATCGGCGTCGTTTATGGCGATATCGGCACCAGCCCGCTCTACGCCTTTCGCGAAGCCCTGCGGCCCATCGCCTATGACGGGGTGACGCAGGAAGAGGTCATCGGCCTCACATCGCTGATGATCTGGTCTCTGACGATCATCGTCACCTTCAAATACATCACGCTTTTGCTGCGCGCCGACAATGACGGCGAGGGCGGCACGCTGTCGCTGCTGGCGCTGCTGATGAAGACGGCCGGCACCCATCGCAGCGTTCTTATCGTGCTTGGCCTGATTGGCGCGGCGCTGTTTCTCGGCGACGCCATGATCACCCCGGCACTTTCAGTGCTTTCGGCGGTGGAAGGCCTGAAGCTCGTCACCCCGGAGATGGACGCCTTCATCATTCCGATCTCTGTCGGTATCCTGATTGGCCTCTTCGCCATCCAGTCCCACGGCACCGGCACGGTGGCAAAATTTTTCGGACCGATCACCGCGGTCTGGTTCATCGTCATGGGCCTTGCAGGCCTCATTCATATCGCTGACGACTTCAGCATTCTCTTTGCCTTCAACCCGTGGCACGCGGTCGAGTTTCTGGCGAATGAAGGTTTTTATGGCATTGTCGTACTCGGCGCGGTGTTCCTGACGATCACGGGCGCAGAAGCGCTTTATGCAGACCTCGGCCATTTCGGCCGCCGCCCCATCCAGTGGGCGTGGTTCTGTCTGGTATTCCCGGCGCTGACGCTGAACTATCTGGGGCAGGGCGCGCTCGTGCTGAAAGACCCGGCGGCCATGTCCAATCCCTTCTATCTGATGTTCCCGCAATGGGCGATCCTTCCCGCCGTCATTCTGGCGACCGCCGCGACAATCATTGCCAGCCAGGCCGTTATAACGGGCGCCTTCTCACTGGTTCGCCAGGCGATTCACCTCGGCTACCTGCCGCGCATGGAAATTCTCTTCACCTCGGAAACCAATACCGGGCAGATTTATCTTCCCGCGGTCAACACCATCCTGCTTTTCGGTGTCGTTGCCCTGGTGCTCACCTTCAAGAGCTCGGATGCGCTGGCCACCGCCTATGGTATTTCGGTCACCGGTGCGATGGTCGTCACCAGCCTGATGTTCTTCGAGTTCGTGCGCAAACGCTGGCAATGGTCGATCTGGCTTGCCCTTGCGGTGCTGACCCCGCTTCTGGTGCTGGAACTGATCTTCCTCGGCGCAAACCTTCTGAAAATTCACGATGGCGGTTACGTGCCGGTGCTGCTGGCGATTGCCTTCACGGTCATCATGACGACTTGGCAGCGCGGTTCGAGAATCCTGTTCGCCAAGACGCGCCGCATCGATGTGCCGCTGAAGGCCTTCATCGCCTCAGTGGAAAAGGAAAGCGCCCATGCGCCGGTGCGCGTACCGGGTACGGCGATTTTCCTCACCGGCGATCCGGAAACGGCGCCGGCGGCTTTGCTGCATAATCTGAAGCATAACCACGTCCTTCACGACAAGAACGTCATCCTGACGATCCGCACCGAGGATCAGCCGCGCGTTCATCCGGCAGATCGTTATACGTTGACGAAGATGAGCGACCGTTTCGCCGTGGTCGAGCTGCATTTCGGCTTCATGGAAACCCAGAATGTTACCCAGGCGCTGGGCTATCTGCGCCGCACGGGCTACAAGTTCGACATCATGTCAACCTCCTTCTATCTCGGACGCCGCAAGCTGGTTCCAGATCCGAAATCGGGCATGCCGGGCTGGCAGAACCGCCTGTTCATCGCGCTCGCCGAAACCGCGGCCGATCCCTCCGACTATTTCCGCCTGCCTGCCAATCGGGTGGTGGAACTGGGTTCGCACGTCGTGGTGTGACGAAGTGGGCATGCCCTTAATGTAGCTGGGCGATCTCGTTCTCTCCGTCATACCGGCGTTAAACCGGTATCCAGCCAGCCCAAGTCCTTGGGGTGAAGGGGTCTTTACGCCGCGCCGACGCGCGACGGCTGGTTCCGGCTCGAGGCCGGAATAACGGCTGAGGAGATGCCCTGCGGCGCAGTTCTGATCGGCACATGGGAACTCTACTCCGCGCCACACTCATTAACACTCACTCACACATTAACGTGAAGACACCTTCCTGCGCGGCGTTAACCAACCATCAAGGTTAATAAGAGATTCTCGAACACCTGTAGAAAATTCGGTTGTCGGTGTTCGGAGTGCTGGTTTTGCGTTCGAAAAGAGTAATGCGTCGTCGGTCCCCCGTGTCCTTTCAGGGATGGGCGTCCAAATGGACGTCACCCGTCGTCTTCGGCCTGGCCGCCTGGCTTGTCTTTCCCTCCCTCGCTGCGCGTGCCGATCTCGCCTCGCTTCTGGCGGGCCTCGACAAGGGCGGCGAACAATGGCGCATGGTGCTGACTGCCTCCCCGGCGGGCTCGACGCATAACGCCTCCCTGACATTCAACGATGCGGAAGGGGACGAGGCGCTGCATGGCGGCGGCATGACCCTGCCCAATGGCAGCAAGGTCGCGTTCATCACCAACAAGAAGGGCGAGGCAACGACGCCAGACAGCGAGCGGGTGAACCGCGCAGCCAAGAAGGGCCGCATCGTCGCCACCGAAATCATGCAGCCGCCGAAGGCCTTCACCGCCGGTTCGGTGCTGCATCGCACCTCCATGCTGGATATCGAGCCGCTGAAGCGCAAGGATCGCACCGCCTTCGTCAAGCCGAAGCGCGGCAAGGATATCGAACTCGCCTCTTTCTATTTCCGCCGCGAGGAAAAGAAGGCGGACAAGAGCGTCTCGCCGATGCTGGCGGAACTCGTCACCAACCGCACGCCGGACATCCTGGCGACGGCCTATGCGCCCGCCGAACCGGATTTTGCCCGCGAGTCTCCCTTCGACGCCATTCTGAAGAAGCCCGAGGCCGGCCGCTTCGTACCGCAGATCAACCCAGATGACCACGCCTGGGCCGCAACGCCGCTGCCGGCAGCCGTGTTTTCTCCGGCCGAACAGCAGTGCCTTGCATCAGGCATCTATTTTGAGGCGCGCGGTGAGTCCGTTAAAGGTCAGGCGGCGGTGGCGCAGGTCATCCTAAACCGCGTGCGCAATCCGGCCTATCCGAAAACCATCTGCGGCGTTGTCTACCAGAACAAGGACTGGCGCAATCGCTGCCAGTTCTCCTTCGCCTGCGATAATATCAAGGACCGGGTGAATTCCGAACGCCACTGGAAGATGGCGCGCGAAGTGGCCATGGCGACTACGGCCGGCAAGATCTGGCTGAAGGAAGTTGGCTCTGCCACCCACTATCACGCCGTTTACGTGCGTCCCGCCTGGGGCAAGTCGATGAAGAAGGTCGGCAGAATCGGCCTCCACGTCTTTTACCGTACCTATGGTGGCGGCTGGAGCTGATACCACCGCCAATTTGTCGCATTTTGCGTGTCAAAAATGCCGATTCCCCGGCGAAACATCGCCCCCAAACCGTGATTTCTAGTCAAGCCATTGTTTTTGCATCATTAATTTGTGCCTAAACAACCGCTCGCAGTGCCTTGACTAGAGAAGCCCCTAAAACTATGTTGCGCGCGACTTCAGAGCGGGCTGGAACAGGCTTAATCCGTCACCGTTTACAACTCCAAAGGGTTCTGGCATGGCTGGAACGGAGAAAATGGGTGGGATTTTAAGATGACTGGCAACCGTGACGATAGTCTGGACGAGCGCCGCAAACGCCTTGCTGACGAGTTGGCAAAGGTGAAGGCGGAGGATGAGGCGGAAGTGAGGGCGGAGACCAACGCTGCGGAGAGCCGGAAGGGCTTTGCGATGGCGGTTAAGCTCTCATCGGAGTTCATTTCGGCCATCGTGGTCGGCGCTATGCTGGGTTATCTTCTGGACTATTTTGCCGGCACGACGCCGTGGGGGATGATCGTTCTTCTTCTTCTCGGTTTCTGCGCAGGCGTATTGAATGTGTTGCGTTCGACGGGCGCGGTGGCCAAGCCGCCGCTGCTTGAGAAGGCGGACAAACGAGACGAGGGTGGAAAACGCGGCCTTTGAGGCTGTTTTTCCTTACAGTTGAGATGCCGCGACAGGCGGCGACAGGTAAAGAGGGCAGCCGGTGGCAAACGATCCGACCCATCAGTTCTTGGTGCAGCCGATCATTCCGATCGAAATTGGCGGCGTCGATTTTTCCTTCACCAATGCGTCGCTCTTCATGGTCGCGACCGTGGCTGCTGCTTCTGGTTTCCTTTATTTCGCAACGTCGAACCGCGGCCTGATCCCTACCCGCATGCAGTCCGTTGCCGAAATGTCCTATGAGTTCATCGCCTCCATGCTGCGCGAAGGTGCCGGCAAGAAGGGCATGGTGTTCTTCCCCTTCGTTTTCTCGCTGTTCATGTTCGTGCTGACGGCAAACCTGCTCGGCATGTTCCCGTATTTCTTCACGGTCACCAGCCAGATCATTGTCACCTTCGCGCTCGCCTGCCTCGTCATCGGCACGGTCGTGGTTTACGGTTTCTATAAGCACGGTCTGCATTTCTTCGGCATTTTCGCCCCCTCCGGCGTGCCCAAGGCGCTTCTGCCGCTTGTGGCGTCGATTGAAATGATCTCCTTCCTGTCGCGCCCGATCAGCCTTTCCGTTCGTCTTTTCGCGAACATGCTGGCCGGCCACATCACGCTCAAGGTTTTCGCAGGCTTCGTCGCCTCCATGAGCGCGCTTGGCGCGCTCGGCGTCGGCGGTGCAGTCCTGCCTCTCATCATGACGGTCGCCATGACCGCTCTCGAATTTCTCGTTGCCTTCCTGCAGGCTTACGTCTTCGCGGTACTGACTTGCATGTACCTGAACGACGCCGTGCATGGTGGTCACTGAGAAGTAAAGTCGCTGGCCCCGGCAACGGGCGTCAAAAACAGCCGCAACAACCAATATCTCAAGGAGTCTCACATGGAAGCGGAAGCAGCAAAGTACATCGGCGCAGGTCTCGCATGCCTCGGCATGGCTGGTACGTCCCTCGCACTCGGCCGTATCTTCGGTGATTACCTGTCCGGCGCACTGCGCAACCCCTCTGCTGCCGACAGCCAGTTCGGCCGTCTGGTATTCGGCTTCGCCGTTACGGAAGCTCTGGGCATCTTCTCGCTGCTCGTTGCTCTCCTTCTCCTGTTCGCTGTCTAATATCGGCATCAGGTCTGGATCACGGCCCGCAACATAGCGTGCCGTGATCCTTCGCATTTGCAGTCCCCCTGGAGGTGAGCATGTTCGTGACCGAGGCTTATGCCCAGTCAGCACCGACCGTAGGTGAAACGCATACGGAAACTCCGGCCGTTGGCCAGCCGCAACCGGAAGCCACGCACACGGAAACCGGTGTAGCGCATGGCGCCGAGCACGGTTCTTCCGGCGTTTTCCCGCCGTTCGACCAGTCTACTTATGCATCGCAGGTCCTGTGGCTGGCGATTACGTTTGGCCTTTTCTACCTGCTCATGCAGAAGGTCATCGTTCCGCGCGTCGGCGGCATTCTGGAAAACCGTCATGGACGCATCGCACAGGATCTCGACGAAGCGGCACGGCTGAAAGCTGAAGCTGACGCTGCCGTCGAAACCTATGAAAAAGAACTCGCGGCAGCCCGCGCCAAGGCAAGCTCGATCGGCGCCGCGGCCCGTGACGCCGCCAAGGCGAAGGCCGATGCCGATCGCGCCGCTATTGAAGCCGGTCTCGCCGAAAAGCTTGCCGCTGCCGAAAAGCGCATTGCCGGCATCAAGGATCAGGCTTTCGCCGATGTCGGCGCCATCGCCGAGGAAACCGCGACCGCAATCGTCGACCAGCTGGTTGGCGCAAAGGTCAAGGACACGGACGTGAAGGCAGCGATTGCCGCCGCTTCGAACGTGAAGGGAGCCTGATATGGCATTTGATGCATCATTTTTCGCTCTCGTCGGTCTCGTTCTCTTCTTCGTCCTGATCGCTTACCTCAAGGTTCCGGGCATGCTCTCCAAGTCTCTGGACGAGCGCGCGCAGAACATTCAGGACGAACTGGCCGAAGCCAAGCGCCTGCGTGAAGAGGCCCAGCACCTGCTGGCCGAATATCAGCGCAAGCGCAAGGAAGCCGAAGCCGAAGCCGCCGGCATCGTTGCCGCCGCTGAACGCGAAGCCGCAGCACTGACCGAAGAAGCCAAGCAGAAGACGGAAGAATTCGTCGCCCGCCGCACGGCCCTTTCGGAACAGAAGATCAAGCAGGCCGAAGAAGACGCCATCGGCGCCGTCCGCGCCGCCGCCGTCGACATCGCCATTGCCGCTTCCGAGAAGCTGCTGGCCGAAAAGACGACGGCCGCCGCAAAGGCCAAGCTTTTCACCGCCACGATCGGCGAAGTGAAGTCGAAACTGAACTGAGATTTATCTCGGACTGATTAGAACCCCTCCAGCGCGAGCTGTGAGGGGTTTTTTGTTATGCCGTTTCTCGAGGTTGGGATGCAGTCCCGGGAGCAAGATTGCGTCCTTTTTGGCTTCAGACCTCACAGCGGAATGTCGAACTTGCTTAGTTTCCGTCGATTTCGATGGTCTCTTTTATTCCCCGCGGGTTAGTATACTGCCCCAATTTTGGAGCCAACCATGACAGTTCGCATCGCTATCTGTGGCTCGATGGCCTTCATCGATGAAATGGAGGCAATCGCCGGCATGCTTGAAGCGCTAGGATACCAGCCGATACCCCCGGCCCGGGAAGAGCGAGATTTTGATTGGTCGAATTTGAAGAGTGCTGAAGTCGTCGCACAGAAGAAATATTACATCGACCTGCATCTTGAGATAATCCGTCACTGCGATGTCGTCCTGATCGCTAACTTTCCGAAGCGAGGCATTGCGGGGTACGTCGGACCAAATACATTGATGGAAGCAGCCTTCGCTTACGCTCTTTGCGTACCAGTGATTTTCTTGAACGACCCTTCGGCACAGGAAAACGGTTTGGACTGCATCGCCATCGCGTCTGGTTATTTAGGTGGCGACGCAACCGCTATAGGTACATTATTGCCCACAACTCTCGCCCGGAATGCCAAGGGAGGAATTTAATGATCAACGACGCAATCAGAATTGACGTAGAGAACTCGGTTCTCTGCTGGCTGGCGACTGTCGATGAGGATGGCACGCCCAGCGTGACGCCGAAGGAGATATTCGCCAGCTATAACGAAGATCATCTTGTTATAGCGGACATTGCTTCATCGCACAGCGTCAGCAATGTGATTGCCCGTCCGAAAGTCTGTGTCAGTTTCGTTGATGTGTTTCGCCAGAGGGGTTTCAAGCTTACTGGCCAAGCCAGAATAGTGGCGCCCGGCGACGCGGATTTCAACGCGTTCGGCAACGATCTCCTGCGTTTGGCAGGCACGGATTTTCCGATACGGAATATAATCGCGGTCAAAATCGAAAGCGTTTCCCGCATATGGGCTCCAAGCTACAAACTGTTTCCCGAGCGCAGCGAGAACGAGAGAATGCAGAGCGCTTATGAGACCTACGGTGTTCAGCCTGTCTAGGCGCTTTGGTATCAAAAATCTTCATTAAAGCTATATACGGGCCGCAGTGGATTTCGCTGCTACGCGACATTAGTCTCGTTGCAACACAGTCGCCCGCATGGTTTTGCAGAATGCTGCATCCAATTGGCCCAGCTTGCGATGTACTTAAAAAGGTTCATCATGGCTCTTCTCGACAAGAATGCGGTCTATCCAATAACTCTACCCGACGGTTCGTTGTATCGGGATACTGTATATCTGAAGAACGTTGTCGATCATCCTCGCATGGAGATAGGTGATTTCAGCTATTATACGCATTCTGGAAGATTAGAAGACACAGCTGTGATCCTTGCGCCTTATCTCGGTCATGGGGTTCGCGAGAGACTGATGATCGGTAAGTTTGTCCAGATTGCCAGAGGAAGTTATTTCATCACAAGTTCGGCAAACCATCCGATGACTGGCTTTACCACTTATCCATTTCGTATCTTCAAACCTGAGACGTTTGGTTACAAAGACCTGCCCGTCAAGGACACTATTGTGGATCACGATGGATGGATCGGTCAAAACGCGGCAATTTTGCCGGGCGTTCACATAGGTGCAGGTGCGATCGTCGCTGCCGCCTCGGTTGTTACTCGGGACGTGCCACCCTACGCAGTTGTCGGAGGAAATCCCGCATCTATTATTCGAATGCGTTATTCCAGCGAAGTCATCAGCGAACTGCTTCATCTTCGCTGGTGGGATTGGCCGATAGATAAAATCGAAGCCAATCTAGCGGCACTCAGCAGCGATGACATGGCTACACTCAGGCTGGTTAAGGGATGAATGTCCTGCATTCCAGCGTCTGATTTGCGCCAAAAGGGGACATTGTGTCTGCCGCGAAACTTATTATTCTGCGACGTCGCAAATCTAGGAAAAGAAAGTCGCTTGATTGGAATTCATGCGACGATTCAGCAAGCAGTTGTATTCTGGGTCCGAGGAAAAAAGATATATGTGGATGCGGGTAATGGTTATGAGCGGCATTTGCGCTGCATTCTTGAATATTGGAGCAGCCACAGCGATGCCGGAGAACATAACGGTAGACCGCCTTCTCGCCATCTGCGAAGCGCCCAGTGTGCAAGTCGCCACGATACAAGGTGATAAGCTCGGTTGGCAGCGGCTGACCGATGCAGAAACAGAGGAATGGCGTGCCCATTTCGTTGGCTACAATGGTGGATCAGTAGAGGCTGTCGGATGGCGGCGGAAGAGTGCAGATCAATCCGATTTACTGTCGTTTTGGATCGCAACCGGTCCAAACGGGCACAAGGCATGTACATACTCAACGGCGAAACCTGCCGGATTACTGGATGCGTTGTCGGCTAGTCTCGGCACTCCTGACACTCAGAACAGGGAGGACGCTGTGGAAATGATATCAGCTTATTGGAAGCGAGGTGAGGTTGAGTATTCGTTCACTCAGATAGGATCATCCGCTACCATCGCTGTCGGACCAAGCAGATAAGGCCCTTCCACCAGCATTGTCCATACTGCAGATGATCGCTTAAAAGCAGACTGACCGCAAGCCGCGCCGTCTCGGGCGCGTTGAACCCCTCCAATTGTCCGCTCTGGGCCAATTCGGAAGTCACAGTTAGAATTCTCTTACACCGCCGCAATCAACCCTGCTTCAGCGGCCGAAAGCTCATCCTGTGCAGCGCGCAAGGCCCATGGTTCTCGATGGCGCGCAGATGCGCTGGCGTGCCGTAACCGGCATGCCCTTCAAAACCATAGGATGAATGCACCACACCCGCACGTTCCATCATCCGGTCGCGGGTCACCTTGGCGACGATTGAGGCGGCGGCGATGGAGAGGGAGCGGGAATCGCCCTTGATGACGGCCTTGGCTTCGCAGGTGATGCCTGGCGGCCTGTCGCGGCCGTCGGCCAGTACGAGGGCGGGGGAAATTTCGAGTCCGAGGACTGCGCGGCGCATGGCGTCGAGGCTGGCGCGCAGGATATTCATGGTGTCGATCAGGCCCGGGCCGGAGGAGGCGACCGATACGACCGAGGTTTCCATGATCTGGACGAACAGGCTCTCGCGCTTTTGCTTCGTCAGTTTCTTGGAATCATCCATTCCGTCAGGAATATTGTCCGGATCGAGAATGACGGCGGCCGCAACCACAGGGCCGGCGAGCGGGCCACGCCCTGCCTCGTCCGTGCCGGCGACCGGCCAGAGGCCCTTCTTTCGCGCTTCCAGTTCGAACGAGAAATCCGGGCCGGTATCGGCAAGATCAAAAAGGGCAGGAGAATCGGGTGTGGCCGTGCGTTTCATGCGGCGAAACTGGCACACCCACCCGATCTCCTGCAAGCCCCCGGAAGCGGGCGATGACAGGCACGATGAGCCGGGGTCAAGGGGCGTGGCTCACCGTGCCCAAGGTCGTCATGACCTTTTATCCTCCAGCAGGGCGGCGGAGGAAAAACGATCGCACGCGAGGCGGCGGTTCCAGGGGCGATGTCCGGCGGGCCAGGGAAAACCAGCCGGGCATTTCGTCGAGAGCAACACGATGAGACGGTTGCTCCTGTCATTTTGAATTCCGTTTATTAAAAGCTCACAGAACCTCGTATTGTCGGCGCGTTACCCCATGCTCGATGTCCTCTCGGGCTTGACCCGAGATCCTGCCGCGCTCGGTTCACGTTCCAGGGTCGAGCCCGAGGGTAGCGTCTGGTTCATCACAGGCATTCATTACCTTCAGTCACTTTCACCATGCGGCTCTCAAAGCAGAGACAATTGCACCCCGGCACCGCCCGGAGGCACGAACAGGTCGTCACGCAGGTTGATGCCGCGGCGGATGAGACCAAGTCTTTTGGTCGCCATCTCGAATCGCCTGCCGATCTGCCAGGCATAAGGGCCATCACCCTTCATGCGCTTGCCGAACTCCGCGTCATAGTCCTTACCGTCGCGCATGGAGCGCACCAGCGACATGACATGACGGTAACGGTCCGGATAGTTGCGCAGCAGCCAGTCGCGGAACAGCGGGCTTACCTCCAGCGGCAGCCGCAAAAGCACATAGGAAGCCTCGGTCGCGCCAGCAGCCTTGCCGGCCTCAAGAATGCGCTCGATTTCATGATCGTTAAGCGCCGGGATGACGGGTGCCATCATCACCGCCACCGGAATTCCGGCATCCGTCAGCGCCTTGACGGCCTCCAGCCGCTTCTCCGGCGTGGCGGCGCGCGGCTCCATCGTGCGCGAAAGCTTGCGATCCAGCGACGTGATGGAAATGCCGACCTTGACGAGCCCCTTTTTTGCCATTGGCGCGAGAATATCAATATCCCGCTTGATCAGCGCCGATTTGGTGACGATGGCGACGGGATGATCAGCTTTGGCCAGCACTTCCAGTATCTGCCGTATGATGCGCCATTCGCGCTCAATCGGCTGGTAAGGGTCGGTATTGGTGCCGATGGCGATTACCCGCGCCTTGTAGCCGGGTTTCGCCAGTTCCCGTTCCAGAAGTTTGGCCGCATCCGGCTTGGCAAACAGCTTGGCCTCGAAATCAAGTCCGGCCGAAAGGCCCATGTAGCTGTGAGTGGGTCTGGCAAAACAGTAAATGCAGCCATGTTCGCAGCCCCTGTAGGGATTGATGGAACGATCGAAGGGGATATCGGGCGATTCATTGCGGGTGATGATGCTGCGTGGCTTTTCCACCTGCACCTCGGTGCGGAATTCCGGCATCTCTTCCAGCGTCTGCCAGCCATCGTCGAAGACCTCACGCTGCAAGGCTTCGAAACGCCCGTCGGGATTGAGCCCCGCACCACGGCCGCGGCGACGGTCAATCTCGATGCGCAGGCCGGATGCATCGGCCAGCGCATTGGCAATGTCAGGCGTATGGCTCGGCTGGAAGGCAGCCTGCCCCGAAAGCGAATGATTTCTCATCTGGATGCTCCCAAGACGTCGCACGCCTTTCGAGGCAAGCTGAACGCCCTAAACCGTTTCCATCCTGAGAGGCCTCATCGCCCCTCGAATGATTAAATTCCTACATCACGAATGAGAACATTACAAGAACAAAATTGTAAATTTGGCTCCTTTTGTACTGCCGGGGCCAGCGCCAGGACGGGCACGCCGGCACCTGAGATCGCGGAGAGCGACATCAACCCCCGCGGATTTTACCGCGACGAGCATGGTGGCAATTTATTGTGCGATGCGTTAGAGCTATGCACATGTTGACAGTCATAATGGAATGCCGGGATCAGGAGCCGGAACTGGCGCATACGCTGTCTGCGCTTGTCACCGGTGCCGTGGAAGGGCTTGTAAGCGATGTTGTGATTCTGGATCACGGTTCGCGCGATGGATCGTCGCGTGTGGCCGATGCGGCCGGCTGCCGTTTTTATGGGCAATGGGAACTGGAGGATATCGTCAAGTCCGCGCGTGGCGGCTGGTTGCTGCTGATCGAGCCGGGCGCACGCCCGCAGGCAGGCTGGATCGATGAAATCCTGGAATATGTCGCGATCTGCGAACAGCCAGCGCGCTTTTCCCCATCACGTTATCACCGGCGGAATGTTTTCAGCCGTGTCCTGCGCCGCACCCCGCCGCTGGAGCATGGTTATCTCCTGCCGAAGAAGCACGCGATGTCGATTGCGAAATCGGGCATGAGCCTGACGCAATTTGTCGGCGCGCAGAAGCCGCGCCGGCTGAATGCGGAAATGGTGCCCGCCTGGGCATTGCGGGCTTCGGCCTGAGGCGGAAAGGGTTATTCCGCCAGCACCTTGCCGGGGTTCATGATTCCGGCGGGATCGAATGCGTGCTTGATGCGCCGCATCAGCTCCATTTCGATGCCGGGCCGGATGGCGGCCAGTTCGTCGCGCTTTAACTGGCCAATGCCGTGTTCGGCGGAAATCGAACCGCCCAGCGACAGCACGATGCCGTGCACGATTTCGTTCATGTCCCGCCAGCGGGCGAGGAATTGCGCCTTGTCCGCCCCCACCGGCTGGGAAATATTGTAATGGATGTTGCCGTCGCCCAGATGGCCGAAGGCGCAGACACGGGCGCCCGGGATGGCAGCAAGAACCGCCTTTTCCGCCGTCGCCATAAACTCCGGTATTCTGGAAACCGGGACGGAGACATCGTGCTTGATGGAGCCGCCCTCCGGCTTCTGCGCATCCGACATGCTCTCGCGCATGTGCCACAGTGCCTGACGCTGGGCTTCGGAGGCGGCGATCACGGCATCCTCGACCAGTCCGGCCTCAAAACCACGCTCCAGCAGCAATTGCATCATCGTATCCGCCGTCTCGGCCGAATCGGAGGTGGAGATGTCGATGAGTGCGTACCAGTCATGGGGCTGTTCCAGGGGATCGCGCACGCCGGGAATATGTCTGGCGGTAAACTCCACGCCAATCCGTGGCATGAGCTCGAAGCCGGTCAGCGCCGTGCCGCAGAGGTTTGACGCCATCTCGAACAGCTTCAGCGCATCTTCGGTTGAGGTCAGCCCGGCGAAGGCCACCTGATGGCCGAGTGGCTTCGGGAAAAGCTTCAGCACCGCGCCGGTGATGATGCCGAGCGTGCCTTCGGAGCCGATGAAGAGATCACGCAGATCGTAACCGGTATTGTCCTTTTTCAGCCGGCGCAGCCCGTTCCAGATCTCGCCTGTCGGCAACACCACTTCGAGCCCGAGGCAGAGCTGGCGCATATTGCCATAAGCAAGCACTGCGGTGCCGCCGGCATTGGTGGCGAGATTGCCGCCGATGCGGCAGGACCCCTGAGAGCCGAGCGACAGCGGAAACATGCGTTCAACCGAATCGGCGGCTTTATGGATGTCATCGAGAATGCAGCCGGCATCGGCAACGATGATATTGGCGACGGGATCAATATCGCGAATGCGGCTCATGCGCTCCAGCGAAAGAATGATGTCAGTTCCCCCGGCGCGGGGCGTTTGCCCGCCGACAAGGCCGGTATTGCCCGTCTGCGGCACGATTGGGGTACCCGTCTCGCTGGCGAACTTCAGGATGGCCGATACTTCCTCGACCGATCCGGGTTTGAGGAGCAATGGCGAAGCGCCACGATAAAGCCCGCGATTTTCCACCAGCCGCGGCGCCATCTCTGCCGCATCGCGCACCGCATTCCTGTCTCCGACAATGGCGGTAAAGCTGTCGAGGATGTCGGAGGAGGGGACGGTTGTCATCGGGCGTCTCTCTGTCATTTGAAACGGTGGGCGAATGGTCGGCGGGCCTCAGCTCCGCGGTGCGGCGGCGCGGGAAAGGCGGTCATTGATCGCCTCTCCAAGACCGTGAGTGGGAATGCTGGTGATGGCGATGCTGTCTGCGCCGCTCGCATCGGCGGCCTTGAGGTAATCGAACAGGTTGGCGGCGGCCTCGGAAAGATCGCCGGAGGGGCTGAGATCGAAAACGGCGCGGGCGGTCTCTTCACCCGCAACCGGGATACCTTCGAACCGGATCAACGCTTCGCCAGGCGAAACCGATGTGGCGTTGAGGCGCACGGCGGCGCCGGGGGCATAATGCGAAGCGAGCATGCCAGGCGCCTCGATGGCAGCCGACACTTTTTCAGAACGTTCAAGCCGCTTGCCCGCAACACGCTCTATTTCGGCCGTGACGACGCCGCCAGGACGAAGCAGACGCACCCTTCCATCTTCCTCCACCTTGACGATGGTGGATTCGACGCCGACCGAAGCCGCCCCGCCGTCGAGAATGAGGTTGATTTTCTGACCGAGATCGGCCTCCACATGGGCGGCGCTTGTCGGGCTGATCTTGCCGGAACTATTGGCGCTGGGGGCTGCGAGCGGTTTGCCGAACCGGCGGATAAGATCGCCGGCAAAACCTTGCGGTACGCGAATGCCGACCGTATCGAGCCCGGCCGTCGCCAGCGCATGAATATCGTTTGCCGGTTTCAGCGGCAGCACCAGTGTCAGCGGGCCGGGCCAGAAGGCCTCTGCAAGATCAAGCGATATGGGATCGAAGATGGCGTAACGTTCCGCCATGGCGATATCTGCCATGTGGCAGATCAACGGGTTGAATTGCGGCCGGCCTTTGGTCTCGTAGATACGGGCAATGGCTGCAGGGTTGGTGGCATCGGCGGCAAGGCCGTAAACGGTTTCCGTCGGCAGGGCGATCGGCTGGCCGGCGGCAAGCTCCGTGACGGCTGCTTGAAGGGCGGTTTCCCGCTCGTTTTCAATATGGATATGACGCGCCATGATGCTGCCTTTCAGGGCGGTCAATAGCGTATTTCCGGGCAGAATGGAAAGCGCTAATGCACATTGTCCGAAACTGGTCGTCGGTTTCGGGACAACGACATGCCTAAGAAAGAAAGATGAAGTCCCTGGGGGCTTTGTCGCTGCTATATCGCCTTGATGATCCTGCGCATCTCCTCCGAGCGCGCGCCGAGCATGAGGACGTTTTTCAGCGCCACGCGCGGATCGTGGGTCTGGAACAGCAGGCCGCCGCGATGGACGGATGTATCGACGGCGATTTCCTGATCGGGAAGGGCGTTGATGGCGACAGCGAAATACATCCGCGAATAACGCGCATCGATATTTTCGAAGAAGTTTTCGGCACCGCTCAGTTCCGCGAAGAAATTCGCGAAATAGAAGGACCATAGCACATGACGCTCTGCATCGAAGCTGGTCGTCGCCGCCGTGACGTGGCAATAACCCAGATGCGGCCGGTCATTCAGCAGATGGTGAAAAACCATCTTCGGAAAACGGATGGACTGGTGAAAGCCGTTCAGGCGGCTGTGGGTGGCATCGGCGGCAGCTTCCAGCTTTCGCCCGGTCAGCGCAGCCACTTCGTCATGGCTGTAGTAGACGCGTTCTTTCGGCAGCCACCGCTCTTCGTAACGGCTGATGCGCCCTGTCCGCAAAAAATCGGAATGCGCGGTCTTCGAGCGTATCGGTGTGACCGAATGCCTGCTCGCATCGAAATAGCGTATGCGTGTCGCCTTCTCCACCGGGAACACCCTCGTTGCTGTCGATCCGGTAAGATAATTTAGGGTGCGTTAATACTCCGTTGCGCTGCAGCCCCTGTTTTTTGATGGGTGGGCAGTGGCTGCGCCATCATGCGTCATATTGCGACGTCGTTGCAGGCGGTAAATAGTTGCCGGATTTTGCAGTGGAATGGCCTGAAGACGCCGTTCGGACATGTCGCAATTTGTCGCCAATGCGGAAGCCGATGTCGCTGTCTGTGCTGCCGCAAATGACCGCCGATGATTAGATGAGGACATGCTTCCGCAGCCCCCGCAAATGGTGTCGGGCAGGGCGGTTTGATCGAGGATTTGGCCATGGAATTGCGTGATACCGTATTGCGCCAGCTGAAAAACCGCCGCGAAGGTTTTAGCCTGGAACAGCCCTTCTACACGGACCCGGATTACTTCAAGCTGGATATGGAAACCATCTGGTATCGCGACTGGCTGTTTGTCGGCCATGATTGTGAGGTACAGAAGTCCGGCAGCTATTTCACCGTGCAGATCGGCGCCTATTCGGTTGTCATCGTTCGTGGCCGCGACGGGCAAATCCGCGCGTTCCACAATTCCTGCCGCCATCGCGGCTCCCGCGTCTGCACCACGCAGAAGGGCCAGTCGGCGCGTCTGGTCTGTCCCTATCACCAGTGGACCTACGATCTTGACGGCAAGCTGCTTTTTGCCCGCCACATGGGCGAGGAGTTCGACAAGGGCGATTTCGGCCTGAAGCCTGTCGCCTGCGAAACCGTCGCTGGCTACGTCTTCATCTGCCTCGCCGATCAGCCTGCGGATTTTGAGCCCATGCGCGCCGAAGTGGAGAGCTACATGGCGCCGCACCGCATCTGGGAAGCCAAGGTCGCGCATGAGAGCACCATCATCGAAAAGGGTAACTGGAAGCTCGTCTGGGAAAACAACCGCGAGTGCTACCATTGCGCCGCCAACCATCCGGAACTCTGCCGTACCTATCCCGAAAACCCGAGCGTGACGGGAACGGATGGAGGGGCAAGCGACCCCGAGATCGGCGGCCACTGGGCACGCTGCGAAGCAGCCGGCCTGCCCAGCCGTTTCAAGATTGACCCGAAGGGCCAGTTCCGCGTGGCGCGCATGCCGCTGATCGGCGAAGCGGAAAGCTACACAATGTCGGGAAAACGCGCCGTGCGCCGGCCGCTGTCGGACGATGTCAGCATCAGCCATATCGGCGCGCTGCTCCTGTTCCATTACCCGACGACCTGGAACCACTTCCTCGGCGACCACACCATCTCCTTCCGCGTGCTGCCGCTCAGCGCCAACGAGACGATGGTTACCACCAAATGGCTGGTGCACAAGGATGCGGTGGAGGGCGTGGATTACGATCTTGAGGATCTCACCCATGTCTGGAACGAAACCAACGATCAGGACCGCCGCATCGTCGAGGAAAATGCCTTCGGCATTCGCTCGCCCGCTTATGAGCCCGGCCCTTACTCCATGGAGGACGAGGGCGGCGTGATGCAGTTCGTCAACTGGTACGCCGATTTCATGATCGACCGGCTGTCCGGCGACAAGGCCCGGCTTTCGGCTGTAGCGTGAAGATGAACATGGTCGTGACATATAAGCATATTGACGAGATGAAGCCGTGGAGCGACAAGCTCCATCTGCTGGAATGTATTTCGGTAACCCCCGAAACACAGGATGTGATGACGTTCCTGTTCCGCTCCGAGGATCAGAACTGGTTCCGTTATCTGCCGGGCCAGTTCGTCACGCTGGAACTGCCGGTGGGCAAGGAGCCGCTTTACCGCACCTACACATTGTCCTCCAGCCCGTCGCGGCCCTATTCGCTGTCGGTCACGGTCAAGGCGCAGGCCAACAGTATCGGCACGCGCTGGATGTTCGACAATCTGAAGCCCGGCATGAAGATCCGGGCGCTTGGTCCGCTCGGCGATTTTTCCTACGTCAAGCATCCCGGGGACAAGTATCTCTTCATCTCCGCGGGCTCCGGCGTCACGCCGATGATGTCGATGGTGCGCGACATGAGCGACCGCGCCCCGCAAAGCGACATTGCCTTCATCAATTGCTCGCGTACACCCGGCGATATTGTCTTCCGTCACGAGCTGGAATATCTCGCCCGCTTCATGCCGAACCTGTCGCTCGGCTTCATTGTCGAGAAATGTGGACGCACCGATCTGTGGTCCGGCCTGAAGGGCATGGTCGACAAGGCCAAGATCGCGCTGCTCGCCCATGACTTCATGGAGCGTACCGTCTTCTGCTGCGGGCCGGAGCCGTTCATGGCCGCCGTCCGCTCCATGCTTGAAGCCTCCGGCTTCGACATGGGCCGTTACCATCAGGAAAGCTTCTCGCCTGCTGCTCCCGTCGCCGTCGGCGAGAGTGTTCTCACCGATGATGGCGAAGCGTTGTCGATGGTGGGTTTTACCCTTTCCGGGAAAGAAATGCCCTGCCAGCCCGGGCAGACCGTTCTGATGACGGCGCGTGCAGCCGGTGTGCGGATCGGCGCAGCCTGCGAATCCGGCATCTGCGGGACTTGCCGGGTCTTGAAACTTTCCGGCGAGGTGGAGATGAACCACAATGGTGGCATTCTCGATGAGGAAATCGAGGAGGGCTATATTCTCGCCTGCTGCTCGCGGCCTTTGACCGATGTCAAAGTGGAGGCATGATGCCGGCAGGCGTTTGAGGCTTTCCTTCCATTACCATTGTCTGGAACCAAATTTCCGTAAATTCGTTTGCACGTCATCCAATTCTTCTCGGGCATGAAGCGGGGCTGACCCTAATCTCCGAAAAGAGTGAGTGGGTGAAAAGCGTGGGTCAACGCGCTGAAGCAAACGGAGGAAGATCATGATAAATTTCCGGACAACGAGTGTCGCCACGGCCCTCGTCGTGTTCCTGACCAGCTTTACGCCGTCGCAGGCGTTCCAGGTTCCTGTGCCGATCCAGAAGCCGGCGGTTTCCACCGACAATGTCGTGCAGGTGCAATATCGCGAATGGGACCGTCGACATGATCGCCGTCACGGCGACCGCATGTATCGCCCGCGCCCGCCGCGTGACGGCTATTATAATGGCCACCGTGGTTACCGCGACCGCCGTCCGGGTTACCGTTATCATAACGGCTACTGGTTCCCGCTTGCCGCTTTCGCCACCGGCGCCATCATCGGCGGCGCGATTCAGCAACCCCGTCCGGCCTATGGCGGTAGCCATGTATCCTGGTGTCAGAATCGCTGGCGCTCGTATCGTGCCTACGACAACACCTACCAGCCCAACAGCGGTCCGCGTCGCATTTGCGTATCGCCTTACAGCCGCTAATTGCACAAGCAGAAGCCCGGTTTCTACCGGGCTTTTGTCTGGCCCTGAAACGCCGTGGTTTTGATAAACGAAGCGTGATCGGACCGTTAATCGTAGGTTCAGCCACACGTCCCTAGGCTGTAGAAGTATACGACACCGCCCGGACAAAGGCGGAATAGAACAACAGAAATTCACGTCTTACGGCCTGTCGACCGTCGTGAATGGAGGAAGTCAGATGAAAAGCTATGTGAAGAATATCCTGGCTGTCGGTCTTTCTGCAATCGTGGTTGCAGGAGCGATTGTTCCGGCCGAAGCCGCCATGCCCCTGCCTGTAGCGCCGAAGAGCGTTGAGACCTCGGGCAACGATGCCAGCAAGAATATCGTGAACGTGCAATATTGGCGTGACCGTGACGGCTGGGGCGATCGTCGCGGCTGGTATCGCGGTCACCGCGGTTACCGCGATTATCGTCCGGGTTACCGCCACCATGACGGTTACTGGTTCCCGCTCGCAGCATTTGCAACGGGCGCAATCATCGGCGGCGCTCTTTCGCAGCCGCGCGAAGTCTACCGTCCGGTGCCGGAATATCGCCCGCGCCCGGTCTATCGTGAGTATCGTCCGGTCCGCCGTGGCGGCATGAGCCAGGCGCATGTGAACTGGTGCTATGGCCGCTATCGCTCCTACGACGCCTATAGCAACACGTTCCAGCCGTATAACGGTCCGCGTCAGACCTGCTATTCGCCCTACGGCTGATAGGTTGGCCAAGACCGAGATTGACAGAGCCGTCCGGTTTCGACCGGACGGCTTTTTGCTGTCAGAGGATACGCGCGCGTTTCAACACGAACCAGGCGAGCACGACCGAGATGACGATGAAGATGCTGGCCGCCATGGTGCCACCGGTCCCGACCGTAAACGGCAGCTCATCCGTGTTCATGCCAAAAAAGCCGGTTACCAGCGACGGTGGCAGCAGGAACGCCGTCATCAGCGACAGGATATAGAGATGCCGGTTGGTTTCAGACGAGAGTTTTGAATCGATTTCTTCGTGAAGCAGCCTTGCGCGCTCCTGCAGGGCATAGACGTCATGATCGACAGCCTCGAGGCGCCCCATCAGCCGTGAGGCGACATCCTCGAAACCGTCAGGCATCTCGTCGTCATCCGCGGCCGAAGCCCGCCGCATCAGGGTGAGGACGGTGCGCAAATGCCGGTGCAGGCGCACCACCGTGCGGCGCAGCGGTGCGAGGCGTCGCCTTTCGTCGCGGGTCTCGCTGTCATAGACCAGATCCTCGATGGCGTTCAGTTCTTCCGTCGTCTCCATCACCAGATTGATCAACGAGCGCTGGAATTCGGCGACAAGGCCTTCGAAGACGTGGGACGGTGTGAGATAGCGGTTGGAGTTCTTGTCGACCGCCGCCTTTAGCCGGTCTACCGAATGCAGCGGCTGAAGGCGGGTGGTGATGATAAAACGGTCGCTCACCGCAAAATGCAGCCAGCCGAAATCGCGCGTTTCCTTGTCGAATTCCCGTTGGAAATCGACCAGGGTGCCGTAGAGCGATTTTTCGTCGACAACAATGGACGGATGCGTTTCGTGGGTGGTGAGGCTTGCCCGTGCTGCCGGATCGAGACCCTCAACCGTCTCCAGAAAACCCGCCACGCGCTGATCGGCGAGATTGAGATGCAGCCAGAAGAACCCGTCGCGTCCCGCCATTTCGTCAAAGCCGGCATCGGGCGCCAGCCTGCGGCATGGGGCCTTCCCGGGTTGAAATTGATAGGCCCACACGAGGCCGGGAATGGTGGGCGTTATGAGGTCCATCGTGGCAGTCCTGACCGGCGGGATGGGAGGAGAGGGGTGCCCGTCGCACCGGGAGGAGGCGAAAGGAGCGCGTCAGGGCACCGTCAACATGCTGAGCAAATTCATATGACAGTTTTATAACAAGCCCGTCGAAATACCGGGAATTTTCAAATTGACGTTTACGTAAAAATCATTTAGCCCGAAGGCAGTAGCAGGATACAAGAGCTTCGGGAGGAGGCAGCATGTATAGCGCGCCGGTGGATGATATCGCCTTTACACTCAAACATGTAGCGGGTCTCGGAGACGCGCTTTCCAGGGGTGTGCTGGGAGATCTGAGTGAAGATCTCGTCGATGCCATTCTGGAGGAAGCCGGTCGTTTCGCCACCGGAGAGGTCGCGCCACTCGCCGAAATCGGGGACCGTCAGGGCGCAAAACTTGCCGATGGCAAGGTGACGACGCCCGATGGCTGGGCCGATCTTTACCGTCGCTGGGCGGCGGCGGGCTGGAACAGCCTGACTGCCCCGGAAGAATTCGGCGGTCAGAACCTGCCGCATATGCTGAATGTTGCAGCGCTCGAAATGTGGAATTCCGGCTCCATGGCCTTCGCGCTGGCGCCGACGCTGACAATGGGCGCGGTGGAAGCCATCGTTGCCCACGGCAGTAACGATCTCAAGCGAACCTACCTGCCGAAACTCGTCTCCGGCGAATGGACGGGCACGATGAACCTGACCGAGCCGCATGCGGGTTCCGATCTTGGTGTCCTGAAGACCCGGGCGGAGCGCAATGGTGACGGCACCTACCGCATCTTCGGCCAGAAGATTTTCATCACCTGGGGTGAACACGACGCGGCTGATAATATCATCCACCTCGTTCTCGCCCGTCTTCCGGATGCGCCGGCGGGAACGCGTGGCATTTCGCTGTTCCTCGTGCCAAAATTCCTGCCCGATGAAAACGGCGCGCCGGGCAACCGCAACGATCTTTTCTGCCACTCTCTCGAACACAAGCTCGGTATTCACGGTTCGCCCACCTGCACCATGATCTTCGGTGACGGCAAATTTGGTGACGAAAAGGGTGCGCTCGGCTGGCTGGTCGGCGAGGAGAACAAGGGCCTCGCCTGCATGTTCACCATGATGAACAACGCCCGCCTTGCCGTTGGCATGCAGGGCGTGGCGATCTGTGAGGCGGCGACCCAGAAGGCGATCGAATACGCGAGGGAACGCACGCAGGGCAAGGCGCCCGGCTGGCAGGGTCCGGGCATGAGCCCGATCATCGAACATCCTGATATCGTGAGAACCCTTCTGACAATGAAGGCGCTGACGCAAGGATCACGGGCGATTTCCTTCAGCTGCGCGCACGCCATCGACATGGCGCATGCGACTGAGGACGCCCGGCAGCGCGCTCACTGGCAGGAGCGCGCTGCCCTTCTGACACCGATCGCCAAGTCCTTTTCCACCGATGCCGGTGTCGATGTCGCGTCCATGGGCATTCAGGTGCATGGCGGCATGGGCTTCATCGAGGAAACCGGCGCGGCGCGTTATCTGCGTGATGCCCGCATCGCGCCGATCTACGAGGGCACCAACGGCATTCAGGCCATCGATCTCGTCCTGCGCAAGTTGCCGCTCTCCGAGGGCGCGCAGGTACGCGGTTTCATCGCCGAACTGCGTGAGATCGCCGCCCGCACGGCTGCATCGAACCGTGACGATCTCGGAGAGACCGCCCGTTATCTCGATGCCAGCCTCACCGATCTGGAAACGGCAACCGACTGGCTGCTCTCCCGCATCAAGGCGAGCGAAACCGAGATGGCACTTGCGGGCGCCACGCCCTATCAGCGTCTCTTCGGTCTTGCCTTGACGGGCGCTTATCTCGCCAAGGGCGCATTGGTCTCTGTCGATGATGGCAGGGGCGGGCATCGTGCCGCGCTTTGCCGTTTCGCGGCGGAAAACCTGCTGGCGGAAACGGCGGCGCTGAAGGACCGCATTGTGTCAGGCGCGGCAAGCCTTGCCGCCGCCCGTACTGTTTTGGCTTGAGGAGCTTCAGATGTCGGACGACCATATTCTTGTCGCGCGTGTCGGCCATGCGCCTGACGTTCTGACCATCCGCTTCAACCGACCGGAAAAGAAAAACGCCATCACCGATGCCATGTATCTGCGCATGGCCGAGACGTTGCACGCCGCCAATACGGATCCGGACATCCGCGTCGTTGCCTTTCTCGGCACGGAAGGCTGCTTTTCCGCTGGCAACGACATGGCTGATTTTCTCGCCTTCGCCATGTCCGGAGGAAAGGGCAAGCTCGCTGCCCTCGAACTTCTGAAAGCGCTGGTCGCCTTCGAAAAACCGCTGGTATCCGGTGTCGATGGGCTCGCCATCGGCATCGGCACGACGCTGAACCTGCATTGCGACCTGACGGTCGCTTCCAGCCGCAGCCTGTTCAAGACGCCCTTCGTGGATCTCGCATTGGTGCCGGAAGCGGCCTCCAGCCTGCTCGTGCCAAGGCTCATCGGCCACCAGCGCGCCTTTGCGCTGCTCGCCATGGGTGAGGGTTTTTCCGCCGAGCAGGCATTGCAGGCCGGGCTGATCTGGAAAGTCGTTGCCCCGGAACATGTCGAAGCCGAAACGCTGGCGCTTGCCACCCGCCTTGCCGCCAAACCGCAGCAGGCGCTGAAGATCGCTCGCGATCTGGTCCGCGGCAACCCGGCCGATATTCTCGCCCGCATCGAAGAGGAAGGTCGTCATTTCATCGCGCAGCTGCAAAGCGCCGAAGCGCGCGCCGCCTTCGAGGCATTCATGCGTCGTTAAGTGTGCGGGCAGGAATTCCTTGCGGTTAAGCAACCGGGCAATATGGCTTGGGTTAGATAACGCACCGTCATTGTCCGAAGGCCACCCACATGCGTCACTTCGTTTTCGCCCTGACTGTCTTCCTATCCGCCGCGACGATTGCTGAAGCGGCGGCGATAACACGCGCTCCAGCTGCTTCCACCAACGATGTCATTCTGGCGCAGTCCACGGACGACGATAGTCCGAACTTCTATTCCGGCAATAACCGCGACCGCCAGCGCCGCGCGCGTTTCGTCTGCGTCATCACCCCCCCGGACAGCGCCAACCGCCGTCGGCCCTATATCTGCCCGCTGGAGCGCGGCCGTGTGGGCGGTGCCTGCCGCTGCTCGGGCGTGGTGGGCAACGGCACGGTCGATACGGCCTGGTAAGACTCCCAGGCTTCATATCCACTCTCATTCCTGTGACAAGCACAGGAATGAGGGCTGTTGGGATTGCGGGCATATGAATCGTTGCGTTGCCTCAGCGTCGCTGAGCGGCTCTCCGCCCGGATTGCTTATTTCTCCAGCGTCGCCACGGCTTCCACATGCGGCGACCACAGGAACTGGTCAACCGGCGTGACGCGGGTGACGCGATAGCCGCCCTCGGTCAGGATGGCGAGATCGCGCGCCAGTGTCAGCGGGTTGCAGCTCACGGCCACGATCTTCTTTACCGTGCTGCGTGCCAGTTCCTTGCACTGGAATTCCGCGCCCGCGCGTGGCGGATCGAAGACGACGGCGTCGTAATTCTTGAGCTCGCTTGTCATCAGGGGGCGGCGGAAGAGATCGCGCTTCTCGACGCTGACCGGCTTCAGGCCCTGCGTGTTGCGGGCGGCGAAATCCAGCGCCTTCAGCGGCTTGTCTTCCGCCTCCACCGCATGCACCTTGCCAACGCGCGCAAGCCGCAGCGCAAATGTACCGGAGCCGCAGAAGAGATCGGCAATGCGTTTGGACTTGCCGACATGGGCAAGCACCAGCTCCGCCATGGCGTCCTCCGCCTGCTTCGTCGCCTGCGTGAAGCTGCCGGCCGGGGGCGATACCGCCACCCCGCCAAACTCGATGATCGGCTTCTGGGGTTCGATCAATATTTCACCCGACAGTGAAACACGCGCAATGCCGCGCATGGCAAGAACCGTTTCCGTGAGCGTGCGGCGCTGCTTGTCGCTGACCGACTTGATGCCGTCGACGGAAATATCGAGGCCGGAAAGGGTCTCCAGCACCGTCATCCGGAAGGGTTCCGCATTCGCCACCATTGAAAGTCCGATGGCGCGGATGGCATCCAGTCGCGAGACGATGCCGGGCGAGGTGACGGGACATTCCTCAATGGCGACGATGTGGTGGCTGTTCGCCTGGCTGAAGCCGAGCAGCAGGCCCTTTTCCGTCTTGCGGGCGGCGAACACCGCACGGCGGCGCTCGCCAGGGTGACAGATGACGAGATTATCCACATCGGGCGTCAAGCCCTTCGATTTCAGTGCCGAGACCACCAGTTCCCGCTTGTATGCATGGTAAGGCTCGTCGGCGAGATGTTGCAGCGAACAGCCGCCGCAGGTGCCATTCTTGCCCTCCGGGCCGAAATGGCGGCAGGCGGGTGTGCGGCGCTCGGGTGAGGCTTCCGTAATCGACATGACGGTGCCGTGATCCTTCACCTTGGCGATGGCGACCGTCTCGCCGGGCAACGCGAAGGGCACATAGACCGGGCCGTCGGGACAGTGCGCAATGCCATCGCCCTGGGCGCCGAGGCTCTTGATGGTGACGGTTTGTGTGCTCATGGCTTTTCGCCTCCGAGAAGAAATTCGACATTGCCGTCACCGCCGGAAATCGGCGAGGGAATGAGGCCGAGACTTTTCCAGCCCATGTCCTCCGTCAGCCAGCGCTCCAGTTCGGCCGCCACTGCGGGCGCGGTTTCGGGTTCCTTCAGAAGCCCGGCCTTGCTGATGGCGTCACGCCCTGCCTCGAATTGCGGTTTCACCAACAGGACAGCACGAGCACCCGGCTCAGCAAGATCAAGCGCCGGGGCGAGCGCGAGCTTCAGCGAAATGAAGGACACGTCCGAGACAATGAAGCCGATGGGCTGGTCATCGATATCGTCCGCCGTCAGGAAGCGGGCATTCAGCCCCTCCAGATTGGAGACACGCGGATCGTTCTCGATCCTTGCATGCATCTGCCCGTGGCCGACATCGATGGCGATGACGTGGCTGGCGCCCCGTTCCAGCAGCACCTCGGTAAAACCGCCTGTGGAAGCGCCGACGTCAAGACAGTGATGGCCGGAAGGATCGAGCCCGAAATGATCGAGTGCGGCCACGAGTTTCAGAGCTGCGCGGGAAACATAGGCCTGCGCTGGATCGCTGATGGCGATCTCGGCATTGCCGGCGACGGTCTGGCTCGGTTTGGTGACGGTCTTGCCGTTGACGCTCACGGTGCCGCGCGCAATCGCGTCGCGCGCACGCGAGCGACTGGCGAAGTGGCCGAGCGACACGAGAAGCTGGTCAAGCCGTTCATTTTCAGGTGTTTTGGACATGATCCCGTGTCAATGACTGCCAAACTCCGCCGATGCAAGCGATTTATCGCGATGCGGAGCCGACAGCGCCTGAGCCACGGCCTTATGAGGCTTTTGCGCCGCAAAATCAGCATATCAGATTAATCCAATATAAAGGCTTGTATTGCAGGGTGTGCCAAGGCCCGTGCGGCCGGTCGGAACCCGCCATGATGGCATCTTCTCCCATTTCTGAAATTGCGGCCGTTGCAGCGCAGACGCTTGCTCCGAGGCATCGGGTCGCCGAGAGAGTTTGCGATGTCGCTGAAAAATCTCCCCATTAATCTGAAGCTCATAGCCACCTTCTGTGCCTTGATGGGCGTGTGCCTGCTCGCTTCCGCGGTCGTATTCTGGCAGACGCTGGGGAGCGAGCGTGTCACGATTGAAAACAACCGCACCAAGGATATCATCCAAGCCGTGGATGGTGCGACGGCAGCCATGCTGGAACAGGCCGTCAATCAGCGCGGCTTCCTGCTGTTTCGCAGTGACAGCACCTATAATGACGTGTTCGCCCAGCGCGATATCATGCTGAAGAAGCTTGATGCAGCGCGCGCCCTTGCTGCCGGCCAGCCGGACATCCTGAAATCCATCGACGACATGCAGAAATCCGCCACCGTGTTCTTCAAGGAACTGGCGGAACCGCAGATCGCCGCACGCAAGACGACCGAAGCGCCGATTTCCGAAATCATCGAAATCGGCCGCAATCAGGCCAAGGGCCAGCTTGACGGCTTCCGTGCCTCGGCCGCCAAGATCAAGGAACAGCTAAATGGCCTGTCCACCGCTTACGCTGCAGAACAGCAGGCTGCTGCCCGCAAGCTGGAATATGCCCTTCTCGGCGGTGGCGCCGTCGCCGGCCTTCTCGCCGTGATCCTGATCTGGGCGCTTTCGCGCTCCATCGTTACGCCCATCGTCGGCATGACAGCGGCGATGAGCCGGCTTGCCGATGGCGATCTAACGACGGAAGTTCCGGCCACGGATCGTGGCGACGAAGTCGGCAAGATGGCAAAGGCTGTAATGGTCTTCAAGGAAGCCGGGCTTGAAAAAGCTCGCCTTGCCGGTGAGACCGATCGCATGCGCTCCGCGACGGAAGCAGAACGTCGCCGCACCGAGGAAGAAAAAGCCAGGGACGAGGCCGCCAGCGCTTTTGCCAGCGCCGAGCTTGGCAAGGGCCTTGCGGCTCTCGCGGATGGCGATCTTTCCTATCGCATTGAAACGCCTTTTGCGCCTGCGATTGATCCGGTTCGTGTGAATTTCAACAGCGCCGTCGAAAAACTCCAGCAGGCATTGCGCACGGTCGGCGAGAACGCGGCCGCCATCAATGCCGGCGCTTCCGAAATGCTCTCCGCCGCCGACGACCTGTCGCGCCGCACCGAACAGCAGGCGGCCTCCATCGAAGAGACCGCTGCGGCGCTCGAAGAAGTCACCACCACCGTGCGTGATAGCGCCCGTGGTGCGGAAGATGCCGGCAATCTGGTCCAGCGCGCCCGCGCCGGTGCGGAAAAGTCGGGTGTTGTGGTCCGCAAGGCGGTTGCCGCCATGCGCGAGATCGAGAAGTCCTCGGGCGAAATCGGCAACATCATCGGCGTCATCGACGATATCGCTTTCCAGACCAACCTCCTGGCGCTGAATGCCGGTGTGGAAGCCGCCCGTGCCGGTGATGCCGGCAAGGGCTTTGCGGTGGTCGCGCAGGAAGTCCGTGAACTTGCCCAGCGTTCGGCCAATGCCGCCAAGGAAATCAAGACCTTGATCAGCGCTTCCAGCCAGCAGGTGGAAAACGGCGTCAATCTCGTCGATGAAACCGGCAAGGCGCTGGAACTCATCGTCTCGGAAGTCGAAGAGATCAACGCCCATGTCAGCGCCATCGTTGTCGCTGCCCGCGAACAGGCCACCGGCCTGCAGGAAATCAACACGGCCGTGAACACCATGGATCAGGGCACGCAGCAGAACGCCGCCATGGTGGAGCAGCAGACCGCCGCCAGCCATTCGCTGGCCCGCGAAGCGGAAGCGCTGAACAGCCTGCTTGGCCAGTTCAGGATGGGCGGCGCACGCACCGCCGTTGCGAGCGCCGGCGGATATTCCGCTCCGCGCGCATCTTCGGCCAAGCCGGCCTTTCAGCCTGCGCCAGCCGCGCCGATCCGCAAGGCTCCGGTAAAATCGGCCTCTGCAACAGCAAGGCCTGTCGCATCGCCGGCCCGTGCACTCGGCCAGAGCCTTGCCCGCGCCTTCGGTGGTGCTGCCGAAGCACCGGCCGCGAAGGATCAGGACTGGACGGAGTTCTGAGCGGGGTTTCAGATTGAACCTACGGATCGGGGGCCGAAAGGCCCCCTTTTTGCGTTGGCATTTTTAAATGGGAGGCCGCCTAGGCGCGCTGTAGCCGGAACATCCGCGCAAAAAAAAGCTCATCCGACAGGCGGTGGAGCAGGGCGGCAATGACGGCGGTTGCGGCAATGGCGAAAACTAGACGTCCGGCGAGAACCCCGTAGACATCCGCACCCAGCGACATGACCACAAGCGTGTCTTCAATCACGCTATGGGCAAAACCCATGAAGACGCAGGACAGAAATACCTGCCGCGGTGATATCGTCCCCGATTGCGCCTCGCGGATCAGGAAACCCGCGCCGTAGGAAATGCCGAGGAATAACCCGATGGCAGTGAGATGCTCGGCCTCGCCGCGAATGCCTGCAAGACGCAGCAGGGGCGAGAGCGCTTTCATCATCAGCGCGAGCAGGCCGGTCAGCCTGAGAATTTCAAGGCAAAGGGAAAGGGCAAGGAGGATGACGAGCATCCAGGCCATGGTTTCACCGAGACCGAGGAAATAGGCGGACCATTCAGGCTTGGCGCTCATCGCAATCCAGGCCGGGCTCACCGGTCCCGACAACCAGCCGGTCGATTCCAGAAGCTGGTGCAGGAGAAAGGCATAAAGCAATCCGCCGCCGACGCGCAGCCCCGTCGTGACGATCATGCCGGGGCCCGCCTTTTCGATGATTTTCTGTTCGATTGGCAGGCCATGGGCGAACAGGATGAGCGCCGAAAAAACGGTGATATCAGCCACGGTCAGTGACGACGCGGGAACCAGCGTGAAGATGAGCGGCACGGCGCCCCATATGCCGACCAGCATCGCGGTCAGCCAGGCAAGGCCGAGTTCAGGCGGCAGGCCGATGATGTTCATGACCGGCGCAAAAGCAGGCGCCACCGCCTCGATCGCCCCCATCCTTGATAGCAGCTCGGTCAGTATGGCGATCGGGACCGTGATCCGCACCAGCACCCAGTAGATTGCAAGCGTTTCCCGCGTTTTTTGCCAGACGGTCTGTAGAACTGACATATGAAGGCTCCCCTGAAAGTTGTTTCCATCCACTACTCCCGGCCGGTTCGCATTTGCGGTCAGAGATTGCAGTTTCATGCAATTTTATTGCAAAGATGGCGGCGGGCGATATGCTGCCCGCATGGACAGGATCGACCGGAAACTTCTGAACCTTTTGCAGAACGATGCCTCGCGCACCAATGTGGATATGGCTGATGAAGTCGGGCTGTCGCCGTCCAGTTGCCTGCGCCGCCTGCAGCGGCTGTGCAAGTCGGGCGTAATCGACCGCATCGTGGCGATCCTCAACCCGGCAAAGGCGGGACGCGTGCTCAAGGCTCTGGTGACGGTGGAGCTGAAACTGCACGGCGAGCAGCAGATGCGCCGCTTTCTGGATATTGCCTGCGCGGAGGAGGCGGTGTCGCAGGCCTATGCCGTCACCGGCGCAAGCGATGTCGTACTGATGTTACGCCTGCGGGATATGGAAGAATTCGACGCCCTGTGCGACCGCTTGTTCCGCGATCAGCACAATGTGGCACGCTTTTTCACCATGGTCGTCATCAAGACGGCGAAAGAAGAAACGGCCATCAAGCTTTGAAACTGATAATATGGCCTTCTGGGAAGGCATTTGATCCTCCCCTTCAACCCAAGGAAAGCGTCTGGCTTTCGGGAAGGCAGTTTACAGATGGCGCCTCGCGTTAAGTTAAGGCTCCTTGAGGGCACCTACGGAGTGGCCCGGCTTTCTGCCGATGCATCCATTCCAGCCTGGGCCGATGGCACAGGTTTTCTCAGCATCAGCCGGACTGATGATGAGCTTTCCGTCGTTTGCCGTCAGGAGCGTATCCCTCATGAAGTTAAGGCCGACACCGGCTGGAACTGTCTCAAACTTCAGGGCCCGTTCGCCTTTGATGAGACCGGCATCGTGCTTTCGGTGATCGAACCGCTATCGACCAACGACATCGGGATATTCGTGGTTTCCACTTTCGATGGCGATCACCTGCTGGTCAAATCGAAAGATCTGGAGAAAACGTTTGAGCTGCTGGCAAATGCAGGGCACTCATGCATCTAAGCTCCGTGAGCGTGATCCACCCGCATGGGATGCCAGACGGAAATATCGCGCGGCGCGTCCAGAAGCTCGGGCAGGGCATCGTGCCATGCCTGCCGATAGGGCCGGTGGATCTGAACGTCGATGACGTCCTGATGGTCAGTCCAGGTCTCATGCAGCAGGAACCGGTTCTCGTTTTCGCCATCCCGGTGCAGGGTTGCGTTCACGAAGGTCTTTTCGTGCCGCATGGCGTCGAGCAGCGCATTCAGCAATTCAAGAAAACGTTCGCGCTGGGCTGGACGGACCTGAAAGCCGATAAGATAGGTGGTGTGCAGGGGTCTTACTCCTTGGCACCTTGCATCAGTGCGTTGCGGGTTGCCGCGTCGGCGGGATAAAAACATTCCAGCACGAGTTCGGAGAGCGTGACGTCCGTCGCCGTCCCGAAAACCGTGGTGGTTGAAATGAAGCTCAATATGCCGCCCGAAGATGGATCGCGAAGCTGGAGCGGTATGGCCAGAGGGTCGGCCCCGGTGGAATGCGGGGCGACCTTTGGCGCGGGATAGGCCGCAAGCTCCGCATGCAGCCGAGAAAGCACTTCGTCTCCGGTTTCCTCGACCTGACGGCGCAGGCGTTCCAGCAGGTGATGGCGCCATTCGGCCAGATTGACGATGCGTGAACTCAGACCCAGCGGATGCAGGCTCAGCCTCAGGGCGTTGAGCGGCGGGTAAAGCAGCTCTTCTGAAACGCCGGCCAGAAGCGACGTGATCGCCCCATTGGCGAGAACGACATTCCAGTGCCGGTCGACGGCAAGAGCGGGGAATGGCATATGCCCATGCACTACCGTTTCGACGGCTTGTCGGGCGGCTGCCATATCAGGTGCATCCAGTGATCGTTCGGAATGAACGGGTGCATAACCTGCAGCCAGCATCAGCCGGTTGGCGGCGCGGGCCGGCATCGAAAGCTGCTCCGCCAGCCTCACCAGCATGTCGCGGCTGGGCGATGATCGCCCGCTTTCAACGAAGCTCAGATGGCGTGCTGATATTTCAGCCTCCACCGCCAGATCCAGCTGGCTCAATCTGCGGCGGGCTCGCCATTCCTTCAGCACCTGGCCGACATGTTCTCGATGATGTGTCATGCCCCGCAGCCTAGCAGAAGATATCGCGGATGCGATTACCTCGGAGGTAATTGTTCCGCTTCCCGACCCCCGGCATGTTTGGGCCGTCAACCACAAGGAGCGCAATCATGACGCAGCATCTCGCAATCGCCGAAACCTATCTCGCAGCCTGGAATGAGGAAGACAATGAACGTCGCAGGCACCTGATCGGTCAGGCATGGGCAGAAAATACGCGCTACGTCGATCCGCTGATGCAGGGCGAAGGCCAGCAGGGGATTGCCGCAATGATCGAGGCGGCGCGGCAGAAATTTCCGGGATATCGTTTCGTTCTTGCCGGCACCCCGGACGGACACGGCAACTTCACCCGTTTCTCCTGGCGCCTTATCTCGCCTGAAGGGGACGATGTGGCTGGTGGCACCGATGTCGTCAGCCACGATGCCGAGGGCCGGATCGAAAATGTCGTTGGTTTTCTCGACGGCGCGGCATCCTGAGGTAAAGGCGGGATAGTCCCGCCTCCTGTCCCGGCAGTTTTGTCAGCCGGCGAAACCGACTCCGGCCTGACGCTGGCCGAGCGCATTGAACACCGTGGAAATGATGCCGGCCCGGTCGAGGCCGGCATTGGCATACATGGTCTCTGGCTTGGCTTGTTCCACCCACTGGTCGGGCAGTGTGAGTGTCCGCACCTTGGGGCCGTGATCGAGCAGGCCGGCGCTTGCCATGAAATGCAGCACATGTGCGCCAAAACCGCCGACCGAGCCTTCCTCGATCGTCACCAGAATCTCATGATGGGCGGCAAGCTGTCGGATGAGATCGAGATCGAGCGGCTTGGCGAAGCGTGCATCGGCAACCGTCGTAGAAAGACCGGCGGCGTCCAGGTCTTCGGCCGCCGCCAGGCATTCCGCAAGGCGGGTTCCGAAGGAAAGCAGGGCAACCTTCGTGCCTTCCTTGATGATGCGACCCTTGCCGATCTGAAGAATCTCCCCGCGCGCGGGCATCTCGACGCCGACACCTTCTCCGCGCGGATAACGGAAGGAAATCGGGCCTTCGTCATAGGCCGCCGCCGTGCGGACCATATGTTTCAGCTCCGCCTCATCCGAGGCCGCCATAACTACCATGCCGGGGAGGGTGGCGAGGAAAGTGGTGTCGAAAGAGCCGGCATGGGTCGGCCCGTCGGCGCCGACAAAACCGGCGCGGTCGATCGGGAAACGCACGGGCAGGCTCTGTATTGCCACATCATGCACCAACTGGTCGTAACCGCGCTGCAGGAAGGTGGAATAAAGCGCGCAGAACGGCTTGTAACCGTCAGCCGCAAGCCCCGCCGCAAAGGTGACGGCATGCTGTTCGGCAATGCCGACATCGAAGGTGCGCGCCGGGAACAGCTCGGCCATCTTGTCGAGGCCGGTACCGTTGGGCATCGCGGCCGTCACACCGATGATTTTCTCATCGAGCGTGGCTTCCTGGATCAGCGCCTCGGCAAAGACGCTGGTATAGCTCGGCGCATTCGGCTTGGCTTTCGCCTGCGCGCCGGTGATGACGTCGAACTTGTTGACGCCGTGATATTTGTCGGCTGCGGCTTCCGCCGGCGCATAACCCTTGCCCTTCTGCGTCACCACATGGATGAGGACGGGGCCTTTCTGGTTGTCGCGCACATTGCGCAGCACCGGCAAAAGGTGGTCGAAGGAGTGACCGTCGATCGGGCCGATGTGATAGAAACCAAGCTCCTCGAAAAGCGTGCCGCCGGTCACGTAACCGCGTGCATGGGTCACGGCGCGGGTAATGGCGCGGTCGATCGTCTTCCCGAGATACGCCGTCAGCTTCTTGCCGAAATCGCGAAAACCCATATAGGTGCGGCCGGAGGCGAGACGCGCCAGATAGGCGCTCATCGCGCCCGTCGGCGGCGCGATCGACATGTCGTTGTCGTTGAGGATGACGATCAGTCGTGCATCGAGCGCGCCGGCATTGTTCAGTGCCTCAAACGCCATGCCGGCAGACATGGAACCGTCACCGATGACAGCAATGACCTTGCGGTCGCTGCCATCCAAGCCCGCCGCCACCGCCATGCCGAGACCGGCGGAAATGGAGGTGGAAGAATGGCCTGCGCCGAAATCATCATATTCGCTTTCCGCACGGCGGGTGAAACCGGAAAGGCCACCTTCCTGCCGCAGCGTGCGGATGCGATCACGCCGGCCGGTCAGGATCTTGTGCGGGTAACATTGATGGCCGACATCGAAGATCAGCCGGTCTTCGGGCGTGTTGAAGACCTTGTGGATGGCAATCGTCAATTCCACAACGCCAAGGCCGGCACCCAGATGCCCACCGGTCTTCGACACGGCGTCAATCATCTCGTCGCGCAGTTCCCTTGCCAGTTCCGGCAAGTCGCGATCATCGATCTCCTTGAGATCGGAGGGAAAATTCACCCGGTCAAGCAATGGTGTCTGTGGCATTCCGGTCAATCGTTCGGCCTTTTCTGGTGGTCCCCGCGCGGCGCGTGAGAACGTCTTTCATCGCGAAAGCCGCCGGGTGAACCATGCATGTCGTATACTTCTATAGAATTTCAACCTTCCGGCAAAGGGACAAACTCTTCTTCGTCGCCGGGAACGATGTCGAAGCGTCCCGTTCTCCACTCCTGTTTGGCCTGTTCTATGCGTTCTTTTGATGACGAAACGAAGTTCCACCAGATGTATCGGCGCTCATTCAGCGCTGCCCCGCCAAAGATCATGATGTGACAGCCATTGCTGCCGGCCTGAAGCGTGATGTCGTCACCCGGCCGGAAGACGAGCAGCTGGTCGGCGGCGAAGATATCGCCCGCCACATCCAGCGAGCCGGACAGAATATAGATCGCCCGCTCCTCATGATCGGCGGAAAAGGGAAACTTTGCCCCCGGCTCCAGCGTCAGGTCGACATAAAGCGTATCCGTGAAGGCCGCAACGGGGGAGGTGAGGCCCTCGAATTCACCGATCACTACACGACCCGACGCGCCCTTGATATCGATCAGCGGCATCTCTTCCTTTGCCGTGTGGGCAAAGGCCGGGTCGATTTCCTCCATATGGTCGGGCAGGGCAAGCCAGGTCTGGAGGCCCGACATGGAAAGCGGATGGCCGCGCAGGTTTTCCGGCGTGCGTTCCGAATGCACGATGCCGCGCCCGGCCGTCATCAGGTTGATGTCGCCGGGGCGGATGACAAGCTCGGTGCCGAGACTGTCTCGATGCTTGATTTCGCCGTCGAACAGATAGGTGACGGTGGAAAGCCCGATATGCGGATGCGGCTTCACATCCAGCGCCTCACCGGCCTTCAGTATCGCCGGACCCATGCGATCGAAAAAGATGAAGGGACCGACAAGCCGCCGCTGCCGCGTCGGTAGCGCGCGCCGCACCGCAAAGCCGCCAATATCGCTGGTGCGGGGGATGATGAGGTTCTCGATGGCGTCGCAGGCAAAGGCATCTCCCGCGACGGGATCGTTACCGGGAAAGAAGGACATGGTCAGCTCCTCGTATCGTCTGGCGGGAGTTTAGCATAACCGAGGGGGAGGGGAGCATCGCGATATCGAACGCAGCGTCAACGATCCTTGTTAACACGACATTGTGAGAACACTTTACGGCCGGAGAAAGTTCTCAAACCTCTCCTCCGTCATCCTCGGGCTTGTCCCGAGGATCTAAACACGTCAAGAAAATCAATGCATTGCAGATCCTTGGGACAAGCCCGAGGATGACGTCGAGTGTTTAAATCGGGAGGTGGCTACCTTATCGAATCACGTCCGAACGCTCACCCTAAACGCAATCACTCCCCGTCCAGCGGCTCCACACCCTGCGGCTTGCCGGCGCGATCGAGGCGAATCTTCTCGATGCGCTTTTCGGCAGCGTTCAGCAGCGTCTCGCAATGCTTCTTCAGGGCTTCGCCGCGCTCATAGATGGCGATGGATTCGTCCAGCGCCACGTCGCCGCGTTCCAGACGTGCGACAATGCTTTCCAGCTCGGCGACGGCTTTTTCGAACGAATAACCGCTGACATCGGCTGTGTTGGCATTTTCCGTCATGTTCAACCCTTCATCATTCTCAAAATATGCATGGCTGCCGATTCCGCCAGCCCTTCCAGATCATAACCGCCTTCCAGCAGGCTGACGACCCGGTTCGAAGTGTATTTATCCGCCATCTCCAAGAGCCGGCCCGTCGCCCAGTCGAAATCCTCTCCCACCAGATTGATCTGCGCCAGCGGATCACGGTGATGCGCGTCGAAACCGGCGGAGATGAGAATGAGATCGGGCGAAAAATCCGCAATCGCCGGCAAAACGCGTGATTTGAATGCCTCGCGGAAATGTTCGCTGCCGGTGTTCGGAGAAAGCGGTGCGTTGACGACGTTGTTCTTCACGCCGGTTTCGTTTTTATCGCCGCTCCACGGATAAAGCGGCATCTGGTGGGTGGAACAGAACAGCACGGATGTGTCGTTCCAGAAGATGTCCTGCGTGCCGTTGCCGTGGTGCACATCCCAGTCGATGATGGCGACGCGCTCGGCACCATGCGCCTTCTGCGCGTGGCGGGCGGCGATCGCCACATTGTTGAAAAGACAGAAGCCCATGGCCTTGGCGGTCTCGGCATGGTGGCCAGGCGGGCGGGCTGCAACGAAGACATTGTCGGCAGCGCCGGTAAAGACATCGTCTACTGCCGCCATTGCGGCGCCGATGCCGGTCAGCGCCGCCTGCAGGCTTTTTTGCGAAACGTAAGTGTCGGCCTCAATGCGGTTGATCTCGCTATCCTCTTCCGGAATCTGTCGCATCACGGCAAGCAGATGCTCTTCCGGATGCGCCAGCAGCACCGCATCCTCATTGGCCTGAGGCGCTTCTTTGCGATCAAGGCGCTCGAAATTCGGATGTTCGAGCGCGATGTTCAGCGACCGCAGGCGGTCCGGCCGCTCGGGATGGCCGGAAGGCGTGATATGCTCGAGGAAGATCGGATGTTCGTATAAACGCGTCGCCATTCTTTTCCTCCCGAAGAAAGTGTTTTCAGGCGCGCTGCGGCAGCAGCGGATAACCCGCCATGACGGCGCGGCCGGCAAGGGCTGCCAGCACGGCCTTCAGCGCATCACCCGGGATGAAGGCGAGCGAACCCATGAAAGCCTTTTCAAAACCGAGACCGACGACCACCGCCAGGTAGGTGATGCCGAAAGCATAAAGCACGACCACGCCGCCGATCAGGCTGGCGACGAAAAAGCCAACACCCTGCGCCAGAGCGGACTGGCTGCGATTGACGAGTTTTTCCGAGAGCGTGCCGGTGACGAAAACGGCTGCGATCCAGCCGATCAGGAAGCCCGTTGTCGGCGTGGTGAAGATCGAAAGACCACCACGTCCGCCCGAAAGCACCGGCAGGCCGATGGCGGCAATCAGGATCGTCAGCAGAACCGCGAGCGTGCCGCGTTTTGCGCCGAGGACGACGCCGGCGAGCATGACGCCGAGCGACTGCGCGGTAATCGGCACCGGAATGAAACCGAGCGTGATCGGCGGCAAAAGCCCGAGCGCGATGATGATGGCGGAAAACAGCGAAATCAGCACAAGGTCGCGGGTCGTCATGGCTCGGAAACTCCGGATGGTTGTCTGGCCGTCAGCTTTGGCCTCTGAAACCGCGCGCGTCAATGGCGTCGGCAATGGCATCGGCATCCTTCAACGTCATAATGACGAGCGGCACGATGATGGTCGCCATCCGCACGGGCAGGCCACGCGCCCGGTGGGCATCGCGCACCGCATGGTAACGGTTGACGATCTCAGGCACGAAGCGCACCACCAGCCCGACTGCAAGCCCGATATCGGCGGCCTTGAGCAGCCCCAGCCTTTCCAGCGGGGAGGCAGCACGTGTAATTTCGTCCATGAACTGCGAAATGCTGACGGTGATGGTGACCGCGGTGGCGAGCAACGCAAGTGCCGTCAGCCGCATAAGATTGACACTGGCATCGTGGGCCGGAAGCAGGAGATAGCTGAAGCCGGCGACGAGGAAGATCGTCAGCATCACCGGCCGCAGCCGCAGGGCGATGTCCTTGAGGGGCAGCCGCGTCGCGCTCAGAGCTAGCGCGGCCAGAACCATCGCGCATGCGAGAACCAGCAAGTCGCGGGTGAGGAACAATGCAATGCTGAAGCCCATGAGCGTCAGAAGCTTGAGGCGCGGCGAGACGCGGTAAAGCCAGCCGGTGCCCTCGACATGCAGCGATTTCATCGCGACGCCACCTCCAGATAGCGCGCCACCGCCTCTTCAGGTGCAGCATCTGCAATAAGCGCACCCTCATGGAAAACCAGTACCCGGTCGAAACCCCGAAGCAACGGCAGATCGTGGGTTATGACAATCAGCGCCTGGGACAGCGCCGCCATGGTTCTTTCCACGATTGCGCGGTTTTTGAGATCAAGCTGGTTGGTTGGCTCATCGAGAATGAGGATTTGCGGTTCGGTCACCAGAAGGGCGGCAAGCGCTGCAAGCTGTAGCTCACCGCCGGAAAGCTCATGCGCGCGCCGGTCTTCCAGCTGCGCGATGCCGAGTCCGGCCAGAACGACCTTCACCCGATTTTCAGTTTCGGCCTTGCCGAGGCCGAGCCGCTTCAGCCCGAAGGCGACATCGTCGCGCACGATCGGCAGGATGATCTGGTTTTGGGGATTCTGGAAGATGAAACCGACCATCTGCAGGATGGCCCTGGCGTCGCTCACGGTGTCGAGACCGTTCACTGAAACCTTGCCCTCGCTTGGCTTGTTCAGCCCGTTGATCAGCCGGGCAAAGGTGGTCTTACCGGAGCCATTGAGACCGATTACGCCGATGCGCCGTTCCGTCAACGTCAAGGACAGCGGCTGCAGGACCTGCCGGCCCTCGAAAACGACACCGGCGGCATCGAAACGGATTTCCAAACTTACATCCTCGCGCTCGTTTCCGGTTCTATATCCCGTCATCAACAGAAGTGAAACAAGGAACAAAAAAAGAACATTGCATTCGCGAAAAAGCCGTCATACCTTCTGGGCCATGACGATCAAGGTTTCGAACGAAGCAGCAAGGCGGATTTTTCTGGCGCGGCAAGGCCTTTCCTCCCCGCCCGGCAAGGCGCTTTCCAAGGATGGGCTGCTGCAGCTCATCACCGATCTCGGCTTCGTGCAGGTGGACAGCATCGGCACGGTGGAGCGCGCCCATCACCAGATTATTTTCTCCCGCAACCAGACCTACAGGCGCAACCATCTGACCACGCTGCTGGAAAAGGATCGCGCGCTTTTCGAGCACTGGACGCATGACGCCTCCATCCTGCCGACGGAATTTTATCCCTATTGGAAACACCGCTTCCGCCGCCGCGAGCCGATCATTCAGGAACGCTGGCGCAAATGGCACGGTGAGGGTTTCGATGCCGCGTTCGGCGAAACGCTGGAGCGCATCGCCGCAACCGGGCCGGTGCTGGCACGGGAGCTTAAAGAGGAGGGACACCAGTCCGGCGGCTGGTGGAACTGGCATCCCTCCAAGACCGCACTCGAATATCTCTGGCACACCGGCAAGCTGGCGATATCAGGCCGGGTTAATTTCCAGAAGGTCTACGATCTGGCCGAACGGGTTATTCCCGGTAAGCATCACGAGACCGAAGTGGAGCATGCCGAATTCGTCGACTGGGCCTGCCGCGAGGCGCTGAAGCGGCTTGGTTTCGCTACACATGGCGAAATCGCCGCCTTTTTTGATCTCGTCACCCCGCAAGAAGCGAGAGACTGGGTCAAAAACCATCGCGATGAATTGTGCGAGGTCTCGCTTCTCGCAAGTGACGGCGACACTGCCCGCCAGTCCTATGCCTTTGCCGATTTCACTGCCGACCTCACCGACGTGCCTGAGCCCTCCTCACGCGTCCGTGTCCTCAGCCCCTTCGACCCGCTATTGCGTGACCGAAACCGTACGGAGCGGCTGTTCGGCTTCTATTACCGTATCGAGGTCTTCGTGCCGGAGCCGAAGCGGCAATATGGCTATTATGTTTTCCCGCTTCTGGAAGGCGACCGCGTGATCGGCCGCATCGACATGAAGGCGGATCGCAAGCGCAGTACGCTGGATGTCCGTCGTCTCTGGCTGGAGCCTGGCGTGCGTGCCTCCGCCGGTCGGCTGGAGAAGCTCGATGCGGAATTGTCGCGGCTTGCGAAGTTCACGGGGGTGGAGAGCGTGAACTATCTGGAGGGCTGGCGGGAGGAAAACTGAGTTTTTCGCAGGGATGATTGCGAGAGAGGTGCCTCGGACTCAAGGTTACCGATCCGTGAAACCGCATTGTAGCGCGGCGCTGCGGCATATTTCTTCTCCCCGCCGGGGAGAAGGTGGCCCGAAGAGTCGGATGAGGGGGCAACGCCAGCGATATGCGGAGAGCTTGCCCCTCATCCCGCTGCCGCGGACTTCTCCCCGACGGGGAGAAGAAACAGGCGGAACCCGCTCGCCTCAAAATTGCGGTGTGAGACTAGTCAAACCCCAGAGCTCACCCGATATCCGTCGCGGAAATCTGGATGCCGAAGCCTTCAAGCCCGACATAATGCCGTTCGCGTGTCGTCATCAGCTTGATCGAGCTGATGCCGAGATCTTTCAGGATCTGGGCGCCGAGACCGATTTCCAGCCATTCGTTTTCTCGCGAGCGGGCCTGCGCATGCGCTTCATCGGGATCGCGTGCCTTGCGCCGTCCGGCGACCTGGCCGACGCCGACGGAGCCTTCACGCAGATAGACGATGACGCCGCGGCCTTCCTCGGCGATCTTCTGCATGTAATGCCGCACCTGCTGGCGATCGCCGAAGACATCGTCGGCGACGTTTTCCGGGTGCAGGCGCACGGGGATGTCGATGCCATCGCGGATATCGCCGAAGATAACAGCCATATGCTGCATTGGGTCCCAGGGCAGGGAATAGGTCTGCGCCTTGGCCGGTCCAAAGGGCGTTTCGATGGTGAAGGAGGATTCCATCTCCACCAGCGTTTCCTTGCGCTGGCGATAGGCGATGAGATCGGCAACCGACACCTGCTTGAGCTGGTGTTTTTCCGCAAAGGCGGTGACCTGCGGTCCACGCGTCACGGTGCCGTCATCATTGACGAGTTCGCAGATGACACCGATCGGCGGCAGTCCTGCCAGCTTGCAGAGGTCGACGGCGGCTTCCGTATGTCCGGAGCGCATCAGGACGCCGCCCTCACGGGCAATCAGCGGGAAAATGTGTCCGGGCCGGGTAAAATCGGCGGCTCCGACATTTGGATTGGCGAGATTGCGCACCGTCAGCGTGCGGTCATCGGCGGAAATGCCCGTTGTGGTGCCGTGCTTGAAATCGACGCTGACGGTGAAGGCCGTGGTATGGGCGCTGTCATTTTCGGCCACCATGGCATTGAGGTTCAGGCGCTTGGCTTCTTCGCGCGGCATGGGGGCGCAGACGATGCCTGACGTGTGGCGCACGATGAAAGCCATCTTTTCTGCCGTGCAGTGGACCGCTGAAATGATCAGATCGCCCTCGTTCTCACGGTCATCATCATCGGTCACGACAACGATTTCACCGGCTTCGAAAGCGCGGATGGCATCGACAACGCGTTTCTGGTCATAGGCCATTGCGGAATACCTCACTTCAACCGGCCGGTCTGGCCGCGATCCCTCAGATAATGGTCGGCGACGGTGCAGGCCACCATCGCTTCGCCGATCGGCACGGCACGAATGCCGACGCAGGGGTCGTGGCGTCCCTTGGTGCGCACGTCGACATTGTTGCCATCGGCGTCGATCGACTGGCGCTCGGTCAGGATTGACGAGGTCGGCTTGATGGCAAAGCGCGCGATGACGGGCTCGCCGGTCGCAATGCCACCCAGAATGCCGCCGGCATGATTGGAGAGGAAGATCGGCCTGCCGTCATTGCCCATGCGCATTTCATCGGCATTCTCCTCGCCGGAAAGCTCGGCGGAGGCGAAACCCTCACCGATTTCCACGCCCTTGACGGCGTTGATCGACATCAGGCTGGAGGCAATATCCTGGTCAAGCTTGGCGTAGATCGGTGCGCCGATACCCGCCGGAACGCCTTCGGCGATCACTTCGACAACGGCGCCGATGGACGAACCGGCCTTGCGGATGCCGTCGAGATATTCTTCCCAGACGGGCACCATGGCGGCATCAGGGCAGAAGAACGGGTTCTGATCGACCTGATCCCAATCCCAGTTGTCGCGGTTGATCCTGTGTTTGCCGATCTGCACCAGCGCGCCGCGCACGTTGAGGCTGGGTACCACCTTTCGCGCGATTGCGCCGGCAGCGACACGCGCCGCCGTCTCGCGCGCGGAGGAGCGACCACCGCCGCGATAATCGCGAATGCCATATTTCAGGTCATAGGTGAAATCCGCATGTCCGGGGCGGAATCGCCTGGCGATCTCGCCATAATCCTTGGAGCGCTGGTCGGTATTTTCGATCAGCATGGAAATCGGCGTGCCTGTTGTCGTCATCGTCTCGCCGTCCTCATCCAGCATGACGCCGGAAAGGACCTTGACGATATCGTCCTCGCGCCGCTGGGTGACGAAGCGGCTCTGGCCCGGCTTGCGCTTGTCCATCCAGTGCTGCACCTCGGCAAGGGTAAACCGGATGCCGGGCGGGCAACCATCCACCACGCAGCCAAGTGCCGGCCCGTGGCTTTCTCCCCAGGTGGTAACGCGGAAAAGATGACCGAAACTGTTATGCGACATAATTCTCAAACCGGAAAACGGGGCGCCTGTGGACAGCGCCGTTTAAAACAAGCGGATTTGTCTTAGTGGAAAATCCGGACAAGGCAAAAGCCTTTCTTTCATCGCAAACGCGATAAGAAGGTGACGTACCGTCCACGACTTGCGAAAGGACGAAAAACGACAGTCCCGCCATGGGCGACGGAAAGTGATTCGACCGGATCGACGGTTTTTTGAGATGACGAAATTGTAAAAGAGCCGGGGTTTTCCACCCTAAACCCGAGTTTTCCAATATTGCCGGAAAATGCGGTGTAAAAATCACTAACGGCTTGAACAGGATTTGAAATCCGTTCATCAATTGGGCCGAAAATGTCATGGTTGCGGGCAATTTCCGCCACATTCGAAAGGCAATTCTTCATGCATGTAAGGTTTTCACGCAAATCCACGAAAGCTAGATCGATGCGTATGATGATTGCCGCCCTTCTGGCCACCGCCAACCTCCTGATGCCGATCAACGGCTTCGCCCAGAGCGTCGACGTGGAAGGCACGATCAGCAAGATCGACGCGAACGGTCTAAGTATCACGCTGAACGACGGCAAGACCTATCGTGTGCCGGAAGAATTCAATTTCGAAGGTCTGAAAGCGGGCGTGAAGGTCGTTGTCTTCTACACGGAAGTAGATGGGAAACGTGTGGTCGACGATCTGCAGGTTGTGGAATAAGCAGCCGCCTACCAAGTCAAAACCCCCTTTGTGAAACGAGCGGGTGCCACCTGTTTCTTCTCCCCGCCGGGGAGAAGTCCGCAGCAGAGGGATAAGGGAGCAAGCTCTCCGAAATACGGCAACGTTGCCCCCTCATCCCACCCTTCGGGCCACCTCTCCCCGGGGGAGAGAAGAAACAAGCTGCGACGTCCTGCCAATCATAGGAAAGCTGCCAGCCCCTAGGAAATCCACTCCACGCTGTTCCTGTCGATCTCGACCTTCAAAATCTGGTCCTGCGGGATTTGCGTCCGCGACGCCTCATCCTTGTCCATGCCTGAAACAAGTCTGAAAATCGAGCGGATGACGCCGCCATGGCAGACGCAGACTGTCGGCCGCTCCACGGAGGAGAGCCATGCGCCGATGCGCCAGGAGAGGATTTCATAGCTTTCGGCATCCTGGCCGGGGGGAATGAAATCCCACTTGTTGGCCTTGCGCGCCTTCACCCGGTCCGGAAATTCCTTCTTGAGCTCGGGCAACGTTTGCCCTTCCCAGTCGCCAAAGGAAACTTCGATGAGGCGGTCGTCGGTGCGATAGGCCTTGGCATCGAGCCCCATCGCGCCGCGCATCAGTTCCATTGTCTCGCGCGTGCGCCCGAGCGGGCTTGCTACATAATCGAAATCCGCGGCCTGATCCCCCAGGAGGCGGGCGAGAAGCAGACCATTGCCGACCGCCTGCTGGCGGCCGAAATCATTGAGCGGAATGTCTTTCTGGCCCTGAAGCCGGCGTATCGCATTCCAGTCCGTTTGTCCGTGCCGGATCACATAGACGAGCAAGGCGATACCCCAGTTTCAAGCATTCCCGGTTGTCGTCAGTCCTTCACCACCGAAATGTCAGGCGCATCCACCGCCTTCATGCCGATGGTGTGGTAACCGGAATCGACATGGTGGATTTCGCCGGTCACGCCAGTCGAAAGGTCGGAGAGCAGGTAAAGCGCCGACTTGCCGACTTCCTCGATCGAAACGGTGCGCTTCAGCGGCGCATTATATTCGTTCCACTTGAGAATGTAACGGAAGTCGCCGATGCCGGAAGCAGCGAGCGTCTTGATAGGGCCGGCGGAAACGGCATTGACGCGGATGCCGCGATTGCCGAGGTCGACGGCGAGGTAACGCACGCTTGCCTCAAGCGCGGCCTTGGCCACGCCCATGACGTTGTAGTTCGGCATCACCTTTTCGGCGCCGTAATAGGTGAGCGTCACGATCGAACCACCGTCATTCATGACGGGCTCCGCCCGCTTGGCAACGGCGGCCAGCGAGAAGACGGAAATGTCCATGGTGCGGTTGAAATTGTCGCGGCTGGTGTCGAGGTAACGGCCGGTCAGCTCATCCTTGTCGGAAAAGGCAATGGCGTGCACGACGAAGTCGATCTTGCCCCAGTGCTTTTCCAGGCTGGCAAAAACCGCATCGATCGTCTCGAGATCGGTCACATCGCAGTGACCGGCCATGAAGGCGCCGAGTTCCTGGGCCAGCGGCTCGACACGCTTCTTCAGCGCATCGCCCTGCCAGGTGAGAGCCACTTCCGCACCCGCGTCGGCGCAGGCCTTGGCGATGCCCCAAGCGATGGAACGATTATTGGCGACACCCATGATGAGGCCGCGTTTGCCAGCCATGAGGCCGGATGCCTGAGCCATTTTATGCTCCCTAGTACTTTTGATCGGTCCTGCCTATGGCATAGGCTGCAATCCTGTTCAAGATTGCCAAGGATCATCAACTGTTAGGGAACGTAACAAAGGGTGCGTTGTCCCGGCTATTCGCAAAACTTTCACAAATAAAGGCCTTCGCGCATGTGGCGCATCAGGTCGGTCACCTTCTCATCGGGCTTCTCGTGCAGGACGATGCGCAGTTCGATGACGAGATCGCCGGAGCCGCCATTGCCGTCGGCAAGGCCCTTGCCGGCAATCCTGAGCGCGCGGTCCGAGCCTGACCAGGCTGGAATGGTGATGCTTTCCTCGCCAAGCGGCGTCTTGACCTTTGCTTCGCAGCCCAGAACCGCATCGCTGAGCGAGATCGGCAACGTTGTGTGGATATCGAAGCCACGAAGGGAAAACGCATCCTCGCGTGCGGTCAGCAATGTCACGGCGAGATCGCCGCGGGCCATGTTCGGAAGCTTCAGCCCCTGTCCCTTCAGCCGCACCACATGTCCGTCGGTCATGCCGGCTTCCAGCTGGAAGCGAACCTCTCGTTCATCGGCAAGCGATACGGTAATCCACTTTTGCTCCAGCAGATCGGCGACCGTGACGATGGCCTCCGCCGTGATATCGGGCGCCTTTTCGGGAGCTGGTTGCGGCGTGCGGAACCGGCGTACGAGAGCGCTGAAGAGATTGGCGGCAAGCGAGACGGGCGCGGCCCTGTCATCGCCAGCGCCGGACTGGGCGGTCTCGCCGGCGGCAGGCGCATCGCCTCTTACGGCGCTTGCGGCAGCCTTTGCCGCTTCCGCCGCCTGCTGTACCTTGGGATCGTTCTGTGCCTCCGCGCCGAAAATCCGCTCGACGATGTCTTCGGCACTTTCCGTCCTGGCGTCGGTTTTCTGGCCGGTCTGCGTCCGGTTGCGGGCGTCCGCCCGGGCCAGTTCTTCCATCAGCTTTTCGGCCGCCCTGGCGCGTTCAGCCGCCTCGCGCGCGGCCTCCCGCTGCTGCATGATGGTCTGATCGCGCTGCTTTTTTTCTGCAGCCTTGCGGGCCTGATCGTAGAGATCGCGCTTTTTCGGGTCTTTCAGAAGGTCGTAGGCCTGTCCGATCTCGGCGAATCGCGCCGAGGCATCGGGATCGTCGCGATTGGCGTCCGGATGAACGGTTTTCGCCTTCGTGCGCCAGGCGGCCTTGATTTCCTCGTGGCGGGCGTCACGTTTTACGCCGAGGATCGAATATGGATCGCGCATGCGAAACACCAGTTACGTTGGCTCAGGCGCCTGCCGCCCGTCATGGCGCAATCCTGAAGCTAACCCCTCCGAAAAGGGGTGCCCGCGATCATTCGCCTGCACGCCCTCGGTTTAATCAACGTCGACTGTTGCAATAAGTTGCTAATCACTCCTTTACGGAGCAGGTTCGACGCACCGGGGCCGCGCCTATTCCCCATGGAAGGGTAAACAGATTATTTCTGCTCGAAGCGGGTCATCAACCATTCGCCGGTTTCCGACAGGCAGGCCTGTCCGGAATAAGCTGCCACCCCTTCGAAGGAGTGGCGCGTTGTCTTGAAATCGCGGCAGACGAAACCGCTTGATTTATCTTCGTGAATGGCGGTCACGACGCCGGCGCTGCCGGTGGCGGCATTCGCCCAGGGCAGCGGCTGGTCGGCAAGTTTGGCGAGATCGGCCGATGTCACCGCATTGCGAATGGTCACATCGTCGGTCTGGGCGCTGCCATTCTGCTGGTTCGGCACGGAGGCGGTGGAAAGCGAGCGGTCAACCTTGTCGCCGCCGAACAGATCGAGGCTGACGCATCCGCTCAGCACCGCAAGCATCGACACGACGGCGGAAACTTCCGCTACCGACGAAAGGAGGCTCTTTGTTCGACTGTTCGACTTTGCTATGACGGTCACCATCTTTCACCAGAGATCATCTCTGGGGTCCAAATCAGCTCGGGAGCATTTTAGTCAATATGTCGGAAACGGGGTTAACATCCAGTGACTTCACGGAAGAAAATGAACCTTTCACGCTTTTTGCCGAATGGCTGAAGGATGCGACGGCTTCCGAGATCAACGATCCGAACGCGGTGGCACTCGCCACCGTGGACGAAAATGGCCTGCCGAATGTGCGCATGGTGCTGCTGAAAGGCGTCGATGACCGCGGCTTCGTGTTCTACACGAATTTCGAAAGCCAGAAGGGCCGGGAGATCCTCGGCCAGAAAAAAGCGGCCATGTGTTTCCACTGGAAGAGCCTGCGACGTCAGGTGCGCCTGCGCGGCGAGGTGGAGATCGTGAGCGACGAGGAGGCGGATGCCTATTACGCCTCCCGGCCGCGCGGCAGCCGCATCGGCGCCTGGGCCTCCAAGCAGTCACGGCCGCTGGAAGGCCGTTTCGCGCTGGAAAAGGCGGTGGCTGAATATACCGCCAAATATGCGATCGGCGATATTCCGCGCCCGTCCCATTGGTCCGGTTTCCGCATTCGCCCCGTCAGCATCGAATTCTGGCATGACCGCAAGTTCCGCCTGCATGACCGCATCGAATTCCGCCGCGACACGCCAGACGGTGCCTGGTCCAAGGTCCGCATGTATCCGTAAGGGCGTCAGGCCGCGCCATTGGCGCCTGCCTGTTTAAGCAGCAAATCAAACAGCGCCGGGCCAAGGGGGGCCCGAGACGCTCGTCGCGCAAATTCCATCCGCCGTCCGTACAGTGCTTTCGAATCGACGCTGCCGGAGAATCGTGATTAGAGTTGGATATCACGAACAAAGGATGAACAAATGCTTCTGTCCATGATGCGCCAGTTCGAGGCGGCCTCGCAGAAATATGCCGATGAAAACGGGATCGCCCGTGATCCCGACTGGTTCATGCTGAAGCTTCAGGAGGAGGTGGGCGAGGTGACGCAGGCCTGGAACCGGCTGACAGGGCGGGGGCGCAGCAGGGGCAGAAGCGAAGAGGAGATGAAGCGTGATCTGGCTGACGAAACCGCCGATCTGCTCGGCCACGTACTGCTGCTGGCGCATCGCAACGGTCTCGATCTCGAAAATGCGATAGAACGCAAGTGGCGCTTCAAGCCGGGGGCCTGACGCTCCGCCGAGGACCATTCGATCCTGCTGCGTCGTGCCTCCGCGATCCGCTAGGAGAACGCGATGACAAAGAACAGGATCGCAAGAGCGGCAGCCACAGGTGCCATGACCAGCTGCTCCGGGCGGCTTTTCGACATTGCGTTCAATCCGATGCTCACCGCCATGTAACAGACGATGATCCAGATTCCAGGTTCAACCCAGCCAGACGGCCAGATGTCGGCCCAACCCGCCTTTTGCAGCGGGAAGGAAACGAAAAGCGCATAAATGAGCGGTGTCGCTGCGCTGGCTATCCTTTGCCGTCCCGGCAATACCGTGTGCGCGCCGCCCCAGGCAAGGCGGCCGAAAGGGGCGCCGGCGGCGAGCGCAATCTGGAACAGGGACAGAACCAGCAGTATCAGCGTGATGAGTGACACGGCGACAGGCGTCATGATTACCCCGGTTATGGATACGCCGGCAGAGGCATTTGCCCAGTAGCGGCGCCCCAGCCCGACATGCGTTTCATCATGACGTCAAATCGCGAAGCGCGTATGACGCCGTCTCGCGCCCCCAGCCCGATTTTCATTCTACTCAGGCCTGCGCTTTTTGCAGAAGGTCGGCCACCATATGCAGGTCGCTGGCGACGGCCACGCATTTCTCCCGCATTTCCTCGGTCGGCGGCGCAACGTCGGGCACCATGATCGTCATCATGCCCGCCGATGTCGCCGAGCGTACACCCGAGTATGAATCCTCCAGGGCAAGACAGCGCCCGGGATCAAGGGACAGTCGTCGCGCGGCTGTCAGATAGGGCATGGGCGCCGGTTTCGGCTCCGTATAGTCGCCGCGCGCGACAATTGTGTCGAAGCGTTTGAGAAGATCATGGGGCCCAAGATGGCGCGTCACCGAATCGTGCCGCGACGAGGTGGCGATGGCGCGGCGGATATCGAGGCTGTCGAGAAGGTCGAGGATCTCGGTGACGCCCGGCTTCAACGCCACGCCACCAGCCATCATCACGCCAAGATGCCGGAGCCAGGCGTCTCGGAAACTGTCGATGGGAAAATCCGCGCCATAATCAGCAAAAATGGTGCCGGTGATGACGTCCCACGGGCTGCCGCAGACCTTCTGATAGGTCTCCACCCTCATGCCGTGGCCGCCTTCTTCCGAAGCCGCCAGAAATGAATCGCGATAGAGCCGCTCGCTCTCGATCAGCAATCCGTCCATGTCGAAAACCACGGCCCGCGGGAGAAAAGGCAGCATGGCTCAACCGAACCGGAAAGGGCGTTCGCCAAGGCTCTCGAACGGACGGATCAGGTAACCATCCGGATCGGCGACGATGAACTGCCGGTTGCCCACTTCGACCGTGCCGCGCCTGTACCATTTTTCTTCCAGCGGCATGACGAGGTCGATGGAGGATCGCTCCAGCCGGGAAAGAATGGGTTGCAGCGAGGGGACGGCAAGCTGCAGGTTCATGCCGCGACCAAACGGAAATTCGAGCACGGCATTATCAGTCACGAATGTCCGCGTCGCGCCAATCTGGTCGATCATCAGCTGGGCATCCCCCAGCGCCAGATAGGTAAAGCCCTCTTCGGGGCGCTCATAGACCACATGAAAACCGATCAGGTCGCAATAAAATGCGCGGCTCTTCTGCCAGTCGCTGACGGCAAGTTCAGGAACGAGGGCATTTCGTATGATGGTCATGGTCTCCTTTGCGCATCGGCCGGATCGGGATGTGGCCTTAGGGTAGGGGCTGATCTTAACGTCTTCCCGGCGGCATACCAGAGGAAACCGCATCATGGCAGCCATGTGTGTGGTCAGGGGCTGACGAGGCGCCGACAGGCTCAGTGTGGCTGCAACTCTTTCTTCCGTCATTCCGGCCTTGAGCCGGAATCCAGCCAGCCCAAGTCCTTGGGCTGAAAAGAGTCTTCCCGCCGCGCCGACGCGCATCGGCTGGATTCCGGCTCAAGGCCGGAATGACGGGTGCAGGGATGCACCGTTACATCACTTTATCCGCGCTGCAGATACGCATTAACAGTCGTTACAGGCAGGGTCGGGAGATTTACGCCTTCGTGCCGCCCACGGTGATCTGGTCCATGCGCAGATGCGGCTGGCCGACGCCAACAGGCACCCATTGCCCGGCCTTGCCGCAATTGCCGATGCCGGTATCGAGTTTCGAATCATTGCCGATCATCGAGACGCGCTTCATCGCATCCGGCCCGTTGCCGATCAGCATGGCGCCCTTCACCGGCGCGCCGATCTTGCCGTTTTCGATGAGATAGGCCTCGGTGCAGCCGAACACGAATTTACCCGAGGTGATATCGACCTGGCCGCCGCCGAAGGAGACGGCATAGATGCCCTTCTTGACGGAGGCGATGATCTCTTCCGGCGTCTTGTCGCCCGACAGCATGTAGGTATTGGTCATGCGCGGCATCGGCACATAGGCATAACCCTGACGGCGACCGTTGCCGGTGGGCGTCGCACCCATCAGCCGGGCGTTCTGGCGGTCCTGCATGTAGCCCACCAGCCTGCCGTTCTCGATCAGCACGTTGTAACCGGAAGGGGTGCCTTCATCGTCCACGGTCAGCGAGCCGCGGCGGCTGTCGATAGTGCCGTCGTCCACCACGGTCACGCCGGGCGCGGCGACCATTTCGCCCATCAGGCCGGCGAATGCGGACGTCTTCTTGCGGTTGAAATCGCCTTCCAGACCGTGACCCACGGCCTCATGCAGCATCACACCCGGCCAGCCGGAGCCCAGCACCACATCCATCGTGCCGGCCGGGGCATCGATGGCGGTGAGGTTGACGAGCGCCTGACGCAGTGCCTCATCGGCGCCGCGCTGCCAGTTTTCTTCTGTGATGAAATCGCCGAAACCGACCCGGCCGCCAATGCCATAGGAGCCGCTTTCCTGCCGATCGCCTTCACCCGCCACGACGGAGATGTTGATGCGGGTCATCGGCCTGACGTCACTGACGCGGTGGCCATCGGCGCGCAGAATGTCAACCACCTGCCAGCTTGCGGAAATCGTCGCCGTCACCTGCCGGACATTGGGGTTCTTGTCACGCAGATAGGCATCGATATCGGTGAGAAGCTTCACCTTCTCTTCGAAGCTCGGGCTGCCGATGGGGTTCTCGTCGCCATAGAGCTTCTTGTTGGTGCGCTGCGGTGCGGCGGCATAGGAGCCGGAATAACCTCTCGTCACTGCGCTGACCGCATCCGATGCACGTTTCAGCGCGCTTTGCGAAAGCTCGCCCGCATGGGCGTAACCCACCGTCTCGCCGGCGACCGCCCGCAGGCCGAAACCCTGGTCTGTATTGAAGGAACCGCCCTTGAGCCGGCCATTATCGAAAGTCAGCGACTCGGCCTGCGCATGTTCGATGAAAAGCTCGCCATCGTCAGCGCCGGCGAGCGCCTCGCCGACGAGCTTGCGCAATTGCGTTTCGTCGCAATCGAAGAGTTTTACAAGTTCGTCGGTCATAGGAGGCTCCAGTCATTATCGTTCATGACCGATTTAGGCACTGGAGCGGGCGGACGCAAGGCTGTCCGGTACGGCAGGCTTCAAGGAAGCGCGTCGTAACCTTCGGCAAACCCCGTCAGTTCGATCGGAATGCCGACGCGGTCCTGATCGACGGATTCACGCAGTGCAAAAACGGCGTTCTTGCCGGCGCGCAGAACCTTCAGCAACTCGTCGTCAATATCGACTTCCACATAGCAGCCTTCGGAGAAGCAGCGGGTGAAATAGGCGCGGCCAATATTGTTATTGTCGATATAGAGTTCCATGCCGTCCTTCAGAAGCACGCCCAGCGGTGCGAGGATGCGGAGGATGCGCGACTTGCGGTCGGCCGTCTTCAGCACCACCACTGAAAGACCGACTTCCGGGCGGTCGTCGGCAATCACGTTCTGCATCAGGGCGCATTGTTCTTCCGAAGCGCCCGCCGGCTTGTCACAGATGACAGACCATGCGCCATGCGTCGACTTCGGCGTTCCGGGCTGCGGCTGTTGCGCCAGCGCCGCGGCGGCGGGGGCGATGATGGCAAGACCGGCGGCGGCAAGAAAAGTGCGCGCGAGCGGGGAAAGACGCATGGATACCTCTGGGATTCGAATCAGTGCGGCTATTTTGACGCCATAATCCGGAAAAAAAAGCCTCGGGCTTTCAATTCCAGCCGAGTTGGGCGGAAATAGGACCTGTCGGTCCTGATGGCAGCCGGATTTGTTCGCGGCATCGGTCGTCATCCCGCGATCAAACCGGCTGGAAGACGGGGCTTGCCGCATTTCTTCGTCGCGAAATCGTCTTCGGCAGACGAGCCGACGCACAGGCTGCAGGAAAGTCGCGCGTGGATTGATCAATGGCAAAATTGGGGCGCATCCGTGGCGTGACGCATATTGCGGCAGAGGGCAAACTGTGGTTTGAAGTTATTACCATTAGCATGGATTCTGCGCCTGTGATTGATCTGGATCAGGCGCGTGAGGGAGAGGGTACCGTGAGGAATAGGATTTACGCAGCACTGGCGGGGATGACCTGTCTGCTCACGGCTGTCGGCGCCCACGCCGATCAGCCGGTGCATTGGCAAATGGGCATGCAGGAGGCCGCCACGCCGATCATGCACGAAATACGCTGGTTCGAACAATATACGCTCTGGTTCATTGTTCCGGTTACGCTTTTCGTTCTTGCGCTGCTCATCGTCGTCGTTCTGAAATTCCGCGCCTCGGCCAATCCCGTGCCTTCGAAGACCAGCCACAACACGGCAATCGAAGTTGTCTGGACGCTGGCGCCGGTTCTCATTCTCCTGTTCCTTGCTTTCCCGTCGTTCAATCTTTTGAACGCGCAGCTCACGCAGCCGGAAAACCCCGACGTGACGCTGAAGGCGACCGCCACGCAGTGGCTTTGGAGCTACGAATATACGGCTGCCGAGGGCGCCGAGCCGGTCTCCTTCGACAGCTACATGCTGAAGGATCAGGATCGCGCCGCCGCCGGCAAGGAGGACAAGGCCCGCTATCCGCGTCTTCTCGCAGTAGACAATGAAATGGTTGTCCCGGTCGGCAAGACCGTTCGCCTGCTCGTCACCGCCGCGCCGACGGATGTGATCCATTCCTTCGCCATGCCGGCTTTCGGCGTCAAGATCGACGCTGTTCCGGGCCGCCTGAACGAAACCTGGTTCAAGGCGGAAAAAGAAGGCCTTTATTACGGCCAGTGTTCCGAGCTTTGCGGCAAGGATCACGCCTTCATGCCCATCGCCATTCGGGTGGTTTCCGAACAGCAGTACAACACCTGGCTCGCCGCCGCCGGTTCTGACCTGAACGGCGCGAACCGGGCGCTGATGGCCTCTGTCGATGGCGCTCCGCGCACCGTCGACGTTGCCGCCAACGAAACCAACTGATTCTGGAGTGAGGACAATGGCTGGACCTTCCGCACACGACGATCATCACTCGCATGGTCATTCCGCACATGATGGGCACGCCCATGACGACCATTCGCATGATGCACATCATTCTCATACGCCGGGCTTCTTCGCCCGCTGGTTCCTGTCCACCAACCATAAGGACATCGGCACGCTATACCTGATCTTTGCGATCATGGCCGGCATCGTCGGCGGCGGGCTTTCCGTCGTCATGCGCATGGAACTGCAGGAGCCGGGCATCCAGATTTTCCACGGTCTGGCCTCCATGGTCTACGGCTTTGAGGGCGACGCTGCCATCGACGGCGGCAAGCACATGTTCAACGTGTTCACCACCGCACACGCCCTGATCATGATCTTCTTCATGGTCATGCCGGCGCTGATCGGCGGTTTCGCCAACTGGATGATCCCGATCATGATCGGTGCGCCGGACATGGCTTTCCCGCGCCTGAACAACATCTCCTTCTGGCTGATCGTTCCGGCCTTCATCCTGCTCATTCTGTCGCTCTTCGTCGAAGGGCCGGCGGGTGCTTATGGTGTCGGCGGCGGGTGGACCATGTATCCGCCTCTGTCGACAAACGGCATGCCCGGACCGGCGGTGGATCTGGCGATCTTTGCGCTGCACGTTTCGGGCGCGTCGTCGATCCTCGGTGCGATCAACTTCATCACCACCATCCTCAACATGCGCGCCCCGGGCATGACGCTGCACAAGATGCCGCTCTTCGCCTGGTCGGTCCTTGTCACTGCGTTCCTGCTGCTGCTTTCGCTGCCGGTTCTGGCGGGCGGCATCACCATGCTTCTGACGGACCGCAATTTCGGCACGGCATTTTTCTCGCCGGAAGGCGGCGGTGACCCGATCCTCTATCAGCACCTGTTCTGGTTCTTCGGCCATCCGGAAGTGTACATCCTGATCCTGCCCGGCTTCGGCATCATCAGCCACATCGTGTCCACCTTCTCGAAGAAGCCCGTCTTCGGTTATCTCGGCATGGCTTACGCCATGGTCGCGATCGGCGCGGTCGGCTTCATCGTCTGGGCGCACCACATGTATACGGTTGGCCTGTCGCTGGAAGCACAACGCTACTTCGTCTTCGCAACCATGGTCATCGCGGTGCCGACAGGCATCAAGATTTTCTCGTGGATCGCGACGATGTGGGGCGGCTCGCTGACCTTCTCGACACCAATGGTCTGGGCAATCGGCTTCATCTTCCTGTTCACGGTCGGTGGCGTCACGGGCGTCCAGCTCGCCAATGCCGGTCTCGACCGCTCGCTGCACGATACCTATTACGTGGTGGCCCATTTCCACTACGTTCTGTCGCTCGGCGCCGTCTTTGCGATCTTCGCCGGCTGGTATTACTGGTTCCCGAAGATTTCCGGCTACATGTACAGCGAGTTCATCGGAAAACTGCATTTCTGGGTCATGTTCGTCGGTGTGAACCTGATCTTCTTCCCGCAGCACTTCCTCGGCCTTGCCGGCATGCCGCGCCGTTACATCGATTATCCCGATGCCTATGCCGGCTGGAACCTGGTGTCGTCCTACGGGTCCTATATTTCGGCCGTCGGCGTGCTGATCTTCCTTTTCGGTGTCTGGGAAGCTTTCGCCAAGAAGCGGATCGCCGGCAACAATCCCTGGGGTGAAGGCGCGACGACGCTCGAATGGCAGCTGTCTTCCCCGCCGCCGTACCACCAGTGGGAACAGCTTCCGCGCATTCGCTGATGCACGGATCGGGACGCGCGGTAAGGCTCGCGGGTCCCGAGCGCTGAGAAAGAGGGCGGCACGGTCAGGCCCGTGCCGTTTTCCCGAACGGGCTACCTTTACTGCCGCGTGACATTTTGTCCAAGCGATGCTTGCCTTCCAGCGTGATACATGCGCCGGGATATGATAAATGCCAGTTTTGGCCTTTATGAATGGCAAGCGCAGACGAATGGCGGCAGGACACGGCGTAAGGCCGGGCAGATGGCATCGGTTGAACCGGCTGCCGGTCAGGCCGTGACGTTCGGGACCCATGGATCGACGCATCGCGCATTCCGGAACTCTCACTCGTGTTTCCGGCCGATGCAGGAATGTCGCGACAGGCGGCGTTCGAAGGAAGCAGGACAGGAAATGACCGTTATCGACAATCGCGAAATGCTGGGCGCGGAAAGCTCCGAACTCTCGGAAGCCGGCGCGCGCGATTATTTCGAATTGCTGAAACCTCGCGTCATGTCGCTCGTGGTCTTCACGGCCTTTGCGGGCCTCGTGCTGGCGCCGGGTGAAATCAACCCGATACTCGGCATCATCGCTATTCTCTGCATCGCCGTCGGCGCGGGCGCGTCCGGTGCGCTCAACATGTGGTACGATGCCGATATCGATGCCGTCATGAGCCGCACCGCCAGGCGACCGATCCCGTCCGGCCGTATCACCCCGCGCGAGGCGCTGGCCTTTGGCCTGACGCTGTCGGCCTTCTCGGTAGTCATTCTCGGCCTTGCGATCAACTGGTTCTCGGCCGGTCTTCTGGCCTTCACCATCTTCTTTTATGCTGTCATCTATACGATGTGGCTGAAACGCTCGACGCCGCAGAACATCGTGATCGGCGGCGCGGCAGGCGCTTTCCCGCCCATGCTTGGCTGGGCCTGCGTCACCGGCGGCGTTTCGCTGGACAGCATCATCCTGTTCCTCATCATCTTCCTGTGGACGCCTGCGCATTTCTGGGCGCTGGCCCTGTTCAAGATGCGTGATTATGGCGCCGTTGGCATTCCGATGATGCCGAATGTTGCTGGCGAGCGCTCCACCAAGAACCAGATGATCTGTTACGCGGTGTTGACCGCAGCCGCAGCCGTCGCGCCTTATTTCACTGGTCTGGCAAGCGCCGGTTACGGTATTTTCGCGGCAGTGCTGAGCGCCATCTTCGTATACTGTTCGCTCGATGTCCGGCGCATGCCGGAGGGTGACGAAAAGATGTTGCCGGCCAAGAAAATGTTCGCTTATTCGGTGCTTTACCTTTTTGCGATTTTCTCCGGCCTTCTGGCCGATCATTTCGCGCCGGCCCTGAAGGCCGTCATGTCGGGAGTCCTGTGATGGAAACGGTGGAACTGAGCGCGGCGCAGAAAAAATCGAGACGCGGGCGCAATATTGCGCTCGGCGTCCTGCTCGCCGGTCTGGTGGTGCTATTCTACATCATCACCATCATCAAGATCGGTTCGCACTGACGGGCTGATCGAGGGGGAAGGAGGAGGATATGGCGAATATGGAAGCGCAGACAACGGGGACCGAGCGGCAACGGGTGAGCAATCGCTCCATCCTCGTGCTCTGTCTGGTGTTTTTCTGCGCCATGATCGGCATGGCCTACGCCGCCGTGCCGCTTTATACGCTGTTCTGCCGTGTCACCGGTTACAACGGCACGACCCAGCGCGTCGAGCAATATTCCGATGTGATCCTCGACAAGACCATCAATGTCACCTTTGACGCCAATACGTCGAACGGCCTCAACTGGGATTTCCAGCCGGTCGACAGGAAGGTCACGCCGAAGATCGGCGAAACGGTGCAGGTGACCTTCAAGGCGACGAACCGTTCACCGGTGGCGACCACGGGAACGGCGGTCTTCAACGTCACGCCCATGGAAGCCGGCGCCTATTTCAACAAGGTGGAGTGCTTCTGCTTCACCGAAACGACGCTGCAGCCCGGCGAAACGCTGGAAATGCCGGTGGTGTTCTTCGTCGATCCTGACATCGCCACGGCGCGTGAGACCAAGAGCATTCATACTTTAACGCTGTCCTATACGTTTTATCCGGCCAAAACCGAAAAACCGGTTGCGTCCTTGCCGGTAAAAACCGAATCTGGCGAAAGCAAATTGTGAGAGGAGATCCGGCCTTTGCCGAGGCCGGATCAGGGAAGAGACACCAGGGGATTGTCGCAATGGCAGATACGCATCAGAAGAACCACGATTACCACATTATCGATCCAAGCCCCTGGCCGCTTCTGGCCTCGATCGGCGCTTTCATCCTGACTTTCGGTGGCGTTTGTTACATGCGTTACCTGTCGGGCGGCTCCTTCAAGCTGTTCGGCGCGGAACTCGCCAATCCCTGGCTGTTCTATATCGGTCTCGTCATCGTGCTCTACACCATGTATGCGTGGTGGGCGGATACGATCAAGGAAGGCCGCGAGGGCAATCACACCCGCGTCGTTTCGCTGCATCTGCGTTACGGCATGATTATGTTCATCGCCTCAGAGGTGATGTTCTTCGTCGCATGGTTCTGGGCATATTTCGATGCCAGCCTCTTCCCCCACGAAGCTATTCAGGCGTCGCGTCTCGAATATACCGGCGGACAATGGCCGCCCAAGGGCATCGAAGTCATCGATCCATGGCATCTGCCGCTCTACAACACCGTCATCCTGCTGCTGTCGGGCACCTGTGTCACCTGGGCGCATCACGCTCTGCTGCACAATGACCGCAAGGGCCTGATATCGGGTCTGGTGCTCACCGTTGCGCTTGGCGTGCTGTTCTCCACCGTGCAGGTCTACGAATACATGCACGCCCCGTTCGACTTCAAGAATTCGATCTACGGCGCGACCTTCTTCATGGCCACCGGTTTCCACGGTTTCCACGTCTTCGTGGGCACGGTGTTCCTGCTGGTCTGCCTGTTCCGCGCCATTGCCGGCGGGTTCACGCCCACGCAGCATTTCGGTTTCGAAGCCGCTGCCTGGTACTGGCACTTCGTTGACGTCGTCTGGCTGTTCCTGTTCTTCGCCATCTATATCTGGGGTGGCTGGGGCGCGCCAATTCACGGCTGATAGGGCCAAGGGGCCGAAGCAAGGCATCCGGTGGAGCGAGCGGGTGCAATCGTTTCTTCTCCCCGCCGGGGAGAAGTCCGCGGCAGCGGGATGGGAGGGCTCCGGTAGAGATATCCGGAGAGCTTGCCCTCTCATCGACCCTTCGGGCTACCTTCTCCCCGGCGGGAGAAGAAGACGCGACGCGATCGAGCAAGAAACAAGTGCCCGGGTTTGAGGCAGGTTTCCAAGAGATCGACGTCACCCTCGGACTTTGGCCGACTTTGCGGGAGGTTTCACCATGTCAGAGCCATCAGGCAGCAAGTTCGCCCCGGTCGACCCGATCAAGGTGGGCTTGAAGGGCTGCTGCCCTCGCTGCGGCAACGGGCGCCTTTTCGATGGTTTTCTGACGGTAAAACCCGCCTGCAGCGCATGCGGACTGGATTACGGTTTTGCCGATGCGGGTGATGGCCCGGCGGTTTTCGTCATGCTGATCGTCGGTTTTCTGGTTGTCGGGCTGGCGCTCTGGTTCGATCAGCATTTTGCGCCGCCCGTCTGGGTGCATGTCATCTTGTGGTTGCCATTCACGGTGATTGTCTCCCTCGTGCTGCTGCGCAAGCTGAAGGGCATCATGATCGCGCTGCAATACCGCAACAATGCAAGCGAAGGCAGGCTTGACCGTGAATGACGTGTCCCACATGAAGGCGGCGGAAAGGCGGGTCTGGTTCGCTGCGCCGCTGGTTCTGCTGGCGCTTGCCATTCTTCTCGGGCTCGGCACCTGGCAGGTAAAGCGGCTTTACTGGAAAGAGGCGCTTCTCGCCGATATAGAAGAACGGCGAAACGCTGCCCCCGCCACGGTTGCCGAAATAGAGGCGATTGCCAAAAGCGGCGGCGATATCGAGTATCGCAAGGTCAGTCTGTCCGGTACCTTCGATCACGCCCGCGAGCGGCATTTCTTCGCCACCCACCAGGGCAGAACCGGCTATTACATCTATACACCGCTGACGCTTGCCGATGGCCGCGTCCTCTTCGTCAATCGCGGTTTTGTGCCCTTCGAGATGAAGGATCCGGCCAAGCGATCCGAGGGGCAGGTGACGGGCGAGGTGACGATAACGGGGCTGGCGCGTGCGCCGCTTGTCGCCAAGCCTTCCTCGCTGCTGCCGGACAACGATATCGCCAAGAACATATTCTACTGGAAGGATCTGGCGGCCATGGCCTCCAGTGCGGATATTCCGCCGGACCGGCTGGTCAAGCTTTTCGTGGATGCCGATGCCGCCCCCAATCCCGGCGGCTGGCCGCAGGGCGGGGTGACGCTGATAGATTTGCCCAATAATCACCTGCAATATGCGATAACGTGGTATGGTCTGGCTGCAGCCCTTGTCATCGTCGCCGGTTTTGCCTATTTCCGGAACCACAAGGCGCGCGATGAATAGTGCGCCTGCCGCCCGGCAGGGCTGGCCATCGGCAGGGCACGGAGCACGCCTAAGGAGCTGGAATGAACATCGCCGTTTCCAAACCCCCTTTGACGATAAGGCTGTGCGGACCGCGTGGCTTTTGCGCGGGCGTGGACCGGGCGATCCAGATCGTCGTGCTGGCGCTGAAGGCCTATGGCGCGCCCGTTTATGTTCGCCACGAAATCGTGCATAACCGCTATGTGGTGGAAGGGCTGGAAGCCAAGGGTGCGGTCTTCGTCGAGGAACTGCATGAAATTCCGGCCGAACATCGCGAGCAGCCGGTGGTTTTCTCGGCGCATGGGGTTCCTAAATCCGTGCCTGAGGATGCGCAGGCGCGCAACCTGTTTTATCTCGATGCCACTTGCCCGTTGGTCTCCAAGGTCCACAAGCAGGCCATGCGCCACCAGCGCCTCGGCCGCCATGTGGTGCTGATCGGCCATGCCGGTCATCCAGAGGTCATCGGCACCATGGGCCAGCTTCCCGAAGGCACCGTCTCACTCATCGAAACGGTGGAGGATGCCGACCGTTATGAGCCGCTGGACCGCGAAAATCTCGGCTTTGTCACCCAGACGACTCTGTCGGTCGATGACACGGCAGGCGTGATCGCCAGGCTGCAGGAACGCTTCCCGGCCATTCAGGCGCCTGCTGCCGACAGCATCTGTTACGCGACCACCAACCGTCAGGATGCGGTGAAACAGGCAGCGCCTGGCTGCGACCTGTTCATCGTCGTCGGCGCCCCCAATTCCTCCAATTCCAAGCGGCTGGTGGAAGTGGCCCTGCGTGCGGGTGCGAAGCGCTCTGTCCTGGTGCAGCGGGCCGCCGAAATCGACTGGAATGAAATCGGCGATATCCGCACCGTCGGTCTCTCGGCCGGCGCATCCGCTCCTGAAGTCATCGTCGATGAAATCATCGAAGCCTTCAAGGCGCGTTTCGACACCACGCTCGATCTCGCCGTGACGGTTGAGGAAACGGAACATTTCCTCGTCAATCGCGAGTTGCGCAGCATCGAGCTGACGACGGATGATATGGCTTTCGTCAACGGCAATGCCAGCAACGCGCTGCCGCCCAAGGCTGCAGCCGGCGCCTGACATGGTTTGGCGGGAAGGGTGGTATTCGCCCCGCGCCGCTCTGCCGGATTTCCACTCCATCCTTCACCAAGAGATTTAAAATTGGCAGTTTATACTGATATCACCGAAGATGATCTGAGGAATTTCCTCACGCAGTACGACGTCGGCAGCCTCACTTCCTACAAGGGAATTGCCGAAGGCGTCGAAAACTCCAATTTCCTGCTGCATACCACCAAGGACCCGCTGATCCTGACGCTTTATGAAAAGCGTGTGGAAAAATCCGATCTGCCTTTCTTCCTCGGCCTCATGCAGCATCTGGCCGCCAAAGGCCTGTCCTGCCCCTTACCATTACCGCGCAAGGATGGCGAGTTGCTGGGAGAGCTGTCGGGCCGCCCCGCCGCGCTTATCTCCTTCCTTGAAGGAATGTGGCTGAGAAAGCCGGAGGCGAAACATTGCCGCGAAGTCGGCAAGGCGCTGGCCGCCATGCATCTGGCGGGCGAAGGCTTCGAGATCAAGCGGCCGAACGCGCTCTCCGTCGAGGGCTGGAAGGTGCTGTGGGAGAAATCCGAAGACCGCGCGGACGAGGTGGAGAAGGGGCTGAAGGACGAGATTCGCCCCGAGATCGATTATCTCGCGGCCCATTGGCCGAAGGACCTGCCGGCCGGTGTCATCCATGCGGATCTGTTCCAGGACAATGTGTTCTTCCTCGGCGACGAACTCTCCGGTCTGATCGACTTTTATTTCGCCTGTAACGACCTGCTCGCTTATGATGTGTCGATCTGCCTCAATGCCTGGTGCTTTGAAAAGGATGGCGCTTACAACGTCACCAAGGGCAAGGCGTTGCTGGAAGGTTACCAGTCCGTGCGGCCGCTCAGTGAAGCGGAGCTGGAAGCCCTGCCGCTTCTGGCGCGCGGTTCGGCTCTGCGCTTCTTCCTGACGCGGCTTTACGACTGGCTGACAACGCCGGAGGGCGCGCTGGTGGTGAAAAAAGACCCGCTGGAATATCTGCGCAAGCTGCGGTTCCACCGTTCCATCGCCACTGTCGCCGAGTACGGGCTGGCCGGCGAATGAAGCATGTCGATATTTTCACCGATGGCGCCTGCTCCGGCAATCCGGGTCCGGGAGGCTGGGGTGCGGTGCTGCGTTACGGCGAGGTGGAGAAGGAACTCTGCGGCGGCGAGGCCGAGACCACCAACAACCGCATGGAACTGATGGCGGCGATTTCCGCACTTAATGCGCTCAAGGCCCCCTGCGAAGTCGATCTTTACACCGACAGCGCCTATGTGAAGGACGGCATCACCAAGTGGATTTTCGGCTGGAAAAAGAAGGGCTGGAAGACAGCCGATAACAAGCCGGTCAAGAATGTCGAGCTATGGCAGGCATTGGAAGTGGCGCGCGAGCGCCACAAGGTTACCTTGCACTGGGTGAAGGGCCATGCCGGCCATCCGGAAAACGAGCGCGCCGATGAATTGGCGCGAAAAGGCATGGAGCCTTTCAAACGGCGGTAATGCAAGACTGCTCTATTTTGCGCCGGACAAAATCCGAGCCGGCACGCCCCCATCCGGGGTTGTGAAAACCGAAACCCGACCTATCTTGTCGTCAAAGGGTGCTCCGGTGGTGCCCAACGGAGGAGAAAAATCCGGATGATCCTGCATTGTGTCTTTCTACGCTTCAAGGCCGCGACGGCCGCTTCTGAAAAACATGCAATTTTCGAGGCGATCGCCGCCCTGAAAGACGTGATACCCGGCATCGTCGATGTGAAATACGGACAGAACGTTTCACCCGAAGGGCTGAATGGCGGTTTTGTCGATGGCTTCATCGTGACGCTTGAAAGCCCGGAAGACCGGGACGAATATCTTGCCCACCCCAGGCATATGGAGGTGGGGGAGCGCCTCGTGTCACTCACCGATGGCGGTCTTGCCGGGCTTCTGGTGTTTGATATGAATGTTTGAGAAGGCGGCGCCCCGCCGCTCTCTTGCCTCATGCTCGGGCCGGCCCCAAAACATCTGCAGCATTTCGTTTTTGGTGAAATGATTGGATCCTCGGGACAAGCCCGAGGATTTATGGCTCGGCCTGTGGCCAAACATTTGGCCTTAAAGCTGCTCGATCATCGCCGCAGCGGCAGAGACCGTCGCCTGACCGGGGTTCTCTTCCACGTTGAGTGACTTCACGACGCCGTCTTCCACCAGCATCGAATAACGCTTGGAACGCACGCCGAGGCCGCCGGCGGAGAGGTCGGCATCAAGGCCGAGCGCCTTGGTGAAGGACGCATCCCAGTCGGCGAGGAAATGGATTTTGCCCTGACCGCCCGAAGATTGCGCCCATGCGCCCATTACATGCCAGTCGTTGACGGCAACGACTGCGATATCGTCAACGCCTTTAGCCAGAATAGTGTCGCGGTTTTCAAGATAACCCGGCAGATGGTTCAGCGAGCAGGTGGGGGTGAAAGCGCCGGGAACGGCAAAGAGAACAACCTTCTTCCCGCCGAAAAGCGCGTCCGTGGTGGTTTCCACCGGGCCATCGGCCGTCTTTTCCTTGAAGGTTGCGGAAGGCAGTTTATCGCCGATCTTGATGGTCATGTCCGTGCTCCTATGGCCGTTCGGTTCGCGCGACTATAGAGTTTGCCAGGGAAAAGTGGAACCCGGTTTTCCCTGGAAGACAAACGAAAACAAGCTGTCCGGATACTGGCAGGTTCGCAACGAATCCAACGGTATCAGGAGCACGGAAATGAAATCCGCCATGCGGTTTTCACGGTGGATTCCACCGCGGAGCCACCGTTCAGGGCTTCGGGAAATTCAGCATCGTCTCCATGGCCCGGTCGCCCGATTTGACCAGAATGGGCCAGCTGTTGCCCTGCACCTGATAGGTTTTCGGCAGGCCCTTGATGTTCATGTAGAAGGAGAGCTTGCGCTTGTCGCGTACGAGGTTCTGCGGCTCGTAATAGGCAAAACCCGAGGGGCCGGCGATGAAGATTTCGGTCTCCTTCGGCGCGTTTTCCGGAAGCTGCAGCTGCACGCCGAGCATGGTCTTGTCGGGCGTGATGTGGAAATCGATCACCTTGAAATCGTCGGATGCCGCTTCGGGCAGTGTTTCGCGCGCCTCTTCGAGAAGGCGGCGCTCCTCGCTGTCATCATCACCAGCCGTGCCCCGGTCGATGGAGAACTTCGCCTCGAAGGGGATACAGATATTCTGGCAGACGCCGATGAATGCGGTGAGGTCGATCTTCCCGCCAGCTGCCGGATCGGTAACCTTCAGCTGAAAGGGAAGGCTGACGGCGTGGTCATAACCGATATCGGTTATATCGCCGTTTTCGATCAACTTCGGAACCGGATAGGCCATGGCGGTCAGCATCGCACCGCTGGTCGGATCAGGCGTGATCTGCGGCGGTATGCCTGCTTCTCCGGGTTCGCGCCAATAGGTTATCCAGCCGTCCTTCGGCTCGATCTGCAATACGCCGCGCACCACGCCGTTTGCATCCACGGCAAGGCTCGCGACGCGCATCTGGCCGCCCTCGCTTCTGGCCCAGTCGGTAATGTCGGCCCGGGCGGCTTGCATGCCGCCGAGGAGGGCGGCGAAAGCAGCCGCGAGGTGAAGATGTGAAAATCGAAAGAATAACCTGACGCTCATGCTTCCCGTCTAACCCAACATCGACCGGCGGACCAGTTACGAATTCGTGGGGTTCATCATTTTCGGTTGATTGATCGGGCGGTATGCCGCATCCTGTCCTTTGTCGAAGTGCGAACGCCGTTTTCCGTTAAACGACGGAATTCGGCCTGCTGGAGGCGCCTGTGAGCTTTTCAACCCTGATGGACAAGCGCGAACGTGGCTTTCTCGACGGCCAGTTCCTCATTGCGATGCCGGGGCTGGACGACGGCAATTTTGCCCGTGCGGTGATCTATATCTGCGCCCACTCGGACGCCGGGGCCATGGGTTTCATCATCAACCGGCCGCAGCAGATTACCTTCACGGACATACTGCTCCACCTGAAACTGGTGGACAGCAACGACGCCATCATGCTGCCCAACCGCACCCGTGAGTTCCCGATCCAGTGCGGCGGCCCGGTGGAATCCGGCCGAGGTTTCGTTCTGCATTCGGATGACTATTTAAGCGAATCCAGCATTCCCGTCAGCGATGACATTTCGCTGACCGCAACGCTGGATATCGTCCGCGCCATTTCCAACGGCCGCGGCCCGCAAAGGGCCACCATGATGCTCGGTTATGCCGGCTGGGGGCCAGGCCAACTGGAAAACGAGATCGCCAATAATGGCTGGCTGAACTGCCCGGCTGCGGAGGAGCTGATTTTCGACCGCGGGCTGGACAATAAATACGAGCGGGCGCTCGCCCTGATGGGCGTTGATGCACGCATGCTCTCCACAGATGCAGGGCATGCCTGAGCCTCATCTTCCCGCTCGTTTTGGCTGGAACCATTCTTCTCCCTTTGGCGTTACTTACCCGGAAAGCCGCACAGACAGTACGGTTCAACTAGGGAGCAGTAATATGGGTAGCACATCTGACAAAGTCGCCGGTAAAGCCAATGAAGTTGCTGGTAAGGTGAAGAAGAACGTCGGTGAAGCGACCGGCAATAATGAATTGCGCGCCAAGGGTGCCGCCCAGGAAACCAAGGGCAAGGTACAGTCCTCTGTCGGCAAGGCGAAGGATGCCGTAAAGGGTGCCGTCGACCGCATGTAATATCGCCGGATTGATTGCGCCTCTCTGATGATGGGGCGCGCGGAGCGCATGTGTTCAAGAGCACATGCGCTCTTGTCGGCTGAGCGCCGGAACGCTCTTCCTGTTGCGCGGTTCATGCCGTCGTTCCAGATTTGCCTCCGAGCAACTGATCCATCGCAAGGGTTTCATCGATGAAGCTTTTTTCCTGCGCATCCTGCGGCCAGCCGGTGCATTTCGACAATCGTTTTTGCGTTTCCTGCGGTCATCGTCTTGCCTTCGTGCCGGAGCGCCTGTCCATGGAGGCGTTGGCCCCGGCCGGTGAGCCGAACTGGCAGATCGTCGCGGAACCGCAAAAACAGGTGCGGTTTTGCGCCAATGAAGTGAACGATATCTGCAACTGGTCGGTGCCCGCGGGAAGCGAAAGCGCATTTTGCCCTGCCTGCAGCCACAATCGCCTTGTGCCCGACATTGCGACGCAACAGGGCATTGAGCAATGGCGTCGTATCAGCCAGGCGCAGCGTCATTTGTTTTATTCTATCCTGCGGCTCGGCCTCCCGCATCCCAACCGTGATGCCGATCCCGCCGGCGGCCTTGTCTTCGACTTTCTGGTGGATGAGGTGGCGCCAGATGGTTCCGTCATTCCGGCCATGACCGGTCATGACGAGGGGCTGATCGCCATTCGTGCGGCCGAGGCCGACGATGCTACGCGCGAACAGGTGCGCGCCAATATGAACGAGCCGTACCGCACAATGCTCGGCCATTTCCGCCACGAAGTCGGTCACTTCATCTGGAACAAGCTCGTACGCGATGCAAACCGACTGGAGGCCTGCCGCGCCGTCTTTGGCGATGACAGAGAAGATTATGGCGCTGCCCTGCAACGCAATTACGAGGAGGGTCCACGTCCCGACTGGCAGGACAGCTTCATCAGTTCGTATGCCTCGGTCCACCCTTGGGAGGATTTTGCCGAGTGTTTCGCGCACTATCTGCATATCGTCGATACGCTTGAGACCGCGCGCGCCTTCGGCGTGGCGATCGACCCCGACGGGCATGAAGAAATGGCGGCGGAGGTGACTTTCGATCCTTACAATGCCCGCAGCGCTGCACAGCTGGTCAAGGCCTGGATTCCGCTCAGCGTTGCGATCAACTCGATCCAGCGCAGCATGGGGGAAGCGGACCTCTATCCCTTTGTCCTGACGCCGCCGGTGGTTGCGAAGATGGAGTTTATTCACGACCTGCTGCATGGGAGGGTGGCGGCGGATGCGTCAACACCGGTGCAGGCTGCCGTGGTTCAGTGAATATCGACAAGCGAGGAGTAAAAGCCGGCAAACGCGGTGTTTCCTCCTCCGGTCGTGCCGGACTTGATCCGTATACAACCAGCCCAAGTCCTTGGTTTGAAAGGGCTTTTCCCGCCGCGCCGACGCGCGTCGGCTGACGGGGGTAGATACCTCGCGTTTCAATACTTCGCTTACGAAGCCCGCTTCGTCGGCTGGAACCGCTCCCGAAGAAGCTTTAGCGCCGCATCGCCGGAAACCGGCGTGCCAAACAGGAAGCTCTGGCCGAAATGGCAGTTCATGCGGGCCAGTTCGGCCGCATCCTCAGGCGTTTCGATGCCTTCCGCCACCACCTGCATGTCGAGCGCCCGCGCCATGGCAATGACCGAGCGCAGAAGCACGTTACGCTTGTCGCTGGTATTGGCCACAAGCGCCTTGTCGAGCTTGATCGTATCGAAGGGGAAACGGGTGAGATAGGCGAGCGATGAATAGCCCGTGCCGAAATCGTCCATTGCGAGGCTAAGGCCGGTTTCCTTGAGCTTGGAAAGCACAAGCCGCGCCTGTTCCGGATTTTCCATGACGACGGATTCCGTCAGTTCCAGCTTCAGCTGCTGCGGGTTGCAGCGCGTGCGGGTGAGCATGCCACGAACGTCGTTATAGAGTTCGTTGTTCAGCAGTTGGGCACTGGAAATATTGACGGAGATGAAGATCGGCATCTTGTCGATGGCATGTTGCCAGTCCATCAGGTCGGTCGCTGCCCGTTCCAGCGCGAACATGCCGAGCGGCTCGATCAGGCCGGAGGCTTCGGCAATCGGAATGAACTCGCTTGGCGGGATATTGCCACGCTTCGGGTGCTCCCAACGCATCAGCGCCTCGAAACCGGCAAGTTCCCCATCATCGAGCTTGACGATCGGCTGATAGGCAAGCGACAGCTCCTTGCGCTCGATAGCGCGGCGAAGGTCACTTTCCATCTGCAGCCGGTCGGTGCCCGAGGTGCGGAAGGCGGGACGGAAAGGCTCGACACGATTGCCGCCGGCGCGCTTGGCGCGATACATGGCCAATTCCGCATCGCTGAGCAGACCTGCCGCACTTTCCTGTTGGTCGATCCACGAGACGAGGCCGATAGAAGCGGTGAGAATGATTTCGCGATTGGCGAAATTGATCGGCACCATGATCGCCTTGTTCACCGCATCGGCGAAATCCGCCACACGCTGCGGATCGCGCTCCGAGGTCAGGATCAGGCCGAATTCGTCGCCGCCGAGACGAGCCAGCGTGTCCTGCGGTTTGAGCAGGCGACGCAGGCGCCGGGTGAGGGCAATCAAAATATTGTCGCCGGCAGCAATGCCGAGCGTGTCATTGACCAGCTTGTAACGGTCGATATCGATCGCCATCACGGTTGGCCGCACGCCCTCGCTGTCCGGCGAGAGGTTGAGGATCGATTGCAGGCGGTCGAGGAAGACCTGCCGGTTCGGAAGCCCGGTCAGATTGTCGTTCATCGCGTCCTGCAGCAGCCGCTCGACCGAATTTCTCTGCTCTGTAATATCGGTGATGGTGCCGACGCAGCGGATGATTTCGCCGTTGGAGCCAAGAACGGGACGCGCACGGATTTGCAGCCAGTGGAAATGGCCATCCTCGGCGCGAATACGGAATTCGTGGTTCAGCCGGCCCTTGCGATGGTCGAGCAGCACGTCGAGCGTGGCCTTGAACCGGTCGCGGTCATCAGGGTGCAGGCGCGGCAGCCAGTTGCGCGCGGCGCCATGCATGGTTCCGGGCTCCAGCCCCAGGCGGTTGGAAATATCAGGCGTCGTGACGATACGGTCACGCGTCACGTCCCAGTCCCAGACCGTATCGCCGCTGCCCGTCAGCGCCAGCGATTGCCGCTCCAGATCGGAGAACAACCCCTGCTGATAGGCGCTGCCGGCAAAGGCGTGCTGTATGACCGTGAAACCGATCAGCAAAACGATCAGCACCAGCCCGCCGCCAAGCGCAGGCTGCACGATGTCGTTGTCAAGCTGTCCCGTCACCGTCAACCAGCTGCCGAACAGCCAGACGAGGATCAAGGCCCAGGATGGGACGAGCAGGATCGCCCGGTCGTATTTGTTGAAACCGAGATAGATGATGAGCGCGATGCCCGCCGTCGCCGTCAGCGCGAAGGAAACACGCGCTATACCCGATGCAACCGAAGGATCGTAGATTGCCACGCCAAACAGCAGTGCCAGCCCCACCACCCAGGCAAAGGTCGCATAACCCAGATGTGCGTGCCATCGGTTCAGGTTGAGATAGGTGAAGAGAAAGACGACGAAGCTGGAGGCGAGCGCCACTTCCGCGCCCGCCCTCCATATTCGCTGATCGCTTGAGGTGACGGTGATGAGCTTTTCGAGGAAGCCGAAATCAACGCATATATAGGCAAGCACGGCCCAGGCGAGGGCGGCAGACGCGGGCAGGACCGAGGTTCCCTTGACCACGAAGAGAATGGTCAGGAGCACGGCAAGCAGGCCGGCAATGCCGAGCACGATGCCGCGATAGAGCGTGAAGGCGTTGATCGTATCCTTGTAGGCTTCCGGTTCCCACAGATAAAGCTGCGGCAGCTGCGGCGTGGAAAGCTCGGCGACGAAGGTGATGACGGAGCCGGGATTGAGCGTGATGCGGAAGACGTCGGCGTCCGGGCTTGGCTGCCTGTCGAGCGCAAAGCCTTCGCTGGGCGTTATCGCCATGATGCGTTGCGAGCCGAGATCCGGCCAGAACAGCTTGGAATTGACGAGACGGAAATGCGGCGCGACGATCACGCGCTCCAGCTGCTCTTCGGAGACATTGGCAAGCGCGAACACGGCCCAGTCGCCCTGGTGATCGTCGGAACTGGCGCGCACCTCGATGCGCCGGCGGATGCCGTCAGGACCCGGCGCGGTGGAAACCTGAAAGGCTTCGCCCTGATTGGCATAGATATCCGTGGTGGCGGTGAGATCGAGCGCCGTGTCGTCACGGGAGATCTTGACCGGCTCGAAGGCGAAGGAATGGGAGGCAAAAAGCAGGAAAAGCAGAAAAAACGGCGCAGCCAGCGCGATTGCCGCCAGACGTTTCGTGAGGCAAGGCGCAGTGTGATTGTAGGTCATGTATCGTACTTCGTTCCGCCGGAGCTTTGCTTGTCGGCAAGAAGGGAAAACATCATATGATCCCGCCATTGGCCATTGATTTTCAGATATTCCCGCAAGAGACCTTCCCGCTGGAACCCGGCATTTTCGAGGAGCCGGATGCTTTTGAAGTTTTCCGGAATACAGGCTGCCTCGATACGGTGCAACTGAAGTCCGTTGAAGATGTAGGGTATTACCAATTTTAATGCGGCAGACATATGGCCTTGGGCAGCATGCCGTTCACCGATCCAGTATCCGATCATGCAGCTCTGCGCCGCCCCGCGGCGGATATAGCCGATGGTGATGCCGCCGACCAGAAGCGTCTCTTTTTCGAACAGCAGGAAGGAAACGGCGGTGCCGGAAGAAAATTCCTGTCCGTTACGCACCACGCGCATGCGGAAGGCGCCCTCCGTCAGTTCGTCCGGCCGCCAGGTCGGTTCCCACGGCTGTAGAAACTGCCGGCTCTCGGATCGCAGCACGTGCCACTGCTTGAAATCGCTGTAGCGCGGCAGTCTGAGAAGGTGATTGGCGCTGCGCAATTCTGGTGTGTCATTATGTCGGGAAAGAAAACGCAGCATTCACGATCCCTGTGAGGCAGATATCGCCATCCGCGAATGGGATGGCGAAAAAGATGAGCGGTCTTCACCTTCAAATCCCGCTCTCATATCGGTTTATCCGTTCGCCTTTATCCTTGCGGGCTGCTGCGCGGACAGCGCGGCCGTGATGTCGGAAAGAGGCGGCAGATGTTCGAGCGGGCCAATTGCAGACAATGTCGGAACTGTATCGAAAAACAGCCGTCCTGCAAGATCGGTCAGGCGCGTGCGGGTGATGTCGCCCAGCCGCTCCATCATCTCTTCATTCGGAATGGGTCGGCCGTAAAGCATCATCTGGCGGGCGATCTGGCCGGCGCGGGCAGCCGGGCTTTCCTGGCCCATCAGCAGTTGCGCGCGGATCTGCGCACGGGCCCGGTCGATTTCCTCCTGGTGGATGGTCTGCGAGGACTTGCGCAGCTCCTCCAGAATGACGGGAACCAGTTCAGGCAGGTCGTTGCCGCCGGTGGCCGCATGCACGCCGAAGATGCCGGTATCGGAAAAACCCCAGTGGAACGCATAGACGGAATAACACAGGCCGCGATATTCACGCACTTCCTGGAACAGGCGGGAAGACATGCCGCCGCCGAGAATATTGGCGAGAATCTGCGAACAATAGAAATCGCGGGCATGATAGGCCTTGCCCTCGAAGCCGAGAAGCACCTGCGCATCCATCAGGTCGCGGGTCTCTCGGATTTCTCCGCCGGTATAGACAGCCTTTTCAAGCACAGGTGTCGCCACGGGCAGCTGCGGCAGCGAGGCGAAACGCTCTTCCACCTGCTTGACGAAGCTCTCGTGATCGACCGCGCCGGCCGCAACGACGAAGATGCGGTCCGTCGTATAATTGCGGGCGAGATAATGCCTGATCTGGCCTGTCGTGAAGGATTGCACGGTCTCGGGCGTGCCCAGGATCGGCCGGCCGATCGTCTGGTCGCGATAGGCGACACCGGAGAAATTGTCGAAGATCACGTCGTCGGGCGTATCGGTGGCGGCACCGATCTCCTGCAGGATGACGTTCTTTTCGCGCTCCAACTCGTCTTCATCGAAGAGCGATTCCGTCAGGATGTCGGCAAGGATATCGACCGCGAGCGGAACGTGATCCTTGAGGACGCGGGCGTAGTAGGAGGTTGTTTCCGTCGACGTCGCGGCGTTGACTTCGCCGCCGACATTTTCGATCTCTTCGGCGATCTGACGGGCGGTGCGGCGCGCCGTGCCCTTGAACGCCATATGTTCGAGAAGATGGGCGATGCCATGTTCGGCAGTCGTCTCGTTGCGGGAGCCGGATTTGATCCACACCCCAAGAGCGACGCTTTCGAGATGTGGCATTCTTTCCGTGACAACGGTCAACCCGGACGAAAGCCGGGTCAAATTTACTCTCATACTCAACGTCTTTCCGCGTCTCTATTTGCCGGCGCGTGCATGTTTGCCGATGAAGCTTTCCACGGCTTTGAGCTCCGCATCCAGAATGTCGAAACGCTCCTCCCGGTTCATGATGTCAGCGAGCCATACTGGAAGCGCCGGGTCGATTGCGCAAGCGGATTTTACAGCCGCCGGGAATTTTGCCGGATGGGCGGTCGACAGAACCACCATCGGGGTTGCGGGCTTTTCGTGCTTTTCCGCCACGAAAACACCTGTTGCCGTGTGCGGGTCGATCAGGTAGCCGGTCTTTTCAAGCGTGTCGCGAATGGTCGCCGCCACCTGCTTTTCGGTGGCGCGTCCGGCGCGGAAATCCTTCTTGATGAACTTCAGCGCCTTTTCCGGAATTTCAAACGCGCCCGATTGCTTGAGGCCATCCATCGATGACTTAACGGCAGCGGAATCGCGGTCGTAGGCTTCGAACAGCAGTCGCTCGAAGTTGGACGAAATCTGGATATCCATCGAGGGCGAGGTGGTGGGCTTGACGCCGCGCATCTCGTAACGGCCGGTCTTCAGCGTGCGCGCCAGAATGTCGTTGTCATTGGTCGCGATGACCAGCTTGTCGATCGGCAGGCCCATCTTCTTGGCGACGTAACCGGCGAAAATATCGCCGAAATTGCCTGTCGGAACGGTGAAGGACACCTTCCGGTCCGGGCCGCCGAGCGAAAGCGACGCGGTGAAATAATAGACCACCTGCGCCATGATGCGCGCCCAGTTGATGGAGTTGACGCCGGAAAGCTTCACGCCGTCGCGGAACTTCACGTCGTTGAACATCTCCTTCACCAGCGTCTGGCAATCGTCGAAATTGCCGTTGATCGCCAGCGCATGCACGTTGGAAGCGGTGGAGGTCGTCATCTGGCGCTGCTGCACCGGAGAGACCTTGCCGTTCGGGAAAAGGATGAAGATATCAGTACGCTCGCGTCCGGCAAAGGCGTCGATCGCCGCCCCGCCCGTATCGCCGGATGTGGCGCCGACAATGGTGGCGCGCTCGCCGCGTTCCGTCAGCGTATAGTCCATCAGACGGGCGAGGAGCTGCATCGCCACATCCTTGAAGGCGAGCGTGGTGCCGTGGAACAGCTCCAGCACGAAGGTGTTCGGACCGGTCTGTGTCAGCGGAACGACGGCCGGGTGGCGGAAGGTCGAATAGGCGTCGTCGATCATCGCCTTGAACTTGTCGGCCGGAATTTCGCCGCCGGTGAAACGGTAGAGAACCTCGAAGGCGACATCCTGGTAGGACTTGCCGCGCAGGTTGCGGATTTCCTTTTTCGACATGGACGGCCATTTGCGCGGCACGTAAAGCCCGCCATCGCGGCCAAGGCCTGCCAGAAGCGCGTCGCAAAAACCAAGCGAAGGGGCCGCACCCCTGGTCGATACATATTCCACGAGATAGTCCCTTATCCGTTGCCGATGTGATCGGCGTCTTTTCCGCAGCGTCTCACCGAAATGAGGCGATTGGCGAGGTCATGAAGCGCTTTTTTGAAAATTCAAGCAAAACCGAACATGCCAATCGATTTTTTCCGGCGTCGCTGCTATAGACCATCGCCAACCTGGGTGAAAGGTCAATAAACAGCGTCTCCGGTTCTGTTCCGGGACAATGGAGAGGGAATTAGAAGAGTGTCAGGGAATTTCTTGCGTTTGTCCGCCGCGATGTCGCTTCTCGTCGTTGTTGCAGGATGCAATTCCTCCAACCCGTCGGACTCGCTTGCCGTCAACCCGCCGGCGGCGCAGGCCGCGCCAACGGCTGCCGTGGTTCAGGCCAATTGCCCGGCCGTGACGGTTCTCGACGCCAATGCCGTTCATCGCGTCTATGCCGGCGGCGCCAAGGACGATCCGCAGAAACTCGCCTATCAGGTCTCGCTGTCCGATACGACGCGCTCCTGCACCGCCAATGAATCGACGCTCACCGTCAACGTGCTGGCCCAGGGCCGCCTCGTTCCCGGCCCGATGGCCAAGCCCGGCCGAGTCACCGTGCCGATCCGGGTGACGGTGAAGGATGGCGACGGCGAGATTTTCGGTGAAACGACCAATTTCGCCATCGATGTTCCCGCAGGCGGGGCCGGCACGCAGTTCATCTTCAACAACGACCACGTCGGCATTCCCAACGGACCGGGCGGCGCGCCGAGGTCTGTCAGCGTTTATATCGGCTTTGCAGAGCAGGGCGCGAAGGCCAAGACGAAGCGCCGGTGATTTGACGGGCAAAATGTAAAAGCCGGAGGCTGCTCGGCAGGCTTCGGTGCTGATTGCGGGGAAAACCATTCCTCACACGCGACGCCATCCTCGGGCCTGTCCCGAGGATCCAAGCATGTATCGTAAAATCAAAGCGTTGCAGATGCTCGGGACAGGCCGAGCATAACGAAGTGGCGTTTGTGACAAGGCCACAACTTAAAAAGCGCCTTCCCACTCTGCCATTGCCGCAATCACGGCCGGCAGGTCCTGCATGCGGGAGATCACCGTTTCGGCACCCGCATCCGTCAGCCGGTCGGCGTGGCTGGGATAGGTGTGGGACGCGCCGGTAAAGCCGATGACGCGCATGCCAGCGGCCCTTGCGCCATGGATGCCGTGCACGGAATCTTCGACCACGACCACGCGATCGGGGGAAACGCCGAATTGCGCCGCGCCGTGCAGGAAGATGTCGGGCTTCGGCTTCACGCGATCAGCGCCGAGATCCTTGGCGGAATAGATATGCGGCGCGAAATAGGGTTTCAGGCCCACCTTCGTCAGCATCATGTCGAGGCGGTGGCTCGAAGAGTTCGAGCAGATGCAGCGGGGCGTCGTCAGGCGGGACAGGGCGAACTTCACGCCCTCGATGATCTTCACGTCGCGTTCCAGCCGCATGTCGAGCAGTTTTTCCGATTTGTCGAGCAGCGAGGCTGAGAGCGGAATGCTGGCTTCGCTTTCCACCTGCAGGAGGATGTTCTTCCAGGTCATGCCGGCGAAACGCTCCCCCATTTCCTCGACCGAGATCGGATAACCGGCTTCGGTCAGAAGGCGGGATTCCACCTGTGCCGCGATGATTTCGGAATCGACCAGAACGCCGTCGCAGTCGAAAATAATAAGGTCGAAGCCGCTCATGGGCGCTCCCTGTATCGGATTTGGCTGGAAGAAAATGATGCCGGGCTTTTAGACCATGTCTGCGCCAAGCTCAACCGGCTCGCCAGCAAAGGACAGTCCCGTCAGGCTCATAGCTTGAAGGCCGCGGGCAAGGGAGCCGCGTGTGATAACAGTCTGCTCTGGCTTGCTGCAAAAACCTCTACACACGGTCGCGCCATATGCGCTATGGGATGTTATGCCCAAGACAGCAAAAAATTCGCCTGAAGATACCATTGCCGCCCGCATCAGCCGCACGCTTGCCGACCGCATCGTTCGCGGTGAGCTGTCGCCGGGCGAAAGGCTGCGGCAGGATCACATCGCCGCCGAATTCGGCGCCTCGCATGTGCCGGTGCGCGAGGCATTCCGCCGGCTGGAAGCGCAGGGACTTGCCGCCAGCATTCCGCGCCGGGGTGTCAGGGTCGCGGATTTCGGTCTCGATGATGTGCGCGAGGTGGCGGAAATGCGTGCCGCTCTTGAGGTTCTGGCTTTGCGCCACGCCATTCCCAACATGACGTCAGCCATTCTCGATCAGGCGGAGGCAGCCACGCTCGAAGGCGACAGCGCCGTTGATGTCGAGCATTGGGAGGAGGCCAATCGCCGCTTCCACCGCCTCATTACCGCGCCCTGCAACATGCCGCGCCTGATGGAAGCGATCGATGGCCTGCATGCGGCAAGCGCCCGTTTCCTGTTCTCCGCCTGGCGGGCCGGCTGGGAGCGCCGCACCGATACCGATCACCGGGCGATCATCGACGCGCTGCGCGGCGGCCGCGCCGAAGAGGCGGTGCGCATCCTTGACGGGCATGTGCAATGGATCGGCCGCAAGGCGATCCGCACCTCGTCCGGCTCGGTGCGCGACGCCTTCGCCATTGTCGGATAGGCCCTTGACCGTCCGCCTCCGGCCCCACCACCTTCTCTGCATGCTCACCTATGTGGGCAAGGGATACACATCCGGCTTCGTCGAAAATTACGACCGTGTCGCCGACCGCCTGAATGCCGGGGAAGAGGATATCGAGCTGGTGGATGGCCCCGACGACATCTGCGAGGGCCTGTTGTGTGAAAGCCATGCCCACTGTTTCAACGAAGGGGTTGTGAAGCGGGATGAGACGGCCCGCGTTTCGGTGTCAGTGCTTTTGGGCGAGACGCTGGCTGCCGGCAAGCGGTTGCAGGCGACGCCGGACTTCCTTGCCAAGATGCGTCTGGCATTTGCAGGGGGAGATATCAGGCAGGCCTGTCGAGGCTGCCAGTGGAACAGGCTGTGCGACCGCATTGCCGCTTCAGGCTTTGCTGGCGTGAAAATCGGCGAACAGCCGGAGCCTCAAGCAGGGCTGCGGCCAAGGCCTACTCCGGCACACGCGTCTCGGTTCTCTCGGCAGCCTTGACCGTCGCCTTGATCTCCTTCGGATCGCGGCCCGACTTCTTGTCGTAACTTACCTTCACCGAATAATCGCCGGGATGAAGCGTTTCCTGATGCTGCGTGCCATAGCGACCGGAAATCTCCTTCTGCGTGCCCTGAAGGTCCCTGGTCGTTTCGACAATGTCGATCCGTTCCGCGCCGGGGGCGGTAATTGCGAGTACGCCCGCATCGAGATTGATGGTTATTTCCGTGCGTTTTCCGGCGGTCACGGTGAACGGCTGCTCCACTGTCACCTTGCCGAGGCGTGCGCGCATGACGAAATTACCGGCCGGCATTTCCATCATCTTGCCGGTTCCGTAAATGCCGTTGATGGTCTCCCGCGTGCCGTCAAGGGTTTCCTTGGCCGACATCGCTTCGAAGCGGATATCATCCGTTTCCACCGCCCTGCCGCCTTCCGCATACACGGCCTTGGCGATCACCACGCCGCTCGGAATGACAAGTTCGTGGCTGATCTTGTCGCCGGCCTTCATGGTGAGCTTCTCCTGCGCCCGCGCCGGGCCGACGCTGCCGGTGAGAAGCACTTCGCCCGCCGGCACGAAGACGGTATCCTGGCCATAGACGCTGTCTTTGAAATCATCCTTGGTGATTTCAGTTTTCGCCTGTGTCTCCACATCGCCGCCGGGGCTGCGTTTTGGCACGACAGTCAGTTCGGCCGCATCGAAATTTACCTTGGGCCTTGCAACGCTTCCGTCCTTCACCTCGAACGCTATTTCGCGGGTCACATTGCCCAGCGCCGCCACGCCCACATATCTGCCCGCTGGCAGCTTCGCCTCGAAGGTGGCGTCATAGGAACCGCCGGCATTCTCGTCGGTGCGCACGCCCGTGCGGTCGGCCTTGTAGAAATCCCAGCGCACCCTGTCACTGTTGCCGAGGGAGGGGCCGCCATCAAACAAAACCGCATCGGTGATGACGTTATATTGCGGGTTCGGTTGCTGGGCCTGCGAGGGCGTTGCCAGCGCGACCGCGAAAAGTGCGGCCCAAACGACATTCATGGAAAAAGACGCCATTTTCATCACGGACCCCATTGCGGACTACCCCCTGCCATAATGGCTCTTCCTGCCGCGCGAATATGCGGGCACAGGAGAACCCATTGTGCACAACGTTTTCGCCGGACTTCGGGTTCCCCGCCGGTCTCCGCAAATTGCGCCAGTGCGCCGCGAGAGCCATTTATTTCGCATTTTCCGTGACTTGTTCAGGCTTTGATAACCATCTTCGGTAACCATAAGCCTCAGTAGAGAGTAAGCGTATGGAGCGAGTACCAATGGCAGCAGTTTTTCCGCTGGCCGATTTTCGGCATGCCGGTTTTGATCGTGCAGGTGAGAGTGACGCCTGGAAAGACAGCATCATTAAGGGTGATTGCGTCGCTGCCTTGGATGCCCTCCCGAGCCAGTCGGTGGACGCGATTTTCGCCGATCCGCCGTATAACCTCCAGCTTGGCGGCACGCTGCACCGGCCCGATCAGTCGCTCGTTGATGCCGTCGACGACGAATGGGACCAGTTCGCCTCCTTCGAGGCCTATGATGCCTTCACCCGCGCCTGGCTGCTCGCCTGCCGCCGCGTGCTGAAGCCGAACGGCACCATCTGGGTCATCGGTTCCTATCACAATATCTTCCGCGTCGGCGCCACGCTCCAGAACCTCGATTTCTGGATCCTCAACGATATCGTCTGGCGCAAGACAAACCCCATGCCCAATTTCAAGGGCCGCCGGTTCCAGAACGCCCATGAAACCATGATCTGGGCGAGCCGCGATCCGAAAGCCAAGAACTATACCTTCAACTACGATGCGTTGAAGGCCTCCAATGACGACGTGCAGATGCGCTCCGACTGGCTGTTCCCTATCTGCAGCGGCCATGAGCGGCTGAAGGGTGAGGACGGCAAGAAGGTGCACCCCACCCAGAAGCCGGAAGCGCTGCTTGCCCGCATCATCATGGCTTCCACCAAACCGGGTGATGTCGTGCTCGACCCGTTCTTCGGCTCCGGCACCACGGGTGCGGTGGCAAAACGCCTCGGCCGCCACTTCGTCGGCATTGAGCGCGAGCAGGATTATATCGATGCCGCCGCCGCCCGCATCGCCGCCGTCGAACCGCTCGGCAAGGCGGAACTGACGGTCATGACCGGCAAGAAGGCCGAGCCGCGCGTCGCCTTCAACACCCTGCTGGAAAGTGGCCTCGTCCGTCCCGGCCAGGTGCTGACGGATGCAAAGCGCCGTTATAGCGCCATTATTCGTGCGGATGGTACGCTCGCATCCGCCGGAACCGCCGGCTCCATCCATCGCCTCGGCGCGAAGGTGCAGGGTCTCGACGCATGCAACGGATGGACGTTCTGGCACTTCGAAGACGGCGACGACCTGAAGCCGATCGATGATCTCCGAGCCATCATCCGCAGTGAACTGGCAAAGGCCGAATAGTCCAAGCCGAAAAGGCTTGAAGGCAACGATCCACCGCCCGCCCTTGTCCAGAATACGTCTCCGTCCGGTTTAGTACCTTCAGTCCCGGATGGAGAACGACCAACGCCCGGCACATCGTGTCGGGCGTTGGTATTTTCGAATACAAAATTTTAGATAGACAAGTTTCGCGCAAGAGACGACAACTACTGTCTTAATCAAAGCAGTGGTTGTGAAAATCCGGTCTGGACAACTCACAAAAACATTGCGTCCAATGCCGCTTGCGGCAGGACTGGCGCAGGCCGGAGACCGCCATTTCCGCCTGCGCCAATTTCTTTTCCCGATCTTTTTGACAAACCTTGCCAAAATCTGCACTCTGTCTTCATAGGAGATGAAGATGGTGACCATGAATATTTCGCTGCCCGGCCAGATGAAGGAATGGGTCGAAGCGCAGTCTAAAACGGGCCGTTACTCCAATGCCAGCGACTATGTCCGAGATCTCATCCGAAAGGATCAGGAGCGGAGCGAAAAGATCGCTGCCATGCAGGGCCTGGTGGACGAAGGATTGCAGGCTCCCTCCGGTCATCGTTCTGAAGATGCCTTGTTTGCTGAGGCCGAAGCCCGCTCCATGAAACGTAAAATTGGCTGATCATGGGATTTCGCCTTTCTCTGCCTGCGGAAGAAGACGTCATCCGCATAGCGCAAGAAGGCATCGACCTATTTGGACCTCAGCAAGCGCGAAAGTACCATCGCGAACTTTTCGCAATATTCGACTTGATATCACGGAATCCGAGGATCGCACGCGAGCGTAACGAGTTGTCGCCGTCGGTGCGCATTCATCCGTTCAGAGCACATCTGGTGGTCTATCGCGTTGAGGCGGACGACGACGTCCTCATCGTCCGCGTCCGCCATGGGCACGAGGACTGGGGCAATGAGCCTTAATCCATGCCACGAGGTGACTTAAGGGCGGAACCTAAACCGCCACCCCAAATGCCTGCAGATCCTGCTTCAGCTTCTCCGCGCCGGTGAACTGCACCGCCTGCCAGCCGGCGGCCTTTGCGCCTTCGACATTGATCGCCGTATCATCGATGAACAGAGTTGCGGCGGGATTGAGCCCGAAATCGCGCGCATGAAGCTCATAAATCGCCACATCCGGTTTGATCAGCTTGATGTCACCGGAAACGGTGACGCCGCGCGGCAGGATGAGGAAGGGGAACATCTTTTGCGCCTCACGAAAAGTGTCGGAGGCGAAGTTGGTGAGCATCGTCACGTCGTGGCCGCTCTCGATAAGGCCCGTCATGATCGCGACGCTGTCGTCATAGGAATGCGAGACCATCTCGTGCCAGAACTTGCGGAAGGAGCGGATATGCTCTTCCCGTTCCGGGAACTTCTCCACCAGCAAAGCTTCAGCATCCTCCCAGCGGCGGCCACGATCCTGCTCGAGGTTCCAGTCATGGGTGCAGACATTCTCGAAGAACCATTGGCGCTCATCGGCATCGGGAATGAGACGGCTATAGGGAATATGCGGATCGTAATGGATCAGCACCTTGCCGATGTCGAATACAATATGCTCAATCTTGGTCATCGAAATTTCCTGCTTTCATTGAATGCGGATGGAATAGCCTGCGCGATGACTTTTTTCATCACCGTTGGCAGCGCCTGCGCGTCAAGATTTGTAACCGGCTCCCACCATCCGTCATCCGGGCCGGTTTGGAGGCCGCCCGGAACCTGAGCGCGGTAGACGTTGAGCCTCAGCTCAAAATGGGTGAACACATGCGCGATCACGCCCGTCGCCTGCCAGTCGGCGACAAAGGGCGCGTGACTTTGGTCCGTGCCGCCATCCAGGCGGGCGGTCCAAGCCGTTGTCGGCACCTCGGTCATTCCGCCGAGAAGGCCGCTTTCGACGCGCCGCCGCAGCAGGATTTCACCTTCTGCATTGACGGCCACAAAGGCAGCCCCGAGCCGCACCGGTTTTGCTTTCTTCGCGGCTTTCACCGGAAAACGCTCCGGCTCATCCTCCGCAAGCGCCAGACAGACGCCATTGAACGGACAGAGCGCGCAGGCCGGCCGTTTCGGCGTGCAGATCGTTGCGCCAAGGTCCATCATTGCCTGGGCGAAATCCCCGGGCCTGTCGGCAGGGGTCAGCTCTGCTACCTTAGCTTTCATCGCCGGCTTGGAGCTGGGCAGTGGCGCATCGATGGCGAAGAGACGTGAAATAACCCGTTCGACATTGCCGTCCATGACAGCGGCCTGCCGGTTAAAAGCGATGGCAGCGACGGCAGCCGAGGTATAATCACCGATGCCGGGCAGTTGCTTCAAACCCTCTTCCGTGTCCGGAAAGACGCCACCATGCTCATTCGCCACGGCTTCCGCACATTTCTTGAGATTGCGGGCGCGAGCGTAATAACCAAGGCCTGCCCAGGCCGCCATGACGTCCTCGACCGGCGCCGCAGCGAGATCCGTGACGCTCGGCCACGCGGCGAGGAACTTCAGGAAATAAGGTTTTACGGCCTGCACCGTCGTCTGCTGCAGCATCACTTCGGAGAGCCAGACGTGATAGGGATCGGCGCGTTTTCCCTTCGCCGCCATGGCCGGGGAAGTGCGCCATGGCAATTCGCGATGGTGCCGGTCGTACCATGCGAGCAGCATCTGCGCATAAGACGACGAGGCGGTTTTTTGAAGCATGGTTTGCCGTTTCTGTTCGATTTGGCCTATAGTTGGGACATCCGTAGCGGGCGATCAAGAAAATGTGGATCGCCCTCTCCAAAATCGCGAGTGAAACATGCGTTATCCCCAGAGTGGTGCCGGCAAGAAGAAGGGCGTCGTGCAGATCGCCGAAGTCGCCAATGGCATCATGGACCCGGTCCTGTCGAAACGCGCCGGCATCAACACGGCGCTGCTCGGCTCCTGGGACGAGATCGCCGGGGACGATTTTGCCGATTGCACCCGCCCGGAAAAGATCACCTGGCCGCGCCGCGACGAAGGCCCGGACCGTGGCGGATATCAGCCCGGCGTGCTGACGATCGCCTGCGAAGGCGCGCGCGCGCTATTTCTCACCCACGCGCAGGGCGAACTCATTGCTCGCATCAACGGCTTTTTCGGCTTCCCGGCCGTGCGCCAGATCAGGATCGTACAGAAGCCCGTCTCGCAAACCATCACCCGCCGGCGCAAACCGCAGCCCCTGCGCGGCGATGCGGCAAAACGTCTCGATGACATGATGGACGGCATTGAAAGCGAGGCGCTGCGCAAGGCGGTGGAGAGGCTGGGTACGGCGGTGTTGCAGAAGAAGCCGGGGCGCAGGACGATTTGATGCAAGGTGCCGTCCTTGACTGGTCACAATTCTTTGACAAGAAGAGTTCAGAACCCCGCTTGTGATGAACAGGCCGTCGCTATATCGGAATCAACGGACAATAGAGTCTATTACCAACAGGTGCTTTCATGCATTTTCCCGAACTGACCATTTTCCGTCGCAGCCTTCTCGGCGGCGTTGCTCTTGCCGCCATTGCCACGGCCCTGCCGTTTGCCTTTACGCCTGGCATCGCCGAGGCTCAGGAACTGCCTGAGTCCACCGGTGATGTGGATATGGCTGCGGTAATGAAGCCCGGCCCGCTGCCGGAAGCAGCGCTCGGCGATGCCAACGCACCCGTCAAGATCGTCGAATATATGTCGATGACCTGCCCGCACTGCGCCAATTTCCACAACAAGACCTTCGAAGAAATCAAGAAGAAGTATATCGACACCGGCAAGGTCTATTTCGTGCTGCGCGAATTCCCGTTCGATCCGCGCGCCGCTGCCGCGTTCATGTTGGCGCGCTGCGCACCGGAAGGTCAGTATTTCCCCTTCGTTTCCATGCTGTTCAAGCAGCAGCAGAGCTGGGCCGTTGCGCAGGATGCGCGCGCCGCCCTGCTGCAAATGTCGAAAATGGCCGGTTTCTCACAGGAGTCTTTCGAGGCCTGCTTGACGAACCAGAAACTTCTGGATGATGTGAACGCAACCATGCAACGCGGTGCGACGGAATTCGGCGTCAACTCCACGCCGACTTTCATCATCAACGGCAAGAAATACGCAGGAGACATGTCGGTTGAAACCATGTCGGCTGTCATCGACAAGCTGCTCTGATCACCGAAGCCTTCAGAAAACGGGCGGCGGATATTTCCGCACGCCCGTTTTTTATTGCCGTTTTTCTGTCCGGAGCGGGACGGCATGAAGTTTAACAAGCTCCGCCTCGTCGGTTTCAAGTCCTTCGTCGAGCCCTCGGAATTCATCATCGAACCGGGCCTCACCGGCGTTGTCGGCCCCAATGGCTGTGGCAAGTCCAATCTTGTCGAAGCACTGCGCTGGGTGATGGGCGAGAACTCCTACAAGAACATGCGCGCCTCCGGCATGGATGACGTCATCTTCTCCGGTTCCGGCAATCGCCCGGCCCGCAACACCGCCGAAGTTGGCCTTTATCTCGACAATTCCGACCGCACCGCGCCTGCCGCCTTCAACGATGCCGATGAAATTCAGGTGACGCGCCGCATCGAGCGCGAAAACGGCTCCGTCTACCGCATCAACGGCAAGGAAGCGCGTGCCAAGGATGTGCAGCTTCTTTTCGCCGATGCCTCCACCGGCGCACGCTCTCCTTCCATGGTGGGGCAGGGGCGCATCGGCGAACTCATCAACGCCAAGCCGCAGGCCCGCCGCCAGCTGCTGGAAGAGGCGGCCGGCATTTCCGGCCTGCATTCGCGCCGCCATGAGGCCGAGCTTCGCCTGCGCGCCGCCGAGACCAATCTGGAGCGGCTGGAAGACGTCACCGCCCAGCTGGAGAGCCAGATCGAAAGCCTGAAACGCCAGGCGCGCCAAGCCAACCGTTTCAAGATGCTCTCCGCCGATATCCGCGCCCGCGAGGCGACGCTGTTGCACATTCGCTGGGTGGAAGCGAAGGAAGCCGAAGGCGAGGCGGAAAGCGCGCTCAATCAGGCAACGAACATCGTCGCCGAAAAGGCGCAAACCCAGATGGAAGCGGCAAAGCAGCAGGGCATCGCCAGCCTGAAACTGCCGGAGCTGCGCGAGGACGAGGCAAAAGTCGCCGCCGCCCTGCAACGCCTGCAAATCGCCCGCACCCAGCTGGACGACGAGGCCAACCGCCTGCTCCGTCGTCGTGACGAGCTGGCGCGCCGTCTGTCGCAGCTTGGCGAGGATATTATCCGCGAGGAGCGGCTGGTCTCCGACAATGCCCAGATACTCGCGCGGCTCGACGAGGAAGAAGCCGAGCTCCTCGAAATCCTGTCCGATTCCGGCCGCCATGCCGACGAAATGCGCGAAGCCTTCGAAGCTGCGTCCGTCAAGCTGGCGGAAAGCGAAGCCATCTTCACCGCCATCACCGCCGAGCGCGCGCAAGCCGCCGCCGTCCGGCAGCAATTGGAGCGGGCGATCCGCGATCTTTCCGACCGCAAGGTGAGGCTCGAACGGCAATCGCAGGAAGCAACGGCCGAGATCGAGGCCATCGACGAAAAACTCTCCGGCCTTCCGGACCCCGCGGAACGGCGCGAAGCGGTTGAGGCAGCCGAGATTGCCGTGGAAGATGCGCTGATCGTCGTGGAAGAGGCCGAGGCTGCCGTTGCTGAGGCGCGTTCCGCCGAAGCCATGGCGCGCGGGCCACTGGAAACGGCGCGAAACCGCCTGAACGCGTTGGATACGGAAGCGCGTACCATCACCAAAATCCTCGCTTCAAGCGCCGCCGCGAATGGCAGCTTCACGCCGGTGGCGGAAGAAATGACGGTTGAGCGCGGTTATGAGGCGGCACTGGGCGCGGCGCTTGGCGACGATCTCGAAAGTCCGCTCGATGCCAAAGCACCTGCCTATTGGGCCGGTAATGGCGACGGTTCTGATGATCCTGCCTTACCGCAGGGCGCCAAACCGCTTCTGGATTATGCTCAGGCGCCGGATGCGCTTAGGCGTGCTCTCGCCCAGATCGGCGTCGTTGCAGACGTCACGGAGGCCCGGCGGCTGTTGCCGTCGCTGAAGGCCGGCCAGCGGCTGGTGACGCGTGAAGGCGCGCTGTTCCGCTGGGACGGCCATGTCGCCAGCGCTGATGCGCCGGGCGCTGCGGCACTTCGCCTGTCGCAGAAGAACCGCCTCGCCGAAATCGAAACCGAACTGGATGAAGCCCGCTCCATTCTGGAAGAGGCCGAAGACCAGCTTGCCGCGAAAAGCGAGGAGATCAGAAGCAGCGAATTGCGGCTTTCGGACGTGCGAGACCGGAGCCGGCTTGCGACCCGTCAGCTTGCCGAGGCACGCGAGGCGCTGACGTCGGCCGAACGGGCCTCGGGCGATCTTTTGCGCCGCCGGGATATCGTCTCCGAAGCACTGAACCAGATCGGCGCGCAGATCGACGAGATCGCCGTTCAGGAAGAAAATGCCCGTATCGAGATGGAAGATGCGCCTGATCTTTCCGTGCTTGATCTGAAGCTGCGTGAAAGCCAGCTGGAAGTCGCGACCGATCGTGGCGTGCTGGCGGAAGCGCGCGCCCGCCATGAAGGCGTGAGCCGCGAGGCGGAAAGCCGCCAGCGCAGAATTCAGGCAATCGGGCAGGAGCGTTCCACCTGGCAATCGCGGGCGGCAAGTGCCGCCGATCATATCGCCACGCTGCGCGAACGTGAGGAAGAGGCGCGCGAGGAAATCGCCGAGCTGGACATTGCGCCCGAGGAATTTGACGAAAAACGCCGCAACCTCCTCAACGAATTGCAGAAGACCGAAGACGCCCGTCGCGCGGCCGCCGACCGGCTGGCCGAGGCGGAAAACCTGCAACGCGCCGCCGACCGGCTGGCGGCAACGGCGCTTTCCGAACTCGCCGAAGCCCGCGAAAAGCGCGGCCGCGCCGAAGAGCGGCTGGTTTCCGCCCGCGAGAAACGGCAGGAGGCGGAACATCGCATCCGTGAGACGCTGAATACCGAGCCGCATATGGCGTTTCGCCTGACCGGCCTTGGCCCGGACCAGCCAAAGCCCGATATTCGTGATGTCGAGCGCGATCTGGACCGGCTGAAGATCGAGCGCGAAAGGCTTGGCGCCGTCAATCTGCGCGCCGAGGAGGAGCAGGCCGAGCTTTCCGCCAAGCTTGAGGCGCTCATCAAGGAGCGGGACGATATCATCGACGCCGTGCGCAAGCTGCGTGCCGGTATCCAGAACCTCAACCGCGAGGGCCGCGAGCGGCTGATTGCCGCCTTCGATGTGGTCAATTCGCAGTTCCAGCGGCTGTTCACCCATCTCTTCGGCGGCGGCACGGCGGAATTGCAACTGATCGAATCCGACGACCCGCTGGAAGCCGGTCTCGAAATCCTCGCCCGCCCACCGGGCAAGAAGCCGCAGACCATGACATTGCTTTCCGGCGGCGAGCAGGCACTGACGGCCATGGCGCTGATATTCGCCGTCTTCCTCACCAATCCCGCGCCGATCTGCGTGCTGGACGAGGTGGACGCGCCGCTCGATGACCACAATGTCGAGCGCTACTGCAACCTGATGGATGAAATGGTGGCCTCCACCGAAACCCGCTTCGTCATCATCACTCACAATCCCATCACCATGGCGCGCATGAACCGCCTCTTTGGCGTCACCATGGCGGAGCAGGGCGTGTCGCAACTGGTGTCTGTTGATTTGCAGACCGCCGAACAGTTGCGCGAAGCCGTCTGAGGCGACAATTCCGGGATTCAATTTCTGGTTTTGCTCAATGTCAATTTATCTTGCCATATCACCCATTCGGGTGAGCGACATTGCGCGGCAGTTTGCTATGTCTTTCGCAAGAGCCAAAGGTTCTCCTGAGACCCCACCATCCGGTTTCCTGTACCGGATGGAATGCCTTGCGAGGCCGCTGCCGTGGCCTCGCAAGGCTTTCTTTTCCAGGTTCATAGGGTTGCGCGGCGGTTTGCATTGGCAATTGTGTCAGGGGAGTAAGCCTCTTTCCGTCATACCGGCCTTGAGCCGGTATCCAGCCAGCCCAAGTCCTTGGGCTGAAAGGACTCTTCCCGTCGCGCGAGAGCCGCGTCGACTGGATTCCGGCTCAAGGCCGGAATGACGGAGAGAGGCGACGCAGCCAATCACTGTAAACACTGGCATGCTGCAATTGCCCGCGCAGTGTGCGAGTTTCTCGGCCCATGATGCATGGAGGCCACCATCACTCACCCCGGCACAAGCCGCAACCTTGTACCCCAGGGGTCGATCGCTTCCACGACATTATTCTCCATCTCCACCAGCACATAACCCGCGGCCCGCAGCCGTGTTTTCTGCGCCTCGAGATCGGTGGGGTTGCGAACGGTGATTGAAAACCAGTCGAGGCCGGTTTCCATGGCGTTGCGTTCCTTTGCGCCACGGCTGTTCCAGGTATTCACCGCCAGATGGTGGTGATAGCCACCGGAAGAGAGAAAAGACGCGTCGGCACGCGCATCCTGTGTCGGTTTGAGGCCGACGGCCTCTTCGTAGAAGGCGCGGGCAGCGGCGATGTCCCCAACTCGCAGGTGGATGTGGCCAATGCGCATTCCCGCGGGGGCGACGTCATAATCACTGTTTTTGGTATCGGTCAGCTTTACGAGATCATCGACATCGAGAGGCTCGGTGCCCATTTTAACCACGTTGCCGCTCCACACCCATGTGTCCGTGGGACGATCGCTGTAGACCTCGATGCCGTTACCTTCGGGATCGTTGAGATAGATCGCCTCGCTGACATTGTGATCGGCAAAACCCGTCAGAGGCACCTGCTTCAGCGCCGCATGCACCAGCCAGCGCGCCAGATCCTTGCGGGAGGGCATCAGATAGGCGACGTGGAACAGACCGGCAGAGGTGGGGCTCTCGAAATCCGCTGCCGGCTTGTGATCGAGATCGAGCAGCGGCACGGTCCCGACACCCAGCGTCACGCCCCTTGCCGTGCGTTCCACTTCGTTCATACCCAGCACCGAACGGTAATAATCGATCATCGGATCGAGTTCGCGCACGCGCAGCGCCGCCTTGCCGATATGCATCGGCGTCGTCAGCGCAAAGGGCAGGGTGGGATCGACGGCGGCGGAAGCTCCGCCCTCGGCTCTAAGCGCACCGGCAAGGGCGGTGGCGGCGCAGGAAATTCCGGCAAATTTAAGCGTGTGGCGGCGGGTAAATTGCATGAATAATCTCTTTGTCGGCGATTTGAATGGCTTAGGTAACACTCCGTTTCAGCGCACTACACGAATGCGTCAATGCTGCTGTTATGTCCTGTTTAAGGCAATTCTGGCGCGCAATTCGCCGCAATTATGCTGCACTGCGATGTAAACTACGCGTTGCGGCGTTCCCAACGTGCCGCCAATGCTGTAGATGATAGAAAAATGACAACGCTTCTGGGTGGAGAGCGTGGAATGAAAAAATGGGTTTATACCTTCGGCAACGGTGCTGCCGAAGGCCGGGCAGGTGACGTTGCGATATTGGGCGGCAAGGGCGCAAACCTTGCCGAAATGGCAAGTCTCGGCCTTCCTGTTCCCCCCGGCCTCACCATCATTACCGACGCCTGCGCGCTTTATCACAAGAACGGCCGCGATCTCCCGGATGACCTGAAGCTTCAGGTCATGGCCGGCCTGCATGGTATGGAAATCGTGACCGGCAAGACCTTCGGCGGCAGCCAGTCGCCACTGCTCATCTCCGTGCGTTCCGGCGCGCGCGCCTCCATGCCCGGCATGATGGATACGGTGTTGAACCTTGGTCTCAACGACCGCACCGTCGAGGCATTGGGCCACGATGCGGGCGACGCGCGTTTTGCCTGGGACAGCTATCGCCGCTTCATCCAGATGTATGCTGATGTCGTCATGGGTCTCGACCATGAAATGTTCGAGGAAATCCTCGAAGATGAAAAAGGCCGGCTTGGCCATGAATACGATACGGACATGTCGGCGGTCGAATGGCAGCACGTCGTTTCGCTCTACAAGAAGCTGATCGAAGATGAGCTCGGCGAAGCCTTCCCGCAGGATTGTCACGTCCAGCTTTGGGGCGCAATTGGCGCCGTGTTCGCCAGCTGGACCAACCACCGTGCCGTGACCTATCGGCACCTGCACAATATTCCCGGCGACTGGGGCACGGCCGTTAACGTTCAGGCCATGGTCTTCGGCAATCTCGGCTCGTCCTCGGCAACCGGCGTCGCCTTTACCCGCAACCCCTCGACAGGCGAGGCGGAGCTTTACGGCGAATTCCTCGTGAATGCGCAAGGCGAAGACGTGGTGGCGGGCATCCGCACGCCGCAATCCATCACCGAGGCCGCACGCTTGGCCTCCGGCTCCGACAAGCCATCCATGGAAAAGCTGATGCCGGAGGCCTTTTCCGAATTCCTGGCGATTTGCAAGCGGCTGGAAACCCACTACCGCGACATGCAGGATCTTGAATTCACCATCGAGCGCGGCAAGCTCTGGATGCTGCAGACCCGCTCCGGCAAGCGCACCACCCGTGCCGCCATGAAGATTGCGGTCGATATGGTGGAGGAAGGGCTGATTTCGCAGGACGAAGCCGTCTGCCGCATCGAGCCGTCGTCGCTCGACCAGCTGCTGCATCCCACCATCGATCCCGGCACATCCCGTCCCATCATCGGCTCCGGCCTGCCCGCCTCTCCAGGGGCGGCAACGGGTGAGATCGTCTTTACCGCGGAAGAGGCGGTCGCCGCCGAGGCCGAAGGACGCCGCGTCATTCTGGTACGCATCGAAACCAGCCCGGAAGATATTCACGGCATGCATGCCGCCGAAGGCATTCTGACGACGCGCGGCGGCATGACCAGCCACGCCGCCGTGGTGGCGCGCGGCATGGGCATTCCCTGTGTCACCGGCGCCGGCTCCATGCGGGTCGATATGCGCAACAGGGTGCTGATCGGCGTCGGCTGCATGCTGAAGCGGGGGGATGTCATCACCATCGACGGTTCCTCCGGCCGGGTGCTGAAAGGCGAAGTGCCGATGACGCAGCCGGAACTCTCGGGTGATTTCGGCAAGCTGATGGAGTGGGCGGACAAGCTGCGCCGGATGACCGTGCGCACCAATGCGGACACGCCCGCCGACGCCCGCGCCGCGCGCGCCTTTGGCGCTGAGGGCATTGGCCTCTGCCGTACCGAACACATGTTCTTCGAGGGCGATCGCATCCATGTCATGCGCGAGATGATCCTCGCCGAAAGCGAAAAGGGCAGGCGGGCGGCGCTCGATGAGCTTCTGCCGATGCAGCGCTCGGATTTCACCGAACTTTTCCAGATCATGCACGGCCTGCCGGTGACGATCCGCCTGCTCGACCCGCCACTGCACGAATTCCTGCCGAAGACGGATGGTGAAATCGTCGAGGTTGCCGCCGCCATGGGCATGCCGCAGACGGTGTTCCGCCAGCGGCTGGATGCGCTGCACGAATTCAACCCCATGCTCGGCCATCGCGGCTGCCGTCTCGCCATCTCCTACCCGGAAATCGCCGAAATGCAGGCCCGCGCCATTTTCGAAGCGGCCGTTGCGGCGGCGCGCATTACCGGCGCGCCCGTCGTGCCTGAGATCATGGTGCCGCTGGTTGGCCTGCGTTCGGAACTGGATTACGTGACTGCGGTCATCGACGGCGTCGCCGCGGCGGTGGCGAAAGAAACCGGCATGGAGATCGAATATCTCACGGGGACCATGATCGAGCTGCCGCGTGCGGCTCTGCGCGCCCATGTCATTGCCGAAGCGGCCGAGTTCTTCTCCTTCGGCACCAACGATTTGACGCAGACGACCTTCGGCATTTCCCGCGACGATGCGGCGCGCTTCATCAATACCTATCAGCGTAAGGGCATCATCGAACGCGACCCGTTCATTTCGCTCGATTTCGATGGCGTGGGTGAATTGATCCGCATCGCCGCCGAACGCGGCCGCCAAACGCGGCCAGAACTGAAGCTCGGTATCTGCGGCGAACATGGCGGAGACCCGGCCTCGATCCATTTCTGCGAAAATGCCGATCTTGATTACGTCTCGTGCTCGCCTTTTCGCGTGCCCATCGCCCGCCTAGCCGCCGCGCAGGCGACGCTTGCCGCGCGGGCGGAAGAAGGGCAGGTGGCAAGCAATGTCGCCTTTATCCCCGTCAGGGGTTCTGTTGGACGATGATGCGCCGCTCCACCACCACGGGACGGTAGAACATGTCGCGGTTCATCTGCGCCTGCCAGGCACGGTTGTCGGCACGGCGGTCCATTTCCAGATCGAGAAGGCAACCGGCCATCGGGTCAGTGCCGGGACGGAAACCGTAACCCCGGCATGTCGCCTCATCCCGAGCCCGGCGCTCTTCCGGTGTCAGCGTCTGGCATGCGGTGAGCGCCAGCATGGCGGCAAGCGCACCGAAGACGATGGAAAAGCGCATTTTGTTTCTCCCTGATATGACAGCCGTACGGCACTTATTGCCGAGATTGATACGCCTGTTTTAAGACGGGGAAAAGCCGCGGCGGGGTGGAAAGTTGCGTCGATAGGCCGCCGCAGGCACCTCCGCTGTGCTTAATATCTGGACAGGAAGGAGGGCGGGAAAAAGCCCTGCTGAATGAGCCAGTCACTCAACAGAAGCGTGAGGATGCCGGCGAGAAGAAGACCGCCCATGAATGCGATCAGGCCGAGGGTGGCGCGTGTCCAGCGGCGGGTCTGATAGAGATAAATGGCAAGGCCGACAGGCGCGAGCAGAATAGTCGCGAATTTTACGGCAGAGCTGCGTCGGGAACCCCGCTTTTCGGCATCCTCTATCTGCCACCACGCAAACAGGGTGATGATGCCGATCATCTGCACCAGATCGTTTGCGGTAAAGGAACTGGGCGGTCCGGCGGGCCAGATGGCCGCGTCGATAAGAAGCCCGACTGAGACAAAGACGAGCAGGCCGACATAGATCCAGTTACGTTTCACCATGCATACGTTCCGCTGAAGCTGCGCTTTGTCCGTGTCGTTATGGCTATTGATGAAGCCATCTCCGTCAACCCCTAACTTTAATGGGGCAAAGGAAGCGGCCAACGCAGGGCGTCTCCTTTTTATCGGAAACGCCCCGCGACTATTGCTGTCAGGCCGTCGCCACTTCACGGTCATCGAGTGCGTCGATGTCCTTGGCGTTGTTATAAACGGCCTCGTTGAGAATGCCCTCACGCTTGGCGACAATGGTGGGCACCAGCGCCTGTCCGGCGACGTTGACCGCGGTGCGGCCCATGTCCAGGATCGGGTCGATGGCGAGCAGCAGGCCCACACCTTCGAGCGGCAGTCCGAGCGTGGAGAGCGTCAGCGTGAGCATAACCACCGCGCCGGTCAGTCCGGCCGTTGCGGCGGAACCGAGCACCGAAACGAAGACGATCAGCACATATTCCTGAATGCCGAGGGGCACCTGGAAAAACTGCGCGATGAAGATCGCCGAGATTGCCGGATAGATCGCGGCGCAGCCGTCCATCTTGGTCGTTGCGCCGAGCGGCACGGAGAAGGCGGCATATTCGCGCGGCACGCCGAGGCTCTTTTCCGTCACGGTTTCGGTGACGGGCAGTGTGCCGATGGAGGAACGCGAGACAAAGGCGAGCTGGATGGCCGGCCATGCGCCCGCAAAGAAGCGCGAGGGCTTCAGGCCATGCGCGAGAAGCAGCGCCGGGTAAACGACGAAAAGCACCAGTGCGAGACCGATATAGACGGCCGCTGCATACCAGCCGAGCTGCGACAGCGTGGTCCAGCCATATTGGTCAACTGCGCGGCCAAGCAGGCCGATGGTGCCGATGGGGGTAAGGCGGATGACCCACCACAGGATTTTACGCACGATGGCGAGCAGCGACTGGTTGAAGGCGAGGAACGGCTCCGCCGCCTTGCCGGCTTTCAGCGCCGCGACACCGAAGGCAATCGACACCACCAGCAACTGCAGGACGTTGAAATTCAGCGAGGTGCTGGCCGCGCCATTGCTGATTTTGGTAGATGCTTCGAGGCCGAAGACGTTGGCCGGGACGAGACCCTTGAGGAAGTCCAGCCAAGAACCGGTGGAGGACGGTGCTGCCGCTGCCGTATTGGCGATCGCCGTGTTGACGCCCGGCTGGATGACAAGACCGAGCACGATGCCGATGACGACCGCGATCAAAGCGGTGATGGCGAACCAGAGCAGCGTCTGCCAGACGAGCTTCGCCGCATTAGAGAGGTTCTTGAGATTGGCGATGGAGGCGACGATGGCGGTAAAGATCAGCGGCGGCACGAGTGCGCGCAGCAGCTGGACGAATATGCTGCCGATGGTCTGCAGCGTCACCGAGAGCCAGTTGGGGCTGCCGGCGGCGTCGGGGCCGATATTGCGGGCAACAAGGCCAAGCAGCAGGCCGATGACCATGGCTATCAGAACCTGAAAGCCAAAATTGCGATAAAAGGGTTTATGCCCCGAAGGGCGGGCAGAGGTCGTTGCCTGTGACATGACATGTCTCTTTATTGTGCAAGAAAGCGAGAATGTTGCATTTTTTACAAGCATTCTCGAGGGAGGTCGCCGAGAATACGCCGATTTCCTCAGCAATTAAGGGATGAACGTGCGTATTTGTTGCATTGTCGGGGAATTATTCCCTGACGCAGCGGCAATGCGAAAAATATTCCTGCTTCTTGTTGGCGTGGCCTCTCAGTCCGTCGCGCAGGGAAAGTCATGCTAATTGCGCCGACGTCATCCTCGGGCCTGTCCCTAGGTCTGCCGACATATTGATTTTATTTGAGGTGGTTAGATCCTCGGCACAGGGCCGAGGATGACGTTGAGCGGGTCTTCACGCTTAATCACCGACCTCAAGGGAACTGCGACCTGTCCGGAAATTTAACCCGGACAGAAGTGGATCATGTCCGGCATGATGGAAGAGAGGTCTTCGGGGGGCACGCTTTACCCGCAGATCGCCCCCTCCTTTGTTTTCCTCGCCGCAATTCCGGTCTATGACATCATATGCAGGTGATTCCCTGCCAGAACCCGGGTGCAACGCCTCTTAGCCAATGCGATCTAACGGATATCCGCTTCCATGACTGTGCGTTTCGTCCGGCCTTTTTCGGTTGCAGCCTATCTTTCCCGCTATCTGGGCCTGGCGGCACTGGCGCTTTTTCTCATCGCCGCCGGCATCCACCGTTTCGGGCCGCTGACGACGCCTGATCTTGTCGGGCTGCTCCTCATTGCCGCCGTTATCGCTCTTGTGGCCGTGCTTCTGGCGCTGATCGGCCTCGAGCGGCTATGGACCAGAGGCGCACGCGGCGGCCTTTCGGCGCTGGCGGCGCTGCTTTTCTCGGCCCTGCCGCTCGGCGTTGTCGGCTACGGCGCCTTTCTTTATTGGCAGCAGCCGAAGATTTACGACATTTCCACTGACCTGAGCGATGTGCCGGAGTGGCTGGCGACACCGGCCGCCAACCAGCAATGGCTGGTGCGGCCCGCGACCATTACCAAGGCTGATCGCGATGTGCAGATGGAGGCCTATGCCAGCCTTGCCGGGCGCCGTTATGAAGGCGCGATAGACCGCATCTACGCCGCCGCCAAAAAAATGGCCGCCTCCCAGAATATCCGCATTACCCATACGAAGGGTGTGATCGGGGCGGAGGATGCCCCTGCTGTCGGGGTGCCACCACAGGACAGGCAGCAGCCCGCCGACGATGCGCCGGTGGAAGACCTGCCCTCCATCGTGCCCGTGCCCATGGCCCGCCCGACCGACGCGCCTTTGCCCACCTTCTTCAACGGCAGCGGCGTGGTGCTGATGCAGGGTGAAACCCGTACCCGCATCTGGGGCCTGCGCTTCGATATCCTCATTCGCCTGAAGGAAGAGGCGGAAACCACCATCGTCGATGTCCGCGTCGCCTCCCGCTACGGCCCGCACGATCTTGGCATGGGTGCGGCGATTGCCGAGGCCTATCTCGATGCTCTGGATGCGGAGATGCAGGGTCTGAACGATAATTGAGGCCGGAAGGCAAAGCTACACGTCGGCCGAATGGATCGCGACTTCGCCGCTCGTTTCTTCTCCCCGCCGGGGAGAAGGTGGCCCGAAGGGCCGGATGAGGGGGTAACGGCGGAGATTTTCGGAGAGCTTGCCCCCTCATCCCGCTGCCGCGGACTTCTCCCCGGCGGGGAGAAGAAACAGGTGGCGCCCCGCTCGCTCCCCACCGAAGGGGCGGCAATCACGAAAGCACCTTGAGAGCTGGCTAGTTAAAACCCCGTCACGCCGGGAAATATTCACCCGTGAGCGAAGGCGCGCCATCCGTCCGAACTTCGCCCTTCTCGATCAGATCCTCGATATGCGCCAGCACGGAAAGTGCCGCCGCCCCATGCAGACGCTTGTCGGTGCTGGCATAGATCACCTTCACCATGTCGGCGATCAGCCTGTCGCCGTCCCTGATCCGCTTCAACACCGCCTTTTCCCGCATGCGGCGGTGGGCGCGCAAGCCCCGCATGAAGGCGGCGGGATCGGTGACCGGGCCGCCATGGCCTGGCAGGAACAACCGGTCGTCGCGGGTCAGCAACCGCTCCAGTGAAGCCATGTAGTCGCTCATCGCCCCATCAGGCGGCGCGACGATGGTGGTGGCCCAGGCCATGACGTGATCGGCCGAAAACACGATGCCGCTGCCCTCAAGCGCAAAGGCGGCGTGGTTGGCGGTGTGGCCCGGCGTATGCAGCGCCGTCAATGTCCAGCCGTCACCGGAAAGGCTCTGCCCGTCGCCCAGCGCAATGTCGGGCGCGAAAGTCGTATCGGAACTTTCGGCAAAGGGATTGGTCTCGCCCACATAAAGTGGCCGGGCGGCGCGGTGAGGGCCTTCAGCCACCGTCAGCGCCCCGGTCGCCTGCGCCAGCCTGCGGGCAAGCGGCGAATGATCGCGATGGGTGTGGCTGACGAAGATGTGCGTGACTTCGCGCCCTTCGAGCGCGGCCATCAGCGCCCGAAAATGCGCCTCATCCTCCGGGCCGGGATCGATGACGGCGATGGAACGGTCACCGACGATATAGGAATTGGTGCCATGGAAGGTGAAGGCGGAAGGATTGTTGACGGTGATGCGCTGGATGAGCGGGGCGACGGGAACCGCCTCGCCATAGGCCGGCTGGAAATCGAGATCGAATGCCGGGTCCGCCATCGAGACCTCCTGAAAAAATGCCATGCATGCTTGCGCCGCGGCCTCATCCGCGTCACGGCCAAGCCCTAACATGCGAACTTCGACACGGCACCCAAAAAGCTTGAATTTTGTGAAAAAATTGGTCGCCGGGTCATTGCCGCGCCGGGCAGGCTTTGCTAATCAGGCGCGGTTCAGGCAGCGGCGTTTCGCTCTCGCTGCCCTGTTGGGGCGTCGCCAAGCGGTAAGGCACCGGTTTTTGGTACCGGCATTCCCAGGTTCGAATCCTGGCGCCCCAGCCATCTATCCCCAAGTCAGAACAACGTTTGCAGGTTCCGGCGACCGTCGATCACGCGAACGATTTCCACGGAATATATTTCGCCGCCATCGGTATCCGGCACGGTTTCGTAGAGAATGATGTAAGGCGCTTCAACCAGCATGCGGGCGGATGGGAAAATTTCCGGGCGGCGCTCGCCGAGGTGAGGATGGTCGACCAAGCGCTCCGCTTTGGCGCGGAACGGCAAGGCGCTGTGATTTGCCGATATCGATATAGATTTTCTTCACATCGCTGCGCGCGCGGGGCGACCAGAAAAGTTTAATGGTCATGATTTTTCAACGGGGCCAGTTCTGCACGCGCTTCATTGAGCGCCTCGTCGAAATCCACTTCGGTTGAATTGCCACTGGCTTTGCCTTCGGTCCATAATGCGCGCAGCTTGGCAATGTCGTCGCGTCGCTGAACCCATTTTGCCGACCAGTCTCGCATCGCTTCACGGATGACTTCGCTGCTGCTGGCATAAGCACCGCTTTCCACGGCGTCACGCAAGATTTCGGCGTGCTGGGGAGTCATCGAGACGCTGATCTTTTCAACATTGGCCATCTAAGCTCTCCATCGAATTGGTAGCAATTATTACCACCAAGATTGGCCGACGAGATATTTCAGTATCAAGAATTAGATCAACAAAAAACGCCGCGCATCCAGAGGCACGCGGCGTCCAATCCTAAATCGCACCTAACCCTTAAAGCGCGATATCAGGCACCTTCTTCACGGGTGCACCCGCAGGCGCCGCACCGGCGCCCTTCAGGGCCTCAAGATCGATCTGCGGCGGGGTCGGCAGCTGCAGGTGCTCGGCGGTGTAGGCCCATTCCTCACGTACCTTTTCCGGGTCGTCATTGAGCTTGGTGCCGTAGCTCGGCACGATCTGGCGCAGCTTCGTCTGCCATTCCGGCGTTGCCACCTTGTCCTTGAAGACTTTTTCCAGAACGCTGAGCATGATCGGCGCTGCGGTGGAGGCGCCCGGCGAAGCGCCGAGCAGGCCGGCGATGCTGCCGTCCCCGGCGGAAACCACTTCGGTGCCAAGCCGCAGTACGCCGCCCTTTTCTTCGTCGCGCTTGATGATCTGCACGCGCTGGCCTGCCTGCCACAGGCGCCATTCGCCCTGCTTGGCATTCGGGAAATATTCCTTCAGCGCAGCAAAACGGTCGTCATCCGACATCATCAGCTGGCCGGCGAGATATTCGACCAGCGGATATTCGTCGATGCCGACGCGCACCATCGGCCAGGCATTGCTGGTTGTCACGGAGGAGACGAGATCGAAATAGGAGCCTTCCTTCAGGAACTTGGTGGAGAAGGTGGCGAAAGGTCCAAACAGGATGACGCGTTTGCCGCCCAGCACGCGGGTATCGAGGTGCGGCACCGACATGGGCGGCGAGCCCACCGAGGCCTTGCCATAGGCCTTGGCCAGATGCTGCATCGTCACATCGGGGTTCTCGTTGATGAGGAACGAGCCGCCGACAGGGAAACCGGCATAATCATCCGCTTCCGGAATGCCGGACATCTGCAGCAGATGCAGCGCGCCGCCGCCGGCGCCGATGAACACGAATTTCGCATCCACCATCTGTTCGGCATCGGTCTTGGTGTTGGTATAGGTCACGCGCCAGCTGCCGTCGGCATTGCGCTGGATGTCGGAAACCTCGCTATTGACCTGCAGGTCGAAATTCTGGTCGCTCTGCAGATGCGAGACGAACTGGCGGGTGATTTCGCCAAATTCCATGTCGGTGCCGAGCGGCGACCAGGTTGCGCCGATCTTCTGGGAAGGATCGCGGCCTTCCATCATCAGCGGCACCCACTTCTTGATCTGCTCTGGATCGGTGGAGAACTCCATGCCCGCGAAAAGCGGGCTCGCCTTCAGCGCCTGGTAGCGCTTTTCCAGATAGGCGACGTTCTCGTCACCCCAGACGAAGCTCATATGCGGCGTGTGGTTGATGAAGGAGCGCGGGTTCTTCAGAACGCCGTTGCGCACCTGCCATGCCCAGAACTGCCGGGAAATCTGGAAGGATTCGTTGATGTTGATCGCCTGGCTGATCTTGATGTTGCCCTTGTCGTCTTCAGGCGTGTAGTTCAGCTCGGCAAGCGCGGAATGGCCGGTGCCGGCATTGTTCCAGCCGTTGGAGCTTTCAAGCGCCACGCCATCCAGCCGCTCCAGCATCTGCATCGACCAGGTGGGCTCCAGCTCGCGCAGCCACACACCGAGCGTCGCGCTCATGATGCCGCCACCGATGAGAAGCACGTCGACCTTCTTGGCAGTCGTATTGGCGAGAAGCGCGGAAGAGGGCAGCGCTGCCGCGGCAAGTCCGGCGAGAGCACCGCCCAGAACCTGTCTGCGGTTCATCGGCAATGCGTGGGAGAGGGAAGTTTCCTCGGAGAGATCAGTGAGCTGGGATTTGTCTTGATCGATGGGAGTCACGGCCATACCTGATTCTTGTTTTGTGTTAAAAACACTCCTCCCGACCGCCCCGTTATAGCAAAGCGCAAACCGGCACAACCCGGACTCATCCACCCCAGTTCAAGCGGTTTTGTGCGGATTTTGCCGCGGCGGACGGCCGATCTCTCGGTTATGCCGATTATCATTTTGATGATTGTTAAGATAAGTTGCGGCTTTCAAACGGTTGAAAGCGTTCCCTGGCGGGATTTTGCCAAAAACGCAGCGCCAGCACCCTTTCCAGTGAGTTGCGATCCGCAAGGTGCCGCTTCAGGCACAATTTTTTTCAGAATAATGACGGAAATCCCGAAAAAGTGAAAAGGCCCGCCGGTTCGGGCGGGCCTTCGTGCATTTTGGCTTGTGGCTGACGATCAGTTGGCGGCGAGGAATTCCGCGCAGTAGCTCGGACCGTTGACGCCCGGGCGATCGGAGATCGTGCGCACGGCGGTGATCTTGTAATCGCTGGAGACGACCAGCTGCACCGTGCAGGAAAGGGAGGCGGTGCGGGCGGGCGAAATCTGCCGGCCTTTTTTGCCATCCTTGCCTTCTTCGAACTTCGCCGGAATCGTCGCCTTCTTGTAGCCGCCGCGCCAGTTGTAGACGGTGGAACTGCCGCTTTCGGTGTCGCTCAGCGGCGGGCCGAATTTGGCGAAGAAAATACCTGCGGACTGGCCGACCCAACGGGTCTCAACCGGGCTCTTCTGGGTGAAGGAGGGCGTGGAGCCATCGGTGGAAGTGGTGCAGGCCGAGAGCGCAATGGCAAACGCTGCAAGCGTTACGCTGCGAAATAGCATGGTGAAATGTCCTTTGTGCCGTGTCCGGCATCCCGCCGGTCATTCCGTTCCCCTAGCAGATTTGGCGGCGGCGGGCAGGGGAGCTGTGCGGCCCGATGAAAATTTCCTGCCACAATTGCTTTTTTGTAACGTTTTGAAGCCTTCCGCCCGGTGCCGCCGGTGCCTGCCGGGGCTGTTTCAGCAGGTGGGGAAAACTTGTCATAAAAAATGCAATAAGCCGCTTGTCGAATGCCGGAGGCTGGTCTATAGAAGCGCCGCTGGTCACGGAGTGTAGCGCAGTCTGGTAGCGCACCACGTTCGGGACGTGGGGGTCGGAGGTTCGAATCCTCTCACTCCGACCAGCTAGAAGCCCGATAAATCAGCGGCTTGCAAAAAATCCCGATACTTGCTGAAAACCTCCATATCAAATCGTCATACATCAACCGGGCCGGTCGCATCAGAGCCGGTTTGAACGCATTCGTCGCCCATGCCTCGGAGCCCAGTTGGGTAGGCTGTCGCAACTTCCTGCGCTTCCACTTTTCCGTATGCGCGAATAAAAGAGGCCCGTCGCTCCGCCAAGCGCCAGGCCCCAATGTCGCGGCCTGTTTCAGGGGACGCGCGACACGGACCGTCTTAGAAGTGTCAATTCAGGTCCACAATCCAAGAAGTTACCCGTGACAGTCGCGAGCCCTGAGTTTCAGGGCCATCGCCGTGATCAACTTATCGCGATCAAAAAAGAGGCCCGCTGCATTTTCAAGCAACGAGCCTCTGTTCGGCCGCTTGGCGGAGCGACCGAGGGCAAATTCGCCTTTTGCCCATGAACGCCGAATGAACGAGCGCCCTTCTGCGCCGCCGAGAAACAACCCGTAAAAATCCGCAAAGCAGATGGATCGGAAAGCTTCCTCAGCCGTTATCCAAACATACAACAATGGAGGATAACATGCTGAAGGGTATTGCACTGTGGGCTATGGGCGTTCCGATCTTCGTGATCATTCTGCTTTATATGTTCGTGTTTTAAGTCGCATCTGACGACTGGACCCAAACAAAAAGGCGACCACACCGTGGTCGCCTTTTGTCGTTCATGCCGGCATTCTCAGTCGAGATCGCTGATGAGCCGTGAGGCTGTTGCCGCATCCGTGCGCCGGATGTCGATCTCGTCGCGGTGCTTGGCAAGAAGCTCGCTCGCCAGCAGCTTTTCCGCGAGATCGGCAGGCAGCGAGAGAATGACCCGGTCGCCTTTTTCTTCCGTCGCGCCAGTATTGCGCTTTCCTGAAATCATGCCGCCCGCCACCGTATTGTTGGTGTCGGGGTCGATCAGGATGAAGGAACCCGTCGAGCGGTTCTGTTCATAGGGATCGAAGATCGCCGTCTCATCGAAGGAAAGCCTGACCTTGCCGATGGCGTTCATCGGCAGCGACGTCTCATGCGCCTGCCATTCGCCTTCCTTGAGGTTCAGCTGGCTGACGGGCTGCACACTGACACGCTGTCGGCGGCTGCCGCTTTTCAGCCAGTAGCGCTTGCCGGCCTCGATGCCTCCGGGCTGCAAAGCCACGATCTGCGCGTCGAAGGCAAGGCCAGTCTGAGGCTGCGCCTCGATGGAGACAATCATGTCGCCGCGCGAGACGTCCACCTGACGATCGAGCACCAGCGTGACGGCATCACCCGCCACGGCGGCATTGCGCACCAGATCGAACGTGACGATCTGCTTGACGTTGGCGACCATGCCGGAAGGCAGGATAACCACGCTGTCGCCCGGCTTAACCGAACCGCCCGCAACCGTGCCCTGATAACCGCGGAAGCTTTCGCCGGGACGCGAGACGCGTTGTACGGGAAAGCGGAAGCCGCCCGATTGCGCGGAGCGAACGGTCGCCAGTTCCAGCGTTTCCACCAGCGTCGGGCCTTCATACCAGGGCATGGAAGCCTTGCCTGACAGAACGACGTTTTCACCTTTCAGCGCCGACATCGGAATGGCGGTTATCTGCTTGATGCCGAGATCGGATGCGAAATCGCGGAACTCGTGGGCGATCAGTTCGAAACCGGCCTTGTCGTAATGCGTCAGGTCGATCTTGTTGACGGCCAGCACGAATTGCCGGATGCCCATCAGCGCCGCGATGGTGGCGTGGCGGCGGGTCTGTTCCAGAATGCCGGTGCGCGCATCGACGAGCAGCACGGCGAGATCGGCCGTGGAAGCGCCGGTCGCCATGTTGCGGGTATATTGCTCATGGCCGGGCGTGTCGGCCACGATGAAGGCGCGTCGGTCGGTGGCGAAATAACGATAGGCGACATCGATGGTGATGCCCTGCTCGCGCTCCGCCTGCAGACCATCCAGCAGCAACGCGAAATCGGGCAGGCCGAGATCGTTCTGCTTGCCGCTGTCGCGGTGCAGTGTCGCGGCCTGATCTTCCTTGACGGCCTTGGTGTCCCAGAGGAGACGGCCGATCAGGGTCGACTTGCCGTCATCCACGCTGCCGCAGGTGATGAGACGAAGCGGGCGGGTGTCGCGCGCTGCTTTCGAATGTTCGGCAAAGGGCAAAATGGTGGCCGTGGAAATGTTGGTGGTGGCAGAAGCGGTCATCAGAAATACCCCTCACGCTTCTTCTTCTCCATCGAGCCGGACTGGTCGCGATCAATCGCGCGGCCCTGACGTTCGGAAACGGTGGCGATTTCGAGCTCGGCAATCACATCCTGAAGCGTCGCCGCCTCGGAACGGATCGCACCGGTGAGCGGGAAGCAGCCGAGCGTGCGGAAGCGGATTGAGCCACGCTTGATCTCTTCACCGGGCAAAAGCTCCAGGCGCTCGTCTTCGGCAAGGATCATCATCCCGTCACGCTCGATATAGGGGCGCTCAGCGGCATAATAGAGCGGCACCAGCGGGATGTTTTCCGCCTCGATGTAACGCCAGATATCCACTTCGGTCCAGTTGGAGAGCGGGAAGGCGCGCACGCTTTCGCCCTTGCGGACCATGCCGTTATAGATGTTCCACAGTTCCGGCCGCTGGTTGCGCGGGTCCCACTTATGGTCGGGCGTACGGAAAGAGTAGATGCGTTCCTTGGCGCGGCTCGCCTCTTCGTCGCGGCGCGCACCACCGAAGGCGGCGTCGAACTGGCCGGCATCCAGCGCCTGACGCAGGGCTTCCGTCTTCATGATGTCGGTGTAAAGCGCCGATCCGTGGGTGAAGGGCGTGATGTTTTCCGCCGCGCCGCGCGGATTGGTATGGGAGATCAGCTCCAGATCGTATTCCTTGACGATATTGTCGCGGAATTCGATCATCTCCTTGAACTTCCAGCCGGTATTGACGTGCAGCAGCGGGAAGGGAATGCGGCCGGGGAAGAACGCCTTGCGCGCGAGATGCAGCAGCACGGACGAGTCCTTGCCGATGGAATAGAGCATCACGGGCTTGTCGAATTCGGCTGCGACTTCGCGAAAGATATGAATAGCTTCGTTTTCAAGCGCCTTCAGATGGGGATCGAGCGGCGGCTTGGATGCGACAGTATTCTTGCTGTCCGTCTCGTGGACTGCGTTGGACATTGTGAACTCCGGGAATGTACTGAATGATTATCGTTGCGGGATGGCGGAAACAGCGGAGGTCTGCTCCGCACCGGCGACGTGAAGACCGCATTCGCGCTTCTCGTCGTTTTCCCACCACCATCGTCCGGCGCGCTCAGGCTCACCGGGCTTGATGGCGCGCGTACACGGCTCGCAGCCGATGGACGGGTAACCGCGCTGATGCAACGGATTGATGGGGACGTTCTCCTGGGCGACATGCGCCTTGATGAGATCGATATCCCAGTCAGCCAAAGGGTTGATCTTTATGAGATTGCGATCCGCGTCGAATTCGGCAAACGGCGTCGTGGCGCGATTGCCCGACTGGCCGCGACGCAGGCCGGTGATCCAGAATGCGGCACCATCAAGCGCCTTGCCGAGCGGGATCAGTTTTCTGACATGACAGCAGGCATGACGCGCCTCAACGCTTTCGTAGAAGCCGTTGAGACCGTATTTTGCGGCGTAGGCGTCTATATCGTCCTGTTCGGGACGGAAACGACGGATTTCGATGCCGAAACGCTCCTCGGTTTCATCGATGAGATCGACGGTTTCCTTGAAAAGACGGCCAGTTTCCAGCGTGACAACGTCAATCGGCAGGCGGTGGGTGCCGATCGCCGCGGTGATGACCTGATCCTCGATGCCGAGGCTGGTGGTGAAGACCGCGCGCCCGCCAAGGCCGGCGATAAATGAAAGCCGACCCGCCAGATCGAGCCCGGCAAGCGTGGCATCAAGGGAAGCGGCATCGGCAGAGGCATTTGCTGAATTGATGGTCATTGTCACGTCCGGGATTTCCATGGCCGATTATTGTTGAAATCGGCGCTTTGGACGAGAAATGACAGTCTTTGTGCGCTGCACTTCAGAGCAAAAATGCCTCTCGCGCGCGTGCTATGAGCAAAAGATGCCCGTTCACCTTGTTCGCAGCCTGGATTTGAATTGTGACAACTTCTGCGCTAAGCCGTGATTGCCGGGTATCCGGGCTTGTGATCTACTGGTTCTACAATGATTTCGCAGAAGGCAAAATATGCGCTGAGGGCGCTTCTCTCGCTGGCCAAGGCCGACGGCGGCTGTCCTGTGCAGATTTCCGACATTGCCCGCGAACAGGCCATTCCGAAAAAGTTTCTGGAGCAGATCCTTCTCGAAATGAAGAAGGAACGCCTTGTCGAAAGCCGGCGCGGCAAGCAGGGTGGTTATCTTCTGGCTCGCCCGGCGGATGATATTACTTTCGGCGAGGTGCTGCGGCTCATTGATGGCCCCCTTGCTCCTCTGCCTTGCCTCTCCCAGACCGCCTATCGCCGCTGCGAGGATTGCGACGGCGAGAAGCAGTGCGAGATCCGCCACGTCTTCGCCCGTGTGGCCGATGCGACGCGCAACATCCTGTTCAACACCACCGTTGCAGATGCGGTGGCCGGTGTCGAAGTGCCCGAGCTTTTGACGGCCTGACGAAAAATTCGTCTAAAACACCTCAATATTTTTCGCCATCGCGGCAAAAAACCGGCAAAAATGTGAAACGCTTTTGCATTCAGCAAAGTTTTACACGACGCTTGTTGCGCCTTTCGCTTATGCTGCGCTGTATTTGTTGCCCGGAGAAACGCTCAAGGGAAACACTTTTTCGATCGTATTCGGCCTCATTGACCAACTCTACTCAACCGGTAGAGTTAAGCCATCGCAATCAGGAGGGAATACCGATGTCCAAGCTTCTGTCCGGTTTGAGCGTTGTCGCGCTCAGCCTCTCACTGGCACTTGGCGCAGCTGGCTCGGCCGCGGCGCAGACCAAGCTGCTGAACGTGTCCTATGATCCGACTCGTGAACTCTACAAGGATTTCAACGAAGCCTTCGCCAAGAAGTGGAAGGCCGACACCGGCGAGGACGTCACCATCCAGCAGTCGCATGGCGGCTCCGGCAAGCAGGCCCGTTCGGTCATCGACGGTCTGGAAGCCGACGTCGTGACGTTGGCGCTGCAGAGCGACATCGACGCCATCGTGCAGAATTCCGGCAAGATCAACAAGGACTGGCGCGGCCGCCTGCCGCATAATTCCTCCCCTTACACCTCCACCATCGTTTTCCTCGTTCGCAAGGGTAACCCGAAGGGCATCCATAACTGGGGCGATCTGGTGAAGGGCGACGTACAGATCGTGACGCCGAATCCGAAGACCTCGGGCGGTGCGCGCTGGAACTATCTCGCTGCCTGGGCTTGGGCCAATGAAGAGTTCAAGGGCGACAAGGACAAGATCAAGGCCTATGTCGGCGAGCTCTACAAGCGCGCGCCGGTCCTCGACACCGGCGCCCGTGGTTCCACGGTAACCTTCGCACAGCGCCAGATCGGCGACGTGCTGCTCGCCTGGGAAAACGAAGCCTATCTGGCCGGCCAGGAATTCGGTGCTGACGCTTTCGATATCGTCGTTCCGCCGATCTCGATCCTTGCCGAGCCGCCGGTCGCCGTGGTTGACGCCAATGTCGACGCCAAGGGCACCCGCAAGGCAGCCGAAGCCTATCTGCAATATCTCTATTCCGACGAGGGCCAGAATATTGCGGCCAAGCACTTCTACCGTCCGTCCAACCCGGCCGTTGTCTCCAAGGACCTGCTCAAGCAGCTGCCTGACATCAAGCTCGTCACCATTGACGACCCGATCTTCGGCGGTTGGGCAAAGGCGCAGCCGGAACATTTTGGTGACGGCGGCATCTTCGACCAGATTTACAAGCCCGCGAAGTAAGTGGATGATGGGGTGAAACGTAGTCACCCCGTCCCACGGGACAAGACAAATCAGAACCTGATCGACCGGACGCCGTGCCGGTCGATACTTTATAATAAGCGCCGGGGGAATACCGGCTCCCAGAGAGCACCTCCAGGACAGGCGGACCTCGGTTGACTGTCCCGGGAATGTTCAAAAACTAAGATTATCCGGAGCCTTGATGAGCAATAATATTTCCGGAAGCAGGTGGAAGTGGCGGCAGTCGAGCGTCATACCGGGCTTCGGCCTGACGTTTGGTTACACCGTCACCTATCTGTTTCTCATCATTCTTATTCCGCTTGGCGGCCTTATCTGGTCCACGGCGAAACTCGGTTTTGCAGATTTCATTGCGATTGCCACGGATAGCCGTACGCTGAATGCGTTGCGCGTCAGTTTTGGCACGGCGTTCCTCGCCGCATTGGTCAATGTGGTCTTCGGCGTCATCGTCGCCTGGGTTCTCACACGTTACCGCTTTCCCGGTCGCCGCTTCGTGGATGCCATCGTGGACCTTCCCTTTGCGCTTCCAACGGCGGTCGCGGGCATTGCGTTGACGGCGCTTTACGCCAATCGCGGCTGGGTCGGTTCGCTGTTTGAGCCCTATGGCATCAAGATTGCGTTCACGCCGACTGGCATCGTCATCGCGTTGATCTTTATCGGCCTGCCATTCGTGGTGCGCACCGTGCAGCCGGTGATGGAGGAGATCGACCGGCAGGTGGAGGAGGTGGCAGCAACGCTCGGTGCCAATCGTTTCCAGACCATAACCCGCATTCTGTTGCCGAGCCTCACACCCGCCATCCTAACGGGGTTTGCGCTGGCCTTCGCGCGTGGTGTCGGAGAATACGGCTCGGTCATCTTCATCGCCGGCAATATTCCCTACGTCTCGGAAATCGCGCCGCTCCTCATCGTCATCCGGCTGGAGGAGTTCAATTATGCGGCTGCGACTGGCATCGCCACCATCATGCTGATCATCTCCTTTGCCATGCTGTTCCTCATCAATCTCATTCAGGCCTGGAGCCGCAAGAGGTACGGTTATGTCTGAGACTGTTTCCCGCACCACGCCGCGTCCGTTTCGCGATCCCGCCAGCGAAAGCCTGCCAGCGCGGCTGGCACTGATCGCCATCGCCTTCGTCTTCCTCGCCGCATTTCTCGTCCTGCCCCTGGTTTCGGTCTTCTTCGAAGCCTTCCGCAAGGGCACGGAAAGCTTCTGGGAGGCGATTTTCGAGCCGGATGCGCTTTCCGCCATTCGCCTGACGCTGCTCGTCGCCGCTATTTCGGTGCCGCTCAACCTCATTTTTGGAGTAGCGGCCGCCTGGGCCATCGCGAAATTCGAGTTCAAGGGCAAGGCATTCCTGATCACGCTGATCGACCTGCCATTCTCGATCTCTCCGGTCATATCAGGTCTGGTCTACGTCATCCTGTTTTCCTCGCACAGCGTGCTAGGCCCATGGCTGAAGAGTTACGGCATCGAGATCCTCTTTGCGGTGCCGGGCATCGTGCTCGCCACCATCTTCGTCACCTTTCCCTTTGTCGCGCGCGAGTTGATCCCGCTGATGCAGGATCAGGGCAATGGTGACGAGGAGGCGGCGATTTCGCTTGGCGCATCCGGCTGGCAGACCTTCTGGTACGTCACGCTGCCGAACATCAAATGGGGCCTGCTTTATGGCGTGCTGCTCTGCAACGCCCGTGCCATGGGCGAGTTCGGCGCTGTCTCGGTGGTTTCAGGCCATATTCGCGGCGAGACCAACACCATGCCGCTGCATGTCGAGATACTCTATAATGAGTACAATATCGGCGCATCCTTCGCCGTTGCGACGCTGCTTGCCGGTCTGGCTCTGGTGACCCTCGTTCTTAAAACCATTCTCGAAATACGCTTTGGCGCGGGCAACGCAGCCGGCAAGCATTGAAAGGCATCTTCATGGAAGTGAAAGTTTCCGGCATCACCAAGCAGTTTGATCGCTTTCCGGCGCTGAACGATGTGTCGCTCAACATTCGCTCGGGCGAGCTGATCGCGCTGCTTGGTCCTTCCGGTTCCGGCAAGACGACGCTGCTGCGTCTGATTGCCGGTCTTGAGCAGCCGACGACGGGCCAGATTTTCTTCGGCGACGAAGACGCCTCGCACCGCACCGTGCAGGAGCGCAATGTCGGTTTCGTTTTCCAGCATTACGCGCTGTTTCGCCACATGACGGTGGCAGACAACATTGCTTTCGGCTTGAAGGTGCGACCCTCCGCCAAGCGTCCGCCAAAAGCGGAAATCCGTAAGCGCGTGTCCGAGCTTCTCGACATGGTGCACCTTTCCGGGCTTGAAAAACGCTACCCCTCGCAGCTCTCGGGTGGTCAGCGCCAGCGGGTGGCGCTCGCCCGCGCCGTCGCCATCGAACCGAAGGTGCTGCTTCTCGATGAACCCTTCGGTGCGCTTGATGCCAAGGTGCGCAAGGAGTTGCGCCGCTGGCTGCGCGAATTCCACGACCGCACCGGCCACACCACCGTCTTCGTCACCCACGATCAGGAAGAGGCGCTGGAACTGGCGGACCGCGTCGTCGTCATGAGTCAGGGCAAGATCGAGCAGGTCGGCACCGCCGATGACGTCTACGACACGCCGAACTCGCCCTTCGTCTTCTCCTTCATCGGCGAATCCTCCAGCCTGCCGGTCACCATCCGTGATGGCCATGTGCTGTTCCAGGGCGAAAGCATCGGCGTAAACGAAAGCGGCGCAGGCGAGGGCGAATTGTTCTTCCGGCCGGAAGACGTGGTGCTGACGGACGAAAATGACGCGCTTTACGGCAAGGTCACCACCTGTCGCCGCCTGGCCGGCACCCGCATCGCCGAAATCGACATCGCCAATAACGGCCATGAACCCTACCACCTCGAAATCGAAGTGCCGCTCAACGCCGCCGTGGCGGTGGGTGCCGAACTGCGGTTCCGCCCGACGCGGTGGAAGGTGTTCGGGAAGAAATAAGGAAGAGGTGACCGCCGTTTAGGGTCGATGGTTTGTCGCTTTCTAACGCGCGCCACGTTTACTCCGATTCCACGTTACACCACGGTTGAAATCATCGACGGTTCTGGGTGTCGTTACCCCCCTCTGTCCTGCCGGACATCTCCCCCTCAAGGGGGGAGATCGTTCCGTGGCGAGGTCTCGCGCATCTCGACGGTTGGAAATGAAGTGGCAAGAAAGCCTCCTGCCGATCTCCCCCCTTGAGGGGGAAATGTCCGGCAGGACAGAGGGGGGTAACGACACCCAGAACCGTCGATGGTTTCAACGGCGGTGAACTGCAATCTGATTAAGGAGATTTTCTCGTCGCGAGAGAACCGCACCTGCACTCGAAGCGCAGATTTCTCAATAGTCGAAGCAATAAGCAAAAACGGAAAAGGGCCGCCTGAGCGACCCTTCCATGAGTTTGGTCCTGTTTACAGACCCGGGACTGTTTCTCAACGTTCCGAAGGCAGAAGAGGTTTACAACGAGGGCTGCCCCGTCGAAAACACACCCTTTCCATTGCCTGCACCAGAGACCGAAATCTCACTAGACATTGGATCACCTCCTTCCGATACGTTGAACATAACTAGAAGGTAGTACGATTCGTGAGTAATGCAAGAGGGCTAACTGAGAACTTACTCTGCAGCACCTAGTCGACTCGCATCACGATCTTGCCGATATGGCTGCTGCTTTCCATCAGCCGGTGCGCTTCCGCAGCCTCATCCAGTGTAAAGACGCGGTTGATGATCGGTGCGACCTGGCCGCTTTCGATCAGCGGCCAGACCTGATCCACGAGATCGTCACGGATGGCGCGTTTCTCGTCCGCCGTGCGCGGGCGCATGGTGGAGCCGGTGACGGTGAGGCGCTTGACCATGATCGGTGTGAGGTTGACCTTGTCGGCCACGGCGCCCCCGAGAAAGGCGATGATGGACAGGCAACCATCCTTGGCCAGCGCCGCAAGGTTCTTTTCGAAATAGGCAGCACCGATCATGTCGAGAACGACATCGACGCCCTTGCCGCCGGTTTCGGATTTCACGACTTCGGCGAAATCCTCGTCGCGGTAATTGATCGCCCGTTTGGCGCCGAGCTTCACACAGGCCTCGCATTTTTCCGCAGAACCCGCCGTGGCATAAACTTCCGCGCCGAATGCTTTGGCAAGCTGGATCGCCGTCGTGCCGATGCCGCTGGTGCCGCCGTGGATGAGCACGGTTTCACCTTCGGTCAGGCCCGCCATCTGGAAGAGATTGGCCCAGACGGTGAAGAAGGTTTCCGGCAAGGCTGCGGCTTTGACGGCGTCGTAGCCTTTGGGGAAGGGCAGGGCCTGCCCAGCGGGAACGGCGCAATATTGCGCATAACCGCCGCCATTGGCGAGCGCGCAGACCCTGTCGCCAAGATTGAATTCATCGACGCCTTCGCCAAGCGCAACAACCTCGCCGGCGATCTCAAGGCCGAGGATCGGACTTGCATCCTTCGGTGGCGGATAGGTTCCCTGGCGCTGCGCGATATCCGGCCGGTTGACGCCTGCTGCCTCGACCTTCACCAGAACCTCGCCTTTCGCGGGCTTCGGCAAAGGCGCTTGCGAAAGACGCATCACTTCCGGACCGCCATGGGAGGGAAGGTCGATGAAACGCATTTTTTCGGGCAGGGTCTTGGGGTCGGGCATGGTCAGGGGCAACTCCTCACTATCGGCGTCGCCTGAAGATGTAGGTCAGATGCGCCGCTTAGGGAAGAAGGCCGTTTGTCACTGGTGTCAATTTGTCTCGCCGAAGACCCGGATGACGAGGCCGCTGTCATTTTCCTTCGCAGCCGCCTTCACACCCGCGATCTCGCTGCCGATGCGCTCGGGATTGGCGATGATCAATCCTTTGGGCAAGCTCAGAACGCCAATGGAGCAGCGCAGCAGCGCGAAGTCCCGCTCATTGCCGTGCCGGTCCTGGCCCTTCATGCAGCCCGCCTCGCGATCCTCGGCCGAATACAGTTCCGCGACATCGTCGTGAAAATCGCTGAGCAGCCGCTCGAGTATTTCCGTCAGGTCTTCCACCGCCCAGTCGCGCACGCCGATGAAGAAGTCATCACCGCCAATATGTCCGAGGAAGCAGTCGCCGGCAAAAAAGTAACGGCGCATCAGGGCTGAAAACAGGGTGATGGCGTGGTCGCCGGCGTTGAAGCCGTATTTGTCGTTGAAGGGTTTGAAATTGTCGAAGTCGCAATAGCAGAAGAAACGTGTCTCGTCGCCGTCGCTGCAGCGGTCGGCGATGAAGCCGCCAATCGCGCGGTTGCCCGGCAGTGCCGTCAGCGGGTTCTGGTCCTGCGCCATCTTCAGCTGTTTTTCATTGATGACCTTGATCAGCGAAGCGGCGGAAACGATGCCGGCATAACGCATGTTTTCGGTGAGGATAATGCAGGCGCTGCCGCCCATGCTGGCAAACATGTTCATCAACTGGTCGGCATCGGCATCGAGACCGACGATCGGCGCGGCGTCGACGAAATGGGAGATGGTGCGCTCATAGATCTTGTTCTTGAGCAGGTCACGGCCAAAGGGTCGGTAGATATATTCCTTGAGATGATATTCGTTGATGACGCCGCGCGGTTCGCCGTTGGCATTGAGAACCGGAAAAAACGCCTGCTGCGGGTTTCTCCGGAAGAGCTCGAAGACGCTGTCGACGCTGTCATGTTCGAAGACGGTGGGAAGTCGTTCGATTTCACGGCGGATCAGGATCTCATCCAGAGTCTGGCTGTTTCGCCGCGCCACGCCGATGCGGTTGATGTGGGGAAAGCTCTCCGGCAACTCGCTGGTGAAGACCGTTGGCCTGGCGATCAGCCAGCCCTGCACCAGGTCGACGCCGAATTCGCGACACGTCAGGAACTCCGCTTCCGTTTCAATGCCCTCGGCAATGACCCGCACCCCCAGAACATGGGCAATATTGACGATGCTGCGGACAAGATGCTGCTTGCGCGGCAGATGATCGACGCCGGTGATGAAGTGACGATCGATCTTCAGATAGTCCAGCGGAAAATCGCACAGAAGCTTCATCTCGCCGTGTCCCGCGCCAAAATCGTCGATCGCCAGCTTGAAGCCCTCTTTCCGCATGCGGGCAATCAGCGTCGTGAATTCGGGGACGCTTGTATTGTCGAAACGTTCGGAAAGCTCGAAGCAGATGGAGGAGGGGGGAATACCCGCGCGCGCCAGATGGCCCACAAGCTTGTCGAGAATGGCGTCGCCCTGCGCGATCAGCCGCACATCGAGGTTGAGAAACAGGGTGGCGGAGGAGAAGTCAGGCAGGGTGGAGAATTTCGCCAGCGCGCGGCTCGCCAGCATCTGCTCGAAAGCTTTGAGTTCGCCGCCCTGCGCCGCCTGGTCGAGAAGCGCCAGCGGATCGGAAAACCCGAGCCGGTCGTGGCCGCGCATCAGTGATTCATAACCGAAAATAGTGCCCGTCGTCGCCTCGACGATCGGCTGAAACGCGGTTTCCAGCACGAGCTTCGCCATGGGAAACATGTGCCCGGAGGCAAATCGCCTTACGGCATCGTTTTCCAGCGTAACGGCCTGCATTTCTGTTCTCCGCTATTACGGCTTTCCTTCCGTGGCTGACGTAAGGAGAGCCTTTCTCTTTTGCGGCGAACAATCGCAGATTACAGGTCAACAAAAGCTTTCACGTCTGTGAAGCTTTGATGAACGTTTTGTTGCAACCCCCTTGATATATGGGGTAGTAGCCGGGCCTCACGCCCGGCGGACATGTCCTGAGTGCGCGGCATAGAGATCAGCCACGTTCACCCGCTCCCGGTCGGCTTCCACGGGTTCCCTGGACTTCGCGCCCATACCGTGTGCGCCAGACGCCGCCCATAATCGCAGCGCTTCCCTGACGACCTCGCTACCGGATGCATAAGCCCCGCAATTGACGGCTTCGCGCATTCTCGCTGCCTGTTCCGGGGAAATCGATACTGTCACCATTGGCATGATATCACTCCCTTCTTTAAACACTGCGAACGGTCATTCGATGCCCGGATGGGTATCGGCTGCCGTCTTGGTCTAGGGCGGGCGTTTTTATTGTCTTTCGTCTGGCGCCGCTTCCAGCGAAATTTGTATCAGCTGGGATATTAGCACGGAACGTGTTCCATTCCCAATTCGCAGTATATCACGGTTTAGTTTTTCCCCCGTGACCGCGCCGGGAGCATGAAGATGATCCTCACGCGCCGGCCATTGCCGAAACCAGGGTCCGTCCGATGAGAAAGAATTGATTTACAGCAAAATAGCGACACGGAATGGCGCATTTTTTATTGATTGATCAGTCAATCAAGAATATTTTGCCGCCCTCAAGGAGATCGTCATGCCCAAGGTCGGAATGGAGCCTCTGCGCCGAAAAGCGCTTGTGGATGCGGCGCTACGCACCATAGGCCATCATGGCTCGTTGAATGTGACAATGTCTGACATCGCCCGGGAAGCGGGGGTGTCGGCGGCGCTTGCGCATCATTATTTCGGCAGCAAGCAGCAGCTCCTGCTGGAGACCATTCGCAGCCTGCTGCGTGATCTCAGGCGTGATGCGGTGGCGGCGCTGACCCGTGCTTCCGGCCCGCGCGAAAGGCTGAGCGCCATCGTCCATGTCTCCTTCCAGAGCGACCAGTTCACGCCCGAAACGGTGGCGGCATGGCTTGCCTTTTACGTTGAGGCGCAGCGCTCGGAAGAAACCCGCCGGCTGCTGGTGATTTATTCCCGCCGCCTGCGCTCCAACCTCATGGCAAGCCTCAACCGGCTCTGCCCGCCCGATGATGCCGCACGCATTGCAGAAGGGGCGGCGGCGCTGATCGACGGGCTTTACATCAGGCACAGCTTGCGTTCCGCCCCGCTCGGCCTCGCTTCTGCACCGGCGCTGGTCGAAGACTATTTCGACATGCAGCTCAGATCCTTTCCCGATGGACAGCGCGCCAAGCCGTCCATCCGCACTCTCTAGGAGACTTCGACATGACCATCGCCACGCCACTCAGGGCGCAGCCGAAAGCCTCGCATTTCATCGACGGCGATTATGTCGAGGATAATACAGGCACGCCGTTCGACAGCATCTTCCCCGCAACCGGCGAGATCATCGCCCGGCTTCACGCCGCAACGCCGGCGATTGTCGAGCGTGCCATCGCCTCGGCCAAGCGCGCCCAGAAGGAATGGGCGGCAATGAGCCCCATGGCGCGGGGACGCATCCTCAAACGCGCCGCCGATATCATGCGCGAACGCAATGAGGCGCTTTCGACGCTGGAAACGCTGGATACCGGCAAGCCCATTCAGGAAACCATCGTCGCCGATCCGACCTCGGGTGCGGATGCCTTCGAATTTTTCGGCGGCATCGCGCCATCAGCATTGAATGGCGATTACATCCCGCTCGGCGGCGATTTCGCCTATACGAAACGTGTGCCGCTCGGCGTCTGCGTCGGTATCGGCGCGTGGAACTATCCGCAGCAGATCGCCTGCTGGAAGGCCGCGCCTGCGCTCGTCGCCGGCAATGCCATGGTCTTCAAGCCTTCGGAAAACACCCCGCTCGGCGCGCTGAAGATTGCTGAAATCCTTATCGAAGCGGGTCTGCCCAAAGGCTTGTTCAATGTCATTCAGGGGGATCGTGATACGGGGCCGCTGCTCGTCAATCACCCGGATGTGGCGAAGGTCTCGCTTACTGGCTCGGTGCCGACCGGCCGCAAGGTGGCCGCCGCTGCCGCCGGGCATCTGAAGCATGTCACGATGGAACTGGGCGGCAAGTCGCCGCTGATCGTCTTCGATGATGCCGATATCGAAAGCGCCGTCGGCGGTGCGATGCTCGGCAATTTCTACTCCTCCGGGCAGGTGTGCTCCAACGGAACGCGTGTCTTCGTGCAGAAAAAGGCGAAGGCCCGCTTCCTTGAAAACCTGAAAAGCCGCACGGAAGCGATGATCCTCGGCGATCCCCTCGATTACGCCACCCATCTCGGCCCGCTGGTCTCCAAGGCCCAGCAGGAGAAGGTTCTCGGTTATATCGAAAAGGGCAAGGCGGAAGGTGCGACGCTCATCACCGGCGGCGGCATCCCCAACAATGTCGCGGGTGAGGGCGCTTATGTGCAGCCCACCGTGTTCGCCGACGTGACCGACGACATGACGATCGCCCGCGAGGAAATCTTCGGGCCCGTCATGTGTGTGCTGGATTTTGATGACGAGGAAGAGGTTCTCGCCCGCGCCAACGCCACCGAATTCGGGCTGGCCGGCGGCGTCTTCACCGCCGATCTCGCCCGCGCCCACCGCGTGGTGGATCAGCTGGAGGCGGGCACGCTGTGGATCAATACGTACAATCTCTGCCCGGTGGAAATCCCCTTCGGCGGCTCCAAGCAATCCGGCTTCGGACGCGAGAATTCGGCGGCGGCACTGGAGCATTATAGCGAGTTGAAGACGGTTTATGTGAGCACGGGGAAGGTGGAAGCGCCTTATTGAGGTTCAGAGGGGGGTAACCCACCCCCTGACAGTCAATTGATCGGAACAACCTCTCATCGGAGAGAGCAACAATGCAAGCAGATTACGTCATCGTCGGCTCCGGCTCCGCAGGGTCCGCCATCGCCTACCGCCTGTCGGAAGATGGTCGCTATTCCGTCATCGTCATAGAGGCCGGCGGTTCCGATTTCGGCCCGTTCATCCAGATGCCGGCGGCTCTCGCCTGGCCGATGAGCATGAAGCGCTACAATTGGGGTTATCTCTCCGAACCCGAGCCCAATCTCAACAATCGCCGCATCACCGCCCCGCGTGGCAAGGTCATCGGCGGCTCCTCCTCCATCAACGGCCTCGTTTACGTGCGCGGCCATGCCGAGGATTTCAATCGCTGGGAAGAGCTCGGCGCGCATGGCTGGGCCTATGCGGATGTGCTGCCTTATTTCAAGCGCATGGAACATAGCCATGGCGGCGAGGAAGGCTGGCGTGGCACGGATGGGCCGCTGCATGTGCAGCGCGGGCCGGTCAATAACCCCCTGTTTCACGCCTTCATTCAGGCCGGCGCTCAGGCGGGGTTTGAACTGACGGATGACTATAACGGCTCCAAACAGGAAGGTTTCGGCCTGATGGAGCAGACCATTCACAATGGCCGTCGCTGGTCCGCCGCCAATGCCTATCTCAAACCGGCGCTGAAGCGCGGCAATGTCACGCTGGTCAACGGTTTTGCCCGCAAGGTGGTCATCGAGAACGGCCGCGCCGTGGGAGTCGAGATCGAGCGCAGGGGTGTGGTGGAGACCATCAAGGCCGGTCGCGAGGTCATCGTTTCGGCCTCCTCCTTCAACTCGCCGAAGCTGCTGATGCTCTCGGGCATCGGCCCCGCCGCCCATCTGAAAGACATGGGCATCGAAGTAAAGGCGGATCGCCCCGGCGTTGGCGCCAATCTCCAGGACCATATGGAGTTTTATTTCCAGCAGGTCTCCACCAAGCCGGTCTCGCTTTATTCGTGGCTTCCGTGGTTCTGGCAGGGTGTGGCCGGTGCGCAATGGCTGCTGTCGAAAGGCGGCCTCGGTGCTTCCAACCAGTTCGAGGCCTGCGCCTTCCTGCGCTCCGCCCCCGGGCTCAAGCAACCTGACATCCAGTATCATTTCTTGCCCGTCGCCATCTCCTATGACGGCAAGGCGGCGGCGAAAAGCCATGGTTTTCAGGCGCATGTCGGCTACAACCTGTCGAAATCGCGCGGCAACGTCACCTTGCGCTCCGCGGATCCCTCAGATGAGCCGGTCATTCGTTTCAACTATATGAGCCACCCAGAGGATTGGGAGAAATTCCGCCATTGCGTGCGCCTCACGCGCGAAATTTTTGGCCAGAAAGCATTCGACGAATTCCGTGGCCCGGAAATCCAGCCCGGTGAAAATATCGAGACCGATGAGCAGATCGATGCCTTCCTGCGCGAGCATCTGGAAAGCGCTTACCACCCCTGCGGCACCTGCCGCATGGGCGACAGAAACGACCCGATGGCGGTTGTCGATCCCGAATGCCGCGTGATCGGTGTCGAGGGCCTGCGCGTTGCAGACAGTTCGATCTTCCCGCACGTGACCTATGGTAACCTGAACGGCCCCTCCATCATGACGGGCGAAAAGGCCGCGGACCACATTCTCGGCAAGACCCCGCTGCCGCGCTCCAATCAGGAGCCGTGGGTGAACCCACGCGCGGCTGTCAGCGACCGGTGAGGTCAATGATAATCATCCTCGCGCTGGTGGCGAACGGCGGCAATGGTTACTGTTTCCGGGCCGTCGATGCGGAACAGCACGATATAGCCGGATGACCCGAACGGCACGAGGAGTTCACGTATCAGCCCATTTTCAGAAGACGCCTTACGGCAACTGAAGGGAAAATCGCTGAGAATGTCTAATCCTGCTCTTATGGCGTGAATGGCCTTCTCGGCCACATTGATGTCGTATGCGATCAGACAATCATAGATGCGATCGAAATCCGCCAGTGCTTCTTCGGTATAACGAAGCTGATATGTCATTTCCGTTTAGCGGCTTTTGCAGCATCGAGTTTTCTTTGCATCATCGAAAGAACATCGTCGGTGCTATAATAGACGCCAGTGCGCTCCGCTTCCTCAAGCGACGCCAGCCCCCGCGCAATGAACTCCGCCTGCGACTTGCGGATTTCCACCTGCCTGCGGACCGAATCCTCGACAAATGACGATAGCGTTTCGCCGTCCTTCAGCACGCTTTCTGCCGCCTCGCGGAAATCCGCGGTCACACGCAGCGAAGGCAAAGTTGCGGTTTTCATCTTGTCTCTCCGTGCGTTGCATTTGCGATGCAGATGATGTCGCGACGCTCGGTAAAAGTCAAATCCAAAACTTGCAAAGCTCGGTCGGCAGGCAGATAAAAGGTCTTTCCGCCTGCCTCTGCCGAAATCACTGATCTGGATCCCCATGCCCGTCGACTACAAAAAGCTGAAAATGCTCCGCCGTTCCCGTGTCGTCTGGGGTTCATGGCGGATTTGGAAGCCAAGGGCGGTTTTCTGGATTGGCGCGATTGCAGTTGGCCTTATCAGCGTCGGCTTCGCCTGGCTTGCCGATCGCGCCCAGCACCTTTTCTTCGCAGCGACGTCCTCAGGCGAAGGGAAGTTTCTGCTGCCGCTCATCATCACGCCGCTCGGCTTCACCCTTTGCGCCTGGCTCGCGATCACGGTTTTCCCCAATGCTGGCGGTAGCGGCATTCCGCAGGCCATCGCCGCCCGGCACCTGCGGGACGATGCGGATCGGTCGCGGCTTCTGTCGCTGAAGCTTGCTTTCGGCAAGGTGGTGCTCACGGTCGCCGGCCTGTTATCAGGAGCGTCGATTGGCCGTGAGGGGCCGACGGTTCAGGTGGGGGCCTCGATCATGCTGCAGGCCGCTCGCTGGGGCGGCATGGCGCAGGCCAAGGGCCTCATCCTAGCCGGTTCGGCGGCGGGCATTGCGGCGGCCTTCAACACGCCGCTCGCAGGCATTGTCTTTGCCATCGAGGAGATGAGTAAGACTTATGAATCCCGCGCCAACGGTCTTGTGCTGACGGCCGTTATCCTGTCGGGCCTTGCATCGCTGGCTCTGGTCGGCAGCTATACCTATTTCGGCACCAGCTCGGTCATGGCGAAAACGACGATGGACTGGCTGCTGGTGCTTGTCTGCGGTGTCGGCGGTGGTGCATTTGGCGCTCTTTTCAGCGCTGGTGCGTTGCGCCTCTCTGCACGTATCCGCCGTTTCGCCCAGACCATGCCCTTGAAGCGAATGCTGGCGGTTGCCGCCGCCTGCGGCCTTGCTTCCGCCGTCCTCGGCATCGCAACAGGCGGAGCGACCTTCGGAACCGGTTACGAGCAGGCCCGTGCGGCGATAGAGGGGCAAGCCGCACCGTCCTTCTTCTTCATCGAAAAACTGGCGGCGACTTTCCTTGCCATGATGTCGGGCATCCCCGGCGGCATTTTCGCGCCGTCTCTGTCGGTCGGTGCGGGTTTCGGCAGCACCATGGCGAGCTTGCTCGGCACCAGCATCGGCCTTGGCGCCATCGTCGGCATGGCGGGTTATTTTGCCGGCGTTGTGCAGGCGCCGATGACAGCCTTCGTCATCATCCTCGAAATGACCGGTAATCATGAAGGCGTCATACCCATCATGGCCGCATCGATGCTCGGATATCTGACGTCTCGGCTTTTCTCTCGCGAACCGCTTTATCACGGCCTGTCACGGGTCTTCATCGCCCAGAGCATCCGCGCCAGACGCGCCGCTCAGGCCACTGAAACGTGATGGCTCAAGCCCTGACGCCCGCCACGCCGAAATAACCGAGCCCCGGTATCTTCACGCCCGGCCGGGCGAAATCGATGCCGGCCACGAGACCGAGGAAGTTGATCTCGAAGCCGCTGCGCGCACCCGCCGAAATGCCGAACAGGCCGCCGAGCGAAACGCTTGCATCCTTCCAGTCGTCGGCGATGTGGTAAAATGCACCGTCCGGCAGATAGTCGCGGCCGACCGCATCCGGCGGCAGCACGACGCCGAGTTCGGGCACGCTGCGCAGCACATGGGCAACAAAGGTGTTGGAGTTGGGGCCGGGATAGATGCGATAGCCGCCCGGCTTGCCATAGGGATAATCGGCAATCGCCTTTTCGATCTTGGGGATCAGCTTTTCCGCCTCTGCGCCGTGAATGGCCACCACCTGGCGCGGCATGTTGGAATACCAATAGGCGTCCGCCGCATATCCATTATGGCGGATCGGCGTGCCCCAGCCCACTTTGTCATAACGGTCATAGCTCGTAGCGCCCGGCTTTTTCAGAACGACCCAGGCGTGGCTGGCAACCGAGCCCTTGAAGCCGCCGGTCATGGCGGAAAAGACGTAGACGGCGGCTTGCCCGTCGCTCGAAGCCGCCGGCAGCATGCCTGACGATGACCATCTGGCGGCATTCCAGCCGCGCGGATGGTCCTTCATGGCCCACAGTCCGGCCGACGCCAAAGCCGGCAGCAGATAGATAATGGCAATCGCCAGTAACAGACGTTTTGCAAATTTCACTGATGGCCCCGTGCATCGAAAAATCAATTGCGGTATCAACAACATAAAATCAGAATTTTTTGAGGCTGAGAGAATGAACAATTCCGTTACCGTCGAAGTCGTCAGGGGCAATCTCGTGGAAAGCCGCCACAGGGGCCTTGCGGTAGTGGTGGATGGCGATGGCGGCGTGCTGTTTTCAACGGGAGATGTGGAACGTGGCATCTTCCCGCGTTCGGCCTGCAAGGCCATGCAGGCCTTGCCGCTGGTGGAAAGTGGTGCTGCGGATGCCTATCAATTCGGCAGCCGCGAGCTGGCGCTTGCCTGTTCTTCTCATTCCGGCGAGGACGCACATGTGGAACTTGCCGCTTCGATGCTCGCCAAGGCGGGCAGGGATGTGGATACGCTGGAATGCGGCGCGCACTGGTCCTCCGACCAGAAAACCATCATCCATCAGGCCCGCACGCTGGAAAAGCCGACGGCGCTTCACAATAATTGCTCCGGTAAACATTCAGGCTTCATCTGCGCCTGCTGTCATACCGGAACGGACCCCAAGGGCTATGTCGGTTATGACCACCCGCTGCAGCAGGAAATCCGCGCGACGATGGAGAGCCTGACGGGTGCTGCGCTGGGTCACGACAATTGCGGCGTGGACGGCTGCTCCATCCCGACCTATGCGGTGCCGCTCAAAGGGCTGGCACATGGTTTCGCAAAGATGGCGACGGGCAGGGGGCTGGAAGCCGGCCGGGCGAGCGCCTCGCGCCGGCTCATGGAGGCCTGCATGGCAGAACCCTTCTATGTGGCGGGCACCGGCCGCGCCTGCACGAAGCTGATGCAGATCGCGCCGGGCAAGATTTTCGCCAAGACCGGCGCGGAGGGCGTCTTCGTCGCCGCCCTGCCGGAAAAGGGCATCGCCATGGCGGTGAAATGCGAAGACGGCACGACGCGTGCGGCGGAAGCCATGGTTTCTGCATTGCTCGCCCGCTATTTCGACGAAGGCAGTGCCGAACAACAGGCGCTGAGCGGCATCGCGAACCGGCAGATGCGCAATTGGAACGGCATCCATGTCGGCGATATCAGGGTCGTCGGTCTCTAAATAACCTTTGACGCGGCCGTTTGCCGGCACGATGATGACGCGCCCCGCACGTGACGGCCACCCCATGGCCCTCGCGGGGCGGTGTCCGCATGAGGAAGAAGCGGGCGCTTCATTGCTTTGGAGGTCGCATATCCATGTTCACATTGTTTTTATCCCCCGGTTCCTGCTCCCGCGCCAGCCATATTGTGCTGGAGGAATCGGGCCTGCCTTACAAGGCCCACCGCGTCAATTTCGCGGAAGGCGAGCAACGCTCCGAGGCATTTTTAAAGATCAATCCCAAGGGCCGCGTGCCGGCACTGGCGACGGAAAGCGGCGTGCTGACGGAGACGCCGGCCATCCTCGCCTTCATCGCCCAGATGGCGCCCGAGAAGAAACTCGCGCCGTTGGACGATCCCTTCGAATTCGCGTTGATGCAGTCCTTCAACGCCTTCATTTCTTCGACGGTGCATGTCGCCCATGCCCACGGCCGGCGCGGCAGTCGCTGGGCGAGCAAGGATAGCTCGCTTGAGGATATGAAGGCGAAAGTGCCGCAGACCATGGGCGAGTGCTTCGAACTGATCGAGCACGGCATGCTGCATGGCCCATGGGTTCTGGGCACTGCTTATTCCGTGGCCGATCCCTATCTTTTCGTCATGTCCGGATGGCTGGAAAGCGACGGCGTGGATATTGCCCGTTTCCCCAAGGTGCACGACCACTTCCGCCGCATGAACGACCGGCCGGCGGTCCAGCGCGCGCTCGCGGGGGAGAGGGGCTGAGAGGCTCAGTATTTCCGTCATTCCGGCCCTGAGCCGGCATCCAGCCGACGCGCGTCTGCGCGGCGAGAAGGGTCCTTTCAGCCCAAGGACTTGGGCTGGCTGGATGCCGGATCAGGTCCAGCATCACGGAGGGGTAAGGGGCTTAACCGCTCAAGCCGCCTCGGCCGCGCGCGTATCCCACATCGTCTTGAACGCCGTGCGGGCCTGGCAACGATCCAGCCAGGCCTTCAGAGCTGGATGGGCGTCGAACAGCGGCTTGTGGCCCTGTGCGTAACGAACGATTTCCGCCGCGTTGAGATCGGCGACGGTAAAGCGATCGCCCACCAGATAATCATGACTGGACAGATGCTGCTCCAGCACCCGGAAGGGGCGCTTCAGCAGGCGGCCGGCAACATCGATCACGGCCTTGCCGCTATCACTTTCCGACAGGCCTTCGGCGATGGCGGAGGAAATCTTCAGCGAATTCGTCTCCACTTCGGTCGCAGCAAAGAAGGACCATTGCAGCATCGCCGCATCTTCCTTCAGATCGATCGGCGCAAGCGGTCCGCCATATTTGCGGGCGAGGTAGAGATTGATGGCCATGGATTCGTAAAGCACCATGCCGTCATCCTCGATGCAGGGAATGGTGCCCATCGGGTTGACGGCCAGGAAGTCCGGAGACAGCGTGTTGAGCGGCGCATCCGCAGCCAGCGGATCGGCAAGACGGCGGGCCTGTATCACAGGCACATGCTTGAATGCTATGCCGAGTTCGCCCGCCAGCCATAATGTGCGTGTGGCGCGGGAACGGTAGACACCGTAAATCGTCAACATCGAAATTACCCCTTCAACCTGTCAGATGGCGGCAAGTTACGGTCTTGCCCTCTTAAAGTGAAGCTGTGGATCGCAGCGCCAACTATGATTTTTTCTGATCCGGCAGGAGGTCTGTATCGGGCGAGAGCCGGCATTCGAAACGGTCGATGAACCGCTCGAACAGCCGGGCGAATGTCTCCACATCCTCCGCCGGCCAGCCATCCATCACGTCCTCGATAACGCTCATCTTCGTCCGACGCATTTCCTGCAAAAGACTGGTGCCGAGCGGGGTGATCTCTACGATGCTGCGGCGGGCGTCTTGCTGGGAAACGCCGCGTTTCAGCAGCCCTCTCCCGACCATGTCGGCCACAACCCGGCTGCCGCGTGAGGGATCGATGCGCATGCCCTCGGCAATCGCGCCCACGGTCACATCGCCCTCCGCCCGGCGCAGAATGTCGAGCACGTCGATATGGGAAAGTTCGAGACCTGGAGCGAGCCTGGCAAGCGCCATGCGGCCGATGATGCGGCGGCCGATCATGATGCGCATGCGCGTCATCGTATTGCCGATCCGCTTGATGTCCTCTGGCAGATCCTCGTTCCAGTTTTCCTCAGTCGCCACGCTTCATCGTCCCTTTCGATGCTGTTTTCCGATCACGTTTAGCGGCAATAGCACAGATGTCAAAAACTTGCCATTGACATATATATGCTGATAGCACACAAATTGTCACAGTAAATCTGCCTGAAGCCAACGAGATTTTTCATGGATATGTCCACCGCCCCCGTGGCGCCGCTTGTGTCGGATCATCGCCGCAGGCTCATCGTCTTTCTGTTTCTGATGCTGGCCATGTTCATGGCGACCCTCGATAACCAGATCGTATCGACGGCACTGCCCACCATCGTCGGTGAATTCGGCGCGCTGGAGCGTTTCGGCTGGATCGGCTCTGCCTATCTGCTGGCGACCAGCGCGGTCATGCCCGTCTATGGCAAGCTCGGCGATCTGTTCGGCCGGAAATATGTGATGATCGCGGCGGTCGTCATCTTCACGCTCGGCTCGCTCGCCTGCGGGCTGGCATGGTCGATGGACAGTCTGATTGCTGCCCGCGTGTTGCAGGGCCTTGGCGGCGGCGGCATCATGGTGTCGATCTTTTCCGTCAATGCGGATCTGTTCGAACCGCGTGAACGCGCCCGTTACCAGAGCTATTCCAGCCTCACCATCATGGCATCGGGCAGTGTCGGCCCGATCCTCGGCGGCACGATGAGTGATCTCTTTGGCTGGCGGTCGATTTTCCTGATCAATCTGCCGCTCGGCATCATCGTTATTGCCGGTCTGGCGCTGATGCTGCCTTACCGACGCCCGGCGCGCCAGCCGAAGATCGATTATCTCGGTGCGGTCCTCTTGGCGGCCACCATTGCCAGCGTGGTCTTCTGGGCGGACAGCAGCGAATTGTTCGGCTCGCTCATCGCGGCCCCCAGCCTCGGCATCATCGCCTTCGCCGTCATCGCCGCGTTCCTCTGGGTGCAGGTGGAGCGGCGCGCGCCGGAACCGGTGGTGCCGCTGCGTCTCTTCAAGGACAGCACCTTTCCGCTGTTGATGATCGTTTCGCTGACCAGCGGCGGCATCGGCATCGGCATGGTCAATTATTATGCCCTGTTCCTGCAGACGACCACCGGCCTTTCCCCCTCCCATGCCGGCCTGTTCTTCATCGCGGTCACTGGCGGCATCGTCATGGGTTCGCTTTCGGCCGGACGGCTGATTTCGATCACCGGCGTCTACAAGCCCTTCTCGGTTGCGGGCCTGACAATCAACGTCATCGCCATGCTGCTCTTCACGCAGATGCATGCGGGAACGCCGCTTTGGCTGATCGCGGTGCTGATGCTGGCGCAGGGTTTCGCAGTCGGCCTCGGCCAGCAGGCTCCGATCATCGGCGTGCAGAACTCGGCCCCCAAGGCTGACATCGGTGCGGCAAGCGGAGCGGTAACGCTGACCCGCATGGGTGGTGCTGCCATCGCCATCTCGGTCTATGGCGCCATCGTATCCACAAGCCTCAAAGGTGTGGCGGTGGATATTCCCGGCGTCGGCAAAATCGAGGAACTGACGCCGAAAATCCTCTCGGAACTGCCCGCAGCCTCCCAGGCCGCCGTCGCCTCGCTTTACTCGGATGCGTTTACGCCGCTGTTCTTCGCGGCCGCCGCAACCGCTGCCATCGGCCTTGCGGCGGCGCTGATGCTGAAACCGGTGCGGCTACCGGCTGCGGTTGAGGCGAAGCCGGCGGAAGTGGCGGGAGAGTAGGGCGCGAAGGGTCGGTGTGTGAACGCCGCCTTACGCGGCGTTCGATGACTTTTCGACGGCCAGTCGGAAGCCTAGCGAATGCAGGACTTTCTGCACGGTCTCGTAGCGGAGCTTCGAACCGGGCTTAAGTGCCTTATAGAGACTTTCCCGGCCGAGACCTGCGGCATCCGCGACATGCGACATTCCGCGAGCTCTGGCGACCGCGCCAAGGGCGGCGATGAAGACGTCGGGATTCTCGTCTTCCATCGCCACTGCCAGGTATTCGAGCATGGCTTCATCGCTATCCAGGTAGTCCGACACATCGAATTTGCTAAACTGCGTCACGGTCATTCCTTCCTATTGTTTGCGCCATCTCGACTGCCCGCTTTATGTCCCGCTTCTGCGAGGATTTGTCTCCGCCGACCAGAAGGAAATACACCCTCTTGCCAATGCGTGTGAAATAGACCCGATAACCCGGACCACAGTGGATGCGCATTTCTGAAACACCCCCACCGACCGGCTCGCAATCGCCGAAATTCCCGTGCTCGGCCGCGGTAAGGCGATGAAGAATTCGCGCCTTTCCGGTGCGATCTTTCAAAGCCTTCAGCCATTCGTCGAACTCTGCCGATTTCTCGAAATCGTTCGTCATAGAATGTATCCGATAGGATACGTTTCTGCAAACTCGAATCTCATGATTGTCCTCTAAGTCGGTCTTGCGCTGATGTTGTGTGCAAACCGCGGCGACAACTCGATACAGTCCCGGCTCAAAGCCGAAATGACAGGGAGGCGACCGCAAAACAAAAACGCGCCCATTGGAAATTTAACGCGCGTTCCGCGTTATGCTCGCAGCACTTTAGATTCGCGCGGGCGGCCCTATCTCAATGAACATGAAGCCGGAACAGCTTTTGAATTCCACGCCCAAGGGCCTTTATTGCCCGACGGGTGATTTTTATATCGATCCCGTGCGGCCCGTGGCGCGGGCGCTCATCACCCATGGTCATTCCGATCACGCCCGCGCTGGCCATGGCGCGGTGCTGGCCACGCGCCAGACGCTGGATATTATGCGCATCCGTTATGGCGAGGATTTCTGTGGCAGCGAGCAGGCGGTCGCATTCGGCGAGATGGTGGAGGTAAACGGCGTCACCGTCGGTTTCCATCCGGCGGGCCATGTCCTGGGTTCGGCGCAGATTTCCGTGGAAATGAACGGTCTGCGCATCGTGGCGTCCGGCGATTACAAGCGCGGTATCGACCCCACCTGCGCCCCCTTCGAGACGGTGCCCTGCGATGTCTTCATCACCGAAGCCACCTTCGGCCTCCCGGTGTTTCATCATCCGCTGCCGCGTGTGGAAACGGCCAAGCTGCTCACCTCCATCAAACAGTTTCCCGAGCGGACGCACCTTGTCGGCGCCTATTCGCTGGGCAAGGCGCAGCGCGTCATCAGGCTCCTGCGCGATAATGGTTATGCCGAGCCGATCTATATCCACGGTGCGCTGGCGCGGCTCTGCGATTATTACGTCTCGCAGGGTATCGATCTCGGTGATCTCAGGCCCGCAACACTGGAAAAAAGCGATCCTTCCGCCTTCAAGGGCGCGATTGTCGTCGGACCGCCCTCGGCGTTTCAGGAGCGCTGGGCGCGCCGCTTCAACGAACCACTGATTGCCTTCGCGTCCGGCTGGATGATGGTGCGGCAGAGGGCAAAGCAGGGCGGTGTGGAATTGCCGCTGGTGATCTCGGACCATTGCGACTGGCCGGAACTGCTGGAGACGATCAAGGAAATTTCCCCGCAGGCCGTCTGGGTCACCCATGGCCGGGAGGAGGCGCTGGTGCGCTGGTGCGAATTGCAGGGCATCGCCGCCAAGCCACTGCATCTCGTTGGTTACGAGGACGAGGGGGATTGAGATGAAAGCCTTCGCCACCCTTCTTGACCGCCTGGTTCTCACCCCGTCGCGCAATGGCAAGCTGAAGCTGCTGACCGATTATTTCCGCGATACGCCCGATCCCGACCGGGGTTACGGGCTGGCGGCCATTGCCGGCACGCTGGACCTCAAGAGCGTCAAACCGGCCCTGCTGCGCGAGCTGGTGCTGGAACGCATGGACGAGGTGTTGTTCCGCTATTCCTATGATTATGTGGGCGATCTCGCCGAAACCATTTCGCTGGTCTGGGGCAATATCGGCGGTGCTGACGATTCAGAGGCACAGGATCCGCGTCTTGGTGAAGTGGTGACACTGATGAATTCGCTTGGCCGTACGGAGGTGCGCGGTGCGGTGCGTGATCTCCTGGATCGGCTCGATACGTCCTCTCGTTTCGCTTTCCTCAAACTTGCCACCGGCAGCCTGCGCATCGGTGTTTCGGCCCGGCTGGCGCGTCAGGCGCTGGCGGATTTTGCGGGGAAAGACATCATCGAGATCGAAACCCTCTGGCACGGGCTGGCGCCGCCCTATACGCCGCTTTTCGCATGGCTCGAGGGTAAGGCGGACCGCCCGGTGCTGGCAACGCCCGCCATCTTCCATTCGGTGATGCTGGCGACGCCGGTGGCGGATGGCGACCTCGATGGGCTGGACCCCGCCGACTACGCCGCCGAATGGAAATGGGACGGTATTCGTGTGCAATTGTCCCGCGCCGGTGGGACACGGAAACTCTATTCCCGTTCAGGCGACGATATTTCAGGCGCCTTCCCTGACGTTCTTGACGCGATCGATTTCGAAGGTGTGATGGATGGTGAGCTGCTGATTGGCGGCACGGCACGGTCCAACAATCTCACCCGAACCTTTTCCGACCTGCAGCAGCGACTGAACCGCAAGACGGTGACGGCGAAGATGCTGGACGACTATCCCGCCTTTATCCGCGCCTATGACCTGCTGTTCGACGGCGAGAGCGATATCCGCGCGCAGACCTATCTGCAGCGTCGCGGCCGGCTGTCTGACATTATCGAACATGCACCGCATGACCGCTTCGATCTATCGCCACTGATCGGCTTTTCCAGCTGGCAGGAGCTCGATACGCTACGCGCCGCACCGCCCGATCCGGTCATCGAGGGCGTCATGATCAAGCGCCGCGACAGCGCCTATCAGGCCGGCCGCGCCAAGGGGCCGTGGTTCAAGTGGAAACGTGATCCCTACAATATCGACGCCGTCATGATGTATGCCCAGCGCGGCCACGGCAAAAGATCGAGCTATTATTCCGATTTTACCTTCGGTGTCTGGGCGGAAGGCGAGGATGGCGAACAGCTTGTTCCCGTGGGCAAGGCCTATTTCGGCTTCACCGATGCGGAGCTGGAGGTGCTGGACAAGTTCGTGCGCGACAATACCGTCGAGCGTTTCGGCCCTGTGCGGGCGGTGCGCGCCACGCCGGATTTCGGTTTCGTGCTTGAAGTTGCCTTCGAAGGCATCAACCGCTCTACCCGCCACAAATCCGGCGTCGCCATGCGGTTCCCCCGCATTGCCCGGCTGCGCGCCGACAAGTTGCCGGCCGAAGCCGACAGGCTTTCAACACTGGTGGCGATGATCGACGGTGTGGAAGGCTAGGGTGGCACGATCGCCTGTTTATTTCCCTGGGCGTCACAGTCGGGGCGAGGCGACGTCCAGAAATTGCCACGATGGCTGCGAATACATTGTTGTCATTCGCGAATCCGTGATTGGACAGCCTCCCGCCGCAGTGCTGAACTGCTAATGCAACCATCCTCGTCAGGTGACAATATGGCAGACAAACGCTTTCTTTCCTCACCCTTCGGACAGGAAGAGAGCGGCACGATCTCGCCGGGCATGACGCGGCGCGGATTGCTCGCTGGCGCAATGGGGCTGTCAGCAGCGGTTATCCTGCCGCCCGCCGTGAAAGCGGGCATTCCGACACCTGAAGTCTTGCCGCTGGAACGGCAGGATTATGCGGAGGCTCGCCGACGTTTCCACACCCACCTGCTGCGCAAGATGGCGGCGCCGGAGAAATCCTCGGCGCTTGGCACACCGCCCGGGGCGGAGCGTGTCACCTATCGTGGCGGGCCGGATGGCTCGATCGAACTTGTCGCCTGGCTCTCCCACTACCAGCCGTCAAAAACACTGAAACCGGCCGTCCTCTTCCTGCACGGCGGCAACGCCACCGGGGATGGCCATTGGGCGCTGATGAAGCCATATTGGGAAGCGGGCTTCGTTGTGCTGCTACCGTCCTTTCGTGGCGAAAACGGCCAGAACGGCAATTATTCAGGCTTCTACGACGAAACCTCGGATGCGCTGGCGGCGGCCACCTATCTTGAAAATCTTCCCGGCATTGACAGAGCTCGCTTCTTCATCGCCGGCCATTCCAACGGCGGCACGCTCACGCTTCTGGCAGCCATGAGCCGTAAATTCCGTGCTGCGGCCCCCATATCCGCTGGCGTCAATTCATGGCGCTATTTCAACCGCTATAGCGAGGAGATCTGTTTCGACGAAACCAACGAACGCGAATTCATCATGCGCTCCTCCGTCTGTTTCGGCCCCAGCCTCAAATGTCCGGCACTGCTGTTGCGCGGCACGGAGGAACGACCTTTCGACGCCGATCACCAGCTTTTTGTGGACCGCGCCCTGACCTCGGGTTTCAGGGTCGACAAGAAGCTGTTGCCCGGCACCCATAACGGCGTGGTGCCGCATGCGGTGGAGGAAAGCATCCGGCTTTTCAACGCCTTCGTCTGAAATGCGAACTGTGCCGCTGTCTAGGAACGTCTGGGGTTGAGGAGCACGTCCGGCCAGACCGCTTCGCACGTTTACCGGAGATGCCCTAGTTCTTGACGATGGACGTCTTGGCTTGCTCCGCCCACCATGCGCCGTCTTTTTTGTCGGCATATTGGGCGCGCTTGTTGGTGAACTGACCCTGCGTGCACATTTCGCGGTAGTTGCGGACCGGAAGCCCCAGTTCCTTGACGACGGCATGCACCACCGTCGGGCCGGTCATGTCATAGACGCTGGCGAGCGTTCCGTCTTCGATATTCCGGGAAATACGGTCGGCCATCAGCCTGAGCGCCGGGTGGCCGGGCCTGGAGGCCATGAAGTAATTCGTGATCTCGCCGCTTTTCATGGCGATGAAAACGGCCTCTTCCTGCGGGTCGATCACATCTTCGGGGCGGGCCGCAAAATTGGAATCGATATCGAGATAGATGCCGCCTTCCTGCAGCAGCACCAGAATACGCCAGAAATCCGCCTTGGCGGCGCCCACCTGCAGGCGACGGAAGGCGTCGGCATAACGTCCGGGAAAATGGCGGTCGATATAGGCCTGACACGCCTCGTCATCATGGTAACGATATTCGAATTCCGGCGTCAGCCAGCGGTTGAACAGGAAATTCGCATAGATCGGCGTCGTGACCCGATTGGAGTAATTCGTCTGCCAGATAATGCGAGGGATGGCTTTTTCCGTTTTTGGGCTGCGTCTGGCAGGCTGATGCTGCGGGAGCGTCTTTCTCCTGCCGGGCCGGATGAACAGATCGATGGAGAAAATAACCTTGACGATGTTCCCGCCGATCTTGATCGCGCGGTACGCTATGCGGTTATAGCCAGTCTCAGCCAAGTTCAGCGCTCCCTCGCGTGGAATCGGTTGTCACGCGCGTGGAAAACGGCGGTACGCGGTATTTATTGGACGCAATTAGTTTGTCAATACGCTGAAAATGAGACCGGCCGAGCCCGGATTAACGGGGCCCGGCCGGTTGGGGAGGGGCTGCGATCAGGCTTTGTTGCGGTTAAAATATCCAAGAAGCCGCATGGCATTGGCCGTCACCAGAACCGTGGCTCCCGTATCGGCGAAGACGGCAAGCCACAGGCCGGAAAGGCCGGTAACTGTTGTGACCAGGAACACCGCCTTCAGGCCGAGCGCGATCGCTACGTTCTGGCGGATATTGCTCATGGTGGCGCGCGAGAGGCCGATGAGGCGGGCGGCATCGCCGACATTGTTGCGCATCAGCGCCGCATCCGCGGCTTCCATCGCCACGTCCGTGCCCGAGCCGATGGCAACACCGACGCTGGCCGCCGCAAGGGCCGGCGCATCGTTGATGCCGTCACCCATCATGACCACGGTCTTCTTTTCGGCAAGCTTGCGGATTTCCTCGACCTTGTTCTGCGGCAGGAGTTCACCGCGCGCTTCTAGGCCCAGCTTGTTGCCGATGGCACGCGCCGTGCGGGCATTGTCACCCGACAGCATCAGCGAGGAAATGCCCATTTCCTTCAGCGCCTTGACGCCTTCGGCGGCATCCTTGCGCGGCTCGTCGCGCATGGCGAAGAGGCCGCTTGCCGCACCGCCGGCCATGACGACAGCCACCGTCTTGCCTTCGCTTTCCAGCGCAGAGATGCGATCGGAGAGGTCCTTTGAAAGCGTACCGACCTCAGTCGCAAAGCGCGGTGCGCCTATAAACAGGTCCTTGCCGCCGACATTGCCCTGCATGCCGCGACCGGAAATCGCCTTGATGTTGGAACCGGGCAGCGGCTTGACGCCGGCCTTTTCGGCATGATTGACGATGGCGCGGGCGAGCGGATGGCTCGACTCGTTCTCGATGGTCGCGGCCTGCGCAATCAGCTCGGCCTCGTTGCCATCAACAGTGATCACATCCGTCACGACAGGCTCACCAAGCGTCAGCGTGCCGGTCTTGTCGAAGGCGACGGTTTCGGTGCGCGCCAGCATTTCGATGACCGCGCCGCCCTTCACCAGCATACCGTGGCGTGCCGCAGCCGAAAGGCTGGAGGCGATGGCGGCGGGAACCGAGATGACCAGCGCGCAGGGGCAACCGATCAGGAGCAGCGCGAGACCACGGTAAATCCAGGTATCCCAGTCGCCGAGACCGGCGAGCGGCGGCACGATGATGGTCAGCACCGAGATCGCGACGATCAGCGGCATGTAATAACGCGAGAAGCTCTGGATGAAGCGCTCGGTCGGCGCGCGGGCATCCTGTGCTTCTTCGACCAGCGTAATGATGCGGGCGATGGTGTTGTCTTCCGGCGCACGGTCGACGCGGATGCGCAGCGAACCGTCATGGTTGATCGAGCCGGCAAAGACGCGGTCGCCCTTGTCCTTGGCGACGGGAATGCTTTCCCCGGTCATCGGCGATTCGTCGACGCTGGACTGGCCGTCGATGACAACACCATCGGCGGCGATACGGTCGCCGGGGCGCGCCACGACCACCTGGCCGATGCGAACCTGATCGGCGGAGACCTGCCGAAGCGCGCCGTTTTCCTCCACCATCGCCGTTTTCGGTAGCAGTGAACCGAGCGCCTTGATGCCGGAGCGGGCGCGGGCGGCGGCAAAGCCTTCCAGCAATTCGCCGACGGAGAACAGCAGCACGACGATAGCCGCCTCTTCCGCCTCGCCGATGATGATCGCGCCGATGGCGGCAATGGTCATCAGCATCTCGATGGTGAAGACAGCGCCGAAACGGGCAGCATTAAAGGCATTGCGTGCGATCGGGAAGAGCGTGACCAGCGTGGCGACGATGAAGGCGTAACTACCCCAGGCCGGGAAGGTCAGTTCCGCCGCATAGGCAATCGCGACCAGAATGGTGCCGGTAAAGGTGTTGCGCGCCTTGGCGGTGCGCCACCATGCACCTTTTTCGTCCGCGCCATGGGCGTGCCCTATCTCGGCGCTCTGGTTTGCGGCGGCAGGTGCGGCAGCGTGGGAATGGCCCGCATGGTCGTGTCCGTGATCGTGACCTGAATGATCATGGCCGGAGTGATCGTGGTCATGCCCGTTGCAGGAATGCTGCTCGTCTCCCGAATGGTCATGCGCCGCGTGGTCGTGGCCGGAATGATCATGCCCGGAGTGATCATGACCGGAATGATCATGATCGTGATGGCCACCGCATGTCGCGTGATCATGATCGTGTTCGTGCTTTTGATCCGGCGTTTTTTCGCGCGCGGCCTTCTCCTGCGGCAGCAGGGCCGGCTTGAAGCCGAGCTTGCGCAACGTATCCTCGATCTTTTCCACCGGGGTTTTGTTTTCGGCAAGCGAAAGGTTCAGCCGCTCGCGGGCCACCGACACCTTGACGTCAGCAACGCCGGGCAGGCGGGACAGTGCGGTTTCGATCTTGGCCGCGCAGCTGCCGCAATCCATGCCGCCGACCGAAAAGGTCAGCGCATTGTTGTTTTCAATAGCCGTTTGGGGCGTGTCATTATGGTGACCGCCGCAGGAGGAATGGTCGTGATGATCGGCCTCCACCTTTGCTGCGGGCGCTTTTTCGCGCGGCAGCAGAGCGGGCTTGAAGCCGAGCTTGCGCAACGTATCCTCGATTTTTTCCACCGGGGTTTTGTTTTCGGCAAGCGAAAGGTTCAGCCGCTCGCGGGCCACTGACACCTTGACGTCGGCAACGCCCGGCAGGCGCGACAGCGCGGTTTCGATCTTGGCCGCGCAGCTGCCGCAATCCATGCCACCGACCGAAAAGGTCAGGGCCTCCGGTTCCCCGTTCAAACTGCCGCGTGTCGAAATATTCATGGTTTCGCTCCTGAATTCCACTCGACAGCCAATCTGGCACCTCTAGCAACTAGAGCTTCAAGAGAAAAAATGCAGTTCTTCGATTTTTTTTGAAAAACCGACGCCAGCTTCGCGCCAGCCGCGCGGTCCATCATGGCCTCAGATTGGATTCCATGAAGCGGTTCAGATGATAGCACTCCTTTTGAAAAACGGTCGCCGGGCGGCCTCTCTGGTCGGGCTTGCCCTGCTGCCCCTGATGAGCGGCTGCCTTTTCGTGACGGATACGACCCGGATGGATCCGGACGTCTTCGTCAGGGAAACGGCGCCAGTGTTCAATTTCAATTCCGTCAGCTCCAATCGCCAGCCGGAACTGCCGCCGCAGCCGGGCCAGCTTTCGACGCGCCCGCCGGATCTGTTCCGAACCCGCTTCCATCAGGAATATGGCCCGCCGGTGCGCGGCCAGGGGCTGCAGGCCCCGCAGGTGCAGGGCTATAATGTGCCCCAGGGTCAGAGCCAAGGCCAGGCGGTGGCCTATGGTCTGCCGGTCTCCAATCCGCTGCACCGTGTCATGTATGGCCCGATCCGCGATGAGGATCGCTCCTTGCCGGCCATTCCCTATGGCCGCATCGATCCGCGTTATCTCCGGCAGGAAGTCAGCTACCAGACGGCGGAAGCGCCTGGCACCATCGTGGTCGATACGAAGCAGCATTACCTTTATCTCGTTCAATCCGGCGGCAAGGCCATCCGCTATGGCGTCGGGCTGGGACGTGACGGTTACGCCTGGTCGGGCCGTGGCAAGATCCAGTGGAAGGCCAAGTGGCCGCGCTGGACGCCGCCCGATGAAATGGTCAAGCGCCAGCCGGAACTCGCCTCCATCTCCGCCGCCAATGGCGGCATGACGCCGGGTCTGAACAATCCGCTCGGCGCACGCGCGCTTTATATCTTCAAGGATGGCAAGGACACGCTGTACCGCGTGCACGGCACGCCGGACTGGCAGTCTGTCGGTAAAGCGACGTCCTCCGGCTGCGTGCGCATGCTCAATCAGGATGTGATCGATCTCTATGAGCGCGTGCCGCAGGGTGCGCAGATTGTGGTTATCTGAACACGTTCTAAAAGAAAGAGATAGGGGACCCATTCCGCCAGCAGCTTGTGACTGGCTTTTAGCGGTCGGTTAACTATTTTCGCAATACGCATGATACGGAACAAATGACGTACAACGGCGATCTAGCCGTTCGAAATGTGGGACAAACCGGCCTTATGACAAGCACCGACACAGATCTTTCCAGACGCACCTTTCTTTCCCTTCTTGGCCTTTCTTCCGCTTCGCTTCTCGCAGGCTGCGCCTCATCGGGCACGGGAGACGCCATCCGCCAGCAGGCAAGTGCCATTGGCAGCGATTTCCGCCAGATGTTCTCGTCCGGCGTCAGCGACGCGGAACTGGCCGTCATGTACGGCTCGGTCGAGGATGGCGGTTACGTCATTCCTGCCGTGCCGTATCAGAAAATCGACCGGCGTTATTACCGCCAGCGGGTCGTTGATCCGACGGGCGAACGTCCAGGCACCGTGGTCGTCGATACGCGTTCGCGCTTCCTTTACGTGGTGGAGCCGGGCGGCAGCGCCATGCGTTACGGCGTCGGCATTGGCCGCGAAGGTTTCGCCTGGTCGGGCGAGGGCGTCATCCAGTGGCGTCAGAAATGGCCGAAGTGGACACCGCCGGACGAAATGGTCGCCCGCCAGCCGGAACTCACCAAATATTCCTCCAAGAACGGCGGCATGCCGCCGGGCCTGAAGAACCCGCTCGGCGCCCGCGCGCTCTATATCTTCCAGAATGGCAAGGACACACTTTATCGCCTGCACGGTTCGCCGGAATGGAACTCCATCGGCAAGGCCGTCTCCTCCGGCTGCGTGCGCCTGATGAACCAGGACGTCATCGATCTCTACGACCGCGTGCCGCAGAAGGCGCGTGTCGTGGTCTGGCAGTGAGCCGAGACTTCTTCATATGAAAAAAGGCGGCTCCGTGCCGCCTTTTTTGTTACGTCAGGGTCGGGTGAGGCTGTCCTTCAGCGCATTCACCCGGTCGCGGATCTGCACCAGCTCTTCCAGACCGCAACCAGTGGCATTGCCGATTGCCGCCATGATCTTCACGCCCTCTTTTTTAAGGTTCGCGCCCTTTGGCGTCAGGGCCACCAGCACCTGTCGTTCGTCCACCGTCCCGCGCTTGCGGGTGATCAGGCCCGCATGCTCCAGCCTTTTCAGCAGCGGGGAAAGGGTGCCAGAATCGAGCCCCAGCATTTCGCCGAGCGCCTTGACGGTCGAGGTCTCTTTCTCCCATAGCGCCATCATGACCAGATATTGCGGATAAGTCAGCCCGATTGGGTCGAGCAGCGGTTTGTAGGCCCTTGTGAAGGCATGCGCCGCGCCGTAAAGCGCAAAACATATCTGCTGGTCCAGCCTCAGCAGGCTTTCCATCTTCTTGTCGTCGCCCTCTGCACCCATTTTCCTGCTCCAAAATCAACCGGGGAGGGAACAATCGGCCCCCGCTTTCGGTTCCTGCCGCATGGATGCGCGGCGAAATTTCGTGAAAATTATCGCAAAAAACGAATTCGCATTCAATGTGCAAAATTATATTGCGCACAATTCAATTGTTCGCTATAAGAGCCTCAACGCCAACCCGAAGGAGTAATGTCATGCCAATTCTCTACACGACCAAAGCATCTGCCACCGGTGGCCGCGCCGGTAACGCCAAGTCGGAAGACGGCGTTCTCGACGTCACGCTCACTGTTCCCAAGGAACTGGGCGGTGATGGCGCCCGCGGCACCAATCCGGAACAGCTTTTTGCAGCCGGTTATTCCGCCTGCTTCCTCGGCGCCCTGAAATTCGTCGCCGGCAAGGAAAAGGTAAAGATTCCTGAAGACACCACTGTGACGGCAACCGTCGGTATCGGCCCGCGCGAAGACGGCGGCGGCTTCGGCATCGAAGTCTCGCTGAAGGCCAATATTCCTGGTGTCGAGCGCGAAGTTGCTGAAAAACTGGTTGCTGCTGCGCACATCGTCTGCCCCTACAGCCACGCCATGCGCACCTCCACGGAAGTGCCGGTCTCGGTAGCCTGATTTTTCAGGTCTGAAATGTGGGGCGGGTTCATCCCGGCCTGAAGTGGACCGCGACGTCTCCTCCGCATGCCGGACTAGATCCGGCATCCAGGCCCCGGCGCGTCTGCGCCTTGAAAGGAGTCTATCGCGATCAAGGACTTGATCGCGCTGGACCCCGGATCTAGTCCGGGGTGACGGGGCGGGGCGCCCTGCACACGATAAATATCAGGCTTGGGCACTGGATCGTCATTCCTGCGTTCATTCCGCCCTTCTTGTTTGCAGAAAGGAATGTGCTATATTCTTTCCAAGGAAAGGATAGACCCATGAATATTCACACCAAGGCCACGGCGGACCCCGCATCGCAAGGCAGGGTCGTCACCAAGGCTGTCATCGCCGCCGCGGAGCGGCTCGGCCTGAATGCCGCCCGCACGGCGGATATTCTTGGCGTTTCCGCGCCCACGGTGTCGCGTATGAAGCGGCTTGATTTCCTGCTGGAGCCGGGTGCCAAATCCTTTGAACTGGCTGTGTTGCTGATCCGGGTTTTCCGTTCGCTGGATGCGATTGCCGGCGGCGACGAGGCCGTGGCGAAAAGCTGGCTGCGCAATCATAATACGGCGCTCGGCGCCGTACCTGCCGACAAGCTGATTACCATTACCGGATTGATCGATGTCCTCTCCTATCTGGACGCCCGACGCGCTCCTGTCTGAAAAACGCGCTGCGGCGGGAAAATACTGGCGGTTGGTGGAGGCGCAGCACAAGGTTTCCACCATGAAGCTGGTGGATACGGTGGAAGAGCAATCGCTGCTGGAAGATATTCTGGAGGCGAGCAAGCGGCCGTTTCCACCCGAATGCGCCGGTTTTGATTATCTTCTCGCGACGCCCTTCCGTTATGGCGCAGCCTATCCGCATGGCTCGCGGTTCCGCCGCGCGGGTTATACCGAAGGCGTTTATTACGCCGCCGCGAAGGTGGAAACGGCGCTTGCTGAAATGGCCTTTTACCGGCTGCTGTTTTACGCCGAATCGCCCGGTACGCCGCTGCCTGCCAATCCAGCCGATTATTCCGCCTTTGCCGCCCGCGTCGCCACCGATGCCGCGCTGGATCTGACCGAACCGGCACTCAACCGCGACGAGGCCCTGTGGACTGATCCCACGAATTACGAAGCTTGTCAGACACTGGCGGATCAGGCGCGTCTCGCCCGGATCGAGGCCATCCTCTACCGCTCGGTGCGCGATCCGGCAGGCGGCCTCAACATTGCCATCCTGTCGCCGAAGGCCTTTGCCGAAAAATCGCCGGTGGAGCGGATGAGCTGGCGCATCCATCTTTCGAAAACCGGGGTGCAGGCGCTGTGCGAATTCCCGATGCGGCGAACCGGTTTTTCGGCCGCGGATTTTGCCGGTGATCCACGCCTCGCCAGCCTGCTGGGCTGACGGGCGTTCTCTGTTTCATCCTCTTGGTGGGCCGATGATGTCAGGCGGAAGCGAAAAACGCTTCCGGGTCGTCAACTTCCACCAGCCTGCGCTTGTCGATCAGCCAGAAGCGGTTACCTACCGTCCGCACAAAACTCCTGTCATGCGAAACGAAGACGCAGCTGGCTTCACGGCTGATGATTTCCGCCTCCAGCGCTTCCTGTCCCTCGATATCCAGATGGTTCGTCGGCTCGTCCAGCAGGTAGAAATTCGGCTCCGCCAGCCTGAGCGCCAGCATGGCAAGTCGCGCCTTCTGCCCGCCTGAGAGCGTGGCGATCCGGCGTTTCTGCATTTCCATGTCAATGCCGGCGCCGGCGAGCAGGCCGTGGATGCGCTGGTCGCCGATGTCGAAGCGATGCGAGAGAAGCGTCGCCGGCGTGCTGTCGTCATCGATGTCGGCAAGCGACTGGTCGACATATCCGGCTACTAGCGAGGGCGTGGCCTTGATGCCCTCCTGAATATGGCCATCACCCGTCACCGCCGCCTGCAGCAGCGACATCAGCCGTGTCTTGCCGACACCGTTGCGGCCGAGAATGACGATGCGGTCGCCCTGGCGGATGAATTGCCGGCCGGTGCGAAACAGCACCGTTCCGTCCGGCGTGGAGACGGCCACATCCTCCAGCGTTACCAGTACCTTGGCATGGGTGCCGCGATTGGCGAGCTGGATTTTGCCGGCGGATCGTTCGATATGGGCAGGGCGCGCTTTCTCCTCGATCCTTTCCGCACGCTCGCGCAATTGCTTGGTTTTAACGGTCAGGAGATCGCTGCCGGAATTGATGCCGATATTGTTGAGCTTGGCCGCCTGCCGGCGCAACTGCTGTGCGGTTTTCATGTCGCGCTGGAAACGCCGCTCATCGGCGGCGTCCTCCTCCTCCAGCGCCGCGCGCGCACGGCCATAGGGCAGGCGAAACAGCGCCGAGTTCTCAGGCCGCAGGAAAAGCGTCGTCCGCGTGACATTGTCGAGAAAGGCGCGGTCGTGGCTGACGATGATGACGGCCGTGTCGCGCGGCAGGGCGCCCAGCCAGCTTTCCAGCACGTTGATCTTTTCAAGGTCGAGATGGTTGATCGGCTCGTCGAGCAGCAGCACGTCAGGCTCTGTGATCCAGGCCGTGGCCAGCATGGCAAGCCTCTGCCAGCCGCCGCTCAGTTCTTTCAGGCGACGCTCGCGAAACGGCTCCGGCACCAGCATGTCATCGAAGATGATGTCTGCGCGCCAGCTTTCGCTATCGATCGTATCCGCCGGCAGGGCGGAGAGCACAGCCTCCCGCATGGTCAGCTCCATCAGGGCGGCAGGCGGATTTTGGCGCACGATGGACTGGGTGAGCCCGCGCAGCCGGGTGATGTCGCCGCTACTGGGCTCCATGTCGCCCACCAGGCAATTGAGCAGGGTGGACTTGCCGCAACCATTGGCGGCGACGATGCCGATGCGGTCGCCCGCATTCACGGTGAGGCTGAGATTGGAAAAAAGCGGTTTGCCAAGGATGATACCGAGGTTGCGCAGCGTAATGATGGTCATGATGTCGTCTCTGGCGAAGACGGACCCGCACCGTTGCCTGCGCGTGCAGGACGGGGTTTCGGTTATCGGTGATCCGTCGTGAAACTATGCGCAATGGCAGACGAACTGCGTCCTGCGCGGCCTTTTAGGCAAACCAGAGGGTGGTGTTCCGGTCAGCCCTGCAAACGTGTCCGCAGGGCAAAAAGGTGGCAGAGCTGACGATTGCGCCAGAAGCAGGAAATATCCATGCGAAGCCTCCTTTCTTGAAACGGGTTGAACCGCCCGACCATTAACAGCGGCGGCGATCCGTTGCAACCCACTTTGAGAAGGGTGGGAAGGGGCGATGCGGCAAGGCCTACCCGGTGGGAGAGGTAGTCGATGCCGCACCTGATCCTTTCAGCCGGGCTCGTTCGGCCCGCTGGCGTCATTGGTTGCCGACACGCGCCCGCAGTTCTTCGACATGAGCGGCGATTTCAGGTGTCACCGCGTCGCCGAAGTCTTCCATTTCAAACATGGGGCGGATTTCGATTTCGCTGCGCTCCAACATCGGGTTCGGGCAGCGTTTTACCCATTCTACCGCCTCGTCCATGTCCTTCACGTTCCAGATCCAGAAACCGGCGACCAACTCGTTGGTGTGCGGGAAGGGACCGTCGATCACGGTGCGGCTGTCGCCGTCGAAGATCACGCGCTTACCCTTGGAGGAGGGGTGCAGGCCGTCGCCGGACTGCATGATGCCGGCATTGACCAGTTCTTCGTTGAATTTCCCCATTGCCTCCATCAGTTCCGTCGTCGGCATCACGCCGTCTTCGCTGCTTTTTGTGGCTTTTACAAAAACGATTGCACGCATGATCATTCCTCCTGGATTGCGTTTCGTTCAGTTTCGCTCTCCGGCGCGACAACCGGATGACAGTCTTGCCGGGGCGCTCCGCCCCTGTCAGCCAAGATCGATGAGGTCGCGGCGCAGTCTTTCAGGGTCACCGCTTCCAATCTTTGCTTCGATTTCCGCATGGGTCTGCTCCCATATCGGAAACGCGGCGGCGAGTACGGCCATCCCGTCAGCCGTCAGCCGCAGCCGTTTGCCGCGCTTGTCCTTCGGGTCCTGTTCGATGCTGACCAGCCCGCGCCGCTCCAGCGGCTTCAGCGCCGCCGTCAACGTCGTGCGGTCCATCGCCAGAAGATTGGCGACCGGCCCCATCGGCGGCGGCTCCGGGCGGTTCAGCGACATCAGCAGCGAAAATTGACCATTGTTGATGCCCACCGGCTTCAACGCATTGTCGAACAGCCGTGCCAGCGCCCGTGCCGCACGCTGTGCATGCAGGCACAGGCAGGAATCACGCACGAGAATGGTTGTCGCAAAAGGAATCACGCTGACGTTTGACATGCGCTAAATATGTTGATATCAACCTAATTAGTCAAGCGGAACTTGGTGCTCTGCAGACTGTTTGTTGCCTTTCAGCACAGAAATAGGCGGTGCCGGCCGTTGGGACGGAGCGGCGCCGAGGTGAAGGACGGATCCAAGGAGGAAAGATCATGTCTCATCCCGTCGTTTCGAAAGAGGAGTGGCTTGCGGCCCGCCGCGATCTGCTGGTGAAGGAAAAGGAATTGACCCGTGCTCGTGACAGGCTGAACGAAGCCCGTCGCGCATTGCCGTGGGAGGAGGTGACGAAGGATTATATCTTCGACGCGCCCTACGGCCCCAAATCGCTGCAGGAGCTGTTCGGTGATTGCAGTCAGCTGATCGTCTACCACTTCATGCTGGCGCCGGACTGGGAGGAGGGCTGCGTTGGCTGCTCCTTCTTCGCCGATCACGTCGATGGCGCGCTGATCCATCTCAAGCATGGCGATGCTGGCTTCGTCGCGGTGTCGCGGGCACCGCTTGAAAAGATCGAAAGCTACAGAAACCGCATGGGTTGGAAATTCCCCTGGGTTTCAGCCGCAGGCACGGATTTCAATTACGATTATCAGGCCTCGTTTCGCGACGAGGATATGGCAAGCGGCGAAATCACCTACAATTACCGTGACATGGCGCCCTATGGCGACCTGAAGGACCTGCACGGCATCAGCGTTTTCGCCAGGGGCGAGGACGGCAAGATCTATCACACCTATTCCACTTATGCCCGCGGCGCGGAGCAGACGCTCGGCACATTGATGCTGCTCGATCTGGTGCCAAAAGGCCGTAATGAAGAGGGTGTAATGGATTGGGTGCGCCGCCACGACCAATATGAGGACGCGCCGAAAGCCGCATCCTGCTGCCACTGAAAACGGCAAGACGAGAGGAGGAGACGACAATGGAAATGGAAAGCGTCAAGCCGCAGAAGGAACACGAATTCCTGTCTAGGCTCGTCGGCGACTGGGTAATGGTTGCCGGCCATGAAGGATACGATCCTGATGATCCGGACCAGCGTTTTACGGAGACCGTCCGCTCCATCGGCGGGTTGTGGGTCATCGGCGAAGGCACCGGCAGGATGCCTGACGGCGACCGGATGACGGCCGTCATAACGGTCGGGTTCGATCCGGCCAAGGGCAATTTTGTCGGCACCTGGGTAGGGTCGATGATGACGCATCTCTGGGTCTACAAGGGCTGGCTGGAAGAGGACGGCAAGACCCTGACGCTGGAAGCGGAAGGCCCCGCTTTCGACGGTTCCGGCGGCACCGCGACCTATCACGACGTGCTGGTGCTGCATGATGACAATCACCGCAGTTTCTCCGGCAGCGTCAGGCAGCCGGACGGCACATTCAAGACCTTCATGACATCGGAGTTCCGGCGCAAGTCGTAAAGCTCGCCCGGACTTGATCTGAACGAACGTGCCGCCGCGCCCTGCGGCGGGCGCTTGCCGAAACACCCGCCAAACCCCCCATAGGAGACGACAATGTCCGATACGCATGGAAAATTCATCTGGGTCGAGCTGATGACACCCGACATGGAAGCGGCCGCCCGCTTTTATGGTCATGTCGTTGGCTGGCAGACCAAGGATTTCGGCTCGCCGGAAATGCCCTATCTCGTGCTGGAAGCCGACGGCAAGGGCATGGGCGGCGTCATGGAACTGACCGACGAGCACAAGGGCCAGGACATTCCGCCGAACTGGACGGCCTATGTCGATGTCGACGATGTGGACGCGACGGCAAAACGTTTTGCCGAAAAAGGTGGCGCGATCCGACGTCCGCCGCAGGATATCCCGGAAATCGGCCGCTTTGCCGTGGTGGCCGATCCCTATGGCGCCGTGCTCTGCATCATGACGCCGCAGCCAATGGAAACCGGCGGTTTCCCTGAAGATATGCAGGCGAAACAGGGCCATGTCGGCTGGTACGAACTTTTCACCGACAATGTAGATGAAGCGATGGCCTTCTACGGCGATGTCTTCGGCTGGACCAAGGACCATGATTTCGACATGGGCGAAATGGGCCCGTACCGCATCTTCGCCCATAACGGCAAAGCCGTTGGCGGCATCATGAAACGCATGCCGCAGGTTCCCGTCTGCCATTGGGGTTATTACTTCAATGTGGATGGCATCGATGACGCCATCACTCGCGTCAGCACCGGCGGCGGACAGGTCGTCAACGGCCCGATGGAAGTGCCCGGCGACAGCTGGATCGTTAACTGCGTCGATCCGCAGGGCGCCTATTTCTCGCTGGTCTCGCAGAAGAAATAAGTCTGTTGCTGATGATCTGCCGGGGCAACGTCCGGCAGATCATCGCTCTCTCGACAGGCGAACATGATCGATAAAGGCCCGCAGCTTCGGCGCAAGGTTGCGACGGCTGGGATAATAGAGATAAAACCCTGCGAAGCTGGGCGAATAGTGTTCCAACATGGAAACAAGCTCTCCGCGCTCCAGATAGGGCCGGAATGTCTCTTCCATGCCAAAGGTAATGCCTGCACCGGCACAGGCGAGCTTGATCATCAGCTGCATGTCGTTGGTGGTGAAAGCAGGCTCCACCGCCACCGCAAACTCCCGGCCGCTTTCGGCAAATTCCCATCTGTATGGCGCAATACGCGGACGAGGCCGCCAGCCGATACACCTGTGCTCGATCAGCTCGCGTGGCTGGCCGGGCAGGCCGAATCGGTCCCGGTAGGAAGGAGAACAGACGGCAAGCTGCCGCTGGGGAACTGATACCGGAACGGCAATCATATCCTGTTCGATAAGCTCTCCCAAACGCACGCCGGCATCGTAATGCTCGGCGACAATATCGAATTCTTCATCCGTCACGACGATGTCGAGCTGCACTTCGGGATGTGCCTCGGCAAAGCTTGCGAGCAGAGGTCCCGACAAGAAACGTTCTGCAATGGACGACACCGCCAGCCGAAGCTGACCGCGCACCGTGCCGCCAAGCGATGAGGCCGCCTGCGCCGCCTGCGAGATCGCGCCTATGGAAGACGAGACATCAGCGTAAAGCTGCTGCCCCGCTTCCGTCAGGCTCACGCTGCGGGTGGTTCGTTGGACCAGCGCAATTCCCATTGTCTCCTCAAGCTTGCGGATGGTCTGGCTGACGGCGGAGCGGGTGACGCCCAGCCTGTCCGCGACGGCGCGAAAATTCCGTTCCTCGGCAACAAGGCAGAACGTCGAAACAGCATTGAGATCAATGTTCATTGGTTAGAAATTCTATCCATTGAGGTAACTATTAAGGCGGTTATCGCGACAATGCCTGAGCGCTATCTTCCCTGCAACGGTCGATTTCGAAAAAGCCGACCGTAACAGCAAGGAGATAGCCATGACATTGAACAAAGTTGTTCTCATCACGGGTGCATCGAGCGGGATCGGTGAAGGCATTGCGCGAGAGCTGGCCGCCGCCGGCGCAAAACTGGTGCTCGGGGCGCGCCGGCTGGATCGCCTTGAGGCGCTGGCCGAAGAACTGCGCCGCACGGGCGCCGACGTCGTCGTCCATCCGCTCGACGTGACCGACAGGCACAGCGTCGAAGCCTTCGCAGAGGCAGGCCGCAAGGCTTTCGGTGAGATCGACGTCATCGTCAACAATGCCGGCATCATGCCGCTGTCGCTGATGTCGTCGCTCAAGGTCGATGAATGGGACCGCATGATCGACGTCAACATCAAGGGCGTGCTTTATGGCGTCGCGGCCGTTCTGCCCGAGATGACCGCACGTGCCTCCGGCCACATCATCAACATCGCCTCCATCGGTGCACTCGCCGTTTCTCCGACGGCGGCCGTTTATTGCGCGACGAAATTTGCCGTGAGGGCGATTTCGGACGGGCTGCGTCAGGAAAACCGCGACCTGCGCGTCACCTGCATTCACCCCGGCGTGGTGGAAAGCGAACTCGCCCATACCATCACCGACCCGGCCGCCGCCGAACTGATGCAGAGCTACAGGGCCATCGCCTTGAAGCCGGACGCGATCGGCCGCGCGGTGCGCTACGCCATCGAACAGCCTGACGATGTGGACGTCAACGAAATCGTCGTCCGCCCAACCGCTGCCTGAGGAGATTGAGATGAAAGCCATTTTTTCAAGTGCATTTGCGATTGCAATGCTCGCGGGAAATGCCGTCGCGCTCGCAAATACGCAGCATCCGGATGACCGGTTGAAACGCGGCGATGATGTCGTCCGCAGTCTCAATAATGGCCAGCCGCAAGCCAATCTGGAACGCATGCGGCAGGAGTTTCCGTTCCTGGCGCAGGCAACGGAGGGATATGCCCTGGGTGAGGTCTGGTCGCGGCCGGGTCTGGACAACCGCACCCGCCAGCTGGCCGCCGTCGCTGTCATGGCGGCCCTTGGCGAGCGCGATCTGATGAAAGTCCATGCCGGTTATGCGCTGAATGTGGGCGCAACCGACGAGGAACTGAAGGAGATGATCTATCTCATCACCGTCCCGGCCGGTTTCCCAAAAGCCATCGCCGCATCACGCACGCTTGCGGAACTGTTCGAGGAACGCCGCGCCAATGCCGCAACGGGAGTGGAGAGACAATGAACATCGTATCGACATCGGTTGCGCTTCTGCTTGCGGCGGCTTCCGCCGAAGGGGAGAACCGCAAATCTAGCAACGCCACGGAAGTGAACATGACCGAAAACGCGGAGATCCAGAACCATCCGTATGTCGGCATGTGGGTCACCGGCGATGGCCACGTTCGTCAGGAACTTCTGCCCAGTGGCCGCTACGACGAGGCGCGGGGTAACCGCAAGAGCGCCTATCAGGGACGTTATGAGGTGAAGGGAAACCACATCGACTATTGGGACGACACCGGCTTTACGGCCGACGGCGAATTCGTGGACGACATTCTCTACCACGGCGGCATGATCTTTTATCGCGAGAAGTGATAACCACGCCAATCAAGCGCCGCCCGCTCCATCGAGAGCGGGCGGCGCGCTTGTTGCTATCGCTTCAAACTACCCAAAATCCCGCGCACGATGGCGCGGCCTACAGAAGTCGCGACCGAACGGGCAGCACTTTTCATCGCGGCCTCGATCACCGTTTCGCGCTGGTAGCCGGAACGGCGCGTGCCGCCGTTGCGTGAGCCGCTGGAATTTTGCGCAGGTTCGTCATCACCGAAGCCGGGCAGGCGCCAGCGGCCGGAGGCGTTGTCGGACTGGTTTTGGGCATTTTCTTCTTCAGCACGCTTCGCAGCCTCGGCCTCCGCCGCCTTCTGGGCACGGGCGGCAAGAATCTCGAAAGCCGATTCCCGGTCTATATCCTTGTCGTATTGGCCGGAGACGGGGCTGAGATCGATCAGCGATTTGCGTTCCGCATCAGTCAGCGGTCCGACGCGGCCGGATGGTGGCCTGACGAGCGTGCGCTCGACGATGGAGGGCGCACCCTTGTCGTGCAGGGTGGAAATCAGCGCTTCACCCGTGCCGAGCGTGGTGATGGTATCTGCCGTGTTGAAGGCCGGGTTCTGTCGAAACGTATCGGCTGCCGTGCGCACGGCTTTCTGTTCGCGCGGCGTATAGGCGCGCAGCGCATGCTGCACGCGGTTGCCGAGCTGGGCAAGCACGGTCTCCGGCACGTCGAGCGGGTTCTGCGTCACGAAATAAACGCCAACGCCCTTGGAGCGGATGAGGCGCACGACCTGCTCCACACGCTCCACCAGCACGCGCGGCGCATCGTTGAACAGCAGATGCGCTTCATCGAAGAAGAACACCAGACGCGGCTTTTCCGGATCGCCGACCTCGGGAAGCTCTTCGAAGAGTTCGGAGAGCATCCAGAGCAGGAAGGTGGCGTAAAGGCGCGGGTTCATCATCAGCTTGTCGGCGGCGAGAACCGAAACCGTGCCGCGCCCATCCGTGCCCACACGCATGATGTCGGCGATCTTCAACGCCGGTTCGCCGAAGAAATTGGCAGCGCCCTGCTGTTCGAGAACCAGCAGCCCGCGCTGCAGCGAACCGACCGAAGCCTTGGAAATCAGCCCGAACTGGTTGGAGAGTTCCGTTGCGTTTTCGCCCATATAGTTGAGGAGCGATTGCAGGTCTTTCAGATCGAGCAGCGGCAGCCCGCCCTGATCGGCGATCTTGAAGGCGATGTTGAGAACGCCTTCCTGCGCCTCGGAAGCATCCATCAGCCGGGCGAGCAGCAGCGGCCCCATTTCGGCGATGGTGGCACGCACGCGATGGCCTTTTTCGCCATAGAGATCCCAGAAGATGACAGGCGACTTGCCGTAGGAAAAATCGGTGAAGCCGATCTGTTCGGCGCGCTTCTGGACCCAGTCCTTCGCTTCGCCTTCCGCCGCGATTCCGGAAAGGTCACCCTTGATATCGGCGCAGAAGACCGGCACGCCGGCCTTCGAAAAACCTTCTGCCAGAACCTGCAGCGTCACGGTCTTGCCCGTGCCTGTCGCGCCGGTGATGAGGCCGTGGCGGTTGCCGAATTTCAGTTCCAGATATTCGCCCTTGTTCAGGCTGTCATCCGGATTGCGGCTGGTGCCGATATAGAGCTGTCCGTCCTGCAACATCGACCAATTTCTCCTGCGGCTGAAACACGACCCCTAAAATCGCGGCGGATTTTGCAAAAGTCATGTCCGAATTAAAAGTGTTCCGGCATGATAGGGAGACTCCGGCAGGGAGCAGCCCTTTCATAGTTTGGTTGCGATGATCTTATAAGGACAGTTTCAAGGCGCAACAACTGCTTGATGGCGATGAAGAAAAAGCGCTTGATGAAAGTTGCCGCACCGCTCATGGCCGCTTGAATGCCACATGAGATTGTTTTACGTTGACGTTAACGTCAGTTCGCAGAAGTTGACGTCGTTTTTCAACAGGAGGCAAGAATGAACGAAGTCGTGGATCAGATCGCCGCAAAGGCGGGGATCGACCCTGAACTGGCTGAAAAGGCCATTGGCATGATTCTCGGTTTTCTCCAGCGCGAGGCTGCAGACGGCCCGATCGCGCGGATGATCGAAGCCATTCCCGGCGCGAGCGATCTGGTGGCGCAGTATAATGGCGAAGGTGCCGGCGGCGGCGGTCTGCTCGGTGGCCTGATGAGCGCCATCGGCGGCGGCGGCATCATGGGGCTTGGCCAGCAGCTGATGAGCCAGGGCCTTGGCATGAGCGAGATTTCCACCCTCGCCAAGGAAACCATCGCCGCTGCCCGCCAGCATGCCGGCGATGAAACCGTCGATCAGGTGATCGCCTCGGTCCCGGGCCTCAGCCAGTTCGCCTGAGCCGGACTATTCCATCGCGGGGCGTGGCGGCTGTTCTTTGAACAGGCGCCGCGCCTCTTCTATTTCGGCATGGTGCGTTTCCGCCCATATCCACACCCCGCAAAAAGCGCTGCCCAGCGTGCGGCCAAGGTTCGTCAGGCCATAATCCACATGTGGGGGAATGACGGGATGCACCGTGCGGCGCACCAGCCCGTCGCTTTCCATCTGCCGCAGCGTCTTCGTCAGCATCTTCTGGCTGATATTGCCCACATGTTTGCCAATCTGCGTAAAGCGCAGCGTGCCGTGCTCTTCCAGCACTTCGAGAATGAGCATCGTCCATTTGTCGGCCACCTTGGCAATGATGTCCTGAACCAGCGCCTCTATTGCCGGATCTGTATCCGTGGGTGGCGGAACCTTGCGCCGGTTCTCGATGGCCGGGTCGGCTGCATGCCGCTTCATCTTGCACTCTCCATTTGGTAAGTATAAATCTTTTGGGTGCCTACTTTCGATTGGAGAGTATCATAGCTAACTTCCTTTCAGCCAACAAGCAAAGGATGTTCCCATGAAAATCTCTGGCAATACCATTCTCATCACCGGCGGCGGTTCCGGCATCGGTCGTGCTCTGGCGGAGGCCTTTCACAAGGCCGGCAACAGGGTCATCATTTCCGGCCGGCGCAAGGCCGTGCTCGACGAGGTGACGGCCGCCAATCCCGGCATGGCCTCGATGGTGATGGATGCGACGGACGCGGCAGGCATCCGCGCTTTCGCAGAGGCTGTCGTAAAGGCCCATCCCACTCTCAACGCCGTCATCAACAATGCTGGCATCATGCGGCCGGAAGACATCGCCGCAGCCCCGGATTATCTGGACACGGCCGAAGAAACCATCGCCACCAATCTTCTTGCACCCATCCGCCTGACGGCGGCGCTTTTGCCGCATTTCCTCAAGCAACCCGCCGCGACGGTGCTGACGGTCTCCTCCGGCCTCGCCTTCGTGCCGATGGTGCTGACCCCCACCTACAGCGCCACCAAATCCGCCATTCATGCCTATTCGGTCGCTCTGCGCGAGCAGCTTGAAGAGACGCCGGTGGAAGTCATCGAAATCGTGCCGCCTTACGTGCAGACGACGCTGATGGGTGAGGGGCAGGCGAAGGATGAAAGAGCCATGCCGCTTGATGCCTTCATTGCCGAGGTCATGGATATCCTCGAAAATCGTCCGGACGAGAAGGAAGTGGTGGTGGAACGCTGCAAGCCGCTGCGGTTTGCCGCGCAGAACGGAAATTTCGATCAGGTCTTCGCCATGATCAACCATATGCATCCTTGAGCGGCAGCGTCTGTCGCATGGGGGCATCCTGTGATAGCGTCGCGCTCCTATCTGAGGAGTGCGTGCTTTCATGGCCCAAGGCCGGTTCCTGATGCCGAAAACCAGCATGCCCGGTGTCGTCGCCGTAGTGGCGGATAGCGATCGTTCTTTCCCACGCCATATGCATGATCAATTCGGTATCGGCGTCATCGAACGCGGCGCGCAGAAATCCCTTTCCGGCCGTGGCATGGTGGAAGCGGCCGCCGGTCAGGTCATCACCGTCAATCCCGGCGAGATACATGACGGTATCCCGCTCGGGGAGGGCGGCCGCGCCTGGCGGATGCTCTATCTCGGCGTCGATATCGTGCGCGATGTCATTGCCGATGTCTGTGAGAAGGATCGCGGCTTTTTCGAATTCGCCTATCCTGTTGATGCAAGGCCTTTGGCGGAGCGGTTCAACGCTGTCTTTTCCGCCGTCACTGCGAAGGAACGACCGGGCGAAACCCTGCACAGCGACGAGACCTTGCTGATGCTTCTGGCGGCTGCGATGGAGACGGAGGCTAAACCGCCCGTGGTGACCTCGCCCGACACCATCAGGCGCGCGAAAAGCAGCATCGATGACGACCCTGCCCACCCGTTCCGCCTTGCCGATCTGGCCGCGGAAGCCGGCATGAGCCAATTCCGTTTCCTGCGCGCCTTCGCAAAAGCAACCGGCCTGACGCCGCACAGCTATCTTCTCCAGCGGCGCGTCCATCTGGCCCGGCACGCGCTGGCCGGAGGTAAGCCGCCGGCCGAGGTTGCCTTCCTTGCCGGTTTTGCCGACCAGAGCCATCTGAACCGGGTTTTCGTGCGCCAGTTCGGGGTGACGCCGGCGGTTTACCGGGCGGCGACGGGCGGCGGATCGTCGCTCTCTTCCGTCATGCCGGACTAGATCCGGCATCCAGCCATGGCGCGTCTGCGCCGTGAAAGAAGTCTTTCGTGGTCAAGGACTTGACCACGCTGGACCCCGGCTCGGGGGCCGGGGTGACGGTGTGCGGATTTGGCCCTGCAATTTCATCCAAGACAACGATCCCACGCACCCTCATGCTCCTGCCCTTCACCCACAGGACACCGCATCATGACACCTGAATTCCTCATCACATCCTTCATCGTCGCCGCCTCTCCGGGCACCGGCGTGGTATACACGCTGGCTGCCGGCCTTTCGCAGGGGGCGCGGGCGAGCGTCATTGCGGCCTTCGGCTGCACGCTCGGTATCGTGCCGCATCTGCTCGCCGCCATCACCGGTCTTGCCGCCATCCTGCACACCAGTGCGCTGGCCTTTAGCGTGGTCAAATATCTGGGGGTCGCCTATCTGCTCTACATGGCGTGGAACACGCTGCAGGAGAATGGCGCGCTGAAGATCGATGAGACGAGGCAGCCGCAAAAAGCCGCCCGCGTCATCGGTGAGGCGATCCTCATCAATTTGCTGAACCCTAAACTGTCGATCTTCTTTTTTGCCTTCCTGCCGCAGTTCATCGCGCCGGATGAAGCTTTGCCGACATGGCGCATGGTCGATCTCGGCCTGATCTTCATGGCCATGACCTTTCTGGTCTTTGCGCTTTATGGCAGCTTTGCCGCCTCCGTAAGGCGTCAGGTGATATCACGCCCAGCGGTCCTCGTCTGGCTGAGACGCAGCTTCGCCGCCGCATTCGTGGCGCTGGGGGCGAAGCTGGCCTTGACCGAGCGATAAGACGGGACCGCAAGGCCCCGTCGCCTCAGTTGTCCCAGTCGGGCGCGAGGTGGCCGGGGCTGACAATGCGGCCATTTGGCTTTGCCAGCGCATGGATTGCCTGCATTTCTTCTTCCGAGAGCGCAAAATCGAAAATATCGAAATTCTCCTTGAGGCGGCTTTCCGTCGCCGTCTTGGAAAGCGCCACGATATCCGGCTGTTGTACCGCCCAGCGAAGGGTTACCTGCGCGGCGGTTTTGCCATGCCTCGCGCCGATATCCTTCAGAACAGGGTCGTTCGGCACCTTGCCGTCGGCCATCAGGTAATAGGCTGTCACCGACATGCCGTGCTTGCGCGCAGCCGCAATCACCTTCGTTTGGTCGAGATAGGGGTGATATTCGATCTGGTTGGTGGCAAGCGGCGTGTCGGACAGTTTCACCGCCTCTTCGGTCAGCGCCACGTTAAAGTTGGAAATGCCGATATTGCGCGCCTTTCCGGCCTTGCGCACCGCGTTCAGCGCGCCCATGCGCTCGGCAAGCGGCACATCGCTCTTTGGCCAGTGCAGCAGCAAAAGGTCGACATAGTCGGTCTTCAGCTTTGCAAGACTCTCATCGACGGAAGCGAGAAAATCGTCGTGGCGATAGCGGTCCACCCAGACCTTGGTGGTCAGGAATATATCGTGCCGGGAAATGCCCGACTTGGCGATGACTTCGCCCACGGCCCCTTCGTTTTTGTAGATCTGCGCGGTATCGACATGGCGGAAACCGAGCTTCAGCGCCTCCGGCAGAATGCGCCTGACATCGTCTTCCGGAATGCGGAAGGTGCCGAAACCGAGGGCGGGAATGTTCGCGCCATTTGCGCTGACGTCATACATGGGATGTCTCTCCTGTTTGCTGAAACATGGCCGGCGCGGGACGCCGGGGGGCAGGGAAGCCGTCTTTCATTAACTGGTATCCGCACGATCGGTTTCAACCCGGCGACGCCAGTCACATCAGCACGTAATCCACCGGACGCGGATCGGCCGGCAGGTCGGTATCGCCGATCGCCTCGCGCAGATTGATCTCGATTGTGGTGGCAAGGGCATTGATCGGCAGCGCGTTGAGGCCGGTGCCGAAGGGGTCCTCCAGCTCGTCGGACAGCGCATCGAGGCCGAAAAACGTATAGGCGATCAACGTACTCGTGAAAGGCGTCGCCCAGCCGAGCAGATCGGTGAAACCGAACGGCAGGAGAAGGCAGAAAAGATGCGCGGTCCGGTGCAGCAGCAGCGAATAACCGAAAGGAACCGGCGTGTGGCGAATGCGCTCGCACGAAGCCTGTGCGGCGCCCATCTGCTGCACGGTCGCATCCAGCATCTGCAACTGTATATCGCTGATCTGGCCTTTGCCATGAGCGGCGACGATGGCGCCGGAGATTTCGCGCAGCAGCATGTCCGGCCTGTTGCGGCTGCGGGCATAGGTCTGCGAAAGGTTCTCCGGAATGAGGTCGGTGGCGACCGTCGCATTCGCCGGACGCAGATGTGAGACCAGCGCGTGACAGAAGGCGATGACAAGATCGGTGATCCGTCTGCGGGTGACGGGATCGGCCACATGCTGCCGGCCTTCCAGCATCACGGTCTGGCGTGCCAGCGTGCGGGCCACGGTAATCAGCGCGCCCCACTGCTTGCGGGCTTCCCACCAGCGATCGTAACAGGCATTGGCGCGAAAACCGAGAAACACCGAAAGCGCGATGCCGAGCAGCGAGAACGGCGCTCCATTTAGCGCCGGCACCAGATCCGGGCGATCCTTGTGCGCCCAGACCACCAGCGTCGACAGCAGGAAAACCGCAAGCACCTGCGGAAAGATGCGGACGATGATGGAGCCGCGCACGATGAGGAAAAGCTGCAGCAGGTTCGGTTTTGGACGAACGATCATGGTGGAAACTCGAAATGCCTGTGGCGGGTGAGGGCGCGTGAAAATCCCTATCCTATCTACATGCTGGCTAGGCGGCCTTGTCCACCCTTTTTTGCGTGGTTGCGCACGGCGGCTGGCAGCGCTACGCGTCTATCGCGGGCATCGTCAGTAGATGATCCGACCGTGCGGGGTGGAAGGAAATGTCGCGTGTCACGTTCACAACGGCTTCTTGATCTGTTGCAGATTCTTCGTTCCCACCGCATGCCGGTGAGTGGTGCAGCCCTTGCCGCTAAGACCGGCGTCAGCCTGCGCACGCTCTACCGTGATATAGCAACGCTTCAGGCGCAGGGCGCCGATATCGAGGGCGAAGCGGGCGTGGGTTATGTGCTGCGTCCCGGTTTCCTGCTGCCGCCGTTGATGTTTTCCCAGCACGAAATCGAGGCGCTGGTGCTCGGCTCGCGCTGGGTGGCGGGCCGCGCCGATGCCGGACTGGCGGAGGCTGCGCGCGCCGCACTCGTCAAGATCGGCGCCGTTCTGCCCGAAGCCCTGCGGGAGGAACTCGATCACTCCACCCTGCTTGTCGGTCCGGGACAGGGGCTTGCGGCCATCCATGTCGATCTGGCGGCCATTCGCGATACGATTCGCAGGGAAAGCAGGGTCGTCATCACCTATCGCGACGAAAAGGGGGACGTGACGGAGCGGATTATCTGGCCTTTCGCACTCGCTTTTTTCGATCTGGTGCGGGTGGTGCTGGGCTGGTGCGAGACACGGCAGGACTACCGCAGTTTCCGGGCTGACCGCATCGAAAGCTTTCGTCCCCTCGACGGCCGTTATCCGCGCCGCCGCCAGGTGCTGCTGAAAGAATGGCGCGAACGGGAAAAACAGCGGCGGCGGCAACATGCTGACAAAAACTGACAGCATCGGGGTCTAGAAACCGTTCATCCGCAACACAGGAGAACAACCATGACCCACCCCGATTTCACCATTCTTTACGTCGATAATCCGCCGGCCAGCACCGAGTTCTACAAGGCCCTGCTGGGCGTCGATCCCGTCGAAGCCTCCCCGACATTTTCCCTCTTCGTCCTTGCCAACGGCATGAAGCTCGGCCTCTGGTCGCGGCACACGGTGGAACCGAAGGCATCCGTTACGGGCGGCGGCGTCGAACTCGCCTTCCGCGTCGAAAACGACCTTCAGGTGGAAGAGACTTTCGCGAGCTGGAAGGCAAGAGGCGTCGCCATGCTGCAGCAGCCAGCGAAAATGGAGTTCGGTTATACCTTCACGGCCGCCGACCCGGACAGCCATCGCCTCCGGGTCTATGCCTTCGCGAGCTGATGACAAGCGGTTTGGCCGGGTTGGTCAAATAAAGCCATCCTCATCCATGCACGCGGTATTCCGCACGCTCCTGCTCCGCACTCTCCTCATCCCTGTGCTTGTCACAGGGATCCAGTCGACGCGCGTCTGCGCGGCGGGGAGAGCCCTGCCAGCCCAAGGACTTGGGTTGGCTGGATTCCTGGGACAGGCACAGGAATGAGGGCGGTGGGGAGGCGTCCGCGTGTGACAATCGCACGTCGCATCTGATGCCCTACGTCTTGACCGCCACGACAAAAAGGCGGGGAAACCGCAGAAGCAACCGGCCATCCGCCATCGGCGGATAGGCCTCCCTGATACGCCGCGTATAGTCGGCGAGGAAGGCTTCGCGGTTCTCCTCGCCGGCGGCGGCGAGATAGGGGCGCAGCCCCGTGCCCTTCACCCATTCGACAATGCTATCCGCATCTTTCATCGGGTGATTATAGATCGTGTGCCACACATCCACCCGCACGGATTTCGGTGAAAGCGCATTGAAATAATCCGAAGGTGCGGGCAGGGGTTTGCGCCGCAACCGGCCATCGGAAAAAGTCTGCTTCCATGGGCCTTCGTCACCTGTCTCATGCATCGCGATATGCGTCGGCTCCTGCAGATTGTCAGGCATCTGCACGGCCAGAACGCCGCCGCTTTCCAGCTGGTCCATCAGTTGCGAAAGAATGGCGAGATGATCCGGCACCCACTGGAAAACGGCATTGGCGTAAAGCAGGTCCGCCTTCTGCGCCGGTTTCCAATGCGCGAGGTCGGCCTTGCCGAAGCGGGTGGTCGGCAGCCGGTCTGCTGCCTTCGCCAGCATATCATCATCGCTATCAATACCGGTGATGACATTGACGCCGTAACGGTCGGTCAGAAGCTCGGTGGAATTGCCGGGACCGCAACCGAGGTCATAGCCGTTCAGCACCCGCTCCAGCGGCACCTGGGCCAGGAGATCCCGCGCCGGGCGCGTCCGCTCGTCTTCGAATTTCAGATATTGCTGTGCGGACCATGCCATGATTTTTCTCCTGCGGACTGCCGTCAGATCGTCAGCATCGCATGGGCGAAATCGCCCCGCCATCATTCAATCGATGAATTATTGTGATGAATCTATTCACCAACCTTTTGTTTCGCCTCATAAAACATCCTGCCGGGGCCGCTGCTTTATTATTTTCCATCAAAATCAGAAATCGCGGCAATTAAAACTTGACCTCATTGAGGGAGAGGCATTCACTCCGGCCGATTTCCCGCACATGCCCGGTTGCGCGCGCACAGCGTTCCTCATCCGGCAATGCATCAGAACAAAAAGACGGAGCGTTTTTTACCGAACGGAAACGCTCGAGACAGGAGACCATCATGAGCGTCGATACCGCACCCCGATCAACCACCTGGACCTATGTTGACGGTCAATGGCTGCCTGGCAATCCGCCGCTCATCGGGCCAACCTCGCATGCCATGTGGCTGGCCTCTACGGTATTCGATGGTGCACGCTGGTTCGATGGCGTCGCGCCTGATCTTGATCTGCACTGCCAGCGCGTCAATCGCTCTGCCGTCAACATGGGCATGAAGCCGACCATGACCGCCGAGGAAATCGAGGCCCTGGCGCTCGAAGGCGTGAAGAAATTCGACGGCAAGATGGCGATCTACATCAAGCCGATGTACTGGGCCGAACACGGCATGCCCGGCAGCGTCGTTGCACCGGATGCCAGTTCCACCCGGTTTGCGCTCTGCCTTTTCGAAGCGCCGATGGACGCCGGCAAGCCGCTGACGCTCACCGTCTCGCCGCTGCGCCGCCCCTCGCCGGAAACGGCAATGACGGACGCGAAGGCAGGCAGCCTTTATCCGAATAGCGGCCGCGCGATTCTGGAAGCGCGCTCACGCGGTTTCGACAACGCCCTGATGCGGGACATGAACGGAAATGTCGCAGAATCCGCCTCCGCCAACATCTTCATGGTCAAGGACGGCGTCGTTCTCACGCCGGTCCCGAACCGTACCTTCCTTGCCGGCATCACCCGTTCACGCGTGATCGGTCTTCTGCGCCAGGCCGGTTTTGACGTGCGGGAAGCGACGCTTTCGGTTGAGGATTTCCGTGAGGCCGACGAAATCTTCTGCTCCGGCAACTATTCCAAGGTTTCGCCTGTCGTGAAGCTCGACGACCGCGAGCTGCAGGCCGGCCCGGTCGCCCGCAAGGCGCTTGATCTTTACATGGAATGGGCACGTCTCGGCGCAGACGTCTGAATTCTGCATCTATTCGCGTGAAACGGCCATGACAGACATTCGGTCGGTCATGGCCATTTTTTTGCGATGCAAAAAAACCCTGAAAACAGGGGGTAATTTAATCCAATTTTAGAAAACAGAATTGTAGCTTGCGACATCTTCACTTCCGGGCAGCGGGGGCCGCCAGATGTCTTTCAGCATTCGAAATGTACTTGTTGGTTTTTTTCTCACCATCAGCCTTGCACTTGCCGGTTTGGTCGGCAACGAAGCCTGGCGCTCGGTCAATCGCGCCAGCGCCTTTTCTGAGGTTGCGCAGCTTGTCGCGCTCGACAAGCTTCTCTTCAACGCACTTCTGAATTTCCGCAGTGAGCGCGGCGACAGCGCCACCGCGCTCACTGTCGATCCTTCGAAATCGGCGGGCAGCGTCGCCAGCGTGCAGGCGGCGCGTCAGAAGGTGGATGCCGCCATGACGGCCTTTATCGCGCAGTCTCCGTCGATTGCAGATGCGAAGCTCCAGGGGCCGCTCAAGCGCGTGAGCGATGTCTACGCACAGTTCGTCGACCTGCGAAAGAAGGTGGACGCCAATATTTCCCAGCCGCTTGATCGGCGCGAAAACGGCCTCGACAAGACCGTGATGACGCTGGGCGCCGATTTCCTTGCGTCTCTCGAAGCCGGCTCGACTGCGCTGGAAGGCGCCGTCCGTTCGCTGGATCAGGGCCAGACAGGCCTCATTCAGCTGCGATCCTACTGCTGGTCCGCCCGCGCGCTTGGTGGCAGCGCCACCGTTGTCCTCAACGCTGCTGTGGCGCAGAACCGTCCTCTTACCGCCCAGGAAATGCAGCAGCTCGGCGCCTTCGATGCCGGCGCGGCTTTCGCGTGGAAAGCAACGGGCGATCTCGTGGCGCATGAATCGGCGCCGCAATCGCTCAAGGACATCTACGCCACTGCGGACAAGACTTATTTCAAGGGCGATTTCAACGCCCAGCGAACCAAGCTCATCGAAGACCTGAACAATGGCCGCACGCCGTCCTTTACCATGGATAGCTGGCGCACCACCGTCACGGAAAATCTCGGCACGATTGCCAAGATCGCTTCTGCCGCCATGGACGTGCTGGATGCCAACGCCGAGAAGGCGAAACAGGAAGCCTTCACCGATGCGGTGATCTTTCTCGCGGTCTTCGTGGTCACGCTCGCCCTCTGCATTGTCTCGCTCGCCGTCATCGTCGGCCGCGTCACCCGGCCGATCAGCCGGCTGACCAATGCCATGATGGCACTGTCGGGTGGCAATCTCGCAATCGATATCGCTGGCGCAAAACGCGGTGACGAGATCGGCGAGATGGCCCGGGCCGTGGAAGTTTTCCGTGAGGCCGCCATCCGCAATCGGCAGCTGGAGGCGGATGCCGTCGCAAACCGGGAACAGGCCGAACGCGACCGCATCGAGCTGCAGCAGCGTGCCGAGGCCGAAGCCGAAGCACGGCTCAACCAGGCGACGGGTTCGCTGGCAGGCGGCCTGCGCCGCCTCGCCTCGGGCGATATGCTCTGCGAGATCGCCACGCCATTCGCGCCGCAATTCGAGGCGCTACGGCACGATTTCAACAGCTCCGTGCACCAGCTTCGCGAAGCGCTGACCAGCGTCGGCCAGTCCGTGCAGACGGTGAATGGCGGCGCACACGAGGTGTCGTCGGCATCCGACGATCTTTCCCGCCGCACCGAACAGCAGGCCGCCTCCCTGGAAGAGACAGCCGCCGCGCTGGAAGAGATCACCGCCAACGTGTCCGCCACGTCCAAACGCGCCGGCGAAGCGCGCGACACGGTACGGGAAGCGCGGACGAAGGCCGATCTTTCCGGCAAGGTGGTGCGCGATGCCGTTGCCGCCATGGAACGCATCGAACATTCCTCGCGTCAGATCGGTCAGATCATCGGCGTGATCGATGAGATCGCCTTCCAGACCAACCTTCTGGCGCTGAATGCCGGCGTTGAAGCGGCGAGGGCGGGCGATGCCGGCAAGGGCTTTGCCGTCGTTGCACAGGAGGTGCGCGAACTGGCGCAGCGCTCCGCCAATGCGGCCAAGGAAATCAAGCAGCTTATCAATACGTCAGCCGTTGCGGTGGGCGAAGGCGTGAAGCTGGTGGCCGATACCGGCGTCGGGCTTTCCGAGATCGAGCAGCTGGTGCTTTCCGTCAACAGCCACATGGACGCCATCGCCACGGCGGCGCAGGAACAGTCGGCCGGCCTTTCCGAGGTCAACACCGCCGTCAACCACATGGATCAGGCCACGCAGCAGAATGCTGCCATGGTTGAGGAAATGAATGCGGCCGGTGCGGGGCTCGCACAGGAATGCGCCAACCTCCAGGCGCTGCTGGCGCAGTTCCAGCTTGGCCACCAGACCTCGGCCCTGCGGGAGACGGCGCGGCAGATGCAGCGCGCTGCAAGTCCGGCCCCTGCGCCGGTCACCTCCGCCCCGAAAGCCCGCCCGATCGCTGCACGCGGCAATGCGGCACTGGCCGTGAAGGGTGACGACTGGACGGAGTTCTGAGTTTCGCCGGCGAGGCCCGCGTCATCAAAGGGCGCGGGCAATGTTGTTACCGAGGCTTCCCCCTCGCGACGTCATCCTCGGGCTCGTCGCGAGGATCTGCAACCGATTGATTTGTGGACGTGCTCGGATCATTGGGACGAGCCCAAAGGATGACGTTGATTAAATGCGCACTATCGCTATCGGCTCCGATGGTCTGACCTGTGCCCAAAAACCGGCGCGGGCCTCATCCCTTCCGCACATCCTCCAGCGCAGCGGCAAGCGCCCTCAGCGGCGCCGTCATATGTTTGTCGCGGCGCATGGCCAGCGCGATCCGGCGTTCGAGTGGCGGCTCGAGCGAACGCCACTCGAGCCCAGATGAGGTGGCTTCCTGCTCCACCGCCATCCTTGGCACGATGGCGAGCCCAAGCCCGGCCCCGGCCAGTTTCTTGATGGCTTCGACGCTGCCGAGTTCCATCGTGGGCTGCACGGTGCGGCCGCTTGCAGCGAACCATTGATCCACCAGCTTGCGCGTATTGCCACCCTCGTAGAGCAGCAACGGCTTTGTCGAAAGCATGTCGGCGGTCAGCGTCGTCGTGGCTGCAATCATGTCGCGGGGAAATACCGCGACCAGCTCATCGAAATGGATATCGCTGATATCGAGGCTGCGGCCGCTGGCGGGCAGGGCCACCACGGCGGCGTCGATCGTGTTGGCCTCCAGAAGCCGCAGGATATCGTGGGTATTGCCCGTCTGCACCACGATCTCGATGCCAGGCATGGCTGCGCGAATCCGCCCCAGAACCGGCGGCAGGAGATAGATGCAGGCGGTGGCGCCTGTGCCGATGCGCAGGCGTCCCGTCACCCCGCTGCGATGCGGCGCGACCGTATCGATGGCGTGCGCCACCTCTTCTGCAATCCGCCTTGCATGAATGAGGAAGTCGCGGCCCGCCGCCGTCGGCTGGGCGCGCCTGCCCACCCTCTCGATCAGCCGCACGCCCAGCTGTTTCTCGAGCAGCCGGATGTGCAGGCTGATGGCCGGCTGCGTCACTCCGGCCTTGTCGGCGGCGGCGGAAAAGCTGCCGAGATCGGCCACATCCATGAAACTTCGCACTTGCCGAAGGTCGAGATCCATCATCAAAGAAAACCTTATCGTTTGTATAAGTCAGATAATCTTTATTTTGGCTGCGCCGCAATGCACAATGACGGCGTGAATGATCCGCAGGACAAGAGAATGACCCTTTCCACCGTTTCCAGCCTTCTGATCCGCCCCTGTGAAGAGGCGGATATCCCAGCCATTACCGAAATTTACCGGGACGCCGTTTTGCATGGCCGCGCCAGCTTCGAGATCGATCCGCCAACGGCGGAAACGATGGCTGAGCGCCGCCGCCTTCTGGTGGAGGGCAATTTCCCCTATCTCGTCGCTGAGCGTGACGGCAAGGTGGCGGGATATGCCTATGCCGGGGCTTATCGCGCCCGCCCGGCCTATGGCGCGACGGTTGAGGATTCCGTTTACATCGACCCTTCGATGAAAGGCATGGGTATTGGCCGCAAGCTGCTCGACGCGCTCATCAAGGAGGCGACCGTGCGCGGCTTCCGGCAGATGATCGCCGTCATCGGCGACAGCGCAAATGCGGCTTCGGTCGGCGTGCATCGCGCCGCCGGTTTCGAGCACGTCGGAACCTTCAAATCCATCGGTTGGAAACACGGTCAATGGCTGGACACGGTGCTGATGCAGCGCGCACTGGGCGAAGGCGATACCACGCCCCGTTTCTGACCCGCGTCAGGGCTTGGTGGAGCCGGGAATTTCCACCTTCAGCGTATCGCCGGCAAGTTCGCTGCCGAGTTCCACGGCCTTTGTCTTCTTGTCATAGACGCAGATATGGCTGACCGTCACATCCGCGCCCTTTGCCCTGCCGGTCAGGATGGCAAGACCGTAATTCTCGCTGCCAACGGGATCGACGACCGCCTTGGCGTCGTCGATCATGTCTCCGGCTGCGGCAAGACAGGCAGTCTGCACATCCGCCACGAATTCCTTCCACGCATCGTCCGAAGATGCGGACGCAGGCAGGACAGCCGACGAGACGGCAACAAGGAGGGCGGCTGTGTGGATCATCGGGCGTATCATGGAATTTCCTTCCTGCAATCTCGATCAAAAGCGAACCGATAGGGTGGAAAACGGTACGCCAGCGGTGTGAAACAAATATGGTGGCGGCCGGCGCGAGAGGAATTTTCTCTTTTGGCGGAACATTTTGATAATTCACAGGTTGCCCAAACAGAGCTTCGCTCCTATGGTCCGCTCACACGGTTTCTAGGAGCGGTAACGCGCTGCAAAAAGGAGTAAAAACCATGGCCTTCGAACTTCCCGAACTCCCCTACGACTACGACGCGCTTGCACCTTACATGTCGCGCGAGACGCTCGAGTTCCATCACGACAAGCACCACAAGGCATATGTCGACAACGGCAACAAGCTTGCAGCTGAAGCCGGTCTTTCCGACCTGTCGCTCGAAGAAGTCGTGAAGAAGTCCTTTGGCACCAATGCCGGTCTCTTCAACAATGCGGCCCAGCACTACAACCACGTTCATTTCTGGAAGTGGATGAAGAAGGGCGGCGGCGGCAACAAGCTGCCGGGCAAGCTCGAGCAGGCAATTGCCTCCGATCTCGGCGGTTACGACAAGTTCAAGGCCGATTTCATCGCAGCCGGCACCACGCAGTTCGGCTCCGGCTGGGCGTGGCTGTCCGTCAAGAACGGCAAGCTCGAAATCTCCAAGACCCCGAACGGCGAAAACCCGCTCGTTCACGGTGCAGAACCGATCCTTGGCGTCGACGTCTGGGAACACTCCTACTACATCGACTACCGCAACCTGCGTCCGAAGTACCTCGAAGCCTTCGTCGATAACCTCATCAACTGGGACTACGTCCTGGAGCGTTACGAAGCTGCTGCCAAGTAAGGCTTGCGACAAGCGTGGTTGCTGATCGAGGCAGCCACCTCTTGCGCTACGTCATCCTCGGCCTTGTGCCGAGGATCCGCGGATGTTCCCTGAAACGGGATGTCAGCAGATGCGCCGGGACAGGCCCGAGCATGGCGACGGAAAGCTTGCGGAACCACCTATTGAACACCCGGCTCTCAGGCCGGGTGTTTTGCTTTGGAGCATATTCTGCTCCTGTCACAAGCCTGTCATCCGCCGGGTTTATCGCGGCGCATCATGACTGAAAAAACAACTCCTCTCTTCTCCTTCGGCATAGTCGCCGATCCCCAATATGCCGATATCGATCCGCGTCCCGAGATGGGCCGTCATTATCGCGAAAGTCCCAAAAAGCTCGCGGAGGCGGTGGATGCCTTCAATCGCGAAGATCTGGCCTTCGTCGTGACGCTGGGCGACATCATCGATCGCGGTTTTGAAAATTTCGATGCGATTCTTGCCGTTTACGACCGGCTTCGCCACCGCTCGCTCCTGCTGCCGGGCAATCACGATTTCGCCGTTGCCGCCGAGCATTTGCCTGGCGTCCACGCCCGCCTCGGCATGGCCGCCGCCTGGCATGATTTTACCGTCGGCGGCATCCGCTTCGCCGTGCTTGATGGCAATGACATCAGCCTTTTCGCCCCACCAGTCGGCGATCCGCGTCGCACCCTTGCTGCCGAGCGGCTGAAGCGCCTCTCGGAAGTAGGCGCCATCAACGCGCAGGACTGGAACGCCTCGCTTGGCGACGAGCAGTTCGACTGGCTGCGGGCGGTTCTGCAAAAGGCGGATGCGGCGGGCGAAAGAGTCATCGTGCTGTGCCACTACCCTGTCTATCCGGAAAACGCTCATAACATGTGGGACGCGCCGCGCATCCTTGATCTTCTCAACGCCCATACTTGCGCCATCGCATGGTTCAACGGCCATAACCATGAGGGCAATTACGGCGTATCGGGCAATACACATTTCGTGAATTTCAAGGGCATGGTCGACACGCCCGACCAGAACACCTTCGCCATCGCCGATGTCTTTGCCGACCGAATCGCCATTCGCGGTTTCGGGCGGGAGGAGGATCGCCTCTTATGGCTGTGAGTAAGGGATGGCCGGCTGGTTGCTCTGCCAGCCGGCTATCCACAATTGCCGCAGCTTCTCGCCTTCGAGCTTGAAGAAGCTGCCGGTCGCCTGGCAGCTACGCACCCGGTTCGAGCGGAAATTGCGGATCGCCTGCCGCAGCTCGCACCAGGCGACAATATTCACGGTTTCGGAATAATAGATCACCGCGATTGGCCGAACCCGCCGCCGCGTTTCCGCGCCGGCTTCATCGCGATAGATGATTTCCAGCGTCTCCTCGTCGCGCACCGCACGCCTGACCGTCGAGAGATCAAGTCCTGCCGGTGCCGGCGCGATGCTGCCCCAGGCGTGGAGGGCATTGGCGGAAAGGGTCTTTGACAGCGGTTCGGGCAGAGACGCGGCAATCTTGTCGCTCGCCTTCTTCGCGGCCCGGCGCAATTCCATATCGCCGGTGCGGTCGACCATGGCGAGCGCCAGCACGATTGCCTCGGTTTCCTCGATGGAAAACATCAGTGGCGGCAGGTTGAAACCGGGCCGGAGAATATACCCCACGCCGCGTTCCCCTGCGATGGGCACACGCATGGTCTGAAGCGCTGCCATATCGCGATAGACCGAGCGCACTGTTATCTCCAGCATGTCGGCAATCGTCTGCGCGGTCACCGGGCGGCGCGCCAGCCGCAAAATCTGGATGATCTCGAACAGTCTTGAGGCCTTGCGCATTGCCGTCTTCCCGATGGATTTTCCCACGCAACTGACACAACGCTGTCAGTTGGCGTTCCCTATAAACGGAAAAATACATTGAGAAACATGGGGTTTCTCGAATGCACCTCTATCCGGTATGAAAGATACTGACATGACTTATGTCGAAAATCTCTGGCTTTTCTTTGTTGTCCTGTTCGGCATCATCATCCTGCCGGGCATGGACATGCTCTTCGTGCTGGCAAGCGCGCTGACAGGTGGCAGGAGAACCGGCCTTTCCGCCGCCGTCGGCATGAGCGCCGGCGGCATCGTGCATTCGCTGTATGGCGCGCTGGGTGTCGGCATGCTTGCCGCATGGATGCCGTCGCTGTTCCTGCCGCTGCTTGTCGTCGGCGCGGCTTACATGGTCTGGATCGGTATCGGCCTGGTGCGCAGTGCGATTGTCGTGAACGGCGATGAGGCTGAAGCAAGCGCTTCAGTGAAAAAGGCATTCTGGCGGGCGGTGTTGACCTGCCTGTCAAACCCGAAGGCCTACCTGTTCATGATGGCCGTCTACCCACAGTTTCTCAAACCCGCCTATGGACCGATCTGGATGCAGGGGCTGGTGATGGGTGCGATGGTGGCGGTAACGCAGTTCACCGTTTATGGCGCGCTGGCGCTGACGGCGGATAGAAGCCGCGCATGGCTCGTTTCCTCTCCCGCGGCTACGATCGTCATCGGCCGCATCGCCGGTTTCATGCTGATCGTCGCAGCACTTCTCACATTGTGGGAAGCCTTGTCTTAGGCTTCTGTTTTCACGATGGAATTCACCGCAATGTGACTTCTTTTCGCCATGTGGAAAGGGCATCCTCGCGGCGTTCCATCAAGCGTCCGGCGCCCGCCGGAATCAAGGAGAGAGTGTATGAAACTGAAAACAATCGCAGCGGCCACGCTGTTCGGCTGTCTTTGCGCCGGAGCGGTCTATGCTGCCGGCGAAGTCGAAAAACGTGAAGGCATGATGAAGCAGATCGGTGGCTCCATGGGAGCGCTCGCCGCCATCTCCAAGGGACAGAAGCCTTTCGACGCCGAAGCCGTCAAGGCCGCCGTGACGACCATCAGCACCAATGCCAAGGCTTTCCCCGACCAGTTCCCCGCCGGCACCGAGACCGGCAGCGCGGCAGCGCCCGCGATCTGGGAAAACTTCGATGACTTCAAGGCCAAGTCCGCCAAGCTCGGCGCAGATGCGGATAAGATTCTCGCCAATCTCCCCACCGATCAGGCGGGTGTAACCACCGCCATGCAGACGTTGGGCGCCGATTGCGGCACCTGCCACCAGACCTATCGCCTGAAGAAATAATCGAACGAGTTTGAAACGCCGCTCCCGGGCGGCGTTTTTCCGTCACGAAAGACACCTGACCTTGTCAGGGGAGAATGGGGAGAGGGGCATGTCTTCCATTTGGACGAAGCTTGTGGGCGGGATCGTGGTCGCGGCCGTTGCGGGCTACGGGATTTTCGCATGGGTGACCGCGCCGCAGCGCCAGGCGCCCAGCCATTGGGTGAGCCTCGGTGAGCCGGATCTCGCCAATGGCGAGACGCTGTTCTGGGCGGGCGGCTGCGCAAGCTGTCATGCCGCGCCGGATGCTAAGGGTGAAGCGCTGTTGACGCTTTCAGGCGGGCAGGCACTGAAAAGCCCCTTCGGCACCTTTCATGTTCCAAATATTTCGTCTGATCCGCAGCACGGCATCGGCGGCTGGACGCTGGCGGAATTTGGCGATGCCATGACGCGTGGTGTGGGAAAGAACGGCGAACATCTCTATCCCTCCTTCCCCTATGCCTCTTATGCCCGGATGACGCAGAAGGACATCAATGACCTCTTCGGTTATCTGAAGGCCCTGCCTGCGAGCCAGAACGATGCGCCCGCCCACGATCTGCCGTTCCCCTTCAACATGCGCATGGCGCTCGGCGGCTGGAAGTTCCTGTATTTCGACCCTTCGGCACCGCCGCGCGTCGAGCTGGCCAATGCCAATGCCGAACTTCTGCGTGGCCAATATCTGGTGGAAGGTCCGGGCCATTGCGGCGAATGCCACACGCCGCGCAATGCGCTCGGTGGCTTCCTGAAGGGCAAGTGGCTGGCCGGCGGCCCCAATCCGGAAGGCGAAGGCCGCATTCCGGACATTACCCCCGGCTCGCAAAGCATCGGAAGCTGGGCCGAGGCCGATATTTCGAGCTATCTCGAAACCGGCTTCACCCCGGAATTCGACAGTGTCGGCGGTTCCATGGTGAAGGTGCAGCAGAACATGGCGCATCTGACAGCCGAGGACCGCGACGCGATCGCCGCCTATCTGAAGGCGATCCCGGCGCGCTGAGGGTCCCGTTGGCATGCGTGCCCATTGACTCCCGTCCCGACGCGGCGGATAACAACCCTGTGATGGTTCCTTCCGGGCGTTCCGGAAGGTGAAAAGGGAACACGATAGGGAGAAATCCTCATTCGTGGCTGCCCCCGCAACTGTGAGCGGAGAGCCTGAAACGAAATGCCACTGGCAGACCCTTCGACCGAACCGGCGTTTCCGGTTGAGGCGAGGTGATGCCGGGAAGGTGTTTCAGGTTTTGACCCGTAAGCCAGGAGACCTGCCATCACGGAAATGTCCATGCCGGCGGGGTGTCCGGAAGAGCGGAATGTCAGGGTGGCAAGATCGATGCCCCCTGTGTCAGTCTCGTATCCCCGTGGTGAAGTGTATCGCAGGCGGTCGCATGGCTTTGCCGTTCGACCGCATCCAGAGGCGCGGGGTCGCGCCGGAGAGGGGTCACCATGTCCATCCACCAGAATACGGCCAATTCAGCCGTTTCAGCAAAAACGGGCAGCTTCGCGCAATCGCTGACGGCGATCGTGCTTGGCCTGTTCGTTGTCGGTTTTGTCGGTTTCTCGCATGTGGAAGCCGTTCACAATGCCGCCCATGACACGCGTCATGCCAATGCCTTCCCCTGCCATTGAGGGGAATGTCATGTCGTCTTTTCGCAATATCGTCTTTACCGCCGTTCTCGTCGGCATCCTCGGCGGCTTAGCCGTTTCAGCCATGCAGGCCTTCGGCACCACGCCGCTCATCCTTCAGGCAGAGACCTATGAGGGCGCGGGCGGTGAAGCTGCCCACAGCCACGAGGCCACGGCGCCCGGTGCTGTGGTTCCCGCCCACGAGCACAATGAAAAGGCCTGGGCTCCGGCCGATGGTTTCGAACGCACTGCCTATACGGTTGCCGCCAATGTCCTGACCGCGATCGGTTATGCGCTGGTGCTGACCGGACTGATTTCGCTGCGCGGCACCAATGGCGCCTGGCGTGAGGGGCTTTTGTGGGGCGTTGCCGGATTTGCCGCCGTCATGCTCGCCCCGATGATCGGCCTGCCGCCGGAACTGCCGGGCAGCCCCGCCGCAGCACTTGAGGCACGGCAGATCTGGTGGCTCGCAACCGTTGCCGCAACAGCCGGCGGCATCGCGCTGATCGCCTTCCGTCGCGAACCCTGGGCCATCGTCCTGGCGCTGGTGCTGATCGTCGCGCCGCATGTGGTGGGTGCGCCCCTGCCGCCGGAAGGCGAACATGCACTGGCACCGCTGCCGCTGGAGCGTCAGTTCATCGTCGCCGCTACGGTTACGAGCTTCGTCTTCTGGGCTTTGCTCGGAACATTGAGCACGTTTTTCCTCAACCGCTTCCAGTCGGCCTAAGTCATGGAGGACGCAGCGGATTGGAGTGAGGAACTCGATGCGCTGCGTTTTGCAGTTCCCGGTCACGGCGCTTACTGCGCCGTGCATCGTCTCGCCTTCAAGGCGGTACTGGGCCCGAGCCCGGCGGATGAGGCGGCTCTTGCCTTTTTCCAACACCATCAGGCCGCCTTTGTGGCGGCGGCACTCGCCAAGATCAAACGTGCAAATTTACCCGCCGGCCGCAGCCTGCATCTGAACAGCCGCGATATTCGCCGGGCGATTGCCGGGGAGGGCGGCGATCACACAGCACGTGTGTGCCGGGTGCTGGATCAGCGATAATCATCGCTGTTCTCACCTCCGTCATCCCGGCCCTGAGCCGAAATCCATCCAGCCCAAGTCCTTGGGCTGAAAGAAGTCATCTCGCCGCGCAGATGCGCGTCGGCTGGATTCCGGCTCAAGGCCGGAATGACGGGGAGTAGGGGAGTGCAAACAACCGAGGCGGCTATGCCTCAGCGATGCTCCGCCGCAAAAACCTGAAGTTCGGCCTCGGCTTCCGGACCAAAGAGGCCGAGGCTTTTCAGAATTTCCACCGCGAAACTGACCGGCGCGCTGCCGGCCGCGGTAATGATCCCGCCATCGTTGACCGCTTTCGGCTGGTCGCGGTAAAGCGTCTCGCCGCTATAGGCCGAATAGGCCCTGTGCGAAGCCAGCGAATTGCCGGTATGGGCAACGGCGTTCAGAACGCCCGTGCCTGCCAGCGCACTTGCCGCCGCGCAGATGCCGGCCACCAGTCGGTTCTTCTCGCGAAACCGGCGCACCAGTTCGCCGAGATCGGCAGCTGTTCCCTTTTCCCAGCTCAGGCCTCCGGGAATGACGAGCGCATCGATGTCAACGGCATCGAGCGCGTCATAGGATGTATCCGGCGTCACCTTCAGCCCGCCCATGGAGGTTACCGGCCGTCCGTCCGGCGTGGCATAGACGATTTCGACACCGAGATAGCTGCGCGCCGCGGCGGCAAGCAGCGCCGGCTCCCAGTCCGCAAAATCCTGGGCGAGCGCAATGGCGATCCGTGTCATGGTCGTCTCCGTGTTTTTTAATCAGGCGATGGACTGCATATAGCGCATGCCGGTCACCGGGCGGGGCGCGAAATCCATGTTTTCGTAGAAACGATGCGCCGCCACATTGCCGGTTGTGGCGCTGACGGAAAGATAGTCGCAGCCGAGACGCTTGGCGATATCGCGGGCCCGGGAAACCAGATGCTGGCCGGTGCCATGGCCACGATGGCCGTCACGCACGAAGAGGTGATGCAGTTCGAGCCCGCGGCGGCCCTCCTGCGCCCTGTAGAGCGGCAGAAGCAGGGCGTAACCGATCAACGCGCCATCGGCCTCGGCCACGAGACCATGCACCCAGGGCAGCGGGCCGAACAGGTCGCGCTCCAGTTTCGCCGGCGTGATCGCCGCCGCATCGCCGTGGTAGGAGGCCAGCAGCGTGATCATCTCGTTGAGTTCGGGCAGATCCGTCTTGCGCGCGCCTCGGATGATGACGACGGGCGGTCTTTCCAGTGTCAGGGAGCTATCTTCGGTCATTTTTTCGGTCCTTTGGTCTTATCGGTGCCGTCAGGACGTTTGAAAACAACAAAGCCGCCTGACGGCGGCTTGTTGACAATATGATCTGTCGAGCCGCCCTTAGAGGAAGGCCCAAAAATACGAGCAGGAGATGGGTGCGCGTTCGTTGATCATGGAAAATGAAATGCGCCCGAATCCGCCGTCTGTCAAGCGGGTCAATTCGCAAATCGCGCAATTGCCGACAGGATTGCGTCTTCCATGCCCGCATCGCCCGTCGAATGGCCAGCGCCATCGATGGTAACAAGCTCGCTTCCCGGCCACGCCTCGGCAAGTTCGAAAGCGGTGACGGGCGGCCCCTGCAAGTCGCGCATGCCCTGAACGAGTATCCCGGGAATACCGGCGAGGTCTCCGGCGTTGCGCAGGAGCGCGCCATCATCCAGCCAGGCCGCATGGTGGAAATAATGGGCGCAGAGGCGGGCGCGGGCGAGAATGTACGCGCTGTCGCGCCATTTCTCCGGAAAGGCCGAAATGCCCTCCGCGCTGATCGAGCCCGCCTCCCACAGGTGCCACTCTAGGGCGGCCTTTGCGCGCACGGCGGGATCGGGATCATTCAGAAGCCGGCGATAGGCGCCGACCGGATCTTGCCTGGACACGTCATCGGGGATCGCGGCGATGAAACGCTGCCACTGCTGCGGCAGAAACATTGCCAGCCCCCTGTACAGCCAGTCGATTTCCCTCTGCCGGGTGGTGGTGACGCCGGCCAGAACCATGCCGCGAACATGGTCTGCATGGCGCTGTGCGTAAGCGAGGGCCAGCGTGGAGCCCCATGAACTGCCGTAGATCAGCCAGTCTTCCACCGCGAGGGCACAGCGAATGGCCTCAATGTCATCGATCAGATGATGCGTAGTGTTATGCTCAAGACTATCAGCGGCGTTTGGCGTGCTTTGACCGCAGCCGCGCTGGTCGAACTGGACGATGCGGAAAATGGCAGGATCGAAATAGCGTCGCGCTGTCGATGACAATCCTGAACCAGGCCCTCCATGCAGCAGGATTGCAGGTCGCCCCGCCGGATTGCCGGCAATCGTCACGTGCAGCCGATGGCCCTCGGAAACATCAAGGAAAATCGTGTCTGATGGCGTGATTTCAGGAAAGAGCTCGGCCATCTGACGTCCTTTTTTCAGGCGGGCAAGAGGCGATTACCGGGTGCACGTGACATTCGAATGTCAGCCTCTTCTCGGCTCAATGCTCCCCCTCGCACATGCCATGATCGGAAAGCGCGCGGATGACATAACAATCCTCGATGGAATGGCCGTGGCAATGGGAGACGATCCGCTCCAGTTCGTGTTCCAGCTTCTTCAGGCTGGCGATTTTTTCCCGCACATCGGCAAGATGTTCGGCGGCGATGCGGTCTGCACCCTCGCACGGCATTTCCCGGTGCTGGCTGAGCGCGATCAACTCGCGAATGGCGTCTATGTTCAGGCCGAGATCGCGCGCGTGGCGGATGAAGGCCAGCCGTTCGAGATCGGATTTTTCGTAGCGGCGCTGGTTGCCCTCCGAACGATCCGCCTCGCGGATGAGGCCCATCTGCTCGTAATAGCGGATCGTGGGCACCTTGACGCCGGTGCGTTTGGACAGTTCACCGATGGACAGCATGGCTTTCTCCATATCTCCAGTCTCTAGAGATATGGCTTTTCCGTCCCCGGTTCAATGGCCTCAAGCGGCCTCGTTGACGCCAAGCGCCTGGGCCAGTGCCTTCAGAATCTGCGATTCGAGGCTTGCCATATCCGGCTGGGCGGAAGCGGCCACCTCAGCATTGGCGCCAGTGGAGGCCGAAGCGCTGCTGTCCATGTTCCAGAGAGCCGCAGCCAGGCTCGCGGAGGCACCGGCCAGCGGGGCGACGGTGGTGGCGACATTGCCCGCCACCGAAATGGCGCGATGGGCCGCCCGCGTGAGCTCCTGCACCGCCTCGGTGGTGGACTGGCTCTCCCGGTTATGCGCAGGCGCGATGCCGCGGACCGGAGAGGCGAAATTGATGCTGCTGGTTGCTGCGATAGTCGTCATGACTGTGAGTCCCCTAGTTTTGATGGGGTATTTTTAAGGTCCGAAACATTCCCGAAGATTGCGTCATGCACGTCTTGTGCAAAAAATAACCGCAATATACTATACCCCCCTATAGTATATGAGGTCGGCCATGTCCCATACCATCCGCAACAAGGAAAAGCTTCTCGCCCGCATCCGCCGCCTGAAAGGGCAGATGGAAGCGGTCGAACGTGCGCTCGATGATGCCAAGCCCTGCGGCGAGGTGCTGCAGCTGCTCGCTTCGGTACGCGGCGCGCTTTCGGGCCTGACGGGGGAGGTAATGCAGGAGCATCTGCACGAGCACGTGGTGCATGCCGAAAATGAAGACGAACGGGCGCGGGCGGCGGAAGAGCTGGCCCAGGTGCTGAAGACCTACATCCGGTAAAACCGACAGGATTAAGCGACATGACGACGACATCCGAATACCGCGCAGCAGCCGGTCACGACCATGTTTTCCTTGGCCAGAACCACGAGCGTAATGAAAGGCGCGTCTGGATGGTCATCGCACTGACCGCGGCGATGATGGTGGCGGAAATCGTCGCCGGTCACTGGTACGGCTCCATGGCGCTAACGGCGGATGGCTGGCACATGTCCACCCATGCGGGCGCGATGCTGATTTCGGCACTCGCTTATCTCTATGCCCGCCGCGAGGCCCGCAACCCACGCTTCACCTTCGGCACCGGCAAGTTCGGCGATCTCGCGGGTTTTGCCAGCGCCATCGTGCTGGCGGTGGTGGCGTTGCTGATTGCCGTGGAAAGCGGGATGCGCCTCGTCAGTCCCGTCGAGATCGATTTCAACCAGGCCATCCTCGTCGCCATCATCGGCCTTGCCGTCAATCTTCTCAGCGCCGTGCTTTTGAAGGATGACCATCACCACGATCATGGCCACGGCCACGGCCACGGTCATGCCCACGGCTCACATGCCCACCATGGGCACGGCAGCCACGCCCACCATGATCACGGGTCCCATGCCGGGCACCATGCCGGGCACGGCGCAAAGGGCGGCCGGGACAATAATCTGCGCGCTGCCTATCTGCATGTGCTGGCGGATGCGCTGACCTCGGTTCTGGCAATCGTCGCGCTGCTGCTCGGCAAGTGGAACGGCTGGTCGTTCCTTGATCCGTTGATGGGTATCGTTGGCGGTCTGGTGATTGCCCGCTGGTCATGGGGCCTGATCCGCTCCACGGCGACAACCCTGCTTGACGCGCTGCCGCCGGCTGAGGATCTGCCGCAGGAAATCCGTGAAAGCGTGGAAACGGAAGAGGATCGCATTACCGATCTGCATGTCTGGCAGGTGGGGCCGGGGCATCACGCCGCCATCGTGGCGATCCTTTCGCAGGCGCCCAAAGCACCGGCATTTTATAAGCAGAAACTTGCCGCCATACATGAACTCTCGCATGTGACGGTGGAAGTCAGCCCGGCAAGAGGCTGATTGGAATCGCCTATTCGGTATATTCCGAATAGGCGCTGCGTACCCATTCAGCCTGCGCTTCCGCCTTGTCCTCGGGGGAGGCGGTGGCCGCATCCTGATAGGCCGGCGCGCTGCCGTTGCCTACGGTCCATAGAACATTGGCCAGCGACTGGGAAAGAATGGTGCTGGAAACGGTGGGGTTGCCGGGGCCGCGTTTTACCGCCTGCTCCTCCGGCGCGCTTTGGGCGCTGCCAGCTTTTTCGATGTCACGGATGCGACCCTGATAGTTATATCCGCCAATATTGCTTTCGATCTGCATGTCGGTGATTCCGCGTTCAAAAGTTAACGAATGGTTAACGGCGGCGACTTGTCCGAAACTTGCGCTTGCTGCGCTGCAGCGACTGTCGAGGGTTGACAGCCGGCGAAGTAGTGCTTCGTTTTGGCATCGAGAGTGGACGAGCAAGGGGATTGCACCCGTTTTACGCGCAAGAAGAAGCGGGACGGCATTAATGCCGGTAGGTCTCCTCACATTCCGCGTCATCCTCGCCCTTGAGGCGAGGATCCATTTTCCACGCGCCGACCTTGGGTCATGGATCCTCGCCTCAAGGGCGAGGATGACGACGGATAGTTTTCGGGCTAGAGAGGCGCGGCCAACAGGCTCACGCCGTCTCCTTCGCCGCAGGTGCCGCCGCTTGCCGCACGGCCTCCAGCTCCTTTTCCTCAACGTCGACCGTCACCGCCGCTTCCTGCGGCGCGGGCGTCACCATCGCAGCCACCAGCGTATCGAGCCCGATGCTGCCGACCGGCTTGCCGTCCTCGTCCACCACATGGGCGGTCGTTTCGTTGGCTTCCGACATGTCGCGGGCGATGGTTTCGAGCGTTGCGGTCTCTGGGACCGGCATGCCCTCGGGCTTGCTCTCCAGCGGCTCCATGACAGTGTTTGCCTGCAACACGCGGCCACGATTGACGTCGCGCACGAAGTCGGTGACGTAACCATCGGCTGGCGAGAGGATGATGCTCTGGCCGTCGCCCTGTTGCACCACTTCGCCGTCTTTCAGGATGGCTATATGGTCGCCAAGCCGCAAAGCCTCGTCGAGATCATGGGTGATGAACACAACGGTCTTCTTCAGCTCCTGTTGCAGATCGAGCAGCATGGTCTGCATATCCACACGGATGAGCGGATCGAGCGCCGAATAGGCCTCATCCATCAGGAGAATATCGGCGTCATTGGCAAGCGCCCGGGCAAGGCCGACGCGCTGCTGCATGCCGCCGGAAAGCTGGTTCGGATAATAATCCTCGTAACCGGCAAGGCCGACACGCTCCAGCCAGTAACGGCCCTTTTCCTCGCTTTGCTTGCGCGGTACGCCCTGGATATCGAGGCCGTAGACGCTGTTTTCGAGTACCGTGCGATGCGGCAGAAGGCCGAATTTCTGGAACACCATCGCCGTCTTGTGGCGGCGGAATTGCCTGAGCGCCGAGGCGCTCATGCCGCAGATATCCTCGCCGTCATAAAGAACTTCGCCGGCGGTCGGGTCGATCAGCCGGTTGATGTGGCGGATCAGTGTCGATTTGCCGGAGCCTGACAGCCCCATGACGACGGTGATCTTGCCGCCCGGCATGGTGATGTTGATGTTGTTGAGGCCGAGAACGTGGTTGTGCCTGTCGTTCAGCTCGACCTTGTCCATGCCTTTACGCACCGCTTCGAGGTACTTCTCGGGATGCTTGCCGAAGATCTTGTAAAGATTCCTGATTTCGATGCTTTTAGCCATGGGAGACCTCGCGGTATTTCTGCAGGCGCTTGCCGAAAGCCTGGCTCGCCCGGTCGAACATGATGGCGATGGCGACCAGAGCGAAACCGTTCAGGAAGCCCACCGTGAAGAACTGGTTGTTGATGGCCTGCAGCACATTCTTGCCAAGCCCGCCGACACCGACCATGGAGGCAACGACGACCATGGCGAGCGCCATCATGATGGTCTGGTTGATGCCGGTCATGATGGTCGGCAGCGCCAGCGGCAGCTGCACGTTGAACAGCTTCTGACCGTTGGAGGAGCCGAAGGCGTCTGCCGCTTCCAGCACTTCGCGATCAACGAGGCGGATGCCGAGGCTGGTCAGGCGAATGACGGGTGGAATGGCATAGATCACCACTGCTATCAGGCCCGGAACCTTGCCGATGCCGAAAATCACCACCACGGGGATGAGATAAACGAAACTTGGCAGGGTCTGCATCACGTCGAGCACGGGATTGATGAGGCGTTGCAGGCGTTCGGAACGACCCATCAGAATGCCGAGCGGCAGGCCGATGACGATGGCGATCAGGGTAGCGATGGCGACGATGGAGAGCGTCGTCATGGCATCGCGCCAGAGGCCGACCGCGCCGATCATCAGCAGGGAAATGGCGGTGCCGCCTGTGATCTTGAAGCTGCGTCCGGCCAGATGCACGATGGCGAGAATGACCAGCATGGTGATGATCCACGGCGTCTGGATGAATAGACGCTCCGAGGAATTGAGGAAAAGCTGCAGCGGGTGAACGACGACGTCGATCGCATCGCCGTAATTGCGCACGATATCGCGAAACCCGTCATCGATGGTTTTGCGAGCCACGCGCATGGTGGAGTTGTCGATTGCCGGGAACTTGCAGAGCAGGTCCGGCAGGTAGGTGCAGAGGGCCATTATTGTTGTTTTCCCTTTGGGTTGTTGGGGTGGGCGGAGGCTGGGTCACCCCCCTCTGTCCTGCCGGACATCTCCCCCTCAAGAGGGGAGATCGGCAGGGCGCACCCTTTCCAAAATCTCAACGTAAGCGATGGGCGAGACCCCCGCCGCAGGTCGATCTCCCCCCTTGAGGGGGAGATGCCCGGCAGGGCAGAGGGGGGTAAGCGGCTTGCGCCAACCCCGCCTCCCGTCACATCGAAGCCTTGATCTTCTCAGCCACCTCGGGCGAAACCCACTTCGTCCAGAGTTCCTCATGGTTCTCGAGAAAATACTCGGCCCCATCTTCATTGGTGCCCTGATTTTCATCCATCCACGCCAGAACCTTGGCGACGGTGTCGTTGTCCCACTGCCGCTTGCGGATGTAGTCGATGGAAGGGCCCGCCTTTTCGGCGAAATCCTTGGTCACGACGGTGAAGACCTCCGCCACCGGATAGGCATTTGGCTTGGGATCGGCGCAATCGGGCTTGGCGATGCAATTGTCGTAAGCCGCCCGGTCAAGCGGAACGCCATCGTCCAGCTTCACCATATCGTATTTGCCGAGAATGGCCGTCGGAGCCCAATAATAGCCGAGCCAGCCCTGCTTCTTTTCGTAGGCATTGGAAATAGAGCCATCCAGACCGGCCGCGGAGCCGGTATCGATCAACGCAAAGCCCTTTTCATCAGCCTTGCGGGCCTTGAACAGGTTGGCGGTGGTTGGCTGGCAGCCCCAGCCGGGCGGGCAGCCGAACACGGCGCCCTTGCTGGCGTCTTCAGGCGCGGGAAACAGTTCGGGATGCTTCAGCGCATCCTCGACGGTCTTGATCTCTGGATGTTCGTCGGCGAGATATTTCGGAATCCACCAGCCTTCAACGCCGCCTTCGCTCAGGATTTTGACTTCCTGAATGAGATTGCCGCTCTTGACGGCTTCCTCGTAGGGGGTGCCAAGTGTGTTCACCCACATTTCGGGCGCCATGTCGGGCTGGCCCTTCTCGTTCATGGAGGTGAAAGTGGGGGTGGTGTCGCCGCTGACGACATTGACCGTGCAGTCATAGCCGTTTTCCATGATGAACTTGTCGACGTAGGCCGCGACACCGGCGGATGCCCAGTTCATTTCGGCGATGGTGATGCTGCCACAGCTGTCTGCGGCATTGGCGGAAGATGCTGCACCGGCAGCGATGGTAAAGCCCGTTACGAGAATGGTCGAGGCCAGGAGTTTCTTCATGAGGAGACCTCCAAGTCTAATGCAGTGTTTTCATTTGGCAAAGCGGGAGCACTGCAAAGCCCGGATTGCCAAGGGCGAACTGACATGGCGCGTGGAGATGCCGAAAATCCGGCGAGAGAATATCCGCAGAACAAGCCGCGAGATTGCCGCGGAAACTGCGGCGAAAAGGCGCATGAATATGTCAACGCCGTGCATAATACGGCCAAAAAGTGATATTGCAACGCGGCAATGCGCAGGGCAGCCATGCAGGTGATCTATGGAGCGATTTTCCTGTTCGGGTAATACATGGCGTGTATTTTATTATTCAGTAGAAAATATCGACTATACAGTAGATCGAAATAAAAATTCTCAATGATTTCAAGTTTTGTTTAAATAAGAAATTTGTGCCGCAATTTGTGGAAAAAACAATCTGAAATCTTTTTTCGCGAGGTATTTTTGTGCGAAACGATGCGGGCGGCAGCCTACGCCGCCCGCATCGGGCATCAGACGGCGTCCTTGCCGGCTACCTTCAGCGCGAAGGCGTATTCGAAGGCTATTTCCTCCAGCCGCTGGAAGCGGCCCGACTTGCCACCATGGCCTGCCGCCATGTTGGTCTTGAGCAGGATCGGCGCTTCACCCGTGGTCTTTTCGCGCAGCTTCGCCACCCATTTGGTCGGCTCCCAATAGGTCACACGCGGATCGGTGAGGCCGGAAAGCGCCAGAATCGGCGGGTAAGGCTTCGCACCGACATTGTCATAGGGGCTGTAGGCGGCGATCCAGCCATATTCCTCTGCCGATTCCAGCGGATTGCCCCATTCCGGCCATTCCGGCGGCGTCAGCGGCAGCGTGTCGTCCAGCATCGTTGTCAGCACGTCCACGAAGGGAACGGCGGCGATGATGCCGGCAAACTTCTCCGGCGCCATATTGGCGACGGCGCCCATCAACATGCCGCCGGCAGAACCACCCTCGGCGATGATGCGCTCGTAAGACGTGAAGCCTTCCTGAACGAGATGATCGGCAGCGGCAATGAAGTCTTTGAACGTGTTCTGCTTGTGCTCCATCTTGCCGGTTTCGTACCATTCGAAACCCTTGTCCTTGCCGCCGCGAATATGGGCGATGGCATAGATGAAACCACGGTCCGCCAGAGACAGCGTCGTGGTGGAGAAGGAAGCGGGAATGGTGATGCCGTAAGCGCCGTAGCCATAGAGCAGGCAGGGAGCGGAACCGTCGAGCGCCACGTCCTTGCGGTAAAGCAGGGAGACCGGCACCAGCTCACCATCATGCGCAGGGGCCATGATGCGGCGGGTGATGTAATCATCAGGATTGTGGCCCGATGGCACTTCCTGCGTCTTCAGAAGCGTGCGTTCGCGCGTCACCATGTCGTAATCGAACAGTTGGCTCGGCGTCGTCATCGAGGAATAGGAGAAACGGATGACGTCGGTGTCATATTCCGCCGCGCCATGCAGGCCGAGCGAATAGGCCTCTTCGGCAAAAGCGATGGAATGTTCCTCGCCGGTGCGGCGGTCGCGGATGACGATGCGCGGCAGGCCGTCACGGCGCTCCAGCCATATCAGATGGCGGGCATAGGCATCGACGGAGAGGATCAGCCGGCCTGGCTCATGCGGCACCACCTCTTTCCAGTTTTCCTTGCCGGGCGCCGTGACCGGGGCTTCCACAATGCGGAAATCCTTGGCATCGCCATCATTGGTGAGGATGAAGAAGACATCGCCGCCTTCGCACATCGAATATTCGATGCCTTCCTCACGCTCTGCCACGATAGCCGGTTCGGCGGTCAGGTCTTTCGTGGAGAGAATGCGATATTCGCTGGTCTCGTGGTCGTGAATGTCGATGAAGATGAAATCATCGAGAACGGACGCGCCGACGCCCATGAAGAAACCGGGATCCTTCTCCTCATAGACCAGCCGGTCGGCCGATTGCGGCTCACCGATAATATGGTGGAAGACCTTGGAAGGGCGGTGGTTCTCGTCCTGCAGCGTATAGAAGAAGCTCTTGCCGTCAGGCGCCCATGCGCCGCCGCCACCGGTGTTTTCGACGATATCGGCAAGGTCCTCGCCGGTTTCGAGGTTACGGATGCGCAGGGTGAAATATTCCGAGCCCTTGTCGTCATAACCCCAGATGCCATGTGTGTGATCGGAAGACTGGTCGAGACCGGCAAGACGGAAATAATCCTTGCCCTCGGCTTCCTTGTCGCCGTTCAAAAGCACCTGTTTCTCACCGCCGCCGCGCGGGGTGCGGAAATAATGCGGCTGCTCGCCGCCGGTCACGAAAAGCGTGCCATAGGCATAAGGCCCGTCATTGACCGGCACGGAGGAATCATCCTGCTTGATGCGGCCCTTCATCTCCTCGAACAGCTTCTCCTGAAGCGCCTTGGTGTCGCCCATCGCCGCTTCCATATAGGCGTTTTCCGCCTCCAGATGGGCGCGGATCGCCGGGTCGAGAATGGAGGTGTCCTTGAACATGGCCTGCCAGTTATCGGCCCGGAACCATGCGTAATCATCGGTGCGGGTAATGCCGTGATGCGTATCCTGAACGGGCCGTTTTTCGGCGGTCGGGGCGGCGGGCAGGTTTTTGAAAATCGGCAATGGAAACTCGCTTTCCTGTAAAAATTCTTGAGCGGCACCAAGATGTAGAGCGGGGCTTGCGGCCGATCAAGTTTCAAATCTCCACAGGCGGAATGGCGTTCGGGCACAATTTCGTCAGCTTTCGATCACATTTTGGCAATATCCGGCAAATCAGCGATGATGCGTGCCGCCCGCTGGCACGCCATCCATCGTCAAGAACAAACGAAAAAACTGACAGGACCCCATGCGAAAGCTTCTTCCCGCTGCCCTTTCTGCCTTTTTCCTTGGCTTGCAGACCCTTACCCCCGCTTTTGCGATTGATGCCAGCGTCATGCGGCAGTTGAACGCGCTTGCTCCCGAGGAGCGTCTGGAGCAGCGTTGCGACATTGAGGCGATGGAGCGGATAGCAACCGAGCAGAAGGGCATGAAGCCGGACAAGGTGATCGCCTATACGTTCGGTGATCCGGAAGTGGGAAAAAACTCCATCAAGGCGCCGGGCGCGGTCTTCAGAAGTTCGGGCGAATGGTACAAGCTCAGATACAAGTGTCAGCTGAAGAGCGATAGTCTCAGCATCCAGTCCTTCGACTACCGTGTGGGCGACAAAATTCCCGAGGAGCAGTGGAAGAAGTTGTATCTTTATGACTGATTACGGAATTTTTCGGTTTCGAACCGGCGTTTAGCCGCCGCTTTGTTGCCCCGTCGCAACCGGCTCTGTAACCCTGACATCTGATCGAAGTGAGGGGACAGACATGGCGAGACGATTCAAGGGACTTTCTGCTTTTCCGATAACGCCGGCAGATGAGGCAGGGCGGGTCGATGTTCAAGCCTTCTCCGCCATGATCGAGCGGCTGGATGTCGCGGCAGTTGATTCGGTCGGCATTCTCGGCAGCACCGGCATCTATATGTATCTCACCCGCGAGGAGAGACGCCGCGCCATCGAAGCGGCGGCCGCCGTCCTCAAGGGCAGGCGCACACTGATGGCCGGCGTCGGCGCCTTGCGCACCGATGAAGCCGTGGCGCTGGCAAGGGATGCGGAAGCGGCCGGTGCCGATGCGCTGCTGCTCGCGCCGGTTTCCTATACGCCGCTGACGCAGGAAGAGGCCTATCACCATTTCGCCGCCGTGGCGGGTGCGACGGCCCTGCCGCTCGCCATCTATAATAACCCGACGACCACCCGCTTTACCTTCAGCGACGAACTTCTGGTGCGGCTCGCCTATATTCCCAATATCCGCGCCATCAAGATGCCGCTGCCCGCTGATTCCGATTATGCGGGCGAGCTTGCGCGGCTCAGGCCCAAACTGTCGGAGGATTTCGCCATCGGCTATAGCGGTGACTGGGGCTGCGCCGAGGCCACGCTTGCTGGCGGCGATACATGGTACAGCGTCATCGCCGGCCTGCTGCCGGTTCCGGCGCTGCAATTGATGCGGGCGGCACAAACCGGCAATGCGGAGGAGGCAAAAAGGCTCGATGCGGTCTTCCAGCCGCTCTGGGCGCTGTTCAGGGAATTCGGCAGCATCCGCGTGGTCTATGCAGCCGCCAATATCCTGTCGCTGACGGTCAGCGAACCGCCCCGACCGATCCTGCCGCTTACGAGTGCGGAACGCCAGCGGGTGGAAGAGGCGCTGGAGGCGCTCTCCGCGCTGGAAACCGCGCCATAATTCGGGCGCTTTGCGGGCGGATTGCCACACACCATGACTGCATGAAATTGCGGAACCAGAAATGATACGTCGTCTCCTCCTCGCTGCCCTGTTTGCCTCTGCCGCCGCGACCGCCTTTGCGGCGAACGGCCTTGTCGAGCCGTCGCTGAAAATGTCGCCGCAGCATGATGGCAAGGTGCGGGTGGCGATGACGCTCGACGCCTGCATGGGCAAGACCGACCACCGCATTCTCGATACGCTCGTTCGCGAACGTATTCCCGCAACAATCTTCGTGACCGCCCGCTGGCTGAAGCATAATGGCGAGGCTCTCGCGGTGCTGATGGCAAATCCCGACCTGTTCGAGATCGAAAACCACGGCGAAAACCATGTTCCGGCGGTGGACAAGCCCGTTTCGATTTACGGCATCGCTGCTGCGGGATCGGAAGCTTCGGTCGTGCAGGAAGTGGAAGGCGGTCGTCAGGCCATCGTCGCTGCCACAGGCATCCAGCCGCAATGGTTTCGGGGTGCGACGGCCAAATATACAAGCTCGTCCATGGCCACCATCAACCGGCTCGGCATGCGCGTGGCGGGTTACTCCGTCAATGGCGATGGCGGCTCGCTGCTGGGCGCTGCCGCGACGGCCAAGCATATCGCTGCGGCGAAGAATGGCGATGTCATCATCTCCCACATCAACCAGCCCACCCACGAGGCGGGCGAAGGCGTGGTGAAGGGCCTTCTAGCGCTTAAAGCCCGCGGTGTGATTTTCACGCGGCTGGACGACCCATCCTTCGCGCCGCCGGGGAATTGATCTCCAAGGTTGCCGCCCGTTTCTTCTCCCCGCCGGGGAGAAGATGCCCGAAGGGCAGATGAGGGGGCAAGCTTTCCGCATATCTCTGCCCTTGCCCCCTCATCCGGCGCTGCGCGCCACCTTCTCCCCGGCGGGGAGAAGAAATATGCCGCAGACTTTTCCTTCAAACGGCGCGGAAGAAAAGAGCTGACAACATCCCCCACATCTACGCCCGTTTTTCGGCGGCGTGCCGTTCGAAATTGCGCTAGCATCTTCGTCATGATGTTGTTCAAACGCCCCGACACCGAAACCCTTTATTCCGCCCTTGTGAACAAGGACCCCGCCTATGAAGGCGTGGCCTATGTGTGCGTGACCTCGACCAAAATCTTCTGCCGCTTCACCTGCACGGCGCGCAAACCGAAGGTCGAAAACTGCCGGTTCCGCGAGACCATCGCCGAATGCCTGGAGGCCGGGTTCCGCCCCTGCAAGCGCTGCAAACCGATGCTCTCCTATGGCACGGCCGATGAAACGGTAACGCAACTGCTGACGGTGCTGGAAAACGAACCGGCGCGGCGCTGGCGTGAGGAGGATGTGGTGGCGCTTGGCCATGATCCCTCCACCGTGCGGCGCACCTTCAAGCGCCGTTTCGGCATGAGCTTTCTGGAAATCGCCAGATTGCGCCGCTTGGGCGATGCGGTGGAAAGCATCGCTTCCGGCGAAGCGGTAATCGGCGCGCAGATCGACGCCGGTTACGACTCCGGCAGCGGCTTCCGCGCCGCGATCAACCAGTTCTTCGGCTCCTCTCCCGCCGCCATGAAGGGCAGGGGGTTCCTGAAGGGTGACTGGATCGATACGCCGATTGGTCCGATGCTCGCCATTGCCGACGATCATGCCCTGCATCTGCTAGAATTCGCGGACCGGCCGGCGCTTCCGGCCGAACTGAAGCGGCTGAAGAGCCGCACCGGCGCGGACATGGTGCTCGGCCGAACGGCGGTAACAGGTCAGATCGAAGCCGAGCTCAAGGCCTATTTCGCCGGGCAGTCAGCCTCCTTCGAAACCCGCCTTGCCGGCCACGGCACGCCCTTCGAGCGCGATGTCTGGCGCAGCCTGCGGCAAATCCCGGTGGGCGAAATCGTCAGCTATTCGGCACTCGCAACCGCCATGGAAAGGCCATCCGCCGTGCGCGCGGTGGCGCGCGCCAACGGTGCCAACCAGATCGCCATCGTCGTGCCGTGCCACCGGGTGCTCGGTGCGGATGGCAGTCTGACCGGTTATGGCGGCGGCCTGTGGCGCAAGAAATGGCTGATCGAGCATGAGCGTCGCATGGCGCAAGGGCAGGTGCGCGAGATGCCGCTCGCTTCCTGAGCGGCCTCGTTGTGGGGTTTCAGGAGATTTTCCGTTGGCGGAGGCGCGTCGCGCCCTCCGCCTCTGTATCCGCCGTTCAATCCGGCAGGTTCGGCACGACCCGGCGGGAGGGGAAGAGTTCGCGCGTCACCGTCATGACGATGAGCGACAACGGCAGGGCCAGCATGGCGCCGGCCGCGCCCCACATCCACGTCCAGAAGATAATCATCACAAAGACGAGGAAGGGGTTGATCTCCATGTTGCGGCCCACCACCGCCGGAAAGGCGAGGTTTTCCATCAAGAGGTGGATGGTGAAGAACACTCCCGCCGGCAGCAGCGCGAGGATCATGTTGTCATGCGTGATGATACCGGCGACGGTCAGCGATATTGTCATCAACGTGATGCCGAGAAACGGAATGAAGCTCGAAAGAAAGGCAAAAAGCCCCCAAAGAAGCGGCATGGCGAGGCCACCGAGATAGGCGATCACGATCATCGTCACACCCAGCGCGGCGTAGATGAGGCTTGCCGTGGCAAAATAGGTGCCCAGCACCTTCTCCACCGAGCCGATGATGCGAATGGTTCTGAGCCTTTGATGGCGCGCCGGAAAGGCCATGATGAGAGCCTTGCGCAGTCGCAGCCGGCTGTAGAGAAACATTAGAAGAGCCGCCAGGAAGATCAGTCCCTGAACGATGGCCGGCGTCACATTCGCGCCAAGCAGGGAAATGATTTCGCCGCTACGCGACAGCAGCGATTCCATCGACATGGAGCCCATGCTGAACGTGGCCGCGGAAATATTCAGCCACCGCAGATTTTCGAGGTAAGGAAGGAAGCGGTCAATGCTGCGCTCGATCAGGGCAGGGCCTTCCGATGCCAGCTGTGAGACCGGGTCGATCAGGGAATTGACCACGAAAAAAATGACCGCAGCGACGAGTGTGGACAGGATGATGGCGACACCGGCACCCGGAATGCCGTAGGAGGCCAGTTTTTCGGCGGAGATGCCCAGGATCATACCAACAACGACAGCCATGACGACGGGCATCAGAATCATCGATAATTCGTGGATCACCGCCATGGACATGATCAGGAAAATGCCGATGACCGACCAGGCAACGAAAACGTCAAGCGCCTCCCGCCCCAGCGGCTGCTGACTGCGCGCGTCATCCCGCTGTGAAACAGAGGCGGGTGTCGCAAGCGGATCGGCCTTGTCTACTGGCAAGGCCGCGGTGCCGGAAAGATCCGGCTTGGCATTCTCATTCATCGGACTATCCCCCAATAACGAGGTTAACGTCCGACAAATCCGGCGGTTCCGGGGCGGCTGAAATTTCTGCCGCCCCGTTCAGCGTTTATGCGGAAAGCTTTAGCCCTATGCCCCACGGATCCTTCAAAAAGATGCCGTCACTTTGCCTTTCGGTGGAGATTTCCAGCCGGTCGAGTGCGGCAAGAGCCGTCTCGAGCGCGGCCGGCTCGTTGAATTTCAGCGAGTAACCGGAAAGCCCCGTCATGTTCTCCCTGCGGGCCACGGCGCCACGGCTGTTCCAGATATTGGCGGCCACGTGGTGGTGATACGCGCCCGATCCGAAGAAGCTTGCTCCGGGATATCGCGCCATGATCTTAAGCCCCAGCACATCCTGATAAAACTCATCGGCCTGCGGAATACTGCCGACCTGCAGGTGAATGTGGCCAATGGCGGTTCCCTCCGCTGCACCGGTGAAGGCCGCCTTCGGGGCGCTGTCGTAAAGCGCCTGAAGATTGAGGCCGATTGTCGCCATCTCCACCGTGCCATCCGGCTGGTAGGTCCATTCTTCCGGCACCCGGTCGCGATAGACCTCTATGCCGTTGCCTTCCGGATCTGCGAGATAGATGGCCTCGCTGACCAGATGGTCAGACGCACCCTGAAGCTGAACATTGTTCTGAGCGGCATGTGCCAGCCAGTGCGCGAGGTCATCGCGGCTCGGCATCAGAAACGCGGTGTGGAACAGGCCTGCGGCATTGCGCGGCGCGCGTTCCGCCGTGCTGGAGGTGGAAAGTGTGAGCAGCGGCTGGCCTCCGACGCCAAGCACCTCACCGCTCGGGTTCTTTTCAAGAACGGAAAGACCGATGATCTTTTGATAGAAATCCGAAACGCGCGGCAGATCGTGAACGACGAGATGGGCCTGGCCGACATAGGCCGGCCGCGTCAGGGCGAATTGTTTGATTTCACTCATCATCATCTCCATATTGATTCCGACGCGCCAAGGGGTGGGCCGGTTGCCGACGAGGTCGGCTTCGCCGCTTTGCGGCGTTTGTCGAAGACGAATATGGGCTGGTTTCGTCGTTCAGCAAAGATCACCAGCTGGCGATTGACTGTCCACTGTTCGTTGACAATGCCCTGTTCCGGCATGGCTTCGGCTTTGACTTCGATCAAGGTGAAGGCTGCGCCGGCCGGCAAATATGAGCTTGAGCCCGACACAACGGCGGATCACGTCAAAGGAGACAGCCATGTACAAGAAGATCATCGTACCGGTAGACCTCAGCGCCACTGACAAGGGAGAAAAGATTCTCGAAAAGGCCAAGGCACTGCTGGACCCCGACGGCGAGATCGTTCTCATAAACGTTGTCGAGGAACTGCCGGGCTATATGGCGATCGACCTTCCTGTCGACCTCATCGAAAACGCCATCAAGGACGCCAAGGCAAAACTCTCGGACCTCAAGGCCAGGGTCGGTTTCAACGGCAGCCATGAAATCAGAAGCGGCGCGCCGGCGCGGGAAATCATCGCTGCGGCAGAGGAACACAAGGCTGATCTCATCATCATCGCGTCGCACACGCCTGACTTCAGCAACTATTTCATCGGCGCCACCGCCGACCGCGTGGTGCGCCACGCCAAATGCTCGGTGCTGGTGGATCGCTAAGGTTTGACGTTTTTGGGTTGCGGGCGGGTTTCCCGCCCCTCCAAGCATTTCCAGGAAAAGTGGAATCCGGTTTTCCACCCGGAAATGCGACAAAACAAGAAGATCGGCTGGAGGAAAAGTCCATGAATACCGAAAGTTACGAGAAAATCCTGCGTGACCGGCAGCGCGAGCTTTATCGCCGCCTGCATAAGATCGAGGCCGACTTCGAAGAGCCGCGCAATCCTGATGACGATGACAGGGCCGCCGAACGCAGCAATGACGAGGTGCTGGACGAGCTGGGGCAGGTGGGACAGGATGAGTTGCGCGCTATCGACGCCGCCCTCGAGCGTATCGCCAAGGGCACTTTCGGCACCTGCGTCAAATGCGGAAGCGAGATTTCAGAGGATCGGTTGAAGGCTGTTCCCTATACGCCGTTTTGTCAGGAATGTGCTGCGGCGTTGTGATGGCAGGGAAAGCGTGACTGGGTTTCTTTCCCGCTGGGGAGAAGGTGGCCCGAAAGGCCGGACGACGGGGGCAAGCTCTCCGACCACATCTACCCTTGCCCTCTCATCCCGCTGCCGCGGACTTCTCCCCGGCGGGGAGAAGAAACAAGTGTATACCGCTCGCTTCACAGGCAATAGGTCTGGCCGCAGGGCAACCCAGGACCTCTCCTTTCGCAACAGCACCGAACGCAATTTGATCGCCATTAACCGGCTGCTGTCTTGTTCCTGTCTAATATTGTCTTCATGCTTTGGTGAAAGCACGCAGACAGGATTGGACTATGAGTGATTTGTGGCGGTTCGGACGCCAGTATGATTTTCACGAGATTGTCGCCGATGGCATCGTCCACGGGGTCGGCATCGTGCTGGCGCTTATCGGCGCCACGGCGCTGATTTTCTACGCGATGGTATGGGGTACGCTCAGCGCCATTGCAGCGGCGTGGATTTACGGCCTCGGTCTCGTCGTCTGCCTATCCGTCTCCTTCACCTATAATATCTGGCCGCACTCGAACGTGAAATGGTTCCTGCGCCGGCTGGATCACTCGGCGATCTTCATTCTCATCGCAGCCACCTATACGCCGTTTCTGATGCGGGGTATCCACGATCCCATGATCGCGGTCATGCTGGGGCTGATCTGGCTCGCTGCGATCTGCGGCATCCTTCTCAAATGCCTGTTTCCCGGCCGTTACGACCGGGTCGCCATCGGCCTTTATCTCGCCATGGGCTGGAGCGGCGTCATGGTGGTCGAGCCGCTGTCGTCGCATCTCGCGCCGGTCACGCTCTGGCTGATCGTCGCCGGCGGCGTCATATATTCGCTCGGCGTCATCTTCCATGTCTGGGAAAAGCTGCGCTTCCAGAATGCGATCTGGCACGGTTTTGTGGTCGCAGCCGCTGCGGTTCACTATTTTGCCGTGGTCACCGCCTTCAGCCTCGTTCCCCTGGCTTCGTAAAGATCGTGAGAGCGCGGCGCTGGACATGTCTCCGTCTCATCGCTTAAGGCTCGGCGCAGGCGCGGCAAAGCCGCGTATTCGCAAACCAGGCGGAGCTAAGAAAATGACCGTGGAACTTCGCGACGCGACCGTGGATGACCTCTCCGGCATCATGGAGATATACAATGACGCTGTCGTGAACACGACGGCGATCTGGAACGAGGTGGTGGTCGATCTCGACAATCGCAAGGACTGGTTCGCCGCCCGCAAGTCGCGCGGCTTTCCCGTCATCGTCGCGGTTCTGGACGGCAAGGTCGCGGGCTACGCTTCCTATGGTGACTGGCGTGCTTTTGACGGTTATCGCCACACCCGCGAACATTCCGTCTATGTGCATAAGGACGCCCGCGGCCACGGCATCGGCAAAAAACTGATGCAGGCGCTCATCGATCATGCCGCCGGCAACGACGTGCACGTACTGATCGCCGCCATCGAGTCGGAAAACACCGCTTCCATCCGCCTGCATGAAAGCCTTGGTTTCACGGTCGCGGGCCGGTTCTCGGAAGTCGGCACCAAGTTCGGGCGCTGGCTGGATCTGACGTGTATGGAACTGAAATTAGGTTAAGCCAAGAAGCTTAAGCCATCTTTTGATCGGTCGAGTGTCACGAGTCTCTTCTCCCCGTGGGGGAGAAGTCCGCGGCAGCGGGATGAGGGGCAAGCTCTCCGAATATCGCTAACGTAGCCCCTCATCCGACCCTTCGGGCCACCTTCTCCCCGCCGGGGAGAAGAAATACGCGGCATGGCTCAGACCGGCTCGAACACCATCGAATGGCCGTTGATGCAATAACGCAGACCGGTGGGCGGCGGGCCATCGGGGAAGACGTGGCCGAGATGACCGCCGCAATTGGCGCAGCGGATTTCAGTGCGCACCATGCCATGGCTGGCGTCGCGATGTTCCGTCACTGCGCCGGGCTTCACCGGTTCGAAATAGCTTGGCCAGCCGCAGCCGGCGTCGAATTTCGTGTCGGAGAGGAACAGCGGCTCGTCGCACGCCGCACAGCGGTAGAGGCCTTTTTGGAATGTGTCCCAATAGGGCCCGGTAAAGGCGCGCTCAGTGCCGTGTTCGCGCAGGATGCGATATTGCTCCGGCGTCAGCTGCTCACGCCATTCGGCATCGGTCTTCTTCACTTTTGGGGATGTCAGATCGCTCATGGAATGATCCTTTCTGTTCATGCCTCAGATAATCATCGCCATGGCGGATTGAAAGAGGACATATCCCATAACGACTCCGTTATGAAACGGGGCCGGGAGTCGATTTGGGTTGAGAAGGCATTGCCTATGCCTTAACTGAAAAATCCGATTTGAAACAAGAACGCCAGCCATGGCGCGCAGGGGTGGGGGACACCCCGGGAGATATGAATGACGTCCGATGTCACGCCGATGACATTTCTGTCGCTATTTCTGCCGTTTCTCGCGGCGCTCGCCGCACCGGCGCTGGTGAAGAGATTCGGGCACAATGCCGCCTGGATACTGGCGATTGCGCCGGCGCTTTCCTTTGTCCATTTCGCACTGATGTTGCCGCAGGTGGCGGCTGGCGGCGTGGTGACGGGCGGTTATGCGTGGGTCCCAAGTTTCAATCTCAGCTTTTCCTGGTTCATCGACGGCCTGTCGCTCACCTTTGCGCTGCTGATCACCGGCATCGGCCTGCTGATCGTGCTTTATGCCGGCGGCTACATGAAGGGGCATCCGCAGCAGGGCCGATTCCTGTCTTTCCTGCTGCTGTTCATGGGCGCGATGCTGGGCGTCGTCGTCTCGGACAGTCTGCTGATGCTGTTCGTCTACTGGGAGCTGACGTCCATCACCTCCTTCCTGCTGATCGGTTTCGACCATGAACGTGCCGCCTCGCGCCGCGCCGCATTGCAGGCACTGGTGGTGACCGGCGGCGGCGGACTACTGCTGCTTGCCGGGCTGATCTTCATCTGGGACATGAGCGGGATGACGCAGCTGTCGATGCTGGTGCGCAGCGGCGATATCCTGCGTGACAGCCCGTTTTATCTGGCCGCGCTGCTGCTGGTGCTCGGCGGTGCCTTCACGAAATCGGCGCAGTTTCCCTTTCATTTCTGGCTGCCCAACGCCATGGAGGCGCCTACCCCCGTTTCGGCCTATCTGCACTCCGCGACCATGGTGAAGGCCGGCGTCTATCTGCTGATGCGGCTTAATCCGGTTCTGGGCGATACCGCCGCCTGGCAGATACTGCTGCCCTTCTTCGGCGGGCTGACCATGCTCACCGGCGCGCTGCTTGCCATACGCCAGACCGATCTCAAGCTGATGCTCGCCTATACCACGGTGTCGTCGCTCGGCCTGCTGGTCATGCTGACGGGTTTCGGCTCCGACCATGCCATCGAGGCGGCGGTGCTCTATCTGGTGGCGCATTCCCTGTTCAAGGGCGCACTGTTCATGGTCGCCGGTATCATCGATCATGAGACCGGCACACGCGACGTGACGAAGCTTGGCGGCCTGCGAAGAGCCATGCCCGTCACCTTTGCGGCGGCGCTGGCGGCCGCGATTTCCATGGCCGGCCTGCCGCCCTTCTTTGGTTTTCTTGCCAAGGAAGAGATTTATTATGCGCTCGCGCATGGCAATCCGCGTGCCGTGCTGTTCACCGGCATTGCCATTCTCGGCAACGGGCTGATGTTTGCCGTCGCCTTTGCAGTGGCGCTGAAACCCTTTCTCGGCAAGCCGGTAAAGACCCCGAAACAGGCACATGAAGGCCCGCTGCTGCTCTGGCTCGGCCCGGCGCTTCTGGCGCTGAAGGGGCTCACCATCGCTCTGTTCTCCGGCATCGCGCATTTCTACATCTCGACACCCATGGCAAGCGCCATTGCCGGTGAGGCGCGACCGGTGGAAATCTCGCTCATTCCGCATATCGGCGTGCCGCTCGGCCTGTCGCTGCTCACCATCGCACTCGGCATCGTCCTTTATACGCAGCTTTCCGCTGTCCGTGGCCTGATCGACCGCACCTTCAGGGCGCTGGGGTCAGGGCCGGACCGAGGCTTTGACGTCTTCATCGAAATGCTGGTGAAAATGTCGTTCCACATCACCCGGCTGATCCAGCCGGGCCGTCTCGAATTTTACGTTACCGCCACTTTCGCTGTCATCGCCGCCGTGCTGCTCGTGCCGCTGTTTCTTTATGGCGAATTGCCGTCCATGCCGTCATGGCCGCGGGATGCGCCGATCCATGAACTGACCTTCATCGCCATTGCCGTGGCGGGGCTCATCGCTGTGCTGACGGCGTCGAGCCGCCTGACGGCGATCATCGCGCTCGGCATCCAGGGCTTCGCGGTGGCAGTCATCTTCCTGCTGTTCGGCGCCCCGGACCTGTCCTTCACGCAGTTCATGGTGGAAACGCTGTCCGTCGTCATATTGACGCTGGTGATGACGCGGTTGCGCCTGTCGCCATCCGACCATCGCGGCCTTGGCCAGAAGCTCTTGGACAGCAGCATTGCAATTGCCTGCGGGACTGGCTTTGCGCTTTACCTGATGCGCGCGACGCAGGTGAGCTTCGACAATCGCCTGACCGATTTCTACAACAGCTATTCCAAGGTCATCGCCCATGGAGCGAACGTCGTCAACGTCATCATCGTCGATTTCCGCGGCACGGATACGCTGGGAGAAATCGCTGTCGTGATGATAACGGGCCTTGCCATCCTGGCGCTGATCCGTATCCGACCTGCCGCGGTCAAGGAGCCGGCGAAAAGGTTCAAAAAGAAGGGAGCGCGGGCATGAACACGCTCATTCTGCGCACCGTGGCGCCCGTCGTCACCAGCCTGATGGTGCTGTTTTCCATCTTCGTCCTGCTGCGCGGCCATAACGAGCCGGGCGGCGGCTTCATCGGCGGCCTGATCGCGGTCTCGGCGCTGGCGATCTACGGCATCGCCTATGGCGTGGCGGCGGTGCGGCGCGCAATCTTCTTTCACCCGCTGGCGATTGCCGGGGCAGGGCTCCTGCTTTCGATGGTCTCCGGCCTCGTTTCCATTGTCGCCGGCGTGCCCTTCATGACCGGGCTTTGGGTCTACCCGAACCTCTTCGGCGTCGAACTGGCGCTCTCCACCGTCATGTCCTTCGATATCGGTGTCTATCTGGTCGTGGTCGGTGCCATCACATCCATTGCGCTGGCGCTGGAAGAAAGGGAAAGCGACTGATGGAAGCGATCTTCTCCATTCTCGTCGGCATCTTCTTCTCGGTCGCGATCTACCTCATGCTGTCACGTCACAGCATCCGCGTGCTGCTGGGCATCGCCATTCTCGGCAATGCGGTCAACCTGCTGCTCTTCACGGCGGGGCGGCTCACCCGGGAGGTGCCGCCGATCATTCCGGCGGGCATGGACACGCTGCCCGCAGGGGCTGCCAATCCGCTGCCGCAGGCGCTCATCCTGACGGCGATCGTGATTTCCTTTTCATTCTTCTGTTTCCTGCTGGTCCTGACATGGCGCGCGTTTCAGGAGTTGCAGACCGACGATACCGATGAAATGCGCACCGCAGAACCGGCAGGCGAGCCCCTGCCGCCGCTCGGTTATTGAGCGGCGAGGCTGAAACGACATGGCTTCATCCCCCACCTCCGCTGTTACCGATCTTTCCGCCGCGCTCGTCATGGCGCCCGTGCCGCTGCCGGACTGGCTGATCATTCTTCCGATCGCGCTGTGCATCGGCGCGGGCGCGGTGCTGATGATGATGCGCCACGCCATTCGCTACCATGCGCCGGTCGCCATCGCCGCGCTGGCCCTCCTTGTGGTTCTCGATGCCGCCCTCTTATGGAAGGTTGCCACGCAGGGGCCGTTCACCATGGTCATGGGCCGCTGGCTGCCGCCCTTCGGCATCGCCTTCACGGCCGATCTCACCGGCGCGTTGCTGTCACTCGCGGCCGCCATCGTCGCGCTGGCCGGCGCCATTCACGCCGGCAGCGATATTGACGCCAGCGGCAGACGTTACGGCTTCTATCCCTTCCTGATGCTGCTGATGGCCGGCGTTACCGGCGCGTTCCTGACCGGAGACATCTTCAACCTCTATGTCTGGTTCGAAGTGCTGCTGATCTCGTCCTTCGGCCTCATCGTGCTCGGCTCGACGCGGGAGCAGATCGACGGCGCGTTGAAATATGCCGTCCTGAACCTCATCGGCACGACGCTTTTCCTGATCACGGTGGGTTATCTCTACGCCATCTTCGGCACGCTCAACATGGCCGATATCGCGTTGAAGGCAAACGGACTGCGCGAAACCGCGCCGCTGATGACGCTTGCCAGCCTCTTCACGCTTGCCTTCGCCATGAAGGCGGCGGCCTTTCCGGTGAATTTCTGGCTTCCCGCTTCCTATCACACGCCGCGCATCGTCGTCTCCGCCCTGTTCGGTGGACTGCTCACCAAGGTCGGCATCTATTCGCTGCTGCGCGTCATGGTCATGCTGTTCCCGGTCGAGCGGGAGGAACTCAGCATCGTCATCGCCGCTTCCGCCGCGCTGACAATGGTGCTCGGCGCCATGGGTGCGCTCGCCCAGAACGATATTCGCCGGATGCTCGGTTATATCGTCATATCCGGCATCGGCTACATGATGGCGGGCATCGCCATCGGCACGCCGTCAGGCGTCTCAGGCGCGATCTTCTACGCGCTGCATTCCATGGTGCTGATGACGGCGCTCTACCTTGCCGCAGGCCACGCCGCCCGTCTCGGCGGCGGTTTCAGCCTCACCGTGCTTGGCGGCCTTTACCGGCAGGCTCCGTGGTTTTCGGCGCTTGCGCTCGCGCTGTTTTTCGCCGGTTCCGGCCTGCCGCCCTTTTCCGGCTTCTGGCCGAAGGCGGTCCTGGTCAAATCGGCGATCGATATCGGCGCATGGTGGCTGGCCGCCGCCATTCTCCTCTCCGGTTTCATCGCCACCATCGCCTTCGGACGCGTCTTCCTTTTGTGTTTCTGGCGTCCGGCGGCAAAGCCATTGCCGCAACCCGCCTTGCCCGCCGCGGCGCCCTCCGTCGCTCCGCTGGTCGCGCTGACGCTGCTGGTCGTGTTCTTCGGCCTGTTTCCCGAAAGCCTGCTTGATCTCAGCCAGGATGCCGCAGCCGGGCTCGGGAACCCGCAAGCCTATATTCATTCGGTCTTTCCAGAAGGAGGCAAGCCATGAGCCTCTATGTCGTGCAATTGCTGTTCGTGGCGGTATGGCTTGCGGTAACGGGCAGCCTGACGCTGGCAAACTTCATCTTCGCCCTCATCGTCTCCACGCTGGCGCTCTGGCTTATCCGCCACCAGCTTCCCGGCGGGCGCAACCACTGGCTGCGTCTTGGCCGCGTGTTGTCGCTGGTGCTGTTGTTCTTCAAGGAGCTTGCGCTTTCCGCCTGGAAGGTTGCCGTGATGGTGACACGCCCGAAACTGGACGTTCAACCCGGCATTTTTGCCTATCCGCTGACCGTAACCACGGATTTCGAAATCACGCTGCTCGCCAATCTCATCACGCTCACGCCCGGCACGCTTTCCGTCGATGTTTCCCCTGACAGAAAGGTGCTCTACGTGCACGCAATCGATTGCAGCGATATCGAAACCGCAAAAAACGACATTAAGAACGGCTTCGAAAAGAAGATCATGGAGGCGTTTCAGCAATGACGCCGGAACAGATAGTCTCATTTGCAAATATACTTGCGCTGGTTGTTCTCTCGGTGGCCTTTTTGCTGACAGTCTACCGCGTTGTCGTTGGTCCCACCTTGCCGGACCGTATCGTCGCGCTGGACATGCTGGTCGGCATCGCCATCGGCTTCATTGCGGTCATTGCCATCCGCACCGGCTTCAATCTCTATGTCGACATTGCCATTGCCCTCGGGCTCGTCGGTTTTCTGGCCACGGTGGCGTTCGCGCGCTTCGTGCTGTCGCGCGGACCGGATGGCGGGCGCGGCCCGAAAGGGGTTCTGGATGGCGCACGCCGGTCTGAATTCGCTGAGAACCCCTCGAAAATTCAGGTGAATAGCGGAAAAGAAAAGGGAAGGCGGTAATGGGTTGGATCGTTGCTATCCTGGTTGCGGCGCTGATGATCTCGGGTGCCGCCTTTTCACTGATCGCCGCAATCGGGCTCAATCGCCTGCCTGATGTTTACACCCGCATGCATGCCGCATCCAAGGCGGGGACGGTCGGCTCCGGCCTGCTGCTTCTGGCGGTGGGCATCCACTCTATGGATATATCGACGCTGGCTCGGGCGCTCGCCGGTTTCTTCTTTTTCGTTCTGACGGCGCCGGTTTCCGCGCATCTTCTTGCAATGGCTGCGCACAAGGCAGGTTATCCGCTTTCCGTTAAATCGGTAGTTGATGACCTCAAGAAAATTTGAAGTTGAATTACCCCCTAATAATAGGGGGTGCGCGTTTTCAATTACTACTAGGCATAGTATTTTATTACCCGTAATTTTTTGTATTCCGATTAGACTGTTTTGAACTAAAAAATTCACAGCAGGAATTTGACTTTTGCTGTTTTGCTGTTATCCAAATTAAGTGTAAAGTTGCTAATCGCGATTTGCATCTAGCCTCTTCATAGTCGGCATAGGCATTTTATTAATGTCTAATCTACGGGTCTCAGGACCATTGCTGCCCATGTCGCGGGTCATAAGTTGAATCTCGGACCAATACGTTTCCGGTTTTCGCTTGAAATCTAGGGGTAGATTTCACGTTGGTTTCAACAGGGCGAAGGTGGGGGCACCGGTAACTTCACATCGCTCGATGCGGCGTTCGCCCGCGTCAGGGGATCACTAACAGGAGATACTTAAATGACGGAAACTGCATACGGTAACGCCCAGGATCTGCTGGTCGAACTGACGGCGGATATTGTGGCTGCCTATGTTAGCAACCACGTCGTCCCGGTAACGGAGCTTCCCGGCCTTATTTCGGATGTTCACACGGCGCTCAGCGGAACGTCCGCGCCGGCATCGGTAGCGGTCAATGTTGAAAAGCAGAAGCCGGCCGTCTCTGTCCGCAAGTCGGTTCAGGACGATCATATCGTCTGTTTGGAATGCGGCGGCTCCTTCAAGTCGCTCAAGCGCCATCTCACGACGCATCACAGCATGACGCCGGAAGAATACCGCGAAAAATGGGACCTGCAGGTCGATTATCCGATGGTTGCGCCCGCCTATGCCGAAGCCCGCTCGCGGCTCGCCAAGGAAATGGGTCTCGGTCAGCGCCGCAAGGCCAACCGCTGATTTTCGAAGACAATCCGGCTTGCAGTGAAAGCCGGAAGTCGCAAGTTAATACGGCCGGTCCTTAGACCGGCCGATTTTGTTTTCGGGATTGAAGACCATGCCTTGGCGTGCCGTTCCCCGGGAACGAAGCCGAGCATCATAAGGCCGCCATCAACGTCGTATCCGCGCCGTGAGAAACAACCCTTTCGCGATAGGAACCTTATTGCGCTGCACGCCGGATGCTACGCGGCGAAAGCCTGCGGGCGCCGCTGCTTGCCATCATCCACTCTCCACGGAAAATCATCACCCCTCAGCCAGCGTGGAGATCGGCTTTTTATCGTCTCGCGCAATATCGGATGAGGAAAAAAATCCTCAATTACGTCCATCACTTTCGAGAAAATCAAGCTATGTCAATGGCCTGAACTCCATCGCAAAATTTGCGCTTCCCCAAGCCTTTCCTCAGGTGTATGAATTAATTCCTATTCGTAGAGGAGTTGCATATGCCGTCGGATACCATGTTTCTGCCTGCTGCCGCGCGGCCTTGCCTGCGGGTGCGTGATCGTCCCATTCGTTCGTGGCCGTCTGCGGGCGGGCGGGATGACATTTCCCGTCTTTGCCGTCTGGTGCGGCAACTCACCGGGGAGATGGTGCGATTGACGGGTGAGCGAACGCCGGTGCGCCGCGACATCAGGCGCATGGAGTGCCACGTCCGCCAGATCGCGATGTATGTGTGCCATGTGCAGCTTGGCATTCCCATGTCGGATATTGGACCCTGCTTCGGCCGGGACAGGACGACGGTCGGCCATGCCTGCCAAGTGGTCGAGGACCGACGGGACGAACCGGCATTTGACGAGTTTGTCGCCACGCTCGAGCGGCTTACCGGCAGTATCGTCAACGTGATGACAGGGGGCCGGGATGACTGAGACGAAACCTATGCCGGCTGCCTCCTCCGATCCTCATCTATTGCGGCTGCTGCGGTGCATCGCCGCCGGCGCAGCCGAGATGTCCCCGGAGGGGGGCGATATTGTGCTGCGCCGGGGGCTGGCAGGGCATCCCGCACTACGGCTTCCGGCCGCGACGGTGCGGCTTGCCGTTTCGTCCGGGCTGGTCGAGCAGCGGGAAAACACCCTTCATGCGGCGCCGCCGCTCGCCTCCTACCTGAAACGCGCAATGGCAAAAGACCGCGACGAGATTTTTCAGGAGCAGCATCGGGATGTGCAGACGGTTGTCGTGGATATCGGCGATGCGAAGCAGTCGGCCAGGCGTAACCTCAACACCTCGCAGCTGATCAGCCTTTCAAGGCTGAAGGAGCGCGACGGCGCGGCATTCTTTCCACCGGATGCGCTGGAGGCGGGGGAGCGGCTGGCCGCCGATTTTCATCGCGGCCACCTCAATCCCAGGGTGACGGCGACATGGGAACCCAGAACGGCGAGCCGCACAAAGGGTGAGGCGGGAGGCGCGCTCGAACTCACCGAGGCAGCAATGGCCGCAAGAACACGGTTTTCCCGCGCAGCCGAGGCGATGGGGCCTGAATTATCTGGCGTCGCTATCGATATCTGCTGTTTCGAAAAGGGATTGGAGACGGTGGAACGCGAGAGGCAATGGCCGGCGCGTTCGGCAAAATTGCTGCTGCGTGCCGCATTGCTGGCGCTGGCGCGCCACTACGCGCCGCCTGCAACCCGTGCAGGCAGGAAAGAACACCATTGGGGCGATGCTGATTATCGCCCATCGATGACGCGATAAATCTCAGGCGGTAAGCAGCCGGGCTTCCTCGCGGATACGCTTGATCATCGAGCGCAGGCCGTTGGCGCGCTGCGACGACAGATGTTCCACGAGCCCTATTTTGTCGAATACCTCGATCGCGTCGAGACCGGCGATTTCGGAGGCCCTTTTGCCGGAATAGACCGCAAGCACGATGGCGACGAGGCCGCGCACGATATGCGCATCCGAATCGCCCTCGAAGGTCAGGAGAGGGTCTTCGGCGCCGTCGCTATGGCTGACGAGCCAGACCTGGCTGGCGCACCCCTGAACCTTGTTTTCAGCCGTGCGCTTGTCTTCCGGCAGATCGGGCAGCGCCTTGCCGAGTTCGATGACATAACGATAGCGATCCTCCCAGTCATCGAGGAAAGCGAAGTCGTCAAGGATCGTTTCGAGAGAGGCCATTTGTGCGCCGTATCATCCGTTATTGCAGGTCTTCGTCACGATATAGGTGAAGTGCGGTCGGTTTTGAACCATAGCCCACGAAAAAGCCCACGGAAAACAGGTTCCGTGGGCAAGTTTGGCAGGCAGTGGCGGAAGGAAATATCCATCCGCAATAAAGGCGGGCGCGGTGGCCGGCAGGATCAGGGAGCAGGGCGCTTCTGCGGCAGGGGAATGACGGTGCCGGTCTTCAGCATGTCGGCATCTGCGGGAAACTCGACGCTGACAACGGGTGCCGCTGCAAGCTTTTCGGCTTCTGCCGCAACGTCGGCAACATCGGCGGGCTTGTCCCCGGAGGCAAGCTGCTTGTCCAGCAGTTCATAGGCAACCTTTGCGCCTTCCTTTGCCCGTTCGCCCAGCGCATGGAAGGTTTCGGCGCCCTTGATGCAGACATCGGGCTTTTCGATGCAGATGGCGCTGACATAACGATAGGCCTCGCCGGCAGCCGAAACGGCGCTGGGAATATCGAACGCCGAAGGTTCCTTGGCCGGATCGTTGCTGCTGCCGAAATAGGACAGCGCCACCAGTACCAGCGAAAACCAGAATGTTCCTTTGATCAGAAACCACATTGTCAGACACCCTGCCAGATGATCTTTGTTTTCGAAAGCCCCGCCCGGTTTCGGGTCATCGGCCTTTGTCCCGTTTTTCGGGCTTGTGAACAACCTACAGACGACCGGCGAACAGCCGATTGCAAAAAGCGGCGCAATTTAATTCAAATTGTATCTATTCTCCTCGGATCGGGACGGCGGCCATCAATTCACTCGCATTTTAACGGTCCATGTTAAGCATAATTGCGACAGAGGCCGCGCGTTCCGGGCGAAAGCGGCGAAAAACTCTGCCGCAAAAGTTAACGCGATGGCAAAAATGAAGCGAAATCCGTCGCTTACCCGTCATTAACCATGATTGGCAAAGCTTCCTGGAAATGCCCCGTAATGGGACTGTCACGCATTTGACGGGCTTTTCAGCCCATTCTTTTTATCCATTCCTTAAGCCGCCGCCTTCTATTGTCGGAGCCGTTGGAACCGCCTTCAGGATTCGGGTTTGGTATTGCGTAATATGAGAGAAAAAGCGGTCGCACTGGTCGACCATGCAGCGGGCAGATGGCTTGCGCGCATGGAAGAGGACGCCGAAAGGCGCGCCGGGACCGTTGCGCGCCTGCGCTGGCTGATTGCCTTCAGCGCCGTCGGCCTTGTGGTTGTACCAGCCATTTTCAGCCTCGTCGTCAGCCCCGCCATCGCGCTGCCCATCGGTGCGGCCCTGGTGCTGGCGCTGTTTCTGGCCGCCGCCGCCCTGCTGATCGCCTTCTCCCATTCTGCGCACGGCGCATCCGCTCATTCGGTTTCCTCGGTGAACGACGATCTGATCGCGGCATCGCAGGTGCCGGGTCTGGTGCTGGTGATCGGTGAAACCGGCTTCGTCGAACACGTGTCCGGTCGCGATTGCGCGGCATTCCCGGCCGACCTTCAAGCCAGCAAAGGACATATCCTCGTTGAATATGTCTATGTCTCCGATCGTATCGAACTGATGCAGGCTTTCGACGTCCTGCGGCAGGGTGAGGACAGGGCAACCGCCGAACTCCGCTTCGAGACCGGTGCGAAATCGCGCCAGGCGCAATTCATGCACGCCCGTATCGAGATGACCGCCATTCGCGGCGCGACAGGTCGCCTGCGCCGCATCGTCGCCCAGCTCACCGATATTACCGAGATGGAGCGTCTGCGCCGCGATGTCGCCCGCAAGGCAGCCGAGGCGGAATCCGCCAATGACGCCAAGTCGCGTTTCCTCGCTGCCGTCAGCCATGAACTGCGCACGCCGCTCAATGCCGTCCTCGGTTTCTCCGATATTCTCGCCGGCGAATATTTCGGACGGCTGGAGAACGACCGTCAGCGGGAATATGTCGGCCTCATCCGCCAGTCTGGCGCCCATCTTCTGTCCGTCGTCAACACAATGCTCGATATGAGCAAGCTGGAAGCCGGCCGTTACGAGCTGATGATGGAAAGCTTCCCGATTGCGGAAACCATCTCGTCCTGCGAAGCGATGCTAGGCCTTCAGGCGAAAGAAAAGGGCCTGACCCTGACCAGCCGCATCCAGCGCGGCATCGGTGAAATCTCGGCCGATCAGCGCGCCATCCGTCAGGTTCTCATTAACCTCGCTGGCAATGCCATAAAATTCACCGATGCCGGTGGTGTGGTATCGATCGACGCTGCGCGCGAAGGCGCAATGCTGAAATTGACGGTAAGCGACACCGGCATCGGCATCGCGTCTGACAAGATTGAACTGCTGGGCCAGCCCTTCATGCAGGTTCAGAATGAATATACCCGTCGCTATGAAGGCACGGGTCTGGGATTGTCCCTGGTCAAGGGGCTCGTGGCTCTGCATGGCGGCACATTCGCCATCGCCAGCAAGCCCGGCGAGGGGACGGTCGTAACGATCACTTTGCCTGCCGATGGTTCCGGCATGGCGGGTGGCGGCGAAAGCGCTGACGCCGAAAGCATGGTGGAGTTCCCACCGCGCATTCGGCAGCTTGGCGACATGACCGCGAAAATGAGAAAGGACGGTGACGATGGCCCCGCGAAAGCGAAAATCGCCTAAGAAAACAACGGCCCAGATTGGCGCCGGGATTGTTTCCTTGGTGGTTTCGGCCATCGGGCGCGAAATCCTGCGCCATCCGAAACTGGTGGGCGGCTGCGGTGCCTTCGCGGTCGTCTTCGGTTTTGTCGCCGCCAATGCGCTCTGGTACCAGCCTGGTGTGCACCCGTCGCCCTTCCTGCGCACGCGCGATGCGGAAAACCCGAACGGCATCGCCGGTTACCGCCCGGCCGAACCACTCGGCACCCATGGCAACGTCACCACATTCCGCATAGAGCGCCCGGCAGAAACGGAAACGGCACAGCAGCAGCCTGCGGCCGAAACGCCGGCGCAACCCGTCGCCGAAAGCCAGAAACCGCAGCAGATCGTCGCCGACATTCAGGGCGAACTCAAGAAGCGCGGGCTTTATGAGGGCGAGGCGGACGGTCGCATGGGACCGAAGACGGCCGCCGCCATTATGTTCTTTGAAGAAACGCTCGGCATGGAACAGACCGGCGAGCCGACAAGCCGGGTGCTGGCGGCGCTCAGGATCGATGGCGCAACGGTTGCCGCGATCCCGAAGGACCGGCCTGCCGATAGCAGCGGCGGTGTCGAAATCGACCCCGTTGCCGCCGCCATTCGCAAGGCGGAAGCGCCGCATCCCAAGGCCGAACCGGTCTCCCTCAACGGCGCCGCGAAACCCGCAAGCCGCGATCTCATCGCCAAGATCCAGCAGGGGCTGATCAATATCGCCTATGCCGACGTGAAGGTGGACGGCGTGGCCGGCCAGCAGACCCGCAATGCCATCAGGGCGTTCGAGAAACATTATCGCTTGCCGGAAACCGGTGAGCCGAGCGAGGCTGTGCTGAAGAAGCTGAAGTCTATCGGGGCGCTTTGAGGCTTTGACGGCAGCGTGGGGCGTGTGTGGCTCTACCCCCCTCTGCCCTGCCGGGCATCTCCCCCTCAAGGGGGGAGATCGGCAGGAGGCGCTACCACCACTTCATTCGCAAGTGTTGAGATGGGCGAGACTTATCCGCTTGCCGATCTCCCCCCTTGAGGGGGAGATGCCCGGCAGGGCAGAGGGGGGTAAAGCCACGCACACCTTCGTCAGCTTAAAAATCAACATCGAAACCCCGCCCACCTAGGCAGCGCAAAAATCGAAAGCAAACCCATGCGCCTCAAATCCGAAATGTTCGTCTCAGCCCTCATCCGCCGCGTCTTCGCTGCCGGTGGATTTGCCGCTGTCGAAAAGAAGGGTGCGGAGGAGGCGGGCGCTATCTTCGTTCGCCAGCGGCTGCGTGACGGCCGCGAGAACCTCTATGGACCCGCCCCGCAAAGTTTCGCTGAGGACGAGGACATCATCCGCGCCGAGCGCCGTTTCGAAACGCGTCTGGCCGGTGTCGAGGGCGAGGAAAGTGCTGCCCTGCTGGAAAGGGAGCGGCGGTTCGACAGCGACCTGTGGGTCGTGGAGATCGAAACCGATGACATCGGAACGTTGCTGACGCTGGTGGATCAGCCCAAAGCCTAGAACCAGGGAAAGTGGAATCCGGTTCTCCATCCGCGAATGACCTCGCACTACTGAAGATGCAAGGCCAGCCCGCTTAACCCTGCGTCCCGGTTCTCTGCGCAGCCGGTGCGCTACGGCCCGGCCGCTCGCGGCCATGGGTGTAGCTGTCGGCGCGCCGCCAGCTTTCCAGCCGCTCTTCGCATTCCACGGTGTTGAGACGGTCAAGCAGGGCTTCCGCCCGGCTCATATCGCCTTCCGCGGCGGAAAGATGCGGATAGAAGCACTGCAAGACGAAGGCGGCCTCGGAAAATTCCATGCCGAGGCCGGTCAGCGTGGTGGCAAGCTGCGCGCCCGATATATCGAGCATGATGCGCTCCGACAGCCAGTAGCTGGAGGAGAGGGAATCTGCCAGCGCCACCGCGAACTGCCGCGCATTGCGTTCGCGGGCGAAACGCACCAGCAGCGCGTCCTGCACCTCGCTGAGGCGGCGAAGGCCGAGGACATCGCTTTCCGGGCGGTTGAGATGGCGCGCCATCTGCTTGATCCGCTGGCGCATTTCTTCTTCGAGCGCGGAAGCCGCGGCGATGTTGTCCGTCTTCACTTCCGCCTTCGGCGCTTCGATGCTCACCGCTGCCGGCGGCTCAGTGGCAGGCGTTTCCTCTTGCGGTCGCTTGAGGTCTTCGATGTGCCGCAGGCCCACGAGCGCGTCGATGACGGTGGGGGAGAGGTCCTCCCGCCGGACGATGGCGCGTGCGTGGGCGGCCCCTTGCGTGCGGGCAATGGTGATGAGCGTGTCGTCGTCGAGGCACTTCGAGGCAATGAGGAAAGGAGCCGCAAGCGAAATCGGCTGGCAGGCAATGAAGAAGGCAACCGCGGAAGGCACGTTCGGGTGCTGCGAAAGGGCGGCAATTGCCTCCCGCTTGGCTTCATCGGTGGAGGCATTAAAAAGCGGCATGAAAAGTTCGGCGAATTGCCGGAGATCCGTTTTTGACGGAAGGGGAACATTCTCGAAATTCGTCACGGTGGCCATCAGCACCACATCTTTCTTCCTCACGGCTCTTGGCCTCTCAAGTTCTCGAAACCGGTCGGTCAACGCACTACCCAACAAACGCAAACACAATATCGGTTCAATTTAGAGCAAATCCGTTGACGTCCTGTTAACTATGGGTGCCACCAAGAGAGAAACCGCCAATATCAACAGGCAAATTTTAAAATCGTGTGGTTGGGAAAATGCCGCGGAACTTTGCGGCCTCGCCTTTGTTTTCAACGGGTGTGGCTCGGCAAAGGAGAAAACGCCACCCGGTCATTAGGGTTAACGGATCATTAACCTCTGTCTGTTTGTAATTTCATGGGCAGTATTAGGATTCCATGTTATTCTGAAATCCGGAATAAGAGCCGAACCGGCGTCTGATGCCTGAATGTCCGCATGGCCCAGCGTTAAAACCCGCGATGGTTTTCAGGGATATGCGAAAACCAGCCTGTGGGCTGGATTATGCGCAATGTGATGGTGATGAAATTCCCGACGCAAGACGAGGCTTGCGCGGTTCCCATGGGCAACATTGACTCCCGAAGAGGAGAAGAGCATGGCAGACATTATTCCACTTGTTGACGCCCGACGAAGTCTGCGTCCCGCAGGCGTGGTCAGCACGATGATCGGCCCCGCGAAAGTGGTTCTGTTCACCGGCGTTCGTTATGAGAAACGCGACAGCGAGCCGGCAGGCAAGGTTGCGCGCAAGGGCAAATCCGCACCGGAAACCGCCTTGAAATCCTGATTAATAAAAATAAGCCGCCGTTATTTCCACGGCGTCGGCTGGCACTTTGCCTCGTTCAGGAACCGTTCCGCCTCTTCGCCGAAACTCGGCTGCGGTACGAGGGTCCTCAAAACCACATATCCTTCCGTCTGATCCGATTCCGCCAGAATTGCCTGTGAAAGCGCGGGCGGTTGCGCCTTGCGGATGGCGGCGATCTGCACCGCATCTGCCACCAGAATATCCATGACGCCGGCGGCGGATGTGCGGTCATTCATGCTGAACACCTCGTTCGAGGCCTTGTCGTAAACCGCCACGGACCAGAAGGGCACGGCCCCGATGGCGGTCAGCCGGATCGGCTGTTCCTCAATATTGAAGGTGCATACGGCCACCCGCATGAAGGGATCGCCGCTGCCCATCGTCTTTTTTTCCGTCGTTTCTTCAAGCAGATGGAACAGGTGCGGTTTTCCTTCCGCCACTGCCCGCGTATAGGCGTCGCGATTGCTGAAGTGCGGTATCGCCAGGAGAATGATGACATGCAGCACGGCCGCGCCGACGAGACCGGTGACGATGGCGAGCAGGACCCTAAGCATTGCCACACCCCAGCTTGCGGATCTGCGGCATGGAAATGTCGATCAGGCCGGAACTGCCGGCCACAGGCGTGTCGAGCAGGGTCAGGACGAGCTTGAAGGTCTGTCCCTGAGGCACCGCGAGCCAGTTATAGGTCTGGGCATCCGGAGCAATGGTGATGTCTATGCCGCCATCGGCGCTGCGCAGAAGCGTGCGGGAATTGAGCGCGAATGGCCGTCCGGCATCCTCAGCCAGCACGTTGCCCTGCTGATCGGCGGTGTAAAGCGTCCAGAAACGTGCTGGTGGCACAGCCCCGGCCAGCCGGTAGCGGCATTCGCCGCTCAGGCGCTGGCCCTCGCTGTCGACGGACGCGGTGAAGGCCAGCCCCTCCGCCGTTCCGTAAAGCAGCTTGCCGGCGTCAGCGCGATGCGACTTGGCATAAGGGTCGGCCTCGATCGTCTGCGCTTCCGGAAACGCGTCCCAGGAGCCGATGCGGATCGAACCGAAACCGGAGGTCGCTTCAAGCGCCGCGAGCGTTGCGGCAATACCGCCGCCAAAGGCGATCAGAAGGGCGATGCCGACAAGGAATGGAACTCGGAACACGCTGTTTTCCCGTTTATGAACAGGTCGAGGACTATCACTGATTCCCTGTTTGGAAAATGGCGCGGCTTGTTTAGTCCTCGTGAAAGTGACTGGAGCGCGAAATTCCTGGCCTATGCGCCCATGACGAGCTTGAAGGCGATGGCCCACATGGTGATGGCGATGACGCCTTCGAGGATGCGCCAGGCGGAAGGTTTTTCGAAGATCGGTCGCAGCCAGCGCGCTCCGTAGCCCAGCGAAAAGAAGAACAGCAGCGAGCCGGTGGCCGCCCCTGTGGCAAAGGTCTTTTCAAAGCCGGGAAACTGCGTGGAAATCGTGCCGAGCAGCACGACCGTGTCAAGATAGACATGCGGATTGAGGAAGGTGAGGGCCAGGCAGATGGCCAGCGTCTGCCACAGGCTCGCTTCCCGTCGCTCGGCCACTGACAGCGCTTCCGACGAACGCAAAGCCGAGTGCAGGCTTTTGGCACCATACCAGATGAGGAAGGCGGCGCCGGCATAACGCATGATGGGATCAAGCGCCGGCATGATGGCGCTGATCCGCTGGAAACCGAACACGCCGACGGTAATCAGCAGCGCATCCGATATCGCACAGGTGGCGCAGACGGCAAACACATGCGAGCGCGCCAGCCCCTGTTTCAGCACAAAGGCATTCTGCGCGCCGATGGCGACGATGAGACTGAGGCCCATGGTGAGGCCGGTAAAGAAGATCTGGATGTCCACGCCCGCTACCGCTTTTTGTCGAAATGATATGAAGCAGGGCTTGGATATTTCTCCATGACGGATTAATCAAATTAAACGATCTCAGTCAGGATAAGAACTACTAATGCTGGACTATCCCGCAATGCGCGCTGCGGCGCTGGTTGTTCAGACCGGCAGCTTTGAAAAGGCGGCGCAGGCACTGCATGTCACGCCATCGGCCGTTTCCCAGCGTGTCAAGCAACTGGAGGAGCGGCTGGGCGTGGTGTTGATCGTGCGCGGTAACCCCTGCGTTGCAACGGAAAAGGGTGAGTGGCTCTGCCGTCACATGGATCACGTCGGCATGCTGGAAAGCGAATTGTTCCGCCAGCTACCGGCCTTGGCGGAAGCGGGAGCGGCGCAGGAGCGGGTGACGCTCAACATCGCCACCAATGCCGACAGCCTGGGCACATGGTTTCTGGATGCGGTGTCGAAATTCACCGGTAGCAGCGATTATCTCGTTAATATCGCCGTCGACGATCAGGATCACACGGTGGAATGGCTGCGCGCGGGCAGGGTGCTCGCCGCCGTGACCGCCCATGACAAGCCGGTGCAGGGGTGCCGGGTAACGCCGCTCGGTGTACTCAGATATCACGCGACCGCCAGCCCGGATTTCATGACCCGCCATTTTGCCGAAGGGGTAACATCAGCAACGCTCGCCTGCGCGCCGGGCTTGACCTTCAACCAGAAGGACCGGCTGCAGGCGAGCTGGGTAAGGGAGGTGCTGGGTGAAGACATTGTCTACCCGACGCACTGGTTGCCTTCGACCGATGGATTTGTGAAGGCGAGCCTTGCCGGCATGGGCTGGGGGCTCAATCCGGTTCAATTGGTGGGGGAGCATTTGCAGGCAGGGCGGCTGATGGAGGTCGTTCCCGGCACGCCGCTCGATATCCCGCTCTATTGGCAGGTTAACCGGCTTGCGGCGGAAAGGCTGGCGGGGTTGACAGATATGGTGGTGGGGACGGCTAGGGCGACGTTGTTGGTGTGAGGCATCGCGGAGCGTGGAGCTTGCGGCTTACCCCCCTCTGTCCTGCCGGACATCTCCCCCACAAGGAGGGAGATCGACCCGAGGCCAGGTCTCGCCCATCTCAACGTTTGAGATTGAAGTGGCGGTAGAGCGTCTTGCCGATCTCCCTCCTTGTGGGGGAGATGTCCGGCAGGACAGAGGGGGGTGAGCCACACACTCCGACGGAAAACTTCAGTCGATTCGCCCCGACTTCACCGCTCTGCCCTCACTGCTTCCCCGCCCGTTCCATCAAATAACGGGCCACAGCCTCATAAGCTGGCAAGGATGTCGCATCGTTGGCGGCGTTGCTGGCAACAGGATGCGACGAGAACCGTGCGATGACCATGTCGGCCGCGGGATCGACATAGATCGCCTGGCCGTGCACCCCACGCGCCATGAAAGCGCCGTTGGCATTGTGGGTGATCCACCACATGGCGCGATAGCTCCAACCCTGCAGCGCCGGATATCCGCCTTTTGCGAAAACCGCCTTGTCGCCGCCTTGACGGATGGCGTCGATCGCCTTTTGGGGAATGAGCCGCTCGCCGCCCATCATACCGCCGTCCAGTAGCAGCTGGCCGATGCGCGCCATGTCGCGCAGGCCGGCATTCAGCCCGCCGCCGGCAAAAGGCGTGCCGGTGGAATCGACGGTGTAATAGGCGTCCTGTTCGGCGCCCATCCGGCTCCAGATGCGCTCGGAAAGCAGCTTTGCAACCGATTTTCCCGAGGCGCGGGCAATGATCCAGCCAAGCGCATCGCTGTTGATGGTCTTGTACCCGAAGGCGGAACCGTGTTCTCCCTGCTTCACCACCGTCTTCAGATAATCGAAATAGCTGCGAGGGCCTTCGTAACCCTCGGGCTTGGGAAGCGGATTGCCGGCGGCGGAATATATCCATACGTCGGCATTGGGATCGGCGTAGTCCTCGCTGTAACGCAGGCCGGTCGTCATATCCAGCACCTGCCGGATCGTCGCATCGCCGAACGCGCTTTTTTCAAGTTCGGGAACGACGGTCGCGACTTTGGCATTTTCGTCCAGCGTCCCTTCGGCCACCAGCATCTCGCCCAGAAGCCCGGTCAGCGATTTCGTTACCGACATCGCCCCGTGCTGCCCCGTATCGTTGAGGCAGCCGGAGTAGCGCTCATAGACAAGCACTCCCTTGTGCAGCACGACGATGCCATCGGTATAGTTGGCCGAAAGCGATTGCAGCCAGGTCATGTCCTGCTCACCGCCGGTCGGGCGGAAGGTCACGGCGTCGATAGCTGGGTCGGGCTTGCGCTCAAGGGCCGCTGGCGCGCCGAGCCCACGGCTGACATTGACCGTCGGCATCAGCTGGCGGAAGTGACACACTGTCCAGCGCAATTTCGGAAAGTTGAAATAGTCGCTGTCCGAAAAGCGGATGATCTTGTCTTCCGGCGGCGGAAAGCCCTGCATCCAGCCGAGCTTCAGCGGGTCCGACTGCTCGGCTGAAAGCGGCACGGCTTGCTGACTGGCAGCGGCATAGGGGTAAGCCAGAACAGGCACCATGGCTGCAAGAAGGACGGGCAGGGTTCTAGAAATTGACGATGACATTGACGAAACCTCCAAGCCAGTTCGGCGAATGCTCTGCCGTCAGGGAATCCATGCCCTTGCCAGGGAATGAAATGCTGACGCCGGCGGTGAGATAGGTATTGGCATTGATGATGCGCGAATATTCCAGATAGAGATCATCGGCGAGATGGCGGTTGCCGACGCCCGCAACCGGGGTGGGCGTGCCGTCAATGTCGTCGAGCCGCGTGCCCTGGCCAAACTGGATCGGGCTATCCAACTCGTTGGCGCGGATATGCGCGTAACGCAGCGTCCATGTATCGGCCTGCGTTGGCTTCACCTGCAGGCTGATCTGATGGGCATTGACGTTCGAATTCAGGAACATCATGGAAGATTTCGTGCCCGTCGACCATGCGCTCGGATTGCCTTCGTAATACAGCGGATCGAAGCGTTCGAGACGCGAGGTTGAAGGATCGTCGCCGGAGAAGGTCTGAAAGCTGTAGGCGATCGTCGGCATCCATGAAACATCTTCGAAAGCATAGCCGATCTGGGCGCGGCCGCCCCAGGCTGCAAGGTCGATGTCGGGATTCCATTGATAGGCGATATCGCCGCCGATGAAAAATCCCGGCAATGGCGCGTCGAACGGATTGGTACGGGTATAGGCGTTGATGAAGCTCAAGCCCTCGCGCGCACCCGGCATGATGACCGGCGCGCCGATGCCGCCAGCCGCTGCCCGAGGGTAAGGCGAGCCGGATTCCGGCACATGGCCGAAGGTAACGCCGACATATCGACCCTCTTGCGGTTCATAACGCAGATCCGTTCCCACGATCTTCGTTCCGCTGTCCTTGTCGGATAATTCATTCGCGTCGATGAAAAAGGCCGTGGCCGTCAGGTCATCCTTGCCGAGCCGGAGGATCGCCGCCTGCTCCCAAGCCTTTCTCGGCCCTAGTTTCAACGCGCCACGCTCAAAACCGCTTGATCCGCCATTGGCAATCAGCATGCCCGTTCCCGTCTTGAACGGACGCGGCCCCAGGGAGATATCGAAGAACGGGCCGCTCTCCGCCTTCGAGCGCAGGCCGAGATAGCCGTCTTCGAGTGTCACGACGCCCGTGCCACCGGCATCGAAGGCGTCGGTGCCGAGCGTGCCGGAGGCAACGGCCGAGATTTTTCCATAGACCTGAAGCCGGTCGCCGGCGTCGGCGGTAAAACCGATGCCGGGCATCAAATAGCCCTCAAGCCAGCGCGTGTCGCTGTCGAAGCCGGCGTCCGGCGCAAATCGATCGGCAAAGTTCCAGAACAGGTTCTGTTCGGCAACGGCATTGATGCCGGCTTGAAAATACAGGCGCAATTCAAAACCCGGCTCGTCGATCAGCAGCATGGGGTCCTGCGCATGTGCCGCATCCGCTGCAAACCACAGTCCGGCGAGGAGAGCAACCGCCGCCGCGCGCGTTTCCGCCGCATCATTCATGCCGTCCTCCGGGGCGCGCTGTTATCGCACAAGAGATAACCGCATCCACTTAGACATGAATTGACTGGCAAGGTCCATTCAATCTTGAAGTGTAAAAACAATATTGCGGAATATTACGTCTTGAAAGGCTCGGATAAAGACGGTTTGGGTAGGAATTGCCGTAAAATAATATTATTATTTGCAGGCAGGAGAAGTCTGGATTGGTTTCGCCCCTCATTTTCGTCGATGGCAGATCGACCATCCCGGTCATGGAGGCAACCAGGGATTGTTTAAACGTGCAGGATTCCGCCTGTTATTCCTTCTAGAGTCTCACGATACCTTATAGGGATCCTGAAACACCCTAACGCCGCGCGGCTTCGTCTTTGCTATCGCGGATGGCGGCATCCGCCACCTTCTGCGTCGTCACATTCAGCGCCGTGGCTTCCTTCATCTTCCGCCCGATGGAGCGGATTACACGGGTCGCTTCGGCCGAGAGCGAGCGGGGACGGGTGAGGGCCGACAGGGCGGGTGTGCTGCTGGCTGCGGCTGCCACTTCCGCAGAAGGCTGCGGTCGGGCGCCGGTCGGCAGCGGGTTCTGGATGCCGGGGATGGGGCGCAGCTCCATGCCCTGATGGGCATAGTCCATCAGCCGCTTGAAGGTCATGGCGGGCAGCGCACCGCCGGTCATGTTGTTCATCGGCGTGAAATCGTCGTTACCGAACCAGACGGCGGTGGTGTAATTGCCGGTAAAGCCCACATACCAGGCATCGCGATAGGCCTGTGAAGTGCCGGTCTTGCCGCCGGAAACGATGCCATTGTCAAGCGCACCGCGCCGCGCCGTACCCATCACGGGAATGGTCACCAGCATCTGGTTCATCTTCGAATTGGCGTCTACGGACAGCACGCGTTTGGCGGGCGGCTCGTCATGGCTGAAATCGTAGAGAACATTGCCCTCGTAATCCAGCACCTGCTCGATGCCGTGGCGGCGCGACTGCATGCCGTCAGCCGGGAAAACGGCATAGGCGGTGGCCTGATCCAGTACCGTCACTTCCGATGTGCCGAGCGGGATGGTCTTGTCGCTGCGCAGCGGCGTGGCGACACCCATCGCCTTGGCGGTATCGACGATGACCTGCGTGCCGAGCACGTCCTTGGCGAGGCGGACCGGCACAGTGTTGTAGGACTTGGCGAGCGCCATCTGCAGCGTCACCTTACCCGCATAGGAGCGGCCGTAATTCTGCGGCGACCAGCCGCGCCAGGTTACCGGCGCGTCGGAAATCAGCGTTTCCGGCTTCATGCCTTTTTCCATGGCGGCCGAATAGGTATAGACCTTGAAGGAGGAACCCGGCTGGCGCAGCGCCGCCGTGGCGCGGTTGAACTGGCTTTCGCCATAGTCGCGGCCGCCCACCATGGCGCGCACGCCACCGCCATTTTCGATCATCACCATCGCGCCCTGCTTGACGCGATACCCTTCGCCGAGTTCGCGCAGGCCCATTTCCATCGCCTGTTCGGCCGCCTGCTGCAGGCCGGTGTCGATGGTGGTGCGGACGACGACGGTGTGATCCTTGAACTTGCCCGCGGCGGCCAGCCGCTGCACTTCGTCAAAAGCCCAGTCGAGGAAATAATCCGGCGCCTTCACGTCTTCGCGGTCGATGACGGTGGCGGGGTTGCGGCGCGCGCCGACCACCTGCCCCTCGGTCATCAGCCCGCTCTGCACGAGGTTGGAAAGCACGGTGTTGGCGCGGGCACGCGCCGCCGGAAGGTTGACATGCGGTGCATATTTCGCCGGCGCCTTGAAAAGCCCGGCCAGAATGGCGGATTCCGAAAGCGTCACGTCGGTGAGGTTCTTGCCGAAATAAAACTGCGCGGCCGCAGCGGCACCAAAGGTGCCGCCGCCCATATAGGCGCGGTCGAGATAAAGGCTCAAAATTTCCTTCTTCGACATGTTGGTCTCGAGCCACAGCGCGAGGAAGGCTTCCTTGATCTTGCGCTCCAGCGAGCGTTCATTGGTGAGGAAGAGGTTCTTGGCGAGCTGCTGCGTCAGCGTCGAGCCGCCCTGCACCACGCCGCCGGCGCGGGCGTTTTCGCTCATGGCGCGGGCAAGGCCGATGAAATCGATACCGAAATGGTCGAAAAAGCGCCGGTCTTCGGTCGCCAGCACCGCCTTGATGAAATGATCAGGCATCTGGTCGATCGGCACGCTGTCTTCATGGATGATGCCGCGATGACCGATGGTGTTGCCGTATCGGTCGAGGAAGGTGACTGCGAAGTCACCGCGATAACGCCAGTCCTTCTTGGTTTCCTCGAAAGCGGGCATGGCAAGCGCCAGAAGCACGACCGATCCCGCCGTTCCAAAGGTCAGCGCGTCGCAGGTGAGATTGACGAGGAGCTTCTTCCAGCCGCGGACATGCAGCTTGCGGGAGGCGATGGTGACATCTTCCCAGAAATCCACCAGCCTTGCCGCAGCCGTCCACAGGCCGGAGTCGATGAAGCTATCGATCCGGAGCAGGATATGCCGTTTTTTGCGGCCTTTTTTATCGTCTTTTTCTTCCTGCACCTGGCGATATTTCCTGTTTAAGGCAATGCGACCGTCGATATTCTGCGCTTCAACCCATTCCCGACGCAAAACCGTGGCATGGTTATGTCGGAAGTGCTTGACGTGGCGGCCTTTCGCGGGCCAATGACCCCTTCGCCGCCTGCCAATATGCTAAAATATCGTACAAACCAGCCCTTGGCGATACGATATAAAGGATTAGGGACCGGTTAAACACTCCCGTCCAAGAGATCAAAATGAAACGGAAATGTTAACGATGAATGACGCGCCGTTCTGGAAAACCAAATCGCTGACCGAGATGACCGGCGAGGAATGGGAAAGCCTGTGCGACGGCTGCGGATTGTGCTGTCTCAACAAGCTGGAGGACTGGGACACCGGCGAAGTGGTGTTCACCTCCGTCCGCTGCGTGCTGCTCGACGGCGAGAGCTGTCGATGCTCGGATTACGAGAACCGCCGTGCCACCGTGCCTGATTGTATCCAGCTTGACCTGAAGAAGGTTCACGAGATCGGCTGGCTGCCGCCCACCTGCGCCTATGCGCTGGTGCGCGATGGCAAGGATCTCTACTGGTGGCATTATCTCGTCTCCGGCGATACCGAAACTGTGCATCAGGCCGGCATTTCCGCGCGCGGCCGCACCGTCAGCGAGGCCGATGTGGATGTTGACGACTTCGAGGATTATGTGGTCGACTGGCCGCTGACGGTCGGCGAAAGGGCGGGAGAAAAGGAGCGGACGTGATGAAAAACGGCAATTTTCGTTTTGGTCCTATTCCTGCCCCATCAGCCTCCTAAAGGCATGTCATCCGAAAACGTGTCACGGTTTCGGGCTGTGACTTGTCTGAAATCAAAGACAGCTTCCGGCCATTCCGGCAATTGATCCGCAAAAGCGGACGAGGGACATCAAAACGCATGCGCTACCGGCTGCCCGCCATCTTTCTTTCATGCCTTGCCCTTCCGGGGCTCCTGCCGTTTTCCGCTGACGCCCAGCAACAGCCCCAGGCCTTCGAATGCACGCTGGTCACATCAATCGAGACCGGCGCCATCATCAACCAGCAGGGCGCCTGCGACCAGCGGGTGGCGCCAGCCTCCACCTTCAAGGTGCCGCTGGCGCTTATCGGTTACGATGCCGGTATTCTCCAGGATGAAAAATCGCCCGCCTGGGACTGGAAACCTGGCACGGAGGCGCGCGCCGCCGACCGCAAGACGGTCGACCCGACCATCTGGGAGCAGGATTCGGTGCTGTGGTATTCCCGCGAAATCACCCGCCGCCTCGGCCCGGAAAAATTCGCCGCCTATGTGAAGCGTCTCGGTTACGGTAATGCGGATGTATCGGGCGAGCCTGGCAAGAACAATGGACTCACCCATTCCTGGCTGGGGGCGTCGCTTACCATCTCACCGGTGGAGCAGGTCGGTTTCCTTCGCCGGTTGCTTGCCGGCAATCTGCCTTTCTCCCGCGATGCGCAGGCCAAGACGCGCGCCATCGTACCGGTCTTCGATGCGCCGGAAAGCTGGGCCGTGCACGGCAAGACCGGAACCGGCTACATGCGTGACGAAAAGGGCAATCCCGACCGCAATCGCCCCTTCGGCTGGTTCGTCGGCTGGGCGGAGCGTGAAGGCCAGCACATCGTCTTCGCGAGGCTGCGTGTTTCCGACAAGCCGTCAAACGAGCCGCTCGGCCCCGCCGTGCGCGATGCCTTCCTGCGCGATATCCCGCGGCTCGCCGTGCACAGGTAGGCGACGGCCCTCACACGGGAAAGGACATCAGCATATGTCGGATGCCTCTCGCGATGTCATCGAGCTCTATACCAAGCACGGTGCTGATTTTGACAATCAGCGCGGTCGTTCCCTTGTCGAAAAACCCTGGCTGGACAGGTTCACCTCGCTTTTGCCCGATGGCGGCTCCATTCTCGATATAGGCTGCGGTTCCGGGGAGCCGATCGCTGGCTATTTGATTGCCAACGGTTATGACGTCGCCGGCATGGATGCCTCGCTGCCGCTGATCGAACTCTGCCGCAGCCGCTTTCCGGAAAAGCTCTGGGTGGTTGCCGATATGCGCGAACTGGCCCTCGGCCGCCGTTTCGATGGGCTGATTGCCTGGCACAGCTTTTTTCACCTGTGTCCCGAGGATCAGCGCCGGATGTTCGGTATCTTTCGCCAGCATGCCAATGAAGGTGCGGCCCTGATGTTCACTGCCGGGCCAGTGCAAGGCGAAGCAATGGGTACCCTCCAGGGCAAGCCACTTTATCACGCCAGCCTCGCGCGTGAAGATTACGAAAGCCTTTTGGCCGCGCATGGATTCCGGATTCTGGATCACGTCGTCAACGATCCGCAATGCGGCGGGGCAACGATTTATCTCGCCAGGCGGATCGTATCATAGAGACCATTGCATAGTCCCCGGGGATCACGCATAGGATCGACAGACCGGGTGTTTCAGGGACTTTCCCATGCTCGAAAAGCTCAAGCGATGGGCGAAATCCATCAAGCGTGACGTTCACGCCCTTTATCTTGCCGCACGCGATCCACGCACGCCGCTTTTGGCTAAAGTGGTGGCGATGCTGGTCGCCGCCTATGCGCTTTCACCGATCGATCTCATCCCGGATTTCATTCCCGTCATCGGTTATCTCGACGATCTCGTCATCGTCCCGCTCGGCATCCTCCTTGCGGTGCGTCTTGTGCCGCCGCCACTGCTGGCGGAGCATCGATTGACGGCCGCGGCCGCGCAATCCCGTCCCGTCAGCCGCGTGGCTGCTGCCATATTCATCGCCCTGTGGCTGGCGGCGTCGTTCACGATTTTGTTTGCGGCAAAAAATTTCTTCTTCCCTTGACCTTCCCATCATGGGAAGCCCTACATAGGGTCTCGAAAGGGGATTTCCCATGAACGAGACAGTCAGACACGCCCATCCAAATCAACCGGTTTCCATTCCCGTGGAAGGCATGACCTGCGCTTCCTGCGTGCGGCGGGTGGAAACGGCCGCGGCCAAGGTGCCCGGCGTCATGTCGAGTTCCGTGAACTTCGCCACGAAGAAGCTTACGGTCGAGCCGGCTGAAGGTTTCTCAGCCAAAACGCTTGGCGCTGCGATCAAGAAGGTGGGTTACGATATTGCACCGGATCGGCATGAATTTACCGTCGAAGGTCTGCACAGCGATGCGGATGCGGCGCGGTTGAAGGCGGTTCTGGAAGCCGTCGCAACCACCATTAACGCCACTGTCGATACCGCAGCCGGCAAGGCCGCTGTGGAGACGATCGGCGGCCGGCGTGAACGGGACGCGCTGGTGGAAACGGCAAAACTTGCCGGCTTTGCATTGGCGACGCCAAAGCCGCACGACCATTCCTCCCATCAATCCCACAACAGGCACGAGGGGCATCACCACGGCCACAGCCAGATGGCGACGGCCGGTGAAAGTGGCGGCCATGACCATATGCACCATGCGGGCGAAGAGGGCGCGCTGAAACGCGACCTGACGATCGCCGCCATCCTGACGGCACCGCTTTTCGTGCTGGAAATGGGCGGCCATCTCTATGAGCCGATGCACCACTGGCTGATGGGCATCATCGACACGCAGAACCTCTATTATATCTATTTCGTGCTGGCGACTTTGGTGATTTTCGGACCGGGTCTGCGCTTCCTCAAGACCGGTTTTCCGGCCCTGCTGCGCGGCGCGCCGGAAATGAACTCGCTGGTGGCGCTGGGCGTTACTGCCGCCTATCTCTATTCCGTCGTGGCGACCTTCGCGCCCGGCCTGCTGCCGGCAGAGGCGCAGTTCGTCTATTATGAAGCGGCAACGGTCATCGTGACACTGATCCTGACCGGACGGCTTCTCGAAGCCCGCGCCAGCGGCCGCACCGGAGACGCCATCCGCAAGCTGATGAGCCTGCAGGCGAAGACCGCCCGCGTAGAGCGCGATGGTGCCACCATCGATATTTCTCCTGACGATCTGGTGATGGGCGATATCGTCGTCATCCGTCCCGGCGAGAGGCTGGCGGTGGATGGCGAAGTTGTCGAAGGCTCGTCCTATGTCGATGAATCCATGATTTCAGGCGAACCGGTGCCGGTTGAAAAGACGGTCGGCGCTGCGGTCGTTGGCGGCACCATCAACAAGACCGGGGCCTTCAAGTTCAAGGCGACCAAGGTGGGCGCCGATACCATGCTGTCGCAGATCATCCGCATGGTGGAGGAGGCGCAGGGCTCCAAGCTGCCGATCCAGCTGCTGGTCGACCGGGTTACCGCGCTGTTCGTGCCCGTCGTCATTGCGATTGCGGTGCTGACCTTTATCGTCTGGGCGATTTTCGGTCCCGAACCTGCCTATACATTCGCGCTGGTCAATGCGGTCGCGGTGCTCATCATCGCCTGCCCATGTGCCATGGGTCTTGCCACGCCGACTTCCATCATGGTCGGCACCGGCCGGGCAGCGGAGCTGGGCGTACTGTTCCGCAAGGGTCAGGCCCTGCAGGAACTGCGCTCGGCTGAGATCGTCGTGGTCGACAAGACCGGCACCGTCACCAAGGGCCGCCCGGAACTGACCGATCTCGTGGTTGCGGAAGGATTTGTCGATAACGACGTGCTGGCGCTGGTCGCCGCCGTCGAGGGCCGCTCGGAACATCCGATTGCCGAAGCCATCGTCCGGGCTGCGGAGGAAAAGAAGGTGGCGACCCATGCAGGACTTGAACCCCCAACCGTCGAGAACTTCGAAAGCGTGACGGGTTACGGTATCGCCGCCACCGTCAATGGCCGCAAGGTCGAGGTCGGTGCGGATCGTTACATGGCCAAACTGGGTCATTCGGTTGATGTCTTCGCCGAAACCGCCGCAAGGCTGGGCGATGAAGGCAAGACGCCGCTTTATGCCGCGATCGACGGCAGGCTGGCGGCTGCAATCGCCGTCGCCGATCCGCTGAAACCGTCAAGTGTCACCGCCATCAAGGCGTTGCAGGCGATGGGCATCGAAGTGGCGATGGTGACGGGCGACAATGAGCGTACGGCAAACGCCATAGCCCGGCAGGTCGGCATTTCCCGTGTGGTTGCGGAAGTGCTGCCTGATGGCAAGGTGAAGGCAATCCATGAGATGCGGGCAGGCGGCAAGGTGCTGGCTTTCGTCGGCGATGGCATCAATGATGCGCCGGCACTGGCAGAGGCCGATATCGGCATTGCCGTCGGCACCGGCACGGATGTCGCCATCGAAAGCGCCGATGTGGTGCTGGTTGGCGGCGATCTTCTTGGCGCGGTCAACGCCATCGAGATGAGCCGCGCGACCATGCGCAACATCAAGGAAAACCTGTTCTGGGCCTTTGGTTACAACGTGGCGCTGATACCGGTTGCGGCGGGCGTGCTTTACCCGTCTTTCGGCATCACGCTGTCGCCGATGATCGGTGCGGGGGCGATGGCGCTGTCCAGCGTCTTTGTTCTCGCCAATGCGCTGCGGTTGAAACGGGCGAAGGTCGCTCATCGGGAGGTGAAATCGTGAATATCGGCCAGGCATCGGAGGCATCGGGCGTTTCCGCCAAGATGATCCGTTATTATGAGCAGATCGGCCTCATCACCCCCGCCGCGCGCACCGGTAATAATTACCGCGTCTATGGAGAGCAGGATGTCCATAACCTGCGCTTCATCAAACGTGCGAGAACGCTCGGTTTTTCATTGGAAGAAACCGAGACGCTGCTGAAACTCTGGCAGGACAAGAGCCGTGAGAGTTCGGCGGTAAAGGAAATCGCGCTTGTCCACATCGCCGATCTCGAACAGAAGATCGCCGAAATGAAGAGCATGGTGAAAACCCTCTCCCATCTCGCCCATTGCTGCGGCGGCGACCACCGGCCCGATTGCCCCATCCTCGACGATCTCGCGGGTGCCGACAAGACAGACAGCAAGCCCGCCAGAACCCACTGAAAGAAAGCCGGTGCGAAAATATCGGCGCCGACCAATAGGAGAAATTATGACCCCAACCACCTTCCTCATCCCGGACATGACCTGCGGCCATTGCGAAAAGACCCTGCGCGGCGCACTTTCGGACGTCCTTCCCGACGCCGCCGTCAATATCGATCTTTCCACGCATAGGCTCACGGTAACGGGTGACGCCGCAACCGCGGAGGAAGCAATCCGCGAGGCCGGTTACTCGCCTGAACGGGCGGGCTGACGCACGTCGTTCCTGGAATGAAAAGGAAAGATATGCTGCTGAGTAGCATCATTTTTCCTTTGAAGGCAGAACTCCAATGTCCGTCTCGACCATCTCATTCAATCCTATCGCGGCCTTGGCGACACGCTGCCGGAGGCATTCGAGCGGGCGGTCCTGCGCATCGGCGCTATTGAGGCGGATATGCAAACCCTCGGCAAGGCACCGTTTCGCGGGACATTGATGCCTGAACTTTTGCCCGGCCTTCGTCGGGTCGCAAAAAATCAGGCGATCTTTCATTTCGATGTTGATGACGGCGAGAAGACATTGCGTGTTCTCGCCATCTTCTTCGGTGGGCAGGATCATCAGCGCCACATGTTGAAACGCCTCGTATCCGGCCTGACAAGCGGTTAAACCTCGTCGAACGCCCCGCCCTCGCGCGAGGGATTGCGGTTGATCACCCGTTCCTCCGCATCGTCGGGCAGGGCCTCGTCGCTTTCCTGATAGGGGTCGTCCTCGCTCTCGGCCTCTTCTTCCTCGATTTCCTGCTCGATGAATTGAGGAATTTCTCCCTTGGCGGGGAGGGCGTCGATGTCGAGGTCGAGCAGGTCTTCATCCATGGCGTCTTCGTTCGAGGGCAGGATTTTTTTGCGGTCCATGACGGTATCCTTTCTATCGGTTATTCGGCAAACGAGCGGAAACGCGCAGGGTTCCTGTCGCCTGCGAATTCCCTCGGATTGAATGGCGCGAAAAAGCTGTCTTGACCTCAATGGCGCTTGAGGTTCTAGTTTGCCCGCCGTATCGCGAAAATCGAAAGGATGCGGCTTTGACGAGTATGGAAATGACGGAGAAAAACGGCTGGGGTGAATTGTTGAGCGGGACCAATCTCTCGCTTTTAACCGTCATCTCCTCCGGTATCGGCCTGCACGCTTTCAACCAGTTCGCGGTCGTCACGGCCTTGCCGGTGGCCGTGAATGAAATCGGCGGAGCGGCCTTTTATAGCTGGGCCTACAGTCTCTATTTCGTGGGTTCCGTCGCTGGCGGCGTCACCGCCGTGCTGTTTCGCGAACGTTTCGGCGCGCGCACGGTCCTGCTGCTGTGCTGCCTGATCTTTTCTATGGGTTCCCTCCTTTCGGCAATCGCCGACGACTTCTTGTGGGTCGTCGTCGGTCGCGCCTTGCAGGGTCTGGCGGACGGGTTGATCGTTGCCGTGTGCTACAGCCTCATTCCCGCCGGTTTCCGCTCCGGCCTGTTGCCGAAGGTCTTCGCCATCGAGGCGGCGATCTGGGCGGTCGCCTCGTTCATCGGCCCGCTCACAGGCGGTTTCGCAACCGAACATATCTCTTGGCGCGCCACCTTCCTGTTGTCGGCACCCCTGATTCTGTTGCTCGTGGCCTATACCGCCATTGCCGTCTCCGCCGAGCGACCGGTGGTGACGACGCGCAGGCCGCTGGTGCCGCTGGCGCTATGCCTGGTCGGCGCATTGGCGTTTTCCGCTCCCTCTGCCTTCGAGGATGCGAGCCTGCGCGCCCTGTCCCTGCTGGCGGGTGCAGCACTCCTGTGGGCCTCGCTCCGCGCCGGTACACGGCCTTCCGTTGGATTGTTTCCGAAGGATTCGTTTCGGTTGAAGACGGTGCTCGGCAGCGGCTTCTGGGTGTTGTTCCTGATGTCCTACGCCCACGCTCTCGGCAGCGTCTATCTGGCCTATGTCGCCATTAATCTCTGGCGTCATGAACCCACCTTCGCCGGTTTTATCGTGGTAACGATGCCGCTCGCCTGGAGCCTGGTGGCGATGCTGATTGGTAGCCTGCGCTCCGATCGCCTGCGCGAGGTTTGCCTGCATTACGGCCCGTATCAGATGGTGCCGGGCTGCATTTTGCTCGGGCTCGGGCTTTCGTCCGGCAGTTCGGTCGAAATGCTGCTTGGGCAAATCCTGATAGGATCGGCTTTCGGCATGTCATGGGCAGGTATCAGCCAGGCGGCCATGGAAGCCGCACCGGAGGAGGAACGCAAGATGACGGGCGCTCTGCTCCCCACGGTCGCGACACTGGGAGCCGCCGCCGGTGCGGGTGCAAGCGGCACCGTGGCCGCTGCAACCGATCTCGTGACGCAAGTCGATCGGGCAGACGTGACGATGCCGATGATGTATCTTTACGGACTTGGTGTCGTGGTGTCGCTGCTGGCGATCTTCACGGCAAGGGGGCTGCGCAGCGTGCGCTAGCGCCCCCGCCGCGGCCTGGTCAGGACTGGGTAGTGGCGATGGTGATCGCCGTCAGATAGACCACAAAGGCCATGACGGCGATCGCGCCGATGACGATGACGATACCCTTTCCGGCGCGCTTCTTCTCGGTCTTGTTCTCGTTGGCTTCCGTCGGAAACAGGATGGGATCGCTGGTGTCGCGGATTTTGGTCATGCCGTTTCTCCTTTCGGCGGAATTTTTCGGGCGTTTCTGGTCTATCAACCACCCAATCCGCCAAAAGGTTCCTTAGGGACGCAGCGCCCAGGTCGTGGCGTGGACCACCGCCCCGGACTCGGCCTTCAAAAGAGCGGCGCGCACGGGCTCGAAGCCCTCGATGCGTTTCGTGCCGACATACCGTCCGCGATTGGCAAAAACCTCCATAGAGCCGTAATCCAGAAAGATACGGACGCGCGAGGCCCTTGCGCCTTTGGCAATGTAATGTGGGGAGTGGCCCTCCCGCCCATCCTCGTGGCGGATCCAGAGGCCCGTTTCGTCGCTGACGAGACCGAGCGTGACCGTCGGATGATCAAGCGCGAGTTCGAAGGGCACCCCCGGCGACGCAAGCTCGATCAATATCTCCACTGCGCCGTTGATGAAGGTGACGCGCTCGCCGGCCGCAAGCCGGGTGCGGTCGAGAATGTGGCTGCGCAGGCTTTCGGCCGCGCCGATGGGTGGGGTCAGAAGCTCGCCATTCACATAAGTGATCCGGCGCGGTAACGTCATGGAGGTGGGGAAATCGATCTCGGGATTGGCGTCGGCCCAATTGGCCAGCCAGCCGATGCCGATGATGCTATCCCCGTCCAGAAAGGCCTGAAAGGCATAATTATCGGTGCCGAAATCGAGCTCCTGACCGGATTCCTTGGTGAAGACCTTGCCGTCGAACCAGCCCACATCGGCCATCGTCAGGTTCTTGCGGCCTGTCTCGGGGTCTTCCGAGTGCATCAGTCCGTAGATCAGCACCCAGCGCGTGGAACGGGCATTGGCGGGGCCATCGAGCGGCAGCAGGCAGGGGCATTCGATGGCTGTGGTTTTATAACGCGTTTCCACCCACAGCTTGCCGACATAGGTCCAGCCGGAAGCAGCCGTGGGGTCGAGCGTTTCGTAAAGCAGGATGACACCGCCGCCCTCGCTCTGGCTGCCGAGCACCATTTTCCATAAGCCATCGGGACCGCGAAAGACGTAAGGATCGCGGAAATCCGGCGTCAGTCCCTGTCCGTCCGGACGATGGCCCAGAATGACGTCTGCCTGCCCTGCCATGATGAGATCGGACGAGGTGGCGGTGAGCTGTATCTGCTGTTCGGGAATGCGGTCCTGCACCTGCTCGGTGAAGAACACGCGGATGCCGCTGCCTTCCACCAGCGGAATGGTGGAGCCGGAATAGGCGCCGCCGCGCTTGTCCGGACGGGTGGTCAGGTCTTCTGACGGAAAAAGGAAGATCGGCAGATGCCGCCAGCGAAGATAATCGGAGGAGACAGCATGTCCCCAATGCATGGTGTTCCACCGCAGCCCGTGCGAATAATGCTGATAAAACAGATGCGGACGGCCCTCGAAGCGGCCAAAGCCGTTCGGATCATTCATCCAGCCGAAGGGCGGGCGGAAGTGGTAGCTCCCGGGAAGTTCCGGCGCGGCATTGTCAGGCTTGGTATGAACAACCGTGATGCCGGTTTCGAGTACATCCGATGCCGTGAACCAATAAATCACCGAAACGGCGGTGGTGACCGTGTCGTAACTCAGCTCCACATGGCCGCCGCCAAAAACCTGATAGATCCGAAACCCGTACTCTTCGGTGTTGACGCTTGAAACTTCAGCGAATTTTCCGTTTTGATTGGAGAAGGAAACCGCACCCGGCTCGCCGGCTTTTTTTGCCTTCAGCCAGACATGAAAGGTGGCGTTGACGGGCAGATCGGTGTGAATGGTACGGATGGCGCTTTCCGGTTCGGCGGTTACGGCTTCAACGGCGGTCATTGCTTTTCCTTTCCTTTCGGCATTCTGCGGGTCAAGCATAGGAACGATGATGGCGATGGAAAGTTCATTGCGCAAAATTGAATGAGGCGAAGGAGCGGAGCTTTGGCATTTATCGCTCGCATCCGTCGCCCTCCGGCCCCATATAAAGGCAAAGCAGGGAGTTTATCCGTGATGAAATTTGACAATTCCTATGCCCGCCTGCCGGAGCGTTTCAGCGCCGCGGTGCTGCCGACGCCGGTAAAGGCACCGCGCCTCATCGCCTTCAACCGTGGGCTTGCCGACGAGCTTCGTCTCGACGTCACCGGCCTTGACGATGAAAGACTGGCGGCGATCTTTTCGGGCAATGTCGTGCCTCAGGGAGCCGAACCGCTGGCCATGGCTTATGCCGGCCACCAGTTCGGCGGTTTCGTGCCGCAGCTGGGCGATGGCCGCGCGATTCTTCTGGGCGAGGTGATCGACAGGAACGGCAAACGGCGTGATATCCAGCTGAAAGGCTCCGGCCCGACGCCGTTCTCGCGCAGGGGTGACGGGCGCGCCGCGCTTGGCCCTGTGCTGCGCGAATATATCGTTTCGGAAGCGATGTTTGCGCTGGGCATTCCCGCAACCCGGGCCTTGGCAGCTGTTCTCTCCGGCGAAAGGGTGCAGCGTGAAGTCGGCCTGCCGGGCGGCGTCTTCACCCGTGTCGCGGCAAGCCACATCCGTGTCGGCACGTTCCAGTTTTTCGCCGCGCGCGAGGATGACGAGGCAATCAGGAACCTCGCGGACTATGTGATCGACCGTCATTATCCCGAGGCGAAAGAGGCAGATAATCCCTATCTCGCCCTGCTGCAGGGCATAGCGCAACGGCAATGCGACCTCATCGCCCGCTGGATGATGGTGGGCTTCATCCATGGCGTGATGAATACCGACAATATGGCGGTCTCCGGGGAGACCATCGATTTCGGCCCCTGCGCCTTCCTTGATGAATATCACCCCAACAAGGTTTTTTCCTCCATCGATGCGCAGGGCCGTTACGCCTATAACAACCAGCCCGGCATCGCCCAGTGGAACATCGCAAGGCTGGCGGAATGCCTGCTGCCGCTGCTCGATCCGCAGGTGGAAAAGGCCGCTGAACTCGCCAATGGGGTTCTCGCCGATTTCGCTGCCGCCTTTCCCAAACGCTGGCTTGCCGGCATGCGCGCAAAACTTGGCCTGACGGCGGAGGAAGAGGGCGATATGGATCTGGTGCAGGGGCTGCTGGCGCTGATGCAGGCATCGGAAGCGGACTATACGCTGACCTTCCGTCGTCTTTCGCATGCCGTCAATGGCGACGCCGAGCCATTCCGCGGCATGTTCATCGATATTGCGGGCGCGGACGAATTTCTCGCCCGTTGGCGGGAAAGAGCCGGTCGGGAGGGGATTTCCGATTCCGAAAGATCGACGGCGATGCTGTCAGTTAATCCGGCGATCATCCCACGCAACCACCGCATCGAGGAACTGATCGAGGCGGCAGTGGAGGAGGATGATTTCGAGCCCTTTCACGCCATGCTGAAGGCGATTGCGACGCCCTTCGAGGAGCGGCCGGACAATTTCGTCTATATGCAGCCGCCGATGAGCCATGAGCGGGTATTTCGGACGTTTTGCGGGACGTGACGACCTCACCGTCATGCCGGACTTGATCCGGCATCCAGCCGACGCGCGTCTGCGCGGCGAATAGAGTATTTCCAGCCCAAGGACTTGGGCTGGCTGGATACCGGCTCAAGGCCGGTATGACGGAATAAACTGAGGCCGGTAGCTCACCCCACCCGAGCCAGTGGCTCATGTGCGCCATAATACCGGCCGAACCGGTTATCGAGGAACTTGGGCAGGTCCACTTCCTCCTGGCGCACGAAGCCCTTCTGCGGCAGCGTGCCTTCGGCAAGCAGATCGAGAACCGTGCAGATGCCTGAGGCGGTTGTGATCTGGATGGCGCTCATCATCCGGCCGGAAACGGGACCGGCATAGACCTTGTTGGCGTAGGTTTCCTGCAGGAAGCGGCCGTTGCGGGTGCCGCAGACGGTGACGAAGACGATGACCACATCCTGCATGGTGCCGGGAAGGGCGTTCTCGAACAGGTCCTTTAGAACATCACGGCGATTGCGCAGGTTGAGATCGTTCAGCAGCGCCTTCATGATCGCGACATGGCCGGGATAACGGATGGTGCGGTAATTCATCGTCCGCACCTTGCCTTCCAGCGTGGCGCAGAGCGTGCCGAGACCGCCTGACGTGTTGAAAGCCTCATAGGTGACGCCATCGAGCGAGAATTCTTCACGCTCCTCAAGCGCCGGAACGGCGGTGAGGCGGCCTTCGACGATCGCTTCGCAGGGCTCGATATATTCGTTGATCAGCCCGTCCGTGCTCCAGGTGAGGTTGTAGTTGAGCGCATTGGACGGATATTGCGGCAGCGCGCCGACGCGCATACGCACGCTGTCCAGCTTGTCGAACTTGCCGGCAAGATCGGCGGCGACGATGGAAATGAAGCCGGGCGCGAGGCCGCATTGCGGGATGAGCGCCGTCTCCGCCGTTTCCGCCAATGCCTTGACCTTGCGGGTGGATTCCACGTCTTCGGTCAGATCGAGATAATGCGTGCCGACGGCAACGGCCGCTTCGGCAATGCCCGCCGTCAGGTGGAAGGGGGCGGCGGATAGCACCGCGAATTTGCCTTTTAGCAGTGCTTCCAGCGCCGGACGATCGGTGATGTCGACGATCTCGGTGTCGACGCGCTCATGTGCTGGCACATTGGCCAGCTGGTCGGCCGAGCGATCGGCAACCGTGATGCGATAATCGCCTGTGGCAGCCAGCATCCAGGCGATGGCCGAGCCGATGTTGCCCGCACCTATGACGACGATGTTTTTCATGTTTTGTTCCCCGCAGAAAAATCCGTAGGGCACAATCATATTGCGGTTTCGCTGCGATTCGGAGCTTCACTATGTGCAGATCGCTCGTTATTATTGAACGATAAGACGACAGGATTGATCACTATGACGATCACTGACAAGGACCGGGCGCTGCTGGCGCTGCTTTCCGAAAATGCCCGCATGCCGGTGGCGGAACTGGCGCGCAGGCTCGGCCTTTCGCGCACCACGGTGCAGGCCCGCATCGAGCGCCTGGAGGCAGACGGCGTGATCGCGGGTTACGGCCTCAGGCTTTCGGAAAGTTATCTTTCCGGGTTGGTGCGCGCGCATGTGCTCATCACCATCGGGCCGAAGGCTCTGCCGGCGGTGACTGCGGCGCTTGCCGCCATCAAGGAAGTGACGACGCTGCATTCGGTGAGCGGCACATTTGACCTGATCGCCATTCTGGCCGCCCCTTCGATCCTCGATCTCGACCGGCTGATCGACCGTATCGGCGCCTTGGACGGCGTGGAGCGCACGCTGTCATCGATCATTCTGTCGACGCGGATCTCGCGGTAAGAAGCGTTTGAAAGAGTAGAAGATAAGCGAAACCCACTTCCGTCATGCCGGACTTGATCCGGCATCCAGTCGCTGCGCTTCTGCGCGGGGAACAGAGTCTTTTCAGCCCATGGACTTGGGCTGGCTGGATACCGGATCAAGTCCGGTATGACGGAAGCGATGGTCTGCAAAACGAAACAACAAAGGATTGCCACTCCTATGTTTCTCTCGCTACGCGAAAGCGAAGCCGTCTAAACCACCGTCCGCTCATCATAAGCCTTCTGTGCCGCCATCACCGCGTCCATATTGCCCTCCGCCCAATGGGCAAGCGCCGCCACGGTGTCCGTCAGCGTGCGCCCCAGCGGCGTCAGTGAATATTCGACGGTGACAGGAACCGTTGGAAAGGCCTGCCGTGAAATCAGCCCGTCACGCTCCAGCTTCTTCAGCGTCTGCGACAGCACCTTCTGCGATATGCCCTTGATCTCGCGCCGTAACAGGTTGAAGCGAACGGCATCACGCCGCAGCTTGTCGAGGATCAGCAGCGCCCATTTGTCGGCGATCCTGTCCAGCACCATGCGTGTCGGGCAGCGGTCCTCATAAACGTCATAGATATTTGACATCGATTTCACCCTGTTGTTTCAAGGCCATGCCGGTTTCCGCGAGGAAACCAGCTAACCGAAAAGTGCTCTCTTCTCATGATTTCTCTAACGCAGTATCTGTGTTTTCGAAACATGGTTTTCATTAGATACTAAGGAGATTTGAGATGGCAGGCAAGATACTCGTAATCGGTTCAACCGGCACCATCGGCACGCCGCTGGTCAGGGCTCTGGTGGCCAAGGGCGAAAGCGTGAAGGCGGCGTCGCGCAGCGGCAGGGCGTCGGACGGCGCGGAAGGGGTGCGTTTTGATTATACCGACGCATCGACTTATGCGGATGCCTTCGACGGTGTTGACCGCCTGTTCCTGCTTCTTTCCGGCGGGCGTCTGGATGCCATCGACGCGCTGACGCCCGTTGTCGAGGAGGCCGCGCGCCGGAAGGTGAAGATCGTGTTCCTCAGCGTTCTCGGTGTCGATGCCGACGATTCCATTCCCTATCGCCAGATCGAGCTGAAAATCATCGCGTCAGGCACGCCTTACGTCATCCTGCGTCCTAACTGGTTTGCCGACAATTTCCACAGCTACTGGAAAGCCGGCATCGACCACGGCCAGATCGCCGTTCCCGCGGGCGAGGGCAAGTCAAGCTTCATCGATGTGCGCGATATCGCCGATAGCGCCGCCGCCGCTCTGACATCCACGGCCTTTGACGGCAAGGCCTTCAATCTGACCGGACCAAGGGCAGTTGGCTACGGCGAAGCGGCAGCACTGATTTCGCAGGCCATCGGCAAGCCAGTGTCTTATGCCGCCGTTTCGGACGAGGTCTTTATCGGCATCCTCACGGGTGCAGGTGTGCCGCAGGACTACGCGTCCTTCCTCGCCTCGATCTTCTATCCCGTTCGTGAGGGCTGGACGGCGGTGGTGACCGGCGACGTGGAAACGCTGACCGGCCATGCGCCGCGTTCGCTGGAGACCTATATCGCCGACAATCTGGACCGGCTTAAAGGCTGACACTCGACTAGAGCCCGCCGCGCTTAAGCCGGATCGGTGGAGCCGCGGCGGGCCTTGAAGAACATCTTCAGCCGCTGGATATCCTCGGCATTCCAGCCCTGCGGCGCCGTCACCTCCGTCCAGGCATCGATGTAATGTTCCGGCGCATAGACATGGCCATATCCGATCGGCGCCGTGGTGGCGGCAGCAACATCGAGGCCGAGCTGCAGCAGGGTGACGACCGGGAACCAGCGGAAGGATGTGGAAACGTCTGGCCCGTGATGCACCATCCATTGCGGCCGCCGGTAAAGCGAGGCGGCTTCGAAGAAGGTGATGGGGTCGCTGGCATATTGCAGATAAACGATCCGCATCGGCCCCCAGGTCGCATCAGGCATATGCGCGGTGGTATATTGGTTGGCGAAGCGGATGACGGAGGAATCGCGGAAACGCGGCAGCCATTCCGGCGTGCCCTTCACCCGGCCATTGGTGGCCATGCGCCATGTCGGGCTGGAGAAAGGAGGGCCGCTCCACAGCGCGCCCTGGAAGGGATCGGAGAGCACATCGTATAGATCGGAGGACTTCTGCGAGTTGAGCGAACCGAGGCTCAAGCCGTGCAGATAAAGCCTCGGCCGCTTTTCCTTCGGCAAGGTGGTCCAGTAGCCATAAACGGCTTCAAACAAAGCGCGCGCCGTCTCGACGCCGTAATCCGGCTCCGTCAACAAGGCTATCCAGCTTGAGAGATAGGAATATTGCACGGCAACGCTGGCGATATCGCCGTCATGCAGATACTCGACGGTATCGAGCGCTTCCGGATCGATCCAGCCGGTGCCGGTGGGGATGACCACCAGGAGCACCTTGCGGTCGAAGCCACCGACACGTTTCAGTTCCTCAAGCGCCAGGGATGCCCTTTCATCCGGGGTCGAGGCGGAGTTCAGGCCTGCATAGACCCGGAGCGGCTCCTTGGCCGGGCGGTGGGTGAAGGCGGAAATGTCTGCGCTACGAGGGCCTTCAGCGACAAATTCGCGGCCGCGACGGCCGAGCGATTCCCATGTCATCAGCGACGCGCTACTGCCGGTCTTGAGCGAATCGGACGGGCGCGGCACATCGGGTTCGATCAGCGCATCCACCTGTTTCAGCGAGGAATCGGCAAATCTGAGGCCGATGTCGAATATCAGCCCGTTGAGCAGCATCCAGGACAGAATGATGGCCGCGGCGATGCCGAGCACATTGGCCAGCCGGCGCGGCAGGAAATGCCGGCTGCGCGTCGCAAAGAAACGGCGGATCAGCTGGAACAGCCGGCCGGCGCCGATGAGAATGGCAGCCACCAGTATGGCGATGGCGCCTGTCTTGGTGGGGTGCGCGCTGGGGAGCGGATCGAGCTCCATCAGCACGCGAATGGAGTTCTGCCAGTCTTTCGCCTGCCACAGAAACGCAATCGCCGTAATCGCGGCGGCAAGCGCAATGAGAAACCGAACGCCGCGGACATTATGACGCGAGGGTTCAGGCAGCTCCAGATAAGCCCAGATCGCATGAAGGGCGACGCCGATCATGTAACCGATCGCGAAAGAAAACCCGCACAGCACACCTTGCATCAGCCATGTTCGCGGCAGGAGCGATGGTGTGAGAGAAGCGCAGAAGAGAACCGTGCCAAAGACGATGCCGGTTGCCGAAAGACCCGCAAACAACCGCTCAACCCATTGTTTTACCAACTTGACTCGTCCCTTCTACTCACCGCCTGATGCTAAGTGTAATATGTGACGGACGAGGGTGCAAATCCCGTGATCAGGATAAAAATCACAGAAATAGGAAAATAATCCTTTACACCGTGACGGTGGTTTGATAGTGTTTGGCTATAGTCGGAGATTTGCGGCTGAACGGCAATGGTTGTCTTTGGGACTGCCCGTAGCGCTTTCTTCACCACCGCGTTCCTGTGCTTGTCACAGTAATGAGGGTGAGCGAGGTGCAAGCAAACTTGCCTTGTTCGCGGGCTCCTCTTTATTTGTTCTTTCTCTCGCAGGCCAATCCCATGACAACGTCCAGCAATTGCGATCCGGCGCTCTACAGCGTCTGGCCGGAAACGCCCGCCTATGCGGCTGACGACATGCCGGAAGCCGCGCCCGAGACGAAGTCGCGGGCCGACAGGCTGGCCGCCGAAGATGCGGCGCGCAACGGCAGCCTGCGGCAATTGCTGAATGAGCTTACGGAGGAGATGCGCGAGCAGTTCTGCCTGTACCGCAATCTCCGCCAAGTGAGCGAAGCGGCATTTCTGGCGACAGCGGAGGATGCTTCGGGCAAGCTCGCGCGCGCCGATGTGAAGGCTGCGACGGACCAGCTGTCGCTGATCGTTCGCACGCTGGAGCGGATCGACGCTTTGCAACGGGTGCTGGCGGAAGAAAGGGAAGCTCTTTTCAGCGAAGACGAAACCGAGGTCGGGGACTACGAAGTGGCGGTGGCGCATTTCCTCAATCGCATCGATGAACTGGCTGAACAGAAATGCCGCGCAAAGATGGCAACCGATCCCGCTTGCAGCCCCTTCGCAGAAACCGACACATGACGGATATGTCGACCGGACCCCATCTGCCGGCGCAGGTCTTCAATCTTCTGCGCGACTGGCGTTTCATCGGCAACCTGCCGCAGCAACCGCCGGAGGGCGACTGGCGGACATGGCTTCTGATCGGTGGACGCGGATCCGGCAAGACCCGCGCCGGGGCGGAGTGGGTTCACGCCGTCGCTTCCGCCGGCAGGCAATCGGATTTGCGCATCGCGCTGGTTGCCGAAACGCTGGGTGATGCCCGGGAGGTGATGATCGACGGCATTTCCGGGATTTGCCGTGTTGCCCGCCGCCATCGTCCCGCCTTCGAGGTGTCGCGTCGGCGGCTGCTTTGGCCCAACGGGGCGATGGCGCAGGTGTTCTCATCGGAAGACCCGGAAAGCCTGCGCGGGCCGCAGTTCCACATGGCCTGGGCGGATGAGCTGGGCAAATGGAAATATCCACAGGAAACCTGGGACATGCTGCAGTTCGGCCTGCGTCTGGGTGAATTGCCACGACAGCTGGTGACGACCACGCCACGGCCCATTCCATTGCTGAAGGCGCTTCTCGCCGATCCTTCGAGCCGGGTGGCCCGGATGCCGACGGCCATGAACGCGCGGAACCTTTCGCCCGGTTTTCTGAAAGCCATGCAGGACCGCTACGGCGGCACACGGCTCGGCCGTCAGGAAATTGGCGGCGAACTGATCGATGAGCGCGAGGGCGCGTTATGGAAACGCGCCGATCTGGAAGCGATCGTTGAGGTTGCGGCTGCGCCGCTTTCGCGGATCGTGGTGTCGGTTGATCCGCCGGCCGGCAGTGGTGAAAATTCCTGCTGCGGCATCGTCGTGGCGGGACTGGGCATGGCCGGGCGTCTCACGGTGCTTGCGGATTGTTCGGTGGAAGGCGAGACGCCGGCCGGCTGGGCTCGCGCCGTCGTCGCCGCCTTCCGCCGCCACGAGGCTGACCGCGTTGTGGCAGAGGTCAATCAGGGCGGCGAGATGGTGCGCGCCATGCTGCAGAGCGTAGACGCCAACCTGCCGCTGACGCTGGTGCGGGCAAGCCGCGGAAAGTTCGCCCGCGCCGAACCGGTCGCCGCGCTCTATGAGCAGGGAAGGGTGCGCCACGCCGCGCGATTTGAAAAGCTGGAGGACCAGATGACGGATTTCGGACCGGAAGGCCTGTCGACCGGGCGCTCGCCGGACAGGCTGGACGCACTCGTCTGGGCGATCACTGCGCTGACGACGATGGTGACCAGCGAACCAAAGGTGCGGGGGATGTGAGACGGTGATTTATTGGCTCCAGGGACCTAGAGCCAATAACGCCTCAAGCGTGCCGCCCGTTTCTTCTTCCGTTGGGCAGAAGGATTGCAGCGCGGGATCAAGAGGCAATGGTCAAAATGTGCCGCGAGAGCATGGATGTCAGCACCTTGCCCCGTCGTCTGACCCTTGGGGCCATCTTCTCCCCAGCGGGGAGAAGAAAAAGTGAAGGACCCGCCCGATTTCGGGCGTCGGGCAAATATTATTTCTTCGGAGATTGCGCCGGCTTCGGCTGGGAGCCGGTTTCACGCATCTGGCGCCACTCGTTTTCGAGACGGTCATAAACGGTCTGGGGGATTGTCGCTGTCATGGTGGCATTCCTCCTTGAATGGTTTACGCTGCAGGATTGCGCGGTAAATGGAGTTAGCGCGCTAAGGTTCCGGAATTCAAGGAATTTTTTACTCCAAAACCCCGGTCGGAGGATTAAAATCGATTAAGGTTTTTTCAAATCGATTTAGTCCTGACGGACGTCAGGGGTCATGAACCCCAAGTCATATCAAGTGTCATATCAGGAGCAGGCCATGGTCTTTGACGAGGCGCGATTCGTCGCGTCGGTGCGGAAATCCCTGTTCGGCGGGCGGCTGCGCACGGCGCAGCTTGCCGGGATGAAGACGATCCTGTCGGGCTTTGCGACGGCGCTGCCCGGCGGCGAACCCCGGTGGCTGGCTTATATGCTGGCGACTGCTTTCCACGAGACCGCGGCAACCATGCAGCCGGTGCGCGAGACTTTGGCGACAACCGATGCCGAAGCGATCGCACGGCTCGACCGCGCCTTTGCCGCCGGCGGTCTGCCGATGGTCCGCAGACCCTACTGGCGGCGTGATGCGGAAGGGAAAAGCTGGCTGGGACGTGGCTTCGTTCAGCTGACCCATCGCCGCAATTATGAGATCATGTCGGTGCTGACCGGGGTGGATCTAACCGGCCACCCCGAGCGCGCCATGGAAGCGGACGTGGCGACGGCTATCCTGATCCAGGGCATGGTGGCCGGCAGCTTCACCGGCAGACGTCTTGCGGATTTCTTCGGTGCAGAGCGCGAAGACTGGGATGCGGCGCGCGCCATCATCAATGGCAGCGACCGGGCCGGCCTGGTGGGCAATTATGGGCGCGCATTTCATCGGGCCCTTCTTGCGGCGCGGATTGAACCGGCGCGGCCCAGGTGATAACCCGTTACGCAGCGCCGAGAAGGCCGCCTTCGAATTTCGCATGACAGGTGACACCGTGATCCGCCATATCGTCTTTTTCACCGTTCCCGAGGAAAACCGCGACGCCGTCCGCAAGGGCCTTTCCGGCCTTACCGCGATTCCGCATGCGCTGAAGCTGGAAATCGGCGAGAATGTGAAGAAGGACCAATGGGGCAATTCCGTCGATTTCATCGTTTATGGCGAGTTCGAAAACGAGGCGGCGCTGGCGGCCTACAAGGCCGATCCCGCCTATGATCTTTCCACCCGCACGGTGAAGCCGCTGCGGGAAACCCGCGTCGCCGCCGATTTCGACAGCGATACGGCAGTAAAAGCACCGATCCGGTAACGGTTCGGTTCAGCTGCGCAAGTGACGGGCATCTGCCCGTCATCTGCCGAGAGCCGGCGAAAAAAATCTTTTTCCGTTTGGGCTTTGAGTCCCGGTATCCCTTATTTCTGTGCCTGTCGCAGGAAACCAGCCGACGCGTGTCTGCGCGACGACAAGACTCTCTTCGGCCCAAAGAGCTGGGCTGGCTGGTTCCCTGTGACAAGCCAGGGATGAGGAACATCACAAACAAGGACACCGTCATGCGATTTCCCTTTTCCCTGCCGCGCAAGCGCCCGGCGGATGGCAGCGCCATGCCCGAAAACCGGAAAATGGCTGGCGGCTTCATGGCCGTGGCCATGCAGGGCGGGCAGGCCTTCTGGTCCGGCCGGTCCTATGCCGCGCTTGCCCGTGAGGGTTTCATGAAGAATCCCGTAGCCCACCGGGCTGCCCGCATGGTGGCGGAAGCGGCCGCGTCGGTGAACTGGCTGCTTTACGACGGCGATGACGAGATAGGCGATCATCCGCTGCTGGCGCTTCTGGCGAGGCCGGGCGCGCACATGGGCGGGCCGGATTTCTTCGAGGCGCTTTATGGCCACCTCATGCTGGCCGGAAACGCCTATGTCGAGCCGCTTGTGATCGGCGGGCGGCTGCGTGAACTGCATCTTCTCCGGCCTGACCGGCTCAGCATTGTCGAAGGGCCGGATGGCTGGCCGGCGGCTTATGATTACCGCGCCGAAGGCCGGGCCACGCGGCGCATCGCCGCCGAGCGGGACGGGCTGGGGCTGCTGCATCTCAAACTGTTCCATCCGCTGGATGACGGGGTGGGGTTCGCTCCGCTCGCCTCAGCCGGCGCGGCGCTTGATCTTCACAACGCGGCCAGCCAGTGGAACAAGCGCCTGCTCGATAATTCCGCCCGGCCTTCCGGAGCGCTGGTCTATCAGCCGCGGGAAGGCGGCAATCTTTCCGCCGAACAATATGAACGGCTGAAGCGCGAGCTGGAGGAGGGCTATCAGGGCGCCATGAATGCCGGCCGGCCGCTGCTTCTGGAGGGCGGGCTGGACTGGAAGGCGATGGGACTATCGCCGCGCGACATGGACTTTCTGGAAGCCCGCAACGGCGCGGCCCGCGATATCGCGCTCTCACTCGGAGTACCGCCAATGCTGATCGGCATTCCCGGCGACAATACCTATGCGAATTACCAGGAAGCAAACCGCGCCTTCTATCGCCTCACCGTGCTGCCGCTCGTCAACCGCACGGCGGCGAGGCTTTGCGGCTGGCTTGCGCCGATCTTCGGCGTGGGCCTGCGACTGGAAGCCGATCTCGACCGGATTGCCGGGCTCGCGGGCGAGCGGGACGCGCTCTGGACACGCATCGGCGCAGCCTCGTTCCTGAGCGACGAGGAAAAACGCGAGGCCGTCGGTTATTGAACGGACGGCGTTTGCTTTCGCTTTGACGGTTCAAGCATTGTCTGAAGAAGCGGATTCTCTTTGTGAGCTCATCCGTCCAAGCGATTCCGAAGATTCGTAAAATCACCCGGTGCAGGCGCGCAGGAAGCGGCTGCGTGCGACGCGGCGCGTCCGCCCGATGACAACATCCTAGAACGGAATGATTACCCATGTCTGAATTCGCCAATGAGGCCGGCATCTGGGCCGCCCGCATCACCGGCGCCGTGGCGGGCGCGGGTGTATCGCTCGTTTATCTCCTGCCGAAAAGCAAACGCGAGGCCGCGAGCCGTTTTATCACCGGGGTCTCCTGCGGCATGATCTTCGGCGGGCCTATCGGCCTGTGGATCGTGCAGCAGCTTGATATTGCCGGCGCGCTTTCGGGTCGCGAAATCATGGTAGCGGGTTCCGCCGCCGCCAGCATGGGGGCCTGGTGGGGGTTGGGCGTGCTGGTGCGCATCGCCGACCGTTACAGCGCCCGCCCGCGCGCCTGATATTCCCCTCACATCGCAGGAGTTAACCATGCACGCCTATCGCGGGCCGCGTCCCGCCACGCGTAAATTCGCCAATCTGGAACTGCGCGGCATTGCCGGCGACGGCACTTTTTCCGGTTACGCCAGCGTCTTTGGCGAGATCGATCTTGGCCGCGATGTGATCGAGCGCGGTGCCTTCCGCCGCTCCATTGAGGAGCGCGGTGCGTCCGGTATCCGCATGCTCTACCAGCACGATCCGGCCCAGCCTATCGGCGCCTGGCGCACCATCCGTGAGGATGAGCGTGGCCTTTATGTCGAGGGTATCCTCACGCCCGGCGTCGCCCGGTCGAGGGAAGTCCATTCGCTGATGAAGACCGGCGCTCTGGACGGGCTGTCCATCGGTTTCCGCACGGTTCGTTCGAGTAGGGAAGGGCGTTCCGGCAAGGCGGCCCGCGCCGGCGTCCGGCGCATTCTGGAGGCCGATCTCTGGGAGATCTCCGTCGTGACTTTTCCGATGCTTCCCTCGGCTCGCGTCTCCGATGTCAAGCATGCCCGCTTCTTCCGCGACCGCGACACCGAACTGGTGCGCAGCATGCGCCGCGCCGCCCGTTCGCTTTTCGATACCGCCTTCAAACGCTGATTTCCGGACAAACCGCAACAAGGAAAACCACATGACAGAGCAGACAACGACACCGGCCCCGATGACGGTTGCGCCGCAGTTGAAGGCCGTCCCCGATACGATGACGGCCGCCTTCGACGAGTTCATGGAGGCCTTCGAAGCCTTCCGTGAGACCAACGATCAGCGGCTTGCCGATATCGAGCGCAAGATGGGGGCTGATGTCGTGACCCGCGACAAGCTCGACCGCATCGACAGGGCGCTCGACGACAACCGCAGGCTCATGGACGATCTGGCTTTGAAGAAGGCGCGGCCCGCGCTCGGCCGGAAGGACGCGCTGTCGCAGGATGCCGAAGAGCACAAGGCCGCTTTCGAGGCCTATATCCGCCGGGGCGAGGAAGCCGCGCTGCGCGATCTCGAGGCAAAGGCCTTTGCCGGCTCGGCCGGGGCGGACGGCGGCTTTCTTCTTCCGACCGAGACGGATGGCGAGATCGGCCGGCGCATGACGGCGATTTCGCCTGTCCGGGCGCTCGCCACGGTGCGACAGGTTTCCGCTGCCGTGCTGAAAAAACCCTTCGCCGCCGGCGGGCTCGCCACCGGCTGGGTTTCGGAAACGGCGGCGCGCCCGGAAACGGCGACGCCGAAACTGTCGGAGCTTTCTTTCCCGACCATGGAGCTTTATGCCATGCCTGCCGCCACCCAGGGCCTGCTGGACGACGCGGCGGTCGATATCGAGGCGTGGATCGCATCCGAGGTGGACATCGCATTCGCCGAAGAGGAGGCGGCGGCTTTCGTTGGCGGTGACGGCATCAACAAGCCCAGAGGGTTCCTCGCCTATACGACCGTTGCCAATAACGACTGGAGCTGGGGCAATATCGGTTATGTCGCGACCGGCGTATCGGCGGGCTTTTCCTCTGCCGGTCCCATGGACGTGCTGCTCGACGCCATCTATGCGTTGAAAGCCGGCCATCGCCAGAACGGCACCTTCCTGATGAACCGCAAGACGCAGGGTGCGCTTCGACGCTTCAAGGACACGACCGGCGCCTATCTTTGGCATCCGCCGGCTGCCGTCGGTCAGCCGGCCTCGCTGATGGGCTTTCCGGTGACGGAAGCCGAGGACATGCCCAATGTGGCGGCCAACAGCTTCGCCATCGCCTTCGGGGATTTCCGCGCCGGTTACCTCATCGTTGACCGAACCGGCGTCCGCATCCTGCGCGATCCCTATTCGGCCAAACCCTATGTGCTTTTCTACACCACCAAACGCGTGGGCGGTGGCGTGCAGAATTTCGAGGCGATCAAGCTGGTGAAGTTCGGGGTGAATTGAATCTCGACGGTGCCGCGCGTTTCTTCTCCCCGCCGATGCCCGACAGGGCAGATGAGGGGGCAAGCTCTCGGTTTACCCCGACCCTTGCCCCCTCAACCCGCTGCCGCGACCTTCTCCCGGCGGGAAGAAGGCGAAAGACGCAGCCGCTCGCCCTAATCTCCGGAGACCCCATGACCTATGCCCTCATCCATCCGCCGCAGGCGGAGCCGTTGACCCTTGCCGACGTCAAGGCGCATCTGCGTCTCGACAGCGGTGACGAGGACACCTTGCTTGCCACGTTGATACGCGCGGCCCGCGAGCATCTGGAACGCACCACCGGGCTGTGCCTCCTGCGCCAGACCTGGCGGCTTTATCTCGATCGGTGGCCCGAAACGGGCGTGATTCTGATTGGCAAGACGCCGGTGCAAGCCATCGAAACGATTCTGGTTTTCGACGGGCAGGGGCGCGTGGCAGACATCACCGCCACCGAAAAGCTGCTCGACGGCGCGGCGCGGCCGGCACGGCTGTGGCTGCGCGAACCGCCGGCCCCGGAACGGGAGCTGAATGGCATCGAGATCGATTTCACCGCCGGTCATGGCGAGGCCGCGACGGATGTGCCCGATACGCTGAAACGCGCCATGCTGATGCATGTGGCGCAGATGTTCGCCTTTCGCGGCGCCGTCGCGCCGGAAAACCAGCCGGCCGCCGTTCCGGCTGGTTATGAGCGGCTGGTGTCTCCTTTCTGCCGTCTGGGGCTTTAGGCCATGAACCTCGTCTTTCTTGATCCTGGCAGGCTGACGGCGCGACTGGAACTGGAAGTGCGGTCGGAGACGCCCGATGGACAGGGCGGCGCCGCCGAAAGCTGGAAGGCCGTGCGCGCGTTGTGGGGCGCCATCGAACCGGTTTCCGAAGCCTCGCACGAGCGGGCTTCGGCCGAGGTGGCGACGATTACCCATCGTGTCTGGCTCGCCTGGCGCAACGACATCGACATCGGCACCGGGATGCGCTTTCGCAAGGGTTCCCGCATCCTCAACATCCGAACGGCGATGGATCCCGATGAAACCCGCCGCTTCATCGTCTGCCGTTGCGAAGAGGAAGACCGATGAGCGCCGCGAACCCGCTTCTTCAGGCGATCGTCGCAAAGCTCGCTGGCGATGCCGAATTGGCAGACCTCAACCCCGGCGGCATCGTCGACCGGCTTCTGACGCGTGGCCTTTTGCCATGTATTGTCTTCGACGAGGTCGAGACCCGCGATTATTCGACGGCGACGGAAAGCGCGGAGGAGCATTTTCTGACGCTGCAAATCTGGGGTGATGCCAATCGCCGCAGATCCACGGGTGAGATCGCCGCAAGGGTAAAAGCGCTGCTTGATGATGCCGCGCTGCCGCTCGTCGGCTTTTCGCTCGTCAACATGCACATGCTGTCCAGCCGCTCCCGCCGTGAGGCGAAGTCACGGAACTTCGTCCTTGAAATGCGGTTCAGGGCGGTAACGGAATGAAGGGCCTTACGCTTTCTGGCCGGCCACGGTTTTCCACAGCAGGATCAGCAGCAGCAGCGAAAGGGTGATCAGGATGGAAGCGATGCCAAGCATCGCCGCCACGCCGCCGCGATCGAGCGCCATGCTGAAAATGACAGGTGCAAAGGCGATGGCGAGATTTTGCGGAAGCGAAATCCGTGCGGCCTGAAGGCCGTATTGCTGCGGAGAAAACACTACAAGTGGCAGAACGGCGCGGCTGACCGTCAGCACACCCGCGCCAAAGCCGAACAGGGCGATGAAGCCGGCAAAGGCTGGTATGGCCGGAGAAAAGACGAGCAGGACCAGAAAGGATGTCAGCAGAAGACAGAGGCCGATCAGGCAGGTGATGAAGGGATTGCCGTGTTTTCCCAGCAGGAAATCTAGCCCGCGCGCGGTAATCGCCAGCACGCTGCGCACCGATGCCAGCTGGATTGCGAGCGCTTGCGATGCGCCTGAATGCACGAGAAGCAAAGGCAGAAGCGGCGAGAAGCCAAAGGCGGTGAAGGCGCTGAGCGTGGTCATTGCCGCCAGAAGCAGGAAGGCGCGCCGCGTATCCACCGGCGAGGCCGGGATTTCGCCAGGATGCGGGCGCTGGCCTGGATTGCCGCCCTTACTCTTCGGAAGAACGAAGAGGTAAAGCGGCAGAAGCAGGAACAGCTGCAGACAGCCGTAGAGGATGAGGGTGCCGCGCCAGCCGAGATGCTGCTCCGCAAAGGCTGTAACGGGCAGGAACACGGCCGCCGAAAGGCCGGTAAAGACCATCAGCAGCGTCAGGGATCGACCGCTTTCCGCCCCGACGCGCTCCACCACGGCGGTGTGTGCCGCCGTTGTCAGCCCGCAGGCGCCGGCAAAGCCCATCACCGCCCAGCCCAGCAGATAGCTTGTCACGCCGCCTGCAAAAGCAAGCAGCGCAAAGCCGCAGGCAAAAAGCAGGGTGCCGCTGACCAGCACCGGCGCTGCGCCGTGGCGCACAAGCATCCGCCCGAGCAGCGGCCCGCAAATCGCACTGATGGTCATCATCACGGTCAGGCCCGCAAAAACGACTTCGTTGGCGATGGCGAGTTCGCTGCCCATTCGTGGACCGAGAATGGCCAGCATGTCGAAACCGGAACCCCAGCTGACGACCTGCCCAAGCGCCAGCACGCCGATAAGGCGTGTACGGAACGTCGGGGAAGCAGCATCGGACATGGCAAGATCGCACAATGCGAGGGCAAGGAACATTTTTGGTCGCAGGCCCGCAACACCCTGCAACCGCAATCGAAACGGAAGGAAACAGGATGGTGGCGCAGAAGGGCAAGGATTTTCTGCTGAAATTCAACAATGCCGGAACATATGTCACTGTTGCCGGGCTCAGAACGCGGCGGCTGGCCTTTAACGCCCAGCGGTGGACGTTACCGATGGGGAAAGCGTCGGGCGCTGGCGCGAGTTGCTGGCGGGTGCCGGCGTGCAAAGGGCCGCGCTGACGGCGTCAGGCATATTCAAGGATGCGGCGAGCGATGCGCTCGTGCGGGGCGCGTTTTTCGCGGGCACCATTCCCGGCTGGCAGATCGTCATACCCGATTTCGGCACGATTATCGGGCCGTTCCAGATCGTGGCGCTGGAGTATTCCGGCCGTCACGATGGCGAAGTGCAATTTGAGATCGCGCTGGAATCGGCCGGTCTTTTGACCTTTGGAGCGCTGTGATGCCGCAAGGGTTGCGTTACGGGCGGGCGAACCGTCATCGCGGCGAGATCGAAGCGCTGTTCGACGGCGAGAGGCGCATATTGTGCCTGACGCTCGGTGCGCTTGCCGAGCTCGAAACCGCCTTCGAAGTCGATGACCTGACAGCGCTCGCCGAACGTTTTGCGAGCGGACGCATGAAGGCCACCGACATGATCCGGGTGATCGGCGCGGGGTTGCGCGGCGCCGGTAATGTTTTTTCGGATGAGGATGTTGCCGGCGCCACGGTGGAGGGTGGCATTGCCGGCCATGCCGCCATCGTCGCCGAACTTCTGACCGCCACCTTCGGCGGTTTGAAAGGGGAGACGCCGCGGGACCCCTGAATGCCGCAGCAGGCGATGCGACGCCGCGCCCCTTTCCCTGGGATGCGGTTCTCCATGCGGGTTTCTGCCTGCTGCGGCTTTCTTCCGAGGTCTTCTGGCGGCTGACGCCCAGAGAGTTTTTCGCCATGACGGGCGGCGTGCGATCCGGTTCACACGGCCCCGATCGACAGGAGATGGAGGCGATGATGCGGCGTTTTCCCGACAGGGACGCATCCGGTCATCGTTTCGCGAAGATGTTTTAATTCAAATACTTGAAGCTCCAGTTTGAATCGGAAAGGCAGGTACGATGGCGGGTGAAGGATCGATCGCGGAAAATCGGGAGGAGGCGGAAGCCCTGTCCGAAGTGATGGGCGATCTCGAACGCCGCTCCGAACGGTTCGGAGTGGCGTTGACGTCTGCACTGCAGGCGGCAACGACAGGCGGCAAAGGGCTGGACGATGTGCTGCGCGGCCTTGGGCAGCGGCTGTCGGGCATCGCGCTTTCCGCCGGGCTCAAACCCTTTGAGGCCATGATTGGCAATGCCGTCGGCGGGTTGTTGAACGGCGGCGGCTCGCTCTTCGCTTTCGCCGATGGCGGGATGCCGGGGCGCAGCGTCACGCCTTTCGCCGAGGGTGGTGTCGTCTCCAGCCCGGCGTTTTTTCCCATGGGCGGCGGGCTTGGCCTGATGGGAGAAGCAGGGGCGGAAGCCATATTGCCTCTGAAGCGCGGCCCGGATGGTGCACTCGGTGTCGCGGCGCCTTCCGCCGGCGGCGGGTCCCAGATCATTTTCAACGTCACGGCGACGGATGCGGCAAGCTTCCGCAAAAGCGAAGGCCAGATTGCCGCAATGCTGGCGCGCAGCGTCGGGCGCGGCCAGCGTGGATTGTAATATGCAGACCTTGTCCCTGTCCCGAACGGCCTGCCGAGCATGGACAAACCGCGAAGGATGAGGGCCTGCGGCCGGCACACCCCGAACAGCGAAATGAATCCAGGAACAACGACATGGTGGCATTTCATGAAGTGCGGTTTCCGCTGCGGCTGGCGCTCGGTGTGAGCGGCGGCCCGGTGAGACGGACCGACATCGTCAATCTTTCCAATGGGCGGGAAAGCCGCAATCAGCGCTGGCGAAATGCCAGGCGTGCCTATGACGCCGGCTCGGGCATCCGCTCGCTCACCGATCTCTATGAGGTGCTGGCCTTTTTCGAAGCACGGCGCGGCGAGCTTTACGGCTTTCGTTTTCGCGATCCCGTGGACTTCAAATCCTGCCCGCCGGGAGACACGCCGGCATCGACCGATCAGAGGATCGGCGTGGGTGATGGCGTCACGGTGCGGTTTCAACTGGTCAAGACCTATGCCGATGCGGGTGGCTTCTTCACCCGCCGGGTGGAAAAGCCTGCCGAGGGCTCCGTCCTCGTATCGGTCGAGGGTGTGCCCGTATCCGCTTCGGATATGTCCTGCGATTACGCGACCGGTATGGTGACATTCGGTTCCGGAAAGGTTCCGCCCGCCGGTTCGGTGGTCCGTGCCGGATATGAATTCGATGTACCGGTACGGTTCGCGACCGACCGCATCGACATCAACCTCACCGCCTTCGAAGCCGGGCGAATTCCCGCCATTCCGCTGATGGAAGTCCTGCCATGAAAACGATTGCTCCCGCCCTTGCCGGGCATCTTGAAAGCGATGCCACGACCACTTGCCATTGCTGGAAAGTGACGTTGAAGGATGGCGCCGAAATCGGCTTCACCGATCATGACGAGGCGCTTTTCTTCGCCGGCACGGCCTTTCTGGCCGCCAGCGGTTTTTCGGCCAGCGATAATGACAGCGAAACCGGGCTCGGCGCCGGCGCAGGTGAAGTGGCAGGCGGTTTTTCCAGCGAGGCGATTTCGGAAGAAGATCTTGCCGCAGGCCGTTTCGACGGAGCGAGAGTGGAGCTTTACCTCGTCAACTGGCAGGCTCCGGAAGAGCATGTGCTTCTCTCCCTGCGCGAGATCGGCGACGTAACCCGGGCGGGCGGGTCCTTTCGCGCCGAGCTGCGCAGTTTCGCCCATCGCCTCAGCCAGCCGCAGGGGCGGGTTTATGGACGGCGCTGCGATGCCGCGCTGGGAGACGCACGCTGCGGCGTGGCTCTGGCGCGGTTCACCGGCAATGGCCGGGTGGTGGCGGTGGACGCGGCCGGCAATCTCGTCGCAACCGGGCTCGATGCTTTCCCGGATGGTTTTTTCAACGGGGGAAAGGTGCGTTTTCTCACCGGTCCGCTTGCCGGGCGCGGGTTCGATCTCGATGGCCATGAGCAGCGCAATGGCGGCGTGCTTCTTTCTTTCTGGCTTCCACCGGATGAGGCGCCGTTGCCGGGAGACAGCTTTTCCGTCACGGCCGGTTGCGACAAGAGCTTCGCCACATGCAGGCATACATTCGCCAATCAGCTGAATTTCAGGGGCTTTCCCCATCTTCCAGGGGCGGATTTCGCCTATTCTTATGCCAGCGGCGGTCACACCCACGACGGCGGGGCCTTGTTCCCATGAGCGAGACGGGAGACAAGGTGCTGGCGCTGGCCGAGCCGTGGATCGGCACACCCTATCGGCATCAGGCGTCGCTAAGGGGCGTTGGCTGCGATTGTCTCGGCCTGATCCGAGGCGTCTGGCGCGAACTCTACGGCAGCGAACCGGAACTTCCGCCGCCCTATGCGCCTGACTGGGCCGAGCGCTGTGGTGAGGACCGGCTGATGGCGGCCGTGCAACGGCATTTTCCCGGCGTTTCGGGCCTGGACGGGGCAAAGCCCGGAGACCTGCTGCTGTTCCGCTGGCGGGCCGATGCGGCGGCCAAACATCTCGGCATCCTCGCGGTATCCCGGCATTTCATCCACGCTTATGAGCAGGCGGCGGTGGTGCGTTCCGCCTTGGTGCCATGCTGGAAACGGCGCATCGCCGGCGTTTTCCGATTTCCCGATCCCTGAGATTTTTTGAGGCAGGCATGGCAACCATACTATTTCAGGCAGCAGGTGCGGCGCTCGGCGGTATTTTCGGGCCCGTGGGAGCGATCATCGGGCGTGCGGCCGGCGCGCTGGCTGGCAACGCCGTGGATCGCGCCTTGCTTTCAGACGGTCGTACCGTGTCCGGGGCACGGCTCTCGACCGCGCGTATTCCCGGTGCGGATGAAGGCGCCGCGATAAACCGGCTTTACGGTACGGCGAGGATCGGCGGCACCCTGATCTGGGCGACACGTTTCGAAGAAAGCCGTGTCGTGCAGAGACGTGGTGGCAAAGGCAACCGCGGCCCAAGGGCGGAGACCTATCGATATTTCGCCAATCTCGCCATCGGTCTCTGCGAGGGGGAGGCGGCCCTCGTGCGGCGCGTCTGGGCCGATGGGCGCGAAATTGACCTGACCGGCATCGAGATGCGCTTTTATCCCGGCAGCGCAACGCAGTTGCCCGATCCGCTGATCGAGGCGAAACAGGGGAGCGGCAATGCTCCCGCCTTTCGCGGCCTCGCTTATGTCGTCATCGAGCGCCTGCCGCTTGAAGCCTATGGCAACCGCATTCCGCTCATGCAGTTCGAGGTGGTGCGGCCGGTCGGCGGGCTGGAGAAGTCGATCCGCGCCGTGACCGTCATTCCGGGCGCAACCGAACATGGTTACGCAACGGTGCCGGTTTCCGAGCATACGGGCATGGGTGAAAGCCGCGTGATGAACCGTAACGGCCTGACGGCCGAGACGGACTGGCGCGCTGCCATCGATGAATTGCAGGCGCTTTGCCCCGCTCTTCAAAGCGTGGCGCTGGTGGTGAGCTGGTTCGGCACGGATATGCGGGCGGGCGAATGCCGCATCCTGCCGGGTGTTGAAGTGGGGGAACGGGAGGGGGAGACGGCGCCGTGGTCCGTTGCCGGCCTCACACGCGCTGGGGCGCACCCGGTCAGCCATCATCATGGCGGTCCCGCCTATGGCGGCACGCCGAATGATGAAGGCGTGCTGCAGGCGATAGCCGACCTCAAGGCGCGGGGCCTGAAGGTCTGCCTTTATCCCTTTGTGATGATGGACGTGCCGGCGGGCAACGGGCTGCCGGATCCCTATGGCAAGGCCGAACAGGACGCTTATGCCTGGCGGGGGCGCATCACCTGCTTTCCCGCACCCGGGAGGCCCGGATCGGCCGATCGTACCGCCGGAGCGCGGCTGGAGATCGATCGTTTCTGTTCCCGCGCCGAGGGCTATCGACGCATGGTGCTGCATTACGCCGACCTTTCGGTAAAAGCGGGAGGCGTCGACGCCTTCCTGATCGGTTCCGAACTGCGGGGGCTGACGGGTTGCGCGACGACAACGGCGCCTTTCCCTTCGTGGAGGCGCTGGTGCGGCTCGCGCGCGATGTACGGGCTGTCGTCGGAAGGGCGACGAAACTAACCTATGCTGCGGACTGGAGCGAATATTTCGGTCACCAGCCGGACGACGGCTCGGGGGACGTGTTCTTCCATCTCGATCCGCTCTGGGCGAGTTCCGACATCGACGCCATTGGCATCGACAATTACATGCCGCTCTCCGACTGGCGCGACGAAGATGCCGCAAACGGCAATCCTGATGGCATGACCGGCCCGGATGACGCTGTGGCCTTCCGCCGCGCCGTTACGGCTGGCGAGGGTTTCGACTGGTTTTATGCAAGCGAAGCCGACCGCACGGCCCGGCGGCGAACCCCCATTGCTGATGGCACAACGACAAAGCCATGGGTATTCCGCTACAAGGACCTTCGAAACTGGTGGGAAAATCTCCATTACGATCGGCCCGGCGGGAAGGAGAGCACCACGCCGACCGTATGGAGGCCGGGCTCGAAGCCCATCTGGTTCACGGAACTCGGCTGCCCGGCGGTGGACAAGAGCGCGACACGCCCCAATGTCTTTCCCGATCCGAAATCGGCGGAAAACGCCTTTCCCCATTTTTCCCGCAAAAGCAGGGCGGACAGCCAGCAGCGGCGTTTTCTGGAGGCGCATCTGGGGCACTGGGAAAATGGCGATGCCGCGATGGTGGATACGAGCCGGATCTATCTGTGGACCTGGGATGCGCGGCCTTTCCCGGCTTTTCCGCAAAACGGTGCGACGTGGAGCGATGGCGGTAACTGGCGTACGGGCCACTGGCTGAACGGCCGGCTGGGAACGGCGACGCTTGCCGACACCATCGCCGCCGTTTTGACGGATCACGGCTTTTCCGCTTTCGACGTCTCCGCCATCAGCGGCGATCTCATCGGTTATGTGCAAGGCGAGGTAACTTCGGCCCGCAGCCTGCTGGAGCCGCTGATCGCGGCATTTCAGCTGGATGTGGCGGAGGACGCCGGTACCCTGCGTTTCCGCTCCCGCAACGGAGCTGTCACGCCCGTTCGGGATATTTCCATTCTCGCCGATCTGGAGGGTGAACCGCTGTGGTCGGAAAATCGCGGCCACGACAGCGATTTCCCCGCGGAAGCCGTTCTGACCTCGTTCAACCCGGCGCTGGACTACGAGCAGGCGAGCGTGCGTTCGCGGCGCGTGGAGAATGCCGGCAGCCGTGTCATGCGGCTCGATCTCAACGCCGCTCTATCTTCGGAAACGGCGCAAGCGGCGATCGAGGCGGCCTTGCGCGACAGCCGCCAGGCACGGCGCAGCCTGCGTTTTGCCCTGCCGCCGGGGCAGATTGCGCTGGAGCCGGGCGACTGCATCCGTCTCTCCACGGATGCCTTTCCGCAGGCGCCCGCAGGTCGGTTCATGGTCAGCCGTATCGAGGATGGCGCGGTGCGGCAGGTGGAAGCGCGGGCCTTTTCCCCGGCCTTGTCAACTTTTGCCGGTGTGGCGGACGAGCGACGTGCCCGTGGCGCAAGCGGCAGCGAGGGTTTCGCGCCGGAAGTACTGTTTCTCGATCTGCCGTATCAGGACGGTGCGGCGGCCGAGCAGTCGGCGCGAGTTGCCGCCTTCTCGAAACCCTGGCGGCACATCGTCGTCTCGGCCTCATCAGGCACGGAAGGATACGGCCAGCGCGTGACGCTCGACCGTCCGGCCAGGATCGCAACGCTGGCAATGCCGCTGAAGCCTGGACCCTCCGGTCGCTTCGACCGTGCAAATACCATCGTGCTCGATCTGCCTTTCGGCGAAGTTGCATCGGCCGAACCGCTTTCGGTGCTGAACGGCGAGAACCGCATCGCCGTGAGGGCGGCGAATGGTGTCTGGGAAATCGTCGCTTTCGCGAAGGCAGAGGAAACCGCGCGGTCGCGCTGGCGGCTTTCTGTTCTCCTGCGCGGCCTTGCCGGCACGGAAGACGCGTTGGCCACCGGTGCGCCGGCAGGGGCGCCGGTGGTTGTTCTGGATGCCGCGGTACAGCCGCTCGGTCTGCTCGCCGGAGAGCGTGGCCGGCGAATGAACTGGATTGTCGAGGCAGCGGAACAGGCCGGCGCGCCGGTCGGGCCTTTCTCCGTCGAGACCGGATTTCGGGCGCTGACGCCGCTTGCGCCGGTGCATCTTGCCGGCCTGCGAAAAACGGATGGCGTTCTCATCAGCTGGAAACGCCGGGGGCGGATGGACGCCGATGGCTGGGACGCAAGCGAGATTCCGCTGGATGAAGCTTTCGAACGTTATCGGGTGGAGGTGCTGGACGGCGACGAGGTGCGGCGTACCGCCGACGTCTCGGAACCCTTCTGGTTTTATCCAGCAACAGCCAAACTCACAGATTTTCCGGCGCTGCGGGATCACATTTCCGTGCGAGTCCGCCAGCTCGGCCGCGCGGTGCCCCTGGGAGTGGCGGCACAGGCCGTTCTCCCGCTTTCATAAATGCCTGAAAACAAAGCAAAGGACGACAAGATGGACAGTACCAAACCGTGGTATCAATCCCGCACGATATGGGGCGCGCTGATTGCGGTCTTCGCCCCGCTTTTCACCATTGCCGGCTTTGATCTGCCCGCCGGACTTCACGGTGAGCTGGCCGACGGCCTGATGACCGTGGCCGGCGGAATTGGCGGTCTCATCGCGCTTTACGGCCGCCTTTCGGCGACCCGTGCGATCCGCTGACCCAGCCCGCGCAAGCGCCGCTCCCGTTCCGTCTTCCCGCTGCGGGGGCGGCATTCATTTGCCATTCAGACGCTTTGCGCTACATATTCGGTCACAATACGGTTCAAGACGCACCCGTTTTTTTGTGGAAGTTTGTAGAATGGCATCACCTCTCATCATCGCGACGCTTGCAGCCGGGCTTTCCGGTTTCACGGCGCCCGAGGCTGATTTGCAGGGCCACTACATTCTCGCTGCCAGCGACTGCGGCGCGGCCGTGGCCCGCGTTGTACGCGAAACCGGCGGCCAACTTCTTTCTGTCTATCCTTCCGGCGACGGTCAGTCCTGTGTCGTCACCGTTCTCGTCCAGGGAAATGGCGAGCGCCCGCGCAAGGTGACGATGCGCGTGCCGATGTAGCTTGCCCGCATCGCCGAAATATCGGAAAACGATCCGAGACATCTAGCATGACCGGCCACGCGCGCGGGCCGGGACACAGGAAAGGGCGGACAATGCGTATTCTCGTTGTTGAGGACGATGCCAATCTCAATCGTCAGCTGACCGATGCTCTCAAGGAGGCCGGTTATGTCGTCGATCAGGCATTCGACGGCGAGGAAGGCCATTATCTCGGTGACACCGAGCCCTATGACGCCATCGTTCTTGATATCGGCCTGCCGCAACTCGATGGCATCACCGTCGTCGAAAAATGGCGCGCGGCCGGAAAGGCCATGCCTGTTCTCATCCTGACCGCCCGCGACCGCTGGAGCGACAAGGTGGCGGGCATCGACGCCGGCGCCGATGACTATGTGACGAAGCCTTTCCATGTCGAGGAAGTTCTTGCCCGCGTGCGCGCGCTCATCCGCCGCGCGGCCGGCCACGCTTCTTCCGAACTCGTCTGCGGCCCGGTCCGGCTCGACACAAAGTCCTCCAAGGCGACCGTCAACGGCACGACGCTGAAACTCACCTCGCACGAGTTCCGGCTCCTGTCCTATCTCATGCATCACATGGGTGAGGTCGTATCGCGCACGGAGCTGGTCGAGCATATGTACGATCAGGATTTCGACCGCGATTCCAACACGATCGAGGTATTTGTCGGACGTCTTCGCAAGAAGCTCGGGGTTGATCTGATCGAGACGATCCGTGGTCTCGGTTACCGGATGCAAGCGCCGGCAGATGCGAAGTAATTCTCTCACCGCCCGCGTCCTGCTGCTCGCCTCGCTCTGGTCGGTGCTGGCGCTGGTGGTGATCGCCGTCGTGATCTCGACGCTTTACCGCCAGGGCGTGGAGCGCAGCTTCACCGATCTTCTCAGGGCACAGCTCTATAACGTCATCAATTCCGTGACGATTTCCAACGAAAATACGTTGGCCGGCAGCCCGCAGCTTGGCGATCTGCGCTTTTCGCAGCCCGATACCGGCTGGTACTGGGTTGTCGAGCCGCTCGGAAATTTCCAGACCGCGCCGCTGGTCTCTTCCTCGCTCGGCGTTTCCACCCTTCCGGTGCCGAGCATTCTCGATGCCCCCTTCGACAACCGCTACGAGCGCTTTTATGCCGTCACCGACGAGGCCGGCAATCAGGTGCGGGTGGCGGAAACCGAAGTCGTGCTGGATGGCGAGGGGCGTGCAGCGCGTTTCCGTGTCTCCGGCAATCTCAATGTCGTGGAAGACGATGTCCGCGACTTTTCCAACAGCCTTTATCTGGCTCTGGCCGTCTTTGGTGTCGGCAGCCTCGTCGTGAACGGTCTTGCCATTCTCTACAGCCTGCGGCCGCTCGATCAGGCCCGCGTCGCGCTTGGTAAAATCCGGGGCGGTGAGGCGGAAAGCCTGGAGGGCGAGTTCCCGCGCGAAATCCAGCCGCTTGCCAATGAGGTCAATGCGCTGATCGACAGCAATCGAAGGCTTGTGGAGCGCGCGCGCATGCAGGTCGGCAATCTCGCCCATTCGCTGAAGACGCCGATTGCCGTTCTCCTGAACGAAGCCCGCACGCTCGATCCCCAGCACGGCGATCTGGTGCGGGCGCAGGCGGACGCCATGCAGGCGCAGGTGCAATCCTATCTCTCCCGCGCCCGCATCGCCGCCCAGCGCGGCTCCATCCTTGCCCGCGTGGAGGCCGAACCGGCGCTGGAACGGCTGGTGCGCGTCATGCGCCGCCTGAACCCCGACAAGCAGTTCGTGCTGAATTTCGAGCAACCCGGCGCGGTACTCGGCATGGAGCAGCAGGATCTGGAAGAGGTCGTCGGCAACCTTCTCGAAAATGCCGCGCGTTTTGCACAGACGCGTGTGGTCATTACGCTGGCGACCGGTACGCACCCATCCTCCGACGCCGAAATCGCCCGTCGCGCCTGGGTGGAGCTGACGGTGGAGGATGATGGGCCGGGACTTGAGCCGGAACAGATCAGCGAAGCGATGAAGCGTGGGCGGCGATTGGATGAGAGCCGCCCCGGCACGGGCCTCGGATTGTCGATCGTTTCAGAGGTGGTGTCAGAGTACCATGGCCGCTTTTCGCTGTCGCGCAGCGCCATCGGCGGGTTGAAGGCAGATCTGATTTTGCCCGGCCTTTCGAAAGAGCTTGCGTGAGCCGAGAAAAAAGGCAAGAAATTCAACGCTGGTATATTGATGCAATGCGGTAGGAAAGAGGACAGGGTTTGGTTGACGTGTATGATGGCTGCCGCTCCGTGACGATGCGTTCGCTGGTGTCACGCCCGGCACTTCTCTCGATCCTGTGCGTTTCCATGCTGAGCGCCTGCACCACCACGGGCACCCGCCCGGCAGGCGGCGGTCTTTTCGGCCGTTCGTCACAGCCCTCCACGCCCTTCCTTGCCAATCTGGAAGGCGGCATTTTCGGGCGAAGCGGCGTGCAGCTTGACAGGGGTGACCAGACAAAGGCGCTGGAGGCAGAATATAAGGCGCTGGAAACGGCCCCGGTCGGCACGCCTGTCACCTGGACGGGCGATGACGCCAAGGGCCAGGTGGTCGCCAATGCGCCCTATCAGGTTGGCAACCAGAACTGCCGGCAATATTCGCACACCCTGACGGTAGACGGACGCGAGACCCGGGCGCGTGGCGCAGCCTGCCGCAATGCCGATGGAAGCTGGTCGCCGCTGACATAACCGGTTTGACGCAAATCAAGGTCACTTGCCCTTTGCGATGACAAGAGAGGCATGGCGGTGCAGCCGGGGGAACGGCCTGCGGTGCGGCGTGATGTCTCAAATTCGCGTCATCCCTGCGCTTCATGTTTCCATGTGCCGCGCATTCGAGTAATTGAGCCTTATGTTCTGGATTGTCGTTGCGATATTGACGGCGGCTGTTGCCATCGTCCTGATGTACCCGCTGATGCGGAAGACCGAGGCGCCGCAGACGCGCCGTGACGGTGAGGTTGCCGTTTATCGTGACCAGCTGGCCGAACTGGACCGCGAGCGCGCCGCCGGCCTGATCGGGCAGACCGAGGCGGATTATGCCCGCGCCGAAATCGGCCGCCGTCTGCTTGCCGCCGCCGAAGCGGAAGAGCAACCCGGCAAGGAAACCCGGCCGCGCCGGCACAATCTCGCCGCCAGCCTGATCACCATTCTGTTGCCGGCGCTGGGTCTCTGTCTCTACATCTGGAACGGCAGTCCGGAGGTGCCGGACATGCCGCTCGAGGCACGCCTTGAAAAGCCCGGCAACGACATGAATCTGCTGGTCGCAAGGGCCGAAAGGCATCTGGCGCAGAACCCGGATGATGGCGCGGGCTGGGACATTCTGGCACCGATCTATTTCAAGATGCAGCGGCTTGGCGACGCCGAGCTCGCCTATCGCAATGCGCTTCGCATTCTGGGCCCGAGCGCCGAACGATTGACGGGCCTTGGCGAAACGCTGGTGGCCGGCAATGACGGTATCGTCATCGAGGCGGCGCGGGATGCATTTGCCGAGGCGGAAAAGCTGAAACCCGGCAACCCGCGTGCCCGCTTCTATCTCGCGCTGTCGCTGGAACAGGCCGGCAAGGCGGAGGATGCACGCGCGGCCTTCACTCAGCTGGCGGCAGACGCCCCGGCTGGCGCGCCATGGCTGCCCCTGGTGCGCGAGCATATTGCCCGGACTGGCGGCGAAACGAAGCCTGCCGCACCCGGCCCGACGGCCGAGGACATGGCGGCGGCAAAAGACATGACGGCGACCGACCGGCAGGCGATGATCGAAGGCATGGTGGCGAGCCTTGACGCCAAGCTGAAGGATAACCCGGCCGATTTCGAAGGGTGGATGCGGCTCGTGCGTGCCTATTCCGTGCTGAAGAACGAAGCCAAGGCCGGAGAGGCGCTGCGGGCGGGGCTGAGAGCTTTTCCGCCGGAGGGTGAGCAGGGCAGGCAGCTTCTGGCGCTGGCGAAGGAACTCGGCGTTTCCGCCGGACCGATCCGCATGAACGGGAAACAGGATGCCGCGCCGCAGGGAGTGACACAATGACCCGCAAACAGAAACGACTCGCGATCATCGGCGGCGGCATGAGCTTCATCGTGGCGGCCGTGCTGCTGGTCATGTTCGCCTTCGGCCAGTCCATCGCCTATTTCTACATGCCGGCCGATCTGGAAAAAACGCCCGTCAACCCCGGCACGCGCATCCGCCTTGGCGGGCTGGTGGCGGAAGGGTCGATCAAGCGCGGCGAGGGCCGCACGGTGAGCTTCACGGTGACGGACGGCGAAGCGACCGTGCCGGTCAGCTATACCGGCATCCTGCCCGATCTCTTCCGCGAAGGGCAGGGCGTGGTGACCGAAGGCATGTTCGATGCCGCGACCCACGGTTTCGTGGCCGACAGCGTGCTTGCCAAACACGACGAGAACTACATGCCGAAGGAAGTTGCCGACCGGCTGAAGGACAAGGGTCTGTGGCAGCAAGGCGCAGAGGGAGAGAAACCCGCGGCCGCAACGCCGGCCGCCGGCACGGCTTCGACTGACAAGACCGGAGCAACCAAATGATCAATGAGATCGGCCATTACGTTCTGGTCCTGGCGCTTGGCGTGGGGCTAATCGTGTCCACGCTGCCAGTCATCGGCGCGCGCCGCAACGACCGGGCGCTGATGGACATCGCTTCGCTCGGCTCGGTGCTGATGTTCCTGCTCGTTGGTTTGTCCTTTGCGGCGCTGACGCGGGCCTATGCCGTCTCGGATTTTTCCGTGCGCAACGTCTGGGAAAACTCCCATTCGCTGATGCCGATGATCTACAAGCTGACCGGTGTATGGGGCAATCACGAAGGCTCCATGCTGCTTTGGCTGCTCATCCTCGTGTTTTTCAGCGCGCTCGTCGCCACCTTCGGCCGCAACCTGCCGGAAACGCTCAAAGCCAATGTTCTTGCCGTGCAGGCATGGATTTCCGTCGCCTTCCTGCTGTTCATCCTGCTCACCTCCAATCCGTTTCTGCGGCTGGAGCCGGTGCCGGCCGAAGGGCAGGATCTGAACCCCATCCTTCAGGATTTCGGCCTCGCCATTCATCCTCCGCTGCTTTACCTCGGTTATGTCGGCTTTTCCGTCTGCTTCTCCTTCGCCGTTGCCGCATTGCTGGAAGGCCGTATCGATGCCGCCTGGGCGCGGTGGGTGCGGCCATGGACGCTCGCCGCCTGGACCTTCCTGACCGCCGGCATCTCCATGGGTTCCTACTGGGCCTATTACGAACTCGGCTGGGGCGGCTGGTGGTTCTGGGACCCGGTGGAAAACGCCTCCTTCATGCCGTGGCTTGCCGGCACCGCGCTGCTGCATTCGGCGCTGGTCATGGAAAAGCGCGAGGCGCTGAAAATCTGGACCGTGCTTCTGGCGATCATGACCTTTTCACTCTCGCTGCTCGGCACCTTCCTCGTTCGCTCCGGTGTTCTCACCTCCGTGCATGCCTTCGCCACCGATCCGAGCCGCGGCATCTTCATTCTCGGCATTCTGACCGTCTTCATCGGCGGCGCCTTCGCGCTCTTTGCATGGCGTGCGCCGTCGCTCAAAGCCGGCGGGCTATTTGCGCCGATTTCGCGTGAGGGATCGCTGGTTCTCAACAACCTGATCCTGACGGTCTCCACCGCGACCGTGCTGATCGGCACGCTCTATCCGCTCATTCTGGAAACGCTGACAGGCGAAAAAATCTCGGTCGGTGCGCCTTTCTTCAATCTCACCTTCGGCCTCCTGATGATCCCGATCCTGATCGTCACCCCGTTTGGGCCGATGCTCGCCTGGAAACGCGGCGATCTCCTGGGCGCATTCCAGCGGCTCTATGTGGCGGCAGCGCTTGCCGCTCTGGCGGGACTGACGCTCTGGTACATTGAAAATGGCGGCCCGGTACTGGCCGCACTCGGCATCGCTGCCGGTTTCTGGCTGATCCTCGGCGCATTTGCCGATCTCTGGTATCGCGCCAATTTCGGCAAGCTCGCTTTCGGTATTGCGTTTCGCCGCCTCAAAGGCCTGCCGCGCTCGGCCTTCGGCACGGCGCTGGCGCATATGGGTCTTGGAATCACCGTTCTCGGCATCGTCATCGTCACCACCTATGAGACCGAGACCGTGCTGGAAATGAAAGAGGGCATGGCGGCGGAAGCGGGCGGCTACAGCCTGACCTTCGACGGCATCCGCCACGCCGTCGGACCGAACTTCACCGAGGATCGCGGCCATTTCACCGTACGCAAGGCAGGCGTGGAAGTTGCGGATGTCTGGTCGTCCAAGCGGCTTTACACGGCCCGGCGCATGCCGACGACGGAAGCCGGCATCCTGACCTTCGGTCTCAGCCAGCTCTATGTCTCGCTTGGTGACCCCATGGCCGATGGCGGCATGGTGGTGCGCATCTGGTGGAAACCCTTCATCCTGTGCATCTGGGGCGGCACGCTGTTCATGATGGCGGGCGGGTTCATTTCTCTCTCGGACAGGCGATTGAGAGTGGGGGCGCCGAATCGCAAGGCGAAGCCGGCGCAGGCTGCAATGCCGGAGGCGGCGGAATGAGTGTGGAGCGTGCGGCAGGTTTCTTCTCCCCCACGGGAAGAAGTGCCGAGCAAAGCGAGGCGATGAGGGGGAAGCCGCATACACTGAGAGTTATGGCTGGCGTGGGCCCCCTCATCCGACCCTTCGGGCCACCTTCTCCCCGGCGGGGAGAAGAAATGCGCCGCACTCTTTCGGGATTGCCTCGGATGCTGGCGGGTTTTCTGCTTCTCTTCGCTGTGCTTGTCTCAGCATCTCCCGCTTCCGCCTTCAACCCGGATGAAGTCCTCAAGGACCCCGTGCTCGAACAGCGAGCCCGCAACCTCACGTCTCAGCTCCGCTGCATGGTCTGCCAGAACCAGTCGATCGATGACAGCAACGCCGAACTGGCGCGTGACCTGCGCGTTCTGGTGCGCGAACGGCTGGTCGAGGGTGACAGCGATAAGGCGGTCATCGATTATGTCGTGTCGCGCTATGGCGAATTCGTGCTTCTCAAACCGCGCCTCAGCCTGCGCACCGTGCTTTTGTGGGGCGCACCCATCGGCCTCACGCTTGTGGGAATTTTCGCCGTCTTCGTCTTTTCGCGTCGCCGCGCCACCCTTGAACAGCCACAAAAACTGAGCGCGGATGAAGAAGAAAGAATTCGCAACCTCATTGAAAAATAATTGTTTTTCATTTTTTCCCACGGTTCTTTTTCAACATTACGGATTTTTCATTCCTCAGACACTTCGCCGTAAGGTGTCGCCTCCTATATCTTCATCATCCACCGCTTCCCCGGTCACACGGGTTCCAGTCTGAATGAAGAAAGAAGGTACACCATGTCTCATTCGCAAAACGGCCATTCCTCGCTGAAGACAGCCCTGAAGGCCACGACGGTTGGCGGCCTTGCGGCGCTGATGCTTTCCACCGGCATTGCCGCACCTATCCTCCACTCTTTTGCCGCCCCCGTCGAGGTGACTGCGCCGCAGGTTCCGAGCTTCGCCAATGTGGTCGATGCGGTATCGCCCGCCGTCGTCTCCGTTCGCGTTCAGTCGAACGTGCAGCCCGCTTCCGATGATTCCAGCAATTTCTCCTTTAATTTCGGTGGCCGTGGCCTTGACCAGCTTCCGGATGACCATCCGCTCAAGCGCTTCTTCAAGGAATTCGGCGGCCCGAACCAGGATCGCTCCGACCGCGGCCCCAATCGCCACCGTGACGGCAAGGGTCCGCTGCGCCCCGTCGCTCAGGGCTCCGGCTTCTTCATTTCCGAAGATGGTTACATCGTCACCAACAACCACGTCGTCGATGACGGCTCCGCCTATACGATCGTGATGAATGACGGCACCGAACTCGACGCCAAGCTCGTCGGCCGCGATCCGCGCACCGATCTGGCACTCCTCAAGGTCGATGTGAACCGCAAGTTCACCTACGTTCAGTTTGCCGATGACAGCAAGATTCGCGTCGGTGACTGGGTCGTCGCCGTTGGCAACCCCTTCGGCCTTGGCGGCACGGTGACTTCCGGCATTATCTCGGCCCGTGGCCGTGATATCGGCTCCGGCCCCTATGACGACTACCTGCAGATCGACGCCGCCGTGAACCGCGGCAACTCGGGCGGTCCCGCCTTCAACCTCAACGGTGAGGTGGTTGGCATCAACACCGCCATCTTCTCGCCCTCGGGCGGCAATGTCGGCATCGCCTTCGCCATTCCGGCATCGGTCGCCAAGGACGTGATCGCCGACCTGCAGAAGGACGGCAAGGTAGAGCGCGGCTGGCTCGGCGTGCAGATCCAGCCCGTCAGCAAGGACATCGCCGAATCGCTCGGCCTTTCCGAAGCGAAGGGCGCCCTGGTCGTTTCGCCGCAGTCCGGCTCGCCGGGCGACAAGGCAGGCATCAAGCAGGGTGACATCATCACCGCCGTCAACGGCGAACCCGTCAAGGATGCCCGCGACCTGTCACGCCGCATCGGCGGCATGGCGCCGAACAGCAAGGTGGAAATCTCGCTGTGGCGCGGTGGCAAGTCTCAGTCGGTCACGGTGACGCTCGGTGATCTCGCCAGCGACGATGCCTCCAAGGCGACCCCGAGCCAGAACGACGACAAGGGCGGTCAGTCTTCCAGCGAGAAGGTGCTGTCCAGCCTCGGCCTGACGGTGGCCCCCGCCGATGACGGCAACGGGCTTGCCATCACCGATGTCGACCCTGACAGCGATGCCGCTGCCCGTGGACTGAAGACGGGTGAGAAGATCACCTCGGTCAACAACCAGCAGGTCGCATCCGCCGCCGATATCGAGAAGATCCTCGAGCAGGCGAAAAAGGACGGACGCTCCAAGGCGCTGTTCCAGATCCAGACGGATGACGGCAGCCGCTTCATCGCTCTGGATATCGACCAGGGTTGATAGGCTGAAAGGCGATGCCGGTTCTTTCGGGAGCCGGCGTCGCTAAGGAATGTGTCTCGCCTATAGGACGAGGCAGAACATATGGAGTGAGCGCGTGCCACTTGTTTCTTCTCCCCGAGGGGGAGAAGGTCGCGGCAGCGGGATGAGGGGGCAAGGGTAGCGATAGACTGCGCGCTTGCCCCCTCATCCGACCCTTCCCCGGCGGGGAGAAGAAAGGACCCGCAACGCCGGTCCGGGCAGTATCGCGGAGGAAACCTCATGGAAAACAAGGTTCAGGAAATGTCTGTCGCATCTGTTTCCGGTTGTGCGGAAAAGGGCGAGGGCGCTATTGTCCCGCACATGAAGATTCTTGTCATTGAAGACGACCTCGAGGCTGCGGCCTATATGACCAAGGCGTTCCGCGAAGCCGGGATCGTCGCCGACCACGCCAGCGATGGTGAAAGCGGCCTGTTCATGGGCTGCGAGAATGTCTACGACGTCATGGTGATCGACCGCATGTTGCCGCGCCGCGACGGGCTTTCCGTCATCAGCGAACTGCGCCGCCGCGGCATCGAGACGCCGGTTCTTATCCTTTCAGCGCTGGGGCAGGTGGATGACCGCGTGACCGGCCTGCGTGCCGGCGGTGACGATTATCTGCCGAAACCCTATGCCTTCTCCGAACTGCTCGCCCGTATCGAAGTGCTTGGCCGCCGCAAGGGCAAGCCCGAGCAGGACATGATCTATCGCGTCGGCGATCTTGAGTTGGACCGCCTGTCCCACGATGTGCGCCGGGGTGGCAAGGAAATCCTCCTTCAGCCGCGCGAATTTCGCCTGCTGGAATATCTGATGAAGAATGCCGGCCAGGTGGTGACCCGCACGATGCTTCTCGAAAATGTCTGGGATTACCATTTCGATCCGCAGACCAATGTCATCGACGTGCATGTTTCCCGCCTGCGCTCGAAGATTGAGAAGGACTTCGAGAAGCCGCTGCTGAAGACCATTCGCGGTGCGGGCTACATGATGAAGGACGAGGGCTGATTGCCGAAAATGGCCCGCCTCAGAATATTGTTCAGGTCGACAGCGGTGCGCCTTTCGGCGCTCTATATCCTGCTGTTTGCGCTCTGCGCGGCGTTCCTTGTTTTTTATGTCACTGCGCTTTCCGAAAGGCTGCTGAACCAGCAGACGCGTGACGCCGTGCTGCAGGAAGTCTCGGATGTGCAGCGCATCTATAATCGCGGCGGTATCAATCCGCTGCTGAGGATGATGGAGCGCCGTGCCCGCCAGCCGGGAGCGAGCCTTTACATCATCGCCGGGCCGAATGGTGAAATTCTGGCCGGCAACGTCGCCTCCGTGCAGCCCGGTGTTTTCGACAAGGAAGGCTGGACCGGCTTTCCCTTCCGTTATGAGCGTTATTCCGAGAGCGGCGACAGCGTGCAGCATCTTGCCACGGCCAATGTTTTCGTTCTGGACAACGGGCTGCGCATCCTGATCGGCCGCGACCTCGGTGAGCCGACCAAATTCCGCGCCCTGGTGCGTAATGCCCTGATGGTGGCGCTCGCCATCATGAGCGGCGGCGCCCTGCTGATCTGGTTCGGCATCGGCCGCAATGCACTGAAACGCATCGACCGCATGTCGGCGGCAACCAAGAAGATCATGGCCGGCGACCTTTCGCAGCGTCTGCCGCAGGGCCGCTCCGGCGATGAGTTCGACAGGCTGTCCGGCTCGCTTAACGCCATGCTTGGCCGCATCGAGAAGCTCAATGAAGGCCTGCGGCAGGTTTCCGACAATATCGCCCATGACCTGAAGACGCCGCTGACGCGCCTGCGCAACAAGGCCGCCGCGGCACTGGACGATGATGACGAAACGAAACGCCGCGCAGCCCTTGAAGGCATTATCGCCGAGTCCGACCAGCTCATCCGCACTTTCAATGCGCTGCTGATGATTTCCCGTGTAGAGGCCGGTTCCATCGCCGCTGAAATGACTGAAGTGGACGTCTCGGCGATTGCCGAAGACAGCGCCGAACTCTACGAGCCGGTGGCCGAGGATGCGGGGCTCGCGCTGGAAACTGAAATCGAACAGGGCCTCATCGTCAAGGGCAACCGTGAATTGATCGGCCAGGCGCTTTCGAACCTGATAGACAACGCCATGAAATATGCCTGCGAAGGCGAGGGTGACAAAAAACTCGTCGTTCGTCTGGCAAAGGCCCCTGGCGCAATCCTGCTTTCCGTTGCCGATAACGGTCCCGGTATTCCTGCCGACAAGCGCGGCGAGGTGCTGAAACGCTTCGTGCGGCTGGATGAAAGCCGCTCCAAGCCCGGCACGGGCCTTGGCCTGTCGCTGGTAGAAGCGGTGATGGAACTGCATGGCGGGTCGCTGGAGCTTTCGGACACCGACGCTTCCAACACCGCCTGCCCGGGGCTGACAGTCTCCATGGTTTTTCCAGACAATAGCCGCTGAAGAGAGCCGGCGAGTGTATTCCGGCGGGGAGTTGTGCCCCGCCAGATGACAACCCTCGCGTTAGAACGTGTAGGCCAGGCCCACCATCGCAAACGGCTGGATATCTTTTTTGGACAGCGGGCTGTCCTTGGCATCGCCCAGCAGGAAACCGACGCCTCCGGTGCCGGTGATCGACCAGTTCTCGGTCATCAGGTAGGTGACGGAGGCGCTGGCGTCGACGCGCTTGAAGCCGGATTTGGCGTCGAAGCGGCGCAGGCCCGAACGGGCGGATTGCGCCGAGGTCACACCGAAATAGGATTTCATGTGCTTGTCGTCAGCCCAGGTGGCGGAGAGGTCCGCTCCGAGGATGAACTGGTCGACCTTATGGGAAACGCTGGCGCCGATCGAGGCTGTCAGGCCCTCGCTGCCATTGATGGTCTTGTCGACCTTGGCGTAGATTTCGAAGGGTTCAGCGTCATAGGCGATAACGCCGCCAATGACGCCGCCTGCCTTGATATCGCCCATCCCGCGCAGGTTTTTCCTGTCGTCCTTTTCCTTGCGCCCGGGCTCCCAGCCGCCTTTCACTCCCAGCCGGAATCCGTTGCTGTTCAGCAGGTTGACGGTGACGCCGCTGAAATCAATGCTCAACATGTCCCCATAGGCGACGGAGACCAGCGGCACGGCGCCGGCCTCCAGCTTGTCCGACCCCTCATATTTCGGGGCATAGGCGGCGCCGACACCGAGCGTGATTTTCCAGTCGCTGGAACTGCTGTAGCGGGAATTATCGAAACCGGCCTGCAGATCGGCAATGCGGTCCGATTTGCCGATATCGGCGGCGAAAACCGGCGCGTAGACCGCTTGTGCCACCGGCACCGCCGTCAGGCAAAGCGCCATGGCGCACAGGCTCTTTTGCCATTTCATTGTAAAAATCTGTTTCATGATCATATCCGTTGCAGCACCGCGTGTTTGAAAACCGGGGAGTCGGGTTTCGTTGAGGAGAACGCTACGTGGGCACAATTGCGGAGACATTACGCGGCATTGCGATGCGCCGGCGAAACCGTGGTCGCGCCAGCAGGGTTTCGGAAAATTCGGCAAAAGCGGTTTTCCTGATCGCAAAGCGCGCCGCATTTGTTACAACGCAGGTGATATGTGCCTGCAGGCTTCGGTGATGCAACGGCAGGATGGCTAGCGTGGGGAGAGCGGCCCGTCCTGAAAATCCGGTATGGCCGAAGGACAAACGGGCTCGGGAGAGGGAGAGAAGCATTGACGAAACCGGAAAGCGCCGAAAGGCGGCTGAACGACGTGCTGGCGGGCGTGATCCGCCCCTATACGCAGACCGAGCTGAAATCCGTGCTCTCCACTCTGAAAGACATCGGCAGAAGCGAGCCGGCGGTGGCCGCGCTGCTTGCCGACGAAAGCGCCCTGAAAGACTTCGTTGCCGCGGCCTTCACGCTCTCCCCCTACCTGCGCGACATGGCGGCGGCCGATGAGGGGCTGTTGTCACTGGCCATTTCAAAACCTCTGGAGCCACTGCTCGCCGATCTTGTACGTCAGGCGCGCGATTGCTGGAAACCGGGAGAGGACGGCGGCATACCGAGCGAAAACGAGGTAATGTCGAGGCTCCGGATCGCCAAACGGCGGCTCTCCTTCGTCGCGGCACTTGCCGATCTCGCCCGAATCTTCACTGCGCGTGACACAACCCGCTGGCTGAGCGACATGGCGGATGCAGCACTCTCCGCTGCCATCGATCACCTTCTGCTGTCGGCCCATGAGAGTGGCAAGCTGAAACTGAAGGATGTTGCCGCCCCCAGCGAAGGATCGGGCCTCATCGTGCTCGGCATGGGTAAGCTCGGTGCCCGCGAACTCAACTATTCCTCCGATATCGACGCCGTGGTGTTTTTCGAACCCTCCGCCGGGATCATGGACGACCCCTACGACGCGACGGAGAATTTCGGACGCATGATGCGCCGTCTGGTGCGCATCATGCAGGAGCGCACGGCCGATGGTTATGTCTTCCGCACCGATCTGCGGCTGCGGCCAGACCCGGGCTCCACACCGCTCGCCATCCCCGTGGAAGCGGCCCTGCTTTATTACGAGGGCAGGGGCCAGAACTGGGAGCGCGCTGCCTATATCAAGGCACGGCCGGTGGCGGGCGATATCAAGGCGGGTGAGAATTTCCTGCGCGAGCTCACGCCCTTCATCTTCCGCAAATATCTCGATTATGCGGCGATTGCCGATATTCATTCCATCAAGCGGCAGATCCACGCCCATAAGGGCCACGGCGCGATTGCGGTGAAGGGCCACAATGTCAAGCTCGGGCGCGGCGGCATCCGCGAGATCGAGTTTTTCGCCCAGACGCAGCAGCTGATCGCCGGCGGCCGAATGCCGGCGCTGCGGGTGCGCGCAACACAGGAGGCGCTGGCGGCGCTGACCGAGGCGAAATGGATCGACGCCGAAACCCGTGACAGCCTGACGGATGCCTATTGGTTCCTTCGCGAGGTGGAACATCGCATCCAGATGGTGCGCGATGAGCAGACCCATGTGTTGCCCGATACCGAAGCCGAACTGAAGCGCATCGCCTTCATGCTGGGTTTCGAGGATACCAAGGCCTTCTCGGAAAAGCTGGAAGAGGTGCTGCGGCTGGTGGAGCGGCGTTATTCGGCGCTGTTCGAACAGGAAGTGAAACTGTCAGGCGAGGCCGGCAATCTGGTGTTCACCGGTCAGAAGGACGATCCCGATACGTTAAAGACGCTCTCCGCCCTCGGTTTCGAGCGGCCGGAGGATATCTCCCGCGTCATCCGCACCTGGCACAATGGCCGTTACCGGGCGACGCAGTCGGTCGAGGCCCGCGAGCGGCTGACGGAATTGACGCCGGACCTGCTGCGCGCCTTTGGTGAGAGCAAGCGGGCCGACGAGGCGCTGCTGCGCTTTGACAATTTCCTCTCCGGCCTGCCGGCAGGCATCCAGCTTTTCTCGCTGCTCGGCAACAACCCGGCGCTGCTCGACCTGCTGGTAACGATCATGTCCTCCGCGCCGCGTCTGGCGGAAATCATCGCCGCCCGCCCGCATGTCTTTGACGGCATGCTGGACCCGGCTTTGATGAGCGACATCCCGACACGCGACTATCTCGCTCACCGCATGGGCAGTTTCCTCTCCAATGCCCGCCATTACGAGGATATTCTCGACCGGCTGCGTATCTTTGCCGCCGAGCAGCGCTTCCTCATCGGCGTCAGGCTTCTGACCGGCGCGATCCGTGGCGAAGTCGCCGCCCGTGCTTTCACCCATCTTGCCGATCTGGTGATCGAGGCGGCGTTGAATGCGGTGCTGGCTGAGATGGAGGCGGCACATGGGCCCTATCCCGGCGGCCGTGTCGCCGTGATGGGAATGGGCAAGCTCGGCTCCTTCGAGCTGACGGCCGGATCGGATGTCGATCTCATCCTGCTTTACGATTATGATGATGCCGCCCATGAATCGACCGGCGCAAAACCGCTCGATGTGGTGCGTTATTTCACCCGCGTGACCCAGCGGTTGATTGCCGCCCTGTCGGCCCCGACGGCAGAAGGCGTGCTTTACGAGGTCGACATGCGGCTTCGCCCCTCCGGCAACAAGGGGCCGGTGGCGACCCGCATTTCCGCCTTCGAAAAATACCAGCGTGAGGAGGCCTGGACCTGGGAACACATGGCGCTGTCGCGCGCCCGCCTGATCTGCGGCGATGCCTCGCTGATGGAAGATGCGCGCCGCATCATTGCTTCCGTCCTGTCGCAAAAGCGGGATGTGGCCAAGGTCTCGGCCGATGTGCTGGAAATGCGCAGCCTCATCGAGCAGGAAAAACCGCCGGAAAACAATTGGGACTTCAAACTCATCAATGGCGGCCTGATCGACCTCGAATTCATCGCGCAATATTTGGCGCTGGTAGGGCCTGCGAAGGGGCTTGCCGCGCACGAACCGGGGCGCAACACGGCCGAGGCGCTCCAGGCGCTCGCCGCTCCGGTCATGGAGCCGCAGGCCTTCGATGACTGCATGGCGGCGATGGGGCTTTATACCGAGATATCGCAGATCGTTCGGCTTTGTATCGATGGGGCGTTCAATCCGAAGGAAGCGCCGGCGGGCCTCACTGATCTCGTGTGCCGAGCGGGGGATTGCCCGGATATTCCGACGCTGGAGGGAGAGGTGAAGCGGCTGGCGAAGGCGGTGCGGAAGGCGTTTGTGGCGGTGGTGAAGAATGGGGGGTGATGTCGGTGGGTGTGGCTTACCCCCCTCTGCCCTGCCGGGCATCTCCCCCACAAGGAGGGAGATCGGCAAGATGCGCTATCGCCACTTCATTCTCTAACGTCGAGATGGGCAAAACCTTGCCGCATATCTATCTCCCCACCTGTGGGGGAGATGCCCGGCAGGGCAGAGGGGGGTGAACCACGCCCACCAAGCTTCAATGCACCGTCCCACAAACCCCCGCCGCATGCGGGATGATAATCGTCACCACCGTGCCACGCCCCTCACAGGAACGAATTTTCATCGTTCCGCCATGCAGCTTCACCAGCGAGCGGGAAATCGCAAGCCCGAGACCGGAGCCGCCCTGGCTCTTGGCATATTGGCTCTGCACCTGCTCAAAGGGCTGACCGATCTTTTCCAGCGCCTGTGTCGGAATGCCGATACCGGTGTCGGCGATGGTGAGGATCATCGCAGCCTCATGCACATGGGTGCGCAGCGCAATGCTGCCGCCGTCGCCGGTGAATTTCACCGCATTGGAGAGCAGGTTGAGCATGATCTGCTTCATGGCGCGGCGGTCGCCCTGCATGGTGAGGCCGGCGCAGACCTTCTGCTGCACGGTGATGTTCTTCTGTTCGGCCTGGATAGCGGTCAGACGCAGGGTCTCTTCGATCAGCGGCGCGAGATCGATGGTCTCGCGGTTAATGCGCATATGGCCCGCCTCAATCTTCGACATGTCGAGAATATCGTTGATGACGTTGAGCAGATGTTTGCCACTGTCATGGATGTCGCGCGCATATTCGGAATATTTGGGAGAACCCACGGGGCCGAACATCTCGTTCAGCAGTATTTCGGAGAAGCCGAGGATGGCGTTGAGTGGCGTGCGCAGCTCATGGCTCATATTGGCAAGGAATTCCGATTTCGCCCGGTTGGCGGCCTGGGCGCGCTCTTTTTCGGCAAGGTAGTTGGCGTTGGCGTCAGAAAGCTCGGTCTTCTGGCGCTCCAGCTTGTGCTGCGAGGCGGAGAGATCGCCGATGGTGGCCATCAGTCGCCGCTCGGAATCGCGCAGCCGTTCCTGGTGGCGCTTCAGAAGCGTGATGTCGGTGCCGACTGAGACGAGGCCGCCATCGCGGGTGCGGCGTTCGTTGATCTGCAGCCAGCGATCGTCGGCAAGCTGCACCTCCGTGGTGCGGGACAGGCCGGACTGATCGGGATCGGCAACGCGACGTTCGACGACCGGCCGGGCTGCTGCGGCATAAACCGTGGATTTCTCCGTGCCTGCCACCAGCACGCTGTCCGGCAGGCCATAGGCCTTCTGGTAATGGGTGTTGCACATGACGAGACGGTCGTTCTTGTCCCACAGCACGAAAGCTTCGGACGTGGATTCGATGGCGTCGGCAAGGCGCTGGTCGGCCTCGGCATAGCGCTGCGCAAGGCGGTGCTGTTCGGTGACATCCATGGCAATGCCGATGACACGCGGCCCATTATTGGTGCGGATGACCTGGGCGCGGGCACGCAACCAGACATAATGGCCCTTGGTGTGGCGCATGCGGAAGATCTGGTCGATCTGGCGCAGGTTGCCGCAGCCGACAGCCCGGGCAAGCTCATAGAGATTGCCGTCTTCGGAATGCATCATTCGCGCCGCATCGGAGAAGGACAGCGGTGTCGCCTTGGGCGGCATACCGAGAATCTCGTAAAGCGAACCGGACCAGAACATGCGCCGGGTGGAAAGGTCGAAATCCCACAGGCCGCAACGGCCGCGCGAGAGCGCCGTCTCTACCCGCAGGTTGGATTCGGCGAAGATGTCGTCGGCATCGCGGGCGCGCTTCACCTGCATGTAATAGGCATAGAGCACCACGAGCAGGATGGAGGAAATGCCCGCGAACAGCGTGACATTCATGGCGATTTCGCTGCGCCAGAACGAGCGGATCGGCTGCAGCGACCGCGCCGCGATGACCATGGCACCATCGTTTCCGAAGGGGATCATCGTCGCGTAATGCTGCTGGCCGTCTATATTGGTCTCGATGGTTCCGGGAGCGCCGGGAAAACGCTGCACGATGGCGATTTCCGGCAGCAGGGCAGGCAGGGAGGTGCCAATGTAAAGCATTGCCTCCTTGCCGGAACCGGCAAAAATACGACCGTTGCTGCCCGACAGCAGCACCATGGTGCCATCGGCAAGACTGCCCTGCGGCAATGCGGCGACAAGGCTTGCCTCGGCGCGGGTGCGGTCCTGCGAGGTGAAAACAGTGCCGTCGTTCAGCAGGGCCGCCTTCGCGGTCAGCGCCGTCAAAGCCGTGGAGTGGCGGGCGGCTTCTTCCATGCGGCTGTATTCGGCGACGATGCCCAGCATGCGCGAGGCCGCCACGACCACCAGAAATGCGAGGATCAGAATGGGAATGAGGCGCTTCAGCAGGGTCTCGACCTGCGGCATGGGCCGTTCCGCGCCGCTCATCAAACCCATCAGGTCACTGGAAAGCTTTTCGCCCCAGGCCGCTAGATCAGAAAATTTGGCATACGGCCGCTCATCGCCCGCAGTCGCCCGCCGCACGTTCGTCATTGTCCCGCCTTTTAGATGTCCCCGTGATTCGAAGCGCCGCCGCTCGAATATCTCTAATGAATCAAATGCGATTCGCCCTGTCCAGAGGCAAAAGTTAAAAGAATTTTAACCCCTTGAACCGACTCCGTATTTTTTCGGGACAGTCTGTTTCCGCTTCGGCAAAAGCGGGATTCATGAAGAAAAACAGTGAGGCGGCGCTTCAATTCCGGCTGCTTGGGAATGCCGCGTGTAACGTTTCAGGCTCCGTCGAAGGCATCGAGAGCAGGACCAAGCGCGCTGATCACGCCATTTCCGGCGGCAGGGAGACCGGTGAGCACCGCGCTGATGATATCGTCACGGCTCGCACCGCGCGCCTTGGCTTCCATCACATGAAAACCGACGCCGCTTTCCAGGCGGAGGGCGGCAAGAATGCCGATGTAGATCAGGCTCTGTGTCTTCACGTCGAGCGTGGACGCGGCCCCGAGAGCCTGCACGGCCTGAAACCACGCCGCCTTATGGTCTGGAGCATCGCTGATGAAACGCTGAAACGAAGCGCTTGTTCTGGACATATCCGTCATCTGAGGTTCCTGTCTGATCCCGGGCCAACCGCGGCCCTTCGCACGAAAGATGCTGCATGATGCACGACGCCGCCTTGATGGAAATCAAGACGGCGTCGCGGAATGGGTCAGAATGTCGGAGCTTCGGCGGAAAGTCAGCCCTTCAGGACACGCCCGACGATATCGCTCACATCCGTCGAGAGGCCTTTCGCCTCGGCAATGGTGGAAAGCGCTGCTTTCGCATGGTCGGCACGGCTTGCCTCAAGTGAGCGCCAGGAGCGCATGGACGTGAGAATGCGGGCGGCAAGCTGCGGATTGCGTTTGTCGATGGCGATGATCTGCTCTGCGAGGAACCGATAGGCGGCGCCATCGGCACGGTGAAAGCCGGTAGGATTGGAAAAGGCGAGCGTGCCGACGAGCGAACGCACCCGGTTCGGATTGGTGGCGATGAAATGTTTCGATTTCATCAGTGCCTTGATACGATCAAGCGCGCCTTCGCCGGGAATGGCGGCCTGCAGCGAAAACCACTTGTCGAGCACGAGTGCATTGTCGGCGAAGCGTTTTTCGAAAGCGGCAAGCGCTTCCTTCGTTTCCGCGCTGTCGGGGAAGCGCTGCGTCAGCACGCTGAGTGCATGGGCGAGATCGGTCATGTTGGTGGCGCCGGCATAGGCCTTCGCCGCCCGCTCCGGCGTTCCCTCGGCAAAGGCGAGGAAGGTCAGCGCACCGTTGCGCAGTGAACGCCGCCCGGCGCTTCCGGCATCGGGGCTGTAGGCCTCGCCATTGGCAGCATCGTCGGCAAGCCGCCGCAGTGTGTCCTGGCCGGCTGTCGCAATCGCCGTGATCGTGGCGTTGCGCGCCTTGTGGATGGCATCGGGATCCGTGTTTCCGCCGAGTTCGCGGGCGATATCGGTCTCGCTGGGCAGGGCGAGTGCCTGCGCCCGGAATGCTGGTTCAAGCGCGTCGTCGCCGATGATTTCGATGAGCGTCGCGATCAGGTCGGCATCGGTGCGGACGTCTTCGCCTTTCTGCACCGCCTTGGTGGCGGCGATCAGCACGGGCAGGGCGAGATCGGTCAGCGCCTGGAAACGCGCGAACATATCCGTCTCATGCCGGGCAATCTGCACCAGGTCGGCAGCATTCTGCTCGAAATGCAGGTTGATCGGCGCGGAGAAGCTGCGGTTGATCGATAGCACCGGCCGCGAGGAAATGCCGGAGAAGGAGAAGGTCTGGTTGCGCTGGGTCAAATGAAGTACGCCGTCGCGATACTCGCCGCCTTCAACGGCCTGCGGTTCGGCGATCTGACCATTATCGAGGATCAGCGCCAGCGAAAGCGGAATGTGGCGTGGCTGCTTCACCGGCTGGCCGGGGGTCGGCGCGGTCGTCTGTTCCAGCGTCAAGCTGAAAGTGGCCTTGCCGGCATCGTAAGCGGACGAAACGGAGACTAGCGGCGTGCCGGCCTCGGTGTACCATAGCGAAAACTGCGAGAGATCGCGGCCGCTGGCATCGGCAAAGCTCCTGACGAAATCTTCGACTGTTGCAGCTTCGCCGTCATGACGTTCAAAATAGAGGTCCATGCCCTTTTTGAAGTCTTCAGCGCCGAGGATCGTGGCGATCATGCGGGTGACTTCGGCACCCTTTTCATACACGGTCGTCGTGTAGAAGTTGTTGATTTCGCGATAGGTATCCGGGCGCGGCGGATGCGCCAGCGGACCGGAATCCTCCGGGAACTGCTCCGACTTCAGGTGGCGCACATCGGCAATGCGCTTCACCGGCCGCGAGCGCATGTCGGAAGAAAATTCCTGATCGCGATAGACCGTCAGGCCTTCTTTCAGGCACAGCTGGAACCAGTCACGGCAGGTGATGCGATTGCCTGTCCAGTTGTGGAAATATTCATGCGCAATGATGCGCTCGATATTGGCATAGTCCGCATCCGAGGCGGTTTCCGGGTCGGCCAGCACGAATTTGTCGTTGAAGACGTTGAGACCCTTGTTCTCCATCGCGCCCATGTTGAAATCCGACACGGCGACGATCATGAAGATGTCGAGGTCGTATTCGCGGCCGAAGCGCTCTTCGTCCCATTTCATCGAACGCTTCAGCGCATCCATGGCATAGGCAGCGCGCGGCTCCTTGCCGTGCTCGACATAAATCTTCAGCGCCACGTCCCGTCCGGACATGGTCGTGAAAGTATCTTCCACCACGCCGAGATCGCCGGCAACGAGAGCGAACAGGTAGCTCGGTTTCGGATGCGGATCGAACCAGGCCGCGAAGTGACGGCCTTCGTCGTAATTGCCGCCGCCCAGGAAATTGCCGTTCGAGAGCAGCAGCGGATTACCTTCCTTTGCCGCGATGATCGTCACCGTATAAGGCGCCAGAACATCCGGACGGTCGGGGAAATAGGTGATGCGGCGGAAACCTTCCGCTTCGCATTGGGTGCAATAAACGCCATTGGTGCGGTAAAGCCCCATCAGCTGCGTATTGACCTGCGGGTTGATGTAATTGGTGACGCAGATCTCGAAGGGAGATTCAGCGGGAAGGTCGCGGATGGTCAGGCTGTCCGGTGTGGCCTCGTATTGAGCGGCGGGCAGCTCCACCTGGTCGAGCAGCAGGCTGGAAAGCTTCAGCTCGTCGCCATCAAGAACCAGCGGTGCATGCCGGTCGGCGCTTTCGCGCCGGTGGAAGATCAGACGGGCTTCGACCTTGGTATTTTTAGGGTCGAGTTCGAAGGTGAGATCCACCCGCTCCAGAACGAAATCGGTGGGGCGGTAATCCGCCAGGTGAACGATCTGGCCCGTGTCTGTTCGCATGACTGTCCCTGAATAACTTTGCGTGGTCTTCCCGGCATCATGTCGTCATAAGGCCCGGATGTAAAATGGGTAGAATATTCGTCACGATCATGTGCGCGTCGGAGGACATTCTGTCCCGCCATGGAAGGCTTTGCCGGCCATGCAGACGATCCTCCCCGCTGCCGGACCAACGGACCATCGCAGCAAATGTTGAACGATTGCTGAAATTATATTTTATTTTCTTCAAATTTTAGCACGTGCCACTTTTTGCCCTCGCGCCTGCCTTGCGAGGCTTCGATTTCTCCACGCCATCAACTGAATTCAGGGATAAATCACATTTTTTGTTGTAAAGCGCCGGAGGAATGCTCTAGCCTTGCGCAAATCCAATTCCCCGCGTCGTCTCCCCCGCATGAAACCTCCCGATGGCGTGTCTGCGCAGCCGATATGAGTAACTGCTAATGAACGCCGAACCGATGAATCCCTTCCGCGGGATCAGCATGAAGCTGATTTCGGTTGGCTTTTTTCTTGTCATGCAGACCTGTATAAAGGCCGCGGGGGATGTGCCGGCCGGCCAGATCACCTTCTTTCGTTCGGCTTTCGCCATCATTCCGATTGTCGTTTATCTTGCCTGGCTTCACGCGCTCGCAAGTGCGCTGCACACCAACAATCTCCTCGGCCATTTCAAGCGCGGTTTTCTTGGAATCCTCTCAATGGCCTGCGGCTTTTACGGGCTGACCATGCTGCCGCTGCCGGAATTCATCGCCATCGGTTATGCCTCGCCACTTCTCGCCGTGGTTTTTGCCGCCTTTATCCTGCATGAGAAGGTGCGCATTTATCGCTGGAGTGCAGTCTTCGTGGGAATGATCGGCGTGCTGGTCATTCTCTGGCCGAAGATGACGCTTCTCAGGGAAGGCGGGTTTGCCGCGGGTGAGGGGCTGGGCGCCATTGCCGTGCTGTGTGGTGCCGCCCTTGGCGGGCTGGCGATGATCCAGGTGCGGCAATTGGTGGAAACGGAAAAGACGCCAACCATCGTGCTTTATTTTTCGCTCACCGCCACCCTGCTGTCGCTCATCAGCGTTCCCTTCGGCTGGAGCGTGCTGACAGTGACGCAGACCCTGCTTCTGATAACCAGCGGCATCTGCGGCGGCGTCGCGCAAATCTTCCTGACGGAGAGTTACCGGCACGCCGAGGTCTCGGTCATCGCGCCCTTCGAATACAGTTCCATCGTCTTCGGCATCGTGGTTTCCTACGTCCTTTTCGGAGACATACCCACGCTGACGATGCTCATCGGCACGGCGATCGTGATCCTGGCCGGCATCTTCATCATTTTCCGTGAACATCAGCTGGGATTGGCGCGACGCGCGGCGCGCAAGGCCTCGACGCCGCAGGGGTGATGTTGCATCTGCGGCTGTGTGTTGAGTCGGCCTTTATGACGAAGCGAAATTTCTCTCGCCGTCATCCTCGGGCTTGTCCCAAGGATCTGCAAATGTTTCGATTTTGGATAAGTGCCTAGATCCTCGGGTCAAGCCCGAGGATGACGGCGAGAGCAAGTGGCGTGTCCATCACTTCACCGCCCTTGATCGTACACCCACAAAAGCAAAAGGCGCCTTCCCGAGGAAAGACGCCAGCGCGCAATCATATCTGTAAGCCGGTGTAAGCCGGCCTGAGTGCTTCTCAGCGCTCGCGGAAATCCGCGAAGACTGCCGAGGGACGCGTCACGCGGACCTGCTGCATGGCAGCGCGTGCGGTCAACTGTTCGTTAGCGGCTGCGCCGAAACGATGGTAGCCCTGACTGGAGCGAGGGCCGAGGCCCGCCAGGCGGAGCGATTCAAAGCCGGAATGCACCGGACGGAAGCGAGTGGTCATTGCCTTGGTTCCTTTAACCGAAATTCCTCCCAAGACATGGCCGTATATCGCAGCGCAGCATGGATTCGGCAAGTTGACCAAATGCGCCGCTGTTATGCGTAATGCGCATGGCTATTTTCATAATTCATTTACATTGAGCACGAATGAGGCAATCAGCCTTCGGCGATCTTTGCCCGAAACATCAATAAATCCTGCCATGCCAAGGACTTACTGGCCGGTGCGTTCAATAGTTCCTGGGGGTGCAGGCTGGCGAGCGCCGGCAAAACAAGGTGTCCGGCTGCGACATCACGCCACTGTCCCCGCAATGTATGGATCGTGCCGGTGCCGCCAAAGAAGAAACGTGCGGTAAAGTTGCCCAGAAGCAACAGGTGTTTTGGCTCCGCAAGGGCGATCTGGCGCTCGATGAAGGGGCGGCAGATATCCATTTCGGCTTGGGTCGGCGGGCGGTTGCCCGGTGGCCGCCACGGCACCACATTGCCGAGCATGATGGTGCTGCGCTCAAGGCCGATGGCCGCCAGCATCCGGTCAAGCAGCAGGCCGGTCTTGCCGGCAAAGGGCAGGCCCTCGCGATCGTCATCCGCATCCGGCATGGGGCCGATGACCATGATGCCCGAGGAAGCGTCACCTTCGGTGAAGATCGTATTGCGGGCGCTGTTCTTGAGGTTGCACCCCGAAAAACCCTCGAGCGCGGTTTTCAGTTCGGCAAGCGATCTCGCGCTTTCTGCGGCAAAACGCGCCGCTGCCACCGCCTGCTCATCCGGCATGGCGACATTCTGCTGAACGGCTGGACTTGCCGGCGCTCCGCGCGCGGGAGCACTGCGCGTTGCTCCCTGCCGCTGCGGCACATCGGCGCCGCGATCCGCGGGCCTTTCAGTCTGCCGTGCAGATGTCGCCGCCGCCTGAACAGGCGCGGACCGGGCAGGGCGGGCGGCGGCAAATTCGGCGAAACGGTCTACGGGCGCCTCTTCCAGCAACCAGTCGACGCCCGCATCCGCATGGAAATGCAGGAGGGCGGCGAGTTCGGCCGGGGAGAGGTCTTGAGCGGCGATCATGGGCGGAAATTACCCCATGTTCCCCGCCCGGGGAACCCGCAAATCACACTGTCCAGCGCTGAATATCGCCGCTTTCGCCGATCATGGCGAGACCATGGGCAATCGAAAGCAGCTCGCCGCCGCTTTCGATGCGGTCGGCGTCGAAACGGCGGGTGAAAAGCTCCCGCACCGCCGGCACGAAGGAGGTTCCGCCGGTCAGGAACACCTTGTCGATCGCACCTGGCGCAACCTGCGTCTTTTCCAGAACCTCGTCGAGCGCTTCTTCTATCTTGGCAAGGTCCTCGGCGATCCAGCTGTTGAAATCGCTGCGCTTCACCATCTTGCGTCCGGCCTTGCCGAGCGGCGCAAAGTTGAACTCCGCTTCTTCCGCCGAGGAGAGCGCCATCTTGGTGGCGGAAATAGCCTGATAGAGCGGGTAGCCCTCGTCATGCTCAACGAGGTCGATGAACATTTCCAGCTTTTCCGGCTCCAGCGCCGAGCGCACCAGCGACTTCAGATCGGTGAATTCCTTCGAGGTCTTGAAGATCGACAGCTGGTTCCAGCGGCCGAAATTCACGTAATAGCCGGAGGGCACATCCAGCACCTTGTCGAAACTCTTGAACTTGCTGCCCTTGCCGATCTCCGGCGACACCAGATTGTCGATCATGCGGAAGTCGAAATGATCGCCCGCAACACCGACGCCCGAATGGCCGATGGGGGTGGCGGAAAGCTTGCCGGCATGGGTTTCGAAACGGATGAGCGAATAGTCGGTGGTGCCGCCGCCGAAATCCGCCACCAGCACGTTGGCGTCCTTCTTCAGGCTTTGCGCGAAATAATAAGCGGCCGCCACCGGCTCATAGACATAGTGGATTTCGGGAAAACCGGCCCGGCTCAGCGCCTCGTTGTATCGGGCAAGCGCCAGCGTCTCGTCCGGATTGCTGCCGGCAAAACGCACCGGCCGGCCGGCAATGACAGTCGATACATCATCGGGCCATTCCGTCCCGGCATAGGTCTTCAGCTTGCGCAGGAACACTTCCATCAAATCCTCGAAGCTCTGCCGCTTGGCGAAGATCAACGTGCCCTGAAACAGCGGGGAGGCCGCAAACGTCTTGATCGACTGCAGGAAACGGCAGTCGCCGGCATTGTCGATGAACTGGCGGATAGCGGCGTGGCCCGCCTCCACATGCAGGGCGGCCGCGCCGAGGCCGGCATCCTTCATGAAGGAGAGGGCCGTGCGCATGCTGTCATCCGTACCGGCGCTGCTGGTAAAGCGCATGGAATGGCTTGCGCCGCCATTGTCGGAAAGAGCCATGACCGTATTTGTCGTGCCGAAATCGAGGCCGAGAGCCCGCTTTTGCGTCATCGCCATATTCCTTGTGTCGATAGAAGAACCCGCCCGGCCTTGGATGGCCCGGCGTGAAAATAAGGGATGCTCTTGGCACCCCGATGTCAGAGGAGGGCGGTTGATTGCACAGGGCGGGCGGAATGGCAAGCGCCGTGGGTCTTTTTTCGGTCGAACGCCCGTGCCCGCGTGCCAGTCGCAAAGTTGCGGCAATCCTGGCAACGCACGGTAAACGGGATTACAATTCCTTTAAGAAAGAACAGTGTAGTTCTAGGCGACGGCTTTAAGGGAATTCTGTTAAAGCCAGCTTTGTCGAAGTAAGCGGATCGAAGACGTATCCATTTTGCTGTCGGGCGTAAATATTTATTAAATTTCGGAATGTCCATATGGACATGCTGTATTTGGTTTTCGGTCGTTTTTAGTTTTGGAAATTATATGCCCCACAAAATCAGCCAGCATGCAGTGGAGGATGCAGCGCCGGACGATGCCGGTGTCGTTCAAGGCGATATGGGCGTTTTCTCCCGGCAGCTCATGGCCCTTCTGGAAGCATCGCAGCAGGGATACGCTTTGTTTGATGGCAGCGATGAGTTGCGGTTCGCCAACAGCGCCTTCCGCGCCGCGCTCGGTATCGAACAGCGAGATTTTCCGAGCTGGGTGGAACTGATGCGCAGTGGTTTTCGCAACGCGACCGGTACGGCCATCGAGACATCGGATTTCGAACTCTGGCTGCGCTCGGCCAAGACGAGGCGCGGCAAGCTGCCGTTCCGGACCATTGAGACCAGTCTCAATGACGGGCGCTGGATACTGACGACCGAGACCACGCTGCCGGGAGGCTGGATGCTATGCGTCGTCACGGATGTTTCCGAACTTGGCATCGAATTGCGCGATCTGCGCCAGGAGCGGGACAGGGCGCTGAAATCCGCCCTGAGCGACGAGCTGACCGGGCTCGGAAACAGGCGTTACGCCATGGATGCGCTCAACCACCTGCTTGGGCCCAACAAGGCGCAGGCGCTCGCCGTCATCATCATGGATATCGACCACTTCAAGAGCGTCAACGATCGCTTCGGCCATGCCTACGGCGATCTCGTGCTGAAAGATTTTGCAGGACGGCTGTCCGCCGCTGCCGGGCGTGACGACCTTCTCGGCAGGATTGGCGGGGAAGAGTTTTTGCTGGTGCTCAGTGGCTCGCGCATGCACGGCGCCGAAAGCCTGATGCGGCAGCTCCTGTCGTCACTGGCCGATGCAGCCCCTCTGCGCGACATGCCCGAGTTTCGCTACAGCTGCTCCGCCGGGATCGCCTTTGCCAATCCCGGGGAGAGTACAAGCGACGTTTTGCGCCACGCCGATACCGCGCTTTATGAAGCCAAGAATACCGGGCGGAACCGCTACGTGATTTACGGAACGGCGTCGTGACAGCACCCAGTCGTCAGTTCGACTTTGCCGCGCCGCCATCCACCCTGAGCATCGTGCCGGTGATGTAGCTTGCGGGCACCGAGCAGAGGAAAGCGCCGGCGGCAGCGAACTCCTCCACCGTGCCGAGGCGGCCTGCAGGAATGCTCTTGACCGAGGCCTCGCGGATTTCCTCGATGCTCTTGCCGAGACGCTTTGCATTGGCGCCATCGAGCTCATCGATGCGGTCGGTGTGGATGCGGCCGGGCAGAAGCAGGTTTGAGGTAATGCCGAAACCGGCCACTTCGGAGGACAGCGTCTTGCTCCAGCCCACAAGCGCGCCGCGCAACGTGTTGGAAAGGGCAAGATTGGCAATCGGTTCGAATACGCCTGACGAGGCGACGGTGAGGATGCGGCCGAAACCCTGCTCCTTCATGCCGGGCAGAAGCGCATTGGTCAGCGTGATGACCCGCAGCACCATCGACTGGAAGAACGTATCCAGCTTCTCCGCCGTCATCTCCTGAGCGAGGCCCGGCGTCGGGCCGCCGGTATTGTTGACGAGAATGTCGATGCCGCCGAGCTTTTCCCTGACGGCCTGAACCATGGCCTCGACAAAATTGTCGTCGGCAAGATCACCCCAAACCCAGTCGGCCTTGCCTTTGCCAAGGGCGTTGATGGCCTTGCAGTTCGCTTCCAGCTTTTCACCGCTCCTGCCGACGAGAAGGACATTTGCACCCTCCTTTGCCAGCGCCGTCGCAATGCCAAGCCCAAGGCCGCGTGAAGAGGCGAGAACGAGGGCGCGTTTGCCGGAAATGCCGAAATCCATGGGTTTTGTCCTGTCTTGTGAGTGCTGTATGTGGTGTTTATAGAGCATTTCCAGGAAAAGTGGACCCCGGTTTTCCGTCTGGAAATGCGCCGAAACAGAGAGTTAGGCGTTTTCTCGATTCGAGGAAAAGCAAAATCCCCCTGTGAAGGCGGGCCCGGTTTTGAAGGTCGAACAAGTGTCATGACAGAACAATCTTTGCTGAAATTCTCGATTGCCGTCACGGTTCTGCTGGCGTTGTTCGGCATCGGGGCGGGCCTGTTTTCCGGCTCCTTCGCGGTCGTCTTCGACGGTGTCTACGCCCTGACGGATGCTTTCATGACGGTGCTCGCATTGCTCGTGGCGCGGCTGATCTCCGCCGCCGCGGCACCCAGGCCGGGCGGCCGGCTGGTGGAGCGCTTCACCATGGGCTTCTGGCATCTGGAGCCAATGGTGCTCGGACTCAACGGCACGCTTCTGATGGGGGCGGCGATTTACGCGCTCATCAATGCCATCGACAGCCTGATGGATGGCGGCCGGTCGATCGAGTTCGATTACGCCATCATCGTCACCTTCGTCAGCTTCGCCGTCTCGCTCGCCATGGCATGGTTTGTCAAACGGCAGAACCAACGGCTGAAATCCGCCTTCGTGGCGCTGGACGCTAAAAGCTGGCTGATGAGCGCGCTGCTGAGCGTGGCGCTGTTCATCGCTTTCGCCATCGGTTACGGGCTGACGGGAACGTCGCAGGCATGGCTGTCGCCCTATGTCGACCCGGCCGTGCTGGCGCTGGTCTGCCTCGTCATCATTCCCATGCCACTCGGCAATGTGAAACAGGCGCTGGCCGACATACTTCTTGTCACCCCGCTGGAGTTCAAACAGCATGTCGACAGGGTGGCGGGGGAGGTCGTGGCGAAGTTCGGCTTTTCCTCGCATTACTCCTATGTGGCCCGGGTTGGCCGCGGTCGCCAGATCGAACTCTTCTTTATTGTTCCCAGAAACTGGCCGCCGCGGCGGCTTGAGGAATGGGATGCGATCCGCGACGAGATCGGCGAAGCGATAGGCGGCGAGGGGAGTGACCGTTGGCTGACGATCGTGTTCACGACGGATGAAGAATGGGCTGTTTGAGCGGGGTGTTGGAAAGCAAGGTCTGCTTCGTCCCCGGGAGTGGGCCAAGTGGCCCGCGCCTTTAAAACTGGCGGCGCTCACGGTCCCTTGGTTTCGTTTTCCTTCTTCGCCTGATCATGATGCCATTTGATGGCGAAGAACATGCCCGTTCCCAATACGAGAATTTTGAACGGCAAGAAGACGATAGGGAAGAAGTCCCACATTTCAGATATTCCAGCTATGACGTGACGATATATTTCTTAGGAATATTAGCTCAAAACCGCTGCGTCCGACACCGGCCATATTGACGCAGATGCGGTCGCGATCTCCCTTGTCATGCGATCGGCCCGCCCATCAATCGCTTTTGGCCGCCTGATTATAGGTTGGCTATGCCCGCCCAATGCCCGCAACCCTTGACGCATTCCCCCGTCGATCATATCCTCATTATTACGTGAACGTAAAAGTAATAAACAATCATCAGGTTGTCTGACAATTGACTGGCGTGCGACATGTTTTGCCGCTATAGAAGCTCGACAAAGGCGTGCCGCTTTGCAAAGACGGATGCTGATGGATACGGTGTCGCGGATGGACTTTTTGTCCGGCGCAGGCGGTGCGTCGCAGGTGTGGAAAAGACGATAACAACAGCCGGATGGGACCGGCGATCTGAGAGGATGGAAATGACGGAAGCGATGGAACTGCCCGAACGCGAAGCGATGGAATTCGACGTTGTTATCGTCGGTGCGGGTCCGGCCGGTCTTGCCGCCGCAATCCGGCTGAAGCAGGTGGAGCCGGAGCTCTCGGTCGTTGTGCTGGAAAAGGGCGCGGAAGTCGGTGCCCACATCCTCTCCGGCGCCGTGGTCGACCCCATCGGCATCGACAGGCTGCTGCCGGGATGGCGCGACGAGGAGGGGCATCCCTTCAAGACCGAGGTCAAGGACGACCAGTTCCTGTTCCTGGGGCCGGCGGGCTCCATCCGCCTGCCGAACGCCATGATGCCGCCATTGATGAACAATCATGGCAATTACATCGTCTCGCTTGGCCTCGTCTGTCGCTGGCTGGCGGAAAAGGCGGAAGGGCTCGGCGTCGAGATCTATCCGGGCTTTGCCGCCACGGAAGTGCTTTATAACGACGAAGGCGCTGTCATCGGCGTTGCCACCGGCGATATGGGCATCGAGAAGAATGGCGAGCCGGGCCCGAACTTCACCCGTGGCATGGAACTGCACGGTAAATACGTGTTGATCGGCGAGGGCGTGCGCGGATCGCTCGCCAAGCAGCTGATTTCCAGATTCGACCTGTCCAAAGATCGCGAGCCGCAGAAATTCGGCATCGGCATCAAGGAGCTCTGGCAGGTCAAGCCGGAGAAGCACAAGCAGGGCCTCGTGCAGCACTCCTTCGGCTGGCCGCTCGGCTTCAAGACCGGCGGTGGCTCTTTCCTGTATCACCTGGAAGATAACCTCGTTGCCGTCGGTTTCGTGGTGCATCTCAATTACAAGAACCCCTATCTCTATCCCTTCGAGGAATTCCAGCGGTTCAAGACGCATCCGGCGATCCGCGATACGTTCGAGGGCGGCAAGCGCATTTCCTATGGCGCGCGCGCCATCACGGAAGGTGGTTACCAGTCAGTGCCGAAGCTCACCTTCCCGGGCGGCGCGCTGATCGGCTGTTCCGCCGGCTTCGTCAACGTGCCACGCATCAAGGGAAGCCATAATGCGGTTCTCTCGGGCATGCTCGCGGCGGAAAAGATCGCCGCGGCGATTTCCGCCGGCCGCGCCCATGACGAGGTTACCGAGATCGAGGCCGAATGGCGCGAAGGCGATATCGGAAAGGACCTGAAGCGGGTCCGCAACGTCAAGCCGCTCTGGTCGAAGTTCGGCACGCTCATCGGCGTCGGCCTCGGCGGTCTCGACATGTGGACGAACCAGCTGTTCGGTTTCTCTTTCTTCGGCACGCTGAAGCACGGCAAGACGGATGCGCAGAGCCTGGAGCCCGCCTCCAAACACAAGCCGATCGCCTATCCGAAGCCGGATGGCGTTCTGACCTTCGACCGCCTGTCCTCCGTCTTCCTGTCGTCCACCAACCATGAAGAGGACCAGCCGGTCCATCTTCAGGTGAAGGACATGGAGCTGCAGAAGCGCTCCGAACACGACGTCTTTGCCGGTCCCTCCACGCGTTATTGTCCAGCCGGCGTTTATGAGTGGGTGGAGAAGGACGGCCAGGAAGTCTACGTCATCAACGCCCAGAACTGCGTGCACTGCAAGACCTGCGACATCAAGGATCCGAACCAGAACATCAATTGGGTGCCGCCGCAGGGCGGCGAGGGGCCGGTTTACGCCAACATGTGACGGTGAAGCGATCCTGCCTCATGATGCTCGGGCTTGTCCCGAGCATCTGCAACGGTGATTTTACGATAGGTGGACGGATACTCTGCGGAGCGCCGTTTCCGTCGGCGAAAGCTCGTCGCGGTCATGCAGTTCGTCGGTCCGCCTGGTTCATTGTGTCTGCCACGGCACCAGAGCAGCGCCATTGCCCTCTTTCCCGTCAGTATTTGTGGATTGCTCTTCGATTTCTTACATATAGGATGTTGGGGTGTTGTAGCATCATGTGGCCTGTGGATCGCGGGCAGTGAATGCGATAACGCCTTGAACGTGCATATGGTCCTAGGTGCCGTCGCCAGACGGCAGGGAGTGAAGGAATGTCCGGCTTTCAAAGGCTGAATATCGTGCGGAAGACAGGCTTGGCTGGCAGCGTCGCGGCGCTTGCGATGGCTGCCTTTTCTTTCACTGGCAATCCGGTGGCTGCCGCGAGCTGTCGTTCCGATGCCATGGCCGGCATAGACTGGCGCGAATGCAACAAGCGCCTCCTGATGCTGGGCGGCAGCAATCTCGACTCGGCGATGCTCTACGGTACGGATTTCACTTATACGGATCTGCGCGGTTCGTCGCTGAAGGGCGCTAACCTTGAGAAGGCCAAGCTCATCCGCGCTGCCCTTGGCGAGGCGAACCTTCAGGGCGCCAATCTGACGAAGGTGGAAGCCTATCGAAGCGATTTTTCCGCCGCCGACGCCACCAACGCGAAATTCGTGAATGCCGAAATGCAGCGAACCAAATTCGAAAACACCAAGCTGGACGGCACGGATTTCACCAAGGCTGAACTCGGCCGCGCCGATTTCGAGGGCGCAACGCTGAACGGCTCGAAATTCTCGCTCACCAACCTGTCGCGGGCCCGGTTCGGTGGCGCGAAGCTGGGTGGCCCGGTCGATTTCACCAGCGCCTTCCTGCTGCTGACTCGGATTGAGGGGGTCGATCTTTCCACGGCCACCGGCCTTGACCAGAAACAGATCGACATCGCCTGCGGCGACGCCAAGACCAAACTGCCGAATGGCCTGACGGCGCCCGCCTCCTGGCCGTGCCCGGAAGATCCCGACGACGAGTGATAAAAGGCCGCGCGGTTTTGCGCGGCCCGAACCTCGCCGTAAGCGGAAGGGAAGCGTTCGCCATGCGAACGCTTCATCGGCGATCAGAAGCCCGAAAGCACGATCTTGCCCTTGGCCTTGTTGCTCTCGATCAGTGCATGCGCCTTGATAAGATTTGCGGCATTGATGGTGCCGAAAACCTCGGTCAGCGTCGTCTTGATCTTGCCGGCATCGACAAGCTCGGCCACGTGGTTGAGCAGCTTGTGCTGCTCGATCATGTCAGGCGTCTGGAAAACGGCGCGGGCGAACATCATTTCCCAATGGATGGATATGCATTTGCGCTTGAACGCCATGATGTCGAAACCGCCAGCCGGATCGTCGATCAGGGCGAAACGGCCCTGCGGTGCGATGGTCGCCACGCTGTCGGCCGCGTGGATGTCGCTGTGGGTGGTGGAGAAGACGAAGCCCGGCGCACCAAGGCCAAGCGCTTCCACCTGCGGCGCGATGGGTTTGCTGTGATCCACGACGTGATGCGCGCCGAGCTCCTTTACCCATTCGATCGTTTCCGGCCGCGAGGCAGTCGCGATCACGGTCAGGTCGGTCAGCGCCCGCAGAAGCTGAACGGCGATGGAACCGACGCCGCCCGCGCCGCCGATGACGAGAACGGCGCTGGCTGCACCCGGAACCGGCTCATTCACCCGCAACCGGTCGAATAGGGTCTCATACGCGGTGATGGCGGTCAGCGGCAGGGCGGCGGCTTCCTCGAAATTCAGGGACTTCGGCTTGGCACCGGCGATGCGCTCGTCGACCAGATGGAATTCGCTGTTGGAGCCGGGACGGTTGATGACGCCGGCGTAAAACACCTCATCACCCGGTTTGAACAGCGAAACCTTGTCGCCAACGGCCTTCACCACACCCGCTGCATCGAAGCCGAGCACACGGGCCTCGCCGTTTTCCGGCGACTGGTTCCGACGTACCTTGGTATCGACGGGATTTACCGAAACGGCTTTCACCTCCACCAGAATGTCGTGTCCCTTCGCTTCCGGCTGTGGCAGATCGATGTCGATGAGGGCATCCTTGGCAGTGATGGGCTGGCTCGTCCTGTAACCGATGGCGCGCATGAAAAGTCTCCTTTGCTTGTTTGCGTGCCTCTTACTTGATACATATGAACAACGATCGCAAGAATGCACATTTTGTGATGATACATACAAAAAGGATACTGTGATGTCGCGACCACGCGCCAAGCTCACCGGCAACTTTCCCGGCTGCCCGGTGGAATCGGCCCTGAGTTTTCTCGATGGCAAATGGAAAGGCGTGATCCTCTATCACCTCATCAATGAGGGGACCCTGCGCTTCAACGAACTGCGCCGCCATATTCCAAGTGTCACCCAGCGCATGCTGACCAAGCAGCTGCGGGAACTGGAGGAGGCGGGTTTGATTTCGCGGACCGTTTTCCCCGTCGTGCCGCCGCGCGTGGATTATGCGTTGACACCGCTTGGCGAGACGATGCGGCCGGTGATTTCGGCGCTGAAAAGCTGGGGCGATGCGCACGTCGTCTGCAAAAACGGCGCGAAATACACGCAGCTTCCGCAGGTGGCGGAGAAGGCGGCCTGAAAGAAATCACGGGTAAGAGCGCGTGCCGGGACATCATTTTTCATGGTGCGATGCAACACGGATTTGCCCCGATTGATGCATAATGCTGCGATCTCGATTCGCAGCAGGGACATCAAAGCACATGAGCATGGGTTGGATGGAGGCCGGATTTCTCGGTCTTTTGCAAGGACTTACGGAGTTTCTCCCAATTTCGTCGAGCGCGCATCTGAGGATCGCCGGGGAGTTCCTGCCCTCCGGCGCCGACCCCGGCGCTGCCTTCACCGCCATTACCCAGATCGGCACGGAAATGGCCGTGCTGGTCTATTTCTGGTCCGACATCATGCGGATCGCTGCCGCCTGGCTCCGGCAAAACCTTCGTCTCGGCCCCTATGACAAGGCCGATGCACGTCTCGGCTGGCTGATCATCGTCGGCTCCGTGCCCATAGTGCTGCTTGGCCTTCTCTTCAAGGACGCCATCGAGCATTCGCTCCGAAACCTCTACATTACTGCCGTGATGCTGATCGTGTTCGGTATCGTTCTTGGCGTCGCCGACAGGATCGGGAAAAAGCGCTACAAGCTCAACCAGCTGATCTGGCGTGATGGTATCCTCTTCGGTTTCGCGCAGGCCATGGCGCTCATCCCCGGCGTTTCGCGTTCCGGCGGCACCATCAGCGCCGGCCTGCTTCTGGGTTATACCCGCGAGGCGGCGGCCCGTTATTCCTTCCTGCTCGCCGTACCCGCCGTCTTCGGCTCCGGTTTCTACCAGCTGTTCAAAAGCATCGGCGAAGACAATCCGGTGGGCTGGGGCCCGACAGGCCTCGCGACCCTGATCGCCTTCATCGTCGGTTACGCCGTTATCGTCGTTTTCCTGAAGCTGGTTTCGACCAAAAGCTACATGCCCTTCGTCTGGTACCGCGTGGTCATCGGCTTCGTCCTGCTTGGGCTTTTGGGAACCGGCGTCATCAGCGCCGGCGGCTGAAGGGCTTCGCCAGTTGACCGGATACTATTAAGCTGAGTGGCACCATCCGTACTCCGTCACCCCGAACTTGATCCGGGGTCCAGCGCGATCAAGTCATTGATCGCAAAAGACTCTTCTCACGGTGCAGACGCGCCGTGGCTGGATGCCGGATCAAGTCCGGCATGACGGAGGAGAGATTATGACGTGCCGCGAAATGTAGAAGGCCCGCTCTTTCGAACGGGCCTTTGTGTTTAGAGCAATGTACCGCTCAAGATCACCAGCGCCACCGAGAAATAGATGACGAGCCCGCTGACATCCACCAGCGTGGCGACGAAGGGGGCCGAAGCGCTGGCGGGATCAAGCCGCAGACGTTGCAGCACGAAGGGCAGCATGGAGCCGGCGAGCGAACCGAAAGTGACGATACCGACGAGGGCCGCAAAAACCGTGGCACCAACGAGCAGCCAGTGCTCACCGTAGTCGTAGAAGCCAGCCTGCTGCCAGACCGTGAGCCGCAGGAAGCCGATGGCGCCCAGAATGCAGCCGAGCGTCAGGCCCGTCGGGATTTCCCGAAGCAGCACCCGCCACCAGTCGGAAAGCTTCAGTTCGCCCAGCGCCAGCGCCCGGATGATGAGCGAAGTGGCCTGCGAACCGGAGTTGCCGCCCGAAGACATGATGAGCGGTATGAACAGCGTCAGCACCACGGCCTTTTCCAGCTCGCCTTCGAAATGCTGCATGGCGCTGGCCGTCAGCATTTCGCCGAGGAACAGTGCTGCGAGCCAGCCGGCGCGCTTGCGGATCATGTCCGGAAAGCCGATCGTCATGTAGGGCTTGCCCAGCGCCTCCATACCACCGAACTTGTGGGCGTCTTCCGTGGTATCGGCGATCATGGTGTCGATCACGTCGTCAACGGTGACGATGCCGAGAATATGCGAGCGGTCATCCACTACGGGCAGCGCCAGAAGGTCGTGCTTGCGGATCAGCCGCGCGACATCCTCCTGTGACATCAGGGGGCTCGCACAGACAATGCCTTCCTTGGATGCGACCGAAAGAATGGAGGCGCCCGCTTCGCCGGTCAAAAGGCGGCGCAGCGTCACGACGGTGGTTAGCGTCCCGTCCTCGGCCAGCACATAGATGGCATAGACCGTTTCACGCGACCGCTCGACGACGCGGATGTGCGAAAGGGTCTGTTCCACCGTCCAGTTGTCCGGCACGCTAACGAATTCCGTGGTCATGATCGAGCCGGCCGTGCGCGGCGGGTAACCCATCAGGTGCTTGATGGAGAGCGCCGTGGTGCGGTCCAGCCGGGCAAACAGCTTGGCACGCGGTTCTTCGGCCATTTCCGCCATGACGTCGGCCACGCGGTCGTCCGACATCAGGTTGACGAGGCGCGCGGCCTGTTCGACCGGAATATCGGCTATGATCGCGGCGGCACCATGCAGTTCCGGCCGGTCGAGAATGGCGACGGCCTTTGCCTGCGGCATGGCGAGAAGGGCGGCTGCGGCGGCGCCGACATCCAGCGTGTTGAGGTGCTCGACGCGTTCGGCAATGGTGGTGGAGCCGGCATTTCCGCTACGAAGAAGGCGTGCGGCCTTGCTGGCCCTCTGGGAGAGGTTGTGGAAGTTCATGATTGCTCACCTTTCCGTCGATTCGCCGATCACGGCGAACGCGGTGGTGAGCCGACAGCGGTCGGATCAGTTCACGTTCGCCGGTCTCGGCAAAGGCAATCGACTGCTACTGTCGCTAGACATCTAATGATGCTCCGTTGAAATCCGCGCCGTGCCCAAGGCATGCGCGTAAGGCCGTGTTGCGCCTGAAACCGGAAAGAGTCAAGCGCCCGATTGTGAATTTTCCGTAAGCTTCGAAAGGGCCGGGTCAAGCCGCCTTTTGACGCCTCTCTACGGTGACGGAAACAAGAAAAACGCCAAGCCCGAGAAGGGAAAGAACGGCGCCCACATAACCCGTCGAGGCGTAACCGAAGCCCATGGCTATGACGAGGCCGCCGAGCCAGGCGCCAAGCGCATTGGCGATGTTGAAGGCGGAATGGTTCGAGGCGGCAGCCAGCGTCTGCGCATCCTGCGCCACATCCATCAGCCGCGTCTGTACGGCCGGGCAGGCGGCAAAACCGCAGCCGATCAGGAAGACGCAAAGGCAGAGCATGAAGGGATCCTGCGCCGTCATGCCGAAAACAGCCATGACAAGCACATTGAAGGCCAGCATGCCGCCAATCGTGCCGTTGAGCGAGATATCGGCGAGCCTTGAGCCGACGACATTACCGACATTCATGCCGATGCCGAACAGCGCCAGCACCACGGAGACCGTGGAAACCGGCATCATCGCCACGTCAGTCGTGGTCTTCGCGATATAGCTGAAGACCGAGAACATGCCGCCAAAGCCGACGGCGGCAATGGCGAGCGTCAGCCATACCTGTACGCGGCGGAAGGCGCCGAGTTCGCGCCATACGCTGGCGCCTTCTTCCACCCTGTCACGCGGCTGGAACAGCCAAAGCAGGGCCACCGTCAGAAGTGCGATGCCGCCGACAAGCATGAAAGCCGCGCGCCAGGACAGCAGCTGGCCGAAGAAGGTGGCGAGCGGAGTGCCGAGCAGGGTGGCGATGGTGAGGCCGAGCATGACGCGGCCAACAGCGCGGGCGCGCTTGTGGATTGGCGCCATCGAGGCCGCCACGAGCGCCGCAACGCCAAAATAGGCCCCATGTGGCAGGCCGGTGATGAAGCGCAGAATGGTGAAGCTCACAAAATCCGGCGCGACGGCGCTCAGGATGTTTCCAGCCGCAAAAAGTCCCATCAGACTGAGAAGCAATGTCCGGCGCGTGATGCGCGCGGCGAGAACCGCGATGATCGGCGCGCCAATGACGACGCCCAGCGCATAGGCGGTGATGACATAACCCGCTTCCGGCACCGTGACGCCATAGGTCGAGGCGACGTCGGGCAAAAGGCCCATGATGGCGAATTCGCCGGTACCGATGCCAAAACCGCCGGCAGCCAGCGCCAGCTCTATAAGCGCAATGGCAAGTGGGGAGAGGACCACGGCAGGCGCAGCCGTGTAAACGGTTTCATTCTCCCCGCCAGGGCGGGCTTCGGAGATGTTCGAGTGGCTCATCGTGACCTGAAAGCGGGAAGGGCCCACAGAAAAAAGGGCAAGACCGTATGGGAGCGGTCTGCCCTGACTGGAGATGCGCGGTCATGAAAATGACCTTAAGTGACCTCTAACATGAAATGATGCGTTGCGGTAGAGCGATTCTCGGCAAAAGACGATCTTCACGCGATGGTGTTCGGAACTCTATATAAGGCCAGGCATTTACGCGCGGCTGCGAATGTTACGGGACCGGGTTGGAAACATGAAGCTCATTGCAATTTTCAATCGTGACGGCGGCACATTTCGCACCACCGACATGGAAGCCTATTGTGATCATGCCCGCGAGGTCTTCACCCGCGCCGGACACGTGATCGATTGCCGTCTTGTCTCCGGAAAGGACGTCGTCGAGGAAATGGAACGCGCCGCCGAGGAGCCGGGCATTGAAGGCATTATTGCCGGCGGCGGAGATGGCACCATTTCGGCGGCTGCCGGCATTGCCTGGAAACAGGGCATCGCGCTCGGCATCGTGCCGGCCGGCACCATGAACCTCTTCGCCCGCTCGCTGAAGCTGCCGCTCGACATTCGTCAGGCACTGGAGACGCTGGCGAATGGCGAGATTGCCAGTGTCGACATCGCCAGCGCCAATGGCCGCCTCTTTGTCCACCAGTTTTCCGCGGGCCTGCATTCGCGCATGGTGCGCTATCGAAACAATCTCGCCTTTGCCTCCCGTCTCGGCAAGATCAAGGCGAGCATCCGCGCCGCCATCAGCGTCATCCTCAACCCGCCTGTCTTCGAGGTGGAATACACCGTTGATGGCCGGACGCAGCATCGAAAGGTATCCGCCATTTCCGTCTCCAACAATGAATTCGGCCAGAATTCGCTGCTGGTGGCGGATAACGTCTCCGGCGGCCATCTGGGTTTTTATCTCACCGATCCGTTACGGCCGTCCGGTGTCGCCAGACTCGCCCTGGATATTCTGCGCGGCAAGTTCAAGCAGAATGCCGCCGTGACAGCCATGACCGTGACGGATGTGGAGCTGCATTTTCCCAAGAAACGCCATGATGTCCGCTGCGTCATCGATGGCGAGCTGCTGCCGATGGAACGCGACGTGGCGCTGGAAGTGCACGCCGGCGAGTTGAAGGTGCTGGTGGGGCGGGCGTTCTTCGCTTAGCACAAACCGACTGTGAATTAGGCCATCGCCGCCTGTTCTTCTGCCGGCGGGGAGAAAAACAAGCGGCGATGCCGTATCCTCCCTAGCCCCCGAAAACCTCCAGTCTTGCCAAATCGAAGCCGCCCGGCCATGGTCGGCGGGTGCGATGGCGTGCGCGCTGTCGCTTCTATGGGAGTGCGATCTGTCATGAATGAAATCTCCAACCCCCTCTCCAACCTTGCTGCCATCGATGCCGCCCATCATCTCCATCCCTTTTCAGACATGGGCAAGCTCAACGCCGCCGGCACCCGCATCATCGAGCGCGCGGAAGGGGTGTTCATCTACGACAGCACCGGCAGGAAATATCTCGACGCTTTCGCAGGCCTCTGGTGTGTGAATATCGGTTACGGACGCCGCGAGATCGCCGATGTGGTACGGCGTCAGATGAACGAGCTCCCCTACTACAACGCGTTTTTCGGCACCACCACGCCGCCCGCGACGCTGCTGGCGCAGAAGATCGCTTCGCACGCCGGGCCTGGCATGAACCACGTGTTCTTCACCAATTCCGGCTCGGAAGCCACCGATACCTGGTTCCGCATGGCGCGGGTCTACTGGAAGGCCCTCGGCCATTCCGCGAAGACGAAGGTTATCGCCCGCCGCAACGGCTACCACGGCTCGACGGTGGCCGGAGCCTCGCTGGGTGGCATGAAGTGGATGCACGAGCAGGGCGGCCTGCCCATCGATGGCGTCGCCCATATTGGCCAGCCCTATTGGTATGCCGAGGGTGGCGATCTTTCTCCGGCCGAATTCGGCCTGAAGGTGGCTCGCGAACTCAATGAGAAAATCGACGAATTGGGCGAGGAAAACGTTGCTGCTTTCGTGGCCGAACCGATTCAGGGAGCCGGTGGCGTCATTGTACCGCCGGAGACCTACTGGCCGGAAATCGCCCGTATCTGCAAAGCGCGCAATATTCTGCTAGTCTCCGATGAGGTGATCTGCGGTTTCGGTCGCCTGGGCTCCTGGTTCGGCTACCAGTATTTCGGCGTGGAGCCGGACTTTGCCCCCATCGCCAAGGGCCTGTCCTCGGGTTATCTGCCGATTGGCGGCGTGGTCGTGTCGGATCGGGTGGCGGAAGTGATGTTGTCCGAGGTCGGTGATTTCAACCACGGCTTCACCTATTCCGGACATCCCGTCTGCGCCGCCGCCGCGCTGGAAAATCTCCGCATCATCGAAGCGGAGGGTCTGGTGGAGCGGGTGCGCGACGATATCGGCCCTTATTTTTCCGAGGGCTGGAAAAGCCTTGAGGATCACGAACTGGTGGGCGAAGCCGTCAATGTCGGCTTGATGGGTGGACTGCAGATCACGGTGGACAAGGCGACCCGCAGACGCTTCGGCAAGCCGGACGATGTTGGTATAACGGTGCGCAATCATTGCCTTGCAAACGGCCTCGTCATGCGCGCAACGGGCGACCGAATGCTGGCTTCGCCGGCGCTGACCATCAGCCGTTCGGAAGTGGATGAGATCATAGAGACGTTGCGCAAGGGGCTCGACCACCTGCGTGATACGCGCGAGCATTTCTAGGGAAAGTGGACACCGGTTTTCCGTTAAAGAATGCGAAAAGAGATGCCAAGGGAGGACTGAAATGGCAGGACAGGAACACCATTACGCCGTAAAGGTGACATGGACGGGTAATCGCGGCAAGGGCACGTCGGGCTATGGCGACTACGAACGCGACTACACGATTTCCACCGAGGGAAAGGCTGATATAGCCGGCTCGTCCGATCCGGCTTTCCGTGGCGATCCCGCCCGCTGGAACCCTGAAGACCTGCTGGTCGCTTCGCTCTCGGCCTGCCACAAGCTCTGGTACCTGCATTTCTGCTCGGTCAACGGCATCATCGTCGAAGACTATGTCGACGATGCCGAAGGCACGCTCGTCATGGAAAAGGATGGCGCCGGGCAGTTCAGCGAAGTGGTGCTGAAACCGGTCATCACCATCTCGAAGGGCGATCCCGCCCGGGCGGATGCGCTGCACCATGACGCGCACGACAAGTGCTTCATCGCGCGGTCGGTGAATTTTCCGGTGCGGGTGGAGGGGACCGTGAAGGTGGTTTGAGGCTCATGCCAGTTGCAGACCGAGATGATCGGCCATCGGCTGAAAGTCTCGGTCGTTTTGCAGCAGCTTATGGCCATGCTCAATACAGTAGGTGCCGATGATGAGGTCGTTGCTTTTTCTAATCGTATAGCCGTGATTGCGTAGAAAGCGATAATTTGCGGCAGCCTTGATGGCGAGTTGGGGAGACATCATCGCGACGCAGGGAAATTCTCCCAGCATTTGTTCAAGATGCCGTGCATGATGACCGTCCCGTGCGCCTCTAAGCACCTCAAGAAGAATGATATCGCCGATCAGAACTTCGCCCTGCGCCATTAAGGCGCGAAACTTGGCGGAGAGAGTTGGCATGTCTTTTCGAATGAATGAAATCCAGGCAGAGCTATCTGCTACGATCATTTTCCCTTCTTCACATCCCAATCCGTTTCAGCGTCCCAATCCGTCCGCATCTCGTCCAGATTGCCCTCCCAATCCGTGCCTTCCAATGCATCGAGGGCACGCATCTGGCGGTGAATTCGCACCAGATCGCGCAACGCCTTCTCCACCGTCGCCTTTTTTGTCGAAAGGCCGGTAATTTCCATCGCTTCGGCGATCAAGGCGTCATCAAGATCAATATTCGTACGCATGGATAATCCTTGGTGTATCGATTTTCAAAATCATACACCAAGGCATGCTTCTGCGATATCTCTTTTTACTGGAACGCCGTCTCGTAGAAGCTTCTGAGCTTGCGCGAGTGCAGCGTTTCCGTCGGCATGGCGGCAAGCTTCTGCACGGCGCGGATGCCGATCTGCAGATGCTGGGCGACCTGGGTGCGGTAAAATTCCGTCGCCATGCCTGGCAGCTTCAATTCGCCATGCAGTGGCTTGTCGGAAACGCACAGCAGAGTGCCGTAGGGCACGCGGAAGCGGAAGCCGTTGGCCGCTATGGTGGCGGATTCCATGTCAAGCGCGATGGCGCGGGACTGCGACAGGCGCTTGACGGGACCGGCCTGATCACGGAGCTCCCAGTTGCGGTTGTCGATGGTAGCGACGGTGCCGGTGCGCATGATGCGCTTCAGTTCGAAGCCCTCGTAACCCGTGACTTCGGCGACTGCACCTTCCAGCGCCAGCTGCACTTCGGCAAGCGCCGGGATAGGCACCCACACCGGCAGGTCGTCGTCAAGCACGTGGTCTTCGCGCACATAGGCGTGGGCCAGAACGTAGTCGCCCAGCCGCTGGCTGTTGCGCAGGCCGGCGCAATGACCAACCATCAGCCACGCATGCGGGCGCAGCACGGCGATGTGGTCGGTGATCGTCTTGGCGTTGGAGGGGCCGACGCCGATATTGACGAGCGTAATGCCGGCATGACCTTTTTTCTTCAGGTGATAGGCCGGCATCTGCGGCAGTCGGGCCAGCACCGCGTCCGTCTCGGGCTTATCGGAACCCGCATGGGTGATGATGTTGCCCGGCTCCACAAAGGCCGTGTAACCCTCGCCGCCATTCTTCATCATCTGCCTCGCCCAGGCAGCGAATTCGTCGATATAGAACTGGTAGTTGGTGAACAGCACGAAGTTCTGGAAATGGCTGGCGCTCGTCGCCGTATAATGGCTGAGGCGCGCCAGCGAATAATCGATGCGCTGCGCCGTAAAGGGCGCAAGCGGCGCCGGCTCGCCCGGCACCTGATCATATTCGCCATTGGCGATGAGATCGTCGGTATTGTTGAGATCGGGCGTATCGAAGAGATCACGCAGCGGCACGTCTGACAGCGACGAAGCCGCCGCTGCCTCGACATACGCGCCTTCACCGAAAGCGAAATGCAGCGGAATGGGCGTAGCCGATTCCGACACCGTGACCGGAACGCCGTGGTTCTTCATAAGAAGCCCCAGCTGTTCCTTGAGATAGTGGCGGAAAAGCTCAGGCCGTGTGATCGTTGTCGTATAGACGCCGGGCGCGGTTACGTGGCCATAGGAAAGGCGGGAATCGACATGGCCGAAAGTGGCGGTCTCGAGGCTGACCTGCGGGTAGCAGGCGCGGTAACGCCCGGCAATCGGCGCGCCCTTGGCAAGGTCTGTGAAGGAATTGATCAGGAACGCCGTGTTGCGTTCGTAGAGCGCGCTCAAAGCCGCAACAGCTTCTTTCGGGTCCGTGAATGTCTGCGGCGCGAAGGGCTCTGGACTGATGAAGGTGAGGGGCGGAATCGTTGGTTTTGCTATTGTCATGGCCCATTATAAGAGGCCAATTTCGACAGGCAAGCGACAGAAATACGAAGAAACTGAAAAGAAACGCGAAAATGCAGCCGGACAATGCTGGCGCGGCAGAAACTCAGCCGAGCGCGCCGCGCTGGAGGCTCATCAGCAGCACGAAGCCGGCGCCTTTGGAGGCGGGGCGGGGATCGGCCTTGTAAACCGCAAGTCCGGCCACCGGGCCGAGAAAGATCGAGGCCATCAGCATCAGCCGCAGTGCGGAGAACAGGCCGTTGGAAAAACTGGTGGTCATTGGCCGGTCCTCACAATACGACGGGGCAATTGGCGGCGGGCGCCGGGCCGTGCTGGCATGCGATTGCCGCACCGGCATTCACGCGCTGGAAACTGCGGTTCGGATTAACGACGAGCGAGGCGAAGGACATGGCGAAGATCGCCATGAGAAACGCGAAGATTGCCAGTCGGCTGATCAGCTTTGTCATGTCCATTCCCCTTTATCGGAGTTGATGGACAGAGTTTTGCCATAGTCGGACTGAACGCACCCTGAGGCCCCGGTTCATATGGTGTTCAGGGATGTTAACGGGCGGTGACATGGCGGATTGATGCCGCAGTGGTGCGCATGCCCAGCTTCAGGACAGGGGGATGTCCGCGCCTGGCGCAAGATCGGTTAGCAGTTTCTCCAATTCTTCACCTTGGGTCACGTCGACAATCGGCACCCGGTGTTCCTGCGCGGATGCCAGCATCTCGGTGTTCTCACGTAGCGAGCGTTCGATGAAGGCGTCCATGATCCGCTGCCTCATCGCCGTTGCATCTTGGTAGCGTGCTTCAGAGCGCATTCTTTCGAGAAGAAAATCATTGTCGGCATGAAGAAATACGCCCGCCACCGTGCTGTCGAGGAGAGGCGATATGAACTCCGGTCGCAGGGCGGCGCCCTCGAAGATCGTCGTAGTCCCTGTGCCGGATCTTCTGTCAATCATCGCGCGGATCAGCGGCCAGATGTTCTGGTGATGGACCTTGAGAAACCAGTGGATCGTATCCGCCGACAGCTGTGTGTAATATTCCTCAACCGGCACCGGAATACCCGGCCATGGCCTCCCCGGATGGCGGGCGAGACTGTCGGTCGATATCGCCTCGCAGCGCAGCCTTTCGCTGAGCAGGCCGGCCAGCGTGCTTTTGCCGACATGCGAGGTGCCCGCGATCAGAATTGTCGAAAGGGTGGGGCGCATATCGTTGCTCTCATTGGCATCGGATGCAGCGATAATAAACGGATATATGGTTTCCATGCGACGTCTGTTCGCAGCCTGCGCGCGATTCCTGGCAGCCACCGCGCTCTGCGTCGCGAGACGGCAGGCTGGGGGACAAAAGCCCGCCTGCCGTTCCCTGTATTACAGCCGTGTCCAGGTCTGCGATTTGCACAGAACCTTCAGCACGCAACCCTTCATGCTCAGCGAATTCCCCGAAACGGTGCCGGAGCCGCTATAGGTCTTGTCATTGGCGGGATCGGTGATCTCACCCGAGTAGCTGTTTCCCTTTCCCGAAAGCTTGCCGATCTGTTTTCCGGCATGCTTGCCGGTCTTCAGCGTCACGCAGAAAGCACCGCCGCAGGGGCCGATCACGGCGGTTTCGCCGCTGGCCGTCTTCCAGTTGCCTTCGATCGCCTCGGCGGCAAAGGCAATATTGCCGCTCATCAACAGGGCAGCTGCAATCGTCATCATAAGCTTCATGAAATTCCTCCCGAAATTCGCGCAGGCTTTTCCCAGGCCGTAGCGGCCAAAGACGCGATGCGCAGATCAAACTCTCTTCAGCATGCCTCCACCATCTCTGGCCGGCGGCCGCCGTGCGGTGCAACGATTGCTCCTCCCACCGCGCTCTTCCGTGTCCGTTTTATCCTCGTGACAGGCAGGGCGGATAGTATTTGACGTTCACGTAAAAGGAAACAGAAATTTGCGGTGCCGGTGCAGCGTTGGCGTGTGCGGGAAGGGCGAAGGAGAGCAGTTTCGAAAATCTCGGTTCTTATCGTGGTGAAGGAAGGGTTTAAATCCAATTGTAAAGCTTTCGTAAAATTCACCGGAAAGTCCTTAATTTCCGCAGGCAATGATATTTAACAAAAACCCAATTTTACCAATCGTTTGCAGTTTGTTTGCGGCACATTAATCATGCCTTTTAAGCGAGCGTTGAAAGCCTCCTGGCATAGTGAACTCATCAAAAGCGCAGGGAAAACCTGCCGGACGGAAGGACAAAAAAGCCGCAAAAGACGGCAGTCCGGAAGACGCCTCGGCAAGAAGGCGCACGATGAAAACAGGTAGAACGACAGGGATTAAAACAATGGCACGCTTTGACATCAGTAATATCGAAATGGCTGCCGGTGGCGAAACCCGCGCCGACACCCTTTGCAATCTCGGCCTGGTCTATGCGACCGGCCGGGGCTGCAAGGTGGACCTGATCGCGGCCCACAAATGGCTTAACATCGCCGCGATCCGCGGATCGGAGAGAGCGGCTTCTCTCCGTGCGGATCTCGCCCGCAACATGACGAAAGCGGAACTGGCCGAAGCCCTTCGCGCCGCCCGCGACTGGATGACGATGCACTGATCCATCCCCGCGACCCATGAGATTGCCGGTCCGGTTCCCTCCAGTCCCGACGACCGGCCCAAACGAAAGTAAAACCCGAAGGGGAACGCGGCGAGGGCTCCGAAACGAAGCTTTTGCGCTGACACATCGAACCGCGACCGGCAGGAACAAGGCCGGCGCGGTTTTCTTATGTTCTGCAATGTGTCTTCGCCGGAAAATGATTCTCGCGCAGGGGCTTGCGGGAGGATGTTGATTCGATGCGTGTAACGCGCGGCACTTTCCAACCCTCATTCCTGTGACAAACACAGGAATGAGGGTGGGTTGAGAGCTTACCCGATGGCCTTGAGAACCTTCGGCAATGCCTGCTCGAACAGATCGAGCTTGTCACCCGGCCCAACGCTCACGCGGATGCAACGGTTAAGCGGGGCCACGCCCGGCATGCGGATGAAAACCCCATGGTCCATCAGCCCGTCAACGATGGCGCGCGCATAGGCGCCGTCGCGGTGGCAATCGATGGTAACGAAATTGGTAGCGGAGGGCAGCGGTGAAAGGCCGTTATTGCGGGCGACAGCGGAAATACGATCCCGTGCCTCGGAAATCTTGCCAACCACCTCATGCAGATAGGACTGGTCCTTGAGCGCTGCCAAAGCGCCGGCGATAGAAATACGCGCCATGCCGAAATGGTTGCGGATCTTGTCGAAGGCTTCGACATTGCCAAGCGTACCGATGGCGTAACCCACGCGGGCGCCGGCGAGCCCGTAAGCTTTGGAGAAGGTGCGCATGCGCAGGATATTGGGCTGGCCGATCAGCGCGTCGATAGCAGGCACCGCGCTCGCGGGCGCGGTTTCGCAATAGGCCTCGTCCAGAATGAGCAGGCAGGTTTCCGGCAACGCACGGGCAAATGCCACCACCTCGCTCGCATCCCACCAGCTTCCCATGGGATTGTCCGGATTGGCGAAATAGACGAGCGGCGCGTTTTCCCTGTGAACGAGGTCGAGAAGCCCGTCGAGGTTTTCGTGGTCGTCTACATAGGGCGTGGTCACCAGTTTTCCGCCAAAACCGTTCACGTGATAATTGAAGGTGGGGTAGCCTCCCAAAGAGGTGACAACAGGCGTGCTTGGTTCCACGATCAGCCTGGCGATTTCACCGAGCAATCCGTCCACTCCGCCGCCTATGGCGATGTTGCCGCGGGAAACCCCGTGGTGGATGGCAAGCGCTTCCTTCAGCTCGAAATTTTCCGGATCGCTATACATCCAGGTTTCAGCCGCCGCATCGCGCATCGCCAGAAGCACCGATGGGGCAGGGCCGAAGCCGCTTTCGTTTGCACCGATTCGCGCCTCCACCTTCACGCCGCGGTTCCTTTCTATGGCCTCCGGGCCGACGAAGGGAACGGTGGAGGGAAGCGAAGCGGCAAGCGGCGTGAGGCGTGAAAAAGCGGACATTGACAGAAGTTCCGGGACCTGTGTTTGAAAACCCGGCTCACAATAGGTGCAAAAAAACCGGACGCAAGCCGCGCCCGGGGGTTAGATGAGTGTTTGGCAACAGATTTTTGGTTCGCCACGGCACAACGCAAAGATCGGCGGGCTGACGCGCGGTTGCCGCTCAGACGCTGGTCTCGAAGCTCAGCCGGCGGACATGGTGCAGAAATTCGGCATCGATCAGCATGTTGAAGCCGATCGTCACTTTTTCCTCTTCCCGGCGGATAAGCGTGCAGCCGATTTCGTCACGGATACCGAGAATTTCCAGATAGAAGTTGACCGGCATTTCCAGATCGGCACTGACATCCAGCTCCGCGCCGTAGAGCGAAATGGTGCGCACCAGGCAGCGCATGGTGTCCTTGGCGCTCAGGTGGTGCCCTATGAAGGTGATCTTGCCGGGCCGGTCGATCTGAAATTTCTCATACATCTCGTCCTGCGGGACGTTTTGACCGATATCCATATGTAGAGCCATGACAACCTCCCGGATTGCCTCTTCCGTCTGATTTTAACGCGGCTTCCTTGCCAGGGCGTGAAGGAAATATCCGCAATTGTCTCTTGTCCGTATCGACATGGGCCAGCTTTGTGTACGCAACCCGTGTTTCGCCTGTTTAAAACGCACTTTATCTCGACTGGTTGCAGAAGGCGGGCGCCCGTTTTGATAATCGGGCACGCTTGCACAGGGCTGGAGCCTCGTGCGGTTGACGCCGGCCGTACTTGGCGTTACGCCTGATCGCGCAACATCGCTTCACAGCCTCGGGCGTCATCGGCCGGCTGTGATTGTCCTGGGAGTGGAAAGTGACTGGAAGGCTGGTAATCGTCGGGGCGGGGCAGGCCGCTTTTGCGCTGGCGTCGAAGCTCCGTGTGCTGAAGGACGAGCGTGCCATCACCATCATAGGCTCGGAAGATGCCTACCCCTATCAGCGGCCGCCGCTCTCCAAAAAATACCTCCTCGGCGAGATGAGTTTTGACCGGCTGATGTTCCGCCCGGAAGAATGGTATGCCGAAAACAATGTCGATATCCGGCTTTCCACCTGGGTGGAGGAGATAGACCGCGCCGGCAAGACCGTGCGCATGCAGGATGGCAGTACGCTTTCTTATGACCGGCTGGTTCTTGCGACCGGGGCCGCGCCCCGGCTGCTGCCCGCCAGCATCGGTGGCGATCTCGACGGCGTGCTTACCGTCCGTGACAGGCGCGACGCCGACCGCTTGACGGAGGAGATGAAGCCGGGCCGCAGGCTGCTGGTCATTGGCGGCGGTTATATTGGCCTTGAAGCTGCCGCCGTTGCCCGCAAGCTTGGCCTCGAGGTGACGCTGATCGAAATGGCCGACCGTATTCTCCAGCGCGTGGCGGCGAAGGAAACTGCGGATATCATGCGCGGCATTCATCAGGCCCAGGGCGTTTCCATCCGCGAAAAAACCGGCCTCGTGCGCCTCGTCGGCATGGACGGGCGGGTTGCTGCGGCCGAACTTTCAGATGGTTCGACGATCGACGTTGATTTCGTCATCGTCGGCATCGGCGTGACACCGAACGACCGGCTTGCCCGCGAATCGGGTCTCGATGTTGGTAACGGCATCGTGGTTGACGAATATACCCGCACATCCGACCCCGCCATTCATGCGGTGGGCGATTGCGCGCTTCTGCCCTGGCGCGGCCAGCAGGTGAGGATCGAATCGGTCCAGAACGCGGTCGATCAGGCTGAGGCGGCCGCCGCCGTACTGGCCGGCATGGAAGCGGTATACGACGCGAAACCCTGGTTCTGGTCGGATCAGTACGATGTGAAGCTGCAGATCGCCGGCTTCAATCTCGGTTACGGCGAGACGATTTTGAGGCCCGGCGCAAGGGAAGGCAGCTGGTCCATCTGGTATTTCCGTGATGGCCGCTTCGTGGCTGTCGATGCCGTCAATGACGCCAAGGCCTATGTTGCGGGTAAGAAACTGCTCGATACAGCCGCCCAACCCGACCGCACAATCCTGGCGGATCCGTCCGCCGATCTGAAATTACTGCTCTCCTGAGGATATCATGCCCGTTGCCGAAAACCGTTTCAAAACCGCCATTCATGCCGGCAAGCCGCAGATTGGCCTGTGGCTCGACATGGGCGAGGCCATCACGGCGGAAATCGCCGGAACGGCTGGCTTCGACTGGCTGGTGATCGACGGTGAGCACGGGCCGAACGACCTGCGCAGCATCATCGACCAGCTGCGCGCGCTTGCCACCTCTGCCGCCGAGCCGGTGGTGCGTGTGCCTGTCGGGGAGAGCTGGATGATCAAGCAGCTTCTGGATGCTGGCGCCCGCACGCTTCTTGTGCCCATGGTCGATTCAGCGGCACAGGCGGAAGCTCTCGTCAGCGCCATGCATTACCCGCCGCGCGGCATTCGCGGCATGGGAGCGGCCGTCGCCCGCGCTTCCGCTTTTAATACGATAACGGATTATGCCGACAGCGCCTCGGCCAGCGTCTGCCTGCTGGTGCAGGCGGAAACCCGCGCGGCAATCGAAGATCTCGACAATATTCTTGCGGTGGACGGCGTGGATGGCGTCTTCATCGGCCCGGCGGATCTCGCCGCGGACATGGGTTATCTGGGAAGGATTGACGAAGCGGCGGTGCAGGCGGTTATCGAAGCGGCGATCGTGAAAATCGTCGCGGCTGGCAAGGCCGCCGGCATCCTCACCTTCAATGAAACCTATAATCGCCGTTATCTTGAACTCGGCGCGTCGTTCGTTGCCGTGGGAGCCGATGTCACGGAATTCGCCAATACGCTGCGTGCGCTTTCCGCCCGCTACAAGGGTGGGCCGGCAGTGACGCCGTCCGGATCAGGATATTGATCAATCGTCGTTACTGGCGTTCAGCTTCTCCGGCGGAATACCTTCCTCGCCGGAGGCGAGATAACCGCCATTGATGAGGGCGGAGCGGACGATGCGCTGGATTGCCTCGTCCCTGTCGATGCCGTGATCCCTTGCAAAATCAGACAATGCTGCCTCAAGATCGTCGCTGAACCGCATATTCGCCCCCTTCATTCCTGCTTTTTCGCCAATGCATAAAGGCAAGGCGGGCAAACCCGCCTTGCCTTGATTTAATGCCCCGTTCGTCATCAGCGCCAGCGATAAAGGCTGCTGTTCGACGAACTCTGCTGCGTGCTCGTGCCCACCGCATAACCGATCGCGAAACCGAGTGCGCCGACGATCGTCAGCAGGGAAGTGGCGGTGCCTGGATTTTCCTTCACGGCTTCCACGACATTCTGGCCCTGCGCCCGGACATTATGCGCCGCCTTGCGAACGCGACCGCGCGCCTCATCCAGAAATTCCGATGCATCCTCGCCAACACCTTCCGCACGGGCGGAAACGGATTTGGACAGGGATGCGATCTGCGAACGCAGTTCTGCGATCTGGTTTTCGATCGTGTCTTCGACAACATTCAGTTTGGTCTGAGCCATTAGAACACCTCTTTTGTTACCGAGGCGGAAACGTGCGGGCCCTGAAGAAGTTCCGCAACCGGGCGTAAAGTTTGACCCGCGGTTTATTTGGCCAACAGGTTTTTTGGCTTCTTGGCGAAAAAGCCTTGCAATCATTTTTCTTACGCAATAATCAGGCCGCACCGGAGAGGTGGCCGAGTGGTCGAAGGCGCTCCCCTGCTAAGGGAGTATACGTCAAAAGCGTATCGTGGGTTCGAATCCCATCCTCTCCGCCATTCATTCCTTTAGAACCCACCGACAACGATCGATAATCCCTAGCGTGCGAATCGCAAGTTGTTGCCTCGATTATCTTTAAATTACGTAGGGCGTAATTGCTGCGGGCCTGTTCAGGCCCGGTTAAGCCCGCACGCGGGAATTTAGCGGTTTGGGAACTAAGGACTCCTATGTGCGTTTGAGTCCGCTATCGGGAGCTAAAATCATGAAGCTATTAAACGCAGCAATCTGTCTAGTGTCTCTGGGAGTTCTGGCCGGATGCGTCGACGAGCCGGGTTACCGTTCTGGAGGATATTATACGACTGGTGTGTATTATCGATCGTATGACCGCGACCGCTACTACCGGGACTACGACCGCCGTCACTGGGGTGACCGCAGGGAATGGCGCGACCAACGCGATCGCAGGGACTGGCGCGACCGCAACCGGAGTCAAACCGATTGGAGGGATCGGGGACAGCCACGTATGGAGCCGGGGACGGGAAGTCGCCGGGACTCGGGAAAGGCACCGGTTATCTTGCCAAATGGTCGCGCGATTTACCCTGACTAAAAACGTCATCACAGGCGTTAGCTCTGAGGGCACCGCGGTGCAAGAGAGGGCTCTCTGCATTTAGAGGAGCGGCCGTGGGTGATCACGGCTTAAAGCGATGGGTACATTTCAGTCGGTTCTATCGGCTCGGGCGCGCAGGAATCATCGTGTGTGCGCCGTCGGGTCCCACCAGTTGCCCCACACCATGTGGCGAGCTTTTACTGATACATATCCAAAAATCGTGATTAGGATTGGCCGATAAAGTGTGATTCCTGGCCGGCTGGATGCCGCGAGAATACGTGTCTGTCTGACAGATATCGCGGAGCACGGCAGCCTGTTGGGCACTTTGTCGCATATTCAACGTCCAGAGATAAAACACTGGAGCCGCGTCGCCCACTCTACGGCTGCTTAGACTGTCGCGTGCGAATTTGTACGCCGTGTTCTGACGAATCATTGCACGAGAATCGCTTGCCTCATCATCTCTTTCTCCATTGTTGTTTCGCTCCCATACGATGCCGGAGGCGGGAGGACGCGGAATAGAGCAAAAAAATCCATGCGGCTTTGCCTGCTTAGCAAGGGTTCTCTAAAAACGCCATTAGATGAGAAACACCCTACCGGTTGCCCTAACCAACGGATTCTCAACGGAAATCTTAACGTATCGTAAAGTTTATGCAGGCCCGCGCAGGGCTGTGTGTTGTTTCCGCAACAAACCGAAATGAAGCATGTACGTAAATGCTATTTATCGAATGTTGGCGATTGCAAGCGACGAAACCTTTTGTATTTTCACCACCAGAAGCGAGGCGGTGGATCGTTTGGCTTCTAAGAACACGGGAATGGGGCAGGGAATGCTGTCCTTCAGCGAAAAAACCCAGACCCACTTAAAAACTTTGACTGGAGGTCAACCATGAACATCAAGAGCCTTCTGATCGGCTCCGCTGCGGCTCTCGCAGCAGTATCCGGCGCTCACGCTGCCGACGCTATCGTCGCTGCTGAGCCTGAGCCCCTGGAATACGTTCGCGTTTGCGACGCTTTCGGCACCGGCTTCTTCTACATCCCCGGCACCGAAACCTGCCTGAAGTTCGACGGTTACATCCGTTTCCAGACTGACTTCGGCCGTAATCTGTCCGGTACGTCTGACTGGGATTCCTTCACCCGCGCTCAGTTCAACATCGACACCCGCACCGACACCGAGCTCGGCGCTCTGCGTGGCTACATCGGTTTCCGCGGTCAGGCTGACAACGACACCAACCGTGGCGTTGTTGTCGACCAGGCGTTCATCGAACTCGGCGGCCTGAAGGTCGGTTACTACTACAACTGGTGGGACGACGGTCTGTCTGGTGAAGTTGACCAGCTGTCCTCGAACGACACCCGTCTGAACGCTATCCGTTACACCTACGATGCTGGCTCCTTCTATGTTGGCGTTGCAGTTGAAGAACTCGAAGCTCCGCTCGACGCAATCTCGACGCTCGGCGTTGTAAAGGGCGGCTCGATCGAAGGCCCGAACAACGTTGGTATCAGCGGTATCATCGGCGCCAAGTTCGGCGGCGTAAACGCTAACCTGCTCGGCGGCTACGACACCGACCAGGAAAACGGTGCGATCCGTGCAATCGTCACGGCTGACATCGGTCCGGGTACGTTCGGTATCTCCGGCGTATGGGCTTCGGGCGCTAACGCGTACTACGAAGAGTCTGAGTGGACTGTTGCTGCTGAATACGCAATCAAGGCAACCGACAAGCTGACCATCACCCCCGGCGTTCAGTACTTCAGCAAGATCGATATCGGCGCTGACAACGACTTCGTTGGCGATCGCGATGCATGGCGCGCTGGTGTAGCTGTTGGCTACAAGATCACCCAGGGCCTCTCCACGCTCGTTTCGGTTAACTACCAGGACGTCGACGGCACCGAAGGTGTAAACGGCGGCGGCGACAGCTGGGTTGGTTTCGTTCGCCTTCAGCGTTCGTTCTAATCTGATCTGACATTGTCAGTGATGGAAACCCCGGCAGAAATGCCGGGGTTTTTCTTTTGGGTAGGCGCTTTAGCCGGCTATGAGGCAAAGGCAGGAATCGCGCGAGGCAAGGCTTCGGCGCTTTGCTGAAACACCCAATGTGACTTGCATTGATTCGCCATCAAGGAATTCAAATTTACTTCTGAGGCTGATTCTCCAAGGAAGAGAGGGCTGATCCTCGCTCGCGCCCGTGCCTTTGGACAATTTCTCATGACCTTGTTGTGTCAGAATTTTGGAGAAATGCGTCGCTTCATGTTGTCGGTTTGGCCGGACTCTTCGTTAAGTGACTGAAAAGCATAGTTTATTAACTCATTTTTAACAAACAGCTCCCCGTCGGTTAGAATTGTAGCTATTTCGCAACAATGAGAAACTAAGGACACCTTACTGTCTTCCTTCTGTCATGATTACGATTGCCTGTCCGGCCGGTTTTGGCTCTAATCATCCTCATAAGCGGCACGCATTTCAGAAGTGCTTCCCACCCGCTGCTTAGAAGATTAAGTTTGACTGGAGGTCAACCATGAACATCAAGAGCCTTCTCATCGGCTCCGCTGCGGCCCTCGCAGCAGTATCCGGCGCTCATGCTGCCGACGCTATCGTCGCTGCTGAGCCCGAGCCCCTGGAATATGTTCGCGTTTGCGACGCTTTCGGCACCGGCTTCTTCTACATCCCCGGCACCGAAACCTGCCTGAAGTTCGGCGGTTACATCCGTTTCCAGACGGACTTCGGTCGCAACCAGTCCGGTACGTCTGACTGGGATTCCTTCACTCGCGCTCAGTTTGAAATCGACACCCGCACCGACACTGAACTCGGCGCTCTGCGCGGCTTCATTGGTTTCCGCGGTCAGGCTGATAACGACACCAACCGTGGCGTCAATGTTGACCAGGCTTTCATCGAACTCGGCGGCCTGAAGGTCGGTTACATGTACACCTGGTGGGATGACGATCTCTCCGGCGAAACCGACATCCTCTCTTCGAACACGACTCGTTCGAACGCTCTGCGTTACACCTACGATGCCGGCTCCTTCTATGCAGGTATCTCGGTTGAGGAATTGGAAACTGCACTTGACAGCGTTTCGAACCTCGGCGTTGCTAAGGGTGGCTTCATCGAAGGCCCGAACAACGTTGGTATCAGCGGTATCATCGGCGCCAAGTTCGGTGCGGTTAGCGCAAATCTGCTTGGTTCCTATGACACCGACCAGGAAAATGGTGCGATCCGTGCAATCGTCACGGCTGACATCGGTCCGGGTACTTTCGGCCTTTCCGGCGCATGGGCTTCCGGTGCAAACTCTTACTACGAAGAGTCTGAGTGGACCGTTGCTGCTGAATACGCCATCAAGGCAACCGACAAGTTGACCATCACCCCCGGTGCACAGTACTTCGGTACGGTTGATATCGGCGCTGACAACGACTTCGTAGGCGATCGCGACGCTTGGCGCGCTGGTGTAACGCTTGACTACCAGATCACGCAGGGCCTTGCTACGAAGGTTGCTGTTAACTACCAGGACGTTGACGGCACCGAAGGTGTTGACAGCGGCGCTGGTGATCAGTGGACCGGTTTCGTTCGCCTTCAGCGTTCGTTCTAATCTGATCTGACATTGTCAGTGATGGAAACCCCGGCAGAAATGCCGGGGTTTTTCTTTTTGAAGACCGGATGGGACTGTAAGTCGTCGGGCATCGCGTGTGCTTTGAAGTATCGACCAGCCTACCTGTCGCTCATCAGCCCAAGCCGTCGGTGTCATCCCTGGGCTTGCCCCAGTGATCCAATCACGTCGCATGAAATCTGAACGCTGCAGATGCTCGGGACAGGCTCGAGCATGACGCGAGGAACCTTAGGCTTCACAGTGGTCAGAAGCGCTCGCCGGCAGGTGTTTGAATGCGCCGCTCGTCGGCTGAGGAAACCGCCTTTACCCGGAGCGCCCATGGCGCAGATCATCAACGATATCGGCCTGTTGGCCGAGCCTCGTCTTGTAGACCTGATAATTCTCCATCACCCGCTGCACGTAATTGCGTGTTTCGGGGAAGGGGATGCGCTCGATCCAGTCAACCACCTCATCGATAGGCTTGCCGCGCGGGTCGCCATAACGGGCGATCCATTCCGGCACACGTTTCGGGCCGGCATTATAGGCGATGAAGGTGAGGATGTAGGAGCCGCCGAAGCTGTCGATCTGCTCGCCGAGATAATGGGCCCCGAGCGTGGCGTTATAGCCCGCATCGCTGGTTAGCATCGCCTGCGTGTAGGGCAGGCCGTGGCGGCCGGCCACGCCCTTGGCGGTTCCCGGCAGCAGTTGCAGCAGGCCGCGGGCATTGGCGGCGGAGACGGCGGCGGGGTTGAAGGCGCTTTCCTGCCGGGCGATCGCATAGGCAAGCGCCTTTCCGGAGCCGGCAATATTGGCGCTGGTGGGAATGACGCCGAGCGGATAGGCGAGTGCGGCCGCATCGATACCGCGGCTGAAGGCCGTCTTGCCGATCTGCAGCGAGACCTGATGATTACCGTTGCCCTCAGCCCGCGCCGCCAGAATGGCAAGCTCGCCGGGACTGTCGAGCTGTTCGGCCAGCGACCTGTAAAGGCTGTCGGCGCGCCAGCCGTAACCTGCCGCCTCCAGGCGGTCTATGGCGCGCACGGCTTCGCGGCCGGCAAAGCGTTCTCGGTCGCCATTGCTCGGGCTGGGATAGGTCACGTTCAGCGTCTTCGTGCCGATCCGTGCAGCGGCAAGCTGGCCGTAAAACGTACCGGGATGGGCTGCCGCCTTTGCAAAGAAGTCGCGTGCATCGCCGGGTCCTCCGGCTTCGGCCGTCCTTCCGAGCCAGTAATAGGCGCGGGAGGCTGAAAGTGGCCGGTTTGATGTCTGGAGCAGGGCGTTGAAATGACGCGAAGCCGTGGCCGGGTCGCGCATCGCCCGCAGAGCATACCAGCCGGCATGAAACTCGGCATCGGCGACATCCACCGCTGATGTGGCATTGTGATTGGCGACGATACGGTAGGCTTCGGCAAAATCGCCGAGATCGGCGAGACCGCGAGCGATGATTCGCCGCTCGTTCCACCATTCGCCGGGATTGACCAGCTTGGCAGTATCCTTCGGCGCCTGCCGCAGAAGAGCCGCCGCTTCCGGATATTTCTGCTGGTTGCGCAGGTTCTCCACGCGCGCGAACAGGAACGCGGGATCATCGCGCCAGCCGGCATCCACCTTGCCGAGCAGGGCGCCGGCATTGGCGGATCGCTGCAGCACAGCCGCCCAGGCATTGTAAAGGGACTGCGCCTTGCCGAGTTCGCCGAAACGTTTCGCCTGGCTGATGCGGCTGCGATACATCAGATAATCCATGCGCGCCTTGTGGTCCGCGGCCGTCAGATAGGCAGGGAAGGCGGCCAGCACGCGGTCTTCCATATCCTTGTCCATGCCTTCGCTCACCCACAGCTGGCGAATGAGGCGCTGCGAATCCACGACCTTGCCGGAGGCGGCCAGCGCCTTGGCGAGAACCACCGTGCCCTCCGCCGTTTCCGGCTTGCTGCCGCCGAATGCAGCAAGCACCTGCTGTGCCGGCGGGTCCTCGCGATAAAGCGCTTTTTCGGAATTGGCCCGCAAAGTCGCGGCGCCCGGCCAGCCGGCGAGTTCCCGCTGTGCCGCAGCGATTTCGGCTGAAGGCACATCCTTCTGGCCCGAAACGGCGATTGCCCATGTGAGGATGTGACGGTCCAGACTGCCGGTCGGCATGGCGTTGCGCAGCGCGATGCCCCGCGCCGCATCGCGCCCGGAAAGCGCGTCGAGGCCTGCCTTCAGCTGGCTCGCATCATCGGGCCGGTTAAGGCGGGGAATGGCGCCGGTCACCTCTGGCGAAGCGGGCATGAAAGCGGGAACGGTGGGCGCATCCGGCTTCACATAGGGAACCGGCGCGGCGCCCTCGGGCAGCGGCCCGGCCAGCGCGTTCCACACGGTTGCGGCAAGGCCCGCCGCCATCAATCCCCAGACTGTTTTTTTCATGCCGTTCTTCATCGTGTAACGGAGTTGCCGACTTTCTTCTAATATCGCTACATTGCAGCGGGATTGCCGAAAAAAGGTCTGATCTCCCGCCTGGAAATCTTGGGATTTCAGGCTTAATGAAATGTTAAGCGCGACCCTGCAATTCAATCAACTTTTATTCACCGGCCCGCGAGCAATGTCGCTTTTCGCTATGTGCATTTAATGCTTGCAGATCACGGCCCGAACACTGTCACACTTCCGACAATTTCGGACAAAATACGCTGCCTTTGCGCTTGTCGGCGCCAAGGGCTGGCACTAATGTGTGCCGGTTTTAACCATCGAATGCGGCCGAAGCATGAACCGGCTCGGCGCCAGGAGCTTTGCATGTTCAAGGGATCAATTCCCGCCCTCATTACCCCGTTCACGGACAATGGCGCCGTGGACGAAAAGGCTTTCGCCGCCCATGTGGAATGGCAGATCGCCGAAGGCAGTAACGGACTTGTGCCGGTGGGCACGACGGGGGAATCCCCGACGCTTTCCCACGACGAGCACAAACGTGTCGTTGAACTGTGCATCGAGGTTGCGGCGAAACGGGTTCCGGTCATTGCGGGTGCAGGCTCCAACAATACCGATGAAGCGATCGAGCTGGCCCTGCATGCGCAGGAAGCGGGTGCGGATGCGTTGCTGGTGGTTACCCCCTATTACAACAAGCCGACCCAGAAGGGCCTGTTCGCCCATTTCTCCGCCGTCGCGGAAGCGGTGAAGCTGCCCATCGTCATCTACAATATTCCGCCGCGCTCGGTGGTGGATATGTTGCCGGAAACCATGGGCGCCCTGGTCAAGGCCCATAAGAACATCGTTGGCGTCAAGGACGCGACGGGCAAGATCGACCGTGTTTCCGAACAGCGCATTTCCTGCGGCAAGGATTTCGTCCAGCTCTCGGGTGAAGACGGTACCGCTCTAGGCTTCAACGCCCATGGCGGTGTCGGCTGCATTTCCGTCACGGCCAACGTGGCACCGCGCCTCTGTTCGGAATTCCAGGCGGCGATGCTTGCCGGCGATTATGCCAAGGCGCTGGAGTACCAGGATCGCCTGATGCCGCTGCACAAGGCCATCTTCATGGAGCCAGGCGTCTGCGGCACAAAATATGCGCTGTCGAAGACGCGCGGCGGCAACCGCCGTGTGCGTTCGCCCTTGATGAGCACGCTGGAACCGGCAACCGAAGCAGCCATCGATGCGGCGCTGAAGCATGCCGGCCTGATGAACTGAGACAGGTCTGAAAAGCCAGAAGGCGCGCAATGGACCGCTTCGCAGCAGAAGCCGTCCCGCGCGCCTTTTCTTTTCGTGGCGACGATACTAAATAGAGGTTCGAAAACCGCTCTCGGCGGCAGGCCGAAGGCGCAATAAGAAAAACAAGGGATTGAAATATCATGGCCCCCAAAGGCAGCCAGCGCGTGGTGAACAAGATCGTTGCGGAAAACCGCAAGGCCCGTTTCAACTACGAAATCGTCGACACCTATGAGGCAGGACTGGTGCTGACCGGCACCGAGGTCAAGTCGCTGCGCGAAGGCAAGGCGAACATTGCCGAATCCTACGCGTCGGACGAGGGCGATGAAATCTGGCTCATTAATTCCCACCTGCCGGAATATCTGCAAGCCAACCGTTTCAACCATGAGCCGCGCCGCCGCCGCAAGCTGCTCCTGAGCAAGCGCGAGATCAACCGCCTACGCGCTGGCATCAACCGCGAAGGCATGACGCTGGTGCCGCTCAAGATCTACTTCAACGACAGGGGCCGTGCGAAGCTGGAACTGGCGCTCGCCAAGGGCAAGAAGCTGCACGACAAGCGCGAGACGGAGAAGGAACGCGACTGGAACCGGCAGAAGTCGCGGTTGTTGAAGGGTGGGGCGGCCTAAGTTCGCCGCCTTTCGCAGCATGCTCCTCCGTCATGCCGGACCTGATCCGGCATCCAGTCGCAGCGCGTCTGCGCTGTGAGAAGAGCCCTTTCAGCCCAAGGACTTGGGCTGGCTGGATCCCGGCTCAAGGCCGGGATGACGGGAGTGTGTTACTGCCCGCTGCGCCCGTCACGCCGCCCGGTACGTCCGCTCCACATGCGTCTTCGTCGTCGAAACGCTGAACCGGCTGACAAGCGCCGCCAGGTTGGCGCTGACATCGCTCAGATTGTGCGTGGCTGCATTGGTCTCTTCCACCATCGCCGCATTCTGCTGCGTCAGATTGTCCATGCTGTTGATCGCCGCACTGATTTCCTGAATGCCGACGGATTGTTCCTGCGCCGCCTTGGTGAGCGAGGTGATGTGATCCTTGATGTGATCGACCTTGCTGCCGATCGTATTCAGGGATTCACCCGTTTTGTTCACCAGCGAAACGCCCTGCATCACATCCTCGGAAGACTTGGCGATCAGTGTCTTGATTTCCTTTGCGGCGGTGGCGGAGCGTTGCGCCAGTTCACGCACTTCCTGGGCGACGACGGCGAAACCCTTGCCAGCCTCGCCGGCGCGCGCGGCTTCCACGCCGGCGTTCAACGCCAATAGATTGGTCTGGAACGAAATCTCATCAATGACGGAAATAATCTGGGTGATCTTCTGCGACGAGTCCTCGATGGCGCCCATCGCTTTCACCGCATCCGTCACCACATTGCGAGAGCGTGCTGCTTCGATGGCCGAACTTTCGACGATGGCCTTGGCCTCCTCGGAACGTTGCGCCGACAATCTGGAAATGGTGGTGATTTCCTCAACGGCTGCGGCGGTTTCCTCAAGCGCGGCCGCCTGCTGCTCCGTCCGGCGGGCCATGTCATCGGTGGCGGAGGTGAGCTCGCGCGTATTGCCGGAAATCTTGTTCGCTTCCTCCACGATCTGGGCGAATGCACCGGCGAGATTGCCGACGGCGGTGTTGAAATTGGCGATCAGCCCTTCGAATTGCGGCGCGGTCTTTTCGTTGATGCTGGAGGTGAGGTCGCCGTTGGCCAGCCGGTCGAGGGCACTGTTGAGGAGCGTGAGAATATGGTCCTGCTCCTTCTTCATCTGCGCCTGTTCGGCCTCTACCTTATGCCGCTCGGCGGCGAGCACGTCGAGATAGACGGAAATCGAATAGTCCATGTCCAGAAGGGCGGCCTTGATGGTGGCGGACAAGGCGTCCTTCACCTTCCTGGCCTTCTTCTCCATGAATAGGCCCTTCAACTCCGACTCGATCAGGGCCTTGACGATGCCGTCAAGCATCAGCGCATAACCGCCAATGTACCATCGCGGCTCCAGCCCCAGTCTGGCATGGGTGCGGCCGATCGCGGTCACGGCATTTGTATAGTCCGCGTTGAATGTACCGGAGGCGATTCTCGTCCAGTGTTTGAGTTGCATGCCCTTGGCGTGCTGCACATGTGCGTCATTGGCAAAGAACTTCGCCGTCTCCGGCACCGAGCGCACTTTCGCATAGAAGCGGTCCAGCGACGCATCGAGAGAGCCGGTGATGACGCCCTTCATGTCTGAGAGATTCTGTCGCTGCTCGTGGCCGAGCCCCAGAAAATTCAGTCTTTCTTCGAGCTGTCGGTCGGTTTTTTCTTGGCCATGCATGTCTAGTCATCCTGCTTTGGCACCCAAATCATGTCTTTGGTGCCGTTACTTGATTTAGACACGTCTAAAATTAACCAAGATATAATTTTCCCCGGCCGGATTTGACGGTTGTTAATTTCAGCGGGAATTTTTCCCTGCCGATAGGGGGTAAACAAAAACGCGTCAGTCTTTGAGACGGACGCGTTCTTGAAATATCGGTGATTGCGAAATCGGGATCAGACCGTCTCGGGGCCTTCCGCGTGCCGGGCAGGGCGCTCATTCGGATCGCGTCCGATTTCGGCTTTCAGCGTCATCAGGTCGATGAAGTGATCGGCCTGGCGGCGCAGGTCGTCGGCGATCATCGCGGGCTGGGTGGCCATGGTGGAAACCACGGAAACCTTGCGGCCCTTGCGCTGCAGCGCGTCCACCAGCGTGGTGAAATCGCCGTCGCCGGAAAACAGCACCAGGTGATCGACCGTTTCGGACTGCTCCATGGCGTCGACCGCCAGTTCGATATCCATGTTACCCTTGATCTTGCGGCGGCCGAGCGCGTCGGTAAATTCCTTCGCCGGCTTCGTCACGACCTTGTAACCGTTATAGTCTAGCCAGTCGATCAGCGGGCGGATCGAGGAATATTCCTGATCTTCGATCAGGGCCGTGTAATAATAGGCGCGCAGCAGATAGCCGCGCTTTTGAAACGCCTTCAGAAGCTTGCGGTAGTCGATATCGAATCCCAGGCTTTTCGATGCTGCATAAAGATTGGCTCCATCTATGAAGAGCGCAATTTTCTCCCGTGGATCGAACATTCCATCCCATTCCTTTTTTTTGGAAAGGCCATTATCTGGCTTTTATATCCGGTCGATAGCGCTAAATATCATGTCGTATCAACGCGCTTTGCGTACCGCCGTTGCGTTTAAGTAAGCTACCTTCCCCCTTATTCCAAGACAATTCTTCCAGACATTTTGTTCATCAGGCGCCAAACATCGAGGATAAGGTGCCAAAAGACGCCAAAGACAGGAAAAACTTGAATTCCGCGGCCAATGGCTGTATCGGAAGCTGGAAAGCTTCGTCGCGAGAAATTCCAGGTGTTTTCCGCAAGGCACGAAGCGCAGATTCAATAGGTTAGAGCAACCCTTGTGCATCCTGAAGACCGCACGGCGCTCTGATCCACGACATTACGACCCGCAAAGGACAGGCAATGGCCCGCGTCACAGTTGAAGATTGCATTGATAAAGTAGACAACCGTTTCGAGCTGGTGCTTCTCGCCAGCCACCGTGCGCGCCAGATTTCTCAGGGCTCTTCCATCACGGTTGACCGCGATAATGACAAGAACCCCGTCGTTGCGCTGCGTGAAATCGCCGACGAGACGCTGTCTCCCGACGATCTGAAGGAAGACCTTATCCATTCGCTGCAGAAGCACGTGGAAGTGGACGAGCCCGAGCCCGATCCGGTCACGCTCGCTGCCGCCGCTGCCGACAGCGAAGAAGACGACCAGCCGGAGACCGTCACCTTCGACCAGATGTCGGAAGAAGAACTGCTGGCCGGTATCGAAGGCCTTGTGCCGCCGGAAAAAAATGACGATTATTGATCCGGTTTTATGACGCCTTTGGCAGATGGCGGTTACCGTCTGTCAATAGTTGCCGTCATAATCTGATCCTTATTGATGCAGCATTGTGCGCCGACCCCAAGGTTGGCGCGCTTTCTTTTTGTGGAATATCGCATGATGCGGCAATACGAACTCGTTGAGCGGGTTCAAAAATATAAACCGGATGCGAATGAGGCCCTGCTGAACAAGGCCTATGTTTACGCGATGCAGAAACACGGCCAGCAGAAGCGGGCCAATGGCGACCCCTACATCTCGCATCCGCTGGAAGTTGCCGCAATCCTCACTGAAATGCATCTCGACGAATCGACCATCGCGGTGGCGTTGCTGCACGATACGATCGAGGACACCACCGCAACTCGCGCTGAAATCGACGAATTATTCGGCGAAGACATCGGCCGGCTGGTGGAGGGGCTGACCAAGCTCAAGAAGCTTGATCTCGTCACCCGCAAGGCGAAACAGGCGGAGAACCTGCGCAAGCTGCTGCTCGCCATTTCCGATGACGTGCGCGTTCTCCTGGTGAAGCTCGCCGACCGCCTGCACAACATGCGTACCATGGAATACATGCCGGCCGACAAGCGCAGCCGCATTTCCGAAGAGACGATGGAAATCTATGCGCCGCTCGCCGGCCGCATGGGCATGCAGGACATGCGCGACGAGCTGGAGGACCTGTCCTTCCGTTATCTCAATCCGGAAGCCTATGAGACGGTGACAAACCGTTTGCAGGAACTGGAAACGCGCAATGAAGGCCTCATCAAGAAGATCGAGGACGAGCTGCGTGAATTGCTCGTGGCGAACGGCCTCATCGGCGCGGGCGTCAAGGGTCGGCAGAAAAAGCCTTATTCGGTGTTTCGCAAGATGCAATCGAAGTCGCTCTCTTTCGAGCAGCTGTCTGACGTCTACGGTTTCCGCATTCTGGTCGACGACATTCCCTCCTGCTATCGGGCGCTCGGCATCGTGCACACACGCTGGCGTGTGGTGCCGGGCCGCTTCAAGGATTACATCTCCACGCCGAAGCAGAACGACTATCGCTCCATCCACACCACCATCGTTGGCCCGTCGCGCCAGCGTATCGAGCTGCAGATCCGCACCAAGCGCATGCATGAGATCGCCGAATTCGGTATTGCCGCCCACGCGCTCTACAAGGACGGCGAAAACGGGGAGGGCGATCTGCTTTCGCCGGAAAGCAACGCCTATTCCTGGCTGCGCCACACCATCGAATCGCTGGCGGAAGGCGACAGCCCGGAAGAATTCCTTGAGCATACCAAGCTGGAACTCTTTCAGGATCAGGTGTTCTGCTTCACGCCCAAGGGCAAGCTGATTGCCCTGCCGCGCGGCGCGACGCCCATCGATTTTGCCTATGCGGTGCACACCAATATCGGCGACACCACCGTTGGCGCCAAGATCAACGGCCGGATCATGCCGCTCGTCACCCGGCTGAACAATGGCGACGAGGTGGAGATCATCCGCTCCGGCGTGCAGGTGCCGCCCGCCGCATGGGAAGAGGTGGTGGTGACGGGCAAGGCCCGCTCGGCCATTCGCCGCGCCACCCGTATGGCCATCCGCAAACAATATTCCGGCCTTGGTTATCGCATTCTCGAGCGCACCTTCGAACGCGCCGGCAAGGCCTTCTCCAAGGAGGCGCTGAAGCCGGTCCTGCATCGGCTGGCGCAGAAGGATGTCGAGGACGCCATCGCGGCCGTCGGCCGTGGCGAGGTTTCCTCGCTCGATGTGCTGCGCGCGGTATTCCCGGATTATCAGGACGAGCGCGTGACGGTGAAGATGACCGGTGACGACGGCTGGTTCAACATGCGCAGCGCCTCGGGCATGGTCTTCAAGATACCGGGCAAGTCCCGTTCGGCGCTGGAGGATGACGGTGCGGCCGAAATGCTCGACGGGCCTGACCCGCTGCCCATTCGTGGCCTTTCCGGCAATGTCGATGTGCATTTCGGGCCGGCCGGTGCCGTTCCGGGGGACCGCATCGTCGGCATCATGGAAAAAGGCAAGGGCATCACCATCTATCCAATCCAGGCGCCGGCGCTTCAGCGCTTCGACGACGAGCCGGAACGCTGGATCGATGTGCGGTGGGATCTGGACGAAGCGAACAAGTCGCGCTTCATGGCGCGGGTGATGATCAATGCGTTGAACGAGCCGGGCACGCTTGCCTCGGTGGCGCAGTCGATCGCAACGCTCGACGTCAATATTCGCGGGCTGAACATGGTCCGCATCGGTACTGACTTCTCCGAGTTGGCGCTGGACGTGGAAGTCTGGGATCTCAGGCAGCTGAACCAGCTTCTGTCGCAGCTCAAGGATCTGGATTGCGTCTCCACGGTCACGCGTGCCTTTGATTGAGGCATTTTTGATGCCTTTGAGATAGCGGAAGGCCGCTGTTATGCGTTCTGCGCATGGCAGCGGCCTTTTCCTGTCTCTGGTGGTTAATGCGGTTTGCGACTATTTTCCTCTCAGAAATTGAAGAGAAGGAAACGCGGCGTGCCGGTGGATGAACACCGATGAGAAACGCCAGTTCCAAACCGAAAGGACCGAAAATCATGTTTACTCCGCTTCGCAAGATCGCCCGCGCCGTTCGTGGCAAGACCACCCAGGAACGCGAATTCGAATATCTCAGCGGCTCGGTATCGAATGTCGACCTCGAGTTCCGTCAGCGCGAAATCGACCGCGGCCTGTTCCGCCGGTAATGCGCTCAGCGCATGGCAGCCAATCGCCATGCGTATGGACACGGAAAGCGCGGCGGTAATGGCCTGTGTTTTCCTGTGCACCGAAAGCCCAGGAGATACGCGCCTCAGCGCGTCTCCTCCATGCCGCTGTCCAGTGTGACTGATCGGGTATGCTGCATTTGCAATGATCAGCGTGGGATAACCGGGCAAAAGTTCTTTGTTGCCTACCACGCTCTTGGCTCGGCCGGGGTGATGAAGTAGACTGCCCCCATGCCGTTTCGCCGCCGTGAACCCCTTGGTTTTTCAGAGAAGATTCGCGACCTCTTCTGGCCGCGAACGGGTTTTTCCCGTTCGTTGCGCTATATGAAGTTGCGCCTGCTCAGGCTTTCCGCCTCTCCCCATTCCATTGCCGCCGGTGTCGCCATCGGTGTGGGTGTGGCGTGGATGCCGTTTCTCGGTGTTCACATCATCATTGCCATGGCGCTCGGTTTCCTCATGCGCGTCAACCTCGTGGCGGCGGCACTCGGTACGACTTTCGCCAATCCGCTGACATTTCCTTTCATCTGGGCCTCCACCTGGGAGCTGGGACATGTCATTCTCGGGCGAAAGACGTCGGAAAGTGCTGCGCATGTGGATTTCGTGGCGCTGTTTAGCCATCTTGAATTCCGGCAGATATGGACGCCGGTACTGGAACCCATGACCATTGGTGCGGTTCCGCCAGCCATCATCAGCGCGGTCATCGCCTATATCGCCGTTTATGGGCTCATCAACGGTTTTCAGCGCCGCAAGATGGAAAATCTCGCGCATCGCGCCGCCAACAAGAATGCTTCTCTGGAGATGTTGAAATGATCATTGGATTGGGAAGCGACCTGATAGACATCCGGCGCGTTGAAAAATCGATCGAGCGCTTCGGCGAGCGTTTCACCCATCGGTGTTTCACCGATATCGAGCGCGCCAAATCCGATGGCCGCAAGAACCGCGCCGCGTCCTATGCCAAGCGTTTCGCCGCCAAGGAGGCCTGTTCCAAGGCGCTTGGCACCGGCCTTGCGAACGGCGTTTTCTGGAAGGACATGGGCGTCGTCAACCTTCCGGGCGGCAAGCCCACCATGGTGCTGACAAACGGGGCAGGGGAGCGACTGGCGGCCATGCTGCCCGCAGGCCATCGCGCCAATATTCACCTGACGATCACGGATGACCACCCTTACGCTCAGGCATTTGTGATCATCGAGGCGCTTCCCGTGATCGATTGACGCCTGGGGGCACCGTTGGGCGCGCTCTATTTGCACGGCTGTCACAGAAGCGCTTCCCTTCGGGCTGGAAAGGTTCTAGAGAAGTCGCAGAAATATGAAAGCGTTGCGGGCCGCGTGAAACAGCATCACCCGCCCCAGGCGCGATAAGCAACGGCCCGTCAGCTTCTTGGATCGAAGAAGCCGGGAAACAATCAGGCAGGTCTTTAAGTGTCGGAAAAAGCGGAAAAGAAGCAGAACGCCCTTTGGGAGAACGTCAAGGTCATCATTCAGGCGCTGCTGCTGGCGATGGTCATCCGCACCGTGCTGTTTCAGCCCTTCACCATCCCGTCGGGCTCGATGATGCCGACGCTGCTGGTCGGCGACTATCTTTTCGTCAACAAGTTCTCCTACGGCTATTCTAAATATTCGCTGCCTTTCTCGCCGAACCTGTTTTCGGGCCGCATTCTGGAATTCAGCAAGCCGAAGCGCGGCGATGTCGTGGTCTTCCGCCTGCCGCCCAATCCTGAAGTGGATTACATCAAGCGTCTGGTCGGCCTGCCGGGCGACCGAATTCAGGTCACGAATGGCGTGCTGTTCATCAACGGCCAGCCGGTGCCCAAGCAGCCCGACGGCACCTTCACGTCGGATTATCGCGCCGATCCGGGCGCCAACGTACCCGTTTTCCGCGAAACGCTTGACAATGGCGTTACCTACGACACGCTCGATCAGTCGCCCGACTCGCGCGGCGACAACACCCGCGAATTCGTGGTCCCCGAAGGCCATTATTTCATGATGGGCGACAACAGAGACAATTCGCTAGATAGCCGCTTCGATGTCGGTTTCGTGCCGGAAGAAAACCTGATTGGCCGCGCCAGCGTCATCTTCTTCTCTTTGGGCAACGACACGCCGTTCAGCCGCATTTGGGAATGGCCGGCCAACATGCGTTGGGACCGCCTGTTCAAGGTTGTGGGATGAGCAAGACCAAGCCGCTTTCCGCGGACGAGATTTCCCGTCTGGAAGCGTTGATCGGATATGAGTTCAAGGAAAAGGCCCGGCTCGACCGGGCCTTGACCCATGCCAGCGCCCGCTCCGCCGCGGCGGGCAATTACGAACGTCTGGAGTTTCTGGGCGACCGCGTTCTGGGTCTCTGCGTTGCAGAGCTTCTGTTCTCCATCTTCCGCAATGCGTCCGAAGGTGAGCTTTCGGTGCGTTTGAACCAACTGGTCAGCGCCGAATCCTGCGCGTCGATCGCTGACGAGATGGGCCTGCACAATTTCATCCGCACCGGATCCGACGTCAAGAAACTCACCGGCAAGGCGATGCTGAACGTGCGCGCCGATGTCGTCGAAAGCCTGATTGCCACCATCTATCTGGATGGCGGCCTCGATGCGTCGCGCAAATTCATTCTGAAATATTGGCAGGGCCGTGCCACGAGCGTGGATGCCGGACGGCGTGACGCGAAAACGGAACTGCAGGAATGGGCGCACGCAAAGTTTGCGGTCACCCCATCTTACCGGGTTGACGATCGCTCCGGACCGGATCACGATCCCCGCTTTACGGTGACTGTTGAAATTCCCGGCGTAAAGCCGGAAACCGGCGTCGAGCGTTCCAAGCGCGCGGCCGAGCAGGTGGCGGCAACCAGATTGCTGGAACGCGAAGGCGTCTGGCAGAAAAGCTCTACCTGAAACTGAGCTGACCGGCGACGGCAGCTGACTATCAAGCGCATGGCGAGCCCTCTGGCCGCATGTTGAATACCTCTGACCTTGAATGGATATCATGACCGATCACGAAAACCCCGCCTCGACAGGCGAAGACAATGCCCTTCCGACCCGCTCCGGCTTCGTTGCCCTCATTGGCCCTACAAATGCCGGTAAGTCGACGCTGGTAAACCGGCTGGTGGGCGCCAAGGTTTCCATCGTCAGCCACAAGGTGCAGACGACGCGTGCGGTCATGCGCGGCATCGCCATTCACGACAACGCGCAGATCGTGTTCATGGACACGCCCGGTATCTTCAAGCCGCGCCGTCGGCTGGACCGCGCCATGGTCACCTCCGCCTGGGGCGGCGCGAAGGACGCCGATCTCATTCTTCTTTTGATCGACAGCGAGCGCGGCCTGAAGGGCGACGCTGAGGCGATTCTCGAAGGCCTGAAGGACGTCCCCCAGAAGAAAATCCTCTGCCTCAACAAGATCGACCAGGTAAAGCGCGAAGACCTCCTGAAGCTCGCCGCCGCCGCCAATGAGACGGTCGCCTTCGACCGCACCTTCATGATCTCGGCGACCAATGGCTCCGGTTGTGAAGACCTGATGAACTATCTGGCTGCCGAATTGCCGGAAGGCCCATGGTATTATCCGGAAGACCAGATCTCCGACCTGCCCATGCGCCAGCTTGCCGCCGAAATCACCCGCGAAAAGCTGTTCCTGCGCCTGCACCAGGAACTGCCCTATGCCTCGCATGTCGAGACGGAAAAGTGGGAAGAGCGCAAGGATGGCTCAGTGCGCATCGAGCAGGTGATCTATGTCGAGCGCGACAGCCAGAAAAAGATTGCGCTCGGCAAGAACGGCGATGCCATCAAGGCGATCTCCACCGCCTCGCGCAAGGAACTCTCGGAAATCCTCGAACAGCCGGTGCATCTCTTCCTGTTCGTCAAGGTGCGCGAGAACTGGGGCGACGACCCGGAGCGTTTCCGCGAAATGGGGCTGGAATTCCCGCGAGGCTGAAAGCGCGTCATTCCCGCGTTTCTGTGAGGATACAGAAACGCGGTGGGAGGAGCGCGATGTCTTTGTTCCCGGCAGGGAACCGAATATCCTTGGAACGGGTTGTTCCAAAAACAATTGGGCGCAACCTTTTTTCATGATGGATAATCATGTCACCCAAAAAACCGAACGGGATTTCCACCACCCCCTGCCAGCAATGCCCGCTGCGCGATCTACCGCATTTCAGGGACTTTTCTTCTTCGGAACTGGATTTCGTGTCCCGTTTCAAGACGGGGGAATTGGCGGTGGAGAGCGGCTCCGTCATTCTGATGGAAGGCTCACACAGCGCTCACCTCTACACGGTTCTTGCGGGCTGGGCATTTCGCTACAAGACTTTGGAGGACGGCCGGCGGCAGATCCTGAATTACGTGATGCCGGGCGACCTCGTCGGCCTGCAGGGCACGGTGATGGGGGAGATGCAGCACTCGGTTGAGGCCTTGTCGCCGGTCACGCTATGCGTCTTCGAGCGATCGCGCCTCAACAATCTCTTTACCGACCACCCGACGCTTGCCTATGATCTGACATGGATTGCGGCGAGCGAAGAGCGCATGCTCGACAGTCATCTGCTCAGCATCGGCCGTCGCACGGCGCTTGAGCGCGCGGCCTACCTTATCGCTTTCCTTTACAGCAGGGCGAAAGCGGTCGCGCTGCTGCAGGGGGAGGCGACGATCCCTGTCACCCAGCAGCACGTGGCCGATACGCTCGGCCTCTCCATCGTCCACACCAACAAGACGCTGAGAAAGCTCGTCGATCGCGGGCTTATCCGCTGGACGGACAAGGGCTGTCTGGTGCTGGATGACGCCGGACTGGCGCAAGTTGCGGGCTGGGAAAGCGACGGCAAGCGGCAGAGACCGTTTATCTGATCTTCCGACATGTCTTTTTTAAATGACGGGCGAGCCGCAATTTGCGACTGCTCCCATGATATCTCACTGGAGAATCGTTTCGAAGACGACGGCTTCGAGCCTGACGGCTCTCTTTGTTAGGAAGAAAAATATGGTGCCACAACGGGTTATCATCGTTGAGGATGAATATCTGGTGGCGCTCGATGTTGAGGCGGTTCTCCAGTCGATGGGTGTGGAGACCGTTATCATCGCCACGACGCTTGCGCAGGCGAGGAAGGCTCTCGAAGAGGATGGCGCCGATTGCGTGCTTCTCGATGTCAGCCTTTCTGACGGTAAAAGCTATGATTTTGCACGCCACTTGCGGTCTGCGTCCATTCCTTTCGGTTTTGTCAGCGGTTACGGCGACACGACCGGATTCCCCGAAGATCTCCTGCATGCGCCCTTGCTCGGCAAGCCTTTCGGAGAAAACGAAATCACCGATTTCGTCCTCCGCCTCGTCGATGCGGCGCGTGTTACCGTAAAAGAATAACGTTTCGCCGCCGGATCGGTTATGATCGGGCTTGAATCGAAATTCGGACAGGTTTCATGCAGTGGCAGGATGAGGCGATCATTCTCGGCGTAAAGCGCCATGGCGAGACGAGTGTCATCGCCGAGGTGATGACCCGCACACGCGGCCGCCATCTCGGCATGGTGCGCTCCGGGCGCTCCCGCAGCATGCAGCCGGTGCTGCAGGCGGGAAACCGGGTAGACGTCGTCTGGCGCGCGCGCCTTGACGATCATCTCGGAGAATACCGCATCGAGCCCCTGCAACTGCGCGCGGCGCAATTGATGGAAACGGCCACCGCCGTATACGGCGTCCAGGCCATGGGGGCGCTGCTGAGGCTTTTGCCGGAGCGCGATCCGCATCCGCATCTTTATCAGGCGCTCGATATCATTCTCGATAATCTCCACGACCCGGCCGATGCAGGCGAACTTTTCGTGCGCTTCGAGTTGGCGGTGCTGAATGATCTCGGTTTCGGGCTTGATCTTACCGAATGTGCGGCGACGGGGCTGCGCAACGATCTCATCTATGTCTCGCCGAAAACGGGAAGGGCGGTCTGCCGCACGGCGGGAGCGCCCTATGCGGACCGGATGCTGTCGCTTCCGGCTTTTCTCGGCGAAGGCCAGTCGAAAGCCGCTGATCCCGAGAGCCTTGCGGCAGCTTTTCGCCTGACCGCCCATTTCCTCAACCGCCATGTCTACGATCCGCGCGGGCTCAATGAAAACGCCGCCCGCGACGGTTTCGTGCAGGCGGCGCTGAAGGCTTTGGAGCGCAGGGGGTCGCCGCCCGCACTGGACAGGGCCGGTTAATTCCGGGCCATCGCTATTGGGCGAAGGCCGGCCGTGGGGCGGGGCGTTCTTCAATTGGCCAGTGCACGACGGCCGCAAAAATCCCCATGCCGACGCCAAGCCACCAGACGAGGTCGTAAGAACCGAACCTGTCATAAAGAAAGCCGCCCAGCCAGACGCCAAGGAACGAGCCAATCTGGTGGGTGAGGAACACGACGCCGCCGAGCATGCCGAGATGGCGCGTGCCGAACATGATGGCCACCAGCGCATTTGTGGGCGGCACGGTGGAGAGCCAGAGGATGCCCATGACGGAAGCAAAGAGAATGACTGAAAGCGGCGATTGCGGCAAAAGCAGAAAGGCAGTCACGACCACGGAACGGGCAATATAGATATAGGCCAGGAAATAGGGCTTGGAATAACGCTGTGCGATGACGCCGGCGGCCAGCGATCCGATGATGTTGAAGAAGCCGATGAGCGCCATGGCAATCACCGCGTAGCGTGGTTCGATACCGATATCGCCGAGATAGGCCGGGAAATGCGCGGTGATGAAGGCCACCTGGAAACCACAGACGAAGAAGCCCGTCGTCAGCAGCAGATAGCTCTTGTGGCCAAGCGCTTCCTTCAGCGCTTCGCCCGCGGTCTGCTGGAACTGCGCCTGCGACTGGGTGCCGGAGGACGAGTTTCCGCGCATGAAAAAGGCGAGCAGCGGCACCAGCATCATCATGGCGGCGAGCCAGACGAGACTGTCCGACCAGCCATAGGTGGAAATCAGCCCCTGGCTGATAGGTGCAAACAGGAACATGCCTGCCGAACCCGCCGCCGTGCCGATACCAAAGGCGAATGAACGCTGCTGCGGCGTGACATGGCGGGCGAAGGCGGAAAGGATGACGCTGAACGACCCTGCGGCAATGCCAAGCCCAACGAGAACGCCGCCGCCGAAATGCAGCCAGAAGGGCGATGTGCCGAAGGACATGCAGATGAGGCCCGTCGCATAAAGAAAGCCCGAGAGCACGAGCACGCGGCCCGTACCGAACTTATCGGCGATGGCGCCGAAGAAGGGTTGGCCGAGACCCCAGAAGAGGTTCTGCAGCGCCATGGCAAGGCCGAAGGTTGAACGATCCCAGCCGGTATCGGCCAGCATCGGCAACTGGAAAAAGCCCATGGCGGAGCGGGGGCCGAACGTCATGACCGCAATCAGCGACCCGGCTGCGATAATCAGCCAGGGCATGCTCTGGCGAGTGGCTTGCGACATGAATATTCCCCCCTCGCAGCGCCCGCCTCTGAAAGAAGCGCAAAGCATGCCGCGGATTCCACAATGATGGGATGAATATTATCTTTTGTCAGCCGGCCCCACTAGCGACTTTTCTTGACGGCCATTATTCATGCGATTGATGGAATGCGGCCTAAGAGGCGACGATGAAACAGAATATCTACGACGATCCCGGGTTTTTCGAGCGCTACAGCGCCATGCCGCGTTCCGTGGAAGGTCTGCGTCAGGCCGGCGAGTGGCACGAATTGCGCGCCATGCTGCCCCCGCTGAAAGACAAGTCCTTTCTCGACCTCGGTTGCGGTTTCGGCTGGCATTGCCGCTTTGCCGCGGAGCTGGGCGCACGCCATGTCGTCGGCATCGATCTCTCGGAGAACATGTTGCGCCGCGCTGCCGAGATCAATGGTGGGCCCGGCATCGAATATCGCCGCGCCGCTATCGAAGACATCGATTTTCCGCGGCAGAGTTTCGATGTGGTGCTGAGTTCCCTTGCCCTGCATTACGTCCGCGATCTCGACGTGGCATTCGCAGGGATTTTCGCCGTGCTGAAGTCGGGCGGCGATTTCATTTTTTCCATCGAGCATCCCGTTTTTACGGCGCTGGAAAAACAGGACTGGTTTTACGGCGAGGATGGCGAAATCCTGCACTGGCCACTCGACAACTACCAGAACGAGGGCGTGCGCCGCTCCAACTGGATGGCGGACGATGTGGTAAAATATCACCGCACCGTGTCAGCTATCGTCAACGGCCTCCTGTCCGCTGGTTTCAACCTGACGCGTCTGGCGGAACCACGTCCGGATCCGGCTTTGATGGCCGAGCGCCCGGAGTTGAAGCATGAAAACCGCCGCCCGATCTTTTTGATCGTCGGTGTGAAGAAGTCGTGACATGACCCTTGCGTTGTATCGCCGGGGTGCACAAAGATTGAGATCGGGGCGTCAGGCTCGAAGCTTGCCTTGTTTCATAGTGCTCCGTCCCTCCTCATCTCTGTGCTTGTCACAGAGATCCAGCCAGCCCAAGTCTTTGGGCTGAGGGATTGTTTCGCCGCGCAGACGCGCATCGGCTGGATTCCTGTGACAAGCACAGGATGAGGGGAGCGAGGGTTTGACGACAGGTTAAAGCGCTGCCTGATGCCCAGAGGATTCCGTTTGAACCGGACTGACTTAGCGCCTCTTGATCGCCCAGCCTTCGGGCCTTTCCTCGATCACCTTTGCGACGTCGCCGACAGACAGCCTGCCTTCACCGCGCGGTGTCACGTTCCAGCCGAACAGCGGGCCGGGCACGCGCCGGTCTGCGGACATGCGGATGCGGCCCATGGCCTTCATGGGAGAGGACACATCGCGGGAGCCGGTCGTCTGATCCTGCGTGGTCATGATGCAGCGGGCGCAGGGTTTGACGAGATCGAAGCGAATGCCGCCGATCTCGATGGCCTCCCACGCGTCTTCCGCCCATGGTTCGTCCGTCTCAAGCACGATATTGGGCCGGAACCGCTCCATGCCAACGCCGTCTTCGCCATTTTCGCGCATGTTGTCGTTCAGCGCGGCAAGCGAGGCGGTGGTGGTGACAAGGATCTGGTAGCCATCCGCAAAGGTGACGGGCGTTTCATTGCCTGTCCACTCGAGGCTCGCGATGCGTTTGGAAGCGTTATCGAAAAAGGCGAGCTTCACTTCGCGTCCGAGCCATGCCGAGAGCGTGTCATTGGTCACAGCGTCGGCCATATTGGCGCTGACGATCGATTTCCATACCGCCACATCCATGCGCTCGCCGGATGGCCTTGCGACGATCTCGCCGTGCTGGTCGCGCGAAAGCAACATGCCCCCGTCCTCGTGCCGCGCCAGAACCGTGGCAATGGCAGGCAATTCACGCTGGGTGATGAAGTGGCCCGACGGGTCCACAAGCATGGCGCGACGGTCACCCGGCAGACCCTCGGCCGACACGGCGCTGTCCGGGAGGGAAATGCCGCGCGCGCTTTTCAGCGGGTAGATATTAAGCTCTGTCACGCGCATCATGCTTCCTCATATTTCATCGAGAAACAGGTCCAGCACCTGTTTCAGCCGCTCATGGCGGGCTCTGGCCATCTGCCTGCCGGTCTCTGTGCGAAAACCATCTGCCAGCTTGAACAGCTTGGTCTCGAAATGGTCGATGGCAAAAGCGCGGTCATCAAGCGGCCGTTCCTTCGCCAAGGGGTCGACCGGATCGTAAAGTGCGGAGCCCATGCGTCCGGCAATATAAAAGCAGCGCGCCGCGCCCACCATGCCTATGGCATCCAGCCGGTCGGCATCCTGAAGGATTTTAGCCTCCAGCGTCTGCGGCTCGATATTGGCGGAAAAGCTGTGGGTGATGATCGCATGCGTGACGGCGTCGATATCCTGCTTCTTCCAGCCGAGGCCGGCCAGAATGCCTGAAGCCTTTTCTGCCGCCAGCCGTGATGCCTGTGCCCGCAAGGGCGAGTTTTTCTCCACGGCCACACAATCATGCAGCAGCACGCTGGCCGCCAGCACGGTGCCATCGCCGCCTTCACCCGCATGGATGCGCATGGCATTGCGGAAGACGCGGTGAATATGGGCCAGATCATGCGACCCGTCGCCCGCATCGGCGGCGTGCGGGATCAAATCCTGCGCAAGCGCCGCATGGGGCGCGAAAGCCTCCGCAGCGATCATGCCTGCGGCTTCCGGGTGAGGATTTTCTGGTAGAACAGGCCGATGCCGATGAGCACCGCGCCGAGCCCGATGAAGGACAGCGCCCGGAGCACGCCTTCGAGGTTGCTCATGTCGATCAGGAAGGCCTTGGCAACCGAGATCAGCACGAAGGCGGCCGATGCCAGACGCAGGCTGCGGGCATTAAAGCGCGAGCCAAGCACGAGCAGCAGGACGCCGATCAGCAGCCAGACCACCGAGTAGCTGTAGGTCTCGCCCTGCATAAAGCCCTTCCAGTCAGCAATGTTCTCGCCTTGCCAGAAACGGCGCACCGAAAGCGTGGCCCAGGCAAAACCGAGCGCTGCTCCCGCCACCGCCAGCATGCTGACATAGGGCGGCGGACGTTTTCCGCGCGCGTAATAGGCGAGGCCGCCATAAGCGAATGCCGGCAAAAGGTAACCGATCAGCAGCAGGTTGAGGACCGGTATGCGGCCGGTATTCTCGCCGGTGAAATAGGGGTTGAGCGTGAAGAAATGCATCGTCAGCACGTTGATGACGGCGATGACGCCGGCGATCATCGAGCCGTAACGGAAGACGGGGCTGGGGCTTTTCAAATCCAGCGTCATCAGGACACCGGAGAAGCCGATGGTCAGCAGCGTGTAGATCGACTGCTCGCCGAGAGTCGGCACATTGCTGTCGAGCGTACCGCCATTCATTGCGTGGCGAACGAGGATGGCCACGGCCAGAAGTCCCATGACGCTGGCGATGGCCTGCAGGAAGTTCTTGATCCGCATGCCCGGCCAGTCGCGCAACAGCCACGCGGAGACGATGGCCAGCAAGGCAGGGATGCCATAACCCGGCAGCAGCGCGTTGAAGACCGGCGTCGTGCCGAGATTTTGCGGCCCGACGATTGTCGGCTCCCAGGCGATCCGGCCAAGAACGGCAACACTTGCGACAGCCATGACCCAGGGCAGTATATCCCAGTTGCGGTAGCGGCTCGCCAGCACGTAAAGGAAGCCGATGACGGACAGCAGCACTGTCGTCGCGAGCCCTTCCGTCAGCGTGTGCAGGCAGAGCGCGAAGGCGGCGAAGGAGCCGAGCACAAAAATGTTCAGCGGCTTGCGATAGGCCTCACTGTTGCGCCGGTGCAGCCATTCAGCACCGGCAAGCAGCACGAAGCCAAGGCCGAGACCATAGGCCGCGTGCAGCCAGTCGCGGCCGAGATTGCCATATTCGACGAAGCTCGCCGTGGCGAGCCAGACAGGGAACAGGGCGGCAATGCCAGCCCAGAGCTGGGCGAAATCCGCATCTTCTGCGCCCTTGCGTTTCAGGAAGGAAAAGGCGCACAGCACGAAGATAGCCCCAAGGCCGAGCGCCATGGCAATTTCCGCAGCGTAGCCTGTGCCCACGGGCGGAAGCGTCACGCCGGTATCATTCACGAGACCAATAAAATCGATGCCACGCCGCGACATGAGCGACACCGCAGACTGCGCGCCGAGCGCGGCGATGATCGCCGGCCAGACGGCATAGTCACGGGCAGCACCGAGTGCTGCAAGAGCTGCAATAAGCGCTGAAACGATAAGCGCCGGGTGAGTATCGACGCTGCCTTCGGCAAAGAGGAAGCCGATGGCCGGCAGGATCACCGCCATCGGTACGGTGAGGTTGAGGGCGAGCGACGGGCGCAGCAAAAGCCGCATGATGCGAATCGCGCGCCGCTCGGGAGCCGCCGTTTCGGCAGCGTCCGGAGGCGTGGTGTCGTACTGTTTTCCGGGCCAAAGGAAGATCGTGCCAGCGAGCATAATGAGCAGGGCAAGAGTCGGCGGTTCGGCACTGATTGCATCCGAAAAGCCGATATATCCGAGAGCCCAGAGGCCGAGTCCGGCATTGGCAAGCGACGGGACCACCGTCCAGCCCTGCCGGCGCGCCGCTGCCGCGGTTGCGAGCCAAGAGACGGTGAGGAAGACGAAGAGCGCCCAGATGTTCGGCGTTTCGGTGGAAATCAGCGCCGGCGTCAGCATCGAACCGAGAAGTCCGAGACCGGCGAGCGCCTGTCCGTGCAACAACGACAGGCCGATGGTGGCGAAGGCGACGAGGCCGAGCAGGATAAAGGCGGTGCCGGGGCCGATATAGTCGTAGATGCCATAAGCCGCATAAACCACACCGAACAGCGTCAATGCGCCGGCCGCAGTGAGCACACCCGGTATCATGGCATTGGAGTAGGTGGTGGCGATGCCTGGCACCGCCTTGCGGCGTATCGCTTCACCGGCAAGCCCGAGAAAGAGGCCGAAAATGGCGGCGAGCGATAGCCTGACCGCCGGGCTGAGCAGGCCTGATTCGATTGAATATTTGACGAGGAAAATGCCGCCGAGCGCCAGCGCCAGCCCGCCCGCCCAAACCGCCCAGCGCGCGCCGAGCAGGCTTTCGAAGCTTTCTTTCGCTGCCGGGGCAGACGCGGTATCAGAAGCCGCCACGGATACGGCATCGGCGAGTGGCGCAGCGGGGGCGTCTTCGCGCGCCACGTCTTGATCCGCCGCAGCGGTGCTGGCTTCTGAACGCTCGAAGGCATCTTCATCCCGGATGCCCGCTGGTTCCAGCGCCGTTTGGCCTTCCGTCTCTGCTGCGAAATCAGTCTTTTCGGCGGTTTCCGTGTTTTCCGCCAGTGCCGCAGCAGGAGCGGCCACGCCCGCCGCCATCAGCCGCTTGAGGCTGTGAACCTCCCGTTCGAGCGACTTGATGCGGCTTGAATTGCGGATGCTTGCGACCAGCGTGTAGATGAAGGCCGCGACAAGGGCGAGGATAAACAGCGGGATTTCCAAACGGACTCTCCAATTATGAAGCTGTTTTTAAAGCCCTTTTGGTGAATTTATGCAAGGCCCGGTTGATGAGGTTGTGGGTTACCGAGGGGAGCGAGCGCTCGCATCCGCGTCTTCTCCCCGAGGGGAGAAGTCTGCGGCAGTGGGATGAGGGGGCGAGGGTAGAAATAAACCGAGAGCTTGCCCCCCCCCTCAACCGACCCTTCAGACCACTTTCTCCCCTGGGCGAGAAGAAATGGGCGACATCCGCTCGGCTTATGCGCATCCCCCGAAAATCAGGGAACATCCGCCAGCCAGCGCCGCGCCACTTCGATATCCGTGAGCCCGAGTTCGTGCCCATCCTCCAGCGTTTCCACCTCAACCCTTGCGCCGTTTGCCGCAAGCCTGTCATGCAGCACGCTCGCCCCGTCGCGGTATTTGTCGCGTTCTCCCGCAACAAGCAGGAAGCTGCGGCCGGAAAGATCACTTTCCGGCCATGTTTCGAGAACAGGCATCGGGCGGTACAGCAGGGCGTCCCCGGCAAGCTCCGGATAAAGCGCGGCAAAGGCCGCATAGAAGTTTGCCCCATTGGAATGGCCGATAAACCGCAGTTTCGAACGATCGAGCCCATAGGAGCGGATTGCCCCTTCCACGAATGCGGCGAAGGCTTCCGCTTCCGAGACGATATCGTTCTGGTCGAAGCTGAAATCGGGATAACGCCGGAACCACCGGGCAATCCCTTCTTCCGTACTGCGGCCGCGGACGCCGAGAAGCGTCGCGCCCGGTGCTGCCCGGTGCGCCAGCGGCATCAGGCTTGTTTCACTTCCGCCGGAACCGTGCAGCAGAATCATGGTGCTGCCATCAGGCTCTTCGGGCGTGTAGAAACGGTGTACAAAGGGCAGGTCGCGATAGACGATGCGCTCTTCGCCAGGCATCGCAAATTGCGGCAGGGCGACACGCACATCCGCCTCATCCTTCATGAAGAGCGGCGGGATGAACAGTTTTTCGCCGAGCGATTCCAGCGGTTCGTCCACTGTCATACCCGGCCCGTCGGTTGCCATTTCGATCAATACCCCGCCCGGTTCGCGGACGTAGAGCGAATGGAAATATTTGCGGTCATGGGCGTTGGTGGTGCTGGAGTTCAGTGATTTCAGCCCGGTTAGAACCGAGTTCAACTCATCCATGTCTTTCGCGCGGAAGGCTATGTGATCCACCGTGCCAGTGCCCGGCGCGCTGGACCAGAAGCCCGTGGCGTCGCGCACATCGATAATGTCGCCGCTCCCGGAAACGAGCCGGCGAATTGCGCCCGTCTGGCTTACCTGCCTATATCCGAAGTGTTTTTCGAGAAAAGCCACGGTTTCTTCCGGCACTTCGCTCAGCACGGTCGCACCGTAGATGCGGCGAATGGCGTCCTCTTCGGTAATGTCTTTCGTCACGTGCGGCGTAGCGTCGTCAAACGCCTGAGTGCCGACCAGCTTGACGATCAGGCCGTCAGGGTCTTTCAGCCGAATCACGGGCTCCCCGAATTCGTCGGAGGGACCTTCCGCCCGGATGCCGAATCTCAGCGCCCGCGTTAGCCAGAAGCCGATGGCGGCAGGATCGATCGCCACGGAAATTTCCAGCGTCTGGCCATAACCCACGCGACCTTGGCCACCATCCTCCCACACCAGAAAAGTCAGCAGGGAACCGGGCGAGGCGATGTCATCGCCATAGAGCAGATGAAGCTGCATGGCGTCTTCGAAGCCCGCCGTGCGTTTGGCCAGCCGCAAGCCCAGAAAGCCGGCGTAAAAATCCACATTCGCCTGCACCTTTCGGGTGATCATCGTGATGTGGTGTATGCCCAGTGCAGAATTCATCTTGCCCCCGCTGTAGCCGCCTGCTGTTCGTGGCCTATTTGTCTCACGCTGCCCCTGATCCGCAACCCCGGCAAATGAGAACGCTGTGTTCTCTGCGTGAACGATACTGCTCTCGCTTCGTTGCATGCGCGATGTGCAGAATGCCGGCTTTTTGCCTGGCTCGCGAGTAATTGTGCATATAAAATAAGCATACAAAATAACGGCTATTTTGTATGCAATTTTGTCTTGCCTTGGAGGTCGGAATTGGGTCTTATGCAACCAATCCAACAAAACCATCAGGGGGAACAGATGATTTTAACGCGCAGGTTGTTGACCAGAGCTCTGGCCATTACCGCCATCGGTGTGTCCGCCGGCTTTTCGCTGCCAGCGGGGGAGGCGCGGGCAGAAACGCCGGTGAAATTCACGCTCGACTGGAAGTTCGAAGGTCCGGCCGCCGGTTTCCTGCTGGCACTCGACAAGGGGTACTTCAAGGCCGAGGGCCTCGACGTCACCATCGACAGCGGCAACGGCTCGGTCGAAGCCATTCCGCGTGTCGCGACCGGCGCCTACCAGATGGGTTTCGGCGACATCAACTCGGTGATGAAGTTCCTCGATGAGGATCCGAGCCAGAAGGTCAAGGCCGTCTATATGGTTTATGAGCGGCCCACTTTTGCCGTTGTTGGCCGCAAGTCGCTTGGCGTCACCGGCGATCCGAAATCGCTGGAAGGCAAGAAGCTCGGCGCGCCGCCGCCGGATGGCGCTTTTGCGCAATGGCCGGCTTTCAAGCAGGTCGCCGGTCTCGATGACAGCAAGATCAAGATCGAATCGATCGGTTTCCCGGTGCGTGAGCCGATGCTCGCCAAGGGTGATGTCGATGCGGTTTTCGGTTTTGCCTTTTCGGTGATCCTCAATCTCAAGAAGCAGGGCATCGGTGACGATGATATCTCGACCATTCTGATGGCCGAGCACGGCTTGAATCTCTATGGCAATGCAGTGCTGGTAAACACTGATTTCGCTGAGAAAAACCCTGAAGCGGTGAAAGGTTTCCTGAAAGCGCTGGCGAAGGGTTTTGCTGATTCCGTCAAGAACCCCGAAGAGGGCGTGGCTGCTGTTCTCAAGCGCAACGAAACGCTCGACAGTGCCATCGAACTCGAACGCCTGAACATGGCCAACAGCATGAACATCAAGACGCCCTATGTGGTGGAAAACGGTATGGGCGGCGTCGAGCCAAGCCGGCTTGCCGCCTCGCTGGAGACGCTCAAGGTGTCCATGGGCCTGAAGGGCAACGTCAAGGCGGAGCAGGTGTTCGACGCGACCTACCTGCCGGCCAAGGCAGAACGCATGCTTCCCTGATGGGTAAAATGAGCGGGTGCCGCAGGTTTCTTCTCCCCGCCGGGGAGAAGTCCGCGGTAGCGGGATGAGGGAGCAAGCTCTCGGTCTACCGCTGACGTTTCCCCCTCATCCGACCCTTCGGGCCACCTTCTCCCCCATCGGGGAGAAGAAACAAGCGGCAACGCCGGGTATGGCCGGCAGCCTAAGGAATTGCGGCGGGAGTAACGAAGGCCATAAGCGCCCGTTCCAGCCTGAAAATGGGGATCGCGATGTCACATCTCGTGGAAATAGATAATGTCGACATGCGCTACGGCGGGTCGGCCGGCACGCTGGCCGTCTCCGGCTTGAACCTGACGGTCGACAAGGGTGAATTCGCGGCCGTGGTCGGCCCGTCTGGCTGCGGTAAGTCGACCCTGATGAAACTGGTGACGGGGCTGCATATTCCGCAGAAGGGCAATGTCATCGTCGCCGGACGGCAGGTCACGGAGCCGGTTTCCATAGTCGGCATGGCGTTTCAGAACCCGACAATGCTGCCCTGGCGCACGACGCTCGAAAATATCCTGCTGCCGCTGGAGATCGTCGAAAAACATCGCCGACGTCTGCGCGCCCACAAGGCGGAATATGTCGCGAAAGCCGAGCGCCTTCTGGAAATCGTCGGCCTCAAAGGTTTTGGTTCGAAGTATCCGTGGCAGCTTTCCGGCGGCATGCAGCAGCGCGCCAATCTTTGCCGTGCGCTGATTCACGAACCGGAACTGCTGATGCTGGACGAACCTTTCGGTGCGCTCGATGCCTTCACCCGCGAGGAATTGTGGTGCGTCATACGCGACCTGCACGCCGCGCAGCGCGTCACTATCATCCTGGTGACCCACGATCTGCGCGAGGCGACATTTTTGGCCGACAAGATTTTCGTTATGAGTGCGAGGCCGGGCCGGGTGCTCGCCGAACACCGCGTGCCATTTGCACGCCCGCGCCAGCTCGACATCATGTATGACAAGGGTTTTAACGACATGGTGCAGGAACTGCATGGCGAAATCGCGCAGGCGAGGGTGGCGGCATGAGCGCGATCGTGGAAAGCACCGTGGCGGCCGAACCGCCGAAGCCGCTGATTGCCCGCGTCAACTGGGTGAAAGCCGCTCCCTGGCTTTATACGCTGGCGCTCTTCGTGGTGTGGGAACTGCTCGTCCATGCGCTGAAAATGCCGCCCACGATCCTGCCATCCCCGGTAAGGGTGGGCCAGGCCATCATGCAATATTGGTCGCCGATCTGGAAAAACTCGCTGCAGACACTTTATACGACGACACTGGGCTTTGCCCTTGCCGTGGTCGCCGGTCTTGCTATTGGCCTGTTCATTGGCTGGTCGAAAACCATCTATGCCGGGCTTTATCCGCTGATGATCGGTTTCAACGCCATCCCCAAGGTGGCGCTGGTGCCCATCCTCGTCATCTGGTTCGGCATCGGCACGGTTCCCGCCGTTCTGACCGCCTTTTTGATCTCCTTCTTCCCGATCGTCGTTAATGTGGCGACCGGGCTTGCCACCATTGAGCCGGAAACCGAAGACGTGCTGCGGGCGCTCGGTGCCAAGAAGATGGACATCATGTTGAAGGTCGGTATTCCGCGGTCCATGCCCTATTTCTTCGGCTCACTCAAAATCGCGATCACGCTCGCCTTCGTCGGCTCAGTCGTCTCGGAAACCGTCGCCTCCAATTATGGCCTCGGCAACATGATGAGTTCGGCGCAGAGCCAGTTCAATGTGCCGCTGGTCTTTGCCGGCCTGCTGATGCTCGCGGTGGAAGGCATCGTCATGTATGCCATCATGGCCTGGCTCGAAAAGCGCATGACGGGCTGGGCGCATCGCTCCACCATGGGGCAGTGAGTCTTTCTTTTCTCCGCCGGGAGACGGTGGCCCGAAGGGCCAGATCAGGGGGCGACGGCACAGATATGCGGAGAGCTTGCCCCCTCAACCCGCTGCCGCGACCTTCTCCCCGGCGGGGAGAAGGCGAAAGACCTGCTTGCTCGGCCTCACGCTCCGGAAAGCCGCGAGCCTGCTATAGCTCAATGCGCCGCCATTTCCTTGACGATATCGGCGCCGTCCATCAGGAACGGATAATAGGTTGGCCAATTGGTCACTTCGTCCAGCAATGCCTTGCGGTCGTTGCCCCAATAGAGATGGTAATGGCCGGCCTTGACCGGTGCGATGGAGTGATCGCTGAACTGGATGAATTGCGGTGCGGCCTCATCGCCGCCGGTTTTCTTGAAGATGTAGCGGACACCACGATTGCCCTTCTTGTAGGTCAGGATTTCGTGGCCGTCGCTGACATAGGTGCCTTCAGCGGGTTTGCCATTTTTATAAAACGCCACGCTGCCGCTCTTGATGACGATACGGTTCACGTCGGTCTTGTAGCCGACCTCGTAATAGGCGCGGTATTCGGCGGCCGTCTTGTCGCCATGAGCCGCCTTTTCCGCCATGACGGGATCGAGCGAGCCGTTCAGCAGGTAGGGATAAACGGATTGCCAGTCGCCTTCCCAATCGGAAAGTGTGCGTGGTTTCACCTGGGCATCCTCGAAATAACCCTTGTAGATCTGCTTTTCAGCTTCGGTCATCTGATGGCCGTGATCGTGCCCGTGCTCATGGCTGTGGGCTGCGGATTTGTCGCCACCGGCAGCCATTGTCGTGGTCGCCGCCAACAGCATGGAACCAAGTGCGACAGCGCCGGTGAGGCGGGTGATTGTCTTCTGCATTGTTTCGGCTCTCTCCTAAGATAGGTTACGTAATAACATTACGTATGAAGCTATAGAGATCGCATCAGCCGGATGCAAGTGCGCTACAGCGCGAGGCACCGAAAAAGCGCGACGGCTCTTGCAACCATCGCGCTTGCAGAAAAATGGGGGTGACGTCTCAGGCCGGCTGTGCGCTCACTTCCGCCTTACGCTCGTCGAACGCGAGTTTCATCGCTTTCGTCACATCGCGGGTCGTCACGAAATAGCTGTCGCTACGCACCCAGTAACGCAATTTGACGGTGGCGCTGTCGGCGCTCACCGAATCGACAAAGGTGACAGGGGCTGGGTCAAGCAGCACCCGGCTTTCCGAGCGTACGACATTCATCAGCATGTCCTGCGCAGCGGCGAGATTCTCATCGTTTTTCACCGTCAGGCTCAATTCGTGACGGCGAGAAGGAAAGCGGCTGAAATTGGTGATCGGCACGTTCCAGAGCGTCGAGTTGGGCGCCAGACGGTAAAGGCCGTCGCTGGTCTTCAGCTCGGTCGCAAACAGTCCGATCTCGATGATCGTCCCGCTGACGCTGCTGGTTTCGATATATTCCCCGACCCGGAAGGGACGCAGCACCAGCAGCATGATGCCGGCGGCAATGTTCTGCAGCGTTCCCTGAAGTGCGAGGCCAATGGCAAGACCGGCGGCGCCGAGGGCCGCCAGAATTGAGGCCGTCTGCACCCCGAACTGGCCCAGCACCATCACGATGACGAGAATGAGGACGACATAACGAATGGCGCCCGCGAAGAATCCGGCAAGCGTCGCATCGAAGCCGCGAATGCGCGACAGGCCCTGAAAGGCCCAGCGTTGAAGAAAGGCAGCGGCCAGCCAGCCGACGATTAACAGCAGAAGTGCACCGATCACCGAAAAGGAATATTGCACCGCCAGTGCGCTCGCCTGTCTTACGGCCGCTTGCGATGCGACAATGATATCCGTTGCCTGTTGTTCCATGAATCGTCCCGTGATTTTATTTGCGTTCAGGGTTGGTAACGACTGCGTTCCGAAGGGGTTCCGCCAAAACCGGTTGTCAACTGCGAAGTGGCAGCACGAAAGGCACATTGCCGTCGGTGTCCGCGCCCCTGCCTATCGCCTTGATAGCCGCCTCCAGACGACCCTTCCGGCCGAGCAGCCGGTCGCCGATGGCGATGATGCGGGCATTCGGAGTGGCATAGGGCGAGGCGGCGCGCAGACGCAGCGCAAGTTCAGTCTCATCCTGATCAGGGTAAAGACTGAGCGCGGCGATGACGGCAGCCGCAGGCGAGCGCGAAACGCCCATCCAGCAATGGATAAGCAACGGGGCCGTCTGATCCCATTCATGCGCGAACTCGATGAGCTTCAGCACATGCGCATCGTCAGGGGCGATAAGATTGCCGGTACCCTTGAAGCAGATGTCGTTCATCGCAAGCGTCAGATGCCGTTCGGCGGCAATAACCGCGGGGCGGTGAAATGTCTGCTCCCTGGCGATCAATGTCACCATTTCCCGGGCCTTGTGCTTCACGGCCATTTCCGCGATCCGTCCGAGCGGTGAAACCACGATGGCCGTCATTTGGCACCCCCGGGGTTCGTCCCGCGCATGGTCTCGATGGCCTCAAAACGCTGGATGAACAGCTTTTGCGCTTCCGTGGAGGGAAGCGGCGTGATGTCGAACATGTCGCGGGTAATACCGCGTGGCAGGCCGAAAAATTTTTGCGCCTCGGCCGTGGAAAAACCGGCAAGCTCCGTCGCCTCGAAAAAGGCGGCGACCGTGTCGGCCTTCTTGATGCGGTCCTTCAACTCGCGCGATGCATGCGGCGGCAGGCCGAAGCGCAGATGCACGGCGGCCTCAAGCCGCTTTTCCACAGTCTTGTAACCGCCGCCGACCACGGATTTGAACGGAGAGATCATGTCGCCGATCACATATTCCGGCGCATCGTGCAGAAGCGCCATCTGCATTTCATCGGGGGTCGCGGCCGTGCACATGCGGCAGAAGATCGTCTCGACGATGAGGCAGTGCTGAGCGACTGAAAAGGCGTGGTCGCCACGCGTCTGGCCGTTCCAGCGGGCAACGCGGGCAAGCCCATGGGCAATATCGGCGATTTCCACGTCGAGCGGCGAAGGGTCGAGCAGATCGAGCCGCCGTCCGGACAGCATGCGCTGCCAGGCGCGCGGGCCTTTGACGGAGGCCACCTCTATTCCTCCGCCTGTGCCGCCGGATCGGCCGCCGGGAAGGAAAGACCGCTCCAGGCGGGCAGGGCAACGGCGACGGGAACAGTTTCCGCGAGAAGCGGCGTGCCGGACGCGAGCGCCGCGGCAATGCGGTCGATGCGCGCGACGGCGAGTGCCTTGTTGCCGCAGACGGTGCCGAGCGTGCCGACGGATTTGCCCTGTGCGGTAATGTCCACGCCGCTGCCGGGGAGGGCGTCCTGCGCTGAAACAAGGACAACACGCCGCCTTGCCGTGCCGCGATGTTTCATGCGCGATACAACTTCCTGGCCGACAAAGCAGCCCTTCTTGAATGACACCCCGTCGTTCACATCCATCAGCACGTCATGCGGAAAAGCATCCTGCAGCGCATAGTCGCGGCCAGCTTCGGCAATGCCGTATTCGACACGCAGCACATCATAGACGGCTGCGTCGCCAGCGGCAGTTGCGCCCGGAATGCGGAATAGATCGAGACCCGCCTTGGCGAAACGGCCGTCCCTTAACGCCGGCTGAGGTGGCTGTTCCCCCCAGAAAACGCTCACACCTTCGGCGGCTTCCGCTTTCAGATCGACGGGAGCGCGCAGCTTGTACATCGTCAGGCGGCGCAACAGCGCTTCCTGTTCGGACGCGGTGATCTCGATGAGATAGTCCGTTCCGTCGCGCGCGATGAGGAAATCGAACAGGATCTTGCCCTGAGGGGTCAGAAGCGCGCAGGCGCGGGCTTCCCCTTCAGGCAGATGCTCCACATCGGTGGTAATGAGATTGTTCAGAAACTCCTCGGCGCCGGTGCCGGAAATCCGGATCAGGCGGCGGTCGGGAAGAAAAGCGGAAGGCATGGCGTCACCGTTCGGTTCGTCGAGACTATGCGTCTGGGCAACAGCACATGTACCGGTGCCGGACGCTCATTCCGCACAGTTAGGATTTTTGCAAAAGAACGGCAAGCGCCGGGATAGGATCAATCGCCGGCGGTGAAGAACTTCCACTTGCCATCAGGCGAGATGCCGATGCGATAGAAGCTGTAATTGCCGTATTCCTGCATATCCGCAAGGTCGCCGGCGGTGATGATGCGCAGCAGTTCCACTTTTTCCGGCGGTGTCAGCGTGTTGAGCGGCTTTCCGGCGAAATAGGGGAAAACATAGGCTTCGTCCGGCGTGCCGGCATCAATATGGGCGTAACCGGTCGACAGGAGGTCGATGATGATCGCCAGCACTTCCAGCCCGTCGGTATCTCCTGAATAGCTTTTCAGTGCTGCGATCGGGTCTTCGCCGTCATTGCCGTCGATGCGGAATTCTTTCTGGCCAGCAGCGATGAATGGCCGCAACTTTTCAATATCGCCCGTCGCTGCCGCGTCGATGATCTGTTGGCGCAGCTTGCGTACGGCTTCCGGTGCCTTGGAAATATCGTGCTCGATGACCACTGACATTTCGGGGGTATTGTCCGGCTTGGAGGATTGCTGGTTCGTCTGGGCGGCAGATCGGTCGACCAGAGGGTCGGGCAGGGGAATGCCTTCCGAATCGCCCTCGATTTCGTCCGGCTCGGCGGGCGCGGTCTGCTCAGGCTGTTCGCCCTTCTGAGCCTGTGGCTCGCCTTCGTTGTTCTGGGCCGGCTTCAGCTCGGAAAGCGCAAAGGCTTGGCCCGGCAGGCCAATCGACCCGGCGGTCAGAGCGAGCACGATGGATAGCAGGGCGGAAGAGCGCAAAAGCCCCTTGCTCAGGCAAGACATGATAGACCCCGGCTTTACTGTATCACCCGCTGCGGAGAAAATTCGCCTTGAAGCATGCGCTGACGCAGCGATTCCAGCATTGCTTCCGCGCCAGCCTCGCCGTGGATCCGGATGGTTTCGCGCATGGCCAGAGCGATTGCAGCATCGGCGATGATCTCCGGCTCGATGCCGTCGGCCATGCCGTCAGCCCATGCCTCGTTCTGGTGTTCCAGAGCGACCTGCATCTTTTCATGCACGATCATATCGTCGATTTCGTTACGGCTTGTCTGCATTTTTCATCCTCGACAGGGCGGGCAAGTCCTTACCACCCTGTTAACAACACTAGCAGCCTTTTATCAAAACGGCACGGGCTGCGGCGAAAAGAGGTTAATAATCCTCTAATTTCCGAACCTGGACGCGATTTCCTGAGCGAGTGTTGCCCCTTCGTTACGGTAGTTCTCTTCTGCCATGATGGCGGCACGTGTGCAACTGGTGTGGATGGCCGCAAAGGAGCGGTATCCACGGTTGAATGCAGCCGTCATGCGCTGACGTCGTTCAGGTTCGTTGGCCGTGTCCGCAGCCAGAAGGTCGCCCATCGATTTGCGCCAGTCCTCCGGTCCGGAAGAAGGGCACAGCGTTCTCAGATATTGCACCGCACCCAATATTTCCGACAGCCGTGCCAGCTTGTCGTCATAGGGCGCGGGTTTGGGAGGCGCCGTTTCCGCAGGACGTGCCTCGGATGCTGCCTTGGAAGGCTGCGCGTAAACGGCGCCGTTTTGCCCGGTCGGCAGCATGGTCAGGAAAAGAGACAGGAAAATGGTTGGTCGTATCAAAATTTTATTCTGCCCCACACATACTCGTGAACATCCGGCGGGCGGACGGGTCTAGATAATCGCGATTCTGCCCTGCTGGCAATCATGCTAGCAGCCGCTCGGCGCATTCCACCACGCTTTCTGGGGCCGGCAGTCGGCGGATTTCCGCAAGCGTGTACCAGCCTGCGTCCGCTGCGTCATCACCGACGGTCACAAGCGGATCGGCATCCGTTTCCACGGTGAAGACGGAGAGCAAAAAATGGCTCGTCAGGGTCCCGTTTGCATCGTGCGAGGGAAGATCGTAGGTCGCGAAAAGTTGCGGATCGCGTGCGACAATGCCGGTTTCCTCGTGCAGTTCACGTAGCGCCGTCTCGGCCGGCGTTTCGCCTTCCTCGGCCCGGCCGCCGGGAAAGGCGAACATGTCCTTCGAGGGCGGGTTGATGCGGCGCACGAGCAAAAGCCGGTCGCCATTTCTGACGATGGCGGAGGAGGCGAGGCGGGGCTTGATACGTACGGTCATGTAAGGTTTCGCGTGTCTCGGTCGGACGGTCTGGAAAAATCGATTCCGGTTTCTGCGCCGATGTTATAGTCCAGAATCGGTTCGATTGTGCAGGCAGAAGACGGTGGAATGAAGATCTATCTTATCTATGCGTTGGCGGCTCTTGCCGAAATTGCCGGCTGTTTTTCCTTCTGGGCCTGGCTGAAACTTGGCAGAACGGCGTGGATATTGTTGCCGGGCATGTTGTCGCTGGCCGCCTTTGCCTGGCTCCTGACGCTGGTGCCAGCGGAGGCCGCAGGCAGGGCGTATGCCGCTTATGGCGGCATCTATATCGCCGCTTCGCTTTTGTGGCTCTGGGGCGTCGAGGGCCACGCGCCGGACAAATGGGATATCGCCGGCGGCGCCGTTTGTCTCGCAGGGGCCACCATCATCCTGTTCGGGCCGCGGGGTTGAGGAGAAACATATGTGCGGACGTTTCGTCCTGAAAGCGACGCCGGAAGAGATTGCCGATTATCTTGACCTGATCGGGCTAGAGGATTTCCCCGCCCGCTTCAATATCGCGCCCACGCAGCCGATACTGATTGTCATGGAGGGTGAACGGCAGGAGCGCGGCAGTAACCTGCCCAATCGCCGGGCAGTGCTGGTTCGGTGGGGTTTCCTGCCCGGATGGGTCAAGGACCCGAAGGATTTTCCGCTGCTCATCAACGCGCGTTCGGAAACGGCAATCGGCAAGGCTTCCTTCCGCGCCGCCATGCGCCATCGCCGTGTGCTCGTGCCTGCGACCGGCTTTTATGAATGGCGACGTCCGCCGAAGGAAGAGGGCGGCAAACCGCAGCCCTATTTCATTCGCCCGAAGAAAGGCGGCATCGTCGCCTTCGCCGGTCTCATGGAGACATGGTCTTCGGCCGATGGTTCGGAGGTCGATACCGGCGTTATCCTCACCACGGCCGCCAATGCCGCCATCGGGCGCATTCACGACCGCATGCCCGTTGTCATCGCGCCTGAGGATTTCAGCCGTTGGCTCGACTGCAAGACCCAGGAACCACGCGAGGTCGCCGATCTGATGCGGCCGGTTCAGGATGATTTCTTTGAGATGATTCCCGTCTCGGACAAGGTCAACAAGGTCGCCAATGTCGGCGCCGATCTCATCGAGCCAGTGCCGGAAAGCGTGCCGCTGGCAAAGATCAAACCGGCGAAGGACGAGGGGCAGATGTCGCTGTTTTGACGTCTTTGCGCAGCGTGTGAGGCTGGTTATCTAAGCTCTGACATTGCCGCCAATTCTTCTCCCCGAGGGGGAGAAGGTGGCGCAAGGGTCGGATGAGGGGGCTACGGCAGAGATATACGGTGGGCTTGCCCCCTCATCCCGCTGCCACGGGCTTCTCCCCGGCGGGGAGAAGAAACAAGCCTCATCCGCTGGCTCCCCATGCCTCAGTTCCGGAAGAAACTCAGCCGTTCCGCCCGATCTTCTGCAAACCTTCCTGGATCATGATATCGGAATAGACGCGGTTGCGGCCGTTCGCCTTGGCGAGATAGAGCAGCTGATCGGCGGCATTCAACTGGTTGTCGAAGGGCTCGCCCTTCTCGATCTCTACGACGCCGAGCGAAATCGTCAGTGCGAGGCTGCTGCCGCTCAATTGTCGGCCGCTTTTTTCCACATGGGCGCGCAATTCTTCGCAGAACGCATAGGCGGCGTGGGCATCCAGGCCACGCAGGAAGACCGCGAATTCCTCGCCGCCCAGACGGGCGGGGATATGGCGGTGCGCGTCGCACTTGTCATGCAGAAGCTCCGCCAACTTTTTTAGAGCCCGGTCGCCCGCATCGTGCCCCAGCGTGTCGTTGATCTTCTTGAAGTGATCGATGTCGAGGATGGCGACGGCGCCATTTTCGTCATTGTCATTGATAACGTCCATGAGCGCACGGGTGCGCTCGAAAAAGGAGCGGCGGTTTGGCAAGCCTGTCAGATGATCGCGCTCGGCCAGTTCGCGCAGGCGCTTGAGCTGTTTCAGCGTTTCTATGTTGTTGTCGATACGGCACTGCAACTCTTCCGGCACGAAGGGGCGATAGACGAAATCCGACGCGCCCGCTTTCAGGAAGCTTGCAGAAAGCAGCCGGTCCGTGGAGGATGATATGCCGATCACGCGCAGATCCTCCGAGGAGCGGCTGTCGCGAATGCGGCGCGTAAGTTCGTAGCCGTCCATATCGGGCATGTGATAATCGGTGATGACGAGCTGGATGGACGGGTCCTGCGCCAGGATTTCCAGCGCGCGATTGCCCGAATGCGCCTCGCTGACCTTGAAGTTCTGCCGTTCCAGAATTTCCACGAGGCCGGAGCGCGCGGTCCGCGCATCATCGACCACCAGAACGGAAAACTGCCTGTTGGTCAGAATCCTGTCGACGGTTTTGACCACCGCGTCGACGGTGCGGTGACCGTCCTTGACGATATAGTCGATGATCTTCTTCTCGGCATAACGCTTGCGCGCCTCCTCATCCACTGTGGCGGTGAAGACGATGGCGGGCACTTTGCGTTCGGAGAGCAGCGCCAGAATTTCACCCTTCGGAGCGTCGGGAAGATTGAGACCCGTCAGCGCCAGCGTGAAATCATGGGCGCGCAGCAGGGTATCGGCCGCGGCCATGCTGTCGCAATGGATCACCTCGGCCTGCGTCTCTTCCGAAAGGCGCGTCTTCAGCAGCATGGACAGAGCAACGGAATCTTCAATCAGAAGGATTTTATCCTGCATGCCGCCCAAGCCCCCCATGGCCGTTTTCATGATGTCTCCACGAAACTTCATTCTTTCGCCACCGCACGTCACGGTATTGGAAATCTTGGTAACCGCAGAGGAATGAATCTCTAAAGTAGAAAATCTGTAATTTCTCAGTAATTGATGCGAGACTGTCCGTACAGTCGTCTCGTGGAAGTCGAATACTTTAGCATGGTTTTGTTGCAGTCACGTTACACTATAACGGATTGGCTCCATGGTCCTGGCCGGAATGGCGCATGACGGTAGCAAAAGAAAACGGCGCCATTCATAGCGCCGTGTTGTGCTCGGTTACCCCGGATTGACCATCTTCGGTCAGCTGACCTATCACGCGCCGACCTGTCCGATTTAAGAAAAATCGTTTATTTTCAAGCGGTTTTGGCTGCGGGCTTGCGCTTCAACATCAGCGCTGCGGCCGCGACAGCCTTCAGCCCGAGCGGGCGGTAGTGGCTTTTGAGGTCCGGCTTTGCCTGCGGCTGTGCCTTCGTCTCGTTCGTCATTTTCTCTCTCCACAATTCACGCCAAACGCCGTTGCGATGCGTGTGAGCCCCTTCTTTCGCGGCTAATCTTGACGGATTCGAGGCGGAAAACGCAAAGCCGGCCGTTCAGGGTGCGACATTTTGCGCCACGGCGCAGATAGGTGAAGCAAGAAAAATGATACCTGCGGTTTTAAATGCTGCGATCGAGGCCATTGCCGCCATTTCCGTCGTCATGCGCGTCCTCTTCGATCGTCAGCGTACCGTATCGGCGGTGCCAGAGCCGCGCGCTGATGGGAATGAAGACGAGATAGGCGGCAACGGTGAGAACCAGCACCTCCCAGGTGAAGCTCATCAGCATGGCCACATAGAGAACGACGACGAGGATCATCGGCAGCACGAGATCGCGGCGGATACGGCTTGTGCCTGATTTTCCCGACCAGACCGGGAGGCGGCTGATAAGGAGATAACCGATCAGCACGGTATAGGCGGCAGCGACATAAGCGAATGGCTTGTCCGGCTCGACGCCGAGGAAGCCGAGATAGACCGGCAGCAGCACCAGCATGGCACCCATCGGGGCAGGGACGCCGACAAAAAACTCGTTCTGCCATGGCGCCTTGACCGGCCGTTCGATCATGACGTTGAAGCGCGCCAGGCGCAGACCCGCGGCGATGACATAGATGAGGGCGGCGATCCAGCCGATCGACCGCGCCTGATCGAGAAGATAGGCATAGACCACCAGCGCGGGCGCGACACCGAAATTGACGATATCGGCCAGACTATCCATCTGTTCGCCGAATTTGGACGTCGCTTTCATCATGCGGGCGATGCGCCCGTCTATGCCGTCGAGGAAGGCCGCGAGTAGCACCATGCCAACGGCGAGTTCGAAACGCCCTTCGATGGCCAGCCGCACGCCGCTGAGGCCGGCGCAGATGGCCAGAACGGTGATGAGATTGGGAACAAGCAGGCGAAAGGGAATTTCTCTCAGGCGCGGCCCGCGGCCGCTGTCCTTTCTGCCCTCATGTTTTCCGTTCTGCGGCGGTTCGGCGATCGGCGTTTCCATGGCGCATGTCTTTCCTGATCGTCATCAGCCGCGGCGGCTGAGGAGCGGACCCTTGGCGGAACCGAACTCTGCCAGCACGGTCTCGCCGGCGATTGCCGTCTGACCCACGGATACACGCGGCTGGAAGCCTTCCGGGAGGAAGATGTCAAGGCGCGAGCCGAAGCGGATAAGGCCGAAACGCTCGCCGGCATCGACGGGCTCGTTTGGCTTGACCCAGCAGACGATGCGCCGAGCGACCATGCCGGCGATCTGCACGACGCCGACCTTGCCATGCGACGTTTCGATGACGAGGCCGTTGCGCTCATTGTCCTCGGAAGCCTTGTCCACCTCGGCATTGAGAAACAGGCCGGGACGGTAGGCAACATTGACGATGCGGCCGCGGACCGGCGAACGGTTCACGTGGCAGTTGAAGACGTTCATGAACACCGAGATACGCACCATCGGCTCCTTGCCCAGCTCCAGTTCCAGCGGCGGGATGACGGTCTGTACGGCGGAAACCCTGCCATCGGCGGGGCTGATGATCAGGTCGTCATCCTGCGGCGTCACGCGCTCGGGATCGCGGAAGAAATAGGCGCACCAGGCCGTCAGCACCAGGCCGACCCAGAACAGCGGTTCGGCGATCCAGCCGAGCACCAGCGATGCCACGAAGAAAGCGGCTACGAAGACATAACCTTCCTTGTGGATCGGTACGATGGTGTTGCGAATGGTGTCGAACAGATTCATATGGTTCCTTGCTCCGGTTTTGTCTGTCGCGTCTATATGTGGTCGTGATACGACATGATCCATACGGACGTGCGACAAATTTTGCCTAGCTGGTTACAGCCAAACGGACCGCCCGGCAATGGTCCCCTTGCCATGCGGGGGCCGTTATCAGGCGTTTATGCGCCTCAATGCGCTGGTTCGCCGCGGTCCACGACACCGAGATCGTCGGTTTCGCGAACATGGCGCAGCATCTCTTCGGCCCGGATAGCTTCGCGCTGGCGGCTCCACATCGAGGCGTAAAGACCGTTCTGGGCCATCAGGGATGTATGCGTGCCGCGCTCCGCGATCAGCCCTTCCTTCAGCACGATGATTTCATCTGCGCCGATTACCGTCGAGAGCCGGTGGGCGATGACCAGTGTGGTGCGGTTTTTCGAAACGATATCAAGCGCGCTCTGGATTTCCTGCTCCGTATGCGTATCGAGCGCCGAGGTCGCCTCGTCGAGAATCAGGATCGGCGGTGCCTTGAGGATCGTCCGGGCAATCGCCACACGCTGCTTTTCGCCACCGGAGAGCTTCAGCCCGCGCTCCCCGACCATGGTGGCGTAGCCATCCGGAAGCTTTCCGATGAAGGCGCTGATCTGGGCTGCATCCGCTGCCGCCGTGATGTCTTCGTCATTCGCCGAAGGGCGGCCGTAACGGATATTGTAGGCCAGTGTATCGTTGAACAGCACCGTATCCTGCGGAACCATGCCGATGACGGAACGGAGGCTCTTTTGCGTCACGTCGCGGACATCCTGCCCGTCAATCGTGATCGCCCCTTCCTGGATATCGTAGAAACGGTAGAGTAGCCGCGAGATCGTTGATTTTCCTGCACCCGAAGGCCCGACAATGGCAACTGTCTTGCCCGCCGGCACGTCGAAGGAAATGCCCTTCAGGATCGGTCTCTCGGCATCATAGGCAAAATGCACGTCGCGGAACGAGATCGCGCCGGGACCGGCGGCGAGCGGCGTCGCACCCGGCCTGTCGGTAACCTCGGCTTCCACTTCCAGAAGCTCGAACATCTGCTCGATATCGGCGAGGCCCTGGCGGATTTCGCGATAGACGAAACCGATGAAATTGAGCGGCACGGAAAGTTGCAGCAAAAGTGCATTGATGAAGACGAAATCACCGATCGTCTGTTCGCCGCGCTGCACGGCAAGCGCCGACATCACCATCATGACGGTGGAGCCAAGGCCGAAAATCACACCCTGGCCGAAGTTCAGCCAGCCGAGCGAGGTCCAGATCGAGATCGCCGATTTTTCGTAACGCGCCATTGCGACATCGAAGCGCTGCGCCTCCATCTCTTCATTGCCGAAATATTTGACGGTCTCGAAATTCAGCAGCGAGTCGATTGCCTTGGTATTGGCATCGGTGTCGCTGTCGTTCATCGCGCGGCGGATGGAGATTCGCCAGTTGCTGGCCCGGACAGTGAACCAGATATAGGCCCAGACGGTGATGACCGTGACGAGAACGTAGGAAAAGCCGTAGGACGCCCAGAAGATGATTGCCGTCAGCAGGAATTCGATGAAGGTCGGCGCGGTGTTGAGGATGGTGAAGCGGACAATGGTTTCGATGCCCTTGGTGCCACGCTCGATAACCCGCGAGAGCCCGCCGGTCTTGCGCTCCAGATGGAAGCGCAGCGAAAGCCGGTGCATGTGTACGAATGTTCTGTAGGCCAGCTGGCGGACCGCGTGCTGACCGACGCTGGCGAAAAGCGAATCGCGCAGCTGGTTAAGCCCGACCTGTATCAGCCGCGTCAGATTATAGGCGATGACAATGGCGACCGCGCCCAGCAGGAAGGCCGGGACCAGCCCCGCCATATCGAGCCTGCCATTCAGCGCGTCCGTCGCCCATTTGAAGAAATAGGGGACGGAGATGAGGACCAGCTTGGCGACAACAAGGTATACGGTGGCCCAGACCACCCGCATCTTCAGATCCCACCGCCCCTCCGGCCACATATAGGGCCAGAGATTGATCAGCGTCTGGGTGGGATTGCTGGAATCCGCAGAAATGGTTTTTTTCTTCGTGGCCATCATACTCTCCGGTCACTGCCGGAAGCCGACAGCATGACGGCGGCTTTGGTCAAGCCGCCGCGCGCGTCACAGATAGGATCGTTGCGGATTTACCGCAACGGTTCAGTTGCTCAAGTGCCACCTTTCAACCGCTTGCGGTGAAGTTCTTCCGCATTCGGCAGGGCCTCTTTCGGCACGCCGAAAATCTGGCCGGGCTCGATCAGGTCAGGGTTTTTGATCTGGTCCTCATTGGCGAGATAGATCGTGGTATAACGGACGCCCTGACCATAGACGCGGCGCGAAATCTGCCACAGCGTGTCGCCACGGCGGATGATGACGCTGTTCTGGCTTTCGGCCAGCGGCGCCTGCTCGAAGGTCTGCGGACCGGCTGGCGCCTGTGGCGCGGGAGCGGGCGGCGCGGTGATGTGGAGTTCGGCAAGCCTGCTGGCCAGCGAAGCCAGCCCCTTGCCGATTGCCGCCACGTCATTCGGCCAGGCTTCGACCGATGTCAGCAGCTGGCGCGCCTTGCCGGCGATGTCGCCGGCGAAGGCTGTGAAGTCCGGCTCGGTGGCTGCCGCGGTGCGGAACTCCGAAAGCGATTTCAGCGCAATCACCACGGCAGAGCGGCCGGCTATTGCCTGATCGAGCGCCGGTGTCGGCTGGTCCCTGTAGAGATTGGAGAGGATGCCAAAGGCCTTGGCGACATCGGTGCGCAGCTTTTCGAAAGCGGCGCGGTCGCTTGCCGTGCTCTGGTTTTCGGCCGGCACTGCGGTCGTTGCCGCTGACGAAGAAGCAGACAACGTCTGCATCGCGACGGTTGCCTGGTCGGTCTGCGGCCTTTCGAACGGAACGCGCACGCGCACTTTCGCGGTGCCGTCGGCATTCAGCTCCTCGACGGTGATGATGTGGCTGCCAACGGCGAGATCGACGTCGCCTTCGATGACAAAATGCCCGGAGGCTTCTGTTGTGGCCTTGCCGATTTCCCTGTCATCGACCAGCGCGCGAACCGTCGAACCGGCGGGCGCAGAACCCGCGACGAAAATCTTCGATCCCTCGAACTCGACGGCAGTGACCTGGACGCTCGACGTCAACGGAGCGGCGGCAGCGCCGGCAAGCGGTACGGAGGCCGCATTGGCGTTGGTCGCAGCCGTTGCCGCAGGCTGTTGTGATGGCGTTTGCGGCTGAAGCGACGGAGGGGCCGCCTCCGGCATGGCGAGGACCCGGCTTGCCTTGCCGGGCTTTGAAACCATGGCCAGAAGCTCGCCGGCCTTGCCTTCCGGAACGGAAACCGTCGCCACTTCCTCAGACTGCGTCGCCTTGCCGGCGGTATCGGTCGAACGCAGCACCAGTTCATGGTCGCCGGGCGGCAGGGGATTGTCGAAAACGGCTGCGAAATCGCCGGAGCCGTCGATCGTTGTCTGGGCGACGACCTTGCCGTTGCTCAGGATTTCAAGTTTCGCACCCGGCTGCGCCTTGCCGGCAACAACCGCCGAACCATCAGGCTCGACGCGCAGGACGTCGAAAGTCGGCGCGCCGGAAGAGGTCTGCGTGGCATCGGCTGGCGCCGCCGCCGGCTTCGCCGCTTCGGGCGCGCCATCGTCGGTGCCGGCGAAGACGCCCGCGAGACGACGCACCTGCGCCGCCGCTGCCGCCGCATTGTCAGGCAGGCCGCGCAGGAAGGCCGTGGTGCGCTCGGCGGCGGTGCGGGCTGTGGTGATGAGCCGCGACGTCGTTTCATCCAGCGACTCGGGAATTTCGATATTCGTCAGTTCCTTGAGCGAGGTCTCGACCTTCTTGCGCGCCGCTGCGAAATCGGCGTCGGAGGGAACCTTGCTGTCGGCGAAAAGCGTGGTCAGATCCTTGATCGACTGTGTGGCGGAAGCCGCCAGACGGCCGACCTTGTCGGCGATATTGGCGGTTTCTTCTGCCGCATCGGACAGGATGTCGCCCGCCTTGTCGGCGCCCATTTCCACGCTGTTCTTCACGGCGTTGCCCGCCTCGTTGATGGCGTCGCCGATCGGCTTGCCGTCGTTTGAAATCCGCGGCAGGACGAAAAAGATCATGAGCAGGGATGCAATCCCCAACACGATCAGCGCCAGCAAACCGGCTTTATTGTTTTTCATCCTGGGTGCTCCGGATAATTCAAGCTTTTCACACGAGTTGAGATTGCTAGCGTCTTACCTAGCGCCAGACAAGCGGTGAGTGGCCAAAAGGCCATATTTGCAAGGGATTTCCCAAATTTTCTTGACGTGCCGCATCGCACATAGTTCCTTCCCTTCATGACGGACAAAAATACAGCGATTCGATCCATCTGCGTTTATTGCGGCTCCCAGCCCGGACGTGATCCCGCCCACATGGAAGCAGGCCGTGCGCTTGGGAAATCCATTGCCGAAAACGGCATTCGCCTGGTTTATGGTGGCGGCACCAAGGGCATCATGGGCGCAGTTGCCAGCGGCGTTCTTTCCAATGGCGGCGAAGTGACGGGCATCATACCGGAATTTCTGGTCGACATGGAGGCAACACGTCATTCTCTCGGACAATTGAACGAGCTTGTCATCACCAAGGACATGCACGAGCGCAAACACATGATGTTCGAGCGCTCGGATGCTTTCGTCACCCTGCCGGGCGGTGTCGGCACGCTGGAAGAGATCGTCGAGATCATGACCTGGGCGCAGCTCGGCCGTCACGCGAAGCCAATGGTCTTTGCCAATATCAACGGTTTCTGGAACCCGATGCTGGAACTCGTGCAACATATGCGCGACCAGGGCTTCATCCACCGCGCGCACCTTCTCAACCCGCTCATCATTGACGAGGTGAAGGATATCGTGCCCGCCATCATCGACCGCGCGCTGGCGCAGCAGAACCCTGAAGGCGACCCTTCGGTGATTTCGCGCCTGTAGGCCCGGCGATTGTTAACGGCCGCTCGGGCGGCTCGTTACAATTTTAAATGTATATTAATATAGATTTAACGGCGGCATCCTTCCGCCCGTCCTTTTCGTGGCCCGGCGACTGATCCTGTGTCACCGTTTCCCAGGCGTTGGTTATCGCGGAATTTTGCTCCGCCGCCTCGGGTGGGTGTCATCGGCAATGATTGCTTTCGTGATGCGGCTGAAGAGCCGGACGCATTTCATTATCAAGAGAAACCCGCTGCGGGGCAGGGAGGTCGTGTTCGGTTCGGTCGCCCGCCGCCGGGCGGAGGCAAAGACGCGGCTTGCGATCGTCATCGCTGTCTTCATTGCGATTTACGCCGTCGCCGCGGCGCGCCTCGTTCAATATGGGCTTGCCGAACCCGTTTCCACCGCATGGATCAATTCCGGCGTCAACGCTATCGCCTCACGGCCTGACATCGTCGACCGCAACGGCACGCTTCTGGCGACCGATCTCAACATGGTATCGCTTTATGCGGATCCGCGCAGGATCGTCGATCCGGACGAGGTGGTGGAAAAACTCGCGACCGTCATTCCCAATTTGGACTGGCGCGAGACGCATCGTAGATTGCGTTCGGATACAGGCTTCCAGTGGTTGCGACGCCAGCTGACGCCGCGGCAGCAGGCGGATATTCTCAATCTCGGCATACCGGGTATCGGTTTCCGCCCGGAAAAACGGCGGTTTTATCCGGGCGGCCCAACCGCTTCGCATATTATCGGCCACGTCAATGTCGACAATCAGGGTCTCGCCGGCATGGAGCGTTACCTGGACCAGCAGGGGCTGGCCGATCTGCGCGCTGTGGGTCTTGCCAGCGGCACGCCACTGGAACCGGTGCGGCTGTCCATCGATCTCAGGGTACAGAACATCGTTCGCGACGTGGTCGTGAAGGCGAAAAGTGCCTATCAGGCCGAAGCCGCCGGTTCGGTGATCCTCGATGTGGAGACGGGCGAAGTGCTGGCCATGGCTTCCGTCCCGGATTACGATCCGAACGAACCTTCCCGCACCCTCGCCGATGGCAGCGTCGACAAGGAGTATGAAAAAGGCTGGTTCAACAGGATGAGCAACGCCACCTTCGAGATGGGCTCCACATTCAAGAGCTTCACGCTCGCCATGGGTCTGGATGCCGGGGCGATTACGCTCAATTCGGTGGTGGATGCGTCGCGGCCGATCCGCATGGGCGGCTTCACCATCAGGGATTTCAAGGGAAGAAACCGGCCGCTCTCCATTCCGGAAGTGTTTCAATTTTCATCGAATATCGGCACGGCTGCGGTGGCTGACAGGGTCGGTGTCGAGGGCCATCAACAATTCCTGACGAAGCTTGGTCTGCTGACCAGAATGGACACGGAAATGCCCGGCGTTGCCACGCCGACCCAGCCGAGAAACTGGAAGAAAATCAATTCCGTCACCATCTCCTTCGGCCATGGCGTTGCTACCACTCCGTTGCAGACGGCGGTGGCCGCTGCAGCCCTTATCAATGGCGGAAGCCTGATCTCTCCGACCTTTCTGCCGCGTTCGAAAGAGACTGCGGCATCGCTTGCGCGCAGCGTCATCAACGACAGGACGAGCGCCGACATGCGTTACCTGTTCAACTGGAACGGCATCAAGGGCTCCGGCCGTGGCGCACAGGTGGAGGGGTTTCATGTCGGCGGCAAGACGGGGACGGCAGACAAGGTGATCAATGGCCGTTACGCCAAGGACATCAATTTCAACGCCTTCGTGGCCGGTTTTCCCATGCACAAGCCGAAATATGTCGTGCTGACCATGATCGATGCGCCAAGGACCGGCGTGAATGGCGGCCGCACGGCAGCCTCAACAGCGGCCCCCATGACGCGCGAGATCATCGCCCAGACGGCGGGCCTTCTCGGTGTCAAACCGCGCTTCGGCTACGAGGGAAACCCGCAATTGCTGGTGGATTACTGACGCCTGGCTACCTCACTCCTGTTTCAGGGAGCAGGAGTGAGAAAGGATTTGGTCATCGCTTGAGCCGCAGCAGGCTTGAGCCGGTGTAGATCGCAAGCGCCACCCAGATCATTGCGAAAGCCGCCAGACGCACCATGTCGAACGGTTCCTTGAAGATGAAAATGGCTATCAGGAAGATCATCGTCGGCGCGATATATTGCATGATGCCGATGGTGGAGAGCTTCAGCAGTTTCGCACCATTGCCATAGAGAATGAGGGGAACGGCGGTGATGAGACCGCTTGCCGCCAGAAGCCAGGTATCGGCGGAATTGCCGCCCATGAAATGCGCCTGTCCGCTGAACGCAAGCCAGATCATGACCAGCACGGCGGGAATAGACAGCAGCATGACTTCCAGCAGGAAGCCCTGCGTCGCGCCTATGGGCAGGGTTTTACGGAAAAAGGCGTAAAAGCCCCAGGAAACGGTGAGCGCGATGGAAACCCATGGCAGGCTGCCCGCATGCCAGGTGAGGATGGCCACCGCAACCGCCACGAGGCTGATGGCGGCGATCTGCGCCGGATAGAGTTTTTCCTTCAGCAGTACGGCACCGAGGAAGATGCTGAACAGCGGATTGATGAAATAGCCGAGCGCGGCATCAAGTGCGCGACCCGCGCCGATCGACCAGATGTAGACGCCCCAGTTGATGCTGATGAGCGCAGCCGTAAGACTCGCCATCGCAAGCATCTTCGGACTTCTCAGCGCCGTACGGATTTCAGCCGTACGCCCGAGCACGATCAGCACCACCGCTGCGATCGGCACCGACCAGACGACGCGATGCACGATGACCTCGATCGGTGAAATATGTGCAACCGCCTTCATGTAGAAGGGCAGGAAACCCCACAAAAGATATGCGGAAAGCGCGAAAGCAAAACCGCGCGCGCTGTCGCCGCCCTCTTGGGCTGGAAGCGTTTTGTCGAGTGCCATGGGAGTACCGCCAATTGTTCGGATGGCGTTTTATAACGGATCGGCACAATGGCGGCCAATTCATTTCCGTGAAGGGTTCATGAGAAAAACTGCATGAATAAGAGGCGCTTTGCCTTTCAAACGTGCTGATCAGCGCCGGGTAGATGATCCCCGCAGGAAACCCCTGCGTGAATCATCATCTTATCCTGCCGCCACAACGTGCTGAAATAAATACTATTTCCCGACAAAACGGTCGTTGGCGCGGATCAGCTGGTCGAGAATGCCGGGCTCGCTCATCGCATGTCCCGTGGCCTCGATAATGTGGAAATCCGCGTCCGGCCAGGCCTTGGCCAGCTGCCAGGCATATTTCAGCGGGCAGGGCATGTCGTAACGTCCATGCACGATGACACCGGGAATATTCCTGAGCTTGCCGGCATCGCGCAGCAATTGTCCTTCCTCAAGCCAGCCGCCATTAACGAAGAAGTGGTTTTCGATGCGGGCGAAGGCAATCGCGTATTTGTCTTCACCGAAATCCTCGACGCGGTCGGGATCGGTGACGAGTGCAATGGTCGCGCCCTCCCATTGGCTCCATGCTTTCGCGCATTCCAGCTTCTTCGTTTCGTCAGTGCCTGTGAGATAGCGATTATAGGCCTGCATCATCTCGCCGCGTTCGGATTCGGGAATGGGTGCGATGAATTTTTCCCATTGATCCGGATAGATTTCAGAGACGCCGAACTGGTAGTACCAGTCGAGTTCCGGCCGGGTGACAGTGTAGATACCGCGCAGGACCAGTTCGCTGACGCGGTCCGGATGGGTTTCGGCATAGGCGAGCGCCAGCGTCGAACCCCAGGAGCCGCCGAACACCAGCCATTTCTCGAAGCCGCAGAGTTCACGCAGTCGTTCAATATCGGCAACCAGATGCCATGTGGTGTTGGCTTCGAGTTCCGCGTGTGGCGTGGAGCGACCGCAGCCGCGCTGATCGAACAGGATGACATCGTAAAGATCGGGATCGAATACCCGGCGATGGGTGGGGTTTACCCCGCCGCCCGGGCCCCCGTGCAGGAAGACCGCCGGCTTAGCGCCGCGTGTGCCCACCCGCTCCCAGTAGATCGTGTGGCCGTCACCCACGTCGAGCATGCCGGTCTCGAAGGGTTCGATCTCTGGATAAAAGCCGCGCAGTTCTTCAGTCATGTTTTATCGTTCCTCAGGCGGCCATTCGGCCGTGTCATGATCCGGATGTTGGTAGGAGGTGATCTCGGCCTCATCGACGCCCTGTTCGACTGCCGGTTTGGCGAAGAGCTGCTCGATCCACGGCATACGCTTGTGGATGTTCACCTGCACCTGCGGCTCTATCTTCTCGGGATGGTCGAAAGCGCCGATCGCGATCTCCACGCCGCCGGGATAATGATAGGTCAGCGGTGTGCCGCACTTGTTGCAGAAACCGCGATGGATTTTCTGCGACGAGCGGAAGAGGGCAGGCTGGCCGCGTGTCCAGGTCAGATGTGCCTGATCGGCAGTCAGAAGTGCGCCAAAGAAATTGCCGAAATGTTTCTGGCACATGCGGCAGTGGCAGATGGAGGCCCTGCCGAGCTTGCCCGCATGGAACCGCACGGCGCCGCACTGGCAGCCGCCGGAAAAACCCGTTTCGCTCATTGTCTGTTCTCCGGTGGCCAGTTTTCGGTGTCGTGGTCGGGGTGTTGATAGGAAACGAGATTGGCAAGGTAGTCGACCTGCGTCAGGTCGTCCTCGGTCGCAACGGCGGGCAGGGTGTGGAGGTTGTCGACAAAATCGATCTTCCGTTCCACGCCCCACTGGATGGTTGGCGGCAGCGCGGCGGGATCGTCGAAGGCGCCGGCCGCCACCGCAATGCCATCCGGGGCCTCATAGGTTAGCGGCGTGCCGCATTCGGGGCAAAAGCCGCGCTTCACGACGCTGGAGGACTGGAAGCGTTTCGGCTCGCCGCGCGTCCATGTGAACTCCACATTGCGAACTGAAACCAGTGGCGCGTAATAAGCCCCGAAAGCCTTCTGGCACATGCGGCAGTGGCAAATGGAACTGTCTTTCAGGTCGCCAGTGGCGCGAAAACGGACCGCGCCGCATTGGCATCCGCCGGTATATGTCGTCATCTTCGGTCCTCCCGGATCGTTCTGATAATGTGGAGACAGACATTATCTAAGTCTGTGAGGACGTCATGGTTCCAGAAGCGGAGGATGGTCCAGCCGTCTTTTTCAAGCCGCACGGTTCTTTCATGATCGTAGTGTAAAGCTGCCTCGGATGTATGTTGAGAGCCATCGATCTCGATAATAAGTCGATGATCGGAACAGGCGAAATCGACGATAAAACCGGCAATCGGCATTTGTCTGCGGAAACTCAAGCCTTCAAGGCGATGGGCGCGAATTGCGTTCCAGAGTTTCAGCTCGGCATCCGTCATTACTTTCCGCATTTGCTTCGCGTATTTGCGATGCATTGGGTCTACATCTGCATGCGGCATGATCTGGCTCGCCGTTTAGTGCCTCGCCTTAGATTGGTTGAGGGAACTTAAAATCGCAAGCGTATTGTGGTGGGCGAGGATACCCCCCTCTGCCCTGCCGGGCATCTCCCCCACAAGGAGGGAGATCGGCATGACGCGCCTGCGTCGCTCCATTTCGACCGAAGAGAAATGCGGGGCCTAACAACGAGTCGATCTCCCCACCTGTGGGGGAGATGCCCGGCAGGGCAGAGGGGGGTAAACCGCAAGCCGCAGCCTCAAGCGCTGGACGCAAGCCCTACCGCTTCAACTCCCAGGTCGTCGTCCGCTCCCCGGTCTCCTTGTCCTTGCCATCCTTCAACTGTATGCCCTTCTCCGAAAGCTCATCGCGCAACCGATCGGCCTCTGCAAAGTTCTTCGCCTTCAGCATTTCCAGACGCAATTCCACCAGAGCGTTGACCGCCGAAACGATGGCCTCGTCCATTTCAGTTTTCTTCGGCAGCACGCCCAAGAGGGCAGCACTCGCCGCGAAGGCCGGCAGCTTGGATGGGTCCACATTGGCCGCGTGCGCCAATGCGTGCAGCGCCTGCACGGCCGCAACGGTGTTGAGATCGTCGGCAAGCGCCTCGAGCACGGTTTCATCCGGCGCGGCATCGGAGGCTTCCGCCGCCGGCCATTTGGCGAGCAGGCGTTCGGCCTCTTCCAGACGCTTTACCGAAAAATCGATCGGCTCTCTATAATGCGTCATCAGCATCGCAAGACGCAGAACCTCGCCCGGCCATTTCCGGCCGCCGAATTTCTCCGTGTGCAGCAATTCATAGATCGTCACGAAGTTGCCCTCGGACTTCGACATCTTGCGGCCTTCCACCTGCACAAAGCCGTTATGCATCCACACGTTCGCCATGACATGCGTGCCGTGCGCGCAACGGGATTGGGCGATTTCGTTCTCGTGATGTGGAAAGATGAGGTCGAGCCCGCCGCCGTGAATGTCGAAAACGTCACCGAGGTAGCGGCCGGACATAGCCGAGCATTCGATATGCCAGCCGGGACGGCCGCGGCCCCAAGGGCTTTCCCAGCCGGGCTCGTTGTGGGAGGAAAGCTTCCACAGCACGAAATCGCCGGGGTTCTTCTTGTGGGCATCCACCGCCACGCGCGCGCCCGCCTGCTGCTCGTCCAGCGGACGCTTCGAAAGCTGCCCGTAATCCGCCATGGAGCGAGTGTCGAACAAGACCTCGCCCCCGGCCGCATAGGCGTGGCCGCGTGCGATCAGTTTCTCGATGATGTCGATCATCTGTGCGATATTGTCGGTCGCGCGCGGTTCGACACTTGGCTGAAGGCAGCCCAGCGCCGCGACGTCCGCATGGAACTGGTCAGCCGTCTTTTCCGTCACGGCGTGGATGGCATCGTTGAGCGGCAGATGCGGATAGTCCCGCAGCGCCCGCGCATTGATCTTGTCATCGACGTCAGTGATGTTGCGGGCATAGGTGACGTGATTTTCGCCATAGACATGGCGCAGCAGCCGGAAGAGAACATCGAACACGATGACGGGTCGCGCGTTGCCGATATGGGCGAAATCATAGACCGTCGGGCCGCAGACATACATGCGCACGTTTTCAGGATCGATGGGCGCAAATTCCGCCTTTTCGCGGGTCAGCGTGTTGTGAAGTTTCAGGCGCAAGGACATGCGGCAATTCCCTAGAGGCAGTCAGTTGTCCTGACCGGGCCGTTTGTCTGTAAGACCTTGCGGGAGACGAAAACGAGCCGGCCGGTGGCGAACCAGCAAAATTATTTCAGCAGCAGGTGCAGATCGTCGTTTTCATGACTTGCGTTATGGCGCGGCGGTCATGCGCGGTCAAGCGTTTCTCTCGTGACGTTGGCTGACCCGCCGACCGGCATCACTCCGGCGGACGGTAATCCACGAACCGGTTTTCCCGGACCAGGAAGAGCTTGCCGGTCTCTTTGAGATCGGGCGAAGCAAGCGGCAGGATGGCTGCGGCTACCTCTGACGGGTGCGGCACGGTGGCGGGATCTTCGCCGGGCATGGCCTGCGCGCGCATCGCCGTGCGCGTGGCACCGGGATTGATGCTGTTGACGCGAAGCGCGCTCTTCTGCGTCTCCGCCGCCCAGGTGCGGGCAAGTGCTTCCACAGCTGCCTTGGAGGTGGAGTAGACGCCCCAGAAGGGACGACAGCTATGAGCGGCACCCGAGGACAGGATCAATGCCCGACCGGCGTCAGATTTGAGAAGCAGCGGCTCGACCGAGCGGATCAGCCGCCAGGTGGCGGTGACGTTGATGGTCATGACCCTTTCGAAAACCTTTGCCTCGATATGGCCAACCGGTGAGATCACGCCGAGAACACCGGCATTGGCGACCAGAATATCCAGCTTGCCCCAGCGCTCGTAGATATTGGCGCCCAGCGCATCGATGGCTTTCATGTCGGAGAGATCGAAGGGAACCAGCGTCGCGGTGCCGCCGACGGCCTTAATGGCGTCGTCCAGTTCCTCAAGGCCGCCCACCGTGCGGGCGCAGGCGATGACATGCGCGCCGGCCCTGGCGAGTTCCAGCGCGGTGAAATAGCCGATGCCGCGCGACGCGCCGGTGACGAGAGCGATGCGGCCCTTGAGATCGATAGTCATGGTCTCCCCCGAAATGATTGCGCTTCCTTGTACGAAGCCGCAGCCGCCTGCTGCAAGCAATTAAATTGCCGCAGCTCGCGGGCTGATAAAAGGCAAGAAAAAAGCGGCCACCGGAGACCGGTGGCCGCTTGTTCTGTCGGGATTATCAGCCGTTGCTGGCCAGCATGGAAATCTTGCTGCCCATCGCCTCGCCGTTCTTGTCGAGGAGGCGGGTCGGATAATCGCCGGTGAAATAATGGTCGGTGAACTGCGGCCGCGCCGGATTGCGGTTTTCACCGCCCACCGCGCGATAAAGCCCGTCGATCGACAGGAACGCCAGCGAATCGGCGCCGATATATTTCGCCATCGCCTCGACATCCGCATACTGGTTCGCCAGCAGCTTGTCGGCATCAGGCGTGTCGATGCCGTAGAAGTCCGGATGGAAGATCATCGGGCTGGCAACGCGTATATGAACTTCCTTGGCGCCGGCCTCGCGGATCATCTGCACGATCTTGACCGAGGTCGTGCCGCGCACGATGGAATCATCCACCAGCACCACGCGCTTGCCTTCGATCATCGCCCGGTTGGCGGAATGCTTGAGCTTGACGCCGAAGGCGCGTATCTGCTGGGTCGGCTCGATGAAGGTGCGGCCGACATAATGGTTGCGGATGATACCGTATTCGAAGGGAATGCCGCTTTCCTGCGCAAAACCGAGCGCTGCGGGCGTGCCGCCATCGGGAACGGGCACCACCACATCGGCTTCGAGCGGTGCTTCCTTGGCAAGGTTCATGCCCATGTTCTTGCGCGTCGTGTAGACGTTGCGGCCGCCGACGACGGAATCGGGACGGGCGAAATAGACATATTCGAACAGGCAGAGACGCTCCGGCTGCGGTTTCGAGGGCTTGCGCGCGTCGATGGTGATCGAACCGTCAGGCTGGATCTCGCAGATGATGACTTCGCCGTTTTCAACGTCGCGCACGAATTTCGCGCCGATGATATCGAGAGCACAGGTCTCCGAGCAGAAGATAGGCTTGCCGTCCAGCTCGCCCATGACCAGCGGGCGGATACCGATCGGGTCACGCGCGGCAATCAGCTTGGTGCGGGTCATCGCCAGCATCGAGTAACCGCCTTCCATCTGCCTGATGGCATCGATGAAACGGTCGGCGGTGGAGGAATGACGGGAGCGGGCGATGAGGTGCAGCACGACTTCGGTATCGGAGGTCGACTGACAGATGGCGCCTGTCGCGATGATCTGGCGGCGCAGTGTCAGGCCGTTGGTGAAGTTGCCGTTATGGGCAATCGAAATACCGCCTTCTTCCAGTTCGGCAAACAGCGGCTGTACGTTGCGCATCGCCACTTCGCCCGTGGTGGAATAACGGGTGTGGCCGATGGCGATGGAGCCGGGCAGGCGGGCAAGCGTTGCCGGATCGGTGTAATGATCACCGACGAGGCCCATATGGCGTTCCTGATGAAAGCGCTTGCCATCGAAGGAGACGATGCCGGCTGCTTCCTGGCCGCGATGCTGCAGGGCATGCAGGCCAAGCGCGGTCAGCGCCGAGGCGTCGGCATGGCCGAGAATGCCGAAAACGCCGCATTCTTCATGCAGCGTATCGCCGTCGATCTCTTCCTTGAAAGTGGCCTCAGGAAACTTGGAATGCGAAAGCGGCTCAATCATCCGGCTTGCCCTTGCTCTCTACCGAGAAAAAAGAAAGACCATTCCGGTGAGTGTTTCCCCCGGTCGGTCCGTCTGTGTCGTGCTTGATATTTAGCACAAATAGCGCGCCTTGCATGCATTGCAAGACGCGACACTGTGTCAATTATTCGTTGCCGGCGGATTTGTTGCCGGCACATCTTCGGCAGGCGCCTGCGTGGTCGTCTGTTCCTGCGGTTTTCCAAGGATGCGAGCGCGGATCTGCGGCTCGATATCGTCAGGCAGAACCGCCTCCAGCTTGCCAACCAGCCCGTCAAGGAAGGGCTTGGACTTCGCCTGCGTCACCCATTCCGGCTGTGTCTTCACATCCACCAGCCAGTTCCAGAAGGCGACGGCGACCACTAGAAGCAGGATGCCGCGCGCCGCGCCGAACAGGAAGCCCAGCGTGCGATCCAGTGCGCCGATGCGGCTGTCGATGATGAAATCGGCAATACGCGAGGTGATGAAGGAAATCACGATCAGCGAGACGAGGAAAACGACGCCCGCCGAACCGGCAATGGCGATCTTGTCGTCATCGGTATAGTTGCGCGCATAGGGCAGCAGGACCGGATAAAGATAATAGGCGGCGGCGACCGAACCGGCCCAGCTCGCAATCGACAGGATTTCGCGGGAAAAACCGCGGACCATCGCGAGAATGGCGGAGAAAAGAACAACGGCGATGACGATGCCGTCGAAAATTGTAATGGGCATATACCAACTCCGGAGGTGCGACGCCCTGTCAGGCGCTGCCTTGCCAATTTTGCGATCCTCTTACACCACTGTTTCCTTTGGCGAAAGGATCAATATTCGTCGTCCTCAACCTGTTTGAACCGGTTGCCGGAGCCGGCGATGCGGGCCACGAGGTCCGGAAGGCTTTCGATTTCCGTCCAGCGCCCCTTGCCGCCTTTCGGCAATTCAGCCGAAGCAGAAGGCAGAAGTGCGGCGGAAAAGCCGAGTTTTTCAGCTTCTTTCAATCGCTGGCCCGTATGCGAGACCGGGCGCACCGCGCCCGACAGGCTGATTTCGCCGAAATAGACGCAATCGGCGGGCAGGGCAAGACCGGCAAGCGAGGAAACCAGCGCAGAAGCAATAGCCATATCGGCGGCCGGCTCGGAAATCCGGTAGCCTCCGGCGACGTTGAGATAGACATCGTGCTGACCGAGCTTCACGCCGCAATGGGCCTCCAATACCGCGAGAATCATGGCGAGTCGCGACGAATCCCAGCCGACCACCGCGCGGCGCGGTGTACCGAGCGAGGTTGGCGCGACCAGCGCCTGCACTTCAACGAGCACGGGGCGTGTCCCCTCGATGCCGGCAAAAACCGCAGCGCCCGGTGATTTTTCGTTGCGTTCTCCCAGAAACAGTTCGGATGGATTGGACACTTCCCTGAGGCCGCGATCCGACATTTCGAACACGCCGATTTCATCGGTCGGCCCGAAGCGGTTCTTGACGGTTCGAAGAATGCGGTAATGGTGGCCGCGGTCACCTTCGAAATAAAGGACGGCATCGACCATGTGCTCCACCACGCGCGGGCCAGCGATCTGGCCTTCCTTGGTGACATGGCCGACAAGCACCATGGTCGCGCCTGTCTGCTTGGCGAAACGGATCATCGCCTGCACGCCGGTGCGCACCTGTGTCACCGTGCCGGGGGCGGAATCGGCGGTATCGCTCCACAATGTCTGGATGGAATCGATGATGACGAGATCGGGCCGCTTGCCTTCGGAAATCGTCGCCAGAATATCCTCGACATTGGTTTCCGCCGCCAGAAGCACATCGGTTTCCGCAGCCCCCAGACGTTGCGCACGCAGACGCACCTGCGCCACCGCCTCTTCGCCGGAGACATAGATGATGCGATGGCCGCGCCGCGAAAGGGCGGCGGCCGCCTGCATGAGGAGCGTCGATTTGCCGATGCCGGGATCCCCACCGATCAGAACGGCCGAACCGCGCACGAAACCGCCGCCGGTCGCCCGATCAAGTTCGCTGATGCCGGTCGGGATGCGGGGGGCTTCTTCGATTTCACCGGAAAGCGAGGTGAGTGTGACTGGCCGGCCCTTCTTGGGAGCCTTGCCCGGGCCGGATCCGATGCCGCCCATCGGGTCTTCCTCGACGATGGTATTCCACTCGCCGCAGCCTTCGCATTTTCCCGCCCATCGGGTATGAACCGTGCCGCAGTTCTGGCACACGAATTGAGTCTTGGCTTTGGCCATCTATGTCAGTTTTCTTCTTGTTTGAAATGTTCTGCGGAGATGTCTTGGTGGCCGTGGAGGACGCGCAGGACCGTAAGCTCATTCTCGTTGATGCGGAAGAAAATCACGCGGCCCCGATAGGCAATGCTGCGAAGCCCTGCTCCATAGCTGCTTCGTGAGACGCCGGACAGGCCGAGCGCCGCTAGCGATTCGACCTTGTCAAAAATTTCAAGCGCGAGACGGTCGGCCGCGGCCGGATTTTCCACTGCGATATAGGCGTGATCTTCAGCGACGTCCTGCCTTGCCCGCGCGGTCCAGATAACGGTCCGGATATTAATGATCGGTCCCCGTTTTTTGTTGCGCGGACAGGTTCTTGATGTCGCTCAGGAAAGCATCTCGCGACCGATAGCTGTGAACACGGCCGGCGTCAGCATCATCAATTCCTTCCTGCAGCAGCAGCTTGAGTGCCGCTTTCTTTCCCTCATCGCTGCCCAGCAAGCGAAGTCCAGCGGAAATCACTGCATCCGCATCGCTATAGACGCCAGCCGCCACCTGCTCCTCGATGAATTTCTCGTCCTGCTCGCTCAAATGGATTTCGGGCATTTCGATCTCCTTTTGTTCTCTTTTAACACAGGTCGCGTGAGCTTTCCAAGCGCTAAAGGCGCGTCTCAGTCATCCGCCATCAGATATTGCCGCTCATATCGCAGACCAAGTCCTGTCAACATCTCATAGCCGATCGTTCCTGCCGCCCGTGCACTCTCGTCTACGGGCACATTGGGACCGAAAAGCTCGACATAGTCTCCGGTTCGAATGGCATTGGCCGGAACATCCGTCACGTCGAAGATGGTGAGGTCCATTGTGACGCGGCCAGCAACCGGCACCTTGTGGCCGTTGACGACACCGTATGCGCCGCCATGGCCCATTTCGCGCAGCGGAATGCCGGAACCGGACAGCGAACGCTGGTATCCGTCCGCGTAACCGACAGTCGCGATGGCGAGGCGGCTTGCGCGTTTCAGCAGAAAGGTGCCGCCATAACTGACGGTCTGGCCTTCGCCCGCATCGCGGATCTGGATGATGCGCGCTTCGGCTTTGGCGACCGGCCGCATGGGATTTGCAACGTCGTTGACCGCCTCTCCGCCATAGAGCGCTATGCCGGGACGGGTAAGGTCGAAATGATAATCCGGGCCGAGAAAGATACCGGCGGAAGCCGAGAGGCTTGATTCGATACCTTCGAAAGCAGTGCTAACCATCCGGAATGATTCGAGCTGAGCCCTGTTCATCGGCGAGGAGGGCGTGTCGGCACAGGCGAGATGGGACAGCACCAGAACCGGGTCAAAACTTGCCGGCCGGGTCACGTCGTCGGCCAGAAACAGCGCATCGTCGAGCGGCAATCCGAGACGGTTGAAGCCGGTGTCCACATGCAGTGCGCAGGGGTGATCACCACGCTCGGCTACCGTCGCCATCCAGAAGGAGAGTTGCTCCTCGGAGGCAAGAACCGGCACCAGATCATTGTCGAAGACCTGCCGTTCCTGGCCCTGCCAGATGCCTGACAGGACGAAGATGCGTGCTTCAGGTGCATAGGAACGCAGGGTCTCACCCTCGGCAACCGTTGCCACGAAGAAGTCGCGCGCGCCGGCATGGTAGAGCGCTGCGCCGCAATCCTCGATGCCGAGGCCATAGGCATCGGCCTTCACGACGGCCGCTGTCCGCGCCTTGCCGGAGCGTCTCCTCATGTCCCGCCAATTATCGGCCAGCGCACCGAGATCGACGGTCAGCCGCAGTGGCGCTTGTTCGAAAGCGTCGGTTTCGGTTTCAGCGAATGTATCCTCGAAGTCGTCTGTCATGCCATGCGTCCGGTTGATTTTGGAACCGACCAGACCCTAGCACTTTTGTTCAAGACGGTAAGGATCGAATGCTCTAAACTTCGCTCATGCACAATGTTTCGCAGGAACAGGCCCTCGATTTCATGCCCGTCGCCACGACGGAAACCACGCGTTTCTGGCGGGACGGACGTTTTGGCGGCATGGAATGCCTGAGTGCTACGTTTCTCACCCATGAATATTCGCCTCACGCCCATGACACGTTTTCGATAGGCGCCATCGAAAGCGGCTCGCAGATTTCCACCATTCACGGCACCACCGAACAGACGGGGCCGGGGCATCTCTATCTCATCAATCCCGACGAGATTCACGATGGTGCACCAGGCGGCGGCGGTTACCGTTACCGGATGATCTATCCTGACACGGCACTGCTGCGCGATATCATCGAGGATGTGACGGGCAGGGCCTTCCACGGTACGCCGTCATTCCCGAAGTTTCTGCCGCGCGATCCGCAGATGGCGGCCGCCTTTCAGATGGCGCACCGGCGTCTGGAGGAGAAATCCGGTGCCCTCGAGGCGGATGAGGGCATGTTCTCGGTTCTCGCCGCCCTTTTCGGCAGGCATGGCAGCGCCATTATCCTGCCGGTCGAAAAGCGCGAGAAAACGGCGGTTTACACCGCCCGCGACTATCTTTCCGACAATTACGAGACCGATATCGGCCTTGAGGAACTGGCTTCCATTGCCGGTCTCAGCCGCGCACACCTTATCCGTGCTTTCAGGAAAGAGTTCCACATCACCCCGCACGCCTATCTGACCGACGTGCGCATCCGCAGGGCGCGTCGGCTTCTGCGCGCCGGCGAGATGCCGGCCGAGGTGGCGGCGATGTGCGGTTTTGCGGACCAGGCGCATTTCACCCGGCATTTCAAGGCGCGCACCGGCATTACCCCGGGCCAGTTTCGCATGGGGTGATGCCGGCACACGCATTCCTGTGTGACGTCACTTTCGTACAAGACCGGTGGATGTCTTACGCGTAATCGCTCTCCTGAAAGGGAGAAAGCGATGTCGATATGGGACAAAAGGACGGAATTCGTCGCGGGATTACGGGCCGCCGCGCCATTGCTCGTGGCCATGGTGCCGATCGGCGTCGTGTTTGGCGCGGTCGCCATCGGCAAGGGCCTGTCGCCGCTCGAAGCCTCGCTGATGTCGCTGCTGGTCTTCGCCGGCGGCTCGCAATTCGTGGCGATGGACTTATGGGCCCATCCGGCTAGCTGGAGCGCGCTCGGCTTTGCGGCGCTGCTCGTCAATCTGCGCCACGTGCTGATGAGCGCTTCCATCGCTGGCAAGCTGGACGATTTCCGGGGCTGGCGGAAATATGCGGCCATGCTGGTGCTGACGGATGAATCCTGGGCGTTGTCGGAGTTTCGTGTCATCGCCGGCAGGCTGACGGCGGGTTTCTTCACCGGCGCTGCATTGTCGATCTATATCGTCTGGAACCTGGCCACCCTCACCGGTGCTTTGCTGGGTTCGGTCATGGGCGACATGTCGGTCATCGGGCTGGATTTCGCCTTTCCCGCGGTGTTTATCGTGCTGCTCATGGGGTTCTGGAAGGGCCGGGAAACGGGCTCGGTGCTTCTGGCAAGCGCCTCCGCCGCCTGTCTCACCCATGCGCTGGTGCCCGGAGCCTGGTATATCGCCGCCGGTGCGCTCGCGGGCCTCGCTGTCGCCGCCTTCGGCCATGATGAACAGGCGGAGCAGCCGGCATGACCCTCGACCTCAATACGCTGCTGACGATTCTCGCCATGATGGCGGCAACCGTCGCAACACGCCTCGGCGGCCTGTTGCTTGTCAGTCGGTTTACCCTGACCGCGCGCCTTAAAAAGGCCCTCGGCGTAGTGCCGCCCGCCGTCCTGATGGCCGTCGTCACGCCGACTGCGCTTGCCAGCGGACCGGCGGAAACCATCGCCTGCGCGGTCACCGCTGTCGCGGCGCTGCGCCTCAGCCTTCTGCCGGCGGCAACAGTCGGCGTGGCGGCCGTGGCGCTGCTGCGCGGAATCGGTTTGTGAAGCGATCCCCTCAACCGGCTGAAAAGACTCTCTCCAAAGGGCCGCAGGAAGCGCCGGCCCGTTAGAATATCGTCTCAGCATCCTATCAAACCCAGATCGAAGCCCCTGAGACGGGGTTGAGGAGGTGGCATCTGGCGGCTATCCAATGGCCTGTGGCATTTGTCACGCAGCGGCCGGCGGGAGAGAGAGATGACGGGCATTCGTGAAATTGCATTCGAGCCGCTTTCCAGGATTTATGCCGAAGACCTGAAGTCCTCATGGCCGTCGATCACGTTTTTGCTGCTGACGATCCTGTGCGGGTCTCTTCTCGCTTCCGCCGGTCCTTATGTGTTTTCCCGCCTGATCGACGATCTGCCGGACGCTCCGCGGCAGTGGATGCTTGGATTTTCGTTTTATGCCGGCCTGACGGCATTGGCGACGGCCATTCAGCGCTCTACGCAATATATGTCGGTCATCCATTCGGAACGGCTGGAATATGTGGCTACGACGCACTTCTTCGAGCGCATTGTCCATAAAAACGCGTCATTCTTCAATGATCACAACCCGGCGGAAATTCAGGCCGCACAGACAAGGGGCGCTTCGGCCGCATCTGCAATCATGCAGATCGGTCTTATCTATTTCGTTCCGGGCCTCGCCACGTTTGTGTTCAGCACCCTGTTGCTGGGGGCGGTCCTCAGTGCGGATCTGGTGGCCATCGTCATTCTCTATGGTGCGGCCTTCATCGCGCTCACCCTTGCCTCGAACCGGCTGACCTCGCCATTTCTGGAAAAGGCCATCGAAGCCGGACAGCAGAATGCCGGTTTTGTTGGAAACGCCATAGGCATGATCGAGCCTTTGCGGCACACGGGCAGCACGGCGTGGATGAAGCGTCGCTTTGCGGAGAATGCGGGCTCGATCTACCGGAACTGGCGGCTTTATTCCCTGCGCCGTATCGGTTTTGTCTTTACCATCTCGCTCGCTCTGGGCGTGCAGATGATCATAGGCTTTTATCTCCTTCTGCCGCGCTACGAGGCCGGAGAGCTCTCGATCGGCGATATCGTTCTCTTCAACACGCTTCTGCTTCAGCTCAACATGCCTTTCGAACTGATCGGGCAATCCATCAGTGAGGCGCTACGGTCCTTCGCCCACTTCGCGCCCTATGCCCGCATGTGGAATGAGCCAGAAGAGCAGGAGGAGTCTCCGGATACACGCCCGTTGCGGCTGTCGGGCAGAGTGATAGAGTTCCGTCAGGTGGGCTTTCGCTACGAAAACGGTCGCGGCGTTGAAGGCGTCTCTTTCACCGCAACGCCAGGACGTCTGACCTTCATTACCGGCGAGACCGGCTCCGGCAAATCGACACTCTTCCGGCTTTTGCAGAAAACCATGGTGCCGCAATCCGGGCGCATCACTGTCGATGGCGCCGATCTCACAGCCATCGGCCGGGACGACTGGTTCGCCGCGGCGGGTATCGTTCCGCAGGAGGTGCAATTGCTGAACGATACGTTGCGCAGCAATATCGTGCTCGGGCGGGCGCTGGATGAGGAAAAACTGCGCCGCTCCGCCGAACGGGCCGCCATCCTCGACAGGATTGAGGCGATGCCGGAGGGTTTCGATACGATTGTCGGTGAAAGGGGCCTGAAGCTTTCCGGCGGCGAGCGCCAGCGGGTTGCCCTTGCTCGCGCGCTCTACGGCGAACCGGCCATTCTGCTGCTCGATGAGGCAAGCTCGGCGCTGGACGAGGAGACGGAGCGGGAAATCATGGAACAGCTGAGACGGGTCGACAGCGATATCACCATCATTGCCATCACCCACCGCCAGAGCAGCATTCGCGCCGGCGATCAGGTCATTGCATTGCCTAAGGGGATAATCGATGAATCGGGTTCTGAGGGATCAGTTCCAAGCCGTTGAAAAGACTCCGCCCCATCCCTGAAACAGGACGGGGCGTTATTGATAGAAGGCTGCCTCGCCTCAATGTTCTTCGTATTGGCTGAAGCTCGGATCGGCCAAGTCCGTAAAGCGGGTGAATTCGGACTGGAAGGCAAGCTTCACGGTGCCGGTCGGTCCGTGACGCTGCTTGGCGATGATGACGTCAGCCGTGCCTTTTACCTTGTCGAACAGCGCTTCCCACTCTGCATATTTCGGATCGGCAGGATCGCGCGGCTCCATGTTCTTGACGTAATATTCCTCGCGGAACACGAACAGCACCACGTCGGCGTCCTGCTCGATGGAACCTGATTCACGCAGGTCGGAAAGCTGCGGGCGCTTGTCTTCGCGGCTTTCCACCGCACGGGAGAGCTGTGACAGCGCGATGATCGGAACATTGAGTTCCTTGCCCAACGCCTTCAGGCCTGTGGTGATCTGGGTGATTTCCTGCACGCGGTTTTCGCCGCTCTTGCCGGAGCCGGTCATCAGCTGAACGTAGTCGACCACCAGAACATCGAGGCCGCGCTGGCGCTTCAGGCGGCGGGCGCGCGCGGAAAGCTGGGCAATCGAGATACCACCGGTCTGGTCGATGTAAAGCGGCACCTTCTGCATCATCTGTGAGCAGGCGACGAGTTTTTCGAAATCGGCCTCGGTGATGTCACCGCGACGGATTTTCGACGAGGAAACTTCGGTCTGCTCTGAAATGATACGCGTTGCCAGCTGTTCGGAGGACATTTCGAGCGAGTAGAAACCGACAACGCCGCCATTTTTCGCCTTGAACGAGCCGTCCGGCTGCACTTCCTGCTCATAGGACGCGGCGATATTGTAGGCGATGTTGGTCGCAAGCGAGGTCTTGCCCATACCCGGACGACCGGCAAGCACGATAAGGTCGGAACGCTGCAAGCCACCCATGCGGGCGTCAAGCGAGTGGATGCCGGTGGAGATGCCGGAGAGGTTACCGTCGCGCTCGAAAGCCGCGCCCGCCATGTCGATCGCCAGCGCCACCGCGTCGTTGAACGACTGGAAGCCGCCGTCGTAACGGCCGGTTTCCGCCAGTTCGAACAGGCGCCGTTCGGTGTCTTCGATCTGTGCCTGCGGCGGCATGTCGAGCGGCGCGTCATAGGCGATGTTGACGACATCCTCGCCGATCTGGATCAGCGCGCGGCGCAGCGCCAGATCATAGATCGCCCGGCCGTAATCTTCCGCGTTGATGATCGACACGGCTTCTGCCGCCAGACGCGCGAGATACTGCGCCACCGTCAGGTCGCCGATCTTGTCGTCGGCCGGCAGGAAGGTCTTGATCGTCACCGGATTGGCGGTCTTGCCCATGCGGATGATATCGCCTGCCACCTCGAAAATCTTGCGGTGCAGCGGTTCGTAGAGGTGCACGGGCTTCAAGAAGTCCGATACGCGGTAATAGGCGTCGTTATTGACGAGGATGGCGCCGAGCAGCGCCTGTTCGGCCTCGATATTGTTCGGCGCTTCGCGGTAATGCGGTTCCGCCGGTTGCGCGGGGGTGATCTTTCTCACAGCGTCGTTCATGGTTTGCGCGATCTCCCTTTGCCTGTTCTTACACCTCGGGTTTGGCTTTCTGTGCCATTGCAGTCAATGATATTGTTGCAACACTCCATGGCAGGCCGACGTCCGCTGAGCGAAGTCGGATCACATCTTCAGTTGTCCCCAGCAATCCACAGGCGGGATGGGGACAAAGCGGGAAATTTCCCGGCAACGTGATTCGCCGCCATGAGTTTACCGCATGGCAGACCCGGCACGAAAGAAACTTGAAAATCGTCAGCCTTACGAATAAATAGGCAGAAAATAAGTAGTGTACTAATTATAAGGCTTGCTGACATGTCCCGCGAGACCGACAAGGAACAGCTTCTCGATGAAGTTTCCGCTTTCACCCGCAAACTGCGCGCGTTTTTCGATGCGCGGGTAGGGGAAAGCGGGCTGACGCTGGCGCGTGCGCGTGCGCTTTTCGCGCTCTCGCGGCGCGGACCGTTGACGCAGACGGAGCTTGCCGAGGAAATGGAAATCGAGACGCCGACACTGGTGCGGGTGCTCGATGGCATGGAGAAGCAGAACCTCATCGAACGCCGATCCGATGAGAACGACCGGCGTGCCAAACGTATTCACATGACGGCGGAGGGCGAAGAAACCTCGCAGACGGTGCAGGAAATGGCAAAGTCGCTGCGTTCGGAAATCGCCGCCGATATCTCCTCGCAGGAGCTGGCAATGGCGCTGGATGTCATGCGGCGGCTTTCGGCCAATCTGCAAAATCTTGCAGCGGGGAGGGCGCAATCGTGAGCACCTCTTTACCGCTAACGGCAGCGTCGGACGCCGCCGAAAAGGACAGGCCCGCCAATGGCCCCACAGAAACGACGGGCCCGGCTCAATCACCGGACGCCGGCGCCGGGAGCGGCACGCAGGCTCCGTCTGCCGCAGCTGCACCTCAGCCGGTGGAGCGGCCATTGTGGCTGCGGCTGTGTTTCATTTTTGCAGGCCTGTCGTTTTTCATTACGCAGGGGCTCGGCATGAACCTCGTCATGGCCAATATCTACCAGCTGCAGGGCGAATTTTCGGCGACGGTGGCCGAGGTTGCCTGGTTATCCGCTGCCTATATGGCACCCTATGCCACTTTTTCCATCGCCTTGTTCAAGGTGCGCGCGCAATATGGCCTGCGGCCCTTCGCCGAACTTTCGATCATCGCCTTCGTGGTTGCTTCCTGCCTCAACCTCTTCGTGACGGACCTGCATTCGGCCATCGTCATCCGCTTCGTCAGCGGCATGGCCGCCGCGCCGATTTCATCGCTCGGCTTTCTCTATATTCTTGAGGCCTTTCCGCCCGCACGAAAATTCTCACTGGGATTCAGCATTGCACTGACAGGTACGCTGTTGTCGGCGCCGCTTGCGCGCATGGTGTCACCCTCGCTGCTGGCGATCGATGGCTGGAATGCCCTTTATTCGATGGAGGTCGGTTTTGCGCTGATTTCCTTCGCCATGATTTACGTCCTCAAGGTCACACCGCCACCGCGTGCGAAGGTGATCGAGCGTATGGATATCCTCAGCTATCTCCTGTTTGCGGGCGGTCTCGGTTGCCTTGCAGTCATGCTGACGCTCGGCCGGTTCTACTGGTGGTTCGAAACCTGGTGGCTTGGCGCGCTGCTGGCGACATCCATCGCGCTTCTGACACTGATGGCTTTCATCGAATTGCCGCGTAAGAACCCGTTGCTCGACCTGCGCTGGATTTTCTCCAAAACCAACCTGCACGCCATTGCCGTCCTGCTTGTCTACCGGGCGGTCTCGTCGGAACAATCCTCCACCGCGGTCAGCTTCTATCAGCAGCTTGGCTTGCTCAACGACCAGACCACCATGCTTTATGCCCTCGTGCTGCTTGCCACCATTCTTGGCGGGGCGGCCTGCGCATGGCTGATGTTGACGAAATATGTCGAAACCGCCCATGTCATTGCGCTGACACTGATCGCGGCTGGTTCCTTTATGGACAGCCAGTCGACGAACCTCACCCGCCCCGAACAGATGTATCTCAGCCAGATGATGATCGCCTTCGGTGCGGCCATGTTCCTGCCGCCTGTCATGGCGAAGGGTTTCGGCGCAGCACTGGCCCGGGGTGCGCCTTATCTGGTGAACTTCATCACCATCTTCCTGTTTACGCAGATCACCGGTTCCATGCTGATGACGGGCCTGCTCGGCAGTTTCGTAACGCTGCGGGAGAAATTCCACTCCAATGTGCTGGTGGAGAACATCCTGCTCACCAACCCTCTCGTTGCCCAGCGTGTCTCCCAGCTTTCCGGTGCTTACAGCCATGTCATCACCGATCCGGCATTGCTGAAGGCGGAGGGGTTGTCGCTGCTTGGCCAGCAGGTCAGCCGGGAAGCCTATGTGCTTGCCTATAATGACACGTTCCTGCTCATCTCCGTCGTTTCCGCGCTGGCGCTGGCCGCGCTTTTGATCCACCTCGCATGGTTGCGCATCCGCCCCTTCCTTTTCCGGGAGGACATCGATGCCGCACCGGCCCCCCAGTTTTGAACCTTCCAAGAGTGCCAAAATGTTGAAGAAGTTTTTTACTCCCGTTTCCATTCTCGTGCTGCTCGGCGGTTTCGCCGGTGTTGCGCTCGTGCTTTACGCCTGGCGGCTGCCGCCCTTTCTCTCCACCGTGGAAATGACCGACAACGCCTTCGTGCGCGGTTACGTCACGACCATGAGCCCGCAGGTCAGCGGATATGTGGTGGATGTGCCGGTGAAGGATTATCAGGAGGTGAAGCAGGGTGCTTTGCTGGCGAAGATCGATGACCGCATCTATCGCCAGAAACAGGCGCAGGCGGAAGCAACGCTCGATACGCAAAAGGCGGCTCTCGATAATTCCCGCCAGCAGGAAAATGCAGCCAATGCCCATATTCTTTCCAGCCAGGCCGCGGTCGACAGCGCCGAAGCCTCGCTGAAACAGGCCCAGCTGGCATCCGACCGGCAGGATAATCTCATAAAAAGCGGCGTGGGAACTTCCAGCCTTCAGGAAGAAGCCCATGCCGCACTGGAAAAGGCGCGGGCATCGCTCTCGCAGGCGAAAGCCGCCCTTGAGGTTTCACGGCAGGATCTGCAGACCATCATCGTTAACCGCAGTTCCCTGCAGGCTGCGGTCGCAAATGCCGAAGCGGCCGTCGAGCTTGCCCGGATCGACCTCGCCAATACCGAAATCCGTGCGCCCGTGGATGGCAGGCTCGGCGAAATCGGCGTGCGCACTGGCCAATATGTCACCGCCGGCACGCAGCTGATGGCCGTTGTGCCGCATGATGTCTGGGTTATCGCCAATTTCAAGGAGACCCAGCTTGCGGGCATGCAGGTCGGCCAACCGGTTACGATTTCCGTCGATGCGCTGCATCGCCGCAAACTGACCGGCCATGTGGAGCGTTTTTCGCCCGCCACGGGATCGGAATTCGCCGTCATCAAGCCCGACAATGCGACCGGCAATTTCGTGAAAATCGCCCAGCGTCTCGGTGTGCGCATCACCATCGACGCGGATCAGCCGCTGGCGGCAGAACTTTCGCCCGGCATGTCTGTGGTGGTGCATGTGGACAAGAGCAAGGCGCCCGATGGGGCGAAGACGGCGGCGAGGTAGTCTGGCGTTGAGTTTGCGGAGGGGGGTATCCCTCCGCAAACTCAGACCACGCAAACAAAAAACCCCGGATGTCGCCATCCGGGGTTTTCCTTTGACCGTTAGGCCAGATCTTACTCGTCGTCGCCGTCGCGGTCAGCTTCCGGATCGAAGAAGTCTTCCGGACGCAGCGCGTCTTCGTCAACGCCGTAGATGGCGTCAGCGGAGGTGAGGCTTTCGCCCTTGGCCTGACGCTCTGCTTCTTCAGCCGAACGGGCAACGTTCAGCTCGACCTGCAGCTCGACTTCGGCGTGCAGGTGCAGGGTAACGTTGTGCAGGCCGATGGTCTTGATCGGCGTGTTCAGCTCCACCTGGTTGCGGCCGATGTTGAAGCCTTCGGCAGCCAGGATTTCAACGACGTCGCGGGCAGCAACAGAACCGTACAGCTGACCGGTTTCGCCAGCCGAACGGACAACGATGAAGGACTTGCCTTCGAGTGCTTCGGCAACCTTCTGGGCTTCCGACTTGCGCTCGAGGTTACGAGCTTCGAGCGTTGCGCGCTCGGTTTCGAAACGGGTCTTGTTGGCGGCGTTGGCGCGCAGCGCCTTGCCCTGCGGCAGCAGGAAGTTACGGGCATAGCCGTCGCGAACCTTGACGGTTTCGCCCATCTGGCCGAGCTTGTTGATGCGTTCGAGAAGAATAACGTCCATCTTCTTGATCCTTTCTATGGTTTGGTTTCGTTCGTAGTGTCGGTTTTCCGCGCCGGCGTCAGGGAGATCGTGCTGCGCACGTCGCTGAGGCCGAACACGAGAATGATGAACAGCGGGCAGACAAAGACCGCCGAGAGATATGCGAGAACGAGTACGGGCAGGCGCCAGTCCTTGCCGCGGGCGCGCTTGTGCAGCGAGGCATAACCCGCCATCAGGAAGCCCGCGCCAAAGGTGCCGCAGATGACCGCGCCGATCATGGCCGCCACGCCGCCAAGGAACATGGCGAGAATGCCGGCCAGGAAAATGAAGATCGCGTTGCGATGCATGCGCAGTGCCGAGGGAATATCCTCACGCGGGCGCAGGCCCTTGCCGAAAGAGCCGACCAGCCGGGTCGCGAAATAATGGGCCCCAAACAAAAGGATGACCCAGAGACCACCCTGAACAATGGGAAGCATCAGCACGAGCAGCGATTTCGTTTGCGCCAGCGCCTCTGCATTGGGCTCGAACAGCGGTTCGCGGTTCTGCACCGATGTCATCATGATATCGACCATGCGCGCGACCAGATCAGGGCCGTAACCGATCATCCAGCCAAGAATGACGACGGCGACCGAAACCAGAATGCACAGGTGCAGTACGATGCCGGAGAGCGGATACCAGGCAAGCAGATCATCCGGGCCGCCGATTTCGGAAGCCGGGCGCGCCAGATTGGCGAGATGCGAAAGCCAGCCCGCCGGGATCAGCGTGAAGATCGCGATGGTCAGCGCAAACAGCGGCGACATGACCAGCGCACCGATGATGGCGGTGGTGATGATGGCGACGATGGCGGCGCGGTTACCCCAGCCCATGCCTGCGATCAGGATCGGCATGGCGGAGCCGGCATAGAGCAGGAAGGAAAAGGACGACTGTGCCGTTGCGCCAAGCGTTAAAAACGCGGCGCATATGCCGGCGAGAACGCCGGAGATCAGCACTGTCTGGTTCAACTTTTGCACTTCGCTGTCCTGCTGAAACTAAGCAGTTAGAGGATCGCTCGTGAGAGCCTCATCCCCAACATGGGATTTAGAATATCGATCCGCGCCCAACGCGGAAGGATCTGGAAAAGCGAGGCCGCGTTAAACGCAGCCTCGCTTCAATTCATTACGCTACAACGTAGGGCAGCAGGCCGAGGAAACGGGCGCGCTTGATCGCCTGGGCGAGTTCGCGCTGCTTCTTCTGGGAAACGGCCGTGATGCGGGAAGGAACGATCTTGCCGCGCTCGGAAATGTAGCGCTGCAGGAGACGTACGTCCTTGTAGTCGATCTTCGGAGCGTTGGCGCCGGAGAAGGGGCACGTCTTGCGACGGCGGTGGAACGGGCGGCGTGCCTGGGAAGAGGATGCGTCAGCCATTGGTCAATTCTCCTTATGCACGGTCTTCGCGCGGACGGCGCGGACGGTCTTCGCGGGGACCACGATCTTCACGCGGGCCACGGTCCGGACGGTCGCCATCGCGGCGCGGACGGTCGTCACGGTCGCGCTTCTGCATCATCGCGGACGGGCCTTCTTCGTGGGCTTCGACGGCGATGGTCATGTAGCGAAGAACGTCTTCGTTGATGCGCATCTGGCGCTCGACTTCATGGATGGCGGCCGCCGGAGCGTCGATGTCCATGAGAGCGTAGTGAGCCTTGCGGTTCTTCTTGATGCGGTAGGTGAGGGACTTCAGACCCCAGTTCTCGATGCGTCCGACTTTGCCGCCGAACGATTCGATAACGCCCTTGTACTGCTCGACAAGTGCGTCGACCTGCTGGGCAGAAATATCCTGCCGGGCAAGGAAGATGTGTTCGTAAAGAGCCATTTAAGCTTTGCCTTTCTTGCGTTTCGTCCTTCACCCGGCAACGGCGCTAAGCCTCAACGACTGCTCCTGAAAAGGCGTGAGCCTTAAAGCAAGAAAAGCGTTGTTCGAGACGGTCGAGAGCGGAGACACGGGAGGCCGGAAAAACCTTATGGTTCCTGCTGTTCCGTCACCGGAACCAGCCCTCCGTTCAGCCACCAGCCAATTGGACCGGGTGTTGTGAACAGCGCGCTTATACGGATTTTTGCCCGGAATGCAAGGGCAGAGGCGAAAAAGCGCGCCGTTCGATCATCAGATTGGCATTGGATATTGCCGGTGAATGGCTGCGATGCCCTTCAGCACGTCCTCGGAAAGAGTGACATCCGCTGCCGCAATATCAACCTTCAGCTGCTCCATCGTGGTGGCGCCGATGATGACGGAGGCCATGAAGGGGCGCGTCAGGCAGAAGGCAATGGCGAGCTTTGCGGGGTCGATACCATGCGCGGCGGCAAGCTCCAGATAGGCCTTTACCGGTGCTTCCTGAAGCGGCTGCAGGCGGCCACCGAGATCCTTGTTGATGGTTCCGCGTGAACCGGCGGGACGGGCGCCGTTCTGGTATTTGCCGGTCAGCAGCCCTGCCGCCAGCGGTGAATAGGCGAGCAGGCCGACATCTTCATGGTGGGCGACTTCCGCCATGTCCAGATCGAAGCTGCGATAGAGCAGGTTATATTCGTTCTGGATCGTGGCGACGCGCGGCAGGCCCTTGGCTTCGGCGATGTCGATATATTTCTGCGTGCCCCAGGCGCTTTCGTTGGAAAGGCCAATGGCGCGGATTTTTCCGGCCTTTACCAGTTCGCCGAGCGTTTCCAGCTTTTCGGTGATTTCGGCAAGCGTGCGCGCCGTGTCCTGACCGGAAGCGTCAAAGCTCCATGCGCCGCGGAAATGATAGGTGCCGCGATTCGGCCAGTGGATTTGGTAGAGGTCTATATAGTCGGTCTTCAGGCGCTGGAGGCTCGTATCGACAGCCTCACGGATTGCGGCTGCGTCGATATCGCGACCGCCACGAATGTAATCGCGTCCTGAGCCGGCAACCTTGGTCGCGAGCACGACCTGATCGCGCTTTCCGGTCTTTTCAAACCAGGTGCCGATATAATCTTCCGTCCGGCCCTGGGTCTCCGCGGAAACGGGCGTGGTGGGGTAAAGCTCTGCCGTATCGAAGAAATTGACGCCGTTTTCGACGGCGTAATCCATCTGCGCATGCGCTTCGGCTTCGGTATTCTGTGTGCCCCATGTCATGGTGCCGAGGCAGATTTCAGACACGGAAATATCCGTGCGGCCCAATAGTCTCTGTTTCATGGAAATGTCCCGGTGCTTGGCCAGATAGTTTGGAAGGTGGTGTGAAAGTAATGGGGAATTGCCGCAGTGCAAGAAAAAATATGATGAAAAGAAAGGGGAAAACAGCACGATAAAACCCCTCACACCGGGCCGGCAGGCGGCCTCAAGCCTTGACTTCGCTGGTGGGAATGTGAATGGAAGTCGACAAGAATAAAGGCAAGGCCAGACAAGAAGGACGACATCCCATGGGTATTGCATTCACATTTCCCGGTCAGGGAAGCCAGGCTGTTGGCATGGGCAAGGAGCTGGCGGATACCTATCCGGAAGCACGCGCCGTGTTTCAGGAAGTCGACGAAGCGCTCGACCAGAAGCTTTCCGACATCATGTGGAACGGCCCTGAAGAGACGCTGACGCTGACGGCCAATGCCCAGCCGGCCCTCATGGCCGTCTCGATGGCGGTCATGCGCGTTCTTGAGGCGCGCGGATTAAAACTGTCCGATACGGTTTCGTATGTCGCGGGCCACTCCCTCGGCGAATATTCGGCGCTCTGTGCCGCCGGTACTTTCTCGGTTGCCGATACCGCCCGTCTTCTGCGCATCCGCGGCAATGCCATGCAGGCCGCCGTGCCGGTGGGAGAGGGCGCGATGGCCGCAATCATCGGGCTTGAGCACGATGCCGTTTCCGCCATTTGCGATGAGGCCGGCATTCTCGGCGTGTGCCAGGTCGCCAACGACAATGGCGGTGGCCAGCTGGTTATATCAGGCAGCAAGGCGGCTGTCGAAAAGGCAGCGGCAATCGCTTCCGAAAAGGGCGCCAAGCGCGCCATCATGCTGCCGGTCTCCGCTCCCTTCCACTCCGCGCTGATGGCGCCGGCGGCGGAAGCCATGCGCGAGGCGCTGGCCAAAGTCGAAAAGCACAATCCGGTCGTTCCTGTCATCGCCAATGTGCGTGCCGCCCCCGTTTCCGACGCCAATGAGATCGCCGGCCTGCTGGTCGAGCAGGTGACGGGCCAGGTGCGCTGGCGTGAGACGGTGGAATGGTTTGCCGCCAACAACGTGACCCAGCTTTACGAAATCGGTTCCGGCAAGGTGCTGACGGGTCTTGCCCGCCGTATCGACAAGACGGTGAATGGCGTTGCCGTCAACGGTGCTGCCGATATCGATCAGCTTCTCGCCACGCTTATCGGCTGAGGCGGGATTTCTCCCGCAGCCGCATTCCTCAGGGCGCAACAACGCTCAACATTTTCAGTCCGAAGCTCTAAAGAAGGAATAGGACATGTTTGATCTGACAGGCCGCAAGGCCCTCGTAACCGGCGCGACCGGCGGCATTGGCGAAGAAATCGCCCGCCTTCTGCACAGCCAGGGCGCAACGGTTGGCCTGCACGGCACGCGCGTTGAAAAGCTCGAGGCGCTGGCGGCGGAACTTGGCGACCGCGTCAAGATTTTCCCGGCCAACCTCGCCGACCGCGCCGAGGTCAAGGCACTCGGTGAAAAGGCTGAAGCCGAGCTGGAAGGCGTCGATATCCTCGTCAACAACGCCGGCATCACCAAGGATGGCCTGTTCGTTCGCATGAGCGACGAAGACTGGGATAACGTCATCGAAGTGAACCTGACGGCGATGTTCCGCCTGACGCGCGAGCTGACGCATCCGATGATGCGCCGCCGTTTTGGCCGCATCATCAACATCACCTCCATCGTCGGCGTTACCGGCAATCCCGGCCAGGCCAACTATTGCGCCTCCAAGGCCGGCATGATCGGCTTTTCCAAGTCGCTGGCGCAGGAAATCGCCACCCGCAACGTTACCGTCAACTGCGTAGCCCCGGGCTTCATCGAAAGCGCGATGACCGGCAAGCTCAACGACAAGCAGAAAGACGCCATCATGGGCGCCATTCCCATGAAGCGCATGGGCACGGGTGCCGAAGTCGCCTCTGCCGTGCTTTATCTCGCTTCCAACGAAGCGGCCTACATGACCGGCCAGACCCTGCACGTCAACGGCGGCATGGCGATGATCTGACGGCACGTAAGTCCGTCATGAAAAGGATTGCGGCGCTGTTTAAGCACCTTCTTGGGTAGCTGGCGCCGCAAGGCCCCGCTGACCGGTTTTCGGCGAAATTGCCTGTCATACGCTGTGCTTAGCGCGTTTTCAGGCTTTTCGACCGATTGAAACCATGTTAAGCGGGCCAAGACTGTGAACAGTCGTCCCGGAGAGACAGGAAGCCGTTGCGATTTTGCGTGACGATGTCTAGCTTGGACGGGGTTGAACGGGTTTGCCCGCAGTGCCGGATTTGAACGGCGCATGAGGGCTTCTAACAGGGCAGGGTGCCGCGAGGCATTCCCTTCAAAATAAAGGTCGAGGAAACCGACATGAGCGATATCGCAGAACGCGTAAAGAAAATTGTAATTGATCATCTTGGCGTTGACGCCGACAAGGTTGTTGAAGGCGCCAGCTTCATTGACGATCTGGGCGCTGATTCGCTCGATACCGTTGAACTGGTCATGGCTTTCGAAGAAGAATTCGGCGTTGAAATTCCCGACGACGCTGCGGATTCGATCCTGACCGTCGGCGACGCTGTCAAGTTCATCGAGAAGGCCCAGGCCTGATCGACCCGCATGGGGAGGTGCAATATCCTCCCGTCTTGGCCCGGCTTGTCCGGGCCAATGTTTTATCGGCCGGTGGCACGTGCTCCGACAGGTGCTCGTTTCCGGCGATGCATGAGGTTACGGCCCGGAACGGTAGCCGCGATTCTCATGCCGTGATTTTGAAATGCTGCGCCATTGCGTGAACACCCCGTGGTGCCCGATGTCGCAGAAGACCGATGATTTGGATAAGGGCGGAGCATTGGCGATGAGGCGTGTCGTTATCACCGGTACCGGCATGGTATCTCCTCTTGGATGTGGAACGGAAGTGACCTGGGAACGGCTGTTGGCCGGCCAGAACGGCGCCCGTCTCGTGACTGAATTCGAAGTCGAAGACCTTCCTGCAAAGATCGCCTGCCGCATTCCCGTGGGCGATGGTTCCAACGGCACCTTCAATGCCGATGACTGGATGGAACCCAAGGAACAGCGCAAGATCGATCCCTTCATCCTGTATGGCATGGCTGCCGCCGACATGGCGCTTGCTGATGCAGACTGGCATCCTGAAACCGACGAAGACCAGATCGCGACCGGCGTTCTGATCGGCTCCGGCATCGGTGGTCTGGAAGGCATCGTCGAGGCCGGCTATACGCTGCGCGACAAGGGCCCGCGTCGCATTTCCCCGTTTTTCATTCCCGGCCGCCTGATCAATCTCGTATCCGGCCAGGTTTCCATACGCCACAAGCTGCGCGGACCGAACCATGCCGTGGTGACGGCCTGCTCGACCGGCGCGCATGCTATCGGCGACGCCGCCCGGTTGATCGCGCTCGGCGATGCCGATGTCATGGTCGCCGGTGGTGCCGAATCGCCGGTCTGCCGCATCGCGCTTGCCGGTTTTGCGGCCTGCAAGGCCCTTTCCACCCAGCACAATGACAATCCGGAAAAAGCCTCGCGCCCTTATGACCGCGACCGCGATGGTTTCGTCATGGGTGAGGGTGCTGGCATCGTCGTTCTGGAAGAGCTGGAGCACGCCAAGGCGCGTGGCGCGAAGATCTATGCGGAAGTGGTCGGTTACGGCCTTTCTGGTGATGCCTATCACATCACGGCACCGTCCGAAGATGGCGAAGGCGCCTACCGCTGCATGTCGATGGCGCTGAAGCGGGCGGGCCTGACGCCTGACGATATCGACTATATCAATGCCCACGGCACATCCACCATGGCCGATACCATTGAGCTTGGAGCTGTCGAGCGTCTTGTCGGCGAATCGGCCTCGAAGATTTCCATGTCGTCCACCAAGTCGGCCACCGGCCATCTGCTCGGTGCGGCGGGCGCCATAGAGGCGATCTTCGCTACGCTTGCGATCCGCGACAACATCGTTCCGCCGACGCTGAATCTCGACAATCCCGATGTCGAGACCAAGATCGATCTTGTGCCGCACAAGGCGCGCAAGCGGCAGGTCAATGTGGCGCTTTCGAATTCCTTCGGCTTCGGTGGCACAAACGCCTCCCTCGTGCTGCGCCGTTACGAAGCGTAAGTCGCGGCGGCTGTGGCCGTCGCGATGGCGTCCGCGCCGCATACCGTCCCCGGCGGTACGGCGCTCTAATGCCGGACGCTTTAAAAGAATGTTCTTTCCTTAGAAGAACGTGGTTCGGCTTGCGAAAGCCATTCCGGTTTTCGCGCCGATATTGTAGTCATTGATTGGGAGAGTTTGCCGGTCTGCTCGATTTCGGACCACAGGTATCTTTCCCCCATCGGCTTTGTCCGAGGTGATATTCGTGAGGCAGAACAAGAAGGCTTCACGGTGTCTTTATGTGGTGCAGGAAGCCATTCCGAACCTGTTTTTGCCGCATTACCTGCGCAAAAAGCGCTGACAACGCCGAACTGAAAAGGACCGACGGTGAGCGACACGAACCAGAACAGCCAGGGACCATACGGACAAAACGGCGCGGGCGAAGGCAATCGCGGTCCGATCATTCCGAAATCCCCGACGGAAGCCTTGCGGCCGGAAAAGGTGCCGGCGCCGCCGAAGCGCTCGCGCAAGGCCCATGGCCAGCTTGTCATCTTCCTGAACTTCCTGATGACGCTTGCCGTTGCCGTTTGCGTCCTGGCGATCGCCGCCTTTTATTACATGATCAATGCGTTTCAGGAGCCGGGGCCGCTTGAAACGAATACACATTTCACCGTGCGTAATGGTGCCGGTCTCATTGAGATCGCCAATAATCTCGAGCGCAACGACATCATTTCCAACGCACGCGTTTTCCGTCTGATGGCCGGCAGCTATCTGCAAAAGGACCAGACGTTGAAGACCGGCGAATATGAGATCAAGGCCGGCGCATCGATGAAGGACATCCTGATGCTGCTGGAATCGGGCAAGTCGATCCTTTATTCCGTGTCGCTGCCTGAAGGGTTGACGGTCAAGCAGATGTTCGCCCGCCTTGCTGCCGACGAGGTTCTGGATGGTGAACTTCCCGCCACCTTGCCACCGGAGGGTAGTCTGCGTCCGGATACCTACCGCTTCACCCGTGGCACCAAGCGCGAAGAAATCATCAATCAGATGAGCGCGGCGCAGGACAAGCTGATCGACATGATCTGGGAACGGCGTGATCCCGACTTGCCGATCAAGACCGTCGAGGAATTCGTGACGCTGGCCTCGATCGTCGAAAAGGAAACCGGCAAGGATGACGAGCGCGCCCATGTTGCCTCGGTCTTCTACAACCGCCTGAAAAAGGGCATGCGTCTGCAATCCGACCCGACGATCATCTATGGTCTGTTCGGCGGCGACGGCAAACCTTCGGATAGGCCGATTTATCAATCGGATCTCCAGAAACAGACGCCGTTCAACACTTACGTGATCAAAGGCTTGCCACCATCGCCCATCGCCAATCCCGGCCGGGCCGCACTGGAGGCGGTTGCCAACCCATGGCGCACGGATGATCTTTATTTCGTGGCCGATGGTACGGGCGGTCATGTGTTCGCAAAGACGCTGGACGAGCACAATGCCAATGTGCGCCGCTGGCGCAAAATCGAGGCCGAAAAGGCGGCTGCCGGAGCGAATCCCGAAGTTGTCGTGGATGGTCAGCCCGGTGGTGCAGAGGCGGAAAAACCGGCCAATAACTAACTGATAAATCACGGCCGGGCCTTGTGACCACAAGGCCCGGTTTCGTGCGGCGTGACGGGGGGATTCCATATATGACGTTGCAATCGATGACCGGCTTCGCGCGCAGCGAAGGCACCTCCGGCCGCTACCGCTGGGCGTGGGAATTACGCTCGGTAAACGGCAAGGGGCTGGATCTGCGCCTGCGTCTGCCTGCCGGTCTGGAAGCCTTGGAAACCGGGCTGAGGGAAATCGCTGGCGCGCATCTTTCCCGCGGCAATATCCAGGCGGGACTGGCGCTCTCAGTTGCCGAGAACCGGCTCGAGGCTGTCATCAATCGCGATGCTCTCGCCGCGGTTCTGGCGCTGAAGAAGGAACTGGGCGATGTCGTCGACGACACGCCATTGAGCTTCGATACGCTGCTTACGTTGCGCGGTCTGGTCGATTTTCGCGAGGCGGAAGACGATGCGGAGGCGCTGGCTGCGCGCAACGGCGATGTGCTGGCTGGCTTCGCTGTTGCAGTCGAAAAGCTGAAGGACATGCGCGAGCGGGAAGGGGCATCTCTGTTCGCCATCCTTTCCGGTCATATCGACCGGATCGAGCAGCTTGTGAACATCATTGAAAGCGATCCCTCCCGTCACCCGGAGCAGATCGCGGCGAGGCTTGCTCAGCAGATTGCGCTGATTGGTGATGGCATGCACGGGCTTGATCGTGACCGCCTTCATGCCGAGGCGGCGCTGATCGCCACCAAGGCGGATCTGCGCGAAGAGATCGATCGGCTGCATGCCCATGTGCAGGCCTCGCGAGAGCTTTTGGCCAATGGCGGTCCGGCTGGCCGCAAGCTCGATTTTCTTGCACAGGAATTTAACCGTGAGTCGAATACAATCTGTTCCAAATCGAACGCCAGTGCGGTAACCGCAGCAGGTATAGAGCTGAAAGTGGTTATCGACCAGTTCCGCGAGCAGGTCCAAAATCTGGAGTAGACCCATGGCCCCGGTGAATATTTCTCCCGTCACGATCGCCCGCAGGGGGCTGATGCTGGTGATTTCTTCGCCTTCCGGCGCGGGCAAATCCACGATCGCGCGCAACCTGCTTGAGAAAGACAAGAATATCAGCCTTTCCGTCAGCGTCACCACACGCGCTCGCCGGCAGAGCGAGATCGAGGGCATTCACTACCACTTCATCTCCAAGCGCGATTTCGAGCGCATGCGTGATAATGAGGAATTGCTGGAATGGGCCGAGGTTCACGGCAATTTCTACGGCACGCCGCGCGAGCCGGTGGAAGATGCCATGGCCGCCGGCCGCGACATGCTGTTCGACATCGACTGGCAGGGTGCCGAGCAGTTGCAGGACAAGATGAAGGCAGACGTGGTCTCGATCTTCATCCTGCCGCCGACCATGACCGAACTGCAATCGCGCCTGCACCGCCGGGCCGAAGACACCGAAGAGGTGATCAAGACCCGGCTTCTCAATTCCCGCGCCGAAATCGAGCACTGGCGCGACTATGACTACGTCATTCTCAATGACGACCTGCAGGCCGCTTTCGAGGCCGTCGAAGCAATCGTCAAAGCCGAACGCGTCCGCCGAGACCGCCGCCATGGCATGTTCGATTTCGTGCGGGCTTTGCTGGAGGAAGAGCCGAAGCTCTGATTTACGCGATGAGTCCGCGCGCCAGCCATTGCCGTGACAATCGCTCGTCCGCCGCGTCTTCCGCCCAGCCATGACCTGTATTGATCGTTTCGAGCACGGCATCAGCGCCGGCTGAGACCAGTTGCTCGGCCAAATGCGGAGCGTCGGAGGGGTGACGCCGGTCGTCGTTGACGCCTGCAAGCAGAAGTACGGGGTACCCCGCGAGGTTCGGAAGAGGCTGGTCTTTTCTCGGAGACAGCGGACGAAGCAGGATGGCGCCTTTCGACAGATGATGCGCCCGGCACATGGTTTCAGCCGCGATGATCGCGCCGTTCGAGTATCCGACGAGAAGGGGTTCTTGCGCCGTCTGCTGACATACAAAGGCAACGAAGCCGCACAGTCTGGTTGCCTGATGTTTCAGATCGTCGATATCGAGTTCTCTGTCGGGCTTTCTGCGAAAAAATGCGAAACCATTCTCCCAAGGAACCGCGCCCCTCGGCGCATATAACGCACCCTTGGGAAAGACGGCGCGGCCAAAAGAAATGAGGTCGTCTTCCGTTCGTCCCGATCCATGCAGCAAGATGACAGCGCAATCCGGCGTTTCAGCGGGAATATCAAGCTTATAGTGAAAACCGGCATTCTCCACGCACTTGCTCCTCCATTCGCAGGTGTCCAGGAACCGTTGCTTCCGTTCGGAACGGCGAACATCTGCCAGATGTTACAGGCAATTCGCCAGTGTCACGAATTCCTCCACTGAGAGCGTTTCCGCCCGGCGCGTGGGATCGATACCAGCCTTTTCAAGCAGCGCCTCGCCGCCAAGGCTTTTCACGCTCTGGCGCAACATCTTGCGGCGCTGACCGAAGGCGGCTTCGGTCACTTTTTCGAGCTTGGCGACGTCGCAGGGCAGCGGCTTGTCCTTTGGCAGCAGATGCACGACGGTGGAGGTTACCTTCGGTGGCGGGCTGAAGGCCTGTGGCGGGACATCGAACGCCATTTCGGCAACCGTACGCCAGCCGGCGAGAACGCCAAGGCGGCCATAATGGTTGTCGCCTTCTTCCGCCACGATGCGCTGCCCGACTTCCTTCTGGAACATCAGCGTCATGGAGAGCCAGAAGGGCGGCCATTGCTTCGGCAGAAGCCAATTGACCAGCAATTGCGTGCCGACATTGTAAGGCAGGTTGGCTATGATGCGCACCGGCTCGCCGACGGGGACCAGAGCCTCGAAATCGGTCTGCAGGGCGTCTCCCTCTATGACCTCAAGCCGTCCGGGATAATGCGCCTCGATTTCCGCCAGCGCAGGCAGGCAGCGACTGTCCCGTTCGACGGCGATGACCTTTTTCGCCCCGAGCGAAAGAATAGCGCGGGTGAGGCCGCCGGGACCGGGCCCGACCTCAATGACAGTCACACCTTCGAGCGGTCCCGCCGTTCTGGCGATCTTCTGGGTAAGGTTGAGGTCGAACAGGAAGTTCTGTCCGAGCGATTTCTTCGCGTCGAGCCCGTGGCGCTGGATGACGTCCCGTAGCGGTGGTAGTCCGTCGATGGCCGCCATTATGCGCCGGCCCGGCTGCGGAGGGAAATGTCCGCCGCCATCTTGAGTGCCGCCACGAGGCTCGCCTCATTGGCGATGCCCTGGCCGGCAATACCAAAGGCAGTGCCATGGTCTGGCGAGGTGCGGATGAAGGGCAGCCCGAGTGTGACGTTGACCGAACCGTCGAAGCCCAGCGCCTTGGCGGGAATGAGCGCCTGATCGTGATACATGCACACTGCCACGTCATAACGCTTGCGGGCGGCATCGTGGAACATGGTGTCGGCGGGCAGGGGACCGAACGCATCGATCCCATCCTTGCGCAGCCGCATGGTCGCGGGGTGAACGATATCGCGATCCTCCGTGCCGAGTGCGCCGTCTTCACCCGCGTGCGGGTTCAGCCCGGCAACCGCCAGACGCGGAGCCTCGATGCCGAATTTCCGTCGCAGATCGGCATCGATGATCCGGCAGGTCGTGACGATCAATTCTTCCGTCAGCGCGGCCGGCACATCTTTCACGGGAATATGGATCGTCACCGGCACGACACGGACCTTGGGGCCGGCGATCATCATGACAGGCGTGACTTGTTCACCGGTCTGGCGGAAGGCGAGATCAGCCAGAAACTCCGTGTGACCGGGGAAACCGAAGCCAGCCTCGTAAAGCACCGATTTCGCGATGGGATTGGTGACAACGGCCGCAGCCTTGCCCTCGACCGTCAGCGAAACGGCGGTTTCGATGGCCTTGATCGTGGCATGGGCAGCGCCGACATGCGGTTGCCCCGCCTGCACGTCGAAGCCGACGGAAAGAGGTAGGATCGGAAACGCGTTTTCGAAAAGGCCAACGGCACTGTCCGCATCGCAGGTCTCGATATTGAGCGGCACGCCGATCAGCGCCGCGCGGCTTGCCACCACATCGGGGTCGCCGATGAAGATGAAGGGGGGCACACCGTTTTCCCGGCGCTTCGCCCAGGCGGTAATGGCGATATCGGGACCGATACCGGCTGGATCTCCCTGTGTCAGGGCAAGCGGCAGGGATGCATATGTCACGGAAAGACCCGGCTCTTGTATCAATATCAGGTGTTGACGATCTGCGCCTTCTTGCGCAGCTCATCCATGTACTTCTTTTCGTTCGGGTTTTCGCCTTCCTTGGCCTTCATCAGGTCTTCGGACTTGAACACCATTTCCGCCGCATAGTCGTCGGAAACCTGGCGCTGCTTGCAGATGGCCAGATATTCGACGCCCTTTTCGGTCACGCGTGTGCCGGTGGTGCCGCCTTCCTTGGTCTTTTCTACCAGAGCCTTCCAGTCTTCCGGCAACTCAGGCGCCAGAATGCGGCCGAGGTCCTTGATTGCCACATCACGCATGGTCGCGGCAAAGCTCATCGCCTGGTCGCAGCCGGGATAACGTTTGCGCGAGGCTTCAGCCTCCGCCTTGCGCTTGCCAGTGATGGCGTTGCGCTTTGCTTCCGGGATAACGAAGATGACCTGCTGCAGGAAATATTCCGTGGTGACCGGTTTGTCGCCTCGCTCCTTCAGGCGGGTGACCAGATCCTGCGTTGACATCTTGCCGCGCGCGCCATAACGGGCGTTCACAAGGCGCGGCCAGCTCATCTGAACGGCGATGAAGGCCTTGAAGTGGTCGGCGCCAACACCCGCCTGCGCCAGCACCTTCGTCAACTGCTCCGGCTTCATCTTGTTGTTGCCGGCAAATCGCGCGAAGGCAGCATCGACATCCTCCGTACTGACCGACATTTTGACGCGGGCGATTTCTTCGCGCTTCAGCGCTTCATCGACGAGCTGCTCACGCGCCTTTTCATTGAGGTTGCCGGACTGGCGCTGCAGCTTCAGGAAGGCGACGCGCTTGGAAATGTCGTCATTGGTGATCGGGGTCTTGTTGACGACGATCTTCACGGTGTTATCGGCAAAGGCCTGACCGGCATACGGCACGATGGCCATGGGAACGGCGAATATCGCAAAGGCAAAAGCAGCGCCACGCAAAGCCGACTTTCCGAAATTCATCATATCCTTCTCCCTTTCGTCAGGCAGGGTCCTGTTGCCCTGTCCCGCCAATCTGTTCGTCTGGTAACAGGGATTTTGCCTTCCCCCGCCTTTCAGACCTGCACATGTGCATCCGCACCGCGAATTTGCCACGTATATATCATCGTGATCCGCAAAACGGCAATGTGTCGGTTTGTTGAAAGAAACCCGATACTGTCATGCCGGGTCGACACTGGCGCGTTGTTGCGGCAAAACCGTGACTACTACTGGTCTGATAGCAAAAAGGCAGGCCACAATGCTGTGCGGCCCGCCTTTAAACTCAGTAATTGTTCGGCTTCCAGCCAATATCCATGTCGTTCCAGTCTTCGTTCGCGGAGCCGACGCTGATATCGCCAAGGGTACGGAAGGCAAGACGGGCATTGATCGACCAGTCATTGGCGGCCTGGCGGCTGGAGTTGACATTGCCTTCGTCGGAATAGCTGACCGTCAAGATCGTGCATTCGTCCTGATAGGCGATGCCAATCCGGCGTTCGGCGGCAAACTTGCCGTTCAGATCGTAGTTGATCGAGCCGAACAGCGACCAGTTATCGTCCATGCGCAGTGAACCGGATGCCTGGATGATATCGCGGTCTTCGTTATAGCCGTATTTCGGCTGCGCCTTGACCTGCGTATAGCTGAGCCTGCCGTTGATGCGGCGATCCGAATAGCTGATGCCCGTTTCAGACCGGTTGATTTCGAAATTGTCCTTGTCGAGACGCAGGCTCGAGGACAGCGAAAGACCGATAGGTGCATCGAATGCAGCCATGGCGACATAATCCGAACGATCGGATTCGAGGCCGGAATCGGCGCCGACATTCAGAAGATCATAGGAGGCGAAGGAATTATCGCCAGCGAGATGGAAGGACTGGCCAGCAATGGCGCGAACACCGTAACCATTGTCGAAAGTACCGTTGTAACGGAAGCCGAGATTGGCTCGTGTGCCGCCTTCGATCCGGTCGAAGCCCGAAAATTTGTCGCGCTCAAACAGGTTTGTGGCGTCGAACACAAAGGCTTGTGAGTCCTCGTTCGGGAAACGACCGGAATATTGCTCGTTCGGCCGCACGAAAATCTGCGCGATGGGCTCGATCACGTGGCTACTGTTGAGAGCCGTGAACAGCCAGGGATAACGCACCTCAAGGCCACCGGTGACCATGCCGCGCAAGGCAGCATCGTCATGGATCATGCCTTCATAGGCATAGGATGTGCCGCCTGAGGTGAAGCTTGCCGCAGTCATGTCGGTCCACAACGCGTCGCCGCGCGCCGCAAGGATCGGCGTGATCTGAAGACCGCTATCCATCGTGATGGTGCGCTTCCATTCCGCTTCCGTGGTCCAGCGCGTGTAAGAGCCTTCCAGACCGTTGAAGCGCGGGAAGCCGCCCATCGCGTAGGAATCCTGCGTCGAACGGCTGATGCTCGTGAAGTTCGTGGTCAGCGAGAGCTCGCCGCCATAGATCGGATCCGGCAGGAAGTAACGATAGTCAACGACCGGATGAACGATCGCCTGCTTACGTTCCTTGAGCTCTGAATTATCCGTGTCCTGAACGTTGAAGTAATAACCGCGGGCGTCGAAGCTGTTACGTTCGCCAGTGCCTGTCAGATAAATCTGATTGGTCTGGACGTCGTTCTTGTAGCCTTTCAGGCTGTAGGTACGCGAAAAATTGTTATCCGACTGCACCATGGCGTCCCAGCCGAAGGCCCAGCGCGGGTTGATGCTGAAATCGCCCTTGCTGGCAACCATGCCGCGCTGATCGTTCAGCGCGTCACTCGTTCCGGCAATGAACGTATCCGAGGACTGCTGGCTGATGCCGGCGATCGTCAGCGTGTGCATGCCGGTTTCGAAACGCTGGCGCAACTCAGCCTGAAGAAGCAGGCCCTGTTTTGTGTAGTAGGTCGGTGTGACCGTGAGGTCGGACGTATCGGAAAGAACCTGGAAATAAGGGACACCGATACCGAAGCCGAGCTTGTTGGTCATGCTCATCTGCGGGAACAGGAAGCCCGATTTCCGCTTCACCGTATTGTCCGGCACCGTCAGGAACGGGATATAGGCGATCGAATGGCCGAAAAGCTGCAGACGTGCTTTTTCCAGCCGCACCGTATGGGTCTTGCCGTCCTGAATGACGCGCTCGGCCTTTACCTGCCACAGCGGCGCCTTTTCCGGGCGCTCGGCGCAGGGCAGACACGCGGTGTAGACACCGTTGTTGAGGACCATCAGGTCGCCTTCAAGGCGCTCGGCGCTTTCCCCGGCAATACGGGTATTGTCCGTGGTCTCGACGCGCAATGCGTTGACGAACCCCTGACCGAAGTCGTCGGTCACGTCCATCTCGTCGGCGTAGATCTTGTTGCCGCCCGGCTCGATCAGCTCGATGTTGCCATGGGCGACCACGCGACCGGTCTGCTGGTTATATTCCACTTGCTGGGCCACCATACGGTAGCCCGAATATTTCATGCGAACCACGCCCTTCGCGATGACGCGCTGGGAATCGCGGTTATAGGTCAGTTCATTTGCTGTAAGCAGGAGTTTCGAATCGTCTTGGCTTGCCGACGCAAGCAAACCATCCTGGCCGAAAGCGACCGGGCTGGATGCCAAATACGCGCACACAGCGGCACCTGTCAGAAGGGCCGTCCAAAGCCGCCTGATATTCCCGCGGTCAATTACCGCCACTTAGCCGTCCTCCTGATGAAGCAGAATGGTTGCCCCCAAAGCCAACGCCACGATGACTGGAACCCAGACCGCGACGGTGGGAGGGACAACACCACCACTCCCGAATGCCCTTACGAGCACGGTTACTACATAAAGCACGAAGCCGGAAACGATTCCACCCAGAATCACGGAGCGCGACTGGGCGAAGCGGCTGAACTTTAATGAAACGGTCGCGGCGATCAAGGTCATCGCAACCAGAAGCAGGGGCGTCGATAGCAGGAAATGATACTGCGTCTCAAGCGCCTTTGAAGATAGTCCAAAGGACTTTGCAACTTCGATCTTGTGAGAAAGGTCAAAGAAAGCAACGGTTTCCGTCTGCGTCATGCGCTCTTGGACGAATTCCCGTCTCAGATTGGTACTGATCTGCATGCTCTCTTGCCGAACTGGCACATGTCCGGCCCGCGTTTCAGAAACGCCGTTAAGAAGCCAGTAACCATCTTCCAATTTAGCCGACTTCGCATCCTTCCGCGAGACGATGTTTCCGTCCTTGTCGAGGTCGATGAGAACCACGTCGAGAAGCATCGTTCCGTTGTCTTCGAAGCTCTTGGCGCCGATGATCGTATCCTGGCCGCCGCTCGACTGGCGCATCCACGGAATGATCTGCTGCTGGCGTCCGCCGCCCGCTTCGTTTCGCAGGCCGGCTTCCATGGCGAGCGACTTGTTCTGGCCCCACGCTGCGATGGGGTTCAGGACAGTGACCGACAGGATGCCGATGAGGACCGCGCCGAGCACGAAGGGGAGAATGAACTGCCAGGCGGAAATGCCGGCGGCGCGCGTCACGACCAGTTCGTAGCGCCGGTTGAGCGAGATCAGCGTCGTCATGCCGACGAACAGCGCAATGAATGGTATGGTCTGCTGCAGGATCAACGGCAGGCGAAGCGCGGTCAGGCCAAGCGCGGCCGGAACGGAATAGCCGGGCAGGCCGGACATGCGCCGCGCCGTTTCGCTGAAGTCGGCAAGGTAAATGATCGAGGATACGCCGATCACGAACCAGATGGCCGTGATGAGATATCGTTTCAGGAAGTACCGGGCGAGCGTGTTGAAGATCATGCGTTGCCGCTCCCCGAATTGCGCGCCAGCCGGCTGGAGAAGAGACGGCGCAACCGGCCCGCCGCATCGGTTACCATCCTCGGCATTTTCGGTTTACGGCCGGTGATCAGCACGAAGGCGGCCGCAGCACCGCTGAGGCCCGGAACGGCATAGACCAGAGGAATGAAGGCTGCGCTCTGCTTCACCTGGTTCGTGACGTAAAAACCGAGCCAGCGAAGCACGAAAGCCGTCACCAGCGCCGCGACCATCGGATGCATGCGCGCCTCGCGGTGCGAACGGGCGTCGGCGGCGATGACCAGCGATATCAGCGCAAAAGAAAAGGCGAACATCCAGTCCGACAGTCGCTTGTGCAATTCGCTGCGGAACGTCTCCGGCGAGCGCTTGTAGCTCGCATTGTTTTCATCGGGCGAGAGAAGGAAACCGAGGCTGGCGTCGCCCGGAGAGAGCGAAGGCTCCGAATCCTGCTTTTCCGACATGGTCGAAAGGTCGAAGGCATAGGACAGGAACTTGACGATCGAGACCTTGCCGTCAGGCGTCTTCTGCTGCACCTCGCCGTCGCGCATGGTGAGCGACGTACCGCTTTCGTCGATCATGCCTTCCTTGGCATAATAAATGAGATCGAAATTCGGATCGCGGCGGTCGGCAACGAAAAGTCCCTTGAGAATACGACCCTGCCGTTGGGCAATCTGCACGTAAAGGCCGTCCTGGATGGTACGGAACGTCTTCTCCTCGATCACGGAGGAGAGAAGGTCGGCATAGGCCGCAGCCACCATCTGCCGGGCCGAACTGCGGGCAGGCGGCTCGACGAAATTGGTGATGGTGAAGGAAAGCGCGCTCAGGACGGCGGCCAGAATGAGAACCGGGCGATACATGATCGAACGCGGAGATCCGGCCGCATCGATGATCGCGAGCTCGGAATCATTGTTCATCGTCGTGAAAATCTGGGTGATGCCGATGACGAGCGCGAAAGGCAGCACGACGGGAATGAGCGTCGGCAGGATCATCGTCGCGAGCGCCATGAAGGAACCCATCGACTGGCCCGTATCGGTCACGAGATTGATTCTCTGGAGAACCTGGATGGTCCAGATGATGGCCAGCACCGGCAACAGCGCGACCAGAAACATCTGCGTTGTCCGCCGCAGGATATAGTTCTCGAGAAGCTTCATACGGCCCTGTTCGACATTGTTTTTCCCTGCGATCGCTCGCCGAGTTTCCGCCTATCTAATCGCATCGTTTGCAATTGGCTATTCCGGCAGGCTCACAAATATGTCTTGCGCGACAATTTTTCCGCCGCCTGTGTCTTTTTGTGGAACAAGCTGTCGGTTTCATGACGGGAGTTCGCATTCACTAAAAATGCATTTCCTTTAACGGCTGTGGGGCTTTAAAGAATGCGGGGTTGCGCCCGGGGCCGAAAAGGCCATGATCATGCGCATCGTGCAAGTCGTAGAAGAAGAGCAGGAAAACATGTCCGCCAAATTCGATATATCTTTCGCCAATTCCGCCTCGCTGGAAAATGCCCTGGCCGTGATGCTGCAGGCCTCGGGCGATGCGAAGGCCGTCGCCGGTGCTTCCGAAGCCGATCCGGGTGGTGTGATCGAAAGGGCGGCGAAGATCGCGGGCTTTTCCGCAAAATCCATGACGACGCTCGATGTTATCGCGCCGCAGGGTTCCGCTGCCGACCGGCTGCTGGTCATCGGAATCGGAAAGCCGTCGAAGCTGGTCGCCCATGACTGGCTGCGTGCCGGCGGTACGGCGGCTGCCCATTTCAAGAAGGCGGACAAGGTCGTTGTCTATCTCGATGCGCCGGGCGTCGAGGTTGGCGCTCAGGCGGCGGCGGATTTCGCGCTTGGTCTTCTGCTGCGCGCCTACAGCTTCGATGCATACAAGACCAAGAAAAAGTCCGAGGACGAAAAGACGCCGAAGAAGGTGGAGATCATCATCGTCACGGCCGCCCATCAGGAAGCGGAAAAGGCTTTTGCCGTCTCCGAGGCGGTTGCGGGCGGCGTTATACTGGCGCGCGATCTCGTCAACCTCCCTCCGAACGTTCTCGGCCCGGTCGAATTCGCCGAAAAGGCGGAAGAGTTGCGCAAGCTCGGCGTCGAGGTGGAGGTCCTTGGCGAAAAGGAACTGAAGAAGTTTGGCATGAATGCCCTTCTCGGCGTGGCGCAGGGTTCGGCCCGTCCGCCGCGGCTTGCGGTCATGCAATGGAACGGCGGCTCCAAAAAGGATGAACCCGTTGCCTTTGTCGGCAAGGGGGTCGTTTTCGATACCGGCGGCATTTCGCTGAAGCCCGGCCTGAACATGGAAGACATGAAGGGTGACATGGGTGGTGCTGCAGCCGTAACCGGCTTGATGCATGCGCTTGCGGCCCGCAAGGCCAAGGCAAACGTTATCGGTGTCATCGGCCTTGTCGAGAACATGCCTGATGGCAACGCCCAGCGCCCCGGCGACATCGTGACTTCCATGTCCGGCCAGACCATCGAGATCATCAATACCGACGCCGAAGGACGGCTGGTTCTGGCCGATGCGCTCTGGTACACCAAGGAGCGTTTCAATCCGAAATTCATGATCAATCTCGCAACACTGACGGGCGCGATCACCGTGGCGCTCGGCAATCTGCAGGCCGGATTGTTCTCCAACGACGATGAACTGGCAACGCGGCTTTCGCAGGCCGGCGAGGTGACGGCTGAAAAACTGTGGCGCATGCCGCTCCACAAGGATTACGACAAGATCATCGATTCCAAATTTGCCGACATGAAGAACAGCTCGGGCCGCCTGGCGGGCTCCGTCACCGCTGCGCAGTTCCTCAAGCGCTTCGTGGGTGAAACACCGTGGGCGCATCTCGATATCGCCGGGACAGCCATGGGCTCGCCGCTCACCGAGATCAACCAGTCCTGGGGATCGGGTTACGGCGTGCGTCTTCTGAACGAACTCGTTCGCGCCCATTACGAAGATTGAGACGAGCGGAGCGGCACGCCAGCGCATGACTGAAATTCTGTTCTATCACCTGACGGAATCGAAGCTGGAGGACGCGCTGCCGCCCTTGCTCGAGAAATCGCTGGAACGCGGCTGGAAGGTCGCGGTCCAGACAGTGGGCGAGGAGCGCCGGGACTTCCTCGACACGCATCTCTGGACGTTCCGCGACGACAGCTTCCTTCCGCACGCCACCGACACTTCGCCAGTACCGCAAAACCAGCCGATTCTCCTGACGGCATCGGACGGGAACGCCAACGCCGCGAGTGTTCGTTTTCTCGTCGATGGCGCCGAGCCCCCGGCAGTGGAGGCTTATGAACGCATCGTCTTCATGTTCGACGGATACGATGCCTACCAAACCGAAATGGCGCGAAACCACTGGAAAAGGCTGAAAACGGAGGGGCATTCGCTGACCTACTGGCAGCAATCGCCGGAAGGGCGCTGGCAGAAAAAGGCATGACCCGTCCCCCGTCTGACTACCTTTGCAACGGGAAAATGGCCGGTAAGAAATCGCATGTGGTGTCGCCCGTGGCGGTTGTTTTATGAACGCATGCAACATGTACGCTTTCAGACGCGTTATCAGCAGACAGAGGGGATATGCGATGGGACAGATGATGCCACGACCGGATCTGGAGCTGGAACGACTGGTAGCAGTGCGGTCCGTTGTGGCTTTCAAGAATGCGGAAACCGCTGAATTGAAGGCGATCTCGCAACTGGCGCAGGGCGTATTCGGGGTGGCACGCGCGGCCGTGCATATTCTGGATGAGGACTGGCTCCACATTGCCGAGCAGGCAGGGCTGCAGTTCCAGGAATGCCCCCGTGACATTGCGATCTGCGACCGTGTGGTCGTCACGCAGAATATTCTGACTGTTACGGATCTGAGCGCTCATCCTGAATTCGGCTCTTTGCCTTATGTAAAGGGCGCGCCCGACCTGCGGTCCTACGCCGGCGCCCCGATCGAACTCGAACCGGGTCTGGTGGTCGGGACTTTTTGTCTGCTCGACCCGCACGTTCGGGAGTACACCGCTGCGGAGGTCGATAATCTCCAGTATTTTGCGACACTCGCGGGCGCGCTTTTGAGATTGCAGAAAGCGAACTTCACCATGAGCCTTGCCGCCCGGGAACTGCGCGATGCGGCCATGACCGATCCGCTGACGGGCTTTTATAATCGCAAGGCTCTGGACGCGATCGTTGATCTGGAACTTGGCGCCGCGCTTTGCGAGAAGGACACTTTCGGTGTTCTCTATCTCGATCTCGACGGCTTCAAGACCATCAATGACACGCTTGGCCATGCGGCAGGAGACAGGGTGCTGGTCGAGGCATCCACCCGAATCCGCGATGCTGTAAGAGAAGATGACGTGGTGGTGCGCATGGGGGGCGACGAATTCGCAATATTCGTGCCGCGTCCGGATTCATCCATGCTCATCAGTGGCCTTGCGGAAAAACTGCTCCACGCGTTTCGGCAACCGTTTCATGTAGAGGGTGAGAGCGTGCTTGCGCGCCTCAGCATCGGCGGCGCCATCGCGCCGCAGGCGGGCGCGGATCGCGCGACGCTGCTGCGGAGCGTCGATGAAGCCCTGTATCAGGCCAAAAAATCGGGGCGCGACCGGTTTGTCAGCCGCGCCCTCTGAAAGATTGCCTTGAGAAGCGTTTCGCTGCTCAGTCGTAGAAAGAATCCACGAATTTGTGGCGGCCGAGCAGGAAAGCATCGGCCACATGGGTCAGCGGCGCAAGATCGACGTCCGAGCGGCCTGACTTGATGATCTCGGCGAAGCGCTCGTAAAGGGCCGGATATTCCCGTTCCGGCTGGGATAGTTTTTCCTCACCATTGATCGAAAGCTTCGCCCCGCCTTCCGAAAGCACCATCCGCCCCGCGGCGGTCTCGGCCACGATGTCCCAGCTCTGCTTGCCGGTCTGACGCCAGTCGAACTCGGCATGGACGGGCATTTTTGTCACGTCCGAGAAATGCAGGTCGGCCGCGATCGGCGCGTCGCGGTTTTCCGGGAATTCAAGCGTCGCCCTGGTCAGGAACAGCGCGCGCGGCAGGATATGGGTGATGATGGAAAGCGCATTGATGCCGGGATCGAACACGCCGAGACCACCCGCCTGCCAGATCCATTCCTGGTTCGGATGCCAGTGGCGCACATCTTCTTTCCAGATCACATGAACGCTGTTGATCGTCGTGGAGGCTAGAAACGCCTTGGCAGCCTCGACGCCAGGTGCATAACGCGAATGCCAGCTTGCAAACAGTGACAGGCCTTTAGAATCCGCGAGGCGGACAAGATCCTGTACCTCCGAAAGCGTCGCGCCCGGCGGCTTTTCGAGGAAGACGTGCTTGCCGGCATTCAGTGCCGCATAGGCTGCCTCATAACGATATTGCGGCGGCATGCACAGAGAGACGGCGTTGATATCGGGTACGGCCTCGAGCATCGCCTCGATGGTGCCGTAGGATGCGACGCCATCCACCGTGCCATGGCGGCTTGCGGTGCAGATCAATTCAAAATCCGGATTGCCTGCAATGGCGGGAAGATGCTGGTCGCGAACGATTTTGCCGACGCCGACGATGGCAAGCTTGGTGGCTGACATGAAGTGGAACCCGTGTGTGAGTGCTGCCTAAGATAAAGTGTGATTTTTACAGGTTTTTAGCAGAAACGCCCGCAGGAGCAAGGTGATCGTTTCGGCGCGACGCGTCTTTTCCAGACGATGACTTCACGGAAACTTTCGATACACATTATCGATCGTGTAATGCTTGATCATGAAAATATTTCTTTGTAATTTTCAGTGATGTTTTCGATGGCCGGGCTGTCTTAATCCAATTTTTTAGGTATATTCTCGTTTTGTTAGAGTTTTATGTATTTTTAACTTGAGTATATTTTAAAGAGCGGGTCGTGGTGGTTTTATTCAAGGCTGACCGTCTGTCTGGCTTCGTTCAGAAAGTCAACGAAAGCAGCCGGCAATTCAATACATACGGATTGATCTTCGGCATCATCCTCTACAATCTCTACGTATTCGTGGACATCAGTCTGGTGCCGGAAATCATCTGGCTGGATCTGACAGTCCGCCTGATGATCATCACACCGCTTCTCTTTCTTTATTTCCCCGCCCGATATTATGCGATCAGGATGCGGCCGGACGGCGTGGCGCATGAGGTCCTGCACGGGCTGGGTTGCATGTTGGTCGTCGCCTCGATCATGTTCATCTATGCCAATGCGCAAACCTCGTCGGCGAGCGAATATTACGTGGGTATCGTCACCGTCGTCCTTTATATGAACACGATACATCGCAAACCGTTTTCGCTTGCGGTCATGGGCACGGTTGGCTGCATGGCGGTTTTCATCGTCGGCATGGAATATGTCACGGTCACGAGCGAGGTGGCCAAGCTACCGGCCATCATGTGTTCCGCTGGCATCAGCGCCGTCTCGCTGTTTGCGGCCTACCGCATCGAGCAGGTGGAAAGAAAGGACTATCTGGCCTCTCTGCGGGAGAAGACCCTGCTGCAGCGGATTCAAAGTGCAAATCACGAGCTTCAGCAGCTTTCCAATACCGACCAGCTCACCGGAATTCGCAATCGCCGCAGCTTCGAGGAGGCGGCGAACGAGGCATCGGTCGGTAGCGGCCGGCCGCGGGCGCTCATCCTTCTCGATGTCGATTATTTCAAGAACTACAATGACGCAGAAGGCCACGTCGCCGGCGATGACTGCCTGCGCAGGATTGCCGGCAGGCTGCGTGGCGCCCTGCGCAGGGACGATGGCGACAGAAGTTTTATAGCCCGTTACGGTGGGGAAGAATTTGTCGTTCTGCTTGCCGATTGTACCGCTTCCGCTGCGCTTGCCATTGGCGAAAGACTGAGACTGGCCGTAATCGACGAAGCCATCCCCCATCTCAACCGTCCCGACAGACAGAAAATCGTCACCGTCAGCCTCGGCATTGCCGTTTCCGGCGACGGCAGGGAAATCATATACGAGATGGTGAACCGGGCCGATATGGCGCTTTACGAGGCAAAACGCCAGGGCCGCGACCGGCTGGTGCTGGCCTCCGGGCATATGGGAATGCCGGCGGAGCTGTACGGGGTCGAGGCCATGATGTCCGGATAGGGCTGATGGCTTGGCGGCGCCATAAATTCTGCCCCGCGCAAGCGGGATCGTTGAAGATCGGCCACCGGAATTCCGGAGCAAGAACACATAATAATCGGGGAATGCAGATGATGGAATTGATCGCCGCACAAGCGGCAGCGTCCGCTGCCGAACTTCCATTCCTGCTGCTTCAGGCGGCCGCGGTGGTTGGCATGGTGTCCGTGCTGATCCTTCTGCGGCGGAACATCGCCCTCGAGGATCCCCGCTATAAAATCTACTATGGCCTCGTCTTCGGAATGACAGGTTTTCTGCTGACGCTGCTTGTTTCCGAATTCATCAAGCTGCCCTCCAAGCCTTACATCCGCTCCGATCTGCTGTTTCTCGCGGGGGTGCTGGGCTCATGGCAGGGCGGGCTTATCAGCCTGTCCCTCGTCGCAGCCGGGCGTTTCGTGTTCGGCGGCCCCGTGCTGTTTTTTGCGGCCCTGCAGGACATGGTCGTCATTTCGGCCTGCGGCATCATCATGTATGGCTGGATGCGCGACCGACGCCTTGCCGATCTGGGAACTCGGGATATTCTCACCGTCTTCGCCGTCAGATTCATGGCCGCGCTGCTTGCCATCACAATCTCGTTCGTGTTTGGTCTGATCGACCAGACGCTGTTCTTGAGCGCAATAGGCCGCCGAACGCTGGGAGCTGTCGCCGTTGGCCTGCCGATGATCGTCTGCCTGTTCATCCTGCTGCGCAGCGAGGCGCGCGCGCGCGACGAGGCAAAGAAACGCGAGGTGGCGGCGCGGATGGATTCATTGACCGGACTGCCCAACAGGCGCGCCCTCAAGGACCATATGGAAACGGTCATGCGGCAGGAGCCGGCCGTTTCGCACGCCCTCGTTCTGATCGAGATCGTCAATATTGCCGATGTCGCCGCCTGCGAGGGGGAGGACTGGAGCGATATTTTCTGGCCCAGGCTGGCGCGGGAAATCTGCGATGGGGAATACGGCCTGCTGTGCAGCGCCCATGCACCTTGCAGCTTCATGTTCGGTGATACGACACTTGCAGTTGTCATGAGGGAGATTTCGCTGGAGAAGTCCGAGGGTACAAAACTCATGATGCATCTGCATGAGGGGTTGAGCACCTTTTGCCGCTCGGCGGAAGCGGGGCCGGTACCGCATCTCAAAATCGGCGCGGCAAGTCTGGACAGGCTTTCCCGGCAGAACGTGGCCTCGTTCTTCAGACATCTCAGCCTGGCGCTCAAGGGAAGCGATCATCCCGTGCAGATTTTCCCCTTTTCGTTTGCCGAGAAGGCGACACGGGACGAGACGGTGCGGCAGATGCTCGTCAACTGGATCAAATCCGGCAGGCCGCCCATTTGCTATCAGCCGAAATTCGAAATGCGCAATCGCCGCATGATCGGTGCTGAGGCGCTGCTGCGCGCGGTCGATGCGCGGGGGCAGGCGCTTTCGCCCTATTATGTGCTGGAGATCGCCGAACGTCATCGGTTGCTGGCGGAATTCGAATGGTCAACGATCGAAGCCGTGGTGCACGACCTTCGTGATCTGCATGATCTCGATGCGGATTTTCATCTCGCGGTGAATATTTCCGCTTCGTCCTTCGCAACCGTGCACTTTGCTGACCGGGTCGTGGCGCTGCTGCAGGAAATGGCGGTGCCGGCGCACCGCCTGGCGATCGAAGTGACGGAGATGAGCAGGATTCCGACCAACGACGTCGTGCAGCAGAATTTCGATGCGCTGTTCGCCGCCGGCGTGCGACTGGCGCTCGATGATTTCGGGACCGGTTATGCCGCGCTCACTTTGCTGGCGCGGTTCCCGTTCGAAGAGGTCAAGATCGATCACTGGATGACGTCGAGGCTGGATCAATCGCGGTTCCGGGAGGCCATTGCGCTCGCCTTCGAGAGCGCGGAGCGTTATGGCGCTAAGCTGGTGACGGAAGGTATAGAAACCGAGGAGCAGAGCAGGCTTCTCATGCAGATGGGCATTCGCTTCGGGCAGGGTTATCTTTATTCCCCCGCCGTGCCGCTCGCACGGCTGCAGTCCCGCAGGGCGTGTGCCTAGCGCCAAGGGCACCGCTCACATCTTCCCGCGCCAATGATGGATCAGCAGTAAATTCGGCTGGGGCCGGATTGAATGTTTTCACTGTCTGTGCTGAGAAAAGTCACCTGTTGAACGAATGTCATGATCCGCTCTGTCGGTCATGCGGGCGAGCCGATGCTTGAAAAAAACGATGCATGGAACGACATGCCCGGAACGCCGGTCGAGCGCCGACCGAACGAAGCGGCCAAGGGCGCTGCTGCGGGCGGCCGCTCACTTGATGCCACCGCCCATTCCCTTTCAGGCAGCCGGCGCATGGCGGACGGGCCGTGGCCGCTGACGGGGCGGCCGTTTCTCAAGTTGTTTCTGGTCTGGGCACTGCTTATGGCAGCCGTCGTGTCCGCACTGGCGGCTTATCAATATGTCAGCCTGCTCGGCGAATTGGCACGGCAGAGCGATGCATTGCAGGCTGAGGCATCCCGCCGGGCCGATCAGCATGATGCCCATGTGACGGCGCTTTCGGCGGTGGCGCAGGCGCAGCAGGGGGCGGATTATCGCCTCTTGCTCGATGTCACGGCACCCATTCTGCAATTTTACCCGCGTATTGACGAGGTCCAGCTGGTTTCCCTCAACGAGGCGGGGCCTGTTGTCGGCACACGGCCGCTGGAGAGCGAGCTGGCAGCTACGATCCGCGAGGCGGCATCGGTCTTTACCGGCCGGCCGGCTCTGGTGGCGAGCGATCTCAGACCCGGCCATTACATGATCGTCAAGCGCAGCCCCAATAGCGGGTCGGCCTCGAAGGTGCTGGTGCTTGCCGTCGATGCCGGGCGGCTTCTCGCGTCCGACGCTGCGTTCTGGTCGGAAAAACAGGCGGTGATCCGTCTTAAAATGCCTGGCGGGACAGTCCTTCTCGGCCCACCCACGATGCCGGAAGCGCCGCAATATGTCCGGCAGCTCAGCAGCGCCAGCCAGCCTCTGACGCTGGAAGTCGCGCTCGCAATCACCTGGTGGGACCTTTTGCCCGGCCGCGCCCTGCTGGCGGGCGTGGCTGGCGCAAGCGTCGTTTTCTTGCTCTGTATCGTCATGACAAGACAGAGGACGCGCATGCGCGCCGCCGAAAGACGGGCCGAACTGAGCGGCATGGAAGCGAGACTGACCCACGCCTCGCGGGTTAACGCTCTCGGAGAAATGGCGAGCGGCCTTGCCCACGAGCTTACGCAGCCCCTGACGGCGATATTGGCGCAGGCGCAGGCGGGGAGGCGGCTGCTTGCCCGTCAGAATGTCACGGCTCTTTCCGGCGCTCTCGACGATATGATCGATCAGGCGCGGTGCGCCGCGAATATGCTCGACCGGTTCCGCAACTGGTCGCTGCCGCACCGCCAGCCGGTCGAGGCGCATGACCTGCGCGCCGCCCTGCGCAATGTCGATGCGCTGCTTGCCGGCGAAGCGGCCCGGCATGAGGCCAGCATTGATATCGCGATGCCGGAAGTGCCGCTTCCGGTGCGGGTCGATCCCGTCGAAATAGAACAGGTCATGTTCAATTTGCTGCGCAACGCGCTTGACGCACTCACTGCCATTGAAGGCAGACGTGCGATCACGGCAAGATTGAGCCGGAACGGTGATTTCGCCGTTCTCGATGTTGCCGATAACGGCCCCGGCGTAGCGCCCGAGCTGCGCGACCGGTTGTTCACACCTTTCACCACCACGAAAAACAACGGAATGGGGCTGGGGCTTGCCCTCAGCCAGAGGCTGGTGGAACGCGCCAGCGGTGAAATCCGATACGTCGCGAGTGAGAATGGTGCCCATTTCCGGGTTGTCCTCCCGCTTGCACCGGAGGCACGGGACCCATGACGCTGCCCGTCTATCTGGTTGATGACGATGACGCCGTGCGCAAGGCGCTCATCCTGCTTCTCTCCACCGTCGGCATAAAGGCGAAGGGCTTTGCTGATCCCGTGGCGTTTCTCAGCCAGCTTGCCGCCCTCGAGCCGGGCTGCCTGATCCTCGATATTCGCATGCCCGCCATAACCGGATTGAAATTGCAGGAGAAACTGACGGAAGAGGGGATAGACTGGCCGGTCATCATCATTTCCGGTCACGGCAACATCGAAGCCTGCCGCCGAGCCTTCCATAATGGGGCGGTGGATTTTCTCTCCAAGCCGGTCGACGAACAGGATCTCATCGACGCGATCCAGAAAGCGCACCGGATATTGGCCCGCACGCTTGACGCAAAAGCGCTGCAGGCGGAGAATTTGGCGCTCCTGTCGCTGCTGACCGCGCGGGAGCGGGAGATACTTGAACGCATCGCGCTCGGTTATACCTCGCGCCAGATCGCAGACGGACTTGGTCTGTCGCCACGCACGGTGGACAGCCATCGCGCCGCCATTGGCCTGAAGCTCGGCACAACCTCGCAGGCGGAAATGACAAGACTTTGGCTGGAAGCGGGTGCGGATCGGTAGAACTACCGAGCAGCCGGAAAGTCTTACGGATTCGCGGCTCAACGCCATCCGCTTAAACTGCAGTCCTCATCAAGCAAGAGGACCTTTTCATGATCCGCAACCTTCTCGTTGTTTCCACTCTGCTCGCTCCTTCGGTCGCCCTGGCGCAGACGCTGCCGACCGCACCTTACCTGCCACTCGAATTGGCGGAAAAGGCTGCCAGTGCGGCACTTCAGGCCTGCTCGGCCAAGGGCAACGCTGTCACCGTTGCCATCGTCGCCCGCGACGGCGCCGTAAAGACGGTCCTGAAAGCAGATGGTTCGGGTCCGCACACGGTCTCCAGCGCCACCGGCAAGGCATTCGCTGCCGCATCGCTCGGCCGTGATATCGGCGAGATCGCCGAATTCATCGCCTCCAAGCCCGCCAATGATGGCCTCCGCAACATGGATGAGCGCATGGTCATTCAGGCAGGCGGGCTGCCGATCAAGATCGGCGACGCGCTCGTCGGCGGTATTGGCGTTGGAGGCGCGCCGTCGGGTGCAATCGATGCCGAATGTGCGCGTGAAGGTCTGAACACGATCGGCGCGAAGTAAGTTTCGTCAATGCGATATGGCGGCTTCGCAAGAGGCCGCCGCTCCTGTGCCGTTGCGCATCAGCCGGCCATTGCTTCCTCGTATTCACTGGAAAGCATCAGCCATTGCTCTTCTGCATCCGATAGCCTGGCAGCGGCTTCGCCACGCTCCTTGACTTTCTGAGCGGCTTTGGCAGGGGCTTTTTCATATAGCGCCGGGTCGGCCAGTTCGGTGTCGAGCGTCTGAATCAGTTTCTCAAGTTTTGCCGTCAGGGATTCGATTTCGTTGATCTTTTTCTTCAACGGCGCGAGTTGGGCACGCTTTTCCGCGCTTGCCTTGCGCTGATCGGCCTTGGAAGCCTGATCGGCAACGGTGTCGCTCTTGTCGTCCTTCTTTTTACCGGAGGAAACGACGAGATCGCGATATTCCTCCATGTCGCCTTCGAACGTCTTGACCGTCCCGTCGGCCACCAACCACAGCCGGTCAACGGTCGCCTCAATAAGATGGCGGTCGTGGGAAATGAGGATCACCGCGCCATTATAATCATTCAGCGCCTCGATCAGCGCCCGGCGGCTGTCGATATCGAGATGGTTGGTCGGTTCGTCGAGGATCAAGAGGTTGGGTGCGTGGAAGGCAGCAAGGCCCATCAGCAGGCGAGCCTTTTCGCCACCGGAAAGGTCTTTGGCAGCCGTCGCCATCTTTTCCGTCGCAAGCCCCATCTGCGCCACGCGTGACCGCACCTGCGCCTCCGGTGCCAGCGGCATCAGCTTGCGCACATGTTCGACCGGAGTTTCATCCGGCACCAGATCGTCGAGCTGATGCTGCGCGAAGAAGCCGATCTTAAGGCCGGGCGCGACGCGAATATCACCCGCCTGCGGGGCGAGACGGCCGGAAATGAACTTCGCAAAAGTGGATTTGCCGTTGCCGTTGGAGCCGAGCAGCGCAATGCGGTCGTCATTGTCGATGCGCAGGTTGAGGTGTTTCAGAATGGACTTGCCCGGTTCATAGCCGACCGCGCCGCCATTGATGGCAACGATCGGCGAGGCCGGCTGTTTTTCCGGCTCAGGAAACGTGATCGGCTGCACATGATCTTCGATCACGGCGGCGACGGTGCCCATGCGCTCCAGGGCCTTGATGCGGCTCTGCGCCTGACGGGCCTTGGTGGCCTTGGCGCGGAAACGGTCGATGAAGCTCTGCAGGTGTTTGCGCGCGGCGTCGTTTTTCGCCTTGGCTTTCATCTGCAATTCGTCGGCCTCGGCCTTCTGCCGCTCGAACTGATCGTAGCCGCCGCGATAAAAGGCCAGCTTCTTCTGGTCGAGATGCACGATGGAATTGACGGCGTTGTTCAGCAGATCGCGATCATGGCTGATGATAATGACAGTGTGCGGATAGCGGCGGATATATTCTTCCAGCCACAGCGTGCCCTCAAGGTCGAGATAGTTGGTCGGCTCATCGAGCAGCAGCAGATCGGGCTCGGCAAACAGCACCGAGGCGAGCGCCACACGCATGCGCCAGCCGCCTGAAAAGGAGGAGGCGGGGCGGAGCTGCGCTTCATGATCGAAACCGAGACCGGCAAGAATGCTCGATGCACGCGCTTCCGCCGAATGGGCATCGATATCGACAAGCCGCATCTGGATCTCTGCGATACGATGCGGATCGGTTGCGGTCTCCGCCTCCGCCAAAAGCGCGCTGCGCTCCTTGTCAGCGGAAAGCACGATGGAGATGAGAGATTCCTCCGTGCCCGGCGCTTCCTGTGCCACCTGGCCGATGCGGGCCTGTTTCGGAATGGTCACCGAACCGCCTTCTGCCGCGAGATCGCCGGTGATGATGCGGAAAAGGGTGGATTTGCCGGCACCGTTGCGGCCAACGAGGCCCGCCTTCACACCGGCGGGAAGCGTCACGCTGGCGTGGTCAAGGAGCAGACGCCCGGCGATGCGGGCCGAAAGATCGGTAATCGTAATCATGGCGTCGTTTTGGCCGAACTGTGTGACCAAGGCAAGAGCAGGCACGCCACACCGCGGCAGTTATGAGGTCGGAAATGAAGAGGCGGCAAACGGGGACAAGGCGTGGGATGGCAGCTCGTTTTCCGGATATAAGCCCATCCTGAAGGCTTGCCGAAATGTCCTAGCAACCCAACTGCGCGAGATAGCTGTCGCGATTATGCTGCGCGAGGTCCCTGCAATAACCGACGACGCAGTTCCGGGTGCCGCACCGGGCGCAAAGCAGGGCCAATTCAGCCTGGCTGAAGAATTCCGCGGGCGTTGCGGTGCCGTCCACCGAGGCGACGCCGATTGAAACAGTCAGATGCTCGCCGCCGCCCTCACTCGTCACGAAGCGCAAGGCTTCGACGCTTTGCCGCAGACGTTCAGCGATCGCCTCAGCCGTGTTTTGCGCAACGCCTGCAAACAGGAAAGCAAATTCGTTGCCGCCGATGCGGGCGACAAAATCATCCTTCTTGATCGTCTTGCGAAAGAGCCCAGCAAGCCGCCGCAGGGCCTTGTCTCCGGCGGCGGGGCCGTATTTGGCGTTGATCTCGCGGAAATGGTCGATATTGAGGAGCATCAGCGATGTCGCGGAGGCGGCCCTGTCTCCGGCAAAAAGCTCTCCGAGTTTTTCGAGGAAAGCCGCCCGGTTGGGCAGCGCCGTCAGCACGTCGCGCAGGGAACCGGCCTGCAGTTCGGCGCGCCGCCTTTCGACGTCATGTATTTTCATCAGCCCCATGGAGATGAAATGCCTTAAGCTGGTCTGTTCCTCGTGGATGTCGTCCAGCAATCGGGCGACGCGGTCGGTGGCCGGGGACCCAACAGTTTCGTCTTCGCCAAGGCGTCCGATGAAGGCTTCCGTGCGCCTCTGGCCAGCTTCCAGCCGTGCGGAAATCTGTTTCAGCGTTTCAAAGGCCTCGCTGGCCATCTGTTCCGCTTCGATGCGGGAGAAGCCGGGCAAATTGTGCCTCTGGCCAACAAGATCGATCTCGTGCTGTTGCGGCGCATTACCGAGCGCCAGGATGTCTCGGCCCATGGCCGGGTTATGGCCCGACAATATTTCATAGATCAATTCGTAATTGCGCGGCAAGGGTGCAATATTCATCCTGGCGATGAACTGCGCGACCTTGGTAAGGACAAGACTACTTCTCGCCTGTTCGCGTTTTTTATCGCCAGCAGATGTCATCGCTGTCAGCTCCAGTATCGATGGTCTTATCAATCGAACGAAATAACCGTTTTCTGAATGGCCAAATCATAGGCGAGACGGCTTAAAATTGGCTAAACCTGCGAGCGAAATTCATCACCTCCAGGTTTTATTTCGGCCCTTGGCGAACGGAACCTTTCAAACGTCCTTTGATTGATAACATGACAAATGCTGATTTGATTTCCGGCTCCCGCCGATTTTATATCGCTTGGTCGTTATTGCAGAGAAGGTGCAGCCCATGACGAATTCCCGAACCCTCTATTCGCTCTGCGGAAGCGATGTCTCCAGGCCATTTTCCCCCCATTGCTGGAAAACCGTGTTTTCGTTGGCGCATAAGGGACTGGATTTCGAAGAGCGTCCGTTGCCCTTCACCGTCATCCCGACCGTGGAGGATGGTTTTTCGAAGACGGTGCCGATCCTGCGGGACGGCGACCGCCTGGTGAGCGACAGTTTCGAGATTGCCCTTTATCTGGACGAGGCCTACCCGGAGCGGCCATCGTTGTTCGATGGGGAAGGCGGCAAGGCCATGGCGCGCTTTGTCGAAAGCTGGTCCCAAACCCAGCTGCATCCGGCCATCGTCCGTATCGCCGTGCTGGATATCCACAATATGCTGGATGAGCCGGATCGTCGTTATTTCCGCGAAAGCCGGACAAGGGCGCTTGGCCGCCCGCTCGAGGATGTCGTCGCCAACCGCGAAGACGCGATCGCCGCCTTTCCTGCCTTGCTCGCTCCCATCCGCCGGATGCTGAGTTTTCAGCCCTTCATCGGCGGCACGTCGCCGCTTTTTTCGGATTACATCGTTTTCGGCGCGCTGCAATGGGCGAGGATCACCACCGGTGCTGATCTGTTTTCAGATAATGACCCTGTGCGCGACTGGTTCGAAGGGTGCCTCGATCTTTACGATGCAAGGGGCCGCAGTGTGACAGCGGCGTGAAATGTCTGCCGTCAGTGCCGCAATCTCATTGATCCCCCTTGTTTTCGGGCCTTTGGGCGGGTAAAGACCGCCCACTTTCTCTGAAGGAAAAGGAAACGGACACATGGCGATTGAACGCACATTTTCGATGATCAAGCCGGACGCAACCAAGCGTAACCTCACGGGCGCGATCACCAAGGTATTTGAAGACAACGGCCTGCGCGTCGTCGCCTCCAAGCGCGTCTGGATGAGCAAGCGCGAAGCCGAAGGCTTCTACGCCGTCCACAAGGAGCGCCCCTTCTTCGGCGAACTCGTTGAAGGCATGACTTCCGGCCCGACCATCGTTCAGGTTCTGGAAGGCGAAAACGCCATCCTCAAGAACCGCGAAATCATGGGCGCCACCAACCCGGCCCAGGCCGCTGAAGGCACCATCCGCAAGACCTTCGCGCTTTCCATCGGCGAAAACTCCGTTCACGGTTCCGACGCTCCGGAAACCGCCGCTCAGGAAATCGCCTACTGGTTCGCCGAAACCGAAATCGTCGGCTGATTCAAAGTCTCAACGGCTTGAATCGCTCTATCAGGCGATTGCTCGAAGCCGCTGAAAAGACTCGAAGAAGCGGAGCCGAAAGGCTCCGTTTTTTTTGTTTTTTGTTGCGATAAGGGCACGCCGCACCCGCCTTCATCATCATTCCTGTGACAAGCACAGGGACAAGGAGAGGTTGCACTCGCTCCGTCAGTCCCTACGACACCGGGCACCCCTGAGCCGGCCGCATATCAATCGTTCCGTCAGGTTTAAACACCTCCGGATTGGGCGTATAGAGCGGGCCGACGACCAGCGGCTTGGCGGGGAGAGCTGACTGGTCGGTATCGGAGCGGATGGTGGTCTCGATCGTCTGCAGAATATCGCCATCCGGCCCTTTGATGCGGACGGTGACCCTGTAGGGCCGATCCTGCTTCACACATTCGACCGGCGGGCTCTGAACGGTGATCTTTTCGTCCTTCGGAAAAATCTTCTCGCGGGTGGTGAGGTCGGGCCCTCCGCGAGGGTTTTCGAATGTTGCTTCAACGCTGCTGCCGTCGCGAATGGGGGCAATACGCTGCAGCGTCACCAGATAGGTGGCAATGGCCACGCGATAGTTGAAGACGAACATGCGGCCGGAAACCTTTGCCACCTCGCGCGGTTCTTCGCGCTGACAGCCGGAAAGGGTGAGTATCGCCACCATTGCCAGCAATGGCAGGCCGGTTCTTTTCATGACCGCGTCTCCTTCGTGCGGTGATAGTGCCGGCTGGCTTTCTGTCGGTTGCCGCACACCGCCATATCGCACCAGATCCGGCTTCTGTTTCTGCTGCGGTCGATGAACAGCCAGCCGCAATTGCCGCAGATCCTCAACCGCTGCCGTGGTTCGTCCGCAAGCAGCGACAGTGCGGAGTGGGCGGTGGCATTGGCGAGATGTTCTGCCTTCGGGAACATGCGCAGGGCGGCGCCGCAAGCGAAGAGAAACTGCGCCAGTTTCCCGTTGTCCTCGCCGCCATCGGCGATGGACGAGCGAAAATAATCGTCGATTGCCTCGCGCAGATCGAAAAGAACCGGCCGTCTCTCTTCGTCGGGCGCGACGAGGGCGGGAAATCTTTCTCGCTCCGCACCAAGCCGTGTCGCCGCTTCGGCAAAGGTGGCGATCTGCCCGGCCACGGCGAAGCGGTCTACCGATCTAGCGGCGTCTGAACGCAGGATCACGCTGTTGGCAACATCCAGCGCCAATGCGCCGCCCGCGAAACGATGTTCTGTCCAGCGAAAGGTCATGCCGCACATTATAACTATCAAAACTGGTTTTAATAGTTATAATCACAGCGGGAGGACGCGCTTGGCCTATTTCCTGCAACAATTGCTGAATGCAGTGCCGGTCGCCGCGCTTTATGCGGTTCTGGCCTTTGGTTATGCCATCGCCTTTTCAGTCACCAGACGCGCCGATGTCACCTATGGTGCCATATTCGCCTTTGCTGGCCAGACCTGCCTGCTTTTTGCCGATTTCGGCTGGAACCGCCTGTGGCTTGTTCTCCCGGCGACATTGGCGCTGGGGGCAGGGGCGGGCCTGTTCGGCGGGCTGTGGGCGGCGGGTTTCATCGGCAGGGTGGTGATGCGGCCGTTAGCGAAAGCCTCTCCCAACGCGGTGACGGTCGCTTCCATCGGGGTGTTGATAGCGCTGACGGAAAGTGCAAGGCTGGCCGCCGATACACGGCAATTATGGCTCCCGCCGCTTTTGTCGGAGCCGATACGTTTCTGGGCCGATGGCGGCTTCGCCGTGACGCTGACGCCGATGCAAATGCTGAATACGATGGCCTTCAGCCTGCTCATTCTCGCCGGATCGTTTTATCTTGGCCGCTCCGCTTTCGTCAGGCGCTGGAAGGCAGTGTCGGACGATGCTTTTGCTGCAGCCTTATGCGGGGTAAATGCAGGCCGGATATTTCTCATGTCCTATTGCGCGGCGGGTCTCGTCGCCGCCATCGCGGGCGTGCTGGCCACATTTTATTACGGCACCATGGATTTCGGGGCCGGTCTGGTCTTTGGCCTGAAGGTGGTGCTGATTTCTGCGGCAGGCGGTTATACCAGTCCGCTTATCTGTGGGCTGGGGGCCGCCGCCGTCGGTTTTGCGGAAACTTTCTGGGTCGGTTACGGACCGGCCGCCTGGCGGGATGCGATGGTTCTCGCGATGCTGGTCGGCTGGCTGGTTATCATGCGCAGCAGGGTTGAAGCGCCTTAGGGCATTGACGAAAGCGGTGCCCGCTTCCACCGGACCATGCGGGAAGAACAAGGCATTATCGCCACTTTTCCCTGGCCGTATCGTCGGTTGTCTTTGCCGCAACCCACTCGCCCGCCGTTCCATCCTTGCCATGTTCCTTTTTCCAGAACGGCGCGGATGTCTTCAAGTAGTCCATCACGAAATTCGCGCCATCGAAGGCCGCCTGTCGATGCGATGAAGCGGCGATAACGAGGACGATATTTTCGCCCGTGGCGATCTTGCCGTGGCGATGGATGGCGGTGAGGCCAAGCAGGCCGAAGCGTTCCATCGCGAGCTTGGCGATGCGCGTCATTTCCGCTTCCGCCATGCCGGGATAATGTTCCAGTTCCAGCGCCGCGAGCGTGCCGCCATCATCCCGGCAGAGCCCGGTGAAGGCGACAACCGCGCCGATGCTCCTGTCACCTTCCGTCAGCCGGCGGGTTTCTTCCGCAGCGTCGAAATCCTCTGCCTGGACACGGACGGTCGGCCGCATTCGCTCATCCCCCCGTCATCGGCGGAAAAATGCCGATCTCGCGCGCGCCGACGATGCTTTCATCATGCTCGACGTGTTCCTGATTGACCGCAACGCGGATGACATTGGGAAATTCGAAGGCAGCCTCGTAATTTTCACCGCGCGTCGCAAGCCAGGCAATCAGCTCGCCGGCCGTAGTGATGGAGGAAGGGAGGTCCAGCTCCTCTTCATCCGTGCCGATCTTCTCGCGAACCCAGGCGAAATAAACGATCCGTGTCATCATTCTTCGTCCACGATGTGCTTGAGGCCAGCCTTGAAGTAATCATAACCGGTATACATGGTGAGCGCTGCGGCCAGCCAGAGAAGCGTGATGCCCATCTCGGTCGTGTATGGCAGAACCTTGTCGCCAGCAGGACCCGCGAGCAGGAAAGCGATGGCGACCATCTGGATGGTGGTCTTCCATTTGGCGATGCGGGTGACGGGAACGCTGACCTTCAGCGCCGCCAGATATTCGCGCAGGCCGGAAACAAGAATTTCACGGCAGAGAATGGTGATGGCCGCCCAGAGCGACCAGCCGGCAATGGTGCCGTCGGCCGCCATCAGAAGCAGGACGGATGCGACCAGCAGCTTGTCAGCGATCGGGTCCAGCATGCGGCCGATATTCGACGTCTGGTTCCAGATGCGTGCCAGATAACCGTCGAGGAAATCGGTCAGCGAGGCGATGATGAACAGCCACAGTGCCGTCCAGCGCGCAAAATCCGAACTCTCCAGTTTTCCTTCAACGTAAAAGCAAAGGACAATGACCGGAACAGCGAGAATCCGGCCATAAGTGAGGAGGTTGGGAATGCTGTATGCGCGCGAAGCCATGGGGAAACCTGTCAGTCTGAGATCAGCTGCCTTGATGCCGCCGCTAGGGCATAGCGTCAACACGTGATTATGTTTTTTTAGCAGGTCAGCCCCGCCGTTCTGCGTCAATCGCTGCCGCTCTCGTGGAAGTGATTGTAAATTTGCCGCGCCACCGTCTCGGAAATGCCGGTGACGGCCATCAGGTCATTGAGGCCCGCGCGGGAAACCGCCTTGGCGGTTCCAAAATGCTGCAGCAACGAACGTTTGCGCCCCGGTCCGATTCCCGAGATTTCGTCCAGCGGATTGCGCACCATTTCCTTCTTGCGCCGGGCCCGGTGCGATCCGATCGCGAAACGGTGCGCCTCGTCACGCATGCGCTGAATGAAGTAGAGCACGGGATCACGTGGCGGCAGGGAAAAATCGCTGCGCCCGTCCGCGAAGAAACGTTCACGGCCCGCCTCGCGGTCCATGCCTTTGGCGACGCCGATGGCGGTTACGCAGTCGCGAATGCCGAGTTCGTCGAGGATGGCCCGCACCGCCGTCATCTGCCCCTGACCACCATCGATCAGGATCACGTCCGGCCAGGCGGGGAAGGGCATGTCGGCAGCTTCTTCTGCTGTCGGTATGCGCTCGCGATCCGGCTTTCCTTCTTCTTTCAGCAGGCGTGAGAAGCGGCGGGTCATCACCTCCCGCATCATGCCGAAATCGTCGCCCGGCGTGATGTCGGTCGATTTGATATTGAACTTGCGATACTGGTTCTTCACGAAACCTTCCGGCCCCGCCACCACCATGCCGCCGACCGCATTGGTGCCCATGATGTGCGAGTTATCGTAGATTTCGATCCGCCGAGGCACGTAGGCAAGGCCGAAAGTCTCGGCAAAGCCCTTCAGCAGCCGCGCCTGAGACGATGTTTCCGCGAGCTTGCGGCCGTGCGCCTCGCGGGCATTGGCAAGCACGTGATCGGTAATGTCCTTCTTCTCGCCGCGCTGCGGCACGCTGATCGTGACCTTGTGCCCGGCTTTTTCCCCGAGGGCGGCCGCCAGCAGTTCCTGTTCCTCCACCGTTTCGGAAAGCAGGATCTGTTTCGGCACCGGCTTGTCGTCGTAGAACTGCGCCAGAAACGCGTTGAGAATTTCCGAGCCGGGCAGGGACGGATCGGCCTTGGGGAAATAGGCGCGGTTGCCCCAGTTCTGGCCGGTGCGGAAAAAGAACACCTGAATACAGGAAATGCCGCCTTCGTGGTGGATGGCGAAGACATCCGCCTCTTCAATGCCGGCGGGGTTGATGCCCTGGTGGCTCTGTACGTGCGAAAGTGCCGCCAGCCGGTCGCGATAGATGGCGGCGCGCTCGAAATCGAGGTCTTCGGAAGCCTCGTTCATTTGTCGGGCAATTGCGGTCTTGACGCTCTGGCTCTTGCCGGACAGGAAATCCTTGGCTTCCTTGACCAGCTCCGCGTAGCCCTCGTCGCTGATCTCATGCGTACAGGGCCCGGAACAGCGCTTGATCTGGTACAGAAGACAGGGACGGGTGCGGGTTTCGAACACACTGTCTGTGCAGGTGCGTATCAGGAAGGCGCGCTGCAGCGAATTGATCGTGCGGCCAACCGCGCCGGCGGACGCGAAGGGTCCGAAATAGTCGCCCTTGCGCGCCCTTGCTCCCCGGTGCTTGAAGATCGCTGGGGCACGGTTGTCGGCGGTGATGAGAATATAGGGGAAGGACTTGTCGTCGCGCAGAAGTACGTTAAATCGCGGCCGCAAGCGCTTGATTAGATTCGCTTCCAGAAGAAGCGCCTCGGTCTCCGTGCGGGTGGTGACGAATTCCATGTGCGTGGTGTGACGCACCATCTGGGCGATGCGGTTGGAATGCACGCGGCCCTGCGCATAATTGCCGACGCGCTTCTTCAACGAGCGTGCCTTGCCGACGTAAAGCACGTCGCCCGCCTCGTTGAACATGCGATAGACACCCGGCGCATTGGGCAGGTGTTTGACGAATTCGCCAATGAGGTCCATGCCCTTCAGGCCGGATTCGTTCTTCCATCCCGCATTCCAGTCCATGCCGGCGACGTCGCGCGGAGCCTCGGCCGTTTCCGTTGCGGCAAGGCTTGCATCGTCATCTTCGTCGTCGGTGTCATCGAAGAGAATACCGCCATCAGGCAGCTTCTTTCCGTTCATTCAGGTATCTCCGCCACGTCAGGGGTTTCCCAGCCAAGGTGCTGGCCGCCGTCGAGCGCGATCATTTGTCCGGTGACCGACGGCGTGTCGTAAAGAAAGCGAATCGTCCGCCCGAACTCGTCCGGCGCAGGACCACGCTTTAATATAAGGCCGTCGATCTGCGCCTGAAAGTCCTCGGGCGCCTGTCTTTCGCTTTTGAAGGTGGGCCCAGGCCCGATGGCATTCACCCTGACGCGCGGCGCGAAACTCTGCGCCATCGTCCGTGTGGCGGTCCAAAGCGCTGATTTCGAAAGGGTGTAGGAATAAAAGCGTGGCGTGAGCGCAAGCACACGCTGGTCGATGATATTGACGATCAGCCCGGATTTATTGGCGGGCAACTGTTCGACAAAGGCGGCGGCGATGAGGGAAGGCGCCCGCACATGCACGGCAAAATGCGCATCGAAGATATCAGGGTCAGGCGCTTCCGCCGTGTCGCCGAGAAAAACAGACGCATTGTTGACGACGACGCCGATGGGGCCGAGGGCGGAAGACGCCTTTTCGATCAGCGCCGCTGTCGGGGCTGATTGTGTCAGGTCCGCCTGAACGGCAGCAGCCCTGCCACCTTTCTGCCTTATTTCGTTAGCGAATTCCTCCGCCTGCGCGATCGATTCATTGGCATGGACCGCGATCGCAAAGCCGTGGCTGGCCAGATCGGTGGCGATAGCGCGCCCAAGCCGCCGCGCGGCCCCGGTAATCAAGACTGTCTTCGGTATATCTTCTTTCACAGCGGACCTGCATTTGCTCATACACGCCCTATTTGCTGGATATAAATGCAAATCGCAAGCTGTCACTCGGCCCGAAAAGAATTGGGCGATTTTTTATTCACAATGCAATTCCGGTTTAATTTTAATATAACGAAGTTTAAAGGCGATCTATCTTTGTTTAGCCTTCTGTTAGGGTTAATAAAATCCTTGTGGCAATTAGGCAACGTCTAATTCTAGTCACGCGTCTGCCCCAAACAATTCACATTTTGGCTCTTTGATCTCCGCATTCTCCCATCAAATTCGGTTTCCAGAGGGGCGATCAACCCGACGAATTATGCCGCGTCTGAAAACAATGTTTTGAGTGCAGAGCGGTCCTGAAAGGAGAATAACATGCGTATTTTCGTAGCAACCCTTATGGCTTCGACCATGGCCGCCGCTGGCTTTTCGGCTGCTCACGCCGCTGACGCCGTAAACGAAGTGCCGCAGGCACCGGTTTCCTACGACCAGCCAGCACCGGTCAAGGACTGGTCCGGCGCTTACCTCGGTGGTACCGTCAACTACGACTGGGGCCGTTTCAGCTCCAGCAACGACGGCCGTGACGCCAAGGGCGCTGGCGGCGGTCTGTACGGCGGTTACAACTGGCAGAATGGCCAGATCGTTTACGGTGCCGAAGCTGACGTCAACATGGGTGACGAGCGCGGTTCCGCCGGTACGGTCGCAGGTCGCTCGGTCGAAGGCAAGCAGGGCGTCAACGGCTCGCTGCGTGGCCGCGTTGGTTACGACATGAACCCGTTCCTGCTCTATGGTACGGCCGGTCTTGCTGTCTCCGACAACAAGGTTCGTGACGGCGTCAACAAGGACAGCGCCACGGCTCTCGGTTACACGGTTGGTGCCGGTGTAGAAGCTATGGTGACCGACAACATCACCGCCCGTCTGGAATATCGCTACAGCGATTACCAGAAGAAGGACTACACGCTCGGCAACGACGCCTTCTCGCGCGGTTATGACGACCACTCGGTCAAGGCCGGTATCGGCGTCAAGTTCTGATCCTTTCCGGATCGGTCAAAGAAAAGCCGGGGTCATGCCCCGGCTTTTTTGTGTCTGTAATTTGCCGTTGAACGCCCGGCAAAAAGCCGGGTGTTCTGCGCGGTCACGTCAGGCGGCGGCCTTCATTTCCGTATAGGCCTCGAAACGCTTGCCGAAGGTTTCCGGCCACGCCGCCAGCGCATCGCGTCCTTCGGCCCACTCGCCCGCAAAACGCAGGTCTAGATAACCGATCATCGCAGCCAGCGCGAAATGGCCGCCGTGCAGCTTCTTGCCGGTCTTCGGCAGGTTGGCGTTGAGATGGTCGAGCCCGCGCACCACCTTGCTCCACTGCTTGTCGATCCAGGGCTGGTGAATTTTCTCTTCCGGTCGGAAACGGCGCTCGTAGACGATGGCCAGCAGGCAATCCATGATGCCGTCGCACAGCGCCTCCAGAATTTCCACATCCGTGCGCTTGCCGTTCTTTTTGGGGTAGAGTTTACCGCCTGAAAGACGGTCGAGATAATGCATGATGGCCACGCTGTCGTAGACCGATCCGCCATCATCAAGCAGCAGCACCGGAATCTTTCCCAGCGGATTATTGTCCATCAGCGTGGCCGGCTCGGCGTTGGTGTCAACGCGAACGGAGGTTATGTCGATGTCGAGATGACGGGCCGCCATGCGCACCTTGGCGGAGTAGGGGGAGGCGGGCGAATAGAGCAGTTCCATGGTTGGGTCCCTGTGGGTTGATCAGCGAATGGGGATGATTTCGGTTGAACTCGCGCGGCAGCCCTTGCGGTCAAGCTCCGGGCAATCGCGGAATGTCATGTCCCGGTTAAGGCAGATGCGCACTTCTTCGAGGCGCTTGCCGTCGCAGCTGATGGAAATGCCGCGTTTCGACAGGCCGGGATTGGCATCGGTAAAGGCGGTTTCTATCGCATCGGCGGAAAGCGCGGCTGTTTCGGCGCCGGAAGCGATTCTCTCCGGCAGCCGGATGGCCTCGAAGGCGGCCCGCGTCGCCGAGAAATAGTCTCGCTGCGACAGGCCGGAACAGGAGCCGTGTTTGCGCCACTGATGGCCGATCAGGCCCATGGAGGGCATGATGTCGAACATGGTGCGGCCGATCGCGTCCGGAACACGCTCAGGCTCGTCGCTTCGGCAGAATTCGGGATAGCCGTTTTCGTTCTGCGGCCATAGCCCGTGCACCACGAATCCGTAACGCCTGTCGCTGCCGCACTGCTGTCGGTTGCCAGAGCCTTCGGAACTGGCGCAGAATGCCGGTGACCATGAAAGCGAGAGCACATAAAAATCGAAGCCGCTTCCGCGCGGCGGAGGCCTCTTATCCGGCTTCGCTTGAGAAACCACGCGCCCTGGAGCATCCGGCCAGGAATTGCCGGCGGTCTGCGATTGGGGTTGTGTCTGCCGGTCGGCCGGTGTGGTTGGGGCCGGATTTTGCTGCGCGAACCATAAGGCGCCGAGCGACAGAAGGCCCAGGGCGATGAAACCGGCATAACGCTTCATTCCGTGTACGTTCCCCGGAAAATGGACGACCTCATATCGCCGGCAGGCGACGATCCGGTCTTACATCAACTTGTGAACGGGGCAAACCGCCAATCTTTGATGAAAAGGTTGAAAGCTTCGCCGCATAACGAATAGAGTCGAACGAATCTCCGCAAAAGACGGAACAGGCTGGGGTGAAGCTGGAGGAAATAGGCGGGCATGACCGCATGAAATTCAAGAAATATATCTGGCCCGTCGTTGGCTTTGCGACGATCGGCTTTTCCGCCTGGTTGCTCTTTCACGAATTGCGCGGCCTGTCGCTTGATGATCTCTGGGACAGCCTGAAGGCCATTCGGGTGCGGGACTGGTTGTGTTCGGGTCTCTCCACCCTGCTGGCCTATGCGGCGCTTGCCGGTTATGACCGCATCGCGTTGCAGCATCTTGGCCGCAAGGTGAACTGGCTCTTCATCACGCTCACCTCCTTCACCACCTATGCGCTGTCCCACAATGTCGGCGCGTCGGTGTTTTCGGGCGCCGTGGTGCGATATCGGGCGTATACGTCGAAGGGACTAAGTGTGGCGGAAGTGGGCGTTCTCGTCGGCCTCTGCTCTTTCACCTTCCTCATCGGCACGATCATGCTGATCGGAATGGTGCTGCTTTACGAGCCTGACATCACTGAACGGTTCACGGGCATACTGCCGGTCGAAGCCTCGACCACGACAGGCGTCGTGCTGCTCTTTTTCGTCAGCCTTTATGTTCTCGGCAGCCTGCTCAGGCTGAAGCCTCTGAAGATCGGCTCCTTCGTGTTGCCATACCCGGCGCCGAAGCTTGTGGCGCAGCAACTGGTCATTGGCCCCATCGAGCTGATCGGCGCGGCGGGCATCATCTATTTCGCGCTGCCGGAAGCCGGCAATCCCGGCTATATGGTTATTCTCGGCATATTTCTGGTGTCGTTTTCCGCAGCGCTCATTTCGCATGCGCCGGGCGGATTGGGCGTGCTGGAACTCGTCTTCGTCACCGGCCTGCCGGACATGAACCCGGCCGACGTCATCGCAGCGCTCCTGGTCTTCCGCCTGTTTTACCTCATCATCCCCTTCATCATGGCGCTGTTCGTGATCCTGTTCTTCGAGCGATCACAGCTTGCCGCGGCGCAGAAAAGGGAAGGGTTGAGGTAACTCAGCCGTCTTCCGGCTTTTCCTCGCCGCGCAGCCAGAAGGCGCGTTGCGAGGCGAACCTGTCCTGCGCCAGCCTTGTCTTGAGGTAAGGCAGTAGCGTGTGCAGCTCTTCTTTCAGCGTGTAGGGCGGATTGACGATGATGAGGCCGGAGCCGCTCAGCCCATCCAGCCGGTCGCTCCTGACGGAAAGTTCCGCGCATAGCATCTTCGGAATCTCGAAGGATTGCAGCCGCTCGTGGAAATCCTTGATCGGCGCGCCTTTCTTGAGCGGATACCACAGGCAATAGGTGCCGGTGGAAAAGCGGCGATAGGCCTTGTTCAAACCATCGGCCAGCCGCTGATATTCGTTCTCCAACTCAAACGGCGGATCAACGAGGATGAGGCCGCGTTTTTCTTTCGGCGGCAGATGCGCGCCAAGCGACAGCCAGCCATCGAGCTCGGTCACCCGCACCTGATAGTCACCTTCGAATAGCCGCGCGAGCGCGCGGCTGTCATCCGGATGCAGTTCCATGGCCGAAAGCCGGTCCTGCGGGCGAAACAGCATACGCGCGAGTTTCGGTGAGCCGGGGTAGAATTTGACGCCGCCTTCAGGATTGAGTTCCTTTACGGCGGCAAGATAGGGCTCCAGCAGCTCGGCGATAGGGTCGGGCAGATCACCCTCCATCAGCTTTCCGATGCCGGTCTGCCATTCGCCGGTTTTCTGCGCCTCTTCAGACGTCAGGTCGTAAAGACCGATGCCGGCATGGGTGTCCAGTACCCGAAAGGCCTTGTCCTTGTTCTGCAGGTAACGCACGAGGCGGGCGAGAACGGCATGTTTGAGGACATCCGCGAAATTACCGGCGTGATAAATGTGGCGGTAGTTCATGGATGTGTCTCGCTTGCCGTTTACCCGGATGAATGGTCAGGATGAATATTCTTGATGGACGTCACTTCGGCCTTTTTGCCGCATCGTTGATGCAATATACAAAAGATATGAACTTTGCGACCCCGATTTCCGCTGAAAAAGCCACCCTGAAGGCCGAAGTCCGTATCGGACACACGGTCTGCCCGCATGACTGTCCGAGCGCGTGCGCGCTGGAGGTCGATATCAATGCCGATGGCCGCATCGGTCGTGTGCGCGGCGCCAATGCCAACACCTATACCGCCGGCGTGATCTGCGCCAAGGTGGCGCGGTATTCCGAGCGCATCTATCATCCCGGTCGTCTGCTGACCCCGAAGCGCCGCAAGGGCGCAAAAGGGGCGGGCGACTGGCAGGAAATTTCCTGGGAAGCGGCGCTGGACGAGGTCGCCGACGCTTTTGTGAAGGCAGAAGCCCGGCACGGCGCGGAGGCCATCTGGCCCTATTTCTATGCGGGCACCATGGGGCAGGTGCAGCGCGACTCCATCGAGCGGCTGCGCCACGCCAAGAAATATTCGGGCTTCTTCGGCTCGATTTGCACCAACATGGCCTGGACAGGTTACGTGATGGGCACCGGCGCCTTGCGCGGCCCCGATCCGCGCGAGATCGGCAAGGCCGATGTCGTCGTCATCTGGGGCACCAATGCGGTGGCCACGCAGGTCAATGTCATGACCCATGCGGTGAAAGCCCGAAAAGAACACGGCGCGAAGATCGTCGTGGTCGATATCTATGACAATCCGACCATGAAACAGGCGGATATGCGCCTCGTCGTCCGACCCGGCACGGATGCGGCGCTGGCATGCGCCGTGATGCACATCGCCTTCCGCGACGGTTATGCCGACCGCGATTACATGGCGCGCTTCGCCGACGATCCGGCCGGGCTTGAAGCGCATCTGAAACCGAAGACGCCGCAATGGGCATCCGAGATCACCGGTCTTTCCGTCGCTGAGATTGAGGCTTTCGCGCGGCTGGTCGGCACGACGAAGAAGACATTTTTCCGGCTGGGTTATGGTTTTGCCCGCCAGCGCAACGGCGCGGTCGCCATGCACGCGGCGCTTTCCATCGCCACGGTGCTCGGTTCCTGGCAATATGAGGGCGGCGGCGCGTTCCACAATAATGGTGATATCTTCCGGCTCAACAAGGCGGAGCTGATGGGAACAGCCTATGCCGACCCCGACGTGCGCCAGCTCGACCAGTCGCAGATCGGCCGCGTGCTGACGGGCGATGCGGAAGCGCTGCGCCATGGCGGCCCGGTAACGGCGCTGCTCATCCAGAACACCAATCCCGTCAATGTCGCGCCCGAACAGAGGCTGGTGAAGCAGGGCTTCCTGCGCGACGATCTCTTCGTCGCCGTGCACGAGCAATTTATGACGGAAACGGCCGAGCTTGCCGATATCGTTCTGCCGGCCACCATGTTTCTCGAGCACGACGACCTTTATCGCAGCGGTGGCCAGAACCATATCCTTCTCGGCCCGAAACTGGTGGAGCCGCCCGAAACGGTGCGTACCAACCTCTTCGTCATCGAGGAACTGGCCAAGCGTCTTGGTGTCGATCATATGCCCGGTTTCGGCCTTTCGGCCAGAGAGCATGTCGACCGCATCCTGAAGGCGAGCGATTGGGGTGATTTCGATACGCTCGCCGAAGAGAAATGGATCGATGCGCAGCCGCCGTTCGAGGTCGCGCATTATCTTGAAGGCTTCGGTTACGGTGACGGAAAGTTCCGTTTCAGCCCTGATTGGGCAACCGGGCCTTCTCCCAACAAGCCACCGAAGAATATCGGCGTGATGGGGCCGGTGTCGGAATTTCCGAAATTCCCCGATCAGGTCGATGTTATCGAGGTTGCGGATGCGGACCATCCCTTCCGGCTGGCGACATCGCCCGCGCGCAACTTCCTGAACTCCACCTTCGCGGAAACCAAAACCTCCGTGCAGAAGGAAGGCCGCCCTGAATTGATGATCTGCCCTGAAGATGCCGCCATCAACGGCATTTCTGATGGCGACATCGTCCGCATCGGCAACGGGCGAGGCGAGGTCCGGCTCCACGCGAAAATCGTGGAAGGTGCTAGGCCGGGAGTGCTCATTGCCGAAGGGCTATGGCCGAACAAGGCGCATCTGGACGGCGAGGGCATCAACGTGCTGACCGGTGCCGACGCCGTCGCTCCCTATGGCGGCGCGGCATTTCACGACAACAAGGTTTGGCTGCGCAAGAGCTGACGGAAGATTTTGAATGACGAAGTTCGACAACGTGAAAATTGAAATTCTGAAAGACGAAACGCTTTCAAAGAACTGGTATCACCTCCGCAACATAACCTACAATTACACCAATTCCCGTGGCGAAACGAAAGTCATCAGGCGCGAAGCCTATGACCGTGGCAACGGCGCGACGATCCTGCTGTTTGATCCACGACGCCAGACGGTTGTTCTGGTACGGCAGTTTCGCATGCCGGCCCATGTGAACGGTCATCACGGTTGGCTCCTTGAAGCCCCGGCCGGCCTGCTGGACGGCGATAATCCGGCCGAAGCCATCCGCCGCGAGGTGACGGAAGAAACGGGCTATGTCGTCAGCGACGTGCGGTTCCTGTTCAAATCGTTCATGTCGCCCGGTTCTGTCACCGAGATCATTCATTTCTTCGCCGCGATTGTCGAATCTTCGGATCGTGTCGAAGAAGGCGGCGGTGCGGCCCATGAGGACGAGGATATCGAGGTCGTGGAAATCCCGCTGGACGACGCCATGAAGATGATCGAGACGGGCGAGATATGCGATGGCAAGACGATCATGCTGCTGCAATGGGCGGCCTTGAACCGCCCCTCCCTGACAGCCTGAGATTTCATCATCTTTCGGAGAATCTTATGAATGTGTCGCTCTTAAAGTCGCCCGCTGCCGCGACTGACCGGATCCGGCTGGTGGAAAAGGAAACCGTCTGGAAGGGCTTCGTGCATTTGCAGAAGCTCGTTTTTGACCAGCGCATGCCTGACGGCAAGACGATCCGTATTGTGAGGGAGGTCCATGATCACGGCCTCGCCGCCGCCATTCTCCTTTATGACCCGAAACGCGACAGCGTGGTAATGGTACGCCAGTTTCGCCCCGCCGCCTTCGTCAACGGCGACCCGAACTTCATGATCGAAGTTCCGGCAGGGCTTCTCGATGGCGACGATGCCGCTGATGCAATCCGCCGCGAGGCGATGGAGGAATCCGGTTACGCCGTCGAAAAAGTTGAATACCTCTTCGACATGTATGCCAGCCCTGGCGCGCTGACTGAAAAGGTGAGCCTCTTCGTCGCCCGTATCGATCTCGACGTGCAAGCGGGCAGCGGTGGTGGACTGGAGGATGAAGGCGAAGATATCGAGGTTCTGACCTACGGTCTCGACGAAGCCTTCGGAATGATCGCCTCGGGTGAGATCACGGATTCCAAGACGATCATTCTGCTGCAATGGGCGATGTTGAATCGTGATCGGCTTTAAAGGCGGGGCGGCTTGAGCATATCCAGTGAACTAACCCACGGATACAGCCATCAACGCTAAAACCGCCCCCTGACGCCGGCACCCACGAAAATCGACTGCAAGTCGCCGCCACCAGCGTTCTTCTCCGACGACAGGCTTCCGGCGCCCGCGCCGCTATAATGCGTGTTCCCGCGCCCGAGGCTGGTATAGTCGTAAGCGCCGTCGAGGTAGATCGAGGCGTTTTCAGTCACGTCATAGGCAACGCCTGCCTTCACCCCGAACATGCCGGCAACGTCGAATTTGTCAGTGAAGCGCATGTCGCGCAGCCAGTGATCGTCAGTCGCCTTGGCGTAGACCATGGCGCCACCTTCGAGACCGAGATTGAGCGACCAGTTGCCGAATCTCTGGCCGCCCGTCAGGTTGCCGTAGAAAACCGGTATTTGTTGGCGATAGGTTATTCCCTTGAGGCCATCCTTGAATTTGCCCGAGAAATCGCGGCGGGAGAAAACACTGTAAACGGCGTTGCCACCATAGGCCGACCATTGCACATCGGTGTAGCGAAAACCGACGCCCGCGCTGAGATATTGCTGCGGATCCTCCAGCAATGTGCGATTGAGTTCGAGGCCTCCCGAAAAATAATGGTCGAGCCGTGTGTCATCATGCTGGGAGCGATCGCTCCAATTCTCCTTGGAGCTGTCTTTCGAAAAAGGCCATACCCAGTCGTAGTCGGTCATGTAGCCATCGCCTTCAAAACCGATGCGGCCTTCCGCCTTGACGCGCCAGCCGGGCGCTAGTTCAAGCCCGAGCGAGCCGCGCAACGCCACGGCGTTTTTCGTTTCCCATTCCAGTTCGCTCACCTTGCGGCCACCGAGATGAACAGTTTCCGTCGCCCGGAGATTGAGAACGCCGGCATCCAGTGAAGCCGTAATGCCGTTTTGTTCGGCGGCGAGTGGCAGGCAGGTACCCATCAGTAAAGCCGCAGAAAGCGGCAGGGGAAATCTCGAAAATCGCATAATCGCTCCTGAACGTCCGGAGGGCCTGAAGTAGAGGCCGTTGCGGTCATTAAAGACGATTATGGTAAATGATCGGTTTATTTCACCGAAGATACCAATTCTGATTTATCTATGTACTTTAGGAATAGCTACATCACGAGGCAGAGACAAGGATGGAATACTCGGTTTTACTTTCGCTCTTGTCGAAAACGGCTTTTCCGCCTTCCATCCGTACCTTGCCTTCGGCGAGTAATTTCAGCGCCAGTGGATAGAGCTGGTGCTCGACGGTGAGGATCCGCGCAGCCAGGGTATCGGCCGTGTCGTCGGAAAGAACCGGCACAGCCCCCTGCGCAATCGTCGGGCCCTCATCCATGCCTTCGGTGACGAAATGGACCGTGCAGCCGGAAATCTTCATGCCGCTGTCGATGGCACGCTCATGCGTATGCAAACCGGGGAAAAGCGGCAGCAGGGAAGGGTGGATATTGATGATGCGGCCTTCATAGGGGGCAATGAAATCCCCCGAGATCAGCCGCATATAGCCGGCGAGACAGATGATGTCAGGCGCAATCTCCCCAAGAGCGGCCAGAATGGCGCCCTCATGTTCCGTCTTGCTCGCATAGGTCCTGCGCTCGAAGACGAGGGTCGGAATGCCGAAACCCCGTGCCTTTTCCAGCCCGCCGGCAGTTGCCTTGTCCGAGATCACGCAGGCGATTTCCGCCGGAAAATCCGCCGTCTGGCAGGCCTTTACCAGCGACATCATGTTGGAGCCGCTGCCGGAGATGAAAACGACGACACGTTTGCGGCCAGACGACAGGGCGGCGGGCATCATAGGGCGAGGGCGCCCTTGTAGATGGTGCCATGCGCGCCTTCTTCACGGGCGACCATGCGGCCGAGCGGGAAGACGGTCTCGCCTTGGGCCGTCAGAACTTCGGTGACCTTTTCGGCATTTTCAGCCGAAACCACGACGATCATGCCGACGCCGCAATTGAAGGTGCGCAGCATTTCCTTTGCTTCGACACCACCGGTTTTCGCAAGCCAGGAGAATACGGCGGGAACCTCTATCGCTTCGAGATCGATCTCGGCGGCGAGATGTTTGGGCAGAACGCGCGGAATATTCTCCGGGAAACCGCCGCCGGTAATATGCGCCAGTGCCTTCAGCGCGCCGGTCTCGCGGATCGCCTTCAGAAGCGGCTTCACATAGATGCGGGTTGGAGTCAGCAGCGCTTCGCCCAGCTTCTTGTCATCGGCGAAGGGAGCGGGTGCATCCCAGTCGAGCCCGGAGATCGATACGATCTTGCGCACCAACGAGAAGCCGTTGGAGTGGACGCCGGATGAGGACAGGCCAAGAATGACGTCGCCCTCGGAAATGTCGCCGGCGGGCAGAAGCTGGCCGCGTTCGGCCGCGCCCACGGCAAAGCCCGCGAGGTCGTAATCACCATCTGAGTACATTCCCGGCATTTCAGCGGTTTCGCCGCCGATCAGCGCACAACCGGATTCGCGGCAGCCGGCGGCGATGCCCGAAACGATCGCAGCGCCCTGGTCGGGATCGAGCTTGCCGGTGGCAAAATAATCGAGGAAGAACAGCGGTTCTGCACCCTGAACCACGAGATCGTTGACGCACATTGCGACGAGATCGATACCGACGGTGTCGTGATAGTTTGCGTCGATGGCGATCTTCAGCTTGGTGCCGACGCCGTCATTGGCGGCCACCAGAACCGGGTCGGTGAAGCCAGCGGCTTTCAGATCGAACAGGCCGCCGAAGCCGCCGATTTCGCCGTCCGCGCCGGGACGTCGCGTGGAACGCACCGCCGGTTTGATCTTCTCGACCATCAGATTGCCGGCGTCGATATCCACCCCTGCGTCACTATAGGTAAGACCGTTCTTGCCCGACTGGCTCATGGCTCTCGTCTCCGCTGGTTCCTTTGGCGTCGCCATTCGCACGGGACGGGGCCTGATGCAAGGGTTTGCGTGGCAAAACCTCCGGTTTTTAACGGCTTTGACGTTCCGCGATGGTCGCTCTCGGCAGCATTTGCCGCAATGCGGCGAAGGTGGGACCGGATATTCTGCGTTGTCGGCTTTTTCAGTCCCCTTATCCCTTTGCCGACGCAGTCTTGACCATGTGCCCACGCCCATCCTATCTCCATGATGCGGGATGACGATGCGGTGACAGAAGGATGAACGGATGCAACCCCATGTAAGCGGTACCAGCCTGCGCCGGCAGGTGTTTTTCTGGATCGGCGTGCTTGCCGTCTTTATCCTCTTCCTGATGGTCTTCAGCTCCATTCTCCTGCCTTTCGTGGCTGGCATGGCGCTTGCGTATTTTCTCGATCCGGTGGCCGACTGGCTGGAGAGGCGCGGCCTCAGCCGGCTGATGGCCACGGTCGTCATTCTCATCTCCTTCGTGCTGGTCTTCGCGCTGTCGCTCATCATCATCATTCCGCTCATTGCCGCCCAGGCCTCGGAATTCATCACGCGCATCCCGCAATATATCTCATCGCTGCAGCAGCTGATCGCCGGCGCGGATACCAATCTCCTGCCGGACTGGGTGAGCAGCCAGATCGACGCGGTAAAGGAGAACTTCTCGAAACTCCTCACCGAAGGTGCGGGTTTCATCGGCACATTGCTGACGCAGATATGGAATTCCGGGAAATCGCTGGTCGATGTCGTGTCGCTCCTGGTGGTCACCCCCGTCGTCGCCTTTTACCTGTTGCTTGACTGGGACCGGATGATCGACAAGGTCGACAGCTGGATCCCGCGCGATTACGTGCACACGGTGCGCCAGATCGCCCGCGACATGGACAAGACCATTGCCGGTTTCGTGCGTGGGCAGGGCTCGCTCTGCCTCATTCTCGGGGTTTATTACGCCGTCGGCCTGTCGCTGGTCGGGCTTAATTTCGGCCTTTTGATCGGCCTTTTTTCGGGCCTCATCAGCTTCATTCCCTATATCGGCTCCATGGTCGGCCTGATCCTGGCGGTTGGCGTCGCCATCGTGCAGTTCTGGCCGGATTATCTCTATGTCGTGCTGACCCTCGTCGTGTTCTTTTCCGGCCAGTTCATCGAAGGCAACATCCTGCAGCCGAAACTTGTCGGCAGCAGCGTCGGCCTGCATCCTGTCTGGCTGATGTTTGCCCTCTTCGCTTTCGGCGCGCTTTTCGGCTTCGTCGGGCTTCTCGTCGCGGTGCCGGCTGCGGCGGCGGTCGGCGTGCTTGTCCGCTTCGCCTTGTCGCGGTATCTTGAAAGCGATCTTTACCACGGGCACGCCGCCAACCTTCCCTGGGAAGCCAACCTCACCCTGGAAGAAAGGGAAACGTCCTCCGGCAAGGTTGACTCTCAGAGCTGACAATGACTGACCCAATCAAAACCGACAACGCCCGGTCGAAGGCCGAGCAGCTGCCGCTCGCATTTTCGCATCCGTCCGCCTCCGGCCGGGACGATCTCCTCGTGTCGGCTTCGCTGGAGGCCGCCGTCAGCCTCGTTGACGCATGGCCGCACTGGCCCTCGCCGGTGGTCGTGCTGGCAGGGCCGCCCGGTTCCGGAAAATCGCACCTTGCCAATATCTGGAAAAATATCAGCGAGGCCCGCGAGATTCATCCGCAAGCGGGCGCGGATGCCGCGCGCGCGGCCGAAAGGGGGGCGGTGCTATTCGAGGATGCCGATCGGCGTGGTTTTGATGATACCGAACTCTTCCATGTCATCAACAGCGTACGCCAGAATGGCACGACGCTTCTGATGACCAGCCGGCAATGGCCGTCGGCCTGGCCCGTCACGCTGCCGGATCTGCGCTCGCGCCTCAAGGCCGTGACGGTAGTGGAAACGGGTGAACCGGACGAGGCGTTGCTGGCGCAGGTGCTGGTGAAGCTCTTCGCTGACCGGCAGCTTTACATGGATGACAAACTCATAGGCTACATCGTCAACAGAATGGAACGTTCGCTCGATACGGCGCAGACGATCGTAGAGCGGATCGACAGGCTGGCGCTTTCGCGCGGAACGAGGATCACCCGCCCACTGGTGGCGGAAGTCCTCAACGCGATGGACAATGCCGAGAGACATAACGGACCGGACGACGATTGACTGTCACAGTTCCGTCGTCAAACTGTTATACGGGCAAGAAGGACGATCGCGGGATGCAGCAGGATCACGGATTGGAAATTGGTCAGGGGATGGAACAGGGCATGGACGCTGTCGCGCAGGAAGATTTCAACAAGGTTCAGCCGCAGACCGAGGGCGAGAACCTCTGGGATAGCCCCGCGCGTTTCATCAACCGCGAATTCTCCTGGCTCCAGTTCAACCGCCGTGTCCTTGAGGAAACGCTGAACACCGATCACCCGCTGCTGGAGCGGCTGCGTTTCCTGTCCATCTCGGCGGCCAATCTCGATGAGTTCTTCATGGTTCGCGTCGCCGGCCTCGAAGGCCAGGTGCGCCAGAAGATCACCGTCAGGACCCCGGACGGCAAGACCCCGGCAGAACAGCTCGAAGATATTCTGAAGGAAATCGACAACCTGCAGATGGAGCAGCAGGCCTCGCTTGCCGTTCTGCAGCAATATCTTGCCAAGGAAGAAATCTACATCGTACGCCCGGCTGCGCTTTCGGATGAGGATCGCAACTGGCTGGAGACCGAGTTTGAGGAACGCATGTTCCCGGTGCTGACGCCGCTCTCCATCGATCCGGCGCACCCGTTCCCCTTCATTCCCAATCTCGGCTTTTCCATGGGGCTGCAGCTGGACAGCGTCAACGGCCGCGAGCCGATGACGGCGCTTTTGCGCCTGCCGCCGGCGCTCGACCGCTTCGTGCGGCTGCCGGATGAGAAGAACGCCATCCGCTACATCACGCTCGAGGATGTGGTCGGTCTGTTCATTCACCGGCTCTATCCCGGCTATACCGTTCGCGGTTCCGGCACGTTCCGCATCATCCGCGATAGCGATATCGAGGTGGAGGAAGAGGCCGAAGATCTGGTGCGCTTCTTTGAAAGCGCGCTGAAACGCCGCCGCCGCGGTTCCGTCATCCGCATCGAGACCGACAGTGAAATGCCGCAGTCGCTGAGGCAGTTCGTGGTGCACGAACTCGGTGTGCCGGATAATCGCGTCGCGGTTCTGCCCGGTCTTCTCGCGCTCAACACGATCTCGGAAATCGTGCGTGCCCCGCGCGACGACCTGAAATTCGAGCCCTACAATGCCCGTTTCCCGGAGCGCGTTCGTGAACATGCCGGCGATTGCCTCGCTGCTATCCGCGAAAAGGACATGGTGGTTCACCATCCCTATGAAAGCTTCGACGTGGTGGTGCAGTTCCTCCTGCAGGCTGCGCGCGATCCCGAAGTACTTGCCATCAAGCAGACGCTTTACCGCACCTCCAACGACAGCCCGATCGTTCGCGCGCTGATCGATGCCGCGGAAGCAGGTAAATCCGTCACGGCGCTGGTCGAGCTCAAAGCGCGTTTCGACGAGGAAGCAAACATCCGCTGGGCGCGCGATCTGGAACGCGCCGGCGTGCAGGTCGTGTTCGGCTTCATCGAACTCAAGACCCACGCCAAGATGTCGATGGTGGTGCGCCGCGAGGATGGCAAGCTCCGGACCTATTGCCACCTTGGCACGGGCAACTATCACCCGATCACGGCCAAGATCTATACCGACCTGTCCTTCTTCACCTGCAACCCGAAGATCGCCCACGACATGGCGAATATCTTCAACTTCATCACGGGTTACGGCGAACCGGAGGAGGGCATGAAGCTGGCCGTCTCGCCCTATACGCTACGCGCGCGCATCCTCAAGCATATTCACGAGGAAATCGAGCACGCCAAGCGCGGCGCGCCGGCGGCGATCTGGATGAAGATGAATTCGCTTGTCGATCCAGAGATCATCGATGCGCTCTACCATGCCAGCGCCGCGGGTGTTGAGGTGGACCTCGTCGTGCGCGGCATCTGCTGCCTGCGCCCGCAGGTGCCCGGCCTGTCGGACAATATCCGCGTCAAATCCATCGTCGGCCGCTTCCTGGAGCACAGCCGCATCTTCTGCTTCGGCAATGGTTTCGGCCTGCCGTCGGACAAGGCGCTGGTCTATATCGGCTCCGCCGACATGATGCCGCGCAATCTTGACCGCCGCGTGGAAACGCTGGTGCCGCTGACCAATCCCACCGTGCATGAGCAGGTTCTTTCACAGATTATGCTGGGCAATCTCATTGACAACCAGCAGAGCTACGAGATACTTGCGGACGGAACGTCGAGGCGCATCGAGGTGCGTAAAGGCGAAGAACCGTTCAACGCGCAGCACTATTTCATGACCAATCCCAGCCTTTCCGGACGTGGTGAAGCCCTGAAATCCAGTGCGCCCAAATTGATTGCCGGGTTGATTTCGTCCCGCAAGAAACAGGCTGAATGACTCGATCAGAAGCACAGGGGCGGCTGACCGGCCTTGCCCCCGTTTCCGTCATAGATATTGGCTCGAACTCCGTTCGTCTTGTCGTATATGAAGGTCTTTCCCGCGCGCCTGCGGTGCTGTTCAACGAAAAGGTGCTTTGCGGGCTTGGCAAAGGTTTGGCGCTGACGGGGCGCATGCATGAGGAAGGTGTGAGCCGCGCGCTCCTGGCGCTCAGGCGTTTTCACGCCCTCTCCGAGCAGGCGCAGGCGCAGCAGCTTTATGTGCTGGCCACGGCCGCGGCCCGAGAAGCGGAAAATGGTCCCGATTTCATTCGTGAGGCCGAAGCCATCCTCGGCTGTGAGATCGAGGTTCTGTCGGGTGAGAAGGAAGCGCTTTATTCGGCCTATGGCGTGATCAGCGGTTTCCATGATCCTGATGGCATCGCCGGCGACCTCGGGGGCGGCTCGCTGGAACTGATCGACATCAAGGGCAAGAGCTGCGGCGAAGGCATCACCCTGCCGCTTGGCGGTTTGCGGCTTTCGGAGCAATCGGACGGCTCGCTGGAAAAAGCGGCGACCATTGCCAGAAAGCACGTCAAATCCTTCGCCAAACTTCTGGCGGCGGGTGAGGGGCGCACCTTTTACGCCGTCGGCGGCACTTGGCGAAATATCGCCAAGCTGCACATGGAGATATCCGGTTATCCCCTGCACATGATGCAGGGTTATGAATTGCCGCTAGAGGAAATGCTGAATTTCCTCGAGGAGGTCATCGTCTCCCGGGATAGCAAGGATCCCGCCTGGCAGGCGGTCTCCAAGAACCGCCGCTCGCTCCTGCCATTCGGTGCCATCGCCATGCGCGAAGTTCTGAAGATGATGAAGCCGGCCAGGATCGCTTTTTCCGCACAGGGCGTACGCGAGGGTTACCTTTATTCGCTGCTGACGGAGGCGGAGCGCGAATCCGATCCGCTGCTGGTGGCCGCCGACGAACTTGCCATTCTGCGCGCCCGTTCTCCGGAGCATGCGCGAGAACTGGCGGACTGGAGCGGTCGCACCTTCCCGGTTTTCGGCATCGACGAGACGGAAGAGGAAAGCCGCTATCGGCAGGCCGCCTGCCTGCTGGCCGACATCAGCTGGCGCGCGCATCCGGATTACCGCGGTCTGCAGGCGCTCAATATCATCGCCCACTCGTCCTTTGTGGCGATCACCCATCCCGGGCGCGCCTATATTGCACTTGCCAATTATTACCGCTTTGAAGGCCTGAACGACAACGGCACCACCGAGCCGCTTGCCGCCATGGCGGGGGAGCGTCTGCAGGAACTCGCCAAACTGCTGGGCGGCCTGCTGCGCGTCGTATATCTTTTTTCAGCCTCCATGCCGGGTGTCGTGGATCACCTGAAATTCCGCAAGACAGATAATCCGGATCTCGATCTGGAATTTGTGGTGCCGCATGATTATTGCGATTTTGCCGGCGAGCGGCTGGACGGACGTTTGCAGCAACTGGCGAAGCTGACGGGCAAGCGGCTGGCCTTCGTGTTCGAATAAGAAGCGGCGGAGTTTCCGTTCACGACAGAAACGACATTGGCCCCGTGCTAGGACCAGCGCTCGCAGAACGCTTCGATATCGTTTGACTGAAAGTCGCCAAGCCGCGCCATGATCGTCTCGAAGGGCCAGTCCCACCAGGCAATAGCGGTAAGCTTCTGCGCAATCGATCGTGAAAAGCGCTCGCGAATGATTTTTGCGGGTACGCCGCCGACGATGGTATAGGGCGGCACGTCCCTGGTTACCACGGCGCCGGCGGCCAGCACCGCGCCGTCTCCCACCTTGACGCCCGGCAGGACGATGACCCCGTGTCCGATCCAGACATCGTGACCGATAACGGCGCGATCCTGCTTCCGCTGCGCGAAAAAGGCATCGTCGCGCACCGCATCGGCAGAGTAATATTCAGGGCAGTAGCTGAAACGGTGCATGGATGGCCGGTCCATCGGATGGTTGGGAGCGCCTATCCTGACCTCCGCGGCGATGGCGCAGAACTTCCCGATGATCGCATCCCCCACCATGCAGCGGGGACCAAGATAAGAGTAGTCTCCGAGCTCAACATTATGCAGCGAGGTGTCGGCCAAAATCTCGCAGCATCTGCCGATGCTCGAGTCTCTTACGCTGGCTGTTGCATGAATGACGGTCTCTGCGAGCTTAGGGCGCTTGATCTGTGCGGTCGAATCCATTGCAGTCTCCAGATTTTGCGCCTGCTTAACCGGGCATGATGAAGGCCCTATGACGCGAGACGGCGGAGCATTCCATCCGTGACCGGCATACCCTGTCAAGTTCAGACCACGTCTCTTGCTTCGTGTGACATTCTCTCCTTACAGATCGGCGTCACCTGCCGGCGACATTCGGGCGCATTATCGTTTCCAGTAGTGCTCCGTTATGTTTTGAGCATTCCGAATGATATGACCGGCGATTTCTGGGTCGCCGCCCTCGAAGGTCTGCGGATCGGCCCCGCACAACAACAAAAAGAGCTGTTGATGCGCAACTGCGGCAAAATAATCCCGGGGTGGTGGCTGCATGTCTGACCCGGCCGCCTCGAATGCTTCGGCGACTTCTTTGCTGGCGCGCTCAACCGCTGCATGAACACTCGCCATCATCGCCGCTTCGTTGCGTTCCAATATATCCTGAACCTGCCGTTCTGCCGGTGTCAGAACCGGACAACTCTCGCTCATTAAATGTCTCTCCTGTCGGTACAACCATTTCGCCAAGCAATATTATCGCGTGGATTGTGTCCGCTTTGCGGGAAACATAAATCTTGGTCTTGAAGTGTAGCGCGCCGGTTGACCTCCATGCCGTCTGTGCGGATCGAACAGCAATGGGCTGTCCATTTTGCAAGCCGTTCAGCCGTGGCCGAGTGCTTTTCGAATGCAGGCGCTGAGATAGGCATATTGCAGCGGCGTTATCGTCGCCATGACTTCGGTCCGATTGGCGGGATGATCCTGATAACCCACCGGCAGATCAAATTGGGTGAAGGTGAAATCCCAGCGGACGCCATCAATGATATTGTAGAAGTGTTGCGCGCCGCTGACAGCGGTTTTCGCAAGTTCGCCGCCGAAAATGTCCTGAACCACCAGGGCAGTGACGCTTCCTTGCCCCCTGGCTGGATTTTCGCGCGACCAGAGGCCGCTGGTCTCGCCCGACCAGCTTCTCTTCAGGGCGTAGTACAGTCTTTCGGCATGGTCCTGCATGAAACGTCTTCTTTTCCGCAAGCATGTTTCTGTCGCGGCCGGAAAATCGGAAGGAGCGCCGCGCAGACGTTCGTGTCTGCCAGCGCTCCGTCCGGATCATTGGTGACCGTCAGTGCAAATGACGGCAGCCGTGGCCTCACTTCGCCTCGAGTAGGTCCTTGACCTCAAGCAGAACGAATTCGTTGTCATCAGCCTTGTCCAGCGCCCGCCCGGCAGAGAAAGGCAGGTTGTTGTCATTGCCGACGATGATATGAGTGGCATCGACGCGGTCGACATTCTCGATGGTGACGAAAGGCATGTCGTAGAAACCGTTGCCGCCGCCCTGGCGCTTCTTGTTATCAGGGTCGGAGATCTTCATCAGGTCGATGTAGCCGATCTTGCGGGCGGCCTTGCCGACATTGGCGTCGTTGAATTCGATCTTGTAGATGCGCTTGACCTTGGCTGGGCGGGCGAAGCAGTCCGCAGTGGGAGCCTTCGGGTCGGCGCAGGCCTTGTCGGCCGTGCCGGCGCCGTTGTCGCGTTCGATGACGAGGGCAGTGGTCTCGTCCAGCATGTTGAAGTCACCGATCGCCTCGCCGCCTTCCGCCAGCGGATAAAGCCAGCTGCGACCGGTCCACTCTTTCCTGGCGGTGTCCAGTTCGATGATGCGCAGCGCGGTCGCGCCGTCTTCGGTCTTTTCTACCTGCCCGTCCGCCATATAAAGCGGTCCTTCGAGAAGGCCGTAGAGCTTTGAGCCGTCCTTGGAGAGCGCCATGCCTTCATAACCCCCGGAGCGTTTCAGGTTGAAAGCGGGCATTTTCTGAGTCGGGTTGCCAGGCAGTGCGAGAGCCGGATGGTCGGGAGACTTCACCTCGATATCGCCGGCCTTGGTGGAGACCACATCGGTCAGCTTGCCGTCGCGGGTGAATTTCAGGATGTAAGGACCGAATTCCTCACCCACCCAGAAACCGTCGGCAACAGGCTGAATGGATTCGACATCGAAATCGGCGCCCGTCAGGTAGCGCTTTTCCGTGCCTTCCAGAACGATGGGGAAGGGCGATTTCATGTCAGGGTCGGAGAGAAACACGGTTTCAAGCGCATTGACCTTGCCGGCTTCCCAGTCGAACTTCAGATGGTGAAGCATCAGCATGGCGTCGCTCGAATTGAGCTTGGAGCCGAAACCGTTGTCGGAAAGGCTCCAGAAGCTGCCGTCCGGCATGGCCTTGATGCCGGAAAAGCCCTGCATGGGCTGGCCGTTGAACGGCATGGAAAGGCCCGTCAGGCGCGCGCCGTCCTTGCCGGGCACGGTGCCGAGGCCTTCGGCGCGCTTGCGGTCGGCTGTGGTGAACTTGGCGGAGGTCTTGAGATGTGCCGGCGCATCGGCAGGCGCGGCGATGATGGTGTTGGCCGGCAGAATGGCATGTGAAACCAGCTTTGCCGGAAACTCCTTTTCCGCTGCCTGCGATGCGGAAGCGAGTGCGAGAACCGCGCAAGAGGCGAAAAGAACGTGCTTCATATTGAGACCCCTCTCAGTACCTGTTGAAGACAGGATTGACGCGATAGGGGCAGCACATGACAGAGAGGTGATTGCCGTTTGAAGCTTTGATGAATTTTGATGACGGCGGCCGCTGGCAAAGGTGACGGCGACGTTGCTTCGCCCTAAGCGGCGGGTGCCTGATACTGGCTGAGCGTGCAGACACCGAGCGTCTGACCACGGCCCTTGACCGCGTGCTCGCCGAGATATTCGCTGCGCACGCCCTTGGGAAGCACCAGCTGATGGGCGAGGTCGGCGGAAATCAGCACGGGGTGGCCAAGCATCTTGCTCAGCGATTCGAGTCTGGAGGTCGTGTTCACCGTATCGCCGAAATAGGTGATCTTGTGATGGTCAACGCCGATTTCCGCAGTGATGACAGGTCCGCCATGAATGGCGAAGCGCAGGCGCGGCACTTCACCGAAGCGGGAAAGCCACATGTCGCGCTTTTCCTCGATGGTCGCCTGAATATCGAAAACGCAGCGCACGCAGGCCGCGCGCCGTATCGCCCTATGGTATGGCCAGGTGATGATCGCGGCGTCGCCGATGTAATCGTCGATGACGCCGCCGTGTTTCCTGACCGGTGCGGCATAGCTCGCGAAGATTTCGCCCAGAAATTCCTGTGCCTTCAGGTCGCCATGGGTTTCGGCGAAGGAGGTGGAACCGACAAGGTCTATGAAGATGAAGACGCGGTCTTCGCTCACCGGTCTGCGATAGCGCCCGAGAATGAGGTCGATGAAGATATCGCGGCCAAGAAGTTCACGCACACGCATAATGAAGACGATGATGCCGCAGACGATGAGCGTGAAGACCAGCGTCTGTACTTCGGCATGAACGGCGCGTTTCCAGGTGCCGGGAAAGATGCCGCTCAGCCACAGGATCGTGCCGCCCAGCCCGAAGCCGCAGAAGACGAGAACAGCATAGATGACAAGACCGACGGCAATGTAAACCGGTGTCGGCAGGGCGCTGACCTGCCGCGACAGGCCGGGCATGATGTAACCGCGCTCGAAGGCGAGGATTGGCGCGCAGGCAAACAGCGCATAGGTCGCGCCGATGAGCGCGCCACCGCCATATTCCAGGAAGGCGTAGGCCACGCCGCTGCCGGCCACGGCAACGAAGAGCACCACGTAATCCAGAATGGGCAGCAATTTTCTCATGTCGATTCTTGATCTCGGGAAGGGCAGGCCCGTCGCTCCTTGCGGGCAAAGCTTCTGTTCAGGTCATATGCGACATTAATGTGGAAAAAGCGCTGGAAAAAGTGAGCAATCGGTAAGGTTGCATAAAGGATCGGAAAGCCTGTTGCCCGGTTGCCGCAACGGGCGGGGCCCGCACCCCGCCTAAGTTGATATCGTATAGTCGATGGCTTCACCGATTTTGTCGCCCGACGCGCTGTCGGGCGATTCGGGTGTTCGGCCAGCGCCATTCAGATGCAGCGCTAGCGAATGAGGCGATACGCGGTATGAGAAGGTCGCGGAAAGAGCGAGGGTTACGACTCGTTCGCCGCAACCTCTACAGCTTCGACCTTCTTGCCGGCAAAACGCAGGGCGACCTCACCATTGATGAGCTTCAGCGCCACATTGCCGAAAAGCTCCCGCCGCCAACCGGTCAGTGCCGCCACCGTTGCCTTTTCGCCCTCGGCGGCGATCTTGTCCAGATCGTCGCTATTGGCGATGACCTTGGCGGCGACGCCGTGCTTGTCCGCCGTCAGCTTCAGCAGAACCTTCAACAGTTCCACGGCAGCGCCCGAGCCTTCCGGCGCGTGGCTGTGACGCGGTGCCTTCGGCATTTCTTCTTTCGGCAGCGCCAGCGCCGCATTCACCGTCTCGACGATGGCGTTGCCGGACGCGGAGCGTTCCCAGCCCTTGGGAATGGTGCGAAGCCGCGACAGCGCCTCGGCATCCTTCGGCTGCTGCTGGGCGATTTCGAAGATCGCATCGTCCTTCAGCACGCGCGAACGCGGCACGTTGCGGGAGCGCGCCTCACGCTCGCGCCAGGCGGCGATGAATTTGAGGATGGCAAGCTCGGTCGGCTTGCGCAGGCGCGATTTCAGCCGCAGCCAGGCATCGTCGGGATGCATGTCATAGGTGTCGCGAGACTCGAGAATATCCATCTCTTCGGTCAGCCATAGCGAGCGGCCTTCGCGCTCGAGCTGGGCTTTCAGCGAGAGATAGACATCCCGCAGATGGGTCACGTCGGCCAGCGCGTAATCCAGCTGCTTTTCGGTCAGCGGGCGGCGGCTCCAGTCGGTGAAACGGGAGGATTTGTCGATCTGCACGTTTTTGATCTTCTGCACCAGCTGGTCGTAGGAGATCGAATCGCCGAAACCGCAGACCATGGCGGCGACCTGCGTGTCGAAGATCGGATGCGGAATAAGCCCGCCGAGATGGTAGATGATTTCGATGTCCTGTCGCGCCGCGTGGAAAACCTTCACGACGTCGGGATTGGCCATCAACTCGAAAAGCGGCGTAAGATCGAGGCCCTTCGCCAGCGGATCGACCAGCACCTCGAGAGTCGGGCTTGCCATCTGCACGAGGCAGAGTTCCGGCCAGAAGGTGGTTTCCCGCAAAAATTCGGTGTCGATGGTGATGAATTCCGATTTCGCCAGTTCCGTGCAGGCCTCGGCGAGGGCGGCAGTCGTTTCAATCATTGCAAATGGCCACTCGTGAAAATTATCCGTCTTACTTTCCCTTTGCCGGGCGCATGTCAATACAAAGCCCGTTTTTGAAGGCCTAAGGATCGTTTTTCTCCGGCGGAATGGGCTCCGACCCATTCTTTTTAGGTGGTGTGGGTGCGGCGAGCTTCTGGAAATAGGCCGAGGTGCGCAACAGCGAACTGAACCGCCAGTTCCTCTCCTCAAGCGGAACGCCCTCGCGCACCTGCAGCCGATATATGGTGTAGGCGATGAAAACGATCTGGATCGCGGCGGTATAGCTGAACAGCGCCTTCGGACCGAACTGATCGATCAGGACGGAGGCGAGAAGCGGCCCCACGGTTGCGCCCACCGACCAGAAGAACAGCAGTCCGGCTGACATCATCGCATGTTCGCCTTCCCTGGCGTGGTCGTTGCCATGCGCCGAACTCAGCGAATAAAGCGGCAGGGCGAAGGCGCCGAAGATGAAGACGCCGATGATATTGCTCCACTCGTCCGTGCCGGCGAAGAAAGCGAGAAACAGCCCGACGATGACAGAGGCGGCCGTGGTGGCGAGAATGATGATGCGCCGGTCATAACGGTCGGAATAAACGCCAAGCGGATATTGCAGCACCACACCGCCAATAATGCCCGCACTCATGAAGGTGGCGATGGCGGTAACGGAAAAGCCGATCTGTTCGGCATAGATCGGGCCAATGTTGCGGAAGGCCGCCATGCTGAGGCCGACTGCCACGCAACCGACGACGGCAAGCGGGGAAATGCGCCAGACGGCGAAAAGGTCGAAGGGAATCTGCTTCGGCGGGGCAGGGTTGGATTTGTCGGCAAGCGAGATCGGCACCAGAGACAGCACCAGCGCTATCGCGATCAGCGAAAACACCACCGGGCCTTCGACACCCATCACGGCAATGACATATTGCGCCAGCGTCACGGAGCCGAGATCGACGAAACGATAGATGGAAAGCGTGCGCGCGCGATTGGAATTCGTCACCTGGGCATTGATCCAGCTTTCGATGGCCGCAAAAAGACAGGCGACGGCAATGCCGATGACGAAACGCATCAGCATCCAGAATAGCGGGTGGATGATGAGCGGCATGGCGATGGAAGCGGCCGAGGCGACCGCTGCCATGGTGGCAAATGTTCTGATATGGCCGATCTTTCGCAGAAGCCGCGTCACCGAAATGCAGCCGAGTGCGAATCCGAAGCTGTAGGCGGCGCTGATGACGCCGATGGTGCTGGCGGAAAAACCTTCGGAGATGCCGCGCAGGGCAATATAGGTTCCCTGCAGGCCGTTGCCGCCGATCAGGATGCCGGCGGTGACGAGAAGCGGGATGAGGGGTCTGATCTGGCTCATTGCGGGCCGACTCGGTTTGGCGGGCTGAATATGCACTATCTAAAGCCAAGGCGGGGGAAAGGACAGGCTGAAGGCGACATTGTTGCGCTTTGCCTTGACAAATCAGGCTGGCCATGCGCTTTTCCGGCAAATTTCGACAGTGCCGCCCATCTGGCCTCCAACAGGCCCACGACACGTTCCAGGATAAAAAAATGCATCGTTACCGCAGCCACACCTGTGCCGCTCTCCGCAAGTCCGACGTCGGCGAAACCGTTCGCCTTTCCGGTTGGGTTCATCGCGTGCGAGATCATGGCGGCGTTCTCTTCATCGACCTTCGCGACCATTACGGCATCACCCAGGTGGTTGCCGATCCCGACAGCCCGGCTTTCAAGGTTGCGGAAACCGTGCGCGGCGAATGGGTCATCCGCATCGACGGCCTCGTCAAGGCGCGTTCGGAAGACACCGTCAACAAGGGCATGGCGACCGGCGAGATCGAGCTTTACGCCCAGGAGATCGAGGTTCTCGGCGTCGCCAAGGAACTGCCGCTGCCGGTCTTCGGTGAGCCTGACTATCCGGAAGACGTTCGCCTGAAGTACCGCTTCCTCGACCTGCGCCGCGAAACGCTGCACAAGAACATTGTCAAGCGCACGCAGATCATCTCCGCCATGCGCACCGGCATGGCCGATGCCGGCTTTGCCGAATATACGACGCCGATCCTCACGGCCTCCTCGCCGGAAGGTGCACGCGACTTCCTCGTGCCGTCGCGTATTCATGAGGGCAAGTTCTTCGCGCTGCCGCAGGCGCCGCAGCAGTACAAGCAGCTTCTGATGGTGGCGGGTTTCGACCGTTACTTCCAGATCGCGCCGTGCTTCCGCGATGAAGACCCGCGCGCCGACCGCCTGCCGGGCGAATTCTACCAGCTCGACGTCGAAATGAGCTTCGTGACCCAGGAAGATGTCTGGACCACGATGGAGCCGATGATGACGGCCGTTTTCGAAAAGTTTGCCGAAGGCAAGCCTGTCACCAAAGAGTGGCCGCGCATTCCCTATGATGAAGCGATCCGCAAATACGGCTCCGACAAGCCGGACCTGCGCAACCCGATCGTCATGCAGGCCGTGACCGAGCATTTCGATGGTTCGGGTTTCAAGGTCTTCGCGAACATGATCGCCTCCAACCCGAAGGTTCAGGTCTGGGCAATTCCGGCCAAGACCGGCGGTTCGCGCGCATTCTGCGACCGCATGAACGCCTGGGCGCAGTCTCAGGGTCAGCCCGGCCTCGGTTACATCTTCTGGAAGGAAGAAGACGGCAAGGTCGGCGGTTCCGGTCCGCTCGCCAAGAACATTGGCGAGGAACGCACCGAGGCGCTGCGCCAGCAGCTCGGCCTCGAGGCAGGTGATGCCTGCTTCTTCGTCGCCGGTGATCCCGCCAAGTTCTACAAGTTTGCCGGTGAGGCGCGCACCCGCGCCGCCGATGAACTGAACCTGATCGACCGCGACCGCTTCGAAATGTGCTGGATCGTCGACTTCCCCTTCTTCGAATACAACGAAGAAGAAAAGAAGATCGATTTCGCCCACAACCCCTTCTCCATGCCGCAGGGTGGTCTGGAAGCGCTGGAAGGGCAGGACCCGCTCTCCATCAAGGCCTTCCAGTATGACGCCGTCTGCAACGGCTTCGAAATCGCCTCCGGTTCGATCCGTAACCAGTCGCCCGAGTTGATGGTCAAGGCTTTCGAAAAGGTTGGCCTGTCGCAGACCGACGTTGAAGAGCGCTTCGGCGGTCTCTACCGCGCCTTCCAGTATGGCGCGCCTCCGCATGGCGGTTGCGCTTTCGGTATCGACCGTGTGGTCATGCTGCTGGTCGGTGCGAAGAACCTGCGCGAAATCACGCTGTTCCCGATGAACCAGCAGGCGCAGGACCTCCTGATGAACGCGCCGTCGCCGGCAACGCCGACGCAGCTTCGCGAACTGGCGCTGCGCGTCGTTCCATCCAAGAAAGACTGATCGTGTTGAAGACGCTGCTCGACCGTGTTCGCGCAGCCTTCACCCGTGCATTGGCGGCCGCACTTGCGGCCGCTTTTGCGTTCTGGGTCGCGCATGGCTGGCTAGGCCATCCGCAACCCGTCTTCGCGGCGATCAGCGCGCTCATCTGTCTGGCGCCGGGAATTCCAAGCCATGTTCGTCAGGGCCTCGGCTTGATGGTGGGCGTCACCGTCGGCATTCTCGTCGGGGAAATAGCCCTCCTGGTTCCGCATGATTTCGCCGAAATCAGGCTGGCCTCGGCGACCTTCATCGCCATGATCCTCGCCTCCATGTTCGGCCTGCCGCCAGTCGTACCGATACAGGCTGGTGCTTCCGCCATGCTCGTGCTCCTCATGGGGCCGCAGGTTGCCGGCCTTGTCCGCTTCATCGACGTGATCGTGGGTGTCGCGACCGGTGTCACCGTAGCGCTGGTCTTCTTTCGCGAGCGGCTGAAACTCTAGCCGTCACCACTGGTGGATGAGGAATTTTCCGTCTTTTTCTCGCGAACGCGGCAAAGACACAATTTTACCGCGAGTCGAACCCACTTCCGCACATAATCAGCCGAAATCCGATCCCAGTATAGCCCTGCGTCCACCAGGAGGATGCAAGTCTAACGCAGATTTTAAACTTGGGACGGCGCCGACCGAACGTTGAATCCGGTTCGCGCGATAATATTGGTAAGGATTTCAGAATGGTTCATCAAACGGAAAAAGACCCTGCCATCGCGGCCGGGCATATGCATCCGGCCACGCACCGCACTCATTTCGCGGCCGGGCTGCGCTCGCCGGGCGCGAAATTTGTCATGATCGGCTTCATTTCGATGGTCTTGCTGGTGCCGCTCCTGCTGGTCTGGGCATTGACGGAAGAGCGCGCCTCTCGTGCACAAGAGGTATCCGGACGGATCGCCCATGGATGGGGTGGCGATCAGGTGGTGAATGGACCTTATCTTGCCGTGCCCTTCGATGTGGAACGCCGCCGCGAGGTCAATGGCCAAAGCGTCGTTGATCGTGTGACGGAATGGGTGCTTGTCATGCCGGAAACACTAAAGGTCACGGCTGATCTCAAGGCCGAGGAAAAGCAGCTGTCGATCTATAGCTTGCCCGTTTATAAAGGCGATCTCGCGCTTGCCGGTCGCTTTGGTTCCGGCATCCTGACGGATCTCGCCCGTTTTGCTGGCGCGCCTCGTCTCGATAACGCCGTCCTGGTTCTCAATATCGCTGACATGACAGGCATCCGGTCCAGCGCAGGCGTCCGGATAGACGGCGGGCCCGTTCTGCCATTTGATCCCGGCATGCGGGACATGTCCGCAACGGCAACGCATGACGACCCGCAGGCGCGAATGATGTCCGATGCCGGAGTGCATAGGCAAATTGACAGAGGCCTCATTGAAACCGGCTTTGCCTTCGATATTGCCTTTTCACTGAACGGGTCGGGCAGTTTCGCCGTCGCGCCGGCAGGTCAGACGACGAGTTTTGCCGCAAAAGCCAATTGGCCACATCCGGGTTTCGAAGGCCTGTTTTTGCCGGAGGAAAAAACGATCACCGCCACGGAGTTCAGTGCCAGTTGGACCATTCCGTATCTCGCACGGGGCTTGGATCGGGTTGTTGAAGGCCCGCGATTGCCGCTCTCCAACAGTCTGATGACAATCAATCTCGTAGAGCCAGTGAAATTTTACCAGATCATCGCGCGGACACTGAAATATTCGATCGGGTTCATCTCTCTCGTTTTCCTTGCCGTCTTTATCGTCGAACTCAGGGGCGGCACCATCGTGCACTGGCTACAATATGTGCTGACAGGGCTGGCGCTGATCGTTTTTTATGTACTTCTCCTGGCGCTTTCGGAGCACACGGGATTCACCATTGCTTATGTCGCCGCCGCACTCTCAACAGCGGTGCTGATCTCCTTTTATCTCGGCAGCGCAACCCGTAGCCGAAGGAACGGCATTGCCCTGTTCAGCGTGCTCTCACTCGCCTACAGCGTCATGTACCTGGTGCTGAATGAAGATGAATATGCACTGTTGGCCGGTGCGGTAATCTCGTTCATCGCCATAGCCGCCACAATGTTTGCGACGCGCCGCGTTGACTGGTCGGGAGCGGGCACTGCAGGTGAGGGCAGGATAATCGCACAGGGCGAAACAGCCTGAGCGCCACTGCCGCCCCCAAAAGCGGGACGCAAGCTGCGACCCGCTTTTGGCGTTGATCGTGAGATAAGTTATCGGGAGCTGACGACATTCCCGGATGTTAATTGAGCACAAAAGGAAAGCCCCGGTGCAATGGACCGGGGCTCTTTCGTCTTATTCGTTTGCCGTCACCGTGACGCCGAGCATTTTCGGCAAGGTGTTCGGCGCGCCCATGGCAGCGCCCATGATCATGGGGAAGGGGACCGGCTTTTCCGGCGCTGCCGTGATCGAGAAGTTCTTCGGATCGTCGATATAGGTGTTGATCGCCGCCGACACCATGTTCTGCAATTCGGGAACGTTGAGCGAGGCCATCATGATCGGCGCCATGCCCTTGATGGTCTGTGCAAGCTGGTCGCCCGTCATACCCTGCTGGCTCGCCGCATAATCGATCGCGCGCTTGGTGATGCTGGCGTCTTCGAAGCTGATCTCGGCGTTGACGAAGGAGAGTTGCTGCATCAGGCCGAGCATGGCAAGGCTCGCGGCCTGGTCTGCCTGTTCCTTGTTCGGGTTGGCGGCCTGCGCCTTCACCGTTTCCTGCATCGACTTGATGAAGGCGAGCGTGTAGCCGGAGAAACCGAACGACATGTTCAGGCGGCCGACATCATCGAGGTCGATCGCGTATTCCTCGACATCAACAGTGCCGGAAGCCACTTCCCAGCTGCCGCTCATGGTCATGTCGCCGGAAAGCGCCTGCAGCTTCAGTTTTTCGATTGCATCCTTGGTGGCGGGGTCGGTGACGTCGCTGAGGTCGGCCTTGAAGCCGGAGGCGTCGAGGTCAAAGCTGATCGAGTTCTTGTCGTCGCTGACCGACATCGTCGCGCTGGTTTCCTCAAGCGAGAAAGCCTGCTTGCCGTCGACGGACACGGAAATCGGGCCGCTATGGGCTTCGTCGTAGAACATCAGCGCATCGACCGTGCCGGTGGTGGCATCAGCGGGGATGACGAGGCCGGACATGTAGATGTCGCTGGCCTTGATCTCGACCTTGTCCTGCTTGTAGTCGATATTGTCGAAGCGGGCGTTCTTGATCTTGTAGCCGCCGTTGTTTTCCTCGACGCCATCAAGCGTGATATTGCCAACCGGGATTTTCTTGGCCGGGTCGGCAGCGGCACTGAGGGTCACGTCGTTCAGCGTCACCGTCGAGCCGTTGACGGCGACGGAGCCTGCATCAATTTGACCGCCCTGCGCGGCATAGGCCGCATTGATCTTCTTCAGCACATCCCCACCATCCAGCGCGAAAGCCGGCGCGGAAAGGGCAAGAAGCGCGGCGCTCGCAAAAAGAACCTGCCGGGTGGATTTCAGTCTCATGATGTTTCTTCCCTCAACGTACGGCTGCAAACCGAGCCTTAATGCTAATGGTGATACTTATATTCGCTGATAATCAAAGGTCTAGGGTATTTAGATCGATTCCCATGACGGCGGCATTGCGGCATTTGCAGCGCGGTTAACAAAAAACCGCATGGAAGGGATGGTTTCATCCACAGCCGCGACCCCTGTGTTTCTTGCCGGGAATCGCCATTTCCGCTAGTCAAGCACCATGGGAAAAAATCTTGTACCTCCGTCCGGCGGAGACGATAATATTCATCCGGTCGATTTAAAGGCAGCGCTCGAAGAGCGCTACCTCGCTTACGCCTTGTCCACGATCATGCATCGTGCGCTGCCGGATGTTCGCGATGGCCTGAAGCCGGTCCATCGCCGCATTGTCTATGCGATGAGCGAAATGGGTCTGAGACCCAATTCCGCCTTCCGCAAATGTGCCAAGATTGTAGGTGAGGTGATGGGTAACTATCACCCCCACGGCGACCAGGCGATCTATGATGCGCTGGCGCGTCTGGCGCAGGATTTCTCGCTGCGTTATCCGCTGGTCGACGGGCAGGGCAACTTCGGTAACATTGACGGTGATAGCCCCGCCGCCATGCGTTACACCGAAAGCAAGATGACGGCGGTGGCCGAGCTTCTGCTGGAAGGTATCGGGGAAGACGCGGTCGATTTCCGCGACACCTATGACGAATCCAATTCCGAGCCCGTGGTATTGCCCGGCGCTTTCCCCAATCTGCTGGCGAACGGTGCTTCCGGCATCGCTGTGGGCATGGCGACGTCGATCCCGCCGCACAATGCGCATGAACTGTGTGACGCGGCGCTTTACCTCATCAAGCATCCGGATGCGACCGTTGAAAAGCTGGTGGAATTCATTCCCGGTCCCGACCTGCCGACCGGCGGCGTGATTGTTGAAAGCCGCGAGAATATTCTCGACGCCTACAAGACCGGCCGCGGCGGTTTCCGCGTGCGCGCCAAGTGGGAAACGGAAGATCTGGGCCGTGGCGGTTATCAGATCGTCATCACCGAAATTCCGTTCCAGGTGCAGAAATCGCGGCTGATCGAGAAAATTGCCGAGCTGCTGATTGCCCGCAAGCTGCCGCTTCTGGAGGATGTCAGAGACGAATCCGCCGAGGATGTGCGTATCGTTCTGGTGCCGAAGAGCCGCACCGTCGATGCGACGCTGTTGATGGAATCGCTCTTCCGTCTCTCCGATCTTGAGAGCCGCCTGCCGCTCAACATGAACGTGCTGTCGCTCGGCAAGGTGCCGAAGGTGATGGCGCTGAACGAGGTGCTGACGGAGTGGCTGGCGCACCGCAAGGACGTGCTGGTCCGCCGCTCGCGCCATCGTCTGGCGGCAATTGATCGCAGACTGGAAATTCTCGGCGGCCTGCTCGTCGCTTATCTTAATCTTGATGAGGTGATCCGCATCATCCGAGAGGAGGATGAGCCGAAACAGGTGATGATGGCGAAATGGTCGCTGACGGACCTGCAGGCCGAATCCATCCTCAACATGCGGCTGCGCAACCTGCGCAAGCTCGAGGAATTCGAAATCCGCAAGGAATTCGACGAACTGACGAATGAGAAGGCCGAGATCGAAGCGCTGATCGCCTCTGATGACAAACAGTGGCAGACCATCGCCTGGGAAATCGGCGAGGTCAAAAAGAAATATGCCAAGGCGACCGAACTCGGCCGCCGTCGCACGCAGTTTGCCGACGCGCCTGACGCCGATATCGAGGCCATTCAGCAGGCGATGATCGAGAAGGAACCGGTCACCATCGTTATCTCGCAGAAGGGCTGGATCCGGGCGCTGAAGGGTCACATGTCTGATACCTCGACCCTGACCTTCAAGGAAGGCGACGGTCCAAAGCTTGCCTTCCCGGCGCAGACGACCGACAAGCTGCTGCTGCTGACGACGGGCGGCAAGGCCTATACGCTCGGCGCCGACAAGCTGCCGGGCGGACGCGGCCATGGCGAGCCGATCCGCATCATGGTCGATATGGAAAACGATCAGGATGTCCTCACCGCCTTCGTGCATGATCCGTCGCGCAAGCTGCTGCTCGTTTCGACGGCCGGGAACGGCTTCGTCGTTGCGGAAAGCGAAATGGTCGCGAATACCCGCAAGGGCAAGCAGATCATGAACGTATCCATGCCCGATGAGGCCAAGCTCGCGGTTCCCGTTACCGGCGACCACGTCGCTGTCGTCGGCGAAAACCGCAAGCTCCTGGCGTTCCCGCTGGCGCAGGTTCCGGAAATGTCACGTGGCAAGGGCGTGCGCCTGCAGCGTTACAAGGATGGCGGCGTCGTGGATGTGAAATGTTTCGCGCTTGCCGAAGGCTTGTCTTGGTCCGACACGGCCGGGCGTCTCTTCAACAAGGTGGGTGAAGAACTGCGCGAATGGTTGGCCGACCGCGCCACCGCCGGCCGCACCGTGCCGAAGGGCTTTCCGAGGAGTGGAAAGTTTGGTGGGTGACGATTCAGGTGCCGCTCCGACGTAGCCCAGCGCGGTTCCGCCTCTTGTCTATCGCGACAGGACCAGCGGAGACGTCACGACTCTGCAAGCGCCTTTAGGGCAACATGATATTTGCGCATCGCATACCGAGCGCGTTCTAACTGACGATTGAAGCCACCTGTCGCTTTTTTGCTTACGCTGTGAGCTCGTAACTCAAGCAGATTACCATCGCAATTCAGGTTGAGGCCGTCGCCTGCCTGTGCTGCGAAGAATTACTTTTCTTCCGGCGTATAAACCTCCCACCCGCGCGGCGTCAGATGCTCCTGCGGGTGGTAGCGGGTCTTATAGCCCATCTTTTCCGAACCATCGACCCAATAGCCGAGATAGACATGTGGCAGGCCGAGTGCGCGGGTGCGGGTGATATGATCGATGATCATGTAGGTGCCAAGCGAGCGCTTCTCGAGTTCCGGGTTGAAGAAGGAATAGACCATCGACAGGCCGTCGCTCATCACGTCGCTGAGCGCCACGGCCAGAAGCTCGCCGCGTTTGCTGGAATCGATGCCGGAGCCGGGCTCGCGGACGCGGTATTCGATGATGCGGGTGTTCACGTGTGTGTCTTCCACCATGATCGCATAATCCAGCGCCGACATGTCGGACATGCCGCCAGACTGGTGCCGGTGGTCGAGGTAGCGGCGAAACAGGGCGAATTGTTCGGTGGAGGGTTCGGCCGCATGCACCGTGGCGACGACATCCTTGTTGGCGGCAAGAACGCGTCGCATCGATTTCGTGGGTTGAAACTGCTCGGTCAGGATCCGCACGGAAACGCAGGCGCGGCAGTTTTCGCAGGCCGGACGATAAGCGATGTTCTGCGAGCGCCTGAAACCGCCCTGGGTCAGAAGGTCGTTCATTTCCGAGGCGCGCGGGCCAACCAGATGGGTGAAGACCTTCCGCTCCATCTGGTTCGGCAGATAGGGGCAGGTGGCCGGCGCCGTAAGATAGAATTGTGGAGAGGGCGTCGCCTGCGTGTTCATCGAACCGTGATCGCCTCCTGCGTCTGTTATAAAGCGCGCCGCGATTTCACGGGGCTGACGGCGGCGCTTCAAGCGACATGCATAGTGTCACAGAATGGCAAAATGACAGAAAACGTCAACTGCGGGATGAGGTATTTGGCGGGGTGAAAGCCACGTTTCCGTGGCTTTCCGTAATATTAGCGTGTTCTGACGATGACGGTGCCGAGCAGGAAGTCGTGAACGAGGCGCGAGCGCTCCGTAAACAGGCCGGCAAGCAGGATCAGCGGCGTCAAAACCGAGTTGATGATCCAGAAAAGCACGATGTGAACGGTGGACAGCAGGAAATCGATTCGCCGCCCGTCCATGCGCGCCATCGCAATACCCATCGCCCGCATACCCGGGGTGGCCTGCGACGGGCCTCCGAGCGTCATGCCGAAATAGAGTACCGCCACAATGACGAACAGCGCCGGGTAGAGGAAGAAGCCGAGACCCAGCGTGATCACGCCAAGAAAGAAGACAATCACGGCGGCCGGGATGCACAGGAGGAGAACGATTGCGTAATCGATCAGGAACGCGAAGACCCGCCGGCTCAGGACGCCGCTATAGGCGCGCCAGTCATCCGGTGCGGCATAGGTGGGGTTCTGGTCGAGGCTCATCGGTCGTTTTCTCCTGAAAGAACTGACAGCTCGGCATGAGTGCCGTGTCAGCAACAATATGGGTAAGGAACCACCGAATACAATAAGCGCTGGCCTTAGCCCCTGTTGAGTTTGCGTGCGGCTTCGATGGCGAAATAAGTCAGAATGCCGTCGCAACCCGCACGCTTGAAACAGAGAAGCGTTTCCATCATCACCCGCTCGCCGTCGATCCAGCCGTTCATCGCCGCAGCCTTGATCTGGGTATATTCGCCGGAGACCTGATAGGCAAAGGTCGGCAGGCCGAAATTCTCCTTCAGCCGCCAGCAGATGTCGAGATAGGGCAGGCCGGGCTTGACCATCAGCATATCGGCGCCTTCTTCCACATCGAGCGCCGCGTCGCGGATGGCCTCCATGCCGTTGGCAGGGCTGATGTAATAGCTTGCCTTGTCGCCCTTCAGCAGGCCGGCGGTGGAAATCGCCTCGCGATAGGGGCCGTAATAGCCGGATGAGAACTTTGTCGCATAGGCCATGATCCCGACATTCTGGTGCCCGGCCGCATCAAGGCCGCGGCGGATGGCGCCGATACGGCCGTCCATCATCTCAGAAGGAGAAATAATGTCCGATCCGGCTTCCGCCTGCAGGATCGCCGCCTTGACGACCTGTTCCACGGTCTCATCGTTGACGATCTCGTTGCCGCGCAGAATGCCGTCATGCCCGTGGCTGGTGAATGGGTCGAGCGCCACGTCGGTGATCATGCCAATATTGGGAACGGCTTTCTTGACGGCGGCAGTCGCCTGGTTGATGAGGTTATTGGCCTCAAGCGCGTTCGAGCCGATCTCGTCCCGCAATTCCATCTCGACATTCGGGAAGGTGGCGATTGCCGGAATGCCGAGATCGGCGGCTTCCTTCGCCGCTTCGACCAGTCTGTCGACGCTCATGCGGTTGACGCCAGGCATCGCCGGAATGGGCTCCAGAATATTGCTGCCCGGCACGATGAAGACCGGCCAGATCAGGTCGTCCACAGTGAGGCGGCTTTCCTGTACCAGACGGCGCGTCCAATCCGCCTTGCGATTGCGACGCATGCGGCGATGGCCGGTGATCTCGTCGACCAGGTGGGTTTTGTCCTGCATGTCAGAATGTCCTTCGATCAAATTTGGAAGGCTGCATACCATGAAGCGCGGCGCATGCGAATGCGACAATCTTCCCTCATTGCCGTCCGGCAATGACGATGATGCTTTGACAAGGCAGGCGGCGGAATTCAATATGGGCTGGTCGCCCGTTCGTCGAGACCGTATCTTCCGGCCATGGAACCTGATTCTCAACCTCTGCCGAAGCGCCCGCTCACTGAAATCCTGTTTCTGGTCTTCATGAGGCTGGTCGCGGTTTCGTGTTTCTGGTTCGGGCTGCAATATTGGGCAATGCTGACGGGCTATTCTCTGGGCGGTCACGGCAGGTTCGATATGCTGAACCTGCCCTGGCGTGTGGCCGGCAGCGCGCTTGCCGTCATTTTCCCGGTCGCGGCCCTAGGCCTTTGGCTCGGCGCCTCCTGGGGCGCTGTCATGTGGGTGATGGGCGCGGGCACGCAGATCGCGATGTATAAGGTGTGGCCCCACATCTTCGGCGCTAACACGCTGGTGCCCGTCATGCACGGTCTGGTGGCAACCATTTATATACTATTCCTGGTCGCTTTCTGGCTGGATCAGCGCCAGAATGAAGAACGCGCAAGAATTGATTTACCATAAGAATAAAGCAATTCGGCCTGATCTGCGACCGAATTTCATATCTAACCCATTGATTTATAACGATCGCCTGTCAGGCATTCCCGCTTCGCCACAAGTTGGGGCCTCCAGGCAAAATGCAGGTAACCATTTGTTAATCGTAGCTTTTAAGTAGAATTTTATGCGCATTGATTAGGTTCTCACTCAAGGCGGGAGACAAACAAACACACCGCCAAACAAAACAGTGAGGCAGTCATGATCAATAGCAAAGTTAAGCCCCAGGCCGTTGTTGCCGATGCACATGAAGATACCATCCGCTCGCTCTACATGGAGTCGCTGCATCTGGTGGAACGTCTCCACCGCCGTCTCCTCGATGTCATCAAGGATGAGTTCGACCGTCAGGGTCGCGATGACGTCAACGCCGTTCAGGCCTTGCTGCTGTTCAACATCGGCAATTCCGAACTGACCGCCGGCGAGCTTCGTTCGCGTGGTTATTATCTCGGCTCGAACGTTTCCTACAACGTCAAGAAGCTGGTCGACCTTGGTCTCATCAACCACCAGCGCTCTCGCGTCGATCGCCGCTCGGTTCGCATCAGCCTGACCGAAAAGGGCCAGGAAATCGCCGAAACGGTTGCCCGCCTTTATGAACGCCACGTCGGCTCGATCGAAAAGGTCGGCGGCATCGGCACCGGCGAGTTCTCCGAAATGAACAAGCTGCTGCAGCGCCTCGATCGCTTCTGGAACGACTCGATCGCTTACCGCCTGTAATACCGCGACGGTTTCACTGTTTAGGCCGGGGGCATTCTTGCTCCCGGCCTGCGGATTCGGCGGCTACATCTCTGCCGTTTTTCATGTCAAGCCCAACCTGCAAAGCTCGTAGGAGCCCTGTTTTGTGGGGCATACACAGCTTCGTGAGAAATGGCCCGTGACACGAATTGGCCATATTGATATGGGACCCGCAAAGCTTGAGGAGCCGGCTGTTTCTCCTGCTGTCGCGGCAAGTCCCGACCGTTCTGCCAGACAATAGCGCCCAGGCGATGGGTGTCGAGTATTCCAGGCCGGCAGGCACGTTGTACGTGTTTGTTAATCATATTGATTTAGGCATTATAGAGAATGCCGAATAGAGTGGCTGGTAGGTAGAATGACAAAGACATCCGTTTCCAATTCCGTATCGCGCCGCACGCTTCTGCGCTCGGCCGTTTCCGCTGGTGTCGCCGCGCTCGCTGCGCCGGCCTTGGCGCAGGACGCGTTTAACGATCTCATGGGTTCCTCGCGCCGCGGCAACTGGGACGACCAGTTCGACGCCAATACGTCGCGTTCGGCTGTGGGCGTCGTTTCCAACAATCCGGTCCTTGGCCGCGAAGCCCCCGTCTATATGCAGCAGGCGATCATGCAATATCAGCAGATCGTGCAGAATGGCGGCTGGCCGGAAGTTCCGGCGTCGCAGCAGCGTCTGCAGATTGGCGTCTCCGATCCCTCCGTTCAGGCACTGCGCCAGCGACTGATGGTATCGGGCGACCTGCCGCGTGAAGCCGGCATTTCCAGCGCCTTCGACTCCTATGTCGATGGCGCGCTGAAGCGTTTCCAGGCCCGTCATGGCCTTCCGGCTGATGGCGTCAGCGGCGAATACACCACCAAGGCTCTCAATGTGTCCGCGCAGATCCGTCTCGCGCAGCTGCAGACCAACCTCGTGCGCATCCAGTCCATGTCCGGCGATCTCGGTCAGCGTCACCTGATGGTGAACATTCCGGCCGCCGCCATTGAAGCCGTTGAAAACGAACGCGTCGTGCTGCGCAACACTGCCGTTGTCGGCCGCGCCAGCCGTCCGACGCACGTTATCAATTCGAAGATTTACGAAGTCATCCTCAACCCCTATTGGACCGCACCGCGCTCGATCGTCGAAAAGGACATCGTGCCGCTGATGCAGAAGGACCCGACCTATCTGGAGCGGAACAATATCCGCCTTATCGACGGCAAGGGACAGGAAGTCTCGCCGACCACGGTCGACTGGTTCGCGCCGAAAGCGCCGAACCTGATGTTTCGCCAGGACCCCGGCAAGATCAACGCCATGTCCTCGACGAAGATCAACTTCCACAATCCGAACAACGAATACATGCACGACACGCCGCAGCAGGGCCTGTTCAACAAGCTGATGCGCTTCGAGTCCTCCGGTTGCGTCCGCGTGCAGAACGTGCGCGACCTGACGTCATGGCTGCTGCGCGACACGCCCGGCTGGTCGCGCCAGGAAATGGAACGCGTCATCGCCTCGCGCGTCAACACGCCGATCAAGCTCGCACAGGAAGTGCCCGTCTACTTCGTCTACATCACCGCATGGTCGGCGAAGGACGGCGTGGTTCAGTTCCGCGACGATATCTACGGCAAGGACGGCAATGCCGAACTGGCGCTGAACACGACGGCGGGCATGGAACAGCCGGCCGGTGCCGTGGACGACGATCTGCTGCCGCGCAACTGATCGGCCTTTTGCTACAAGCTTGGAATTGTGAGCGGGGGGGAGAGGTGATCGCCGGAAACCGGCCAGTCCCTCCGCTGTCATCCTCGGGCTTGTCCCGAGGACCTAATCACCTATCGTAAATAGAGCATTGCAGATCCTCGGGGCCAGCCCGAGGATGACGCAAGTGCGCGGCTTGGCCGCGCATCATCGCAGCGCCGCCGTGAATTTTCCGTCGCGCTCTGCTTTTCCTGAAAACAACTGCCACTTTTCGTCGCGACGTCGCAGTTTGACAGGCAAATCTCGCTCTCCGTATTGCTCTTGTTCGGGCAGGGCGCTAAGACGCCATCGCATTACTGTTTCAGGAGCCTTCACCATGTCGAACACAGATGCTTTCTTCTCCAGTCCGCTTGCCGATGTCGATCCGGAAATTTTCGGCGCGATCGAGAAGGAACTGGGCCGCCAGCGCCACGAGATCGAACTGATTGCCTCGGAAAACATCGTTTCCCGTGCCGTGCTCGAAGCACAGGGTTCGATCATGACGAACAAATATGCGGAAGGTTATCCGGGCAAGCGTTATTACGGCGGCTGCCAGTTCGTCGACATTGCTGAAGAACTCGCCATCGAACGCGCCAAGAAGCTGTTCGGCGTCAACTTCGCCAACGTTCAGCCGAATTCCGGCTCGCAGATGAACCAGGCCGTGTTCCTCGCGCTGCTGCAGCCGGGCGACACCTTCATGGGTCTCGATCTGAATTCGGGAGGTCACCTGACGCATGGTTCCCCGGTCAACATGTCCGGCAAGTGGTTCAACGTCGTGTCCTACGGCGTGCGCGAAGGCGATAACCTGCTGGACATGGACGAAGTGGAGCGCAAGGCCAAAGAACATAAGCCGAAGCTCATTCTCGCCGGCGGCACCGCCTATTCGCGCGTGTGGGACTGGAAGCGCTTCCGCGAAATCGCTGACGAAGTCGGCGCTTACCTCATGGTCGACATGGCTCACATCGCCGGTCTAGTGGCTGGTGACCAGCACCCGTCGCCATTCCCGCACTGCCACGTCGCGACCACGACGACGCACAAGTCCCTGCGCGGCCCGCGTGGCGGCATGATCCTCACCAACGACGAGGATCTGGCGAAGAAGTTCAACTCCGCCGTCTTCCCCGGCCTGCAGGGCGGCCCGCTGATGCACGTCATCGCCGCCAAGGCTGTTGCCTTCGGTGAAGCGCTGAAGCCCGAGTTCAAGGACTATGCCGCACAGGTCGTGAAGAACGCCAAGGCGCTGGCCGAAACCCTGGTTGAAGGCGGTCTTGATGTCGTTTCCGGCGGCACCGACAACCACCTGATGCTGGTCGACCTTCGCAAGAAGAACGCCACCGGCAAGCGTGCGGAGGCAGCCCTTGGTCGCGCCTACATCACCTGCAACAAGAACGGCATTCCCTTCGACCCGGAAAAGCCCTTCGTTACCTCTGGTGTCCGTCTCGGCACGCCGGCCGGCACGACGCGCGGTTTCAAGGAAGCGGAATTCCGCGAAATCGGCAAGCTGATCGTTGAGGTTCTCGATGGTCTTAAGGTCGCCAATTCGGATGAAGGCAACGCCTCCGTCGAGGCTGCTGTGCGTGAAAAGGTGGTCGGCCTGACGGACCGTTTCCCGATGTATCCGTACATGTAAGGAAAGAAGACGATGCGCTGCCCATTCTGCGGTTCCGAAGACACACAGGTCAAGGACTCGCGTCCGGCGGAGGACAACACCTCCATCCGCCGGCGGCGCATCTGCCCGGATTGCGGCGGCCGCTTTACGACCTATGAGCGCGTGCAACTGCGCGAGCTGATGGTCATCAAGAAAAGCGGCCGCAAGCTTCCTTTCGACCGCGAAAAGCTGGTGCGCTCCTTCGAGATCGCGCTGCGCAAGCGGCCGGTTGATCGAGACCGGATCGAACGGGCCGTATCAGGTATTGCCCGTCGTCTGGAAAGCTCCGGCGAGACGGAAATTCCCTCGGAAGAAATCGGTCTTCAGGTTTTGGAAGCACTGAAAAGCCTCGATGACGTCGCCTTCGTTCGTTATGCTTCGGTCTATCGCGATTTCAGCCATGCCGAGGATTTCGAGAACGTGATTGCCGAAATCAACGCCAAGATCGCGCGCGATACCGACGCTGGAGCATAGACGTGATGAGCCGTGCCGATGACGAAAGGTTCATGGCGCGGGCCATCGAGGTTTCGCTTCGCCACCAGGGCCAGACGCTGACCAACCCCTCGGTCGGCTGTGTTCTCGTCAAGGACGGACAAATCATCGCCGAAGCCGTGACCGCCATCGGCGGACGCCCCCATGCCGAACGCCAGGCGCTGGAACTGGCCGGCGAGGCGGCACGCGGCGCAACGGCCTATGTCACGCTCGAACCCTGTTCACACTGGGGCAAAACCCCGCCCTGCGCCAACGCGCTGGTGGAATATGGCGTTGCCCGTGTCGTGGTCGCGGTGGACGATCCGGACGAGCGCGTCTCCGGCCGTGGTTATCAGATATTGCGTGATGCTGGTATCGTGGTGGAAACCGGTCTGCTGCGTGCCGAAGCCCAACGGGCGCTCGCCGGTTACCTCACAAGACAGGTGAAAAAACGCCCGCATGTGATTCTGAAGCTTGCGGTTTCTGCTGACGGAATGATCGGCAGGCAAGGTGAGGGGCAGATTGCCATTACCGGCCCTGAGTCACGCCATGCAGTGCACCAACTTCGGGCGCGCTGCGACTGCATTCTCGTTGGTATCAGGACCGCTATCGCGGATGATCCTGAGCTGACCGTGCGCATTGCCGGTCTGGAAAACCGCTCGCCTGTGCGGATCGTGCTGGATCGGCAATTTGAATTGCCATTGACGTCGAAACTGGTGCGGAGTGCGCGGGAAGTTCCGGTGGTGGTTGCCGCTTTACCCCCCTCTGCCCTGCCGGGCATCTCCCCCTCAAGGGGGGAGATCGATGGAGCGCTGCTCCGCCCTGCATCGACGGCTGGAGAGGGTGCGTCTAGGGCGCAATTTGACCGTGCGGACAGCCCCTTGCCAATCTCCCCCCTTGAGGGGGAGATGCCCGGCAGGGCAGAGGGGGGTAACCTCGACCTCCGCCGCCAACTCCTGACCAACGCCGGCGTCGAAATCCTCGAAGCCCCTACGCTCGAAAACCTCCTCCACATCCTTGCCGAAAGCGGCATGTCGGAACTTCTGGTCGAAGGCGGCGCCTTTGCCGCAAAATCATTCCTTGAAGCTGGATTGGTGGATCGTATCATGCTGTTTGAAAGCCCCGTCATGATCGGCAAGGGCGGCATTGAAACGCCGCTCAGCCGTGCCGACATCAAGGGCGACTATGCTCTGATCAGTGAAACCGCCTACGGGCCGGATCGCTGCTTCAATTATGAAAGGCCGATTTGATGTTTACCGGAATTGTCACCGATGTCGGAACCGTTTCCGAACTGGAGGCCTTGGCCGAGGGTGTCCGCCTGCGCGTGGCGACCAATTACGATCCCAAGACCATCGATATGGGCGCGTCCATCTCCCATGGCGGCGTCTGCCTGACGGTGACGAGACTGCCTGATGATGGCAGCAATGAGCGCTGGTACGAGGTCGAAGCATGGGAAGAGGCCTTGCGCCTGACGACGATCGCCAGCTGGCAGAAGGGCACGCACGTCAACCTGGAGCGGGCGCTCAAGATCGGCGATGAGCTTGGCGGTCATATCGTCTCCGGCCATGTGGACGGCAAGGCGGAAATCCTGTCGGTCGAGCCGGAAGGCGAGGCGGTGCGTATCCGCCTGCGCGCGCCGGAACATCTGGCGAAATTCGTTGCCCCCAAGGGCTCCGTGGCGCTCGACGGCACATCGCTCACCGTGAACGCCGTTGATGGCACCGATTTCGACGTTCTCCTGATCCGGCACACGCTTTCCGTCACCACCTGGGGTGAGCGCCAGCCGGGCGATTTCGTCAATTTCGAGGTCGACACCATGGCCCGTTACGCCGCGCGGCTTGCGGAATTCCCCTCGGCGTAATGTGACGATGCTTTGGAGAGGAGGACGCACCGACGCCTCCTCCGTCATTCCGGCCTCGAGCCGGAATCCAGTCAGCTCAAGTCTTTGGGCTGAAAGAACTTTTCCCGCCGCGCAGACGCGCGTCGACTGGATTCCGGCTCAAGGCCGGAATGACGGAAAGGGGAGTGGCCAACACCTGAAATCGCGGCCTATAGCAATTGTTCTCAAGCACCCGCTTCCGATGAAGCTGGAAACGCTATAGGACTTTTTGGCCGTTTGAAATCGACCGCGAGCCAAACGGGGTAGGGGAATACATCATGCCGTCGTTTGAACTGTTGAGTGCCTTTTTCGTCACCACAGCCCTGTTTGCCTATATCCCCGGCCCCGCCATGCTGTATGCGGCGGCGCAGACCATGGCGCGGGGCCGGTTTGCCGGGTTGATGGCAGTGCTCGGCATCCATGTCGGCTGCTATGTCCACATCTTCGCCTCTGCGGCCGGTCTCTCGATGCTGTTTCAGGCGGTGCCATGGCTTTATCTAGCGGTAAAGCTCTGCGGCGCGCTTTATCTGGTCTGGCTCGGTTTTTCGATGCTGCGCAGCAAGATGGAAGGCGAGGCGGTCAATCTGACCATCGAGCCGAAATCGGCACGCCGCGCCTTCATCGACAGCATCATCGTTGATGTACTCAACCCGAAGACAGCGCTGTTCTTTCTGGCTTTCCTGCCGCAATTCGTCGATCCGGCCGCCGCCTTTCCCGTCTGGCTGCAGTTCCTGATCCTTGGCATCGCCGTCAATTTCATTTTCTCCTCCGCCGATCTCGTCGGCGTGCTTCTTGCGGGCGCGATGATCGGGCGCTTGAAGCGTTCCAGCGCGGTGCAGGTGTTTGCCCGCCGCGCTGCCGGAACGGTGCTGATGGGGCTCGGCGTCCATCTCGCTTTCCAGAAAACCTGATTCACGGGGAGCCGCGCCGGGAGCGCAAAACCCGGCCAAATGCCCTGCAAACGCGGCCGCTTGCGCCGCCGACACATGAAATTACTTGCCAAAAACGGCCAGCCGTGGTTTGACCGCCGCAAATGCCGGTATGATCCGGCGTCAAGCTTTTCGGGAAAATCCCCAGGAACCCTCACATGTCCAAACCCCATCTTCTTATCGTGGAAGCACGTTTTTACGATGATATGGCCGACGCTCTTCTCGAAGGCGCGAAGTTCGCGCTTGATGAAGCCGGCGCCACCTATGACGTCATCACCGTTCCCGGCGCGCTCGAAATCCCGGCCGCCATCGCCATGGCGCTGGATGGCGCCGACAATGACGGCACCGAATATGACGGTTTTGTCGCACTCGGCATGGTCATTCGTGGTGAGACCTATCACTTCGATATCGTCGCCAACGAATCTTCCCGCGCCCTGATGGATCTGGCCGTCAGCGAATCGCTGCCGATCGGCAACGGCATCCTCACCGTCGAGAACGACGAGCAGGCCTGGGCGCGCGTGCGCCGCTCCGACAAGGACAAGGGTGGTTTCGCTGCCCGTGCGGCGCTCACGATGATCGAGTTGAAGAAAAAACTGGGTGGCTGAACGCATGTCTAATGTGGAAAATGGCGGTGAACCGCGCCAGCCTTCGGTAAAGCCCGCCAATCAGCGCGGCGCAGCCCGCCTTGCGGCCGTGCAGGCGCTTTACCAGATGGATGTCGGCGGAACCGGCGTTATGGAAGTCGTCGCTGAATACGAAGCGCATCGTCTCGGCCAGGAAGTCGATGGCGATACCTATCTCAAGGCCGACCCGTCGTGGTTCCGTTCGATCGTCTCGGGCGTCGTCCGCGACCAGACGAAGATCGACCCGCTGGTGCGCTCCGCCCTTCTCGAAGACTGGCCGCTGTCGCGACTCGATGCCACCGTCCGCGCTATCCTGCGTGCAGGAACTTTCGAGATTCTCGAGCGCAAGGACGTGCCGGTCGCCGTCATTGTCACGGAATATGTTGAAATCGCCCGCGCTTTCTTCGAGCATGACGAGCCGAAGCTGGTGAATGCGGTGCTTGACCGCATTGCCAAGCAGGTGCGCGGCGAGGCAAAACGCTGAACTAAGAGCAGATGAGGAAGAGATGAGCGCCGTTTCCGTCCCCGGACTTGAAGGTCAACTGGACGAGGCGAAGCGCAACGTCTTCCTCCTCACCATGGCGCAGGCGATCATGGGATCGGCCGCGCCCATGAGCTTTTCCGTCGGAGCGCTCGCAGGGTACCAACTGCTTGGCGCCGACAAGTCGCTGGCGACCGCACCGCTTACCGGGTTTAATATCGGTGTGGCGCTTGGCGCGATCTGCGTGGCGGCCGCATCCCGTTTCCTCGGCCGCAAGGCTGGCTTCATGGTCGGCGCACTGATGTGCTCGATCGGCGGCGGAGTTGCTGCGGTCGCGCTCTTCCGGTCGGATTTCTGGCTTTTTGCCGTCGGCCTGCTGCTGATCGGCATTTCCGGCGGCTTTACGCAGAAGATCCGATTTGCCGCAGCCGACGCATCGCCGTCCTTCTACAAACCCAAGGCTATCTCCTGGATACTTGCGGGCGGTATCATCTCCGCCATTGTCGGACCGCAGCTCGCCATCTTCGGCAAGGACCTGCTGGCGCCGGTCACCTTTGCCGGCGCTTTCATGGCGCTCGTGCCATTGGGGCTCGTTTCGATCGCCATTTTGGCGTTTTTGAAGTTGCCCGATCCCAAGGCCGCCACCCATGTCGAATCGGCAAGGCCGCTTTCTGAAATCGTCCGCACGCAGCGTTTCGTCACCGGCATGATCTGCGGCATCGGCTCTTATGCGCTGATGACCTTCATGATGACCGGCGCACCGCTCGCCATGGTGGTCGGCTGCGGTTTCCCGACCGAACTCGCCACGCTCGGCATCCAGTGGCACGTCCTTGCCATGTTCGGCCCGAGTTTCTTCACCGGGATGCTGATTTCCCGGTTCGGCGCGGAAAAGATTGTCGCTTCCGGCCTCATCGTGCTGATGGCCTGTGCCATCGTCGCCCACATGGGCATCGAATTGTGGAATTTCTGGACGGCGCTGATTCTGCTCGGGCTTGGCTGGAATTTCGGTTTCATAGGCGCGACCGCCATCATCACGTCAAGTTACCGCCCGCATGAAGCGGACAAGGTGCAGGGATTTCACGATATCGTGCTGTTCGGCACGGTTGCCCTGTCATCCTTCTCCTCCGGCAAGGTCTTCACGGCATGGGGCTGGTCGGTCATGAACCTCGTCATCTGGCCCGTTTCAGGGCTTTGCCTCCTGCTGGTGCTGTCGCTCATCTTCACCGCACGCAGAAAAGCGGCCTCAGTCGCATAGCCGGCGCTACGCCTTTCAAGTTTCAGGCAAATTTGTGGGCTTGACGCGAGACGTCGCGCCAACGCAATCTCCCGTCGAGGACATTTTTCCTTGGGAGGGGAACAAATGCCCAATAGGGGACTTCGGACAGGCCGTCCGCGTCCCGCTGCACATGGTTTCGCCACGCCGGGGTGGGAGTGAGGCCCGGCCTTTTGGGAGGTAAGTGCGCATGACCGTAATACCCATAGTCATTTTATGCGGTGTCCTGTCCGTGGTTTACGCGGTATGGGCAACCAAGAGCGTCCTCGATGCCGATCAGGGCAACGACCGCATGCGTGAAATAGCAGGTTATATCCGTGAAGGTGCGCAAGCTTATCTCACCCGCCAATATCTCACCATCGCCATCGTCGGCCTGATCGTCGCCGTTCTGGCCTGGTATCTCCTGTCATCCATGGCCGCGATCGGTTTCATCATCGGCGCTGTCCTTTCAGGTGTTGCCGGTTTCGTCGGCATGCATGTGTCCGTCAGGGCCAATCTGCGTACGGCGCAGGCCGCGTCGCACAGCCTGTCCGCCGGACTCGACATCGCGTTCAAATCAGGCGCCATTACCGGCATGCTGGTGGCGGGCCTCGCGCTGCTCGGCGTATCCATCTATTATTTCATCCTCACCTCGGTGATGGGCCATGCGCCCGGCTCGCGGGAAGTGATCGATGCGCTGGTGTCGCTCGGATTCGGCGCTTCGCTGATCTCCATCTTCGCGCGTCTCGGCGGCGGCATCTTCACAAAGGGCGCCGATGTCGGCGGCGATCTCGTCGGCAAGGTCGAGGCGGGCATTCCTGAGGATGACCCGCGCAACCCCGCAACCATCGCCGACAATGTCGGCGACAACGTCGGTGACTGCGCCGGCATGGCGGCCGATCTTTTCGAGACTTATGCCGTTTCGGTGGTGGCCACCATGGTTCTCGCCGCGATCTTCTTTGCGGGAACGCCGATACTCGAAAGCGCAATGGTCTATCCGCTGGCGATCTGCGGCGCCTGCATCCTGACCTCGATTGCCGGCACCTTCTTCGTGAAGCTCGGCACCAACAATTCCATCATGGGCGCGCTCTACAAGGGCCTGATCGCCACCGGTATCTTTTCCGTCGCGGGTCTTGCCGTCGCCACTTATGCGACGATCGGCTGGGGGACGGTGGGCACGGTGGCCGGCACGGAAATCACCGGCACCAATCTCTTCCTGTGCGGCCTTGTCGGTCTCGTCGTGACGGCGCTGATCGTTGTCATTACCGAATATTATACCGGCACCAACAAGCGCCCGGTCAATTCCATCGCCCAGGCCTCGGTGACGGGCCACGGCACCAACGTCATCCAGGGGCTTGCCGTTTCGCTCGAATCGACCGCGTTGCCGGCCATCGTCATCGTCGGCGGCATCATCGGCACCTACCAGCTCGGTGGCCTGTTCGGCACCGGTATTGCCGTTACCGCCATGCTTGGTCTCGCCGGCATGATCGTCGCGCTCGACGCTTTCGGCCCGGTCACGGACAATGCCGGCGGCATTGCTGAAATGGCTGGTCTTGATCCAGACGTTCGCAAGGCGACAGACGCGCTGGATGCCGTCGGCAATACCACGAAAGCCGTGACCAAGGGTTATGCCATCGGCTCAGCCGGTCTCGGCGCGCTGGTTCTGTTTGCCGCCTATGCCAACGACCTTTCCTATTTCGCAGCCAACGGCGACACCTATCCCTACTTCAAGGATATAGGCGAAATTTCCTTCAGCCTCGCCAACCCTTACGTGGTTGCCGGCCTGCTGTTCGGCGGCCTCATTCCTTATCTCTTTGGCGGCATTGCCATGACGGCGGTGGGCAAGGCGGCAGGCGCCATCGTTGAGGAAGTCCGCCGCCAGTTCCGCGAAAAACCCGGCATCATGGCCGGCACGGAAAAGCCTGACTACGGCAAGGCCGTGGACCTGCTCACCAGAGCGGCGATCAGGGAAATGGTCATCCCGTCGCTTCTGCCGGTTCTGGCACCTCTCGTGGTCTATTTCGGTGTGCTGCTGATTTCCGGTTCCAAGGCCTCGGCCTTTGCCGCACTTGGCGCATCACTGCTCGGTGTCATTATCAACGGCCTCTTCGTGGCGATTTCCATGACGTCAGGCGGCGGCGCATGGGATAACGCCAAGAAGAGCTTCGAAGACGGTTTCGTCGACAAGGATGGCGTACGCCACGTCAAGGGTTCGGAGGCGCACAAGGCGTCGGTGACGGGTGATACCGTTGGCGATCCCTATAAGGATACCGCGGGTCCGGCGGTCAACCCGGCCATCAAGATTACCAATATCGTGGCGCTGCTGCTGCTGGCGGTTCTCGCCCACTGAAGGCTACCGTTTCGACAAATTGAAAAGGCCCGGGGAGCGATCCCCGGGCCTTTGAATTTTCCGTTCCTGCTGAGGTCAGGGCGTATTGCCGCCCTGGCCGAGAATGCTCTTGGCGATATTGGCGCCCGAGGTGCCGCCGGAAAGCAGCTGCTGCAGGAAGGTGAGGTCCTTGCCGCCCGTCGGCGTGGTGCGCGAAATCGTGTCGAAGACCTTGCCGTCCTGCAGCGTGTAGTTGGCCTTACGCTCGATGACGCCGTCCTTGTTGAAATAAATGGCGAGAATGTTCTGTTCGACCAGCGACGGCTTCATGAAGGCGGCGCGGCGCACACGCTTCTGCGAGATGTAATAGAACACTTCATTGCCGAAGGTCGCGGTCGTGGAGGGCGTGCCCATGGTCAGGAGAACCTGCTCACGGCTCGAGCCTTCCGGGATCAGCTGGAGCGACTGCTCGTCCATGACATAGCCGTTATGGAATACATCTGTCGTGCTGGTGCAGGCGGAAAGCAGGCTGGATGCGAGCACGATTGCGATGGCGGTCTTGCTCAGAATTTTGCCGTGACTTGCGGATTTCTGCTTGCTCAACTGCTTTTCCCCGACTGCGATCATGAATGGCACCTTCCGGCATTGCGTGGTGCACAGTGTCTGTGCACATGATTGTGTCAATCCGGGGACGGAAAATCCCGATCACCCCCCAAATTCAATGCTTTCCCGGCCTTTTGGAACTCCTCCGGTTCTCTTCGACTGTTTCAGCGCAAAGACGAACGTGACCGCGACAGCATTGCAATTCGTGGATGCTTCGGTAAACCAGCTTTGACGATCATGCAACAAGTGCGATGGGCGGTAAGCGCATTCACCCGTCCCGTTCGGAAAAAAAACGATGATATTCGGGCTGTTCAAGAAGAAAAACAACAATCGCGCCATAGTTGACAGGCAATATGCGACCTTGACGGCAGCAGCCCGCACACCCGAATTTTATCTCGATCTCGGGGTCCCCGACACTGTAATGGGCCGTTTCGAGATGCTGTCGGTCATGATGATTCTCTATTTCCGCCGCACCAAATCCTCCGGTGTCAGCGGGCAGGAGATTGCCCAGGAGATTGTCGACGCCTTCTTTCAGGACCTTGATCACTCCATCCGTGAGCTTGGCATTGGCGATCAGGGCGTGCCAAAACGCATGAAGAAATTCGCCGGCATGTTTTATGGCCGTCTCGAATCCTACGCGGCGGCGCTGGATACGTCCGACCTTGCGGCCCTTGCCGCGGCACTCCGGCGCAATATATATCCGCAGGCAGACGAGAACGCGCCGGCGCTGGATGGGCTGGCGGGCTGGATGATGGAGGCTTCTTCCGTCCTTGCCGCCTGTTCCGAAGAAACAATCGCAACCGGAAGCCTGACGCTGCCCTTGCCTGGACGATGAGGTTCACATGAACGCGCGACACGCCGCAAATGACGACCTGCCTTTCTCCTATCCCGTGAAGGTAGGCCATATTTCCGCCAATCCCGTCAGGATTGGTCTCGAAGCCGATGCCGAGGAACTCAAGGCGCTGGCGAAATTCTGGGACGTGGTTTCCGTCGAATATCTGAAGGCAGAGCTGCAGGTATCCCGCTGGAAGAAGGATGGCGTGAAGGTAAAAGGCGAGGTGCATGCGGCCGTGACCCAGTCCTGCGTCGTGACGCTGGAGCCGGTGTCGAGCAAGATCGATGAGACTGTCGAGCAGATTTTCGTGCCGGAAGGTTCGAAACTGGCGCGGATGGTCACGAACGAAGAAGGCGAAATCGTGCTCGATCCCGATGGTCCCGACATTCCCGATCAGTTCACCGGCGACAGCATCGATGTCGGCGCTGTCGTTGCCGAATTTGCCGCCCTTGCCATCGATCCCTATCCGCGCAAACCGGATGCGGCGTTCCCCGAAACGGCCGAAAAAGAACCTGAAGAAGAGAAGCGGCCATCGCCCTTTGCCGTGCTGAAAGATTGGAAAAAAGACTGAATGGCCCAGCCGGGCTGAAATAATTTTATTGTAACGAAGGCCGGAAAAGGTATTTTCGCGCAAAATCCGCTTGATTGGCGGCAAGTAAGGATAAGGGACGAGTGATCAGAATTGCAATTGACGTCATGGGCGGCGATTTCGGCCCAGATGTTGCCATCCCGGGTGCCGCCAAGGCGCTCGAACGGCACAACGATGTAACTTTTCTGCTCTACGGGCAGAAGAGCAAATGCGACCCCATTCTGGCACAATATCCCGCACTTCGGGAAAAGTCGGTCTTTCACGATTGTGAAGTCTCTGTCAGCATGGACGAGAAGCCCAGCCAGGCGCTGCGCCGCGGCCGCTACGTCTCCAGCATGTGGCGCGCCATCGAGGCCGTGAAACTCGGCGAGGCTGACGTCGCCGTTTCCGCCGGCAATACCGGTGCGCTGATGGCCATGGCGAAATTCTGTCTGCGCACCATGGCGCGGGTGGAGCGCCCGGCAATCGCCGGTATCTGGCCGACACTGAAGGGCGAAAGCATCGTGCTCGACATAGGCGCGACGATCGGCGCCGACTCCCAGCAGCTTCTGGATTTCGCCCTGATGGGCGGCGCCATGGCGCGCGCGCTCTTCGATATCGACCGTCCGACGGTCGGCCTGCTCAATGTCGGCGTCGAGGAGGTGAAGGGTCAGGAAGAGGTTCGCGAGGCCGGACGGCTGATCCGCGAGGCAGATCTCGGCACCATCGATTATCGCGGTTTCGTCGAAGGTGACGATATCGGCAAGGGCACGGTTGATGTCGTGGTGACCGAAGGTTTCACCGGCAATATCGCGCTGAAAGCGGCCGAAGGCACCGCCCGCCAGATCAGCACGTTGCTGCGTGAGGCGATCTCCCGCAGCTTCTTCGCCAAGATCGGTTATGTTCTCGCAAAGAGCGCCTTTGACGTGCTGCGTGAAAAGATGGATCCGCGCAAGGTCAATGGCGGCGTGTTTCTCGGCCTGAACGGCATTGTCATCAAGAGCCATGGCGGTACGGATGCCATCGGTTTTGCTTCCGCCGTCGATGTCGGCTACGACATGGTTCATAACGGCCTGACGGCCAAAATAGAAAACGATCTCAAGATTTACCACGCAAGACGGCTTCCGCCCCCGGCGCCCGAAGCACTCGTGGCTGACGAGGAATAACGGAATGATCCGCTCTATAGTTCGTGGTTTCGGGGCAGCGCTGCCGAAGCGTGTGATGACCAACAGTGAAATCGAAGGCGTCGTGGAGACGTCAGACGAATGGATCGTGCAGCGAACCGGCATCAAGCAGCGCTACATCGCCGGCGAAGGTGAAACCACCGCGTCTCTCGGCGAAGCGGCGGCGCGTGCGGCTCTCGACAATGCCGGTCTGACGCCCGACGATATCGATCTCATCATCCTCGCCACCTCGACGCCGGATAACACCTTCCCCGCGACGGCAGTGAACATCCAGAACCGCCTCGGCATGACCCACGGCTTCGCCTTCGACATGCAGGCTGTCTGCTCGGGCTTTGTCTATGCCGTCTCTACCGCCGACCTCTATATTCGCGGCGGCATGGCCAAGCGCGTTCTTGTAATCGGCTCCGAGACCTTTTCGCGCATTCTTGACTGGAAGGACCGCACCACCTGCGTTCTCTTCGGCGATGGCGCCGGCGCGCTTGTTCTGGAAGCTGGGGAAGGCGAGGGTACCTCTGCCGATCGCGGTATCCTGACGGCGCAGCTGCGTTCCGACGGTTCGCACAAGGAAAAGCTCTATGTCGATGGCGGGCCCTCAACAACGGGCACGGTCGGTCATCTGCGCATGGAAGGCCGCGAAGTGTTCAAACACGCCGTCGGCATGATCACCGACGTGATCGAGCAGGCATTCGAAGCCACGGGCACCACGGCAGACGATCTGGACTGGCTCGTTCCGCATCAGGCCAACAAGCGCATCATCGACGGATCGGCGAAAAAGCTCAACATCGACCCGGAAAAGGTCGTCATTACCGTCGATCAGCATGGCAATACCTCCGCGGCCTCCATTCCGCTGGCGCTTGCCGTTGCCGCAGGTGATGGCCGCATCAAGAAGGGCGATCTTGTCATGCTGGAGGCCATGGGCGGCGGTTTCACCTGGGGTGCGGTGTTGCTGCGCTGGTAAAGGCGCGATTTCAGCGTTTGCCGGGGCGGTGAAGCGAAATCCGCTGTGATTTTCGCGCTCACGCCCCGATAAGGCGCGTCTTGACGGCTCGGCCTGTGTCAAAACCGTATCAGTTGCTCTAAGCCCTTGCAGCGATTGCCGAAAGCCGCAAATGAATCTGGAACAGTCCCTTGACCGGCCGCCACAAGGGAAATAATCTCGGCGTCTCCTAGAGAAGAATTCAGACACGGTTTGTGGGGAAAAATGGCCGGGAAGACAGTGACACGCGCAGATCTTGCAGAATCTGTGTTTCGTAAAGTCGGGCTGTCCCGCACCGAATCCGCTGAGCTGGTCGAAACGATTATCGACGAAATATGCAATGCGATCACCCGCGGTGAAGTCGTCAAGCTCTCCTCTTTCGCGACGTTTCAGATCAGGGAAAAGAACGAGCGCATTGGCCGCAACCCGAAGACGGGGGAGGAAGTTCCGATTTCCCCACGTCGCGTCATGACCTTCAAGGCTTCGAATGTGTTGAAGCAGCGCATTCTGAAAGCGCATACCGCTCGTAAAGCCAAGCAGAAGGGCCAGAAGTCCGGTACCTAAGCCTGCGCGCGAAGCAGCGCCATGGCGCGGTTTTGCGCCTCCGTAAGCCCTTTTTCCCATTCTTCCTGTGAACATGCTTGAATTTCAACGCGCAAGCCGTTGAAATCCGGTCGACTCACATCATAATCAATTTTAGTGATTTGTATCCTGCCGCAACCGGTGTTGGCGCGAAGGTCGGACCTGACCTTGCGTGATATGCGGGCCGGCGGGGGAAAAGCGTTCTCGTTCAGTGTCCGGCCGGATGCATGGCGCTCCGGTTCGGATGGGAGTGGAAATTTGGATAAAAGCCCCGACGCGTTTCGGACGATCAGTGAAGTGGCGGATGAGCTGAACCTGCCGCAGCATGTGCTGCGTTTCTGGGAAACGCGCTTTCCGCAGATCAAGCCGATGAAACGGGGCGGGGGCCGCCGTTATTACCGCCCTGATGATATCGACCTGCTGAAAGGCATACGTCATCTTCTTTATGACCATGGCTACACTATCAAGGGCGTGCAGAAGCTGCTGAAAGCCAATGGCAACCGCTTCGTGGCTGCCATTGCCTCCGGTGATCTCGCGACCATGGAAGCCATCATGGCGGCGAGCGGCGAAAAGGAAGTCAACGAGCCGCGGGTTATCGATACCGATGGCGATGAGGTCGTCGGCCGTCCGAAGGCGAAGCCAAGCGGCCGGTTTTTCGGTTTTGGCGGTGGCGGCAGCGACGCTGAAATATCGGTGGGCAAGTCCGGCATTGGCAAGGATGACCAGGCGCTTTTGCAGGAGGCCCTGTTTGATCTGCTCGAATGCAAGCGCCTGCTGGATCAGGTTCGCTAAACCTTTTCCACAGCTGTTTCGGGACGCCAACCTTTCAGAAACCCCTTTGGCCGATAATGCGGCTCCGTAAAAAGGAGTCCGACCGTGAGCAACCGAAAATCGACAGCGCGACGCCGCACGGCGAAGAAATCGAGTGGCGGTAGCGTTTGGCCCTGGGTGCTGATGCTGGGTGTGGTTGCCGGCGGCATTCAGGCCTACGAACATCGCGATAGTCTTTTGCCGCAGCGGGCTGTTGCGAAGGCGACGTCTTCGGCAGCCAACGCTCCTAAAGTCACGACGGCGGCCAAGCGCGAGGCGGTTACCTCCGAGAAAGTCGCGGCCATTCGCCCTGCTGCCCCCGTCCTGCCCGGCAACGCACCGGTTCCGCCACGCCCCATCGCCATGCCACCCACGGCCTCTCAGAACAAGGTCGCAGCTATACTGCCGGAAACCCGCCCGTCAGTCGAGAAGGTCTCACTCGGCGAAAAAAGCGGAACTTTTGCCTTTTGCGGCCGCTCCGGCCTCAACAATTGTGTGGCCGATGGCAACACCTTCTGGATGAAGGGCGTCAAAATGCAGCTCGCCGGCATCGAGGTTCCGCAGATCGACCGGGCGCGCTGCATGGAAGAACGCCAGCGCGGTTTCATTGCGAAAGTCAGGCTTCGCGAAATGCTGAACGCCGGCGCCTTCGATGTCGCATCTACCGGTGCTGCGGGCGGGCAAGCTACGGAACGGACACGCCTTTCGCGCTCAGGCGTCTCCTTCGCCGATCAACTCGTGCGCGAAGGTCTGGCCCATCCGCTCTCGGGAAAAAATCAGTCCTGGTGTGGCTGAGGCCCCGTTGACCGAAACGGCCCGGACTGTGTAGATGAGGCGCGGTCGTGTTTAAGGTCGGCCTTTGCGCCGGCCACCTGAACGATGACAGCATTTTTGCAGCGACTTGACCCCAAACGGTTCATGGCGCCGCAATGCGGACGTGGCGAAATCGGTAGACGCAGCAGACTTAAAATCTGCCGACCATTGGTCTTGCGGGTTCAAGTCCCGCCGTCCGCACCATAACCCCGATTAAATTTTCTTTTTTGCTTCCCTGCGGTTTCCCGGCGTCTGGGAGGATTTTATGCCGAATTTTCCAGGTTTTCGGCATGGTTGGCGCTGAGATCCGCAGGATTGCCTTAAAAGTGTGCTTGATCACGCAGGCGGCATTTTTCCGTTGAAATCACCCGAAAGAACCTATTGACCTTGCCACGATGGGAAGCCCTATCTTTTTTTTAAATGAGAAAAGAGGGGTCCTACGCATGTCACAAATGGAGATCCGGGCGAGCCATCAGATTGCGATCGATGGCATGACATGCGCCTCCTGCGTCGGCCGCGTTGAAAAGGCGATCGCCAGGGTGCCCGGGGTTCTCAAGGCTTCGGTCAATCTTGCGACGGAACGCGCTGACATCTCTTTTTCCGGATCACCTGACGTGCTGGCCGTGATCGCGGCGGTGCGGAATGCCGGCTATGGCGTCGAAGAAAAAACCATAGAGCTTGATATTGAGGGTATGACATGCGCCTCCTGTGTGGGCCGTGTTGAAAAGGCCCTGAAGGCTGTTTCCGGTGTTTCGGAAGCGAGCGTCAACCTGGCGACCGAGCGCGCCACCATCCGCGTCGCCGGCAATGCCGCCTCTACCGCCACCTTGGGGGAGGCGATCAGACGGGCGGGTTACACGGCGAAGGAAATCGTCGCCGACAAGGCCGGCGAAGTGGAGCAGGACCGGCGCGCCGTGGAGTTGCGCAGCCTGAAAATCAACCTGGCCGTGGCCGCTGCTTTGACCCTGCCAGTCTTCGTTCTGGAAATGGGCTCGCATCTTGTCCCCGCGATCCACGACATCGTGATGGAAACGGTCGGCATGCGGGAAAGCTGGTATCTGCAATTCGTTCTGACGACGCTGGTACTCTTTGGACCGGGTCTGCGTTTCTTCAAAAAGGGCATACCCGCACTTCTGCGGCTCGCGCCGGATATGAACTCGCTTGTCGTGTTGGGCACCGCCGCCGCCTGGGGATTTTCGGTTGTCGCAACCTTCCTGCCCGAAATATTGCCGCGCGGCACGGCGAATGTCTATTACGAGGCCGCTGCTGTCATCGTCACGCTCATCCTCCTTGGCCGGTTCCTTGAAGCGCGCGCCAAAGGCCGCACCAGCGAGGCGATAAAACGATTGCTCGGGTTGCAGGCCAAGTCGGCGCGGGTGTTGCGCGACGGCGAAACCGTGGATGTGCCGTTGCAGGATGTGCACGCCGGTGATGTGATCATTGTCCGTCCTGGCGAAAAAGTGCCGGTCGATGGCGTGATCCTCAGTGGCTCGTCCTATGTCGATGAATCGATGATAACCGGCGAACCCGTGCCGGTTACGAAAACGGCGGGTTCCGAGGTCGTGGGCGGTACGGTGAACCGCAACGGCTCTTTCACCTTCCGCGCCACCAAGGTGGGCGCCGATACGCTGATCGCCCAGATCATCCGCATGGTCGAGGAAGCACAGGCCGACAAGCTGCCCATTCAGGCGCTGGTCGACAAGGTCACCAACTGGTTCGTGCCGGCGGTGATGCTGGCCGCAGCCGCCACCTTCCTCGTGTGGTTCTTCTTCGGCCCGGATCCGCCTCTGACCTTCGCGCTCGTCAATGCGGTTGCGGTTCTCATCATCGCCTGTCCCTGTGCCATGGGCCTTGCCACGCCTACCTCGATCATGGTCGGCACTGGCCGCGCCGCCGAGATGGGCGTGCTGTTCCGGCGCGGTGATGCGCTCCAGACGCTCCGCGATGCCGAGGTGATCGCCGTCGACAAGACCGGCACGTTGACGCTCGGCAGGCCGAAACTGGTGCATTTTACAACGACCGAGGGCTTCGGTGCCGATGAGGTGCTGCGCCTTGTGGCATCCCTCGAAACCCGATCCGAACACCCGATTGCGGAGGCGATCGTCGAAGCCGCGAAACATGGCGGCCTGGCGCTTGCCGATGCGGAAGGTTTCGAGGCAACGCCGGGTTTTGGCGTGGCGGCGGTGGTTGAAGGGCGCAGGGTTGAAGCGGGCGCGGACCGGTTCATGGCGAAGCTCGGTTACGATACCGCAATGTTTGCGCATGAAGCAGACCGGCTGGGCAGGGAAGGGCAGTCGCCGCTTTATGCTGCAGTCGACGGCAGGCTGGCCGCGATTATCGCAGTGGCCGATCCGGTGAAGCAGACGACCCCGGAGGCGATCGCGGCGCTGCATGCGCTCGGCCTCAAGGTAACGATGATCACGGGTGACAATCGCCGCACCGCAGAGGCCATCGCCCGTCGCCTCGGTATTGACGAGGTGGTGGCGGAAGTGCTGCCGGACGGCAAGGTGGAAGCCGTCAAAAGGCTTGCCGCCGGTGGGCGCCGGGTCGCCTTCGTAGGCGATGGCATCAACGATGCACCGGCGCTTGCGGCAGCCGATGTCGGCCTCGCCATCGGAACGGGCACGGATGTCGCGATTGAGAGCGCCGATGTGGTGCTGATGTCGGGCGATCTGCGCGGTGTGGCCAATGCCATCGCCCTGTCCAAGGCCACGATCCGCAATATCGGCCAGAACCTGTTCTGGGCCTTCGCTTACAACGCCGCGCTCGTTCCCGTGGCGGCCGGAATATTGTATCCTGTCAACGGCGTGTTGCTGTCACCCGTCCTTGCTGCCGGCGCAATGGCACTTTCCAGCGTCTTTGTCCTGACGAACGCGCTGCGCCTGAAAAGTTTCCGTGCGCCGCTCACGGACAGACCCGCGGGCTTGCAGCTCGCAGCAGCGGAATAGGAGGGGACACAATGGCGCTCCCCCGGTCCATCCACTTGCCGCAGATTGATCGCAGCATCGCGGTGGCGGAGGGCGAGACTGTCCTTCAGGCCGCCCTGGCAGCGGGCATCGCTTACCCGAACGGCTGTCGCATGGGCCGCTGTGGGGCCTGCAAGTCGAGGCTGGTCTCCGGTGAGGTCGACCTTCTCAAGCACACGCCTTTTTCGCTGACTGAGGAAGAGAAAGCAGATGGCCTGACGCTTGCATGCCGAGCCATACCATTAAGCGACGTGGTGATCGGCTGGCTGAATGGCGCTGACGGGCTCTCCGACAGTAATGCAGATCTGTTGTCCACCCCGGAAAGATAGGAGCAGGATCCATGAACATCGGCACAGCCGCCACCGCATCCGGCGTTTCTGCAAAGATGATCAGACATTACGAGACGATCGGCCTGATCAAATCGGCGAGCCGCACCGATTCCGGCTACCGGGTCTATACCGCCAATGATCTGGAAACACTGCGCTTTATAAGGCGCGGCCGCGACCTCGGTTTTTCAATCGAAAAGATAAGGCAGCTCATGACCTTGTGGCGTGATCCCGGGGGCGCCTCCTGCGACGTCAAACGCATCGTCATGGAACACGTCGTCGATCTCGAAGCCAAGATGCAAACGCTTCGCGACATGGCCGATACGCTCCGCCATCTGGCGACCTATTGCCCGGATAATGGCGAGCCGGAGTGTCCGATCATTCAGGATCTGGCGCAATCGGAAGATCCCGATTTCGTCCCGGCGGCGGTGGTGCCGAAACGTTCGGGCATGTTGAAGGGCACGTCCGGCCCGGTAGCGGAACTACAGCGCCTTGCGAAATGAGCGGCCGTTCCAATCGCGGACGTCGTCGATTGCGGTAAAAATGCCAATGCGGTGAAGGAGACCAGCCATGTGGATACAGATATTACAGCGCTTCCTTATCCTTTGCCTGATGTTGGCGATCGTCTCCGTCATCGCGTTTCTTTTGCCCTATATGGCCGGTGGCGATCCGGCCCGTACCATCCTGTTTTCGCGCATGCGTGATACGGCGCTTGATCCACACGCCGTTGAAGCGCTGAGAACCAGCCTCGGGCTCGACCGTCCGCTCTACGTGCAATATTTCGCCTGGCTGTCGAACGCGTTACGCGGTGACCTTGGATTCTCCTTCACCAGCAGCCAACCCGTCGCCGGTGAGCTTTTGCGTTCCCTCGGCGTGTCGGTGACACTGGCGCTGACGGCGCTGGCAATAGCGGTGGCCGTTGCCCTGCCGCTCGGCACGCTTGCCGCGATGCGTCCCGGCGGAAGGCTGGACAATTTCGCGACGCTGATGATCCAGACCTTCGTCGCCACGCCCGAATACTGGTTCGCGCCCATGTCTGCGCTCGTCTTTGCCCTCTATCTTGGCTGGCTGCCCTCCGCGGGATGGGACAGCTGGCGTTCGCTGGTCCTTCCTGCGCTGACGCTGACCCTGCGACCGCTCGCCTATTTCACGCAGGTGACGCGCGCGGCGATGGCCGAAGTTTTACGCGCCCCTTATATCACGGCGGCGCGCAGCCGCGGGCTGGGCATGCATGGCACGGTCATGCGGCACGGCATCCGCAACGGCTCGCTTCCGGTAGTCACGTTTTTTGCCCTGTGGCTTGCGGGCCTGCTGGGCGGATCGGTGGTGGTGGAGGTGATCTTCGCCATCCCCGGAATGGGTCGGCTTCTCTACGATGCGGTGGTCAACCGCGACATCCCGATGCTGCAGGGCGGCTTCATCTGCATCGTCGCGCTTTCCATCCTGATCAATACCCTGGCCGACAGCTTCTATGTCCTGATCAATCCGGCAATGCGAGGTCGCCATGACCATTAGTCACTTTCCACAGGCTGCCGCCATGACGATGACCGCGCCCAGACGTCCCTCGACCCTCAACCGGTTCACGGATTTCATTCGCCGGCGGCACTGGACCTTCTATGCGGGATCGGCGATCTTTCTCGCCATCATCCTGCTGCTCATCATTGCGCCGTGGATTTCGCCTTATAATCCGGCGCAGCAGAACCTTCGCCTGCGGCTGAACGCGCCGAGCGCCGCCCATTGGCTCGGAACGGACCATCTGGGGCGTGATGTGCTCAGCCGTCTGCTCATAGGCGGCCGTTTCACGGTTACCATCGCCGCGATCACCGTCATTCTCTCGGTCGTGATAGGAGCCTTGATCGGCATCGTCAGCGGCCGCAGCCGCGGCATAGTCGATCAGATTTTGATGCGCATCGTGGACCTGCTCATAGCCATACCCGATGTCGTGATCGCAATTTTCCTCGTCGCCATATTCGGGCCCGGATACGGCACGCTGATCGCCTCGCTGACCATCGTTGGCTGGACGCCTTTCGCACGGCTGGCACGGGGACTGACGCTTTCGATCAATTCCCGTGAATATATCCGCGCGGCAGAGGTGCTTGGATGTACGCGGAGCTTCATCATCTTCCGGCATATTATTCCCAACACGATCTGGCCCATTGCCGCTGTCGCGTTCCTGCGGTTCGGCCACAAGCTGATCACGGTGGGCGGACTGTCATTTCTGGGGCTCGGCGTACAGCCGCCGGCCGCCGACTGGGCGCTGATGCTGTCCGATGCGCAGGCCTACGCCGAACGCATGCCCGTTCTGGTTATCGCACCGGGTCTGGCGATTTTCCTGGCGGCGCTCAGCGTGACCTGGATCGGCCATGGCCTCAACCTTGAAACCAAGAAAACGAGCGGTCATTGACGCCCGCGAAGGGGCAATGGTCGATTTGACTGTCGTCAAACATAGATGACGCCACGGACAATGAAGGAGAGTAATATCGTCTGAAGCCGCATGAAAATCCGTAAATGCCTCCGATTCAATAAAAATAAGGGGAACTCTTATGAATATCGAAGGACACACGCATGCCAGCACGGCCATGTCTTCCGAATGCGCACCGCTTCTGGAAATTGAGGACCTGCACGTTTCGGTGCCGGCGCAACATGGCCGGAAATTCGTCATCTCCGGGCTGACGCTTTCCGTCAATGCCGGGGAAGTTGTCGCTCTCGTCGGCGAGTCCGGATCCGGCAAGAGCATGACGGCGCTATCGCTGATGCGGCTCCTGCCACAGGGTGCGGAAATCAACTCCGGCCGAATTTCCTTTGCCGGGCGTGATATTCTCGCCCTGTCATCCGCCGAACTCGACGCGTTGCGCGGCGCAGATATCGGTATGCTGTTTCAGCAGCCACAGGCCATGCTGGATCCCACCAGCCGGGTGAGGACGCAGGTTGCCGAACCGCTATGGGTCCATCGCAAGATGAGCCGGCACGCCGCTCTCAATCGGGTCGTCGGCCTTCTGTCCGATGTCGGTATTCCCGATCCGTCTGCACGGGCGCAATGCTTCGCGCACGAACTTTCCGGCGGCATGGCGCAACGTGTCATGATCGCCGCGGCACTCTCGGGCAATCCGCAACTGCTGATCGCCGACGAGCCGACGACAGCGCTCGATGTCACCGTTCAGGCACAGATATTGCGCCTGCTCGATGACGAGCGCCGCAAGCGCCGGCTGGCCACGCTGCTCATCACCCATGATCTTTCGGTTGTCGCCGCATTCGCGGACCGGATCGCGGTCATGTATGCCGGCCGCATCGTGGAGGAAGGGCCCACCCAGGCGATCCTCAAGGCGCCGCAGCATCCCTATACCAAGGCGCTCATCAGCTGCTCGCTTCTGACCACTGACGGCGAGGGGCAGTTGCTGACAATCCCCGGCTCCAGTTCGCAGGCCCACGACATGTCCTGCGGCTGCCGGTTTCACCCGCGCTGCTCGCTCGCCAAATCCGCCGGCATGGGCAGCCGCTGCATGGCAGCCGAACCGAATCTGAATGCCCTGCCGGAAGGACGCAAGGCCCGGTGCTGGGCAGTCGGTGACGAGCAGGTCAACCATGATCATGCTGGCCACGCAATGTGCTAAAGGAGGTGACGATGTTATCGCCAACGATGAAACAGGCCACGCCATCGGCCGGCAGCGACAGCCGACCCTATGTGATTGCCAAAAATCTTTGCAAATATTACCCCATATCGGGCCTTGGTCACCGGGTGGTGAAATCCGTTGACGACGTGTCGCTGACGATCGGCGAAGGCGAGGTTCTGGGCCTCGTCGGCGAATCCGGCTGCGGCAAAAGCACCGTCGCCGGATTGATAACGCGGCTGACGAACGCGACGAAAGGCGAGGTCAGCATCGGTAATCATAATATACTGCAAATCCAGGGCGAAGAGCTTCGGCGGATGCGTCGGGTCGTGCAACTGGTGTTTCAGGATCCCTATTCGGCACTCGATCCCCGTATGCGCATCGGGCAAAGCATGGAATCACCGCTTGCCCAGCACGGCATCGGCTCTCGCGAGGAACGCGCGACGCGGGTTTTCCGGATGCTGGAGGAGGTCGGCCTTGATGCCTCATTTTACGATCGTTATCCCAGCCAGTGTTCCGGCGGGCAATTGCAGCGCGTCGTCATAGGGCGCGCACTTCTTCTCAATCCGAGTTTCCTCGTTTGCGATGAGCCGACATCGGCGCTCGACGCCTCCATGCGCACGCAGATACTGAACCTCCTGATGGACATGAAGCGTCGCCACGGTTTGACGGTTCTGATGATTTCTCATGACCTGCGTGTGGTGCGTTATCTGTGCGATCGCATAGCGGTAATGTATCTCGGGCGCGTCGTTGAAATCGCCGACCGTGAAGAGCTTTTCCGGGCGCCGAAGCATCCCTACACCAAGGCCCTCATTGCATCGTCGATGCTGGACGAGACGGGGTTGTATGCACCGGAAATGCTCCTGGACGGTGATCTGCCGAGCCCTCTCAATCCTCCCGACGGATGCAAATTCCACACGCGCTGCAAATACGCGACCGCAATATGCGGAGAGGTAGAACCCGTTCTGGAAGGCGTTTCCGGCGAGCATTTCGCGCGTTGCCACCGCTGGCAGGAACTGGGTTGAAGGACGACGCAGCTACAGTTCTCTGGTGCTGTAAAAACAGATGAATTGTGTGTTTGAAGCTTAATATCGGAATAAAATTCCGAGTATAAACGTAAAATAGATGATATTCGAATGGATAATCGAAAGATATCCATAGGGTATTATTGTTGTAATTTTATGGAATAAGCGAATTTTCGAGAAAATGTAAGAGATGTGAGCGTTGTCATCAAAAATAAAAGGGGAATTTTCTATGATGAAGCACGCACTTTTGGCGACGTGCGCCGTTGTTGTCTCATTCGGGGCACATGCGGCGACAGCCGGAACAATCACCTATGACGATTATACCGGCGTCAAGACCGGCTGGCAGATGGCTTCCGACGATGCCTATCTCGGCTCGCGGGCGGGATGTTTCGAAAGTCTGGTTCGTGTCGGTTATGACGCGACACTGGAGCCTGGCCTTGCCGAATCGTGGACGCAGACCGCGCCGAAGGTCTGGGAATTCAAGCTGCGCAAGGGTGTGAAATTCCAGAATGGTGAGCCGCTCAATGCCGCAGCCGCGGTCAATGCACTCACCAATCTTCTGAAAGCGCCTGTTCCGGCGCGCGCCTTCTCGCCCAAGCTGATCGCCGCTGTTGATGCCGATGGTGACGATATCGTGAAGATCACGACCATCGAGCCATCGGTGCTGCTGCCGGCGCAAATGGGAAGTCCGGCAACGTCGATCCTCGCGCCTTCAGCCTATAAGGATGGCAAGGTCGATCCGATCGGAACCTGCACCGGACCCTTCAAGATTACCAAGGTCGATGCCAACCAGTATATGGAGCTGACCGCAAACCATGACTATTGGGCCGGTATGCCGAAGCTTTCGGGCGGCCGCGTGAACTTTATTCCGGACGCCGATACGCGCGCCACCCAGATAAGAAGCGGTGAAGTGCAGATTTCGCGCATGATCCCGCCCTGGACGGTGAAGACCGTTGAAGCGGCCAAGGGCGTCAAGGTTGCGCCGATCACCGTGCCGCGGATCACCGAAATGCTGCTCAATAATTCAAAGGCGCCTTTCAAGGATATCAAGGTTCGGCAGGCGATCCGGGCTGCCATCGATACCGCCGGTATTGCGGACAGCATCTATGAAGGCGTGGTAAAGCCCGCAACGATGCCCTTCGCACCGGGTGAGCCGTGGGCGCCGCAAGACGTCACACCCGCTTATGACCTGGAGAAGGCAAAGGCTCTGCTGAAAGAGGCCGGAGTTGCTCCCGGCAGCCTGAAGTTGACGCTTCTCGCCTACACGGAAAGAACCGAACTCAAGGATGTTGCCGCCGTTATCCAGGCCCAGTTGCAGGAAATCGGCATCAAGGTCGATGTTCGCGTTGCCGATTACACAGCGATCGAGCCCGATCTCCTGTCCGGCAACTTCGACATGGTTCTTCTGTCGCGCGGTTACGCCACTGACGTTGCAGAGCCGATCGGTTTCCTGAACGCCGACTACACCTGCACAGGCGGTTACAACATCTCGCATTATTGCAGCGAAGAGACGGACAAGCTGATCAAATCGGCCTATGCGGTGGCCGAGCCGGCCAAGCGTTACGCCATCTATGCCGAGGCGGCGAAGAGGGTTTACGATGAAGCGGTCACCGTCTACCTCATCCACGAGACGGCTTTCGACGCCTATTCGGACAAGGTCGAGAACTTCAAGCCACATCCGATCAACTACTTCATCATGACCAAGGATCTGGCGGTGAAATAAGCCAACGTGACATCGCTGACGAGGTGTGGCCCGGTTCGCAAGAGCCGGGTCTCTTTTATGAGAAGGCCCCTGAACCTCTCCGCCGTCATTGCGGCCCTGTGCCGGAATCCAGCCAGCCCAGGTCCTTGGACTTAAAGGAGTCTTCCCGCCGTACAGACGCACGTCAGCTGGATTCCGGTTCAGGGCCGGAACGACGGAGGAGGGCGGATTCGATTCATTAAGCTGGGGAAACCTCCTCCGTCACCCTTGATTGAAAGGGAGAGGGCGTTTGCCGTCCGGGAGGAGAGAGGGATGGATGCCGTCCAAACCCGTCACACAATTCAGCGCGAAGCGGGGCAGGCAGTGCGATCCGGCGGCGGCTGTATGAAAGCGCCGCCGGTATCTCGTTTGATCAGGCGCGTGCTTCCGGCGTGTATCCAGCCGCGGTGATGATTTCTGCGATACGTGTCGCATCGGAGATGCCGCCAACCACCACTGTGCGGCTTGCCGGATCGGCATATACGGCAGCGCCGGGAACGGTCTTCTCGATCGCGCCCTTGATCACACCGGCGCAGTGCCCGCAGGTCATGTCTTCAACGTGGAAAGAAAGGTCGGCATTGACGGGTGCGGCAGTGGTTTCCGGGTGATGCTGGTGAGCGGTGCACATAGGCGGTTCTCCGTGATTGGGAATTCGTAACAGGGAGAGCCTGGACTATTCCAACGTGGGAAGGTCAAGCGCTTTATTCGCCCAAAGCCAGTGATTTCAGCTCTTCCAGAAAATCGGCATCAGCAGCACCAGAACCGTCAGGATTTCCAGACGCCCCAGCAGCATCAGGATCGACAGGAGATAGAGCGCCGGTTCGCTGATCGTGGAGAAATTGCCTGCCGGGCCGATGATCGGACCGATGCCGGGGCCGACATTGGCAAGCGAGGTCGCCACAGCCGAGGTGGCGGTGAGGAAATCATAGCCCATCAGGCTCATGGCCAGACTGCCGGCAATCCAAAGTGCGATGAAACAGCTGATGAAGAGAAAGATGGTGCGGATGGTTTCCGGATCGACCACCTGCTGGCCGTAGCGCACGGAATAGACGGCGTTCGGATAGATCAGCTTCTTGAGCCCGGCCCGCGCCACGTTGAAGATGATGAGAAAACGATAGGCCTTGATGCCGCCGGCCGTCGAGCCCGAGCAGCCGCCCATGAAAGTGGCGAAAAAGGCAACGACGACGACGAAGGGCCCCCACAGCGTGTAGTCATCGCTGGCAAAGCCGCCGGTCGACAGGATGGAAGTCATGTTGAAGAAGGAATGGCTGAGCGCATCATCCAGCGGCACGCCGTTCCTGAAATGGTGGTAGACACCAACGGCAACCGAGATCGCACAGAGGTAGCCGAGGAAGACGGCGATCTGCGGGTCGCGCAGCGTCTCCAGCCGGCGCCGCACGGCGAGCAGGATCATGACCGAGAATGGCAGGCTGCCGAAGATGAGGAAGATGGTGGCGATCCACAGCAGGGCCGTATTGTTGAAATAGGCGAAGGACGCGTCATGGGTGGAGAAGCCGCCCGTCGCAACCGTGGACATGGCATGGTTCAGCGCATCGAAATGCGACATGCCGGCAAAATCATAAGCGATGGTACAGGCAAGCGTCATGACGATGTAGATCGCCACGAAAGCCCGGGTGAAGCTTGCCAGCCGGGCGAAGGGGCGGTCGTTGCCGGTGTCGGAGGATTCCATGCGGAAGAAGGTCATGCCGCCGACGCGCAGCAGCGGCAGGATGAAGAGGCCCAGTGCGACAATACCGATGCCGCCGAGCCAGCACAGCAGCGACCGCCACAGGAGAATACCCTGCGGCGCATTGTCGAGACCCGAAATGGCAGTGGATCCGGTCGTCGTGATGGCGGAGACGGACTCGAAAAGCGCCTGGCCGGGCGTTAGGCCGAGTTCGGACAGATAAAGCGGCACTGCACCGACGATGGAAAACACCAGCCAGAGCAGGTTGACGAGCAAAAAGCCGAAACGTTTGTTGAACGAAGCGATCGGCCCGCGCGTGGCGAGCGCGCAGGCAAGCGCGAACCCACCACACATGAAGCCGGAAAGCGCGAACACCATCCAGTCGTCATTGCCGTAATAAAGATCCGTCAGTGCGGGCAGGAACATGGCCGTGGCGAGATAGAGCCCGAAGATGGACGCTACATATATGACCGAGCGCAGAAGGTTACTGTTCAAGAAATGAAACCCGGAGTTCGTGGCCGCGCTGAAATGAGTCTTTGTCTCGGACGCCTTCCTATGGCATAGCGGGTGCCATTATGAATTTCAATGGATTGACTATCGTGGACAAGCAGCTTGTGGAAGCAGCGCGGCGGGAAGTGCGGGAAATATTCCCGGAAACGCCGCTGCAGTTGAATGAACATCTCAGCCGTCGGTATGGCGCGTCGATTTGGCTGAAGCGTGAGGATCTGTCCCCGGTTCGTTCCTACAAGATTAGAGGCGCATTCAATTTTCTCCGCAAGGCGGTGGCCAAGGCCGGCAAGGGCAAGATTTTCGTCTGCGCTTCGGCTGGAAACCACGCCCAGGGTTTTGCTTTCGCCTGCCGCCATTTCGGCGTTCATGGCGTTGTTTTCATGCCGGTGACCACACCGCAGCAGAAGATCGAAAAGACCCGCATCTTCGGCGGCGAGTTCATCTCCATCCGTCTGGTGGGCGATATATTCGACCAGTGTTACGCTGCTGCCCGCCAGCACGTGCAGGACAATGACGGCTACATGGTGCCGCCGTTCGACCATGAGGATATCATCGAGGGCCAGGCGACGGTTGCCGCCGAGATCATGGACCAGCTCCCGGATGGCACTAAGCCTGACATCGTCGTGATGCCTGTCGGCGGTGGCGGTCTTTCGGCTGGCCTGTCCGGATTTTTGGCCGGGACGGTCCGCAAGGAAAACTTCGTGTTCTGCGAGCCGGAAGGCGCACCGAGCCTGAAGAAAAGCCTCGAACGTGGCGAACCGGTGACGCTGAACAAGATCGATAATTTTGTCGATGGCGCCGCCGTCGCCCGCATCGGCGACCTCAACTTCAAGGCGCTGAAGGATTTCCCGGCCGATCAGGTCCAGCTCATCCCGGAAAATGCCATCTGCGTGACGATCATCGAGATGCTGAATCTCGAAGGCGTGGTGCTGGAGCCCGCAGGCGCGCTCTCGATCGCCGCGCTGGAAAAGCTCGGCCGCGAAAAGCTGGAAGGCAAAACGGTCGTCGCCGTGGTTTCCGGCGGCAATTTCGATTTCGAGCGCCTGCCGGATGTGAAGGAGCGCGCCATGCGTTACACGGGCGTGAAGAAATACTTCATCCTGCGCCTGCCGCAGCGTCCCGGTGCGCTTCGCGATTTCCTCAACCTGCTTGGTCCGGATGATGATATCGCCCGTTTCGAATATCTGAAGAAATCAGCCCGCAACTTCGGCTCGATCCTTATCGGCATCGAAACCAGCGCGAAGGAGAACTTCGCCGGCCTGCTGGAGCGCTTCGAAGCGGCCGGCCTCGGTTATGAGGACATCACCGAAAATGACATCCTGTCAAACCTGATCATCTGATCGGAGGAGGCAGGGAAGGGCGGGTGTCATCCGCCCTTCAAACGTGACACGAATTGAGGGAGTGCAAGCCATGGCATCGTTTTTTTCCAAAATCCTCTCGGCCTTCGGCTCCGGCCAGCCGTCTTCCGACGCCCCGCAGAAGACGGCGCAGGCAGAACCGCATGCGCATGGCGACTATCTGATCTATGCGACTCCGATCAAGGAAGGTGGCCAGTTCCGCCTGGCTGGCCGTATTGAAAAAAAGGCCGGTGACGAGGTGCTGGTGCATGAATTCGTGCGGGCCGACGTCTTCACCAGCCTCGATGATGCGGTGGAGTTCACCATCCGCAAGGCGAAGCTGATTATCGATCAGAACGGCTCATCTCTCTTCCCGGGAAAATGATGACGGCTGCATTGAGTGCCTGAACGCTGCGGCCTTCAGGGACGGCAGCATTTCTATGCTTTGTTATCTGAATCAGGTGCGTGGCCTACGCGGCAAAGAATAACGGCCGGGACAGGGTCCACGGCCGTTACGGTACGGGAGTTCGGTCAATACCTGGCGGTCATGCCGGGATTGCCTTTGAATGAATGCCTCAGGCGGCCTGTGCCAGTTCTTCCACCTTGGCTTCGGCAGCGGCTACAGCCTTCTCGACGGCTTCGGGGCCGAAAGCCAGACCCTCGACGTAGATCACTTCCACATCGGTCATGCCCATGAAGCCGAGAACGGTCTTCAGATAGGGAACGGCATGGTTCATCGAAACGGCCGGGCCTTCGGAGTAAACGCCGGCAGCCGCCAGGACGATGTACACCTTCTTGCCAGTGGCGAGACCGACCGGGCCGGTTTCGGTGTATTTGAAGGTCTGGCCAGCGCGGGCGACGTTGTCGATCCACGACTTCAGGCCGGAATAGATGTTGAAGTTGATGAGGCCGGTGCCGATGACGACGGTGTCGGCGGCCAGAAGCTCTGCAACGAGCTTGTCGGAATAATCGGCTGCAACCGCTTCTTCAGCCGTGCGCTGATCGGGTGCCTTGCGGATTGCGGCTGTCTTGACGGTGTCGAGATGCGGGATCGGGTCAGCTGCGAGATCGCGGTGGACAAGGGTGTTGGAAGCCGACTTGGCCTTCAGCTTGCTGGCGAGCTCACCGGCGAACTTGTTCGAAACCGATTCCTCGCCGCGCGGGCTGGAGGTGATGAGAAGAATGTTGGACATGGTCTTTTCCTTGCATATGCGATGAATTGACGGGCGCCTTGGGAGGGCGGGAGAGCACGATGCCCTGCCTTTGCGCTCTATATGAAAAATTACTGCCATCAAGAAAACTGTGATAATGTGGAAGCAATCTATCGATGAAATGGATGGGACATGGACGCGAACCCAACGCTCGATCAATTGCAGGTATTCTTGACGGTTGCCGAGACCGGCAGTTTTTCCGCCGCATCGCGGGCGCTCAATCGTGCCCAGTCGGTGGTCAGTTACACCATCGCCAATCTCGAAGCGCAGCTTGAGGTTACGCTTTTCGAGCGCAACGGGGTGCGCCAGCCGAAGCTGACGGACGAAGGGCGCGCCATGCTGGAGGATGCAAGGCGCATCGTCGCTGGCCTGCAGGAAATGCGTGCCCGCGCCAAGGGGCTGAAACAGGGGCTGGAAGCGGAACTTTCCGTAGCTATCAGCACCATGGTGCCGGCGGAGGCCGTGGTGGCTGTGTTGCGGGATTTTCGCACGCAGTTCCCAACCGTAGCCCTCAGCCTCAATGTTGGCGAGCTGGGCATGGTCATGGACATGGTGCTCTCCCGCAAGGCAGGCATCGGCATTGGCGGGGCGATGCTGCGCCAGGATGATGAGCTCGTCGTCGAAAAGGTGGGCCATTCCTTCATGCTGCCGGTCGTCGCGTCGGATCACCCGCTGGCGCAGATCGAACGCCCGCTGGTTCTCGCCGATGTGCGCGAGGAGGTTCAGCTTGTCGTCACCGATGCCTCCGGCCTGACCAAGGGCCGCGATTTCAATGTTCTCTCCTACAAGACATGGCGGGTCAGCGACATCGCCACCAAATACCAGCTCATCAAGGGCGGTCTCGGCTGGGGCGGTCTGCCCGCATCGATCGTCCGCAACGATCTTACCAATGGCAGCCTCAAGGCGCTCGAACTCGAGGCCTATGAGCAGGGGGAATATCCGCTGTTTGCACTGCGACGGGTGGATTCGCCTGCGGGCCCGGCGGGGCAATGGCTCGCCGAGGCTTTTCAGCAGCGCCTGTCCGCCTGCCCGAATCATAAGGATTTCAATGGTATGCTTGCTGCCAGCAAACAGAGGTCCATTGCTGTCGCCGCTGAGTGATATTGGCTAATTATATGTGGACCGGCCGGGCCTGCTTCTTCGCCCCGGCTGGGAGAGGAAACGCGCGGCAACCTAGGCGCTATGCCGCAGAGGCCAATTGACGTGGGCGGATCGCCTGCCTATACCTAATCACGGTCTGCAGTTCACCGAGGCATCGCCGTCCCGCATGGGAAGCTAAACCTGCATATATATGGTTTGACAGCACTTATCCCGTGCCTTGTCGGAAGCCGGCGATCAGCGACACCTTTTCGGAATGGCACTTGAGGGTAAGTCATGCCACGTTCGATCCTTTCCATTGATATCGCCGATCTCTCGACCTTTGCCAAATCCGTGCGCGAGCAGATCGGCAGGCTGGACCGCCAGCCGAGCCATGTGGAGATGCTCAATCTTCTGAGCCGGGCCGCCGGTTTTCGAAATTTCCAGCATCTGCGCGCTGACCGCATCTCTTCCGCCGAAAGCGCAACCGCTCAGCCTGAGCTGCTGCCAGCCGTCAATGAGGGCAGGGTGCTGAAGACCGTTCGTGTCTTTGATGCCGCCGGCCGGCTGATGCAATGGCCGGCCCGCCGGTCGCATCAGGAACTGTGCCTCTGGTATCTCTGGGCAAAAATTCCCGCCGGGCAGAGTTTTTCCGAGCGAGAATTCAACAGCTTTCTGGATAGCCTGCACCTGTTCGGGGATGCGGCCATGCTGAGGCGCGACATGGTTGGCCTGAGACTCATCCGCCGTAACCGTGACGGCAGCGACTATCGGCGTGTCGAACAGAAGCCGCCGCAGGAACTGCCTATGCTGTTACGCGCGTTGGCTGGGCGCGACTAGGAAAATACCTCCCGGCGACAGGTCGCCGGGAGGGCACGGTCGTTAAAGAATCAGGCGGAACTTCGCGAAACCTTCCGCGCCGTCGCCGGCATCCTCGATCCTGGCGCCCTTGATGTCGGCTGCGTAATGGCGTCCCTTGGGCCCGGTCTCGAAGACGGCGGTGGTGTTTTCCACCGGTGCAAAGGACCAGTTGGCATCCGCGGACGGGTTGATGGTGCCCTGATCGATGATATAGCGCACGATCACGTCGCGGTTTGTATCGGGCGCGACGAAGATCACCTTGTCGCCGGCGATATCGGGGAATTTGCCGCCGCCGCTTGCACGGTAATTATTGGTGGCAACCACGAATTTCTGTTCGGGATCGATCGGCTTGCCACTGAACTGCAGATTGACGATGCGGTTGCTGTCCGGGTTGACCGCCTTGCCGTCCTTGTCAAATTTCGCCGGTTTGGAAATGTCGATCTGATAAGTCACGCCATCGATCACGTCGAAATTATAGGACGGGAAGTCTGGGTTGAGCAGTGGCGCATCCTTGGCACCGGCCTCAACCGTATTGAACATGCCGGCGGACATTTCCAGCCAGTTCTTCACCTGCGCCCCGTTGATCAGCACTGCCTGCACCGTGTTGGGATAAAGATAGAGATCGGCGACGTTCTTGATGGCGATGTCACCGGCGGGGACATCGGTGTAATAATCCGCGCCGCCACGACCGCCCGATTTGAAGGGGGCCGCTGCCGAAAGCACGGGCAGATCCTTATACTGCCCTTCCTTCAGCATGTCCTTGATGTACCAGGTCTGGGCGTTGGAGACGATCTGCACGGACGGATCGTCTGCCACCAGCGCGAAATAGGAATAGAGCGGCGCGGATGTCTTGCCGACCGGGCGGCGCACATAGGCAAGGGCCGCTTCGTGATCCACCTTGGCTGCGGCGAGAACCTCCGGCTTGTCGGTATAGTCAGCAACGACCTTGCGATTTTCATCGCGATGGTAGATCGGGCGGGCTTCTGAGGTGAAGTCGACGATCTTCCAGCTCTTGCCATCCTTTTCAAGCAGCAGGTCGATAAGGCCCATATGGGAGCCCCAGAAGCCGGCCATGACCGCCGGCTTGCCCATCAGCGTACCCTTGACCGCATCAGCACCCTCGATGCCGTCCCAGGTCTTCGGACCGGGGAAAACAAGGTGCTGGTGGCCGGTGAAGATCGCATCAATGCCTTCAACAGCTGCGAGATATAGCGATGCGTTTTCCATGCGCTCGGTCTGGCCCTTGCCGTCGATGCCGGAATGGGAAAGGGCGATGATGATATCTGCGCCTTCCTCCTTCATGACAGGCACCCAGGCTTTCGCCGCCTCGACGATGTCACGCGTCTGCGCCTTGCCCTCGAGATTCTTGGAATCCCACATCATGATCTGAGGCGGCACGAAACCGATGATGCCGACCTTGACCGGGCTGGTGACGCCGCCGCCATCGCGGATCTGTTTTTCCAGAATGACATAGGGCTTGAAGAACAGCTCGTCGTTCTTCGGATCGGAAGCCAGCTGCCCCTTGGTGAGGTTGGCGCAGACATAGGGGAAACCGGCACCCGCCAGCGTGTTCGACATATAGTCGAGACCGTAATTGAATTCATGGTTGCCGAGCGTGCCGCAATCGTAACCCAACACGTTCATGGCATTGATGACAGGGTGCTTGTCGCCGGCCTTCATGCCGCGCTCATAGGCGATATAGTCGCCGAGCGGGTTGCCCTGCAGGAAGTCGCCGTTATCCACCAGCATCGAGTTCCCGGCTTCGGCGCGGATGGTGTCTATGATCGAGGCGGTGCGCGCCAGACCCATCGTGTCGTTCGGCTTGTCGGCGTAATAATCATAGGGAAAGACGTGAACATGGATGTCGGTCGTTTCCATGATGCGCAGATGCGCCTGGTTGGCCGCCGCACGCGCAGCAAAAGGGTGCAACATCACGAGCGCCGAAGTGGCTGCAATGCCACCCAGAAGCGAGCGCCGGGTAATGGGGTGGAGGGCGAGAAGCGACGACATGGGAACTCCTTCGGATGAAGCTTGCTCTGTCTTTAAAAACGACAGGGTAGAAGCAATCGCAGAGGAGTCCATCACCAAAATGACAGGCCCATGACAGATGGGCCGGTTTTCAACCGTTTGATAAATTTTTTGTCAGTAACGTGCGGCGCAGGTTCCGCCGCACTGGAAAATGCGCGTCATTTGTTCCGCGCATTGTAATGCTCCGGATCAGCGGGCCAGTGTCGGTTTCACGTCTTCGTGGAAGAAACGGAAATAGGAAGAGAGCTGCGCCAGCGTGTTGGTGGAAAGCTTGAGCTGCAGGCCAAGACGGTTCATGTGCTGCCACTGCACGACGCCCTCGATGAAGCCCAGATCCTCACTCTGCACCTTGACCCGGCTACCCTTGGCGGCAGCGAAAGGCCCGTCCAGCTCGAGCGCCATTCCAGTTGCCGACAGATCGACGACACGTCCTCTGGTCGACTGGCTGAAATAATGCACAGTCGCAAAGATCCTTGTCTTGCTGCGAGGCGCGGTCCGGGTCGCCATATTGAGGTTGTTTGTCATTTTGCTACTCAAATCAATTGTTTCCGATGCGTGCAGATTAATCTGTAAAAGTTTGAAACCCGTTTAGCCGTTCGGTTAAAATTCTAGACAATGCTGTGATTATGCTTTGGCGATACGGCATTGGTAACAATTGTTTCGTGCGGAACGGACGTGGACATAGGCGACGTCTTCGCGCCCCAGAAGTGCCCGCGCCCGCGAAACGATCTCGCCGGTGGCCGTTACCGCACCCGTGCCATAGACAATACGGTCATCGTCGCCATATCCGCGCACGATATAATCGGGGCTGTCCAGCATCGGCGGAAGGATATCTGTCAGTGGATAACGGTCGCAGGCTTCGGCATGCAGGAAGACCGGCCCCGTCTCGGCGTAGGGCTGCAGCGAGGGAAACGGCCGGTAGGCGAGTACGAGCATGGCTTCACCCGCGCCGATCTGGTCGAGGCAGTGGCGACACGGCATGGCGCCGGGAGACACGGCTGTTTCCGGTCGATTGCCATAGGCATCGGCGGCGCCCGCGCGGAAATCCTCGGCGTCCTTAGCCGGCATTGCGGTGAAAACGATATTGGTCATGGCGGCCTCTTCTGGCTGGGATCGGCGTTGCTTCTTTGCAGCTATGGTCCCGAAACGCGCTGCTATCCACCCGATTCTTGACAGCTGATGCAACCAGCCCATTGCGTGACTCGTTAGGTTCGGGAATCAGTGACGCTCCTCGTTCCCGGAAGGTCTGATTTTATGTTCCGTCGTTTTCTGGCCGCCGTTCCGCTGGCTTTCGTATCGTTGACGGCTCCGATTGATGCCGAGGCGCAGGTCGCCTCCGGTCTCGACGGCCTGTCCGACGATCAGCTCCAGCAGGCGGTCAATTTCGTCATCGGCAACGCGATTTTTTCGCTCTACCATGAGGGCGCGCGCATGCTGATCTCGGATTTCGGCACGGCGGACACGGGAAGTGTGCAGGCCCCGGCCGACCAACTGGCAGGAACGCTGATCCTGCAGGCCAATGAAGAATGGCTTGACACCGCGCTCGTGAACGCCACCGACAGCTGGTATCTCGCACGTGAGGCGGAGACGCTTCCTGAGCACGAAGCCCCTGTCTTCTCCGCGCTGGTGCCCGACAGGAGCCGCGACCGCAACATGGCCTGCCTGATGGTGGGCCGCGACAAGGACGGTTATGGCGATCTCGCCGCCATGATGGGGCTTCCCAATGCCGAATTTGACAAATGCGCCGCGGCCTATCCGGCGGTCGCTTCGGCCTGGGAGAATTTTCTCGCGCCCCACCGTAGTCAGACGCCTTCCAGGTTCTCCGTCAGCTACGTGCCGCCGCGCGATCCGGAACTTGAACCCTATGCCATCATGATCAAGGAATCGAAGGTCCTCGATCTCATCAGCCGCAGCTTTGGCGGTTATGGCCTGAAAGGGGACGTGAAGCTGACGGCCAAGTCCTGCGGTCGCCCCGATGTCTACTGGTCGGCGGAAAAGCGCGAGATCACCTATTGTTATGAACTCGGCAAGTTCCAGGCGGAACTCATTGCCGATCATCTATTGAACACGGTCACCGAAGACAAGGGCGCAGCCGGCGGGCAGATCCCGACTGCCGCGGTTAATCTGGAACGGGAAATCTGAGGCTAGGGTTGCAGTCGCGGATAGCCTGGCCTCCTCATGATGGAGGAGAGTGCCGTGCCGAAGGTTGTCGTTCGCAATTTCGCCATCTCGCTTGACGGATATGGGGCAGGACCAGATCAAAGTCTGCAGAACCCGCTGGGTGTGAAGGGTGAAGAGTTGCACCAATGGGCCTTCAAGACCCGCACCTTTCACCGCATGTTCGGTAAAGACGGCGGCTCGACCGGCACCGACGAGGATTTTTCCGAAAAGAGCTTTGAAAATATCGGAGCATGGATTTTAGGCCGCAACATGTTCGGGCCGGTGCGCGGCGCGTGGCCGGATGAAAACTGGAAAGGCTGGTGGGGCGACGAGCCGCCTTATCATGTTCCAGTCTTCGTCCTGACGCATCACGCGCGACCGTCCTTCACGATGCAGGGCGGTACTGTCTTCCATTTCGTGACCGACGGCATCGAGGCGGCGCTCGACATGGCGCTGGCGGCGGCAAATGGCAGGGATGTCCGCATCGGCGGCGGGGTTTCCACTATCCGGCAATATATGACGGCGCGCCTGATAGATGAGCTGCATCTGGCGCTGGCGCCGGTTTTTCTCGGGCGCGGCGAACAATTATTCGAAGGCATGGATTTGCCCGCCCTCGGTTACCGCTGCACGGGAGCGGTGGCGGGCGAGGGCGCGACACATCTGATTATCGACAAAGCGTGAGCGCCGCGTCCCTTTTTACCATCCCTCCCGTGAACAACACGGGATGATAAGGCGCGTAAACCGCTACCCCTCAATTGCGTAGCGATATCTCCAGGAGCTCCGTATCGGCCAACGGCTCCACCCAGGCCTCATAGGTGCCCACGGGCGAAAAGCCCATCATCTGGTAGAGCTGCAAGGCGCGCGGATGGTCGAGCGTGTTGGTCGTCACCGTCACCCGCTGCGGATTGTCCTGCCAGGCGGCGTAAAGCGCCTGCAACAGGAACCACTTGCCGACACCAGCGCCGATCGCTTCTTCGAGCAGCCCGAAATAAGAAAGCTCTGTCACCTCGTCGCTTGTCTTGTTCAGCTCGAAGAAACCGGCGGGCGCACCGTTCATATAAAGAACCGTAACGCTGTTTTTCGGATCGCGCAGGATGGCGGAAAGTTCAGCATCGCTCATGCGCATGCGCTTTTGCCAATGCCATCGCTTTCCAACCCGCCAGTACAGATAGCGGTAAAAGTGCAGGGGAATATTGTTGACCCGCATCAGCGCCGTCTGGATGTTGACGGGGATCGGCAGGCTGACCTTCGGCGGTGCCGTCATTTCGAGCTGCGTCACGTGCGCCTTCAATGGGCCGTGCGACAGCGTGGCGATCGCATCCGCCGGACCGGTAACCACCGGCGTGTCCTGTAATCCGCCCCATTCCGACCATGAGCCGTCATAGAGAGAATTGTCCTGATGACCGAGCGATTCCAGGGCCAGGGTAATGACGGCTGCCGTCACACCCGAACCGCAGCTCGTTACGACGGGCTTCGTAAGATCGATGCCGGCATCGGTCACCATTTTGCGGATTGCCGTAAGGTCCTTGAAGTGGCCGTTTTCGGAAAAGGCTGTCGCCGGCAGGCTGCGTGCACCGGGCATATGGCCCGAACGCATGCCCGCACGCGGCTCGGCCTCCTCGCCGGTAAAGCGGCCGGCACCGCGGGCATCTGCAATCTGCTTTTCGCCGCTGTCGACAATACCGCGCATGGTGCCAAGCGAGGTCACACGTTTTTCGTTGAAATCGGGTGTGAAGGTTGTGGGCTCAATTTCCGGCGCGCCGGTTTCCAGCGGCCGGCCTTCGCGCTTCCAGCCGTCCAGGCCGCCATCCAGCACATAGGCCTTGCGCACGCCCATTACCCGCAGCATCCACCAGACGCGGGGTGCGGAAAAGAAGCCCGGACCATCATAGACCACGATCGTATCGGTCTCGCTGAGGCCGAGCGCGCCGGCCTGTTCCGCGAAAAATTCAGGCGAGGGCAGGGAGTGCGGCAGGCCGGTCGTGTGATCGGCGATTTTATCCTGATCGAAGAACACGGCGCCAGGAAGGTGACCTGCCGCATATTCTTCTGCGCCGTTGCGCTTATGCGCCGGCAGATACCAGGAGGCATCGACGATGCGAAACCCGGGCGTGCCGAGCTGTTTCTCAACCCAGTCCGCCGAAACGACGAAACGGCTCTTATCCGTGCTCACGATGTCTCTCCCGATCTCAGGCAACAGCTTCAGGCGCGCCGAAACGAATGCGGAACCGCCTGTTCTCCTTGCCCTTCTTTTCTATCTTGGCAATGTGAATATCGCCTACTTCCTGCGTTTCGGATACATGGGTGCCGCCGCAGGGCTGGCTGTCTATGCTGGAATTTTCGCCGATGCAGACGAGGCTGACCCGACCGAGCCCCATTGGCGGGCGCACGTTCTTGGATTTGACGATGCCGGGATTGGCCTGAAGCTCCTCGTCCGTGATCCATTGCAGGAAAACGGGATGATTGGCTCTCACCAGTTCCATCAGCCTGGCGGTTACGTCGTCTTTGTCAATGGTCTCCGACATGTCGAAATCGACACGCGACTCGTCCTCACCAACGGCTGCTCCCGTGATCGGCCATTGGCAGACGACGGAGAGCAGATGGCAGGCCGTGTGCATGCGCATCAACTTGTAACGACGCGGCCAGTCCACATGCAGCGTCAGCTTTTCCCCGACTTCAGGAGACGGCTGATCCTCAAGCGGGACATGGATGATGACGCTCTTGTCGGTGCCATGCTTTGTAATGCCGAGCGCGATGCGCGAACCATCAGCGCGCTCGAGAAAGCCGGTATCGCCAGGCTGGCCGCCCGAGGTGGCATAAAAACAGGTCTGATCGAACTCGATGCCGCCGTCCTCATGCACCGCCGTGACGATCGCTTCTGCGGTGGAAAGATAAAAATCGTCACGGAACAGGGCATTCACAGGCATTTCGGCATGTCCTCAAACGGTTTCGTACGGAACCGAAATATCGGTTTTCGTCGCCAGCCACTGCGGAACGGGAAGGCCCTTGGACCGCAGGAACTCTGGATTGAAGAGCTTCGACTGATAACGATTGCCGTAGTCGCAAAGTATCGTCACGATTGTATGCCCCGGACCAAGCTCACGGGCAAGCCGGATTGCGCCGGCGATATTGATGCCGGTGGAGCCGCCGAGGCACAGGCCTTCCTTCGTTACCAGATCGAAAAGGATGGGCAACGCTTCCGCATCCGGAATGCGATAGGAGAAATCCGGTGTGAAACCCTCGAGATTGGCGGTGATGCGCCCTTGCCCGATGCCTTCCGTGATGGAGGTGCCTTCCGATTTCAGGACGCCATTCTTATAGAATTCGTAGAGTGCCGCTCCCTCGGGATCGGCAAGGCCGATCTTGATGTCGGGATTGAAATCGCGAAGGCCGTCCGCCACACCCGCCAGCGTTCCGCCGGAGCCGACCGCGCAGATGAAACCGTCGACCTTGCCATCCGTCTGGTCCCATATTTCGGGAGCAGTGGTCTCGATATGAGCCTGTCTGTTGGCGATATTGTCGAACTGGTTAGCCCAGATCGCGCCGTTCTCATCCGTCGCCGCAAGCTGTCTCGCTAGCCGGCCGGATACTTTCACGTAATTGTTCGGGTTGGAGTATGGAGCTGCCGGGACTTCGACCAGCTTTGCGCCGAGAAGCTTCAGCGCGTCCTTCTTTTCCTGGCTCTGCGTTTCGGGAATGACGATGACCGTCCTGTAACCGAGCGCATTGGCGACCAGCGAAAGGCCGATGCCGGTATTGCCCGCTGTGCCTTCCACGATGGTGCCGCCCCGGCGCAATTGTCCGCGCCTTTCGGCGTCGCGGATGATGTAGAGCGCGGCGCGATCCTTTACGGACTGGCCAGGATTGAGGAATTCCGCCTTGCCGAGGATTTCGCAACCCGTCGCTTCAGAAGCAGCTTTCAGACGGATGAGCGGCGTATTGCCGATGGCACTGAGCGCAGAGGGGTGAATGGTCATGATTGAGCCTTCTTGTCTGAGCGGAAATTAGGTGCCGTTATGTCCCGTTACAACCGCTTCAAGGCAAGAAATTATCTTCCCGGCTTCGGCTCCGCCACGCAAAATTTTGCCGATACCCAGTTTTATGTCTTCTTCTTCACTCTGGCATAGGCAGCAAGTGCTCTCTCCCGCGCCCTGCCATGGTCGACAATGGGGTTCGGGTAGGTTTCCCCGAGCGTGATGCCCGCTTTGGTCAGCACCTCTTTCGGGGCCTCGAATGGTTTGTGAATATATTTGCGCTCTAGCCTTGCAAGCTCCGGTACGAAACGGCGGACATAATCGCCGTCCCCATCGAATTTTTCGCCTTGCAGGATAGGGTTGAAGATGCGGAAAAATGGCGAGGCATCCGCTCCCGAACCCGCCACCCACTGCCAGTTGGCGGCATTGGGGGCCGGATCGGCGTCCACGAGCGTATCGCGGAACCATTTCTCACCCTTGCGCCAATCGATCAGCAGATGCTTGATGAGGAAGGACGCCACGATCATGCGGACGCGGTTATGCATCGTGCCGTGGCGCCATAGTTGCCGCATCCCGGCATCCACGATCGGATAGCCGGTCATGCCGCGCGTCCAGGCCGTGAAGGACTTGTCATCGTCCCGCCAGCTGAAGGCGTCGAAACTGTCGTTCCAGTTCTTTTCGTCCAGCTCGGGAAAATGAAACAGGAGGTGATAGCAGAATTCCCGCCAGACGATTTCCTTGCGAAAACGGCTGATATCGTTTGAGGCGATGTGGCGGGAAAGTCCCTTCGTCGCATGCCAGACGGTGGCGGGTGAGATTTCTCCTAATGCGAGGTGCGGTGAAAGCCGGGAAGTCGCGTCCTTCGCCGGCAGGTCGCGGCCCTCTTCATAACCTTTCAGTGCGCCGTCAATGAAATCGGAGAGCTTCTCTCGCGCCCCGTCTTCGCCAGGCGTCCAGATATCGCTAAACTCCCTTGCCCAGTCAGGCCTTTTGGGCAGCAGCTGCCATTCGTCGAGCGTTTCCGATCTTGGCCAGTTCCTGGGCGCGTTGAGTCTGTCTGGCGCATCCGCAGGCGCGTGGGGCTCTTCGCCGCCCTCCAGAGCGCGCCAGAACGGTGTATAGACCCGGTAGGGACCACCGGATTTGGTCTGCAGCTTCGATGGCTCATGCAGCAGATGTCCGGAAAAGCTCCGTACCGTCAGGCCTTCATCCCGGAGCGCGCGTTTTAAGGTCTTGTCGGTCGAAATACCTTCAGGATCATAGCGGCGGTTCCAGAATACGGTGTCTGCGCCGGTTTCCGCGATCAGCCTGCGCAAAACCTCCTCGGCGTCGCCGCTGGCGAGCACGAGGCGGCTGCCTGTTTTCTTGAGCGCGGCATGAAGCGCAGTGAGCGAGTGGTGAAGCCACCATTCCTGCGCACGCCCCAGCGCGCCGCAACATTTTTCCCTGATATAGACGGGGATGACGGGACCTTTATGGTCGGCCGCCGCAAGCAAAGCGAGGTTGTCCGAAAGGCGCAGGTCCTTGCGGAACCACACGATGACGGGAGAGGCTTTTGTCTGCATGGGAGGGCCCGGTTCACTTCCGTTTGAACGAGTGTTGAAACGCTTTGTTCCGCAAATCGGCTAGAATGGAAAGATGGGGCACATGGTTTCTCGAGGGTTATTTTTTCGCTCTTGAAACCGCAGGTGAAGGGAACCAACTGGAGGAGCCGGCGTTTGTCGCGGGTTAATAGAGCATGGAAGTGCAATCAATGTTGCTGAATGACGTTAAGTGGGAAAAGCCCGTTACCATCTCCCTTGAAAACGGTGCCCCTCGAATTTTCACAGGCGTTTACGAAGCCTTCGATTTTCTCCAGCATGAGTGGCCCGAGCGGGGAGACAAGGCGCACGAACAGGCGCTTCGCCTGTGCCGCGCCTCGCTCATGGGCGATGTGGCGGGAGAGATAGCCCGCACGGCCTTCGTCGCCGCCAGCCGGCAGGCGCGTTGCCTCGTTGAGGAGCCGGAAAAAATCGCATCCTGAGCCGATTTTGGAACTGACGTGTGAAAGGCCACCCGCCCAAAACGGGTGGCTTTTTTGTTGTGCGGCAGGAAACGGGTTGTTTCGAATGCGGGATATGGCATCGTGCAGGCGAAAAGGCGAATGAGTGACGGTGATGGGCAGCCACTACGGCTATATTGTTTTTCCAACGGCGCTTGGCCATTGCGGCCTCGCATGGGCGGGGCGAGGTATCGTGCGTCTGCAATTGCCGGGAGCGGACGCCGGCGAAACGGAAAAGCTCCTTCAGAAGCGCCTGCCGTCCGCCTCCATCGCCGTTCCCGAGACGCGGACACGTGAGGTGATTGCGATGATCACCCGTTATTTCGGCGGTGAGGCAATCGATTTTAAGGCCGTGGACCTTGATCTCGCCGGGCAGGAACGATTTTTTCTCGACGTCTATGCCGTCGCGCGACAGGTCGGCTGGGGCAACACGACGACGTATGGCGGCATCGTGAAGACACTCGGTCTTGGCATGGAGAGAGCACGCGACGTCGGCCAGGCAATGGCGAAAAATCCGGTGCCGCTGATCATTCCGTGTCACCGGGTCCTTGCCGCAGGTGGCAGGCTTGGCGGCTTCTCCGCACCGGGCGGGACCACTACCAAATTGCGGATGCTGGACCTTGAAAATGCCGGCCGTAGCCGTGCGGATGATGCGCAGGGCAGCCTGTTCTGAAGCAATGACAGATCAGCCCGCATGAATAGGCGTCTGATTTCTGCCCATTTCTCGTCAAATTGTCGCTAAATTGTCACAATACACGAACGCCCGCTAACATAAGGGCGAGACGTTTGAGAGTATCCGCGTTAATTCTATCCGTTGCCTTGTCTTTTACAGTCGTGGCACCGGCCTCGGCTGGCATGCTGAACCAGGCTGAGAAATACACCGGGCTGCATGAGTCAAAGAACAACAAGAGCCTGAAGAACATTCTTGGGGCAAATCCGAGAAGTACGCCGTGGTGCGGCCTCTTCCTGCATGCCGTAGCCAGCAAGGCCGGCCGGCAATCACCCAAATCCTACGGATTTGCGAAATCCTGGAGTTCCTTCGGTTATGCCGTCCCGGTCGGCCAGGCAAAGCCCGGTGATGTCGTCGTCATCCGCAACGGCCGGGGATATCATGCTGGTATTCTAAAGAGCATGAGCGGCAAGACCGCACAAATTCTGGGCGGCAACCAATCGGGCAGGGTGCAGGTCTCGAATTTCAACCGCAAGGCCATTGTTTCGGTTCGGCGATAAATCCCCTGCATTCCCTTGATAAAGGCGGGCCTCGACCCGCCTTTTCCTTTTAAGGCTGTTCTCTCGTGCCTGGCGCCGCCTCGCGCTGGTCGTCGTCCTCCAGATCGGTGGCGACAATGAAAGCATCCTCGTGCTGCCTTGCAGCCTGCCGGCGTGCACGTAGGTTCATGCTCTCGTCCGGATAAATCTCGCCTTCCTTGTCTTTCAACTCGCTGTCTGTCTCGAAACGCGCAACGTCGTCGTCTTCAATATCAAGCGGTTCGGTTTTCGGCTTCTGCGGGGTGTTCATGAAGCGATCTCCTGCTGGTTTCTGAAGGCCAAACGCTCGGCAGCCGATGCCGGTTCCCTTTCTCGCCAAAATGCTCATTCGTCGCAGGTCGATGCGGAACTAACTCTGGCTTTTTTTGTTTTTTCAATGGCACAATTGAAGCTGGTGCAACGCAAAGAGGGAGGTCCGTTATGAGCCACGACCGCGAAGCCGCAATCCGTGAAAAAGCGCGCGCAATATGGGAGAGGGAAGGAAGACCCGACGGGCATCATGAAAGACACTGGATCGAGGCGGAACGGGAAATCTCCGCGGAGGCGGAACCCTCAAAACCCAAAAGCGGAAATGGCGTGAAGAAGTCCGCTTCCACCACCGCGTCAGCGGAGAAGGGGCCTGCAAAAAAGTCGCCCACGAAAAAAGCCAATTCGACAAAGGCGAAATCTCCTGCGGTAAAATCGCTGGAGAAAGAGCAGAAATCCACGGACAAGAACAAGGAAGACGATTTGACCGAAAGCCTTGAGGAGAGTTTTCCGGCCAGCGATCCACCGGCACTGACCAACGCCACGAAGGCAACAAAACGGGCGGTCAAGAAAAGCTGATGGCCTGACGGCCGCACAGCAGGAAGTCACAAAAACTTCCAGTTCACGTCGGGCGAATTGCAGCTGCACTTCGCTCGGCTGACACGCTTTTGAGAAAAATGGCTCCCCGGGCCGGATTCGAACCGGCGACCTGTCGATTAACAGTCGAATGCTCTACCGCTGAGCTACCAGGGAACGTGCGCTGCTTGGCGCGGTGTGAGCGGGGTAATACAAATGCTTTTCCGATTTGCCAAGCGCTTTTTTCAAAAAAAACGCATTCCTCTTGTTTTATCCCTCCGGAGTCCCGATTTTCCGGGCTTATCGACGCTGAAAAAATTATCCACAGGCCAGATGCTGAAGGGCGGATTGGAATGAAATTCGGAATCGACCACAGAACGGGTCGTCTCAATCTCGGAAAATGGAGCCTTGCCATGCCGCGTTCGCGCGTCGGCAGGATCGCAACGGGTTCGGCGCTGGTCGTGGGCGGTACGCTGGGCTTTTTGCCCATTCTGGGTTTCTGGATGGTTCCCGTCGGCCTTGTCGTGCTTTCCCACGACCTGCCGGCTGTTCGTCGCCAGCGGCGAAGGCTGGTGATCTGGTGGGCATCGCGACGGAACCGGCGGGAGCCCCGCGACCGACAGTAGTCCTCCTACGCCCCGATGGAGCTGCTGATGCCCTGGCCTGCCCAGAAGGCGGCATAGGCGAGTGCAGCGAAATAAATCGTCGTCAGCCCTAGAAAGAGGTAACCGCCCAGCACCGTGACGCCGTCCCGCTGGATCATGCCCGCTGAGAAAAGCAGGATCGCAATGCCCGGCAGGGTGTTGGAAAAGGGAATGAAGCCGAGCGGCATCATCAGAAGCACGCCCGCCGTCATCAGGGCGAGGCCGTTTATCCTGTTGGCGATGACGCCCTTCGTCAGCGCCGGAATGCGTGGACGGATAAAGCGGTCCAGTCTCGATACGATCGCCACACCCTTTTGCAGCGCCGGGACCAGCTTTGCCGTTTCCATCTGCCGGTCGAGAATTTTCGCCGGTAGCCATGGCAGGCGATTCATCGTGATCGCGAGACTGACGAGAATGATTGCGGCGCCGAAAACGGTGCTGACTCCGGGAATGGAAACCGGGATCAGAAAGGGCAGGGAGGCTATGGCGCAGATGAGCAGCAGGCCCTGTTCACCGATCGCTTCCATCAATTCGCGCAATGTGATCGTCTGGCCCTGTAGTTTTCCTATCAGCTTTTCAAGCGTGGTGCTGAGCTTTTCAGACGTATCAGTGAATGCGAATTCGTTCGACATGCCGCTTCCCGGTAGTTGTTCAACTCCAGGATTGATACCATTCCTCCGGCCCGATGCCTATCACAGATGGAAACGGGCCTCTTCACATTTGGTCATGCCGTCCGAAAGATCTAATGCGAAACCCAGTTGCTATAGGCACCTGCAAGAAGAACCACCAGCAGAATGACAAGTATGACCGGATTGATTGATGTAACGAAGTTGACATAGTCCATGATAACTTCCTCCTCTTCCCGCCACCTCTTATTCTACAGCAAAAAGGCGAGTTCATCTACCTAGAGATGAAATTTCGCATCGCAGCAACCAGTCTCCGGTATGGATTGGAATCGTGGGACTTTTTCATTTTCCGCGATGCAAAAATAAATCTTCCAACATTTGCCATTCTCTTGAGTTGTCTCTAATCCTGCTTCGTGACGGGTTTCCGACCCGCCGCCTGCCGTTGATTGACCGGGTGAAATTCCGCCTGTGTCTTGCCTCCGTCTGCCTCCTGACCATTCTTCCCCGGGGACATGAAAATGCTGAAAAACATCTATGCCTGGACGATGGCGCTCGCTGCGCGCAAAACCGCCGTGTGGTGGCTGGCAATCGTGGCTTTCGTGGAAAGCTCCGTTTTCGTTGTTCCTGCCGACGTGCTTTTTTTGCCCATGGTATTGGCGAAGCCGAAAAAAGCGATGTTTTACGCGCTCGTGGCCACGGTCGCCTCGGTTCTGGGCGGCATAGCGGGCTGGTTCCTCGGTCATTATGCATTTGAGAGCATTGCCCGGCCCATTCTTGAATTTTACGGCAAGCTCGACAGCTTCGAGCATCTGAAGAACTCGGTGGATTATGAAACCATCGTTCTTCTGCTGGTGACATCGGGCCTTGCGCACCTGCCGCCAATCAAGGTGGTTACCATTTTGTCGGGCGCGGCCAATATCAGCCTTGGCCTGTTCATTCTGTCGGCGGTCGTCACGCGCGGCGCGCGCTTTTTCATCCTTGCCGGTTTGCTGCAAAGATACGGTGAATCGGTCCGCCATTTCATCGAAAAACGCCTCGGCGCCATCACGGCCGCGGCGGCGGCGGCCCTTATTGCCATCTATGCGGTTTACGTTTTCGTGCGTTGATCGAAAGCAATTTTTCTACTCTTACAATACTGTCGCATAACTTTCAGCCTACTGTCAGAATCCACCTGTATCGGTTCCCCTGTCCAATCAGGGAACCGTTTTATTATGCGAAGATTTTGGAAGTGCTCCTTTGGGGGCATGGGCCTCGTCGTGCTTGCGGCAGGCGGATATCTCTATGCCATTCAACTCCTCGGCAACTTCCACGAGGTGATGGCCGGGCAGCTTTATCGCTCCAACCAGCCGAGCAGCGAGCAACTTGTTCGCTATACCAAAGATCACGGAATAAGGACTGTGATCAATCTGCGCGGGTCAAATGAATCCCAGGCGTGGTACCGGGATGAGGTCGAGACCTCGCGCAAACTCGGATTGAATCATATTGATTTTGGCATGTCCGCGAGCCAGGAGCTAAACATGAGCCAGGTAAACGAGCTGGTCGCGATCATGCGCGACGCGCCGAAACCGATTCTCATTCATTGTAAGGCGGGTGCGGACAGGACGGGCCTCGCGACCGCGCTTTATCTCAGTCGCGTCGCGCGTCTTGGAGAAAAGGAAGCAGAAAGTCAGCTCTCGGTTCGCTATGGCCACATCGGCATTCCCTATCTCTCGCAAACCTATGCCATGGACCGGACCTGGGAAAATGTGGAGGATATGCCGATCACTGACGACTTTGCCATCGCTTCCAATGAATATTGAGCAAGGCTTCGACCGGTCGGGAAGCAACTGATAACGCCCCGTTTCTGAAGCGCCATTGGCTGTAATGCTTCTGTGAATTGTCCACCCGCGCTTCGGCCCTCTGTCGGCAGGGGGAGCTTTTATCGGCGCGTGGAATCTGTTCGACTTGACCGCGTCATGGGTATCGGAGACTAGCTGTGGATAAGGCGATTTCTAATCGCGCTCCATGTCCGGCGTCCACCCGCGCGTATATCCTTTTCCCATGATGGCGACAGCGAGGGATAGCTGCTCCTGCAAATGCTCGATTTCGCCGAGTAGCGCCTCGACGGCCGCCCTTGCATTACCGTCATGACACTGGATGACGTATCCTGCTATGTCGTCAGGCCGTATGGGGGTGATCTTTTTAGCGTCGGACATGGTGGGTGACCTCTCTTTTGTTCACTAAATGTTCTAATTTTAGCAGAGAGTCAACACGGCAATGCACATCGTCGTTTGACGGAGGGCGACGGCATATCGCGCCCGCTTTTTTTGTAGAATTTGCCGGTGAGCACCTAAGCAAAATGGGCCGGTGAGCCTGGGGTCCTACAGGAGCTTTAACCCAACCCAAGCGCGGCGTCGCCCGATGGGTTAATGGACCGAAGGATCCTCGCTATCCAGAAAGCTGCGAATCCCGTCTTTTTCGCAAGTAGCCAGGAATTCTTCCCATGCGTCTTTATCGGTTGCGAAAGGTTCGTCCCAGGTGGTGACATCGTCGTGCTCGCTGATAACTTCCAGGGTCCAGTCTTGCTGGGTGCCCGCGGGCCGATAGATGTCAACAAGGACAGTGATACCCTCGTCTTCAAACTCGCCTGAAAATTCCGAGTGTTCTATTTTCGGTTTTTTTGCCATCTCAGCACACTTCGTTTTCGAGGCTTGAATAAATGCACACCCGAACGGGATGTTTGAAACTTGCGCATAACGCTCGCTACTGGAGCGCTAAAACAAATATAGCCAGCTCTGGGGGAACTGGCTATCTATCTGATTTAATGGTCGGAGCGGCGGGATTCGAACCCACGACCCCTTGACCCCCAGTCAAGTGCGCTACCGGGCTGCGCTACGCTCCGAACCTGAAAGCCGTTTATATAGAAGCCTGTTAGGGCGCAAGCGGAAAATGGCCTTTTCTAAAAAAAACGAACAAAGGATGTGGACTGCGGGAATGGGATCAATGGAGCACCGCGTTTTGCCGGCTGCGTGGCTGTCAAACACCTGACACATCATCTTTTCATCATGGCCGGAACCTGCCGCGATCTTTAACGTTCATTCGCAGCGGAATTGAAACTCAGGGAGACAAACAATGTCCGAACTTGTCGTTGTCGGTTTTGACGGAACGGAAGAGGCCGACCGGGTCCTTCTGAAGCTTGCGAGCCTGAAGAAGGAGTATCTGGTCGATCTGGAAGATGCCGTTGTCGTGGTTCGCGATGAAAATGGCAAGGTTCATCTGAAGCAGAGCGTCAACCTGACAGCGATCGGTGCAAGTTCCGGATTTCTGTCCGGTGGCCTGTGGGGCGGACTCGTCGGCCTGCTGTTCCTCAACCCGCTGGCGGGATTTGCGATCGGCGGTGCCATTGGCGCGGGAACGGGCGCGCTTGCGGGCTCACTGACGGATTACGGCATCGATGACGATTTCATCAAATCCCTGGGCGAGACCATTCCAAACGGGTCGTCGGCTCTTTTCGTATTGATCCGAAAGGTGCAGCCGGAAAAGGTTCTGGCGGAACTGGAAGGGCTGCGCGGCAGGGTTATCAAAACATCGCTCTCGCCGGAGCAGGAAGCCGAACTACAGAACGCACTTTCGGGCGGGCGCCATCAGCCTGCTACACCGGTTGCCTGAAACGGATAAAAGCAACGCTGCGGCATCATCGATGTCGCAGCGCTTCTGCGTCAGCCGTTGCTGTCAAACGGTGAGTGTGCCGTCTTTAGCCTGCGGCCAGGTGAGATAATAATAACGGCTGCCGACACTGCCAAAAAACGCGTTGTCGCCGGAAATGCCATCGATATAAGCCCCGTTGGCGCCCTTTGCATAGGCCGCTCCATCGCGTTTCAGATGATCCTTCAGGAAGTCGCTCCAGCCCGCCGTTGCGATCGCTGTGGCGGGTTTCGAGGCGGTCTTGGGGTCGTCTGTCACATCCCACGCTTTGATCTTTACGCCGTCCGCCGGGTTGGACACCGTCAGCGTGCCGGCAGCCAATGCTTCCAGCATCGCCTTGGCCTGCGCTGCCTTGGCGGGATCCCCGGACAGTTCTTCGAGCGTCGCTTTCAGATCCTTCATGAAATCCGCCTGGGTGATGTCCCCGGAAGCGGCCGTCTTGTCCGTATCACCGCTCTCCGCCTCATTGCCCGAGGTTTGCGCATATTGCGCCAGAAGCTGCGTCAGCCGAGTATTGCTGGACGAGGTGGAGGTGTCGATGCCATAGGAATTGAGGAGCGTCGTCCGTGATGATGTGGAAGTCGCGGCGGAGTTGTCTTCCTGTTCCCTGATGGCCTTGAGGGCCAGTTTGGTGGCGGTGAGACGTGTGGAAAGGTCGATGGAGGAGACCATTGCGCGGGATGTCCATGATCGGACCAGATACGCATCATCCGTACCGGGCCGGCGCGGCGTGAATCTGCGATTCCTGCCATTTGTCCTCTTTCATAAGAAGACCGGGTGCGTTCCGGCCTTTTTTTGGCTGGAGCGCACCCGGTTTAATGGTCGGACTTTGCGCGACGCTTGCGGCTCAGTTTTCCTGAACGGAAACACCATTCGGGCCGATATTCATCTCGATCCCCTTGGGCTTGCTTTCTTCATGCCAGACGTAAATGCCAAGGCCTGCGATGACGACAATCAGCGCACCGATGATGAGATAGAGATTATTGGTCTGCGTCATAAGATGTCTCCCCGTTTGACAATCAGAATCGGGGGCTAAACGCATGAAATCGTGGAAGGTTCCGTTAGGTTAGCTGTTTATGCGCCAACCGCGCGCCGGCGCAGGCCTTCGCGTTTTTCCAGTGCCATGCAACCCCACAATATGCCGAGCAGCAGGAAGAAGTGTCGCCAGTGGTCGGTATCGATGACAGCACCGATCATCACATGCCCGACGAAAGCCACCCACGAAATGATCAGGAAGGCCTGCCACGGGCGCGGGCGCAAGAGATGTCTGAAACCGGCGGCGATGGTCCAGCAGATCAGGACGAGATAGATGACGAAGCCGAACCAGCCATGTGTCGTCAGGCTTTTCAGCCAGATATTGTGCTCGGCTGCGGGAAAGATATTGTCGAACACCATCGGGCCGATACCGAGCGGATGTTCCATCGCCAGCAGGAAACCGAGATAATGGCGGGCGAACCGTCCCAGATGGCCGCCATCATAAGATTGCACGGCCGAGGCGCGGCTGGAGAACAAATCGGCCACCTGTTTGAACTGCAGCGCGATGAGGACAGCCGCTACCATCAGTCCGGCGGCGACGAGAAACAGCACGAGGATTTTCAGGCGAAACGCCGCCGTACGTTCCTTCAGCATCATGACGAAGACGAGCAGTACGGTGGCAAACAGAAACAGCCCCCAGGCCGCACGCGAAAACGACAGGAACACGCCAAGCGACAGGATCAGCAGGCCGAGGATTCGCCAGGGTGCGTGCATCGTCTTGCCGGTCAGCAGGCCGTAGATGAGATAAAGCGATGGTGTCACCAGAAAAGGACCGAAGACGTTCGGATCCTGAAAGGCGCCCTTGGCGCGATCGTAAAGGGTGAAGACTTCGAAGCCCGGAATGGCATGAAAATAGCCGATGATGCCGAGCAGGGAGGTGATCACCGCCGCCGCCAGCCACGCCCGGAAAATCAAAAGCAGCCGCTGGTATCGGTCCTCGATGATTGCCGCGTAAAACACCGAAGTCAGCGCCAGAAATGTCGAAACAGCGAGATAAAGCGGACCCTCATCCAGGTCGGCCATGGTGGTGAGCGAGAGATATCCGCCGATATTGAAGGCGAGCAACAGGCACAGCAGCAGGATGACGGTGCGTGAAAGTCGCAGGCCAAGCAGAAACCACAGGGCCACTTGCCCGACCATCATCAGCTCATAGGGCGCTGGCTCGGAGATAACGAAGCCGGAAAGAAACACGCCGAAGGCAATGAAGAACGAACCGATGAGCCGCATGGCAGCCAAAGGCGCATCGAAATCCGGGGCGTGCTGATAACCGGTGTGGGTCAATAGGCGTTTTCCGATTTGAGCAGCCGGATCGGCGTCAGGAACAGAATCTTGAGATCGAGAAACAGCGACCAGTTCTCGATGTAATAGAGATCATATTCGGTGCGGAACTTGATCTTGTCGCCATGGTCGATTTCTCCGCGCCAGCCATTGATCTGGGCCCAACCGGTTACGCCGGGCTTGACCTTGTGTCTTGCGAAATAATGCTCCACCACTTCGGTATATTTCAGGTCGCCGGTCTGGGCATGAACCGCGTGCGGGCGGGGCCCGACCAGCGACAGGTCGCCATGAAGAACGTTGAAAAGCTGCGGCAGCTCGTCCATCGAGGACTTGCGCAGAAAGCGGCCAACGGGCGTTACGCGCGGATCGTTCTTGGTGACGGCCTTTTTTGCGGTCGGATCGCTGAGTTCCGTATACATGGACCGGAACTTCCAGACGTTGATGGTTTCATTGTTGAAGCCATGGCGCTTCTGCTTGAAGAGGATAGGCCCCTTGGACGTCGTTTTGACGGCGATTGCCGCGCCCACCATGACCGGCCACAGAAGGGCGATACCGATGAGGCTGAAGGTGATGTCGAACAGCCGCTTCGCGACGGAATCCCAGTCCCGGATCGGTTTGTCGAAAACGTCAAGCATCGGCACCTTGCCGACGTGGGAATAGGCACGCGGGCGAAAGCGCAGCTTGTTGGCATGCGCCGCAATGCGGATATCGACCGGGAGCACCCAAAGCTTGCGCAAAAGCTGGAGAATGCGTGCCTCGGCGCTTAACGGCAGGGCAATGATCAGCATATCCAGTTTGGTCAGGCGGGCGAATTCCACCAGTTCGGCGAAAGTGCCGAGCTTGGGATAACCCGCGACGACGTCGGGAGAGCGCGCGCTTTGCCGGTCATCGAAAATGCCGCAGATGCGGATGTCGTTGTCGGATTGCTGCTCGAGCGAGCGAATGAGATCCTTGGCAGCATCACCACCGCCGACGATGACCGCCCGGCGTTCCATGACGCCATTGCGGCCCCAGTGGCGGATGGCGAAGCCAAGGATCAGTCTTCCGGTGAAAATGGCGATCGCGGCAATTGCATACCAGATGCCGAAGGCTTGCCAGGAATGCAGCGCATCGGGAAAAAAGAGCAGAAGGAAACAGGCTGTGCCAACGAAGGACAGGCAGACCGCGCCCTGAATGCGAGCGAACATCGACAGTGGCGTGCGTAGCGTCGGCAACTGATAACAGTCGCCGGCCTGAAGAAGAAAGACGCAGAGCGCGGCCCCCAGTACGCCGCCGCCAAAAACCGCCAAGAAGGTCTCAATACCCCGATCGGCGGCGACGCCGTTGATGATGGCGGCGATCACTACGAGCATGGTGAATTCCAGAAGCCGCAACTGGCCTATCACCATGTTCGGGGAGTGATTGCCGCCGCGAAGCTGGTTGGCAATCTGCCGTGCGAGGGGGTTGAGAACGACGGCTTCCGATGTCGAAGGCCCGTTGGCCTCTTGCTCGGAAATCTGTTTGCGCAACGACGCCAGATCGAATTGCAGTCTATCCTTGTCAGCCTTGGTCATTGCCTGGTCCGCACCCTCCAGCGCATCGGCGCGAAAATCGGCATCGATTTCCGACCGGACGATACGCAACTTCAAAGTGGTGGAGCGGGCCTGATGCATCCGGACGGACGCACGGCGCTCCACGATCTGGAAACTAGCCGAAACATGCTAAGAAACGTTTATGATGGGTTTCTTGAGGATGACGGAATATACAATCAAAAATCGTGTTTTTGAAATGATTTTAGAGCAACAGCAGGTCGCGATAGAGCTTCATCATGTCATCCGCCATGACCGGCGTCGAAAACTTCGCCCTGAAGCTGTCGGGGTGGGGCATAATCCGTTTCGCCCAACCGGCATCTTCGGCATCCCTGGCCATGGCCCTCGCCAGCGCCTCGACGTCGCCGGCCGGGACGAGCGCGTCGCTTTCTTCTCCCAGAACTTCGGGAATCCCGCCGACATGGGAGGCGATGACCGTTTTCCCCGCCGCAAGTGCCTCCAGCACGATATAGGGCATGGCCTCCGCGCGGGAGGGGACCACCACCGTCGTGGCCAGGGCGAAGGCCTGTCTGGCGGGCATGGCGGCATGCATGGAAATGCGCCGGGAAAGACCGGCCTTGTCGATCATCGCCGCGTATTTGTCCCTGTCCGGCCCGTCGCCGACGATGACACCGGACATCGGCCGGCCGATGCCGCGCTCCATTTCCGCGAAGGCCTTGATGAAGAGGTCAGGCCCCTTAAGGTCGCGGAGCATGCCGATATAGAGGAAATGCGCCGCGCCCTCTTGCGCGGGGACGGGCTCGAACTCGTTTTCCTGTACGCCGTTATAGATCATCGCGGTACGGGTGCGCGGTTTGCCAACCTTGGCTTCATAGGCCGCCTGCTCGAACTTGCAGACGAAACAGAGCGCATCGGTGAACCGTTCCTGAAACCGCTCCAGCCGCAGGAAGAGCTGTCCTTTCAGGGTGTTGCGGGCATAATGCAGGCTTCCGCCGTGCGGTGAATAGAGGCGGGCTACGCGATACCTGTTCGCCCGCAGCAATGAGCCGATCAGCCGGGCCAAAGCGCCACCCTTGGCGCTGTGCCCGTGCAGAATGTCCGGCCGCAAACTTTTGATGTGTTTGTAGGATTTCCAAAGCGCCAGCAGATCGCCCGGGGTAATGGAGCGCCGGATGGGCAGGCGCGTCAGGCCGAGCTCCAGCATCGGCGCAATCTGCGCGAAAAGCCTCTCCTCATGCGCACCGCCGGTGGAACTGTCGCAGACGATGCCAACCTTGTGGCCCTGCCTGACATGTTCTTCGATAAGATCACGCACATGGCGGAAAACGCCGCCCACCGGCGAGCGAAAACAGTGAATGATGCGCAGTGGAGGGCCGTCGTCCGACACGTTCGCCGCGCCCCTTTCAGAAGAATCGTTCACGCACATAGACGGTATCACCCGCAAGAATGGGTGCGGTGATACCGATCCGGCCCGTCATCACTTCCGCGTTTATCTTGCGGGTGACGTCGACATCTGCCTGATTGGCGCGCGGGCTGAAGCCGCCGGCAATGGCGATGGCGTTCTGCACCGTCATGCCCGGCACATAGGAATATTGGCCAGGACGGCCCACTTCGCCCATGATGAAGACGGGGCGATAACGATCTATCTCGATCGTGACATCGGGATCGCGCAGATATCCCTGCCGAAGCTTGGCCGCGATCGCGGCTTCCAGCTGCGGCAGCGTCTTGCCCCGCGCGGGCACCTGACCGACGAGAGGGAAGGCGACATAGCCCGCCTGATCGACCGTATAGGTATTTGTCAGCCCGGCCTGTTCGAACACGTTGATACGCAGTCTGTCGCCGCTGTCGACGTGATAGGGTTGCAGTGCGGCCTCATTGAATGACCGTGGCGCAGGCTGATAGGCCGAACAGCCGGAAAGGGCCGTCAGAACGGCAAACGTCAGTGCGGTGACATGTCGTGATCCGGCGAGCGGCATCTCATCTGGCTCCGAGTCGAACTTTGATCATTCTTATCGTTCTGTTAGGGTTAATGCACGGTAAACGCGCAGCGTCAGGCCCGGTAATATCGGCTTTATTTCGTCGGAGTCTCGGTGATTAACGGTTGTGTTACCCGCAAGACTTAAACTTCGCGAAGATTGACTATCTTTATTTGAGCGCCCGAGGTTTATCTCGGTTACGGAGCCCGTATGAACGGCGATCGCATTGACGACAGGGATGTGGATATTGATCTTGCGCAACTCGTCGCGGCCATATGGCGGCGTCGGGGAAGAATCGCGGCCATAACGCTGCTGGCCGGCGGCGCCGCCTTTGTCGTTTCCAGCATGATGTCGCCCGCCTATAAGGGCGAGGCGCGCGTGCTCATTGAATCCCGTGCTGCTTCCTTTGGCGCTTCCCAGCAGTCCAACGCGCCGGCCGAGCCAGTGCTGGACGAACTGACAGTATCCAGCCAGGTGCAGATTCTGCAGTCCGTCGACCTCATCAAGCAGGTCGCCAGGGACATGAAGCTCTATGAACTCGAGGAATTCGATCCGGAGGCGCATCCTTCGCTGGTTTCGAGCCTGCTGGTTGCCGTCGGCGTCAAGAAGGATCCACTCCAGGTTCTGCCTGAAGAGCGGGTGCTGAAGGCGTTCCGCGAGAAATTGCAGGTCTATCAGGTCGAGAGTTCTCGTGTCATCACGGTCGAGTTTTCTTCAGAGGACCCGAAGCTCGCTGCGGCCATCCCGAACGAGATGATGAAGGCCTATCTCGCGCTGCAAAGCGGCGCGAAGCTCGATACCAGCACGGAAGCAGCGCGCTGGCTTGAGCCGGAAATAGCCACGCTGCGTGAAAAGGTGCGGGAGGCGGACAAAAAGGTCGCGGATTATCGTGCCTCCTCCGATCTTTTGTCGGCCGGGCAGGGCGAGACGCTCGCCACACGTCAGCTGAGCGACATCTCCACGGAACTCGGGCGTATCCGCGGCGAGCGCGCCAATGCGGAGGCGCGCGCAGAAGGCGTGCGCAACGCGCTTGCCAGCGGTCGTCCTCTCGATACCTTTCCCGATGTCGTCGCTTCTCCCACCATCCAGAGGCTGAAGGAAAACGAAACCAACATCCGCAGCCAGATTTCCGATCTTTCGTCTTCGCTGCTGGAAGGTCACCCCCGCATAAGGGCGCTGCGCAACCAGCTCGATGGCATCGAAAGGCAAATTCAGGAAGAAACCCGCAAGGTGCTGGCAAGTCTCGAAAACGAGGCCAATGTCTCACGCCTTCGGGAGCGGCAACTGGTGCAGCAACTGAACGTGCTGAAATCGGAAAGCGTGCGTGCCGGTGAGCAGCAGGTGGGCCTTAACGACCTGGAGCGGGAAGCATCCGCGCAGAGGCAGCTTCTGGAAACCTATCTCGCCCGCTATCGCGAGGCGACGTCGAGGGCTGGCTCTGCGGATTCCACGCCGGCCGATGCGCGTGTGATTTCGACGGCAGTTGAGCCACGCGAACCCTATTTCCCGAAAACCGGTGCCATCACCATCGTTGTCACGCTCGCAGCATTTCTGCTGTCCTGCATTGTCGTCATGCTGGTGGAACTCTTTACGGGTAGGGCGCTGAAACCGGTCGGAAGAAGTCAGGTTCCACCACTTTCCGATCCGCCACCACCTGCACGCGGGCCGGTTGAAGCGGATGAGACGACGGATGCGCCTGAGCAGCCGGCGCCGGCACCTGCTGAAAATGTGGCGCCGGGCGTCCGCGCCATGCCGGTTGCGGCACAACAGCCCGTCGCCGTAGAAGAGAAACGGCGTGACCCGCCCGCAGCCACTGCCATGCCGCCGGTATTGGCGGCAGAAGATGTCGCGGCTGCGAAAGAGGCGGTGGTGGATGAGGATGCCGATGCCGCCAGTGACTTTTCGATCGACGCCGTGGCGGGCTTTCTGTCCACACGGCTCGCCAAACCCGTCGCCGCCATTGTATCTCCGGCCGGTGACAGCGGTTCGACCACGAGCGTCATGCTGGCGCGCGCATTGTCTGAAATGGGGCGTTCGGTCGTTCTCGTCGACATGACGGCATCCGCCTGCCCGACACGGCTGATGTCGCCCGAGGCCGGACTTCCCGGTGTCATGGACCTTCTGGCAGGAGCGGCCGCCTTCGGTGAAACCATTCACGGCGACCGTCTGTCAGATGCGCATATCGTTCCACGCGGCAATGCGCAGCCCCGCGAGGCGATGCGTGCTCTGGACCGCCTGACGATGATCCTCGGTGCGCTTTCCGACGCTTACGACACGGTGCTTGTGGAGTGTGGAGCGGTGCAGATTTCGAGCCTCGAAAAAATGCTGCGCAATCTGCCGGCAGAAATCATTGTCTCGGTTCCAGACAAGGACGGGGAGATGCTGGAGAAAACGCTCGGAGAACTGGTTGCTCATGGCTACGAGCAGGCTCTGCCGATGACCGGCATGCGAAAGCCGGACCACCTGAGCGCGGCCTGATCGGCTGTTCAGTCGAGACCCCTTGTCGAAGCTGCTGTCGGCCGGCCGGCGCGGAAACGCTGAATGAGCGCATAGAGAGCCGGATTGGATTTGATCAGGCTTTTCGTTCGGGCGATCGCGACATAGGCTGCTGCGGCGATGCGACCTTTCACCGTTATCGGCAGGAATATATCGTGCTGCACGGTGAAAAGCGGGCACCAGCTGCGCTTGTAGAGCTGGTCGCCGACCCCGAAATCGAAGATCGCAGCCCTTTGGTGGCACGCCCTTTCAATCATCAGCCAGAACAGCAATTCTCCGGGGCTGAGTTCCGAAACGGATTCATCGATCGAACCGAACTGGCAGATGATGTGGTCCTGCTTGCGCGAAAGACCGGCTATTGCGGCGATGACGCCCTCGTTCTCGCCGTGCAGGCGAATGGCATGCAGCTCCAGCAGACTGTCTGTGCCCGTCTCGGGAAAATTGGCCAGGTCGTAAAAGAAATCCTTTACCGATTGGTCGCGAAAGACATCCGGAATGCCCTGCGATGCAAAACGGGCGGCTTTCTGCCGGAAGAAGGCCTGCAATAATTCACATCTTTCCTGTGGCGAATACGCGATCACATGGCTGTAACCGCCCATTTCCTCGGCTCTCCGGCTCTGGATCCGGAATTTCTTCCGCCGTCTCTTGGCATTGACCTGCCGGAGCGTGGCCTCGAAACTTTCGAGCAACGGAAGCTGGAAGGCCGGATTCTGGTTTTCGACCGAAGCTAGATGCGACAGGGGGTTGGTCCTGCCGCGCCACGTCAGCGGTATGTTCTGCAAAGCCAGAATGTCGGCCCGGCCGTGCAGCAGCTTCCGCGCCTCGCGGGCAATCGCCGCCGCGATTTCCTCTCCGGCCTGTTCGGCAAAGGAGGGGTCGAAAAGCCCGGTATTGATATTGTTGAAACGGCCGCCGGGGAAACGCGCCTTGCGAATGCCGCCCTCTAGCACGATTTCAAGCGGAAGCAGGAAGATCGTCTTGCCGCCCTGCCGGCCGCGAAGCGTCAGGAGCGCGCTGTCCTGCGTTTGTGCCCAGATGGAGCACCACCCAAAACCCTGATGCAGGGAATTGAGCGGATCGTTTTCCAGCCGCTTCCAATCGACATGGATGGTGGAAGCGTCATCGACGAGATCGACCGACAGACGGTCAGCGCCCCGCCGCTCGTTTTGCACGGCGGTTGGCGCTTGCTCGTCGCTGGTAAAGACCGGCCCCTCAGCCGCCATCCACTCTCTCCGGTTGTTTCGGTCGGACTATATCTTTGAGCGGCAAACAATCGGTTTATAAAATTGCGACCTTAAGGTGTCACGCGGTGGTCCCGCATTAGCCCTGTCTTTTTGGCCCGGCCATCCATTTGATGATCAGCATCGCCGGCAAAATCCACAAAATTCCTGTCAGCACGAAATAAGCGAGATGCACCCACCAGGGCGATTGCGCCAGCGCCGCCGATGCAATGGCCGTCGCCACCACGGCGTAAACGACGACGAGGCAGATGATGACGATGGTGCCGATAAGCGATCTGAGGCGAGGGTGCATGAAATCTTCCGTGATTGAACAGGTGCATGACTATAGCGCCGCGACCGGATGCCGCAAACCCTGAGGCCTTGTTTTGTGGTGCCGGTTGGGGCTAATCAACATGGCTGTATGAAGGAGACTGAAAGATGAGTTCGAGCGGCATGACGATGGCCAATGGTTCCGCGGAAATGGTGGTGCAGGCTGCCCTGCAGAAGCAGGAAAAGGACCGCCGCCTGCTGCGCGTCTGGCTGCGCCTCGTGCTTTTCACACTCTTCTGTCTGGTGCTCGTTGGTGGCGCAACCCGCCTGACCGAATCCGGCCTGTCGATTACCGAATGGAAACCGATCCATGGCGCGATACCGCCGCTCTCCGTTGCGGAGTGGGAAGAGGAGTTCCAGCTCTACAAGCGCATTCCGCAATATCAGGAAATCAACAAGGGCATGTCGCTCGACGAGTTCAAGACGATCTTCTGGTGGGAATGGGCGCATCGCCTGCTTGCCCGCGCCATCGGCCTCATCTTCGCTTTGCCGCTCGCCTTCTTCTGGCTGACAGGCCGCGTCGAAAAGCGCCTCCGGCTACCACTGGTCGGTCTACTGGCGCTTGGCGGCTTCCAGGGCTTCATCGGCTGGTGGATGGTCTCTTCCGGCCTCGTCAACCGCACGGATGTCTCGCAATATCGTCTTGCCACACATCTGACCATCGCCTGCCTCATCTTTGCGGGCTGCATGTGGATTTTGCGCGGCCTGTCCCATCATTCCCCCGAGGCCACCGACGAAAAGACGGGCAGGGGCTTTGCCGCGCTGTTGACGGTGCTCTGTCTCTTCCAGATCTATCTCGGCGCGTTGGTGGCGGGGTTGAATGCCGGCCTGTCCTATAATACGTGGCCGCTGATGGATGGTTCGCTGGTGCCGGGCGATCTCTTCCTGCAGCAGCCCTGGTGGATCAACCTCTTCGAAAACCCCAAGACGGTGCAGTTCATTCACCGCCTGGGCGCCTATACGCTGTTTGCCGCCACGCTGTGGCATATGGCATCGATGGCGCGCGCCTTGCCCGGTACGCCGCACGCCCGCCGCTCGGTGCTGTTCTTCGTGCTCGTCTGCATTCAGGCGGCGCTGGGAGTAACCACGCTGCTCATGCATGTGGATATTCATGTCGCGCTCGCCCATCAGGGCATGGCGCTGGTCGTGCTCGGTTTTGCGGTTGCCCACTGGCGCGGATTCATTGGAGAATATCCGCCGCCAGTTGCGGTTGAAGTCAGGGACTGAACTCGCTCAGAACTGTTTCAGGACGGCCTTAATGGTTGCCGCGACAGCGAGTTCGTTGTCGCGTTCTTCCGCATTTTCGTCCTCTTCATGCCACGCGGCAGAAAGGCAGCCATAGGCAAAGGCATATTGCAGCAATAGCCGTTCGTCCCGTTGGAGAGCCTTCGCAAAAATCGCCGCCATGGAGGCGATGCGCGCTTCGCTGCGGGTGAGGTCAAAACGGTCGAGCGGATTGGAGAACATGTTGGCGACATCGAGCGCCGCATCGCCGATCAGGCCAGCCGGATCGATGATGATCCAGCCGCGATCGCTGCGCATGATATTCTCATGGTGCAGATCGCCATGCAGCGGCTTGATATCGCGCTGCTGGCCGATCAGTTCCTGCGCAAGCGTGGCGGCCTCGATATAGGCGCTGTCGATGCCGTCGGAACGATCCTGTTCGGCCTTGCGGAACAGACTTTCGAAATAGAGAGGCAGCGTCAGCAGACTTGAGGGCGGCGGCTGCTCGGACGGCTGGTGATATCGAAGCAGGACCTCCGCTGCGATTTCCGTGGTGGCATCGTCGTCACCGTCGCGGAACAGCACGTCGCGCAGGGTCTCCGTGCCGGCATGTTCCATCAGAAGAATATCATCGGAGCGGTCAAGCAACTCCACGCAGCCGATCCCGGCGCGCCATTCGATGAAATCCGCGCCGCGAAGGCTGTCCGTCAATACTTTCTTCTTCAGAACCTTGGCGACCGCATGGGAACCGTCATCGCGCACAAGCTCGTAGACCACCCCGGCAGGCGTATCCGCAATCTGCTTTACGGCCTCGATATTCCACGAGGCCGGAAAAGAGGGCGTGGTCATGGTCATGAGCAACGTCTCATGCAGAGAGCATCAGTTCCATGTTCTGCACGGCAGCACCGGAGGCACCCTTGCCGAGATTGTCGAGTAACGCGACGAGGTTGATATGCTCGCCGCCCTCGGTGCCGAAGACGAAGAGCTTCATCGTATCCTTGCCAGCCAATTCCTCGGCATCGATACGCGCCAACCCCTTGCTCTCGGCCAGAGGCACGACGCTGACTATATCCTGTCCAGCGTAATGGGCGGTGAGTGCCGCATGGATCGTTTCGATATCAGTGCCTTCCTTAAGGTCGGCGGCGAACAGCGGCACCTGGACGATCATGCCCTGCGGGAAGCGACCTACGGAGGGCGAAAACAGCGGCGCGCGGTCAAGCTGGCCGTGAATGGTCATTTCAGGCACGTGCTTGTGCTTGAGCGTCAGGCCGTAAAGGAAATTATTGGCGCTGATGGCGTCGTCGCGGCTCTGGTCTTCCATTTGCGCAATCATCTGCTTGCCGCCGCCAGTATAGCCGGAGACCGCATTGACGCTGACAGGATAACCGTCCGGCAGGAGGCCAGCGGCCCGCAGCGGGCGAATAAGGGCGATAGCACCGGTCGGATAGCAGCCGGGATTGGCGACGAGGCGGGCAGAGCGAACCTTCTCGCCCTGGTCCTTATCCATTTCGGCAAAACCGTAAGCCCAGTCCTGATGAACGCGATAAGCGGTGGAGGTATCGATGATGCGGACATTATTGTTGCCAGCCACCATGGAAACCGCTTCCCGGGACGCGTCGTCCGGCAGGCAGAGGATCGAAATGTCGGCGCTATTGAGCATATCCTCGCGCATCGCCGCATTGCGGCGCTCGGCTTCCGGAATGGACAGCAGCTCGATATCGCGGCGACCGGCAAGGCGCGTGCGGATCTGCAGACCCGTGGTGCCGTGTTCGCCATCGATGAAGATCTTCGCTGTCATGTCCTTGTCCTGACTTTTCAGAGGGTTGCGAGGGTAGTCGGAATCAGTTTGGCAAGTGCCGTCGTCTTTGTCAGCCAGCCTTGGCCAGCCGTTCGGCACGCAGGCCAAGCATATACATTGCAACGGTCGCTCCGGCAATGGCGGTAATATCCGCATGATCGTAGGCGGGTGCCACCTCCACGACGTCGGAGCCGCGAATATCGAGCTGGCCAAGCCCACGCAAAACGGAGAGAATTTTCGCGCTGGTCGGCCCGCCGGCGACGGGTGTGCCGGTTCCCGGCGCGAAGGCGGGATCGAGGCAATCAATATCGAAGGTTAGATAGGTGGGCATACCGCCCGTGTGCTTGACGATCAGCGACGCGATATCGCTGGCCCGCATGTCCTCCACCTCGTAACCGTGGAGAATCCGGATGCCGAAATCGTCAGGCGCGTGGGTGCGGATGCCGATCTGGATCGAGCGGTCGGCATCGATCAGCCCGTCGCGCACGGCGCGGGCCACGAAGGAGCCGTGGTCGATGCGCTTGCCATCGTCGAACCATGTATCCTGATGCGCGTCGAACTGCACCAGCGCGAGTGGGCCGTGCTTGGCCACATGCGCTTTCAGCAATGGCCAGGTGATGAAATGATCGCCGCCGAGCGTCAGCAGGTAATCCGTCTTGGAGATGATCCTGCGCGCTTCCTTTTCGATCGTGTCAGGCGTTTTCCAGTGGTTGCCGTAGTCAAGCAGGCAGTCGCCATAATCAATGGTCGGCATATGGACGAAGAGATCGCGCGCGAAAGGATATTGCGGATCATTATCGAAAATCGCCGAAGCGCGGCGGATCGCCTGGGGCCCGAAACGTGCGCCGGGACGGTTGGAGGTCGCCGCGTCGAAGGGAATACCCCACACGGTAGTCGAAACGCCTTTGAGGTTCTTGGTATATTTGCGCCGCATGAAGGAGAGGACACCGGCATGGGTCGGGTCCGTGGCGGCCGATGTCAGGGACATTGCGGTGAAGGCATGGTCGATGGTTTTGGCCGGCATTGATCACCCCATTGCGATTTGCGCCGAGGTTGCTGTCTTCCTGATGAAAAAACAAGGGAGGAGGCCATGAAAAAAGGCGGAGCCGAAGCCCCGCCTTTCAAAGTTCTGAACGAACCGTTCCTGGAAGCGATTAGCGCTTCGAGAACTGGAACGAACGGCGGGCCTTGGCCTTACCGTACTTCTTACGCTCGACAACGCGGCTGTCGCGGGTCAGGAAGCCACCCTTCTTCAGAACGGAGCGCAGGCCCGGTTCGAAGTAGGTGAGGGCCTTGGACAGGCCGTGACGAACTGCGCCGGCCTGACCGGACAGACCACCACCGGCAACGGTGGCGATGATGTCGAACTGACCCGTGCGGGCAGCGGCAACGATCGGCTGCTGGAGGATCATCTGCAGAACCGGACGTGCGAAATACGTGGTGAAATCGCGGCCGTTGATGATGATCTTGCCAGAACCGGCCTTGACCCATACGCGGGCTACGGCGTTCTTGCGCTTGCCGGTCGCGTAGGAACGGCCGAGGGTATCAACCTTGCGGACATGCACGGGAGCCGAAGCTTCCGAAGCCGGGGCGAGGTCTTTCAGAGAGGAAAGATCGGCCATTATCAGGCGCTCCTTACGTTCTTCTTGTTGAGCGCGGCAACGTCGAGAACGACCGGCTGCTGTGCTTCGTGCGGGTGGTTGGAACCGGCGTAAACGCGCAGGTTCTTCATCTGACGACGGCCGAGCGGACCGCGCGGGATCATGCGCTCGACGGCCTTTTCAACGACGCGCTCCGGGAAGCGGCCTTCGATGATCTGGCGAGCCGTACGCTCCTTGATGCCACCCGGGTGACCGGTGTGCCAGTAGTACTTCTTGTCGGAATACTTCTTGCCGGTGAGGGCAACCTTTTCCGCATTGATGACGATGACGTTGTCGCCATCATCAACGTGGGGGGTGTAGGTAGCCTTGTGCTTGCCGCGCAGGCGGGTTGCAACGATGGTGGCGAGGCGACCAACAACGAGGCCTTCGGCGTCGATGATGACCCACTTCTTCTCCACCTCAGCGGGCTTCTGAACGAAAGTAGACATGAATTTCACTTTCTAACGTGGACCCGTCATCCTCTTCATGAAGAGCATACGGGCGTTTCTTGTTGCTTGGTTTGGTTGCCGATAAGGGCTACCGCAAATGACCCTATTCCGGCTGGAATCCGATCTGGCGCGCTTATACGGTGCGCGAACAAAAGCGTCAATATGATCGATTTTGGAGGTCGCAAAAATAATCAAGTAAAAACAAACGGTTGATGATGGGGTATTATTTTACCCCATCATCTGACCTCGTTTTACCCCAGCCGCATCACCAGAACGCCCGCTGCAATGATGCCTCCGGCAAGGTAGCGCCAGATGCTGGCGCGTTCTTTCAGGATCACCACTGATATCACCAGCGCGAAAAGAATGGAGGTTTCCCGGAGTGCTGCGACGACGGCGACAGGCGCTTTGGTCATGGCGTAAAGCGCCAGCCCATAGGAGAGTATGGAGCCGCCGCCACCGATAAGGCCACGCCACCAGTTGCGCCTGACATGCTGGACGACGGGGCCGGCGCCCCGCTGGTAAAACGCGAAACCGAACAGCAGCACGGGTGGCAGCAGAGACATCCAGAGCGTGTATGAGATGGCGTTGCCGGAAAGCCTTGCGCCGACACCGTCGACGAAGGTGTAGGATGCAATCACGAAAGCGTTGAGCAGGGCGACCATGATCGCCTTTCCGCCCCCGCGCCTTGCCTCGAAAGCAAGCGTCAGGATCCCCGCGGAGATGACGCCGATGCCCGCAATCGCCAGCGGGCTCAAAATCTCGCTCAGGAACAGGCTGCTCGTCGCCGCCACGATCAAGGGTGCCACGCCGCGCATGACGGGATAGACAAGGCCGATGTCGCCGATCGTATAGGCGGCGGCGACAAGGCGGAAATAAGCGAATTGCAGGACGGCTGAGGCGATCAGGAAGGGAATGGCGACTGGCGAGGGAAACGGCAGGAAAGGCAGAAACGGCAGCGAACAGGCTGCAGCCCCCGCCGCAATCAACGAGGCGTCCAGCGATTTATCGGAACCGGATTTGACCAGCGCATTCCATCCGGCATGCAGCATTGCGCCCAGAAGCACCAGAATAAGAATGTCGAATGTCACAGTCAGAGACTCGCTCGCGGGCTTTTCGGGCAATCTACAGCATTGGCCTCAGAAACTGGAAGTCATTTTCCGGACGGGCAGGGTATGCTTTCAATTGCCTCGCCGAGGTCGTCCCAATCCGGTGCCTACGGGCTTTGTTTTTATGGATTATGACACGCGTCAAATTTTTGATTTCTATGCGTCATGAAAAAACGAGATCCAATATCGCGCATGAGACACGCTTTCCTGCTTCTGATTTAATCCGGAAAATAACGCCTGATGCACGGCTTGCGGATCAGCCTCGCGCTGCGGATTTCCTTGAAAAATGACCGAGCACATCATTTATTCCAGTTGTTGGTATTGCGCCTGGCGTTTCAAATGAGCGTGCGGGCGACTAAAATCGTATGATGACCAATGAAAATAAATTTCAGAATTCCCATCGAAACTCCACTATAACGTTGCAGACTTATAGAATGGTTGGTTTACGAAATAACTTTTTGAAAATTAGTCGCGGCTAAATAACCGGTGAACGGAATGAAAACAAACAGGAGACGAAGAGCGCATGGAATGCACGCTAATGTTGTTTCCGCCTGTTTCGATGGCCGTTCGGCGCAATTTTTGAAAAGTGGATGAAAATACTCAATACATCCGGTGTGTGCGCGATTTTGTGAAATCATTTTGCGTCGATGAAAACGGGGTTGCAGAGTGCCGATCCGGCGGAGATATTAATTTTTGCGCTTTCGGGGTTCCGGAGACGACCGGAGCGTCCTAGATGAGAATGGCATCGCATGAAACGGCGTGAAGGTTGCCGGCGCTGGAACCATGCGGGAGAGGAGAGGCTGGTGGGCATTAAAGCAACGCTCCAGACGCCTGCGCCTCTCTGGATCAGGTGGTATGCCAAAGGAATAAGTTGACATGCAGCATGATACTTACGAAGCGGATTACCTCAGGAAAATCCTGACGAATGTCAAAACCATCGCCCTGCTGGGAGCTTCGCCCAATCCGGATCGGCCGAGCCATGGCGTCATGCGCTTCCTGCTGTCCAAGGGCTATCGCGTGTTTCCGGTCAATCCGGGTCAGGCGGGCAAGGAGATACTGGGACAGGCGGTCTATGCCCGGCTGGCCGATATTCCCGAGGCTGTTGATATGATCGATGTGTTTCGTGCGCCGGAATATCTTTCCGCGATTGTCGACGAGGCGATCTTGCTGCCGCAACGCCCAAAGGTGATCTGGGGTCAGCTATCCGTGCGGGACGATAATGCCGCCGCCAAGGCCGAGGCTTATGGCATTGACGTGGTGATGAACCGTTGCCCGGCAATTGAGTATCCGCGTCTCAATATCGCACGATAGTTGGTACGGATTGGGCTTATCATTTGGCGCCAAGGCATTATGATCCCTCCAGAATTCCATTGGAGGAAACATCATGCCGAGCAGCAATCCCGGTTTTTCAACGCTGGCCATCCATGCGGGCGCACAGCCTGATCCTACGACCGGCGCACGGGCGACACCCATCTATCAGACGACGGCCTACGCTTTCCGTGATGCGGATCATGCCGCCGCCCTGTTTGGGCTGAAAGAGTTCGGCAATATCTACACCCGCATCATGAACCCCACTCAGGCGGTTCTGGAAGAGCGTGTGGCCGCGCTTGAGGGTGGTACCGCAGCGCTTGCCGTCGCCTCCGGCCACGCCGCACAATTGCTGGTTTTTCATACGCTGCTGCAGTTCGGCGACAATTTCATCGCCGCCCGTCAGCTTTACGGCGGATCGATCAACCAGTTCGGCCACGCCTTCAAAGGTTTCGACTGGCAGGTTCGCTGGGCCGACGCCACCGATCCCGCCAGTTTCGAACAGCAGATCGATGAGCGCACACGCGCCGTCTTCATAGAAAGCCTTGCAAATCCAGGCGGCACCTTTGTGGATATCGCCGCAATTGCCGAAGTTGCCCATCGGCACGGCCTGCCGCTGATCGTCGACAACACGATGGCAAGCCCATATCTGCTGCGACCGCTGGAACACGGTGCAGACATCGTACTGCATTCGCTGACGAAATTCCTCGGTGGCCACGGTAATTCCATGGGCGGCATCATCGTTGACGGCGGAACCTTCGACTGGTCGGCAACTGACCGGTTTCCGGCCCTGTCACAGCCCCGGCCCGAATATTCCGGCGTCGTGCTCCACCAGACTTTCGGTAATTTCGCCTTTGCCATCGCCTGCCGCGTGCTTGGCCTGCGCGATCTCGGCCCGGCGATTTCGCCCTTCAACGCCTTCCTCATTCTCACGGGAATTGAGACCCTGCCGCTGCGCGTTCAACGCCATTCAGACAATGCGCTTGCCGTCGCCAAATGGCTTAAGGCACATCCCAAGGTCGGCTGGGTGAATTATGCCGGCCTGGAGGAAAGCGACAATCACGCCCTCCAGCAGCGTTACTCGCCGAAGGGCGCGGGTTCGGTCTTTACATTTGGCGTCAAGGGCGGTTATGCGGCCGGCAAGGCACTGGTCGAAGGGCTGCAGCTATTCTCCCATCTCGCCAATATCGGTGACACGCGCTCGCTTGTCATCCACCCGGCTTCCACCACCCATGCCCAGCTGACGCCGGAGCAGCAGACGGCGGCCGGCGCCGGTCCGGATGTGGTGCGTCTGTCCGTCGGAATCGAGGATGTCAACGACATCATTGCCGATCTTGAACAGTCGCTTGCAAAAGTCTGAGAGGCCGGCGTCGCGATGAGCAACCTACTGACATTCGAAGATGCTTCCCTCGAAGCAGAGCATGGTGCGCCAGCGCCGGAGCGATTGATCTCCGGCGACCCCAAATTCACCACATGGAATCTGGAGGAAGCGCAGGGCGGAATTTATGCCGGCATCTGGCAATCCACACCTGGAAAATGGCGTGTCGTCTATGACGAATGGGAATATTTCAGCATCCTCGAGGGCCATTCCATCCTGACCGAGGATGGCGGGCCCCCGCGTGACCTCAGACCGGGCGACAGGCTTGTGCTGCGGCCCGGCTTTACTGGCACCTGGGAAGTCGTGGAGACAACACGAAAAGACTATGTCATCAGGCTGTGACGGCGGAAATCCACTCGGTCACGCTATTGCTGGTCGAACGAGATGATGGATTGAAGGAGCCCGGGAAAGCGGGCTTCCAAATCGTCGACACGGACGACGCTGATATTCTCGACACCCTGTTTGTGGGTTCGAATCAACCCTGCCTCCCGCAGGATCCGCATATGGCTGGACAGGGTTGAACGCGGCATGTCCTGGCAGGGTGCTGCGGCACCACAATTCTGTCCGGTCTCGGAGCCCCATAATTTTCGGATGATGCCCATGCGTGCCGGTTCGCCAAGAGCGGCGAGCACGGCCGTGAGCGAAATGTCTTCGCGTGCGGGATGAAAAAACTGAGCCATGGACCGCCTCTAGCACACGGATTGACAAGCTTCAATATTTCAATAAAACCGAAATACCGAATTATGGTTATTCGGAAATTACGACATTCATGGAGTTTGCAATGTCTGGATTATTCAGTGGGCAGGTCGTGGTCGTCACCGGTGGGTCGACTGGCATCGGCTTTTCCGTCGCGAGATTGGCTCTGGAAGGCGGAGCCTCCGCCGTTTACGTGACAGGCCGCAATACCGCCAATCTCGAGGCAGCGGTCGCCAGGCCCGGGCAGGGGGCGATCGGCTTCGCGTCCGATGTTGCCAAGCTCTCCGATCTGGAGCGGCTCAAGGCGCGCATTGAAGCAGATGGCCGGAAGGTGGACGTGCTCGTCGCCAATGCCGGCATCGCCGAGAACAATGACCTCGGTGATACCCACGAGGCGCTGTACGACCGGATTTTCGACATCAACGTCAAGGGCGTTTTCTACACCGTGCAGACATTGCTGCCGGTCTTGCGCGATGGCGGCTCGATCGTGCTCACCGGGTCGATCGTCGGCAACAAGGGCCTGGAGAGGTTGAGCGCCTATAATGCTTCCAAGGCGGCCGTTCGTTCATTCGCCCGCAGTTTTGCCAACGACCTCAAGGCGCGGGGCATCCGCGTCAATACGGTTAGCCCGGGCGTGACCCGCACGCCGATCATGGAAAACGGCCTGAAGCTTGATGAAGAAAAGATCGCCGGTTTCGAGGCTTATCTGAAGGATGCCGCGCCGATCGGCCGGATGGCCGACCCCGACGAGATCGCTGAGGCCGTTCTGTTTCTGGCCTCTTCAAAGGCCAGTTACATCACCGGCGTCGAGCTTTCGGTCGATGGCGGTCTGGCCCAGATTTAAGGCCTGCACACGCTACCAGCTGAGATCGAGCCGCTGCAGCCCATGGAAATGATAGACATCCTTGACCTTGGGCGGCTCGGCAATTTTCAGGCGCGGCAGGCGTTTGAAAAGCAGTGGCAGGGCAAGGTTCAGTTCCAGTCTTGCCAATGGGGCGCCGATACAGAAATGGATGCCGGCGCCGAAGGAGACATTGGCGCCTTCGTTGCGCTCCGGCCGGAAGGTCAGTGGATCAGGGAATTTTGACGGATCGAGGTTGGCCGCAGCCAGGATCAGGCTCACCTTGTCGCCGCGCTTGAACTGCACGCCGTCAATCTCGACCGGCTCCAGAACCCATCGCTGGAAGATGTGCACCGGCGCGCAGATCCGCAGGGTTTCCTCCACCGTGCGTTCCGTGGCGGCCTCGTCGCTGAACAAGGTCTGCGGCGATATCCCGCTCTCCAGAATGATACGCACGGAATTGCCGATCTGATGAACGGTCGCTTCATGGCCCGCGTTGAGCAGGACGATGGTGGTGGACACCAGCTCGTCGTCGGTCAGATATTGACCCTTGTGCTCGGTATGGATCATGTGGCTCAGCAGGTCGTCCTCAGGCTTGGCCCGCCGCTCGGCGATCACGCCGCGCACATAATCCGAAAATTCCTTCGCTGCCCTGTCGGCCAGAAGCTCGTCTTCCGGTGTGCGCTTGAACATGTACATGCCGACATAGGCATGCGACCACTTCAGCAGCTGCGGCCCCATTTCCTCGGGAATGCCGATCATCCGGGCGATCATCGTTACCGGGATGATATCGGCATAGGAGGAAAGCAGTTCCGTCTCGCCCTTCTCTTCGAAAGCGTCAATCAGCCGGTTGGCGAGTTCCTCTATTTCCGGCTTCATCTTGTCGACATGCCGTGACACGAAGGCGCGGTTGATCAGCGTGCGCAGCCGCGTATGCTCCGGCGGCTCCAGTTCCAGAAGCGAGTGCTGCTCGGCCAGGTCGAAATGCTTCACATGCTCAAGCGGCTCTGGCAGGCCGATCTCTTCACGACTTGCCACATGCAGGATCTGTCGTCCAAACCGGCGGTCGCGCAGCAGCGAGCTGACATGGTCATAAGAGGTGAAAAACCATTGCCGCTGCTCTTCCCAGTAGAAAGTGGGACATTGCGCGTGCAGGGCGGCGTAGACGGGGTTCGGATCGTTGTAAAAAGCCGGGTCGCGCGCATCGAGTGAAACGTGGCGGGTGGCGGAATCGATTTTGAGAAAGGGAAACGTCGCTGTCATGCTGATGGTTTATTCCGCGCTTGGCGCTTTGGGAAGGGCGGCAGGCGTTCCTTTATATGTCACCAAATGGTTACACCTTCACCGGCTGGCAATTGCGGATATCCGGTTCAGCGCCGCGACCTGCCGGTCGGCATTGTTATCCATAGGGTTTTCGTCACGGTCCGAGGCGGGCACGACGACATTGGCCGAATTTACGTGGATTACGGTCCGATTGCGCCCGGCTTTCTTTGCGGCATAAAGCGCTCGGTCGGCCTCGGTCATCATCACATTCAGCTCGGCGTCCTTGATCATCGCTTCGGATATGCCGACGCTGGTCGTCACCTTGATGGGTTCGCCGCGTGAGGTGATTTTCGAAAGAAGCAGATTGTTACGGATGGATTCGGCAAGCGTGACGGTGCTGGAGGGGCTTTCGACCTCCGCCACCAGCGCGAACTCCTCGCCGCCCATCCTCACGAAAAGGCCGCGGTCGCCGATCGCGCGTTGCGCGATTTGACAGAAATGCACGAGTACGGCGTCGCCGGACTGGTGGCCGTATCTGTCATTGATCTTCTTGAAATGGTCGATGTCGAAGAGAACAAGCGCCACATATCGGCTGGAGCCGTGTGAGCGCTTCTTGATGCGGTCGAACTCCTCCAGCAGACCACGCCGGTTAAGGACACCGGTCAGGTGATCGGTCATGGCGAGCCGGTGAAGACGAAGCTCCGTATCCTCCATGATGATCTTGGCGCTGATCATGATGATGGCCGTGAAGCCGAGCATGCCGGAAAAAGCGAGCGCCGATGTCAGAGGAATGGCGTTGGGCGCAGCCGCATTGGCCGGGATGACAATGGAGGCGACGACGGCGCCGGCAAAAGCCTGCAGGATCAGAATCGTCGCCAGAACTTTTCTGCTGCGCGACCTGCGCTCGCCATTTGCCAGAAGCACACCGGCGAGCATGAAATAGCCCGTGGCCGCACTGGCGTGATAAAGCAGGATTCGGGCCACCATGTTTTCTCGCACGGGTGGGACGAACATTCCGGCGATCCACAGGAGGGCCGGGATGGCAATCCAGCCAGCGAGCTTGCGCTTCTCCAGGGACAAGAGGCCCGCGAGCCAGAAGCCGAAGGCGGAAAGCGCCAGCGCGTTGCCGACCTGAATGGACAGGAAACTGGAAATATCTCCGCGAAACGCCACCATGACGGTGCCGAAGCCGGTGGCGAGAAAGCCGGCGGCGAAATAGAGATTGTGCCGGCGGGAAGGGCGGTGCAGCCACAGCGTTCCCAAAAGCACGGCAAGGGTGAACGTCTCCGCCGCCCATAGTAGCGTGCTCGTCTTTGCATCCAGCATTGCAAAATCCTATCTGCGCCATCATGCGGCAAAAGCGGAGAAGCTCGCACGACGTGCGTTATTCCCGCTGAATTGTTGAGCTGCCATTTCGCCCGGATAGGGCTGTTCGCCGATGGGAACCGAAATTCGTTTTTCAGTATCAGCAGCAAATACTAACGAGTTCTTGCTGGTTAGAAGTTATATCTGTGCATGAAGTACATTTTTTTGGTGCTCGCCAGTCTTGGTAAAAAATTGATGGCGGGGAGACAAATGGCTGCGGCCGGGACGAACGGGTGCAAAAGCCCGCCGCGGCCGGCCTCCGAAGCCCTGCAAACGCTGTTGAGCCGTTAAGGATATGCGGCTTCGTGTCTTGAAGTACGGGGCAGGGACACTCTATGTAGGGAGTATGAAGGTTAGAAGTGATTCCGGGGCGGTTTCCGCAACGGGCAGAGTTGACAAAGGACGGACATGAAAAATCCAGTTGATACCGCCATGGCTCTGGTGCCGATGGTCGTTGAGCAGACCAATCGCGGCGAACGCTCCTACGACATATTTTCCCGTCTTCTCAAGGAACGCATCATTTTCCTCACCGGCCCGGTGGAAGACCAGATGGCGTCGCTCGTCTGCGCGCAGCTGCTGTTCCTCGAGGCCGAGAACCCGAAGAAGGAAATTGCGCTCTACATCAATTCGCCAGGTGGCGTCGTGACCGCCGGCATGGCGATCTACGATACGATGCAGTTTATCCGCCCTGCGGTCTCCACGCTCTGCGTCGGCCAGGCTGCCTCCATGGGTTCGCTGCTTCTCGCTGCCGGTGAAAAGGGAATGCGTTTCGCCACCCCCAACGCACGCATCATGGTGCACCAGCCATCGGGCGGCTTCCAGGGTCAGGCTTCGGATATCGAACGCCACGCCCGCGACATCATCAAGATGAAGCGCCGCCTCAATGAAGTCTACGTGAAGCATACCGGCCGCACGCTCGAAGAGGTTGAAAAAACCCTTGATCGCGACCATTTCATGGATGCAGACGAGGCGAAGGACTGGGGCGTGATCGACAAGATCCTGACCTCGCGCCAGGAAATCGAAGGCGCCGTCGCGAATTGAGGCGCGACGCTTTTTGACGTTTGTTTGACCCCGCAAAAGTAATTTCGGGGCTTTCAACCGGAACAGAAAGCGATATTAGTATATATAAAGGCTATGTTGATTTTTTATGACGCGGCCTTTGGTTTAATGGGGAATTCGTTGCCGCCGGTTATCAGCTCCTGTATCTGATACGGTTAGTACCCCGGGAAACGAGGCGGATACGGCAATGCACCCCAAGGGCGGCCGTATCTGCGGGCGGTAAGTTGACCGCGATCCGTTTGACGGACCTGCGGCGTGCTGGAAGGAAAGAGATATGAGCAAAGTCAGCGGCAGCAACGGCGGCGACTCTAAGAATACACTCTATTGTTCATTCTGCGGCAAGAGCCAGCACGAAGTCCGGAAACTCATTGCCGGACCGACGGTATTCATCTGCGATGAATGCGTCGAATTGTGTATGGACATCATCCGCGAGGAGAACAAGACGTCTATGGTGAAGTCGCGCGAGGGTGTACCCACCCCGCAGGACATCATCAAGATCCTCGACGAATACGTCATCGGCCAGAAGCAGGCGAAGAAAATCCTGTCCGTGGCCGTTCACAACCACTACAAGCGCCTCGCGCACGCCTCCAAGAATGGCGATGTCGAGCTGGCGAAGTCGAACATCATGCTCGTCGGCCCGACGGGCTGCGGCAAGACCTATCTTGCCCAGACGCTCGCCCGCATCATCGACGTTCCCTTCACCATGGCGGACGCAACGACGCTGACCGAAGCCGGTTATGTCGGCGAGGACGTGGAAAACATCATCCTGAAGCTGTTGCAGGCGGCGGATTACAATGTCGAGCGCGCCCAGCGCGGCATCGTCTATATCGACGAAGTCGACAAGATTTCCCGCAAGTCGGATAACCCGTCCATCACGCGCGACGTATCGGGCGAGGGCGTTCAGCAGGCGCTTCTGAAGATCATGGAAGGCACGGTCGCTTCCGTTCCGCCGCAGGGCGGCCGCAAGCATCCGCAGCAGGAGTTCCTGCAGGTGGACACGACCAACATCCTGTTCATCTGCGGCGGCGCTTTTGCCGGCCTCGACAAGATCATCTCGGCCCGTGGCGAAAAGACCTCGATCGGCTTCGGTGCGACCGTCAAGGCGGAAGACGACCGTCGTGTGGGCGAAGTGCTGCGCGAGCTGGAGCCGGAAGATCTGGTGAAGTTCGGCCTCATTCCGGAATTCATCGGCCGTCTGCCCGTCCTGGCGACGCTGGAAGACCTAGATGAAGATGCGCTGATCCAGATCCTGTCCGAGCCGAAGAACGCTCTGGTCAAGCAGTACCAGCGCCTGTTCGAGATGGAAGACGTCGAGCTGACCTTCCACGAGGACGCGCTGCGCGAAATCGCCCGCAAGGCGATCACCCGCAAGACCGGTGCCCGTGGCCTGCGCTCGATCATGGAAAAGATCCTGCTGGATACCATGTTCGAACTGCCGACGCTGGAGGGCGTGCGCGAAGTGGTCATTTCCAACGACGTCGTCAGCGGTGTCGCGCGTCCGCTCTACATCTATGCGGACCGTCAGGAAGAAAAGACCAACGTCTCGGCGTAATCGGCTGCTGTGATGTTTGATGAAATCAGAGGCCCGCATCCGTGCGGGCCTTTTCTATTAGATGGGCCTTACGAAACTTGCGGCTAACTTGACGAAGCCCGATTTTGCGTTTGGAGCGGATTGCGCTTTGCTGATAAAGTCTTACAACTGATTTGCAGCGCGATATGACGGAAATGTGAATTTCGTCGGCGACCCGGTTCCTGAGCCCTCGAGGATAACCGGAAATGTCGGTAGTATTAGCCAGCGCTGAGTTTTTGTTGAATTTCACGGTCCTGCCGTCGCGTAAGGCCGTCTGCTCCGACGACTTGAAATCGGTGTTTCGAAACTCCACTTTCAGTCTCGAGAAATGAGTATGCCGGACGCCCCCAAGACGTTCGGCGAAGTGTCCCGAAAGGGACCATGGAAAGGAAATGATATGACGAACATCACGTCTGCGGCATCTGGCGGTACCTATCCGGTCCTTCCCCTGCGCGACATTGTCGTTTTCCCGCATATGATCGTTCCCCTGTTCGTCGGGCGGGAAAAATCCATCCGTGCGCTCGAGGAAGTCATGGGCTCCGACAAGCAGATCATGCTTGTTACCCAGATCAACGCCAGCGACGACGATCCGGCGCCTGAAGCCATCCACAAGGTCGGCACGGTCGCCAATGTCCTGCAGCTTCTGAAGCTTCCCGATGGCACCGTGAAGGTGCTGGTGGAAGGCAAGGGCCGCGCCCAGATCGACAGCTACACCGGTCGCGAGGATTTCTACGAAGCCTCGGCCACGCCTTTGCAGGAGCCTGCCGAAGATCCGGTCGAGATCGAGGCGCTCTCGCGTTCGGTCGTTTCGGAATTCGAGAGCTATGTGAAGCTCAACAAGAAGATTTCGCCCGAGGTTGTCGGCGCTGCCGGTCAGATCGATGATTACTCGAAGCTCGCCGACACGGTCGCTTCGCACCTGTCGATCAAGATCACCGAAAAACAGGAAATGCTGGAAACCGTCAGCGTGAAGCAGCGGCTTGAAAAGGCGCTTGGCTTCATGGAAGGCGAGATTTCCGTTCTTCAGGTCGAAAAGCGCATCCGCTCGCGCGTCAAGCGCCAGATGGAGAAGACCCAGCGCGAATATTACCTGAACGAGCAGATGAAGGCGATCCAGAAGGAACTCGGCGACGGCGAGGACGGCCGTGACGAGATGGCCGAGCTGGAAGAGCGCATCGCCAAGACAAAGCTTTCCAAGGAGGCCAAGGAAAAGGCCGAAGCGGAAATGAAGAAGCTGCGCCAGATGAGCCCGATGTCCGCGGAAGCCACCGTCGTGCGCAATTATCTGGACTGGCTGCTTGGTCTGCCCTGGGGCAAGAAGTCCAAGATCAAGGCGGACCTCAACAATGCCGAGAAGATTCTGGATCAGGACCATTTCGGTCTGGACAAGGTCAAGGAGCGTATCGTCGAGTATCTGGCCGTGCAGGCCCGTGCGACGAAGATCCGTGGCCCGATCCTGTGCCTCGTCGGCCCGCCCGGCGTCGGCAAGACCTCGCTCGCCAAGTCGATCGCCAAGGCGACCGGCCGCGAATATGTGCGCATGGCGCTGGGTGGCGTTCGTGACGAAGCGGAAATCCGCGGTCACCGCCGCACCTATATCGGCTCCATGCCGGGCAAGATCGTCCAGTCGATGAAGAAGGCCAAGAAGGCAAACCCGCTCTTCCTGCTCGACGAAATCGACAAGATGGGCATGGATTTCCGTGGCGATCCGTCGTCGGCGCTGCTCGAGGTTCTCGATCCGGAACAGAACTCCACCTTCATGGATCACTACCTGGAAGTGGAATACGACCTGTCCGACGTGATGTTCGTGACCACGGCCAACACGCTGAACATTCCCGGCCCGCTGATGGACCGTATGGAAGTGATCCGCATCGCCGGTTACACGGAAGACGAAAAGCGCGAAATCGCAAAGCGTCACCTGCTGCCCAAGGCGATCAAGGAACATGCCCTGCGTCCGGAAGAATTCTCGGTCACCGATGATGCCCTGATGGTTGTCATCCAGCAGTACACCCGCGAGGCGGGCGTGCGCAGCTTCGAACGCGAGCTGATGAAGCTGGCGCGCAAGGCTGTCACCGAGATCATCAAGGGCAAGGTCAAGTCTGTTGAGGTTACCGCAGCAAACGTTCCGGATTATCTGGGCGTTCCGCGGTTCCGCCACGGCGAGGCCGAGCGCGAGGATCAGGTCGGTGTCGTCACGGGTCTTGCCTGGACGGAAGTCGGCGGTGAGCTGCTCACCATCGAAGGCGTGATGATGCCGGGCAAGGGCCGCATGACGGTTACCGGCAACCTCAAGGAAGTGATGAAGGAATCCATTTCGGCGGCGGCATCCTATGTCCGTTCGCGCGCCGTGGACTTCGGCATCGAGCCGCCGCGCTTCGACAAGAGCGACATCCACGTGCACGTTCCGGAAGGGGCAACCCCGAAGGACGGTCCGTCCGCCGGTGTCGCCATGGCAACCGCGATCGTCTCCATCATGACCGGTATTCCGGTCTCGAAGGACGTGGCGATGACGGGCGAGATTACGCTTCGTGGTCGCGTTCTGCCGATCGGTGGCCTGAAGGAAAAGCTGCTTGCAGCGCTTCGCGGCGGCATCAAGAAGGTGCTGATCCCGGAAGAAAACGCCAAGGATCTGGCGGAGATTCCGGACAATGTGAAGAACGAGATGGAAATCATTCCGGTGTCGCGCATGGGCGAGGTTATCAAGCACGCCCTCATCCGTCAGCCGGAGCCCATCGAGTGGGATGGCAGCATCGAGACGCCGGTGATCGCAACGGTCGAAGGCGTTGATGACGGCAGCCAGACCATCGCGCATTGAGACGCGTCGTCGCGAGGGCTGGAATCGGTGCTCGCGACAGGTCCTGCGTAGATTCAATGCGTTAGGCTTCACGACGAAGGTACGGCTTCAGGTCGGCGCAAGTGATGCGAAATTGGCACGATTATGGGGAAGGCCGGCAGAAATGTCGGCCTTTTTTGTGAAAAAAACCGCAGACCCCTTGTTTTTCAGGCGATTCCAGCGCTTTTGAGTTGCTGCGCGCGGATACGAACGTATTTTGCGCCGGCTTAATTTGAGTCGTTTCAAACCATTGAAAGGGGTGGAAACATGAACAAGAACGAGCTCGTCTCTGCTGTTGCCGAAAAGGCTGGTCTCACGAAGGCAGATGCTGCTTCCGCTGTTGATGCCGTATTCGAAACCGTACAGAGCGAACTGAAGAACGGTGGCGATATCCGCCTCGCCGGCTTTGGCAGCTTCTCCGTCAGCCGTCGTGAAGCCTCCAAGGGCCGTAACCCTTCCACGGGTGCTGAAGTCGATATCCCGGCTCGCAACGTTCCGAAGTTCTCCGCAGGCAAGGGCCTGAAGGACGCCGTCAACTCGTAAGGTTTCCGGAAAGCCGTAACGCCCGCGGCGGGCGGCGGCTTTTCAGGTTCACGAGGAAGCATGTTTTGACGCGCTCACGCCATCAACCGGTCTAAGGAGCGTGCCTTTCGAAAGTTCTTTCGAGCGGCGCCGTTTATGCCGAATGGTATGGAATGAAAGTCGGGCGTGCCTGTGTAGCCTCCATCCGGACACACGGCGTTTCGATATACGGAATATGCGCATAAACACGAAAGCCCGGCCTTTGCGGCCGGGCTTTTTGATTCCGGGCCATGAAGTGTCATGCCACTGTCATGTCCGTGACGCAGAAGCCTTGGGATATTTCTGAACCCAAGGGGGATAAAATGGCGTTCCGATTTTCTCAGATGGCCTTGACCGCGGCTGTGCTTACATCTGCAGCCTTTCCGGCGGCCGCAGAGCCGGTTTTTAACCGCATTGCTTCTTTCCCGGTAGCGAAAAACCTGCCCGCGGACAAGGACGCCAAGTCCGTGACCTCGGCTGAAATCATCACCGCCAGCGAAGACGGCAAGACGCTGATCTATTCGGACAGCCCGCTCGGCGGCATCGGCTTCATCGACATCACCGATGCCAAGGCTCCCAAGGCCGGCGGCGCATTGCTGCTGGAAGGTGAGCCGACCTCCGTTGCCGTGGCCGGTCTCAAGGTTCTCGCCGGCGTCAATACCTCGGAAAACCGCGCCAAGCCCTCCGGCAAGCTCGTGACTGTCGATATCGCTGCCAAGAAGATCGAGGCGAGCTGTGATCTCGGCGGTCAACCGGATTCAGTCGCGGTGTCTCCGGATAAAACCTTTGCCGCCATCGCTATCGAAAACGAACGTGATGAAGAGGTGAACGAAGGCGCCCTGCCGCAGATGCCAGCCGGTTATCTCGTCACTGTCGGCCTGAAGGACGGCGTTGCCGACTGTGCGACGCTGAAGAAGATCGACGTCACCGGTCTCGCCGAGATTTCCCCTGAGGATCCGGAACCGGAATTCGTCTCGATCAATGCCAATGGCGAGATCGCGCTGACGCTGCAGGAAAACAACCATATCGTCATCATCGACGGCAAGACCGGCACGGTGAAGACGCATTTCTCTGCCGGCACCGTCAATCTCGAAGGCATCGACACCAAGACCGATGGCCAGCTGAAATTCACCGACAAGCAGGAAGGTCGCAAGCGCGAACCTGATGCCGTCAAGTGGCTGGACAATGACCGTATCGTCATCGCCAACGAGGGCGACTGGCAGGGCGGTGCACGCGGCTTCACCATTTTCGACAAGACCGGCAAGCTCCTTTATGAAGCCGGCGCTTCGCTCGAGCACGCGGTTGCCGCCATTGGCCATTATCCAGAAAAACGCTCTAAGGCCAAGGGCATCGAGCCGGAGGGTCTGGAAACGGCGACCTTCGATGGTCAGAAGTACTTCTTCGTGCTTGCCGAGCGCGCCTCGATTGCCGCTGTTTACAAGGATACCGGCGCAGAGCCGCAGCTCACGCAGCTCCTGCCTTCGGGCATTTCGCCGGAAGGCGCTGTCGCCATCCCCGCGCGCAACCTCTTCGTCACGGCCAATGAGGCTGATCTGGTGGAAGACGACGGCGCCCGCTCGCATGTCATGATCTATGAACGCGCCGAGGGCGAGCTGGCCTATCCGCAGCTGGTATCCGCCACCGTCGATGGTGCGCCTATCGGCTGGGGCGCTCTTTCGGGTCTGGTAGGCGATGCCGAGAAGCCAGGCATCCTCTATGCCGTGTCCGACTCGGTCTATGGTAACCAGCCGTCGATCTACACCATCGACGCGACCAAGAAGCCCGCCACCATCACCAGCGTGCTGCGTGTCAAGCGCGACGGCATTGCCGCGCAGAAGCTTGACATCGAAGGCATCACGCTGGATGGCAAGGGCTGGTTCTGGCTGGCCTCCGAAGGCGACAGCGCCAAGCTTGTTCCGCATGCGCTCTACAACGTCAATGCCAAGGGTGAAATCAAGGCCGAAATCGCCTTGCCAAAGGAACTGCTCGCCGGCGATACCCGCTTCGGTTTCGAAGGCGTTACCATGATCGGCAAGGGCGATGACGCGACGCTGTGGATGGCCGTGCAGCGCGAATGGGGCACGGACGAGAAGGGCTTCGTCAAGCTCGTCTCCTATAATCCGAAGTCCAAGGAATGGGGCGCCGTGCGCTACCCGCTCGATAAGACCGAAGCCGGTTGGGTCGGCCTGTCCGAAATCACCGCACAGGGCGACAATGTCTATATCGTCGAGCGCGACAACCAGATCGGTGACAAGGCCAAGATCAAGAAGCTCTACCGCGTGGCGATTGCTGACCTGAAGCCGGGCAAGATCGGTGGCGAATTGCCGCTGGTCACCAAGCAGGAGGCCCATGACTTCCTGCCAGACCTCAAGGCCCAGACCAACGGCTATGTCGTCGACAAGCTGGAAGGCTTCACCTTCGACAAGGCGGGAACGGCCTATGCCGTGACCGATAATGACGGCGTCGATGATTCTTCCGGCGAGACGCTGTTCTTCAAGGTCGAGATGAAGGCGATCAACTGATTGCACACGACAGCGCCGCAACGGAAAAAGCCGGGCATAGCCCGGCTTTTTTAATGCGGTATGGGTCTGAATGCCGGGCGTTTATACGATACGTCATATGCAAGCCCTCAAAAGGCATTGCCGCTTCGCATCGGTGATCGAAAGTCTCTCCGGAGGTCGTCCGGGATAATGGTGCGATCCCAGCGCCCGGATCACCGCCCCATGGAATTCTTGTTTTTGGAAATATCTGGTTTCTCCGAATCCTGCTGGACCCAGCGGAAAAAAATGTAAACAGGCAGCGCAATAAGCGCGAGTGTAACAAACGCGTCGAGTGACATGGTTTCATCCATCAGTTCCACCGCTCATCATGAAACGGCCTGAAAACAATGCCCGAAATCTCTTTAAAAATTCTAAATCTGCTTATTTTTCGGTATGTTGCGGGGTGAAACAGGGGTGGCTGCGGCTGTGCGAATCTGAAACGAAAGTCCCGGTTTGGCACGGCGCGGCAACTGGGAAATGTGATTCTACACCGCAGTAGCGCGCGACCATGGCCCCTTCCATGCCACCGAGGGCAGGGGCTGCGCATCGAAGCCAAGCATACATGGTGAAGCGCAACCGCGTACGGTTCAAACCGCAATCGGCAAGGGTTCTTTAAATCACTATGAGAAGGAATGGTGGGCGATGAGAGACTCGAACTCCCGACATCCTCGGTGTAAACGAGGCGCTCTACCAACTGAGCTAATCGCCCTTCGCGTCTTGCGGATCATGTCCGCCGCGTCGGTGGCCGTGATGTATTCGGATCGGAAAAAAACCGCAAGGGCTTTTGTGAAGTTTTTTTGTTTTTTTTCGGGGAGGTTTTTCCCTCCGCCGAAGGGGAGGGGTAAAAAGCCGGGAACTGCGGGCTTTTTGGTAAATTCAGAAACCAATGACGTCATGACGGCCCCGTAGAAATGACGTTGATAAAGCTGCTGGCTGTGGACAAGTTTTTTGTTTTCGTTGGGAAAAGCCCGCAAAACAGGGCATTTGCCGGAGCGTCGATAAAAGGCCCCAGGGTTTTTCCTGATCAAAATGAAAAAGCTTATTCTTTTGTCGTGAAACCTGCTTGACACCCCCGCACGAACGCCGTAGTTAGCCGCTCAACGAACAGCCGAGGCTGGTTCGTACGGCGGAACCAAGGTTCTGTCCGTCAGGATAAGCGGGTGTAGCTCAGTTGGTTAGAGTGCCGGCCTGTCACGCCGGAGGTCGCGGGTTCGAGCCCCGTCACTCGCGCCATCCTGTTCCTCGGAAAAAACGCAGATGAATGTCTGTGGAGCGCGGGTGTAGCTCAGTCGGTTAGAGTGCCGGCCTGTCACGCCGGAGGTCGCGGGTTCGAGCCCCGTCACTCGCGCCATTTCTCCTTCTTGAAATGTCTCCATCTGAACAATCGATGCGCGGTCTGCGCGGCTTTGTCTTCAGCGATTCAGGTCTCTGATTCCGGCCGTTTCCCGCGGGATTTTTCCTGCTTTTATCAGTCAAGTTTCGATTTCCCGATATCGTCACTTCGCCAACGTTTGGGCGTAAAAATCGTGTGACTTTTTTGCGGTTGCGTCCTTCAATCGATTATTATTGTATTTGAGGGGCTTAGGTCGGAAATGTGGCCCAAATTTGCGTCAATTCCGGCAATATTGTTGCCAATCAATGCGGCAGGTGTCTTGAAATGGTGCCTAAACTCTTGCAGAGAGGGCGCGGCTGCGCTAACCACTTTGGCGTTGCAACATATTTGTCCGCTCTTTGAGACTAAGGTCACAAAGGCAGGCCCGGCACCCGGCCGGGCAGGGAAGAGACCATGACTGAACTCCTCAGTTCCTACATTCCGATCGCAATATTCATCGGTATCGCTCTTGTCATCGGCCTGGCGCTTCTGATTGCGCCTTTCGCTGTCGCTTACAAGGCGCCGGACCCGGAAAAGCTCTCCGCTTTCGAGTGCGGTTTCAACGCCTTCGACGATGCCCGCATGAAGTTCGATATCCGCTTTTATCTGGTGTCGATTCTGTTCATCATCTTTGACTTGGAAGTCGCGTTCCTGTTCCCATGGGCGGTGTCTTTCGGTGAGATGGGCTGGTTCGGTTTCTGGTCGATGATGGTGTTCCTCCTCGTTCTCACCATCGGCTTTATCTATGAGTGGAAGAAGGGAGCGCTGGAATGGGCATGAGCCAGAACAACAGCACGCTCGTCGCGCCGCAGCCGAAGGGGATCATCGATCCCTCCACCGGCAAGCCGGTTGGCAGCAACGATGCCTACTTCACGGAAATCAACGACGAGCTGGCCGATAAGGGCTTCCTCGTCACCTCGACAGACGAACTCATCACCTGGGCCCGTACCGGCTCGCTGATGTGGATGCAGTTCGGTCTTGCCTGCTGCGCCGTCGAAGGCCTGATGCAGGCTTCCGGTCCGCGTTACGACATGGAGCGCTTCGGTGTCGCCCCGCGCGCCTCGCCGCGCCAGTCGGACGTGATGATCGTCGCCGGCACGCTGACCAACAAGATGGCTCCGGCTCTGCGTAAGGTCTATGACCAGATGCCGGAACCGCGTTACGTCATCTCCATGGGTTCCTGCGCCAATGGCGGCGGTTATTACCATTATTCCTACGCCGTCGTACGCGGCTGCGATCGCGTCGTGCCGGTGGATATCTACGTTCCGGGCTGTCCCCCCACGGCCGAAGCGCTGCTTTACGGCGTGCTTCTGCTGCAGAAAAAGATCCGGCGTACCGGTACGATCGAGCGCTAAGGGCAAAGGACGGATTTAGAATGAGCGAAGCTCTCAACGATCTTGCTGCTTACGTTAAGGAAGCGCGCGGTTCACTCGTGGTGTCGGCCGATATCGCCTATGGCGAGCTGACGCTGAACACGACGCCTGAAAGCGTAATCGCGCTTCTGACCTTCCTGCGCGACGATGTGCAGTGCGGATTCGTCAATATCATCGATATCTGCGGCGTTGACTGGCCGCAGCGCGAAAAGCGTTTCGATGTCGTTTATCACCTGCTGTCGCCGCGCCAGAATCTGCGCGTCCGCGTCAAGCTGCAGGTGGAGGAGGACGAGGGGGTTCCTTCTGCGACCTCCGTCTACATGGGTGCGGAGTGGTTCGAGCGTGAAGCCTGGGACATGTATGGTATTCCGTTTGAGGGCCATGCGGACCTTCGCCGCATCCTCACCGATTACGGTTTCGAAGGCCACCCGCTGCGCAAGGATTTCCCGGTTACCGGGTTTGTTGAAGTGCGTTACGATGACGTTCTGAAGCGCGTGCTTTATGAGCCGGTCGAGCTGAAGCAGGAATTCCGTAACTTCGACTTCCTTTCCCCTTGGGAAGGGACCGATTACGTTCTTCCTGGCGACGAAAAGGCCAAGCAATGAGCCAGGTCTCCGCGACAGAGCATGGGCAATGTCTTTGCGGCGCCGTCGGCCTTGAGGCCGTCATCGGCGCCCGCGAATTCGGCGTTTGCCATTGCTCCATGTGCCGCCGCTGGTCCGGCGGCGCGTTTCTGGCCGTCGAATGCGCTGATATCTCCGTCGAAAACGAAGAGAGCCTCGGCGTCTATTCCTCGTCGGAGTGGGGCGAGCGCTGCTTCTGCAAGAATTGCGGCAGCACGCTGATGTGGCGTTCCAAGGATGGCAAGCATTTTGCCGTGTCGCTGCAGGCTTTTGACAACCCTTCCAGTTTCAGGTTCGCGTCGCAGATTTTCACGGATGAAAAGCCTTCGAGCTATTCCTTCGCTGAGATCACGCAGAACATGACCGGCCCCGAATTCATCGCCATGATCACCTCGGCGGAGCACTAGAATGACTGAGCATAACGTCCGCAACTTCACGATCAACTTCGGTCCGGAACATCCCTCCGCGCACGGCGTGCTGCGTCTGGTTCTGGAACTGGACGGCGAAATCGTCGAGCGCGTTGATCCGCATATCGGTCTTCTGCATCGCGGAACCGAAAAGCTGATCGAGACGAAGACCTATCTGCAGGCCGTTCCTTACTTCGATCGTCTCGACTACGTCGCGCCGATGAACCAGGAGCACGCTTTCGCGCTTGCCGTCGAAAAGCTGCTCGGCCTCGAGATCCCGATGCGTGGCCAGCTGATCCGCGTTCTCTATTCGGAAATCGGCCGCATCCTCTCGCACATCATGAACGTGACCACGCAGGCCATGGACGTGGGCGCGATGACGCCGCCGGTCTGGGGCTTCGAAGAGCGCGAAAAGCTGATGGTGTTTTATGAGCGCGCCTGTGGCGCGCGCATGCACTCGGCCTATTTCCGCCCGGGCGGCGTTCACCAGGACCTGCCGCCGGAACTGGTTGACGATATCGGCAAGTGGTGCGATCCCTTCATCACCGTCCTCGACAATATCGAGGGCCTCCTGACGGATAACCGCATCTATAAGCAGCGTAACGTCGATATCGGCGTCGTCTCGCTGGAAGATGCCTTTGCCTGGGGCTTTACGGGCGTGATGGTGCGTGGTTCCGGCGCTGCCTGGGATTTGCGTCGTTCGCAGCCTTATGAGTGCTATTCCGATCTGGAATTCGACATCCCTGTTGGCAAAAACGGCGACTGCTATGATCGTTACCTGATCCGCATGCAGGAAATGCGCGAATCCGTGAAGATCATGAAGCAGTGCGTCGAGCTTTTGTCCGGCAAGCACCGCATCGGCCCGGTCTCCTCGCTGGATGGCAAGGTGGTTCCGCCCAAGCGCGGTGAGATGAAGCGTTCGATGGAAGCGCTGATCCACCACTTCAAGCTCTACACCGAAGGTTATCACGTTCCCGCTGGCGAAGTTTACGCCGCCGTCGAAGCGCCAAAGGGCGAGTTCGGCGTTTATGTGGTTGCCGATGGTTCCAACAAGCCTTACCGCTGCAAGATCCGCGCTCCGGGCTATGCCCATCTGCAGGCGATGGATTTTCTGTGCAAGGGCCATCAGCTTGCCGACGTTACAGCCGTGCTCGGCTCTCTCGACATCGTGTTCGGGGAGGTCGACCGCTGATGCGTCTGCCGCTGGCCATACCGGCTTTTCTCGCAGCGATGTCCACCCCCCCGTTTTCGCCCAGACGGCGACGGACGAGGGCGGTGTATCGTTGGCGAGCGGCGGCTCCTCGACCATCAAGCAGCTTCTGTCGTCGGGATACGAGATCAAGGCCTCGGTTCCCAATGGCAGCAAGTTCATTGTGTTCATGCAAAAAGACAAGGCGGCTTATGCCTGCGAATTCGTCACGGTGGCGAGATCGCGGTGTGAGACGTTAAACTGAAAAGGCGTGAGGAAGTATGTCCGTTCGTCGACTAGCCGAAGATCAGTTCCAGCCCGTGGCATTTGCCTTCAACGCGGAAAACACCGCATGGGCTGAAAAGACGATCAAAAAATATCCCGAGGGACGCCAGCAATCAGCGGTCATCCCGCTGCTCATGCGTGCCCAGGAGCAGGATGGCTGGGTTACCCGCGCCGCCATCGAAAAAGTCGCAGACATGCTGGACATGGCCTATATCCGTGTTCTTGAAGTCGCGACCTTCTATACGCAGTTCCAGCTGAAGCCGGTCGGCACGCGTGCCCACGTTCAGGTCTGCGGCACCACGCCCTGCATGCTGCGCGGCTCCGAAGCGCTGATGGATGTCTGCCGCAAGAAGATCCATCACGATCCGCTGCACACCAATGAGAGCGGCACGCTTTCCTGGGAAGAGGTGGAATGTCAGGGCGCCTGCGTCAACGCACCGATGGTCATCATCTTCAAGGATGCCTATGAAGACCTGACGCCCGAGCGTCTGGAAGAGATCATCGATGCTTTCGAGGCAGGCAAGGGCGACACCGTCAAGACAGGTCCCCAGATCGACCGTCACCAGTCCGTCCCCGTTGGCGGCCTGACGACCCTGACGGAAGAGATCAAGCCTGACCGTTCCAATCTCGACAAGCCGGCTGAAGTGCCAGCGGATGCCGCACAGGTTCCGCCGTCCAACGCCGCCAAGCCGAAGACGGATGCGCCGGAAACCGATCCGAAGCTGAAGACGCCGGCCAACGAGCCCAAGGCTGCTGCTGAAAACGCAAAGGCTGGCGAAAAGGAATCGGTCGGCAAGGAAGCAGCAGCATCAAAGCCGTCGCTGGATTCCGCGGATCGTCCGGCAGGCATCGAAAAGCCAGCTGCCCCTGATGACCTGAAGCTCATTTCCGGCGTCGGCCCCAAGATTGAGGGTACGCTGAACGAGCTAGGCATCTTCACCTATGCGCAGATCGCCGGCTGGAAGCAGGCCGAATGCGACTGGGTCGATGGATATCTGAATTTCAAGGGCCGTATCGGCCGTGATGACTGGGTCAAGCAGGCCGAGGCGCTCGCCAAGGGTGGCGAAGCCGAGTATATCAGGGTCTTCGGCAAGAAGCCGCGGTAAGAGGTGAAGCATGTTAAAAGATCAGGATCGCATCTTTACCAATCTCTACGGCCTCAAGGACAAGTCCCTGAAAGGCGTGCTGGCGCGCGGCCACTGGGACGGCACCAAGCAGATCATCGAAAAGGGCCGTGACTGGATCATCAACGAGATGAAGGCTTCGGGCCTTCGCGGTCGCGGCGGCGCTGGCTTCCCGACGGGTCTCAAATGGTCCTTCATGCCGAAGGAAAATGACGGCCGTCCGCATTATCTCGTCGTTAACGCCGATGAATCCGAGCCCGGCACCTGCAAGGACCGCGAAATCCTGCGCAACGATCCGCACACGCTGATCGAAGGCTGCGTGATCGCCGGTTTCGCCATGGGCGCGCACACCGCTTACATCTATGTTCGCGGCGAATATATGCGCGAACGTGAGGCTCTTCAGGCGGCCATCGACGAATGTTACGATGCCGGTCTGCTCGGCGGTAACAACAAGAATGGCTGGGATTTCGACATCTACGTGCATCACGGCGCGGGCGCCTATATCTGCGGCGAAGAGACGGCACTGCTCGAAAGCCTTGAAGGCAAAAAGGGCCAGCCGCGTCTGAAGCCGCCGTTCCCGGCCAATATGGGTCTTTACGGCTGCCCGACGACCGTCAACAACGTTGAATCGATCGCGGTTGCCCCGACCATTCTGCGCCGCGGCGCTGCCTGGTTCTCGTCCATCGGCCGTCCCAACAACGTCGGCACCAAGCTGTTCATGGTCTCCGGCCATGTTGAGCGTCCCTGCACATTCGAAGACGCGCTGGGCCTGTCCTTCCGCGAGCTGATCGAGCACCATTGCGGTGGCATTCGTGGCGGCTGGGACAATCTGCTCGGCGTCATCCCCGGCGGCGCTTCCTGCCCCATCGTTCGCGGTGAGGACATGAAGGACGCCATCATGGATTTCGACGGCATGCGCGAAGTGAAATCCTCCTTCGGCACCGGCGGCATGATCGTCATGGACAAGTCCACCGACGTCATCAAGGCGATCGCTCGCATCGCGGCCTTCTTCAAGCACGAAAGCTGCGGCCAGTGCACGCCGTGCCGTGAAGGCACGGGCTGGATGTGGCGCGTGCTGGAGCGCATGGTCAAGGGCAATGCGCAGAAGCGCGAAATCGACATGCTGTTCGAAGTGACGAAGCAGATCGAAGGCCACACCATCTGTGCGCTCGGCGACGCCGCAGCATGGCCGGTACAGGCGCTGATCCGCAATTTCCGTCCGGAAATCGAAAAGCGTATCGACCAATATACCTACAGGGCCATGGATGATGGCGCTGTTCTGGAAGCCGCTGAATAAGCGTTGAGGCTTCGAGCGGAGCCGGAATTTCCGGCCTCGCGACACCATGAAGCGCCTGGCAGATGATTAAGAGTGCCGGGCGTGATTAAGGATTTGTTGCGGACCGTGTGAGACATGGGACGAACAGGCAACAGGACGTAAGTAGAACCATGGCAAAGCTCAAGGTTGACGGTAAAGAGATCGAGGTTCCGGATCATTTCACGCTGTTGCAGGCGTGCGAGGAGGCTGGCGCCGAAGTTCCGCGCTTTTGTTTTCATGAGCGCTTGTCGGTCGCGGGTAACTGCCGCATGTGTCTCATCGAGGTAAAGGGCGGACCGCCGAAGCCGGCCGCTTCCTGCGCCATGGGCGTGCGCGACGTTCGCGGCGGCCCGAACGGCGAATTGCCTGAGGTTTTCACCAACACGCCGATGGTCAAGAAGGCCCGCGAAGGCGTGATGGAGTTCCTGCTCATCAACCATCCGCTGGATTGCCCGATCTGCGACCAGGGCGGCGAATGCGACCTGCAGGACCAGGCCATGGCCTTCGGTATCGCCGGTTCGCGTTACGCGGAAAACAAGCGCGCGGTTGAAGACAAATACATCGGACCGCTCGTCAAGACGGTCATGAACCGCTGCATCCACTGCACGCGCTGCGTCCGTTTCACCACGGAAGTGGCCGGCATTGCCGAACTCGGCCTCATTGGCCGTGGCGAAGATGCCGAAATCACCACCTATCTCGAGCAGGCGATGACCTCGGAGCTGCAGGGCAACGTCGTTGACCTTTGCCCCGTCGGCGCGCTCACCTCCAAGCCTTTCGCCTTCACGGCCCGTCCGTGGGAACTGAACAAGACCGAAACCATCGACGTGATGGATGCGCTCGGTTCGGCCATCCGCGTCGATACCCGCGGCCGCGAAGTCATGCGTGTCATGCCGCGTGTCAACGAGGCCATCAACGAAGAGTGGATTTCCGACAAGAGCCGCTTCATCTGGGATGGCCTGAAGACTCAGCGCCTCGACCGGCCTTACGTCCGCAAGGATGGCCGCCTGCAGCCCGCAACCTGGGGCGAAGCCTTCGGTGCGATCAAGCAGGCTGTGGCTGCGACCTCAGGCAACAAGATCGGCGCGATTGCCGGCGATCTGTCGTCTGTCGAAGAAATGTTCGCGCTGAAGTCGCTTCTCGCGTCGCTCGGCTCGGCCAATGTTGATTGCCGCCAGGATGGCGCAGCGCTTGACCCGTCTCTCGGCCGCGCCAGCTACCTGTTCAATTCCACCATCGAAGGTATCGAACAGGCGGACGCCCTGCTGATCGTCGGCTCCAACCCGCGTTACGAAGCAGCTGTCCTCAACGCCCGCATCCGCAAGCGCTGGCGTCGCGGCGGTTTCCCGATCGGTGTGATCGGTGAAGCCGGTGAGCTGCGTTACAATTACGAATATCTCGGCTCGGGCGCTGAAACACTGTCCGATCTCGCCAATGGTTCGCACAGCTTCGTTGACAAGCTGAAGTCCGCCAAGAATCCGCTGATCATCATCGGTCAGGGCGCATTGTCCCGTGCTGATGGCGCTGCCGTTCTTGCCGCCGCTGCCAAGCTCGCCACCTCCGTCGGCGCTGTCACCGAAGAGTGGAATGGCTTCTCGGTCCTGCACACTGCCGCTGCCCGCGTTGGTGGTCTCGATATCGGCTTCGTGCCGGGTGAGGGCGGTGTTGCTGCAGCCGACATGGTCGCCTCGATGGATGTTCTCTTCCTGCTCGGCGCCGATGAACTCGACCTGTCGAACCAGGGCGCGAAGTTCACCGTCTATATTGGCAGCCATGGCGATCAGGGTGCAATGAACGCCGACGTCATCCTTCCGGGTGCGGCCTATACGGAGAAGTCCGGTATCTGGGTCAACACCGAAGGCCGCGTCCAGCTTGGCAACCGTGCCGGTTTCGCACCGGGCGAGGCCCGCGAAGACTGGGCGATCCTGCGTGCGCTGTCCGACGTCCTCGGCAAGAAGCTGCCGTTCGATTCGCTGTCTGCCCTGCGCGGCCAGCTCTACGTCGCGCATCCGCATCTCGCTGAGACCGATGAGATCGTTGCCGGCAAGGCTTCGGATATCGAGGCTCTGGCTGCCAAAACCGGCCCGCTCGTGAAGTCGGCGTTTGCTTCGCCGGTAAAAGACTTTTATTTGACGAACCCGATTGCGCGCGCCTCTGCCGTCATGGCCGAGTGCTCCGCATTGGCCCGCAACAATTTCCAGGCTGCGGCAGAGTAAGGGTAGGGGATTATGGAATCGTTTTTCTGGAGCTACGTCTGGCCCGCGCTGATCATGGTCGGCCAGTCCCTGCTGCTTCTCGTTTGCCTTCTGGTGGCCATCGCCTTCCTGCTGCTTGCTGACCGCAAGGTCTGGGCGGCCGTACAGCTGCGCCGTGGTCCGAACGTCGTTGGTCCCTTCGGTCTTTTCCAGTCCTTCGCTGACCTCTTGAAATTCATCCTGAAGGAGCCCGTTATTCCGGCCGGCGCCAACAAGGCGGTCTTCCTGCTGGCGCCGCTGGTTGCCGTGACGCTGGCTCTCGCCACCTATGCCGTCATTCCCTTCAATGAAGGCTGGGTCGTCGCCAATATCAATGTCGGCATTCTCTACATCTTCGCGATCTCGTCGCTTGAAGTGTACGGCATCATCATGGGCGGCTGGGCTTCGAACTCGAAATATCCGTTCCTCGGCGCGCTGCGTTCGGCGGCACAGATGGTGTCCTACGAAGTCTCGATCGGTCTCGTCATCGTCACCGTTCTGCTTTGCGTTGGTTCGCTGAACCTCACGGATATCGTTCTGGCGCAGCGTACCGGCCTCGGCACCATGCTTGGCCTGCCGGCATCGTTCCTTGACTGGCACTGGCTGTCGCTGTTCCCGATGTTCATCGTGTTCTTCATTTCGGGTCTCGCCGAAACCAACCGTCCGCCCTTTGACCTTCCGGAAGCGGAATCGGAACTGGTTGCCGGTCACATGGTGGAATATGGCTCCACGCCGTACATGATGTTCATGCTCGGTGAATATGCTGCGATCGTTCTGATCTGCTGCCTGACGACCATCCTGTTCCTTGGCGGCTGGCTGCCGATCGTCGATGTATGGTTCCTGAACTGGGTGCCGGGCATCGTCTGGTTCGCCATCAAGGGCTGCATGGTCTTCTTCATGTTCGCTCTGGTGAAGGCCTTCGTTCCGCGTTACCGCTATGACCAGCTCATGCGCCTTGGCTGGAAGGTGTTCCTGCCGCTGTCGCTCGCCATGGTCGTTATTGTTGCATTCGTATTGAAGCTGACGGGGTGGGCCGGTTGATGTCTGAACTCCTCGCTCAAAGATCTGGAGACTGAGATGGCAAGCCTCTCCCAAGCCGTCAACTCGCTGTTCCTCAAGGAATTCGTCGGCGCGATCTTCCTGACCATGCGTCACTTCTTCAAGCAGAAGGCGACGATCAACTATCCTTTCGAGAAGGGTCCGGTGTCGCCGCGCTTCCGTGGTGAACATGCGCTGCGCCGTTATCCGAACGGTGAAGAACGCTGCATCGCCTGCAAGCTGTGTGAAGCGATCTGTCCTGCTCAGGCAATCACCATCGAAGCCGGCCCGCGTCGCAACGACGGCACCCGCCGCACGGTGCGTTACGATATCGACATGGTGAAGTGCATCTATTGCGGCTTCTGCCAGGAAGCCTGCCCGGTGGACGCCATCGTTGAAGGCCCGAACTTCGAATTCGCGACGGAAACCCGCGAAGAGCTTTATTTCGACAAGCAGAAGCTTCTCGACAATGGCGACCGCTGGGAGCGTGAAATCGCGCGCAACCTCGCACTGGATGCACCTTACCGTTAAGGTGCAACCGTCTTTCCGGGGAGCAACCCCGGAGAGCGATGAAAAGTAAAATGCCTGCGCGGTTTTCGCCGGCGGGGACGAAACGGGCGAGGGGGCTTCCGGCCATTTCTCCCGATGAGGACAAGAAGGCACCAAAATGGGTCTGCACGCTGTATTCTTTTATATATTCGCTTTCGTCGCCGTGGCGTCTGCGTTCATGGTCATCGCATCGAAGAACCCTGTTCATTCGGTGCTGTTTCTGATCCTGACCTTCTTCAACGCAGCTGCGCTGTTCCTGCTGACGGGAGCCGAATTCCTCGGCATGATCCTGCTGGTGGTTTATGTCGGCGCCGTGGCGGTGCTCTTCCTCTTCGTCGTCATGATGCTGGATGTGGATTTCGCCGAGCTTCGCTCCGGCGTGCTGCAATATGCGCCTGTTGGCGCGCTGATCGGCGTCATTCTTGCGGCTGAGCTGATCGTCGTCGTGGGCGGCAGCGTGCTCAACCCGCAGGCGGCCAAGTCCATCACCATGCCGATCCCGCCGGTTGCCGAACGCACCAATACGGCCGCGCTCGGCGACGTGCTTTATACCAATTACGTCTACTTCTTCCAGCTCGCCGGCCTCGTGCTGCTTGTGGCCATGATCGGCGCCATCGTGCTGACGCTGCGTCATCGCACCGACATCAAGCGGCAGGACATTGCCACGCAGGTCGGCCGTGACCCCAAGACCGCGGTTACCACGGTCAAGGTCAAGCCGGGCCAGGGCATCTGAGGCGCGAACGGATCCAAGGAAACAGAATATGGAAATCGGTCTTTCCCACTACCTGACGGTCAGCGCGATCCTCTTCACGATCGGCGTCTTCGGCATCTTCCTCAACCGGAAGAACGTCATCGTCATCCTGATGTCGATCGAACTCATTTTGCTCGCGGTCAACATCAACATGGTGGCCTTCTCGGCATTCCTGAACGATATCGTCGGCCAGGTCTTCGCCCTGTTCATTCTGACCGTTGCAGCCGCTGAAGCGGCGATCGGTCTTGCAATACTCGTTGTCTTCTACCGCAACCGCGGATCGATCGCCGTGGAAGACGTCAATATGATGAAGGGCTGATAAGGCTATGATCTACAAGGCTATCGTCTTTCTTCCACTGATCGGCTTCCTGATTGCGGGCCTCTTCGGCCGCTCCATCGGCGCCAAGGCATCGGAATATGTCACCACCGGTCTGATGATCGTGGTTGCAATCCTGTCGTGGATCGTGTTCTTCAACGTCGCACTCGCCCATGGCGAGCCGGGCGAGGTGATCAAGGTCACCGTGCTGCGCTGGATCCAGTCGGGCGGTATCGACGTCGAATGGGCGTTCCGCATCGACACGCTGACGGCCGTCATGTTCGTCGTGGTCAACACCGTCTCGACGCTGGTGCACCTCTATTCGATCGGATACATGCACCACGATCCGCATCGTCCGCGCTTCTTCGCCTATCTCTCGCTTTTCACCTTCGCAATGCTGATGCTGGTGACTTCCGACAACCTGCTGCAGATGTTCTTCGGCTGGGAAGGCGTGGGTCTGGCGTCCTATCTGCTGATCGGCTTCTGGTTCAAGAAGCCGTCCGCATCGGCTGCCGCGATGAAGGCCTTCATCGTCAACCGCGTCGGTGACTTCGGCTTCATCCTCGGCATCTCCGGCGTCTTCGTGCTGTTCGGCTCGATCAACTTCGAAACCATCTTTGCTGCCGCCGGCACTTATCTGCCGGCTGAGGGCGCTGCCTCGACCGAAACCGTCATCAACCTGTTTGGCATGCAGCTGGACAAGGCCAATGCGATGACGGGCGTCTGCCTGCTGCTCTTCATGGGCGCCATGGGTAAGTCGGCGCAGTTCCTGCTGCACACCTGGCTGCCGGACGCGATGGAAGGCCCAACCCCGGTTTCGGCGCTTATTCATGCCGCAACCATGGTCACCGCCGGCGTGTTCCTCGTCGCCCGCATGTCGCCGCTGTTTGAACTCTCGCATGATGCCTTGACCGTCGTGACGCTGATCGGCGCGATCACCGCCTTCTTCGCGGCGACCGTCGGTCTGGTGCAGAACGACATCAAGCGCGTTATCGCCTATTCGACCTGCTCGCAGCTCGGTTACATGTTCGTGGCGCTCGGCGTCGGCGCTTACGGCGCTGCCGTGTTCCACCTCTTCACGCACGCCTTCTTCAAGGCCCTGCTGTTCTTGTGCGCCGGCTCTGTTATCCATGCCGTCGATGGCGAGCAGGACATGCGTTACATGGGCGGTCTGCGCAAGCATATTCCCATCACCTTCTGGACCATGACCGTGGGCACGCTGGCGCTGACCGGCGTTGGTATCCCGGGAACGATGATCGGTTTTGCCGGCTTCTTCTCGAAGGACGTCATCATCGAATCCGCTTATGCCTCGCATTCGGTTCTGTCTGGTTTCGCCTTCACGCTGCTGGTTATCGCCGCGCTGTTCACCAGCTTCTATTCCTGGCGTCTGGCCTTCATGACCTTCTTCGGCAAGCCGCGTGCGTCTGCCGACGTCATGCACCATGTGCATGAATCGCCGATGGTCATGCTGATCCCGCTCTTCATCCTCACCGTTGGCGCGATCTTCGCCGGTGTTGCCTTCGAAGGTTACTTCTTCGGCCACGAATATGCCGAATTCTGGAAGGGCGCTCTCTTTACGCTCCCGGAAAACGAAATCCTTGAAGAGTTCCACCACGTTCCGCTGTGGGTGAAGTGGAGCCCGTTCTTTGCCATGGCCCTTGGTTTCGTGACCGCCTGGTACATGTACATCAAGTCGCCGGAGACGCCGAAGCGTCTGGCCGAGACCCATCGTGGCCTCTACCAGTTCCTTCTCAACAAGTGGTATTTCGACGAACTCTATGACTTCCTCTTCGTTCGTTCCGCGAAGGCGCTCGGCCGCTTCCTGTGGAAGAAGGGCGACGTCGCCGTCATCGACCACTATGGACCCAACGGCATTGCAGCGCGTGTGGTTGACGTGACCAACCGCATGGTCCGCCTGCAATCCGGTTACCTCTATCATTATGCCTTTGCGATGCTGATCGGCATCGCGGCGCTTGTCACCTGGATGATGCTCGGGAGTGCCCTCTGATGACCGATTGGCCCATTCTTTCAACGGTCACCTTTCTGCCGCTCGTCGGCGTGGTGCTCCTGCTTCTGACGAATGAGAACGGCCCCTATGGTCGCCGCAACATTCTCAATGTCTCGCTGCTGACGACCGTTTTCACTTTCATCGTGTCGCTGTTCATCTGGATCGGTTTCGACAATTCGAACCCCGGCTTCCAGATGGTCGAGAAGCATGAATGGTTCGGCAACATCGCCGCCTATCATCTCGGCGTCGATGGCATCTCCATGCTCTTCGTTATCCTCACCACTTTCCTCATGCCTTTCTGTGTGCTGGCGAGCTGGGATTCGGTCGAGAAGCGCATCAAGGAATACATGATCGCCTTCCTGCTGCTGGAAGTTGTCATGATCGGTGTCTTCGTGGCGCTGGATACCGTTCTCTTCTACGTCTTCTTCGAAGCGACGCTGATCCCGATGTTCATCATCATCGGTGTGTGGGGTGGCAAGGATCGCGTTTACGCCTCCTACAAGTTCTTCCTCTACACGCTGCTCGGCTCGGTTCTGACCATGCTCGCGATCATGGCCATGTACTGGCAGGCCGGCACGACCGATATGACGGAACTGCTGAAGTACGGCTTCCCGGCCGGCATGCAGACCTGGCTGTGGCTCGCCTGTTTTGCCGCCTTCTCGGTCAAGATGCCGATGTGGCCGGTGCACACCTGGCTGCCGGATGCCCACGTTCAGGCCCCGACCGCAGGTTCGGTCATTCTGGCTGGCGTCATGCTGAAGCTCGGCGGTTACGGTTTCATCCGCTTCTCGCTGTCGATGTTCCCGCTGGCGTCGGACTATTTCGCACCTTTCGTCTTTACGCTGTCGGTTCTCGCCATCATCTACACCTCGCTGGTGGCGATGATGCAGGACGACATCAAGAAGCTGATTGCCTACTCATCTGTTGCCCACATGGGTTACGTGACCATGGGTATCTTCGCCGCCAACGTTCAGGGCGTGCAGGGCGCGATCTTCCAGATGCTGTCGCACGGTATCGTCTCGGGCGCGCTCTTCCTCTGCGTCGGCGTTGTTTATGACCGTCTGCATACCCGCGAAATCGCGGCCTATGGCGGTCTCGTCAACAACATGCCGAAATATGCGGTCGCCTTCATGATCTTCACCATGGCCAATGTCGGTCTGCCCGGCACATCAGGCTTCATCGGTGAATTCCTGACGCTGGTCGGTGTCTTCCGCGCCAACACGCTGGTTGCGCTGTTTGCCGCCACCGGTGTCATTCTCTCGGCCGCTTATGCGCTATGGCTTTATCGCCGCGTGATCTTCGGTGCGCTGGAGAAGGAAAGCCTGAAGAGCCTGCTCGATCTCTCGACCCGCGAAAAGGTCATCCTTTATCCGCTGGTTGTGCTGACCATCTTCTTCGGCGTCTATCCGGCTCCGGTGTTCGATGCGACAGCCGCATCGGTCGATCTTCTGGTAAACAACTATACGGCTGCATTGCAGGCGGCGCAAAATGTTGCGCTCACTATGAATTGACGACAGGACCCGTTGGACATGACCGCTGAAATCCTTTTTGCCAGTCTGCACATTGCGACGCCCGAGCTGATCCTCGCGATCGGCGCGCTGGCGCTGCTCATGATTGGCGTCTTCTCGGGCGACAAGTCGACAACGACGGTCACCGGCCTTGCCGTTGCCCTCCTGCTCGTCGTCGGTCTCTGGATCATCTTTGCCCCCGCATCGGGTGTGGCTTTCGGCGGTGTCTACATCGCCGATGCCTTCGGTAATTTCATGAAGGTGCTGGCGCTGATCGGCTCCATCACCGCCATGATCCTGGCCGTTGGCCAGGGCCGCTTCGAACCGATCGGCCGTTTCGAATATCCGGTGCTGCTGGTTCTCGCGACGCTCGGCATCCTGCTGATGATCTCGGCCAATAACATGATCTCGCTCTACATGGCGCTGGAACTGCAGTCGCTGGCGCTTTATGTCGTCTGCGCCATCAACCGCGAGAGCCTGCGTTCCACGGAAGCGGGCCTGAAATACTTCGTTCTCGGTGCGCTCTCTTCCGGCATGCTGCTTTACGGCATGTCGCTGGTCTACGGCTTCACCGGCAATACCGGCTTCACGGAAATCGCCCAGGTTCTGGCCTCCGAAACCCGTTCGCTCGGTCTCGTTTTCGGTCTGGTCTTCGTGCTGGCCGGTCTGGCATTCAAGATTTCCGCCGTTCCGTTCCACATGTGGACGCCCGACGTTTATGAAGGCGCGCCGACCCCGGTTACGGCCTTCCTCTCGGCAGCACCGAAGATCGGCGCCATGGCGATACTCGTCCGCATCGTCATCGAGGCCTTCCAGCCGGTCTTTGCCGACTGGCAGCAGATCGTCGTCTTCATCTCCATCGCGTCCATGCTGCTCGGTTCCTTCGCCGCAATCGGCCAGAAGAACATCAAGCGCCTGATGGCCTATTCCTCCATCGGTCACATGGGTTATGCGCTGGTCGGTCTTGCTGCTGGCACGCAGGCTGGTGTTGCTGGCGTTATCCTTTACATGGCCGTCTACATGGTCATGACGCTTGGCACCTTCGCCTGCATCCTCGCGATGCGCCGCAAGGAAATCGGCAATGTCGAGAATGTCGAAGATCTCGCCGGTCTTTCGTCTTCCAATCCCTTCATGGCGGTTGTGCTGACGATCCTGATGTTCTCGCTTGCCGGCATTCCGCCGCTCGCCGGCTTCTTCGGCAAGTACTACGTGTTCCTGGCCGCCATCGAAGCGAAGCTTTATCCGCTCGCCATCATCGGTGTGATCGGTTCGGTTGTCGGCGCTTATTATTACATCCGCGTCGTCAAGGTCATGTGGTTTGATGAAGCCAAGGACAAGTTCGAGCGTCCGTCGGGCGAACTCAAAGTGGTTTATGCGCTTTCGGCCTTCTTCACCGTCGCCTTCATCGTCTTCGGCGGTGCACTTGGCAACGCGGTCACTGCTGCGGCGAAGACCTTCTTTTGAGCAGTACACGAAGGAATACGGGCCGGATGTCCATCGACGATATCAGGCACGAGGCGATGGCGGAAACGCCATCGACCAATCTGGAATGTTTCGCCCGGGCACGGGCGGGTGATGGCGGCAACCTGTGGGTTACCGCCGTCCGCCAGACCGGCGGCCGGGGCCGCCGTGGGCGGCCCTGGGTGTCGGAGCCCGGCAATCTCTACGCTTCCCTTCTTCTGATCGATCCTGCGCCGATGGAGCGCATCGGCTCCCTGCCGCTCGCTTTTGCGCTCGCGGTCTATCGCGCCATTCGCGCGGTGCTGCCGCCGGGCGGCGAAGCGCTTGAAATCAAATGGCCGAACGATGTGCTGATTGGCCGCCGCAAGACCTGCGGCATTCTGATGGAAGCCGAGCTTTTGCCTGACGGCCGGCGCGCCATCGTGATCGGCATTGGTATCAATATCGCCCATAAACCTGATAATCCGCTTTATCCCGTTACGATGCTGTCGGAACATGGTGCGTCTTGCTCGCCCGAGGAACTGTTTGCCCATCTCTTCCGTGAAACGGCCGAGGTTCTGCGCGAATGGGATGAGGGCAGGGGCGTATCCGCCATCATCGCCAGCTGGCGGGCAGCGGCCTGCGGCATTGGCGAACATATCACCGTCAATTTCCCGGATCGTTCGATCGGCGGGCGTTTTGTCGGAATTGATGATAATGGTTATCTGCTGCTGGATGAGGACGAGGGCGCAAGACGCTCCATTGCCGCTGGCGATGTGTTTTTCGGATGAGGTGCACGGTGCGGGTAAAAAACCCGCGCCGAACCGGATCCCATAGGTTGGAGCTTTCCTGCAGCTCATGAAATGCAGGGTGACAAACCGGCTCCGCATCGGCCCGGTCGATCAGATGGTTCAACAGGTCCGATGCTGATAGCAGCGGCATGGCGCGGCGTGATGCCGTCCTGCGCGCTTTTTTGAATGGATAAGAAAAACAATGGCTCAACAGGACGAACTGGTTTTTGTGCCGCTTGGCGGCGTGGGTGAAATTGGCATGAATCTGGCACTTTACGGCTACGGGCCGGCGAGCAAGCGCGAATGGATCATGGTGGATTGCGGCGTGACCTTTGCCGGTCTCGATCTGCCTGGTGTCGATCTCGTGCTGCCCGATATCAGCTATATCGAGGCGCAGAAAAAGAACCTCAAGGGCATCATCATCACCCACGCGCATGAGGACCACTATGGTGCGCTGAACGATCTCTGGCCCGGCCTCAACGTGCCGGTCTACGCCTCGGCGTTCACCGCTGGCATGCTGGAGGCAAAGCGCGCTTATGAGGGTAGCCGCGCGGAAATTCCGATCACGCCGTTCAAGGCGGGTGACCGCATCAATGTTGGCCCCTTCGAAATCGAAGCGGTTGGCGTCAATCACTCCATTCCCGAGCCGATGTCGCTGGTCATCCGCACACCGCTCGGTAATGTCATCCATACCGGTGACTGGAAAATCGATGAGGCGCCTTCACTTGGGCCGTTGACGGATGAAGCCCGCTTCCGCGCCATCGGTGAAGAGGGCGTGCTGGCGCTGATGTGCGACAGCACGAACTCCGTGCGTGATGGTGTATCGCCTTCCGAGCATGAGGTTTCGGAAGGTCTGCGCCAGATCATCGAAAATGCCGAAGGCCGCGTGGCCGTTACCACCTTCTCCTCCAATGTCGGGCGTATCCGCTCGATCGCGCAGGCGGCTGAGGCTGCCGGTCGTGAAGTGCTGCTGCTCGGCTCGTCGCTGAAGCGTGTCGTCAACGTGTCGCAGGACCTCGGCATTATGGAAGGCATCAAGCCGTTCCTCGCTGAAGATGAATTCGGTTATATTCCGCGTGATCGTGTGGTGCTGATCCTGACGGGTTCGCAGGGGGAACCGCGCGCAGCACTCGCCAAGCTTTCCCGTGATGAGATGCGTAATGTGGCGCTCGCCTCCGGCGATACGGTCGTCTTTTCGTCACGCGCCATCCCAGGCAACGAAAAGGCGATCATCGATATCAAGAACGGCCTGATCGAACAGGGCGTCCACATCGTCACCGACAATGAGGCGCTCGTTCACGTCTCCGGCCATCCGCGCCGTAACGAGCTTCTCAAGATGTATGAATGGACGAAGCCGCAGATCGTCGTGCCTGTGCACGGCGAGGCGGCGCATCTGGTGGCGCAGAAGGAACTGGCCGAACAGGCCGGTATCTCGCAGGTGCCGAAGGTGCGCAACGGCAACGTTCTGCGCCTCGCACCCGGCCCGGCGGAAGTGATCGATGACGTGCCGCATGGCCGCGTCTTCAAGGACGGCAATCTCGTCGGTGACATGGACGAGATGGGCATCAGCAATCGCCGCAAGCTCTCCTTCGCCGGCCACGTCGCCGTCAATGTTGTGCTGGACAGCCGTTACGACTTCCTCGGCGATCCCGATGTCGTGCCTTTCGGCCTGCCGGAATTCGATGATGAGGATGAGGCGATGGAGGACACGCTTTATGACGCCGTGCTCGGCGCCGTCGAGAGCATTCCGCGCGCCCGCCGCAAGGATCTGGAACTGCTGCGTGAAGCCGTGCGCCGCGCCGTACGCGCCGCCGCCAACCAGAGTTGGGGCAAGAAGCCGATCGTGACGGTTTTTGTAACCAAGGTCTGAGCCGGCCGTCCGGCCGATTGGCCGGCCCCCCTGTCTCTTCCTCGCTGATTTCTGACCCGCGCCGCAAAGCGCGGCTCTTCTCTTTTTCTTTTAGGATTTCTTGCGGAGAAGTGATTCCGATCTGCGGATGAATGCGTTACAAGAAGCCCATTGTGCAGGAGGATCACATGCCGCTTCTTTCGGCCTTCGCCGTTTATTTCATCGTCTGGTGGACGGTGCTTTTCATCGTGTTGCCGATTGGCCTGCGCACCCAGGATGAAGACGGAGATGTCGCACTGGGCACGGTCGCCAGCGCACCCTCCCGCTTCAAGGGCGGGCGGATCGTTTTGTGGACGACCCTGATCTCGGCTTTGATCTGTGGCCTATGGTATGGCGGAACCTGGTGGTTCGGTGTCAGCCTTGATGATCTGCCGAGAATTATTCCCGTTTTCGACTAAAGACAGCGGGGCGGTATCCGCCCCAGTCGCGTCTTGACGGGTCGGCCCGAGAACGAACCCCGGAACTGCCTAAGCATCGGGCAGTCCGCCATCAATCCGGCCAAACACTGTCATATGGATGTCATATCTATCGTGCAAACAGCAGGAGCTTGCTGATCTCAATTCATCGCGGAGCTCTGCGGAATGACGAAGCGAGCGGGGCAATTTGCCAGGGCAAAAAAAAACAAGGCCTTTCAGCCTTGTTTTCCAGTTTTCGCGTGATCTGTAACCGTTACCGGGGCTGCGAACGAGCGCGCCTAAGATCTGATCCTCCCAAGACTGACCGCGAAAATGACAAGAATTTAAACTTCCTGCCTCTTTTGTAAGCTAAAGCTAGCTCAAACCCCCAGCCTTGTCATCTCATTTTTTGCATATTTGTTACAGTCGGCAAAAAATTCCCTGTGGTGCATTTTGTCGCACCCGATCAAGAATAATATTTCGGCCAAAGCGTTTTGGCGCGAATTAGCTATCGCGAAAATACAACGAAATGCCCATTAAACGCTCTTTTCATGGCGGGTTTTCATCCGCCCCGGAAACCGCTATATCCGGCGCCAATATCCCTCTATTCGGGGCGATTCCCGCAGCTTCGCGCGCTATCGTCCGCATCAATGGAAGCCGTCATGCGTCTCAGCCGTTATTTCATGCCCATCCTGAAGGAAAACCCCAAGGAAGCGGAAATCGTTTCTCACCGTCTCATGCTGCGCGCCGGCATGATCCGGCAGCAGTCGGCTGGCATTTATTCCTGGCTGCCGCTGGGCAAGCGTGTGCTGGACAAGGTCAACAAGATTATCCGCGAGGAGCAGAACCGCGCAGGCGCCATCGAGCTTCTGATGCCGACCCTGCAATCCGCGGAACTCTGGCAGGAAAGCGGCCGTTACGACGACTACGGCAAGGAAATGCTGCGCATCAAGGACCGCCAGGATCGTCAGATGCTCTACGGCCCCACCAATGAGGAGATGATCACCGACATCTTCCGTTCCTATGTGAAGTCCTACAAGAACCTGCCGCTGAACCTCTATCATATTCAGTTGAAGTTCCGCGACGAGGTGCGTCCCCGCTTCGGCACGATGCGCTCGCGCGAATTCCTGATGAAGGACGCCTATTCCTTTGACCTGACCAAGGAAGACGCGATCCATTCCTATAACAAGATGTTTGTGGCTTACCTGCGCACGTTCGAACGTCTCGGCCTGCGCGCTATTCCCATGCGTGCCGATACAGGTCCGATCGGCGGCAACCACAGCCATGAATTCATCATTCTGGCTGATACGGGCGAATCCGAAGTCTTCTGCCACAAGAGCTTCCTGGACCGCGCCATTCCCGCCGAAAACACCGATTTCGATGACGTTGCAGCGTTGCAGGGCGTGTTTGACGAATGGACAGCCGATTACGCCGCCACCTCCGAAATGCATGACGAGGCCGCCTATGACGCCATTCCCGAGGGCGAGCGCCTTTCGGCACGCGGCATCGAAGTCGGCCACATCTTCTATTTCGGCACCAAATATTCCGAACCGATGGGCGCGAAAGTGCAGGGCAAGGATGGCAAGGAACATCCTGTCCACATGGGTTCCTATGGCATCGGCCCGACACGCCTTGTTCCCGCCATCATTGAAGCATCGCATGACGAGAACGGAATCATCTGGCCGGCTTCGGTCGCTCCTTTCGACGTCGTGATCATCAACATGAAGGCTGGAGATGCGGCCTGCGATGCTGCTTGCGAAAGGCTGTATTATTCGCTCTCCAACGCCGGCAAGGATGTTCTCTACGACGATACGGACGACCGTGCAGGCCAGAAATTCGCCACTGCCGATCTAATTGGCGTGCCGCTGCAGATCATCGTCGGCCCGCGCTCCGTCGCGAATGGCGAAGTCGAAGTCAAGGATCGCAAGACCGGCGAACGGGAAACCGTGACGATCGAGGCGGCGATGAACAGGGTGCTCGGCTAAGCGCGAGCGAAATGTGTGGCGGCTTCACCCGAAGTCCGCTCTCGTTTCGTGGCGTGGATGCCGCAGATATATGGGCCGGTTTTCGGAAAAGACCGGCCTCGCAGTTTGAGATCAGGGAGACGACATGGCACAAGCCGAAGCTGAAAAGGGTGCGGCTGTTTCCGCCGGGGCAAAGACCGCCCGGCCGTTTTCCGCTTTTGAACGTATGGTGGCCTGGCGTTACCTGCGCTCGCGGCGCAAGGAAGCCTTCATTTCCGTCATTGCCGGTTTTTCCTTTGTCGGCATTATGCTGGGCGTAGCGACGCTCATCATCGTCATGGCTGTCATGAACGGTTTCCGTACGGAGCTGATATCCCGCATTCTCGGCATCAACGGCCACATGATCGTGCTGCCGATCGACCAGCCCTTGAATAATTATGATGAGCTGGCAAAGAAATTCGCTGCCGTTCCCGGCGTTACCGTGGCCTTGCCGCTGGTGGAGGGGCAGACGCTCGCCTCCGGCCGCGGGGGCGCTGGGTCCGGCGCGCTGGTGCGCGGCGTGCGCCAGGAAGACATCGACAAGGTCAAGGAAGTCGCCACCAACATCAAGACGGGCGACCTCGTTGGCTTCATGGCCGGAGACGGCGTCCTCGTCGGCTCCAGGCTCGCTGCGCAATTGGGTGTTACTGCGGGTGACGATATTACCCTCATATCGCCGGAAGGTGATGTGACCCCGATGGGTGTCAATCCTCGCGTGAAATCCTACAAGATTTCCGGTGTCTTCGAAATCGGCATGTCCGAATATGACGCCTCGATGATCTACATGCCGCTCTCCGAGGCGCAGCTCTATTTCAATACGGAAGGGCGTGTCGGGTCCATCGAGCTTTATGTCAGCCGCCCGGATGACGTCGACGGCATCCGTCCGCTGGTGGAGCAGGCCGCTGAAAGGCAGATATCCATCGTCGACTGGCGGCAGCGGAACCAGACCTTCTTTTCCGCACTGCAGGTGGAGCGGAACGTGATGTTCATGATCTTGACCCTCATCGTTCTTGTGGCGGCGCTCAACATCATTTCCGGCCTGATCATGCTGGTAAAGGACAAGGGCAGCGATATCGCCATTCTGCGCACCATGGGCGCAAGCTCAGGTGCCGTCATGCGCATCTTTTTCATGACCGGCGCGGCGATCGGCACGGTCGGCACCTTCGCTGGCGTGGCGCTTGGCGTCATCGTCTGCCTCAATGTCGAATCCATCCGCCAGTTCTTCTCGTGGATTTCGGGCACGGTGCTGTTTGATCCGCAGCTCTATTTCCTCAGCCAGCTTCCGGCCGAAATGGATGTTGGTGAAACCATCACCGTCGTCATCATGGCCCTGACGCTCTCTTTCCTGGCAACGATCTTCCCGGCCTGGCGTGCTTCCAAGCTCGATCCGGTGCAGGCCCTGCGTTACGAATAAGGACCGCTTCGCAATATGGCAAAAAAAACAGTGCTGCGGCTTACCGGCGTCGAGAGAACCTATGGTCAGGGCGAGACGTCGCTTTCCATTCTGCGCAAGGCGGATTTCCAGCTGAAAAGCGGTGAGATGGTGGCGCTGGTCGCCCCCTCCGGTACCGGCAAATCCACCCTGTTGCATCTCGCCGGGCTTCTCGAACATCCAGACGCCGGCGAAGTCTATATCAACGATGCGCCCTGCAACGGCCTGCCGGATGAGACGCGCACGGCGATCCGCCGCAGCGACATAGGCTTCGTTTATCAGTTCCACCATCTGCTGCCCGAGTTTTCGGCAGTTGAGAACGTGATGATGCCGCAGCTCATCGCCGGCCTGTCACAGGCGGAGGCGCGTAAACGCGCGAGCGCGCTTCTGGATTACATGCGGGTGGGGCATCGTGGCGAGCACCGTCCGGCCGAGCTCTCCGGGGGTGAACAGCAGCGCGTTGCCATTGCCCGCGCCGTCGCCAATGCACCGCTCCTGCTGCTGGCGGATGAGCCGACCGGCAATCTCGATCCGGAGACCGCCTCTTATGTCTTCGACGCACTGGAGGCGTTGGTTCGCCAGTCTGGCCTCGCAGCGCTGATCGCGACGCATAACCACGAGCTCGCCGGCCGGATGGATCGCCGCGTAACGCTCGCCGAGGGCAAGATCGTCGATTTTTGACCTGACCGAGCCTGTCCCGCCTTCCACCGACGCCGAACAGCGGGTGAGGCGAGGGATCGGATGCGCCCTTGACGGAGGCTAGCCGCTTGGCTGCCGCGAGCAGGGATTTTCCAAGTTTCATTTTTTGAACCCGGAGGATTTTTCTTCCGGGTTTTTCGCTTTGGAGTCAGCGGCTTGCGGTCTTCGAAGCGGGAACCGAAAGCGATTCTGCCACGTTGGCAAGGAGAACATCAGCAGAACCCTGTTGACAATCGAACGAAATGAGAACAAAATTGGAACATAACGAGTAAGGAGAGACCAATGACTGATTTCATCCGTGACGTTGCCGCTTTTACCTCCATTGCTGTCTTCGTTGCCAGCTTTTCGGTAATCCTCACCGCGCTGTGAAGAAGATACCGGCGCAGAAGCCTGTATGGACATCGCAAAGCGGTGGACATCAAGCGCCGGAAATCGGAAAATCGCCCCCGTGATTCAGAATGACAGGATGATGATATGGGCGATACGGTTGTGCGGGCAGAAACCTCTGACGAAAACCTGAACACCCCGGGTTTCGTTCATCTTCGGGTTCATTCCGCTTACTCCCTGCTTGAAGGGGCTCTGCCCCTCAAGAAAATCATGTCCAAGGCCGTTTCAGACGGCCAGCCGGCCATTGCCATTACAGATACCAACAACCTTTTCGTTGCGCTGGAGTTTTCCGAAAAGGCGCGGGATGAGGGTTTGCAGCCCATCATCGGCTGCCAGCTGTCGATCGACATGCAGGATGCGGCGGAGGATCGCCGCAACCACAACAGCCACCTTCAGAAACTTCCCGCTATCGTTCTTCTCGCCGCCGATGCCGAAGGGTATGAGCGGCTGGTGGATCTTGTGAGCCGTGCCTATCTTGAGGGCGAGGGCAGTGGCCATTCCGTGCACATTACCCGCGCATGGCTGGAAGAGGACTCAAATGCGGGCTTGATCGCGCTGACCGGCGCTTCCGGCGGCCCGGTGGATATGGCCTTGAGGGAAGGTCATGCCGCCCAGGCGAAGGAACGGCTGCTGACACTGAAGTCACTCTTCGGTGACCGGCTTTATATCGAATTGCAGCGTCAGTCCGGGTATGACCGTTCGCATGAGCGGCGTATGATCGGCCTCGCTTATGACCATGATATTCCGCTGGTTGCCACAAACGAGGCGTTCTTCCCGTCAAAGGCCGACTACGAAGCGCATGACGCGCTGATGGCGGTGGCGCATAATGCCATTGTTTCGGACGACAGCCGCTTTCGCCTGACGCCCGACCATTACCTCAAAAGTCGAGAAGAAATGACGGCGTTGTTTGCAGACCTGCCGGAGGCGCTGGACAATACCGTCGAGATTGCGTTGCGCTGCTCTTATGTGCTGAAGAAGCGCGGGCCTATCCTGCCACGTTTCACCGGCGCCAGCGATGATCCTGAGGCGGCGGAACGCGCCGAAGCGGAAGAGCTTCGACGTCAGGCGGTGGAGGGGCTGGATCAGCGCCTTGCCGCGCTCGGTATGGCGCCAGGTTATACGGAACAGGATTATCGCGAGCGGCTCGATTTCGAGCTCGGCGTCATCTCGCGCATGAAGTTCCCCGGTTATTTCCTGATCGTTGCCGACTTCATCAAATGGGCCAAGCAGCACGATATCCCGGTCGGACCGGGCCGTGGTTCGGGCGCGGGTTCGCTCGTCGCTTACGCGCTGACGATTACCGATGTCGATCCGCTGCGTTTCTCACTGCTGTTCGAACGCTTCCTTAATCCTGAACGCGTGTCGATGCCCGACTTCGACATCGATTTCTGCCAGGATCGTCGTGAAGAAGTGATCCGCTACGTTCAGGCCAAATACGGCCGCGAGCAGGTTGCGCAGATCATCACCTTCGGTTCGCTCCAGGCGCGCGCGGCCCTGCGCGACGTCGGCCGCGTGCTGGAAATGCCCTACGGGCAGGTGGACAAGATCTGCAAGCTGGTGCCCAACAACCCGGCCAACCCGACGCCGCTTTCGAAGGCGATCGAGGAGGAGCCGCGCCTGCAGGAAGAAGCGGACAGGGAGCCTGTTGTCGCGCGCCTGCTGGATATCGCCCAGAAGATCGAGGGGCTTTATCGCCACGCCTCAACCCATGCTGCCGGTATCGTCATCGGCGACCGCCCGCTGTCGAAGCTGGTGCCGATGTATCGCGATCCGCGGTCCGATATGCCGGTCACCCAGTTCAACATGAAGTGGGTTGAAAGCGCCGGCCTCGTCAAATTCGACTTTCTTGGCCTGAAAACGCTGACGGTGCTGAAGGTGGCTGTCGATTTTGTCGCCAAGCGCGGCATCAAGGTCGATCTCGCCGCCATCCCGCTCGATGACGCCAAGACGTATGAGATGCTGTCGCGCGGTGAAACCATCGGCGTGTTCCAGGTGGAAAGTGCCGGCATGCGCAAGGCGCTCATCGGCATGCGGCCGGACTGCATTGAGGACATTATCGCTCTGGTGGCGCTATATCGTCCCGGCCCGATGGAGAACATCCCCGTTTATAACGCCCGCAAACATGGCGAAGAAGAGCTGGAATCGATCCACCCGACCATCGACCATCTGCTGAAGGAAACACAGGGCGTTATCGTTTATCAGGAACAGGTGATGCAGATCGCCCAGGTTCTGTCGGGTTATTCGCTTGGCGAAGCCGATCTTCTGCGTCGCGCCATGGGTAAGAAGATCAAGGAGGAAATGGACAAGCAGCGCGAGCGCTTCGTTGATGGCGCCATCAAGAATGGTGTCTCGAAACCGCAGGCCGACACCATCTTCGATCTCCTCGCAAAATTTGCCAATTACGGCTTCAACAAGAGCCACGCCGCGGCCTATGCCATCGTCTCCTACCAGACGGCCTATATGAAGGCGCATTATCCGGTGGAGTTCCTGGCGGCCTCCATGACGCTCGATATGGCCAATACGGAAAAGCTCAACGATTTCCGTCAGGACGCCGGTCGTCTCGGCATCGAAATCGTCGCACCGTCCGTCCAGACCTCGTTCCGCCAGTTCGAAACGGGCGAGAACCGCATTTATTATTCGTTGGCTGCCATCAAGGGTGTTGGCGAAGGAGCGGTCGAACATATCGTCGCGATCCGCGGCGACAAGCCGTTCACGAGCCTCGAGGATTTCTGCCTGCGCATCGACCCCAAGCAGATCAACCGTCGTGTGCTCGAGAGTCTTATCAATGCCGGTGCTTTCGATTGTTTCGGCCGCGACCGCGCAGAGCTGATCGGCGGGCTGGACCGTATCATCGGTTATGCCCAGATGGCGCAGAACAACCGCACCATCGGCCAGTCGGACATGTTCGGCTCGGGCGGCGGCAACGGCCCGGAAAAGCTGGTGCTTCCTGCCTTCCAGCCCTGGCTTGCCTCGGAAAAGCTGCTGCGCGAATATCAGGTTCTCGGTTTCTACCTCACGGCCCACCCGCTGGATACCTATCGCCCCGTACTGGAAAAATTGCGCGTGCAGAATTTCGCCGATTTTTCCGCTGCTGTGAAACAGGGGGCGACTGCCGGGCGTCTTGCCGGCACCGTTACCGGCAAACAGGAGCGAAAGACGCGCACCGGCAACAAGATGGGTATCGTCACCTTCTCGGATGCTTCAGGGCAATATGAGGCGGTGTTGTTTTCCGAAGGCCTCGGCCAGTACCGCGACCTGCTTGAGGTCGGCAAGTCGTTGGTGATCACGGTGCAGGCGGAAGAGCGCCCTGAAGGTATCGGTTTGCGCATCCAGACGGCGCAGTCGCTGGAAGAAAAATCCGTGCAGATGCAGAAGGCACTGCGTGTTTATGTGCGTGATTCCGGCCCGCTGAAAACGGTTGCCCGCCACCTCAACACCAGGGGTGACGGCTCGGTCTATTTCATCGTTATCAAGGATGAGGGTAGCCGCGAGATCGAGGTCGAACTGACGGAGAAATACCGTATCTCGCCTGAAATAGCCGCTGCTCTTCGGTCGGCCCCCGGTGTCGTTGATGTGGAACTGGTGTGAGGCGCAGCGCCTTCGCGCCTCGCTCAGACCGGCCCTTCCTTCGTCACGGTGATGAAGTCCGTTCCCGTTCCTGTCTCCATCTGGTGACTGAGGTCGGAAACGGTGATGGAGCTTCCGCTTGAGAGTTCCTGCTCAATCCGGGCGCGTATGTCCTGCGGAATGTCGAGACGGCTGAGCACGGCACTCAACTGGTCGAAACCGCCGGGCGCGTCGGTAACGGTGATGCCGAGCCGCTTGCGGGCAGCGGCTGGCAGATGATTGTCGAGCGTTACGCCGTTCCATTCGGCGGTTCCGGCAGCGCGTTCCACTGACACCGCCTCGAAAAAATGGGTTCCGAGCGCGACTTCCGGGTCCTTGATGTCGATGGCGGCCTCAAAAAGCGGCTTGAAGTCCTGCCGCACCATGATCTGCCCGGTTGGTGGGTGGTCCTCACCGGCGGAGGCATAAAGCGCCGCCACGAAAGCTTCGGTCAGAAGGGGCCCTGACGTTTTCAACCCCTTCCACCGCTTGAAACCGTTGATGGCGCTGATCGTCATCTCCCCGGCATAACCGTCGGCCGAACCGGCATCGAAGCCGAGACGGGTGAGCACGGTCTGAATATCCATTACCCTTTCCCGCTCGCCACGCCTTGTGATGAGAATGCGCAGCGGTGAAGGCTCTCTCGCCTTCGCCGTCGATTTGATCGCCTGGGTTTTTTCATTGACGGCGACTTCGACCGCGCCCAGAGCCGCATCGAAGCTCGCGGGCCGCAACTCTACATCCGACAGAAGCAGCTTGCCGTCATCTGCGTCTTCACGCGGCGAAAACAGCGCCGGATGTTGCACAAAGCGCAGCGAGACCGGGCGGTCGGTGATGATGACATGCACCCCTGTACGCGTATCACCGAAGAGTGACTTCGCGAATTTGGAAGGCAGGCGCACACAGCCGTGGGAAGCCGGATAGTTCGGCACCTTGCCTTCGTGCAGCGCGATGCCGGACCAGGTCAGTCGCTGCATGAACGGCATGGGGGCGGCCGAATAGATATTCGACTCGTGGTATTTCCGCTTCTCTAGAATGGAGAATATGCCGCTCGGTGTCTCATGCCCGGCCTTGCCGGTCGAGACTTTGGAGGTGGCGATGATTTCACCATTTTCATAAAGCGCGAGCGACTGGTCACTTTTCGATACAAGTATCTGCAGGGACCTGCTGTCAGCGGCGAGCGCCGGAAAGGCGAGAATGCTGGCCGACAGCATGCCGGCCATAAGACGGAGGCGAAGGGACATGACGCAATACACCACATGCACAAAACTTCCCTCACTCAACCACGCCAAGTTTAATGAAGTTTAAGGGCGGCGCTGCCTCGCTATCACTAATTTGTGTAAAATCTAAAATAAATAGTTCGGGAGATCGATGCGCCGATATGTCGGCCGAAGGGCTTAACGGGTTCGGTTATTTCCGCGAGCCAAACGTATAGCCGGTCTCGACGCTGCCCTTGCCGAACTTGTCGCGCAGCTTGTCCATTGCCGCTTCCGCCGCGGCCCGGCGCCCCGCCTGTCTGTCGACGAGATCGGGAGGATCGGCAAGGCCGGCATCGCGTAGATCGCTGACACCGATGCCGAGGAGGCGAAATCTCGTGCCGTCGGTTTCCTTTTCGAGCAATGAGAGGCCGGTGCGGAAAATTCGGTCGGCTAGCTGCGTGGGGTCGTCCAGCTTGCGATTGCGGGTGCGAATCCTGAAGTCGGCCGTCTTCATTTTCAAGACAACCGTATGGCCGGCAATGCCATTTTTCTTGAGCCTCCAAGCGACTTTTTCCGAGAGCGACCGCAGGATCGGCACAAGGTCCTCATGGCGGGAAATATCGTTGAAGAAGGTGGTTTCGGAGGAGACGCTTTTGGCAGGGTCGTTATTGTGCACATGCCGCTCGTCAATGCCGCGCGACAGCCGGAAGAGCCGTTCGCCCATCACGCCATAACGGCGCATCAGCTCGCTTTCCTGCATCTCCTGCAGCTGTGCGATCATGCGGATGCCGTCGGCCTCCAGCGTCGCCGCGAAGGCCTTGCCCACGCCCCAGATGGTCGTGACCGGCCGCGCCGCAAGAAACGACAGCGCTTCCGCTTCGCCAATCACGGAAAAGCCGCGGGGCTTTTGCAGGTCGGACGCGACCTTGGCGAGAAATTTACAGTAGGAAAGCCCGGCTGAAACCGTCACCCCCACTTCCTTTTCCACGCGCCGGACAAATTTCGCCAGCACGCGCGCCGGTGGATCGTGATGCAACTTCTCGGTGCCTGAAAGATCGAGAAACGCCTCGTCTATGGAAAGCGGCTGCACCAGCGGCGTCAACTCCTGCATCATCGCCCTGATTTCGCGCCCGACACGACTGTATTTCTCCATGTCAGGTTTGATGACCACGGCGTCGGGACAGGCTTCAAGCGCCTTGAACATGGGCATGGCGGAGCGCACGCCCTGAATACGGGCAATATAACAGGCCGTGGAAACCACCCCGCGCTTGCCGCCGCCAATGATGACAGGTTTATCGGCCAGTTCCGGATTATCCCGCTTTTCAACGGAGGCATAAAAGGCATCGCAATCGATATGGGCGATGCTCAGACCGTAGAGTTCGGCGTGATAGACAAGCCGCGGGCTCCCGCAGGCACGGCAACGTCTCAGCCCCTCTGGCTGGCCGACCAGACAGTCGCGGCAAAAACCGGGATCATAAGGATGCGACGTGGACATGGGCCGAAAACAAAACCAGAACGTCGCCGACCATACTCCGGTTGTAACAACGGCTCAAGGGCTCTTCCCTTAATACACACCCGAATCCAGCCCGGGTCCGGAAAAGTGGTGCCAGGCCGCAGCCACCGTTTCGGGCGACGTGTCAGTTGCGGCGCAGAACGCCATGAGATCGGGTTCGTGGCTCATCAGGAAATCGGTGAGTCCCGCCAGAAAACCTGGATCGTTGACGGCCTGGCGCAGCATATTGGCCTGTAATCCGCTCAACGCCAGAAAGCGTCCCAGCATTTCCGGCTCGTTTGCCAGCCAGCCAAGTATGGCGGCCGCCGTTTCTTGCGGATCCTGGCTGGGATTGCCTTTGTTTTTTGTATCGCGCAGCATTTCTCACCTGAAGTTACCTATTTTGAAACCAAATCCCTCTAGCCTTGCGCAACAAATGGACGATGGAATCGGTTCTCAGCCAACTTATATGTCTGGGTGAAGGTTTCAAAGCGAAACGGGGACTGCTCACCATGCCCAAGCAGGTCATGATAGTCGAAGACAACGAGCTGAACATGAAGCTCTTTCGCGACCTGATCGAGGCGTCTGGTTATACGACGATCCAGACACGCAACGGCATGGAAGCGCTCGATCTCGCCCGCAAGCACCGGCCGGATCTGATCCTCATGGATATCCAGCTGCCGGAGGTTTCGGGGCTGGAGGTGACGAAGTGGCTGAAGGAAGATGACGAGTTGCATGTCATTCCGGTCATCGCGGTCACCGCTTTCGCCATGAAGGGAGACGAGGAGCGCATTCGCCAGGGGGGATGCGAGGCCTATGTGTCGAAGCCGATTTCCGTCCCGAAGTTCATTGAAGTCATCAAGACTTATCTGGGCGATGCGTGAGGCGACTGGGGAACGGTTATGACGGCGAGAGTTCTGGTTGTTGACGATATTCCGGCCAATGTGAAGCTTCTCGAGGCCCGGCTGGTGGCGGAGTATTTCGATGTCGTTACCGCCGAGGATGGCTTCAAGGCGCTTGCCATCTGCGATAAAGAGCAGGTCGATATCATCCTCCTCGATATCATGATGCCGGGCATGGATGGTTTCGAAGTCTGCGAAAGGCTGAAAGCCAATCCGGATACGGCGCATATCCCCGTTGTGATGGTCACGGCGCTGGATCAGCCCTCGGATCGCGTGCGGGGTCTGAAGGCTGGAGCCGATGATTTCCTGACCAAGCCGGTCAATGACCTGCAGTTGATCGCCCGCGTCAAAAGCCTGGTGCGCCTGAAGGCCGTTAGCGACGAATTGCGCGTGCGCGCTGAAGCGGCCCGTCAGATTGGCATCGAAGAGATGCTGCGCAGCGATGGGCTGATGCAGACGCCGGGCCGGATTCTGGTTGCGGATGGCCGCGCCAGCTCGCAGGAGCGCATCGTTCGGGCGCTGAAGCCGGTGGCAGAGGTGGATGCCGTCACGGAGCCGCAGGCGGCCCTGCTCAAGGCGACAGGCAATCCCTTCGAGCTTGTCATCGTCAATTCGAATTTCGAAGATTACGATCCGCTGAGACTGTGCTCGCAGCTTCGCTCGCTGGAGCGGACCCGTTTCCTTCCGTTGCTCCTCGTGGCGGAGCAGGGGGCCGACGACATGGTGGCGCGCGCGCTGGATCTCGGCGTCAACGATTACATCCTTCGTCCGATCGATCCCAACGAACTCGTTGCGCGATCGCTGACGCAGATCAGGCGCAAACGCTACAATGAACATCTGCGGCTCAATCTCCAGCACACCATGGAGCTCGCCATTGTTGACGGCCTGACCGGCCTCAACAATCGTCGTTATCTCGACAATCATCTCAAGATACTCTTCGACCGCGCCGCTGTCCGCGGCCGCCCGATCTCCATCTGCATGACCGATATAGACCGCTTCAAGCTGGTCAATGATACCTATGGTCATGATGTGGGTGACGAAGTCCTGCGGGAATTTGCGGCACGCATCCGCAGCACGGTCCGCGGCGCCGATCTCGCCTGCCGCTACGGCGGCGAGGAATTTGTCGTCGTCATGCCGGACACGCCGATAGAGCTTGCTGCGAGCGTTGCCGAACGCCTGCGGACGATCGTGGAAGACAAGCCTTTCTACGTCCGTTCCATCGATCGTGAACTGAGCATCACGGCATCGCTCGGCATAGCATCCGGCAGCGGCGCCTTTGGAACGCCGGACGAACTGCTGAGGCAGGCTGACAGGGCGCTTTACGAGGCTAAACACGCCGGCCGAAACCGCGTCGTATCGGCGGCCGCCTGAACGGCTTTACGAAGTAGCGGTGCGGGAGAATTGCACCGCCGTCCAAAATAATTTCGGACGTCTCAAGAAAACGGCAGAGGAAAGTCCGGTCTTTAGAAGCCAAGTCCCTGACTTCGCCTGTATTTTAACTTCATGCAATGAAAAGGCGAAATCGCGCGAGGCAACTAGATTTCAAGTTGAAAAATATATTGAATTCAATCTCGTGAAAAACTATAGTGTGCCAGCGTTGTATATTTAACCATGTTTTTCAGGTGACTTGTCGCTGGCTTAAGAATTTGTTGATTTTTATTTTACTTCTGCGCACACTCCTTATTGAGAGTAACAGTTCTTCCGGCGGTTCTTCCGTCTTTTGATGATGGAATGAGAGCGGCGTGTGCCGCTGCGGTTTCGCTTGTCAGGGGCTGGTTTTGCGTAGTTTGAATGCCCCATGATGCTCAGGTCCGCCGCATCTCCTGAATCGTGGGGTCGGTCGGCTGACGATGTTCGATTCGGTTCCTCGTGCCGTAACGCATCGTTGGCCGGCCGCCTTATTCCCTGCTTGATGCGTTGGAGCATCGCTCGCTTTGAAAAGATCGGCGGCATTCCCAACGCCGTGAAGTCGACACGCCGTCGCTTTCTCTTACAATCACGTTCCGCATCGTCGGGGTAGCCGTCGCGTTTTCCGTTGCCCCGCCGGGCAATCGGACGGCCTGTGGCCGCTGACGGGGGGCAGGGGTATCAAACCTGCAACATATGTTGTCGCCGGCGCGGCGGAGAAAATCAGGTGGGGCAGCCGGCCAGGCGTGAAGCCGTGTCGACAGGGCGTTCTGCTGAGCGAATGGCCTGTATCCGCATAAACAAAAAACGCGCCCGTGGGGGCGCGCTTTTGCCGGAACACCGATCAAGAAATTACTTGATCTTGGTTTCCTTGAATTCGACGTGCTTGCGTACAACCGGGTCGTACTTCGTCTTCGTCATCTTGTCCGTGAACGTACGGCTGTTCTTGGTGGTGACGTAGAAGGTACCGGTGTCGGCTGTCGACAGCAGCTTGATCTTGATTGTTGTAGCTTTCGCCATGGTCGTCCTGCCTTTAAACAAAAGAGAAGCCGCAGGCGCTTCTCACCTCGGCTAAATCTGGCGCGAAACTACGTATCGCGCCTGAAAAGTCAAGCCTGTTTTGCCCGGAAAACAAAACGGACGGCATAAAGGACCACGTAGAGCCCGAAAAATACCGCCAGCGACCAGGCGAAGCCGTCGGTTCCGGCGACGTCCATGGAAATGCCCACGGCCTGCGGCCCCGCGATCGTACCAATGGCGTAACAGAAGATGAAGGCGGCATTTGCGGCCACCAGGTCGGCACCCTTCAGACGCGACCCGAGATGCGTGAGGCCGACCGTATACATGCCGGAAACGAGGCCGCCCCAGAACAGCAGTAGTGCCGCCACCAGGATCCAGCTTTCCACCAGGAACGGCAGGGCCAGCGTGCCGCAGACGCCGGCAAGGGCCATCAGGCCCAGCATCGTCCGCCGGTCCTTCATCCTGTCCGAAAGCAGACCGATCGGTATCTGGAACACCATGTTGCCAATGCCCATCACGGTAAGGAGAAGGGCCGCCTGCGATTCGTTGAAGCCTTCCCTGGTGGCATAGATCGGAAACAGCGAAAGGCCGCCTGCCTGTACCGAGCCGAAGACGAAAGCGGCGGCTGATGCCATCGGCACAAGCCAGACATAACGGACGAAATGGTGGTTGGGCCGCTCGTCCAGTTCCGGGCTCTCACCACGCGCCATGAAGATGGGAATTGCCGCGAGCAATATGATTGCCGCCCCGACGAGGAAAGGCAGGATGCCTTCGCTGCCAACCGCCGAAAACAGAAGCGGACCAACGGCAAAACCGACCGCGAGGCCGGTGGCGTAGATGCCGAGAACCATACCGCGCTTCTTCGGCGGCGCCGTCATGTTGATCCAGTATTCGGAGAGGATGAAGAGCGTGGTGGTTGCGCCATGGAAGACGATTCGCAGCGGAAACCACATCCAGAAAGCATCGGCGAAATAAAAGCCGAGCGCGCTCAGCGCGGAGATGAAAACCGCAAACAACATGGTGCGGGCCACGCCAAAATCATGGGCGATCTTGGTGGTCACCGGGGCCGCCATCATGGCCGCGACGCCGGCCATGGCCGAGTTCACCCCGATCATGGTGGAGGAGATGCCGCGTTTCTCAAGGATGATCGACAGGAGCGGCAGGCCAAGGCCGATGGCGACGCCGACCGCACTGATGGCGGAAATGGCGGCGATCAGTGAGGGCCAGTGAATGGCATCCGCTTCTTCGCATTTCATTTGTGACATGACGGCCTTTATACAAAGTCTCGAATGAACCGGCCGTGGCGCGTGACATAAAGCCGCGCGGGGCTTTCATAGGGCAGTGAGGGATCACCTATCATGAAATTTGTGACATCTTCGAGAACCGTACGCGTGATTTTCGGCATGTTCAGACCGGAAAGGTCTGTCATGTCAAGCCATTGCACGTTGTGAAGCTCTTCGGAATCCCGGGTTAGCCGGATATCCAGCCGCAATTCGTCGGCGTAACAGCAAAAGAATCGCGTGTCGTAACGCCTGACATTGCCGGGCGGTGTGATGGCGCGCGCCACATAGCGAAAACAGGAGAGGTCCGGACCTTCAGTGGCCGGCCCAAGCTCGACCCCGGTTTCCTCCACAAGTTCGCGCGCGGCGGCAAGCGCCAGCGCCCTTGCCCCGGCGACGCTCAGGCGCCGCGAAGCCGACGCCGTCAGGCTGTCAAGGACAGCGGGATGCAGATCGCCGGAAAAGGGCAGCGCATGGTCGCGCGGGTCGCGTTTGCCGCCTGGAAAGACATAAGTGCCGGGCATGAAGACGTGGGCGCTGCTGCGCTGACCCATCAGCACCCGTGTCGTCGGGCCGGATCGGTCGAACAGAATGAGGGAGGCGGCATCGCGCGGCCGCAATGGGGCGCTTGCCGCTTCCGCCTTGGTGGAATGCCGGGACATGTACAAGACCCGCGCGCGTCAGTGCGAGGAGCCGTCTATCTGTATCTGCGGTTTTTTCCCGTCGAAGCCATGCATGCGCAGCGCCCATTGCAGACCGATGACGCCGCCCTTGATGGGCTGCAGCGTCAGAAGCGCGGCCAGAATTGTGATTGGTACCCAGATGGCGAAATGAGCCCACATGGGAATGTTTAGAACCATGTCCGTCATCATGAAGCCGCCGACCGCGATGTGGCCGATGATGACGATGGAGATGTAGGGTGGCAGGTCGTCCGATCGATGATGGTGCATTTCCTCGCCGCAGGCCGCGCAGGCGTCCACCGGCTTCAGCCAGGCGCGGAAGAGGCGGCCGCTGCCACAGGCCGGGCAGCGATTGGCCATGCCGCGCATGATGGACCGGCCAAGCGGCCGCTCGGCGCTGTCGTCTCCGAAGGTAACTGTCTCCGAGCCCTGATGTGCACTCATCCTTAAGTCCTTCCCGTCCGTTCAACCGCTGAGGCGGCTTTGTTATCGTCGCCTTCTCGGCGGCCGTGTTCCGGGCTTGGCGGCAGCCCGTACTGTCCGCCGTCCGGCCTTGTGGAACGAGCGCACGCCCACCGGCATCTTCCGCCCGGGACTCAGCATATCGAATCTGAGCGCACCCGCCAGCGGCACCGCTTCCGCGAGCCTTACCTGCACCGTGTCGCCAAGCTGATAACCAAGACCGGTCTTTTCCCCCGTGAGAGCCTGATGGGCTTCGTCATACAGGAAATAATCCGTTCCGAGTGTAGATATAGGAACGAAACCATCAGCGCCAAACTGCGGAAGCGCGACAAATAGTCCCGCCTTGGTGACACCGCCGACCCGGCCCTCGAATTCCTCGCCGACCCGCTCGGAAAGATGATGGGCGATCAGGCGGTTGACGGTGTCGCGCTCGGCCGCCATGGCGCGGCGCTCGAAGGTCGAGATTTCAGCGGCGATGTCGTCGAGTGTCGCTTCTTCCTGTGGCGTGATGCCGCCTTCGCCTAGCCCCAGAGAACCCACCAGCGCGCGATGCACGATGAGGTCGGCATACCGGCGGATCGGCGAGGTGAAATGGGCATATTTCATGAGGTTCAGGCCGAAATGGCCGATATTTTCGGGGCTGTAAATAGCCTGGCTCTGGCTGCGCAGCACCATCTCGTTGACCATGATCTGGTGCGGCGTGTCGAGAGCGCGTGCCAGAATGCCGTTGAAGGAATTGGCGCGCATGGCCGCACCCTTGGCCATGGTAATGCCGATCGTGCCGAGAAATTCGCGCAGCACCTCCTGCTTGGAAAGCGTGGGCGCATCGTGGACACGGTAAACCAGCGGCTGTTTCTTTTTTTCCAGCGTCTCGGCGGCGGCGACATTTGCCTGGATCATCATTTCTTCGATCAGCTTATGCGCATCGAGACGTTCGGGAATGACCACCGAGTCGACCGTGCCGTCAGGGCGAAGCTTGATCTTCCGCTCGGGCATGTCGAGTTCCAGCGGCTGGCGCCGGTCGCGGCCTCGCTTCATCACCTCATAGGCGTGCCACAGGGGCTTGAGGATCGGCTCCAGCAGCGGTCCGGTCTTGTCGTCGGGCTTGCCGTCGATCGCAGCCTGTGCCTGCTGGTAGGAGAGCTTGGCGGCGCTCTTCATCATGATCCGATGGAAGGTATGGCCGGCCTTGCGGCCTTCCTTCGAGAAGGTCATCCGCACCGCAAGGGCAGGGCGGTCGACCCCTTCCTTCAGCGAGCAGAGATCGTTGGAAATACGCTCCGGCAGCATCGGTACGACGCGATCCGGGAAATAAACGGAGTTGCCGCGTTTCAGCGCCTCGCGGTCCAGCGGCGAACCCGACCGAACATACCAGGAGACATCGGCAATGGCGACGGTGACGATGACACCATCGGGATTGTCGGGCGATGTGTCCGGTTCGGCATAGACCGCATCGTCGTGATCCTTGGCGTCGGCCGGATCGATCGTGATGAGCGGCAGGTCGCGCCAGTCCTCGCGGTGGGACATCGTCGCTGCCTTGGCCGCATCCGCTTCGGCAAGAACATTCTGCGGGAATATATGCGGGATGCCGTGGGCGTGGATTGCGATCATGGAGATCGCCTTTTCCGAGGCGACGGAGCCGATGACCGAGAGAACCTTGGCACGCGTCAGGCCGTAACGACCGCTGTTGCGCGAGGTTTCGACCTCGATCAGATCGCCATCCTTGGCATCGCCGACGCCATCAGGATCGATGACCATTTCCTCGCCGCGGCGATCGATTGGCATCAGCCGTCCGCCGCCGCCGGGCGTCTCCTTGAACACGCCGAGCAGTGCATTCTGGCGGCGGTCGATCAGCTTGACGACGCGGGCAGTGTAGGCGGGACCGGTGCTTTCCTTCGAGGGGAAGATTTTCGCGAGAATACGGTCGCCGAGACCGGCGGCCGGGGCCTTCTTGCCACGGTCCTGCGAGGACTGGCGGATCAGCACGGCCGGCGCTGCGCCCAAATCCTCAGGCCATTCCGCCGGGCGGCCGATCAGCTCGCCGTCCTTGTCGCGGGTCGTGATGTCGAGAACCGTCACGGGCGGCAGGCCGCCCGGTCGCGTAAGCGACTTGCGGCTCTTGTGCACCATGCCGTCGACTTCAAGTTCCTTCAGCAGCGCCTTGAGGACAACGCGGTTCTCACCCTTCAGCCCGAAAGCCTTGGCAATTTCGCGTTTGGAAGCCTGTTGCGGATGATCTGCGATGAATTTCAGCAGCACTTCGCGCGAAGGCACCTCGCCGTGGATGATGCCTTCACCTTCGCTCACCCGCTTGCCGCGCCCGGTGCGTCCGAAACCGTCGCTGGCGGAACCCTGTCTCTGACGCGGCGCTTTGCTCACTCTGCTGCCTTCTTGGGTTTGGCCGCTGCCTTCGGCTTGGCGGCCGTCTTGCTCTTTGTCGCTGCCTTGGCCTTGGTCGCCTTCGGCTTTGCAGCGGCGTCACCATCGGCCTTCTTGGCGGTTGTTTTCTTGGCCTTGGCGGGCTTGCCGCCGGTGCCGGTCTTGGCAATGCGCTCGGCGATCAACACGAGCGCCTCGTCCAGCGTCACGGATGCCGGATCCTGCCCCTTGGGAATGGTGGCGTTGACCTTGCCCCAGTTCACATAGGCGCCGTAGCGCCCGTCACGAACGGTGATCGGGCCGCCATCAGGGTGGTCGCCCAACTCCTTGAGAGCAGCGGGCGTGCCGCTGCGGCCGCGTCCCGGACCCTTGCTCTGCTTTTCGGCAATCACGGTCACGGCGCGGTTGAGGCCGATCGAGAACACGTCCTCGATACTCTCCAGGTTCGCATAGGAACCATCATGCAGCAGGAAAGGTCCGTAACGGCCGAGACCAGCCGAGATCATCTTGCCGGTTTCCGGATGCTTGCCTATATCGCGCGGCAGGTTGATGAGCGCCAACGCCTTTTCGTGATCGATATCCTCAGGCTTCCAGCCCTTCGGCAGCGAGGAGCGCTTGGCTTCCTTGCCGTCACCGCGCTGGATATAGGGCCCGAAACGGCCGGAGCGAAGCGTCAGCTCCTCGCCGGTCATGGGATCAGCGCCCAGCGCCTTCGGCTCGTTGAGAGCAGCGGCTTCGGCTTCCGCGCCATCGGAGGTCAGCTGGCGGGTATAGTTGCACTCAGGGTAGTTCGAGCAACCCACAAAGGCACCGTATTTGCCGAGCTTCAGCGACAGATTGCCGGTGCCGCAAACCTGACAGATGCGCGGATCGGAACCATCCTCGCGCTTCGGGAACACCAGCGGCGCCAGAACCTCGTTCAGCGCATCCAGCACGTTGGTGACGCGCAGTTCCTTGGTATCTTCGATCTGCGCGAAGAAATCCTTCCAGAAATCGCGAAGAACCTGCTTCCAGTCCAGTTCGCCGGCGGAAATGCGGTCGAGCTTTTCTTCAAGGGCGGCGGTGAAATCATACTCGACGTATTTGGTGAAGAAGCTTTCGAGGAAAGCCGTCACCAGCCGGCCACGCGAATGCGGCACCAGCTTGCGCTTGTCGATGACGATATATTCGCGGTCGCTCAGCGTCTTCAGCGTCGCCGCATAGGTGGAAGGACGGCCGATGCCGAGTTCTTCCATCTTCTTGATCAGCGACGCTTCCGAATAACGCGGCGGCGGCTCGGTGAAGTGCTGGCTGGCATTGATCTTCTGCTTGGCGAGGTTCTCGCGCTCATTGATCGGCGGCAGACGGCCTTCGTCGTCACCATCGTCGCTCTGCTCGCCATCTTCCTTCTGGTCGGTATAAGCGGCGATAAAGCCGTCGAAGCGGATGACGGAGCCAACGGCGCGCAGGCCAGCCTTCTCGCCGCCGTTGCTGGCGAGAATTTCAACCGTTGTGCGTTCGATTTCGGCTGACGCCATCTGGCTCGCAATACCGCGTTTCCAGATCAGCTCGTAAAGGCGCAGCTGGTCGGCATCGAGGTAACGCTTCACCTGATCCGGTGTGCGGTTGAAATCGGTCGGGCGGATCGCCTCGTGCGCTTCCTGCGCATTTTTGGCCTTGGTAGAGTAGAAACGCGCTTTTTCCGGCACGTAACGGCCACCGAACTGCTCGCCAATAGCCTTACGCGCAGCATCGATCGCTTCCGGGGCCATCTGCACGCCGTCGGTACGCATATAGGTGATCAGACCGACGGTCTCGCCGCCGATATCGATGCCTTCGTAAAGCTTCTGCGCCACCTGCATGGTGCGCGAGGCGCCGAAGCCCATCCGCGAAGAGGCCGCCTGCTGCAGCGTCGAGGTCGTAAAGGGAGGGCTGGGATTGCGTTTGACGGGTTTCGCCTCAACGCTATCCACCACATAAGTCGCGCCTTCGAGCAGCGCTTTCAGCCGGTTCGCATCGTCGCCGGTCTTGATGGCGCGGTTCTGCAATCGCTTGCCATCGGCCGAAACCAGCCTGGCCTCGAACTCGTCACCGCGCGGTGTCTTCAAAAGTGCGCTGATGTTCCAGTATTCTTCGGAAACGAAACGCTCGATTTCGGATTCGCGATCGCAGACGAGACGCAGCGCCACGGACTGCACCCGGCCGGCCGAACGCGCACCCGGCAGCTTGCGCCACAGAACCGGAGAGAGGTTGAAGCCGACGAGATAGTCGAGCGCTCGGCGGGCGAGATAGGCGTCCACCAGCGGCACATCGATGTCGCGCGGGTTAGCCATCGCGTCCAGCACCGCTTTCTTGGTGATGGCGTTGAAGACGACGCGCTTCACCGGCTTGTCGCCGAGAACCCGCTTCTTCTTCAAAAGATCGAGAACGTGCCAGGAAATGGCTTCCCCTTCGCGATCCGGGTCGGTTGCCAGAAAGAGGCCGTCGGAGGATTTTACCGCATCGGCAATATCCTTCATGCGCTTGGCGGAGGCGCTGTCAACTTCCCAGGACATTTCGAAATCCTGGTCAGGCAACACCGATCCGTCCTTGGCAGGAAGGTCCCTGACGTGGCCAAAGGATGCAAGAACCTTATAGCCCGAGCCAAGATACTTGTTGATCGTCTTGGCTTTGGCAGGAGATTCTACGACGACGACATTCATATTGTTCTTCTCTGGAACTGGTCCGTTAACGTGGCCCCGGTTGCAGCCTATTGCCGCAATTGGCCTTCTTTATAATTCGACATGGACAGGTAATGCCCGCTGGTCAAGAGGCAAGCCCGATTTTCTCGCTTTGAGACGACTGCAACCTATGGATAATCTATCGTTGTATTGCAATCTTTGGTAAATTGGTTATGATGGGCAACATCATTTGAATCTACTTGACGCTCTTCGTTTCAGTCCGGCATTCCCAGGATAAATATATGGTCCCGAACGCAACAAACAATAATGCCGATAATGAGGGGACCCGGGAGAACTTGGCTTACATCCGCCAGATGCTGGCGGAGCTGCGGCAGGTGGCCCACCGGGAAGGTGCCGATATGCTGTGCTATCTCATCGAGATGGCCTATGTCGAAGTCGGCGATATCCAGAGCGGAAGGCGCAAACTCTCAATCCGCGATGAAGAGCGACACGCGCCCCCCGGCATGCCGGTTTAGACGCCCGGCAATATCGAGCTCCAGCAGCACCAGATGAACGGTGGCGGCGGAGAAACCCGTGTGTCTGATGATGTCGTCGATCTCCACAGGCGAGGGACCGAGAGCAGCGGCGATGATGCTGCGCTCGTCGTCTCCCGGTGGTGACATTTCCGCGTCCTGCTGCGGTTCCTCGATCTTCCGGTCATTGGGCAATTGCGGCTCCATCAATGGTCGCAGTGCATCAAGAATATCGGCCGCTCCCGTAGTCAGCATGGCACCTTCCTTGATCAGCCGGTTCGTGCCTTCGCAGCGCAAGTCGAGCGGCGAGCCGGGCACGGCGAACACCAGTCGTCCCGCTTCACCGGCAAGCCGCGCTGTGATCAGCGAGCCCGAACGCTCCGCCGCCTCGACGATGACGACGCCGAGTGACACGCCCGCGATCAACCGGTTGCGCCGCGGGAAATCCCGGGCGCGCGGCTCCCAGCCGAAAGGCATTTCGCTGATCGTCGCGCCGCCCTGATCGTATATCTCCTGCAAAAGTCCGAAATTTTCCTGCGGGTAGGGCCGGTCGAGACCGCCTGCCAGCATTGCCACGGTGCCCGTTGAAAGGCTCGCCCTGTGGGCCGCCGCATCGATGCCGCGCGCCAGCCCCGAGGCGATCGTATAACCGGCGCGGCCACAGTCGCGCGCAAGCATGGCGGCGAATTTTGCGCCGTTGATCGAAGCGTTGCGCGAACCGACGATGCCGACGCAGGCTCTCGTCGCCGCATCCGCCGATCCTTTCATGGCGATCAGCGGCGGCGCGCCATCCACATGCCGCAGAGCCGGCGGATAATCCGGTTCGCCGATGCCGACGAAACGCGCGCCGAAATTCTCGGCCGCCTCAAGCTCCCGTTCCGCCTCTGCCTGTGTGGTGATGCGCGGACTGCGCGACGAACCGCCACGGCGCGACAGTTCGGGCAGCGCATTCAGCGCTTTTTCAGCGCTGCCGAAATGATTGATAAGTTCGCGAAAGGTGACGGGACCGATATTATCGCTGCGGATCAACCGTAGCCACGCCACCCGCTGCCGCGCGGAAAGCTCTATGCCCTGCCGTGTCGTTTCCTCATGCGGCATGGCATATCCCCGAGACGGCCTCAGCCCTTTTGACCGATCCTGCTTTCGGTGCCCGCCAGCAGCCGGGCAATGTTCTCGCGATGTTTCCACCAGGAAATCACGCTGAGCAGCGTCACGAGCAGCGCTGTTTTTTCTGGTCCGAGGACCCAGAGGGCAACGGGGATGACCAGCATTGCCACGAGCGCAGAGAGCGACGAATAGCGGGTGATGAAGGCGGTCGCGAGCCAGATCAGCGCGAAGGCCAGCATCATCAGCGGAGCGGCGCCCAGCAGCACCCCGATGTAGGTTGCCACGCCCTTGCCGCCCTTGAAGCCCAGCCAGACTGGAAAGAGATGGCCTAGAAAGGCGAAGAAACCGGCTACGAGGGAGGCCTCATAACCCCAGAGCGCATTGGCGACCAGAACTGCCGCCGTGCCCTTGAGTGCGTCCAGCAACAGGGTCGCGGCGGCGAGCTTCTTGTTGCCGGTGCGCAGCACGTTGGTCGCGCCGATATTGCCGGAGCCGATCTTGCGCACGTCGCCCAGCCCGGCCATGCGGGTCAGGAGGAGGCCGAAGGGAATGGAGCCCAACAGATAGCCGATCAGCGCCGAAAGCGCGAGAAGGGCAGGCGCGGTCTGCCAGTCAGTCAAAGCACTCATTCAATGTCCCCTCTGTCCCGCCTGCCGCGTGATCTGTTGATGATCTTATGCCAAGGAATGAACGGCTTTGCCAGCCACATAAGTGGCGATGGCGCGACCGCTGAACCGGGCATCCTCGAACGGCGTGTTCTTGGATTTCGAGACCAGCTGTTCCTTGGCCACGAGCCACGGTTCGTCGAGGTCGATCAGGGTGATATCGGCCTTGGCACCCGCTTTCAGCGTTCCTGCATCGAGACCGAAAATCTTGGCCGGGCGGGTGGAGAGCGCATCTATAAGCCGCATCAGCGGAACTTCACCACTGTGGTGGAGGCGCAGCGCCGCCGCCAGCATGGTTTCGAGCCCGACCGCACCGCTCGCAGCATCCGAAAACGGCAGGCGCTTGGTATCGACATCCTGCGGGTCGTGCGAAGAGACGATGATATCGATCGTGCCGTCCTTCAGCGCTTCCACCATTGCCTTGCGGTCGTCTTCGGCGCGCAGCGGCGGGGAGAGCTTGAAGAAAGTGCGATATTCGCCGATATCGTTTTCATTGAGCGTCAGGTGATTGATCGAGATGCCGCAGGTGGCCTTCACGCCCCGCTGCCGCGCAGCCCGGATCGCCTCTGCCGATTCCGGCACGGAAATCTTGGCGGCGTGGTAGATCGCCTGCGTCAGGCCGGCAATGCGCAGGTCACGCTCCAGCGGAATGATCTCGGCTTCCTTGGGAACGCCTGACAGGCCGAGCCAGCTCGCGAAAAGCCCCTCGTTCATATCGCCGCCGCCGATATATTTGTCGCGGGTTTCGAGCGCGATGACAGCGCCGAGTTCACGGGCATAGGTCATGGCGCGGCGCAGCACCAGCGTATCGGACAGCGCCTTGCGGCCGTTGGTGAAGGCCACCGCACCGGCTTCCTTCAGCATGCCGAATTCGGTCATTTCCTCGCCCCGCAGGCCCTTGGTCAGGGCGGCTGCCGGATGCACATTGACGATTGCCTTGTCACGCGCCGTCTTTTTCACATATTCGACAAGGGCGATGTCATCGATCACGGGATCCGTATCAGGCATCATGATGATGCTGGTGACGCCGCCGGCCGCTGCCGCACGCGATGCGGATTCGATGGTTTCGCGGTGTTCGGCGCCGGGTTCACCAACGAAGACGCGGGCATCCACCAGACCCGGAACGGCCACGACACCCTTGCAGTCGCGCACCGTCGCACCGTCGGGCGCACCCTGATTGTGAGCGTCTTTTCCTGAAGCAAGAATGGTACCATCGGCGCCGATGACGATGCTGCCGTTCTCGTCGAGATTACGGGAGGGATCGACGATGCGGAGGTTCTTGAGAACGGTAACGGCACTCATACGCGCTCACCCTGATTTTGCGAGACAAGCAGGGTTTCCATGACGGCCATGCGCACGGCGACCCCCATTTCAACCTGGCTTTCGATGACGCTCTGCGGGCCATCGGCCACTTCGGAGGCGATTTCCACGCCGCGGTTCATCGGGCCGGGATGCATGACAAGCGCATCTTCCTTGGCCGCCTTCAGCTTTTCGGCATCCAGACCGTAATAATGGAAATATTCACGCACCGAAGGCACGAAGGAGCCGGACATGCGCTCACGCTGGAGGCGCAGCATCATCACCACATCTGCATTCTTCAACCCTTCCTTCATGTCGTGAAAGACTTCCACGCTCATGTCGCGAATGCCCGAAGGAAGAAGCGTGGCCGGTGCGACGACACGAACCCGCGCGCCCATCTGGTTGAGAAGGATGATATTGGAGCGGGCAACGCGCGAGTGCAGTACGTCGCCGCAGATCGCTACGGTGATACCTGAAAGCTCACCTTTGGCGCGGCGGATGGTCAGCGCATCGAGCAGCGCCTGCGTCGGGTGCTCGTGCTGGCCGTCGCCGGCATTGACCACGGAGCAGGCGACCTTTTGGGCGAGAAGCGCTGCGGCACCGGCCGAGGAGTGGCGCACGACAAGCACATCCGGGCGCATGGCATTCAGCGTCATCGCCGTGTCAATCAGCGTTTCGCCCTTCTTCACCGAGGAGTTGCCGACCGACATGTTCATCACATCTGCGCCAAGCCTCTTTCCGGCAAGTTCGAAGGAGGATTGCGTCCGCGTCGAAGCTTCGAAGAAGAGATTGATCTGTGTCAGGCCCCGAAGCGTCGAGGTCTTTTTCTCGCGCTGGCGGCTGATTTTCACCGCCTCATCAGCCTTGTCGAGAAGCAGGGTAATATCCTGATGGGAAAGCCCCTTGATGCCGAGGAGATGGCGATGGGGAAAAAAGACCATGGAAATTGTCCTCCGGGTCGCAATAGTCAACGGGTCTATAAAGACAGGTGGCGTTGCGGGCAAGCATGCGATAAGCCGGGTTTTGGCATATACACGCAATAAAGCACGAATCCCGATAGAAGGATGCGAATGACAGGCATGAACCGGACAGAAGAACAGCTCGCCGAACTGAACCAGCCCAGCCTCTGGTCCGGTATCAACGCCTATCGTTCCGATCCGCTGATCGTCGATCTGACCTCCGGCCTGTCACGCAATCTGAGGGACGAGTTCGATCAGATCGGCCGCTATGTCACCTCGCATGAGGCGCAGGAACTGGCGCGTATGGCGAACCAAGGCGTGCCGCAGCTGCACACACACGGCCCGCGGGGCGAGCGTCTGGACCAGGTGGAATTCCACCCGGCATGGCACGCGCTGATGCGCCGTTCCATGTCGTCGGGCCTGCATTCCAGCGTGTGGGAAAACTCGCCCGACACGCGCGGTAACGAGCACAAGGCCCGCGCGACGAAGTTCTACCTGACCTCGCAGCTGGAAGCCGGTCATCTCTGCCCGCTGACCATGACCAGCGCTTCCGTTGCCGCCATCATGGCGTCTCCGCGTGTGCAGAAGGAATGGGCGCCGAAGATCCTCTCGCGCAAATATGATTCCGCACAGAAGCCGGCCTTGCAGAAAACTGCCGTCACCATCGGCATGGGCATGACGGAAAAGCAGGGCGGCACTGATGTGCGCGCCAACCGCACCACGGCAGAGCGGGTGGGCGAGGGCATCTACCGTCTCTCAGGCCACAAGTGGTTCCTGTCTGCGCCGATGAGCGATGGTTTTGTCATGCTGGCCCAGATGGGTGACGGCATGGGCTGTTTCCTCGTGCCGCGTTATCTCGAGGACGGTTCGAAAAATGGTCTGCACTTCCAGCGTTTGAAGGACAAGCTGGGCAATCGATCCAATGCATCCGCCGAAGTCGAATTCACCGATGCCTTCGGTTATCTGCTTGGCGATCCCGGTAGCGGCATTCGCACGATTCTCGACATGGTGACGCTGACGCGGCTCGATTGCGCGCTGGCGTCGGCCGGCATGATGCGCGCCTCGCTCGCCGAAGCCGTGCACTACGCCCGCGGTCGCTCCGTTTTCGGCAAGATGCTGGTCACCCAGCCGATCATGACGCGCGTGCTCGCCGACATGGCGCTCGATGTAGCAGCCGCGACCGCGCTTTCCTTCCGGCTGGCGAGTGCTTTTGATGCCGCCCGCAACAATCCGGCCGAAGCCGCCTATGCGCGGGTGATGACGCCGATCGTCAAATACTGGTGCTGCAAGATTGCGCCGGCGCTTATCTACGAAGCCATGGAATGCCTTGGCGGCAATGGTTACGTGGAAGAGAGGCCGATTGCCCGCCACTATCGCGAAGCGCCCGTCAATGCCATCTGGGAAGGCTCCGGCAACGTCATGGCGCTGGATGTCCTGCGGGTTCTTCAGCGCGGCAAGGACCTGTTCGATCTTGTCTTCCAGACGCTGGAGCGTGATCTCGGACCTGCCGGGAAGAAGACAACGGACGTGCTGCGCGCCGCAATCGCACTTGCCGAACGTGATGAGGGGGCAGCTCGCCTTTTGGTGGAGCAGTTCGCGCTTGCGGCCGCTGCCGCCGAGCTTTGCCGCCTCGGCGCCGGCAAGATTGCCGATGCCTTCCTCGAAACCCGGCTTGCCGGTGGCTGGCGGCATACTTACGGCATGCTCGATTCCCGCTTCGATCCGACTTATATAATCGATCTTCTTTATCCGCCTGCAGCTTGAGCGATGGATGCGGATGAAGTTTTTACAGTTCCGGCGGGAGGGGTCTCGGATTTGAAGAACAGCAATGGCCTAGGACGTATTCTTGTCTGTCACGATAGCTTCGCACATCGAGGCGCGGCAATGGAGGATGGCGGCCGATGCTGACTTTTCGCTCCGCTCGTTCCGAGGATGAAGACGCGCTCTATGCCATAAGCCTCGCCACCGGCGATGCCGGCCAGGATGCCACGCCACTTTACAACGATGGCCGCATGGTGGGGCATATCTATTCCGTGCCCTATCTGCATCTGTGGCCGGATGCTGTATTCGTTGCCGAGGATGAGGAAGGCGTCTGCGGTTACATCGTCGGCGCGCTCGATACGGCCCTGCATGACGAGCGACTGGAGCGGGAATGGTGGCCGCATCTGCGCGCCATCTATGCCGATCCTGGGGGCGACCAGCAGACATGGGACGCCGACCAGCGCCGCGCCCATTTCATTCACCACCCACGCCGCACCCCGGCCTGGCTCACCGACCCGTTCCCCGCCCACATACACATGAACCTTTTGCCACGCACGCAGGGTAAGGGCGGCGGCACCCGGCTCCTGTCGCGCTGGCTGGATATGGCCCGACAGAACAACGTCTACGGCATCCACCTCGGCGCCAGCGAACGCAACCTGGCCGGAATGCGTTTCTGGGAAACCCGAGGTTTCAAGCGTCTGGACAGCCACGAAACCCCCGGCAGCGTGTGGTTTGGCATGGGGTTGGAGTGAGCGGCTCACGCTGGGAATGCGGGGCGATATTGTTGGCCCTGCCACGTCATCCACAGGAACCTTCCGTCCAATCTTCCCATCACATTGTCCTTGCCTTCATGCTTTGTTAACCCGTGTAGTCAGGCTTTCAGAAAACGGGTAGGGAATCATGCTGGCGACCGCAGAGGCGATTTCAGCCGACAGACCGGAAAAGCGCATCAAGGATCGCGCTCAGACCGAGAAGGCGATTTTTAATGCGGCGCGGTCGCTGCTTGCCGAAGAGGGATTTCAGGGCTTCGGGATCAATGCCGTTGCTCGCCGTGCCGGCTGCGACAAGCAGCTGATCTACCGTTATTTCGGCGGCCTCGATGGTCTGATTGAGGCGATCGGTGAGGATCTCGGGTCTTGGGTGAAGGATCGCATTCCGGAAGATACCGGCGGCATGTTCCTTTTGACCTATGGTGATCTGATGGAAAAGCTGGCGCTCTACTTCATGGATGCGCTGCGCAGCGACCCTCTTGTCTGCAAAATCATCGCCTGGGAAGTTTCCGACGGCTCGCCGCAGGTGCGCCAGCTGGCGGAAGCCCGTGCCAAGTCGCTTGGCAAATGGCTGGAGCGCATGCGCGGTTCGCTGGCGGCGCCGAAGGGTGTTGATACCGCCGCCGTCAATGCCGTGCTGTTCGCCGCCATCCAGCACCTTGTCATTTCCGCCGCCACCAGCGGGCAGTTTGCCGGTGTTGCGCTCAAATCGGATCGGGACTGGGACAAGATCGCCACTGCCGTCAAAAGGCTGGTGCGGGGCGTTTACGGCTGAACCGGTCTCAGACACGGGCCCAGGCAGCCGCGCTGGAAGCTGGGCATTAAAGAAAAATCAGCCATGTTCTTACCGGGCCGGCAACCGCTCGGCGCGTCCGTCCGTTCAGCCGGTCACGTTGTTTTCCACATGCCGGCCGCCCGCCGTTAACCATAATCACAGCTTTCATTTGCCTCTCCATCGCGGCCGGTCCAGTGTGGATTAACGAAATGTTAACCATGCGCAATGATTGCGCATAAGGGAGCCGCAAGTGAGCCGCTGGACAGCTTTGGGCGTCATGATGACGTTTTTTGCTATGCTGCCGTTGGATATCGACGTGCCGGCGCTGAACCTCTGCCTGATGGCCGTGGCGCGCTGGGCGGTGCTTGCTGGCATCCCCGATACACTGTTTGTGCGGGGGCAGGCGGCATGAAGTGGTTTCTGATCCTCTGGGCCGGTCCTGTCGCGGTGCTGGGCAGCTGGTACTGGCTTTCCTATTACGACATGAGCTTCGGCTTCTACATGCTCACACGTCAGACCCACGATCTCGTCTTCGAGATATACGGGAATATTCTCGGACTTCCGCCAGAAAGCCTGCCGCCGCTGGTGGCGCGTGCCATTGCGGTCGACAGCCTGATCGTTTTTGTGATTCTCGGTTTCCGCAAGCGCAGGCAGATTTACGCCTGGTGGCAGGGCCGTCAGTCGGCCGCGCGGGTGAGTGCGGAAAGCCTGTCCAGCGCACCCTGAAGAATGAAGCTCGCCGCCGCCGAATCGATGCGTTCGGCCCGCTTGGCGCGAGACACATCCATTTCGAGAAGAGCGCGCTCTGCCGCAACGGTCGAAAGCCGCTCATCCCAGTAAACGAAGGGCAGGGCGGTTTTTTCGCCCATGGTGCGCACGAAGGCGCGGGTTGCCTGCACGCGGGGCCCGGCGGAGCCGTCCATGTTCATCGGCAGGCCGATAATGAAGGCGGCGACCTTTTCCTTTTCAGCGAAGGCCAGCAGCACTTCCGCATCCAGCGTGAATTTCACGCGCTTGATAACGGGGCGCGGTGTCGCAAAACGCCGCGACAGATCCGACATGGCGAGCCCGATGGTTTTCGTACCAAGGTCGAGGCCGGCAATTGCCTGCGCGGGCTGAAGCGTTGCCGCCAGTTCCTCGATGGTGAGTGTTGCCATGTCGCGTGCTGTCCTTATCGCTTGCGGACGAATTCGGTGCGCAGCACCAGACCCTTCACCGCATCATGCCTGCAATCGATTTCTTCCGGATTATCGGTCAGCCGGATCGATTTGATGACCGTGCCCTGCTTGATGACGGTGCTGGTGCCCTTGACTTTCAGATCCTTGATCAAGGTCACGGAATCGCCATCCGCGAGCACATTGCCTGCTGCATCGCGCACTTCCTTCGCGCGTGCCGCTTCTGCGGCCAGTTCGGAAGCAGGGCGCCATTCGCCGGTCGCTTCGTCGTACACATAATCGTCATTGTCAGCGGCCATTGTCGCCCCTCTTAAATACAGGTAGTGCGGTTGTTCCGGCCGTCCTATGTCATATTATACCGGCAATACAAAGGAGAACTTCCCATGAAAATCACCTGGCTCGGCCATTCCGCCTTCCGTCTGGAAAACGGCAGCGCGAAGATTCTCATCGATCCGTTTTTCACCGGCAACCCCGGTTTTGCAGGGCAGGATGGCAAGTCTGCAGCCGAAGGCGTCACCCATATTCTGCTGACCCACGGCCATGGCGACCATGTCGGAGATACCGTGCAGCTTGCCCGCGAGACGGGTGCGACCGTGCTGGCGAATGCCGATCTAGCCGCGTGGCTTTCCGCCAAGGGTGTTGCGAAGGTCGATATGGGCAATACCGGCGGCACCGTTCATTTTGACGGTTTCTCGGTTACCTTCACCAATGCGCTGCATTCCTCCGCCCAGATCACCGAGGACGGCGTTTCCCATTCGCTCGGCAATGCCAACGGCCTAATGCTGCATTTCGAGGACGGTCCGGCCGTCTACCATATGGGCGATACGGATATCTTCTCCGACATGAAGCTCATCAATGAACTGCATCAGCCTGATATCGGTCTCGTGCCGATCGGTGACCGCTTTACCATGGGCGGAGCTGTGGCGGCGCTTGCCTGCCAGCGCTTCTTCAAGTTCCAGCACGTGCTTCCCTGCCATTACGGCTCCTTCCCGATAATCGACCAGACGCCGGAGAAATTCGTGGCCGGCATGGAAGGTGCCGAAGCGCGCGTCCACACATCCAGGGCGGGCGACGTCCTGTCCTTCTAAGCGTCAACGCCGCATGTCGTGAGCGCAAAACCGCCGCAGAGTTAGCCGCGACATGCTTTCTACCGTTGCGAAGGACGGACATGGTCATTATAGCGAATGGGAAATATCCCATCGGAGTAAAACCATGTCCGTCGATCTCGCCACCGTAAAGCGTGTTGCGCGCCTTGCCCGTATCGCTGTCACTGAAGACGAAGCACAGAACATGCTCGGCCAGCTGAATGGCATACTCGGTTTCGTGGAGCAGCTTTCGGAAGTGAATGTGGATGGCGTCGAGCCGATGACGTCGGTGACGCCGGTGGCGATGAAGAAGCGCGCCGACGAGGTGACCGATGGCGACAAGGCGGACGACATCGTCGCCAACGCGCCCGCGACCGATCGCAATTTCTTCATGGTGCCGAAAGTGGTCGAGTAATCGATCCATCTTGCCGCCCGATTTTTCCGAGATTTTCGAAAGCCGTTGCCGACCATGACCGACCTGACGAGCCTGACCATTGCCGAAGCCCGCGAGAAGCTGAAGGCGAAAGAATTTTCCGCCCTTGAGCTCACCGACGCCTATCTCTCCGCCATCGACACCGCCAACGGTGCGCTGAACGCCTATGTGGCGACGACGCCCGAAAAGGCGCGCGAGATGGCGAAAGCCTCCGACGGCCGTATTGCTGCCGGTTCCGCGGGTGAGCTGGAAGGTATTCCGCTCGGCGTGAAGGACCTTTTCGCAACGTGTGACATTCATACCCAGGCCTGCTCGCACATCCTCGATGGCTTCAAGCCGAAATACGAATCCACCGTCACCCAGAACCTCTGGGATCAGGGCGCCGTCATGCTCGGCAAGCTCAACATGGACGAATTTGCCATGGGCTCGTCCAATGAAAGCTCTTGGTACGGCCCGGCCATCAACCCGTGGCGCGCCAATGGTTCCGAGCAGAAGCTGGTGCCTGGCGGCTCCTCGGGCGGTTCGGCCGCTGCCGTTGCCGCGCATCTTTGCGCCGGCGCCACCGCAACCGATACCGGCGGTTCCATCCGCCAGCCGGCGGCCTTCACCGGCACCGTCGGCATCAAGCCGACTTACGGCCGCTGCTCGCGCTTCGGCATTGTCGCTTACGCCTCGTCGCTCGATCAGGCTGGCCCGATTGCCCGCGACGTGCGCGACGCGGCCATCCTGCTGAAGACCATGGCAAGCGTCGACGCCAAGGACACGACCTCGGTTGACCTTCCTGTGCCGGATTACGAAAAGGCTATCGGCCAGTCGCTGAAGGGGCTGAAGATCGGTATCCCCCGGGAATACCGCGTTGACGGCATGCCTGACGAAATCGAAAAGCTCTGGGCCAAGGGCGTCGAATGGCTGCGTGACGCCGGTGCAGAGGTGGTCGACATCTCACTGCCGCACACCAAATACGCGCTTCCCGCCTATTACATCGTCGCACCGGCAGAAGCCTCGTCCAACCTTGCCCGTTATGACGGCGTCCGCTACGGCCTGCGCGTCGACGGCAAGGACATTGCCGACATGTACGAAAAGAGCCGCGCCGCCGGTTTCGGTAAGGAAGTGCAGCGTCGCATCATGGTCGGCACCTATGTACTTTCGGCCGGTTATTACGACGCCTATTATCTCAAGGCGCAGAAGGTCCGCACGCTCATCAAGCGCGACTTCGAAAACGTCTTCCACGAGGGTGTGGACGCCATTCTGGCGCCGATCACGCCGTCTTCCGCCTTCGCTGTCGGTGATGAGGAACTCGCTTCCGATCCGGTCAAGATGTACCTGCAGGACGTCTTCACCATCACCGTCAACATGGCCGGTCTTCCCGGCCTCTCGGTGCCTGCTGGTCTTGATGGCAAGGGCCTGCCGCTTGGCCTGCAGCTCATCGGCAAGCCGTTCGAAGAAGAAACGCTGTTCAAGACGGCCCACGCCATCGAGCAGGCAGCGGGCAAGTTCACGCCTGCCAAGTGGTGGTAAGCAGTCTCAAGCTCAGACAGATGAACGAAGCCGATCGCGATGCGGTCGGCTTTGTCGGTTTTGCCGCATGGCGTGCCGGTGAAGCCTTCGACGCCGCCTATCTCGATTCCCATGTCATCGAGCGGGTGAGGGGCGAATTCGAAAGCTTCGCCAAGTCTCCGACTGGTGATGTCGTTGTGGCCGAAATCGACGGTGTTGTCGTCGGTTGGGGCGCTTGCGATGCCAAGCCTCATCATATTTCCGATCTGTGGGTGGACCCTACCTGGCAGGGCAAGGGGATTGGCAAAGCGCTGATCCTCCACTTTCTCGACAGGATGCGGGCTGCGGGCCTGCCGCTTGCCACCATCGACACCCATGCGAGAAATCGCGCCGCCATAGGTCTTTACCAGCGTTGCGGCTTTCAGATCGTCTGGCGCGGCATGGAATGGTCCGACATCATGAAAGTCGAACTTGAGAAGGTGAAGCTGGAGCAAATGCTCTCTTATAATTTGTGACCGTCGATGCCGCGTGGCGAACTGCCGGGCGACGGCATTGCCGCCGCCCGGTCAGTTTATCGGTTGTCCAGCTCACCCCTCACAAGTTCCAGCCCGCGCGTGGTAATGCGGTAGGGCTTGCCACCGGAGGAGGCGATGGCTCGCTTCCGTTTCAGCTTGCGGAAGGTGAGGAGATCGAGGCCGCTGAAAATCCATCCTTCGCGCGTGAAGAGCGAAAGTTTTTCAATTTTGCGGGCGTCGTCTCGAACGAGTTCAATTCTGCCGCCCTGGGCGAGCAGGTGAAGAATGCGCTGTTCGGCGCGGGAAATGTCCATTGTTGGAAGTCCGGTCGGCGTCTTCTAGACGCGTGAAAGCAAACCCGGGTGCCGTTAGGGCATCCGGCTCGGTTTCATTTGGCCCGGCGCGCAAGAAACTTGCGGGCAGGGCCTTTACCGGGACTCCGATTGAGCGAACATAAAAACTCCGTTCTTGCTCCTTTTGGGTAATGGGCCAAACCGGCGCGGTCAAGTCCCGCAAGGAGCGGGAAAACCACGCTGGTCGAATCGCACCCGCAATGGTTTACTTCAAACGGCCAAGGAGGGCGCGGCTTGATCGTCATTCGCAACGCGTATGAGCAGGAAGCGGAGGTTCTGGCGGCCATCGGCCTCAGGGCGTGGCGGCAGGCAACCGCGGCTCTCGGCATCACACCGACGCTTTACGACAATGCGGCGAGCGCCTTTTCCAATTTCACCCGCTCGTCCTGGCTTGCAATTCGCGTGGCGGAATTCAGCGGCGCGGTTGCGGGTTGGGCCGCACGGGAGCATTTTGACGAGGAGATTTCCGACTTCTGGATCGATCCGGAGTTTCAGCGGAGGGGCGTCGGCAGCCGCCTGCTGGGCGACATCGAACGACTGATAGAGGAAAAGGGCTTCGAGACCATACGGCTTGAAACCCATGCCCAGAATGAACCGGCCGTCGCCTTTTTCCGCTACCATGGCTATAGCATTCGCTGGCTCTCGGTTTCCTATGCGCCGAAGCTGGACCGCGAGGTGCAATCGGTGGGCCTGCAGAAGCAACTGGCTGAGGTCGAGAGTGGTCTTTACGGGCCGGCGTTCTGAAACAGGGTTTGTAGAGTGGCCATCAGCCGCATCGGCCAGTCCGGCGTGATGAGGAGCGATGCGACGAGGCCCGCCTGCAAGATGACGATCGATATCAGCTTGCTGCGAAACGGTTCCTTGCGGGTTTTGTGCCGCAGCAACCTTTGCGCCGAGATAGCGCCCGCACTGCCACCCACGAGCGCGAGCAAAAGCAGCGTGCTTTCCCGGATACGCCATCCGCCATTCCTCGCCGCTTCCTTGTCCCACCAATAGACAAGAAAGACGAAGAGATTGAAGGCGATATAGGCCAGGAAGCAGAGAGCGATCGTTTGCATGGCGTGAATTGAAACCTGTAAGGGTAAAAAACGCGTATCCGATGTCTTCGAAAATTCCGGCCGTCGCGCGACGGGGTGCAAGATGTCTTGCGCCAGCGCTTCATTTGTTCTACCCACCAAGGCCAAAGAACCCGTATATCGTGAGCTTCAGATGACCCTTGTAGACGTGCGCACCCCCGACCCGAAACGCTTCATTCCCGGCGCCACCGGCGATTGGGAAATCGTGATCGGCATGGAGGTGCATGCGCAGGTTCTCTCCAATTCCAAGCTGTTCTCCGGCGCCTCCACCACCTTCGGCAATGCGCCGAATTCCAACGTGTCGCTGGTGGATGCGGCCATGCCCGGCATGCTGCCTGTTATCAACGAGGAATGCGTGAAGCAGGCGGTGCGCACCGGTCTCGGCCTCAAGGCCAAGATCAACAATCGCTCGATCTTCGACCGCAAGAACTACTTCTATCCCGATTTGCCGCAGGGCTATCAGATTTCGCAGTTCAAGGATCCGATCGTAGGCGAAGGCACCATCACCATTTCGCTTGGTCCCGACCGTCAGGGCAATTTCGAGGATATCGAGATTGGCATCGAGCGCCTGCATCTGGAGCAGGACGCCGGCAAGTCGATGCACGACCAGCACCCGACCATGTCCTTCGTGGACCTGAACCGTTCGGGCGTGGCGCTGATGGAAATCGTCTCCAAGCCGGACATGCGTTCGTCGGATGAGGCGAAGGCCTATCTCACCAAGCTGCGCTCCATCGTGCGTTACCTTGGCACCTGCGACGGCAACATGGACGAAGGCTCCATGCGCGCCGACGTCAACGTCTCCGTGCGCCGTCCGGGCGAAGGCTTCGGCACGCGCTGCGAGATCAAGAACGTCAACTCCATCCGCTTCGTCGGTCAGGCGATTGAATATGAGGCGCGTCGCCAGATCGCCATTCTGGAAGATGGCGGCGTCATCGATCAGGAAACCCGCCTGTTCGATCCCGGCAAGGGCGAGACGCGCTCCATGCGCTCCAAGGAAGACGCGCATGACTATCGCTATTTCCCCGATCCGGACCTGCTGCCGCTCGAATTCGATGATGCTTTCGTCGAGGCACTGAAGGTCGATCTGCCGGAACTGCCTGATGACAAAAAGGCTCGTTTCGTGGCTGATCTCGGTCTCTCGGTCTACGACGCCTCGATTCTGGTCTCAGAAAAGGCGATTGCCGATTATTACGAAGCCGTCGCCGCCGGACGCGATCCAAAGGCTGCCGCCAACTGGGTCATCAACGACCTGCTCGGCGCGCTGAACAAGTCCGGCAAGGACATCGAGACGACGCCGGTGTCGCCCGAACAGCTCGGCGGCATCATCGATCTGATCAAGGCCGAGACCATCTCCGGCAAGATCGCCAAGGATCTGTTTGAAATCGTCTGGAACGAGGGCGGTAATCCGGCCGAGATCGTTGAAGCCCGCGGCATGAAGCAGGTGACCGACACCGGCGCCATCGAAAAGGCCGTTGACGAGATCATCGCCGCCAACCCGGATCAGGTCGAGAAGGTCAAGGCGAAGCCAACGCTCGCCGGCTGGTTCGTCGGTCAGGTCATGAAGGCGACGGGCGGCAAGGCCAACCCGCAGGCGGTGCAGGCGCTGGTGAAAGCGAAGCTCGGAATCGAGGAAGAGTAAGCGACGGCTGCCTCCCGCTCGAGTAACGGCAGAGGGTCTCCGTCATCCCGGCCTTGAGCCGGGATCCAGCCAGCCCAAGTCCTTGGGCTGAAAAGACTCTTTTCACCGCGCAGACGCGAGTCGGCTGGATGCCGGATCATCCTCGGGCTTGTTCCGGGGACCGGCATGACGGAAGTAATGGTTTTAGTCCGGATTATTCCCGATTAAGCCACACGGTGGGGCAAACCAGAGGATGACGTCCAAAAAGGGCGACTGACATCACTTCTGCCGGGATCCACGCCCGGCATTTCTGTTTCAAGACGGAGCCAGATCATGTTTTTCATCCGCACAGCCAGCCTGCGTGACATCGAGCCAGTCCGGGCGCTGCTCGCGACGACATGGCACGCGACCTATGACGCGATCTACGGCGCGGATAAGGTCAACCAGCTGATCGCAGCCTGGCATTCGCCGCAGGCCATGAAAGACCGCGTCGAAAAGAAAGGCGGCGAGTTCCTTGTCGCCGATGACGGCAAGCGGATCGGCGGCATGGCTTACGGCTCCATGTCGACCAAGATGGCGAAGACGGCGCTGTTGCACCAGCTTTACGTGGCGCCCGATTTACAGCGGCAGGGTGTCGGCCGCGATCTCTTCGCAGAGCTAGAAACCTGCTTTCCCGACGCGGAAATCATGCGGCTTGAGGTTGAGCCCAAAAATACTGTCGCAATCAACTTCTATGAAGGCGTCGGATTTGTCGAGGTGGACCGAATCGAGCGCATGGCGGGTATCGAGGGGCTGCCCGGCATCGTGATGGAAAAGAGCCTGACCTGATGAACGCGACCCTGGAAAATCTGATAATTCGAACGGCCCGTGAAGACGATCTGCCGGCGCTCGCCGCCATTTTTGCCGCTGACGAGATCGGCGGCCACGGCGATACGGCGGACGAATCGGCACAGCCCGATTATCTTGCCGCCTTCCGGGCGATCGAGGCGTCGCCGAGCGAAACGCTTTACGTCGCCGAACTGGATGGCGAGGTGGTCGGCACCTTTCAGACGGCGATCCTCACCAAGCTCGTCGGGCGAGGGGCCAAGTCTATGGTCATCGAAGCGGTGCAGACACGGGCCGACATGCGCGGTCGCGGCATCGGCGCGGTGATGATCAATTATTGTCTTGATGAAGCCCGCCGTCAGGGCCTGAAAGCCGCGCAGCTCACCTCCAACATGGCCCGGCTGGACGCGCACCGCTTCTACGAGCGGCTGGGTTTCGAGAAGCGGCATCTAGGCTTCAGGATGAAGCTGAAATAGCACGGATATATCTTGAAATGCTGGACAATTGGCGTGAGGGGCGGCATAAGCATGTCTTGTGCCGTGCACGGAAAATCGCTGCGGCGCATTCAAGCCCGAGGAACGTAGAATGAAGACTCTCCTGACGCAAATCTTCACCTGGTGGAACGGCCAGACGATCGGAACGCGGTTTCACACCTGGCGTTTCGGCAAGAAGGTGGGGCAGGACGAGTTGGGTAACACCTATTACGAAGGCGGCACCACCTCCTGGGGCATGCCGCGCCGCTGGGTGATCTATAACGGCTACGCTGAGGCCTCTGCCATTCCGCCCGGCTGGCATGGCTGGATGCACTATCGCACCGACGTTCCGCCGAGCCAGGAAAGCTACGTTGCGCGCGAGTGGCAGAAGCCGCACCAGCCAAACCTCACAGGCTCGTCCAAGGCCTATCGCCCTCAGGGCTCGCTGGCTGTGGCCGGGGAGCGCCCGCGTGTGACCGGCGACTACGACGCCTGGACACCCGGCAACTGAGCTATCGCGATGCGCGGTGTTGTGCAAAACGCCGCGCATGCATCCGGCCTCACCGGTTTTTGCCACATTCCGCCCTTAGGCGTTGATCCGGTCGGCGTCCCGACACAGGCAAATTTTGGAGACACATCGTATGAGGAAAATCACGCGGGACCGTTCTTTGCGTGCGCTGACGGTGACGCTGTTCGCGGCGGTTTCTGCTGCCTTCCTCATCTCGCCCGTCTCCGCCGCCCGGCTTGAAAACCGTGTTGCAGTCTTTTCCGGCATCGACAAGATCACGGGCCGCATCACGTCCTTCGATGTCTATATCGATGAGACGGTGCAGTTCGGCGCGCTTCAGGTCACGCCGAAGGTCTGTTATTCGCGCGACCAGACGGAAGCGCAGAAGATCGACGCATTTGTCGAAGTGGATGAAATCACCCTCGACCGTAAAATCCGTCGCATCTTCACCGGCTGGATGTTCGCCGACAGCCCCGGCCTCAACGCCGTGGAACACCCGATCTATGACGTATGGCTGACGGGTTGCAAACAGGACTCGGAAGTGCCTGCTCCCTCTACGGCAAGCAAATAACCCAAGGTAACGTCTAGAATTGCAGACTCGGCCGATTGACGGCGACGTCGAGCATTTTCGCATATTCAAGCTTCGGCACATCGATGGCGCCGAACGTTTTCAAATGCTCCGTCGTGAATTGAGTGTCGAGCAGCACGAAGCCACTTGCTTTTAATCTCTCCACCAGATGCACGAGGCAAATCTTCGATGCATTGGTGCGACGGGAGAACATGCTTTCGCCGAAGAATGCCGCTCCCAGCGAAACGCCGTAGAGTCCGCCGACGAGCTCCTTGCCTTCCCAGGCCTCGACGCTATGGGCATGGCCGATCTGATGCAGTTCGCTATAAAGCCTGCGAATGGTGGCGTTGATCCAGGTACTTGGCCTGTCCGGCGCCTCTGCGGCGCAGCCCGCCATGACAGCCTCGAAAGCGGTGTTGAAGCGTATGTCGAATGGCTTCTTGCGCATCACTTTGGCGAGGCTTTTGGAAATGTGGAAGGAATTGAGCGGGATGATACCGCGCACCTCCGGCTCGACCCAGAAAAGCTCGGGATCGTCAGCCGAATCGGCCATCGGAAACAGGCCGGCGGAATAGGCGCGCAGCAGGATATCGACCGTTATGTCGTTATTTCTGCTGCGCCGCCCAGCCATATCGTCTTAGTGAGACGCGTCACCGGCCAGATATTTTTCCAGCCAGTGGATATCATAATCGCCCTTCAGGATATCCTCGTTCTGAAGAAGATCCTGGAAAAGCGGCAGCGTGGTCTTGATGCCGTCGACGACGAATTCGTCGAGCGCCCGACGCAGGCGGCGAATGCATTCGTCACGGTCGCGGCCGTGAACGATGAGCTTGCCGATCATGCTGTCGTAATAGGGCGGGATCTTGTAGCCCTGATAGGCGCCCGAATCGACGCGCACACCAAGGCCGCCCGGCGTGTGGAAATAGGTCAGCGTGCCAGGCGAGGGAACGAAGGTGCGCGGGTCTTCGGCATTGATACGGCATTCGATGGCGTGGCCATGGAATTCGATATCGGCCTGCGTGACCGAGAGGCCCTGACCCGATGCGACGCGGATCTGTTCCTGCACGAGATCCATGCCGGTAATCGCTTCCGTGACCGGATGCTCCACCTGCAGACGTGTGTTCATTTCGATGAAATAGAACTCGCCGTTTTCATAAAGGAACTCGATGGTGCCGGCACCGCGATATTTCAGCTTGCGCATGGCGCTCGCGCAAATCTCGCCGATCTTCATGCGCTGTTCAACCGTCAGAGCCGGAGAGTTGGCTTCCTCCAGCACCTTCTGGTGGCGACGCTGCAACGAGCAATCGCGCTCTCCGAGATGAATGGCATTGCCTTCACCGTCGCCGAACACCTGCACTTCGATATGGCGTGGCTTGCCGAGGTACTTTTCCATGTAGACGGCGTCGTTGCCGAATGCTGCTGCCGCTTCGGAGCGGGCAGTCGCAACGGCCTCTTCCAGATCGGCCTCGGTCTTCGCCACCTTCATGCCGCGACCACCGCCGCCGGCGGTTGCCTTGATGAGGACCGGAAAGCCGATCGTGCGTGCGATTTCCAGCGCGTTCTCAGGCTTCACTTCGCCATCGGAGCCGGGAACCACGGGAATGCCAAGTTCCTGCGCCGTCTGCTTGGCGGTGATCTTGTCGCCCATGATGCGGATATGCTCGGCGGTCGGCCCGATGAAGGTGATACCGTGCGCGTCAAGGATATCGGCAAACTTGGCGTTTTCCGACAGGAAGCCGTAGCCGGGGTGAACGGCGTCCGCACCTGTTATTTCGCAGGCCGCAACGATCTGGTGGATGTTGAGGTAGCTGTCACGCGAAGGTGGTGGGCCGATGCATACGCTTTCGTCGGCGAGGCGCACATGCATGGCGTCCGCGTCCGCCGTGGAATGCACGGCGACGGTGGGAATGCCAAGCTCCTTGGCGGCGCGCAGGACGCGCAGCGCAATTTCGCCGCGGTTGGCTATGAGGATCTTCGAAACCATGCTGAACCGCCTCTATTCGATGACCACGAGGGCTTCGCCATACTCCACGGGCTGTGCGTCGTTGACGATGATTTCCACGATCTTGCCGGACTTCGGAGCCGGGATCTGGTTCATGGTCTTCATGGCCTCGACGATGAGAAGTGTCTGGCCTTCCTTGACGGTTGCGCCGACTTCGATGAAGGGGCGGGCGCCAGGGGCTGGCGAGAGATAGACTGTGCCAACCATGGGCGAAGACACGGTGTTTGCCGGGTTGCGTGCCGGTGCAGCGGCTGCTGCCGGAGCAGCAGGGGCCGCGATTGCCGGCGCGGCGGGCGCTGCTGCGGGAGCCGGTGCATAAGCGGGCGGTGCTGCGGCATAAACCGTGGCTGCGGGAGCGGCGCGCGAAACGCGGATGCGCAGGTCATCCTGCTCCACTTCGATTTCCGAAAGGTCGGTATCGTTGAGGATATTCGCGAGTTCGCGGATCAGTTCCTTGTCGATACCCTGTTTCTTTTCAGACATGACAAACCCTATTCTTTGTTTCTTTTTATGCCGTGATGTTTTTCAGCGCGTGAAGCGCCATGACGTATCCATATGGTCCGAAACCACAGACCATGCCCTTCGCTGCCGGTGAGACCATCGATTTGTGGCGGAACTCTTCCCGGGCGTGGATGTTGGAAATGTGCACTTCCACGACGGGCGTGGAAATCGCGCGAATGGCGTCGTGCAACGCGATAGAGGTGTGGCTGTAAGCGCCGGGATTGATGACGACACCCGCCGCCCTTTCTCCCGCCTCATGCAACCAGTCCACGAGCACGCCTTCGTGGTTGGACTGGCGGAATTCCACTGCGAAACCGAGATCGGCACCGGCTTGAAGACAATCATTCTCGATGTCCTTCAGCGTCTTGCCACCATAGATACCCGGTTCCCTTTTTCCCAGCATGTTGAGATTGGGGCCGTTGATGACGATGATGATGTTGCTCATTCACGTTTCCATACGAAAATCAGCGACACCTATAGACTGCGCAGCCGCCAAGGAAAAGCCCCTGCAAGCCGTAAACCGGCCGCGAGGCCGGCATCTCACAGGGAATGCACTTGCTTTTTTAGCAATCAGGAGCAGGTGGCTTTACCGCAGCTGCGCATATTGGCGATTTTCTCCTTCAGCGGGTCGGCGCCGACGGCGCCGAAAACCGCCTCTTCGCCGACGATATAAGACGGCGTTCCCGTGATGCCGAGGCTGTTTGCCAGCTTGTAGGTTTCCTGCACCTGCGCATCATTGGGGTTTTCCGCCATCGACTTGCGGATATCGGCTTCCTTGAGGCCGAGCGAGGTCGCGACTTCCATGGCGCTGTCCTCATTCGCCCGTCCGCGGCCGCCGAGGAGCGTGCGCTGGAACTCCGGATATTTGGCCGGCGCCAGCAGCTTCACGGCATTGGAGACCCGATGTGCGGCGACCGATTCCGGTCCGAGGATCGGGAATTCCTTGAGCACGACGCGTATTTTCTTGTCGCTCTTCAGGATGTTGTCCATGTCTCCCATGGCGCGTTTGCAATAACCGCAGTTGTAATCGAAGAACTCAACGAGTGTGACGTCGCCATCGGGATTGCCGAGTGCCAGATCGAATTTCGATTCGAAGATCGCCTTTTTGTTGTCGGCGACCGCCTCTGCCGCCTTGGCGTTGCGCGCCGCATATTGCTTGCGCTCAAGCGCATCCTGAACCTCAAGCATGATCTCCGGGTTCTCGATCAGATACTGCTTGATGAACTCGCCCATTTCCTTCTTCTGCTGCTCATCGAGCGCATGCGCGGGCAGGGAGGCGAATACCGCTGAAAGGGCCGTCACGCTGGCAAGAAGGGTGGAACGGAGAAAATGCGCCATATCGGTCCTCATTCTGTGCGGCCGGAGCCTCTTGAAATCTTATGAAGGCAATTACCTTACTTTAAGCCAAATGCCATACGGCAAAAATACTTGTCCGCATTATGGTCGCATGATTGTGAAGATTGTGATTCTGCGGCAAGTCTCTGAAATACGGTTCAGGAAAGAGCATGCCCTTGATTACGATGTCGAAGCGGAGCGCAGTCGAACCCTTTCACGCCATGGATATTCTGGCGGAGGCGAACAGGCGCAGGCAGGCGGGCCGCCCCGTCATTTCCATGGCGGTCGGCCAGCCCTCCCATCCCGCACCGAAGGCGTCGCTGGCAGCGGCTCAAGAGGCGCTGAAACATGGGCGGATCGGTTATACCGATGCGCTCGGCCTGCGCGAACTGCGGGAGGCGATTGCCGGCCATTACCGGTTGCGTCACCAGGTCGCGATTGATCCGGCTCGCATCGCCGTGACAACGGGCTCGTCAGCGGCCTTCAATCTTGCCTTTCTCAGCCTTTTCGACGCGGGCGATCATGTCGCGATCGCGAGGCCCGGTTATCCGGCCTATCGCAATATCCTGAAGGCTCTCGGCCTCAACGTCGTGGAAGTGCCGGTCACGGCTGAAACCGGCTACACGCTGACGCCGGCAAGTCTGGAGCGTGCGGAAACGAAAGCGGGCTGCAAGCTGAAGGGCGTTCTGCTGGCAAGCCCGGCCAATCCGACCGGCACCGTCACAGGCCGCGAGGCGCTGAAGCGGCTTGCGACCTATTGCGAAAGCCGCGACATGGCCTTCATTTCCGATGAGATTTACCACGGCCTTACCTTCGTCGGCGAAGAGACGAGCGCACTCGAAATCACCGACAATGCGGTGGTCATCAATTCCTTCTCCAAATATTATTGCATGACGGGCTGGCGCATCGGTTGGATGGTCTTGCCGGAAAACCTCGTCCGTCCGGTCGAGTGTCTGGCCCAGAGCCTTTATATTTCCCCGCCTGAACTGTCGCAGCTTGCGGCGACCGCAGCCTTTTCGGCGGCCGAGGAACTGGATGTCTATCGGGAGAGCTATCGCACCAATCGCGATTTCCTGATGGCGCGACTGCCGGAAATAGGCCTGCCGCTGGCATCCCCAATGGATGGCGCGTTTTATGCCTATGTCGATACCAGCCGTTTTTCCAATGACAGCATGGATTTCGCAAAGCGTATGCTGGCAGAAATCGACGTGGCAGCGACACCAGGCATGGATTTCGACCCGGAGGAAGGCCACAGGGCGCTGCGGATTTCTTATGCGGGTTCCGTGTCTGACATTGCCGAGGCCGTTGGGCGTATAGCCGGCTGGCTGAAATAACCGGGTATCATACGCTGGGGAGATCAGGCGGGCGTGCAGCCAAAGGTGCTGTTGAACGCCTTTTCACCCTTGGCAGTAAAGGTCAGCACACGGCCGTTTCCGCGCCGCAACCAGTCGCGCTGCTGCATCGCTTCAAGAAGCGATGCGCCAAGCCCGCCGCCGAGGTGATGCCGGCGTTCGCTCCAGTCCAGGCAATGCAGGCAGACCGGGCGGCGGGCCTTTTCGAGCGGCGAAAGGTCTATGCCGAAGTTCGAGAAGAAGTCGCGTCCGCTCTCCGTTAAGGCAGGATCATCACCTAACGTCAGGAGACCCTTTGCGGTAATGGCGGCAAGCAGTGCCACGCCGCTTTCCCCGGCCAGATGATCGTAGCAGATGCGCGCCTCACGAAGCGCCTTGTCCTTCGGCCCGGTGCGCACACGTACCGCGCCAGTGCGTTGGGCAAGCCCCATCAACGCTTCCAGAACCTGCGCCACATCCTCATCGGAGAGGCGGAAATATCGATGTCGACCCTGTTTTTCCGCTTTCAGCAATTGTGCGTCCGAGAGCTTTGACAGGTGACCGCTGGCAGTTTGCAGGGTCACACCCGCGGCTTCCGCGAGCTCGCTCGCTGTCAGCGCGCGCCCGTCCATCAGCGCCGTCAAGATGTTGGCGCGGGCAGGATCGCCGATAAGGGCGGCAACATTGGCAATCACGGGTCCGTCTTTCATGCTTCGATGGTAACCGAAGCATCGAGGCATGGCAATGGCGTAGAAGGGAGAGGCAGAACATGAGGAGACAAACGATGCTGACCTGTTTCATCCGCTACGAGATCGATCCTTTCAAGGTCGATGCCTTCGAACGCTATGCCCGCAACTGGGGAGAGGCGATCCCGCGTTGCGGGGCTGATCTGATCGGTTATTACGCGCCGAAGGAGGGATCGAGCACCATTGCCTACGGTGTCTACAACATCGAAAACCTCGCCGCTTACGAAGCCTATAGGGCGCGGCTCGCCGCCGATCCGGCCGGGCAGGAAAATTATGAATTCGCGCGCCGCGAACAATTCATCCGTCGCGAGGACCGACTGTTTCTGCGCCTCGCATCCGCCCCCCACGCGGGAGCCGGACGATGATCGCCGTTATTTTTGAGGTCTGGCCAGCCGCAGGCGAGAAGCAACATTATCTGGATATGGCCGCCGGCCTGCGGGGAGAACTTGAAACCATCGACGGTTTCCTCTCCGTCGAGCGGTTTCAGAGCATCGGCAATCCGAACAAGATGCTCTCCTTGTCGTTCTTCCGTGATGAGGAGGCGGTGAAAGCGTGGCGCAACACCCTGCCTCATCGCGCCGCCCAGTCGCTCGGCCGGACTGGCGTCTTCTCCGATTACAGGTTGCGTATCGCGCATGTGATGCGTGACTATGGTTTGCAGGAGAGGGAGGAAGCACCGGCGGATAGCCGGTCTGCTCACCCGACGGGTGTCGGCCCGGGCTGACGCATCAGCATCAATTTTTCTGCATGCCTCGACAAGCCTTTCTGGTTCGAACTCGTCTTGGAAACCCGTTAAAGATGAGACAGTTTAAGCTGAAGAAGGACCGCCATACGGGCTTGTCCGTCAGACTTGGAATGGGAGAAAAGCGATGTCGGCAGAAAAAGCGGCGGTGGTGACGGCAGGCGGCAGCGGCATGGGAGCTGCCGTTGCGAAACGCCTGGCCGCGGATGGTTACAAGCTCGCTATCCTGTCGTCTTCAGGCAAGGGAGAGGCGCTGGCGAAAGAGTTGGGCGGCATCGGCGTTACCGGTTCCAACCAGTCCAATGAAGACCTGCAACGGCTGACGGATCTGGCGCTTGAGAGATTCGGCCGTATCGACGTGCTGGTGAACAGCGCCGGCCATGGCCCGCGCGCCGCCATCCTCGATATTACCGACGAACAATGGCATACCGGGCTCGATGTCTACCTCATGAACGTCATTCGCCCGACGCGCATCATCGCCCCGGTCATGGTAAGGCAGAGGGCGGGCGCGATCGTCAACATCTCGACTGCCTGGGCTTTCGAACCGAGCAGCATGTTCCCGACATCCGCCGTGTTCCGCGCCGGCCTTGCCTCCTACACCAAGATTTTTGCCGATACCTACGCAGCCGATAATGTCCGCATGAACAATGTCCTTCCCGGCTGGATCGACAGCCTGCCGGCGACGGAAGAACGCCGCGAAAGCGTTCCGATGCAACGTTACGGCAAGAGCGAAGAGATCGCCGCCACAGTGGCATTTCTCGCATCTGAGGGGGCAGGATATATTACCGGCCAGAATATCCGCGTGGATGGTGGTCTCACAAGGTCTGTCTGACGGTTGGCCTCTCCCACTCCTCATCCCGTGCCTGTTAAAGGGATCCAGCCAGCCCAGATCCTTGGGCTGAAAGGGCGCTCCCGCCGTGAGAATGCGTTGACTGCGTTCCTGTGACAAGCATGGGATGAGAAAATGTTAGTGGCCCTAAAAGGGCCCGTTCTTTGCATCCATAAAAGAAAACGCCCGCAACATCGTTGCGGGCGTCTTTTATCCAAAATGTAGCTTCTCTCAGAAGAAGCCGCGGCGCTGCCACCAACCGCCCTTGCGCGGCTTCGGCTCGTCGCCATCGGGATTGGGAGACGACGATGTAACCACCGGCTCCGAAGTTGAAACATTGCTGCCCCGGTTCGCGCGGACCTTTTCTTCGCTCGCCGGTGCTTCCGCCTGCGGAGCGACATCGGCCGACGCTTCGCCTGCTTCTTCAACAGCGACATCCACGACGGTTTCCTCAACGATCACCGGCTCCACCGTTTCAACGGCTTCGGCCTTCGGCGCTTCTTCGGTTTCCGTCTTGGCCTTCGCCTTGCGGGTACGGCGCGGCTTCTTCGGCGCTTCCTCTTCCACGACGTCGGCAACGACACCTTCCACCACTTCGGCTGCGGTCGCCTCTTCGGTTACCGGTGCCTCAGTTACAGGCGCTTCGTCGCTTTCGCTTTCGCCTTCGTCCTCAGCGCCGGAAGCGTCGAGAGCTTCGTCCTCTGCACGATTGCGGCGACCGCCTCGCTTCCCGCGGCGGCGGCGCTTGCGCTTGCTTTCCTCTTCGGAGGTTACAGCTTCCGCAGTGCCGTTTTCGGTCTCAACCCCATTGTCATCGGTGTCGATCCCGTCGTCATCACCCTCGGCATCGTCGCCGTCAGCGTCGTTGCCGGAACCGGCCTCAAGCGAGCCGTTCTGGTCGTTCTGACCGCCCTTGCCACGACGGCGGCGACGGCGCTTGCGCTTGCGCTTGCCTTCTTCGCCATTGTCGCCCTGCTGCTGCTGACGGGGCTGGGCGCTTTCGGTCTTGACGATTTCTTCCTCGTCTTCGTCCTCTTCCACCTCGGCGACAAAATCGTCTTCTTCTTCCACGAAGTTCGGCAGCATCTGGATGAGGCTTTCGATCTTCACGGGATTTTCGACGGCTTCACCGCGATCGATGGCGAAATGCTGGGCGCCGACGCCGGAGTCGGCGGCAATGATGATCGACACGCCGAAGCGGCCTTCATAATCGACAATCGTGCCGCGCTTGTGGTTGAGCAGATAGAGCGCCGTTTCCGGCGTGCAACGCACGGTGATGTTGTGGGTGGTGTTGCGCAGCAGATATTCCTCGACACCACGCAGCACATGCAGCGCGATGGAGGATTCCGAACGCACGTGACCCGTGCCGCCGCAATGCTGGCAGACCTGCGTGGTCGATTCCAGCACCGAAGCGCGAATGCGCTGGCGCGACATTTCCAGAAGGCCGAAATGCGAGATGCGGCCGACCTGGATGCGGGCGCGGTCGTTCTTCAGGCAGTCCTTGAGCTTCTTCTCGACGGCGCGGTTGTTGCGCTTTTCTTCCATGTCGATGAAGTCGATGACGACAAGACCGGCAAGGTCGCGCAGACGCAGCTGGCGTGCCACTTCTTCCGCAGCTTCCAGGTTGGTCGTCAGCGCGGTTTCCTCGATGGAATGCTCGCGTGTCGAACGGCCGGAGTTGACGTCGATGGAGACCAGCGCTTCGGTCTGGTTGATGATGAGGTAGCCACCGGACTTCAGCGTCACCTGGGGCTGCAGCATGCGGTCGAGCTGCGCTTCGATGCCGGAGCGCGAGAAGATCGGGTGAATGTCGCGGTAAGGCTGAACAACCTTGGCGTGGCTCGGCATCAGCATCTTCATGAAGTCTTTCGCTTCACGATAGCCTTCTTCGCCGGAAACGATGATCTCGCTGATATCCTTGTTATAGAGATCGCGGATCGAACGCTTGATCAGCGAGCCTTCCTCGTAAACGAGGCAGGGAGCCGTGGAATTCAGCGTCAGCGTGCGGACGTTTTCCCACAGGCGCATCAGATATTCAAAGTCGCGCTTGATTTCGACGCGGGTGCGGTTGGCGCCTGCGGTGCGCAGAATGACGCCCATACCCTGCGGCACTTCCAGATCGCGCGCGATTTCTTTCAGACGCTTGCGGTCAGTCGGCTGGGTGATCTTGCGGGAAATACCGCCGCCACGCGCCGTATTCGGCATCAGCACGGAGTAACGGCCGGCCAGCGACAGATAGGTGGTGAGTGCAGCACCCTTGTTGCCGCGCTCTTCCTTGGCCACCTGCACGAGAAGGATCTGGCGGCGCTTGATGACTTCCTGGATGCGGTATTGTTTGCGCGGCTTGCGGGCAACGCGATCTGGAACTTCTTCCATGGCGTCTTCGGCGCCGACGGATTCGATCACTTCCTTTTCGTGGTGATCGTCATCGTCGTCGTCATCATCGTCATTGCCGCGGCGAAGACCTTCGACTTCCTCGGAAATCGTGTCGGTATCGACCATCGCGGCCATTTCACCGCCGGTGCTGCCATCGTCTTCGGAAGACGCGTCTGCCGCCTCGGCTGCGATTTCTTCGGCTGTCTTCTTCTTGGCGCGGGGGCGGCGAACGCGCTTCTTCGGCTTTTCTTCCTCAGCCGGCGCTTCTTCCGCGACGACTTCGACGGCCGCTTCTTCGGAAACCGCTTCCACGACGGGTGCAGCTTCTTCCGTCACAACGGTCTCAGTGGTTTCGCTTGCGGAAACAATGCCGACATCCGGCTGATCCACCTGCGAAAGGTCGATCATCGGGGCGGCGGGCTCAGGCGCATCGGCCGATTCGAAATCGTCGCTGCGGCGATGATCCTCGGCTTCCGCTTTCAGCAGGGCCTGACGATCAGCGAGCGGGATCTGGTAATAATCCGGATGGATTTCCGCGAAAGCGAGAAAGCCGTGACGGTTTCCACCGTAATCCACGAAGGCCGCCTGGAGGGAGGGCTCAACGCGGGTGACCTTGGCAAGGTAGATATTGCCGCGGATCTGTTTTTTGTGTTCCGATTCAAAATCGAATTCTTCGATCCGGTTCCCACGGACAACGACTACGCGTGTCTCCTCTTCGTGGGAGGCGTCGATAAGCATTTTGTCTGCCATGTAAGCTGTGCTCCTCGGCGCAGCCTTGTTTTATACGAGAACAGGCCCGCCACACGGACGAGCCTTTCATATGAGTGCAAGGATGTGCCGGAAATGAAGTCTCCTGCCGGGCGTCTGTAAACTGGCAGCATCCGGACCGACGGCGAGGCGCTTGGCCTGCTCCTGGTATCCGGTTCATGTGAAAACTGCTGCGACATCATTGGCCAGGCGGAACGACAATAATATATAGACCCCTTGGGGTCCGATGAATTTGCTCTCCTCAGAGCGGCGGTGGCAGCGCCACCGGGTAGGTCTCCGGCCACGGCCGGAATTGATCGAGTTTCAGGATAAATGTAACGACGGCAGATGATTGCCCGATTTGCAGCGCCAGCGTCTTTTTCGATTGGCAGCCGGCGGGCATCTATCCCGTCAACACTTTTAACCCTCATCCATGTTGTATGTTTTCTCTGTCATAATAGCAATAGGCTGGCTAAATATGCCATATTGTTGGTGGAATTTCCGGGTTAACAATTGGTTCACCAAGGCCTGCGATGGTGAGGCGCAAACGCGCAAATTGTCGTCCGGCGTGGTTGAAACGGCACCGTTCCGGGTGTTTTACCGCGCCGGTTATCGAAAATGACTGAAATACGGAATTTCTTGAAGACCATGAATTTCACGCGCAGCGCAACGAAATCAGGTGGGGCAGGGTGGATTGGCGCGCGAATCGCGCGGCTTGCGGCTGTCGTGACAGTGTCTGCCGTCGCCTCGGTTTCCGTCGTTCCGGCCGTCCAGGCCACGGAGCCGCTTGTCGCGCATCAGGCCCGCATTATCGGTGATGAGGCGCGCACGCGCATCGTTCTCGATTTTGCCGAAGAGCCGGAGTTCGACGTTCACTATCTCGATTCGCCCGCCCGCATCGTCGTGGACTTCCCGGCGGTGAATTTCAGCTTTTCCGCATCCGATCTCAGGCCGACCGGCCTTTTTTCCGATATTCGCTTCGGCGGAATGGGGGAAAACAGCGCCCGTATCGTGCTGACGGCGAAGAAGCCGGTGCGGGTGGCGGTCGCTGAAACGAAAAAGGCCGATGACGGGCAGTCCTTCCGTTTCGTCCTCGATACGGAAATCACCACCAAGGGCAAGTTCGCCGAACTTGTGAAGGAGCAGCATTGGCAGGCGCCTGCGCCCGTTACCACCGCCGCGATTTCTCCCGCGGACAAGACTTCCCGCCCGGCGGAATTCGTCATCGCGGTCGACGCCGGTCATGGAGGCATCGATGCCGGCGCCTCAGGCGGCACGACGGGCACCGAGGAAAAGGTCATCACCTTGATGTTCGCGAAGGAGCTCGCGGAGCGCCTGAACCGCGAGCCCGGCATAAAGGCCTTCCTGACGCGCGATTCCGATACATTTCTTGCCTTGTCCGAACGCGTGACGATCGCGCGGCAGAACAACGCCAATCTTTTCATCTCCCTGCATGCCGATACACTGAAACAGAAGGGCATACGCGGCGCGACCGTCTATACATTGTCCGATCGCGCGTCGGACCGTATGGCGCAGGAATTGGCGGAGCGTGAAAACAAGTCCGACCAGATCGCCGGTGTCGCCGTTTCCAGCGAGCCGCCGGAAGTCGCCGATATTCTCCTCGATTTCACGCGCCGGGAAACCCAGGCGTTCTCGGTGACGCTTGCCGAAAACATCGTTTCTTCCTTCGAGGGGCAGGTTGGTCTCATCAACAATCCACATCGTTACGCCGGTTTCATGGTGTTGCGCGCCCATGACGTGCCATCGGTGCTTCTCGAGCTTGGTTTCCTTTCCAATCCTGACGACGAGAAGCTGCTTCTCGATGCGGAATGGCGCAAGAAGGTGGCCGATACGCTGGCAACAGCCGTCGGGCGGTACCGTTCGAAGGCTCTGGCGAACGGTGGTTGAAGGGAAATGCGCCGCGTCGGCAGAGCTGTTGCCGCGTTGCCATTGATCGCTAAAAATGCTGTTCAATTCGGGACCTTGCGGATGAATAACGGGGCCGAGCCCTATTTTACTCACATTCGCCGCGTTACTCGGAACTCGGATTCGGTGGCGGTCCGCAAAGCGTTGGCGCGGAGTTGCGGGCTGGTGGCCCGGTAACATATCAGCGAATGCTGCCGTATCCGGCTTGTCATCGAAGGTATGGTGTGCAAAACGGCACGCGATATGCAAAGATGCGCCCGTTTCCTCGGGCGTGGATGGTTACGATTCGAATTATCGGTAGCTTGGTATGATCAGACTGATTGGATATTTTTTCGGCTTGGCCAGCGTGCTCTTCCTGTGCGCCGCCGCCGCCGGTGCGATTTATTTGCACGGCGTGACGAAGGACCTGCCGGATTACGCAGTTCTGAGCACCTATGAACCGCCGGTCACGACCCGCGTGCATGCGGGCAATGGTGCGCTTATGGCGGAATATGCCCATGAGAAGCGCCTGTTCCTGCCGATCCAGGCCATTCCCGACCGGGTGAAGGCCGCCTTCCTGTCCGCGGAAGACAAGAATTTTTACAATCACCCCGGCGTCGATGTGTGGGGCCTCGGCCGTGCCATTCTCGTCAATATCCAGAATTTCGGCTCCGGCCGCCGTCCGGTGGGCGCATCCACCATCACCCAGCAGGTCGCGAAGAACTTCCTGCTGACAAACGACCAGACCATCGACCGCAAGCTCAAGGAAGCCATTCTTTCCTTCCGCATCGAGCAGACCTATTCCAAGGACAAGATTCTTGAGCTTTATCTCAATGAGATCTTCTTCGGCCTGAATTCCTACGGCATCGCCGGCGCGGCGCTCACCTATTTCAACAAGTCGGTGACGGAACTGACCATTGCGGAAACCGCCTATCTGGCGTCGCTGCCGAAAGGCCCGGCCAATTACCATCCCATCCGCCGCGAAAAGGCGGCTCTCGAGCGTCGCGACTGGGTGATCGACCGCATGGCCGAAAACGGCTATATCACGGCCTCCGACGCCGCAGACGCCAAGAAACAGCCGCTTGGAGTGAACCTGCGCCGCGGTGGCGCGCATATCTTCGCGTCCGACTACTTTGCAGAGGAAGTCCGCCGCCAGATCGTTGAGAAATACGGCGAGGAAGCACTTCTCGAAGGCGGCCTTTCCGTTCGCACTTCCTTTGATCCCCAGATTCAGATGGAGGCCCGCAAGGCGCTTCAGGATGGTCTGGTGCAGTATGATGAGCGTCGCGGTTTCCGTGGGCCCATCGAAAAGATCGAGACGGCCGGCGACTGGACGGCTGCGCTTGCCAAGGTCAAGGGCTTGAGAGACGTTCCGGAATGGAAGGTCGCGGTCGTGCTTGCGGTTGCCGCAGATGGTGTCGATATCGGCATCCAGGCCGACCCCGATGCGGAAGATGGCGACAAGCGCACGCGCGGTCACATCTCTGCGGAGAACATGCGCTGGGCCTATCGTGACGCGGCAGGCAAGAAAGCCACCGCCAAGTCTCCGGTTGGCGTCCTGACAGTCGGTGACGTCATCTATGCGCAACCGCTTTCCAGCTCCGGAAATGAATATCGGCTGCGGCAGCCGCCCAAGGTGCAGGGTGGTATGGTGGTGATGGACCCGCATACCGGCCGCGTTCTGGCCATGGTCGGCGGTTTCTCCTATGCGCAATCGGAGTTCAACCGCTCGACGCAGGCAATGCGTCAGCCCGGTTCCTCGTTCAAGCCGTTCATCTATGCAGCGGCGCTCGACAATGGCTATACGCCGGCATCGGTTATTCTCGATGCGCCCATTGAGGTGGTGTCGGGCGGCCAGGTCTGGAAACCGCAGAATTACGGCGGCGGTTCTGCAGGTCCCTCGACCCTGCGCCTCGGCATCGAAAAGTCCCGTAACCTGATGACCGTGCGTCTGGCGCAGGACATGGGCATGAATCTGGTGGCGGAATATGCGGAACGCTTCGGCATCTACGACAAGATGCCGCCGCTTCTCTCCATGTCGCTCGGTTCGGGTGAAACCACCGTGATGCGTATGGTTTCGGCCTATTCGGTCATCGCCAATGGTGGCAAGCAGATCAAGCCGACGCTGATTGACCGCATTCAGGACCGTTACGGCAAGACGATATTCCGTCATGAGGAGCGCGCCTGCGAAGGTTGCAACGCTACCAGCTGGCAGAACCAGGATGAGCCTGTGATCGTCGACAACCGCGAACAGGTTCTGGACCCGATGACCGCTTATCAGACCACCTCCATGCTAGAAGGTGTCGTGCAGCGCGGTACGGCCGCAGGCAAGATCAAGGTCGATCTGCCGGTTGCCGGCAAGACGGGCACCACCAATGATGAAAAGGATGCCTGGTTCGTCGGTTACACTCCGGACATGGTCGCCGGCCTGTACATTGGTTTCGACTCGCCCGCACCGCTCGGTCGCGGTGGTACCGGCGGCTCGCTGTCTGCGCCGATTTTCGGTGAATTCATCGCCGATGCGGCCAAGCATCTCCAGCCGAGCAAGTTCATCGTGCCTGCAGGCATGAACTTCGTCGCCGTCAACCGCAAGACCGGCATGGCGGCAGCGGAAGGCGAACCGGACACGATCATGGAAGCCTTTAAGCCCGGCACAGGCCCGGCCGATAGCTTCTCGGTCATCGGTGCTGAAGGCTACATGTCGCAGGAAGATATTCTGAAGACCTCGCCACAGGCGCAGCAGGCCATCACCGGCGGTGGCGGCGGCCTTTATTGACATCAGCCATGACGTTTGGCGGGGGCGCGGGTCTTTACATCCGCGCCCCCCGCATTTATTTGAGCAACGAGTTTCAATGAAGGTGAAGAACCAGCGAAATGCGCAATGAAATCGTGAACGTAGTCGACGAAATCAAGCAGGCCATAAGCCTGCTGAGGAGGCATCTTTGACTGGGACCAGGCGATAAGACGACTGGACTGGTTGAACAACAAGGCAGAGGATCCGACCCTCTGGAACGATGCCGCAGAGGCGCAGAAGTTGATGCGCGAGCGCCAGCAGCTCGATGACAGCATCAATGGCGTCAAGGCGCTGGAGCAGCAGCTCCGGGACAATATCGAGCTGATCGAACTCGGCGAGATGGAGGGCGATGATGAAATCGTCAAGGACGCCGAAGACGCGCTGAAGGCGTTGAAGAGCGAGGCAAACCGCCGTCAGGTGGAAGCCATGCTCTCAGGCGAGGCCGACGGCAATGATACCTATCTCGAAGTGCACTCCGGCGCTGGCGGCACCGAAAGCCAGGACTGGGCGAACATGCTGCTGCGCATGTATACCCGCTGGGCCGACCGTGAAGGTTTCAAGGTCGAGGTTCTGGAAGTCCACGATGGCGAAGAAGCTGGCATCAAGTCCGCGACGATCCTCGTCAAGGGACATAATGCCTTTGGCTGGCTGAAGACGGAATCGGGCGTGCATCGCCTCGTCCGCATTTCGCCGTATGACAGCAACGCGCGTCGCCACACGTCGTTCTCTTCCGTCTGGGTTTACCCCGTCGTCGACGATTCGATCCAGATCGATATCAATGAAAGCGATTGCCGCATCGATACCTATCGTTCGTCCGGTGCGGGTGGTCAGCACGTCAACACCACGGACTCAGCCGTGCGCATCACGCACATTCCGACCGGTATTGCCGTCGCCTGCCAGCAGGAACGCTCCCAGCACAAGAACCGCGCCAAGGCGTGGGACATGTTGCGTGCCCGCCTTTATGAGGTGGAGCTGCAGAAGCGGGAAGAAGCGGCCAATGCGCAGGCGGCATCCAAGACCGATATCGGTTGGGGCCACCAGATTCGCTCCTACGTCCTGCAGCCTTACCAGCTGGTGAAGGATCTGCGTACCGGCGTGGAAAGCACGGCGCCCGGCAACGTGCTGGATGGCGACCTGAACGAATTCATGGAAGCCGCTCTTGCCCACCGCATCAGCGGCGGTGCGGATGTGGACGTGGCGGATATCGACTGAGGCCCCAGGCGCTTCGATCGAAAAAGATCACCCCTCGCGAACCCATTGCGAGGGGTTTTTCATTAGAGGAGATGCATGAATCAGGCGCTCTATATCGTCGACGTCCAGCCGAGCTTCAATCCTCCGGCAACGCTGGTTGCCGAGATATCCAGTCTCGCGCAGACCATGCCCAGCCTCGCCACTGTCGAACGCCATGACGAAAGCGTGACGCCATTTGAACGGCAACTGGGCTGGAAGCCGGGCAGGGACGATGAGTCGCTGGTGGTTGCCGATCGCATCTTCATCAAACATGGCTATGCGCCGCCACGGGAGGCCATCGACTATCTTCTGTCGCTGAAGCTCGACCGCGTGCTGGTCTGCGGCATCCAGGCCGATACCTGCGTTCTGGCTGCCGGTTTTGCGCTTTTCGATGCGGGACTTCATCCCACGCTTCTGCCGTGGCTGACGGTCGGCTCGAGTCTCGACCGCAGCGGCGAACTGGGCGCGCGCTTGTGGAAGCATCATTTCGGTGCAGTTCTGGATGGCCCTCATGAGTTGAACACCCAGACTATTGCATGACGACTGCCCACCGGCCAATCACGGGCTAGTTCGAAGCCTTCTCAACCTTCATCTCACCCAGCTCGTCGATCAGGATCGTCCAGCTTTCCGCTTCCTTGCTCATCGGATCGGTCTTGAGATAAACCGTCACGAAAAGGCCGGGCGAGGCGGGCGCTCCATTCGAGCTTTCGGGACGAATATCCGTGACATAGGACTTCATCTGACTGAATTCCTCGAGCTCGATATTTTCGAGAAGATTCGGCCCCTCGGCGGTAAAGGCGATGCGCTGCAGATAAATTTTCGCCGTACCATCGCCCTGGCGTATGGCGATGACCTTGTAATAGCCGCGCGTTGGTGAGGCAGGTGGGGGCCGCAGCTGCCCGTCAGGCCCCTTCACCGGCTCAAGATTGCGATCTTCCCACATGCCGCTGCTGGTGACAAAGATCGCCGAAACCGGCAGCGCGTCAATCGCTTCCGTCTGCGCCCGCGCCGGAAGCACGGCGGCGGCGAAAAGGCAGGCTGCGATGAGGGTTCTTGTCAGTTGCATGGCATTGTCGATCGTTGGCTTCAATTGTTGAACTGTTCGGCGAGGACCCGGTCCGACCACGAACGGTCCGGATCCGAGAGAATTCTGGCCGTCCTGTCCTGCGATTGTGCGATCCGTACATGACGAACGGATTTCACCTCGGTGTGGTCGGCCACCGCGTTCACCGGGCGCTTGTCGCGTTCGAGAACATGAATGTCGACCGTGACCTTATTCGGCAAAAGCGCGCCGCGCCAGCGCCGCGGACGGAAAGCGCTGACCGGCGTCAGTGCAAGCAGCGGCGATTCCAGCGGCAGAATCGGTCCATGGGCGGAAAAATTATACGCCGTGGACCCTGCTGGCGTCGCCACCATCATGCCGTCGCAGATCAGCTCTTCCAGTCGAACCTTGCCGTCCACCTCGACCCGAAGCTTGGCAGCCTGATGCGATTGGCGGAACAGGCTGACTTCGTTCATGGCGAGCGCCGTAAACTCGTCGCCGTCGGAATCCGTCGTCGTCATGCGCAGGGGGTGGAAATCGTTGCCGCTTGCCACCGCAATGCGTTCGATGAGGCCTTCCACCCGGTAATCGTTCATCAGGAAGCCGACCGAGCCCCGGTTCATGCCGTAGACACGCTTGCCGGAATTCATCGTCTCGTTGAGAATCTGCAGCATGAATCCGTCACCGCCGAGAGCCACGATGACGTCCGCTTCGACAAACGGAGTATTGCCATAAGCGCTTTTCAGCTCTTCCAGCGCCGCCTGCGCCTCCGCAGTCGCGGAGGCTACGAAGGATAGTGAATAGGTAGAATGCGACATCCGCTTCCCTCGACAACGGCGAAGACCGGGACCCGGCCTGCGACTGCAATGTAACCTGTTGAAGCGGTTCGCAATCTTCGAAAGTCGTTCAAGACCTCCGGTCGCAAGCCGCAAGACGCATCCTTGGTACATGAAGACGGCCGCCGGCGACAAGGCCTTTCGGGCAGAGAGACGTTCTCAAGGCCATGCCATTGAATCGCGCCGTTCCACAGCTTCTTGATTTCCTGTCGCAACAAGGGTTGCGGTGTAAGGCGGCCTGATGCAGTTTGCGCAAGGCAGACGAGGTTTCGAATGGCAGGAGACGGGTGTGGCGCTGCACTACAATATCTATGATGTGTTTACCGAGACGAAAATGGCGGGAAACCCGCTGGCGGTAATGTATGACGCCGATGACCTCGATCAGGGGACGATGCAGGCCATCGCCCGGGAGATGAATCTCTCCGAGACCGTTTTCATCAATCGCTCCAGCAACCCTGCGCACGCGGCTTCCCTGCGCATATTCACACCCTCGGGTGAATTGCCTTTCGCCGGACATCCGACCGTCGGCGCCGCGGTAGCGATTGCCGAGCGCAATCGAGGGGATGGCGATGACGACATCGATATGGTCTGCGTACTCGAGGAGAAGGTGGGGCCCGTGCGCTGCGCGGTGAAAATGCGCGCCGGCGCCGTCAGCTTTGCGGAATTCGATCTGCCGCGCAGATCTTCAAGGGTGGACCTGCCCCTCGATCATGCCGCCCTGGCCGATGCGCTGGGTGTCAGCGAAGGCCATCTCGGTTTTGAAAATCATGTGCCATCGATCTGGACGGCCGGCGTGCCTTTCCTGCTGGTGCCGATGCATAATATCGCCGCAGTGCGTGATATGGATTTCGACGCCGGTCTGTGGCTGCGCACCGCACCGCTGGTTGAGGGGCTGCTGACGGCGGCCTATATTTACTGTCGCGGCGGTGTCAATCACGCCGCAAAGTTCCATGCCCGTATGTTCTCCCCGGATATGGGCATTGCCGAAGACCCCGCAACCGGCTCGGCCGCCGCCGCGCTTTCCGGCGCCATCCACCATTTCGACGGGCTGACTGACGGACATTATCCGCTTCTGATCGAGCAGGGGGTGGAGATGGAAAGGCCGTCTCACATCCACCTGCGCATGGACATCAAGGACGGCGAAATCGGCCGCGCCCGCATCGGCGGCCACGCGGTGCGGGTTGCATCAGGCACGTTCGAGATTTGATGCAGGCCATACTGGTCAAATGCCCAGCGTGAAAGGATGGCGAAGCAACTGGCTCGCGCAAAAGAAAAACCCCGGTCTTCACCGGGGTTTTTCTTTCAGTGTCGTTCGGATCAATTGAACCGACCCGCCGCATGGGCAAGCATCGTATAGACCTTGCCGGTATCTGAGGTGAGGTAGGATTGTGTCACGGTCCGGTCGCGGTCGGTCCGGGCCACATCGGCAAGCAGCTTCTCGAAATCGTTGATATAGCGGTCAACGGCGGTGCGGAACTCCGCTTCACGCTCATATTTGCGCTTGATCTCGTCGAAGGTCGTCTGGCCTTTCAGCGTGTAGAGACGACGCGTAAAGACGTCGCGTTCGCCACGCTGGTAACGGCGCCACAGTTCCACCGACGCATCGTGATCGATGGCGCGGGCGATGTCGACGGAGAGCGAGTTCAGCGATTCCACCATGTGACGGGGATTACGGGTGTCGGCTGCGCGGGTCGGCTGTTGCTCGGTGCTGGCGCGCGGTGCGGAGGCTGCGGGCGTCTCCTGGGAGGCGCCGCGCAGCAGATCGCTGATCCAGCCGCCGCCTTCTTCGCGACGTCCCGCCTGGCTTGGTGCGACCGGCTGCGCCGGAGCGGGTGCCTGACGATTCTCGACTTGGCGGTTTTCGACCTGGCGATTTTCGAGCGGCAACGTGCCGCGCAGGGCAGATGCTGGCTGCTGCTGCGCCGGGCGCTGCTGTTGAACCGGCGCCGGGGCTGCGGGCTGCGGGCGCGGCTCTACACGGCGCTCGACGGCGGGCTGGGTTGCGGCGATGGCGCGGGCAACCGGCTCGGACACTTCCATCTGCTGCGTCGAGCGGCCGACGAGTTGGGAAATATCCTGCAGCGCCTTGATCTGCTCGGATACGGCGCGGCGCATTGCGGCCGCACTTTCCTTGGCTTCTTCCGGCAGGTCGAAGGCACCACGCTTCAGTTCGGCGCGGGTCGCGTCAAGTTCGCGGCGGATATCGTGGCTGGAACGACGGATTTCATCGGTCGCGCCGGCAAAGCGGCTCACCGCTTCCTCGACAGCCTGGCGCAGCGTTTCCTTGAGGTTGGCTGCGGCCGCATTGGATTTTTCGGAAGCACTGCCGAGAAGGTTGTCGACTTCGGAGAGAGAGGATTCGACACCGCCGCGCAGGCGGTTGACCAGCTCGTCGGAGTATTTCTGCGCGTCGGAGAGCGTGCTCTCGATCGAGCGGCTGGCATCCTGACCGGCGGCGAGCAGGGCGCCCCGCATGGTCTGTGCCGCCGAACGGGCGCGCTGTTCGGTTTCATCAAGCGAGCGGCCGATATCGGAGAAGGAAGCCTGCAGATTTTCACGCAGGTTGCCGGCGACGTTCTGCGAACGCTCTTCAGCCTCGTTAAGTGTGGTTTCCACCACACCAATGACATTGCGCATGGCGCTTTCGATTTCCTCGGAACGCTTGACGAGGCCGACAGACAGGCTGCGCAACGCATCCTGGCGTTCTTCCAGCGTGCCGACGAGGCTCGACTGGGCGGCATTCAGCAGCTCGGATGCCTGGCTCAGCACCTTCGAATGTTCTTCGAAGCGGCTGACGATGCCAGCGACCTGCGCCAGCGTCTGGCCGGAAATATTCGACAGACGGTCGATCTTTCCTTCCAGCAGACGGCTGGAACTGGACACCATGTCGGCGGCCTGCGACGCGGACTCCGAGAAACGGGCTGCAGACGCATTCAGCGCTTCATCCGCTGCACCGAAGCCCTGAGCGGCGCGCTCAACGGCCGAATTGAAGTTGGTTGCCGACTGTTCGACGATTTCGGCCATGCTGTTATGGGTCTGCGACAGCATATCCGTGCTCTGACGAGTGGCGGCAACCAGCTTGTTGGCTGCTTCGCTTCCGGCGCGGGCATATTTGTCGATACCCTGTTCGACGGCGTCCGCCATTGCAGTATGGGTTTCCGACAACATGTCGGTGCTCTGGCGGGTGGCTGCGACCAGCTTGCTTGCCGCATCCGTTCCGGCGGCGGCATAATCGCTGATTGCCTGCTCCACCATGCCGACCATGCCGCTATTGCTCTGCGACAGAAGCTCGGCGCTCTGCTGGGCAGCGGACACGATCTTTTCGGCGGCTTCGCGGCCAATGGTGGCATATTCGTCGACGACCGGCTTGGCTTTCTCCTCGATAAGACGAGACAGCTCCGCGGAGCGGCTGGCCAGCATCGAGTTGAGTTCGCGGGTGCGGTTGTCCAGTGCCGAACGGATCGATTCGCCGCGCGCGTCGAGGGCGGATTCAACACCCGTCAAAGTCTCGGAAATGACACCAACCTGTGAGCGGACAACGGCTTCAGCCTCGGCAACCTTGTTGACGATGATGTTGCCCGCCTCGGAGAAGGTCTGCGCCACGGCGGCAGCCTGGCCGGAGAGGCGCGTTTGTGCATCCGAAATACGGTTGACGATTTCACCCGAGCGTTCCTCGATGGCCTTGGTAAAGGCCTCGTTCTGTGCCTGCACCTGTTCGGCGAACTCCGCGCCGGACTTCGCCAGCAGAGCGGAGGAACGGGCAGCTTCGTCGCCGATGCTTTGCGTGGCAGAGGTGACCGCGCCACGCAGGCTGACAGCAAGATCGGTGGCCTTGCCTTCGATGGTGCGATTGACGTTTTCGAGACCGATCGTCAGTGCGCGGTCCATCGTGCCGAGGCGCTCATCGATGCGGGCCGTGCCGGTATCGAAGGTTTCGGCCAGGCGGCTGGTGCGGCTTTCGAAGGTGTCGGCAACGCGGGTCGTCTGCTCGTCCAGGATGCCGGTAATCCGCTCGGCGGCCTCATCGCTGGTGCGCGCAAAGACGGCTGTCTTGTCTTCCAGCGCCTCGGCGAAGCGGCGGCCGGCATCCTCGATCGACGTGTTCACATTGGCGAGATCGCCGCCGACGCGTGCCTGAAGCGTATCGAGAGAGGTCTCGATGCGGGTGCCGGTTTCGTCGAGACGGGTGGTGACGTTGCCGATAGAGGTCTCGATTTTCGAGGAGAGGGCGTCCGTCGCGCCGCCGATTTCGCGTGCGGCTTCGCCGATCTTGACGGCGATATCGCCGGCGCTGTTGCGAAGACGCTCTTCCAGCGTTGCCGCACTACCGTCAATCGCCTTCTGCAGCGTTTCCTGCTGGGTTTCGAGCGACAGTTCAAGCATGCTGGCGCTGGAGGCGACCGTGGTGCCGATCATCATCGCCTGCTCGGAGAGCATGTCGCCCATCTGGGTCGTGGCGGAGCTGAGCGTGGCTGCAATTTCTGCCTGACGCTGCTCAAGCGTGCTGCGGATGTCCTCGTGCGATTGCGAAAGATTGCTTTCGAGGCGCGAGACGCCTTCTTCCACGGTCTGCGCAAACCGGGTGCTGCCGTCCTCAACGACGCTTTCAATGCGGTTGGCCGCGCCCGAAACGCTTAGCTCGATCAGACCGCTGTTGCGTTCCAGCGATCCGGCAATACGCTCGGCCTGCGAGCCGAGCATGGTTTCGAGCCGCTCATGGCCGCTGGCAAGCGCATTTTCAAGCGTGAAAGCAGTGGCTTCCAGGCGTTGGCCGACGCCGGCCGCCGCAAGCGAAAGCGATGACGCCCTGGCGTCCATGGCTTCGGCGATCCGTTCTTCGACACCCGAAATGGTCATGTCGAGCGCCATGGTGCGGCTGTCGAGCGCATCGGCGATGCGTTCTTCCGCACCCGATACGATACCGGAAAGAGCCGCCGTGCGGGTGTCCAGCGCGCTGGCAATGCGGTCTTCCACGCCGGAAACGGCGCTGTGCAGGGCGGCGGTGCGGCCGTCGAGAATATCCGCTATCTTTTCCTCCACGCCCGAGAAGCTCATGTCGAGCGCCATGGTTCGGCTGTCGAGGACGTCGGTGATGCGCTCTTCCGCGCCGGAAACGACTGACTTCAGCGAATCCGTCCGGCTGTCGAGCGCGCCGGCGATGCGGGTTTCGGCGCTGGCCACCAACTCGCCGAGGGCCGCGGTGCGTGTATCGAGCGTTTCGGTGATTTTTTCCTCGACTCCGGAGAAGGCCATATCCAGCGCCATCGTGCGGCTGTCGAGTGCATCCGTGATGCGTTCTTCCGCACCCGAAACCACGGCGTTGAGGGCTGCGGTGCGGCCGTCCAGCGTTTCTGCAATCCGGGTTTCGGCGCCCGCCACCACATCGCCGAGCGCGGCTGTACGGCTGTCCAGCGCGCCCGCAATTTTCTCTTCGGCGCTCGCTACGATGCCGGTGAGGGCGGAGGTGCGGTTGTCGAGCGTCTCGGAAAGCCGTTCCTCCACATTGGCGAAGGTCATGTCGAGCGACAGCGTGCGGCTGTCCATGGTGTCGGCGATACGTTCCTCGACGCCGGAAATGGTGCTGGAAAGCGCAGCCGTGCGGCCATCAAGCGTTTCGGCGATACGGCTCTCGGCTCCGGAGACGACGTCGTGCAGGGCAGCCGTGCGGCTTTCCAGCGTGTCGGAGATGCGGTCCTCGATGCCGGAGACTGCGCCGGTAATGGCTGCGGCCCGCGTTTCGAGCGTTTCGGCAAGGCGACGTTCCACGTCGGCGACGACGTTGTTGATCGCAGCTGCACGTTCGTCGAGCATGGCAGCGAGGCGTTCTGCCGTGCCGGAGACGGAGCCGGTAATAGCCATGGAACGGCTGGCGAGCGCTTCGTCGAAACGGTTCTGGCTGGCCGAAAGCGCGCCGAACAGGGCGTTGCTGCGTTCCGACAGCACGGCGTCGATCTTCTCGTGCGAATTGGCGAAGACGTCTGTGATTTCGGCGGTGCGCTGGCCGATCGCGTCGCTGAAGGCCTGAGTCCGGGCCTCAAGCGCGCTTTCCAGCATTTCCTGACCCGTGCCGAGCGCGGTGGCGAGCGCCAGCGACTGATCGGTCATGGTGGTGCCGATGCGTTCCAGACCGGCGCTCAACATGGTGTCTAGCGCTTCAGAACCGCCCGCCACGGTTTCGTTGATCCGGGCAAGGCTTTCCATCAGCTTGCTATCGAGGCTGCCGGCGCGCTGGTCGAAGGCGCTGGCGAATTGCGCCACGTGTTCATCGAAGGCCGAGTTGACCTGACCCACCGTCGCCTGCATCCGTTCCTCATAGAGGCCGGAGCGGAGATCGAGATCCATGATGGCGTCGTCGGCCGTACTCTGCAGGCTCTGGCGGAAGGAGAGTCCTTTTTCCTCTAGCGTCGTGGAGAGCTTGTCGAGCACGGTATCCAGCGAACCGCCGATGATCTGCTGGCCGCGTTCGATATTGCGGTTGAGCTCGAGCGTGCGGCTGGAAAGCGTCTCGTTGAGCTGGCGGGTGCGTTCCTCAAGCGCGCTGTTGAGGCTTTCCACGCCGCTGTCGAGCGTCGAGGCATGGATCGCGAAACGTTCGAGCAGCACTTCACCGCGTTCGTCCAGCGTCGAGGTGAGATTATGCAGCCGCATGTCGAATTCGTTGGAAATCGTCGTGCCGGAGGAGTTCAGCGCCTGCAGCAGGTTCTCGGTCTTGGCAGCGATCAGGCTGCCCATCGCTTCCGTCGAAGCGCGCGATTTTTCCAGGAGAGCCGCCGAACGTGTGTCGATCATCGACGCAAAGGCCTCGCCGGTCGTGGCGATCCGCATCGAAAGCTCTTCGCCGACGATGGAGAGTTCTTCCTTGATCTGTTCCTGCGCGCCGACGATGGAGGAGCGGATGCGCTCGGCATGGTTGACGATTGCGTCGCGTTCGGCGGTCAGTTCCTGCACGAGGCTGCGCACGCGCAGCTCATTGTCCGCATAGCTGCGCTCAAGCGCATTGACTTCGGAATGGACGAGGGTTTCGAGTTCGGTCGCACGCGCAATGGTGCGCTCGATACCGTCATTCATGGCCGAGACTTCACGGCGAACCGCCTGGCCAACGGACATGATGCGGTCAGAGGCAACGGTTTCGGGTTCGGCAAGACGAAGCGCGACTTCCGCCATGGAGCGGGCGGCGTTGCGCAGATCGCGGGCACGCGCCATCATGATGGCGAAGGCGAAGAATAACATGACCGGCACCAGAATGCCGACGACGATCGCCATCAGGCCGGGGATCGCGGCGAGGTCGGAAAGCGAACCGATATTCCAGAGCGCATTGCCGTAAAGAAGATGCGCGATGCCAAGGCCGCCGAGCGCCCATATGACCGACATGATCGTGGCGTTGCGAAGCGCGCCGCCGATGGACCCGCCTTCCAGCGATTTGAGGATCATGGCCGGGCTGCGCTTGGACCCGTCATTGGCCGCTTCGAGATTGGGCGATTTCGGCGCCGGTTCGACAGGCGTGCGCGCGACTTCGGGAGCAGGGGTCGGTCTGCTGGCTTCCTTCACTCTGGCCTCCGGCTGCTTCGGCGCTGCAGTCTTCCGCGTCTCCGGCTTTTCTTCGAAAGCGCCAAGCTGCAGGGCATCTTCCAATGCCTGGAAAGCAGTCTCGTCGACAGAGTCGCTGATCTTGTTATTCGCCATGCGGTTACGCCTCGTTACACATACGCCCGGCTTCATGCCGTTGGACCGCCTGCCTATGCAGGCGGACTGCCGCCATCATGCCAGCGGAACATATCCCTCCAAGAGAGAACAATCCCGCCACTTACCAAATCCCGAATGCTGGTGATCCAGCTTTCGGGCGAAATTACAACACTGTGCCGCAATAACAAAGCTTGTGCTTAGGCCTCGCAGCAACAGCAGTACCGTAGTGACACATTTAGGTGTTCGAAACAATTAATGCGGATTTGCGGTGGTGGCGAAGTGTCGGCTTTTTAACAGTTTTTAAACCTGAGTTTCACGCTGAACGCCTTGTTTCGCATAAGTTTAACATAAATTAACCATAGCAGAAGATTTTCAGCCGCGTCACGCCGTAATTTAAGCCGATAGCACGGGTTAGGATGCCTGAATACGACACAGATGTGACACGAAACAGGAAACGGCAAGACAGGAATTTGAGACATGGCAGCAGTCAGTATCGCTTTCGAAGCGCCCGATAATTGCGGCGGCGCGCCGGTCACTGGAAAAAAGCCTATCGATTTCGATCATCTGGCCCGTCAGACGATGGGCGACAAGAATCTTGAGATCGAGGTGCTGCAACTGTTCAGCCGCAATGCGCGCGCCGCGCTGCACGAAATGGCGGGCGCCGGCGACACGGGCGTGAAGGCGACAGCGCACCGTTTGAAGGGCGCAGCACAGGCTGTCGGCGCCTTTGATGTTTCTGTGGCTGCCGCCGCCGTGGAGGCTGGTGGCAATGACAGCGTCGCGATTGCAAAGCTTGCGGCCGCCATTGTCGAGGCGGAAAATTTCATCCTGAAACTTTGCCGCTGAGGCGTAATTCATCAAAATTGCGGTTTCGCAAGGCCGGTTGAGGCCCTGGGCGCCCTCCAAGCGGGTTGCCAAGGCGAACCGGCCTTTCTATGTGTTTAGAACAGTTCTTAGATCACATTCTGGATTTCGGCATGACAAAACTGACAATCGTTGCCTTTGACGGCACGCCCCATGAACTCGACGTGAGCAACGGTTCCACCGTGATGGAGAATGCCGTGCGCAACTCCATCCCTGGCATCGACGCGGAATGTGGCGGTGCCTGCGCCTGCGCTACCTGTCATGTCTATGTCGACGACGCCTGGTCGGAGCGCGTTGGCGGGCCGGAGCCGATGGAAGAAGACATGCTGGATTTCGCTTTCGATGTGCGGCCGACTTCGCGTCTTTCCTGTCAGATCAAGATGAGCGACGACCTTGACGGTCTCGTCGTTCACGTTCCTGAGCGCCAGGGCTGAGACGAAACGGCTTTGCGGCAGAAAAAGCCCCGCTCACCAAGGTAGCGGGGAGCGGGGCGAGGCGGGTACGCAGCATGCAGGCGAGGGAGGAAACACCTGCGAGCCCTCAAGTGCGCACCGGGAGAACCGGAGGCGGCTGCGACCATCAAAGCTTTTGAGACAGTATGGTCCGAAACCGTATGTAGAACGTACAATGAGTCTCACCGGACGCACCATCACCAGAAGTCACGGGTGAGATCGGACATCACGTTACGTCATGTCGGCCAATCATTCAGCTTTGTCGGAAGAAAGGCGCGGATCTCTCAGCGGCGGCTCTGTCCCTGTTCGAGCCGGTTTTTCAGGAGCCGTGTCATGCGGGCATCGAAATTTCGCGATTCCACCACGTCGAACCGCATCTGGTCCCTGTCGTGCTCGTCCATCACCGTCTGGGTGATCTTGCCAACCATTTCCTGCAGTGTTTCACAGTTTTTCTGGGGGCGAAGCGCGGTCAACTGCCTTTCGAGCGAACGGGCGTGAGTGCGGGCGATTTCGGCGTGCCGTTCCTCGTGGCGCTTGATATCGGCAAGCAGCGTATCCCAGATGAAGGCCAGTTCCGCCGTGGTGCGGCGGCGGTTTTTCCATTGTGGCAGGAGAATCCGGGTATTCAGCACCACTTTGGCGGTTCCGACGCTGCAAAGGCCGTTTTTCTCGACATAGGTGAGTTCGCCGCCGAATTTGATTTCGGTCGCGCCCGGATGGCGAGCGCCGGTATTGCGGGTCAGCGGGCCGTGCCTGGAAAGCTGCTGGTCGAGGTCGGCGGCGGTTTTGCCGCTGATCGAAAAATAGGAATAGGTCTTGCGGACGATGGTTTCGGAAAAAGCCGGTCCGGGGATGGAAAGTGCGACTGCGACCGCCAAAGCGGCGCAAAGAGCACGTGATGATTTGGTCATGACCCGGCCTTCCGGTTGAACTTGAAAAACGTTTGCTGCATAGGCGGAGCGGAACTTATAAGAATTGGCATAACACTCCGTTATTCCGAAAGGCACGTGTTACGTGATAACAGCCGGCAGCAACGCGTGGCAAGCGGCCCATGGCCGCTCCCTGAAACTTGATGGGCGTGGCCGTATTATGGCCATCGTCAACGCAACGCCCGATTCCTTTTCGGATGGCGGCCGTTATCTCGCCGTCGATGCGGCTTTTTCCCAGGCGCTGACCTGCGTGGAAGAAGGAGCCGACATCATCGACATCGGCGGCGAGTCCACCAGGCCCGGGGCTGCCGCGGTAACGGAAGCCGAGGAGCAGGATCGGGTGCTACCCGTCATCGAGAAATTGCGCCGCGAGACGGATGTATTGATTTCCGTCGATACCTACCGCGCTTCGACGGCTCGGCTCGCCATCGCGGCAGGGGCGCATATCGTCAATGACGTTTTCGGTTTGCAGAAAGACGCCGAAATGGCGGGCGTGGTCGCCGCCACCCGCGCGGGCGTCTGCATCATGCATACCGGCCGCGACCGGCAGAAGCTCGCCGATGTCATCGCTGACCAGTTCGAATTCCTCAATCATTCGCTCGAGATCGCCGAGGACGCGGGTGTTGCCCGCGATGCCGTCGTGCTGGATCCCGGTTTTGGTTTTGCCAAGGACGAACGGGAAAATGTTGAGCTGATGGCCCGTTTCAGCGAGCTTGCCGCCTTTGGCCTGCCGGTTCTTGCCGGCACGTCGCGCAAGCGTTTTATCGGGTCGCTGACGTGCCGGGATGCGGCCGATGAACGCGATATCGGAACGGCTGCGACGACGGCGATCCTGAGGCTTGCCGGCGCTTCGATTTTTCGTGTGCACAATGTCGCCGCGACGCGTGATGCATTGGCAATCGCCGATGCGGTTCTTGCCAAAGCGTCGGCAAAGGCCGATGCCTAGATCAATGAGTGCCGGAATGTCATGTCCCGAGGAGGGTGCGGCTTTCCGGCGAAACAGTCCTGCCATGGAGGCGATGCGATGAGCCGCTATACCATCATCCTGAAAAACTGTTCCTTCTTTGCCCGTCATGGTCTTCTTGAACAGGAAGAGGTGTTGGGGCAGCGCTTTTTCGTCGACGCCGAGATGGAGGTCGAGGCGGGCGACGCGCTGGAAACCGACGATATTGAGAACACCGTCGATTATGGCGTGGCTTTCGCGGTCATCGAAAAGATCGTCGTCGGCCAGCGCCGGTATCTCATAGAGGCGCTTGCGAACGACATCGCCAAGGCGCTGCGTGCCCGTTATCCGCAAATCGTCTGGCTGCGCATCACGGTGCGCAAGCCCTCGGCGCCGGTTCCAGGTATTCTGGATTATGCACAGGTGAGCGTTGAGCACCGAGCCTGAAACGATGACCGTCGCTGCCCTGGGTCTCGGCGGCAATATCGGCAATGCGGCCGCCGCCATGGCCAGGGCACTGCGCGAACTCGATGCGCATGGCGATTGCCGCCTGATGGCCGTCTCCAACCTTTACCGCACACCTCCATGGGGCAAGACGGATCAGGCCGATTTTTTCAATTGCTGCGCTTTGGTCGAGACCGCGCTTTCGGCGCCCGCGCTGCTGGAACTGTGCCTCGATATCGAAAAAGGCATGAAACGGGTACGGACGGAACGCTGGGGCCCGCGCACCATCGATATCGATGTGCTGACCTTCGGGAACCAGTCTGTCGTCACGGAAAGCATTGAAGTGCCGCATCCGCGCATGACGGAGCGCGCTTTCGTGCTGATGCCGCTTGCTGATATAGCGCCTGATCTCCAGGTCAAGGGAAAGTCCGTCCGGGAATGGCTTCAGCAGGCGGACAAGAGCGGCATTGTCAGCGCAAACGAAAAGCGGGAGTGGTGGACACTCCCGCCTGGCAATGGCTGAAAAACTGTAGTCTTTACGGCTTGATCGAGCCTACAGCCAGCTGGTCGATATCGCGCGCCAGCGTGACGCCGATGACCGGTATCATCTGATCGGCGACCTTCACCGAGATGGTGATGTTCATCGAATTGTCGTTGGAGACGCGGGCAACCATTGCACCGTTGAGTTTGGCGCGGTTGATGCCGACGACGACCTTGTCGCCGCTGACCTGTCCGGAGGTGATGTCCAGACCCTTGCCCGCCGCGCCATCAAGGAACCTGCCTTCGTAGCTGTTGCCCTTCTGGCTGATGACGGCGGACATGGGCTGGCTGAAGACGCCGACGCGGCAGGTGCCGCCGAGCTTTATGCCGGTCTGCTTGTCGTCAAGCGGTTCGCCCGTCAGGTCGCAGGTGAATTTCGTGCCCTTGTATTTGCCGGCGACGATTTCGCCCGGACCCTTCCAGACGCCGGCAACGGAGCGGAAAAACACGTCGTCGCGATCGCGTGATGCGGCATGCACGTCAGACATGCCGAAACCGCCGCTGACGGACAATATGGCGGCAAGTCCGCCCACAAGCGAAAAGAAGCGCGAATACATGATACTTTCCCCGGCGAAGAAGCCTGTTCGATAGGCTGCAATCTACCGGCGGAATGGTTAATGCTTGGTTTATTTCACTCTCATTTGCGGCGTCATCCGTAACCTTTTGAACCGCTCAAAGCCGAGCAATCAGGCTTTCTCGCCGCTCTTTCCACTGCTTAAATCGGGCGTGAGGTCGGACATGAAATCGCCGATTCCCGGCCGTTTCACAGCCCTGAACGGCAGCGGGCGGCAAAGATCCATTGCGGCAATGCCGATTCGCGCCGTCATCAGGCCGTTGATGACGCCTTCGCCGAGACGTGCGGAGAGTTTCGAAGCAAGGCCGTGTCCGAGAACCTGTTGAGCGAGCCCATCACCGACGGCGATCGAGCCCGTGACGGCGAGATGGGCGACGACATCGCGCAGGAGTTTCAGCATGCCGAGCGTGCCGGGACGGCCGCCGTAAAGCTCTGCCATGGCGCGCACCAGCCGCGTCACTTCGAACAGCACATAAGCGAGATCGACGACGGCGCGTGGACTGACGGCGGTGACAACCGAGACCCGTTTTGATGAATTGAGAATCAGCGCCCGCGCCTGTCGGTCGAGCGGCACCAGCAGTTCACGTTCGGCAAGCTCGATCAGATGCGGCCCGTCGATGACGTCACTTTCCGTTTCCTTCAGCGCCGCGCGCCCCTTGGCCGTTTCCGCCCGATGGGAAAGGACGGCATTCAGGCGGGTGACGATGGCGCGGGCGGGTTTCGGGCTCTTGTCAAGGCTTGCCGTCTCGGCATCCGCCTTGAGAGATTGTACGGCATTGAGCCGCATGATGCCGAAGACTTCGCGGCCGACGAGGGCGAGAACCGCAAAAAGCGCCACGATGAGGGCGATCGTTGCCGTGTAGCCCAGCCAGTCGGAGCGGGAAAACAGATTGCGGATGAGCTGATCCGCCCAGAGCCCGAAGGCAAGCGAGAACAGGACACCCAAGGCACCCAGCGCCAGCTTGCCGAAGGAGAAGCGGCTTTTCTTCGGTATCGCCACGGGCAGAGCGGCAGCGTCTATGTCCTTAGGTGCCAGAAACGGATCATCTTCATCTGGCGTCAAAGATATCTCCGCATCGAAACTGCGCGGCGCTCGCTTCTGCGTGGCGGACGGTCGTGCCGTCTCTTCCGTCTCGAGCGTGAAAGCGGCGGGGCGGCGCGTCTGCGGATCGTTTTGTGTGGGAGCTTTCATGCGAGCTTGTCTCCGAACAGGAACTGCATGGCGCGGTCGAGCCTGATATGTGGAACGGAAAGCCGAATGCCGCCGCTGCCCGGCTCGTCAATGTTGGGCGGTCGAAAACGCACGACATTGACATCAGGTAGTGTCGCCTTGTCGCCATCCCGGTCTATGCTGCGGAACAATGGCTCCGGATCGTCAGGCAGGTCGCCCGGAAAGATCGCTGTCTTGCGATTGCCGTCAAATGTCTCGCCATTGATGGTTTCGCCGGCCATCGGCGTGCCCACGATGACGGGCAGTTCGTGGCCATCCTGTCGAACACTTGCCTCTCTCGTGGCGCGAACCGAAGCCAGCGCCATGACTTCGATACCGGCGCCATTCATTCCGATGGTGGTGATGGCGCGGTCGACCAGACGCCGGGTCAGGCGCTCCAGCCGGTCATGGCTTTCGTGATGCAGATGATCGGCCTTCGTAGCCGCAATCAGCACCTTGTCGATGCGACGGCCGATCAGCGACGACAGCAGGCTGTTGGTGCCGGGGCGGAAACAGGCGAGAACATCGCCCAGCGCCCGCTCCAGATCCTGAACGGCTTCCGGACCGCGATTGACGGCCTGCAGCGTGTCGATCAGGACGATCTGCCGGTCGAGGCGGGCGAAATGCTCGCGGAAGAAGGGTTTGACGACGATCGACTTGTAGGCGTCGTAGCGCCGCTCCATCATGGCGCGCAGGGAGCCTTTCGGCGCTTTTTCGTCCGTCAGGCCGGGAAGCGGCGCAAAGGTCAGCGCGGGCGACCCTTCCAGATCGCCGGGCATCAGGAAGCGGCCGGGCGGCAGGGTCGACAGCGATCTCTCGTCGGACTTGCAGGCCTTGAGATAGGCCGCGAAGCTTTCAGCCAAGCGTCGGGCCGTCATTTCGTCGGCGGGCGCGTTGATATCGAGCGAAGAGGCGATGGCCAGCCATTCCTGTGCCAGCTCGGCGCGGACCCCGCTTCCGGCCAGCGAGACTGTGGTATCGCTGAATTGCCGGTAATCTTGCGACAGAAGCGGCAGGTCGAGCAGCCATTCGCCGGGGTAATCGACGATATCGATAGAGAGCTTGCCGGTCGAGAACCAGCGGCCCCAGCCGCTGGCGCTCTGGTAATCCAGCGTGATCCTGAGTTCCGAGATCGCCCGCGTCGAATCCGGCCAAAGCCGGTCGCGCACCAGTGCCTGGATGTGATCTTCATATTGGAAACGGGGAATGGCGTCGTCCGGCTGCGGCTCCAGCCGCACGTTAGAAACGCGTCCGGAGCGCATGGCCTCAAACAGCGGCAGCCGCCCGCCGTTGAGAAGATTGTGGACCAGCGAAGAGATGAAAACCGTCTTGCCCGCCCGCGAAAGGCCGGTGACACCAAGCCGCAATGTGGGGTGAGTGAGGTTACTCGCGCGGTCGGCCAGATTATCGAACGCAATGAGCGCACTGTCTGTCAGGGACGTAAGAGAAGGCGGCAATGGCAATTTCCCGGCTGCGTTAAACGGTCACGGCTGCAATATAGGAAGATACGGTTGCCCAAAAAAGAAGCGCGCCATCGGATTTTCAGCGCGCCTTCTTTCCACAATTCATCGCACGCCGAAGCGATTATTTGCCCGGTGCGAGGAAATCGACCAGCCGCCAGCGGTCTCTGCCGTTGCTGGCACCGCCGTCGTGATCCAGAACCGCGAGGCCCGATGTCGGAAAACCCGAGGGCAGGGCGGCATGTAGCAGGTCCTCGCCTATCATCGCTTCCAGCGTTGCCTCCATGGTGGGGTTATGGCCCACCAGCATCACTGACTGCGCCTCCGTCTGAGCGGCGACAAGGGAGAGATAGGTTTCGCTGCGCGCATTATACATCTCATCGACATAGAAGATGTCTATGCCTTCATTGAAGGCCCGTTGCCAGGCCTCCGTTGTCTGCCGGCAGCGAACGGCCGTGGAAGACAGGAGGACTTCGGGCCGGTAGCGGCGGTCGGCGGCGAGGTCGGCAATGACCTCCGCCTCGGCAAAGCCGGCCTCGTTCAATCCCCGGTCGAAATCCCGTTCTCCCGGCGCCGCCCAGGCGGCCTTGGCGTGACGCAGAAGATAAACTCGGCTCGGGGAAGATGCTGTCAAGGGCGGGGACCGGCGTTCGAATGTCAGGGCACGGGCGGAATGCTACAGGATTGGGTTGCAGGACCGCAAGTGCTCTTTCCTGTTGGTAAGTCGCATTGAAGTGATTGAAGAAGAGATCGCTTCAATACGAATAAAGAATAAAAATTAGTCATTTAGATGATTTTTGTGTCAGTTTTAAAAATGCCCGAAAACTGATCTGTAGACTTGAACCGGCCACTATCATTGGAGTATACACCGCCGCATTGAGATGTTCTTCGAGGAGAATCGCGTTGAGTGAGAAGATCGATCTTAGCAAATATGTGCTCTCGGAAGACGATGAGTTCATGAATGCCAGCCAGCGCGCCTACTTTCGCGCGAAGCTTATAGCCTGGAAAAACGATATCCTGAGAGAAGCGCGCGAGACGCTCGGACATCTCGCCGAAGAAAGCGCCAACCACCCCGATCTTGCGGATCGGGCCTCTTCCGAAACAGACCGGGCGATCGAGCTTCGCGCCCGCGACCGTCAGCGCAAGCTGATATCGAAGATCGATGCAGCCCTTCAGCGGATCGAAGACGGAACTTACGGTTATTGCGAGGAAACAGGCGAGCCCATCGGCCTCAAGCGTCTGGACGCCCGCCCGATTGCGACCCTCTCCATCGAAGCGCAGGAGCGCCACGAGCGTCGCGAAAAAGTCTACCGCGACGAATAAGGCTAAGCCGCCTCAGACCGGTGACACTATAAAAGAACAAGGGCACGGAAACGCTTCCGTGCCCTTTTTTATGCAATGGACCTTGGCCTGGTAAATTCGTCCCTTCAGCGGTCACGGGTCACCGAAAGCTCACCGAAGATGCGTGCCATTTCCTTCTGGACGTCACCATCCGGTGATGCGCCGGTGACTGGTGGCGTGGCCGGCTGCGGTTTTGCCTGCTTTTCCGCTACGGGGAAAGTGCCCGGGTCACTATCGGCTTCCTTGCTTTTGGCGATCTCGGCTTCGAGGAAGCTCTCGAAATCGCTGGCCAGCTCGTCTGAAAATTTCGGCTCGGTGTCATTGGCGGCGACAGCCGGATTCTCAGGCTTGGGTGGGAACGGGACAGACGGTGCGCTCGCCGCCGGGCTCATACCGGGAAGAACCCGCTCCCGCGCAGCGTCGAGAAAATCGGCTGCGATGGATTGATTGATCACCGGCTCGCGCGCAGCGAAAACGGGCGGCGCAACGTCCGCAGGCCCGCCCTCTGCCGTCTTTGCCTCTATAGGTCCCTGGGCCGGGATCGGCGGCGCAACCGGTGCGGGAGCGGGTGCCGAGGGTTCGGCCCGCTTAAACTCCGGCCGCTCCGGGGCGATGGGGAGTGACGCGGCGGCGACGGGCAGAACGGTCGCGCCCGCGGCGGCTACGGTCACCGGTATTGGCGGCGGGGCAGGACGGGCCGCCTCCCGCTCGGAAGGTGCAGGTCTTGCCGGCGCGGCGGATTCACGCGCCGTCGGAGGCGGGGACGCAGGCGGCGGTGGCGTTGCCGGGCGCGGCGACGGTGGTGCTGCCGCTGCTGTCGGCGCGGGACGTTGGGCTTGAGCGGGCGGTTCCGGCCGTTGCGGCTGCTTCACCGGCTCCTCCGCTATCGAAGCGGGCGCAGGGGCTTGAGACGGTTGCTGCTGCGGCAGCACGGCGCGGCGTTCCGGTGAGATGGAAGGCTCGGTCCTTTTCGGCTCGCTTTCCTGACGCGGGAGCGCCTTGAGTTCCGGCTCCTGCACATCCCTGACGATCGGGATCGCGCCTATGCCGCTCTCGATCACGATATCGGTTGGGCCGCCGATCATGACCAGATGCTCGACATTGTCGCGCCGCACCAGCACGAGGCGACGCCGCGCATCGACGGCTGTGGCGTCAAGCACCTGCAAACGTGGCTGCCGGTTGCGGCCGCCGCGGATAAAGGGCGCCGAACCGCTTCGTCTGCGCAGGATCCACAGAGCAATCGCCAGAACGAGGAGGGCCACACCCACACCGACGACGGCGACGATGAGACGGTTTCCATAGGTGCCGATAAAATCTTCCATCATGGAGATCATCCCTTCAGATTTTTGGCTTTTTAATTTCTTGGGCAATTAATATTGCCGTGGTTCTTATAATGTGAACATCAAGCACGAAAAGACGATTTTTTTAGGCGCAACACAAGGTTTATTCATTTCAGCACGGGCATCGCCTTATCGATGGCAACGGCGCCACCAAAGCGCCACATCTCGTCCTTCAATGCTGGGCGAGAGCGAAAGTTGCAATTCTTCCAATAGAAGGGAGCGCTTGCCATGTTCCGAACCCGTCTCGTCGGACCCGTACTGAGGAGCTGCACTGCCGCCCTGTTGATTTCCTGTTCGGCAGCGGCGGATGATAAGGCGCCAGGCAAGGTTTTCACGATGGATGAGTTCGTTCGGGACAACCCATCGTGTGTGGACTTTACCGATGGATGTTCGGTCTGCACCGTCAGTGACGGCAGGATTGAGTGCTCCGCGCCGCGGATCCAATGCCAGGTGAGGGAACTCACCTGCACGCGCCATTAGTCTTTTGAGGCTGATATGCGGTTTTGAAGCCGTTTTCGCTGTGCTTTTTAAGCCTTTGTGTCGCTGCGGAGCTTTTTGAGGGTCGAGCGAGTTGCTACAAGAAATTCTGCTGCCCGATTCCGTCCGGAGTGCGGGACTGTTCGAATGACGACCTGCACGACTGCGAGGCCAAGATGACACGGGTGCGCGAGACAAGCGACAACGACCTTCCGCTGGTGGACAGGCGTGCCCGTTCCGGCACGGTGTTGCGCATTCTGCTGCTGGCGCTGGTGCTGATCGCCGCTGCCGCCGCCTTTGTCTATTTCAAGGATTCTCTCGAAAACGAAATCGTGCTCGGCATTCTTGGTGTGCTGGCCATGATGGGCATTTTCTTTCTGGTGTCGTCGATCATCGGTTTCATTGAGGTGATGCCGCAATCGCAATCGGATGGGCTTGCACGCCGGTTTCTCTCTGCCCACCCCGATGGTACGCTGATAACAGATGCCAAGGGGCATATGGTTTATGCCAACGCCACCTATTGCAGGATGAGCGGCACCACCAAGGCGAGCGATATCCAGAGTCTTGAAACATTGCTGTCGCGCAGCCGAGAAGCGACGGAGGCTCTTTACCGTCTCATCAACATGCTGCGCGAAGGCCGCGACGGCTACGAAGAATTTCGCCTGCTGAAACCGCTGGGCGAGGATTCCAATGCGGGGCCACACTGGTACAGGCTGAAGGGCAGGGTGCTGAAGGATTCGGGCGGCGAGGGGCTGCATGTCTTCCAGATTGCCGATATCACGCCAGAGCGCGAAGATCAGGAGCGCTTTTTCCGCGAATTGCAGAATGCCATCGATTACCTCGACCACGCGCCGGCCGGTTTCTTTTCCGCCGGTCGCAAGGGGGAGATCGTTTATCTGAACGCCACTCTGTCGGAATGGCTCGGCATCGATCTCGCACAGTTTTCGCCAGGCTCGATGACGGTCTCGGACATCGTCGCCGGCGAGGGCATGGCGCTGATCGAATCCGTCCAGCCCCAGGGTTCAGCAAAGCGCACCGAAATCCTCGATCTCGACATGCGCCGGGTGAACGGCCAGAGCATGCCGGCCCGCCTCGTCCACCAGGTCACCGCAAAGGACGGCGCGCCGGGTGAGAGCCGTACCATCGTCCTGATGCGGCCCAAGGGGCAGGAGGATACCGAATCTTCCTCCGCCATGCGCTTCACGCGCTTTTTCAACAATACGCCGATGGCGATTGCCTCGCTTGACGGCGATGGACGCATCCTGCGCATCAATGCGCCTTTCCTCAAGCTGTTCTCCGGCGTTGTCGGGCGCGACGATATTGATCGCGGCGTGGCACTCGAGACAGTCCTTCACGACAATGAAAAGCCGCGCCTTGAACAGGCGCTCGCCGAGGCCAAGGACCGTCAGGGCGATATCGCGCCCTTCGATTCCCGCCATCCGAGCGACGAGACCAGGCATTTCCGTTTCTACGTCAATGCCGTCATCGACCAGGACGACGAGGCGCCGGAAGAGGTGGCAATCGTCTATGCCATAGAGGTGACAGAGCAGAAGGCGCTCGAAACCCAGATGGCGCAGACGCAGAAGATGAACGCGGTGGGCACGCTCGCAGGCGGCATCGCCCACGATTTCAACAACGTGTTGACCGCCATCCTGCTGTCGTCCGACCATCTGCTCTTGCAGGCGCGTCCGGCCGATCCGAGCTTCGCCGATCTGATGGAGATCAAGCGAAACGCCAACCGCGCCGCCGTACTGGTGCGCCAGCTTCTGGCATTCTCGCGCAAGCAGACCATGCGCCCGGCAATCCTCAACCTGACGGATGTGATCGGCGATCTGCGCATGCTGGTGGACAGGCTGATTTCCGGCACCAATGTCAAGCTGGAGGTCGATTACGGCCGGGATCTGTGGCCGGTGAAAACAGACCTGTCGCAGTTCGAGCAGGTGCTCATCAATCTCTGCGTCAATGCACGCGACGCCATGCCCGATGGCGGCAAGATCACCATCAGGACACGCAACGTCGACGCAGAAGAGATCGCCGCGCTCGGCCGTCCCGAATTCCCGGCCGAAGACATGGTGATGGTGGAAGTTGCCGATAACGGCACGGGCATCCCGCCGGAGATCATGGACAAGATTTTCGAACCGTTCTTCACCACCAAGGAAGTGGGCAAGGGCACGGGCCTCGGGCTGTCGATGGTCTACGGCATCGTCAAACAGTCCGGCGGCTATATTTATCCCGAATCGGAAGTGGGCAAGGGAACGGCCTTCCGCATCTACCTTCCGCGCCACGTGGTGGAGGCGGTTCCCGGCACTGGACAGCAGCCAGGCGAGGCGGCGCTTGCGCCGGTCGCCGCGGCCGAGCCGGTGAAGGAGGAGCCGCTGGACCTCACAGGCAAATCCGCCGTCGTGCTGCTGGTGGAAGACGAAGAGGCGGTGCGGCGTGGCGGCAAGCGCATGCTGGAAACGCGCGGCTACACCGTGCACGAGGCAGGCTCCGGCACAGAGGCGCTGGAGGTGATGGAGGAACTGGAAGGCAAAGTGGATATCGTCGTTTCCGACGTCGTGATGCCTGAGATGGACGGCCCGTCGCTGCTGAGAGAGCTGCGCAAGTCCTATCCAGACCTGAAATTCATCTTCGTTTCAGGTTATGCCGAGGATGCCTTCGCGAAAAACCTGCCGGCTGATGCCAAGTTCGGTTTCCTGCCCAAACCCTTCTCGTTGAAGCAGCTTGCCATCGCCGTGCGCGAAATGCTCGACGACAAGGAGTGAGACCAGCGCCGTCGAACCGAATTCGGCAGAGCGGCCGCCTGTCGCAGCCGTCCGCATTTGGCGCGAAGGCGCGCCCATGCGGGCGAGGTATGTCTTCTCGGACTTCGGTTACCTCTCATATCCCGCACTTTTCGCGAGGTTTGCCTCTTCGCAAACGCAATAGTGATTGCACCGTCGCGCAAGGGGCTTAAAATCGCTTCTTAACGACCTAAATATGGAGAGGCGAAGTTCTCCCTCCTGGCAATCAGCTGTCGGTTTGAGAACAGTTTGGAGAATGATGAAAGATGATCGCTAAGCCGATCTACATGCAGGGCGAGGGCGAAGGGGAAGACGGGGGCGGTACCAACCGTGGAACGTCTGTTATCACCCGCGTTAAGCCGAAGACGAAAAGACCGAATTTGTACCGTGTTCTTTTACTGAATGACGACTACACTCCCATGGAATTCGTCATTCACATTCTGGAACGGTTTTTCCAGAAAGATCGTGAAGCGGCAACCCGCATCATGCTGCACGTGCACCAGCACGGCGTAGGCGAATGCGGGGTGTTTACATATGAGGTCGCAGAGACGAAAGTAAGCCAGGTCATGGATTTCGCCCGACAGCACCAGCATCCGCTGCAGTGCGTCATGGAAAAGAAATGAGGATCGCAACGTGCCAACTTTTTCCCCGAGTCTCGAGAAGGCGCTGCACCAGGCACTGACCTTTGCAAATGAGCGTCACCACGAATATGCGACGCTCGAACATCTACTTCTGGCGCTGATCGACGACGCGGATGCCGCAGCCGTCATGGGCGCCTGCAACGTCGATCTCGATGCCCTTCGCAAGACTGTCAGCGATTACGTCGACAATGAACTGACCAACCTCGTCACCGGTTACGACGAGGATTCCAAACCCACATCCGGCTTCCAGCGCGTCATTCAGCGCGCCGTGATCCATGTTCAGTCATCCGGCCGCGAGGAAGTGACCGGCGCAAACGTGCTTGTGGCGATTTTCGCCGAGCGCGAGAGCCATGCTGCCTATTTCCTGCAGGAACAGGAAATGACCCGTTACGATGCGGTCAACTATATCTCTCACGGTATCGGCAAGCGCCCCGGCACGTCCCAGACGCGCACGCCGCGTGGCGCTGACGAACCGGAAAGCGAAAACAAGCCGAACCGCAGCAATCCCGAGGAGGACGGATCGTCCGCCAAGAAGCAGCAGGATGCGTTGAAGGCCTATTGCGTCAACCTCAATGAAAAGGCGAAAAACGGTAAGATCGACCCGTTGATCGGCCGCCACGACGAGGTCAACCGCACCATCCAGATCCTCTGCCGCCGCTCCAAGAACAACCCGCTTTATGTGGGTGATCCGGGCGTGGGCAAGACGGCGATCGCTGAAGGGCTTGCCAAGCGGATCGTGGAAGGCAAAGTGCCGGAGGCGCTCGCCAATGACACGATCTTTTCGCTCGACATGGGCACGCTGCTGGCGGGCACCCGTTATCGCGGTGATTTCGAAGAGCGTCTGAAGCAGGTCGTCAAGGAACTCGAAGAGTACCCGGGCGCGGTCCTGTTCATCGATGAAATCCACACCGTCATTGGTGCGGGCGCGACCTCCGGCGGCGCGATGGATGCGTCTAACCTGCTGAAGCCTGCGCTTTCGTCGGGTGCAATCCGCTGCATCGGTTCGACCACCTACAAGGAATATCGCCAGTTCTTCGAGAAAGATCGTGCGCTTGTGCGTCGTTTCCAGAAAATCGACGTCAACGAGCCGTCGATCGATGATGCGATTGCGATCATGAAGGGCCTGAAGCCCTATTTCGAGGACTACCATCACCTCAGATATTCTAATGAGGCTATCAAGGCTGCTGTCGAGCTGTCGGCCCGCTATATCTCGGACCGCAAGCTGCCGGACAAGGCGATCGACGTGATTGACGAGACCGGTGCAGCACAGATGCTGCTGCCTGTTTCCAAGCGCCGCAAGCTGATCACGGAACGGGAAATCGAGGCGACCATCGCGACGATGGCCCGTATTCCCGCGAAGACGGTGTCCAAGGATGACGAGATGGTTCTCGCCAACCTCGAAAAGGAACTGCGCTCCGTCGTTTATGGTCAGGACATCGCCATTGAGGCGCTTGCCACGGCCATCAAGCTGGCCCGTGCCGGTCTGCGCGAACCGAACAAGCCGATTGGCTCCTATGTCTTCTCCGGCCCGACAGGCGTGGGCAAGACGGAAGTGGCCAAGCAGCTTGCCGCCTCGCTCGGCGTCGAGATGCTGCGCTTCGATATGTCGGAGTACATGGAACGTCATACCGTGTCGCGCCTGCTTGGTGCGCCTCCCGGTTATGTCGGCTTCGACCAGGGCGGTCTCCTGACCGATGGCGTCGATCAGCATCCGCATTCCGTGGTGCTGCTGGACGAAATCGAAAAGGCGCATCCTGACATCTACAACATCCTGTTGCAGGTGATGGACCACGGCTCGCTGACCGACCATAACGGCAAGAAAATCGACTTCCGCAACGTCATCCTCATCATGACGACGAATGCGGGCGCTTCCGAAATGGCGAAATCCGCCATCGGTTTCGGTTCTTCGCGCCGCACTGGTGAAGATGAAGAGGCGATCAACCGCCTGTTCACGCCGGAGTTCCGCAACCGTCTAGATGCGATCATTCCGTTCTCGCCGCTGCCGACCGCCGTTATCCACAAGGTCGTGCAGAAGTTCGTCATGCAGCTGGAAACCCAGCTCTCCGAGCGCAACGTCACCTTCGATCTGCATGAAGATGCGATCTCCTGGCTGGCGGAGAAGGGTTACGACGAGAAGATGGGCGCCCGTCCTCTGTCTCGTGTGATCCAGGAGAACATCAAGAAGCCGCTCGCCAATGAAATTCTCTTTGGCAAGCTGAAGAAGGGCGGCGTCGTCAGCGTCACCGTCGGCAAGAAGGATGACGGTGCCGATGGCCTCATACTAGAGGTTCTGCCGGAGACCGCACCCGTCAAGCCGCAGCCGGAAGCCGAACTCAAGGCGGCGAAGTCCCCGGGCAAGGCAAAGGCGAAAACATCTTCCAAGGCTGCTAAAGCGAAGGAAGAGGCGGATGTCCTCGTCGCCGAAGCTGACAAGTCCGACGATGCCGAAAAGCCGCGGCGCAAGGCCAACGCCGTACCGAAAGTACCGAAGAAGAAGTGACCGCGGTCTTTGATCGATAAACAGATGCCGGGCGAAAGCCCGGCATTTTTATGCATGAAGCGTGCCGCTCTTTAATGGAATCGGCGGCAAGTCTTCATTTCTCCGTCTGTATGACGTTGCCGCGATGCCACGGCATTTCAGACGACATGCACGAGTGGGTTCGCAATGCAAAATGCCGATAGCGACACCATCCCATTGCGCGGCTGGTTTTTCAGGGGAATGCGGGGCATATCCTCGCTGCCGTCCCTTATTCTCATGACATCCTTCGTCGGTTTCAGCGCTTTTGCACTGGAATCGGGCGTAGCCCGCGGTGAAGCCGTGTTCATGACGCTGTTCATCTGGGCATTGCCCGCCAAGATGATCCTGATCGGCTCCATGGTCGGCGGCGCCAATCTTGCCGCCTGTTTTCTGGCGGTGACATTGTCATCGGTACGTATGATGCCGATGGTGGCCTCCATCGTTCCCGAAATGCGCGGCGCGAAGACGCCGACCTGGATTTTGCTGTTCCTTTCGCATTTCGTTGCGATTACGGCGTGGGTCTTTGCAACACAGAACCTTTCAAAGGTGCCGCGGGAGGCCCGCGCCGCCTGGTTTGCCGGGTTTGGCATCACGCTCACCGTCGTCAATGCCATCATCGTTGGCCTGTGTTACGGTGTCGTCGCCGCGTTTCCGCCGCTGGTTGCTGGTGTCCTGTTCTTCCTGACGCCGGTTTATTTCATCGCGTCCATCTGGGCTTCCGCGCGCCACTCCGTCGTCAAGGTCGCCTTTGTCATCGGCGTCATCGCCGGTCCGGCCTTTGCGGTCCTCGCGCCCGAATTCGACATCCTTTATGCCGGTATCGGTGGAGGCACGGTGGCTTATGCAATCGATCGCCTCATATTCCGCCGCAGGATGAAACCGGCCTCACCGGAGAGTGAACCATGATGAGCGACCATTGGTGGGCACCCTATCTCTTCATCGCAATCGCAGGCTGGCTGGCGACCGATCTCTGGCGCTGGCTCGGTGTTCTCGCCGGTAACCGGTTGAAAGAGGATTCCGAGGCGCTTTATTGGGTGAGGGCGGTTGCCACGTCACTCGTCATGGCGGTCACCGCCAAGCTGATCGTGTTTCCGACCGGAACGCTTGAGTCCTCGCCGATGTGGCTGCGTATCGGTGCGGCAGTACTCGGCTTTGTTGCCTTTCTGGCCGCCGGCCAACGTGTCATCGTCGGCGTCGCGGTGCCGATCGTGCTCCTGGCAGGCGGACTTTTCGCGCTGGGTTTCTAACCTGGTATTAAAACTCCCTGTTTAGACTGCGCGATCAAAACAGGGATCCAGCGCCATGCGATTATTTGCAGCGGAACGTTTCGTCGTTGGCTTTATCGCTTTATTATTTGTCGTTGATGCAGCCTTGATTGCAGCAAGGGGCATCAGCGTGGATTATGCCGGGTACTTCCTGTGTGTATTCGCGGGTGCCGGCGTCTTTCTTCTCGGTCAATTCTATCGCAGAAGCGGGCGCGATGACCGTATAGCTGCCGCCCTCATGTCGGGAGGGCTTTTTATCCTCTTCACGCTCGCGGCCTCCATCTTCAACTATATGTTCCTGCCAATTGCGTTCCCGACGATCGATCATGTGCTCTTCGCTGTGGACGCGGCATTTGGCTATAGTTGGAAGGACATTGTCATCTGGGCGGCAACGCATCCGTGGATCGGGACAATCCTGTTCTTCGTTTATGCGACATCACTTCCCCAGCTTCTATTGATTGTCCTCACTCTGGGCTTTACGGGCAAGAACCGGGTGCTGCATCATTTCCTCGTTACCGGGGTGCTGGGCGCTTTTGCGAGCATTGTTTTCTGGATATTTTTCCCGACATTCGGACCATCTGCCTATATGGAGCTGCCCCAATGGGTCTCCCAGGCAATTCCTCTGGCGGTGGGCAATGAGTATGGGCAGGAACTGAACGGTCTTGCGACGCAGGGAGTTGGCTACCTTTCCCCTAAAAGCGTTCTGGGACTTATCGGTTTTCCATCGTTCCACATCTTCATGGCGGCGATGTCTGTCTGGTTCGCACCAAGGCACTGGTGGGCGATGCTCGTCATCCTGCCGCTTAACCTGTTGATGCTGCCGGCCGTCCTCGTGCAGGGCGGGCATCATCTCTCGGATGTTTTTGGCGGTCTCGTCGCTTTTGCCATCATCTGCGCCGTCTCGGGTCGGTTGCTCCAATGGTTGTCGGCAAAAGAGCGCATGGAAAGGACGGCCGAGGCGGCCGGGCAGGTCATGGTGGCGGAATAGTCCCGGCTTCGCGTGCTTCTGCCAACAGCCAGTTCGCCAGAAGCCTCGCCGATGTACTCATTTCCGCCGTTTCCACCAGCCAGTAATATTTGTCCTTGTCGGCGGCGCGCTCGAAGAGAACGGTCAGTTCGCCTTTCGCAATCTCGTCACGCAGAAGTGCTGTCGGACAGAGACCGACGCCCTGGCCGGCCTTCAGCGCTGTTACGAGAAGATTGAAATCCGCGAAAATCGGGCCGGTGCTATTCGGCGGGACCGTGCCGGCGGCGGCGAACCAGGCCCGCCAGGCCATTTCGTTATCGTCATGCAGCAATTCCGCCTGCAACAGGCTGGCAACCTCGCTGAACGGACCGAATTGGTCGGCGTAACCGGGAGCGCAGGTGGGGCGTGTCTCGGCGCTGAGAAGCGCCACGGCATTTGGCCCGGCAGACACGCCATGCTCTATGGTGAGATCGGCCGGCACGGCCTGCCTGGCGCCGAGATAGCTGATGGACACTTGAATATCGGGATGCATCGCCCGGAAACGCGGAAGCCGCGGCGTCAGAAAATGCGCAATGACTGAAGGCAGGCTGGCGAGGCGGACCGTGATGCGATCGCGACGGCCGCGTATGCGTTCTGCGCCGGAAGCGATCTGCCTGAGGCTTGAGGAAACCGTGCCCCCGAAATCCTTCCCGGCCGGCGTCAGCGTTACGCCCCTGGCATGCCGTTCGAAGAGTGCAACACCAAGCCATGCCTCGAGATTGCGTATATGCTGGCTGACGGCGGTCGCCGTCATGCCGAGTTCAAGGGCGGCCAGGGCAAAACTGCCTTTCCTGGCGGCCGCCTCGAAGGCGCGGATAGTGGCGAGCGGAGGCAACATCATGAGAAACAAGGGTAAGTAAAACTTGGTCTGAGCGCAAGAAGAAGCCATCTTGTCAGCCGGGCATTCGTACCGCAATTTCCCTCCGACATTACATTGCTCAGAGGATTTCATGCCCCGAACGCCTGTTGCCGAACCCGATGACGCCGCCGCGCGTCGCGCCATTTCGCCTGTCGTCGTTTACCCGAACGGCACACTTGAGACTCCCGACCTTGCGCTTTTGGAAAAAGCACGCGGGAGCATGGAAAAGATCGATGAGGTTATCGTGCCGCCGCGTGACGGCCGAACCTTCAATGTTCCGAAGGGCCATTTTTTCCGCATCGTCAGTATCGAAGGCCCGCAGGTGGGGGATTTGAACCTCTGGAATGCGCATGATCTGAATGAACGGTTTTTCAGCGGCAAGACCCGCGCGCTGCATGCCACCCATGTTTCTGTCGGCAACCGGTTGTGGAGCAACCTGCCATCCCTTCGGCCGATGGCGACCATCACCCATGACACGCTGTCATGGTATGGCTGGGACGAGGACGGCGGCGGTGTGCATGACGTGATCGGCACGCGCTGCGATCCCTACACGAACAAGCTGCTCAGCGGCGGCGATTATCATCATTGTTGCCACTCCAACCTCACGAACGCGCTTGCTTCCGCCAAAGGCCTTTCGTTCCGGCAAGCGGAGCCGCATGTTCATGATGTGTTGAACGTCTTCATGTGCACGGGGTTCACCCGCGACACCCACCAGTATTTCATGAAGGCAAGTCCGGTGCGTCCGGGCGATTATCTCGAGTTCTTTGCGGAAATTGATCTCATCGGCGCGCTGTCCGCCTGCCCGGGAGGCGATTGCAGCGCCACGCATTCCAGCGATACGGCGGCCTGTTATCCGCTGCAGGTAGAGATCTACCGGCCGGATCTGACGATGCTTGAAGGCTGGCCATGGCCGGAGAGGAATGCCTATCGCCCTCCGGCGTGACTGCAAACAATATTGCCGCCGTGCGCGTTCCCGAACGGGCCAGAGGATGATGCCGCGTGCAGCCAGGGCGCTTCTGCGCCTTAAAGCTAGCGCGATCGAGAACTTGATCGCGCCAGCCGAGGGATCGCGTCTGTGACAACGGCGTGCGGAGGCCGCGACAAACGCGCAGATGTCTTGGCGCCCGTCACGAGGCGAGCGCCGCCTTTATCTTCTCTGCGTGAGCCTTCAGCACTTCACCATCGGCCATCACGCCCGAGTGCGGCTTCAGCGGCTCGCCTTCCTTGCGTGGAATGACGTGGAAGTGCAGGTGGAAAACGGTCTGGCCAGCGGCCGGTTCGTTGAACTGGGCGATGAAAACGCCGTCCGCATCGAAGGCTTCCTTTGCCGCGACTGCGAGTTTTTGCACCACCGGAATGGTTTTCGCCAGCACTTCGGGATCGGCGTCGAGCAGGTTGCGGGAGCCGGTCTTGGGAACGACGAGCAGATGGCCCGGGGCCTGCGGCATCACATCCATGAACGCCAGGGTATGCTCGTCCTCGTAAAGCTTATGGCTCGGAATTTCGCCGCGCAGGATTTTTGCGAAGATATTGTTGTCGTCATAGGCGCTGGCCGTCATTCTGCTCTCTCCGTATGTCGGACTATGCGTCCGGTTCCTATCTTTCGCCCTTGCGGAAAGGCGTGTGTTCATCAAGGTAATCGCCGATATGCTCGACCTCTTCGCGCTCCCGCTGAAGATAATCGGCAATGGCGCGGCGCAGGCCCGGGTGGACGATGAAATGCGCCGAATGGGTGGTGACCGGCACGTAGCCGCGCGCCAGCTTGTGTTCGCCCTGCGCACCGGCTTCCACCCGTTTCAAACCCTTGGACAGCGCAAAATCGATCGCCTGATGGTAGCAGACCTCGAAATGCAGAAAAGGATGATCCTCGATGCAGCCCCAGTGCCGGCCGTAAAGCGCGTCCGAGCCGATAAAGTTGATCGCACCGGCAATATAGCGCCCCTCGCGTTTCGCCATGACCAGCAGCACGTCATCGGCCATTCGCTCGCCGATCAGCGAATAAAATTCCCGGGTAAGATAGGGCCGGCCCCATTTACGGCTGCCGGTATCCATGTAGAAGGCGAAAAACTGGTCCCAGATGTCCTCCGTCAGGTCGGAACCCGTCAGCCAGTCGATCTCGATGCCGTGTTCCAGCGCTGATCGGCGTTCCTTCTTGAGCCCCTTGCGCTTGCGTGATGACAGCGCATCGAGGAAATCGTTGTGATCGCGATAACCGTCATTGATGAAATGGAATTGCTGGTCCGTACGATGCAGGAAATCGCCTGGCAGAAGAGCGGATAGGTCATCCTCTTGCAGAAACGTGACGTGAGCCGAGGAAACGCCGATCTTCTCGGTCACTTGTGCGAGACCGGAAGCAAGTAGCGGCTTGAATCGTCCGACATCTTCGCCGTTGGCAACCAGCAGCCGCGGGCCCGTCGCCGGGGTAAAGGGCACCGAGCATTGCAATTTCGGATAATAATGCCCGCCAGCCCGCTCGAAGGCATCTGCCCAGCCGTGATCGAAGACGTATTCGCCCTTGCTGTGGTTTTTCAGGTAGGCAGGAACGGCACCAATGAGGGTGCCTGCAGCGTTTTCCAGCAGCAGGTGGTGCCCCAGCCAGCCAGTCTTGGCGGTCGCCGAGCCAGAGTCTTCCATAGAAGACAGGAATTCATGCGATATGAACGGGTTGTAAGATTTTCCTGATGCATCGCGCGATGTTCCGGAAAGCCGTTTCCAGCTCTCCGGATCGATGTCCGCGAAGGACTGCGCAATGCTGATGGAATAATCTTCTGTCATGCCGTGGTGGACGGGTTCTCTCTCGGGTCGAAACCTTCGAATGTCATCTGGTCCGCATATTTATAGGTCGTCTCGCGCGCATTTTCATCCCTGACCGTCCAAGTAATCACCGGAAGCCCGAGTTTTCTTTGCGCTTCGATGAAGCTGTTGGGCAGGTGACCCCAATGATAGGAGATGAAATCGAGCCCCAACTGCATGGCTTCGTCATGTCTGAAGAAGTCCTCCGGCTTGTCGCCTTCGGCCGTCAGCCCAAGAGGCCAGGGCGAGCCCGCAGCCTTCAGGTCCTTCAGCAGATGGTGGTCGAAGCTCATCAGCGCCACGTGGCCGTTATAGCCCTCGAGGTCTTCCAGCACCGCTTCGGCAAAGCCGTCATCGACGCCTTCGCCCTCGCGGCCCTTCAGCTCAATAACCAGCGGCACCTTGCCGGCCACGAGAGCCAGAAGCTGCTTGAGGCTCGGAACGCGATCCTTGGTTTGGCCGACGGAAAGCATTGCCAGCTCCGCCGAGGTGCGTTCACGCACATCGCCCTTGATGCCGGTCAGCCTTTCCAGATCGTGATCATGGAAAACCACCGGCACACTGTCGGCCGCCAGCTGAACGTCGCATTCGATCGCAAAACCGGCCTCGACGGCGCGGGAAAAGGCGGAGAGCGTGTTTTCCCAGACCGCCTTGTTGAGATCATGATAACCGCGATGGGCGACGGGCTGGGCCGTCAGCCAGGAAAGTTTCAGTGTCATACGTCGATTTCCACGATGGCGTCGATTTCGACCGATGCATTGAAGGGCAGGGCGGCCATGCCGACGGCGGCGCGGGCATGTTTGCCGGCTTCGCCGAGAACATTGGCGATGAGGTTCGATGCACCGTTGATGACGAGATGTTGCTCAACGAACTCGGGAACGGAAGCCACAAAGCCGTTCAGCTTGATGACGCGGCGGACTTTCGACAGATCGCCATTCAAGGCGGCCTTGACCTGTGCGAGGATGTTCACGGCGCAAAGTTCGGCTGCGCGCTGGGCGCCTGCCACGTCGACATCGCGGCCAACGAGGCCCGTCACCGCAATCTTGCCCGATTCCATCGGCAGTTGACCCGATACATAAAGCAGATTGCCGCTGATGGTGAACGGAACGTAGTTTGCGGCTGGTGCTGCCGCAACAGGAAGCGTAAAGCCTAGTTCCTTGAGGCGGCCTTCGATGACGTCCGACATTTTCGTCTCCGGTTTTGTTGTAAATCCTTCAAGAATCCGGCATTCAGAAGATGTTGATCCAAAAGCCGGGCGGTTGCTTGTACAATATGAGCGGTGAGTCCAACAGGAGATATTGCATGTTTGTCAGGACGCTTGGTTTCGTTGCCGCAACAGGGCTTATGACCGGCCTGTCGAACGCCGCCAGCGCCTTGCCCGTCGCGGTTCCCGATCTCATTGCACATCGCGCCGTCTACGACCTCGAACTCAAGGATGCGTCCGATCGCTCCGGCATCGAAGGCATGACTGGTCGCATGGTCTATGAGTTCACCGGCTCCGCCTGCCAGGGTTACAAGACCGATTTCCGTTTCGTAACGCAGATCAACACGGGCGATGCCGTGCGGATGACGGATCAGCAGACGACGACGTTCGAAGACATTGCCGCCAAGAAATTCACCTTCGAGACCAAGTCCTACACCGATGACAAGCTGGACAAGGAAGTGCAGGGGGCGGCAACCGATAGCAGCGATGGCGTGAAGGTCGACCTGACCCGTCCGGATGCCCGCCAGGTCAGTCTGGTCGCAAGTGAGTTCCCGACACAACACATGTTTCAGGTCATCGAGCACGCGAAGCAGGGAAAGCGCATTTTCGAATCCCGTATTTTCGATGGGTCGGATGATGGTGATGAAAGCCTGATCACCTCGACGCTGGTCGGCAAGGCGCAGACACCGAAGGACGGGGACGCGGATGCCGGCAAGGCGGGCGATTTCGCCAAGGCCGCCTTCTGGCCGGTGACCATCGCCTATTACAACGACAAGACCGGCACCGACGCTTTGCCGATCTACCGCATGTCGTTCAAGCTTTATGAAAACGGAATCACCCGCGATCTCACCATGGATTACGGTGATTTCGTTCTGACGGGAAAGCTTGCGAAGCTTGATATTCTCAAGCCCGAAACCTGCGAAAACAAGCCCGTGCGCTGAAACGGGGCCATTTGCGCGGTTTTTTCGCATAAACGCTTGCATTTTTAAGCGGGCGACTGTATGCGGCTCACCATTCCACACGCGAAGCTTGGGATGTTCCGGGAGAAATCCGGTCCGTTCCGCCCGGTGGTGTCGATGAAAATCGGCGCTGTTCGCTTCGCGGGGGTTAAACCGGAAAAGGAGTAACAAGGCATGGCATTGCCCGATTTTTCTATGCGCCAGCTTCTGGAAGCTGGTGTTCACTTCGGCCACCAGACGCACCGCTGGAACCCGAAGATGAAGCCGTACATCTTCGGCGACCGTAACAACATCCACATCATCGACCTGGCTCAGACCGTTCCGATGCTGTCGCGCGCCCTTCAGGTCGTGTCCGACACCGTTGCCCGTGGCGGCCGCGTTCTGTTCGTTGGCACCAAGCGCCAGGCGTCCGAAATCATCGCCGACAGCGCAAAGCGTTCGGCCCAGTACTACGTCAACTCCCGCTGGCTCGGCGGCATGATGACCAACTGGAAGACCATCTCGAACTCGATCCAGCGCCTGCGCAAGGTTGACGAGATCCTGAACTCGGAAGGCTCCGGCTACTCCAAGAAGGAACGTCTGAACCTTGAGCGCGAACGCGAAAAGCTTGAAAAGGCTCTCGGCGGTATCCGCGATATGGGCGGCGTTCCGGACCTGATGTTCATCATCGACACCAACAAGGAAAAGATCGCGATCGAAGAAGCCAAGCGTCTTGGCATTCCGGTCGTTGCGATCATCGACAGCAACTGCGATCCGGATCACATCGACTACCCGATCCCGGGTAACGACGACGCGTCGCGCGCCATCTCGCTTTACTGCGACCTGATCGCACGCGCTGCCATCGACGGTATTGCCCGTCAGCAGGGCGCTTCCGGCCGCGACATCGGCGCTTCTGAAGAAGCTCCGATCGAGCCCGCTCTCGAAGACGAGGCTGGCGCCTGATATAGGCCCTGTCTGGCGGCGATCCCGTATCGCCGTCTCCTCGACCAGGATATGACAAGGCCGTCAAAGACCTTCAATGGGTTGACGGCCTTGTTTGTTTCTAACCGCTCCGCCACGGTTTCTGGAAACCACAGGCGTCCGAGGTGGTTGGAACGGCAGGCAGTCTTCATAACGCTGTCACACTAGAGCGGCACCCATCATTTCGATGTTTGGCGACGCCGCAGCACTTGGGAATGCGCATGCCCCTTGTCGGAACCTCAGGGTTTCAAAGGGTGTGCGGCCGGGTACAGTCATCACCCAGAACTTCGGCACGGCAAATTCCGCCGGCTGACCGATCGAACCGATAAGAGGCACACAATGACCGAAATCACAGCCGCAATGGTGAAGGAACTGCGCGAAAAGTCTGGCGCAGGCATGATGGACTGCAAGAAGGCTCTTGCTGAAACCAATGGCGACATGGAAGCGGCGATCGACTGGCTGCGCGCCAAGGGCATCGCGAAGGCCGACAAGAAGTCCGGCCGCACGGCTGCCGAAGGTCTGGTCGGCGTTGCCACCATGGGTCACAAGGCTGTCGTTGTCGAGCTGAACTCGGAAACCGACTTCGTTGCCCGTAACGACGCTTTCCAGGATCTCATCCGCGGCATCGCCCAGGTTGCTCTATCCACCGATGGCACCGTTGACGCTGTTTCCGCTGCCACCTATCCGGCAACCGGCAAGTCCGTTTCCGACAGCATCAAGGACGCAATCGCAACGATCGGCGAGAACATGACGCTGCGTCGTTCCGCTGCGCTGGAAGTGCCGCACGGCGTTGTCGCGACCTACATCCACAACGCTGCCGGCGACGGCATCGGCAAGCTCGGCGTTCTCGTTGCGCTGAAGTCGGAAGGCGACAAGGCAGTTCTCAACTCCATCGGCCGCCAGGTTGCCATGCACATCGCTGCAACCAACCCGCTCGCCATCCGTGCTGAAGAAGTCGACGCTGCCGTTGCTGAGCGCGAGCGCAACGTCTTCATCGAACAGGCCCGCGAATCCGGTAAGCCGGAAGCCATCATCGAAAAGATGGTTGATGGCCGCATGCGCAAGTTCTTCGAAGAAGTCGCCCTTCTGTCGCAGGCTTTCGTCATCAACCCCGACCTGACCGTCGGCGCTGCCGTCAAGGAAGCCGAGAAGGAAGCAGGCGCTTCCATCGAAGTTACCGGCATGGTTCGCCTGCTGCTCGGCGAAGGCGTCGAAAAGGAAGAAAGCGATTTCGCAGCTGAAGTCGCAGCCGTCGCCAAGGGCTGATTATATTTACCCAATCTTGGGAAAACGGGAGGGCATCGCGTGACAACGCGGTGCCCTTCGTGTATCCGCGTTTCGGTTACATTTCCGAGGAGTCATGATGTCTTCCAAGCCGATCTACAAACGCGTTCTTCTCAAGGCTTCCGGCGAAGCCCTCATGGGTGATCAGGGTTTCGGTATCGATGTGGCGGTGGCCGACCGCATTGCCTCCGATATCGCCGAGGCAAGGGCGATGGGCGTTGAAGTCGGCGTTGTCGTCGGCGGCGGCAATATCTTTCGCGGCGTGGCCGTGGCATCCAAGGGCGGCGACCGCGTCACCGGCGACCATATGGGCATGCTGGCAACCGTCATCAACGCGCTGGCCCTTGCCACCTCGCTCCGCAAGCTCAGCATCGACACTGTCGTTCTTTCGGCAATCGCCATGCCCGAGATCTGTGAGAGCTTCTCCCAGCGTGCCGCCCTTCATCATCTGGCCCAGGGCCGCGTGGTGATTTTCGCCGGCGGTACGGGCAACCCGTTCTTTACCACCGATTCCGCTGCTGCACTGCGCGCCGCCGAAATGGGCGCAGAGGCGATCTTCAAGGGAACCCAAGTGGACGGCATCTATTCCGCTGACCCAAAGAAGGACCCGACGGCAACCCGCTTTGACGAGCTGACCCATAGCGAAGTGCTCGGCAAGGGGCTCGCGGTCATGGATATCGCCGCTGTCGCCCTTGCCCGCGAAAACCACATCCCGATCATTGTTTTCTCGATCCATGAGAAGGGTGGTTTTGCACAGATATTGACCGGCGGCGGCCGCAAGACCATCGTGCACGACAAATAATCCAAAACGATGCCGCCCCTGGGGCGAATACGGCCGCTGGCCGACAAGATGGAGTATCAAGATGAGTGGTGTTGACCTCAACGATATCAAGCGCCGTATGGATGGCGCCATCAATGCGTTCAAGAGCGATATCGCGTCGCTGCGCACCGGCCGCGCGTCGGCCAACATTCTGGACCCAGTGACCGTCGACGCCTACGGTTCGCGTGTGCCGCTCAACCAGGTGGCCAACATCACCGTTCCCGAGCCGCGCATGCTCGGCGTCAACATCTGGGACAAGTCGATGGTCAACGCTGTCGACCGCGCCATCCGCGAATCCAACCTCGGCCTCAACCCGATCGTTGACGGACAGAACCTCAGAATTCCGTTGCCTGAACTCAATGAAGAGCGCCGCAAGTCGCTCGTCAAGGTCGCCCATGACTATGCCGAAAAATCCAAGGTGGCGATTCGCCATGTCCGTCGTGATGGCATGGACGGTCTGAAAAAAGCCGAAAAGGATGGCGACATCGGTCAGGACGAAAGCCGTGGCCAGTCGGAAAAGGTGCAGAAAATGACCGACGACACGATTTCGGAAATTGACCGCTTGCTTGCCGAGAAGGAAAAGGAAATCATGCAGGTCTGATATCGCCTGCGATAGACCTGTCTTTTCCGTTTAATTCCGCGCTGCCCTGTTACTGGATCGATATGCCGACGACGACACGTTCCTCCATACCCGAGCACGTCGCCATCATCATGGATGGCAACGGCCGCTGGGCAAAGCAGCGCGGCCTCCCGCGCGTGATGGGGCATCGCCGCGGTGTGGAGGCCGTGCGCGAGACCGTGCGCGCGGCCGGTGACTGCGGCATACGCTATCTCACCCTCTTCGCCTTCTCGTCGGAAAACTGGCGCAGGCCCGAATCCGAGGTAAGCGACCTGATGGGGCTTTTGAAGGCTTTCATCCGCCGCGACCTTGCCGAACTGCACCGCGAGAACGTCCGCGTGCGGATCATCGGTGACCGGCAGGGGCTGAAGAACGATATTCGCTCGCTTCTGGAAGAGGCTGAGCAGATGACGGCCGACAACACCAAGCTGACGCTGGTGATCGCCTTCAACTACGGCAGCCGTGACGAGATCGCTCGCGCGACGGCGTCAATCGCCCTTGATGTTGCCGCAGGCAGGCTAGACGCCGCTTCCATCACCCCCGAGATGATTTCGGCCCGGCTCGACACCTCGGGCATTCCTGATCCTGACCTGATCATCCGCACCAGCGGCGAGGAACGCCTGTCGAACTTCCTGCTCTGGCAGGCGGCCTATTCCGAGTTCCTGTTCATTCCGGAATATTGGCCGGACTTCGACCGGCAGCTCTTCTTCTCCGCAATCGAGCAATATGCAACGCGTGACCGCCGCTTCGGTGCACTCACCGAGCAGGTTGCCGTGGCAGGCGCCTGATGAGCCGAGAACTCAGACTGCGGATTGTTTCCGCGATCGTCATGGCCGCGGTCATTCTGGCCGCAACCTGGTATGGCGGCATTCTGTTCCGCATCGTTGCGGGCCTTCTGGCGATTCTCATCTATTATGAGTGGTCGACGATTACCCGGATGTCGGAAAGCAATCCGACCGGCAACGCCTGGGGCTGGTTTTCCGTCGCCGTCATTGCCGGCAACACGATTTTCGGCGAATCCTCGCTCGACCTGCCGCTTTTGTCAGGCTTCACGCTGACAGCGGCGCTGTTTCCGGTATTGCGCGGCAAAAACTGGTGGCTGGTGGGGGGCATTTTTTATGCGGGTCTGAGCGGTATATCACTGGCGGCCATCCGCGGTGACGAACTGACGGGCTTTGTATCCATCCTGTTCATTTTCGCCGTTGTCTGGTCAACGGATATTCTTGCCTATTTTGTCGGTCGCGCCATCGGCGGGCCGAAGCTGGCGCCTTCTATTTCGCCCGGAAAGACGTGGTCTGGCGCGATTGGCGGGGCGGCGGCGGCCGTGATCGGCGGCGCGGCAGTCTCCATGGCCTATCACGGACGCATCAGCTTTCTGGTGCTGGGGCTTGCACTCCTTCTTTCCGTGTTCAGCCAGATCGGCGATCTCTTCGAATCCTTCGTGAAACGGCGTTTCCAGGTCAAGGATTCAAGCCATCTCATTCCTGGCCATGGTGGCGTCATGGACCGTGTTGACGGTCTTGTTTTCGCCTGCTTTACGGTATTCCTCATAGCTTTCGTGCACGCGGCGGCAACCGGCTATGTGCCCGGGTCGGGCGGCGGTCTGCTGCCGGGTTTCTAAGCGGCACGAAAGGTCACGACATGAAGGGCAGATTGTCATGAACACAGTAATGGCGGCGACCGGCTTTTTGACCGGCTATATCGTGCCCTTCATCCTGGTGCTTTCCCTTCTCGTTTTTGTCCACGAGATGGGGCATTATCTCGTCGGTCGCTGGTGCGGCATCCGTTCCACGGCATTCTCCGTCGGATTCGGCCCCGAGCTGCTCGGTTTCACCGACAAGCGCGGGACGAGATGGAAGATCTCAGCCATACCACTGGGCGGCTACGTGAAATTCTTTGGTGATGAAGACGCAGCGAGCAAGCCGGACAGCTCGGGCCTGTCCCATATGACGCTGGAGGAAAGGGCGCAGACGCTTTCCGGTGCAAAACTGTGGAAAAGGGCGGCGACCGTCGCTGCGGGCCCGATCGCAAACTTCATCCTCGCGATTCTCATCTTCGCAGTACTCTTCGGCATTTACGGCCGGATGATCGCCGATCCCGTTGTTGCAGAGGTGCGTGAAAACAGTGCCGCTGCCGCTGCGGGCGTGCGCCCCGGCGACCGTCTGGTGGCGATTGATGGCGAAAAAGTGGTGACCTTCGAAGATGTCCGCCGTTATGTCGGCATCCGGCCCGGCACGCCTATCACGGTCACCGTCGAGCGGGCAGGCGAGGAGCTCAAGCTGCCGATGGTGCCGACCCGGACCGAAACCACCGACCAGTTCGGCAACAAGCTGGAAATGGGCATCATCGGCATTGTCACCGACCAGACCAGCGGTAATTTCCGTCACATCAAATATTCGCCGTCGCAGGCGCTTCTGGAAGGTGTGCGCGAGACAGGCCACGTCATCACCGGCACATTCAATTATATCGGCAATCTCGTTACCGGCCGCATGAATGCCGATCAGCTCGGCGGCCCGGTGCGGGTCGCGCAGGCTTCTGGCCAGATGGCGACTCTTGGCATTTCCGCCGTGATTCAACTTGCAGCCGTTTTGTCGGTATCGATCGGGCTCCTCAATCTGATGCCCGTCCCGGTTCTGGACGGCGGACATCTCGTGTTCTACGCCATCGAGGCCATCCGCGGCAGGCCGCTGGGAGCGGGCGCGCAGGAGGTTGCCTTCCGCATCGGCATGGCGATGATTTTGGGTCTTATGGTTTTTGCAACATGGAATGATATCAGCAGCTTGATTGGCTGAGGATTGTGTTTTAACGGTTTTGTTAGTCGGTTGTTTACCTTGTTTTTATGCCAAAGTGGCGAATGAGCCACTCTGGAGCACGAAGTAAACAGAATTTAACGTTCGCGCTTGCTTGTAGGGGAAAAGCAGGTAAAACGACGCACATGGCCGGAGTCGGGTTCCGCCCGCTGAGGGACAACGTAAAAAGGTAAGAATTGAAATGAAGGCTGGTTCAAGATTTTTGAACGCTGTGTCGGCGGTTGCTCTGTCTGCCGGTGTTTCTTCGGTTGCGGGCCTTGGTGTGCTTGCCTCTGCTGGCGTTGCACAGGCAGCCGTCATCAGCAGAATCGACGTTCGCGGCGCCGAAAGATCGGGTGCGGATTCGGTTCGTTCCAACATCACCATTGCGCCCGGCAAGAACTTTTCCAATTCGGACATCGATGAATCGGTGAAGCGTCTTTACGCCACCGGTTATTTCTCGAATGTTTCCATGCGCGTTTCGGGCAGCACGCTTGTCGTGACCGTCAACGAGAACCAACTCGTTAACCAGGTAGTCTTCAACGGTAACCGCAAGATCAAGGACGACAAGCTCGCCGGCATCGTGCAGACGCAGTCGCTCGGCCCGTTCAATCAGGCCATCGTGACGGCGGATATTGCCCGCATCAAGGAAGCCTATGCCGCTATCGGCCGCAGCGATGTCGAAGTCACCACCCAGACGGTTTCCGTCGGTCAGGGTCGCGTGAACATCGCTTTCGTCATCAATGAAGGTGAGCGTACCAAGATCGGCCGCATCGACTTCGTGGGCAACAATGCCTACAGCGATGGTCGTCTGGCTGCTGTCATCAATACCAAGAAGTCCAACATGCTGTCATTCCTGACGCGTAAGGACGTCTACAACGAGGACAAGCTGCGCGCCGACGAAGAGGCGCTGCGCCAGTTCTATTACAACCGCGGTTACGCCGACTTCCGGGTCGTTGGTTCCGAGGCTGTGCTTGATGAGTCCAAAAACGAATACAACATCACCATCACGGTCGATGAAGGTCAGCGTTACAACTTCGGCAACGTCGCGGTCGAATCGACCGTTCCGGGTGTTGAGGGTTCGGAGCTTCAGGGCCTCGTTGAGACCCGCCAGGGCGCAAGCTACAGCGCCAAGGAAGTTCAGCAGAGCATGGAGGCGATTTCCAAGCGCGTCGCCGGTGAAGGTTATCCTTTCGCCCGTGTAACGCCGCGCGGCGACCGCGACATGTCCGGCAACACCATTGGCGTGACCTACATCGTTGATCAGGGCGAGCGCGCTTACGTCGAGCGTATCGAAATCCGTGGCAACACCCGCACGCGTGACTATGTCATTCGTCGCGAATTCGATATTTCTGAAGGCGATGCGTTCAACCAGACGGTTATCACCGCTGCCAAGCGTCGTCTGGAAGCGCTGGGTTACTTCTCGAAGGTCAATATCTCGACCGCCGGCGGCAGCGCGCCTGACCGCGTCGTGATCGTGGTTGACGTTGAAGATCAGTCGACCGGTTCGTTCGGTATCGGCGCCGGTTATTCGCAGAACGACGGTGTTCTGCTCGAAGCCTCCATCGAAGAAAAGAACTTCCTCGGCCGCGGTCAGTATATCCGTCTCGCTGCCGGTGCGGGTGAAGACGATGCGCGTAGCTACACGCTGTCCTTTACCGAGCCTTATTTCCTCGGCTACCGCCTTGCTGCAGGTTTCGACCTGTTCAAGAGCCAGAGCCGCAGCGAAGATTATTACGACTACGACGAGCAGGGCTTCTCGCTGCGCGTGACCGCGCCTATCACCGAGGATCTCTCGACGACGTTCAAGTATACCTACAAGCAGCTCAACTATGATGGTGAGGGTGACTGGGAGACCGGTAGCAACCTTGCTGCACCTTATAAGGACCTGATCCGCGGTGGCGATTGGACGCAGTCCATCATCTCCAACACGCTGAACTACAATACGCTCGACGACCGCAACATGCCGCGTGAAGGCTGGCAGGCTGCTTTGACGAACGAATTTGCCGGTCTGGGTGGCGATTCTGAATATTACAAGATCTACGCCAAGGCGCGCTTCTTCTATACCCTGTCGGATGAGTACGATGTCATCGGCTCGCTCACCGGTCAGGCCGGTCACGTGATGCCGACGGGCGACAATCTGCTGGTATTCGATCAGTTCAAGTTCGGCGGACGTCAGGTGCGCGGCTTCAAGAACGATGGTATCGGTCCGCGCATCGGTTCCGACTCCATCGGCGGCACGACCTATTTTGCCGCCTCTGCTGAAGTCACGGCTCCGATGCCTGGCGTTCCCGAGGATTTCGGTCTGCGTCTTGCTGGTTTCGTCGATGCCGGTACGCTTTACGGCAATAAGGTCGCCAACAGCGCCGGTGTAAAGGATGACAATTCCATCCGCGCATCCGCCGGTATTGGCGTGATGTGGGCGTCGCCCTTCGGTCCGATCCGTGTAGACTACGCGGTTCCGATCGCCAAGGAAGACTACGACGAGGAACAGCGTTTCCGGTTTGGCATGTCCAACACTTTCTGATATCGGCAGTCCAGAACTGCAACTTTGAACGTTCTGGAGTTTCCGGCTAATGGAATACAACGCGTTTTTTCCGCCCCACGAGGGACTGCGATTGAAAGACATCGCAGACCGCTTTGGGGCGGAACTGTCTGATGAGGCGGCGGGAGAGCGGATTGTCAGGTCCGTTTCTCCGGTCTATCGGGCAAAACCCGATCAGCTCTGCTATATCCTTTCGCGCAAGAACCGCGATGAGCTGCAGACCTGCGAAGCCGCCGCCGTCATTTGTGACGCTGCCCTTGTGGACATGCTTCCGTCCGACATCCCCGCGCTGATATCGAAAAATCCACACACGCTGTTTGCCCAGGTTGGTGCCTTGCTGCACCCCTCGGCGATGCGTCCCGGTCCGATCGCGCGGATGGAAAGCGAAATTTCTCATGCTGCGCATGTCGATCCTTCCGCGAAGCTGGAAGCGGGCGTCATTGTCGAGGCGCTCGCAGTGATCGGCGCCGGCGCCCACATCGGTGCTGGTACGCGGATCGGGCCCGGTGTCATCATCGGGCAGGACGTACAGATCGGACGCGATTGCACCATTGCAGGCGGCGCAAGCGTTCTTGCCGCGCTCATCGGTAATAATGTGATTATCCACAATGGTGCGCGCATCGGGCAAGACGGTTTCGGCTATGCCCCCGGTCCACGCGGCATGCTGAAGATCGTCCAGATTGGCCGTGTCATCATCCAGGACAATGTCGAGATCGGCGCGAACACCACGATCGATCGCGGCACCATGGATGACACGGTGATCGGCGAAGGCACCAAGATCGACAATCAGGTCCAGATTGGCCACAACGTTCGCATCGGCCGCCATTGCGGCATCGTCAGCAAGGTCGGCATTGCGGGCAGCACCCGTATCGGCGACGGTGTGATGATTGGTGGTGCGGCAGGCGTCAATGGCCATATCAACATTGGCGACGGCGTGCAGATCGCTGCCATGAGCGGTGTTGTGGCGGACGTGCCGGCAGGCGCCCGTTATGGCGGAACGCCTGCGCGACCGATGAAATATTTCCTGCGCGACATGGCCGAAATTCTGGCACGCGCTGAAGGGCGTGATAAAAAAACAGGAGAGAAAAACAATGACTGAAGAAACGAAGACGACGCTCGGCGCGGCTGACATTCTGGAAGTCATGAAGCTTCTGCCGCATCGTTACCCATTCTTGCTGATCGACAAGATCATCGATATTGACGGTAACAATTCGGCGACCGGCATCAAGAACGTGACGGTCAACGAACCGCATTTCACCGGCCACTTCCCGGACCGGCCGATCATGCCGGGTGTTCTGATCGTCGAAGCCATGGCCCAGACGGCAGGTGCAATATGCGCCCGCAGTCAAGGCGAGGGCGGCCATCTGGTCTACTTCATGACAATCGACAACGCCCGTTTCCGCAAACCCGTGATCCCCGGTGACCGTCTGGAAATCCACGTCGTCAAGCAGCGCCAGCGCGGCAATGTCTTCAAATTCCATTGCGAGGCGAAGGTGGATGGTGCGCTGGTGGCGGAGGCTGATGTCGGCGCCATGATGATCCCCGAGGACCAGCAATGAGCACGATTGCCGCCTCGGCCAGAATTCACCCCACCGCCGTGATCGAAGATGGCGCGGTGATCGGTGAAAACGTCGTCATCGGTGCGCTGAGCTACGTCGGCGCGAAAGTCACGCTGCATGATGATGTCCGGCTGCACAATCATGCCGTTGTATCCGGCCTGACGGTCATCGGCCGTGGATCGGTCGTCCACCCCATGGCGGTCATCGGCGGCACGCCGCAGGCGGTTCGCCACGACGGTTCTGAAACCACGCTCGAAATTGGCGAGCGCTGCATCATGCGCGAAGGCGTCACCATGAACGCCGGCAGCTCTGATGGCAGCGGCAAGACGATCGTCGGTAACGACAATCTGTTCCTTGCCAACTCACATGTGGCGCATGATTGCCGCCTTGGCGACCACATCATCCTGTCCAACAATGTGATGCTGGCAGGCCATGTGACGATCGAGGACCGCGCCATTCTCGGCGGCGGCTGTGCTGTTCACCAGTTCACCCGCATTGGCCGTCAGGCCTTCATCGGCGGACTGTCCGCGGTCAATTACGATGTCATTCCCTATGGCATGCTGAATGGCAATCCCGGCATTCTCGGCGGCCTTAATGTCGTTGGCATGACGCGTGCCGGCATTGAGCGCGCAGATATCCACAAGGTCCGGCGCGTCTTCAAGCAGATTTTCGAGGCGGAAGGCACGATCCGGGGCAATGCGGCAGCGATCGACCGCAGCGAATATCTGGATTGCCCGCAGGCGCTAGAAATCATCGATTTCATTGGAGTGGACAGCGACCGCGCAATCTCTTCGCCCAACCGGGGCAAGTGAGCCGTGACAGGCGGCGGGCGTCTCGCCATTGTGGCCGGCAGCGGCCATTTGCCGCTTTACGTGGCGAACGCCGCCCGTGAGATGGGAGAAGATCCTTTCATCGTGCGGCTGCGCGATGATTCCCGCTTCGACTGGAGCGGTTTCGACAACGCCGTCATCTCGGTTGGTGACGTCGCCGGGCTTGGCCGGCTGCTGCGTGACAACCGGGTGGATCGTGTCGTACTCTCCGGGGCCGTGGCGCGGCGGCCGGAATGGCGTGAAATCCGCCCCACCGTCGCCATCCTGCTAAAACTTCCATCCATCGTCAAAACGCTGTTGTCGGGCGGCGATGACGCCGTTCTGCAGATGGTCATAAAGATCATCGGCACGCTCGGTGCGAAAGTCATCGGCGCGCATGAGATCGCTCCAGGCCTCTTGGCCACGACTGGCGCTTTCGGCACGCAAAAACCGGCCGAAGACGACTTGAAGGACATACGCAAGGCAGCTGAGGCGGCGCTTGCGCTCGGCAAACTTGATGTCGGGCAGGGCGCGGTCTCCGTCGGCGGCCGCATCGTGGCGCTTGAGGGCGTTGAAGGCACGGACGCAATGTTACTGCGCGTCGCGGCATTGCGCGCGGAGGGACGCATCTCGCCCCGCCGCCGGGGTGTGCTGGTCAAGCTCTGCAAACCGCAGCAGGATATACGCGCCGATCTGCCGACAATCGGGATCGAAACTGTCGAAAATGCCCAAAAGGCCGGGCTTGCGGGCATTGCCGTCGAAGCCGGACGCGCACTGGTGCTTGATCGTGACGCGATGTTGAAAGCTGCCGATCAGGCGGGCATATTCGTCTGTGGCATCGATACGTCACTTCGCGGAGACATGATGGGATGACGGAGAGATTGAAGGTGGCGGTCATCGCCGGCGAAGTGTCGGGCGATCTTCTCGGCGCGGATCTGATCCGGGCCCTCAAGGCCCGATATCCCGGTTCGATCGAACTTGTCGGCGTCGGCGGCGAGGCGCTCGAGGGGCAGGGGCTCACTTCTCTTTTCGATTATTCCGAACTCTCGATCATGGGGTTCACGCAGGTCCTCAAGAAACTGCCCAAACTGATCGGCCTGATCAACCGGGCGGCTGAGGCGGTGATACGGGAAAAACCGGATGTCCTTTTGATCATCGACAGCCCGGATTTCACCCATCGAGTGGCAAAAAAAGTCCGCAAGGAACTGCCGCATCTGCCGGTCGTCAATTATGTTTGCCCGAGCGTCTGGGCCTGGAAAGAACATCGCGCCACGGCGATGTTATCCTATGTGGACCATGTCCTGGCTCTCCTGCCATTTGAGCCGGAGGCGATGCGCAGTCTCGGAGGCCCGCCGACCACATTCGTCGGCCATCGCCTCAGCGTCGATCCGGACGTCCTCGCGGTGCGTCGGAAGCGGGCAGAACGGCCACTTCCAGCGGAGGGGCGGCCGAAGACGATTCTTCTTCTGCCCGGGTCGCGTTCCACCGAGACCACCAGGCTGATGGAGCCGTTCCAGCACGCGGCGAAGGCTTTTGTGGAACGGAATGGTCCGACGCGGTTTCTGCTGCCCACCGTTCCACGTCAGGAACATCGCATCCGCGAACTGGCGGCGTCTTGGCCGCAGGAAATCAGACCCGAAATCGGCATCGATCCTGCTTTCAAGTGGAACTCCTTTGCGGAAGCCGATGCGGCTATCGCAGCGTCAGGCACGGTCATTCTTGAGTTGGCTCTTGCCGGCGTGCCGACCATATCTGTCTACAAGACCGACTGGATTTTCACCATGCTGAGCAAGCGGGTGAAGACTTGGACGGGTGCGCTACCCAATCTCATTGCCGATTATGCTGTCGTCCCGGAGTATTTCAACGAGGTGGTCAGGGCCGGATCGATGCTGCGTTGGGCGGAACGCCTGTCATCCGATACAATTGAGCGGAAGGCCATGCTCGAAGGTTATGCTCTGGTGCAGCAACGTCTGCGCACGGATGTCCCGCCTGGCGAAACCGGCGCGGCTATTCTCCTTGAGGTCGTGAACGCCCGCAGACAGTGAGGTTGAAGCCCCGGCTGTGTCAGGGCCTGTGTTGCCGCCGGTCCCACCGCGTGTATCCCAATCCACAATAGCAAGCAAAAAGGCCGGCGAGTAAAACTCGCCGGCCTTTGATGTGACTTGGTTTGCCGATTAACGCTTGGAAACCGGAACGTAGTCGCGTTTGCCGGCACCCGTGTAAAGCTGGCGCGGACGGCCGATGCGCTGCTGCGGATCTTCGATCATTTCGTTCCACTGTGCGATCCAGCCAACGGTGCGGGCGAGAGCGAAGAGGACGGTAAACATGGTCGTGGGGAAGCCGAGCGCCTTCAGCGTGATGCCCGAATAGAAGTCGACATTCGGGTAAAGCTTCTTTTCGACGAAATACGGGTCGGAAAGGGCGATCTTTTCCAGTTCCAGCGCGACCTGCATGATCGGATCGTCGGAATTGCCAGTGGCTTCCAGCACTTCATACATCGTCTTCTGCATGATCTTGGCGCGCGGGTCGTAGTTCTTGTAGACGCGGTGACCAAAGCCCATCAGGCGGAACGGGTCGTTCTTGTCCTTGGCGCGGGCGATATATTCCGGAATGCGGTCAACCGAGCCGATTTCATTGAGCATGTTGAGCGCCGCTTCGTTGGCGCCGCCGTGTGCCGGACCCCAGAGGCAGGCAATGCCGGCCGCAATACAGGCGAACGGGTTGGCGCCCGACGAACCGGCAAGACGCACCGTGGAGGTGGAGGCATTCTGTTCGTGATCGGCATGCAGAATGAAGATGCGGTCCATGGCGCGGGCCAGAACCGGATCGACCTTGTATTCCTCGCACGGCACGGCAAAGCACATGTGCAGGAAGTTAGAGGCGTAATCCAGATCGTTCTTCGGGTAAACGAAGGGCTGGCCGATATGGTACTTGTAGGCCATCGCAGCGATCGTCGGCATCTTGGCGATCATGCGAAGCGATGCGACCATGCGCTGATGCGGATCGGTGATGTCGGTCGAGTCGTGGTAAAAGGCCGAGAGAGCGCCGACCGTGCCGCACATGACGGCCATCGGATGTGCGTCGCGGCGGTAGCCGGTAAAGAAGCGGCTCATCTGCTCGTGCACCATGGTGTGGCGCGTGACGCGGGTATCGAAATCTTTCTTCTGTGCCGCCGTCGGCAGTTCGCCGTAAAGCAGCAGATAGCAGGTTTCCAGGAAGTCGCCCTGTTCGGCGAGCTGTTCGATGGGGAAGCCACGGTGCAGGAGAACACCTTCGTCACCGTCGATATAGGTGATCTTGGATTCGCAGGAGGCCGTCGACGTGAAACCCGGGTCGTAAGTGAAGGAGCCCGTGTGTTTGTACAGCGTGCCGATATCGACGACGCTCGGCCCGATCGTGCCTTCCCTGACAGGGAGTTCGACCTGTTTGTCGCCAAGTGTCACTGTAGCGCTTTTTTCCGTCATACTGATCCTCCGAAAACATGCGGGTGGGGGCGTTGAGACACGCCCCGCGGTTAAGCGTCTACCGATTAGCTATATGATCCTGTCGCAGATGCCAAGCTATCCAAAGGTCAAATTGTGCATTGCGGCAAACGCAAATGCGTTGCTTTTGGCCTCGTTGATCGAAGCAATTCAATCTCGGTCAACGCGCGGTTAAAGGAAAGCATTGCAATCTCGGGCGTCCCTCTGCAAACCTGTTTACAGTGCGGCAGGGGCGCGGCGCAGAATGCTTGGTCAAGGGGAAAAACAGCATTTCGGATATGCCGAAACGATGCAGGGAAACGCCCCCGGCACGGTGGATATCCTGTTTCCGCTGCAGCGGACCGTCGCCGTCGCGATCCCTGTTCTGCCGCCTCTGGTCGACAGGCCCGAACCCGGCGTTTCCGTTTCTCGAAAAATTGCCGTCTGGCTGACGGAAGAACGCGCATTCGGGCACGATTTTCTTTTCGTACCCGTTGTCATCGGTTGCGGAGCGATCCTCTGGTTTTCTCTCGACACCGCGCCTTCCTTGCCCCTTCTGATCGTCGCATTTTTAGTCGCGGCCCCACTGGCGCTTCTCAACCGATACCGCCTTGATACGGTGGGAAGGGCGTGCAGCCTTGTCGCCCTCTTGTTGCTCGGCATGCTTTTTGCCGAACTGGAAACCCGCCGTGCGGCGACCATCCTTCTGGACACGCCGGTCACCACCACCCTCACCGGTAAGGTGGTGCGCCGGGAGGTGGATGCGCGGGGCGACTGGCGGTATCTGGTGCAGCTCCACTCCACTGAAGCGCCGTCACTAACGCGTCTGCCGGGGAGGGTGTCGCTCCTTGCGCGCGGTGGCGGCGACGCCATGCCGATCGGCGCGACCATACGCGGCAAGGCACGGCTCTCTCCACCGTCCGGACCGGCTTTGCCGGGATTGAACGACTTTGCCTTTTCATCTTATTTCCGGGGCATCGGTGCGACAGGCTTTTTTTACCAGCCGCCCCAGGCGGTGGCGACGGCGGACCTTGGGGCCGAGGGTTGGCTGGATGTGGCCGACATGTGGCTTTATCGCCTGCGTGCCGCCGTCGCCGAGCGCATTCGCACGACGATCGGCGGCGATGCGGGTGCCTTCGCTGCATCCATCGTCACCGATGAGAGACAAGCCATATCGCCGGAAACCATGGAGGCGCTGCGGGTCTCGGGGCTGGCTCATATCGTTGCCATATCCGGGCTCAACATGGCCTTGGCATCAGGCATCTTCTTTGTCGGCATGAGGCTCGCATTCAGCCTTTTCCCAGCCTTTGCCCAGCGATGGCCGGTCAAGAAGATATCCGCCTTCGCAGCGCTCCTGATGACACTTTGCTACTATCTGATTTCCGGTTTCGCAGTTTCCGCCGAGCGGGCCTGGCTGATGATGTCGGTGATGCTGATTGCGGTGCTCTTCGATCAGCCCTGGCTCAGCCTGAGAAATGTTGCGCTCTCCGCCCTCGTGATACTGGCGCTGTCCCCGTCCGAAGTGATGGGGCCAAGCTTTCAGATGTCTTTTGCCGCAACGATCGCGCTTGTTTCTGCATATGCGGCCTGGAGCCGTTGGCGCATTGACCGCGAGCGTCTTTTTAGGGGGCGAAAACCCGCTTGGGTGACGGTGGCGCAAACGGCAGGTGCCGTGATCGGCGGCGTTATCACAACGTCGCTGATCGGTGGGCTTTCGACAGCAATCTATTCTGCCGAACATTTCCAGCGTGTCACCACCTATGGACTTTTTGCCAATCTCGCCGCCACGCCGCTCATGTCGCTGATCGTCATGCCCTTCGGTCTGATTGCGATGCTGCTGATGCCGTTCGGGCTCGACGCGCCATTCCTGAAGGTCATGGGCCACGGCATGGCGCTGGTCATAGAGGTCGCGGACGAAGTCGCCTCCTGGGGTGGCAGCGCCGCGACCGGACGTCCGCATGGCTGGTTCATCGGCATCGCCTCGGCTGGCTTCCTGCTGCTGACCCTGCTGCGCAGCCGCCTTGCGCTTTTGGGCATTCCGCCTCTGCTGCTTGCCTTCGGCCTCTCGGCAGCGACATCTCAGCGCGATCTGCCCGATCTCCTCGTTCATGAAGACGGTTCTCTGGTCGCGCTTCTGGACGAGAACACGGTTTACGCCACAAAAACCCGGCCGCATGGCTTCATCTATGACCAGTGGCAAAGGGCGCTGCTGCTTCCGGAGAAACCGCTCGCGCCCGTTATCCTCAGAAAAGACGTTCCAACCGCGTCCGGCATCGCACTCACCAAGAAATCAAAGCTCACGCGGGACGAAATAAAGGCTGTGGGACGAGACATGGCGGCTGCGTTGAAGGATGCAGCGCCTGGAATTTTTACATGCAAGTCAGGTCGCTGGTGCGTGGCGCGTGCGGAAAGCGGCGAATGGATCATCGTACTGGAAGACGGCCGCCTCGCCGGAAAGGCATGTGACATTGCCGACATCGTCATTGTTTCCCGCAGAACGTCGTTTGCACAGTGTCGCTCGGGCGCGTTACTCCTCAACCGCGACATATTGCGGCGCATCGGTTCCGTGGAGATAGACTTCGCGAGGAGCGATCAGCCCGGCGTTGTCGGTCGGCTACGGGCGTCGACCGCGGGCGCAAACCGCCCGTGGAGTGAACATCGATATTATGACTGGAAAACCGGACGTTTCGACCGGGAATTGCCTGAAACGATCACCCGTCTGCTGGCGGCGTCGCAATGATCGCCACCAGCAAGGATCGTCAGGCCTTTGCGCGTAGATCCGTCGTCAATTCGCCGATTCCGGCGATCTCCTCTTCATGTGCCGCGTCACGCCAGGTCTCCTTCAGTCCCGCCTCATACCATTCGCGCATGGAAGGCAGAGCGAGCAGTCGCTCACAATAGGCTTTTGCCGCAGGAGAAAGGTCTGCGCCATACGTCTGAAAACGGAATGCCACAGGGCAGTAGAAGGCATCCACCGCCGTGAACTTCTGACCGGCGAGATAGGGACCGCCGAAATTCGACAGGCCCTCGCTCCACAACGCATCGACACGCTTTATATCCGCCGCAAGCCCGGCATCGCTGACGTTCGGTCTGACACGAACGCCAACGGACATGGGGTAGAGATTGCGAAGGGACGAAAATCCCGCATGCATTTCGCTTGCTGCCGACCGCGACCAGGCTCTCGCATGCTTGTCGCTTGCCCATACCCCTTGATGACGTTCGGCAAGATATTCGGCAATCGAGAGTGACTCCCAAATCGTCACGCCATCATCGACGAGGCAAGGCACCTTGCCAGTTGGGGAAAAGGTGGAGAATGATACGCCTTCACCAAACGGGACGAGTTTTTCCTCGAAGGCGATACCGAGCGTGCGCATCAGGACCCATGGCCTCAGCGACCAGGAGGAGTAATTCTTGTTGGCGATATAAAGATCGTACATTGCGGGTCTCCTGACTGTGAAGCGGGTTTTATACCAGCGGCCCGGCCCGGAATATCGCAAAGAATCCATCGCTCCCATAACGCCAATTGATGGGTGGGGCGCCATCCCTGCCGACGTCCTCTGGCAAAGCCGCCTTCGCCGCCATAAAAAGAAAAGGCGCATCACCCGAGTGGAATGACGCGCCGTTCATCCTGAAGGCCTGATTTATCGCTCATCGACCGCTCCGGCCTTATCCGGACCGGCAGCAGCATCAATGATACCGGCGGATCAGCCCTACCAGCTTGCCCTGGATTTTAACCCGATCAGGTCCGAAAATGCGGGTTTCATAGGCAGGGTTTGCGGCTTCAAGTGCGATCGAGGCGCCTTTGCGACGGAAGCGCTTCAGCGTCGCTTCCTCGTCATCGACCAGCGCCACGATGATATCGCCGGGATTGGCGGTGTTACCGTTGCGAATGATGACGGTATCGCCATCGAAGATGCCGGCCTCGATCATGGAATCGCCCTTGACCTCGAGCGCGTAATGTTCGCCCGAGCCAAGCATGTCCACCGGAACCGCCACGTCATGCGTATTGTTCTGAATGGCTGAGATCGGCACACCGGCAGCGATCCGGCCCATGACGGGCACGGTTGCCGCGCCTGCTATGTCGTTCGCGGGCGCCTTGGGAGCAGGGGCGGGCTCAGGCATCTTGGGCTTGCCGAGGCTGCCTTCAATAACGCTCGGCGAGAAGCCCCGTTGCGGCCTCGAGCCGGGCACATAGGCCTCCGGCAGCTTGATCACTTCAAGCGCTCGCGCCCTGTTAGGTAGCCGGCGAATGAACCCTCGCTCTTCCAGAGCGGTGATCAGCCGGTGGATGCCGGATTTGGAGGCAAGATCGAGTGCGTCCTTCATTTCATCGAAGGAGGGCGGCACGCCGGACTCTTTCATTCTTTCATGAATGAAGAGAAGCAATTCCTGCTGTTTGCGCGTGAGCATGAGGAAAACACCCTTAAGAATCGTCGTTGAAGTCGCGAAACAAATACAGAACGAACACTATATGTTCCATATGTGTTCCGCAATCCCCTAAAATTTCGTGAACTTGGGGCGAGAAAACAAAACGGGAATGGCACGTTAAGAACCCCGGTAGGTAAGCTGGAATGAAAATCATAAGATTTCATTGTTTTTATTGGCTTTTTTCCGAAAATTAGGCGTCGCCAGTCGCTGTATTGGCAAACCTCCATAATGCGTCGTTCTCGCGCAGCAGCTAAGTAGCCGATTACTCAGAATATATTGAGCCCCGTCTTACGATTGAATGCTCTGCGATGTCGTGATTAGGAACCTTATTGGAACACCGATAGCAACCCAAGCTTTTCTTGTCGGTCTCGCCGGGCGGGAGTGCGAGCCCGAGACGGGCCTATCCCACTATCGTTCACGCGCCTACGATCCCTCGACCGGGCGCTTCCTTCAGGAAGATCCGATCTGGTTCGAAGCCGGTGACCTCAACGTCTATCGCTATGTCTGGAACTCGCCCGCCAATTGGACCGATCTGTCTGGCATGAGTGCAGCAAGCGAGCGCGTCGGTCTTGGGGCGATCGCCATTGGGGTGCAGCAAGGGCTTACGATCAATCGCTCGGTTCAGGTTGCGGTATGGGTTCGCCGTTGGAGCGGCACCCGATACGTTCTCCAGCAGGTTGTGAAGGAGGTAACACTTCAAAATAAAGGCTTGGGCTGCGTGATCGGTCTGAAGCTGGCGAGTATTGGCGCGACCATAGAGATCACCCTATAGGGAAAGGACGCCATATTGGCTAGGTTGACCCTGACGGGGCGCATTGGGAAAATTATGGCGATAAATGGTTGCCAAAAAAAGCGGTGATTAATGAACAGTCAGAGAGATACACAGCAACCATCTCAAGATGTCCTTCGATCACTGTCCCGTAATGAAGTAGACGCCGCGCTATCGTATCTAGAGGGTTGGGGGATCGTTTATGACGCAGTTGTAAGTGTAACTCGTCTTCGATCGTTTGATTGTGTTGCCTTCATGAACGATAAGATGGCAAATTTGGAACTTACGGAATATTCGTATCCGCAAATTTATCCGGTGTCGAACTCCGTTTACGATTCGATAAGAGAGTTTTTCTTTGAGAAATTAACATCCAAGAATGAATATATAATGGTCTCCAACTGGAAGATCGGCGCTGAAACACCGAACATCGCTGGTTCCTTAGGTGGCTTCTATATGAACAATGACGGTGTCGAATTTTTTCACAAAGGTGTTACATTTAAAAACGTTGATTTTATGAGAGAAAATTCTTCGACACTGTTTATTGGAATCCATGAGGTATTTGATGAAGTCTCGATTTCATTTGAAGAATATTTATATCGCAATATTAATTCATATTATGTGAATGTAATGGATGATGAGTTGATACTTTATTTCAGCGCGGCCGAATTATGACGCGCTGATCGCCGAGCCCGATATCAATGCTTCGGCGACCCGATCGTGCTGGCCCGGGCGCTTCCTTCAGGAAGATCCGATCTGGTTCGAAGCCGGTGACCTTAACGTCTATCGCTATGTCTGGAACTCGCCCGCCAACTGGACCGATCCGAGTGGAATGAGTGCCTCGGCCGAGTATGGTGCGACCGCGAGCATCGCAACTCGGTCGATGACGTCGATGGCGCTGGTCGGCAACCGTGTGAGCTGTATCTTCTTCGGTATCGCCGGGGTGCTGGATGCGATTAACACCGCGCAACAGGATGGTTTCACCGTCGAGAATGTCGCCATGTATACCGTGGAGGCAGGATTATGGGCGCTGGAGTGCGGTGCAAAGGTTAAGGCGAAGAAGGCTCCCAAGAGCTGCAAGCTCCAGGATGCCGCAAGCATGTTCATAACGAGCGGCGGCACACCGGCAAATCTACGCTTCATGAACTCGTTCGTTGAAGGAACGAAGGTTCTGACCAAGGAAGGCTACAGGCCGATCGAGGCCGTTCGGGTTGGCGATCTGGTAGCATCGGTCGATGAAAAGACAGGTGGGGAGGTTTACCGCAAGGTTGTTTCGACCTTTAACCGTCAGGCGCCGGGAACGCTTTCGCTGACACTGGAAGACGCAGCGGGTAGTTGCGAGGTCATCGAAACGACGCCGGAGCATCCGTTCCATACGCAGGGCTGGGACGGTAAGGTCGAGACGCTGGTCGCTGCGCTGGATGGCGATGCTCCGGCGGCCACGGTCGTGCCGGCCCGTCTGTTCCCATCCAGCGGCAAGACGCCGTTTGGGGAATGGGTGAAGGCTGGTGCCCTGAAGCAGGGTGATTGTCTCGACGTCTACTTCAATGGTAAAAACCGCGGTGGTCAAGGGTGATGAAACGCTCAAAGCGGCCAATGACAACGGCTCGCTGACGGTTGCTGAAATTGTCCGCGGAAATCGCACCGCTCGCGTCTACAATCTCGAGGTTGAGTCCAGAGCAGGGGAAATCACGAATAACTACTTCGTTGGGGATGCTCAGGCATGGGTCCATAATGGCAGATATATCCCGACGAAGGTTCGAGATTTAACGCGCAAACGAATTACCGGTCGTGATGGAGTCATGAGATGTGAGTATTGCGGAACTTCTGTGGTTGAAAAATCTGGCTATGTTTGCTCGCTGGAACTCGATCATATGAATCCGTATCACGCTGGAGGTGGCAACGAGCCAGGCAATATCGCCGGATCATGCCGCGCCTGCAATCGTGGGAAGGGTGGAAAGGGCTTCGTGAGGACAATGTGAAACCGGATCGACTAGTATTTTGCTGCGACCACGTTATGGAAAATCAAAGGGAGGTTAAATTAATTACCTTCACCATGGGTGGTGATATTTGTTATCTATGTGGTGAAATTGACCATGATGAGCAATCATTTCGCGGCGTTAGTATCGAGTCTCTACTGATTTTTGCCCCTACGGTTCGGGCGGTCGGTAAAATTAGAGCTGGATACCGGTGCGAGCGGCAGGGTGATGGTGTATGGCATGAGGCGCCATATATCGACGACTAAAACATAAAGATGAAAAATAAATAATAGTTAGAATCTTAGCCACGGCAACATCCCATGCAAGCTATACATCGGGTGCCGGGCAGGGGGTCGGCGAAAGGTGAAAAAAATACCCATCGCACTGGGAGTTCGTTTTGTCGACAGAGAAACTTATTATTCAAAGGGTTGCCATCACAAATAAACGAGCTTCAATACTTGTTGGATGAAGGCTAGTTGCCGGTATTTGAGTGGGAAAAATCTGACCTTGCTCTGATACGGTGAACTGCCCCCCATTTCGACCGGACAGTCGGCATAAGCAGAAAGGCTCAAGCACAGGCTTGGGTATAGGCTTATGTCTAACGACTATCGACACGTTGAATTGCTGACGGGTGATGTTCGCCGCAGGCGGTGGACAACCGAGCAAAAGCTGACAATCATTGAGCAGAGTTTCGAACCAGGCGAGACGGTATCGTCCACCGCTCGCCGCCATGGCGTCGCGCCCAATCTGCTTTATCGGTGGCGCAGGCTCTTGAGCGAGGGAGGTGCTGCAGCTGTGGATTCTGACGAGCCGGTGGTCGGCAATTCGGAAGTGAAGAAGCTGGAAGATCGCGTCCGCGAGCTGGAGCGCATGCTCGGCCGCAAGACGATGGAGGTCGAAATCCTTCGGGAAGCCTTGTCCAAAGCAGACTCAAAAAAACGGATATCGCGGCCGATCTTGTTGCCGAAGGACGGTTCGCGATGAAGGCCGTCGCAGACACGCTGGGCGTATCCCGTTCCAACCTCATCGAGCGGCTGAAAGGCAGATCGAAGCCGCGCGGCTCCTATCACAAGGCCGAGGATGCAGAGCTTTTGCCCATCATTCGCAGGCTGGTAGATCAAAGGCCAACCTATGGCTATCGGCGGATCGCCGCGCTCCTCAATCGCGAAAGGCGAGCCGCCGATAAGCCTGTCGTCAACGCAAAACGGGTTCACCGCATCATGGGCAACCACGCCATGTTGCTGGAGAAGCATACGGCCGTTCGCAAGGGCCGCATCCATGACGGCAAGGTCATGGTCATGCGCTCGAACTTGCGCTGGTGCTCGGATGGGCTGGAGTTCACTTGCTGGAACGGCGAGGTCATCCGTCTCGCCTTCATCATCGACGCTTTCGACAGGGAGATCATCGCCTGGACGGCGGTCGCCAATGCTGGCATCTCCGGCTCGGATGTGCGTGACATGATGCTGGAGGCGGTCGAGAAACGCTTCCATGCAACCCGAGCCCCGCACGCTATCGAGCATCTCTCGGACAACGGTTCGGCTTATACAGCACGGGACACGAGGCTGTTTGCGCAAGCACTCAATCTAACGCCCTGCTTCACGCCGGTCGCCAGCCCGCAGTCCAACGGCATGTCAGAGGCTTTCGTCAAAACCCTGAAGCGGGATTATATCCGCATCGCAGCACTACCGGACGCAGAAACAGCGCTCCAGTTCATCGACGGATGGATCGAGGACTATAATGAAATCCATCCACATTCCGCGCTCAAGATGGCTTCCCCTCGGCAGTTCATCAGGGCTAAATCAAACTAGCCGACTTGTCCGGCGAAACGGGAAGCACTCCATACGGGTAGCGGGAGAAGTTGAGCATTTTGTATGTCAATCAATAAGATATTGAAGTGTGTGATGGGCCAGTCTGCGGCTAATTTCCATTGTGACCGAAGGCTGATCTGAAATCTAAAGGAAAAACCAGTGCTGGGGAGGCAACCGGCCTAACTTCTTTCCATGCGTGTCGAAACGTCCGTAACGTCTATCGGCAAAGTCATCGTGGAATGGCGGCGGCAGGAAAATATGCTGTCCCAGCCGGACTGATGGGGGAGCACGATTGGCGCAACGATAGTATGTACCTTTATTCCTTGCTGATGCGCTGAATACAGCGATGCAACGGGATACGCAGATTGTTGGGGTAAGAATTGTTGTGTTTTAACGCGATCGATCCCGCCAAATGATCCGCCGTATGATAAATCACCTGATCGTCCCCAGTCGTGGGATTATCCGTGTGCCGCCCAGATGAAACAATGCGATGATGACATCGCTAGTGGATCAAAAAGGGAGTGTATGGGGGCAAAGCAGGTGCATATACTGTGAGCAATTCTGCCGTCGAAATGGATATATTTGGCCGGGGCTGTTTCGGTCGAAGGTAGGAAGCGCTCATGCCAGTATTGGACATTTCGAATATGAACGAAAAAATGGAAAAACTAGAAATTTATATTTCTCGCGAAATCGATAAGATTTTGGTCCATGAGAGAATTTGCAGCTCAGAGGATTTTCTAATGGTGTTCTCTCAGCTTAAAGATACGTTTCCGTCGGCAGCAGAATATGAAATGTCGAAATTGACGAACTTGATGGAATTTTTACGTGGGCGGCGCGATCCACTACTTCTTGTGCATGCAATGGAAATATTCAATGAGATATTCATGCGAAAAGACGCTGGCACAATCCTGTTGTTTGAACGATGGATCGATTTGCGGACATTATTCGTCGACTTTCACCCTGGACATCGGTTCCCCCTTGACAATCATTTCGGATATTTTCTCTCGCATAAAAAAGAATTGAAATACTATTCTAAAATAGTCGAAAGTTTGTCTGGTGTTGTTTGACTTGTTTGCGGCACGAGTTCGAATATGACGTCAACGGCAACCTGATCCGCAAAACCGTCAGGGCGAGCGGATTGACCTGGCGTTATGGCTATTCCGCTTACGACGAGCTTGTTCTGGTAAGTCGACAGGCCTCGGCCTCAACCGGGGTGACAGCTGAGTTGACGGTGAGCTATGGCTACGATGCGCTGGGTCGTCGGGTATGGGAACGACGACAGGATGCCAGCGGAACGGAAACATCGTTCAGGAGCCCTGTATGACGGCGAACATGTTGCGGCCGAAGCTGCCGTTGATGGCGCAGGTGCTGCAAGCGAATCGCGTCGATACAGCCATACCGATAGCGTAGACGATCTTGCCAGCATATCTGTTTATCATCATCATATGAGCGCCAATCCGTTGTCCCATTTCCATGCAGCGGACCTCGCCTGGGCCCAAAGGGTGAATAGGACACCTACCAGGCAAGTCCTATAATATCAGCTGTGTCGTCAGATTTCGGATGAACAGTATTCACATTGCGATTGGCATCATCGATGCGACACCATCTTTATTCACTGCCTTGCTCAACGCTAGAAAATGTTGACATTCTACGCGTCAAAGCACCAAGCTCAGCTGCTCAAGTTGCAGAAGTCCGCGACTAAGATGCTGTTAGGTCCGATTGATTAGATATCCGGATTTAAATCCGGATATCTATTTACTAGTGGTAATATCAAATCTCTAGAAATATATCCCATAAGATCGCCGACTGATTTATCAAATTCATTTTTTGTATCTTCATCGTGTATTTGATTTACACATAAAAACATGTCACCCAAGATATGATCAATAGACACTGCTAATTCTATTATCTTTTTTGCTGTGTCTTTTTCCATCAAATTCTCCTTTTTTTATGATATTTAGTAGTTTTCACCAACGATTCCCAAACATTGGCGAACACATCTCCTGTAAAGTCCTGGTCGCTCATAAGATGGGTATACTCCCTTGTGTTTCCGCTAGGCATTTCTGATGGCAGTCTTCCCAGCCCGGTAGCGAAGCGCATAGTTGAGGCGATTGTCCGGGCTGGCCACGCCATGGCGAAACAGGCCCTTTACTCGCTGCACCTAATCCCATCGGATCAGTATACATCAAAGGATTGTCTTTAACATAAGCCCATCTATTTGGCCCATCGGGCATCCCAAGAGGATCGGCCCGGAGATAGCGGCCTGTCCTTGGATCGTAGCGGCGATGCCAATTATAGTGCAATCAGATTCTATTTGGAAATATTACCCGGAAATAGCTGGTTGAGCGAATTTTTTCAAAGATTGTGGTTCGATGACGTTGCAGAGTCCAGTCCTTTTCTTACCCATTGGTCAATTTCTTCTTTAGAGTATCCAAGTAGTAATCCTATAATTCGATCAATACCCTCATCAGGGCGTTGAATATTGTCCTGTTGGGCAACCAAGGCTGTCTTTAAAGCAGGAATGCGCCAAGCTTCGTCGGGAAGACTGTAGAAAATGTAAGTCACGCTAAAGCGAGGGTGCTCGGGATTTAGAAGTGTAAATTCTTCCATTAGGATCGATCCCTCATCAACGTATGGCTGGAAGTTATCGACGGGGATTAGGTCCTTATCGCCTACCGACTCAATATAGTAGAACATTGAGAGGGGTTTTTTCCCCTCTCGCATTAGTCTCAATTCATGCCCAATGATCTCTTTCATTTTAATTTCAATCAATTAGGAATTGTTGCTGCTAATCTGGAAGGTGGCCATTCTACGATTCGGCAGAGGCATTGATAGCAGGCATTCGGATATTCTGGATTTATATCCGGAGGACGATCTCGTGCTCCACATTCATAGCCATAGACACCGGGGCAATATAGGATCGGTCCCCCGTTTCGATTTTTTTTAGCGCTGACCTGCCACTGAAGTTTCATCCGGCTGCGATTAGAGCCTCGGCTGTTTTTGAAGTGCTCCCCGATTTTGGGCCAACGGGAGCTGGAATTTTCCGGGGTTATGGCTCATGTCGGCGGTGATGCCGATGAGCCGCTCATGAGCGAAATCGGCACTTTGTTGCCGATCGCGCTGTGTGGCCGGAACTCATTATAGTCTCTACGCCAATCCTCCATCTTTGCCCGCGCGTCGTCAAGGCTCATGAACCAGTGAGCGTTCAGGCACTCGGCGCGGAACTTGCCATTAAAACTCTCGATGTAGCTGTTGTCGGTCGGTTTGCCTGGCCGCGAGAAGTCAAGCACGACACCTTTGTGATAGGCCCAGAGGTCAAGGTCTCGGGAGATGAATTCGCTGCCATTATCCACACGTATGGTCGCCGGATATCCGATCTGTCGGCAGACCCGCTCCAATGTCTGAACGACATCCTCGCCTTTGTAGCTAAAGCGAGCATCCACCACTGGCGAGAAGCGAGAGAAGGTATCAACAACCGTCAGAACCCTGATCTTGCGACCAGTGGCCAGTTGGTCATGAACGAAATCCATCGCCCAGACATGGTTGGAATGGCTAGGCTCCGTGCGGTCAGCCCGCAGCTTCGCCTTGACCCGGCGCTTGGGAACCTTGTTGCGGAGCTGGAGGTCCATCTCCTTGTAAAGACGATAGATTCGCTTCGGGTTCACAGACCAGCCTTCACGCTTGATAAGGATATGCACACGCCTGTAGCCGTAGCGTATCCGCGTCTGGCAGATGTCCTTGATCTTCAGCTTTAACTCGGCCTGCTCGCCACGCCTGGACTTGTAGACATAGAGCGACCGGTCGACTTTCAACACCGAGCATGCACGCCGGATCGAAACCTTCCAGTCCGCCTTGATCGTGTCGACAAGCTTGCGCTTGCGGGCAGGCCTCAAAGCTTTTTTGAAAGCACATCCTGCAGCATGGCCTTGTCCAGCGACAGGTCGGCAACAATCCGCTTCAGCTTGGCATTCTCCTCCTCAAGCTGTCGTAGCCGCTTCATCTCCGAGGGCATCAAGCCCGCGTATTTTTTGCGCCAATTGTAAAACGTCGCGTCCGAAATTCCCGCCTTGCGGCAGACCTCGCCGATGGGCGTTCCATCCTCTGCCTGCTTCAAAACAAACGCGATCTGCGCTTCCGAAAACTTCGAGGCCTTCATCGAATTCTCCTCTTCTTCCCACAAGGAATCATAAGTGGAAAATTCCAGTTCTAAATGGCCTAATTCATTGGGGGCACGTCAGCGCCCGTCCGGATCTACGCCCATCTAAAGTGAATTAGTTACATAGGTCCACCTATTTGGTCCATCGGGCATCCCAAGAGGATCGGCCTGGAGATACCGGCCTGTCGTCGGATCGTAGTGGCGATGCCAATTGTAGTGCAAACCGGATTCCAGTTGAAACCATTGCCCCGGAAAGCGTTGGTCGAGCGTGGTCGATCCCAGGATTGTGTATGCCTCCCCATAAGGCAGGTAGGTCGCGCGCCAGACTACATTTCTTGCGCTGTCGGTCATCATGATGGGACGTTCGAGATGATCGGTATGAACCTGGTAGATTGTAGCTGCTTCCGTACCGGCATCTGCAATCACTGCCAAAGGTCTCTCGTCAAGCCAGATACACTCCCGTCCCAGCGCGCCGTTGCCGTCATATTCCGCGATGATGTTGCCGCTGAAGTCGTAAATATAGTGAAGTGTGGTGGCGCGCGAAAATACAAACGCCTGATATCGGTCAGATGCACAGTGGCCAACAGCCGACCTTGCGTTTTCCCCCCTTAACCAGCGCTACACACCTGAAGTCACTGGCCATCCAAAAACGGTCGCGGCCGATCTCGCCAACAATCCGCAGGCGGATGAAAACTGGTAAACCGTCCGCATTCAGATGAAGCCGGAGGACTGGTGAAACCCGGCAACCTCAGCCCACTGCCGATACCGGCATAGACGCGCAGGCCCGTCATTTGCATTCCCGGCGCTCTTCGTGCTTTTGTCAGCTTCAATACCCGGCATCTGCGCCGGGCGCGTCAAAAAGGCAAGATTTATGGCTGACAGGCATCGCATCGATCATCTCGTTCTGCCCGTTCGGGACCTTGCGGTAGCGGCCGCGCGGCTCAAGGTCCTTGGCTTTACGGTCGCGCCACAGGCTCTCCATCCTTTCGGCACGGAGAATGCCTGTGTGTTCTTCAGGGATGGCACCTATCTGGAGCCTCTGACAGTTGCTGACCGGGTTAGCTATATCGCGTCGGTCGAGAGAGGCGATGTTTTTACCGGCAGGGACCAGGCATTTCGGCGATCGTACGGACAGGAAGGTTTTTCTGCCCTTGTGGCCTCCACCGCTGACGCTCGTGCCGATCACCGGAGATTCGTGGCGTCCGGCGTATCGGCTGGCGAGGTCTTCGAATTTTCGCGGCCCATGCAAATGCCGGACGGATCGTCAGGCGAGGCGGCGTTCCGGCTTGCTTTCGCGGCAAGCGGATCGGCTGCGGATTTCTTCCTCTTCAGTTGTCAACGCCTGCAGGCACTGCCGGGGGAGCGTGCTGCACTGGAACGTCACCAGAACGGAGTTCTGGGCCTTCGCGAGATCGTGCTGTGTTCCGGTACGCGGAGTGACACCCACTTGATAGAAACGGTTTTCGGCTGCAACGGCGTCGTGTCTCCGGATGGTGATGTCGTTTTCGAAACCGGCAATGCAAGGGTGAGGCTGAGGGAAAGACCCGCCCTTTCTGGCGTCGACCCGAAGGCTACGGGAAAAAACGGTGAGGGCCTGCGCGGCATGGGCGTCGTCTTTTCCGTTGACGATCTTGCCGTGACAGCGACGGTACTTGCTGCTAATGGCGTGTCCAGCGCAGAAGCGGGCGGCCGTCTGGTGGTGCCCGCAGCACCCGGACAGGGCGTCGATTTCGCCTTCGAGGAAAAAAGATGAGCGTCACGAACAATCTCAAAGTCACCGCCGGCCAGGGCGCCAGCAAGGTTTCCTTTTGCAATAGCGAGCGTTTTTCACTGATCGCCGGCCCCTGCCAGATGGAAAGCCGGGAGCACGCCTTCATGATTGCGGGTGTCTTGAAGGAGCTTTGTGACGGGCTCGGAATCGGCCTCGTTTACAAGTCATCCTTCGACAAGGCGAACCGCACCTCGCTTTCCGGCAAGCGTGGCATCGGTCTGGACAGTGCCATGCAGATATTTGCCGATCTCAAGAAGGAATTCGGCTTTCCGGTCCTGACCGACATTCACACCGAAGAACAGTGCGCCATCGTTTCCGAAGTGGTGGATGTGCTGCAGATCCCGGCCTTCCTCAGCCGTCAGACCGATCTTCTCGTTGCCGCCGCAAAAACCGGCCGTGTCATCAATGTCAAGAAAGGCCAGTTCCTGGCGCCATGGGACATGAAGAACGTGCTCGCCAAACTGAATGAAAGCGGCAACCCCAATGTGCTGCTGTGCGAACGCGGCGCGTCCTTCGGCTACAATACGCTGGTCTCCGACATGCGTTCTCTGCCGATCATGGCATCCCTCGGCGCACCTGTTGTCTTCGACGCCACCCACTCGGTGCAGCAGCCGGGCGGGCAGGGCGGTTCCACCGGCGGTCAGCGGGAATTTGTCGAAACGCTGTCTCGCGCAGCTGTCGCCGTTGGTGTCGCAGGCCTCTTCATCGAGACCCATGAGGACCCGGACAATGCGCCTTCTGACGGCCCGAACATGGTTCACCTGAAGGATATGCCGAAACTGCTCGAAAAGCTGCTGGCCTTCGACGCCATCGCGAAAGCCTGAGCGGCGGGCGCGGTGCCGTGCCAATCGATTTTAAATGGCGGTGGTTCCCTTTCTACGGCCTGCCGTCATTGTAATTTCTTCGCCATCGTCTAAGACAGGCGACGGAAAATATCTGTTCCATTCCCAAGGGAGAGACCATGACTGCCATTACCGATATCATCGCGCGCGAAATCCTCGACAGCCGCGGCAACCCGACCGTTGAAGTCGATGTGTACCTCGAAGACGGCTCCATGGGCCGTGCCGCCGTTCCTTCGGGCGCCTCCACCGGCGCGCATGAGGCGGTTGAGCTGCGTGATGGCGGCAAGCGTTATCTGGGCAAGGGCGTGGAAAAGGCCGTTGAAGCCGTCAACACGGAAATCTTCGACGCCATCGGCGGTTTCGATGCTGAAAACCAGATCCAGATCGACCAGATGATGATCGCGCTGGACGGCACGCCAAACAAGTCGCGCATCGGCGCCAACGCCATTCTCGGCGTGTCGCTCGCCATCGCCAAGGCTGCTGCCGAAGCCTCCGGCCTGCCGCTCTACCGTTATGTCGGCGGCCCGAACGCGCATCTGCTGCCGGTTCCGATGATGAACATCATCAACGGCGGCGCCCACGCCGACAACCCGATCGACTTCCAGGAATTCATGATCCTGCCGGTTGGCGCAGAAAACATCCGCGAAGCCGTGCGCATGGGTTCGGAAGTGTTCCATACGCTGAAGAAAGAGCTCTCCGCGCAGGGCCACAACACCAATGTCGGCGATGAAGGCGGTTTCGCCCCCGGCCTCGAAAGCGCGCCTGCCGCGCTCGATTTCATCATGAAGTCGATCGAAAAGGCCGGTTACCGTCCGGGCGAAGACATGTATGTCGGCCTCGACTGTGCATCGACGGAATTCTTCAAGAACGGCAAATACGTTCTCGAGGGCGAAGGCCGCACGCTGGAATCGGGCGCCATGGCTGAATACCTTGCTGACCTCGTTGCCAAGTACCCGATCATTTCCATCGAAGACGGGATGGCTGAAGACGACTGGGACGGCTGGAAGACATTGACCGATCTCATCGGCAATAAGTGCCAGCTGGTCGGCGACGATCTCTTCGTCACCAACTCCGCGCGTCTTCGTGACGGCATCAAGATGGGCGTCGCCAACTCCATCCTCGTCAAGGTCAACCAGATCGGTTCGCTTTCCGAGACGCTGGACGCGGTCGAAACCGCCCACAAGGCCGGCTACACCGCCGTCATGTCGCACCGTTCGGGCGAGACCGAAGATTCGACCATCGCCGATCTCGCAGTTGCCACGAACTGCGGTCAGATCAAGACCGGCTCGCTTGCCCGTTCCGACCGGCTCGCAAAGTACAACCAGCTGATCCGTATCGAGGAAATGCTCGGCCCTCAGGCTGCTTACGCCGGCCGTTCAATCCTGCGCGGTTAATTTGCGTTCGGGTTTCTGGGCCCGCTGTCTTGCGGGCAGAGGTGGTGAAAAACGCATCTACATATGAGATGTCATCCTCGGGCTTGACCCGAGGATCCACCACGATACGTTTTTGGATCCTCGCCTCAAGGGCGAGGATGACGGTGGGGAGGGCAGGTCTCCCGCCAATCCAGCCCGCCCTCCGGCGGGCTTTTTCATGCCCAATTGCCGATTGGAATTTAAGGTCAACGGATAGTTAAACAATCCGCTCTAGTCTCAGACTCACGTTACGCGTTTTGAGGCATCTCTCCGGCATGTGGACCAGGCATCATAAAAAGAGACGATTCGGTCGGCTGATCGTTCCAGCCATTACCATCGCTTTTCTTTCCTACTTCGGTTATCATTCGATCCATGGCGATTTCGGCCTTCAGGCAACGGAGCGGCTGGAACGGCAGCGTATTACCCGGACGGCGGAGCTTGCAAAGCTGACACAGGCGCGCGTGGCGCTGGAGCGTCAGGTGGAACTGTTGAGTGACGGTTCGCTTGAACGGGACATGATCGACGAGATTTCCCGGTACCAGCTGAACATGTCCCGAACGGACGAAATTGTCATCATGAACACATATTTCTGATTAACCGAAATTAAGTTAATTCAACATTTTTGATTTATTCACAGCATCTTAGCGTGAATATGTGCCATGCGTTTAAAGCATTGCTGCATGGCGCTTTCTTGCATATGGTACGCGCCACTCTATCCATTCAAACGGCAACTCAGGGAGGGATGAATGGCGCCGCGAAAATCAGCGACCGTATCCGGCCGCAAGACAACGGCAAAGTCCGCAACCGAATTCACCGGCAAGAACAGCCCCGACTTCTCGAAGGAAGAAGAGCTTCACGCCTATCGTGAAATGCTTCTGATCCGCCGTTTTGAAGAAAAGGCCGGCCAGCTCTATGGCATGGGCTTCATCGGTGGTTTCTGTCACCTCTATATCGGCCAGGAAGCTGTCGTCGTTGGCATGCAGATGGCTCAGAAAGAGGGCGACCAGGTCATCACCGCCTATCGCGACCATGGTCACATGCTCGCCTGCGGCATGAGCGCCCGTGGCGTCATGGCCGAACTGACCGGCCGCAAGGGCGGTCTGTCTAAAGGCAAGGGCGGCTCCATGCACATGTTCTCGAAAGAGAAGCATTTTTATGGTGGTCACGGCATCGTCGGTGCCCAGGTGTCGCTCGGCACCGGCCTCGCATTCGCCAACCGCTATCGCGGTAACGACAACGTCTCCGTGACCTACTTCGGTGACGGCGCGGCGAACCAGGGCCAGGTCTATGAGAGCTTCAACATGGCCGCTCTCTGGAAGTTGCCGATCATCTATATCGTCGAAAACAACCGTTATGCCATGGGCACCTCGACCGCCCGCGCCACCGCCCAGTCGAACTATTCGCTGCGTGGCCAGTCCTTCGGCATTCCAGGCATTCAGGTGGATGGCATGGATGTGCGCGCCGTCAAGGCAGCAGCCGATCAGGCGCTGGAACATTGCCGTTCCGGCAAGGGTCCGATCATTCTGGAAATGCTGACCTACCGTTACCGCGGTCACTCCATGTCCGACCCGGCGAAATACCGTTCCAAGGACGAAGTGCAGAAGATGCGTTCGGAACACGATCCGATCGAGCAGGTGAAAGCACGCCTTCTGGAGCAGGGCTGGGCCAGCGAAGACGAACTCAAGGCCATCGACAAGGATGTCCGCGATATCGTTGCCGACAGCGCCGACTTCGCCCAGAACGACCCCGAGCCGGATGCGTCCGAGCTCTACACCGACATTCTGCTCTGATCGGGAAAGGGAAACCCATGCCTGTAGAAATTCTTATGCCCGCCCTTTCCCCGACCATGGAGGAAGGCACGCTTTCCAAATGGCTTAAAAAGGAAGGCGACAAGGTAACCTCCGGCGACGTGATCGCGGAAATCGAAACCGACAAGGCGACCATGGAAGTGGAAGCCGTGGATGAAGGCGTCATCGGCAAGCTGCTGATCGATGCAGGCACCGAAGGCGTCAAGGTCAACACCCCGATCGCCGTGCTCATCCAGGAGGGCGAAAGCGCCGACGACATCTCTTCCTCTGCCAAGAAGGAAGAGCCGAAGGCCGAAGCTGCCAATTCCGGTTCTGATGCCGCTGGCGGCAAGACCCGCGAAGCGACCGAAGAGCCGAGCGCTTCCAAGGAAGCCGCGAAGGTTCCGGCGGCGCCCAAGATCGACGTTGCCGCTGACCCGGACATTCCGGAAGGCACCGAAATGGTGATGACGACGGTGCGTGAAGCGCTGCGTGACGCCATGGCCGAAGAAATGCGCGCCGATGAAAAAGTCTTCATCATGGGTGAAGAAGTCGCCGAATATCAGGGCGCCTACAAGATTACCCAGGGCCTGCTGCAGGAATTCGGCGAGCGCCGCGTCATCGACACCCCGATCACCGAACACGGCTTTGCCGGCATCGGCGTCGGCGCAGCCATGACCGGCCTGAAGCCGATCGTCGAATTTATGACCTTCAACTTCGCCATGCAGGCGATCGACCAGATCGTCAACTCGGCAGCGAAGACCCTGTACATGTCGGGCGGCCAGATGGGCGCGCCGATGGTGTTCCGTGGTCCTTCGGGTGCTGCTGCCCGCGTTGCGGCCCAGCACTCGCAATGTTACGCCGCATGGTACAGCCATATTCCGGGCCTCAAGGTCGTCATGCCCTATACGGCTGCCGATGCGAAGGGTCTTTTGAAGGCCGCCATCCGCGATCCGAACCCGGTCATCTTTCTCGAGAACGAAATTCTCTACGGCCAGAGCTTCGAAGTGCCGAAGCTCGATGATTTCGTGCTGCCGATCGGCAAGGCGCGCATTCATCGCAAGGGCAAGGACGCAACCATCGTTTCCTTCGGCATCGGCATGACCTATGCGGTGAAGGCAGTTGCGGAACTCGAAAAGCTCGGCATCGACGTCGAACTGATCGACCTGCGCACCATCCGCCCGATGGACCTGCCGACCGTGATCGAATCGGTGAAAAAGACAGGCCGTCTCGTCACTGTCGAAGAAGGCTTCCCGCAGTCGTCGGTCGGTGACTTCATCTCCAACCAGGTCCAGCGCGCTGCTTTCGATTATCTCGACGCGCCGATCCTGACGATTGCCGGCAAGGACGTTCCGATGCCTTACGCGGCCAATCTGGAGAAGCTGGCGCTTCCGAATGTCGATGAAGTCGTCCAGGCCGTCAAAACCGTCTGCTACAAGTAAGGGGAGGCGTTTCGATGCCTATCAACATCACCATGCCTGCCCTTTCTCCGACGATGGAAGAGGGCAATCTGGCCAAGTGGCTGGTCAAGGAAGGCGACAAGGTCGCACCCGGTGACGTGATCGCCGAGATCGAGACCGATAAGGCGACCATGGAAGTGGAAGCCGTCGACGAAGGCACCGTCGCCAAGCTTGTCGTTCCGGCCGGCACGGAAGCCGTCAAGGTCAACGCCCTCATCGCAATCCTCGCCGCCGATGGCGAGGATGTGGCCGAGGCGGCAAAGGGCGGCGATGCCGCTCCCGCCAAGGCTGAGGCAAAGACGGAGGCCCCCAAGCAGGACGCCGTCAAGGCGGAAGCGCCGAAGGAAGAGGCTGCCCCGGCAAAGGCTGAAAAGCCGGTTGCCGACCAGCCCGCTGCCTCGTCCACGCCAGCGCCGGTTGCAAAGTCCGGCGAGCGCATCTTCGCTTCGCCGTTGGCACGTCGTCTCGCCAAGGAAGCCGGTCTCGACCTTTCGGCCGTTTCCGGTTCCGGCCCGCATGGCCGTATCGTCAAGACCGACGTCGAAAAAGCTGCGGCTTCCGGCGGTGCAAAGGCTGCTCCCGCCGCTGCTGCATCCGCAGGCACACCGGCTCCGGCTCCCGCCAAGGGCCAGTCGGACGATGCCGTTCTCAAGCTGTTCGAAGAAGGCTCCTACGAGCTCGTGCCGCATGACGGCATGCGCAAGGTCATTGCCAAGCGTCTGGTCGAATCCAAGCAGACCGTTCCGCATTTCTACGTTTCGGTCGACTGCGAACTGGATACGCTTCTGGCGCTGCGCGCCCAGCTCAACGCCGCTGCCCCTGAAAAGGACGGCAAGCCGGCCTACAAGCTGTCGGTCAATGATATGGTCATCAAGGCGCTGGCGCTGGCCCTTCGTGACGTGCCTGACGCCAACGTCTCCTGGACGGAAAGCGCCATGGTCAAGCACAAGCATTCGGATGTCGGCGTTGCCGTGTCCATTCCGGGTGGCCTGATCACGCCGATCATCCGCAAGGCCGAGCAGAAGTCGCTCTCCACCATCTCCAACGAGATGAAGGACTACGGCAAGCGCGCGAAAGAGCGCAAGCTGAAGCCCGAGGAATATCAGGGTGGCACGACCGCCGTGTCCAACATGGGTATGATGGGCGTGAAAAGCTTCTCCGCCGTCATCAACCCGCCGCATGCCACCATCCTGGCGGTCGGCGCGGGTGAAGAACGCGCTGTCGTCAAGAATGGCGAGATCAAGATCGCCAACGTCATGACGGTCACGCTCTCCACCGACCACCGTTGCGTCGATGGCGCGCTCGGAGCCGAACTGATCGGCGCCTTCAAGCGCTACATCGAAAACCCGATGGGCATGCTGGTTTGATCGGAGAGTAAGATGGTGAAGTCGGTCCTCTGCTTTGGCGATTCCCTCACCTGGGGATCAAATGCGGAAACGGGTGGCCGGCACAGCCATGACGATCTTTGGCCGAGCGTCTTGCAGAAGGCGCTCGGTCCTGACGTGCATGTGATTCACGAAGGTCTGGGTGGTCGCACCACCGCCTATGACGACAACACCGCCGATTGCGACCGCAACGGCGCGCGGGTTCTTCCGACGTTGTTGCACAGCCATGCGCCGCTGGATCTGGTGATTATCATGCTCGGCACCAACGACCTGAAGCCGTCAATCCACGGATCGGCGATCGTTGCCATGAAGGGTGTCGAAAGGCTGGTGAAGCTCACGCGCAACCACATCTGGCAGGTGCCGGACTGGGAGGCGCCTGACGTGCTGATCGTCGCACCGCCGCAGCTGTGTGAGACGGCCAATCCGTTCATGGGCGCGATCTTTCGCGATGCGATCGATAAATCGGCGATGCTGGCGTCCGTTTACCGGGATCTGGCCGACGAGCTTGATTGCGGCTTTTTCGATGCGGGTTCCGTCGCCCGAACGACGCCGGTGGATGGCGTTCATCTCGATGCTGAAAATACGCGGGCCATCGGGCGGGGGCTGGAGCCCGTCGTCCGCATGATGCTCGGACTTTAAGAACAATTCCCGGTCGTGGCGCTGCTCGCGACCCGATAGGACAAGGCAGGATTTCCAATGGCTCAATCATATGACGTCATCATCATCGGTTCGGGACCGGGCGGTTACATTGCCGCGATCCGCGCAGCCCAGCTCGGCATGAAGGTTGCCGTCGTGGAGCGTGAGCATCTGGCCGGCATCTGCTCCAACTGGGGCTGCATTCCCACCAAGGCGCTGCTGCGCACAGCCGATGTCATGCACACCGCCACCCACGCCAAGGAGTACGGCCTGACGCTGGAAGGCTCGATCAAGCCTGACGTCAAGGCAATCGTGGCGCGCTCGCGCGGCATTGCAGCCCGCATGAACAATGGCGTCGGTTTCCTGTTCAAGAAGAACAAGGTCGATATCATCTGGGGTGAAGCCAAGATCACCAAGCCGGGCGAAATCGTGGTCGGCAAGTCCACCAAGCCGGTGGTGCAGCCGCAGGGTCCGGTTCCGAAGAACACGCTGGGCGAGGGTACCTATACAGCCAAGCACATCATCGTCGCCACGGGCGCCCGCCCGCGCGCGCTGCCCGGCATTGAGCCCGATGGCAAGCTGATCTGGACCTATTTCGAGGCAATGAAGCCGGAAGAAATGCCGAAGTCGCTGCTCGTCATGGGCTCCGGCGCGATTGGCATCGAATTCGCCAGCTTCTACCGCACCATGGGCGTGGACGTGACCGTTGTCGAAATCATGAACCAGGTCATGCCTGTCGAAGACGCAGAAATCTCCACCTTCGCCAAGAAGCAGCTCGAAAAGCAGGGCATGAAGATCCATCTGGAAACCAAGGTTTCCAAGGTGGAAAAGGGCGCAAACTCCATCACCGCGACGCTGGAGAAGAAGGACGGTTCTTCCGAAAAGATCACGGCTGATCGCATGATCTCTGCCGTTGGGGTCGTTGCCAATATCGAAGGCATCGGCCTCGAAGCTGCCGGCGTGAAGACCGATCGCGGCTTCATCGTCATCGACGGTTACGGCAAGACCAACGTTCCCGGCATCTACGCCATCGGCGATGTCGCGGGTCCGCCGCTGCTTGCCCACAAGGCGGAGCACGAGGCTGTCGTCTGCGTCGAAAAGATCGCCGGTCTGCCGAATGTTCACCCGATGGACAAGCTGAAGATTCCCGGCTGCACCTATTGCAACCCGCAGGTCGCTTCTGTCGGTCTCACCGAAGCCAAGGCCAAGGAACAGGGCCGCGATATCCGCGTCGGCCGCTTCTCCTTCGCCGCGAACGGCAAGGCGGTCGCGCTGGGTGAAGATCAGGGCATGGTCAAAACCATCTTCGACAAGAAGACCGGCGAGCTGCTTGGCGCGCATATGGTCGGGGCGGAAGTGACCGAACTCATCCAGGGCTTTGTCGTCGCTATGAATCTGGAGACGACAGAAGAAGATTTGATGCACACGATCTTCCCGCATCCGACCATTTCGGAATCGATGAAGGAAAGCGTGCTCGACGCCTATGGACGTGTGCTGAACGCATAAGTGCCGCGTGATGCCCGGCATTGTCTAACCATGCCGGGTGTCCCATATGTCTCGATACAGCCTTAAGGCGGGCTGTTATTTCAGGGAGCGTGGGAATGGAAAGTGTAGGCTGGATTGCAGCAATCATCATCGGCGGTCTCGCCGGCTGGCTTGCGGGCAAGCTCATGGACATGCGTTTCGGCATTTTCATGAACATTGTCCTTGGCATTGTCGGTTCGGTGGTCGCTGTTGCGGTGCTGCGAACCTTCGATGTTTTCGTGCAGGATAGCAGGCTCGGTTATTTCGTTACCGCCTTCATCGGCGCAAGCCTGTTGCTGTTCGTGGCTAAGCTCGTGCGGCGCTGACAAGGCGTCGTGACCGGAAGGGGCTTACGCTTTTTCTGGAATTGTTCTAAAGCATCGCACCAAAGATGTCTGGATCGCCAAGGGCGATGGAAGCAGGTTTTTATGGTCACTATTCTCGACAGGACGTCGTCTGACGAAAAGCGTATCCGCCACCCGGAAAAGGCGCACAAGCCTGATACCGAGGTGATGCGCAAGCCCGAATGGATCCGCGTCAAGGCGCCGACCTCCAAGGGTTACCACGAGACGCGCGAACTGGTGCGCAGCCACAAGCTGGTGACCGTGTGCGAGGAAGCCGGCTGTCCGAATATCGGCGAGTGCTGGGACAAGAAGCACGCGACCTTCATGATCATGGGTGAAATATGCACCCGTGCCTGCGCCTTCTGCAACGTCGCGACCGGCAAGCCCAATCCGCTCGACATGAATGAGCCGGAAAATGTCGCCAAGGCCGTCAAGCAGATGGGGCTTTCCCACGTCGTCATCACCTCCGTCGACCGTGACGATCTCGCCGATGGCGGTGCTGAACATTTCGAAAAGGTGATCTGGGCGATCCGCGCAGCCTCTCCGACGACCACAATCGAAATCCTCACGCCCGACTTCCTGAAGAAGCCCGGCGCGCTGGAACGTGTCGTTGCCGCAAAGCCCGACGTCTTCAACCATAATCTGGAAACGGTTCCGGGCAACTACCTCACGGTCCGCCCGGGTGCGCGCTATTTTCACTCGGTGCGCCTTCTGCAACGGGTGAAGGAACTCGATCCCACCATGTTCACCAAGTCGGGCATCATGGTTGGCCTCGGTGAAGAGCGCAATGAAGTGCTGCAGCTGATGGACGATCTGCGCAGCGCTGACGTCGACTTCCTGACCATCGGCCAGTACCTGCAGCCCACCCGCAAGCACCACAAGGTCGAGGCTTTCGTGACGCCGGAGGAATTCAAGTCCTACGAGACGGTGGCTTACACCAAGGGCTTCCTGATGGTTTCGTCAAGCCCGCTGACCCGTTCTTCCCACCACGCCGGTGACGATTTCGAACGCCTGCGTGCGGCACGCGAAAAGAAGCTGCTGGCGGCTGCGGAATAAGCGACGCAAGGTTCGCCAATACGGCGTTGAGATTTGAAGTCTTCATGTTATCACCATCGTCATGCTCGGGCCTGCCCCGAGCATCTGCAACCTATGGAAATGACAATGGGTGATTAGATCCTTGGGATATTCCCGAGGATGACGGTGCGTGAGACGCGGCGCCGTGGATCAATGCAATAGTCTGTTTTTGGCCTTCAGGCCGATCACGCCGCAACCTTTTCAGGCCTGTGCGCCCGCATGCAGAGCACGACACTCAGCACAACCGAGCAGATCGCCAGGACCTCGACCAGCGTCGGGCCACGCCCTTCCCAGAGAAAGCCGTAAAGCAGCGCAAACAGCGTTTCAAACAGGATCATCTGCCCAACCATGGTAAGCGGCAGCATGCGGCTCATACGGTTCCAGAAGGCATTGCCGAGGATGGACGCGGTGAAGCCGAGCCCGGCGGCGATGGCGGCGAAATACAGCCAGTCGCCCGTGCTGTGGCTTTCTCCACCCAGTGCGAAGGCGGGGATGGCGAGCGCCAGCGCAAGCCCGCCGGTCACTACACCCGTCATCATGTTCCAGTCATCGGCGCTCACATCGTGAAGGCGCGACAGCCAGCGGGCATTGCCTACGGCGAAAGCCGTCCATGAAGCCAGCGCCCCGAGCGCGCAGGCAAGGCCGATGACACGAGAAATATCCAGACCCGCATCGTTTTCCGTCAGCGACTGCCATGAGATGCCGAGAATGCCTATCGCGCCGAAGGCAAGCGACGGCCACAGCCGCTTCAGCGATACGGCGCCATGGTCGCGACTGCCGATGATGGTAACGGCAACAGGCAGGAAGCCGATGATGATTGAGGTGAAGGCGACGCCGCTCAATTTCACCGCGGTCGAGATGAAAACATAGTAGGCGATGTTGCCGATCATGCTCAGCCAGCCGAGCGCCAACCATTCGCGTGCGCCAAACCGCGCCAACACTTGTTTGAGGCGTGGCCCGATGATGACCAGCGAAATCAGCCCATAGGTCAGGTAGCGCGCCGTGGAAAGCTGCAGGGCGGAAAAATCCGGCACGAGTTTCGGAGCGAGAAATATCCCCCCCCAGAGCGCACCCGCCATTATGCCGTAAAAAACACCGAGACCAGTCCTGTTCATGTCCATCACATCCGCATTCACATTTGTCAGCGATGTGCCACAGGCGGTTGCGGCTGTCTTGACAAAAACTCCTGACGAATGTGAGCGGTTCTAATGAATGCCGTGGCGGCGGCGATACGCGGCGGGGGTCTCTCCCACCGCGAGGCGCATGGCCCGTGTCAGCGCCGTCTGGTCGGAAAAACCGGCCCTAAGCGCGATTTCGGAAATCGGCATGACGGAGTTGCTGAGCAGGGCGCACACCTTCTCCATGCGCAACCCGGAAAGCCACCGATGCGGGGGAAGACCGAATTCTTCGAGAAACAGCGCATGCAGGCGGCTGTCGCTGAGCGTCATGCAAGAGGTCAGCATCTCGATCGTCCACGGAAAGAAGGGCTCGGCCCTCACGACTTCGCTCAGCTTTCGCATGCGCTGGCGCATATCGCGCTTGTTGTTGGCAAGGCTGTCAACCAGCAGCGGCGCCCAAATGGCTGCAATATCGTCACGGCGTCCATCCATTCCAACCAGGCTGCGCATATAGGCGATTAATTGACGTGTCTCAGGCGCAATATCGAGAAAGGGCGCGTGAGCGAATTTTTCAAGCGTCTGTTCGGGAATCACGCATTCATCGATATCCACCACCAGCGAATGATTGATGGCCGTGGCTTCCTGGGTATGCGGAAGATCGCGGTGGATAAAGACGCCGCGCCCGATGGACAACTCATCTTGCCGTCCTGCCACATCGATACGCAGGCAGCCCGAGACCGGCAGAACGATCTGAACGAATGCATGTCGCTCCTTCGGTCTTTCCTGTCTGTAGGTTCTGATGTCGGCTGATGCGGCTGTCATGACGCTGTCGTTTCCATTGGGCAAAGAAACGGCCGCCTGGAAAAGCGGCCGGTTTCATTGGTGATTATGACATTGTCTTGAAGATTGGGCCAGCCGGCTTTATCGGTCGGCCAGGCGCCGGCAATTAACAGTCTTCCTTGGCGGTCGATTCGCCGCGCTTGCGCTTGCGCAGAACCGGCTTGTTTTCTCTCGCCTCGCATTTGGCGACGTCGATCAGATAGGCGAGCACAGGCATGCCGTTCATCGATGCAAGCTGTTTGGCGGATTCGAGAAGGTTGATGATGTTGGAAAAATCGTCCATCGGCTCACTCAGTGGCTCAAAGCGGTTATGTATCGGGTCTGAACCCAAGGATGAATAGGCTGGGCGAAATAGGGAGCTTCCAGCGCCGTTGCATCCAATGGGTGTAATATTAGTCGCAAATAAATAGCAATCCCCCGCAAGGGGTTGCAATAGTCAATTTTCCGTAACTGCCATGCGCCACCCGGATATCGATTGAAAGCGATCGCCAGACGGCAGAGGGACGCGTAGCGCTCGAATGGGGCTCAGAATATGCCGAACTACCTCGAAAAGACGGATGATGCGGCCGCCATCATCGCTGGCGCGCGCCGCATCATGATCGTCGGCTGTTCCGGCGGTGGCAAGTCCACGCTCTCGCGCAAGCTCGTGCGGCGCTTTGGACTGGAATATATCTCGATGGACCGGGAGATTTTCTGGCTGCCGGGCTGGCAACTGCGCACGCGTGCGGAACAGCGTGAAAGGATCGCGGACTTCGTTGCCGGCGAGCGGTGGTTGATGGATGGCAGCAATCCCTCGTCGTTTGATCTGCGTCTGCCGAGAACCGATATCGTGATCTGGGTTCGCATGCCGCGCTGGCTCTGTCTCTGGGGTGCCATCAGCCGAATCGTGAAAGGCTACGGCAAGGCGCGACCGGAAATGGCGCAGGGCTGCCCTGAGCGACTGGACCGCGAATTCCTGCGCTATATCTGGAATTTCGAGCGGCGACACGCACCACTTTTCGAGCAGAATTTCGATCTCTATGGGCCGGACGTGCCGGTATGGCAGCTGAAAAGCCGAAAACAACTCCGCCGCCTTCTTGATCTTCTGCACATCGAGGATTAACTGCCGCTCATGCCCAAGTTCGAAACGCATCGTTTTGTAAAACACTCGCCGGACCGCATGTACGACCTCGTCGCCGATGTGGAGAAGTATCCGCAGTTCCTGCCCTTATGCGAAGCACTTACCGTGCGCTCCCGCAAGGAGCGCGATGGCAAGACGCTGCTGGTGGCGGATATGACCGTGGGTTACAAGGCCATTCGCGAGACCTTCACCACGCAGGTTCTGCTCAATCCCGCGGAACGGGCCATCGACGTCAAATATATCGACGGGCCATTCAAATATCTCGACAATCGCTGGCGTTTCGATGCTGCCGAGGGCGGCTCCAACGTGCATTTCTTCATCGAATACGAGTTCAAGAACCGCCTCTTGGGCGCAGTCATGGGGTCCATGTTCGACCGTGCCTTCCGCATGTTCGCAGAAGCTTTCGAGACCCGCGCCGATAAGATCTACACCAATCCCGCCTGACGGAGGGCGATCAGCATCTCGAGCGCCGTCCTGACCGTTGCAAGACGGATGTCCGTACGGCCGATCTCGCCATAATGCATTTCCTGATGCAGGCTCCGGCCGTGACGGGCCTTGGCGGCCAGATGAACGAGACCCACCGGCTTTTCGGCGGATCCACCCCCCGGACCAGCAATGCCGGTAACGGCAACCGCGAAATCGGCGCGTGACCGGAACAGGGCGCCGTGCGCCATCTGCAGTGCGGTTTGCCGCGAGACCGCGCCAAAGCCCGTCAGCGTTTCAGCGCCAACGCCAAGCATGTCCATCTTGGCCTCGTTCGTATAGGTGACAAAACCGCGGTCGACCACCGCCGAGGAGCCCGAAATCTCCGTCAACGCACCCGCGATCAGGCCGCCCGTGCAGCTTTCCGCGGTCGAGACCATGAGACCGTCTGCTGCAAAATCAGCAATGATCTGCCGTGCGAGCCCTTCAATATCCGCTGGAAACAGGCTCATAGCGGTCTGCCCCTGTAAACGACCGTGGCGGTGGCGATTGCTGCAATCCCCTCCCTGCGACCAACGAAGCCGATGGTTTCATTGGTCGTCGCCTTCACCGAGCAACGCTCCAGCGAGATGCCGAGCATGTCGGAGAGCGCTTCCCGCATGGCCTGCCGATGCGGCCCGATGCGCGGCGCTTCGGCGATCAGCGAGACATCGGCATTCATGATCGTGCCGCCATTGTCGCGCACCACTTTCGCCGCGTGCTCCAGAAATATGCGGGAAGGAGCTCCTTTCCATTGCGGATCGGAAGGAGGGAAATGGTCACCGATGTCGCCGGCGCCGCAGGTCGCCAGCAAGGCATCCGTCAGCGCATGCAGCGCAACGTCCGCATCCGAATGACCTTTGAGCTTCTGATCATGCTCGATGAATATGCCGCACAGCGTCACGCCTTCTCCGGCCTCCAGCTGGTGTACGTCGTAGCCGTTCCCGGTGCGCACGTCCGGCATTGCATGAGAGAGCTTTTCATCGGCCATGGCGATATCCCGCTTGAGAGTGAGTTTCACATTATCGACCGAACCTTCGGTCAATGTTACTGCCAGACCCGCCCATTCGGCAATCGACGCGTCATCGGTAAAATCCGATTTTCCCGAGGCGGCAGCAGCGCGATGCGCGGCGAGGATGTCGTCATAGTCGAAACTCTGTGGGGTCTGTGCGGCATAAAGGCCCTGTCTCGAAACCGTGTCGGTGACACGATTGCCCGCGCCGCGTTTCAGCGTGTCAGTAACGGGCAGGGCGGGTAGAACACCGCCCGCGCCCTCCCGGTGCAGGGCGACAATACGTTCAAGCATATCGACGGAAACGAAAGGCCGCACCGCGTCGTGGATCATTACGTGGCTCAGGCCATGGCGGGAAAGCGCCTCCAGCCCTGCCAGAACAGACTGCTGCCGTGTCACGCCGCCAATAACCGTGGTGACGCGCTCCCCGGCATCAAGTCGCTGGAGAACCGGAGTGAGCAGCGCCGTATCGTCCGCATGGTGCACGACGACGATATGGGAAGCGTTCTTCCACTGGAGGAACGTCGACAAAGTGTGCTCGATCACAGCCTTGCCGCCGATCGGACGATATTGTTTCGGACCCTCCTCGGGAGAGCCGGCTCTTTCCCCGCGTCCCGCGGCCACGATGACGATGCCGAGTTTCATAGTACGTTCCTGCATTGGTCGTATGCTTTGCGTGCAACCCTTCGTGGTTGACAGTCATGCTCTAGCGTTTCAAAACCCGGATGGCCAGCCCGATAAGGCGGGCATCAGCCCCGCAAAGCGCAGGAGATGACGTTGCTGCGCCTTCGAAGCTGCACAATTTGCCGCCGACAGCAAAACAGGCAGGCAGCCGCTCAGCAAATAAAAGGTGCAACCTTCTAAAAGTGCTTGGCAACTGCGCAAACACTGTCTAAAAATAATGCAAATAACCCTTCTGCATGAAAGATCATCATTTGGCCCTTCCGGAGTTGTCAGAACCGTTCAGCATCGGCTCAGTCACGATCCGTAATCGGGCTGTGCTGGCGCCCATGTCGGGCGTGACGGATCTGCCTTTCCGACAGCTCGCCTGGCGTTACGGAGCGGGCCTCGTGGTGACAGAAATGGTGGCAAGCCGGGAGCTTGTTGCCAATCGCGGGGAATCCTGGGCGCGGCTGAAAAATGCAGGCATGGTTCCGCACATGGTGCAGCTTGCGGGGCGCGAGGCGCATTTCATGGCCGAGGCGGCGAAGATCGCCGCTGGCAATGGCGCCGGTATCATCGATATCAATATGGGCTGTCCTGCCAAGAAGGTGACGGGCGGTTATTCAGGCTCGGCGCTGATGCGCGATCCCGATCACGCGCTTTCGCTGATCGAGGCGACTGTCGAAGCGGTCGATGTGCCGGTGACCTTGAAGATGCGGCTCGGCTGGGATGAAAACAGCATTAACGCACCTGATATAGCTCGGCGCGCCGAAGCAGCAGGCGTTCGCCTTATTACCATTCACGGCCGCACCCGCATGCAGTTTTACGAGGGGCGGGCGGATTGGGATGCCATCCGCGCCGTGCGTGAGGTGATTTCCGTGTCGCTGATCGCCAATGGTGACATCGAGACGGCGGAAGATGCTCGCGAAATCCTGCGGCGGTCGGGTGCGGACGCCGTCATGGTCGGTCGCGGCGCGCAGGGGCAGCCGTGGTTGCCGGCGGTGCTCGCGGGGCATGCAGCGCCGCATCGAGAGGATATCCCCGCCATCGCCGTCGAACATTATGAGATGATGCTGGAATTTTACGGAAGGGAAGCCGGCCTCCGGCATGCCCGCAAACATCTCGGCTGGTATCTCGACCGTTTCGCGCCAGGTATCGCCACGACCGACAAGGCAAAAATCATGACATCGCGCGAGACGGGGGAGGTGGCAGACCTGCTGCGTTCCGCCCTTTGCGAAAATGCGGGCGAAGATGCCGCAAGGAAGGCCGCATGAGCGCTGATAAACACAGCCCTGCAGATGCGAACCCGCTCGCCATGGCGGTTCTGAACGCGGTGCAGAATCCCGTCATTCTGGTGGATGCCGAAGGTTTTATCGCCTTCGCCAACTGGGAAGCCGAAGCCTTTTTCGGCGCCAGCGCCTCCCACCTAGCGCGCTATAGGGTTTCCACTTTCATCCCCTTCGGCAGCCCGCTGCTTGCCCTGATCGATCAGGTGCGGGAGCGCCGCGCGCCGGTCAATGAATATCGCGTTGATCTGAGCTCGCCGCGTCTCGGCCAGGACAAGCTGGTTGATCTTTATGTCGCGCCCGTCGTCAGCGAGCCTGGATCGGTCGTCGTCGTCTTTCAGGAACGGTCTATGGCCGACAAGATCGACCGGCAGCTGACCCATCGCGCTGCTGCCCGCTCCGTCACCGGTCTTGCCTCCATGCTCGCGCATGAGATCAAGAACCCTCTCTCGGGCATTCGCGGCGCGGCCCAGCTTCTGGAGACCTCGGTAGCGGATGAGGACCGGGCGCTGACCCGGCTGATCTGTGACGAGACGGATCGCATCGTTTCGCTGGTCGACCGCATGGAGGTGTTTTCCGACGAGCGGCCGGTGGATCGCGTGCCGGTCAACATCCATTCGGTTCTCGATCATGTAAAGGCGATCGCCAAGGCCGGTTTCGCCCGTAACATCAAGATATCGGAGAATTACGACCCGTCGCTGCCGCCGGTCTACGCAAACCGCGACCAGCTGGTGCAGGTCTTCCTCAACCTGGTCAAGAATGCGGCCGAAGCGGTGGCCAATCAGTCGGATGGCGAGATCGTGCTGACGACCGCCTATCGTCCCGGGATCCGACTATCGGTTGCCGGCAGCCGGGAGCGCATTTCGCTTCCGCTGGAATTCTGCGTGCATGACAATGGCCCGGGCGTACCCGCCGATCTCTTGCCGCATCTTTTCGATCCGTTCATCACCACCAAGACGAATGGTTCGGGCCTCGGTCTGGCGCTTGTCGCCAAGCTGATCGGCGCCCATGGTGGCATTGTCGAATGCGACAGCCAGAACCACCGCACGACTTTCCGCGTATTGATGCCCGTCTCGCCGGAAGTGGCGCTCGACGACAGCACTTTGCCGAACACGACAGGGAATGACCAATGACAGCTACGATCCTCGTCGCCGATGATGATGCCGCAATCCGCACGGTGCTCAACCAGGCGCTGAGCCGCGCCGGTTACGACGTGCGCATCACCTCCAATGCTGCAACGCTCTGGCGCTGGGTTTCGGCAGGTGAGGGCGATCTTGTCGTCACGGACGTCGTCATGCCCGATGAGAACGCCTTCGACCTTCTGCCGCGCATCAAGAAAGCCCGTCCGGACCTTCCCGTTCTCGTCATGAGCGCTCAGAACACCTTCATGACCGCCATCAAGGCCTCGGAAAAGGGCGCCTACGATTACCTGCCCAAGCCCTTCGACCTGACAGAACTGATCGCCATCATTGGCCGGGCTTTATCGGAGCCCAAGCGCAAGCCGGCGAAGCTGGACGACGACATGCAGGACGGCATGCCGCTCGTCGGTCGCTCCGCCGCAATGCAGGAAATCTACCGGGTTCTCGCCCGCCTGATGCAGACCGACCTGACGCTGATGATAACGGGCGAATCCGGCACGGGTAAGGAACTGGTGGCCCGCGCGCTGCATGATTACGGCAAACGCCGCAACGGTCCGTTCGTCGCCATCAACATGGCGGCAATCCCGCGCGACCTCATTGAATCCGAACTCTTCGGCCATGAAAAGGGCGCCTTTACCGGCGCTCAGAACCGCTCCACGGGGCGTTTCGAACAGGCCGAGGGCGGCACGCTCTTCCTCGATGAAATCGGCGACATGCCGATGGACGCCCAGACGCGCCTGCTGCGCGTATTGCAGCAGGGTGAATATACGACGGTCGGCGGACGCACGCCGATCCGTACCGATGTCCGTATCGTCGCGGCAACCAACAAGGATCTGAAGCAGTCGATCAATCAGGGCCTGTTCCGCGAGGACCTCTATTATCGCCTGAACGTGGTGCCGTTGCGCCTGCCACCTCTGCGGGACCGCGCCGAGGATATTCCCGATCTGGTTCGCCATTTCATCCAGACGGGCGAGAAGGAAGGCCTGGAAGGCAAGCGTTTCGAGACCGAAGCTCTTGAAGTCATGAAGGCCTATGCCTGGCCGGGCAACGTGCGCGAGCTGGAAAACCTGATCCGCCGCCTGATGGCGCTTTATCCGCAGGAAGTCATCACCCGCGAGATCATCGAGCAGGAACTGCAATCGGATGTTCCCGACAGCCCGCTTGACAAGATGGCGGTCCGCACCGGTTCACTCACCATCTCGCAGGCGGTCGAGGAGAACATGCGGGACTATTTCGCCAGCTTCGGCGATGGCCTTCCGCCGCCCGGCCTTTATGACCGCGTGCTGCGCGAACTGGAGTATCCGCTGATTCTGGCTGCGTTGACTGCCACGCGCGGCAACCAGATCAAGGCTGCCGATCTTCTCGGTCTGAACCGAAATACCCTGCGCAAGAAAATCCGCGAGCTGGGTGTTTCCGTCTATCGCAGCTCCCGCCCCAGCTGAGAATGTTGACAAGGCCGCATTTGTCGTTGCATTTTCGCCACATTGTGTTGCTTGGAAAACACTAGGAAGGACAGAGATTCGCCCCACATGTGCGAACCTCGCCTGACTTCATGACTGTGGCGCTGGCTGGCCAGCGATTGGGAGTAGTGCATGCGGAAACCCGCCGCCGAAAACGCCGTTGCCGACGAAGCAGCGGGCATGGTGGTCGCCGATCGCAGGATGTCTTTCGCTCTGCCGGGGCTGGTGCTCGCCGGCGTGGCCCTCGTGTGCGCCATCATCACGCTTTTCGTGCTGCTGGGCGTCACGCCAATCGCGCCGACATCGAATGTGGTCATCGCTTCCGTCGTCATCAACTCGATCTTCGTGATCGGCCTGATCTTCCTGATCGGTCGCGAAATCAACCGGCTGCTGAAAGCGCGCAAAAAGGGCAGGGCGGCGGCGCGTCTGCACGTGCGCATTGTCGTCCTTTTCTCCATCGTGGCGATCACGCCCGCAGTGCTCGTCGCCATCTTCGCCAGCCTGACGCTGAATGTCGGTCTCGATCGCTGGTTTTCGCTGCGCACCCAGTCGATCGTCGATTCATCAAGTAATATCGCCCAGGCATACATGATGGAGAATGCCGGTTACCTCCAGGGGCAGACCCTGTCGATGGCGACCGACCTCGACCGCAACCGCGCTCTCTTTTATCTCGACCGCACCGGATTCGTTGATCTTATGACCCGCCAGGCGAAGGGGCGCGGCCTTCTTGGTGCGTTTCTCGTGCAGGAGGATGGCGACGCCGTCGCCCAGGCCGACATCAAGACGGAAAAGCCGCTTCCCGCGATACCGCATGACGCGCTCGAAAAGGCGGCCGCCGGCCAGCCGACGCTGATCCCGCCCGGTATTACCAACCTCGTAGGCGCCATCATCAAGCTCGAAGGCATCAGCGGCACATTCCTTTATACGGTGCGTGCGGTCGATCCCAAGGTGATGGGCGCGATGCGGCTGATGGAAGAGAACCGCGCCGAATACAAGGCCATGGAGGCAGGCCGCGCCCCGCTGCAGATCGCCTTCGCAATTCTCTATCTCGGTTTTGCGCTGATCGTGCTGCTCGCGGCAATCTGGACGGCCATTGCGGTGGCCGACCGTATCGTGCGGCCGATCCGCCTTCTCATCAGCGCCGCAGACAGCGTTGCCACCGGCAACATGCATGTCCTCGTTCCCGTTCGCGCTGTCGATGGCGACGTCGGGCGCCTGTCCCGCACCTTCAACAAGATGGTGTCGGAACTGCGCAGCCAGCAGGAGCAGATCATCGAGGCCAAGGACGACATCGATGATCGCCGCCGTTTCATCGAGGCCGTGCTGTCAGGCGTGACCGCCGCGGTTATCGGCGTTGACGAAAACCGCAGGATCACCATCGTCAATCCGTCGGGCGAAGAGTTCCTCGCACAAACGTCGGAACAGCTCATTGGCGCACAACTCTCCGAGATCGCGCCTGAGATCGAACAGGTCGTCAACGAGGCCAACAGCTGGTCGCGCGGCAACTTCCGCAAGCAGATCAACATTATGCGGCGTGGCAAGGAACGAACGCTGAATGTGCAGGTGACGCGCGAAGACGCCCGCGACAGCCGTGACAGCTACGTCATCACGCTCGACGACATCACCGATCTCGTCATCGCGCAACGCTCGACGGCGTGGTCGGATGTCGCGCGGCGTATCGCACACGAAATCAAGAACCCGCTGACGCCGATCCAGCTTTCCGCCGAGCGCATCAAGCGCCGTTTCGGCAAGCAGATCGACGAAAGCGACCGCGCCGTCTTCGACCAGTGTACGGACACCATCGTCCGGCAGGTCGGCGATATAGGCCGCATGGTAGATGAATTCTCCGCTTTTGCGCGTATGCCGAAGCCAACGAAGGAAAAGTCGGACCTGAGGGCGATCCTGAAGGACGCAGCGTTTCTCCGGGAAATCAGCGCCGCTGACACCAAGTTCACGACGGAGCTGGGTGACACCCCGCTGGAGGGCATGTTCGATGCCCGCATGCTGGGGCAGGCCTTTGGCAACCTCATCAAGAATGCGACGGAAGCCATCGAAGCAGTGGAAGGCGAAAAGCGGCCGGGCAAAATCCTCGTTCGCGCGTCCTTCGACGAGGCCAACTCGCGTTTTGTGGCCGACATCATCGACAATGGCCGCGGTCTGCCGGTGGAAAATCGCCACCGCATTCTCGAACCCTATATGACGATGCGGGACAAGGGCACAGGCCTTGGCCTCGCCATCGTCAAGAAGATCATCGAAGAGCATGGCGGGTATCTGGAACTCCATGATGCCCCGCCGGAGTTCGATCATGGCCACGGCGCCATGATCAGAGTGCTGCTGCCCTATATCGAGGCGGTCGGCGGCGAAAATAACAAGGAAGCAGCATATGGCGTCTGATATTCTGGTCGTGGATGACGAGGCGGACATTCGCGAAATCGTGGCGGGCATTCTCTCCGATGAGGGGCATGAAACGCGTATGGCGTTCGACAGCGACAGCGCGCTGGCCGCCATTTCGGAGCGTGTGCCGCGCCTGATCTTCCTCGACATCTGGATGCAGGGTTCGAAGCTCGATGGTCTGGCGCTGCTCGATGAGATCAAGAGCCGCCATCCCGAAATTCCGGTCGTGATGATCTCGGGTCACGGTAATATCGAAACCGCCGTCAACGCCATCAAGCGCGGCGCCTTCGACTTCATCGAAAAGCCGTTCAAGGCGGACCGTCTGATTCTCATTGCCGAACGCGCGCTGGAAAACTCCAAGCTGAAGCGCGAGGTTCAGGAGCTCAAGAAGCGCACGGGAGATGCGGTTGAACTTGTCGGTGCGTCACTTGCGGTATCGCAGCTGCGCCAGACCATAGACCGGGTCGCGCCCACCAACAGCCGAATCATGATTCTCGGCCCGTCAGGTTCCGGCAAGGAACTGGTGGCGCGGATGATCCACAAAAAGTCGTCTCGGGCGACAGGTCCCTTTGTTGCCCTTAACGCCGCGACGATCACGCCGGATCGCATGGAGATTGCACTCTTCGGCACCGAAGGCCTGCCTGGACAGCCCCGGAAGGTGGGCGCACTGGAAGAAGCCCATCGTGGCGTTCTTTATCTCGACGAAGTGGGCGAGATGCCCCGCGAGACCCAGAACAAGATCCTCCGCGTGCTTGTCGACCAGCAATTCGAGCGTGTGGGCGGCGGCAAGCGGGTGAAGGTGGATGTGCGCATCATTTCGTCGACGGCTCATCACCTCGAAAGCCTGATCGCCGAGGGCCAGTTCCGTGAGGATCTCTACCACCGGCTCGCCGTCGTGCCGGTGAAGGTACCGGCGCTGTCCGAGCGACGCGAGGATATTCCCTTCCTCGTCGACATGTTCATGCGGCAGATTTCCGAACAGGCTGGCATCCGTCCGCGCAAGATCGGCGACGACGCAATGGCCGTTCTTCAGACCCATGACTGGCCGGGCAACATCCGACAGCTTCGCAACAATATCGAGCGGTTGATGATACTGGCGCGTCCCGAAGGCGGTGAAGCCCCGATCTCTGCTGACATGCTGCCGTCCGATATCGGCGACATGTTGCCGAAGATATCGGCTCAGGGCGATCAGCACATCATGACGCTGCCGTTGCGCGAAGCTCGCGAAATGTTCGAGCGAGACTATCTGGTGGCGCAGATCAACCGATTCGGGGGCAATATTTCGCGAACGGCGGAATTTGTCGGCATGGAACGCTCTGCACTGCATCGCAAACTGAAATCTCTCGGCGTATAAGGGGCCAGGGCCAGGTCGCCGTAACCGATTATCCGTCAGAGAGACAGCATGAGAGTCATCATTTGCGGCGCAGGGCAGGTGGGTTACGGCATCGCCGAACAATTGTCGCGCGAGGACAACGAAGTATCCGTCATCGATACCGCCGCGTCTTTGATAACCGCCATCACTGAGACGCTTGATGTCCGCGGTTACGTCGGCCATGGCGCGCATCCAGACATGCTGGCCAAGGCCGGAGCGGACCAGGCGGACATGATCATCGCCGTGACGCTGCATGACGAAATCAACATCGTCGCCTGCGAGGTTGCGCATGCCTTGTTCAGCGTGCCGACCAAGATCGCCCGCATCCGCGACCAGAGCTATCTTAAGCCTGAATATGCCGATCTCTTCAGCCGCGAAAACATGTCTATCGACGTGACGATCTCGCCGGAAGTTGAAGTCGGCAAGATGGTGCTGCGGCGCATCGCCTTTCCGGGCGCGACCGACGTGGTGCGTTTCGCGGACGACACGGTCTACATGCTGGCCATCGAATGTATGGAGGATTGCCCGGTCATCAATACGCCGTTGCAGCAACTCTCCAGCCTCTTTCCAGACCTCATCGCTACGGTTGTGGGTGTCTACCGGGATGGTTTCCTCAAGGTGGCGCATTCTTCCGAACAATTGCGGGTCGGCGACCTTGCCTACGTCATCTGCCAGCGGCAACACGCCCGCCGCACGCTCAGCCTGTTCGGTCACGAAGAGCAGGAGGCGCAGCGCATCGTTATTGCGGGCGCGGGCAATATCGGCCACTTCGTTGCAAGCAAGATCGAGGAGTTGCAGCCAAAGACGCGGGTGAAGATAATCGAAGCGGATCGCGACAGGGCAGTTGCCGCATCGGAACAGCTCAGCCACACCATCGTCATGCATGGTTCAGCGCTGGACCAGAAAATTCTCATGCAGGCCGACATTCAGGACGCGGACCTGATCGTCACCCTGACCAATAACGACCAGACCAATATCCTGGCTGCGGTCATGGCCAAGCAACTCGGCTGCAAGTCGAACCTCGCGCTTTTGAACAGTTCCTCCTTTCACGAGGTTGCCGACTCGCTCGGACTTGACGCCTATATCAATCCGAGGGCGGTCACCATTTCCCGCGTTCTCCAGCATGTGCGCAAGGGTCGTATTCGCTCCGTCTATGCCGTGCAGCGCGGTTCGGCAGAGGTGATCGAGGCGGAGGCGCTGGAAACGTCACCGCTTGTCGGCCAGTCTTTTCGTGACGTTGAAATGCCCGAAGGCGTCCGTATTGGCGCCATCTATCGCGATGGCGTGGTCATCCGGCCGGACGGGAGCACCAAGATCAAGGCGAAAGACCGTGTCGTACTGTTCGCCTCCGCCGACGCGGTGCGGGACGTGGAACAGCTTTTCCGCGTTTCGATACAATATTTCTGACTGTTTCGACGGCAGAAAACGGGTCAATACTCGTACCCATTCGGCTGTTTTCGCCGTTGCCGAACAAGACACGATTTGATACCAGAGTTTGAGGTCGGCCAAACGGGGGACGAGATTTGGCCGGCTTATTATTGATTGATTATTTTCCGGTATCCCTGCCGGCAAAAAAGAAAGAAGCGGCGCCATGGCGGAACGTTCTCAAAACCTTCAAGATCTTTTCCTCAACACCGTACGCAAGAAAAAGATTTCACTGACGATCTTCCTGATCAACGGTGTGAAGCTCACGGGCGTGATAACGTCCTTCGATAATTTCTGCGTTCTGCTGCGCCGGGACGGTCATTCGCAGCTGGTTTACAAGCATGCGATCTCGACCATCATGCCCGGACAGCCGCTGGAACTCGAAATCGAAGAAGGTCCGGACCGCTCGCAGAACCTTCAGGACCTGTTCCTCAGCACGGTTCGCAAGAAGAACATTGCGCTGACGATCTTCCTGATCAACGGTGTCAAGCTCACGGGCGTGGTCACGGCTTTCGACAATTTCTGCGAGCTTCTGCGTCGCGACGATCACGCACAGCTTGTCTACAAGCACGCTATTTCGACCATCATGCCGGGTCAGCCGATGCAGATGTTCGAAAACGAAGAAGGCGCTGCACGCGAGGCGTCGTGACCTTCTCGTCTTAATGGAACCAACCGCACCGGGAACTTATTTGCCGCTGGGCGGTTGCTTCCTATTGACGTCCGCGCCGGCGCGGACGAATTCCAACCGTCTTTCCCGATGAGGACTGCCATTTCGACCCGCGACACCTCGAACGAATCGATCATTCCCGAGCAGGAGAAACACCGCGACGACATGCGCGCCGTGGTTCTTGTGCCGGTCCTGAAGCAGCGCGACACCCGCGACACGGCTGCTACGCCCGCCGCTGCTGGCCGCTCGGTCGAGGCGAAGCTTGAGGAAGCGAAGGGGCTGGCGCTCGCCATCGATCTCGAGGTGACCCAGGGGCTAATCGTCGCGGTCAACCAGCCACGCCCGGCGACATTGTTCGGCACCGGCAAGATCGAGGAAATCGGTCATCTTCTGGATGAAACCAATTCCGGCCTGGTCATTGTCGACCATCCGCTGACGCCGGTGCAGCAGCGCAATCTCGAAAAGCATTGGAATGCCAAGGTCATCGACCGAACGGGCCTGATCCTGGAAATCTTCGGGCGCCGAGCCTCCACCAAGGAGGGTACGCTGCAGGTCGATCTTGCGCATCTGAACTATCAGAAGGGTCGCCTCGTTCGAAGCTGGACCCACCTTGAACGCCAGCGCGGTGGCGCGGGCTTCATGGGCGGCCCCGGTGAAACGCAGATCGAGGCTGACCGGCGCCTGCTTCAGGAACGCATCGTCAAGCTCGAGCGGGAACTGGAGCAGGTGGTGCGAACCCGCCAGCTTCATCGCGCCAAGCGCCGCAAGGTGCCGCATCCGATCGTGGCGCTGGTCGGGTATACAAATGCCGGCAAGTCGACGCTGTTCAACCGCATTACCGGTGCGGGCGTTCTGGCCGAGGACATGCTGTTCGCCACACTCGATCCGACATTGCGGCGCATGAAACTGCCGCACGGCCGCACGGTGATCCTGTCCGATACGGTCGGTTTCATTTCGGATCTGCCGACACATCTGGTCGCGGCTTTCCGTGCGACGCTGGAAGAAGTGCTGGAAGCCGATCTCATCCTGCATGTCCGCGATATGTCCGATCCGGACAATGCCGCGCAGTCGGCGGATGTGCTGCGCATTCTCGGCGATCTCGGCATTGACGAAAAGGAAGCCGAGCACCGTATCATCGAGGTCTGGAACAAGGTTGACCGCCTCGATCCGGAAGCCCACGACGCCATCATGCAAAGAGCCGAAGGCAGCGCCAATATTCGTGCTGTCTCTGCGATCACCGGCGAGGGCGTCGATGCCCTGATGGACGAGATTTCGAAACGCCTCTCCGGTGTCCTGACGGAGACGACCGTGGTCCTGTCCGTTGAACAATTGCCGCTGATTTCCTGGGTCTACAGCAATTCCATCGTCGACGGGCGGGAAGATCACGAGGATGGTTCGGTTGCCCTCGATGTTCGCCTGTCCGAAGCGCAGGCCGCAGAGCTGGAACGCAAGCTCGGGAAGACGACCACACGCGAGCGGGAGGACTGGGAACGCTGAGCGCTCCCGGCCGCCCCTTATTCCAAGTCATTATTCCGCGCAAAGCCGAGAGTTGACGTTTGCTGAAACGTCTTACGCCGCAGACCAGACCGCCAGTTCATATCCATCGGGATCGGTAAAATGGAACCGGCGTCCGCCGGGAAAGGCGAAGATTGCGACGGTTATCTCGCCACCCGCCGCCGCCACCTGCCGCTGGGCATCGTCGATATCAGCCGCATAGAGAATAACCAGCGGTCCACCCTTCGCGGAAACCGGCGCTGTGGTGGTAAAACCGCCGGTCAGGCGGCCGTCGGAAAATTCGCAATATTGCGGACCGTAATCCTTGAAAGACCAGCCGAAAGCGCCGCCGTAAAAGTCTTTGCTGCGCTCAATATCGCTCACGTTGAATTCGACATAGTCGATTCGCCGGTCGTTGCCATTTTCCGTCATCATCTACTCCATCACGTCTCTTCGAGCAGCGCCTTCAAGGCTTCGAGATCGGCTGTGACAGCCCTCGCATCCCCGTTGAAATCCTCGTCCGTCATCCCCTCAAGACGAAGCAGCGTGAAACTGACCTCGGCGCCACTGCCGTTCGGGGTCACCCTGAGCGCGTTATAGACCTTCAGGCCATCGGGCAAGGTGACGACGTGATCCACGACCCCGAATTCGTTTGCTGGCGCAAAATTCACCCTGACCTCGCCGAGTGGTCCGCCTTCGGCGATCCAGTCTTCGCCATCCGGCCTGAGGCCACCTGCCAGTCCGGCAGCCCAGCGAGCCATGTTGTTCGGATCGGAAACGAAGTCATAGACGTGACTCCACGGCTTCTCGATAGACAGATGAATGATTCTCGACTGCATGACAGACATTTCATCCTCCTCTTGCGGCACGCTCCTCTTGCTGCGCCACTTTGTCGTCACTTGATGCAAGTCAAGGATGTTTCACCGCAGAGATGGGAGAAAGCAAGGAGATAAAAACCGGACTCCTATCATGAACATCTATCGCGCCGGACAGGAACGCCCGCAGCAGCCCGTTGAAAGGCTGGACGCGGAGGCCGTCAATTCCGCAAAAACGCGCAAACCGCTTTACGAAGCACGCAGGAAAATTTTTCCCAAGCGCGCGGAAGGTCGGTTCCGGCGGTTCAAATGGCTTGTCATGCTCGTCACGCTCGGCATTTATTATCTCACGCCGTTCCTGCGTTGGGACCGTGGCCCCTATGCGCCAGATCAGGCAGTATTGATCGATATCGCCAATCGACGCTTTTATTTCTTTTTCATCGAAATCTGGCCGCAGGAATTTTTCTTCGTCGCGGGATTGCTGGTCATGGCGGGGTTGGGGCTGTTTCTCGTTACCTCCGCCGTGGGACGTGCATGGTGCGGTTATACCTGTCCCCAGACAGTGTGGGTGGACCTGTTTCTCGTCGTCGAACGGGCGATCGAGGGTGACCGAAATGCACGCATGAAGCTGGACGCCGCGCCCCTTACAGTCGGCAAATTCCGCAAGCGAGTGTTGAAGCACGCGATCTGGCTGGTGATTGGCGCCCTGACCGGCGGCGCCTGGATTTTCTACTTCGCCGATGCGCCGACGCTGGCGCGGGAATTCGTCACCGGCCAGGCGCCCATGATTGCCTATTCGACCGTCGCCATCCTCACCGCCACGACCTATGTCTTTGGCGGGTTGATGCGGGAACAGGTCTGCACCTACATGTGCCCTTGGCCACGCATTCAGGCGGCGATGCTGGATGAGAATTCGCTTGTCGTCACCTATAACGACTGGCGCGGCGAGCCACGCTCACGGCACGCCAAAAAGGCCGCCGCAGCGGGGGAGAGCGTCGGCGATTGCGTCGATTGCAACGCTTGCGTGGCGGTCTGTCCCATGGGCATCGACATCAGGGACGGGCAGCAGCTGGAATGCATCACCTGCGCGCTCTGCATCGATGCCTGCGACGGGGTGATGGACAAGATCGGCAAGCCGCGTGGCCTGATCGCCTATGCCACGCTTGCCGAGTATCAATCCAACATGGCGCTCGCGACCGGCAACGGTCAGCACGCAATCCGCCCAGCCAACGTGCGTGAGGAAGACGGCAAGTTCAGCAAGCGCGTGCGCCACTTCAACTGGCGCATCATCTTCCGTCCGCGCACGCTGCTTTATACTGCCATCTGGGCGGCTGTCGGCATCGGCATGCTGTTTGCGCTGGTGACGCGCGAGCGGCTGGCGCTCAATGTTCTGCACGACCGCAATCCGCAATATGTGCTGGAATCGAACGGATCCATCCGCAACGGCTACACCGTGCGCATCCTCAACATGGTGCCGCAGCCGCGCACGATGAGCCTGACCATCAATGGCCTTCCTGATGCCGTGATGAAGATAAACGGTATGCCCGATGCGGCCGCGCGTGCCTTTGAGGTGACGGTGGAGCCGGATGAAGCGACGACGCTGAAGGTCTTCGTCACCCGGCCGGGCGGGCGCGTCGCTCGGGCCGCGGAAAATTTCGAGTTTATCGTCAGCGATACGGGCGGCCATGAGACGGCCCACTATGACGCTGTTTTCAACGCTCCGGGAGCGACAAAATGACCGTGAACAATCGTCACACGTCCGGTTTCACTTTTACCGGCTGGCATATGCTGGGCGTCATGCTGCTGTTTTTCGGCACCGTCATCACCGTCAACATGGTGATGGCCTGGAACGCGGTCAACAGCTGGAGCGGGCTTGTCGTGCCGAATACCTATGTGGCCAGCCAGCAGTTCAACGCGAAGGCGGAAGCAGCCAAGGCGAGGGCGGCGACCGGCATCAAGGGTAAACTTGCGGTGGACGAAAGGACGGTCCGCTACGAGGTCTTTCATCCCGATACCGGCCCGGTCGATACCGATCAGGTGATCGCGCATTTTCGCCGGCCCGTCGGGGAACGCCAGAATTTCGACATGGAGCTGACCACGGTTGCCAAAGGGGTCTTTACCGGCCCGCATGACATGCTGCCGGGTCAGTGGATCGTAGAAATTACAGCCGTCAAGAACGGCCGGATCATCGTGCACGAGGGCACGCGGATCGCCGTTGTCAGGGGGCGCCAATGAGCTGTTGTGCACCGGGGACAGAAGGATCGCTGCAGCTTGCCGATTCGGTCAATCCACCGTCGTCAGAGGAGCTGATGCTGGCAAGCCGTGATCTCGGGCAGGGTCTCCGCCAGACCGATCTCAGCGTGCCGGATGTTTATTGCGGCGCCTGCATCACCACCGTGGAGCGCGCGCTCGGCCGCTTGCCGCAGGTGGAGCGGGCGCGGTTGAACCTCTCGTCCAAGCGTGTTGCGATTGTCTGGAGAGAAGAGGTCGAGGGTGTCAGGACCGATCCCGCCGACCTTGCCCGCGCCATTCTGGCGACGGGATACCGCACGCATCTTTTCGCCAGTGGTCAGGACGCTTCCGACGCGTTGCGTTCGCAGCTGATCAGGGCGGTTGCGCTATGCGGCTTTGCCTCGGCCAATATCATGCTTTTGTCCGTTTCCGTCTGGTCAGGCGCGGATGCGGCGACGCGCGACATGTTTCACTGGATTTCGGCGATGATCGCCGCCCCGGCGCTGATCTACGGTGGGCGTTTCTTTTATCAGTCGGCCTGGAGCGCGCTGAAACACGGCCGCACCAACATGGACGTGCCGATCGCACTGGCCATCACGCTGTCCTATGCCGTTTCGCTGTGGGAGACGATCCACCACGGTGAACATGCCTGGTTCGATGCGACGGTGTCGCTGCTGTTCTTCCTGCTGATCGGCCGCACGCTCGATCATATCATGCGCGACAAGGCTCGTTCGGCGATTGCCGGGCTCGCCCGGCTCTCGCCACGGGGCGCGACCGTCCTCGGTGAGAACGGAACACGCGAATACCGCCCGCTTGCCGATATCGAGCCGGGAATGTCGATTGCGATAGCGGCAGGAGACCGTGTGGCGGTCGACGCGGTGGTCGAGAGTGGCAGCAGCGATCTCGACATGTCGATCGTCAATGGTGAAAGCGCGCCAAGGCGTGTTGCGGTGGGTGACAGCCTGCAGGCGGGTACGCTGAACCTTACCGGTTCGCTGGTGGCCCGGGTGACCGCCTCGGCCAGGGATTCATTCCTGTCGGAGGTCATCAGTCTGATGGAGGCGGCCGAAGGTGGGCGAGCGCGTTACCGCCGTATTGCCGACCGGGCCGCAAGCTATTATTCGCCCGTCGTCCATCTTCTGGCGCTTGTGTCGTTTCTCGGATGGGGTTTCTTCGGTGGCGACTGGAAGCAGGCGATGCTGATCGCCATCGCGGTTCTCATCATCACCTGCCCCTGCGCGCTCGGCCTTGCCGTTCCCGTCGTGCAGGTGGTGGCCGCGGGAAGGCTTTTCCGGCATGGGATCATGGTCAAGGAGGGGTCGGCCATGGAGCGACTGGCGGAAATCGATACCGTACTGTTCGACAAGACCGGCACATTGACCATCGGCAGGCCGCGACTGGTCGAGACGGGCGAGGTAAAGCCCGCCACCATGGCAATTGCGGCAGGACTTGCTGCCCATTCCCGCCATCCCCTCTCAAAAGCTCTGCATGCCGCCTACAGCAGCCCTTTGCCGGCGTATGAGACGGTGCATGAAATCCCGGGTTCGGGCGTCGAGGCGAAGACTGATGTGGGAACCTATCGGCTCGGTAACCGCCGTTTCGCGTGCCCGGATGATGAGGGTGCCGACAACGGCAATGCGCGGTCGGAGGTGGTGTTGTCACTCGATGGCCGCCTTCTGGCGAGCTTCGGTTTCGATGACAATCCGCGCGCAGGTGCGGCTGCGGCATTGCGCAGCCTGTCGGTGCGGGGTTTGGCTCAGGAAATCGTTTCGGGTGACCGGGCAGCAGCTGTCAGCGCCATGGCCGACCGGCTGGGGATCGCCAACTGGAGCGCGGACCTGTCGCCGAAGGACAAGGCGGCGCGTTGCGCCTCGCTTACCGGGGAAGGGCACAAAGTCCTGATGGTGGGAGACGGTATCAACGATGCGCCGGCGCTCGCCGCCGCACATGTTTCGATGGCGCCCGCCACCGCGGCCGATATCGGCCGGCAGGCCGCCGATTTTGTTTTCATGCAGGAGGACCTCGATGCCGTGCCTTTCGCGATCGAGACATCGCAGCAGGCCGGAAAGCTCATCCGGCAGAACTTCGCGCTTGCCATCGGCTATAATATCATTGCCGTGCCGATCGCGATTGCTGGTTATGCGACGCCGATGATCGCGGCCATCGCCATGTCGACATCCTCGCTGATCGTCGTCGCCAACGCATTGCGCCTCGCCGGATCGGTTGAATCCGTCGGTCGTCGGAATGAACCAGAGACCGGGTTTGCGGGCGAGGGGGCGCAACTGGCATGAACATGCTGATCTATCTCATTCCCGTTGCGCTGCTATTAGGCGCACTTGGACTTTTTGCCTTCCTCTGGTCCGTGCGTTCGGGCCAGTATGAGGACATGGATGGGGCCGCCTGGCGGGCGCTGGACGATGGTGATAACCGGCCGCGATCCTCGATTTCGAATGGGCCATGACCTGCCGCAAATATGCAAAGCTGATTTGCGTCATCAAAATTTAATCGTTTCAGTCACGCCCAGCCTTGCCGTTTGGTGATTACAGTGCCACAACACGACCACCAAAAAGCAAGATGGAGGCACATCCGTGGAACAGGCAGAAATCGGTTTGATCGGTCTCGGCGTCATGGGCTCTAACCTGGCGCTCAACATCGCCGAAAAGGGCAACAAGATCGCCGTATTCAACCGAACCCCTGAAGCGACGAGAAAATTCTACGCTGAAGCCGGCGAGTTGCAGGGACAATTGATCCCTTGCGAAACCATCGAGGAATTCGTTGCCGCCATTCGTCCTCCGCGCCCGATCATCATCATGATCAAGGCTGGCGATCCGGTCGACCAGCAGATGGAAATCCTGAAGCCGCATCTTTCGAACGGCGACATCATGATCGACGCGGGCAATGCGAATTTCCGCGACACGATCCGCCGTTTCGACAATCTGAAGGACAGCGGCCTCACCTTTATCGGCATGGGCGTTTCGGGTGGCGAAGAGGGCGCGCGTCATGGACCGTCCATCATGGTTGGCGGCACCGAGGACAGCTGGAAGCGCGTCGAGAAAGTGCTCACCTCCATCTCGGCCAAATATAATGACGATCCGTGCGTGGCATGGCTCGGCAATGATGGTGCTGGCCACTTCGTCAAGACCATCCATAACGGTATCGAATATGCCGACATGCAGATGATCGCGGAAATCTACGGCATCCTGCGTGACGGTCTGAAGATGAGCGCTGCCGAAATCGCCGATGTGTTCGGTGAATGGAACAAGGGCCGTCTTAATTCCTACCTGATCGAAATCACCGAAAAGGTTCTGCGCGCCGCCGATCCGATCACCGGCAAACCGATGGTCGATCTGATCCTCGACAAGGCCGGCCAGAAGGGCACCGGCAAATGGTCCGTCATCGAGGCGCAGAACATGGGCGTCGCCGCAACCGCCATCGAAGCGGCCGTGGCTGCCCGTATTCTCTCCTCGCAGAAGGATGAGCGCGAAGCTGCCGAGAAGATCTTCGGCCTTCCGGCCCTTGCAGCCGCACCGGCCGACAGGAAGGCCTTCATCGCCGATCTGGAAAGCGCGCTTCTGGCCGCCAAGGTCGGTGCCTATGCGCAGGGCTTCGCCATCATGTCGGCCGCTTCGAAGGAGTTCAACTGGAACCTGCCGATGCCGACGATTGCCCGCATCTGGCGCGCCGGCTGCATCATCCGCTCGGAGTTCCTCGATGAGATCACCTCGGCCTTTACCAAGGATCCGCATGTGGCCAACCTCATCGTGACGCCGGCTTTCTCCGCCGTCGTCAAGGAAACCGATGCGCCGCTGCGCCGCGTCGTTTCTTACGCTGCCCTGTCGGGCCTGCCGGTTTCGGCGCTGGCTTCCGCCCTTGGCTATTTCGACGCCTATCGTCGCGGCCGCGGCAGCGCCAATCTCATCCAGGCGCAGCGCGACTTCTTCGGCGCGCATGGTTTCGAACGCACCGACGGCGTGGACAAGCCGCATGGCCCGTGGGGCAGCGGCGCCGATATTTTCTGATCGGCCATTGGATAAAGATAAAGGCCCGCGCAAGCGGGCCTTTTTCATTTCACCGGTGCTTGGAATTAGCGAGCGGCGGCAAGGCCGACGATCAGGCCGCTGACGGCATTGATGAGCAGGAACTGGTTGTCAACGCGCACCCAGCGCTGGTCGCGGCGCGGTTCGGCCAGGCGGTAACGGCGATAATCGCGACGATCGACGAAATGACGACGCTCTGCTGGCGAGAGGCGCTGACCACGATCCCAGCGGTGCTTCTTGACGATGACCTTTTTCGTGACATGACGCTCGACGGTGACGCCGCGGTGGCGATCATCGTGACGGCCCTGCGCCTGAGCCATCGGGGCCGCGAGAACGGTTGCAGCCAGAAGAATGGTGACGAACTTTTTCATGGAAGTTTCCTCTCGTGTTTCAATGAGAAGAACTTACGAATAAACGAATGAACGGAAACTGAATTTAAAATTACAATTATGTAATGGTTGTTAAGGCTTAGAGGCGGAAGTTAATCTTTTGTTTTGAAGTTTCTTGACGCGGTCGGACCGCCCGGAATAACCGGGCGGTCTCTCCTCGGTCAGACGCGTTCGGCAGATTTTGCCCAGAGGTTGATATCCGCGTCCTTGGCATAGCGGTCGATTTCAGCGAGTTCTTCGGTCGTGAAATCCGGTTTGTCCAGCGCTTTCACACAGTCTTCAACCTGCTCGACGCGGCTGGCGCCGATCAGCGCCGAGGTGATGCGACCGCCACGCAGCACCCAGGCGATGGCCATCTGCGCCAGTGTCTGGCCGCGGCGTTCGGCGATGCCGTTCAGCGCACGGATATTCTCGACATTACGTTCGTTGAGGAAAGCCGGGTTCAGCGACTTGCTCTGCGATGCGCGGCTGCCATCGGGCACGCCGCCGAGATATTTCGTCGTCAGCATGCCCTGCGCCAGCGGCGAGAAGACGATGGAGCCAATGCCTAGTTCCTCCAGCGTATCAACGAGACCATCTTCTTCAATCCAGCGGTTGATCATCGAATAGCTCGGCTGGTGGATGATGCAGGGCGTGCCGAGGTCCTTCAGGATGGCAGCTGCCTCGCGGGTGCGCTTCGAATTGTAGGAAGAGATGCCGACATAAAGCGCCTTGCCCGAACGCACGATCTGATCGAGCGCACCACAGGTTTCCTCAAGCGGCGTGTTGGGATCGAAACGGTGAGAATAGAATATATCGACGTAATCCAGCCCCATGCGTTTCAGGCTCTGGTCGCAGGAGGCGATAAGATATTTGCGGCTGCCCCATTCGCCGTAAGGGCCTGGCCACATGTTGTAACCCGCCTTGGAGGAGATGATCATCTCGTCACGATAACCCCGGAAATCCGTCCTCAGGATTTCGCCGAAGGCGGTCTCGGCGCTGCCGGGCGGCGGGCCATAATTGTTGGCGAGGTCGAAATGGGTAATGCCGAGATCGAAGGCACGACGGCAGATGGCCTGTTTCATCTGATGCGGCGTATCGTTGCCGAAATTATGCCAGAGTCCCAGCGAGATCGCCGGCAGTTTCAGTCCGGTTTTGCCGCAATGATTGTATTTCATGGACGTGTAACGGTTTTCGGCCGGTTGCCAAACCATGGGTCTTCCTCCACTTGCTGATGATCGGCTGCCGAAGAACCCGGCAACCATTTGAACTGATGAGGGCAGGCCGCGACGCCTGTCTTCCCGAACAGGATGGTTATGCCTTTCTCCGCGTCGTTTCAATGCGGGGACTGGCAGCCATGAAGATCGAAGACACGGAAGTGCGGCTGTCCGCCGCCCGCTTTCGGGGTGAAGATGATACGCCGCGTTTCGCCGGCGGCGAGATCGAAAAGGTTGTCGGAATAACGCCCGGGTTGATCTGCCTCCAGCATGACGAAGAGCGCAAGCCCGCTTGCGGTGACATCTATTTCGAACTGCCCGTTTTTCAGCGTGCTGGTGGTGAATGTCAAACAGGCGGGCAGAAGTTCCAGCGCTTTATAGGTGTCGCGCACATGGTGGCCTTCCCCGGTCATGCCGTTGGAGGCGATGAAGCTCCAGGCAAGGATGGTGCCGTCAGGCAGGCTGCTCATGTCGATGTCGGTCAGCGTAGCGGCCTTGTCGGTCGTGCAGGTGCCGTTGGCGGATTTCAACGGCACTCGGTTGCCGTCCATAGTCAGGGCAACGATATTCATGTCGATCTCGACGTCTTCCGCCGTGTCGTTCACCATGGAGAAGTTTATTCGGCGTCCATCCTCCGCAGGGATAGCCGAAACCGTTACTGGCTGGAAGAAGCGGCGGGCGGCATAATGCAGCGCCTTCCAGCCGCCGCCATAATCGAGGCTTGACCACGAGGCGACCGGCCAGGTGTCGTTCAGCTGCCAGTATAGCGTTCCCATGCAATGCGGCTTCAGCGAGCGCCAGTAATCGACGGCCGTGCGGATAGCCAATGCCTGCTGGACCTGGCTCAGATAAACGAAATTCTCGAAGTCCTTTGGGAAGCGGAAGTAGCGGAACATCGTACCGGCGATCCGCTCGTTGCCGCCGGCATTTTTCTGGTGCAGTTCGATGACGGGGGAGGCGATGTTCATGTCCTTGTCTTCCGCATAGGTGCGGATGACCGGCATGGAGGTGTAGGACTGGAAACCGAATTCCGAGCAGAAACGCGGCTTCACCGAACGGTAATTGTCGAATGACTTGTTCTCGTGCCACACGGACCAGTAATGCATGTCGCCGGAACCATCCGCGTGCCAGGCATCGCCATAATCGAGATAACCGGAGGCAGGGCTTGATGGCCACCACAGGGCTTCGGGAGCGGCCTTTTTCAGGGCCTTTTCAATGGTGCGGTTCAGTCGGTCATAAGCCACAAGGTATCGGTCGCGATTGTTGCGGGACTCATCGAACCAGGTCAGTGCACCCACCAGCTCGTTATCGCCGCACCAGAGCGCGATGGAAGGATGCGAGGAGAGGCGTTTCACCTGATAATCAACCTCGTGTTCGACATTATCGAGAAAGTCCTCGCTGCAGGGATAAAGATTGCAGGCGAACATGAAGTCCTGCCACACCAGCAGGCCAAGATGGTCGCAGAGATCGTAGAACCAGTCTTCCTCATAAAATCCGCCGCCCCAGACCCGGATCATGTTCATGTTAGCCTCGACCGCGGAGCAGAGGAGGTCTTCGGTCTTTTCCCGGCTGGTGAGCGAATAGAGCGCATCTGCGGGAATCCAGTTGGCACCGCGGCAGAAGATTTCCCGGCCGTTGATGCGGAACGCGAAGCGGCTGCCGGCATCATCCTTATCGGTCAGAAGCTCGATGGTCCTGAAGCCGATCTGCCGGGTCACAGTCTCATCGGGCAGCTCCACCATCAGCGTGTAGAGCGTCTGCCCGCCACTGCCGGCAGGCCACCAGAGCTCCGGATTTTCCACGAAGAAGACGTGACGCACCACGGTTTCGCCTGCGCCGACGCCGCAATCGAGCCTCAGCCTTTCATCGTTGAGAGACAGATAAACCGGCAGGCTTGCCGGTCCCTCGGCAAAGAGGGTGACGGCCACATGCAGCTCGACGCCCCCGTCGATATGGCGCTGTGAGGTAACGACATGCTCGATCCGGGCCGTATCGAGCCGTTTCAGCAGGATTTTGCCGTAAAGCCCGAGTGGCGCGATCGCGATGTTCCAGTCCCAGCCGAAATGGCATTGCGGCTTGCGCAGCATATTGCCATTGGCGATAGGCGAATTCCCCGGATGATAGGGTATATAAAACGGCTGGCGCGCCTGCCGCTCCGCCCCGGCGGTTATATTGGAGTGGAAATGGATGCGAATGGTGTTTTCACCGGGGCGCACTGCACGGGAAATGTCAGGGCGGTAGCGACGGAAGCAATTGTCCGCGCTGAGCACCGGAACGTCGTTCACGAAGACAATCGCGACGGTGTCGAGATAGTCGATGTCGAGATACCAGCTTGCGTCCGCCTCATCGAGGATGAACGTTCGCTCAAGAACCCAGTCCTGTTGGGCCACCCATTGCACGGCCTTTTCATTGGCTCCGTGGTAGGGATCTGGAATGATGCCCGCATCTTTGAGTGCCGTATGGATATCCCCAGGGACGGTAAGCTCGGTCGTATGATCTCTGTCCACTGATGTCAGGCGCCAGAGCCCTGCCAGATCGATGACGGTTTCGGGCGTGGAGGAAGAAATCATGACGGAACCCTGCATTTATGAATTCAAATAAGAAAGCCGGCATTGTGATGCAGGCTTGTGTCAGAATCTGGGGAGGATGGACGCCGCAAGTGGCTAACCGCCCGCTTGCTCGGTCTCATGATACCCTCCCTTCGGCAACGTTACCGTAAAACCTCCATTCCGTCATGTCTTTCAGGTACAACATATGTCAGGAAAAATTTCTGGAACGGAGCATCAATCGCGGCCGGATGGATCGGTCTAAAGGTTATTTTATTTTTCGATATTATATCAATAAGTTATTATAATTTTTCAATGTTTATGATTAAATCATATATTGGCTGCGCAGCCATCACGGGCGGGCCAGAGAAAAGCGCAGTAAGAACCGGACATTTTTTCGAGCTACATCGTTATAGCCCAAACAGGGGCTCCCGCGCGGAAAGCGGATCCCGGTTGAGGACCTTTGCCTTTGCAACGACGTAAAAGCTATCTATGATCACCGTTCGGTCAAGCATGGCGAAATGACATGAACGATACTGGTAAATCCGGCGGGAGCGAAGCGCCCGTGACGACGGGCGAGCGCCCGACCCTGAAGACCATCGCTTACATGACGGGCCTCGGCATCACCACCGTTTCGCGCGCTCTCAAGGATGCGCCTGATATCGGCGCGGAGACCAAGGAGCGCGTGCGGCTGATTGCCCGCCAGATCGGCTATCAGCCAAACCGCGCCGGCGTGCGCCTTCGCACCGGCAAGACCAATGTGATTGCCCTCGTTCTCAGCGTCGATGAAGAGCTGATGGGTTTTACCAGCCAGATGGTGTTCGGCATCACCGAGGTTCTGTCCTCGACCCAATATCATCTGGTCGTAACGCCCCATATCCACGCGAAGGATTCCATGGTGCCGATCCGCTACATTCTCGAAACGGGATCGGCGGATGGCGTCATCATTTCGAAGATCGAACCTAACGACCCGCGAGTCCGTTTCATGACGGAGCGCAAGATGCCCTTCGTCACCCATGGACGTTCGGACATGGGCATCGACCATGCCTTTCATGATTTTGACAATGAGGCCTATGCCTACGAAGCGGTCGAGCGATTGGCTCAATGCGGACGCAGGAAGATCGCCGTCATCGTGCCGCCGTCACGTTTTTCGTTTCACGACCACGCTCGCAAAGGGTTTAATCGGGCAATCAGGGATTTCGGCCTTACCGAATTTCCGTTGGACACCGTTACAATCGAAACGCCGCTGGAAAAAATCCGGGATTTCGGCCAGAGGCTCATGCAGTCCGATGATCGTCCCGATGGCATCGTTTCGATCAGTGGCAGCAGCACCATAGCGCTGGTGGCCGGGTTCGAGGCCGCGGGCGTTAAAATCGGAAAGGACATCGACATCGTCTCGAAACAGTCCGCCGAATTCCTGAACTGGATCAAGCCGCAGATCCATACCGTCAATGAAGATATCAAACTGGCGGGCAGGGAGCTTGCGAAAGCCCTTTTGGCCCGCATCAACGGCGCGCCCGCGGAAACTCTGCAGAGCATCAGCCGCCCGGTCTGGTCCTCCATGGCGCCGAAGCCTTAAGGCACACGCAAGACCGAGCCGGCATGGCGCATTGGCCATGCCGGGCTTGATGAGTGCCCATCAGGACAAACAATTCTTCAGCGACCCGGCGATACCGCGCATCAGCTTGAAGTAAAGCTCCGGGCCTGGCTCCAGCGTTGCCGCTTCCGGATCAAGCGTGGCCGATTTCGCTGCCGTGCCTTCGGTGATGACCGAGACCAGCTTAGGCTCGAATTGCGGTTCGGCAAAAACGCAGGTCGCGCCGAGCTGGCGAACCTTTTCTTGCATCTGTTTGACGCGATCCGCGCCCGGCAGGGTTTCGGGGCTGACGGTGATCGATCCCGCCGTCTTCACGCCATAGCGATGTTCGAAATATTGATAGGCGTCGTGGAAGACAATGAACGGCTTGTCCTTCACCGGCTGAACCGTTTTGGCCAGTTCGGCGTCAAGTGTATCGAGATCATCGATCAGCTTTTTTGTGTTGGACTGATAGATCGCGGCATTGCCGGGATCGGCCGCGATCAGCGCGGTTTCGATTGCCTGGGCCATGGCCTTGGCATTGGCGGGGTCAAGCCAGAGATGTGTGTCATAGGTGCCATGCTCATGGGCATCGTGGCTCTCACCGTCGTGACCGGCGTGAGCGCCTCCGTCATGCTCGTGACCATGCTCGTGCGCGTCCGGCTTTTCGGCATGACCGTCATTCGCCTCATGGCCTTCTTCGCCATGATCATGCGCTTCAAAGGGCCCCCCTTCACGGAAGGGCAGCTTTTCCAGCCCCTTGGCATCTTCCAGTTCCACAACAGTCGCCTTGGCGGCCAGCGCTTCCAGCGGCTTCTCCAGAAATGCTTCCAGTCCGGGACCCACCCAGAAAACCACATCCGCCGCTTCGAGCTTGCGTGCATTCGACGGACGGAGATTATAGGTATGCGGCGAGGCCGCGCCATCGACGATGAGCTGTGGTTCCCCGACACCTTGCATGATGGCCGCAACGAGGGAGTGGACGGGCTTGATCGACACCACGACCTCGGGTGCAGCGGTGGCGCCGGAAGCGGCGACCGCGATTGCCATGGAGGCCGCGAGCGGGATCAGGATCGATTTCATGAAATGCACTCCACTTGAAGAACGTTAGTTATGTTATTACATTTATTGCGTAACTCTATAACGTATGCGATAGCGGTAAGCAACATCGCCAAACGGACAATCCCATGCTTCATTCCGCCCATCCGGGTAACGAGATACTGGTCTCCCTTGCCAATGCCGGCGTCCAGCGCAACGGCCGCTGGCTGGTGCGCGGCGTGGAGTTTTCCGTCAGCAAGGGCGAGATCGTCACACTGATCGGGCCGAACGGATCAGGCAAGTCCACGAGCGCGAAAATGGCGATTGGTGTCGTCAAACCAACCGAGGGGGTGGTTACCCGCAAGGCTGGTCTGAAAGTGGGCTATGTGCCGCAGAAGCTTTCGGTCGACTGGACAATGCCGCTTTCGGTGCGCCGACTGATGACACTGACAGGACCGCTCGCCGCCCGCGAAATCGACGCCGCGCTGAATGCGACCGGTATCGCGCATCTTGCCAATGCCGAGGTGCAGCATCTGTCCGGTGGCGAGTTCCAACGCGCGCTTCTTGCCCGCGCTATTGCCCGCAAGCCCGACCTTCTGGTTCTTGACGAACCCGTGCAGGGGGTGGACTTCTCCGGCGAGATCGCGCTTTATGAACTGATAAAAAATATCAGGAATTCAAATAATTGCGGAATTCTGTTAATCTCGCATGATCTGCATGTAGTGATGGCGGAAACCGATACGGTGATATGCCTCAACGGCCATGTCTGCTGCCGCGGCACACCGCAGGCGGTGAGCCAGAGTCCGGAATATATGCGCCTGTTCGGCGGCGCGGCGGCGAAGGGGCTGGCCGTCTACAGTCACCATCATGATCACACCCATTTGCCGGATGGCCGGGTGCAACATGCGGATGGCACGGTGACGGACCATTGCCACCCCGAGGATGGTCACCATCACGGGCATGATCTTCATCATGACCACGGGCATGACCATCATGACCACGGCCACCGCCACGATGATCATGGAGAATGCGGCTGCGGCCATGAACGTGACGACGACGCCCACCTGAACCAGCGGCAGGGAGAACGCCATGTTTGACGATTTCTTCGTCCGCGCCATGGTCGCCGGCATTGGGGTTGCATTGACAGCCGGTCCGCTTGGCTGCTTTGTCGTCTGGCGGCGCATGGCCTATTTTGGCGATACCATGGCCCATTCGGCGCTTTTGGGTGTTGCCCTGTCTCTGCTGCTGCAGCTGAACCTCATTGTCAGCGTGTTTCTGGTCGCGTCGGCCGTGTCGCTCCTTTTGATTTTCCTGCAACGGCGGCAGGCGCTGTCCGCCGATGCGCTGCTTGGCATCCTGTCCCACTCCGCATTGGCGATCGGCCTTGTCATCGTTGCCTTCATGAGCTGGGTCCGCATCGATCTCGTCTCGTTCCTGTTCGGCGACATTCTCGCCGTCACCCGCAGCGATATTGCACTGATCTGGGGCGGCGGACTGGTTGTCATCGTCTCCATGGTGTTCCTGTGGCGATCGCTGCTTGCCTCCACCGTCAATACGGAGCTGGCGGAAGCCGAGGGGCTGAAACCGGAACGGGCGAAATTGATCTTCACGTTGCTGATGGCGCTGGTGATCGCCATCGCGATGAAGGTGGTCGGTATCATGCTCATCACATCGCTGCTCATCATACCGGCTGCGACCGCCAGACGTTTCTCCGCTACACCGGAGGTAATGGCGGTGGTGGCCTCGCTGATCGGTGCGGTTGCCGTTGTTGGCGGCCTCTTCGGATCGCTCACCTATGATACACCGTCCGGTCCATCCATCGTGGTTGCCGCGGTGATCCTCTTCGTTATAAGCCTGTTGCCGGCGCCGGGTTTGTCCCGCTCCGCGGATGAAGGAGGCAAGTCATGAATGCGCAGACCCAGCAGAACCTCACCAAGAACCAGTCGCTGGTCATGAACGCCCTTTCAAACGCGCATCAGCCGCTCAGCGCCTATATGATCCTCGACAAGTTGCGCGATGATGGTTTCCGCGCGCCGCTGCAGGTCTATCGGGCGCTGGAAAAACTGGTGGAATATGGCCTTGTGCACCGGCTGGAGAGCCTTAACGCCTTCGTCGCCTGCACCCATACCCAGGCGGAGTGCTGCTCCAGTCACCATGGCACCGTCGCCTTTGCCATCTGCGAGTCCTGCGGGCAGGTCACGGAATTCCACGATCACGAGATCGATCACCGGCTGGAGCGCTGGGTGAAGGACAGCAAGTTCAAAGCGGAAAAGACCACCATCGAAATCCGCGGTCTTTGCGCCGCCTGCTCGGCCTGACGGACGATGGATGGAATGGGTATTGTTGCCCGCTCCCGATCACCTTTCGATGATCGCCAGATCCTGCGAGAAACGCTTCCAGTTTTCGACGTATTTTTCCGCTGAGCGACGAATCCCCGCCACGGCGTCGTCATCAAGCGTGCGGATAGCGCGCGCGGGCGAGCCGACGATCAGGGAATTATCCGGAAATTCCTTCCCCTCCGTCACTAGAGCATTGGCGCCGACGAGGCAGTTTCGGCCGATCTTTGCGCCGTTCAGGATCGTCGCGCCCATGCCGATCAACGAATTATCGCCGATGGTACAGCCATGCACGATAGCGTGGTGGCCAATGGTGCACATTTCGCCGATCGTTGCGGCAAAGCCGGGATCGCTGTGAACCATCACCCCTTCCTGAATATTGGTGCCGCACCCGACGATGATCGGCTCATTGTCTCCACGCAGCGTTGCACCGAACCAGATGCCGACGTCTTCGCCGAGCGTGACTGAGCCAATGACATTGGCGTCGGGAGCGATCCAGTAGCGATCCGCTGCAGGCGTTTGCGGCACACGGTCGGCAAGGCGGTAAAGCGGCATGTCGATGTCCTCCCTTATGTTCGTGCGTCAGACGACCGTCACCGACAGTGTGCCGACACCCTCGACGCCGCATTCTATGCGGTCACCGCGAACGATTGGACCAACGCCAGCCGGCGTGCCGGTCATGATGACGTCGCCAGCGGCAAGGGTGAACAGCTTGGAAAGCTCGGCAATCACTTCCGGCACCTTCCAGATCATCTGGGCGAGATCGCCCGTCTGCTTGCGTTCGCCATTGACGTCGAGCCAGATCGCGCCGGTTGCGGGATGCCCGATCCTGTCCGCTGGGACGATGGGGGACACCGGCGCGGAATATTCGAAGGCCTTCGCGCCCTCCCAGGAACGTCCCATCTTCTTCAGCCCGTCCTGCAGGTCGCGGCGTGTCATGTCGATACCGACGGCGTAACCCCAGACATGGTTCAGCGCTTCCGACGCCGGAATATCCGCTCCGCCGCTTTTCAGCACCACGACGCACTCAACTTCGTAATGCACATTCGATGAGAGCGACGGATAGGGAAAATCCTGTCCTGCGGGCAGCAGGTTGTCCGGGTTCTTCTGAAAATAGAAGGGCGGCTCGCGCGAGGGGTCGTGGCCCATCTCAATGGCGTGATCGGCATAATTGCGGCCGACACAATAGACCCGCCGTACAGGGAACAGATCGCTCGTGCCTTCGACGGGCAGGAGAACGGGCTTCGGGGCGGGGATGACGGTAGCGGCCATGTGGATTTCCTGTCGTCTTTTAGGGTGCAATTCTTGTCCCGCGATTCCGGCGCGATTTCCAGTTCAAAATTGCCTCGCCTGCAAAACTGGCTTTTTACGGTCCTTTGCTGTAGAAGCCGGCGCAAAGAGGTTAATCCATGTACAGACAAGCGCTTGCAAGCGGCGAAAAAATCTTCGCCGTGGCCCCCATGATCGACTGGACCGATACGAGGTGCAGGTTTCTGCACCGGCAATTGTCGAAGCGTGCGCTGCTTTACACCGAAATGATCGTTGCCGACGCCATCACCCATGGCCAGCGTGACAGGCTGCTCGGTTATCACCCTCAGGAACACCCCGTCGCGTTGCAGCTCGGCGGGTCTGATCCGGCCAAGCTTGCCGAAGCGGTGCGGATCGCCGGGGACTACGGTTATGATGAAATCAATCTGAATGTTGGCTGTCCCTCGGATCGGGTGCAATCCGGCACCTTCGGCGCTTGCCTGATGCGCGAGCCTGATGTGGTGGCGCAATGTGTGGCCGCAATGAAGGCTGCCGCCAGTGGGCCGGTTACCGTGAAATGCCGGATCGGGGTGGATGAGCAGGAGCCGGAAGCGGTTCTTCCTGATTTTCTGAAGAGGGTTGTTGCGGCGGGCGCGGACGCGGTCTGGGTTCACGCGCGCAAAGCCTGGCTGCAGGGGCTTTCGCCAAAGGAAAACCGCGAGGTGCCGCCGCTCGATTATGACCTCGTCTATCGCATGAAGCGGGAAAATCCTGACGTCTTTATCGGCATCAACGGCGGCATCGCCGATCTCGATCAGGCGAGCGGACATCTCCAGCATATGGATGGCGTGATGCTCGGCCGCGCCGCCTATCACAACACCTCCATCCTTGCCGACGTCGACCATCGCATCTATGGCGAGGAGGCCCGCCACCCGGACTGGATGGTGCTGCGTGACGCGATGATGGCCTATGCCGCCGATTATATCGCCGCGGGCGGACGTCTCAACCACGTCACCCGCCATATGGTCGGACTGTTTCAGGGCATGCCCGGCGCGCGCCGTTTCCGGCAAATCCTCTCCAGCGATGCCACGAGGCCCGGGGCAGGGCCGGAGGTCATCGAGGCCGCTTTCGCCAGCATCGATGTCAGCACCACGAAAGACATGGCGGGCTGAAAGCGCTCAGACCGCCTTTTGCAGTTCCTGCGCACCATTAGGCGCATTGACCTTGCCGCCGGTAATGAAGAAAGCGAAAACGTCGCGCGGGGTCTTCTCAACCTTCCGATCCGGCGCGATCAGCGGCAGATCGTCCGGCACACCGCCACTGGCATAGGTCTTTACCCGCTCAGCCCAGTGCGTGATCTCTTTTTTCGGATAGCAGGTCTCGATGTCGTCCTCGCCCTTCTGCAGGCGGCAATAAACGAAATCGGCCGTTACGTCAGGCAGCATCGGATAATCGTGATGGTCAGCGCAGACGACGGCGACCTTGTGCCTGGCAAGAAGTTCGATGAATTCCGGAACTTGGAATGTCGGGTTGCGCACCTCCACGACATGGCGAAGAGTGAACCCGTCCTGCTTTTCGGGCAGCAGCGCCAGAAATGCACCGAAATCCTCCGCATCGAATTTTTTCGTGGGCGCAAACTGCCAGAGGATGGGACCGAGATGGGACCCGAGTTCCGTCAACCCCTGCGTCAGGAACTTCGTGATCGACTCACCTGCCTCGGCCAGAACCCTGCGGTTGGTGACAAAGCGGCTTGCCTTTAGCGAAAACACGAAATCCTCGGGCACTTCGGATGCCCATTTAGCAAAGGTCTCCGGTTTCTGGCTGCTGTAATAGGTGCCGTTCACCTCGATTGCCGTGAGCTGCCGGCTGGCGTGTTCCAGCTGGCGTTTTTTCGGCAGTTTTTCGGGATAAAAAGTGCCTTCCCAGGGCTCGAAGGTCCAGCCGCCGATACCGGTGCGGATCGTGCCTGATGTCGACATATCTAGTTCCTCCTCCGGCCTTCGGCCTTTCGAACCTTTGCGAAGAAAGCTGCGGCCTACTCCGCAGCCTCCCGTTTTCCGGCCGGCCGGCGCTCCAGAAGCTCCTTCAGGAAGTGGCCGGTATAGGAACGCTCCACCTTGACGATGTCTTCCGGCGTGCCCGTGGCCACCACTTCGCCGCCGCCCGTACCGCCTTCAGGCCCGATATCGATGATCCAGTCCGCCGTCTTGATGACTTCGAGATTATGCTCGATCACCACCACGGAATTGCCCTGTTCCACCAGCGCATGCAGCATTTCGAGCAGCTTGTTGACGTCGTGGAAATGCAGGCCCGTCGTCGGCTCGTCGAGAATATAGAGCGTGCGGCCCGTCGAGCGCTTCGACAGTTCCTTGGCGAGCTTGACGCGCTGCGCCTCGCCGCCTGAAAGCGTATTGGCCTGCTGTCCGACCTTGATGTAACCGAGGCCGACATCGAAGAGCGATTGCAGCTTGTCGCGCACGGCGGGAACGGCGGCGAAAAATTCGACGCCCTCCTCAACCGTCATATCCAGCACGTCGGCGATGGATTTGCCCTTGAAGGTGACGTCCAGCGTCTCGCGGTTATAACGCTTGCCGTGGCAGACGTCGCAGGTGACGTAGACGTCAGGCAGGAAGTGCATCTCGATCTTGATCACCCCGTCGCCCTGGCAGGCCTCGCAGCGGCCACCCTTGACGTTGAAGGAGAAACGGCCGGGCGCGTAACCACGAGCCTTGGCTTCCGGCAGGCCGGCGAACCAGTCACGGATCGGCGTAAAGGCGCCGGTATAGGTGGCCGGGTTGGAGCGCGGCGTGCGTCCGATCGGCGACTGGTCGATATCGATCACCTTGTCGATGAATTCGAAACCATCGATGCGGTCGTGTTCGGCCGGGATTTCACGCGCGCCCATGACCCGGCGCGCCGCCGATTTATAGAGCGTCTCGATCAGGAAGGTGGATTTGCCTCCACCCGAAACCCCGGTTACGGCCGTGAAAACACCGAGCGGCACAGCGGCCGTGACATTCTTCAGGTTGTTGCCGCGTGCGCCAAAAACCTTGATCTCGCGGCCCTTCTTCGGTTTGCGGCGCTCAGCCGGCACGGCAACGCCGAGTTCACCGGAGAGATATTTGCCGGTCAGCGATTTCGGATTGGCCATCACTTCCTGCGGGGATCCTTCGGCAATCACCTGGCCGCCGTGAATACCGGCCGCCGGGCCGATATCGACAACATAATCCGCCGTCAGAATGGCGTCCTCATCATGTTCGACCACGATGACGGTGTTGCCGATATCGCGCAGATGTTTGAGCGTATCCAGCAGGCGCGCATTGTCGCGCTGGTGCAGGCCGATCGAGGGCTCATCGAGAACGTAGAGAACGCCGGTGAGGCCAGAGCCGATCTGCGAGGCCAGACGGATACGCTGGCTCTCCCCGCCCGACAGCGTGCCCGAATTGCGCGACAGGCTGAGATAATCCAGCCCTACATCGTTGAGGAATCGCAGGCGTTCGCGGATTTCCTTGAGAATACGGACGGCAATTTCATTCTGCTTCGTGTTCAGGCTTTCCGGCAGCACCTCGAACCAGTCGCGCGCCGTGCGGATCGACATTTCGGTGACTTCACCGATATGCAGCTTGTTGATCTTGACCGCCAGCGCCTCCGGCTTCAGGCGGTAACCGGCGCAGGCCGGGCAGGGGGCTGCCGACATGTAGCGCTCGATTTCCTCGCGCGCCCAGGCGCTGTCTGTCTCTTTCCAGCGCCGTTCCAGATTGGGCACGATGCCTTCGAAGTTCTTGACTGTCTTGTAGGAGCGGGCGCCGTCCTGGTAATTGAACTCGATCTTGTCGTCAGTGCCCTGAAGAATGGCGTGCTGCGCCTCCTTCGAAAGATCGGACCACTTGCTCGAAAGCTTGAAACCGAAGGCTTTGCCGAGCGCTTCCAGCGTCTGGTTGTAATAGGGCGACGATGATTTTGCCCAGGGAGCAATGGCCCCGTCACGCAGGGTACGGGCCGGCTCCGGCACGATCAGGTTCTCATCCACCTTCTGCTGCGAGCCAAGGCCATCGCAGCTGGGGCAGGCGCCGAAGGGGTTGTTGAAGGAGAAGAGACGCGGCTCGATTTCCGGAATGGTGAAGCCGGAAACGGGGCAGGCGAATTTTTCCGAAAACAGCACCCGCTCATGGGTCTCGTTGAGAGACTTGTTGGCGGAACCACCGGCGGCTGTCTCTTCGGGCGGCAGGGGCCTGTCGGCAAATTCGGCAATTGCCAGCCCGTCGGCAAGCTTGAGGCAGGTCTCAAGGCTGTCGGCAAGACGCGCGGCCATATCCGGGCGCACGACGGCGCGGTCAACCACCACGTCAATGTCGTGTTTGTACTTCTTGTCGAGAGCAGGAACGTCGGCGATCTCGTAGAACTGGCCGTCCACCTTGACGCGCTGGAAGCCTTTCTTCATCAGCTCGGCAAGTTCTTTCTTGTACTCGCCTTTGCGGCCGCGCACGATCGGCGCGAGGATGTAAAGACGCATGCCTTCCTCGAAAGCGAGGATGCGGTCGACCATCTGGCTGACCGTCTGGCTTTCGATCGGCAGGCCCGTGGCCGGCGAATAGGGGACGCCGACACGCGCGAAGAGAAGGCGCATATAGTCGTAGATCTCGGTGACCGTGCCGACCGTGGAGCGCGGGTTGCGCGAGGTGGTCTTCTGTTCGATGGAGATTGCCGGCGACAGGCCCTCGATCTGGTCGACATCCGGCTTCTGCATCATTTCGAGGAACTGGCGCGCATAGGCCGAGAGGCTTTCGACATAACGGCGCTGGCCTTCGGCGTAGATCGTATCGAAGGCGAGCGACGACTTGCCTGAGCCGGAAAGCCCGGTCATGACGATCAGCTTGTTGCGTGGCAGATCGAGATCGATACCCTTGAGATTGTGTTCACGGGCACCACGGATGGAAATCGTCTTCAGTTCACTCATGACAAGGCTCGGACAAAAATAACAGGCTGGATGGCGGCGCGTCCTTATGTAGTGACGCAGCCGGACGTGTCGAGGTCTATTCCCTATCGGTCGCAGCTTTTCACGATGCTTGACTCGAAATCTGCAATTCAATAGAACAAAAAAGGAACGAATTGCAAGCGCGAATGTCTGCCCCCACAGCTTAAGATTATTCTTTGTGGATAGTTCCATGCTTGCGGTGCCCTTTGCGGGCGGCGGCAGCTATTGTGTGCCGAATTTTTTGAAATGCAATTGCCGGTCATGATGGCCGGCGGACAGGATGACGAGATGGCTGGTAGCGTAAACAAGGTAATTCTGATCGGAAACGTGGGCGCTGATCCCGAAATCCGCCGGACGCAGGATGGCCGACCCATTGCCAACCTGCGCATCGCCACCTCGGAGACCTGGCGGGACCGCAACAGCGGCGAGCGCAAGGAAAAGACCGAGTGGCACACGGTCGTCGTGTTTAACGAAGGCCTGTGCAAGGTCGTCGAGCAATATGTGAAGAAGGGCGCCAAGCTCTATATCGAAGGCCAGTTGCAGACCCGCAAATGGCAGGACCAGACCGGTAACGACCGTTACTCCACCGAAATCGTGCTGCAGGGCTTCAACTCCACGCTGACCATGCTCGATGGTCGCGGTGAGGGCGGCGGCCGTAGCGGCGGCGGCGACTTCGGCGGCGGTAATGATTATGGCAGTGGCGGCGGCTCCAGCTATGGCGGCGGTTACGACCAGCAGTCCTCCTCGCGCGGCGGTTCTTCCCGTGGTGGCAACCAGCCTTCGGGCGGATTCTCCAACGACATGGATGACGATATCCCGTTCTGATCGGACCGGGGACGAAGAGACCTGTGACAGGAGGTGAGCTTGACTGACGAAACCCTGCAGCCAAAACAGCCCGCCACCTGGCGCATCATCCTCGCTTTTTTCTCGACTTCTGGACGGCGTTTTTCGCCGCCGGATTTCTGGTCGCGACGGTAGCGGGAGGGCGAACGCCCGAAGGTTTCGCCCTCAACGGTGCGCCCGCCTTTATCGCCTTTGCGCTGATCATTGCCTATTTTGTCGTGCTCGGGCGGTTCTTCGGTGGCACACTGTGGCAGCGCCTTTTGAAGGCGAGACGCTGACATCGGGCTTTGCCGTTTTTTTAAGAGAAGAACACTTCGACGCCCGGCGCAATCTATGCCGCGACTTTATCGGCCAGCATCGCCACCATGACATCGGATTGCGAGACGATGCCGACCATCTTACCCCTGGCGTCGATGACAGGCAGATAATGCAATCCTTCCTCCGCAAAGCGGATGATTGCTTCCTCGATTGGGGTTTCCGGCTGCACGGTTTTAACGGGCGATGTCATGATGTCCTTGACCGTATCGTTGGGGGCACTTGCGCCTGACAGGATGAGGCGCAGTCGCTGCAGGAAACCGATCGAGGGACGGCCGTTTCTCCAGCTCGCCTTTTCCAGAAAGTCTGTCTGGGTGACGATGCCGACGATTTCGGCGCTGTCATTGGTGACGGGCAACGCCTTGAAATGATGGCTTTGCATCAGGGCATGCGCGTGGCGCAGACTGTCATCAGGGGCGACGCCGACCACATCCCGGGACATGACACTTTCGCAATCGAGATGCAGCGCGCGACGCCGGTAGGAGCGCAACTCTGTCTTCCGCAGGATGGTTTCCAGCGCGTCGCGGTCGATATCGATGAACTCATCATATTCCTTCAACACGTCGTCGAGATCGGTGGAGGAAAAGCCGATTTTCTGGATGGGTGTCGGATCGGCTGTCCCGTGCGCGGCCTTGCCAAGCTTCAGACCGTGTGGATAGGCGCGGCCAGTGGCATTGTTGTAAGCGAGGGCCAAGGCAAGAAGGATCAGCGAATTTCCGGCGACCGGCCACAGCAGGAAACCATAGCCGAGGCCATGTATGGCAGGGCCGCCCAGAACGGCAGTCAGCGCCACCGCACCGCTCGGCGGATGCAGGCAGCGCAGCGCCATCATGGCGGCGATGGCCAGGCTGATGGCGAGCGCGCTTGCGAGGAACGGATCCGCAACCAGCAGCGCCACCGTCACCCCGACAAAAGCCGAGACGAAATTCCCGCACAGGATCGACCAGGGCTGCGCCAGCGGGCTGGAGGGTACGGCGAACAACAGGACGGCCGAAGCCCCCATTGGCGCGATCATGGCGGGCAGCGTGGGATCGAAACGAAGAGCGAAACTGGCAAGAATGCCAGTCAGCAGTATGCCGACGAAGGCGCCTGTGGCGGAGCGGAGCCTTTCCCTGTTGCTGACGGGTGCGGCATCGGGAATGATGCGGCGCAGCGTGGAACGCATGGAGATAACTTTCGAATCCGAAATGACACGCGTCTTTTAGCCGAAGCGCCAGCTGAATTTAAAGGAGGATTTTCCGGCATTTCAGCGGTGGGCAGGAATTTATTGCGTTGGTGTCGCGCAGGGACGGCTCAGAACGCGAAGGCCGATTTTATGCCGTCGACAACGAACTGCACGGAAAGCGCGGCCAGCAGCACGCCGAGAAGCCGGGTAAGGATGGCGCGGCCGGTATTGCCGAGAAAGCGGTCCATCCGTTCCGAGACGATCAAGGCCGCGTAAACGAGGGCCATCGCGAAAGCGAGGATAAGGATGAGCACCACCATCTCGACCGTGGTCTTCATTGAGCCGGCAAGCAGAACGGTGGCGGAAATAGCACCCGGCCCGGCAATCAACGGTAGGGCCAGCGGGAAGACCGCGAGATTGTGGAGATGGTCCTTGGTAATGGCGATTTCCGAGGTCTTTTCCTTGCGCTCCTGGCGCTTTTCGAAAATCATTTCAAAGGCGATCCAGAACAGCAGAAGGCCGCCGGCGATGCGGAAGGCGCCCAGCGAAATACCGAGCAGATTGAGGATTGCGAGGCCGAAGAGGGCAAAGACGGCAAGGATACCGAAAGCGATGATGGAGCCGCGCAACGCCACCTGGCTGCGCTGGTCACGGGTCATTCCGGCAGTCAGCGCCAGAAAGACGGGCGCAAGCCCAGGCGGATCGAGTGTGACCAGAAGTGTGGTAAGCGCATTGATGAGCGTTTCGCTGCTGGCCATTCTTTCCCCGTTGGTTTTGTTTTTAGGCCGGAGCCTACGCAAGTCGCGGGCACTTTGAAAGAGAGCGCCACGCATTTCGGCGGCTAAATCGTGAAAAGCGGCGTTCGTCTTGCAAATGACGCAAAAGCCTGTTCAAAACTCGCCGGGAAATTGGCTTAACGTGGCTGTTTCCGCTATAAAAATCCATCCGATTCTTAACAGAGAATGTGATCCGTTTTGACTGACCAGAGCCCCCCCGGCGGCGGAAAGCTTCCGCCAGGCATTGAACCGATTTCCATCATGGAGGAAATGCAGCGGTCGTATCTCGATTACGCCATGAGCGTTATCGTGTCCCGCGCGCTTCCCGATGTGCGAGACGGCCTGAAGCCGGTTCATCGCCGTATTCTGTACGGCATGTCCGAACTCGGCATCGACTGGAACAAGAAATACGTCAAATGCGCCCGCGTAACCGGGGACGTGATGGGTAAATTCCATCCGCACGGCAACTCGGCAATCTATGACGCGCTGGCGCGTATGGCGCAGGACTGGTCGCTCCGCCTGCCGCTGATCGACGGCCAGGGCAACTTCGGCTCCATCGACGGTGATCCGCCGGCCGCTGAACGTTATACCGAATGCCGTCTGGATAAGGCCGCGCATTCGCTGCTTGACGATCTCGACAAGGAAACGGTCGACTTCCGCGACAACTATGACGGCACCTTGCAGGAGCCGGTCGTCATTCCGGCCAAGTTCCCGAACCTGCTGGTCAACGGGGCAGGCGGCATCGCGGTCGGCATGGCCACGAACATCCCGCCGCATAACCTGTCAGAGGTTATCGATGGCTGTATCGCCCTGATCGACAATCCGGCGATCGAGCTGCCGGAACTGATGCAGATCATTCCGGGCCCTGATTTCCCGACCGGTGCGTTGATCATGGGCCGTTCCGGCATCCGCTCGGCTTACGAAACGGGCCGCGGATCGGTCATCATGCGTGGCCGCGCGACAATCGAGCCGATGCGTGGCGACCGCGAGCAGATCATCATCACCGAAGTTCCCTATCAGGTGAACAAGGCGTCGATGATCGAAAAAATGGCTGAGCTGGTCAAGGAAAAGCGCATCGAGGGCATTTCCGACCTGCGCGACGAATCCGACCGCCAGGGTTATCGCGTCGTCATCGAATTGAAGCGCGACGCCAATGCAGACGTCATCCTGAACCAGCTTTACCGCTACACACCGCTGCAGACCTCGTTTGGCTGCAACATGGTGGCGCTGAACGGCGGCAAGCCCGAGCAGATGACGCTGCTCGACATGTTGCGTGCTTTCGTGTCCTTCCGCGAAGATGTCGTCAGCCGTCGCACGAAATACCTGCTGCGCAAGGCGCGCGAGCGGGCGCATGTGTTGGTCGGTCTGGCGATTTCCGTCGCCAATATCGATGAGGTCATCCGCGTCATCCGGCATGCTCCCGATCCGGCTTCGGCCCGAGAAGAACTGATGACGCGTCGCTGGCCTGCACAGGATGTGGAAAGCCTGATCCGCCTCATCGATGATCCGCGCCACCGCATCAACGAAGACGGGACTTACAACCTTTCCGAGGAACAGGCGCGCGCCATTCTCGAATTGCGCCTCGCACGTCTTACAGCGCTCGGCCGCGATGAAATTGGCGACGAGCTGAACAAGATCGGCGCTGAGATCAGCGAGTATCTGGAAATCCTGTCATCGCGCCTGCGCATCATGCAGATCGTCAAGGACGAGCTTTCCGCCGTCCGCGACGAATTCGGCACGCCGCGTCGCTCCGAGATCGTCGAGGGCGGTCCCGATATGGACGATGAAGACCTCATCGCCCGCGAAGACATGGTCGTGACCGTTTCGCATCTCGGTTACATCAAGCGCGTGCCGCTGACGACGTATCGTGCACAGCGTCGCGGCGGCAAGGGTCGCTCCGGCATGGCAACGCGCGATGAGGATTTCGTCAACCGTCTGTTCGTCGCCAACACCCACACGCCAGTCCTGTTCTTCTCCTCGCGTGGCATCGTCTACAAGGAAAAGGTCTGGCGTCTGCCGATCGGCACGCCGCAGTCCAAGGGCAAGGCCCTTATCAACATGTTGCCGCTGGAACCCGGCGAGCGCATCACCACCATCATGCCGTTGCCCGAGGACGAAACGACCTGGGAAACGCTTGACGTGATGTTCTCGACGACGCGCGGCACGGTTCGCCGCAACAAGCTCGGCGATTTCGTACAGGTCAACCGCAACGGCAAGATCGCCATGAAGCTGGACGAGGAGGGCGATGAAATCCTCTCCGTCGAAACCTGTACGGACCGCGACGATGTGCTGCTGACGACCGCGCTCGGCCAGTGCATCCGCTTCCCCGTGGACGATGTACGCGTCTTTGCCGGCCGCAATTCCGTCGGCGTGCGCGGCATCAACCTGGCCGAAGGCGACCGCATCATCTCCATGACCATTGTGGGCCATGTGGAAGCGGAGCCGTGGGAGCGTGCGGCTTACCTCAAGCGCTCGGCTGCCGAACGGCGTGCCGCAGGCGTGGATGAGGACGATATCGCGCTCGTCGGTGAGGAAGTAACGGAAGAGGGCGAACTCAGTGAGGAGCGCTACCAGGAACTGAAGGCGCGCGAAGAATTCGTGCTGACGGTTTCCGTGAAGGGCTTCGGCAAGCGTTCATCGTCTTACGATTTCCGCACTTCAGGCCGCGGCGGCAAGGGCATCCGCGCCACCGATACCGCGAAGACGTCGGAGATCGGTGAACTTGTCGCGGCCTTCCCGGTGGAAGAAGGCGACCAGATCATGCTGGTTTCCGATGGCGGACAGCTCATCCGTGTGCCTGTCAACGGCATCCGCATCGCCAGCCGCGCGACCAAGGGTGTGACAATCTTCTCGACCGCGAAGGATGAGAAGGTGGTTTCCGTGGAGCGCATCAACGAGCCTGAAGGCGACGACGAGGCTGAAAATGGCAATGGCGAGGAGGCGGATGACAATCTGCCGACCACGCCGGAGGCACCGGAAAGCGAGGCGTAAGCCGCCTCGTTTTTCACATCAGGATCAACAAAAACCCCGCGGTGCCTGTGCGCCGCGGGGTTTTTCTTTGGGTTTCCGTCTGGTGCGGTCTGTTAGCGAATACGTATATGAACCGGTGAGCGCCCCGACCGACGGGCGACGTGCAGGTGAATGCTGGCTTCCGGCTGGTTGGCGCGCCAGGCACGGGCGCCATGCGAGAGCAGCAACGCGACGAGATCACGCGTTTTTGCCTTGGAACGGTTGAGACCGAGATCGGCGATACGCATCGCCGCCTCATGAATGGGATGCAGAACCGACAGGCTGCCATGCCCGTTGCCAGACGCAATGTCCGAATAATTCTCGTTGACTGCCATCTTGGAAAGCCTCGCTACTCATTACACAATTCGAGGAGACAGGCGATGTTCGAAACAGAGAGCACCGCCTGCGGGAACGTCTTCACTGAAGGGATGCCCAGCAGCTGACGCCTTTCTTTTTCAATGCATTGCACGCATTCACCGCGGCGTTCTGGCCATCGAAGCCGCCGAAACGGGCGCGGTATATCTGGGAGCCGTCCTTACTGTAGGCCACCGTGAAGGGCTTGGCGGAACGCAGTGCCGCACCGCCTTTTTCCTGGGCGCTCTGCAGCAGGCCGCGCGCGGAATTTTCGTCCGGCGATGCGCCAATCTGGATGACCCAGCCGCCCTGCGGCGCGTCAGACCTTGCCGCAACGGAAGGTGCGGAGGCTGCGGAAGCCGAGGTGGAAGCCGTGACGATATTATCGACCTTGGTGGAATTGGTTATCAGCTTGCGATCGGGCGCGGAGGGCGCCTGACGGATGGGGTCTTTACCCTTCTGCCAGGTAGCCGCTTCCATTGCCTTGACGGCTGCATTGGAAGAGGAGCCAGCAAAGGCGGTAACCGGCGCTTCCTCGTAACGCGTCTGCGGAACGGGTCCGGCATTGGGCAGGCCGGCATCCGTCGCGGCGACGGCGACAGAGGGAACGGCGGCGGCCACAGCGACCGGCTCTTCGACCGGGGCGGAACGCGTCTGTGCAATCAGGTTGCTGTTGCCGCCACGCGACGCCTGCGGCAGATAGGTTGCAACCAGTTTGCGCATGGTGGCGTCACGGGCGGCGCTGGAGCGACCGCCGAGAACGACGGCGACAATGGAGCGCCCGTCGAGCTGCGCGGAGGTGGCAAGATTGCTGCCGGCTGCACGCGTGTAACCCGTCTTGATACCGTCGACGCCCTTCACGGTTCCGACGAGGCGATTGTGATTGCCGATTACCTGCTTGCCGAAATTAAAAGTGCGGGTGGAGAAGTAACCGTAATATTGCGGAAAATGCTGGCGAAGCGCGATGCCGAGGCGGGCTTGGTCGCGCGCCGTGGTCATCTGGGCTGTATTGGGCAACCCGTTGGCATTGCGGTAGGTCGTGCGCGTCATGCCCAGGGCACGGGCCTTTGCGGTCATCATTCTGGCGAAACGGTCTTCTGAGCCGCCGAGATATTCACCGAGCGCCGTCGCCATGTCGTTGGCCGACCGGGTAACGAGAGCAAGGATCGCCTGCTCGACCGTAATGCTGCCGCCAGCGCGCACACCGAGTTTGGACGGCGGCTCCTTGGCTGCATTCGCCGAAACCGGCACCTTGGAATCAAGAGAGATACGTCCGGCACTGAGGGCTTCGAACGTCAGATAAAGCGTCATCATCTTTGTGAGCGAAGCCGGGTAACGCAGCCCGTCGGGATCCTCGCCGTAAAGCACCTTGCCCGTCTTCGCATCGATGACGATGCCCGCATATTTCGGATCGGCCTTTGCGGTCTGGACGGATGTTGCGGTTATGAACGCCGCCGCAAGTGTCAACGCCACAAACCTTACAAAAGACCCTGTACCCGCTTTGCGCGAATGTGCCCAAGATAGACTTTTCAACACTGCTGAACTCTTTAATCGCATATTTATGTTCCGCTCGGACACGCCCCGCCCGAATGCTCCGGGTAGAAACTTTATCGGGATGGCGTTACCAAGTGGTTTATGAAAGGTATCCGCCTTCCATAAAATGCGACTTCTCACACGCGATCTGTCTCGTGCCGTGTCACGGGTTTTCGTCTTTTACGAGGCGTTTCTCGACATAGCGTGTCACGGCCGCGTCTAGCGCCTGCCATTGCGGCAGCAGGTTGGCCGAGAATCGGTAGAACAGGCTCAGGTCCTGCCCGACGTGGATATCTCTCTGACAATCGCTACCCGCTGTTTCCTGAGGCGTCTGCGGCAGCAGGCAGCGCACCACATAGACGCTTTCGCCGTCGCGTCGGCCGGTCAATATGACTTCCTTGCCATAACCGGAATCAGCGCGCAGCCGATGGAGCAGCAGTCCGTGCTTCAGGGGCGTCGGCTCACCTTCTATAAGTCTGGTATAAATCGGCTCGAAACGTCCTGACATGTCCTGCGACATGGTGCTTTGCGACAGCTGAACGAAAATCAGCCCGACCGCATTTTTCGGATCGTCGAAAAGGGCACGATTCGAATCTCGATACCCCGCAAGGTCGGGCCAGGTGAGGTAGAGGTCGGCGCGCTCATGTGCACCACTGTGACGATCAGACGGATTCCGAAGGGTGTTTTTTGCCAGTTTCAGCCGGTCGTTGCCGATCGTGATCTCCACTTCGTCGGTCGACGTGGTGTGTCCCGCCTGAATAATTCTGTCGCCATACCATTTCATGCCGAAATTGAGCGCAGTGAGAAGGGCGGCAAGGGCTCCGCATATGACGATGACGCGTCTTATGAGGGAAGAGGAAAGGAAGCCTGTGTCGCTATGCATGAGCTTTCAAACTCGTTCTGTCCGCCGGGTTTTCGGCGCGGAAATAACAGGCAAAGCTTTAACCCGCGGCGATCGCCATTGAAATGATGTTTTGCCGCTGCTACCTGATAAGCGCAAGCAAAGGACGGCATATGGCAGCGCGTGACAGATATTCCCGGAAACTCGAATGTTCCAAATGTGGCCATCAGGGTTTTGCCGAGGCGTCCGAGTCGGATGACAAAACCCGCCGGGACGTTGATTTCCGCATTGACGAAATGCCCCGGGGATTTCGCGCAGAACGCCCGTCGGGCGACCCCACTGACTTCATGATCCGCTGCGCCCAATGCGGCAACATATTCCGCTTCCTGCAGAAAACCGCCTATGCGCCGGGAGGCGAGCCGCGCGTCAAGGCCTGAACGGAGGGTGCCGGCATGACTTTACCGCAACAGCCCAACGGAGCGCCGCAAAGGCGCAAACCAATCTGGCCCTGGATCGTTCTGCTGGTGCTCACGCTATGCGCGATCTATTCCTATAACCGCACCAACGAAATCATCGCTGAGTTGTCCGATACCTTGCCGCCGGCGCTGCTGAACCTCTTCGAGGACCTTCTCCGGGGGGAAGGCCGGCGCGGCCATGGCGGGCCCAGCATCGGCGTTTGAGTGAGACGCCCGCCGTAAAGGGTCGCCCATCCTCCGGCCGCACATCATGTCATGACCATAAAAGAAAAAAGCCCCGCAAAGAGGCGGGGCAGGTTGATCGCTCGGGGAAAGTTGGGCAATGCCCGGGAGCGATGAGTGGGATATAAGAGACAATGGTGCGGACGCGATAGGCCACTTCCGTCCCAAACAGTACGCCAATGCACAAATTTCACTTAATCCGCAGATTTTTGAACGATGAATTTGACGGATCTGTAAGACAACTTGACAGGCTTTCGCTTTATTCTTTGCTTGCCTCGAATTGCACATATTCTCCTTTAACGTAACGTGACATGAGCAGACGCATGGATAAATCCGGAATCCTCTTTGTGGCGCTTTTGTTGGTGCTTGTTGCAATCGTCTTGAGCCTCACGCTGTTCGATACAGCGCAGCAGGTCCCTTCGATACCTTCAGGTGACGGCTCCCTGCTGCCGCCCGCGGCGACCCCGGGGCAATGATCCGCCAACTGTGAGAGAAGGACGACGATGCTCGTCGGAGCGGGATTGACGCCCTTTTTCAAACCGCTATAAAGCCTCACCACCATGGATGGGTGTCCGAGTGGTTTAAGGAACCGGTCTTGAAAACCGGCGTGCGTGAGAGCGTACCGTGGGTTCGAATCCCACCCCATCTGCCATCAAGCGCAACATCATTCCTACAATGTCGCGACGAGGCGTGTTCCCGCAGCGTTTGGGCATCGCGTACATTCCGTACGAATAAGAAACCCGCCTTTCGGCGGGTTCCAGGCAGCGGTAGTGGATCAGATTTCCGGACAGCCTCGTTCATTTGCGAAGGTGATCCGGTCCGGTCCCCGGCGCGTGAAGCCTTCGACAACAACGCGGCCCGGCGTGACGCGCACGACTTCGGGATCACGAAGGCCTGCTTCACGGGCCGCGGCGCGGGCTTCGCGTTCGCTGCAGCCACGCATGCGTGGAGGACCCCGGCGGTCCATGTCCCGATCACGGTCGCGGATGACGGGACGGACGCCATCCGGGCCGATTCTGAGCTCCATATCCTGGGCACCGGCAGGCATAGGTGCGGCGAAGGATACCAGGGCGATGCCAATCGCCAGACCTGTGGTTTTCATAAAATTTATCATGTTTCCTCCCTCAGCCGAAACCGGCGGAAGCTCGTTTGTTTGCGCGGAGAAAACGCGGTTACCGCTGCTTTGTTCCTTGCGAGGCTGCGAGGGGAGGACTGACGGCGGGCGGATTCCGCCGTGGAGGGGCATGCCGAAAAGATAGAAATCATTAACCACGTTCGTTACAATTTTATCGAATTTGCAAAAGTCGTTCGCATTTTCGCCACGTTATGCACAAGATTAAGCGACTGTTAGGTGCTTCGATGGCAGGGGCAATATCGAGGCAAGTGAGGGTGCGGTTCTCCGAGCCAATAGCAGCGTGGGGCAGACGATTTGAATTCTACGGTCAAGAAAACAGGCATCAGCGCCAGGTCGGGCGTGAAGTGGCTTGCAATTTCCGTGCTTTGCGCTGCAACGGCGTCGTGTTCCACCACCTCCGAGACAAAGCCTAAGCCCAAGCGCAGCAAGGAATATTTCTCAGAATCCGAATATGGCGTGAAGGCCAGCCCGCGCGTTGCCGATGGAAAGAACATCCCGAAGGGTGGCGGACGCGAGCTGCTGGGTAACGCCTATACCGTCAAGGGCCGCCGTTACTTCCCGAAAGAAGAGCCGGGCTACAACAAGGTTGGCCTTGCTTCCTGGTATGGCTCTGCCTTCCATGGACGCCTCACGGCGAATGGCGAGGTTTACGACAAGGAACATCTTTCTGCCGCACATCCGACATTTCCGCTGCCGAGCTACGCGCGCATCACCAATATGGATAATGGCGCGTCGGTGCTCGTCCGTGTCAACGACCGTGGTCCGTTCCACGAGGGCCGTCTGATCGACGTTTCCAGCAAGACGGCAGATCTTCTGGACATGAAGGCGACGGGGACAGCAAATGTACGGGTTCAATATGCGGGCCGTGCGCCGCTCGACGGCCATGACATGCCTTACCTGATGGCTTCCTATATTCCGAAGGGTTCGCGTTCGCCGGGCGTCGCGCCTGAAGGGCAGATCGCGACCGGCGTGATGGTTGCTTCGGCCTCGCCGAATTTCGTGCCGGCGCCGACATCGAACCCGAATTATGCCGGCTCGGCTCAGACCGCGCTCGTTGGTTCCAAGAAGAATGCGGCGCTTCAGGCCATGCCACTCGTCAACGGTGTACAGCCCGCATTCGAACAATTCGCGATCCTGCCGGAAATCGGCCCGATCCTGGCGGAGCGCCCCGAAGGTAACTTCCTGCGGGAACCAGCGGCTCCAGGCGGCAATTATCTGCGTGTGCCCACGCCGTCTTCCAAATATGCAGCGGCCTATTCCGAAGAATCCGCCGCCGTATCCAAAACCGCAAAGGTGTTCGACACCGTGCTCGTCAATCGTGACGGCTTGAGCGAAGAGTCGATCCTCGCCCATGTGAAGCGTCAGCAGGCGAAGTCACGCTAACGGATTAAGGACACCGCCGCACCGTTCTCATGGCGGGTGGCCGGTTGTGGCAGACAGCACTGGGCGGTTTCATGCGCAAGACCTTTCATCGCTCCTATCTGTCGGCCGTCGCGGCGGCCGCTTTTGCATTTTTGAGCGCCGGCGCGGCGCAATCGCAGACAGCGCCCTTCATCGCCAAGGCCGAGCAGGCCTATATGATCGATGCCGAAACCGGTACGGTGCTTCTTGCCAAAAATGAGGATCAGTCCTTTCCGCCCGCATCGCTTGCCAAGCTGATGACGGTGGAGGTGGTGCTGGATGCGCTGTCGAAAGGACAGCTGGCGTCGGAAACGGCCTATCCCGTTTCGGAATATGCCTGGCGCACGGGCGGAGCCCCATCGCGAACGTCAACCATGTTCGCCGCCCTGAAATCCTCCGTTGGCATCAATGACCTTCTGACCGGAATCATCGTGCAGAACGCCAATGACGGCTGCATCATCATCGCCGAAGGCATGGCGGGATCGGACGCTGCCTTTGCCAAGCGCATGACGGCACGGGCCGGCGAACTTGGCATGAACCGCAGCACGTTTGCCAATTCCACCGGACTTCCCGATTCCGGAAACCAGACGACCGCCAGGGACATGGTGCGCCTTGCCCAGCATCTGCATGACACCTATCCCGACCGCTACTCGTTGTTTACGAAGCCGGACTTCGAATGGAACCGGATTTTCCAGCGCAACAAGAACACGTTGCTGATGCCGGGAAGCGGTATAGACGGTCTTGGCCTCGGTTTTGCAGAAGGCAGCGGTTTTGCCGCCGTGGTTTCGGCGGAGCGGGAAGGGCGCCGCATCTATCTGGCGCTTGCCGGCATCGCAGACGACAAGACGCGGCAGGAGGAAGCGCGCAGAGTGGTGGACTGGGGCCTGACCGCCTTCGAAAAACGCCGCCTGTTCAGCAAGGATGAAGTGGTTGGCTCCGTCAGCGTGTATGGCGGCGATGCCTCCTATGTCGACCTTTCTCCGAAGGACGATGTCAGCGTCCTGGTGCCCGTCAACAATCCGGAACGCCTCTCCGGACGTATCGTCTATCGCTGGCCGCTGAACGCGCCGCTCGATGTCGGGGCGAATGCCGGAACGCTGAAGATATTCTCGGGCGAGCGTCTATTGCGCGAAGTGCCGCTTTATACGAAGAGCCGGGTGAACAAGGGGTCGCTCACGCAGAATGCAGCAGGAGCATTGAAGGAACTTCTGCTGTTCTGGCTGTGAAATGTGGTTCGGCACGCGCCTTTCCTCCTATGCTTTTGTTCAGGCAACGGTTTTTCTGAAAAGCGCTTCACACATTTCGGTCCGATGCTGTAAACAGGCATTTCAACATTGACGTGAATTCCTTGCAGGACGTGACATTGGCCGAAAAGACCGGATTGTTCATCAGCTTCGAAGGCGGCGAAGGCGCCGGCAAATCGACGCAGATTCGCACGCTTGCCGAGGCGCTTCGCGATCGTGGCTTCAAGGTGGTCGTAACGCGTGAGCCCGGCGGTTCGCCGGGTGCGGAGGCCGTAAGACATGTTCTCCTTTCCGGTGCGGCGGAGCCCTTTGGCGTCCGGATGGAAGCCATCCTGTTCGCCGCCGCGCGCAACGATCACGTCGAAGAGGTCATTCGCCCTGCGCTGGAGCGCGGCGAGATCGTGCTCTGCGACCGGTTTCTCGATTCATCCCGCGTCTATCAGGGCACGACCGGCAATCTGGAGCCGGATTTCATCGAGACGCTGCAGCGCATCGCGATTGATGGCGTCGTTCCGGAGCTGACACTGATTTTCGATATCGCTGCCGAAAAAGGCCTTGCCCGCGCCAGAAAGCGCGCGGATGAAGGCGCGAAGCCCGATCGCTTCGAGAAAGAGGAAATCGAAACCCACGAGAAGCGGCGGGAAGCCTATCTCGATATCGCGCTTGCCGAGCCGCGTCGCTGCCGCATCGTCAATGCCGATCAGCCGGAAGAAAAAGTTGCGGAGGATGTCATGTCCTTCGTCGAGCCCTTGCTCGAACAGCTGGGGACCGAGGCGGGCAGGGCCCATGAGTGAGGTCCAGGGCGTTCTCGACGGTGCAATCGCGCCGCAGCAGAACACGACGCTTTTTGGCCATGAGGAGGCGGAGGCGTTTCTCGCGCAGTCCTATCGCTCTGGCAAAGGCCATCATGCCATTCTCATCGAAGGGCCGGAGGGCATCGGCAAGGCGACGCTCGCTTTCCGTTTCGCCAATCATGTGTTGAACCATCCCGATCCTTTGTCGGCGCCGGAGTTTCTGCCGGACCCCGATCCGCAGTCGCTGGTCAGCCGGCAGATCACCGCCGGCGCCTCGCATAACCTGCTGCATCTCACCCGGCCCGTGGATGAAAAGACCGGCCGCGTGAAATCTGCCATCACGGTGGACGAGGTGCGACGGGCAGGGCATTTTTTCTCGCAGACCTCGGGCACCGGCAACTGGCGCATCGTCATCATCGATCCCGCCGACGATCTCAACCGCAATGCCGCGAACGCGATCCTGAAAATACTGGAAGAGCCGCCCAAAAGGGCGATGTTTCTCGTGCTCTCCCACGCACCGGGAAAATTGCTGCCGACAATCCGGTCACGCTGCATGCCGCTCAGGCTGCTACCGCTTTCGGATTCGGCCATGGTGCAGGCGCTCGATCATCTCGGCATAAGTCTCTCGGAGGAAAAGCGCGATGCCCTGCTTGCCGCCTCCAAGGGTAGCGTTGCGCAGGCGCTGAAGCTGATGAACTACGGCGGCTCCGATATTGTCGAGGCCCTTGCGGCAGTCATGAATGCCGACGGCCCGGGCGCCCGCAAACAGATGCACAAGCTCGCCGAGATCCTGGCCCAGAAGGATGGCGACATCGTCCTCGGTTTCTTCATGGAACATGTAACGGAAGATCTGATGGCGCGCGCGCGCGCGGCGGCCATGACGGGCGATATCACGGCTGCGGAAAGGCTGGCACGGCTTTCTTCGGCGCTCTCGGAACGCATCACCGTGGCGCAGGCCTATAATCTTGACAAGAAACAGATGGTGATTTCCATTCTTGAGGATATCCGGGGCGTCTAAGGCCGGAAAATCGTGAGGACCGAAGTTGCCTTTTCGGATTGGCCCACTCTAAGCCGCATTACCCCCGGGATTGACACGGGAATCCACAACCCGCTGAAATTAATGGATACTCGGCTCGAGCCCGAGGATGACGAATAGTCGGCAATATTGATATCAGTGTACCAATTCGGTAGCTTTTTCTTTCGCTGCTGCGAACAATGGTTTAAGAGCGGTCTATCCAAAAAACAGCGCGTAAAGTCGATAGACCGTCATGACAGACAAGACACCATTCTACATCACCACCGCGATCTCCTATCCCAACGGCAAGCCGCATATCGGCCATGCCTATGAACTGATCGCAACGGACGCCATGGCACGCTTTCAGCGCCTGGACGGAATGGATGTGTTCTTCCTGACGGGCACCGACGAACACGGCCAGAAGATGCAGCAGACGGCACGTGCGGAAGGCGTTTCGCCGGAAGAACTCGCGGAACGAAATTCCAATCAGTTTCTCGAGATGGGCAAGCTGCTCAACGCCTCGAACGACGATTTCATCCGCACGACGGAAGAACGACATCACGAGACCTCGCGCAATATCTGGAACCTGATGGCCGAGAGCGGCGACATCTACAAGGATAGCTATGCCGGCTGGTATTCCGTTCGTGACGAGGCCTATTACGCCGAGGACGAGACGGAAGTGCGCGCCGATGGCGTCCGTTACGGCCCGCAGGGCACGCCGGTGGAATGGGTGGAGGAGGAAAGCTATTTCTTCAAGCTCTCCGAGTACCAGGACAAGCTGCTGAAGCTCTATGAGGAAAACCCCGACTTCATCGGTCCGGCGGAACGCCGTAACGAAATCATCTCCTTCGTGAAATCCGGTCTGAAGGACCTGTCGATTTCCCGCACCACCTTCGACTGGGGCATCAAGGTTCCCAATGATCCGAAGCACGTGATGTATGTCTGGGTCGATGCACTGACCAACTACATCACCGCAACGGGTTACCTCGAAGACAGGAACGGACCGCGGGCGAAGTATTGGCCGGCCGACGTGCATATCATCGGCAAGGACATCATTCGTTTTCACGCCGTCTACTGGCCAGCCTTCCTGATGAGCGCAAAGCTGCCGCTGCCGAAGCGCGTTTATGCACATGGCTTCCTGCTCAACAAGGGCGAGAAGATGTCGAAGTCGCTCGGCAATGTCGTTGATCCCGCCAATCTGGTGAACCATTTCGGCCTTGATCAGGTCCGCTATTTCTTCATGCGCGAAGTCTCCTTCGGCCAGGACGGCAGCTATAGCGAAGAGGGCATTGCCACCCGCATCAATGCCGATCTTGCCAATGGCATCGGCAATCTCGCCAGCCGTTCGCTGTCGATGATCGTCAAGAATTGCGACGGCAAGATCCCTACGCCTGGTCCGTTCACCGACGAAGACAAGGCGATGCTGGCGTCTGCAGACGGTCTGCTCGCCATTTGCCGTGAGGAGATGGGCAAGCAGCTCATCCACCGCGCGGTAGCCGCCATCATTGCCGTCGTTTCCGAGACCGACCGCTATTTCGCCTCTCACGAGCCTTGGGCGCTGAAAAAGACCGACCCTGAGCGAATGGGCACCGTGCTTTACGTCACGGCGGAAGTTGTGCGCCAGATCGGCATTCTCCTGCAGCCCATCATGCCGGGTTCCTGCGAAAAGCTGCTCGATCTCGTTGCGGCGCCAGCCGACAAGCGCGACTTCGCGGCGTTGGGCGAAGCCCGTCGTCTGGTGCCGGGGACACCACTGGAAGCTCCGAAGCCAGTCTTTCCGCGTTACGTCGCGCCGGAAGCGTGAAGGCGACCACGATGCTGATCGATACCCATTGCCATCTGGATTTTCCTGATTTCGAGGCGGAGCGCGACGACATCATCGCTCGCGCCCATGCCTCCGGCGTGAGCCAGATGGTGACGATCTCGACCCGGGTGCGTCGTCTGCCGGAGCTGTTGAAGATCACGGAAAAATATCCGTCAGTCTTTTGCTCGGTCGGCACCCATCCGAACAATGCCGATGAGGAACTGGATATCTCCGCCGATGAGCTGGTGCAGCTTGCCGAAATTCATGAGAAGATCGTAGCGATCGGAGAGGCGGGTCTGGATTACTTCTACGACACGCAGAAGCCCGAAGACCAGAAGACCGGCCTTCTTCGCCATATCGAGGCGGCGAGACGAACGAAGCTGCCGCTTGTCATTCACAGCCGCAGTGCCGATGACGACATGGCCGCCATCCTGCGCTCCGAAAGCGGGAAGGGCGCATTTCCGTTCATTCTGCACTGCTTTTCCGCTGGTCCCGAGCTCGCAAAAACGGGTGTCGAGCTTGGCGGATATGTGTCTTTCTCGGGCATTCTGACCTTCCCAAAGTCGCAGGATATTCGCGATATCGCTGCAACCGTGCCTCTTGACCGGCTGCTTGTAGAAACGGACGCACCCTATCTTGCGCCGAAGCGCTGGCGTGGCAAACGCAACGAGCCTTCCTACGTCGTCAATACCGCGGAGGTTCTGGCCGAGGTGCATGGCATCTCCTTCGAGCGGATGGCCGAGATCACCACCGAAAACGCCTTCCGCTGCTTTTCCAAGATGACAAGGGTGTAGGCGTGGCAATCTACCGTCGCCGCTTCACGGTTCTCGGATGCGCCTCGTCACCCGGCGTGCCGCGCATTAACGGCGACTGGGGCGCCTGCGACCCCGATAATCCGAAGAACCGGCGCACGCGTGCGGCCTTCATGGTGGAACAGATTGGTCCTGATGGTGGCAAAACGACCGTTGTGATCGATACTGGTCCTGATTTTCGCGAGCAGATGATCGCCGCGAAGGTGGAGGCTATCGATGCCGTTCTCTACACCCATGCTCATGCCGACCATCTGCATGGCATTGACGATCTGCGCATCTATTTCGCACTCCAGAAAAGCCGCGTTCCGATCTATGCCGATCCCATTACCATGGCGCGCATCCGCGATGGTTTTGCCTATTGTCTCGAGACGCCGGCGGGCAGCAATTATCCACCGATTGTCCGGCCTTATCTGATTGCCGATATCAACGAGCCGGTTGTTATTGATGGAGCAGGAGGACCAATCGCCTTCAGGGTGCATATGCAAAAGCATGGGGACGTCCATTCTCTGGGTTTCCGCATTGGTGATGTGGCCTATTGCACCGACGTCAGCGATTTTCCGGCCGAAAGCCTGCCGAAACTCGCCGGACTTGAGGTGCTCATCATCGACGCCCTGCAATATCGCTACCACCCCAGCCATCTATCACTCGAACAGGCGCTCGGCTGGATCGAAACACTGGCACCCAAAAGGGCAATCTTGACCCACATGCATATTCCGCTCGATTATGAGACGGTGATGCAGGAAACGCCTGACCATGTTGAACCGGCTTATGATCAGATGCGTTTCGAAATTGAGATCGATCTCGAAGCCGCCTGACGCCGCCTGAAAAGGAACAGCATGTCGACTAAGCCTTTCCGTGCACCGAGTATGGCGAGCTTCTTCGACAATCTGCGCGCCAGCCGCCTGCGCGCCATGTTCCGACGCGGCGAACTCGGCCTCGTCGCGCTTGCCGTGCTCATCGGCATCGCAGCCGGCCTGCTGGTGGCGTTGATCGGCGCTTTGAGCACGGCATTGCATGTGCTCGTCTTTGGCGTCGAACGTCTGAGCAGCAGCGATCTTTCCGGACAGATCGTGCTGGTGGGGCCGATCATGGGCGGTGTCCTGCTTGGGCTGATCATCTTCATCCTCTCCAAAACCCGCAAAAAGCCGATGGTCGACCCCATCGAGGCAAATGCGCTGCATGGTGGCCGCCTGTCGCTCACGGATAGCATCATTGTCTGCGTGCAGAACATCGTTTCCAACGGTTTTGGCGCATCTGTCGGGCTTGAGGCGGGCTACACGCAGATTGCCAGCGGCGTCGCATCGAAGATCGGCATCAAGCTTAAACTGAGGCGAGGGGACATGCGCATCCTCGTTGGCTGCGGCGCCGCGGGCGCCATCGCGGCCGCCTTCAACGCGCCTCTGACTGGCGCATTTTACGCCATCGAACTCATCATCGGCACCTATACAGTCGTCACGCTCGCCCCGCTGATCGTTTCGGCGCTGGTGGCGACAACCGTTATCGGCCTGATTGGCGGCCATGGCCTTTCCATCGATATCGTCGATGCCAGCCGCGTGACGCCCGCCGATTACGTGCCGGCTATTTTCCTTGGGGTTGTGTGCGCGGCAATCGGTATCGTGCTCATGCAGGCGGTGTCCTTCATTGAGGAGACGGCGCGCAAAAGCGCTATTCCTGGCTGGCTGCGTCCTACGCTTGGCGGCATCGTTGTCGGTGGGCTGGCGTTGATTTCACCGCAGGTTCTCTCGAGCGGCCATGGGGCCTTGCATCTCAACATCGATGCCGACTTGACGATCTACGGGCTTGCAGGATTGTTCCTGTTGAAGGCGGCGGCCAGCGCGATCTCGATAGGTTCGAATTTCCGCGGCGGCCTGTTTTTCGCCTCGCTGTTCATGGGATCGCTGCTCGGCAAGATTTTCGCCCTCTGCGCGCCCTATATCGGCTATGGCTCGACAGCGCCGATCGTCTACGCCGTGATCGGCATGAGCGCCTTTGCCGCCGCCATCATCGGTGGTCCGCTGACAATGACATTTCTGGCGCTGGAACTAACCGGCGACTTCCAGATTACGGCGCTCGTGCTTGCCGCCGTCATCACCACATCGCTGGTGGTGCGCACCACATTCGGCTACTCCTTCGCCACCTGGCGTTTTCACCTGCGCGGTGAGAGCATTCGCAGCGCCCATGACATCGGCTGGATCCGCGACCTGACGGTGGGCAAGATGATGCGCGCTGACATCCGCAAGGCCAATGTCAGCATGGGGCTTCCGGCCTTCAAGGAGAAGTTCCCGCTCGGTTCGACGCAGCGGGTCATCATGACCCACGATGACGGGCGTTATGCCGGGATCGTTCTCGTGCCGGAAATCTATGCCGATCCGATGGATCGCGACCCAAGCAAGATCAGCCTCGAGACCTATCTGCACTACAAGAACGACGTATTGCTGCCGACCATGAATGCACGGCAAGCGGCGGCAGCCTTTGACGCGGCGGAAAGCGAAGCACTCGTCGTCGTCAACGACAAGATCGAAAATCGTCCCGTTGGCCTGCTTACCGAAAGTCACACGCTGAGACGCTACAGTGAAGAGCTCGATCTGCGACGCCGAGAGGCATCAGGAGAATTATGATCGACCTGGATATGGATGTATCAATGCGATAAGCGGCGCTTTTCAATGATGACAGCAACGGCGCTGCGATCTGACAGCTTACGGTTTTCCCGGTAACTAAGTACGAAAAGTTCCATAATCTATCTTATGCGATTATTGTATGCGTGCTGGCGGGTTCGGGAATGACGTCAACCTGCAAATGTTCCTATGGGTTGTCTCCTGCAAGGCACATTCAGTGAAACACGCCTGTCCCAATATCGGCATGGATGAGAGAAGCCAGATCGCTCGCTGGCATAAATGGCCCCTCGTCTAATCACACAGAACCTTTAAAACTCGCTGATGGAACGCTTCTTGTGAAACCTCAGCGGCAGGCCCTTCGATCCATTCCAAATCGAGATGCAGTTTTCCTGCAGGAACCATTTGCTGTGCGATCTCAGCCGGTGTGGTTTCGTCGCTGGTTCCGTTCTCCCAGTCGTGAAAGGCTGATGAGTATCGAACGACCGCTCCACTGGTCGGCAAATCGAGCAACCCTCCCTCGGCAAAAAACGTCAGGCCGTCGCCCATTTCTTCCCCGACGAGCTTGAGCCTACGTCCCAGACGATGTTTGAGAATGGCCACAAATACTATCGCTGCAGAAAACGTGAACTTATCGACAAGCACAACAACCTGCCTGCCTGCGTTTTCAGAGATGGCGTCGATCAAGGGCACAGTTTGAAGAAAATCGCCACCGGTGTTTCCGCGAACATCAATCAAGAGTTTGTTGTTCCCGCAGGTTCTCACGCGCTCCGCTGCAGCGGAGATGGCTTTCGGCAGCGCACTTTCGCTTGGGTCGAAGAAACTCGGCAATAATATTGAAAGCCCAAACTCCTGCCGGTCCTCAATCTCCACAAATGCCCGAGGTTTCCAGGCCGGGTCAGCCTTGCCATGCTCGTTTCTCGGGTAGAGCATCGATGCCGGAACGGTAAGCCGGTTCTCCACTTTCAGGTCGGTGATCTGCGCATTCTCGCCTTTCAGGCGATATTCAGTGCTACTCTCTTTTGAAGAAAACCCGAGATGAGCCAATGCATATGGCCATGCGAGGAGAATCGGTCCGATCACCCGTTTCCGCTGGCGCGTTCCCGCCAGAAATTTCCCTGCGGCGGCTTCAATCTGACCAAGGGGTATGCCGTTGACTGCTATCAGCTCCCCTCTTGGCACAGTTGTTTCCAGTGCCGTGTCAGTTAACTGCACCCCCGTTCCAACGCTTACAAACCTCAGCGGGAGCACCGAAATGGAATCGTTCGGGATCAACCGTGTGTGTCCGTTGTCGGGAAGCGCAAGCAGGCGCATCGCGGAAAACAGAAAGGCCTCTTTGAAGCCCTCCAAAGCGTATCGTCGGGTATCATAAATGCAGCGATCTATCATCGCCGGTTCGATGCGCCGAAAGCTGGGATCGATTGGCAGGACAATGTCCAGAATTTTCTCGAGGTCTTGCATCAGCGACATGATCCACAATGCGCACAGCTCTCTGTCGATGTCCAGATTGGGCTTGAGCCAGACCTTCCCCTTTCCCCGTAAAATGCATTTCTGATATGAGTTTAATATTGACCGACAAGCCATTGTATTTATTATAAATCGTTCAAAGATAAAAACTTGGTCGTCTTTTCTATGAGGGACTCCATCTGCCGCCGTTTATCTGTTATTGCTCCTAGCGAAGAGCATTGGCGCATCGAGGTAGACTTTGCCTAAGTAAATACCGGTCTCAATCCAGTTTCACCCTGTGCGGATAGCCACCGGCTGTCGCCGCATGATCATGTTCATCGGGTGGTGGCAAGAGACCGGTCTGGCATCGTTACAATGTGCCCTGCGCAGCTTTGCTGTTTCAGCTCTTCACCACTCCAGAACACCGCCACGCCGTTCCCGCATGGGTTTTCTCCTGCACCATCTTGGTGGACTTCCGAATGGAAGACCAACCGACTATGTGCAATATATTTCGGGTCCAGTGGACCGTTACACCCAGAGCCGCGCCGCAGCCCTGGATTGCCTGCAGCGGATGCGGAGAAGCGAGGCCATTTCAGCCGAGCGGCAAGATCCGCCTCAATGCCAATGGCCGCAAGCTGGATGCCTGGCTCATATACAGATGCCGGATATGCGACAGGACCTGGAACCGGCCGATCTTTGAGCGGCGGACTATTCGCGACATCAGCCCCTCTGTTCTCGAGGCGCTGCAGAACAATGACCCGCAGTGGATAAGGTTGGAAACGTTCAATCTCGAGGCGTTGAGACGCAGATCGCAGCGCGTCGACGAGTCTCCCGAATTCGATATCGTGAAACAGATACGGGATGAACCTCCCGATTGGGCCGTGGCGGAAATTGATCTCATCGTTCCGTTCCAGACCGGTATACGCCTCGACCGCCTGCTGGCGTCTGAGCTCGCGCTTTCGCGGTCGCTTCTACAAAGGCTTCAGCGCGGCGGCCGGATTCGCACGCACGGCGACGCCTCCGATCCATGGCGACGCCAGGTGAAAAACGGCACGCGGATCGTGATCGAGCGGTGCGATGGCCTCGATCCGGCATGTTTGTGGAAATCTGTCACGGCGGAGTGCTAGCGCACAGCGAGGGCCCGAAGTTCGGGCCCTCGCGATGCGCATCAATCAGTTCGATGCGGCTTTGAAAACCGCCAGCTGATCGGCAAATGCGCGTCGATAGGCGGGACGCGCCTCGCCTCTCGCCACATAAGCTGCAAGGTTCGCATATTCATCGAGAATGCCAGAGCTTCTTATCCGTTGCAGCACCGATATCATCAACAGGTCGCCGGCGCTGAACGCGCCGTCGAGCCACTCGCCCTCACCCAGTCGCTGGGACAGTTCGCCAAGTCGCTTGCGAATACGTTCATCGACGATCTCCAGGCGTTCGCAATGCCAGCTCTTGTCACTTTCGACAAAACCGGCGACAAAATGCTCGACTATCGGCGGTTCCACGGTGCTGAGCGCCGCAAACATCCACATGATCGCGCGCGCCCGCGCGTTCGCTTCCCGCGGCAACAGGCCGGCGTGGCGCTCGGCTATGTGGAATATTATCGCACCGGATTCGAACAGGACGAGATCGCCCTCCTCATAGGTCGAAATCTGCCCGAAGGGCTGAAGTGCAAGGTGCCCTTGCTCCCGCATCGCCTTGAAGGAAAGAAGGCGAACCTCGTACGGTTGCCCTACTTCCTCCAGTGCCCAGCGGACACGCATGTCACGGGCAAGACCCTTGCCGCCATCGGGCGAGCGTTCAAAGGCGGTAATGGTGATTGTCATTGCTGTTCTCCATCACTCCCCCATGCAAAATTGCCCCTGCAATTCCGTCGCCCGGCGTGGTGTCACAATAGGCGCCGGAATGAGCGAAAACAACGCATCGTGTTGTCGGCACACGCTAAAGGGCTGGCCATTTCACGCAAAAACTCTAAGCTCCTGCGCTGGAGACGGATTGCCGCACCATCAGTTTTCAGTTCAAATGATTAGGGAGAAAGCACCAGATGAGCCTGCGTATCAACGATATAGCGCCCGACTTCACCGCCGAGACCACCCATGGTCCGATAAGCTTTCACGACTGGATCGGCGACGGCTGGGCGGTCCTGTTTTCGCATCCGAAGAATTTTACGCCGGTCTGCACCACCGAACTCGGCGCCATGGGCGGCCTGCAGCCGGAATTCGAAAAGCGCGGTGTGAAGATCATCGGTATCTCGGTCGATCCCGTCGAAAGCCATGAAAAATGGAAGAACGACATCCGCACCGCCACTGGCTTCAATGTCGATTATCCACTGATCGGCGACAAGGACCTGAAGGTCGCGAAGCTTTACGACATGCTGCCGGCCGGCGCCGGCGACAGCTCGGAAGGCCGCACACCGGCCGATAACGCCACCGTACGCTCGGTCTTCGTCATCGGTCCTGACAAGAAGATCAAGCTGGTCCTCACCTACCCCATGACCACCGGCCGCAACTTCGAGGAAATCCTCCGCGCCATCGATTCTATCCAGCTGACCTCGAAACACCAGGTGGCGACGCCAGCCAACTGGAAGCAAGGCGAAGACGTCATCATTACCGCCGCCGTCTCCAATGAGGATGCGATTGCGCGTTTTGGTTCCTATGACACGGTTCTTCCCTATCTGCGCAAGACGAAGCAGCCGGGCTGATTTGAAGCCTGATGGGGCGGCGAAACATCATCGCCCCATCATCGCAATTTTCATGGCTTTATGATCCCGCCATGATAGTCGAGCCGGTAAGTCTCGAAATGTCCGAGATAAATGCGCTCGACGCCGGTGAACGACTGGAATTCGCCTGCATTCGTGTCGACATAGACCAAATTCTCCACCGGGTGCGTGAAGCCGCCCAGAAACCGCCCTTCCCGATAGAGCGTGGAAAGCGAACGTTGAATGACCATGCCGGCCGTTGTGGCGTCGATCATATCGGGCCGGAGGATGCGGCCGTGATAATTCATCGCCCACATGGCTGTCCCCTGGTGCCAGACGACCTCTTGACCGACGAAATCGGTTCCGCCGAAATAGCTGTCGATATAGTGCCAGTCTCCGTCGCGATAGCCGAGATCATGCGATCCCGTGCGAGTGGGCGTGGCGGATTTGTTGCCCCCGCCAACATATGTGGCGGACTTGGCCCTCACTATGAACTCTTCCAGCATATAACCCTCTTGGAAAAGAACATAAAGGGAACATAATTCATTTCCGGATCCTTCGCAAGCGCCACGCCCTGCCCTTGCCTCGCCCGCGATTTACCAATCGCGGGCTTGGTAATCGCAGCATTTGCGCTTAGAAGCGTGGCAGAACGATCCAAAAGAGTGTCCATGCAGCAAAATCCGCAAATTTACGTCGATGCCGATGCCTGTCCAGTGAAGCCGGAAATCCTCAGGGTCGCGGAGCGGCATGGGCTGGAGGTAACATTTGTTGCCAATTCGGGTCTGCGCCCGTCCCGCGACCCCATGGTCAGAAATGTCATTGTTTCCGCCGGTTTCGACGCGGCGGACGACTGGATTGCCGATCATGCCGGCGAGAACGATATCGTCGTTACCGCCGATGTGCCGCTGGCCGGGCGCTGTGTTGCCAAGGGCGCACTGGTGACGGGTCCCACGGGCCGCGTTTTCGATCAGTCTAATATCGGCATGGCAACGGCGATGCGAGACCTTGGTGCACATCTGCGCGAAACCGGTGAAAGCAAGGGCTATAATGCCGCTTTTTCGCCACGCGATCGATCCGCTTTTCTGGAGACGCTTGACCGTTTCTGCCGCCGTGTCAAAAAGTGATGCCGCAAGCAGAAAGGCCCAGCCCATGACCCCGGCCAGTTCCAACAGCAATACCTATCGCCGCCATCAACCTTTTTTCATCGCCGTTCTTGTCGGGGCTTCCGGCCTCGGTATTGCATTGGCTCTCGCGCCTTCCGTGGCAATAGAAATCGCGGCAGTTTCTTTCTTCCTGACCTATCTGACGCTGGTTGCCTTTCGTCTTTCCAAATTGACGGCGCAGCATCTGAAAGCCCATGCCGACAGCGACGATCTCCCCGCAATTGCCATCATCGCCGTGACGCTGCTGGCAGTGACCGTCGCCGTGGTGTCCCTTTTTCAGGCGCTCAACCATACCGGTGAAACCGTCTGGACGCTGGTCATCGCTTTCGCCTCGGTGATTTTCGGCTGGTTGACCATCCACACCATGACGGCCCTGCACTACGCGCATCTTTACTGGCGTCCGCACACGGTCGACGGCAAGCGCCAGCATCGCGGCGGCATGGACTTCCCCGCGACCAAAGAGCCCTGCGGTTACGACTTTCTCTATTTCGCCGTGGTGATCGGCATGACGGCGCAGACCTCGGACGTGGGTGTGACCACGACCGCCATGCGCAAGGTCACGTTGCTGCACTCCATCGTCTCTTTCTTCTTCAACACGGTTCTGGTAGCGGCAGCCGTCAATGCTGCAGTCTCGCTTGCCGGTTGAACCGGGATTTTTTCAAAGGAATGGCTTCATGAACATTATTTCGCAAAATACGGCCTTTGGTGGCATGCAGGGCGTATTTTCCCATGTATCCGAGACCCTGAAATGCGAGATGACCTTTGCGGTTTACGTACCGCCGAAGGCAATCCACGAGCCATGCCCCGTCCTGTGGTATCTCTCCGGCCTCACCTGCACCCACGCCAATGTCATGGAGAAGGGCGAATATCGCCGCGTGGCTTCCGAACTTGGTCTCATCATCGTGTGCCCCGACACCAGTCCGCGCGGCAATGACGTACCAGATGAACTGACCAACTGGCAGATGGGCAAAGGCGCGGGATTTTATCTCGACGCGACCGAGGAACCCTGGTCGGAGCACTACCGGATGTACAGCTACGTGACGGAGGAGTTGCCTGCACTGGTCGGCCAGCATTTCCGCGCCGATATGAGCCGTCAGGGCATTTTCGGCCACTCCATGGGCGGCCACGGCGCGATGACCATCGCCCTGAAAAACCCCGAACGGTTCAAAAGCTGCTCCGCTTTCGCGCCGATCGTGGCTCCCTCCTCCGCTGACTGGTCGGAACCGGCGCTGGAAAAATATCTGGGACCGGACCGGGCGGCATGGCGTCAATACGACGCCTGCTCACTGGTGGAGGACGGTGCGCGTTTTCCCGAATTCCTGATCGATCAGGGCAAGGCTGATAGTTTCCTGGAAAAGGGCCTGCGGCCATGGCTGTTCGAAGAGGCGATCAAAGGCACGGATATCGGCCTGACGCTGCGCCTGCACGACCGCTACGATCACTCCTATTATTTCATCTCCACCTTCATGGACGATCATCTGAAATGGCATGCCGAACGGCTCGGATAAGCCGCAAACACAAAGCGGGCGGCGCCTGCGAACGCCGCCCCTTTAGGCCGACCGCATCTCACGGGATGCGGGCGATCACCTTGATCTCGAAATCAAAGCCAGCAAGCCAGTTGACGCCGACGGCGGTCCAGTTCGGATAAGGCTGTTTGCTGAAAATCTCCTGCTTAACGGCCATGATCGTCCCGAACTGGTTCTGCGGGTCGGTATGGAACGTCGTTACGTCGACAATATCGTCGAACGTGCATCCCGCGGCCTTGAGCGTGGCAGCGAGATTGTCGAAAGCAAGCCGAACCTGACGCTCAAAGTCGGGTTCGGGCGTTCCGTCGGCACGGCTGCCGACCTGGCCGGAAACGAACAGAAGGTCACCCGACCGAATTGCCGCAGAGTAACCGTGCTGTTCGTAAAGCGCGTGCCGGTCTGCGGGAAAAATTGCCTCGCGTTTGCTCATCTTGCATCTCTCTTTTTGGCTGAGTGGCGTCGGAAGAAGAACTCCGGACGCCCAATTCACATACGTTGCGTATGTGAGATAGTAATCTACACCACGCATGTCAATTGAGATACGTGACGTATGTGAATATCGAGACGCACTTTGTCAAAGCAGAAGATGGTTTCCGGCGACGCGCGCGTATGACTGCCGCAGTCCCGCTCACGCCTTTGGTCCAATCTATGGAAACAGCGCCGTCGCCAGCGTGGTCGGACCCGGCCGGTTCAATCTGAACTCGCGGATCACCCGCTCGGCAACGCCATAAGCAAGCTCCTGCTCTAAAGCCTCGTCATCGAAGCTTACGACGGTGGCGGTGAATTTGGCTTCGGCGATCACCTCGCCCGTGGCCACGGCGGCGGCCCGCACGATGACCTTGGCGGAGGCCTTTTCACCGAAAAGGAAGGGACCGCGTGTGACGGATGCAAGGCGGATGGTCAGCACCACGCGCGGTCGGGTCTCTCCCCGTGCTGTGGTCTTGATCGCATTCTGAACCTGCGCATGAATGGACTGCATCAGCGCCGGCGCCACATCCGGTCGTGCTGCAACAAACGCGCCGCGCACGTCGTAAAGCAGCCGATCCGCACTGGTCGCTTCCGGTTCAAGCCTGAAAGACATGAGCATGAAACACGCCAGCACAATAATGCCAAGGCGTTTCAGCATGGTTGTCATGATCTGCGGCTCCCCTTACGTGAGGTAGCCTGATGATCGTCGATCAGGGTTAGAAAAGCGTTAAGATGCGCTCGTCAGAGACTCCAGAACATTGACCGCGGCACGCATGTCGATGAGACGGACGGCCCGGCGCTCCAGCGCCTCCTCATCCTCACCCCATTGTTCCGCAGTCCAGTCTTCATCCAGATGGGCAAGCGCCCAGGCTTCCTCAAGCCTCAGCTCTCCTTCCGCCAGCGCCAGCGCCAGAATGGCAGACCCTGTCAGCGACGTCATGGTATGGAGTGCCGCGAGCGCGATCGGTGTATCGTATTTTTTCAGCGTCACTGCAAAGGCGGCGATGGCCTCCCGCGGCTGGTCGCGATGCATGACGCCCTCCACCAGAATGAAGCGCGCGCCAAGTACATTGGCCGCCCAGTCGAGCACGGGATCCCAATGGTCCGTCTGGCGCGCGACCAACGCTTCCGGTTCACCAGCGCGGTAGCAGAGGAGATCGGAGGAGGAAAACCGCAATATATCCTCGAAAACCGCCTGCGTATCAATGGCGACGCCGTCGATGGCCGTGTTCACGTGGCGCGACACCGGCATGACAACCGGATTGACGACCTCGGTCTGGGCGTCCCATTCATCGCGAAGCAATTCCGCGAGCGACCTCGACGGCACGACCAACGGCTTCTTGGCGGGGGTGCGCAACGGCTTACCGTCGAGAAGGATGGTGAAGCCTTCCTCCGCCGCCTCGCCGACCGTCACATCCTTGTAGAACCGCTTGGGCAGCGGTTTCTGCATCTGGACCTGCGCGCGCAAGATCGGATCGGGGTGGCTCAGGCCTTCCGAAAGGTCGTTCAGGAGATCACGCATGGCACATCCTCATCGGTCGGTAGAAAGGATAATTAAGGATTATCGGTCGGAACATAGACCGGGATTTCACGCGGGTGGCTGACGACCGCATCGGCGCCCGCCGTCCAGAGTTCGTCGACGGACGCATAACCCCAGGCGACGCCGATCGCTTTTGCGCCCGCAGCTTTTGCCATCTGCATATCATAGACCGCGTCGCCGATAACGACAGTATCGGCCGGAACCATGCCGGTTTCATGGCAGCATTCCCTCACCATGGCCGGATGCGGCTTGGAAGGGCAATCATCCGCCGTGCGCGAGACAATGAAGTGCCTGGCAAATCCATGGGTTTCGAGAATGTGGGTCAGCCCGCGCCTCCCCTTGCCCGTCACCGCACCGATCAGCACGTCATCTCGCCTTGAAAGGGTGTCGATCAGCGGGGCGATGCCCTCGAAAAGCGGCTCGATCATCCCCGGACGTGCACGGATCGGATGGTAGATTTCCTTATAACGCTGGGTCATCGCCTGAACCTCGTCATCCACATGCGCCTTGCCGAGCATGCGGGCGATGGCGATATCCAGCGTCAGACCGATGATCGCCTTGGTTTCGGAGATATCGGGGCGCGGCTTGCCAAAATCGGCGAACGTATCGGCCATGACCGCATGGATCAGGCCCGCGCTGTCCACCAGCGTTCCGTCGCAATCGAAAAGAACCAGTTTCATCTGCCGTCAGTCTTCCCTATCGCCATCGGCCACGTCGAGACCGAGCAGGTTCCAGGTCTGTACCATATGTGGCGGCAGGGGTGCGCTGACCCGAAGCCGGCCGCCATTCGGATGCGGAATGTCGATATGGCGCGCATGCAGATGCAGGCGCTTCTGGATGCCGCCGGGAAAATCCCAGTTTGGATCGTCGATGTAATATTTGGGATCGCCGATGATCGGGTGCCCCATATGCAGCGCGTGCACGCGAAGCTGATGGGTGCGGCCGGTATAGGGCTCCATTTCCAGCCAGGCGAGGTTCTGCGCGGCGGTATCGATGACGCGGTAATAGGACACGGCGTGATCGGCGCCCTCCTCGCCATGCTTGGCGATGCGCATGCGGTCTCCGTCGATCGTCTGTTCCTTGACCAGCCAGGTGGAAATCTTGTCCTGGTGCTTCCGCGGCACGCCTTTGACGAGCGCCCAATAGGTTTTCTTGGTGTCGCGTTCGCGGAAGGCGGCGGTCAGTTTTTGCGCGGCACCTCTGGTACGGGCAACCACCAGCACACCCGACGTATCACGATCCAGCCGGTGCACGAGACGCGGCTTTTCGCCCTTCTGGTTGGTCCAGGCTTCCAGCAAGCCGTCAATGTGCCGGGTCACCCCCGAGCCGCCCTGAACGGCGATGCCAGCAGGCTTATTGAAAACGAACACCTTGTCGTCTTCATGCAGCAGCATTCGTGCCAACAGCTCGCCATCGGCGGAATGTTTGAGGTCCTTCGAGCCGATCGGACCGCTCTTGGTCTTCATATCGGAATCGACCGGCGGCACGCGCACCATCTGTCCCGGCTGCACCCGCGCGTCCGTCTTCACCCGGCCGCCATCCACACGCACCTGGCCGGATCGCAGCAGCTTCTGCAACTGCCCGAACCCAAGCCCCGGATAGTGAATCTTGAACCAGCGATCGAGGCGCATACCGGCCTCGTCGGCCTCGACCTTGATATGCTCGATACCTGCCATAAATTTTCCAGTCTCTCTGTCCTGATCGCGCAGCCGTTTCTTCGGCGCGCCGTTTGGATCAAGCCTTTAGAACAAGTTGCGGCCCAAGGCCAGCCCGGCGAAAACCGCAGCGATGGAAACCGAAAGGCTCGCAAGAACGTAAACGGCAGAAAGGCCGAGCGCGCCGCGTTCAAAAAGCGAGACAGCATCGAGCGAAAAAGATGAAAACGTCGTGAAACCGCCGAGCACGCCGGTCACGAGAAAAAGACGCATTTCCATCGAGGCATTCAGACGTCGCGCCACGAGCTCCACCAGGAGACCGATCAGAAAAGAACCCACCACGTTGACCGTAAGCGTTCCCCAGGGGAAATTCACCCCCGCCAGCCGGACGCTCCAGACGCCGACCAGATAACGGAAGACGGAACCGATTGCGCCGCCCGCTGCGACGAGGACTATATTGATCATGCATTTATCTCCGGAGGGAACGGCCGGACCTCACGGTCCGCTTAGATTTCTAGACCACGTAAACCGCCTGCGAAACCCTTGGCCGGGCACTGCCAGCTGTTAAAATACGATTAAATTGCGCCTCCGCGATTTAGCCTTCCAACAACACGCAGATGCTAACCTGCGGTTTTTGAAGGTCGGCAACGATGGCCGGAGGTTGGATGACACAGGTTCTTTCCGTTTCTGCGAACACGGCAGCCTATGCGCTGGAGGCTGTAAAACCGTCACAGCGCGTGCCGCGCCGGAGCGAGGTCGAAGAGGCCATTCACGAACTCGCGCGCAAGGCCGAGAACAGCGACGACTTCCAGCTTCGCGGCATGATGACTGTGATCAAGCCACCAGCCCTCACCCTCTATTTCCTGACCGTCGCCAGCCAGCATCAGGAACCGCAGGCGACGCTTGAGCAGGCCGTGGAGGCATACGAGGAAAACAACCTCCCCCAAAAAGCAGATGATATTCTTTTGAATCAGGATGATAGACAGACATCCTGATGTCGCTTGTTAGATTTCAACCCTGTTGTTGCGGGAGTGGCATTCAGCTTGGTGTCAGGTTGAGTTTCTAGATATCTACACCCGGCTTCCGGAAATCACCAAAAGCGAGCGTCATCCGTTTTCCGCCGCGGCGCCGAAACAATAGACCGGACAAATGAGAAATCTTGCGGCTACCGGACCTGTCACGCGTTCCGGTAGCCGCTTTTCATTGGTCAATTATGTTGATGGTCGCCGCCGCCCTTGGCAGCTCCCGCAGACAGTATGACGTCGACCTTCCCGGCTTTTTCGAAGATCAGCGTTACCGGCACTTTGTCTCCTTCGGCAAAGGGCTTCTTCACGTCGAAGAACATCATGTGCAGGCCGCCGGGTTTCAATTCCACGGTCTGACCGGCGGGGATGACGATGCCCTCATCCAGCTTGCGCATCTTCATCACGTCATTGACCATGGCCATTTCATGGATTTCAGCGCGTCCGGCGGCAGACGATTCGACTCCGATCAGCTTGTCGTCGCTATCGCCGCCATTCTTGATCGTCACATAACCGCCACCGACGGGCTGGCCCGGCAACATGGCCTTCGTCGCGCCGCCAGACACTTCGAGATTGCCAGCCTTCACGACATCCATATCCATGCTCATACCCGCGTGATCGTGGCCGCCCGCATGGGCTTTGGCGGTGACCTTGATGGTCGGCGCCGGATTTTTCAGCGAGTGGGGATCGACACCAGCTGCAGCCACTTCATCCCAGGAAACCTTGCCCTTGTCGCCGCAAAGCTGTGTCACCTTGAAGGGTAGTTCCTGCCCCACCTCGACGCCGGAAACCTTCCCCTGCACGGCAAAGGTATCGTAGAATTCGTCCGGAAGATTGCCGCCCTTCCAGCGAATTTCGACTGGCCCGCTTTTGATCTCCTTGCCGTGATTTTTATAGGCCTTCCGGTAATCGCCCTTGATGACCTCCAGCTCCCAGCCGGCCTTCGGCTGCGGCTTGGCGGAAATGAAGCCCTCCGGCAGCTTGATCTGCACTTCCGTCGTGGCAAGCCCGCCTTCGCAACCGTGCGGCACCTGAAGAGCGGCGACGACAGTGCTTTCCTGTTCGGCCGAGCCGTCAACGAAGGTGGCGTGGGCAAAAGCCTGCGCGGTGGAAACCGCGGCGATAAAAAGGGTCGATGTGATGATCTTGGTGGTTTTCATTTGTCTGTCCCTGCGACTGCCAGCCTTTCGGGTTCAAGCAGCCGTTTCTTGCCACCGGTTCGGCGGCGATGATCCTGTAAGATGAAAAATCAGGCGGACAAGGCTGGCGGGCCGCGTGCGACCGGTTTGCGGATCGTCGGGACGGGATGGAAACGCCAATCGGTGGACGGGCGGTTCTCAAGCCAGGCAAATTCGGTCTTCAGCCAGCTTTCCTTGTCGGGGACCGGCAGAAGAATGGACGAGGCCAGCAGGCAGGCCTCGCAAAACAGGATCGCGTCGCCCGAATGGGCGGGCCCCTCCTTGGCATGCGAGGCATTCACCCCGCCGCCATGCCCGAGGCAGATCTCCGCAAAGGTGCCATCAGGCAGCCGGTAGCTCTCATCGAGCGCGACTGCGGGGGCTGCGGCAAGCGCCGGCCTGTGGGCAAAACCGAGCGACAGCATCAGGGTTGCACAGAAAATGCGAAGCATTTTCTCGATCCCCGTCAGCCGTCTTTTTCGATGTGCGCCCATGATCTCATGCGATATAGCGCTTCCCTTCGATTTCAAAGGGGAATTTTGCCGCAGGCTTGACGTGTATGAGGAACAATCGCCGCAAGGCGGCATTTTCCTGCAACACGGATCGTTTAAGGGAGACATGACATGCCTGCCAAATCGAAAGCCCAGCAGAAAGCTGCGGGTGCAGCACTCGCCGCCAAAAGGGGCGAAACGAAGAAATCCAGTTTAAAAGGTGCTTCAAAAAGCATGGAGAAGTCCATGACGGAAAAGGAACTTGAGGATTTTGCCTCAACGAAACGCAAGGGTCTGCCGGCAAAAAAATCGGAATGACGGCGTCTTTCCACCGCCATTCCCATTCGTTGGAATGATGACGGAACGACAATATCAAAACGTCGTTGCGAGAGAGATGAGGGATGATGGCGCAGATGGAGCAAGAATCTGTTCAGATGCGTCATTTGGTCCTTGCCAATAGCGGGTCTTCGAAGATAATGAGCGTCGCATCATCGTTGGGAGAAACCGCTTCAATGCGGTGCCGAAGGAGCAACCGCCCCGGAAACTCTCAGGCAAAAGGACCAGCGATGACGACGGAACTCTGGAGAGAAGCCACCTTTCATAAGGACGGCTCGCCGAAGGGATAACAATCTCAGGCGACAAGGACAGAGGGGGCTCTTGAACCGGCGCATCTGCGCCACGACCTGAGCCCGCGCGATTGCTCGCGCAACCCTGGAGGCGTCCTTGGACGATACCGCCGCGCTGAAAACCACGCCGCTTCATTCCCTGCACCTGTCGCTTGGCGCCCGCATGGTGCCATTCGCCGGTTACGACATGCCCGTGCAATATCCGGCCGGCGTTTTAAAGGAGCATCTTCAAACCCGCACCTCAGCCGGCCTCTTTGACGTCTCCCACATGGGTCAGGTGATTGTGAAGGCAAAGTCCGGCAACAACTCAGATGCCGCACAGGCACTGGAAAAGCTGGTGCCGGTGGATATTCTCGGCCTCAAGGAAGGCCGCCAGCGCTACGGTTTCTTCACCGACGACAAGGGCTGCATTCTTGATGATCTGATGATCACCAATCGCGGCGATCACCTTTTCGTCGTCGTCAACGCGGCCTGCAAGGATGCCGACGTCGCCCATATGAAGGCGCATCTTTCAGACAGCTGCGAAATCACCCTTCTCGAGGACCGCGCCTTGATCGCGCTGCAGGGCCCCCGCGCCGAGGAGGTACTGGCCGAACTCTGGACGGGCGTTTCCGAGATGAAATTCATGGACGTGCAGGAGGTGCCGCTGCACGATGTTGCCTGCATCGTCTCCCGCTCCGGTTACTCCGGTGAAGACGGCTTTGAAATTTCCGTGCCGGCAGACAAGGCAGAAGAGATCGCCAGGGCCTTGCTCGAACATCCCGATTGCGAAGCCATCGGACTTGGCGCGCGTGACAGCCTGCGCCTGGAAGCAGGCCTTTGCCTTTACGGTAATGACATCGACACCACGACCTCCCCCATCGAAGCATCGCTGGAATGGGCGATCCAGAAGGCGCGCCGTGCCGGCGGTGATCGCGAAGGCGGTTTCCCGGGCGCGGAACGCATTCTTGGTGAACTGAAGGACGGTACATCGCGCCGCCGCGTCGGCCTGAAGCCCGAGGGCAAGGCACCGGTTCGTGGCCATTCGAAGCTTTTTGCGGATGCTGAAGGCAAGACGGAAATCGGCGAAGTCACCTCGGGTGGTTTCGGTCCTTCGGTCGAAGGCCCCGTCGCCATGGGTTACGTGCCTGTTTCTTACGCCGCTCCCGGCACTGCGATCTTCGCGGAAGTGCGCGGCAAATATCTGCCCGTCACCGTCGCCGCCCTGCCCTTCATCAAGCCCACCTACAAACGATAATTTCATCCCATCTCCGGAGAGAACACGATGCTGAAATTTACTGCAGAACACGAATGGCTGAAGTTCGAAGGCGATGTCGCCACCGTTGGCATTACCAGCCACGCCGCTGAACAGCTCGGCGATCTCGTTTTCGTCGAATTGCCGGAAGTGGGTGCCACCTTCTCCAAGGATGGAGAAGCCGCAACCGTTGAATCCGTCAAGGCGGCTTCCGATGTCTATTGTCCGCTGGATGGCGAAGTGGTCGAGATCAACCAGGCCATCGTCGACGACCCCTCGCTGGTCAATTCCGATCCTCAAGGCGCCGGCTGGTTCTTCAAGCTCAAGCTTTCCAACGTTGCAGATGCCGATACGCTGCTCGACGAGGCAGCCTACAAGGAGCTGATCGCGTAATGACGACGCCCACCGAATTCCATTTCACCGACTATCAGCCCTATGACTTCGCCAACCGGCGTCACATCGGGCCGTCGCCGTCGGAAATGGCCGAGATGCTGAAGGTCGTCGGCTATAAGAGCCTCGACGCGCTCATCGACGCCACCGTTCCCTCCTCCATCCGTCAAAAAGTGCCTCTCACCTGGGGTGCGGCCTTGACCGAACGTGAGGCGCTGGATCGTCTTCGCGAGACGGCCAACAAGAACCAGGTCCTGACCTCGCTGATAGGTCAGGGCTATTACGGCACCATCACGCCGCCGGTCATCCAGCGCAACATTCTGGAAAACCCGGCCTGGTACACGGCCTATACGCCATACCAGCCGGAAATCAGCCAGGGCCGACTTGAGGCGCTGCTGAACTACCAGACCATGGTCTGCGATCTGACCGGCCTTGACGTCGCCAACGCCTCGCTGCTCGATGAAGCGACTGCGGCCGCCGAAGCCATGGCCATGTGCCAGCGCGTCGCGAAATCCAAGGCGACCGCCTTCTTCGTGGATGCCAATTGCCATCCGCAGACCATCGCGCTGATCGAGACCCGTGCGGCCCCGCTCGGCTGGAAGGTGATTGTCGGCAACCCCTTCACCGATCTCGATCCGGTCGACGTGTTTGGCGCGATCTTCCAGTATCCCGGCACGCACGGACATGTCAGCGATTTCTCCGGCCTGATTTCCCGCCTGCATCAGACGGGCGCGATTGCCGCCGTCGCCGCCGATCTTCTGGCCCTGACGCTGCTGAAATCTCCCGGCGAAATGGGCGCTGACATCGCCATCGGCACCTCGCAGCGCTTTGGCGTTCCGGTCGGCTACGGCGGTCCGCATGCCGCTTACATGGCCGTCAAGGATGCGCATAAGCGCTCCATGCCGGGCCGTCTCGTCGGCGTCTCGGTCGATGCGCGCGGCAACCGCGCCTATCGCCTGTCGCTGCAGACCCGCGAGCAGCATATTCGCCGTGAGAAGGCCACCTCCAACATCTGCACGGCGCAGGTGCTGCTGGCAGTCATGGCTTCGATGTACGGCGTCTTCCATGGCCCGCAGGGCATCAAGGCGATTGCCCAGCAGACCCACCAGAAGGCCGTGCTGATGGCCAAGGGACTGGAAAAGCTCGGTTACACCATCGAGCCGGAGACCTTCTTCGACACGATCACCGTCGAAGTCGGCCATATGCAGGGCGTTATCCTGCGTTCGGCCGTCGCGGAAGGGGTGAACCTGCGCAAGGTCGGCGCCACCAAGATCGGCATGAGCCTTGACGAGCGTACGCGCCCGGCAACGCTGGAAGCCGTCTGGCGCGCTTTCGGCGGCAATTTCTCGGTCTCGGATTTCACGCCGGACTATCGCCTGCCGAAGGAGCTGCTGCGTACCAGCCAGTACATGACGCATCCGATCTTCCACATGAACCGTGCCGAAAGCGAGATGACGCGCTACATCCGCCGTCTTTCGGACCGCGATCTGGCGCTCGACCGCTCGATGATCCCGCTCGGTTCCTGCACCATGAAACTCAATGCAACGGCAGAGATGCTGCCGATCACCTGGCCGGAATTTTCCGACATCCATCCCTTCGTACCGGCCAATCAGGCACTCGGTTACAAGGAGATGATCGACGATCTCTCCGAAAAGCTGTGCTCGGTCACAGGTTACGACGCCTTCTCCATGCAGCCGAATTCCGGTGCGCAAGGCGAGTATGCTGGGCTTTTGACCATCCGCAATTATCACCTCGCCAATGGCGGGACACACCGTGATGTCTGCCTCATTCCGACCTCGGCGCATGGCACCAATCCTGCCTCGGCGCAGATGGTGGGCATGAAGGTGGTGCCGGTGAAAGTGCGGGACAACGGTGATATCGATATTGATGATTTCCGTGCGAAAGCAGAGCAGTACGCCGAAAACCTCTCATGCTGCATGATCACCTATCCGTCCACTCACGGCGTGTTCGAGGAGACGGTTCGCGAGATCTGCGAGATCACCCACAAGCATGGCGGTCAGGTGTATCTTGATGGCGCGAACATGAACGCCATGGTGGGCCTTGCCCGTCCCGGCGATATCGGCTCCGACGTTTCGCACCTTAACCTGCACAAGACCTTCTGCATTCCGCACGGTGGCGGTGGTCCGGGCATGGGGCCGATCGGCGTCAAGGCGCATCTTGCCCCTTACCTGCCCGGCCATCCGGCGACCGATGGCCGCGAGGGTGCGGTGTCTGCCGCCCCGTTCGGTTCGCCGTCCATCCTGCCCATTTCCTGGAGCTACTGCCTGATGATGGGCGGCGAAGGGCTGACGCAGGCAACCAAGGTTGCGATCCTCAACGCCAACTACATCGCCGAGCGGCTGAAGGGTGCTTATGACGTGCTCTACAAATCCGAAACGGGACGCGTGGCACATGAATGCATTATCGACACCCGCCCGCTGGCAGACAGCTGCGGCGTGACTGTCGATGACGTGGCCAAGCGCCTGATCGACTGCGGTTTCCACGCGCCGACCATGAGCTGGCCGGTTGCCGGCACGCTGATGATCGAGCCGACGGAATCCGAGACCAAGGCGGAACTCGACCGGTTCTGCGATGCCATGCTGGCCATCCGCGAGGAAGCCCGCGACATCGAGGAAGGCCGCGCGGACAAGACGAACAATCCGCTCAAGAACGCGCCCCATACGGTCGAGGACCTCGTCGGCGATTGGGACCGTCCTTATAGCCGCGAAAAGGGATGCTTCCCGCCCGGCGCATTCCGCATCGACAAATACTGGTCGCCGGTCAACCGCATCGACAATGTCTATGGCGACCGCAACCTCATCTGCACCTGCCCGCCGATGGAGGCCTATGCCGAGGCGGCCGAATAAGCTGTCCTTCGTTCGAGCCAGAAAGCCCGGAGCGATCCGGGCTTTTTCGTTTTCCGTCCCGTCGCAGGACGAACCCTCGGCGTTTGCGCGCCGGGACCATGTTTTAAATCAGCCATTTATCTTTTTTTCCGGCTCGCCTGAAACTTTGCGAGACCGGCTTCCGTCTCTTGTGTCGCTACGGATAACCGATAGCGGCCGCTGGAAGAGCCACCTTTCGGGGCCTTGGATGTCACAAGGAGGAATAATGATGTACAAGCTTTCCGTTCGCGCCCTGACGCTGGCTGCAGCTCTTTCCATCGGCACGGTTTCGGCCTATGCCGCGAACCCCAAGGTGGGCGGCGCGGCGATGTTCGAGGACAAGAACATCGTTGAAAATGCGGTGAACTCGAAAGACCACACGACCCTCGTCGCCGCGGTAAAGGCCGCCGGACTTGTGGAAACACTTCAGGGCAAAGGACCGTTTACGGTTTTTGCACCCACCGACGAGGCTTTCGCGGCCCTTCCGAAAGGCGCGGTCGACGATCTTCTGAAGCCAGAGAACAAGCAGAAGCTGGTCAAGGTTCTCACCTGCCACGTCGTTGCAGCCAATGCACTGTCATCCGCCATCGAAAAAATGATCAAGGATGACAAGGGCGAGCACGACGTGAAGACGGTCGGCGGCTGCGTACTCAAGGCAAAAGAAAGCATGGGAAAAATCACACTTACCGATGAGAATGGCACGGTCGCCCATGTCACCATCGCTGATGTTAAACAATCCAACGGCGTCATACATGTCATAGACAAGGTGCTGCTGCCGAAAATGTAAGGCAGCGCCGCAGCGCCAATCTGGGCTCGAACGACTAAGGCCCGAAGCAATTCGGGCCTTCCTCATTCAGGTGGGCGTAATCCCGACCGTGAAAAAGAACGGGGTGTGATTGATCTTCATCGCTTCCATGCTAAATCGGATCACACAATCAAGCGATGGAGTGTGCATGCGCCTTATCTGCCTGAACGGTTGGGGCGGAAAGCTCCACGACGAACTCTTACCTTATATCTCCCTGTCCGACCCGGATATCTTGTGCCTGCAGGAAGTGGTGCATACGCCCGCTGCCCAAGAGGATTGGTTGACCTATCGTGATCACGGCATCGAGCTTCCGCAGAGAGCGAATTTCCTCCGCGATGTCGCCGATGCCCTGCCGGATCATGTCGCGATATTCTGCCCCGCGGCGCAGGGTGATCTCTGGCACGGTACGACTAGATATTTTTCCCAATGGGGACTGGCCACATTCGTTCGCAAGTCCATCGCCATCGTTGCCCAGGCGCAGGGCTTCGTCCATGGGACCTTTTCTGCGGACGGATATGGCGATCATCCACGGTCACGCACCGGCCATGCCATCAGGCTTTTCGACTTTGCCACCGGACAGCCGGCTGTCATTGCCCATATGCACGGGTTACGCGACCTCGACGGCAAACACGATACCGCCGCCCGCCTGGCGCAGGCAAAACGACTTGTGAACCTCGTCAAGAACATTGCGGAGGATGGCGACCGGGTCATCGTTTGCGGCGATTTTAATGTCCTGCCCGACAGCGAAACCTTTACCGTGTTGAATGAACTCAATCTTGTCGAGCTCGTCACGACCCGCGGTTTCACAGATACCAGAACCTCACATTACGCCAAGCAGAACAGATATGCCGACTACCTGCTGGTCAATCCGGCTGTGAAAGTTGATCATTTCGACGTCGTTATGCAGCCCGAAGTCTCGGATCATTGCCCGTTGCTGCTTGAATTCAGCTGAAGAAGTGGAGATGCTATGCCTAAGCTCTTCAACGCACCAACTGGATGTCGCTCGTCACCACTGTCTTGCCGGTCCTGCCGTCCTTATCGGTCGTGCGCAGCCGCAAGCCGTTGGCACCGACCTTTTCGATGGTCATGGCGGCAACGCGGTCGCCGTTGATATCGCGGTTCCATCGCACCGTCAGATTGATGGCGTTTCCTTTTCTTGTGCCCGATAGTGCGGACGGCCGACCGGAAGGGCCCGTATAGGCGCCGCTATAGCGCCCGCCCTTCTCCGAGAGATCGGCTGCGATCGCGCGCCTTACCACCAGAAGACCGCGGCAAGTGCCGGACATGTTGAGTGACGATGATCCCGCGTTGGAATTCAGCGTGCAGCTGACGTTAATGGGCGGTGTGCCGATCCGGGTAATTACGGTTCCCTTTCCCGCCCACGTGCCCTTCAGCGAGGAGAGAAAAGCGCCCTCGTCCGCGTAAGCAGGCTGGGTCGCGAGCAATCCGACCGAAAATAAAACTGCAAGAGCCTTGATCTTCATGGCGATTATCCGTTTTTCCACGAAGCCTAACTCACAAATGCCGTTAAACGTTCCTCCAGCGAATCCCGCAACGGGCAAAAATATCGGAACAACCCTGCTGATGTCGTGCCAATGCAACCAAATGCGGGCACAGATGTTTCTCGCCAGCCTCGATCAATTTTTCGATTCCCTGCATATTTCTCGGAGTATTTTCATGACGACTGTAGGCGTTGCGGCACCACACGGCCGCCTTCCTTCCGGCGGCCTGCCGCATAGCGGTGGCATCTCGGATCGCACGCTTTTTGCCCTCGCTGCACTGAATTTCTTTCTCGCCGACGCCCGCGACGGTCTCGGGCCGTTTCTGGATGCATTTCTGGCGACACGGGGCTGGTCTTCGATCTCGCTGGGCATGATCGCCACGGTCGGCGGCCTTGTGGGTCTGCTCGCCACGCCGCTTTGTGGCGCCCTGGTAGATGGAACGACGTGGAAAAGGACGCTGATTGCCATACCCGTCGTCCTCGTGACCATCGGCGCGCTGATCACCTTGATCTTTCCCGATGTTTGGATCGTCTGGACCGGCCAGATCATGACGGCCGTCGTCGGCGCCGTGGTCGGCCCGGCGCTTGCCGGCCTCACGCTCGGCCTTGTCGGCGAGCGCCTGTTTTCCCATCAGATTTCGCGCAACGAGTTCTGGAACCACGGCGGCAATTTCGCATCGCTCTTCGCGACTTATGTCGTCGTCACTTTCTTCGGCATGGACGGCATCATCGGCCTGATGCTGCTGACCGCTGCGGGTGCTCTGGTCGCGACGGCGGCCATCGACCCCGAACGCATCGACCACAAGGTGGCGCGCGGCCTTGGCGAAGACAGGGGCGAACCCGGTCCATCCGGCATCGCGGTCTTGCTGCAGGAACGCGGACTTATCTTTCTGGCCATCATCCTGCTCGTCTTCCACTTCGGCAACGCGCCGATGGGCCGGTTGATCGCGCAGGATTTCGCCATCGAACTTCAGACACCCTTCCGCACCACTGCGATCATTACCGGCGTCGCGCAATTTGCAATGATTTTCGTCGCCGCCATGGCCCCTTGGCTGATACGACGTTTCGGTCTCTCAACCGTCTTTATCATCGCGCTCGTCGCACTGCCGATCCGCGGCGTTCTCGCTTCCGCCTTTACGGACTTCTGGGTCATTTTCCCCGTCCAGTTTCTGGACGGTGTCGGAGCGGGGCTGCTCGGTATAGTCACGCCGGTTGCGGTGGAGAGAATTTTGAAGGGCACGGGCCGCTTTAATGTCGGTCTTGCCAGCGTCATGATGGTTCAAGGCATCGGCGCGTCATTCAGCAATGTCGTCGCAGGTTGGCTGGTGACGAAGGGCGGTTATTCACTGTCGCACCTTGTCGGCGGCGGCATTGCGGCAATCGCCATCGGGCTTTTCCTGCTCTATCGCAACGAGATAGCGCCTAAACAGAATAATGATGGCCTGTCTCAAGGAAGGCAGTAACGGCGCAAACATAAAAGGAGGCCATCTGGCCTCCTTTTATGTCGTAGACCGTGTTCCGTCAGCCGACGAAAGCGCGTTCGATCACGAATTCGGCAGGCTTGTTGTTGGCGCCTTCGGTAAGACCGGCATTCTCAAGCAGTTCCTTGGTATCCTTGAGCATCGCCGAGGAACCGCAGATCATGCCGCGGTCAATGGCCGGATCGAGCGCTGGTACGCCGAGATCGGAAAACAGCTTGCCGTTTTCGATCAGCGTGGTGATGCGGCCCTGGAAAGGATAATCTTCGCGGGTCACCGTGGCATAATGCTTGAGCTTGTCGCCGACAATCTCGCTGAGGAACTCGTGGTTCTTGATTTCCTCGACCAGATCGAAACCGTATTTCAGTTCGGCGACATCGCGGCAGGTATGGGTGAGGATGACCTCTTCGAACTTCTCATAGGTCTCGGGATCGCGGATCAGGCTCGCGAAAGGCGCAATGCCGGTGCCGGTGGAGAACATGTAAAGCCGTCGGCCGGGCGTTAGCGCATCGAGAACCAGCGTGCCTGTCGGCTTCTTGCGCATCAAAACGGTATCGCCAGGCTTTATCGCCTGAAGATGGGAGGTCAGCGGGCCATCCGGGACCTTGATCGAGAAAAATTCCAACTCCTCGTCCCAGGCGGGGCTGGCGATGGAATAGGCGCGATAGATCGGCTTGTCGCCGACCATCAGGCCGATCATGGCGAATTCGCCGGAACGAAAACGGAAGCCGGCCGGACGCGTCATGCGGAAACGGAACAGATGATCCGTATAATGTTCCACCGACAAAACCGTCTCGGCATAAACACCATCGGGTATCTTGATCGCGAAATCTTCCGTCTTGGCTGGCGCGTTCATTTAGGTTCCGTCCATTCTATTCGATGAGCGACATTCTCCGACCGGGCAATTATACCATTTCTGCTCCGGTTTGAAGGCATGAGAATGTCAATACTGCCATGTGCGTAGGAAATATGTATCAGAAACTCATATTTCCGTGCAACGTGTCACAGAGACGCACGCCGACGCCAGCTATAAGCCTCGCCGTCGCTCGCAGGCCTGGCCGTCGGCTGGTAATAGACCGGAATTTCCGGCAGGCGATTTTCGGACAGGCGGCGGATCGCCGTACCATTCGTCACCGCAAAGCTTGTGAAGCCGGTACGCAGCATGAGCGGCACCTGATCGATCAGCACGTCGCCAATCGCCCTCACCTCGCCTGTGAAACCGAGGCGGCTGCGCAGCAGCGACGCGTGGCTGAAACCACGGCCGTCATTGAAAGCCGGGAAACTCACCGCGACAAGCTCGATACGGTCGAGATAAGGTTCCAGCCGGGTCACATCATCGGCAGGCGCAATCAGCACCCCGAGACCGATATCGTTGCTTTCGGCCGCACGAACCAGAAAATCGGCAAGCGGCAGCACGGGCTTCTGCTCGGCCACCGCTTTTAATTCTTCCGTTTCGATCACCCAGGGATCGTTCTCCACGAAGCCGTCGCGGGTCCAGATTTTCGTCATGACATTCTCCTCAGGCGGCTTCGGCGGCGGAACCGTAGAGCGCATCCTTGAACGGTTGCGGCCCGACGCGGCGATAGGCTTCAAGGAAATTCTCTTCCTTTGAAAGACGAAGCCCGAGATAGGTGTCGACGATGGTTTCAACCGCGTCGGTCACCTTTTCCGGTTCGAAGCCGCGACCGATGATCTCACCGATCGAGGTGTTTTCGTCACCCGATCCGCCAAGCGTGATCTGGTAGAGTTCCGCACCCTTCTTTTCCACGCCCAGCAGCCCGATATGACCGACATGGTGGTGGCCGCAGGCATTGATACAGCCGGAAATCTTGATCTTCAGCTCACCAATTTCCGCCTGACGCTCCGGCGAACCGAAGCGGGTGGAAATTTCCTGCGCCACCGGAATGGAGCGCGCATTGGCAAGCGCGCAATAATCCAGCCCGGGACAGGCAATGATATCGGTGATGAGCCCGGCATTGGCGGTCGCAAGACCCGCGCCTACAAGTGCACGATAGACCGGCTCGAGGTCAGCCAGCGCCACATGCGGCAGGATGATGTTCTGCTCATGGCTGATGCGGATTTCGTCGAAGGCATATTCCGCGGCAATATCGGCGACCAGCTCCATCTGCTCATCCGTCGCGTCGCCCGGAATGCCACCGATCGGCTTCAGCGAGATCGTTACCATGCCGTAGTCCGGATGCTTGTGCGGGGCGACGTTCTGCTCGACAAAACGGGCAAAGCCCTCGTCGGCCCGCTTCCAGCGCGCCAGGCTTTCCCAGCCTTCCGGCCGGTCCTTCAGCGCCGGCGGCGCGAAATAGGCGGTGATGGCGGCGATATCGGCATCCGGCAGCTTCAATTCGGAGTTCTTGAGTTCCGCAAATTCGACCTCGACCTGACGGGCCAGTTCTTCCGCACCCGTCTCATGCACGAGGATCTTGATGCGCGCCTTGTATTTGTTGTCGCGACGACCATGCAGGTTATAAACCCGCATCACGGCCGTGGTATAGGACAGGAGATCTTCTTCCGGCAGGAAGTCGCGGATCTTCTTGGCGATCATCGGCGTGCGCCCCTGTCCACCACCGACATAAACGGCAAAGCCGATCTCGCCCTTGTCGTTCTTTTTAAGATGCAGGCCGATATCGTGAACCTGAATGGCCGCACGATCGCGTTCGGCACCCGTCACTGCAATCTTGAACTTGCGCGGCAGGAACGAAAATTCCGGATGCACGGAAGACCATTGGCGCAGGATCTCGGCATAAGGACGCGGATCAGCAACCTCGTCGGCCGCAGCGCCAGCGAAATGATCCGCCGTGACGTTGCGAATGCAGTTGCCAGAGGTCTGCAGCGCGTGCATTTCCACGCTTGCCAGTTCGGAGAGGATATCCGGGGTATCAGAGAGGCGCGGCCAGTTATACTGGATGTTCTGACGGGTGGTGAAATGGCCGTAACCCCGGTCGTATTTACGGGCAATATGCGCCAGCATTCGCATCTGCTTGGAATTCAGCGTACCGTAGGGGATGGCGACGCGCAGCATATAGGCGTGCAGCTGAAGATAGACACCATTCATCAGGCGCAATGGCTTGAATGCGTCCTCGGCCAGCTCACCGGATAGCCGGCGCTCCACCTGATCGCGAAACTGCGCCACGCGGCCTTCAACAAATGCGTGATCGAACTCGTCGTAACGGTACATATTCTTCCTCAGACTGCGATAAATGCTGCATCGGCCGGCTTGTAGCCGGTCGCATAGTGCACGGTCGGGCCGGCGGCGCGAATGCGCTCGCGCAGGCGCGTCGGCCAGAGCTTGCCGTTCTCTTCCACAACGTCGACGATATTAACGTCAACGACCTTGTTGGCGGAAAAATCCCGCTTGCCGATCTCCTCGAACGAGGCGACCGCTTCCGCATGGCGGGCGACGATTGCGCCCTGCAGGTTTTCCGTCCATTCGCCGTTGGCGTCGAGCCAGACGGCAATGCCATCGCTCAGGCGGTTGGCGGTCAAAACCTTGTCAGCCATTTACATACTCCCGTTTGAGGTCCGCCGGCCTTCCGGCAAGCGCAAGCGCCTCGGACCTGTCGAAATTGGCGCCCGCCACCGCATCGCCGATGATGACCATGACCGGACCGGTCAGTTCATCGCGATGTTCAAGGTCGGGCAGATCGTTTAATGTTCCGTGCAGCAGGCGGCGATCCGCGCGGCTGGCGTTTTCGATAACGGCGACGGTGGTTTCCACACCGAGCCCCGCTTCGATAAGCCTTGTGGCCACCGAGGCAGCGACGCTGCGGCCCATATAGACGGCAATGGTCGCACCGGAAACGGCAAGCCGGGCCCAGTCGGGCAGAACATCGCCTGTCAGATCGTGACCGGTGGTGAAAATCAGCGACGAGGCGACACCACGCAGCGTCAGCGGCAGTTCGAAATCCGCAGCGGCGGCGAAGGCCGACGTGATGCCAGGCACGATCTCGTAAGCGATGCCGGCATCGCGCAGCGCTGCCATCTCCTCGCCCGCACGGCCATAAACCAGGGGATCGCCGGATTTGAGGCGTACGACGCGCTTGCCGTCCTTGCCGAGACGCACCAGCAGGCGGTTGATCTCGTCCTGCGACTTGCTATGGCAGCCCTTGCGCTTGCCGACCGATAGCCTCTCGGCGTCGCGACGGCCCATATCGATGATCGCCTGCGGCACCAGCGCATCGTAAACGATGACGTCGGCTTCCATCAGAACGCGCTGCGCGCGCAGCGTCAGAAGATCTTCCGCACCGGGCCCTGCGCCGACAAGCCATACGCGGCCTTCGCTGCGTTCGGGCGACCGCAGAAGACGGTCGACAGCCTCATGGGCGGCCGGAGCGTCGCCGACGGCGACGGCATCCGCAACCGCACCGGAGAAAAATCGCCGCCAGAAATTGCGCCGCAACGCGCCCTTCGGTACGGTTTGTTCCGCTGCACCGCGATACTGCACGGCAAGATGTGCGAGCTTGCCAAGTGAAGGCGACAGCATCTGGTCTATGCGCGCGCGGATCATCTGCGCGAGCACCGGCCCCGCCCCTTCGGTGCCGATAGCCACCGCGACGGGTGCCCGGGACACGAGCGCCGGCGTGAAGAAATCGCAGAATTCCGGCTGGTCCACCGCATTGGCGGGGATTTTCCGGGAACGCGCGGCAGCAACGATGTCCCTGTCCAGAACAGCCTCACCAGTTGCAGCAAAAACCAGGGTCGCACCATCGATCAGATGGCTGGCAAAAGCATGAGGCCGATGATCGATGCCGTGTTCGCGGAGATAAACTGCGTAATCAGCCTCCGGCTCGTCGGCATAGGCAATGATATGCGCATAGGTGTTGGCAAGAAGCCTGACCTTTGCGAAGGCCTCATCGCCATTTCCGAAGACGGCAACCTGCCTGCCCTCGACCCGGAAGAATGCGGGGAAGGTTGAAAGGCGATCGCCGGCAGCGGAAAAATCATGTTCGTTGTGCATTGGACATATATCCCGCATCGCGGCGCAAGATTGAAGAAACAGAAATTCAAGCCTTTCCGGCACCTGGATTTTTATTTCTCGAACACCCCGGTTTTGGAGGAAAACAAACCGGCCTCTGTTTCCCGCACGCCTGGAGGCTTCCAAGCGCAGCGCGAATCCCTTGACAAACCCGGCCCCCGCGCCGAACAAGGGAAGACAATTTGCCATCTGTTTTCCATGCGAAGACCGCTTTATACAAGCGGCAAGAAGGACCGCACCCTTGACCAGCCAGCCACTTTCCGCTCGCCTTCTTGATGTCATCGAACACGATATCCTGCCATTGACGGCGCGCGGTGTCAGCCTTGGCAACAAGGTTTTCGGCGCGGCAATCCTGCGTAAGTCCGACCTGTCGCTGGTGGTTGCGGAAACCAACAACGAGCTGGAAAATCCGCTCTGGCACGGCGAGGTGCATACGCTGAAGCGGTTTTACGAACTGGGCGAAAAGCCGAATACGAAGGACCTGATTTTCCTCTCCACCCACGAACCCTGCACCATGTGCATGTCCGCCATCACCTGGGCCGGTTTCGACAATTTCTACTCCTTCTTCAGCCACGAGGATTCGCGCGACGCTTTCGCTATCCCGCATGATCTGAAAATCCTGAAGGAAGTCTTCGGGTTGGAGCCGGGCGGCTATCGCCGCAACAACGCTTTCTGGAACTCGTATTTCATCACCGATCTGGTGGAAGTCGAGGAGGATCCGCTGAAAAGCACGTTGAAGGCGCAGACCGCCCGCATCAAGGCGGCCTATGACGATCTGTCCACCAGCTATCAGTCGTCGAAGGGCGGCAACGATATTCCTCTGAATTAAGCGCGGAACTGGACGGCCGGACCGGCATAAACACAAGCGAAGGTTTGAGCATATGGAAGCCTCGAAGGACATTTCCCGCCTGATCGAGATCATGGAAGCCCTGCGCCAGCCGGAAACCGGTTGCCCGTGGGATGTCGTCCAGACCTTCGAGACGATCAAGCCCTATACGATTGAAGAGGCTTATGAAGTCGCCGACGCCATCGAGCGCAGGGACATGGACGATCTTTGCGAAGAACTGGGCGATCTTCTGTTGCAGGTCGTCTTTCATGCGCGTATCGCCGAAGAGCGCGGTGAGTTTGCCTTCGGCGATGTGGTGCATGCCGTCACCTCGAAAATGATCCGCCGACACCCGCATGTCTTTGCCGCCTCCGAGGCCGATACGCCCGACAGCGTCAAGCTGCAGTGGGACCGGATCAAGGCCGAGGAAAAACGCGAGCGCGCAGCGCGCCGTGCGCGCCGGGGCATCACGGAGGATTTCAAGGCCGGCTTTCTCGGCGGCGTGCAACGCAGCCAGCCGGCGCTGACCGAAGCGCTCAAACTGCAGGAGCAGGCGGCGCGCGTCGGTTTCGACTGGTCGGACCCCGCCCCCATTCTCGACAAGATCGAAGAAGAAATCGCCGAACTGCGCGAAGCGCTGGAGGAAGGAAGGCCTGAAAAGGTCTCAGATGAACTGGGCGACCTGATCTTCGCCCTCGTCAATATCGGCCGTCACGTCAAGGCCGATCCGGAAAACGCGCTGCGCGGCACCAACACGAAATTTCGCAGGCGCTTCAACCACATCGAAAAATCGCTTGGCGAAAATGGCGAGACGCTGGAGGAAGCAAGCCTCGAAAGGATGGAGGATCTCTGGCAAGCGGCAAAGCGCATCGAACGCTCGCTCGATAAGGTCACGTCCTGAGGGGCGGGACGCCTCGCGGCTCGAGCGCCGGTTTTCTCCGCCCGCAGCCGAGCTGCATCATCGAAGAAGAATGGAAACAGTCGAGGGCCGCATGATGCGGCCCCTGCTTTTGCTCAGACGCTCTTATTCGCCGCCGCCCAGCGAGTGCACGAAGATCGCAAGCTGCTTGACCGTCGTGTCACCGAGGCGCTCACCCCAGGCGGGCATGACGCCATGCTTGGGAGAGCGTATCTGCGAAACGATCCCCTCCTCGCCATGAGATTTCAGCCAGATGGCGTCGGCAAGATTGGGTGCACCGAATTCACGGTTGCCCTTGGCATCTTCCCCATGGCAAGAGGCACAATTGTCGGCAAACAGCTGCCTTCCGGGTTCCACCAGCACCGGGTTGGAAGGCGTTCCCGTGAGGCTGAACACATAAGCGGCAACCTGACGAATTTCATCCGGCTGCAGTATATCGCCAAAGGCCGGCATTTCCGAAGCACGTGTGTCTGGATCATCCTGAAAGCGGATGCCGTGCTTCACCGTCGTATAGATGTCATCGACGCTGCCGCCCCACATCCAGTCGTCGTCATTGAGGTTGGGATAACCCTGCCCGCCCTCCGCGCCAGAACCGTGACACTGAATGCAATTGACCTTGAACGCGGCAGCACCGCCCGAAAGGGCAAATTGCATCAGCGTCGGATCCGCCTGGATGTCGGCAAGCGCCGAGTTGGCGATCTTGTCGACATAGATGCTCTGAGACTGTCTGGCATCGGCCAGGTCCGCGGCGATTTCGGCACGGCTGTTCCAGCCAAGGACGCCCTGGGTTGCACCTGAAATCAGCGGCCATGCCGGAAAAGCGATGGTGTAGCCGATGGCCCAGACAATCGTGGCGTAGAATGTCCACACCCACCAGCGAGGCATGGGGTTGTTCAATTCGCGAATACCGTCCCACTCGTGGCCGGTGGTTTCGACGCCGCTGATTTTATCGATGTGTTTTTCGGACATGTTCAGTCCTCCCTGAGCGGAATGCTGGCCGCATCGTCCGCGGCCCTTTTCGAGCCTGGGCGAAGCGTGAAGATGACGACGCCGGCGAAGAACAGGGTCATGGCAAGCAGGCCCCAGCTATCGGCGAAGTGGCGCATGGCCGTGTAGGTTTCCATCGTTCCGCCTCCTCACCGGTAACCGGCGGCATCGTCATAGGTCGAGAAATCGACCAGCGTGCCGAGCATCTGGAGATAAGCGACCAGCGCATCCATTTCCGTGAGCTTTGCCGGATCGCCGTCGAAATCGCCGACCTTGGCCTTGGGATAGCGCGCCAGCAGTTCCGACGAATCCGCATTCGGGTCCGCCTGGGCGGCGAGATCGGCCGCGGATTTCTCGATCATCTCGTCGCTATAGGGCACACCGACAGCACGGTTGGCCTTCAGCTCCATGGAGATGTCAGTGATCTTGAGCGGCGTTGTCTTGAGGAAGGCATAGGACGGCATGATCGATTCCGGCACCACCGAGCGTGGATCAGCCAGATGCTGCACGTGCCACTCGTTCGAATAACGGTCACCCACGCGCGCCAGGTCAGGCCCGGTGCGCTTCGAACCCCACTGGAACGGATGGTCGTACATGGATTCCGCCGCCAGGCTGTAATGCCCGTAACGTTCCACCTCGTCGCGGAACGGACGGATCATCTGGCTGTGGCAGACATAACATCCCTCGCGAATGTAGATGTTGCGCCCGGCCAGTTCCAGCGGCGTGTAGGGCCGCATGCCTTCCACCTTCTCGATGGTGTTTTCGAGGTAGAAGAGCGGTGCGATTTCAACGATACCGCCGATCGAGACCACCAGCAGCGAGCCGACCAGAAGCAGGGTGGCGTTACGTTCGATGACGCCGTGTTTGTCGAGTATGGACATCGGCCCCTCCTATTCAGCGGGCTGCAGCGAAGGAGCCGCGCCTTTGCTGGCGCCCTCCTCGCGTTGATGACCGAGGATGGTCATGGTGACGTTGTAGGCCATGATCAGCGCGCCGCTGAGGAACATCAGGCCGCCCAGTGCACGCATCACATAATAGGGGAACAGCGCTGCCACCGATTCCGCGAAGGAATAGACAAGGAAGCCCTGGCTATCATATTCGCGCCACATCAGCGCCTGCTGGATGCCGGCCACCCACATGACGGCGGCGTAGATGACGATGCCGAGCGTGGCGAGCCAGAAGTGCCAGTTCACGAGTTGCAGGCTGTAAAGACGGTCCCTGCCCCACAGCTTGGGCGTCAGATAATAGATCGCGCCGAAGGTGATCATGCCGTTCCAGCCGAGCGCGCCCGAATGCACATGGCCGATGGTCCAGTCGGTATAGTGGCTGAGCGAGTTGACGGCCTTGATCGACATCATCGGGCCTTCGAAGGTGGCCATGCCATAGAAGGCAACCGCCATCACCATCATGCGCACGATGGGATCGGTACGGATCTTGTCCCAGGCGCCCGAAAGCGTCATCAGGCCGTTGATCATGCCGCCCCACGATGGCATCCACAGCATGATCGAGAACACCATGCCAAGCGTCTGCGCCCAGTCCGGAAGTGCCGTGTAATGCAGGTGGTGCGGGCCTGCCCAGATATACATGAAGATCAGCGCCCAGAAGTGGATGATCGACAGGCGGTAGGAATAAACCGGGCGGTTCACCTGCTTCGGAATGAAGTAATACATCATGCCGAGGAAGCCGGCCGTCAGGAAGAAGCCGACGGCGTTATGGCCATACCACCATTGCGTCAGCGCGTCCTGCACGCCCGAAAAGGCGGAGTAGCTCTTGACGCCGAGAAAAGAGACTGGAATGGCGAGGTTGTTGACGATGTGCAGCATGGCAATCGTCACGATGAAGCTCAGGTAGAACCAGTTCGCCACATAGATATGCGGCTCCTTGCGTGTCAGGATCGTGCCGAGGAACGTGATGAGATAGGCAACCCAGACGATCGTCAGCCAGATATCGACATACCATTCCGGCTCCGCATATTCGCGTCCCTGCGTTATGCCGAGCAGATAGCCGGTGGCGGCCATGACGATGAAGAGGTTGTAGCCCCAGAACACGAACCAGCCGAGATCGCCGCCGAACAGGCGTGCCCGACAGGTTCTCTGCACCACGTAGAATGAGGTGGCGATCAGCGCATTTCCCCCGAAAGCGAAGATCACCGCCGACGTGTGCAGCGGCCTTACACGGCCGAAATTTAAATAGGGCGCAATGTTGAGATCCGGAAAAGCAAGCTGCAGCGCCACCACGACGCCAACCAGGAAGCCGACGACGCCCCAGAAGACGGTGGCGATGACACCGTATCGTACGACTCCGTCGAAGTATTCCGACTTGCGCCGGGCCCGCGCGGCCGGATCGACGGGCGCAAAGGAGACACGGCGCAACAGAAGCACCGTGCTGACCAGCAGCGTAAAGAACAGCACCCACATATGGGCGGCGAAAAGACTGTCATGGGCGAATGCCGCCCCGAGCAACGCGAGAAAGGCCCCAAGGGCCACGATCGCGGTTTCCAGTGTGTAGTTCATTGTTGGTTTCCCCCAACGTGCAAGCCGACCGACGAAAGGCACTGCATGCGCCTGGGAGAGCGGACGTGCGCCTTTGCGTCGGTTGGAGCATTGCCATCGGGAATGGGAAGCGACCTTGATCCAGATCAAGAAAGCAAAGCTGCCGCAGCCTCGCCAAAATGCGGCTCGCATTTACAAGGGAAATTTGCCTCTAAGCTGGAGTGCGGCGATGTCGACCGCGCTTTCGCGGGTGCCGCTTCAGCCCTTCATTTTCAGGGGCAACCCGGCGGCGACGAAAAAGACCTCACCGGCAATGGCGGCGATTCGCTGATGCAGCCGCCCCGCATGATCCCGGAATTCCCGCGCCATGCGATTTTCCGGCACGATGCCGAGACCGACTTCGTTGGAGACGAAAATCAGCTTCGCCCGAGCCGACAGGATCGCCGCCTCAAGTGCCGCGAAGGCAGCATCGAAATCCGCATTTTCCATCATCAGATTGGTAAGCCACAAAGTGAGGCAATCGACGAGAACGACATTGTCCGGCCGGTCCAGCTGCTCCAGCATGGCGGCGATATCGACGGGCGCTTCATGGGTGGTCCATTCGCCGCCACGCCGCGCCTGATGATGGGCGATCCGGTCACGCATCTCGTCGTCCCATGCCCGGCCGGTGGCCAGATAATGCAGGTTTCCGCCCGCCTTTATGGCAAGCTCTTCCGCAAAACGCGATTTGCCGGAGCGCGCGCCGCCAAGAATGAAAACGGAGCGGTTATTATCTGTCATGGGAAACCTGAAGGAAGAGAATAAACGGACCGGCATCTTCGCCGGGTCGCGAGCCAGTGACAGGCGGACATGAAGGGAACGATTCGTAGAAAAGGCGTCCCCCGGTTGCTCACGCCGGACTGCCGCTGATACCGGGCCGGAAAAAACAAGACCTGCCTGCAGGATGCGGGGCATATCAGTCTTGATGCTCCGGATACCGGAAACACCGGTCCGGAAGAAAAGCTAGGTGCGAACGTCCATCCTGTCAATCCGTCCCTGCCTTTGGTGAAAAACCAGGCGGAACCGGTACGCAAAACCTTAACCCGGAACCGGCAGACCTGTCGTCCGCGACAGGACTGATAAAGCGACTTGGTTACCGGAAAGTTAGCGTTGAACCGAATGATGAAACCGCAACGCCAAAAGAGAATATGGGGGCGACGTCAGCCGCCGCCATTGCCTTGCCATGGCCTTCAAATCAATATGGTTTCGAAGATTCGCAAACAGCAAGGTGGCCTGCCCGTAATGACCGTCATCGACTATATCGCGATTGTCGTTTTCATCCTTCTATGGGCCGCCTACACCCATGTGACGACGGGAACGAGGCTGTTTTCGCGCGCCAGCCTCAACCAGGCCATGGCCGAGCGCCGTCGCGACTGGATCATGAATTCGCTGAAGCGCGACCTGAAGATGATCGACACACAGATCATGGCCGGCCTGCAGAACGGAACCGCCTTTTTCGCTTCCACCTCCATCTTCGCCATCGGCGGATGTTTTGCCCTTCTGGGGGCGACCGAGCAGGTCGAGTCGGTGTTTCGCGACATGCCTTTCGTGCATTATGCCGGTCGCACGGCTTTTGAACTGAAGGTCATCGGGCTCACCTGTCTCTTCGGTTACTCCTTCTTCAAATTCGGCTGGTCCTACCGGCTGTTCAACTACTGCACCATCCTCTTCGGCGCCATTCCCATGGTGCACGACGTCGGCGCCGACCGCGAGGCGGCGGAACGCGCGGCCGAGAACGTCATCAAGATGAACATCATCGCCGCCAAGAACTTCAATGACGGCCTGCGGACCATATTTCTGTCCATCGGTTATCTCGGCTGGTTCATCAGCCCCTATGTCTTCATCGCCAGCACGGTCATCATCATTGTCGCGCTCTTGCGCCGCCAGTTCTTTTCCGAGGCGCGACGCGCCATCATGGAAGAAAACAGGCCTTGAAATAGCCGCACTTCAAGGGCCAAGCCGAGTAAGACACCGGCCTTACCGAAAGCTGAAACACGGAAACCATGGACACAAACACAGTCGCCGACGAAAACCGCCGTAAAGGCCGCATAGGCGGCCTCGACACGCTCCGCGGGCTGGCCCTCATCGCCATGGCGTCCTACCACTTCACGTGGAATCTGGAATATTTCGGTTATCTCGAACCAGGCACGGCAACCACGGGCCTCTGGAAGCTTTACGCACGCGGCATCGCCACGTCATTTCTGTTCCTTGCGGGTTTCAGCCTGTTTCTCGCCCACGGCAAGGGCGTGAACTGGCCATCCTTCGGCAAGCGTTTCGCCATGGTGGCCGGTTCGGCGCTGCTCATCACCATCGCCACCTATTTTGCCTTTCCGGACAGCTTCATCTTCTTCGGCATACTGCATAATATTGCCGCCGCAAGCCTCGTGGGACTGTTGTTCCTCAGGGCACCCGCAGCGGTGACACTGCTTTTCGCTGTGATTGCTTTTATCCTGCCGCAATATCTGCAATCCGAAGTGTTCAATGCAAAATGGCTGGCCTGGATCGGCTTTTCCACCCAGCCACCCCGTTCGAATGATTATGTCCCGCTGCTGCCCTGGCTTGCGCCGTTCCTCGCCGGGCTTGCGGTCTCGCAATTCGTCTCGCCGCGCGGCTGGCTCGACCGCTTTCGAAGCCCGAGTTCACCTCGCAACCTTCTTGCAAGCGCCGGCCGTCACAGCCTTGCCTTCTATCTCATCCACCAGCCGGTATTAATCGGCCTTGTTTACACCCTGTCGCTCGTCGCCCCGCCCCCGCCTGTCGATCAGGTCGAACTATACAAATCAAGCTGCGAAAAAAGCTGCGTCGAACAGGCGAACGGGCTGGAGCTGTGCCAGCGCTTCTGCGGCTGCACGCTGGAGAAGCTCCAGGCGGAAAGCCTTTTCGACATCATGATGGAAGGCAAGCTGACCGCGGATCAGCAGACGAAGGTCAGCGAAGTGGCACAGCAGTGCACTGTTGAGGCGCAGTAGCGCAGGCAGCCAGAGCGTCAGCGGTCGCCGTCTTTTCTCCCCCTTTCCGGGGAGAAGGTGGCCCGAAGGGTCGGATCAGGGGGCGAACGTCGGTGATAAATCGAGATCATGTCCCACATCCCGCTGCCGCGACATTCTCGTCGGCGGGGCAAGCCGAACCCGCTCGTTTCATATGAAGTAAAGCGGAGAGTCTTGGAGCCGTTCACGACAGTTACGTCAACGGAATATCCGATACCACTAAAAAGCAGTACTCAGGTCCCAACGCCGATTTCGGCAAGACGCGTCAGACAGGCTTCTTCGACATTGTCGAGCTCCGCCAGCGTCTCCTCGATATCCTTACGCTTCTGCCGAAGATCAGCGCGCTTTTCATCGACCTTCTTCATCAGAAGCACAAGCTGGCCCGATTCCCCCGGCGGCTCCTTGTAGACCTGAATGATCTCGCGGATTTCGGCTATCGTGAAACCGATACGGCGACCGCGCAGGATTTCCTGAATGAGACGGCGGTCCGCAGCACGGAAAAGCCTGGTGCGCCCGCGCCGCTCAGGATGGATCAACCCTTCATCCTCATAAAATCTGAGTGTGCGGGTGGAAACACCGAATTCTCGGGTCAGTTCGGTTATGCTATAATATTTGTTCACGGGCCTATCCGATTCCTAACCGGATCATTATTATTTGACCTTCACGTAAAAGTCAATTTTATGGCCGCCCTCGCCTATCCCGAAATTCCGTACCACCAGGTCGCTATCCCCAGAAAGGCAAAAAACCCGACAATGTCCGTCACCGCCGTTACGAAGACGGCGGATGAGACGGCAGGGTCAGCTCCGAACTTGTCGAGGACGAGCGGAATGAGAATTCCCGCCAGGGCCGCCGCGAGCATGTTGAGACACATGGCCGTGGCGATGATGCCCCCAATATGGATGTCCTGAAACCATAGCGCCGCGACAACGCCGATGGCGCAGCCGAACAGCATGCCGTTCAGAATGCCCACCCCCGCCTCGCGCCGGATGATGCGGGCGGCATTGTTGATATCGAGGCTTTTGGTGGCGAGCGCGCGCACCGATACCGTCATGGTCTGCGATCCGGCGTTGCCGCCCATGCCGGCAACCGCAGGCATCAGGATCGCCAGCGCGACGATCTGCTGGATCGTCGCATCGAACAGGCTGATGACGGAAGCGGACAGAAAGGCAGTGATGAGATTGACGGCGAGCCACGGAACGCGGGAACGGGACGTGCTGGCGATGGAGTCCGACAGCTCTTCGTCACCCACACCGCCGAGACGCAGAAGGTCTTCCTCGGCCTCCTCCTGGATGACGTCGACCACGTCATCGATGGTCAGCACGCCGACCAGCCGGCCGTTATTGTCCACCACGGCGGCGGACAGAAGGTCGTATTGCTCGAAGAGCTGCGCTGCTTCTTCCTGGTCCATTTCGGCTGGAATGGAATGGTTTGTCTCGTGCATGATCGTTTCGATCTTCACCTGGCGCTTGGCCCGCAGCACCTTGTCGAGATCGAGCGCGCCGACCAGCTTGAAAGTGGGATCGATGACAAAAATCTGGGTGAAGGAATCCGGGAGTTCCTCCTCCTCTCGCAGATAATCAATAGTCTGCCCGACAGTCCAGAATGGCGGCACGGCGACGAATTCCGTCTGCATGCGCCGACCGGCCGAGCTCTCAGGATAGTCCAGCGCCCGCATCAACCGCACGCGTTCGGTGAAGGGCAGCTGCGAGAGAATGTCCTTACGATCCTCGTCGTCGAGGTCTTCAAGAATGTAGACGGCGTCGTCGGAATCGAGCTCGCCGATACCGGCAGCGATCTGCTCGTTCGACATCTGATCGACGATATCGAGGCGGATACCTTCATCCACCTCGGTCAGCGCCGTCATGTCAAAATCGGAACCGAGCAGCCGCACAAGCGCGTGGCGCTGTTCCGGGAGAATGGATTCAAGCAGGTCTCCGAGTTCGGATTCATGCAGCCGCGCCACATTCTTGCGCAGGAACAAGAGGTCGCGATCGGCGATTGCCGCACCCACCATCGTCAGAAAATCGGAACGCACCGAGCCATCTTCGGCATAAATATCCGACGGGGCATCCGACGGCTTCAATTCATCGGGCGCGACAGCGTCGTCGTCACGGTCTGTCATCTGGCGTCCCCTTGTATTCAAATGCCGCAATGCTCGGATTCGAAGGCAGAATGGCGTTAAAAAGCATATTGTCAACAACCGGATAGCTGCAAATACCTAAGCTTCGCGCGTGTCGCGAAAATTCCATTCGTCATTCCTCTTCGCCTCTCCGGCAGGACCGGGCGGAGTGCGGCTTATAAGCATGAATAGCCGATCCGTGCCGGTTGTTTTACGACAACGCCCGCACCCTTTACGCCGTTCCGCAGCCAAGGTTGAGAGCCATGACGCTGGTTTTACCGCAACGCACAACAAAGGCGTTGACAGCCGATGCGGATGGGCGCTTCTGAAGATGTTTTTGACAAAGGACAAACCGCGCCGACCGGACGCGGAAAGTTAGTTTTGGGGTGGCAAACCATGAGCAAGACGGGTTTCATCGGCAAGGCATCGTCCGCCGCAGGCGGTTGGGGCGCACTTAAAAGCGTCGGCAAGCGCCTTCTGGAATCCGGGGCACCGATCTCGGGCGTCCGCACCCTGTTAAAGACCAATCAGCCGGATGGTTTTGACTGTCCCGGTTGCGCCTGGGGCGATCCGGAACACGGCTCCTCTTTCGAGTTCTGTGAAAACGGCGTCAAGGCGGTGTCCTGGGAAGCGACCGAAGCCCGCGTGCCGCCGGAGTTCTTCGCCAGCCACACCGTCTCCGAACTGCGCGGCTGGTCCGATTACGAGTTGGAAAAACAGGGGCGCCTCACCCATCCCATGCGCTATGACCGGATGAGCGACAAATACCTGCCCGTATCGTGGGACGAGGCCTTTACCGAAATCGGCAGCATCCTCAACGGTCTCGACAACCCGAACCGGGCTGAATTCTATACGTCCGGCCGCGCTTCCAACGAGGCGGCTTTCCTTTATCAGCTGATGGTGCGGCTTTACGGCACCAATAATTTCCCCGACTGCTCCAACATGTGCCACGAGGCAAGCGGTGTCGGATTGAACGCATCGATCGGTGTCGGCAAGGGAACGGTGCTGCTCGAGGACTTTGAAAAGGCCGACGCGATTTTCGTGATCGGGCAAAACCCGGGCACCAATCATCCGCGCATGCTGGGCGACCTGCGCCGCGCCGCCCTGCGCGGCGCCCGGATCGCCGTATTCAATCCCATTCGCGAAAAGGGGCTGGAGCGCTTTGCAGACCCGCAGGACAAGATCGAGATGATCAGTGGCGGCAGCACGAAGATTGCCACCAATTATTACCAGCCGCGCCAGGGCGGCGACATGGCGGCGGTGCGCGGCATGAGCAAGGCGGTCTTCACCGCTGACGACGCTGCAAGGGCGGCGGGCGAACCCGCCATCATCGACTACGACTTCATCGCCGAACATGCAGCGGAGTTCGAGGCCTACCGTGCCGCCGTCGAAGCGACGAGCTGGGATACCATTCTCGACCAGTCCGGCCTCACCCGCGAGGAGATCGAAGAAGCCGCCCACATCTACATGAAGGCCGGCTCCGTCATCGCGACATGGGCCATGGGCGTCACTCAGCATCGTCACTCGGTCGTCATCGTGCGCGAGATCACCAATTTCATGTTGCTGCGCGGCAATGTCGGTCGTCCCGGTGCGGGCCTTTGCCCCGTGCGCGGTCATTCCAACGTTCAGGGCGACCGCACCGTCGGCATCGATGAAAAAGCACCGCCCGCACTTCTCGATGCGCTGGAAAAGGAACTCGGCGTTACCATGCCGCGCAAGCCCGGCCACAATACGGTGGAGGCTGTGGCGGCCATGCTTGAGGGCAAGGCGCAAGCCTTCATTGCGCTCGGGGGTAATTTCCTGCGCGCCACGCCCGATAGCCCGCTTATTATCAAGGCATTCGAAAATCAGAAGCTCACCGTCAACATCGCCACCAAGCTCAATCATTCGCATCTCGTGCCTGGCGAAACCTCGTTCGTGCTGCCTTGCCTGGGGCGAACCGAGATCGACCGCAATTCGGCAGGCCGGGCGCAGATCGTCACGGTCGAGGATTCCATGAGCATGGTGCACGGCTCCGGCGGCATCAATCCACCGGCGTCGGACGAATTGCGCTCGGAAGTCGCCATCATCGCCGGCATCGCAGAAGCGACGCTAGGCAGCGGGCCTGTGAACTGGAAAGCGCTCGCTGATGATTACGATCTTATCCGCGACATGATCGAGCGGGTCATTCCCGGCTTCGAGAATTTCAACGAACGCGTTCGCGTGCCGCGCGGCTTCCGTCTGCCCAATAGGGCTGCGGAACGGCAATGGAACACACCGGCGAAAAAGGCGATCTTTTTCAGCGGCCCCCTGCCCGAACAGACCGAACACCAGCAGGCGCTCACGCGCGAGAACCTTTTCGTCCTGCAGACCTTCCGCAGCCACGATCAGTACAACACCACGATCTACGGCATGGACGACCGCTATCGTGGCGTTTATGGCGAACGCCACGTCATCTTCATGAACCCGGCGGATATGCAAGCGCTCGGCGCCCATTCCCGCCAGCGTGTCGATGTCGTTGGCGAATATGGCGATGGGGTCGAACGCATCGCACAGAATTTCCGGCTGGTGCCCTACAATATTCCGCGGGGCAGCATCGGCGGTTATTATCCGGAACTGAATGTGCTGGTGCCGCTGTCGAGCTATGGCAAAGACAGTTTTACACCGACGTCTAAATCCGTGCTCGTGTCCGTCCGCCTGCGCCCGGATGCCTCCTGATGAATGAGGAACAGTCCGCTGATGCCTTCATGGCTGCGGTGGCACGGGTTCAAGAGCGATCGCAGCCCTTGCTGACATCCACCGGCGCGGCGATACTGATTGCGGTCGACTTCAATATAGCCACAGACAGCCGCGGCATTGCCAACAGGCTGGGTCTTGCACATGCCCTCGTTCTGCGCGAAATCGCCGGTCTGTCACCGCGCTTCGTGCAGGTAACGAGACGCGATGCCCGCACCCAGCGCAGCTTCCTGGAAGCGACGGCGGAGGGAAAGGCGCTCGCCGCCGCCGCCCGGATTTGAAACGAACGGAGCATTTCCTTGGCAACCAGGCCTATCCTGCCCTATCCGCATCCCGGCTTATCGGAAATCTGCGAGCCGGTCACGGTGTTTGACGGGCAATTGCAGGATCTTGTCAGCGACCTGATCGACACGATGCGCGCCGCCCCGGGTGTCGGCATCACCGCCGCCCATATCGGCGTGAAGCAGCGTGTTTTTGTGTTGGAACTGACGCCGGGGACGGTTCTTACCTACGTCAATCCCGAAATCATCGGCCGCGCCACGCAGACCATGCGACATGTGGAGGGCAGCGTCTCGATGCCGGGCTTCACGGACGAAGTGGAGCGGCCATCCAAGATCGAAGTGAGGTTTCAGGACATCGACGGCACGGAGCACCGTCAGGCCGTCGAGGGATTTCACGCCATCTGCATCCAGCACGAGATTGACCAGCTTGACGGCATTTTCTGGGTGAAGCGGCTTTCGAAGCTAAAACGCGACCGGCTGGTGAAGAAATGGGAAAAGTCGAGGAAGCCGTAACCGTCAGCTGGTAATCGACAGCACAAACTCCGCATCGCCCTTCAGCGTGTTGCTGACGGTGCAGATATCCTCCGCCCTGTGCGCAAGCGCCAGTCGCTCCGCCGCGTTGAAGTTTCCGGCGATCTCCATCCGAATGTCGAAGCGGATGATGCGATAGGGTTCATCAGCCGATTTCTCGCCGGAGACATCAACACGAACACCCTCGAACAGATCGAGCAGTCCCAAGCTGCTGGCTGCGATGCGGACGCTGAGCGCCAGGCACGCGGCCAGCGACGAGTATAAAAGATCGATTGGGTTAAACCCTGGCTCCGAAACCCCCGTGACGATGTCCAGAGCGCCACCGGTGACCGACGACACATGAGGACGGCCAAGCCGCCCCACGCTGACGGAAGCGCCGACCGGCCTCGATTTCATCCTCACGCTCTCGGTCATTCAGAAAATCCTAATTTAATCGCGCGCAATCGACCACATGGAACAAAATACCGGCTGGCGCCTTTTTACTCACGCAACGGTGAACCATCGTTGAATATCGAATTTCAATAGGGAGCTGGGACATATGGTTACATCAACGCTCGTCAGCATTCTGATCACCTTCCTGGTGATTGTGCTTGTCTTGTGGCTCATCGCGCGACTGCCCGTTGGCGGCGGCGCCAAACAGATCGCACAGGTTATCGTCATTATTATCGGTATTATTTCGCTGTTGAAATATCTCGCCGTGTTCTGATGTCCCGGCAAGGCGCAGACGAAAAAAGGCGGCGAAAGCCGCCTCTTTTTTGTTGTCGTTACTGGCGTGGTTCAAACTGGTAAGATTTTTTCAGCGTGATATCCCGGACGCTGCCTATACCGAGAAAAGGCGTGCCCTCCGGATCGAAGATCGCCCTGCCCTTTGCCGCGATCCATCGGCTAGAGCCGTCAGGCAGGTTGACCTTGTAACGCTGATCGAAAAAGACGCCCGTGGTGATACTGTCGAAAATGGCCTGTGCCACCCGATCGCGCATCTCAATATCGATCCTTTCCAGAATCTCCTCGATCGTTACCCCGCGTGATGCAACCGGTTCGGAAAATCCATGGCATTCCGCGGTAATCGCATCCATGATCAGCCTGTTGTCGGAAATGCTCCACATGTAATAACCGAGCGCATTGTCTGAATCCGTCTTGTCCCCCTGCACGAAAACCCCCGGATATTATTTCCTGACAAAAGCTAACATCAGACCTCTCATATTCCACCCCTCGTTTTGTGGGGGGAGCAGACGAGCTACCAAAGCGTGCATCAATATCCACCGGAATTTTCCGGCAATCCAAATTGTTGCGCCGTTCTAAAACGGACGACAAATTCCGACGAGGTATCGCAAAAATGCGGGCGTGCGCCTACATGGCTGGGATGACATTTCGAGGAGTTCAAGATGATGCGAGCCGCCCTTACTTTCGGATTGCTGACCGCAACCGTCTTTCTGGCCGGATGCCAGACGTGGCATAGCCCATATCGTGGAAACGAGTGGCGAATGGATCAGGTAATGGATGGGGACCCCTACCGTGTCGGGGACGGACAGCGTTACCGACGCTAGTTCAGTCCGGCCATTCAATTCGGGCGGCGTCGGGTCAATGATTTGCCGCCCGTAATTTTTATAATGCTGACGGCAAAATAAAACACGGTAGCCGAATTGGCTCCGACGCAGCCTGGCGTATTGTGGGGTCAGGGCTAACCGATTGTCTAAAAAAGAAAAAACCCGCCGAAGCGGGTTTCTTTGGTGCGGTCGAGAAGACTCGAACTTCCACGGGTTGCCCCACAGCGACCTCAACGCTGCGCGTCTACCAATTCCGCCACGACCGCATCGTGGTAGGCGTCGACTTGCGCCGACGGGGGTGCATGTAGCAAAAGGATTTTGGGTGCACAAGAGCGTCGTGACAGTTTTTTGAAATTAAAAATCGCACTGCACCATCCTATATGCAGGAAGCCCGGAAATGCTGGGGTTGCGGCCGTGACGCCATTTTGCGAGAAGGCTGTGGAAAGGACTTTTTCATGCTCACACGCACGGATATCGAGACAAAAATGCTCCCCGCCGCCGGTTCGCCGCCCGTTCGCTGGCGAATCTCTGATGGCCTCGTGCCTTACGAGCAGGCGGTAGAGGAAATGGAGCGCGAGGTTAGCGCCATCGCAGCTGGCGAGGCGGACGAACTCGTCTGGCTTCTGGAGCATCCGCCGCTTTATACGGCCGGCACCAGCGCCGATGTGGCCGATCTGATCGAACCGGATCGTTTCCCGGTCTTCGCCACGGGGCGCGGCGGCGAATATACCTATCACGGCCCCGGCCAGCGGGTCGCTTACGTCATGCTTGATCTCAAACGCCGCCGCCAGGATGTCCGCGCCTATGTGGCGGCACTCGAGGATGTCATCATCCGCACACTTGATAAGATGAACGTGCGTGGCGAGCGGCGGGAAGATCGCGTCGGCGTCTGGGTCAGGCGCCCCGAAAAACCTCTCCTGCCGGATGGCGGCATGGCAGAAGACAAGATTGCCGCACTGGGTATCCGTCTGCGCAAATGGGTGAGTTTTCACGGGCTCGCGATCAATGTCGATCCCGATCTCTCGCACTTCACCGGCATCATTCCATGCGGCATCAGCGCCTATGGCGTTACCAGCCTTGTCGATCTTGGATTGCCGGTTATGATCGGTGATGTCGACGTCCTGCTGCGCGAGGCCTTCGAGGAGGTTTTTGGCCCGGCAGTCCCCGAAACCGGCGCTGGCGGCTGACCGCCGCAACCCCTGCCGCAGGCCGGTGTTTGATGCATCGATCACCACAAAAGGAGGAACGACCATGTTCACAACATCCGCTTACGCCTGCGACGACGGATCTTCACCGATGAAGCTCGCGACCATCAAGCGTCGCGATCCCGGCCCGCGCGATGTCGAAATCGAAATAGAATTCTGTGGCGTCTGCCACTCCGATATCCACACGGCCCGCAGCGAATGGCCGGGCTCTCTTTACCCCTGCGTTCCCGGCCACGAAATCATCGGCCGTGTCGGCCGCGTGGGTTCGGACGTCACCAGGTTCAAGACGGGTGACCGCGTCGGCGTCGGCTGCATCGTGGATAGCTGCCGGCAATGCGCAAGCTGCGCCGAGGGGCTGGAGCAATATTGCGAAAACGGCATGACCGGCACCTATAATTCGCCTGACAAGGCGATGGGCGGCGGCGCCCATACGCTTGGCGGTTACTCCGCTCATGTGGTGGTCGATGACCGTTACGTTCTCAGCGTACCCGAAGGTCTCGATCCGGCCGCTGCCGCACCCCTGCTCTGCGCGGGCATTACCACCTACTCCCCGCTGCGCCACTGGAATGCAGGCCCCGGCAAGCGGGTCGGCGTTGTCGGTCTCGGTGGCCTTGGTCATATGGCGGTGAAGCTCGCCAATGCCATGGGCGCGACGGTGGTGATGATCACGACGTCGCCCGGCAAGGCTGAAGACGCAAAAAAACTCGGCGCCCATGAGGTGATCGTCTCGCGCGATGCGGATCAGATGAAAAAGGCCGCTTCGAGCCTCGACCTCATCATCGATGCCGTCGCCGCCGACCATGACATCAACGCTTATCTTGCCCTGCTGAAGCGAGACGGCGCGCTGGTACAGGTGGGTGCGCCGGAAAAGCCGCTGTCGGTAATGGCGTTCAGTCTCATTCCGGGCCGCAAGACCTTTGCCGGCTCGATGATCGGCGGCATTCCCGAGACCCAGGAAATGCTGGATTTCTGCGCCGAAAAAGGCATCGCCGCCGAAATCGAGATGATCGATATCGATCAGATCAACGATGCTTATGAACGCATGATAAAAAGCGATGTGCGTTATCGTTTCGTCATTGATATGAAGAGCCTGCCGCGCCAGAAGGCCGCCTGACCTGCGAAGGGGGGCAGCCTTTAGCACCCCTTCTCTCAATGGACCTTCCGGTCGAAAGCGCTATTCGAACCATGACCAGCCAGACCGGTTTCAGCGATGTCGCCAAGGGCATGACGATCATGGCGACCTGCATGTTCGTGCTGCCCGTCATGGACGCAATAGCCAAATACATGGCCGTGGTCGGCGGCATGTCACCGGCGCAGGTAACCTTCTATCGCTTCTTCTTCCAGGTGGTCTGCACCCTGCCGCTGCTGCTCATGGTCTCACCGAGCGCGCTTTTCAGCGCGAAGCGTCCCTGGATGAACTGCCTGCGCGGCGTATTGCACGCTTCCGCCAGCCTGATGTTCTTCGCCGCAGTCAAATACATGCCGCTTGCCGATGTGTTCGCGATCTATTTCGTAGAACCTTTCATGCTGACGATGATGTCGGCTCTGTTTCTCGGCGACAGGGTCGGCTGGAAGCGGTGGACGGCGATCGTGGTAGGCTTCGGCGGCGCGATGATTGTCATTCAGCCGAGCTTCGAAATCTTCGGCTGGACCTCGCTGCTGCCGGTGGCCTGCGCATTCCTCTACACGCTCTACCTCTTCCTGAACCGAGCCATCGGCGACGCCGACAGCCCGCTTGTGATGCAGACCATGTCGGGCATTGCCGGCACGGTATTCATGGGAGCGGCCCTTCTTGCCGGCGATGCGCTCGGCGACAAGGATTTCGCCGTCTCGCTGCCGCAATCGGGATTGGCCCTGGCTCTGCTCGTGCTGCTAGGATCGATATCCGGCTACATGCATCTGCTGATCGTCAGGGCTTTCAGGCTGGCCCCGCTCTCGCTGCTGGCGCCGTTCCAGTATTTCGAGATCATCTCGGCGACGATCCTCGGTTATGCGCTGTTCTCGGATTTTCCGACGCCGTCGAAATGGCTCGGTATTTTCATCATCGTCGCATCCGGCCTGTTCATCATCTGGCGCGAACGCCAGCAGGCAGGGGCCAATCGGCCGCCGCTCGACGGGCAGTGACGGGCCATGCGATAGCCATCAGGCGCCGGAAGGGAGCGGCCCTTCATCGTGATGATCCTGCGCCTCAACGAGACTGCCGAGCAGCCAGAGAGAGACTTCGGCCGCCTCTCCTGCCGATTTGAAGCGGTATGAACCGCTATATTTCGGCATGTCGAAGAAGGTAACGACGAAACCGTCTCCGCTTTCCAGGCTCTCCACCCGTATCCGCTCGGGATCGATCATCACGCAGACGTAATGAGAACCCATGTTGCGCATGAAACCGGCCTTGTTGTCGTGCAGCCGCACGAAGGCAGCGCCTCCATCTGCCGTCATGTGCAGGCTTCTGATCGCCTCATTGGGAAAGGCGCGGGCGAAATCCATGATCGCCTGCCCGACATCATGGCTGTTGTCCTCATCCGTCGCCCGCGACATGCGCCAGGCATAAACGGCAAAGACCAAAAGCAGCACGAAAACGATAATCCAGATCGCCATATTCATCCGGAACGCTCCCTCAACAACCAAACATCATGGGTCGCGAATCGAAACGAAGCGAACCCGGTTCGCTTTGATAGGAAACGAGGCTTGCGCGAAGTATGGCTCCCCGCATCGGCGCCAGGAGTGACGATCAGAAGCGCTTGAGGAAAGAGGCTTTTGCCAACAGCCATTGCCGACGAAGCTGCGATAATTGCACTTCGCCTTCAAACACGCCCGCGCCAGCCTTTCTCGCGGCCGTTATGACCGGTCCGGAAATGGCGACGGGCAAATAGGCCGCAAAGACGTTGCCCGAAATGCGAGCGCGTCTTGCCTTCTCGATATGATCCAGCGCATGGGCCGCGAACAGTTCGATAGCAATGCCGATGCGCTGTCGGTCCGTGCCTTCCAGGAACGTCTCCCGGTCAAGCCCGGCGGCCGAGAGCATGTCGGCTGGAATATACACCTGACCACGGCGACGGTGCAGTGGCATGAGCAGCATCATGCCGGCCATGGCCTGCGCCACACCCGCATGTCCGGCCGCTTCCGCGCTTGCCGCGGCCTCTTCCGGAGACAGAACGAGGCTGGCAAGCTGGATCAGCGCCGAAGCCGTTTCCCCTGCATAGCCTTCAAGCGCGTTGCGATCCTCGAAAGGATCGTCATAGAGATCGAAGATGCGCGCCTCGATCATGTTGGAAAGCACCGATCGTGGCAGCCTGTAACGCTCGATCGTTTCCAGAAGCGCCGACGCGACGGGGTGCGACTGGCTGTCCCCATGGGGACTTCCCTCGAGCAGATCGCGCCACCATTGCATGCGCACCTCACCTGGCAGCGCTTCACGCACGGAATCGCGAATACGCGCAATCTCGGCGTTAAAGGCATAAAGCGCTGCAAGAGCGTTGCGCCTGTCCGCGGGAGACAAAAGACAGGCGAGATAGCGGTCACGATCCGTATCGCGCAGCGTCGCAAGGCAGACGTCGAGATTTTCTGTGGGTGCCATGGTTCCCCGCGCGGAGCGTTACGTCAGCCTTCGACGGCAATCAACGCCGCAGCCACGGCGCGCGATTCCGAAAGCATGATATTGTAGGTGCGTACGGCGGCACCCGTGCTCATCGGATCAATGGAAATGCCCGCTTCCTTGAAAGCCGCGCGCAGCTCCTTCGGCAGAACCCGCATACCATCTCCCGTGCCGATCAGCAGCACTTCGATATCCTGCGCTTCCGCCAGAACCTTTTCGAAATGCCCGACGCTCAGTTCTTTGGCGTCAACGAGCTCCCACCCGAAAATGCCCGAAGGCAGGAGCAGAAGCGAGCCTCGATGCGACATGTCGGCAAAGCGGAAGCCGCCATTGCCATAAGCATCTATGGGCGCCCGGCCGGGAAAATGGGCCGGGCGTATTTCGATCCCGCCGGCCATCAGACGGCAGGCTTGCCGCCGATGGCGTTGCCGGACTTTTCATCCTTCTCGTCTTCCGCATCCTTGCTATCAGGACGAAGCTTGAAGGCGATCAGCACCGGAGCGGCAATGTAGAGCGACGAGAACACGCCGATACCGACACCGAAGAGCATGGCGAAGGTGAAGGAGCGGATGACCTCGCCACCGAAGAGGTAGAGCGCGAGCAGCGCCAGAAGCACGGTCAAGCCGGTGAGGATGGTACGTGACAGCGTCTGGTTCAGCGACACGTCGATAATCATCGACAGCGGCATCTTCTTATAGCGCCTCAGGTTTTCGCGGATACGGTCATAGATGACGACGGTGTCATTCAGCGAATAACCGATAATCGTCAGGATCGCCGCGATACTGGTGAGGTTGAACTCTATCCCCAGGAACACGAAGAGGCCGATTGTGAAGACAACGTCGTGCACCATCGAAATGACGGCGCCGAGCGCAAACTGCCATTCGAAGCGAACCCAGATGTAGATCATGATCGCCGTCATGGCGAGCAGGATGCCGATCGTGGAGGTGAAGGTGAGGTCACCGGAAACGGCGGGGCCGACAACTTCAACGCGGCGGAAGTCATATTTGTCCTCAAGCTCGCCGCGCACCATGGTGATGGCGGATTGCTCGGCATTTTCGCCGCCTTCCTGCGCCTGAATGCGGATGAGAACATCCTGCGGCGTACCGAAATTCTGAGCCTGGATTTCACCCAGGTTGAGCTGGTTCAGACGATCGCGGATATCGGCCAGATCGGCCTCACCCTGCTTGGCACGGACTTCGATGACGGAGCCGCCCTGGAAGTCGATACCGAGGTTCAGACCCTTGGCGATGAAACCGCCAACGCAGGCAAGCATGATGACGCCGGTGATCATGAACACCACGCGACGGTAGCGCATGAACGGGATGTCGCGACCATCGAACATGGCGGTACGAACGCCCTTCGGCAGATGCTTCGGACGGCTGCGACGAACCCAGTAACCGAACATCCACGCTGTCAGTGTATAGGCCGTGAAGACGGTCGTGATGATACCGACGGCCAGCGTAACCGCAAAGCCCTTGACCGGACCCGTGCCCATGTAGAACAGCACGCTCGCCACGATCAGCGTCGTCAGGTTGGCGTCGATGATGGTCGCAAAGGCGCGGGTAAAGCCATTATCCAGTGACTGGATCAGTGGTTTGCCGCTTTTCACCTCTTCGCGTATTCGCTCGTAGATCAGAACGTTGGAATCGACAGCCATGCCGATGGTCAGGACGATACCGGCGATACCCGGTAGTGTCAGCGTCGATCCGATCACGCTGAGGACGGCCAGCAGCATGATGACGTTGACCACAAGAGCGATATTCGCCAGCAGGCCGAAGAAGCCATAGAACACGAACATGAAGATGAGGACGCCCACGGCGCCAATGGCGCTTGCCGTCAGACCGGCGGTAATGGAGTCGTTACCGAGGCTCGGACCGACGGTACGCTCTTCAACCACCGTCAGCGTCGCCGGCAGTGCACCGGCGCGCAGCAGCACAGCAAGGTCGTTCGCGCCCTGCACCGAGAAATTACCTGAAATCTGGCCCGAACCGCCAATGATCGGCTCACGGATGACAGGCGCGGAAATGACCTGGTTATCGAGCACGATGGCGAAAGGCTTGCCGACATTCTGCTGCGTCGCCTGCGCAAACCGCTGCGCGCCGCGGCTGTCGAAGCGGAAGGTGACGACGGGTTCATTGGTCTGCTGGTTGAAGCTTGCCTGCGCGTCGACGAGATTGTCGCCGGAAACGAGCGCACGGCGCTCCACGAGATAGGGAACCGGCGGATCGTCCTGCGAATAGAGAACCTCGGACGTCGCTGGCGGACGGCCGTTCATGGCTTCCTGCACCGGCATGGTGGTGTCAACCATGCGGAAGGAGAGCTTTGCCGTCTGGTTGAGAAGTGACTTCAGGCGCTGCGGATCCTGAAGACCAGGCACCTGCACGATGATGCGGTCGGAACCCTGACGCTGGATGAGCGGCTCGGTCGTGCCGACTTCGTCAACGCGGCGGCGCACGACTTCGATGGACTGCGAAACGGCTGATGACAGGCGGTAATCGATGCCCTCATCCGTGAGATTGAGACGCAGCAGATTGTCGCCACCATCATTCATCGTCACTTCGGTAATGGAGCCGCCGACCAGCGTACCGGCGGATACCGGCTGCGTCAGGTCGCGAAGTGCGTTCTTGGCGGCTTCCAGCTGCGCCGGATCGCTGATGCGGACCTGAATCTGCTGGCCGTTGCCGGTCAAGCCCGAATAACGGATGTTGGCATCGCGAAGCTGCGTTCGCACATCGCCCACGATGGTTTCGAGCCGTTCCTTGACGATGTCGGAACGCTCGATCTTGAGCATGATGTGGGAACCGCCCTGAAGGTCGAGACCGAGCGTTACCTTGTTGTCCTTGTACCAGGCAGGCATGCCCTCCAGCTGTTTGTCCGTAAACAGATTGGGAGAGGCGATGACGACGCTTGCCAGCACAAGCAGCCAGATGAAGACTGTTTTCCAACGGGAAAAATGAAGCATTTCGATCTCGGTCAGGGTTGGGGTCGCGATCTGCGCAACCCGTCAAAATTCGCAATCGGGCATTCGGTTGTCCGGCAGGATCAGGAAGCGGCTTCCGTCTTGACCACTTCGCCCTTCACGCGCACTTCGGCAATGTAAGCACGGGCAGCGCGGATTTTCACGCCTTCGGCGATTTCGACTTCGAGTTCACTGTCATCGATGACCTTGGTCACCTTGCCGACGATGCCGCCGCCGAGAACGACCTGATCACCGCGGCGAATATTGGTCAGCGTTTCCTGGCGCTTCTTCATCTGTGCGCGCTGCGGACGGATGAGGAAAAAATACCAGACCACCATGAGCGGCGCAAACAGGAAAAGCATTTCAAGGCCGGAACCCAGCGCCGACGTGCCGCCCGCTGCATCCTGGGCAAAAGCTTGACTAATGAACATATAAAACTCCTCAACGATTACGGCACGACCTCGTATGCCGCCCCAGCTTTCAAGCCGCCGGAATATAGTGGGGAACGCCGGGATTGCAACAGATGCAGGGCCCTCGCCGTACCGATTCCGGACCTCTTAACCTTTATGGGCGCCAAACACCATGCTAGGCCGGGCGCAAAACAGACTTTTGAACATCAGACAAGCGGAAGAAACACCATGATTCGAGAAGAAACGGCCTCCCTGCTTCTTTCAGAACTGCGCCGGCTCACCGATGCCGTCGAACGGCTGGCGGGACCGGCGCCCGCCGTAAACGACTGGAATGCGGCGGATTGTTTTGTCTGGGCGCCGCTGAACTCTTTCCTGCAGCCTGTTCCCCGCCCCAACCGCATCGCGTTGAAACTCATCCGCGGCGTCGATCATGTCCGCGACATTCTCCACGAAAACACGCTGCGTTTCGCGGAAGGTTTCGCCGCCAACAACGTGCTGCTGTGGGGTGCGCGCGGCATGGGCAAGTCTTCGCTGGTGAAGGCCGTTCACGAAGATGTGCGTGCGGCAAGCGGTGTTTCGCTCAAGCTGGTGGAAGTGCACCGCGAGGACATCCACACCCTGCCCGCCCTGCTCGACATCCTCAAGGCCTCGGGCCAGCGCGTCATCGTTTTCTGCGACGACCTCTCCTTCGACCATGACGACACCGCCTATAAATCGCTGAAGGCAGCGCTAGACGGCGGCATCGAGGGACGTCCTGACAATGTGCTGTTTTATGCGACCTCCAACCGTCGCCATCTTCTGCCGCGTCACATGATGGAAAACGAGCAGTCCACCGCCATCAACCCATCCGAAGCGGTTGAGGAAAAGGTGTCGCTCTCCGATCGCTTCGGCCTCTGGCTCGGTTTCCACAAATGCGGTCAGGAAGATTATCTGACGATGATCGACAGCTATGCCACGCATTTCGATCTGGGTCTCGACCGCGACACACTGCATCACGAGGCGTTGGAATGGGCAACCACCCGCGGCGGCCGCTCAGGCCGTGTCGCCTGGCAATATATTCAGGACGCCGCCGGCCGCCTCAGGAAACCGCTCGACAGATAACACCACCGTGACATCGGGCGAAACGCGGTGTCGTTACGACCACACCGCGTGTCGTATTCCCGAACGCCACATCTCCCCTCTCATGGTTTGCTGCACCCATGAAGTCATCTGCCCGCGGAGGAGCGGACAGGTACGGTGTTCAACCATGGAGGAGATGGATATGAGCAGGAACAGAGGCGTCGTCTACATGCGGCCGGGTCAGGTCGAAGTCCGCGACATCGACGACCCGAAGCTTGAGGCGCCGGATGGCCGGCGCATCGAGCACGGTGTCATTCTCAAGGTGATTTCCACCAATATCTGCGGCTCCGACCAGCACATGGTGCGCGGCCGCACCACGGCGATGCCGGGCCTCGTTCTCGGTCATGAAATCACCGGCGAAGTCATCGAGAAGGGCATCGATGTTGAGATGCTGCAGGTTGGCGACATCGTTTCCGTGCCGTTCAACGTCGCCTGCGGCCGCTGCCGCTGCTGCAAGTCGCAGGATACCGGCGTGTGCCTCACGGTGAACCCGTCCCGCGCCGGCGGCGCTTATGGCTACGTTGACATGGGCGGCTGGATCGGTGGTCAGGCGAAATATGTCACCATCCCCTATGCCGATTTCAACCTGCTGAAATTCCCGGATCGTGACAAGGCGATGTCGAAGATCCGCGACCTCACCATGCTCTCCGACATTCTGCCAACCGGCTTCCACGGCGCAGTGAAGGCCGGTGTCGGCGTCGGCTCCACTGTTTATGTCGCCGGTGCCGGCCCGGTCGGCCTCGCGGCTGCCGCCTCCGCCCGCATTCTGGGTGCTGCGGTCGTCATGATCGGCGATTTCAACAAGGATCGTCTTGCCCACGCTGCGAAAGTCGGCTTCGAACCCGTCGATCTCTCGAAGGGCGACCGGCTGGGCGACATGATCGCCGAGATTGTCGGCACCAACGAGGTGGACAGCGCCATCGACGCGGTCGGCTTTGAAGCGCGCGGCCACGCAGGCGGCGAACAGCCGGCGATCGTTCTCAACCAGATGATGGAAATCACCCGCGCCGCCGGCTCGATCGGCATTCCAGGCCTTTATGTCACCGAAGATCCGGGCGCGGTGGATGATGCTGCCAAACAGGGCAGCCTGTCACTGCGTTTCGGCCTCGGTTGGGCGAAGGCGCAATCCTTCCACACCGGCCAGACACCGGTGCTGAAATATAACCGCCAGCTCATGCAGGCGATCCTGCACGACCGCCTGCCGATTGCCGACATCGTCAACGCCAGAATCATTGCGCTCGACGATGCCGTACAGGGCTATGAGAGCTTCGACCAGGGCGCAGCCACCAAGTTCGTGCTCGATCCGCATGGCGACCTGCTCAAGGCGGCCTGACGCCTGCACCGGAAAACCGGTGTAATGAAACCGCCCGCTATAAACGGGCGGTTTTCCATTGGCGCAAATGTCCCCTGTCGGAGACACTATTTCTCGCCTTCTCCCAGTGACTCCAGCTCGGCCATTGCCTCGGAAGAAAGATAAGGCCTGAACAGACTGGATACCTGCCGCAGCCCCCACTCCAGTTGCTGCGACCCGAATTCGCTGACACCTTCCTGCAGATTAAGATAGGACGCCCAATAGGTCGAGACGATCCACAAATTCGTCAAAACCGCCTCGCGCTCCGGTTCGGGAATGTCCACCAGCTCCGCATTCTGCATCCGCGTGACGATGTGGCCGACCGCCAGACGCATGGCGGCGCTTATGGTTCGGACGGGCTCCACCAGCCCCGGTGCCAACGCCACCAGACCGACAAGATCGCGAAAAAGGAAGCGGTAGTTCCAGACGAGAGAGAACCACTGCCGCAAAAAGCCGGCATAAGTCGCCGCAGCCGCCTCGTCCGCTCCGTCAACAGTCGCGACGAGCGCCAGCGCATCGTTTTCGAAGCGGGCGAACAGGGCAAGGACCAGCGATTCCTTGGTGCGGAAATGATAATAGAGATTGCCCTCGTTGATTTTCACATCGCCGGCGATTTCGGCCGTTGTCACACGGTCCGGGCCACGTTCGTTGAAGAGACCGAGTGTAACATCTAGAATTTTTTCACGTGTCAGGGATCGCCCCGGCCGTTTCGCGCCGTTCATCATAGAAATTTCACCCCACCATTGAAAATTAAGGCGTACACCTTAAATTACCGGTATAAGGTAAACACCTTAACAGCATGTTGCCATTGTTCAACGCGCATAAAGGACCCGCAGATGACCGACACCGGCCTTCGCAACCCCTCGCCCGAGGCGATCGGGACACAAACCGTATCGAAGCTCGCCACCGCGCGTCTCGCTCTCTCCATTATCCGCAATCCGTTGAAGGCGTTGCCGCCGGAAATCTTTCATGAACCGGCGGTTTTCACTCGCCTTGGCGATACGATGCGCGTGCATCTCGCCGACCCGGTTTTGATCCACGAGGCTCTGGTCAAGAACGCCCATCTGCTTGGCAAGGGTGAAGATGTGCGGCGCGTCCTCGGCCCGGCCCTCGGTCAGGGACTTCTGACCGCCGACGGGGACCATTGGAAATGGCAACGGCAATCCGTCGCAGGCGCTTTCCGCCACGAAAAGCTGTTGGATCTGCTTCCGGTCATGATCGAGACGGCACGACGCACGGAAGCGCGCTGGCGCTCTCCTTCCATTGGTGACATCGACGTGGGCCACGAAATGATGCGAACCACGTTCGACATCATCGTCGAAACGATGATGTCCGGTGGATACGGAATTGATGTTGCGCGGGTCGAACAGAGCATTACCGATTATCTTAAACCAACAGGCTGGACCTTCGCGCTCACCATGCTGGGGGCGCCGGAATGGCTACCTCATCCCGGCCGGCGCAAGGCCCGGATCGCCGTCGGTTATCTGCGCGAAAGCCTTGCGAAGGTGATTGCCGGACGGCGGAAAAATGCATCCGAAAGGAACGACCTCGTCTCGATGCTGCTGGAGGCCAGGGATCCTGAAACCGGACGCATGATGACCGACACGGAAATCGTCGACAATCTCCTGACATTCATCACCGCCGGCCACGAAACGACGGCGCTCGGTCTCGCATGGACGTTTCATCTTCTGTCGAAGAACCGGGAGACGGAGAGAAAAATTCTCGAGGAAATCGACACCGTCACCGCCGGTGAACCGGTCGCGGCGGAACATATCGCCGGCCTGACCTATACCCGACAGGTGTTCTCGGAAGCGATGCGGCTTTACCCGCCAGCTCCGGTCATTACACGCACGGCGCTTGAAGACTTCAGGCTCGGCGGGCATGATATTCCGGCGGGCACCGTTCTTTACGTGCCCATCTATGCCGTGCACCGCCACGCCGCCTTGTGGGACGAGCCCGAGCGCTTCGATCCGTCGCGCTTCGAACCGGAAAAGGCGAAGGCGCGCCACCGCTATGCCTATATGCCATTCGGGGCGGGACCCCGCATCTGCATCGGCAATGCTTTTGCGATGATGGAAGCCGTGACGATCCTGGCCGTTCTTCTGCAAGGCCTTCACCTGGAAAACAGGTCAACGGCAACTGCGGCACCGCTGATGCGGGTAACATTGCGGCCGGAAAGTCGCCTGACGATGCGGATCGTGCAACGGAAAAACAAATCGCCCGCGGCGTGAACCACCGCGGGCGATGAATGGAGGCCCCCTGGGTCACCGAACGGTGACGATCACAGGTCGACGTCGAGGATCGCCATCGAGAAATTGTAGGAACGGTCGCCGTCTTCGTCATCGATGTAAACGACGCCGAGAAACTCTTCGCCAAGATACACTTCGGCGGAATCGTCCTTGCGCGGACGCGCCTTGACCACCATCGTCGGGTTGAAGGTACGCTTGAAGTAGGCGTCGAGTTTTTTGATTTCGTCGGCTTTCACCACTATTCTCCTGTGCGGTTCGCGTTGGCCCGCTTTTGGCATGGGACAAAGGCCAAAGTAAAGTGAAAGCGGCAGGTCATCCGTGTCTTCCACACGGACGACGGCAAAAACCCGGCCACCTGTCAACGCGACAGTGCCGCTCAGATATCGGCTCCGATGAGCTGGTCCATCAGGCGCGAGGGTTCAGAACACCCTGCTTCTCCCACCACCCGCGCCGGCACGCCGGCAACCGTGGTCTTCGGCGGAACCGGCTTCAGCACTACAGATCCTGCGGCGATGCGCGAGCAGCTGCCGATTTCGATATTGCCGAGGATTTTCGCCCCCGCGCCGATCATCACACCGTTGGCGATCTTCGGGTGACGGTCCGCCCCTTCCTTGCCGGTGCCGCCGAGGGTGACGCCATGCAGGATGGAGACATTATCGCCGATGACTGCCGTTTCGCCGACCACCAGCCCGGTGGCGTGGTCGAGGAAGATGCCCTTGCCGATGCGTGCTGCGGGGTTGATATCGGTCTGGAAAATGCTCGAAGACCGGCTCTGCAGATAAAGCGCGAAATCCTTGCGGCCTTTCTGCAGCAGCCAGTGGGCAAGCCTATGGGTCTGGATGGCCTGGAAACCCTTGAAATAAAGCAGCGGTTCCATGAAGCGCGTGCAGGCCGGATCGCGATCGTAAACGGCCTGGATGTCGACACGGAGAACGCTTCCCCATTCCGGCCAGTCATCCAGCATGTCCTGGAAGGTCTGACGCAACAGCACGGCCTGTATGTCCGGATGGTCGAGAAGTTCGCAGATACGGTAGATCACACATTCTTCGAGAGACCGGTGGTTGAGGATCGTCGAATAAAGAAAGGCTGAAAGCAGCGGATCCTGTGCGGCGGCGCTGCGCGCTTCATGCAGCAGGCTGCCCCAGATCGGGTCGACGATCGCCAGCTGTTCAGGCTGACGGGCCTCGGTACGTGCGACCATGAACGGTCTCCTCGTTTGCAGTGGTCGTTCTTTATACAGAAAAAGACGTGCATTAGAAATGGGATTCGAATGACGACTTTAAAGGCGGCACGGCTTCAGTTTTTCTTCATGCAGCTTGAAAAACCGTTTCTTGCCGAACTGCGCTTTGCCGCGCTTCTGCGCGGAAAGCCTGCCCCGTTTTTCCTCGAAAATGCGTCAACTCAGAACGAACGGTAGAAATCCAGCACCGCCGCCTTGAACACGCGGTCGCCGACGGCCAGCATGTGGTCGCGGCCGGGAATGTCGATCGCCCGCGCGTGCGGCATGATGGCAGCGAGCTCTTCACCGGAGCCGGCAATATCGTCCTTCGTTCCGACCGCGATCAGCGTCGGCGCATCTATCTTTGCCGCCTGGTCGCGTGTGACGAGAACCCGCGATGTCTCGATGCAGGCGGCAAGCGCCAAGCGGTCGCTTTTCGTCTGATCGGCAAAGGCTCGGAACATGCGGCCGCGCTCATGGGTCACGACATCGAGCGAAGGCGCGAGAAGCGCCTCTGCGATCGGGTCCCAGTCGCCCACACCTTCGACCATGCCGATACCGAGCCCGCCGAAGACCAGAGAACGCACGCGCTCGGGATGCGCCATGGCCAGGAAGGCGGAAATGCGTGCACCCATGGAGTAACCCATCACATGCGTCTCTGCGATGCCGAGATGGTTGAGCAGCGCCACCGCATCTTCGGCCATGACGGACGGATAATAGGCCTCCGTATCATGCGGCTTGTCGCTTGCGCCATGGCCGCGATTATCGATGGCGATCACCCGGTAGCCGGCATCTCCCAGCGTCTTCAGCCAGCCGGGATGGACCCAGTTGACGTTGGCGCTGGATGCAAAGCCATGGATCAGCAAAACCGGGTCTCCCGCCGGATCGCCTTCGTCAAAATAAGCGAGGCGAAGGCCGTCATGGAAAAAATCGGAAAACTGCGGCGTGTTGAGATTCATCAAGGACATCCTTTTTGCCGGACCATATGGCAGGAATTAGCAATGTTGAACATGTTTTGCTGACGATTTTTATGGAGATGCAATGCGTTTGAGGCTACATATCCGCAACGACGAGCCGGCATGCGAAGCCGGATTGCGGCTCTACAACGATATTGCATTTGGAGACGAACATGGCCGGGCATACCATTCCCCACTTCCAGAACGATGGCGGACACCGCATGATCGAGATCGGCGTCAAGGAATTCATGTGCACCGGCGCTTCCGTTCCTTACGATCATCCGCATATCTTCATCGATATGGGCGACGACAATGAGAAGGTCTGTTCCTACTGCTCCACCCTTTATCGCTACAACCCGTCGCTGAAGGCCGAGCAGACCAATCCTCCGGGCTGCGTTTTCCACGTGAAGGCTGCCTGACCTCCACTTTTCCTGATCGGGGCGCATCATGCCCATAAAATCCGTAGCCATTATCGGTGCCGGCATTGCCGGTCTCACCGCTGCCCTTTCTTTTGCCCGGCACGGTATAGACTGCGACATCATCGAACAGGCCGGCGAACTGACGGAAGTGGGCGCCGGCCTGCAGATTTCGCCCAATGCCGCCCGCATTCTCGCCACGCTTGGCGTGCTGCCTGCCATCGAGGCGCGCTGGACCGAGCCCGTCAGTGTCGAACTCGCCTCCGGAAAATCGCTCGCAACGCTGCTCTCCCTGCCTGTGGGCGCGGTGGCGCGTACACGCTGGGGCGCACCCTATGGCGTGCTGCACCGCTCCACCCTGCAAAGCGCACTTCTCCAGACGGTGACAGACAATCCGCTATGCCGGTTGCATCTCGGCAAACGCATCGAAAACGCGACGGCCGATGTGATTGCCGCAACCACATTCCGCGACCATGATCTGATTGTCGGCGCGGACGGTGTCTGGTCGGCGGCCCGCTTTGCCGTTCCTGCCGCTCCCACCGCCACCTTCTCCGGCAATGTCGCCTGGCGCTTCACCGTTGCCGCCAATGCCGTGCCGTCGGCCATCAACAAAAGCGCCGTCACGGCCTATCTCGGCTCGGGTGGCCATATCGTCGCCTATCCGCTGAAAGAAGTCGGCGGTTTCAACATCGTCGCCATCGCGCTGGGCGCCGATCCCGGCGCGACGTGGCGGGCGGAATCGAGCGGGCGGCAGAAAGCCCTGCTTCTTGAACAGTTTCGCGGCTTCAGCCCTGACATCGTCCGGTTGCTCGATTCGTCCGAAAACCCGACCTTCTGGCCGCTTTATCAGGCCGGCGCCGGCCGCTGGCACAATGGCCGGGACGCGGTGCTGATCGGCGACGCAGCGCATGCCATGATGCCGTTCGCCGCCCAGGGGGCAGCCATGGCGATCGAGGATGCGTTTGAACTCGCGGGAACCATGGTGGGCAGCGATGCTGCAGCCACCCTGCCCGCGCCGCAGGCTCTTGCCGCCTTCGAGGCCCTGCGCCTGCCGCGCATAGAAAAGGCCCGCAAGCGGGCCTCTCTCAATCGTTTTGCCTATCACGCCACAGGCCCGGTGCGTATCGCGCGGGACTTCGTGTTTTCCACGCGTCCCACCGACGCCTTCCTGAAGGACTTCGACTGGCTCTACGGCTATCGCGCCAAGGGCTGAGATCAAACCGCGGCCGCGGCTGCAAAGCCGGCCTCGAGGTCCTTCTTGAGATCGGCGACATCCTCAAGCCCGATCTGCAGGCGGATGACCGGTCCCTCCGAGGGACCCTTGGCGATGGTCCTGTCGACAAGCGAGACCGAAACGGCAAGCGATTCGTAGCCGCCCCAGGAGTAACCGAGCCCGAAAAAGGTCAGCGCATTCAGGAACGCGGCCGCCGTCTGCTTGTATCTGCCTTCTTCCGACTTCAGCACGAAGGAGAAGACGCCGCTTGCTCCCTTGAAATCGCGCTTCCACAGATCATGCCCTGCAAAGCTCGGCAGCGCCGGATGCAGCACGCGCACGACGTCGTCCCGGCTCTCCAGCCATGTGGCGATGTCGAGCGCGCTTTTCTGATGGTGCGCCAGCCTGATTCCCATCGTGCGCATGCCGCGCAGGATCTGATAAGCATCGTCCGAAGTGACGCAGATCCCGAGATTGGTATTGGCCTGATAAAGCGCCTTCCAGTGCTTTTCATTGGCCGAGACGAAGCCCATCAGCACATCCGAATGGCCCGAGGGATATTTGGTGGCAGCGTGGATGGAAACATCGACGCCAAAATCCAAAGGTTTGAAATAAAGCGGCGTCGCCCAGGTATTGTCCATCGTCACAACGCAATCATGCCGATGAGCGATATCGGTGATCAGCCTGACATCCTGAATTTCGAAGGTGTTGGAACCCGGCGCTTCCAGATGCACCAGCTTCGTGTTCGGCCGGATGAGAGCCTCTATGCCCTCCCCGATGGCCGGATCGTAATATTCCACTTCGACACCCAGCTTCTTCAGCATCGTATTGCAGAAGCGACGTGTCGGAAAATAAACGGAATCGACGATCAGCGCGTGGTCGCCAGCGCCGAGATAGGCAAGGAACGGGACCGTGATGGCCGCAAGGCCCGAAGGCACGAGAATGGTTCCGGCAGACCCTTCCAGCTCATTGACAAGATTGCAGAGCGCATCGGTCGTCGGCGTGCCGTGGGTGCCATAGGTATATTTCTGGTTTTCGGTCGAAAGCGTCTCCGCGTCGGGAAAAAGCACCGTCGAGCCACGCACGATTGGCGGATTGACGAAACCGAAACAGTCCGCGGGATCATTGCCGCCATGGGTGAGGCGCGTATTCACACCTGCGGCGGAAAGCAGGTCATTTGTCTTGGTCATTTCAGATCAGCTTTCGAAGGAACATTGACGCGTGCGACAATGCTGAGAGCGAACCGCAAGGTCAAGTCCCGCCGGGACGCAACAACCGACGGGATTGATCCATCGCCAGCCAGAATACAACAAGTATACAAATACTGTGCAAGTGCAAATTTCCGCAAAAATATGCTTATATTTTCACCCTTTGCACACTTCACGACCAAATTTTGGAAAATTCCGTTTTATAGGCACAATTATTGCCCGCACGTCTTGACCCCGCTGCCAATTGCGATTGTGATAGAAAAAGCGGATCGAAAAGATCTCGCTGAAGGGGGAGCTGGGGCAGAACAAACATGCCGGTCCTCTTCCAAGTGACGATAACAAACAAAGGTTGGGAAAAATGAAAAAGGCAATTCTGTCGGCCGCCATCGGCGCAGCAGTTTTGGGAGGAGCCTCGGTCGCTTCGGCTGCGACGCTTCAGGATGTGAAGGGCAAGGGTTTCGTCACCTGCGGCGTCAGCGCCGGCATTCCGGGATTCTCCAATCCCGATGACAAGGGCGAGTGGTCCGGTATCGATGTGGACTATTGCCGTGGTATTGCCACAGCGGTTTTCGGCGATCCTTCGAAGGCCAAGTTCGTCGCACTTTCGAGCAAGGACCGATTCCCGGCTCTCCAGTCCGGTGAAGTCGACGTTCTGACCCGTAACACCACCTGGACGATCAGCCGCGACACGTCGCTGGGCTTCAACTTCCGTACCGTCAACTACTACGACGGCCAGGGCTTCATCGCCAAGAAGAGCCTCAACGTGAAGTCCGCTCTCGAGCTTTCCGGCGCCGCCGTCTGCGTACAGACCGGCACGACCACGGAGCTCAACCTCGCCGACTACTTCAAGACCAACAATCTGCAGTACAACCCGGTGGTTTTCGAAAAGGAAGCCGACGCGACCTCTGCTTATGATGCCGGCCGTTGCGACGTCTACACCACTGACCAGTCGGGCCTTTACGCGATCCGCCTGAAGCTGAAGAACCCGGAAGAAAACATCGTTCTGCCTGAAGTCATCTCCAAGGAGCCGCTTGGTCCGGCCGTTCGCCAGGGTGACGACCAGTGGTTCGACATCGTCAGCTGGGTTCATTACGCCATGGTCAATGCCGAAGAACTTGGCATCACCTCCAAGAACGTCGACGAGCAGAAGAACAGCGCAAATCCGGACGTGAAGCGCCTGCTCGGCACGGAAGAAGGCACCAAGATCGGTACCGATCTCGGCGTGACCAATGACTGGGCCTACAACATCATCAAGCTGGTGGGCAACTACGGCGAAGTCTTCGACCGCAACGTCGGCGCCGGCTCGCCGCTGAAGATCGAGCGCGGCCAGAACGCGCTCTGGACCAAGGGCGGCCTGCAATACGCACCGCCGGTCCGTTGATCGGCCCCATCATCGGCTAGATCATAAGGAGGCTGGGCAACACCCGGCCTCCGCTTCAAATTATATAAATAAGCTCGCAAAGAGCATATAAAAGGGAAAGGTGCCTATGGCAGGCAACGCGGTCAGTTCGCAACGATCGCGCGCGCAAAGCGCGTCGTCACTTATCTACGATCCACGCATACGCGGCATTTTTTACCAGGTCCTGACGGTCGTCATCCTGGCCGCCTTCGTCTGGGTCATCGTGACGAATACGATCACCAATCTTCAACGTTCAAACATTTCATCCGGCTTCGGGTTCCTCAACGGACGCGCCGGCTTCGACATCGGCCAGTCGCTGATCGCTTATACCAGCGATGCGACCTATGGCCGGGCGCTGCTCGTCGGCATTCTCAACACGATCCAGGTTGCGTTTTTTGGCATCATCGCCGCCTCGATCATCGGTTTCATCGTCGGTATCGCCCGGTTGTCCAACAACTGGCTGATCTCGAAGCTCGCGCAGGCCTATGTGGAAATCTTCCGCAACATCCCGCCGCTGCTCGTGATCTTCTTCTGGTACAAGGGCGTCATCTCGGTCCTGCCGCAGGCACGCGAATCGCTCGAGCTGCCGCTCGGCACCTACCTCAACAATCGTGGCTTCTTCTTTCCGAAACCGCTCTGGGGGGACGGAATCTGGCTCGTGCCGCTGGCCTTTCTTGTCGCCGTCGTCGTCAGCGTGCTTGTTTACCGCTGGGCGAAAGCCAGACAGGAAAAAACCGGACAGCAATTCCGCACCGGAATAACGATAACGCTGCTCGTCATCGGATTGCCGCTCGCCACGTTCCTCGCAATCGGCGCGCCGCTGACATTCGATTACCCCATCGCCGGACGCTTCAACCTTTCGGGCGGCGCCGTCGTCGCGCCTGAATTCATGTCGCTGTTCCTGGCGCTGTCCTTCTACACTGCCTCCTTCATCGCCGAGATCGTTCGCGGCGGCATCAAGGCCGTGGCGAAGGGGCAGACGGAAGCTGCCGACGCGCTTGGGCTTCGCTCCAGCACCACGACACGTCTCATCGTCGTGCCGCAGGCCATGCGCATCATCATTCCGCCGCTGACAAGTCAGTTCCTCAACCTCACCAAGAACTCGTCGCTTGCGGTCGCCGTCGGCTTTGCCGACATCGTCTCCGTTGGAGGTACGATCCTGAACCAGACGGGTCAGGCGGTTGAAGTCGTTGCCATCTGGCTGGTCATCTATCTCTCGCTGTCCCTGCTCACGGCCGTCGTCATGAACTGGTTCAACGCGAAAATGGCTCTGGTGGAGAGATGACGATGACGATCAGCAACCACGCCTTCGTGCGCCAGACCATTGAGGAAGCCCGCCCCGCGCCATCGAGCGCGGTGGGCGTAACCCACTGGCTGCGTACCAAGCTCTTCGCCACGCCCAAGGATACGGTGCTCACCGTCCTTGCTATTGCCCTCCTCGTCTATATCGTGCCGCCGATCATCGAGTGGCTGTTTATCGACGCGGTTTGGACCGGCAGCGACCGTATTGCGTGTCTCACCGCTTCACAGGGCGGCGCGCTTCCGGACGGACAGTCCGGCGCCTGCTGGGCCTTTGTCTCGGCCAAGCTCGGACAATTCGTCTTCGGCCGTTACCCCATTGACGAGCGCTGGCGTCCCATCCTCGTGATGGTGACGTTCGCGATCCTGTTGGTCCCGATGCTCATTCCCAAGGCGCCGTTCAAGCGTCTCAATGCGCTGGCGCTCTTCATCATCCTGCCCTTCATTGCGTTCTTCCTGCTCATCGGCGGCGTCTTCGGCCTGCCAAAGGTGGAAACGCAGCTCTGGGGCGGCCTGATGGTCACGCTCATCCTGTCCTTCTTCGGGATAACGGTGTCGCTGCCCTTCGGCATTCTTCTGGCGCTCGGCAGACGCTCGAACCTGCCGGTCATCAAGATGCTCTGCGTCCTCTTCATCGAGGTCATCAGAGGCATCCCGCTGATCACCGTCCTGTTCTTCGCCAGCATCATGCTGCCGCTGTTCCTGCCCGACGGCTGGACTTTCGACAAGTTCCTGCGTGCGCTGGTCGGCGTGTCGCTGTTCTCCTCCGCCTATATGGCGGAAGTGATCCGCGGCGGCCTGCAGGCCATTCCGAAAGGACAATATGAAGGTGCGGACTCGCTCGGCCTGAATTACTGGCAGAAGACGAGGCTGATCGTGCTGCCGCAGGCGCTGAAGCTCGTCATTCCGGGCATCGTCAACACCTTCATCGGGCTTTTCAAGGACACGTCGCTGGTCTCGATCATCGGCATGTTCGACCTGCTCGGTATTGTCACACTCAACCAATCGGATGCGAACTGGGCCACGCCCGTCACCGCCATGACTGGCTATATTTTCGCAGGCTTCGTATTCTGGATATTCTGCTTCGGCATGTCGCGATATTCGCTGTTCATGGAACGGCACCTCGACACCGGGCATAAACGATAAGGGACGCTCAAAATGGCAGAAACCCAGGCAAAAAAACTGACCGTCTCGGCGACGGACGTCGCAATCGAAATCACCGGCATGAACAAATGGTACGGCGATTTCCATGTGCTGCGTGATATCAACCTGAAGGTCATGAAGGGCGAGCGCATTGTCATCGCCGGTCCTTCCGGGTCGGGCAAATCGACCATGATCCGCTGCATCAACCGTCTGGAAGAGCACCAGTCGGGCAGCATCGTCGTTGATGGCATCGAGCTTACCAACGACCTCAAGAAGATCGACGAGGTGCGCCGCGAAGTTGGCATGGTGTTCCAGCACTTCAACCTCTTCCCGCATCTAACGATCCTCGAAAACTGCACGCTGGCGCCGATCTGGGTTCGCAAGATGCCCAAGAAGGAAGCCGAAGAAGTCGCGATGCACTATCTGAAGCGCGTGAAGATTCCCGAGCAGGCGCATAAATATCCGGGCCAGCTTTCCGGCGGTCAGCAGCAGCGTGTGGCGATTGCCCGCTCGCTCTGCATGAAGCCGAAGATCATGCTCTTCGATGAGCCGACCTCGGCGCTCGACCCGGAAATGGTCAAGGAAGTGCTTGATACCATGGTCAGCCTCGCAGAAGACGGCATGACCATGCTGTGCGTGACCCACGAAATGGGCTTTGCGCGTCAGGTCGCAAACCGCGTTATCTTCATGGACCAGGGCCAGATCGTCGAACAGAACTCACCCGCCGAATTCTTCGACAATCCGCAGCACGAGCGTACCCGCCTGTTCCTCAGCCAGATCCTGCATTGAGACCATCATCTTAAAGCATCATCGGACGGGGCCTTTGGGCCCCGTTTTTTTATGACGACAACCCAGCACCAGATCTGGCGTGATCTTTGGCTTTTCATGACGCTGCGCTTCTCACGTCCCGGAGTCACTTGAGTGAATCACTGCCCACCAACGCGTTCCCACACATCATTCTCTTCCGTTAGAAGCGCAAAACCGCGGGACCCAGCACGCTTTAACCTTTTGTTACGAAACAAGAATCCTTGTTTTCCAGGGCTTCTGGCCACCCATGTCATTTTTTTGTCAAATCATGCGTTTTTCCGCTTGCGGAGCAACCGGAGCCTGACTATAAGGGCGCCACACCACAAGCGCACGCGCCCTTCGTCTATCGGTTAGGACGTCAGATTTTCATTCTGAAAAGAGGGGTTCGACTCCCCTAGGGCGTGCCACTTGCTTTGCTGGTTACCTCCCACACGACGAAATCATTCGATAAAATCGCAATAATTCCAGCATCTCATCATTGCTGCGGAACCGATTTGCCGTCGGCACGTTAGATGCCTGTCCCCCCGATGGAAGGCAAGCCGGACGAAATGCCGCCGCGCAATTCACCCGGCTTGCCTTTCCCCTCCCCCAGATCATCAGGAAGTCCCGAGCTTCGGCAGAGCGTTGCCAGCTCAACGGCCACGATGCTGGGCTTTGCCCACTTGCACCGCTTCGTCGCGTCCCGTGCCGCGCGAGATTGGAGCGGTAATTCAAGGATTTGGGCCGGTCCGACCGGGTTTTCCACAGCCCGTTCCGCCCTGCCAAAAAAACTCGCCGCAAAGCGAAAAAAATCAGTTTTTCCGCTTGCGGAGCAACGGGAGCCTGACTATAAGGGCGCCACACCACAAGCGCACGCGCCCTTCGTCTATCGGTTAGGACGTCAGATTTTCATTCTGAAAAGAGGGGTTCGACTCCCCTAGGGCGTGCCACTTGCTTCTTCCTTAAAATCAGCAACATAAACGAAAATCTTCACGCATCGCGTAAAGATATCCTGTTGTAGTGCGTAGATCAGCGACAACCGTTGGCCGGTGACAGTCGAGATAGATTGGTGGCCCTTTCAGGGCGCGAAAGCGGCGTCCAGAACACGCAGTTGAACCCGCCTTTGCCCCTGCCAGAGATCGGCGCCAACAGTACCCGCGACGTGAATATTCCGTCCGCGGGCATTCATGAGCATCTGTCCCAGGGGCGCCTCGGCGGCGCGGAACGCGATTCCGTCCAGCCGTGAGCCATCCATGGCCTCCAGCGTGATCTTGACGTGGGATGTGCCCACCAGCCGCACATCACGCAGGCGATGCGCCGGAACGGCAAAGATCGGCTGAGAATGACCGGAACCATAGGGACCGGCCTGTTCCAGCTGGTCGACAAGCTGCAACGTAGCCCCCGAAGCGCCGATGGCGCCATCAATCTTCAATACGCTGCTCTCCACCAGCTCGTTTACGGTCTTTGCCGCGGCTTCTTCGAAAAAGGTCCTGAGCTTGCCGAGATTGGCGCGCTCAACCGTGAGGCCTGCCGCCATGGCGTGACCGCCGCCCTTGACCAGCAGGCCGGCCTCCACGGCAGCGCGCACCATCCGCCCCATGTCGAAGCCGGCGATCGAACGGCCGGAGCCGGTGCCCTTGCCGGAGGGATCGAAGGCAATGGCAAAAGCCGGGCGGCGGAAGCGATCCTTCAGGCGCGAGGCCAACAAGCCGACAATGCCGGGATGCCAGTTTTCACGCGCGGTGACGATAACACCGGCACCCGAGCCGTCGCCATATTCGAACAGGGCCTCCGCTTCGGCCTCCGCCAGCATCGCCGCTTCCATCGCCTGTCGCTCGCGGTTCAGCTCGTCCAGCCGCTCGGCAATCACCTCGGCCTGCGAGGAATCATCGATCGTCAACAATCGGCTGCCAAGCGCAGCGTCGCCAATACGCCCCCCGGCGTTGATGCGGGGTCCGATCAGGAAACCGAAATGATAGGGTGTCACAGGCCCGCCCAGCCCCGCCTTCTTGAACAGCGCGGCAAGGCCGGCATTTTTCATGTGGCGTGCGGCAATCAGGCCCTTCACCACATAGGCGCGGTTCAGCCCTTTCAGGGGAACCACATCGCAGACCGTCGCAAGCGCAACGATGTCGAGCAATGACAGCAGATCGAGCGTGAAGGCCTGGCGGTGCCGCCTGTCCTTGAGAACGCGAAGCGTGGCGACGAGCACGAGGAACACCACGCCGGCGGCACAGAGATGCCCCTGCCCCGACAGATCGTCCTCCCGGTTGGGATTGACCAGCGCCACCGCCGGCGGCAGTTCCGTACCCACCTGATGGTGGTCGATGACCACAACGTCCGTTCCTGCCTCTTTTGCCGCCTTGAGCGATTCATGGCTGGTGGATCCGCAATCGACCGTCACGATCAGCGTCGCGCCATTGGCGGCCAGCTGCTGCATCGCCGCCGGGTTAGGCCCGTAACCCTCGAAAATTCGGTCGGGAATGTAGATCTCGGGCGTCAGCCCGAAATGTGCAAGAAACCGGTACATCAACGCGGAGGAAGCAGCGCCGTCGACATCGTAATCCCCGAAGATCGCCACCTTCTCACCCGCTTCAATGGCGCGCACAAGCCGCTCGGCGGCCTTCTCGCAATCGGTCAGCACATGCGGGTCGGGCATCAGGGAGCGAATGGTGGGATCAAGGAACGCCAGGGCATCGTCCACCCCTACACCGCGCCCGGCGAGCACCCGGGCGATCAGTTCCGGAATACCGTGGACCTGGGACATGGCCAGCGCACGGTTCTGCCCGGCCTGATCCAGCCGAGACACCCACCGCTGTTCTGTTGCCGACCGCTCCACGCTTAAAAATGCGCGGGCCACGGTATCGGCCGGCTCCATCATTACCATCCTGTCCATTCGTCCTGTCATTCGCGCCAACAGGCGCTCTAATGGTTAGAACGGGCTAAATGGCGATGCTGCGTTTTTCAAGCAAAAACGCGCCTTGACGAAATCACGTCGAGAAAATCGAGAAAAAAGGGCTGACAATCGAGACGGCCGCAACAAGCAGCAGCAGCGAAAATACCGCGAGCGAACACCAGTTACGCTCATATTCGGCCATATCGAATTCCATGCTGCGAATATTGTCATTGGCATTATGCGGCCGCGCCCGGTGATGGCTCGCCGGAGCGCCCTGGCGCTTGTTGTCCTTGAACAGGATGATCGATGTCACGGCCACGCCTCCCTCGCTTGGTGAACACGATTAACCATAAGGCCGAATCGCCCTGCTTTCCAGCGCTTCACGCACCGTCCCCTCAAATTTTGCGGCCGCCAGACCGCAGGAAGGCGCCGGTCCCCCAAGCAACAAAAAACCGCGTTTCCGGATGGAAACGCGGTTTTTGATCTCACGACAGTAGCGTCGCGCTTCAGGTCCGCTCGATGCGGATGACCTGGGGCTCGCTGACGAGATATTTCTCGTTCTTGATCGCTTTTACCGCCTTGCGGATCGCATCTTCCATTGTCGCGTGCGTAACAAGGATGATTGTCTGCGGCGCGCCTTCCACGTGCACGCGCTGGCGCTGCACGATGGATTCCAGCGAAATGTTATTGTCAGCCATGCGGCTGGCGATGGAGGCGAACACACCGGCCTGATCCTTCACCGTGAGGCGGATGAAGTAACCGCCCTCGTGGCTCTTCATCTTGGCGCGGCGATAGTCCGTCAGCGATTTCGCTGGACGGCCGAGCACCGGCACACGCTGTGCACCGGGACGGCTCTTGGCGATATCGGCGATATCGCCGAGCACGGCGGATGCCGTGGCGTTGCCGCCGGCGCCGGGTCCGACCATCAGCAATTCACCGAGAATGTCGGATTCGATCGCCACGGCGTTGGTGACGCCATCGACCTGCGCGATGACGGAATCAAGCGGCACCATGGTCGGATGGACGCGCTGCTCGATACCGGATTCGGTGACCTGCGCCACGCCGAGAAGCTTGATGCGATAGCCTAGATCGGCAGCCGCCTGGATGTCCTCGATCGAAATATTGGTGATGCCTTCGAGATAAATGTCGTCGGCAGCGATCTTGTTGCCGAAGGCAAGCGTGGTCAGAATGGAAAGCTTGTGCGCGGTGTCGTTACCTTCGATATCGAAGGCGGGATCAGCCTCTGCATATCCCAGCCGCTGCGCTTCCTTCAGACAGGCCTCGAAGGACAGGCCTTCTTTCTCCATCTTTGTGAGGATGTAGTTGCAGGTGCCGTTCATGATGCCGTAGATGCGCGTCACGTGATTGCCGGTCAGCGATTCACGCAGGGCCTTGATGACGGGAATGCCGCCAGCGACCGCCGCCTCGAAGTTCAGAAGCGCGCCCTTGTCTTCGGCAACGGTCGCCAGTTCGACACCATGCTTGGCCAGCAGCGCCTTATTGGCTGTCACCACATGGAGACCGCGCGACAGCGCTGCCCGCACCGCATTTTCGGCCTGTCCGGAAGCACCGCCGACCAGTTCGACAAATACATCGATGTCGGCTTCGCTCGCCATCTGTTCAGGCGTGTCGAACCAGGTAATACCCGTGAGATCAATGCCGCGGTCACGCGAACGATCACGCGCGCTCACCGCAATAATCTCAATTGCGCGTCCGCAGGTAATCGCAAGTTCGTTGCTTCTCTGCTGGAGGATGCGCACGAGCGAAGCGCCGACAGTGCCGAGCCCCGCTATGCCGATTCTCAATGAATCTGCCATGGGTATGTTCCTGATTGCTGGTGATGGTGGCGGCCGAGACCCGGCCGCCCTGGGTTTGCCCTTATCTGTGGGCGTTGAGCGAAACGACGTTGTGCATCGTTTCGTCTGCGGTCGACAGGAAACGCTTCAGATTGCGCGCTGCCTGACGAATTCGATGCTCGTTTTCCACGAGCGCGAGACGGACGTAATCATCGCCCATCTCGCCGAAGCCGATGCCGGGAGCAACGGCGATATCTGCCTTCTCGACCAGGAGCTTGGAGAATTCCAGGCTGCCGAGATGGCGGAATTTTTCCGGGATCTTCGCCCAGGCGAACATGGTGGCCGCCGGCGGCGGTACTTCGAAGCCCGCCTTGCCGAAGGTGTCGACCATGACATCGCGACGGCGGCGATAGACATTGCGCACTTCGGCAATGTCCGAGCCGTCACCGTTCAGTGCATGGGTCGCAGCAACCTGGATGGGTGTGAAGGCGCCGTAATCGAGATAGGACTTCACGCGGGTCAGCGCCGCGATCAGCCGCTCGTTGCCAACGGCAAAGCCCATGCGCCAGCCGGGCATGGAAAACGTCTTCGACATGGAAGTGAATTCCACCGCAACGTCGATCGCACCGGGAACCTCGAGAACGGAGGGCGGCGGATTGCTTTCGTCGAAATAGATTTCCGAATAGGCAAGGTCGGAAAGCACGATGATCTCGTGCTTCTTCGCAAAGGCGATGACGTCCTTGTAGAAATCGAGCGACGCGACATGCGCCGTGGGGTTCGAAGGATAATTAACGATCAGCGCCAGCGGCTTCGGAATGGAGTGGCGCACGGCGCGTTCCAGCGGCCCGAAGAAGCTTTCATCCGGCTCGACATTCATCGAGCGGATAACGCCGCCCGCCATCAGGAAGCCGAAGGCATGGATCGGATAGGTCGGGTTCGGACACAGGATCACGTCACCCGGCGCGGTGATGGCCTGCGCCATGTTGGCGAAACCTTCCTTGGAGCCGAGCGTGGCGACGACCTGCGTGTCGGGGTTCAGTTTAACGCCGAAACGGCGGGCATAATAGGCCGCCTGCGCGCGGCGAAGACCGGGAATGCCCTTAGACGAGGAATAACGATGGGTACGCGGGTCCTGAACGACCTCGCAAAGTTTGTCGACGATGGCCTTCGGGGTCGGAAGGTCGGGATTGCCCATGCCGAGATCGATGATATCGGCCCCGGCCGCTCGCGCGCTCGCTTTCAAACGGTTGACCTGTTCGAAGACGTATTGCGGCAGACGCCGGACCTTGTGAAACTCTTCCATCTCTTTCCTCATGGGAATGGACCGGTTCTTCCGGTCCATAACGAAGGTTCGTTTTTGTTGTTAAACGCCGCCGACACGAACCGACCCGGCAGGCGTTATTCATTGTAGCGCAAAGCAGGGGAAAACCCACAAGGGTTTTCTCGGGCCAACGCCGCCTAGCGGTGATCCGCCCGTCCTACCGGCACCGCCTTTTCAAGCCCTCCGGCAAGGCGGATCGCGCACTATGATCAGGGAACTTGCATAACGCCAGATTCTGGGAAAATGCAAGGCAAGCCATGCTCAAGAACGGCCATTCCTGTCGTTCAGCCGCGCTCACCCTTCACAATTGCCGCGCGGATGACCGAAAGCACGCGCTCCGGCTTGATATCCGTGCAGACCAGCTGGCTCGGATGCCCATCCCAGTCGCCCGGCGGAAAGGCGCGTCCGTCTGGCTTCTGGATGGTCTGGCCGTCGGCAAGGCCGCCGCAGACGACGCGCACCGGGCCGCTGCGGGTGGTAAACAGTTCCGGCGCGACGAGATAGACACAGGCGCAGCTGTCGTGCACCACCATGCCGTCACCGGTGCGGGTCTTGTAGAAATCGATGTAGAATTGCGACAGGTCCGAAAGCAGCTGCACCGGCTTGCCGCCCGCCTCTGCCATCTCAGCCATGAAGGCGCTGGTCATCACGGTTTTTGTCGTGACATCGAGACCGACGACAACCACGCGCCACGGCGCGGTGAAGACAAGATCGGCCGCTTCCGGATCGCCATGAATATTGGCCTCGGCCGCCGGCGAGACATTGCCGTTGATGTCGAAGGCGCCGCCCATGACGATGACTTCCTTGACGAGCGCCGCGAAATCAGGTTCTTCGCGCAAAGCCAGCGCCAGATTGGTCATGCGGCCAACGGCAATAAGCGTCACTTCACCGGGATTGGCCTTAACGGTCTCGATGATGAAGCGATGCGCGGGCCGCGGGTCGAGCGGCAGGTCGATGGTCGCTGGAATGTCGATATCGCCAAGGCCGTTTTCACCATGGATAAAGGTCGGCCAGTGGCCTTCCTTGCGGGCCGGATCGAAGGTCACGCCCGCCCCTTTCGCGACCGGCGCGGTCATCTGCCATTCCCGCTTGAGGAAAAGCGCATTGCGGGTGGTGATGTCGATAGGCGCGTTGCCGAAAACGGTGGTGACGCCGATCAGATCGATATCGGGGTGGCGGTGCAGGAACAGAAGCGCCATGGCGTCATCCACACCGGGGTCCGTATCGAATATCACTTTATGCATAATGCCCTCATCCACATGTGTCAGGCGCCATCCGTCGTTCCGGCGACGCGCCACGGAAACATAACGATAAGCGGCAGCACCGCAATCCCCCGGCGCCCCTCAGACCATACAGAAAAATATTGCGTGACCGCGTTTTCGGTGAAAGAAGGGGCCTCTCCTTCCGCCTGCCCGGACATGCCAAGTGCAAGACATCGCCCTCAACGTTTTCCTCATCCTCTTCTGCGTCGCCATTTTCGCCGGCTTTATCGATTCCATTGCCGGCGGCGGTGGCCTCATCACCATTCCGGCAATGATGATCATGGGAATACCGCCACTCGATACGCTTGGCACGAACAAGCTGCAGGCACAGTTCGGTTCGGCCTCCGCCACTCTCGCTTACGCAAGACGTGGCCATGTCAATCTGAAAGAGCAATTGCCGATGGGGTTGATGGCGATGGCCGGCGGAATGCTCGGGGCGCTGACAGCCGCCTTCGTGCCTGCCGATCTTCTGCGCACCATCATGCCCTTCCTGCTGATCGCCATAGCGATCTATTTCGCCTTCAAGCCACAGCTCAGCGATGTAGACAGCCATCGCCGCATCACACCGCTGGTGTTCGGATTTACCGCCGCGCCGCTGATCGGCTTTTATGACGGCGTCTTCGGTCCGGGCGCCGGTTCCTTTTACATGCTCGCCTTCGTGGCACTTGCCGGTTTTGGCATGCTGAAGGCGACAGCCCATACCAAGCTTCTCAATCTGGGCTCCAATTTCGGCGGGTTCGTCGTCTTCGCGATGGGCGGCGCGGTTTTGTGGAAGCTCGGACTGGCAATGGGGTTCGGCCAATTCATCGGGGCGCAGATCGGGTCGCGTTTCGCCATGAAAAACGGCGCGAAGATCATCCGCCCGCTTCTGGTTCTGTCGTGTCTGGCCATGGCGACGAAGCTTCTGATTGACGCCTCGTCCGCCTGGTCCATCGCCACGATCTGGGAAACCGTCTTCCCGAAATAAGGGACTGATCGGGCGCGTTCAGCGCGTCCTTCGGATATCAGCGGAGTTTGGGGTCAACCCGCAGCGCGGCGCCTGCGATCGGCAATTTCGCGGATGACCACCATGGCACCCACGAGCTTGTAGGCGGAAGAATAACAAGGCGACATTTCGAGCGACTTGACGATTGTGCGACCGTTCTGGTCTTCCGCATAGGTATATTTCGACGTATCGCCCTTGAAGCAATTATCGAGCTTTTCCCTGAGTGCGTTCTGGAAACGGTGGACACCGACGAGTTCGGCGATGTGGCAGCCGACGAGCCCTTCCGGCGCATTACGCTGGAAGGCGTCGAGCGCATTGGCAAAGGACACGCGGTAACCGGGGGACACGATGACGACAGGCTCATCGAGATCGTTGAGCATATCTTCATCGAGGATCAGATGGCGGTGGTGCCATTCGAGGCTGTCTGCATCTTCGTCACCGATCACTTTCGCCTTGAGCGGCATGCCGACGTAACGGTCGACGAGCGTTCGCAGAAGTTCGGAATTGCGCTGCACGCAGCCAAGGTCTTCCGCCTCGTGGTTGAGGAGATCGATAGCAAAACGGAACTGCTCGCGAATGTCTTCGGAGCTTTCGGTCTTGCGTCCGACGACGCGCTCGAGAAGCTGCTCCAGTTCACGCTCCAGCACTGCGATCTTGTCGGCCTCGTTTTTACCAACGGCAGATTGCAGTTCCGTATAACGCAGCCAGAACAGCTCAATCAAATCTTTCAACCCAACTCTCCCTGAACGGGCAAACATCCCGATCCTAATCCGAAAGGATAGACCAATTATCCCTGATAATAGCGTCTCCGCGCTTAAAAATGACGTAACGAAGCGCGAAAACACGGCGGGGATTGTTGCTCAAAATATCACAGCCGCTGCTATTTTTTCAATTTCGATAATCCATGAACGAAAAATGAGGTTCCACTACTATGGAAAAATTTCGAAAAGCACAGTTCCTGCGCCTAATTTTGTGAAAATTGCTCTGAGAGCACGAGCCAGCCAGCATCCTCAAATCTGGTGCTTAACGTCCCACCGGTCGTGATACCACAGCCATTGGCCGGGATATTCGCGCACCCAGCTTTCCACCTTGTCGTTCAGAAGCTGCGCTGTCGCCTGAATGTCGACATTGCCCTTGTCATCGCGCGGAATCTCAACCTTCGGTTCGATTTCCAGCCGGTAGCGATTATCGGGCAGGCGCACGCAACGGGCAGGATAGACATCGCAATTGAACTGCCGCACCAGCTTGGCGAGAAGCGGATTGGTGCGAACCTCAAGTCCGAAGAACTTCGTCGTCAGTCCCTTGCCGAATTTCTGGTCGACGAGCACACCCACACCACCGCCCTTTTCCAGCTGCCGCGCCAGCGCGAAGGAGGAGCCGGCATGCGAGGGCACGAGATTGCCCATGCGCTCCTTGCGGAAACTGAACACTTTCTCGGCCACAAAGGGATTGTTCGGTGGCCGGAACAGCACCGTCACATCGAGACCGAAAGCCGAGCCGGCAACCGGCAGCAGTTCGAAATTGCCGCTATGGGCGGTAAAGACGATGAAAGGCCGCGGATTGTCGCGCAGCTCGAGGAAGGTCGGGATGCCCTGGACCTCGATGCGTCCCGGCTCGTTCTTTTCCGGATCGAAATCGAACAGCCGGTCGAGAAAGACATATTCCGCCGCCAGCCGACCCATATTGGCCCAGCTGTCCATGGCGATCTCGAGCCGCTCTTCTTCGGACTTCTCCGGAAAGGCGCGCGCCAGATTATGGAGCATCAGCTTGTGGCGGCCGGTTTTCGGCCCCACGAAACGTGCCAGTCTGTCAGCGGCGCGAATGCCCGCATCGGCGGGAAAGAGCTTCAGCAGGTTGAGAAGGCCGAAGGCGAATGTCGCAATCAGCCACTGCCGGAAGTGGTCCAGTTTCAGGACGATCCGTGTCAGGAACAGCTTCAAGATGCTCAGTCCATCCGCAGCACGATCTTGCCGAACACCTGACGCGTCTCCATGCGCTCCAGCGCCCGGTCGATATCGTCAAAGGTCACTTCGGTGTCGATGACCGGATGCACGATGCCACGTGCCATCTTCTGCATGGCGTTGGCCATGTTCTCCATACGGCAGCCGAAGGAGCCGAGCAGTTTCAGCTGCTGCTGGAACAGCATCATCAGGTTGATGTCGGTGGAAACACCGGATGTGGAACCGCAGGTGACGAGACGACCGCCGCGCTTCAGCGAGAACATCGAACCCGCCCAGGTATCCTTGCCGACATGCTCGAACACGACGTCGACGCCCTTCTTTTTCGTCAGCTTGCGCACGACGCCTTCGAAACGGTCTGTGCGATAGTTGATCACATGATCGGCCCCGAGCGCCTTCGCCCGTTCGATCTTATCATCGGAACCGACTGTCGTGATGACGGTGCACCCCATCTTCTTGGCAAGCTGGATTGCCGCCGTGCCGATGCCCGAACCGCCGGCGTGAATGAGGATGGTTTCGCCGGACTCCAGCTTGGCATTGTCGAACAGCATGTGCTCAACCGTGCCAAACGTCACCGGCGCAAGAGCAGCACCGACGGCGTCGACGCCATGCGGCGCCGGCACGAGCTGGCGGGCAGGAATATTGATCTTTTCCTGCGCGAAACCGTCGAGATGGAAACCGTGCACGCCCTGGACATGTTCGCACAGATTGTCGCGGCCTTCGCGGCAGGGTTTGCACAGCCCGCAGGTGCGCGCACCATAGATCGCGACCAGCTGGCCGGGCAGCACGTTGGATACGCCCGGACCGATGGCTTCCACCACACCCGAGGCTTCCGCACCGATTGTGAGCGGCATCTTGCGCTTGGCGAAAGCCATGCCGCGCCAGCCCCAAACATCGATGTGGTTGAGCGCCACGGCCTTGACGCGCAGCGTTACCTCGCCCGGCGCCGGCGCATCCGGTTCGGGCAGATCCACTTTTTCGAGCTTCCGGTCGTCGACGAGTTGAAGAGCGCGCATATATCAGTCCTTCGCCCGAAGGCGTTATCTAAAATCATTCCGGCAAAACTCTGTAACGGTTTTGCGGCTGGAATGCGAAATCAAAGAAACGGGCGCGTTTCCGCAAGTCATTCGGAAACGCCCCTGTTGTAACGAACCGGTTAAGCCGGTTCCCGCGTCATGACAAGGCTTGCATTCTGCCCGCCGAACCCGAAGGAATTCGACAGAACCGCACCCACCTCGGCATCCCGCTTCACGTTCGGCACCACGTCGAGCGTGATGGTCGGATCGGGATTGTTATAGTTGATTGTTGGTGGCAGCGTGCCAGTCAGCATGGTCTGCAGCGAGAACACCGCTTCCACTGCACCTGCGGCGGTCAGCGTATGACCGATCATCGACTTGTTCGACGACAGCGGAATGTTCTTCAGGCCTTCGCCGAAGACGGCCAGCATAGAGCCATATTCCATCTTGTCGTTCTCAGGCGTCGAGGTGCCGTGGGCGTTGATATAACCGATATCGGTTTCGGCCACGCCCGCATCGGCCAGTGCCGCACGGATCGTCGCAATCGCGGGGCCGCCATCGGGCGAAGAGCGCGTACGGTGGAAGCTGTCAGCCTTTTCACCGGCGCCCTTGATGATGCCGAGAACCTTCGCGCCGCGTGCAACGGCGGCTTCGAGCGATTCCAGCACCAGCGTTGCCGCGCCTTCAGCGATCACGAAACCATCGCGGTCCTTGCTGAACGGCTTGGAAGCCTTTTCCGGCGGGTCGTTCTGGGTCGAGAGCGCCGAGAGAAGCGAGAAGCGGATCAGCGCTTCGGCGCTGACAGAACCGTCGGTCGCAACCGTCAACGCCCGTTCGGCGCGGCCCTGTCGGATGGCCTCGACGCCCAGCTGGATCGCGGTCGCGCCGGATGCACAGGCGGTCGACAGGGTAACCGGCAGACCGCGCGTACCGAAACGGTCAGACAGACGCTCGGAGATGGCACCAAACAGCGCTGCTTCCTGGAATGCCGGATCGGGACGCTGACGGAAGGCCGTCAGGAACCGCTCATAGGCATCACCCGGCTGGGTGGCTGGCGGAGAGCGGTCGGCAAGCTCGAAACGGGCACTCCATTCCGGCTCGATCGGCGGCGCTGCGAGAAACAGCGGGCCGTCAAAGTCACCGGAAATGCCGGCCTGCGCCAGCGCCTCGATGGTGGTTTCGCGCGCGAAGGCATAGGAACGTTCGACGGAATTCGGAACCGGAATATCGATGAAATCCACCGTGCCGCTGATTCTGGTCGAAAGCCCTTCGGTCGGGAAACGGGTGATCTTGTGAATGCCTGACTTACCCGAGGTCAGCGCTGCCCAGTTATCGGCAAGCCCCTGACCGAGCGAGGTAATGATGCCCATGCCGGTGACGGCGACGATCGGGCGACCGAGATGATCCTTAAAATTGGTCATGGTCTTTCTCCTCACACGTCACGGGACAGAACGGCGACACCTTCGCCGCGGACATGGCCAACAGTGGTGACGACAGCCTCGGTCGCCGCCTCGCCCATTGGCTTTTCCGCATTCGCGTCGAAGGTAGGAACCTTGGCACCGCTTTCAAGCGTCAGCGCCGCCAGAGCGAGCCCGAGCGGAAACTGCGCCTCAAGTCCATGGCCCGTGACACCGCCGAAACCGCGGATGGCAGCCTTCGGCAAGGTCTTTTCGAGAATATCCTTCTCACGGGCCGTAACGCCGTCATAACCGCTGGCGCCGGAGAAGACGACGGTCGCGGCGCTGTCCGTTGCCGGGGCCAGCAGACGCTCCATGCGCTTTTCCATTTTGCCGTCGTCGCGGCTGCCGCGATCACCTTCGATGGCGTCGATGCGGGCATAGATGCGCGCGCCGCGCTCGCTGGCATGCTTGCGTGATTCCAGCACGAGGAAGGCTCCGAGCGAGCCGGAAACCATGCCGCCGCCTTCCTGGCCTTCGCGCGACCACAGGGGCTGCCATTCGCCCTGCGCATGCGCGCCGATGGCTTCGAACAGCAGGATCATGTCTGGACGTTCGGCAGAGAAGGCGCCGCCCACGAGAGCGTGGCTCGATTCGCCCGAACGAATGCGATGGAACGCGGTTTCGACGGCGGAAATGCCGGCCGCTTCTTCGCCCATGAAGGTCCGGGAAGAGCCGGTGACCTTGTGCACGATGGAGATATTGCCGGCCATCAGGTTGGAAAGCTGGGCGAGAAACAGCGTCGGGCGCAGTTCCGTCGTCAGCTTTTCGTTCAGCAGCTTTTCGCGGTCGTTGCGCTTCAAAGCCTCGTCAACGATCAGCGTATCGACATTGATGTCGCGCTCGCCGCCGCCGGCAGCAACGATCATATCCATGGTGGCGCAGGCTTCGGCATTTTCCTTCAAGCCGGCATCATCAAGTGCAAGACCGGCGGCAAAAACGCCGAGACGCTGCCAGTTTTCCATCTGGCGCTGGTCGCCGCGCTTGGCGATCTGTGCCGACCAGTCGATCTCGGGCATGGGATGAACCGGATATGGCTTGAATTTTTCCGTCTCGACAATCGTCGCCGGCGCGGCGGTTCCCGAAAGAAGCGCCACATGCGCCTGGCTGCCAACGCCGTGACAGGTCACGATGCCGACCCCTGTTATCACCACATCATTGTCAGATTTCATCGTCTGTCATCCTTTGCAGCCGGCCCCGCCGAAACGGTCACGGCTATCCAACAGCGGTTGCGAACAACCACTTCATGCGTTGCGGAATAAAGCGCGCGGTGCGGATTGGCAATGGCGAAGACCCGATCCACCGTCGCGAGCCCACGATTTTCGTGCATCAAAACCGGGCCGACAGGAAAAACTGTCTTCTCCGAAACGAATGAAAAAGCTTATTTCCGTGCATCGGCGGCAATCGCCGCCATCAGGCAAACTTCTTCCGCCCGCTTCTTGACGATAGGCCCAAGCGGGATCTCGCTGAAGGGCATGGTGCGCAGTTTCAGCTGCGCGTCGCAGACCTTCTTGCCATCGGAGGTGATCTTTGCCTTGGTAACCGCAAAGCCCGAACCGTCATGCTCAAGCACTGCCTCGATGTCGAGAACAGCACCCGGCTCCACGAAAGTCCGCATCTTGGCGCCATCGACCGACATCAGGAACGGCATGGACGCGAAATCGGAAAATGCCAGAACCAGCATGCCGGAGGCCTGCGCCATTGTCTCGATCAGAAGCACACCCGGAACCAGCGGCATGCCGGGGAAATGGCCTTCGAAAACAGGGCTTTTATCGGGAACAACGGACCGCGCCTTCAACGTGCGCGCCGTCATGTCCACGGCCTCGACCTTGTCGATCATCTGGAAATATTCAAGCAGCATCCGTCCGGCCCGTCTCTGGTCGGTTAGTCATGGTTTGCCCGCAGGCGGCATCAAAAGAAAATGCCCGCCGGAAGCGGGCACCGTCATATCAGCCCTTGGCCGCGCGCAATTCGTCAATCTTGGCGCAAAGGTTCTTCAGCACGAAGTATTCTTCCGTGGAAACCTTGCCTTCATTGACTTCCTGCGTCCACTGCTCGAGCGGAATCTTGATGCCGAATTCCTTGTCGATCGCGAAAACGATATCAAGAAAGTCGAGGCTGTCGATGCCCAGATCGTCGATCGTGTGGCTCTCCGGCGTAATGGTTTCGCGGTCGATTTCGCTGGTTTCGGCGATAATGTCGGCAACCTTGTCGAATGTAGCTGTCACGCCCATAATCCTTATTGTCGTTCGTATGAATTATTCTTTCTGACGCACCACATAGGCAAGTCGCGCAAAAAAGCCAATGGTTTCGTGACGTAACTTTGAAATTTGCCCCAAAACTGTTGCCTAAACAGCAACCGAATGACGGCCGCGCCCATTGCCGAGATAGGTATCGAAGATTGCCGCAATATTACGTACAAACGGCCTTCCCACCTCCGTCACGGCAAAAATATCGGCATCCAGCCGCACCAGACCGTCCCTGTCGCCTGCGGCAAACTGCTGCGCCTGGTCCCTCACGGAATGGCTCACCTTACCGAAACGGTGCTGCAAGTCCGAAAGATCGATAGAGAAATCGCACATCAACCTTTCGATCACATGCGAGCGCAGATGATCGTCCTGCGACAACTCAATGCCCTTCACGGCGGCAAGACCGCCCTCACCCACCATGCGCTGATATTCACCGGTTGCCACCATGTTCTGCACATAGCCCTGCGGCAGCCGGCCGATGGATGATGCGCCAAGCCCGATCAGCGCATCGGCAGTATCGGTCGTGTAGCCCTGAAAATTGCGGCGCAGGGCACCCGCCTGGGCGGCCTGGGATAATGTGTCGGTCGCCCGGGCAAAATGATCGATGCCGATCTGGCTGTATCCGGCCTGCCTCAGCATCTCCCCCGCCACCGTCATCTGGCGGTAGCGTTCGGCAACATCGGGCAGCGCATGTTCGGGGATCAGCGACTGGTGTTTTTTCATCCAGGGAACATGGGCATAGCCAAAAAGCGCGATGCGATCAGGGTCAAGCGATACGATCTGATCGACCGTTGTTTTCAGTGTCTCGCATGTCTGGAACGGCAACCCGTAAAGAATGTCGCAATTGACTGAGTGAACGCCCCTCGCCCGCACGGCGTCCACCACGGATTTCGTCTGCTCGAAAGACTGGATGCGGTTGATGGTTTTTTGCACTTTGTCATCAAAATCCTGCACCCCGAGGCTCGCCCGCGACATGCCGATGGCGGCAAGCGCGTCATAGCGGCTTTCGTCCAGATCGTTGGGATCCATCTCAACGCTGATTTCTGGTGCCAGCCCGAAAGTGAAGTGACGCCGCAGACAGTCCATCAGGTCCTGCATGTCCTGCGGGTCAAGCATGGTCGGCGAGCCGCCGCCGAAATGCACGGCACTCACCACGGCGTCAGGCGAAACAAGTGCGCCGACCGCAGCAATTTCCTGCTTAAGTGCTTCAAGATAAATAGCAATCGGCTCGTATTTCAGCGTGTGCTTGGTATGGCAGGCACAGAACCAGCAAAGCCGGTCGCAATAGGGAATATGCAGGTAAAGCGACAGGCGATTCCTGTGACCGAGTGCGCCGAGCCAGCCGCGATAGGTCGTATTATCGATTCCCTCGTGGAAATGCGGCGCGGTCGGATAGCTCGTGTAACGCGGCACTGCCCCGGAATATTTGTGAAGAAGGTCGATATTCATCACCCGATTTGCCTTTTATCAAGAAAATGTCGATTTCCCCTCTTTCAGTAGCGGCTGCGACAGTTTGCAACTTTGACTTCAATCAAATTGAGCCATAAGTTCTTGCTAAAGTAGACGCGGGGACGACGGCTACAGCGCACACGCCTTTAAAGAGACCGGATTTGATATCCAGAGTCGCAATCGTCCCGCAAAGCCAGCATTGGAAAAGGCTTATGGACACGCTGCAGAAGACCATCCACAATTCGGAAGAGCCGGTTGTTTGCCGCTCCTGCGAGGCGCGTCACGGCGGTCTTTGCAGCACGCTGACACCGCAGCAGCTTTGCGATCTGAACCGCCATTCCAGCCGCAAAAAGCTGGAGGCCGGCAATGAGCTTCTTGGCCAGGGCGAGCTCGTCACCTCCTACGGCAATATCCTGAATGGCGTGGTAAAGCTGTCGAAAATGATGTCGGATGGCCGCCAGCAGATCGTCGGCCTGCAATTCGCACCGGATTTTCTTGGCCGTCCGTTCATGGCGGAAAGCAAGATGACGGCGGAAGCCGCAACCGATGTGGAAATCTGCCTCTTTCCGCGCCGCGTCGTCGACCGCATGGTCTCCGAAGTGCCTGATATGGAACGCAAGCTGCACAGCCAGTCACTCAAGGAACTGGACGAGGCACGTGACTGGATGCTGACACTGGGGCGCAAATCGGCGCAGGAAAAGGTTGCCAGCTTCCTTTATATGATCGCCACCCATATCGACCCGGAAAACGACGACAAGTCATGCTTCGACCTGCCGCTCTCGCGTGCCGACATTGCCGATTTCCTCGGTCTCACCATCGAGACCGTTAGCCGGCAAATGACAAAGCTGCGAAAGGAAGGCATTATCCGCATCGAGAACAACCGTCACATCACCGTGCCCGATCTCGATGCGCTGAGTGAAGCGGCAGGCAACGACTGACAGCCGCCCCCCTCGATCATCGCCCCTGAAGTGCGGACGTTCCGAAATTGATGTGCGGCGCCCGCGCCTGAGCTGGTGCGAGCGCAAAACCGGCAAGGACCAGCAAAGCGGCGATGCATTTCATGATATTTCACCCTGTGCGCCGCTTTTTCAGCGGCCTGTTTGTTATGGCTGCACCATAAGCTGCAAACCGCATCCATCCGCTTAACATCTTCGGTAAGCGGAAGGTTCAAAGGCAGGGTAAAGAAGGAGTTATGATTGCCGGGCCGACAGAACCTTCAGCCGTGATTGTCGCTGTAGGACGTTCGGCATCCCCGCTTGTTTCTTCTCCCCGGCGGGGAGAAGGTGGCCCGACGGGCCGGATGAAGGGGCAAACGCGGAGATATGCGGAGAGCTTGCCCCTCATCCCGCTGCCGCGGACTTCTCCCCTATGGGAGAAGAAACAAGTGACATGCACTCGCCCAGCTCGTCACTGCGATGCAGGCGTTGCAACCGGCTTCTGATTTTCTGCCAGCGCCCGCAGCTCGGCCACCCGGCGCTTATATTCGGCTTCCGATATCTGGCCGTTGCGCCGTGCCGCGCCGAGGCGAGACAGGCTCGATTCCATGGTTGAGGCTTCGTCGTCGCCCATCTGCGTGCCAGCGGCCGTCAGCGGCTGCGAGAACGTCGGATAGGTCCCGGTGTCGCGCTTCTGGCTTACCGCGGTGTCGCTGACCGGGCGAGGTCCGACGATTTCAGCCGTCGGACGGCGCATATGGGCGGGCGCGACAATCGGCTCGGGGGCCTTGCAGGCGGCAAGCGTGGTGACGAGCATGGCGCCGGAGAGCGAGAGGAACGCTATTCTTGCGGCGCTTTCCGCATATGTTCCCCATGTGCCGCATTTGCCCATGTGCTTGCCCATCGTCATGTTCCGCCTGTAAGGATATCTGCCGATATCGAATTCGACCGCGGTTCGGCCCTTTGCGGCCTCCCCTTGCTGGTGGAACTTGTATTCGTTTTCATGCAGAATGTGCAAACACAAATTTGGTGGAGGATGGTGCATGGCAGGTGTTGACGGCGGGGGCACGAAAAAGGGTGACAAAACGCCCGGCTTCGACGCCAGTTCCGCCGAGGCCTACCTGATCCGCGACCCCGAAACCTTCGCGATCAACATCGCACGCGCGCTCGAAAACCTCGGCAAGGCTGCCGGTGAATGGCTGGCGCCACGCGAACGCGGCGAAATTCCGCAGACGAGCGCCGATCCCGTGACCGATCTGGTCAAGACGCTCTCCGATGTCGCCGAATATTGGATGGCCGAGCCGAAGCGGTCACTGGAAGCGCAGACCCATCTGCTGTCGAGCTATTACGATCTGTGGTCGAAATCGGTGGCGCAATTTTCCGGAGCCTCCGATTCGACCTCGGAGAAAACGGCCGAAAGCGGCCCCGCACAGCGCAGAAGCAAACGTTTTGCCGATGCCGACTGGCAGGCCAACCCGTTCTTCGATTTTCTTCTCAAGGCCTATCAGACGACCGTCGGTTTTGCAGACCGGATGGTGACGGAGGCGGAGGGGCTGGATGAGCACACCCGCACCAAGGCGCTGTTTTACATGCGGCAGGTGACAGAGGCGCTTTCTCCGGCCAATTTCGTCTTCACCAATCCGCAGGTCTTCCGCGAGACGGTAGCCTCCAGCGGCGCCAATCTCGTCAAGGGCATGGCGCAGCTGGCGGAGGATGTCGCGGCCGGAAACGGCCATCTGAAGCTTCGCCAGACCGATTACAGCAAATTCGTCATTGGCCAGAACATTGCCGTCACGCCAGGCAAGGTCGTTGCGAAAAGCGCGCTTTGCGAAATCATCCATTACGAGCCGACGACGGAAAAGGTCTTCAAACGGCCGCTGCTGATCGTACCGCCCTGGATCAACAAGTTCTACATTCTCGATCTCAACCCGCAGAAATCCTTCGTCGGCTGGTGCCTCGAACAGGGCCACAGCGTCTTCATGGTATCCTGGATCAACCCGGATGCCGGTCTGGCCGAAAAAGGCTGGGACGATTACATCAGCGAAGGCATCGACTTTGCGCTTGATACCATCGAGGAACGGACTGGCGAAAAGGAGATCAACGCCGTCGGTTATTGTGTCGGCGGCACGCTTTTGGCCTCGGCGCTGGCGCTGCATGCGCAGCAGGACAATGAGCGCATCCGCAGCGCCACGCTGCTCGCCGCCCAGACCGATTTCATCCATGCCGGAGACCTCAAGGTCTTCGTGGACGAAGGTCAGCTGGCCGCGCTCGACAGACACATGCAGGCCGTCGGTTATCTTGACGGTTCGATCATGGCCACCGTCTTCAACATGCTGCGCGCCTCCGATCTTATCTGGCCCTATGTGGTCGATAATTATCTGCGCGGCACCGAACCCCTGCCATTCGACCTGCTCTACTGGAACTCCGATTCCACCCGGGTGACGGCCGCCAGCCACTCGTTCTATCTGCGCAACTGTTACCTCGAGAACAATCTCGCCCGCGGTCTGATGCGCGTTGCCGGCAAGCGCATCAATCTCGGCGATATCAACATACCCGTCTACGATCTCGCCACCCGCGATGACCATATCGCACCCGCGAAATCGGTGTTCACGGGTGCTGCCCTGTTTGGCGGGCCGGTGGAATTCGTGCTCGGCGCTTCCGGCCACATTGCCGGCGTCGTGAACCCGCCGCAGCTCGAGAAGTATCAGTATTGGACGGGGCCATCACCAGCCGGAGACTTCGACACCTGGCAGGCCGCCGCCACACCTCACAAGGGTTCGTGGTGGGTGTACTGGCAGAACTGGATCGAAAGCCAGAACGCCGAGAAGGTAAAGGCGCGGAAACCGGAAGACGGCAAGCGCCCGGTGCTCGGCGATGCGCCGGGAACCTATGTTCTTTTGTAGGATATCTGTGAAAAAGATGACCAGTACACGGCAGAAAGGCCTCTTCCACAGGTGTTCCCCGTCACCCTCATCCCTGTGCTTGTCACAGGAATCCAGTAGGCGCCGGTCTACGCGGCGAAAGACTTGCTTCAGCCCAAGGACTTGGGCTGGCTGGTTCTCTGTGACAAGCACAGGGATGAGGGATAAAAAGACCCTGCAAACACACAAGCTCACCTCAAGGCATCATGATCTTCACGCCCCCGCTCGTTCCCGCAACGCTGATCTCCCGCTACAAACGTTTCCTCTTCGACGCAGTTCTGGAAGACGGCACGGCGATAACCGGGTCCTGCCCCAACACCGGCTCCATGCGTGGGCTGACGACGCCGGGTTCCCGCATCTGGCTGTCGCAACATGACAGCCCCACCCGCAAATACCGTCATATGCTGGAAATGGTCGAGGCCGACGGCACCGTCGTCGGCATCAATACCGGCATGCCGAACCGGCTGGCGGAAGAGGCGATCCTGAACGGCCGTATCCCGGAACTCGCCGGCTATTCGATAATCCGCCGAGAACAGAAATACGGGCGCAATTCCCGCATCGATTTCCTGCTATCCGAACCCGGTCGGCCGGACGCCTATGTGGAAGTCAAGAACGTGCATTTCATGCGCGAGAAGGACCTTGCAGAATTCCCCGATACCGCCACCAAACGCGGCGCAAAGCATCTCGAGGAACTGGGCGATGCAGCGGAAGCCGGTCACCGGGCGGTGATGCTTTATCTCATCCAGCGCGGCGATTGCGATCGGATGCGCATCTGCGACGATCTCGATCCGGTCTATGCGCTGGCTTTCCAACGGGCAATGGCGCGGGGCGTGGAGGCCTATGCCGTGAAATGCGCGGTCACCCCGGCACAAATTTCAGTCAACGGAACGGTTAAGATGGACGAGTGGCGTCCGGCTGTTTTATGAACAGGGACGTAAAGAGACAGAAAGCACTATGATGGTCACCTATATCGACGCCGCCTCCGCCCCCCTCAAGAATACAGGCGTCATCCGCCTCTACACCCCTGAGGATTTCGACGGCATGCGCAAGGCGTGCCAGCTGACGGCGCGTTGTCTCGATGAACTCGCCGCAATCGTCAAGCCGGGTGTGACAACGGACGCCATTGACCGTTTCGTCTTCGAATTCGGCGCCGATCACGGCGCGCTGCCGGCAACGCTCAATTATCGTGGTTATACCAAATCCGTCTGCACTTCGATCAACCATGTGGTCTGCCACGGCATTCCCGATGAGAAGCCGCTGCGGGAAGGCGATATCGTCAACATCGATGTTACCTATGTGCTCGATGGCTGGCATGGCGATTCAAGCCGCATGTATCCGGTCGGCCAGATCAAGCGCGCTGCCGAGCGGCTGATGGAAGTGACCTATGAATGCCTGCTGCGTGGTATCGCGGCTGTAAAGCCCGGTGTGCGCACCGGCGCGATCGGCGCGGCGATCCAGACCTATGCGGAAGCCGAACGTTGCTCGGTGGTGCGCGATTTCTGCGGGCACGGCGTTGGGCGGCTGTTCCACGATACGCCAAACATCCTGCATTACGGCCGTCCGGACGAAGGTCCGGAAATCCGGGAAGGCATGATCTTCACCATCGAGCCCATGATCAATCTAGGCAAACCGCATGTGAAAGTGCTTTCCGACGGCTGGACGGCGGTGACGCGCGACCGTTCGCTGTCCGCCCAATATGAACACGCCGTTGGCGTCACGGCCACCGGCTGCGAAATCTTCACGCTGTCGCCCGGCGGCTTCGACCGTCCGGGCCTGCCGCCGCTTACCCCTTCATAAGGCCAGACCGCCCATGGCAAGACGCCCCGCCCCGCCTCCCGCCGAGCTTTCCACGACGTCCGGCTTTCAGGCGGGCGAAGGCGATCTCTTCGACGGGGCGGACGAGCGCGGTTTTTTTGCCGAGCCGCGAAATGCGGTGAAGAAGCCGGTGCCTGTCATCGAACCGCCGGCGGATGCCGCCCATTATCATGGTCACCGGGACCGGCTGCGGGCGCGGTATCGCGATGGCGGCGACGCGGCGCTTGCCGATTATGAGTTGCTGGAGCTTTTACTGTTCCGGCTGATACCGCGGCGCGACACAAAGCCCATCGCCAAGGCGCTCCTTGCCCGTTTCGGCACGCTGGGCGGTGTACTCGGCGCACCTCTGCCGCTGTTGCAGGAGGTGAAGGGCGTGGGCGAAGCCGTGGCGTTCGACCTGAAACTCGTCGCCTCCGTTTCCCAGCGCATGCTGAAAAGCGAAATCCGCAACAAGCAGGTTCTGAGTTCCTGGTCCTCGGTCATCGATTATTGCCACGCCGCCATGGCCCATGAAACACGCGAACAGTTCCGCATTCTGTTATAAGCGGTTGATTTAACTAACAGTCGTCCCTCACCCGAGCTAGCAGCCCCCTCCCACATCGCCAATACATTCAACGTCCGGCGCTGCCGGCGAAGGAGAAGCTATGACTGAAGACCACGAAACTATCGTCGCGAAAATTATGCAATTCGCCGAGGAGAACGAGGCAGTACCAATCACGCAGGTTCTGCGGGAAGCTGAAGCAGATGATTGTTACGTCGACAATATCGCCGCCGTGTGTGGCGGCGAAAACGGTCGTCCGTATGAGGTTCAGTTCGACTACTCGCCCGGTAACGTTAGCTACTGGTCGACACATGAAGAAGCTCGCGCCGAGGCGGCGCGTCTATGGCTAAGTGGACAAGCCTCTCGTGTCGAAGATCACATTGTGTCGGCGGTCAACAAGCGCATCGCCCAGCGCGTTGAGGAATATGACGACCGTATGGCCGCTTACGCCGCTGAACTGAAGGCGGAGATTCGATCGAGGCAGGCCGCCTGACCACCTTTACAATCATCAGCAAACAACAACCTGCCGGCGCCCACCGGCAGGAACGCGCCTATATGCGCCGAACGGAGACTTCATGAAGATTTTGTACTGCCACCCTACGAATGAACGTGGCGCGAAGGACTGCGTCGCTTTCGTTGACGTTGAGCTCAACGACCATATCCGCCTCTACGGCCTACGCCTCGTTAGGCAGCCGGATGGTGCGCACTTCCTGTTCGCACCGCAAGCTGGCCCACGCCGCACCGCCACGTTTTCCAAGCCCCTCGCAGAACGTTTGACTGCCCTTGCGGTTGAGGCTCTGGAGGGCTGCCGATGAGGGATATCGACTGGTTCGGAGCAGACCAGCCCAAGTTCGCGTCCAACACGACTTCGAAGTTTCGCTTCCATCGCACCTTCGGAAACATCCCTCCTAAGAATTACATCGTCGATGGCTTCCTTGCCAAAGGCGAAGTCTCTTGCTTCTTCGGCGAGCCTGGGGCGACGAAGAGTACCATCGCCCTTGATATCGCCTGCCATGTCGCGAGCGGCCGCCCTTGGATGGGCAGAGGCGCGGGCATGTACTGCGAGGCAAATTCCACACAGCCTGCAGAATGGCTAAGGGGTGACGTCCTGTACATCGCTCTTGAGCGCGCCGATCAGGTGCAGCGCCGTGTTGAGGCTTTTACCGATGAGCACAATCTGCAAGAGCCCATGAGGCTCGCCATCTATGACGGCGATCTGGATTTCATCGGCGACGACTCCGACCGACTATCGCAGATCGTTTACGACGTCGAGCAGCAGTCATGGGATGTTGAGCAGGATAATGGAAGCGATGGCTTCAATGTCGACCTGATTGTCATCGACACCCTATCGCGCACCTTAGGCAGCGGCTCCGACAGCGGCGGTGAAGAAACGGCAAAGATAGCCCGTCATCTTCAGCGCACGTTGAAATGGACAGGCGCTCATATCCTCCTTGTCCATCACACCCCAATCGGTGACGACAGCCGTCTGCGCGGGCATGGTAACCTACTTGCCGCATTCGACCAGACCGTGCGCGTTCAAAAGCTCAAGGGCGGTTCGCTGGCCACGGTCCAGAAGGACAACGACGTCGCCGAGAACCTGAAGCCGAAGTTTGCTTACGGAATAAAAAGCCGCGTCGTCCAGGTCGATGAGCGCAGCTGCCGAGAGATCACGGCATCGGTTGTGGTGCCGCTGGATCTCGACCAGGTGAAGCAGAAGCTGCCGAAGATAGCGAGCGCAAGCAACGACAACACTGCGGCGGCCAGCAAGAGCGAAGAGCCAGTGCTTGCGGCCCTATCATCGCTCGGCAGGCCTGCGACCGAGGCGGAGTGGCGTGAAGCGTTCGACACTCACAAAGAAGAAGGCTTGTCAGGCTCGGCGCATCGTAAGCGGTTCTCCGTCGGCAAGCCTAACCTCGAGAAAAAAGGGCTGGTTACGAAGGATGAGAACGGCCTTTGGACCGTTACCGTTACCGCGTTACCAACTGCGTTACCGTAACGCCCTTTGGTAACGGTAACGCTTTTTCACGGGGTTAAGGCGCAGGCGTTACCGCGTTACCGTTACCCCACCCCTTCTTAGAAGGGTGGGTACGTAACGTAACACGTAACGCTTCGCCCAGTCGGATATCGGAATGGATACATCAACAACCATGGGGAATAAGTGATGAGCATGTTGGTTCACGCCGCAAAGGCAGAAACAATACTGACTGTTGTGGGATGCTTTCGAGTAGCGCGCCCACTTCTGGCTTGGCACGTCAGAGACGATGGCACCGTCTGGCCAATTACCATGCATGGCCCGCAAAACCCGGCAAGGTCTGGCATCCTGCTTGAAGATGGAAGCGTCCAGCACATCGGATCTTGCGGTTGTTCATTGGATGCACGAACTTTTGCTAAGATGGTCGCGTTTCGTAATCCACAACCTGGGAATACAGCATGAACCTAGCCACCGACCTTCACGCGCTGGCCGACCGGCTGGCGCGGCTTTGCGTCGAGCCTAGCTGCCCGCTTTATTCATCTCCAATATAGGGTCTCCGCCAGCGTTCACATGATCCAAACTTTCCCACACGCTCCAATTATCCACTGGAGCACCTCCAGCGTCGAAATCTACTTCCGCATTATCGCTCAAATTAAAATGGACGAACCCGAATCCGCCAGAATGTTCAGGAGCTCGAAAGCTCATAACGGGACCATTCTTTGTCAAATGAATTGTCGCAGACTGTTGCCCGTAGCGCCCTCTGCATGCCGTCTCCGGTCCATGGATCTCATCAACTACCCAGTCCACGCCGTAGGACAGCACGTGATCCTGCAGGTCTCCTACATACCAGGTCATCGGATTGGCGAATGATTCAGATTTTAGAACGCCGATAAGAGACCGACCACGATCTAGGTGCTTCATGAAAACAGCAATCGATGCTGACGCGCCAAAACTTATGCGTACGAGTTCGCCACTCACCAGGTCTGCAGTTTGCTTCACTGATAGGTTACTTGTCCGGTGCACTGTCACTTTTCCTTTTTACGAAGTCCTTGATGTTAACGAACGTGTGGGGGGCATGAACAGCTTTTTCCAATTCAATCTTTAGATCATCATCGTTCTGTATGATTAGTAGGAGGTCGCGTAACAAGGACTCAGCAAGAACACCGGTTCGGCCGGACAGCTGCCCATCAAGGAAAATCGCGCACGCAAGCTCTAGATCGTTAAAGAGTTCCCTGACCTGCTCACCCCAAGCTTCAGTGTCACCGCCTGAGCCAGCGTTATGAACCCGGTCAATGCGATCCATTATGCCGATGCGCATAGCACCGACTGCCCCCGCAGACACAGCTAGCTTGTCGTTCCTCATTTGCCGGACAACAAACCATATACTCGCCAAAGCGAGCGGCAGACCGAAAATTGTGATTAGGTTGGCTATTAATTGTGCCCACCATTCGAAATCTATCAGAGACAATGCGTCACCCTACTTTGGCTTCGGTTTCCCGAGCTTATTTGGTATGTGCGTCGTCGTGAAAGACTTCTGAACCTTAATATTTTTACTGCCGTCGTTGAGCGTTTTGCCATCAGCGGTACGCCTGGACCCAGTCGACTTAACTACCTTTTTTTCTGTCATCTCTATCTTTCAAACGTGGCTTGTTCAGCATTCGGAAAGAGACAGCAGGTTGTCATTCCATTGTCCGTCCGCATAAGTCCTTACATACTTCCCGTTTGGACCGTTAACGACACCAATGTTGCCGCGGTTTCCGTTTACATACGTGTAGAACGTATTTGTCTTTGCTTCGATTGAAGCAATGACGTCAGCCCTCGTCCACTTCCAACCACCACCATCAGCGTTCGGATTGCCGAGATGAGTAATACCCTCGTGGCTGCTGTTCCGGTCTTTTTTATTGATGCATGTCACAAGCACATCTGCCATGGCGAATCTCCCTTATACCAAGTGAATTATCTTCTTAAGATTTTTGCAAAGCAACGAAAATTCAGATTTCGAGGTATTTACTCACAGCTAACAATATAACTTTTTATATAATTTGTTATAGTGTATAATTTTACTGGATATATTTCACTTTATACACCTGCGTTAGACATCAAAAAAAATTTCAAAATCGACTACCCGTTTTCGGCCCTTTCTCGGAAAGTATGTGCATCCGGCGCCTCGTCGGTATGCAGCCCTAAACACCCCTCTTTCATAAGGTGACGGCCTAATGGAAAAAGAAACCCCGGTTTTTGACCGGCGCGACACGCCGACTGCACTTGACCTCGATGCTGGCGAATGGTCGCCAAGTCGCGCGCGCATGAAAGCACCAGGCATCACGGTGAGGCTGCCAGGTGATCCGCCTCCGCCCGTCACAGCATGCAGCGCGAAAGAAGAGATTGACCAGTGGCTGACTAATGGACGCGCTTGGTATTCCTCCCAATGGTACGACGGCCAAGCGGCCAACGACAATGCGGATTGGCCGCTGCAGAAGCTTTTGCGAACCGAAGGCAAAGACTACTTCCTTTCGCTCGCAGGTCGGTACCGAGACCTGCACGACACCGCTTCGCGGCCGACGCAGTTGATCGGCAAGGAATGCGAAAACCTCTTCTTCGTAGAGAACCAAGATGCAGAAGGCCGGTCAAAAGGCGTTAAGGTCGTGACAGGCAAGAAGGCGAACGCTGACACCGCACCAACCAAAAAGACATCTGCCGGCGAGACCACCCGCAAGCTTGCGGCACCGGTGCCTAAGAAGTGGAACGGCGACTGGCCAATCCTGGCGGCGATCGATGCAAAGCGAGAACTAGCGATCCTTCGCGCCAAGCTGGCTTATGTCCCGGCCATCCTTGAAGCTTTCGAGTGGTCGGTCGTCGACGGCATGACGCTTGACGAAATCGGCAAGCGACTCGGCGCAGGGAGCAAAGGAGCCAAAGGTGAGGCGCGCGCCAGGATCTTCGACGGGTTCGGGATTGTGGATCGGCATTGGCGCACTCAAGACAGGCTTGCCGCATAGGGGTACCCCATTTCCCCGCGCCACAGGTTATAAGAGAGAGAGGCTCGCAGCGATGCGGGCCTTTATCATTTCCGGCAGCCGTCACTGCCGTGATGGTGGGTTGCCGCGCGCGGTAGCTCACCCCAGTTTCCAATCATGGTGCGCACGGATGTACTGCCACCCTGAAATCCCGCGAGTGGTATCGCGGTTCGATCGCGCGCTCTGCCGACGTCTGTCTCCTCGACGACCGGCAGGGCGCCTGCGATTTTTTTAACCCACTTAATCCCAATTCTCAAAAAATGGAGGCGCCAATGCGACTTTACGAAGTCGTACACCTTTTCGCGCGTCGGCTCGGCTTAAAGGTTGGGCGCGTCCGGGCCATTGCAGGCAAACTGCAAGACGAAGGCAAGCTACAAAAGACCGAAGGCAGTCGCAGGTTTCCACTCGACGTATCAGAGCCAGAAGTAGTCACCTTGCTTCTAGCCTTGCTCGGCGAAAGCGGCATTGCCACAGGCCCGTCGGCTGCAAAAACTTTCGGCGATCTTGCGACGATGAATGGCGAGCGTTTTGCGGTCTTTCTGGAAAACCTGCTTTTCGGTCAGCCGAAACACGTTCGCCACCTCATGGTGCGGCAAAACCCGGCTGGCGTTTCGGTCACTGCTGACAACATGCATTTGCTGTTCGGAGAGCCGCCATCTCGCGGCAACGCCTCACCCGCGCGCATCGTGCCTGGTGAAGCCCTAACCGCGATAGCGGCGGAGCTTCAAGGCCAAGCACCAGAGCAAGCCGATGCTGCCGCAGCCCTCAATGCCATCGGAAGACTTTAATGGACATCAAAGACCTCATCACCGCTGCGGCCAATGCGGCCGGAGCGCAAGAACCGCATGCCGACATTTCCGCGCTCGTGGAACACGGCAAGGAAGCCAGACAGCATGTCTGGGACTGGCACTACGCCGGCACAGCAGAACGCAAGCGACTGGCGGAAAAGCTAGCGGCATCGACCCCAGAGTTTCAGCGAGCCGTGGCCGTAACTGAAAAAGCATTGGCTGAAGAATTGGCCGATAGCAGCGCACGACGCGCCAGAATTCGTGCCGAAAACCCCTCTCTTTTTAAGGACTGAATATGACTGATGTAGCAACACTTATTCGCCAGGTCGGCGACAGATTCGACGCGACCGCCGCCGACCTCGGCACTCGCCTTTCTGACCTTGAGCGGCGCGCAGCGCGCGAAAACGACGACTATGGGCAAGACGCAGGCGAAAGCCTGGCAAGTGCGCTGGTCAACACGCCGGCCTTCAAGGAGCTCAACGGTGGTGCCAATCGTGGCCGCGCCTATGTCGAATCTGCCGCCATCACATCCGGCAATACGACCGTCGGCACTGGTCGATCGCAGGGCACGTCTCTCGTCCCCGCTGACCGACGCCCGGGCATAGTCACACCAGCCCAGCGTGTTCTCACGGTGCGGGACCTCATCGCGCCAGGCAAGACCACTGCCGGCTCGATCGAATTCGTACAGGAAACCGGCTTCACCAATAACGCAGCACCTGTCGCCGAGACTACGCAGAAGCCCTATTCTGACATCACGTTCGACCTGAAGACCGCGTCGGTTCGGACCATTGCGCACCTCTTCAAGCTCTCCAAGCAGATGCTTGATGACGTCGCCGGACTAATCTCCTATCTGGATCTGCGCGGCACAACCGGCTTGAAGCTGGTCGAGGAGCAGCAGCTTCTGTTCGGTAGCGGCACTGGCCAGAATATCCTTGGCCTTATTCCGCAGGCGACCGAATTCGACGAAAGCCTGCGCCAGACCGGCGATACGCGCGTTGACACCATTCGCCGAGCCATCCAGCAGGTGCGTCGCGCGGAGTACACTGCAACCGGCATCGTGATGAATCCCGATGACCTCGCGGAGCTTGAGCTGACCAAGGATGCTGGGGGCAATTACATTATCGTCGACCCAGTAGAGGGAGGACAGGGCCGAATCTGGCGCCTTCCCATCGTGGACACCACGGCTATGCCAGCCGGCCAGTTCCTCGTCGGTGCACTTGCTACCGCTGCGCAGATCTTCGATCGGCAGCAGGTCACGTTCGAACTCAGCACAGAGAACGACAAAGACTTTGAGCTCAATATGGCGACGGCCCGGATCGAGGAGCGTCTTGCCCTCGCGGTCTATCGCCCTGAGTCTCTGGTCACCGGTGATTTCGAGGCCTAAGCGCCAAGCATCCAGATAGCGTGGGTATGAGTGGCCACGCTATCACCGGCCTGCTGCTGAGCCCCGGCAGCAGGCCACCTAGATCGCTAAGCGTAAGCGCAACACACGCTCGACGACGAGCGAACTATTTTCGTGTAAGGGTTCCGGACATTGTCACGCCCGACGCCGAACCAGAATACTCAATTGAGTTGGCAGACTTACGCGTAATCACGACGTTCGCTGTCTCGCCACCCATAGGCTGCGCATAGTCGAACGTGACGCGGTTTCCTGAAACTCGGCCATTCCTAATCTGATAGTCGCCCGTGCCGTTATGAGCGTGGCTTCCCCCGGTAACCGTGGATCCGTTCACATTCATCGTCAAAGTCATGCCCGCCTTTAGGAACATCATGCCAACCTGACCTTCCCAAGTCCCATTAAAAAATTTCGGGCCCGCGACGTCATTTGTGGCATCGCCACCGTCCTTTGAAGTCACGGCGTCTCTGTCTTCATACGCAGTGCACTTTGTAATTTTTACAGTTTTTTTGGTGACAGGCGACGTCCCGAATAAGCTCTCACTATCGGAGTTGCTGGATTTTAGAATCGTCTGATTGGGGGTGTTATCGATCAAGTACTCTACTTTGGAGCATGTCGGAGCAGAACTTCTAACTGTAGCTTCTGCTGAATAGTTCCCCTTGGATCCTTTCGTACTGTCAATAGATATCGTTCCCTTACAACTACCTATTGGCTTTGAGAAATTACAGGAGGCCGCATCGGCACTTGATAAACCTGCCAGAACAATGATTGCCGATAACGTTGCTACACCACCAAAGCGCATGACTGTCTCCCCAGAAATAATGGAGAATTGTCCACACTATGAACACCGAGTCCAGTGGGCATCATTACTTATCTCGCCTCGGCGAGCGATACGCACGACTGAGAGGGGGGTGCCTTGAAAGTATCAGCCTGCCCAGCCGCGGACCGGCGCGGGAATGCACTTTAAATGCAAACACAGTTTTTCGCCTCACGCGTGCGCAAACGCGCGCGCGAGAAAACATCGGGTTTTTTCGCCTGGTACGGGGCCTATCGAAACTCCGAAAGCCACCTTTTTCAGGGACCGGCCGGGGTCATTCGCGTGCATTTTTCCAATTCAAAATATGACCCAGGGAGCTCGATTATAGTCAGCGCGTCCAAGGCTCCCAAGGCGTATCATCGGTCAGACCGTACTTGTTGATAATAGTGGTCGCGGAGGTGCTCCAAATAACTGAAGACATTGCAGCCCCCACTTCGCGCCTAGTCACGAACGCCGGATGTGCATCGGAAAACCCCCTAGCGTAATCGAAATATGACGCGGCTCTAGCCATCAAATCAGATGCGTTCACGATGTAAGCTTCAATATTGCTTTCTGATACAATCGAGGAAGTGGATAGGTGAGAAATCCTCAGACTATCAAGGCGGGATCGCAATATCTGCAGGCTGACCAAAATTTGCCAGATAAACCTGCGGTCCTCAATTTTTGAGAACTCTATCAGTTCCTTAAGGTCGCCCACTATTGACGTTGGTGCAGTTGGAAACGCTAGGGGCGGCGCCGTTTTGGGCAATATATGTCCAGCACAGTGAGAGTGTGCGTTCGCCAATTGTGCAAGGACCGCACTACAGTAATCCATGAGATCTGAAAGCGTTAAGGGAGTGGAAGCCCTGACGGCCGTGTGCTTTGCCTCGTTCCTGTTATTTTCGATCCACGTGGCATGGTCAATCTGCTTTTGTGCCGCGAGCTCAGAAGATTTTATCTGGTCCCGGACCGCCCGAACACTTAGCCATGCCGCACCTACGGCCGCCGCGCCAGTCAATAGCGTCTGATATTCCCTTAGCCACTCAAACGTTCCAATCCACTTTATCACATTAAAGAAAGCTTGAGCGGCCCCAACTTCCGATACCACTAGAACGGATTGGATGGCGACTGACAGCACCACTATGCCCAAAACTACGCCACCCCAAAACTGAGCTGTAGTTCCAAACTTCAGCATCTGCGCGCTCCCCAACAATCTGAACGTCAACGTAATAACGCAAATCAACCAACTTGGAATGGATCAATAATGACCACAGCACAACCTTTTGCCATCGTTGAAGCAGACTTCGCCGACGGCACGTACAAATTCGCACTGACTTGGGATTTGGCCAGTGAATGGGAGAAAACAACAGATCGCTCGATGTATGCGACGCTGCTTCACGCCGTCCGCACTGGCATCGTCAATCTCAATGACGCACGCGAAATTCTGCGCCTCGGACTGATCGGCGGCGGCATGGAGCCTGTGGCTGCGCTGCGTTTGGTTCGTACCTACGTCGAGAACCGCCCTGCGGCAGAGAATTTCCCATTGGTGGTTCGGGTAATGGATGCCGCATTCCATGGAAAGGGCGTGCCCGAAGCCGATGACGAATCCGAGCCTGCCGCAGTAAATGGTTAAGCGTACGATTCAGGGCTGGGACCGCCTAAAGCGCCGTCTCGAAAAGATACCCAAGGCCGTGCGCGAGCAGACCCAACCCGCGATAACGTCTGCCGCACAAGACGTGGCGGACGTTATGAAGGCGCTGGCACCCGTCGACGACGGCGACCTCAAGGATAGCATTGTGGTGACCGCAGGCGGGCAGAGAACACCGCCCCATAGTCAGCCAGGCGGAGCAACCACCGTGCCTGAAAACGCGGCGATGATCACGGCCGGCAATTCCAAGGTCCGTTATGCGCACCTCGTTGAATTTGGGACGCGCGCGCATATCGCCGGCGGCCAGTTCGAAGGCGCAGAGATACCCGCCATACCCGCGCACCCATTCTTTTTCTCGGGCTTTTGCACCGCAAAGAAAAAGGCTGGCCAGAAAATCAAGCGCGCGATGTCGAAGGCGATAAGGAGCACAAAGAATGGCAATTGAGTATGAACGACTTGCCGTGTTGCTTGAAGCGCGCGTCAGCGACTTCGAAAGAAAGATCGCCAATGCCACGCGTAATGCGGAGCGCAATTTCAAGCGCGTCGAAACCACTTCCGCCAGAATGCAGGCCCGTCTGAATTCGACCTATTCGGGAATCGCTGCCAGTGCGGCGAAAGCCTTCGCCCTTATCGGTGGTGCCCAGGGCTTTCGGCAATTGTCGGATAGCGGGACGCGCATTACCAACTCCCTAAAAGTTGCGGGCCTCGCTGGCGAAGAACTGGAAGGCGTGTATCAGAAGCTGTTTACAGCTGCCCAGAAGAACGCTGCGCCGCTAGAAACGTTGGTGCAGCTCTACGGCCGCGTCTCGCTGGTTCAAAAAGAGCTAGGAGTATCGTCGGACGATATCATCAGCCTTTCCAGCAACATAGCCCTAGCACTGCGAGCGTCTGGCCAGTCCAGCCAGGAAGCGTCGGGCGCCCTGTTGCAGCTTTCGCAGGCCCTAGGCGCCGGCGTAGTTCGCGCTGAGGAATTCAATTCGATCCTCGAAGGCGCGCCGACTGTCCTGCAGGCCGCGGCCGCTGGTATCAAGCAGGCCGAAGGATCGGTCGCGAAGCTCCGCCAGATCATGTTGGAAGGAAAGCTTTCGTCTAAGGCATTCTTTGACGGCATCAATGCGGGTGCACCCGTGCTCGAGCAGAAGGTTGCCGGTGCGGTACTGACGGTAGACCAGAGACTTGAGAACCTTCGCACCGCCCTGACGAACTCTGTCCGCAGGTTCAACGAATCCACGCAGGCTGCGAACACGTTCGGCGGCGCGATCGACAACATGGCGAACTTCGTCAACAGCGTCGACATGGATGGCCTGGCTTCCGATATTCAGTACGTTATCGAGAAGCTTAACGCTGGTGCAAAAGCAGCACAAGACTTCGCCGAATGGGTAGGAAAGGCGAGCGGCCTTCAGAACATTGGTCAAGGTGCTATTAGCGCGTTGGACAGCGACGGCGATGGCAAGCTATCAGTTCTCGGTGGCGCGCTGACGGTCAACTCAACTGTTAAAGCCAGCGAAAAGCTCGTCGACAACACCCAGAAGCGGCTGGAACTGGAAAAAGAGATCGCGGATCTCGAATCGCAGCCAGTGCGCCGCGCAAGGGCGAACGGATCTCGACTTGATGGCGCCAGGGCCGAGTTGGCGGCCTTGAATGAACAGGCCACAAAGACAGCGTCCAGCATCATTCAAGACGTGCTGAATGACAAGCCGCTGAAATATCCCACCAGTGCGCCCTCGATTGTGGGGGGCAGCGGAAAGACCCAAACCGTCAACGGCAAGAAATTCACGCCCGTCGACATCACCGACAAGAAATATCAGGTCACAGCCGACAAAGACGGCAAATCCAGCAGGAAGCGGGCTGATGAGTATGCCCGAGAAGTTGAGCAGATCACCAAGCGAACGGCGGCTCTGAACGCTGAGACGGCAGCGCAGGCTGGTCTCAATCCCCTCCTGAATGACTACGGGCATTCCATCGAGTTCGCCCGCGCCAAACAGGAGCTTCTGACCGCGGCGCAAGAGGCTGGCGTTAAAATCACGCCTGAACTGACGGCCAGCATCGAGGATTTAGCGGCAGGGTATGCAAACGCGGTCGTCGAATCCGAGCGGCTTCCCGAAAAGCAGGATGAGATACGCCAGCGCGCTGAAGAGGCGATGGAAACCGCCAAGGATGTTACGCGAGGCATGATTGACGGCTTCATTGAGGGAGCCAGCGCGGCAGACATTCTCGCCGATAGCCTCAAGAAGATCGGCAACGCCCTGATCAACGACGTGTTGAACAACATCTTCAAGATCAACAATGCCGGCGGCAGTGGGGGCGGACTATTTAGCCTGTTCAGTGGCCTCTTTGGTGGTGGCTCGCAGTGGGCGGGAATTAAATCCGGAGCGATCACTGGCGGCCTGTTTGCTAACGGCGGCTACACCGGCGACGGGGGCAAATACCAGCCAGCAGGCGTCGTGCACAGAGGTGAGTACGTATTCGACCAGGCGGCCGTCAAAGCTGCCGGCGGTCCTGCGGCGATGGAGGCCATGAGGCGTGGCCTTAAGGGGTACGCTGATGGCGGCTACGTCGGCGCAATGCCGGCGCTCTCGCCTCCCAGTATTCCGGATATGAAGTCAGTCACGGGCGGATCGGGTGGCGGCGCGGTTAACGTGAATTTCTCTCCCGTTTACAACGTGCAGGGCACCGGCCCCGAGATCGCACAGCTTCGTGCGCAAATGGCCAAGGACAAAGCAGAAATACCGCTTAGAGTGGAAGCAGCAGTTAGAGACGCTCGAAAAAGGAACGTGAAACTTTGATTGAGGAATACAACAGACGACTTTTGACGGTTGAGGGAGAAATGTTCGCCCTCAAAAACGCGACGCATCTTATCGCGTCGATTTTACGCGAAACATTGCCTGAGCAGGGCGTAATACTCGATGAGTTTCTGGAAACGGCAATAAGTTCCTACCGCAACGCGCTGCCATCTGATGAAAGAACGACCGTGTATCTTGAGGCTGCAATAAAGGCCACACGCGGCCTAATGGACGCCCCACGCATGGCGCCGACGTTTTCCGTTATCGACGGCGGCAAAAGCGAAGAGTGAGGCCTAGGGGCAGCCGAGATGTCGGCTTCAGGTCTGCGCAGAAGCGAAACGTGAAGCTCAACTGGACACTCGCCCCAGTCCACCAGTAAAGCGTTTCGCTCAAAGGTATGGCGTAGGTCTCCTCAAAATTGGGGAGACCTAGGGCCCCAAAGTGCCCGTCGTTATTTCAACCCCTACTATCCACACAAAAGTTCAATACACGCCTAATTGCATTCACGGAAGTGTCGTAGTAATACACCAGAAAAAATGGGGATGAGTTATGGGGTTTTGGGAAGAGTTACCGGATCAGTGTCCGCCGGCGAAAGCCGCCGACATTGAAATAGCCGATGCCTATAGATGCGTGACATCTGACTCCCCTACAAAGGACGACTTTCTGTCGCAAGCCGCCAGGAAGCGGCCCCTAAATCCCTTAGCTGATCCGTGCAAGCACGCATCTTGCTCGTTATTTACTTGCGCTGATAAAGCCAAGAATATTGCTTATCGCCTTCCAAAGCCACGCGAGGGCGGCCCGTTCGTTGCGCATTTAACGATCGAATCGGGCGCTGGCGTTTCACTGGAAAAAAACAAGCACGTTGATTTCTGGATGTATGATACTTTTGATCCTGTCGCTGCAATCAAAAAGATAGAGACTGTCTGATGGCCCGCCGTTCAGCTCAATATGAAGCGACGCTAGTTTACATGGATGAGCCCCAACTAATAACTTTGCTTTCTCAAAAGAAGCGAATTGTGGCTGTGGCGATACCCCATGAGGATTCTAGTAGATCGTTCTTCCATGCAACCACCGTCTCAATCGCAGACTGGGATAAGTATCTTTCGGGCACCGTGGATCTTCGATACCTCTTTACCTACCCGAAAGTGAGACTCCATTTCCATTTTGATCTTCATGATATGGTCGATGGGAAAATAATGATGGAACCGTGGCAGGGTGAGATTGCTGAAAAATACATGCCGTCGCCGCGTTTTTTCTCGACCAACCATACTGAAGATTACGAGCATCAGACAATCAAAGCTTCCGATAAAGAGACTCTGCTGATTGATGGTGAGTGGGAGTTGACCGATTTCGGCCAGTTTCAGCAGAAATTCTCGGACGTTTATGCGTTTATTATATCCGCTGAAAACTGGCAGGACGACTCCACACCTACTACGACTAAGCGAAAGATAAAAGAAGCGTTTCTTGATCGACCGTTTCAGGGCGGCTTTAGCTACGTCCATCTTTTCCGCGATCTGGCGGATAATATCCCTCCGAGAGACCAGTTAAATCTTGATAAAATTCAGTACGCATCGCCAGGTCACGTTGATGTTTTAGGAAAAGAAAGCGCTTTCGAAGCCTTGCAGGAAATAATTCCCAACTTCGTCGAAAATAGAAATAGTATTCACGATAGTTACCGCGGCTTCTATCAGTACCTGTCCGAAAATTATTACCTTCGCATGAGCGGTAACGAGTTCAAACCGGGAGATGGTGCCGAAAAGTATATCAACAAAAATGCGCGCGATTTGTCCAAGATGATGCTGGCACCTTCTTACGACACAATCCTCGATCTCGCTGATCACAACGCTTTAGTAGCCGCAAAGATTGTGTTGTCGCTTTATCGCAGATTATCAGATGCTGCGTCTTATTTTGCGCAGGGCCGAGTAGCGTACTCCTGGTGATCCATATAGAGTCGAAGTAACGGTTAGATCGCGCGCACGTCCGTCGCGAAGATAACTTCACGTCGATCGCGCGCCAACCCTTTTTCGGAGGTGATAGGGGGATTTTGCCCGTGGCTGCGCACTAACAGAGTACTATTCGGCGATCTCGAAATCACGGGCCGCAGCGGATGAGAGTGTGTACCCAAGTTTGCGACTTCTAACCGTCACGAAATGGGCCGCCGGTGATCCTGAACAATGTTTCGCTGTAAGGTAGGCGCAGCAAGATTTTACCACTATCAGCTATCGCGCCGAGCGCCGCAGCCCGACAGAGAAGACTTACTCCGCCTTGCTGCCTGCTGCACATGGCATCTGGGCTATCAATCAATCGAACGTTGCCCAGGCCGGCAGCAACGATTGTTGCGCCCTCAGGAAGCGCGCCTATAGGCTGGACTACGATGATCCTAATTCCACCCAGCCATATGCCTATTGATGCGAAAATCACTACCGCGAACGCCAACAGCAATTTCATTCTTGCCCCCCAGACCCAGGGAAGCAAGATGGTTTAGCCTGCCAAGATGGTCAAGGCTTAATGGTCACCCCGTAGCCTTGGGCGGTCTCTCCGGTGTCGATGAACATGACGCCGGCATCTTCAAGGGCCGACTGGATATCGCGTAGAGTCCTGTCGTACGGCGTGGATTTTTCGCTTTCGAAGTTTGCCAGCGTGGCTCGCCCCACTGCTGACGCCTTGGATAAGTCATCTTGCGACCAGTTAATTAGGGCACGCGCTGCCCGGCATTGTGACGCCGTAATAGACATTTTGTATAACTCTATCATTTTTGTGTTGACTTACGGCCAACTCGATGTATTTTGTATCGTGTTATAGCGAAACAATCGCTTCGCAGCAACCGAGGAGAACGTTGAAATGACGCATGCCAGCAGAAGACAAGAACCGGCGCGGAGCAACGCCAGAGAGCAGTTGCCGCGTGCGCTGGTCGGCAGAAGAAGACCGACCTTCCATGATGTTTTCGAGCAGCAAAACCCCCCGAAATTTTCGGTGGGTGATATGCTCAAGTTTCAGAAATCCGACGGCTACGTTTGGTACCTGACAATACTGGGCTTTCGCCCTGGTGGCGTGGTCGATGCGATGTACTATGATGGCCTCCCACATCCATTTCTTTGCACGCTGAGCGAATTGAGCAATCTTCGCATTGTCGAAATCACGACCATATCAAGGGAAGACGTCGAGGATTACCGCGCCGCCCTTGGGATGGATCCAAAACTAGTTAACTGACCTTTCCCAGCCAGCCTCCGCATTCCCGGGCTGGCCAACTTGCCCAGCGCGCCTTTGTGGCTGCGCGGGCCTCTTATACCGGCAGAAATAGCGACGGCGTAGTCACCACCTAAGGCCTCACCAGCAACGAACCGTCGCGGCCCTGCTCCATCTTGGTTGAGCGGGGCCAAACTTTTTCATCAAGCGACATTGGACTTTTTGCAGGCTGGTTCTGAAAGTTACGTCACGAACAATAGAGGAGGACGCATGCGCGCAGCAAACGATAACAGCCCGCTATATCTTTCTGAAGCGTCGATCGCCGCGCGCATCCTTGGCCCCAAGACGAAAACGCAATGGGATGCCCTTGCATTAGTTTGGGAGCGCGAGGGCTTGCCGCGGATTGATCCCCTCACCGGCTGTCGCTATTGGCCGGCTGTACGCGCGTTTCTCGATCGTCGGCACGGATTGACCCAAAGCACCCTGCCCTCATCCATCGATGGCGTGGAGAACTGGTCATGACCGACGCACCTGGCCTGAAGCGGAAGCGCAATAAAGACGGATCGTACCGGGAGTATTGGGAAGCACGCGCCGACATAGCAAAGCGTGGATATCGCCCGTCTTCAGTTCGACTTCACTACCCGGAGACACCCGAAGGCCGCCAGCAACTGGCAGCGCGATGCCGCATTCTCCAGGCTGAAATGCTCGCGTGGTCGGCTACGGGCGAACACAACGCACCGGGTTACGACGGCACGATTAAGAGTCTCTCTCGCGCCTATCAGACAAACGAAGATTCACCGTTCCATTCGATGAAATGGAACAGCCGTGAGAACGTGCTCAAGTCCCTCAAGATTATCGAGGCGACCGTAGGCGCGAGGCACGTCAGCAAGCTGCTGGGCCCGGATTTCAAGCGGTGGCACACGGCATGGGGGCAGCCCAAGGACGGCCAGCTGAAGCCTAGGCCTTGGCGCGCCAAGCACTCCATGGATACTGTCCGCCAGTTGATTGGCTACGGAGTTACCTTGGGTCACGAGGATTGCTTCCGAGCGGACACCATCCTCAGCAAAATCCGGTTCAAGGCGCCGCTGGCTCGCACATCGGTGATGACCATCGAACACGTCAACGCACTGCGAACATCTGCCCATTCAGAAGGCTTCCATTCGGTTGCCCTCGCCACCGTACTGCAGTTCGAACTCGCGCTCCGCCAAAAGGACGTGGTGGGCGAATGGGAACCGCGGGACGAGACTGACGATGGCGGAATCACCTACCGTGACAAACGCTGGGTAAATGGGTTGGTGTGGTCTGACATCGACGATGATTTTATACTGCGCAAGGTCCACACAAAGACCGGCTTCGCTGTCGAACATGATTTGAAGCTGCACCCCGCCGTTCTTGAGGAAATTGACAGGGTTCCCGCCGGTAAGAGGATCGGTCCAATCATCATTTCTGAGGCAACCGGCGCTCCTTATAAGAACCGAAAATTCACCGAGAGGTGGCGTAAGGTCGCCGATAAGGCGGGCCTACCGAAGCATGTCTGGAACATGGATGCGCGCGCTGGCGCCATTACCGAAGCGTATGATCTGGGCGCATCCGAGACCGACGTAATGAAATCTGCGGGACATAAAAACCGCCAGACAAGTGCCCGCTACAATCGCGGCACCATCAACCAGACCAGCCGCGTTGCCGAAATGCGTCTGGCAAAACGCAACGAGAACAACGAGTGAGGGACGCGCCGGGGACGTTTGAGGGACGTCTCCGGCAAACGGTTGATTTTGCTTACTGACTTGAACAAGGGGAACACCTCCGCATCCTGTTCCTCGATAAGCGCAATGTCCTCATTGCCGACGAAGTGCAGGGGCACGGGACCGTGGACCATACACCGGTCTATCCCCGCGAAGTGGTGCGACGCGCTCTCGAACTATCCGCTACAGCCTTGATTTTGATTCACAATCACCCGAGCGGCGACCCGACACCTTCGCGTGCTGATATCGAGATGACCAAGACCATCATCGGTACGGCAAAGTCGCTCGGTATCGCCGTCCACGACCATATCATCATCGGCAAGGATGGCCACGCCAGCTTCAAGGGCCTTCGCCTGATCTGAAGCAGACGCGAAGGTTTACACAGGCCTGCAACCCATAAGCGCACGTCAACACAAAATTAACACCTATAAATTAGCATTTCCGAAAATAATAAATCAAGGCATCGAACCTTGGTGCCTTAAGGAACGGGGGTGCTTTATGCGTAATGCAGTGCGTTTCCTTCGCGATCGGTCCGGCTCGAACGCTGTCGAGTTCGCCATTGTCGCGCCAATCTTCTTTCTCGTCCTCCTGACCATGATTGCCTACGGCATTTATCTGATGGCGGCCTATTCGGTGCAGCAGATCGCCGCCGACGCGGCAAGAACGGCGGTCGCCGGCCTTAACACAACCGAGCGCCAGCAGCTCGCCCGGGATTTCGTCGCCAAGAGCGATCTCGGTTACGCCTTCCTGGATAAAAGACACTTCACGGTCGACGTCGCCACTGATCCCGCCAATGCCAACCAGTTCACGGTGAAAGTCGAATATGACGCCCGTGATCTGCCGATCTGGAGCCTCTACAGCTACACCCTGCCCGAGCCGGTCATCCGGCGTTTTTCCACCATCCGGATCGGAGGAGCATGACATGAGGACCATCCATTCCCTGCTCTCCGGTTTCCTGAGGGATCGCGCCGGCAACATCGCCATCTCCGCCGGCCTGACGGCGCCGCTTTTTATCGGCATCCTGGCGATTGGCGTCGATTACGGTTATCTGACCCTGCAGAAGCGGCAATTGCAGCAGACCGCCGATCTCGCGGCCATTTCGGCAGCAGCCAACGTCACCGACGCGGAAAAGACGGTGCAGCAATATTTTGCACTCAACGGCCTGGACCTCGGCGTCAGGACGGCGCAGGGGCTGCTAACGCCAACCGGGCTGCAGCCTTTCGATCCCCGGAATGAGTTTGCCAAAACCCACGGCTACGCCGAGGTTGTCAAAGGCCATTATGAACCGGATGCCAGCCTCCCGGTCGGACAGCGGTTCGTCGAAAACGCCCAGCCGACCAATGCGGTGAAAGTAAACATCTTCGAAAAGGGCCAGATCTTCTTCGCTTCGGCCTTTACAACGCCGCCAAGGATTTCGGCCGCCGGAACCGCCTCGTCTCAGAAAGTCGCCGCATTCTCGGTGGGATCGCGGCTTGCCAGCCTCAATGACGGCCTCCTGAACAGCCTGCTCGGCGGTCTGCTCGGCACCACGGTCTCGCTCAAGCTCATGGACTATCAGGCCCTCGTCGATGCCGATGTCAACGCGCTGCATGTCGTCGAAGCTCTCGCGATCGATCTTGGCCTCACCGCCGGCACCTACAAGGACGTGCTGCAGACTGAGATTACCTACGGCAAGTTCCTGAACGCGCTGACGAAAACGACGGGCCTGCAGCCAGCCGTCGTCACCGTTCTGAAGACATTGGAAAAAACCGCCGGCAAGAGCAACATCAAGCTCAAGCTAGAAGAGATCGTCAATCTCGGTCCCTTCACCGAAAAGCTCATTGGCAGCGGGGAAAATCTCAAGGTCAATGCCAGCGTCTTCGACCTTCTCAATGCCGCAGCCGTTGCCGGCAATGGCGGCAACCAGCTGGCGCTTGATCTCGGCGCTAATGTTCTCGGCCTCGCCTCGGCCAAGGTGACACTCGCCATCGGCCAGCCGCCGGTCGAAACGCCTTCGCTCGCCGTTGGCGGCCAGGGCACCGTGGTCCGTACCGCCCAGACCCGCCTTGCGGTCAATGTCGTGGTGGATGGGCTCCAGGCAATCGCCGGCCTCAAGGTCAATGTCCCGCTTTATGTGGAAGTCGCCCACGCGGAAGCCCGGCTTGCGGACATTCGCTGCACGGGCGGCGGACAGGGAACCGTTGATGTCGAAGTTGTTCCCGGCGTTGCAGAAATTGCACTTGGCAATGTCGATACCACGGCCTTCGCCAATTTCGGACGGGACCCGCGGGTGACAAAGGCGGCAATCGTGGATTCTGCCCTGCTTGCCGTCAACGGCAGCGCCCTCATCAACGCCACCAACATGACGAAGACCAAGCTGACCTTCACGCAGCTGGATATTGCCCAGGGCAAGATCAAGAGCGTCTCCACGAAGGATACCGTCACGACACTCGTCAGCTCGCTGCTGAAGAACCTTGATCTCGACATCAGGATTCTCTTCCTCAACCTTGGCGGCCTCGGCGTCATCCAGACGGCGCTCGCCAACACGCTGTCCCTCGTCACCGCACCGGTTGATACGCTGCTTTACAACACGCTTCTGGTTCTCGGCGTCAAGATCGGCGAAGCCGATGTTCGTGTTACCGATGTCCGCTGCCAGCAGCCGGCTCTGGTACAGTAAGCCTATAGCCACAGATAAAAATAGCCGCCGGAAATCCGGCGGCTTTATCATTACCAGAGGCTGAAGCGTCCGCGAGCGGGAGCCTCACACTCCCGAAGCCGGACCAGATCTTCAGTCCGGCACGATCAGACCTCGCGCAAGCGCAGAGAGACTTTCAGCTCTTCCATCAAGCGCTGGCGATTGCCAGGCGCTTCTCGTCGCGCCCGCTTTTCATGCGCTCTGACAGCAGGAACGCCAGTTCCAGTGCCTGATCGGCATTGAGGCGCGGGTCGCAATGGGTGTGGTAACGGTCGGACAACGAATCCGCCGTCACGGCGCGCGCGCCACCCGTGCACTCCGTCACGTCCTTGCCGGTCATCTCGATATGGATGCCGCCCGGATGCGTGCCTTCGGCGCGGTGGATCTGGAAGAAGCTTTCGACCTCCGACAGGATACGCTCGAACGGGCGCGTCTTGTAGTGGTTGAGCGTGATCGTGTTGCCATGCATCGGATCGCAGGACCAGACGACCTTGCGGCCTTCCTTCTCGACAGCACGGATGAGCTTCGGCAGGCTGTCCGCCACCTTGTCGTGGCCGAAACGGCAAATCAGCGTCAGACGGCCGGCCTCGTTTGCCGGGTTCAGCGCGTCGATCAGCTCGATCAGATTGTCGGGCGTCAGCGACGGACCACATTTCAGGCCGATCGGGTTCTTGATGCCGCGGAAATATTCCACATGCGCATGGTCGAGCTGACGCGTGCGGTCACCGATCCAGATCATGTGGCCCGACGTGGCGTACCAGTCACCAGAGGTGGAATCGATACGGGTCAAGGCTTCTTCGTAACCAAGCAGCAACGCCTCATGGCTGGTGAAGAAGTCGGTCTCGCGCAGGCTCGGATTGCTGTCCGCGCTGATGCCGATGGCCTTCATGAAGTCCATGGTTTCGGAGATTCGGTCGGCCAGCTTGCGGTAACGGTCGGCCTGCGGGCTGTCCTTGATGAAGCCGAGCATCCACTGGTGAACGTTTTCGAGGTTGGCATAACCGCCCATTGCGAAAGCGCGCAGCAGGTTCAGCGTCGCCGCCGACTGGCGATAGGCGTCGAGCTGACGCTCCGGGCTCGGAATGCGCGAGGCTTCGTTGAATTCGATGCCGTTGATGATGTCACCGCGGTAGGACGGCAGCGTCACGCCATCCTGCACTTCCACGTTGGAAGAGCGCGGCTTGGCGAACTGGCCGGCAATGCGTCCCACCTTTACGACTGGCAGCTGTGCGCCATAGGTCAGCACCACGGCCATCTGCAGGAAGGCACGGAAGAAGTCACGGATATTGTCCGCGCCGTGCTCGAGGAAGCTTTCGGCGCAATCGCCGCCCTGCAGCAGGAAGGCGTTGCCTTCCGCCACATTGGCAAGCTGCTTCTTGAGGCGGCGGGCCTCACCGGCAAATACCAGCGGCGGATAGGTTGCAAGCGTGGCTTCCGTTGCCGCAAGCGCTGCCGCATCAGGATATTCGGGAACCTGCTGGATCGGTTTCTGCCGCCAGCTGCCGGGGGTCCAATTCTGTGCCATGTTCTTACCCTTCTTTCGACCGCGCAACCGCCGCGCGACCGCCTCGGAAATTTGAGCGGCTTATAGCTCCAAGCACAGGCTTTGCATAGACATCCGCGCGCCGCCCGCCCTCTTTCGGACCGTTTTGATCCGCCATGAAGCAGAAAAATGATTTCAAACGATTTAAATAGTTTCCGTGGATGGTTGCCCATCCCTCCGAAGTCACCGACTTCCGGGCTTGATGCAGAGATATCGGCGCAGGGAATGGTGCAGATGCAAGAGAAACACAACAAGCCGGTCCAGTGGCGAGCAAGGCCAGTTCTCCCATTCGGAAACACACCCTCCTCTTCCGTGGCGGATTTCCATGTGTCTAATCTTCTCCATAAGGAACATCGTTTCGGGTAACATGTCTGTCTCCTTTGTTGGAGACGAGTTAGGTTGCGCCCTGCAGCAAGCATAGAGGCAGGACTGAAAGACCCGTTTCATATCTGAACGGAGAGGACAGGCCCTGATGCGGCTAAGATGCTGCCATGATGTGGAGAGGATGCCGTGACAGAAGTGGACTGGGACGAGTTGAGGCTTTTCGACATTGTCGCCACAGAGGGCGGCCTCGCCGGCGCGGCGGGTAAAGCCGGGCTCAGTGCGCCAACGATTGGCCGAAAGATGATGCTTCTTGAACGCAAAATGGGGCGAACGCTCTTTATTCGGAGTCAGAACGGATACCGGCTCGCACCGGACGGCCAGGTCCTGTTCGAGAAAGTAAGGTCCATGCGCAACAGCGCGGCGGAAATCACTCAATGGCACAGCGACGCTTTTTCGCTACCGATCGTTTCTCTGTCGAGTGACATCTGGACTGCCGGTTTCATAGCCACCAATGCGGCGGCCATTCGCGGCCCGTCAGACGCTTTCCGCCTGTGCTGCAAGCAATGTGAGAATGACGACGAGTTGACTTACAGGCGCGGCATGATCGCGATCAGGCACGTCAGGCCAGCCACCGGGAATTTCGCCGTCCGGAAATCGGTCGACGTTGCCTATTGCGCCTATCGCGCGCGCGACGGCTCAAGCAAGAATGTTGAGCAATGGATTTCGATCGGCACCGAGGTCGCGAAATCCGACGCCGAAAAATGGGTGTTCCGGCATCGGGAACCGCTGATCCACACCTGGACGAATGCCCCTGCCCTTTTGCCGAGCCTCATCCAGAGCGGGGCCGGAAAAGGCGTCCTGCCCTGCTTTATTGGTGATAACGTCCCCGGCCTCGTCCGCGACGGCGAGATCATCGAGGAACTGTCCCATCCGCTCTGGATCATCGTCAACGACGACGACCGGCACGCCCCGGAAATGCGACTCGCCATAGATCGCCTCGTCGCTCTCCTGAAGGGCAACGAGGCGTTATTCGATGGCAGCCGCCATTATCAGGCAGAGACGAGCTGGAAGCCGGAGCGGAAGATGAGCTAGACCCGCTCACCGTTTACGACGCGATAGCTCGGCGAATACATCGTCACCAGTTCCTCTGCAGCCGTTGGGTGAACGGCCATGGTGCGGTCGAAGTCATCCTTCGTGCAGCCGGCTTTCAGCGTGATGCCGAGAAGCTGCGCCATCTCGCCGGCCTCATGGCCGAGGATATGCACGCCGACGACCTTGCGGTCAGCGGCATTGACGATCAGCTTCATGATCGTTTTCTCCTGACGGCCAGATAGCGTCGCCTTCATCGGACGGAACTGGGCGCGATAGACTTCCAGTTCCGGATATTTCTTGCCGGCTTCCTCTTCCGAAAGGCCGACAGTGCCGATTTCCGGCTGCGAGAATACCGCCGTCGCAATCAGCTCGTGATCCGGCTTGGTCGGGTTGTTCTTGTATTCCGTCTCGATGAAGCACATCGCCTCGTGGATCGCCACCGGCGTCAGTTGTACCCGGTCGGTGACGTCGCCAAGTGCGAAGATGCTGGGCACGTTCGTGCGCGAATAATCGTCAACGACGATCGCGCCGCGGGCGTCCACCTCCACACCGGCATTCTCGAGACCGAGCCCCTTGGTATTCGGATCGCGGCCAAGCGCCAGCATCACCAGGCCCACATGCAGCGAAGCGCCCTGCTTGGTGCGGGCCACGAAACCGCCGGCGCCGTCCTTGCTGACTTCCTCGATGATGTCTTCCAGAATGATGCGGATGCCCTTGGCCTCCATCGCCTCATGCAGGCCCTTGCGCATATCCTGATCGAAGCGCGACAGGATTTCCTTGCCGCGATAGATCAATGTCGTTTCAACGCCGAGCCCGTGGAAGATATTGGCGAATTCCACCGCGATGTAACCGCCGCCGGCAATCAGGATCGATTTCGGCAGCTCCTCGAGATCGAAAGCCTCGTTGGACGAAATCGTCAACTCGTGGCCGGGCAGCGCCTTGTGTTCGTTCGGCGTGCCGCCGACAGCGATGACGATACGCTCGGCGGTGAAGGTTTCGCCGGTTTTCGTCAGCTTGACGGTATGGGCATCCACGAGTTCCGCCCGGCTGTCGAAAATATCGGCCTTGGCGTTTTCCAGACCCTTACGGTAGAGCCCTTCGAGACGGGTGATTTCCTTGTCCTTCGCCGCGATCAGCTTTTTCCAGTCGAAGCTGCGCTCGCCGACGCTCCAGCCGAAACCTTCAGAATCCTCGAAATGCTCGGGGAACTGCGAGGCGTAGACGAACAGCTTCTTCGGCACGCAGCCGCGGATGACGCAAGTGCCGCCATAGCGGTATTCCTCGGCGATCGCCACGCGCTTGCCGAGCGAGGCAGCCACACGGCCGCTGCGCACGCCGCCGGAACCGCCACCGATGACGAAGAGATCGTAGTCATAAGCTGTCATAGTCAAAACCCCTGATCAAAACCGCCATCAGCCGCAAACGGGCAGCGGTGCATTCACGCCCACATATAGGTGCTGCGGCGCACAAATGAAAAGCCCGGTCTTGCGGCCGGGCTTTGAATATTTCTGAACCTGGAAAAGCGCCTTATGGCTTGGCAGCCGGAGCGCCACCCGTGGCATTGTGATCCGCGGGAAGCGGCTTCAGATCAGCGCCGGCGACCTTCTGCAGTTCGGTCATGCTGGCAGCGTTGAGATCGCGGTTGATACCGGCGGCCCAGATATCGGCAGCCTTCATCAGTTCGCGGGTCGCAATCGGGCCGTCCTTCAACAGCTTCTTGCCAGCTTCGCTGCTGTAGAAGGTGGAGATGGCGTTCAGTTCCTCGACCGAAAAAGCACGTGCATAGGTCAGCGCGGCCTCACGCTCGAGATCGGCGCGGCGCGGTGCAAGCTCAAGCGCCTTGGCGTCAACCGTCGCGGTGATCGCATCCTGAACATTCGGCGAAGCCTGAATAAGTTCTGCCTTCAGACGCTCGGCCAGTCCCGGCAGAATGTCGTCGAAACGGTCGGTAACGCCAAGAGAGGCGATCGCCTGCCGCGCGGCAGCAATATGCGCTTCGGAAATTTCCTGGGCGCGTGCGGCAGTACCGAACACGATGCCGGAAATGAGGATCGAAGCAGCGGCAGCTTTGCCCAGTCCCGCTAGTTTGATCATGAAAATCTCGCTCCTGTTATACTGCCTGCATCACGCGGGCGCCTTCAGGGCCAGCGATAATGGCAAGCGATGCCAAATTTATGAAAAGTCCGTGCTCGACGACACCGGGAATCGTGTTCAGCTCGCGTGCTAGCGCTTCTGCATCAGGAATACGGCCAAAAGATGCGTCGAGAATAAGGTGTCCGCCATCCGTCATGAAGACGCCGTCACCGGAAGAGCGAAGCTTCAACTCACCCGACAGGCCGGACCGCGATGCCAGCTTTTCGATGGCGATGCGGGTCGCAACCTGACCAAACGGATTGATCTCGATGGGCAGAGGAAAGGCGCCCAGCGTCTCCACAACCTTGCTCTGGTCGGCGATGACGATCACGCGTGCGGATGCCGCCGCGACGATCTTCTCGCGCAGCAGTGCACCGCCGCCGCCCTTGACGAGCCGCAACGCGTGGTCAACCTCATCCGCACCGTCAATGGTCAGATCCAGTTCCGGCAATTCATCGAGAGATTTCAGCGGCACGCCAAGCTCGACGCACAGACGCGCGGTGCGCTCGGATGTCGGCACGCCCTCGACCTTGAGGCCGGCGGCGACCTTCTCGGCCAGAAGCCGGACGAATTCCTCGGCCGTCGAACCCGTGCCGATACCGAGCCGCATCCCATCCTGTACATGGGACAATGCGGCCTCGGCGGCCTTGATCTTCATCTGGCGGGCATCCATGTGCCTGAAACTCCGGTAGCTTTGTCGTCGCCGTGCTGTTTACACGGGTCGAAAGCCAAACGAAAGCCTTTTTCAAGGCAACGAACAGAACGTTGTGATGCGGTTGCAAAGACAGGAGGCTTTGCCTAGGCTTGGCGCGAATGAAAGCATGAATAGCTCAGCCCCGCATTCTACAAGAGGCCGTTTCCGTGACATCCCGCCCGCTCGCCCCGCTCGCCATTTTCGATCTCGACGGTACTCTGGTCGATACCGCCGCTGATCTCGTCTCGAGCCTCAACCATACCATTGCCGCCGCCGGGCTAGCGCCCGTCACCTATGACGACCTGACGCATCTCGTCGGCCAGGGCGCACGGGTCATGATCAAGCGCGCCTTTGCACTGCGCGAAACGGAACTGCCGGAAGCCGAAATCGATCCGCTCTACGAACGCTTCATCACCCATTACCGCGCTGAAATGCCCGGCGAAAGCCGCCCCTACCCCGGCATCGTCAAAACGCTGGATGCGCTTTCGCAATCCGGCATCACGCTTGCCGTCTGCACCAACAAGACCGCAGTCCTCGCTGTACCGCTGCTCGAAAAACTCGGCCTGACCCACTATTTCGCCGCCATCACCTGCGGTGACACTTTCGAATTCCGCAAGCCGGATGCACGCCATATTCTCGGCACCATCGAAAAGGCCGGCGGCGATATCAGGCGCACGGTCATGGTCGGCGACAGCATCAACGATATCCTCGCCGCCCGGAATGCAAACGTCCCCTCCATCGGCGTCACCTTCGGTTACACGGATGTACCGATGGCCGAGCTCGAGCCAGATGTCGCCATCGATAATTTCGAAGCCCTGACACCTGATTTGTTCGCGAAGCTGATTGAAAAAGGCGCTGCTGCGGCTTGAGTGCTGCGTGCTGACGAAATCGGGATGGTCGACGAAAAGTTCTTTTTCCCGCGCAAGGCTGTAAGCATCATCGCGGTGGGCGACACAGGCGAAGCTCTACTTTTGCGCGCTATATTGGAGAGCCTGGGAGCCGCGGTTCGCCTGCACCTCCCGGGAACGCCGGAAGATATTCTGGCGTGCCTGAATCAACCTGATAACCCGCCGCCCTATCTCATCATCAGCGGCCATGGCGATCAAAATGGCCTCGTGATCGGAGACATCAATCCCGACGTGACCCAATTGAAATTGCGCGAGGGCAGCCTGCCTGTTGAAGCAATTCTGGGAAAAGTCCACCTGTCGGGCACTGTAATTTTCAGCACGGCGTGCTGCACGGGCTACGATGCTTTCGGGAAGGCCTTTATTGAAGGCGGCGCGAAAGCCTACATTGCTTCGGCGGGTTACCCGGACGGTGCGGCGACGCCACTTTTCGTCCATATGTTGTTTTACGAACTGCTAGTCGGCAAATCATCGCTTGAAGACGCGCTTAGCCGCGCTGCAACGATCGATGACGATGGCGACCTCGCATTCGCACTTTTCAAGCAGTAGCCAGAACCGCAATCGCCGGAACAAAAAAGCGCCGTTTCCGGCGCTTTTTCTAGGTGCGACCTATCAGATCGAAGCAGCCCTTGCCTTCGTCGTCACCGCAAAGGCCTTCTGCACGTAGCTGTCGCGATCATAGACATCATCGAAGAACTGGACCTTGCCGTCCTTATCCGGCCAGGCGGTGAAATAGGCCACATAAACCGGAATCTTTTCCGGCACCTGCACGGCGCGGTTCTTGCCTGACGCAATCTGCTCGCCAACCTTGTCAACGCTGGTGCCGAGAACGGCAGCCGCCATGCGGCGCGGGTCGACCAGGCGGATACAGCCGTGGCTCAGCGCCCGCATGTCGCGGTTGAAGAAGCTTTTGGCCGGCGTGTCATGCATGTAGATGGCATGTGCGTTGGGGAAGAGGATTTTCAGGTCGCCCAGCGCATTGTCGCTGCTCGGCGGCTGGCGCACGGAGACGGCATTGGTCGAGCCATACCAGTTGACGCTGGAGGACGACACGGCGCGGCCATTCACCTGCACTTCGTAACCCATGCGATCGAGGTATGATGGGTCACGGCGCAGCTTCGGCAGCATCTCGTTGATGATAATCGACTGCGGCACGCCCCAATAGGGGTTGAACTCGACGGTCTGAATCTCGTCCTGGAAGAAATAGGTCTGGTTGGCCTTGGAGCCGACCACGACCTTCATGCCGAACTGTTCGACGCCTTCATTGTGGTAATAGGCCATGAAGGCGGGCTGGTTGATGAAGACGTAACGCTGGCCGAGATCGGCCGGCAGCCAGCGGATCTGCTCCATGGCCACCTGCACCTTGGCGATCTTCGCGTCGTTGCTTTCGCCGACCATGGCGCGCACGGTCGCACGACCGATGACGCCATCCGCCTTCAGGCCATTTTCGCTCTGGAACGCCTTCACCAGATCGACGAGATCGGGCGTGTAATCCGGCGTCTGCTGGTAAGCGGAGATCGTTGCGGCATGTTCCGCCTTGAAGGCGGGAGAAGCCCGATGTTCGATAGCCTTGACGACACTCGCCATGTCAGCGCTGCTGTTGCCGGGCTTCAGCACCAGATCGGCGGGAACACGAACGACATGGGCGGCATCGCCCTCGCCACGCAGGCGGGCAAGCTCTGCCTTCAGCGCCTGATACTCGGTGCTGGAGGGCTCGCGGCTGCGCAGATAAGCGGCCACATCTGGGCTCAGGCCAGCAAGCTTCAGCACGGGAGCGAGGTTCACCGTCTTGCGCTTGAAATCATGGTAACCGGACAGCCGGTTCGGATCGACGCGGCCACGGGTCGTATCCTGCACATAGGCGAGAACCTTGGCGGACAGCGCCAGCTCGAACTGCATCTGCGCCCGCTGATAGGCATCGGAAACAGGCGCCGAAGCCGTCTCGACCGGTGTGCCGTTCGATGTGGTGCCGGCAACATTGCTGCTGATACTCGCGGTCACATCCTTGGCCGGTGCGGAAATGCTGTAGTCGGCGGGATCGAGACCGCTTTCGCCAACCGTCTCCAGGAAAGCGATGGCGGCGTTGGCGCGCTCGGTCAGTTCGCCACCGGATACCCACAACGTCTTTCCGCCAGCGCCGTAATAAGCCTCAAGCGCCTTGGCGATCTCGGGCGTGGCGCTGAACTTGAGATTGGCAAGGCCTTCGCCGAAATTCGCGGTGTTCACCGCCCGGGCTGCATCCGCCTTGTAATCATAATAGCGTGGGCCGGAAACGCGGGGCAAAGGCTCGGGATCGGAAGCATCAGCACTCTGACCGGCGCCCGATCCGGATCCGGATGGCGAGGTGACGATGCCGGCCGGCGGCAACTCGCCGCGATCCCGCGCGATCTTGCCGGGCCCGCCGCGCAGGAGGTCCATCAGAGTCACCGCACCGGCGGTGCCGGGAAGAGCGGTGGAAACGGAAAGACCGAGAGCCAGCACCAGTGCTGCCGATGATTTTCCAGATGTGACTTGCAATTTGATCCTCGTAGCACCCAGCACCACCGGGAAAACGGCGGGCATTAGTTTCATGCCTGTCTAGCCGATCAACGGCCTGTTGAAAAGAAAACGCCCAAAGCTCAAAATCGTGCCGAAATGAACCTCATAATACAGCCAAAGCCGTAAAAACGTAATTTCCAGAATTGGCGAGAATGGTTAAATTTCTATTTATTTCATTCACTTTGCTTTGAGCGCCCGCCCCGGTACAAGCCCGGTTTCCCTGCCTTTTCATGACGTAGTAAAAATGCCACGCGGCCGGGTTTTTCGCCTTGCTGCATTCGCTGCAGGCAAATCGCCGCGCAACGACCGGAAATATCTTCCCGCGCCGCATTGCAGCGGCTTTCTTTGCCGCCGCGATGATTCTATATATCGGCCGCGCAAGGCGGGCGAAGGCGCCGTTTTGGCGGAGGAACACGAGTAAAAAGGCAAGATTGATGACAGCCACACGGACGGAAACCGATACATTTGGCCCTATTGAAGTTCAGGCCGATCGCTACTGGGGCGCGCAGGCGCAGCGCTCGCTCGGCAACTTCAAGATCGGCTGGGAAAAGCAGCCCGCCTCTGTCGTTCGCGCGCTCGGCATCGTCAAGCAGGCCGCCGCCCGTGCCAACATGGCGCTTGCCGGCCTCGACCCGAAGATCGGTGAAGCCATCATCGCCGCCGCACAGGAAGTCATCGACGGCAAGCTGACCGAACATTTCCCGCTCGTCGTCTGGCAGACCGGCTCAGGCACCCAGTCCAACATGAACGCCAATGAGGTGATTTCCAACCGCGCAATCGAGATGCTCGGCGGCGAAATGGGCAGCAAGAAGCCGGTTCATCCCAACGACCACGTCAATATGAGCCAGTCTTCGAACGATACCTATCCGACGGCGATGCACATCGCCTGCGTCGAGCAGATCGTTCACCACCTGCTGCCGAGCCTGAAGCACCTGCACAAGGCGCTGGAAGCCAAGGTCAATCAGTTCGAAAAGATCATCAAGATCGGCCGCACCCACACGCAGGATGCAACGCCGCTGACGCTCGGCCAGGAATTCTCCGGTTACGCCGCGCAGGTTGCCTCCGCCATCGCCAACATCGAAACCACCCTGCCTGCGCTGTCCAAGCTCGCCCAGGGCGGCACGGCCGTCGGCACGGGCCTCAATGCCCCTGTTGGTTTTGCCGAAAAGGTCGCCGAGGAAATTTCGAAGATCACCGGCCTTTCCTTCGTCACCGCGCCGAACAAGTTCGAAGCGCTTGCCTCGCATGATTCCATGGTCTTCTCCCATGGCGCGATCAACGCGGCAGCAGCGGCACTCTTCAAGATCGCCAACGACATCCGCTTCCTCGGCTCCGGCCCCCGCGCCGGTCTCGGCGAACTCTCGCTGCCGGAAAACGAGCCCGGCTCGTCCATCATGCCGGGTAAGGTGAACCCCACCCAGTCGGAAGCACTGACGCAGGTTTGCGCCCACATCTTCGGCAACAATGCAGCGCTTTCTTTTGCCGGTTCGCAGGGCCACTTCGAGCTCAACGTCTATAACCCGATGATGGCCTATAACTTCCTGCAGTCCGTCCAGCTTCTGGGCGACGCGGCCGTCTCCTTCACCGACAATTGCGTCGTCGGCATCGAGGCCCGCGAAGACAATATCAAGAAGGGCGTCGAAAACTCGCTGATGCTGGTGACGGCACTGAACGGCAAGCTCGGCTACGACATCTGCGCCAAGATCGCCAAGACCGCCCACAAGAACGGCACGACCCTGCGCGAGGAAGCCGTTGGTGGCGGATACCTCACCAACGAGGAATTCGACCAGTATGTGCGCCCGGAGAACATGATCGGGCCGAAGTAAGCCTGTTTGAATTTTGGTGGAATGCAAAACGGGCCTTCGGGCCCGTTTTTGTTTGCTTGATTGACACGCCGCAGAGAGACAGCGACATCGCTGACCCGAACCGGAATATCTTGTTGCAACCATATTGTCCTGTTGGTTTTTATATAGGCCTCATAAACTGCTCTACCGGGAGAATACCGGATCCAAGTGCCTGATGGAGGAAGACATTATGATCTGCCGCCGCAGCCTTCTTTTTGCCGGGGCATTCCTCGCCACATCAGTGAAAATCCCAAATCTGCTTGCTAAAGACAATCCGCGCCGTCTTGCCCTTTGGGCCGGCAGCCCGCCCGGTGGTGGCGGTCCAAACGGCCCTACGGATATCAGCAAAAAAGGCGCCGTCACCAACATCGCCATACCAGGCCTTGAGATATTTGCCCCTGACAGGCCCAATGGGTCCGCAATGATAATCGCTGGAGGCGGTGGATATAAACGCATCGAGGAGGGCAAGGAATCCAATCCCGCCGCCCGCTGGCTCGCGGCCAGAGGCATTCATACCTTTGTCCTCAGCTACCGCCTGCCGATTGAAGGTTGGGCTGCCGGGCCGCTCGCACCGCTTCAGGATGTGCAACGCGCGTTTCGTCTGGTGCGTGCACACGCCTCGGACTGGCAGATCGATCCGCACAGGGTCGGCGCGCTCGGTTTTTCAGCGGGCGGCCACCTCATGGGGCTTGCCGCCGCCCGCTCGGCTTTTACGTCTTATGATCGTATCGACGACATTGACGGGCAATCAGCCCGCCCGGATATCGCAGCGCTGATCTACCCAGTCATCACGCTTGCCGCTCCCTATGACGATACCTCGACCCGCAGATCGCTTGTCGGCAGACACCCGACAGATAAGGCCACACGCGAATGGTCGGTGGAAAGCCATGTGCGCAAGGATTGCCCGCCAATTTTCCTGGCACAGGCGGATGACGACCGGATCTCCAATCCAGCCAACAGCCGGCTCATGCGAGACGCCTGTGAAAGGGCTGGCGTGGATGTCGAATTTCATCCGATCGCGTCGGGCGGTCACGGCTTTGGCATGGGCAAGGCCGGCACCCCATCGGAAGAGTGGCCAAACTGGTACGAAGTGTGGTTGCGGAAGCATAATTTTCTCGCGTGAGGCCGTTAGCGAACGATAGCAACGTGCATCTTCGGACGGTCGCCCTTCTTCCGTCATCCTCGGGCTTGACCCGAGGATCCGTAACCGCCGAACGATGGATCCTCGGGAGTCAAGCCCGAGGATGACAGAGCAATACGCATCGACGAATGCTCAGCCGAAAGTGCGCATACCGCAAACAAAAAGGGCCGCTTTCGCGACCCTCTTCATAATCCTTCAAACCGTCAAACCAGCCGGCTCTGCTCCACCGCCGCTTCTATGAAGCTGGCGAAAAGTGGATGCGGGTCGAGCGGGCGGCTCTTCAATTCCGGATGGTACTGAACACCGATGAACCACGGATGATCAGGATATTCCACCGTTTCCGGCAGCACACCATCCGGAGACATGCCGGAGAAGACGAGGCCGCATTCTTCCAGCCGGTCCTTGTAGTCCACGTTTACCTCGTAGCGGTGACGGTGGCGCTCGGAAATATCCGTGGAGCCATAAATCTCGGCGATCTTGGTATCCTTCTTCAGCGCCGCCTTATAGGCGCCGAGGCGCATCGTGCCGCCGAGATCACCCTTGGAGGAGCGCTTCTCCAGCTCGTTGCCCTTCACCCATTCGGTCATGAGGCCGACAACCGGCTCGGACGTCGGACCGAATTCGGTCGAAGAGGCATTTTCGATGCCGGCCAGATGACGAGCTGCTTCCACGACCGCCATCTGCATGCCGAAGCAGATGCCGAAATAGGGCACGTTGCGCTCACGCGCAAACTGCGCCGCCATGATCTTGCCTTCCGAACCGCGCTCGCCAAAGCCGCCCGGCACCAGAATGCCGTTGACCTTTTCAAGGTATGGCGTCGGATCTTCCTTTTCGAAGACTTCCGACTCGATCCACTCGAGCTTGACCTTGACGCGGTTGGCGAAGCCGCCGTGATGCAGCGCCTCGATCAGCGACTTATACGCGTCCTTGAGGCCGGTATATTTGCCGACGATCGCAATCGTCACTTCGCCTTCCGGCGTGCGGATACGGTTGCAGACCTCTTCCCACTGCTCCAGACGCGGCTTAGGCGCCGGCTCGATGCCGAAAGCGGCCAGCACTTCCGAATCGAGGCCTTCCTTGTGGTAGGCAATCGGAACGTCATAGATATTCGCCACATCCAGCGCCTGGATGACGGCGGAGGGACGCACGTTGCAGAACAGCGAAAGCTTGCGTCGTTCCGCTTCCGGGATTTCCCGGTCGGCGCGCACCAAAAGGATGTCGGGGTGAATGCCGAGAGCCTGCAGTTCCTTGACGGAGTGCTGGGTCGGCTTGGTCTTCAGCTCGCCCGCTGCCGGAATATAGGGCATCAGCGTCAGGTGAAGATAGATCGCCGTGCCGCGCGGCAGGTCGTTACCGAGCTGACGGATCGCTTCCATGAACGGCATCGCCTCGATGTCACCCACCGTGCCGCCGATCTCGCAGATGACGAAGTCGTAATCGTCATTGCCTTCGATCACGAAATCCTTGATCTCGTTGGTGACGTGCGGAATGACCTGAACCGTTGCGCCGAGATAATCGCCGCGCCGTTCCTTGTCGATGATGTTCTTGTAGATGCGACCTGTGGTGATGTTGTCGGTCTTGGTGGCCGAACGCCCAGTAAAGCGCTCATAGTGGCCAAGGTCGAGGTCCGTCTCGGCACCGTCGTCAGTCACGAACACTTCGCCGTGCTGTGTCGGGCTCATGGTGCCGGGATCGACGTTCAGATAGGGGTCGAGTTTGCGAAGCCGCACCCGATAACCACGGGATTGCAGCAAAGCTCCGAGTGCAGCAGCTGCGATGCCCTTACCGAGAGAGGAGACCACGCCGCCTGTGATGAATACATATCGCGCCATGGGATTCACCGGATACCTTTTTACCTCTGATTCCGCCAGCCCAAATTTCATGCTGTTGCAAATTCGCTGTTGACGAATTCACAATTCAACTGGCCGGAATGCGAACAAAAGAAAACCGGCAGGCTTTTGGCCTGCCGGAGCGTTAAATCAGAACCGGGCTTATTGACCGGTCGGAACTGCGTTCGGATCGGCGGGCTGCGCCGGGGCCGGAGCGGCCGTGCCGGAAGCAGCCGGAGCCGGTGTGGTCTGTGCGGGAGCAGCAGCGCTGTTATTGGTCGGAACACCATTTTCAGCCGGAGCCGGCGTCGAAGGCGTCGTCGACGGGCCGAGCGTGTCGAGAATGCCGTTACCCTGGCCCTGCGTGGCCGGAATACGGTTCAGGATATCGGTCGGACGCGATTCGTAACGGGTCAGAAGACCAAGGCCGAGCGACGTTGCGAAGAACAGCGCCGCAAGGATCGCGGTGGTGCGCGTCAGGGCATTGGCCGTTCCGCGCGCGGACATGAAGCCCGAACCGCCGCCGATACCGAGGCCGCCGCCTTCGGAACGCTGGATCAGGACCACGCCGACAAGCGCCAGCACGATCATGAGGTGAATAACAATCAAAACGGTCTGCATGACAATCCATTCCATGCCCCGCGCGGAGCACCATAAAGAAGGTTTTGCGGCTCTTTACATGAGGCGAAGGCTTATTCCAAGCCCCTTTCCCGATACTCTTTCAGGAAAGCCTCATTCAGGCCGTCAGTCGCTCATATGCCGCATAGATGGACAGGAAGTCCGACGCTTTCAAGCTCGCGCCACCAATCAGCGCGCCATCGACGTTTTCAACGCCCATCAACTCCAGCGCATTGGCCGGCTTTACCGATCCGCCATAAAGGATGCGCATGGTCTTGCCGGCATCGCCGAAGCGCTTGACGAGCTCGTCGCGCATGAAGGCATGGGCCTCGCGCACATCTTGCGTCGTCGGGGTAAGACCGGTGCCAATCGCCCATACGGGTTCATAAGCGATAACGGTATTTTCCGCCGTTGCCTCATCCGGCAGCGAGCCGGCAAGCTGGCGTTTCAAAATATCGAGCGTCTGGCCCGCTTTGCGCTCATCGGCCGTTTCGCCAATGCAGACAATGGCGATGAGATCGGCCGCATGGGCGGCAGATGCCTTGGCGCGAACCAGGTGATCAGTCTCGGCATGGTCGGTGCGGCGCTCGGAGTGGCCAACGATGACGTGGGTACCAAAGCAGTCGGCAATCATCTCGGCGGAAATATCGCCCGTGTGCGCGCCGGAGGCGTTCTGGTGGCAATCCTGAGCGCCGATCATCAGCGGGCTGTCATCGCAGAGCGCAGTGGCGACGTAAAGCAAGGTCGAAGGCGGGCAGATCAGCGCATCCACCTTCTCGGACAGCGCGCCCTTGACACCCTCTGCCATGGCCTTGATCTGGTCGAGCGAGGCACGCGTGCCGTTCATCTTCCAGTTTCCGGCAACAAGCGGTCGAACATTCGGCGTCATGCGTATCCCATTCCCTTTGTCTCGGGGCGCAGCCCTAGCGGCGCCCTATCCCTCAGCCGCTGACGGCCCTTGATCACGACAGAAGCTCTGCCGCAATTTCCCGGATATTCCTTTAACCGCAGCGGGCAGCAATTGGTACAAAAAAGCGGCCCAAGGGTTAAAACCAGCGGCAAATCTGGCAAAATTTGTCGTGACCGAGCCCGCCGCGATCCCTTATCGGCTCAAAATCCAGTTCAGAACCGCCCGCCAGTCGGTCATTCGCACCGGCGTGCCGTGGCTTCCGGTCTCGTAACGCGTGAACCGCGCGGGCTCCCCAGCCTTCAACAACGTGCGGAAGATCGTCGCCTGCTGATCGGCCGAATAAACCTTGTCGGCGCTGCCATGGGTAAACCAGACCGGCTTCTTCGCCTTCGCGAAAGCGCTTTTGGGAAAGTCAGGATCGACCGCGCCACCCAGGATCGCCATTCCCTTGAGATTGGCAACGGCTGCCTTGTCGCGGCTAATGCCATAGCAGATGAAACTGCCCATTGAGGCGCAGGTCAATATGACAGGCTTGCCGTCGGATTTTTTGGCCGCATCCGCAATCAGCGCCGCAATGTCGGCAACGCCGTTCTCATCGAAGGAACGAACACTCGGCACGTAATAGGTGCCGCCATTGGTCACGGCCAGATTTTTCAGCCGGTTGAAATTACCGCCGAACGTATAGTCGTTCATGCCAAGCCGCCGGTCACCGCCGCGCCCATGGATGAAGATGATGGTGAACGCCTGCCCGCTGGCCGGGCCGACGCGACCGACCTCAAGCGCCCTGCCCGCGAACGTCACGGTTTCCAGTGCCTGCACCTTCTTCGGCGCCATATCCACATATTGCCGCTTCACCCGGCGCTCCGGCACCTCGTCGCGGCCGTTGATGTCGCGCATCTCCTTGTAGTCGATGACTTCGGATGCGCCGCCATCGCCCGTGGAAAGCACCGTCTGCGCGGAAAACAACTCGTCCTTGAAAGGCCGCAGCGGCCCGTCAGACGCAAAGGCCGTAACCGGCATTGCCGCCACAGTCAGGCTGAAAAGAGTACAAAACGTGAAATGAGCTGTGGACATGCCTTGGCTAACCGTTCATTCGTGGCTGCGAGACTTGCCATCGCAAGGCCGGCAGCGCAATCCTCCTGTTGCGAAACCCTGACACAATCGTGGCATAGGATGCGCCGCGCTCGCCCAGGCGGACCCCGGTTCAATCGGACGGGAACCACATTTGGCGGTATATTGACGCTGATGGCAAAATGATTCGCATGGCGAAATTCTGACACACGCTTTTGAACTTTGGACATGATGGACGACAGCAACGATCTCTTCTCCGGTCTTCCGGCGGCACGAAACAGCGACACGGACACGAACGAGGACGCGGCGAAGCCCGTGAAGGCCCCGGCGACCGCTGCTGCCAATGTGAACGTGCAGCAGAAACCCGCAGCCGTTGCAGCCGCGGCCCCCGTCGCGTCGTCTGCCCCTCCGCCGCCCGCGTCTCCAGCCGGTGACGACTACGGCGCATCATCGATCCGCGTGCTTGAGGGCCTCGAGCCGGTGCGCATGCGTCCCGGAATGTATATCGGCGGCACGGACGAGAAGGCGCTGCACCACCTCTTCGCCGAAGTCATCGACAACTCCATGGACGAGGCCGTCGCCGGTCACGCCAATTTCATCGAGGTTCATCTCGATGCCGAAGGCTTCCTGACGGTCACCGATAACGGCCGCGGCATTCCCGTGGAGAACCACCCGCAGGTTCCGGGCAAATCGACGCTCGAAGTCATCATGACCAAGCTGCATGCCGGCGGCAAGTTCGACGGTAAGGCCTACGAGACCTCTGGCGGCCTGCACGGCGTTGGCGTCTCCGTGGTGAATGCGCTCTCCGATCTTCTCGAAGTGGAAGTGGCGCGAAACCGCAAGCTTTACCGCCAGCGTTTTTCGCGCGGCCTGCCGATCGGTCCGCTGGAAGAGCTTGGCGACGTGCATAATCGCCGCGGCACCCGCGTGCGTTTCCATCCCGATCCGCAAATCTTCGGCGATCACGCGAAATTCGAACCGGCCCGCATCTTCCGCATGGCCCGCTCCAAAGCCTATCTCTTCGGCGGCGTCGAAATCCGCTGGAGCTGCGATCCCGGCATGGTGCCGGCCGATGGAGAAATCCCCGAAAAGGCGGTGTTCCATTTCCCGGGCGGCCTGAAGGATTATCTCGCCGCCACGCTCGGCAAGGAATTTACCGTCACCCGCGAGATTTTCTCAGGCCGTACCGAAAAGACCGGCGGCCACGGCGCGCTGGAATGGGCGGTGACCTGGTACGGCGGCGACACGCAGATCCATTCCTATTGCAACACCATCCCAACCCCCGAAGGCGGCACGCACGAAGCGGGCCTGCGCATCGCGCTCACCAAGGGCCTGAAGAACTATGCCGACCTGACGCAGAACAAGCGCGCCAAGGACATCACCACCGATGACGTGATGATTTCGGCGGCCGGCATGCTCTCCGTCTTCATCCGCGAGCCGGAATTCGTCGGCCAGACCAAGGACAAGCTCGCCACCGTCGAAGCCCAGCGCATCGTCGAAAACGCGCTGCGCGATCCATTTGACCATTATCTGACCGGCAACCCGGCCGAGGCGGCAAAGCTGCTCGACTGGGTCATCGAGCGCTCGGAAGAGCGTATGCGCCGCCGCAAGGAAAAGGAAGTCAACCGCAAGACCGCCGTGCGCAAGCTGCGCCTGCCCGGCAAACTCGCGGATTGCTCCCAGAACACGGCCGAAGGCGCCGAACTTTTCATTGTCGAGGGTGACTCGGCTGGCGGCTCGGCCAAACAGGCGCGCAACCGCGCCAATCAGGCCATTCTGCCGCTGCGTGGTAAAATCCTCAACGTTGGCAGTGCCAGCCGCGAAAAGCTTTCCGCCAACCAGCAGATCGCCGATCTCATCCAGGCGCTCGGCTGCGGCACCCGCACCAAGTACCGCGAAGAAGACCTGCGCTATGAGCGCATCATCATCATGACCGATGCCGACGTCGACGGCGCCCATATCGCCTCGTTGCTCATCACCTTCTTCTATCAGGAAATGCCGGAACTCATTCGCGGCAACCACCTCTATCTGGCAGTGCCGCCGCTCTACGTCATCCGTCAGGGCGCGAAATCCGCCTATGCCCGCGACGACGCCCACCGCGCCGAGCTGATGGAAACCGTCTTCAAGGGCAAAAAGGTCGAAGTGGGCCGCTTTAAAGGCCTCGGTGAAATGATGGCCGCCCAGCTCAAGGAAACCACCATGGACCCCGAAAAGCGCACCCTGCTGCGCGTCGAGATCGATGACGTGGACTTCGAGGGCACGCGCGAGGCTGTCGACAATCTGATGGGCACCAAGGCCGATGCCCGTTTCCGCTTCATTCAGGAGCGGGCGGCTTTTGCAGATAATCTGGATATTTGATCATCCGGATAGACCTTTGAAAGGCAGCGCATTGGCGCTGCCTTTTGTGTTGATATGGAAACAACATCTTGCGGATAGTACCCGGCACTACGCCGCAATATCCTCACGAACGCCCAGAACGCGGTCGATCAGACCCCATTCCAACGCTTGCTCCGCCGTCATGAAAAAATCCCTATCCATGGCCGCTTCGAATTTCTCATAACTCTGTTTGCAATGTTCGGCGTAAAGCCGCGTCATGCGGTGCTTGGTCTGCTGCATCTCCTCGGCGTGGATCAGCATGTCCGATGCCTGTCCATGGAAACCGCCCAGCGGTTGATGAATGTGGATGCTGGCATTGGGAAGTGCTGTGCGCTCGCCCGGTTCGCCTGCCATTAGCAGGAACGATCCCATGGAACGGGCCGTGCCCATACAGAGTGTGTGAACCGGGGCGCGGATGTAATGCATCGTATCATACATCGCCAGACCGCTCGTCACGACGCCACCCGGAGAATTGATATAAAGATGGATCGGCTTCTTCGGGTTTTCCGCTTCGAGAAACAGCAATTGCGCGCAGACGAGCGCTGAAACTGCATCGTTGACCTCGCCATTGAGAAAGATGATCCTTTCCCGCAGCAGGCGCGAATAAATGTCGAAAGATCTTTCTCCCTTTGATGATTGTTCGACGACCATAGGGACGAGTTGCATCACTTCGCGCATCGGCGAACTCCTGTGTTTGGAAATGTCGGGAAACGAGTGGGATCAGGCGGCGAGCTTGATCGGCGGGCCGTTGTGGTTTGCAGCGGCCTTCATCGTCCGGCCGGTATTTGTGGGCAGTTCATGAATGATGCGAAGGCTGGTGCCGCCCTCGGCATTGGCCGCGATCCTGAAGGTTACGGTGCTTTTCAGAAATGGTGGAATGTCTTCGCGCAGCCGGTAGCGCACTTCCTCGCCGGGTTTGATGTCGATCGCGTCAGGTTCCGCCAGAGCCTCGTTCGGCAGCCAGTTTTCACGGAACGCTGCAATGCTGATGGCGCGCCAGACCTTTTGCGGCGGCTCGTCCAGATCATATTCAAGTTCAATGCCGTTTTTCGGCGCTTCCGCTGCATCCCTGTTCATTGGTCCATATCCTTCAGCAGGAGTTTGAGAGCCTCAATGCGCTGTGGCCAGTAGGCGCGATATTTGCCGAGCCACGCAGCAATGCGTGTCAGCCCCTCCGGATCGACCTCGTAATTGACGAAACGGCCCTGCCGTCTTTCAACCACTAGCCCGGCGCCGCGAAGAACCGAAAGATGCTGCGACATGGCCGGCTGACTGATCTCGATCCCTTCGCGCAGGGCAGAGGCATTCATGGCACCATCCGCCAGCTTTTCGAAAATGGCACGGCGCGTGGGATCGGCCAGTGCCCGGAATATATCGTTCTCTGCCATAAAAACACATAAGCACGCACTTATGTGTTTGGCAAGCCCGTTGTCGCGCCTGTACCGGTTTTTCGTACTGCCGCCGAACCGAAATGAACGCTTTATTCCCTCGCGCGTTTCCATCCCGCCTGATACTCTCCAGGCCGGGAGCGATCAAAACAAGTGACTGCATTTACGGTCTTCATCATCATTCTTCTGCTGCTCGTCGGGCCGAGCCTGTTTGTCGTCATCGGTAAACAGCGGGAAAAATCCATTCCCAAACGCCCCTCCGCCGCCCTGCCCGTCACTGAGGACGAAACTGTGCTGGATCGGCACTGGCAGACCATAAAGAACGGCTGGAGCGAAAAGAATGCGCTGTGCCTGCTACATTCCAATCTCGATGCATTTGCGGTGCGCGTCGCGGCGGCGCGCGCGGCCGGGCGTAGCCTCGATCTCATGTATTACATGTGGAATGCGGACCTGACGGGACGGCTGATGATGCGCGAGGTCATCGCGGCGGCCGATCGCGGCGTGCGGGTACGGCTGCTGCTCGATGATCTCGGCGTCTCCATGTCAGACCGAATTTTCCACGCCATCGACAGCCATCCCAATATCGAACTTCGCCTGTTCAACCCCACCCGGGCGCGGGAGAACATGCTCCATCGCGGCATGGAACTTTTGCTGCGCTTTCGCAGTGTCAATCGCCGCATGCATAACAAGTCCTGGATTGCCGATGGCCGCGCGGTGATCGTTGGCGGTCGAAATATCGGCGACGCCTATTTCGATGCGGCCGAACGGGCGAATTTCCACGATTTCGATATTCTCGGCTTCGGTGACGTCGTGGCCGACGCAACGGAAATATTCGATGATTACTGGAACAGCGCCGTTTCCGTCCCCGTTCGCTCGCTTCTGGCGCGCAGGCCGAGCAAACTCGCAAGATTACGGCGCGAGCTGGACGCACTGCCAAAAAGCGAAGCCGCAAAACCTTATCTGGAGCGCGTTGAAAGCCAGTATGACCGAGATCATTTCCTGATGTCGGACCGCATGCACTGGGTGGATTCCGTGGATGTGCTTGCCGATCCTCCGGAAAAAGCGGCAGGCAAGCGGCGGAAGGGCCACAACTTCCTGATGGAAAGCCTGCTGCCCCTGCTGCAGGCGGCAAGCGACAGCCTGCACGTCACATCCCCTTACTTCATTCCCGGCAAACAGGGCGTTGAGATTTTCCTTGATATTGCCGAACGGGGCGTATCGCTGGCCATCCTCACCAATTCGCTGGCGGCAACGGATGTGGCCGCCGTTCACGCCGGATATGCCCGCTATCGCAAGCCGCTTCTCTCGGGCGGCGTACGCCTGCACGAGCTGCGTTCGCAGGTGGACCAGCCGAACTTCACCCTGCGCGGTTCCGGACAGGCGAGCCTGCACACCAAGGCATTCACGCGTGACGGCATGACAGGTTATATCGGCTCGCTGAATTTCGATCCGCGCTCGGCCTCCCTCAATACGGAGATGGGCGTGGTCTTCACATCGCCGCCGCTGGTCGCTTGCATGGACGAAATATTCGCCGAGGAAATCCGCCGCACGATGAGCTTTGAACTGGAGATCGACAGCAGCAACCGCATCGTCTGGACGACGGAGGAACAGGGCCGTACCAAGACCTACCGGCGCGAGCCAGACGCCGCTATCGGCCGCCGCGTCATCGCCGGCATCATGCGTTTCCTGCCGCTTGAATCTCAGCTTTGAAGACGAGCGTCCGGCTCACGCAGCCGGCCGCACCCCGGACTTCGCCAACTGTATCTGCACCAGCGTATCGAGGTTCTGGTTGACGCGGCAATAGAACTCTTCATCAATGAAGGGCCGCAGCATGAAATCATTGCCGCCAGCCTTCAGGAAACGCGCCGACAGCAGACGGTTGGTGGAGGAGGAAACACCGATGATGCGCAGTTCATGGGAGCCGCGCACGGTGCGGATGCGCCGCGTCAGCTCGAAACCGTCAATATCGGGCATGTTATAGTCGGTGACGACGAGGCCGATATCGGGATTGGCCCTTAGAATATCGAGCGCCTTCGCACCGCTGTCTGCCAGGCTGACGCGGAAATTATAACGCTTGAGACGGCTCGAAAGCAGCGCCCGCGCCGTCGGGCTGTCGTCAACGATAAGCACATGATGGCGGTGGTTGGTGAGGAAGCGACAGACGGATTCCGTCAGCATATCCACGGCGAAGATATTGTCTTTCAGAATATAATCCACCACGTCCTTGGCGATCAGCGTTTCACGCGTCGCCTCGTGGAAGGTGCTGGTGAAAACGATGGTCGGGATCGATAGATCGATCAGATATTCCAGCGCTTCGCCCTTTTCCGCGCCCGGCAGGTTGATGTTGGAAATGGCGAGCGTCACCGGCTCGGAAGAATGTTCGTAGCAGGCCTGCAATTCCTCGAAGGAGCGGCATACTTCCACGGTAACGCCCAGCATCTCGTTGAGCCGCCTGCTCACCATCTGGGTAAATACGTTACTGTCTTCCGCCAGTAAAATGCGGTTATTGGTAAAAGGCACGCCCGAATATTGCATGCCCGTGATGCCCAGGAAATTCATTCTGCCCCGATCCCCCATCGTATGTCAGCGGAAGATAGCAGGCTCATTTTGCGGAATGATTAATAGCATTTTTCCTGAAGCGTCAGTTCAGCATATGCTTACCTAAACGGAAATACGGCCCGCGAGGGGCCGTATTCCGATTTTGGGAGGGGATTTTGGTCTTATGCGCGCAGAAGCGCGTTGTCGGTGTCGAACGGGCTTTCTTCCACCACCTCAGCGTCATAGGACGTGCCGAGAATACGGATCTTCAGCTTGGTGCCGACTGCGGCATATTCCGGCTTGAGCATGGCGAGCGCGATCGACTTGCCGAGACGCCAGCCGAAACCGCCGCTCGTCGCGCGCCCTGCAAGTGCGCCGTTTTCATCGAAGATCGCTTCCGAACCGCGCGCATCGACATCCGTATTGCCCGACACGGTGAGCGTCGAGAAGACCGACTTCAGGCCCGCCTCCTTGTAGGCCACCAGTGCGTCGCGGCCAATGAAGCTCTTCTCCGGGCGCAGGAAACGGTCGAGACCCGATTCATAGGCATTGTATTCCACCGAAAGCTCGCGGCCCATATTGCGATAGGACTTTTCGAGCGACATGGAAACCATGGCGCGGATACCGAAAGGCTTGATGCCGAATTCGGCACCGGCTTCCATCAACCGGTCGAAGATGTAGTTCTGCATCTCGATCGGGTGATGCAACTCCCAGCCGAGTTCACCCACGAAGTTGACGCGCAGCGCATGCGCCGTCGCAACGCCGACGGAAATCTGCTTGCCGGTGAGCCAGGGGAAGTCCTTGTTCTCAAGGCTGGTGCGGGTCAGCTTCTTCAGGAGATCACGCGATTTCGGACCGGCCAGAACCAGCACGCCGTATTTCTGGGTGATCGGCTGCAGCACGACCGAGCCATCGGTCGGCGCCAGACGGAACAGCACGTCGTGGTCATGCGCTTCGAGACCACCGGCCGAAACCATGTAGAAGCGGCCCGGCGCCCATTCATAGACCGTGAACTCCGCCTTCACGCCGCCATTCGGCGTCAGAAGATGGGTGAGCGCGATGCGGCCTCGCTTCTTCGGCACCGCGTTGGCGAGAATGCTGTCGAGCCAGGCACGCGCGCCGGGGCCGGAAACCTCCATCTTCGCGAAGGCCGACATATCGAGCACGCCGACATTCTGATGCACGTTCTTCACTTCGTTGCCGACATGCTCGAAGTAGTTCGAGCGGCGGAACGACCACTTCTCAACGATACGGCCATCATCCAGAGCCGGTGCATGGTTATGACTGGTGATGACATCGGCGCCAACGCCGAGGTCTTCCTCACGCAGCGCGTAACCTTCGGGCGCATACCAGTTGGCGCGCTCCCAGCCATAGACGGAGCCGAACACGCCGCCGAGCTTCTTCAGACGGTCGTAAACCGGCGTCGTCTTCAGCGGGCGGGCGGCAGAGCGCTCTTCATCCGGGTAATGCATGGTGAAGACGTTGGCATAGGCTTCCTCGTTCTTGGCGATGAGGTAACCTTCCGTTGCGTAAGGGCCGAAGCGGCGCGGATCGACACCCATCAGGTCGAGCGTCGGCTCGCCATCGACGATCCATTCGGCTAGCTGCCAGCCAGCACCACCAGCGGCGGTGATGCCGAAGGAGTGGCCTTCATTCAGCCAGAAATTCTTCAGGCCCGGCGCAGGACCGACGATTGGATTGCCATCAGGCGTATAGGCAATCGCGCCGTTATAGACCTTCTTGATGCCCACTTCGCCGAAGGCCGGAACGCGCACCATGGCTGTTTCGATATGCGGCATCAGTCGATCGAGTTCTTCCTGGAACAGCTCATATTCGCTGTCATCGGATGGACCGTCGACATAACAGACCGGCGCGCCAACTTCATAAGGACCGAGGATCAGCCCGCCTGCCTCTTCACGCATGTACCAGGCCGAGTCGGATTCGCGCAGCACGCCCATTTCCGGCAAGCCCTGGCGGCGGCGTTCCTGAATGGCCGGATGCGGCTCGGTGACGATGTACTGATGCTCGACCGGAATGACCGGAATGTTGATGCCGACCATCTCGCCGGTCTTGCGCGCGAACGAGCCCGTGCAGGAGATGATGTGTTCGGCGATGATCTCGCCCTTGTCGGTCGTCACCTTCCAGTGACCGTCTTCAAGCTGCTCGATGGCGGTGACTGTCGTGTTGCGATAGATGGTCGCCCCGCGGTCACGCGCGCCCTTGGCCAGCGCCTGCGTCAGATCGGCGGGCTGGATATAACCATCGTCAGGATGCTGGATAGCGCCGAGCAGGCCGTCCGTCTCGCAGAGCGGCCAGATCTCCTTCACCTGCTCCGGCGTCAGCATGTTGACGCGCACGCCGATGGTCTCGGCAATGCCGGCATAATACATATATTCGTCCCAGCGATCCTTGGTGCGGGCGAGACGGATGTTGGAGACCTTGGAGAAACCGACATTCATGCCGGTCTCTTCCTGCAGTTCCTCGTAGAACTTCACGGAATATTTGTGGATCTGGCCAACCGAGTAGCTCATGTTGAACAGCGGCAGAAGCCCGGCCGCGTGCCAGGTGGAACCGGAGGTCAGCTCCTTGCGCTCGATGAGCACGCTGTCGCTCCAGCCCTTCTTGGCCAGATGATAAAGCGTCGAGACGCCGACGACGCCGCCACCGATCACCACCGCCCGTGCATGTGTCTTCATTTACAGAACCCCTGAAAAGCGCCGGCCTTGCCTTATTCCGCCAGCTTTGGATGGGAGGAATATGAAGCGCTTGCGGGTCGTTCAGCCGCCTGATTGCGACATGGCCATAGGGTGCTGCGACAGGGAAGAAATTGCGGAGCGTGCCGGACGAACGTTGCACAGCTTTGCCGCTCTTTTCTTCTCCCGCCGGAGAGAAGCTGGCGCGGAGGATCGGATGAGGGGCAACGTTGCCGGACTCCGCAGAGCGCGCCCCCTCAACCCGCTGCCGCGACCTTTCTCGCTGCCGGGGAGAAGGGGAAAACCGGCGAGCCCACTGGCCGGAACTCAATGTCCGCGATCAACAGCGATCTACGCTTTCGCGCCGGGTTTCTCCTTCGGCTCTGTCGCCTTGTCGTTTTTCGGCGCCTCTTTCTCTGGCGATGCGGCGCCCGTATGGGCCACCACCGCCTTGTCGCCCTCCTCCGAAAGCAGGGCTGCCAGCATCTGCGGATTGGCGTCGCCTTCCACGTGGATGTTGAGGTTGCGTTGCGGGAACGGGATGGCGATGCCCTCCTCGCGGAAGCGCTGGAGAATGGCGATCCTCAGGGAGTTCTTCACGGCAAGCCCATTCGAGAGGTCTGCGAGATGGAAGCGCAGTTCGAAATCCAGCGAAAAGTCGCCGAAACGGAGGAATTCCACATGCGGCTCGGGATTGCGCAATACCGGCGGCTGGGCGCGCACCAGCTCAAGCAGAATGTCCATGACCCTCTGCGGATCGGAATCATAGGCAACAGAGACCGGGATTTCAGCGCGCATGATGCGGTTGCGGTGCGTCCAGTTACCAACGGAGGAATTGATGAATTCGGAATTCGGCACGATGATCGATTGGCCGCGGAAGGTCTCGATTTCCGTTGCGCGCACCGAAAGCCGCTTGACCGTGCCTTCGGTCGTTCCCGTCACCACCCAGTCGCCAACCTTGAAGGGGCGCTCCACCAGCAGGATGAGGCCGGAGACGAAGTTCGACACGATATTCTGCAAGCCGAAACCGATACCGACCGAAAGGGCGGAAGCGACCAGCGCCAGACTGGAGAGGTTGAGGCCGGCGGAAGACACGCCGAAAATGGCCGCAACCGCAATGCCGAGATATCCGATGCCTGTTTTGACGGAGTTGCGTACGCCGGCATCCACCTGGCCGCGCGCCATGACGTTGCTGTCCAGCCACTTCTGGAACCAGCGGGTGATGATGTAACCGATGGCGAAGACGAGAATGCCGCCGAAAATGCCGATCAGCGAGATCGAGGCATTGCCGACGGTGATGCCCGTCAGCAGGCGATAGGCCCAGCTTTCTATATCGCCGGGCTGGAAGCCCCAGGAAAACAGGATGAGCGGCACACCGAAGGTCAAGGCCACGGCATAGATGCCAAGCCCCGCCACGAGCCCGGCCTGATCGAGCGGCACGGGTCCAAGGCCATAACGGCGGGCAAGGTAACGGCCGACGAGCGATTCGGCGAAGGCGCCCTGCCGGGAAATGGCCTTGCCTGAGAGAATGCCGATATACATGGTGGCCAGCACCGCGCCTGTCGCAACGATCTGCGTGGCGAGGAAGCGCGCAAGACCGACATAACCCGTCAGGCACGCGCCGATGAGAACGAGGCCGCCGATGCGCAGCAGAATGACGAGCCAGCGCGGCAGGCGCTGGTTGCCGGTCTCGTAATCCTGCCCCTCGCCGATCACCGGCCTCAGGAACGATACGGCGAGCAGAATGAGACCGATGATGATCGAGGCGACGAAACTCTTGGCAACGGTGACGATAAGCGGCGAATAAAGCGTCTCGCTGATGGTGCCGAACAGATAATCGAGACCATTCACCAGCGCCATCAAAAGCACGGCCGAGGACAGCTGATGTGCGCCGCGATTGGAAACCTTCAGCAGGCGCCATTCCGGCTGCGTCGGCGCAAAGATCGCATAGCTCAGCCGCGACACGAAATAAACGAAGCCCGTGACCGCCATGGCGCCGAACAGGATCGGCGCGATGTCGGACCGCAACACGTTGAAATTATCAAGGAAAAACGCCGACGTGAGCAGAAACAGGAACAGCGACAGCGACTGCACCATGGTGGACCAGAAGGCCACCGATAGCCGTCTCAAATAGGATGGTGCCCCCGTGAAGGCGCGCCGCTCCATACGACTGCCGAAAAGACGGTAGCCGCCAACCAGAAACAGCAATGCGGCCATGATCGACAGCGTCACCGCCCCGAACATCGGCAGCCGCTTGTAATTCCATACGTAGGCTGCCCAGCTGCTGAAGGCATTGTTGAGGTTGGTGAGTTCCGTCACGAAGGCGGATGAGGCATCACCGAGCGTCTCGGCGGAGACTTCCGTTCGCTTGAACAGCGTTGCGGCAAACAGCGCCCGGCGGACGGCTGTTATATTGTTGGAAATTTGTGCGGCATTATTGGCCGTGGCCTCCACCTCGCCGGCCATGGCATTCACTTCGCCGCGTTCCGCCGTCAGCCGGTTACGCTCGTCCGTCACCATGTCGGCTTCCGGAGGCTGCCCTTCGCCGGGCGCGGCACCCAGTGCATCCAGCCGGGTTTTGATCTGGTCCAGCCGCGCTCGAAGCTTGGTGTTGGTTGCGGCAGCATCGGCGGCGATACCGTCCGCCCGCCCCTTGAGATCGACAAGCTGGGCGTCATCGCGTCCGCCTGCCTCCACCTGTCCCGAAATAAACGCCAGATCCGATTTCCATTTTTCCAGATCGGCTTTTGCCTGCTCGATGGTCGAGGGCTGGATGGCGCCCGGCGCCGTGGGCGTCGTCGCCTCCTGCGCCGAGACAGGCGCAACGCGCAAGACGCTGAAAAGCGCAAAAATCGCGACCAGAAAGGCGGCAAGTCCGCCGCTCCGCCGGCCACGGCCCGCCCGCTTGTGAAGCACTCGCCTGCCGCTCATCCATCCGCCAAACATCAACCGCACATCCACGCCTTTCATCTCTTGCACCGCATCAGGCTATTTAGCGCCTGCAGCGCGGAAAACCACCCGCATGAAGCGAGGTTTTCAGGAGTTTACCTTGCTTTTCCCCGCGCGAATCATCACCTTTGATCGTGCAGCAAACATGGGAGGAAATCATGGAATCTGCTGGCATTGGCTGGATTGCAGCCATCATCATCGGTGGCGTCGCGGGGTGGCTCGCCGAACAATTCATGAAAAGCAATATGGGTGTTTTCATGAACATCCTTCTCGGAATCGTCGGCGCCATCATCGCCAACGCCATCCTTTCGGTCTTCGGAATCGTTTTGACCGGCTGGCTGGGATATTTGATCGCCGGCTTCATCGGCGCTTGCATCCTCATCTTTATCGGGCGGGCGTTCAGGCGCGGATGACGAAAAGAAAAAATCCGTAAAACCCCGGATTTCCAGGCTTTTCCAGCGCGGCCGAAATTTTTTCGTCACAAAAATCGAAGAAATTTCATTTACGCGCTGGACAAGCCCAAACTTCCCCTTTATACGCCCCCTCACACCGCCACACGGTGCCGGTCGGGTGATTAGCTCAGTTGGTAGAGCAGCTGACTCTTAATCAGCGGGTCGTAGGTTCGAGCCCTACATCACCCACCAAATTTCTCCATAATGACAAGACATTGCGATGCCGGATTGAAGCATCGCGTGAGCTTCGGAAGCCTCGTCTTAGGTCGGGCATTCCGCGCGATAGCAGTAAAATTGCTGCGGCAGTCACGACGCCAGCGCTCGAAGCGTCGCGTGTTTTCGCCTGACCTCCTCTAAAGTTCCAGCGTCGGCACAGGCTCTTTTACACCGACAAAACGCGGCGCCAGCGGCCGGCCGGCGATACGGCTTCCAAACTGCTCGGTAAAGGGAACAGGTGCCGCCCGCCTTACCGCCTCGATGGCGGATTCGATGAAGGCCCTGCGTCTTGGACTATCCTCCTGCGGGCGCCCGGCAATCACCACCACCTTGTCCCTTATCCTTCCGTCCTTGTGCAAAATGAACTGCAGCGTCACCACCAGTCCCTCCGTGTCCTCCGGCGGCACCCAGCAGGCGAAGATGGCATCGAACATTTCGTTGAGATTGCCGACAGGCGTAGGGTCCTTGCAGGCGCGCGACTGAGCGGAAGCCTGCGCCAGGAAACCTGTCAGCACGATGGCGCAGGCCACAAGGCCCGAGAGCTTGCCGGTCGGGCAAGCCGGGAATGAAAGAATGAACAAATCTGCTATCCTTTCCTCGCGACACAGCCGCAGGATGGTGAGCCCGTGCCGCCTGTCAGCAAGTGATGGTTAAAATATCAATGAAATAAAAATCGGATATACTGCCTAACCTAGATACAAAATTATGAAGCAAAAATACTCATGAACCTTATAAAATCTATCAAAAAAATATTTATATTACATAATATATTACCCAATAAGCCCCTCTTAATCAAGATATGCATTAAAACCGCACCCCAGAAAGGAAATTGACATAATCCCCGGGCGGTTCTTCAGTCATGCTGCGTCGAGGCACCCAACGATCCCGGGATGCCTCTTCAAATTCTTGCGATGAAGCGGACGAAAGCGCGATTCTCGGCGTTGTGGTGACGTTACTTCCGCAAAGCTGTCTCAATCATCCCTATGATCGAGATTATGAGATTACTCATCACCATATTGCTGTTCGTCCTCGGCGCGGTCGGGAGCGGGGTATGTGCGTTTTTATTATCGGCAGCCCTTGCCGATTCCGGGCTCCTCGGCTCCTGTTTCGAGGGAAGCTGTGCTTTTGCGGCGCTTTTCATGGTGCTTCCGGTCACATGGTTCGTCCTTTTCGCGCTTTATGTCATGGCTCTGCTGATCTGGAGACGAAAACCCTTCCGCAACCGAAGCCTCTGAAAAAGCGCATCCCCGCCTCATCGCTACCGGGCATTCGTTGACAGCGACGGGCACTTGCCGTTAACTCCCGCCTGCTGGGGGATTCGCTGCCAGTGATATCGGGCCCTGCGGGGCATATCCGGTATCACCGGCCTCTGAATGTGCATGTTCCAATTTGCGTTTCGCGTTTGAAGGACATGACGGAAAACAGGGAGACCAAACGATGCGGGCCGCAATCAATTCCCCGTCGCTTTCGATCGACACCATGGACTATCAGGCCGAGTGCCAGTTCGCACTGGAACCCTCCATTCAGGGGCTCATTGAAAAAGCCGAACATGCCGGCTGGAACCGCCAGCAGGCCGCACTCGCCATCGTGGCGCTCGCCAGCGAACATCTCACCGATATGTTATCGACGCTCGCAGCGCCGGACCAACGCCCCCACTCCTGAATGCACCCTGCCGCCGGGGCGGATCAGCGCCCGGGCACTTCTGATATTCATCCCCACACACCGATCCCCAGGCTGGCGTAGGCTAAACGCCTCCACCGCAGGCGCATGATGCGCCTTGCGGAGCCGTGCCGGGCCCCACGCCCGCTGCCACGTGATACGCCCCTGTTTACCCAGCAATGTCGGAATGGCGCTGACAGTCTGCCTTAGTGTTGACACAAGCAGCCAATAATTAGAACATATAGTGAACATTATGGAGGTCAGCGATGAACACAGCAGACGCAACCATAGAAAATGCCCTCACCGTCGTGGCCCGTTCCCGTGACATGCGCGAGCGCGCGCTGGAACGCCGGCGCGAATTGCAGCGGCGCACCGAGGTCATCATCACCCGGCCGCTTTACGTGCTCAAGAAGAGCGAAGGACCGCGGCAATTGTCGCTGAAGCTCGACAGCTGAGGCTGTCTGCCTTTCTGGTGACGTTCAAACGCCTGCAAAACGGCGGCGCGACGCAGCCAGACAATGAAAAATCCCGTGCGGATCACATCGCGCACGGGATTTTCAGAATGAAGAGATCATGGTCCTGTCTTATTGCATGCGTTGCATTGCGGCTTCGGGCTCGCCGGTCGTGGCAACCGCCGCGGCGGGAAGGCGATCGGTCTTTTTCAGGATGACGACGGGCTTGTCAGCCGGTTCCGTCGGCGGAACGATGCTTGCGGTTTTGAATTCGCGGTCGACGGCAGGGACGGAAGCGTTGATCTTTTCATGACCCGCGCATTCCGCAAGCGCTGCGCTGGCGGAAAAACCAAAGACAGCGGCGATAATGAGAACTGATTTCATGTCATTCTCCCTTCGCTTTTATGGCAATCTCCAGTCTAGGTGGAGACGAACCGGATTGAAAATCACACTTTAGAGACACCTTATAAACTTCACGTCGGCAGTCGTCGTTTCGATATGCGAATGGTGCGCCAGAACTGGCCATGCCTTATTATTTCTTCCGCAGATCCAGCGGATTTCCGCAAAGCGGTCTGCGAAATATCATCGCCACGTAACTTCCCTTGAGGGAAATCAGGCTTGGCGTGTAAGTCGAAACCTTAGCCTGGTTGGCGGCCTTGATCGTTCTTCCTTCGAGGGAATTCTGCTGCATTGCACGACTCCTTCCGTAAGCGATAACGAAAATGCACTGGTCTTGTTCCGATCACGGTTTCGTTGGCGCAGTCGAAAGAATGAACGCGTCGCCGCCTGTTTTTTCTTCCGCGACGGCGAGACGAAGCAGGCGGAACACTCCCCAAGTCCCCCATGCTTGAAAAATCCGCCCGAAAGCTATACATGACCAGGCGCGAGGACGACCTCGGCCACATCGGCGACAGCATGCGGGACGGCCCGGTCACACACCGGAGAATAGAATGCGCTCCCTGCAAGATCGTATCCGCCACGCCCTCAGTTTCGAGATCATCGGGCTTCTGCTGGTCATTCCACTTGGCGCATTGCTGTTTGGCATGCCCATGGAGGATATCGGCGTCGTGGGCCTCGTCAGCGCCACGCTCGCGACCATCTGGAATTACGTCTATAATCTCGGTTTCGACCACGCCATGCAGCGCCTGAAGGGCACCACGCTCAAGACACCCGCCATTCGGGTCGGGCACGCGGTGCTGTTCGAACTCGGCCTGCTGATCGTTCTGATGCCCTTCATCGCCTGGTATCTGAATATCAGCCTTGCCCACGCGCTGGTGATGGATATCTCGTTCGCGCTTTTTTACGTGGTCTATGCTTTTGTCTTCAACTGGAGCTACGACCGCGTCTTCCCCCTGCCGGAATGGAAGTCGCAGCAGGACGCCGCCTGAAACGATCGGGAAAATACCGATAGCGTCCGTGCCGGCACCGCGCCTGCACGGACCAACCGTCAGAGAGACTTCAGCGTCCAGGCCACAATCTCGCGCGTCGCGGCGGCAAAGGCCTGGTCGAGTGCTTTCACGAAATTGGCGTTGCCTGAGCCGCTGACGCGGGCGCTGGAACGGAACACCTCCTGCGCCTTCACCGTGCCGTTTCGGTCGTTGAGGAGCTTCACCGAGATTTCGATATTGGCGAGGTTCTTCGCCGTATCGATCTCGAAGGCACGGATATCGCTCACGACCTGATAATCGATCGCCAGCCCCTGCCCCGGCCTGCCGACGCCGCCGAGTTTGCCGGTATCCTCGAACGCTTCCACGAGCTTGGATTGCACCATACGCGGCAGGCGGTCGCTCCACTGCGAATTGCCGAGATATTGCACTTCCGAGCCCGAAAGCCGCACCACGATGTTTTCGCTGTCCAGCGCCTTCAGGGCGGTCGGATCGGCAATCAGCAGCTGACGGCTTTTCAGCGACGGCCCCTGTGTCACCGCCGCCGGCGAGACGGAGAGATCGAAGGTATCGTTCTTCGGCGCGCCCGCGCAGCCCGCCATCATTGCAGCAAGCAGCGGAGCCAGAACGAGGGCGCGGCGTTGGCCGTTCATCGATAGTCTCATTGGCCCATACCCCTCTTAGCGCCTTGTTCTGCCGTCATATTGTTTCACGGTTTCGCCGCCGAAAATCAACCGTTGCGGATCGCGGTCGATATTGGTGATGGCATTGTTGAGATTGTCCACCGTCTGTCGCGTGCTGCCGATCAATGCCTGGAAATCTTTCAGGCCCGAGCTTGAGAAGCGGGTCAGATTGTCGGCGATCGGCCCGATGCGGGCATTGAGATTGTCGGCCACCGCCTTGAAGGAGGTGAGCGTCTCACGCGCCTTGGCAAACAGCGAATTGGCGTCGTCAGTGCCGAGCATGCCGTCCACCTTGGCGAGAATCCCATCAACGCGGCTGGAGGCCAGGTTCAGCTTGCGGCCCATCTCGGTGAAATCGGAAACCGCCTGATCGATATCGGCGCGCCGTGCGCCCACATCATCGGCGATCCGCTTGAAGTTCGCGACAGCATCGCGCGCATCGGCGGTCGCAGAGGAAACGTCGTCAACCACGGTGCCCACCTTGGCGGGATCGACGGAGGCGAGAAGCTCATCCGCGCGCTTGACGACCGTCTGCACTTCCGTGCTTGCCGCCTCGAAATTGCGCGCCGTGCTCTGCACCGTTTCCATGATGCCCTGAATATCGCTCGAAGCCGACGCGACATCCTTCGTCACCTTGTCGACATTGGACAGGATGGAATCGATCTTGCCGGCATCCACTGCCTTTACCAGATCTTCGATGGCGCTCAGCGTGCCGTCGAGGCGCACCGAGACCGACTGTACGGTGGTGGAAAGCGAGCTGAGGCTGGCAATGAAATTCTTGATGCCATCGGAGTTTGCCGCCAGCGCATCGGAGAATTTTTCAGCATTGCGAACCGTCTGCGTCAGCGGGCCGCGCGCATCCTGCACGAAGCCCTGCAATTCGCCGATGGCGCCATCGGCGCGCTTCAGTATCTTGTCGGCGGTGGCAAGCAGGTTGGTGACGCTGGAAAGATCGGCCGTCAGCTCGGCCGGAACACCGCTTTCGACGGCTTTCTGCAGAATGCGCTCGCCATCCTTGTTGCCGCCGGAAAGCTCGATATACGCCGCTCCGGTCAGGCCCTGAATTTCAAGCACGGCGCGTGTGGAAGGGAAAACCGGCGCATCCGCCTGTACCTCGGTAAAGGCGATGGAATAGGCCGGGTCGTCGCGGTCGATTGCAAGCCCGCGCACCGTGCCGACGGGAATACCGTTGAAGCGCACCGGAGAGCCGACCGAAAGGCCATTGGCGGAGCCCGGAATACGCACCACAAGCTGTGCTGTCGGGCCACCGCGGCCGAATTCCGCCATCCAGTAAACGAAGCCGAATGCAGCGGCGATCACGATCAGCGTGAAAATTCCGACTATGGTGTAGTTCGCCTTGGTTTCCATGCTTCTCGTTACTCCACCGGATGTTCCTGCCTGTCGTCCGGAAGAACGACAGAGCGCGCCCGTTTACCGCGGAAATAGGACTGCACCCACGGGTCGTCGCAGGCAAACATGTCCTGCAGCGTCCCTTCCACCAGCACCTTCTTCTGGCCGAGAACCGCAATGCGGTCACAGACGGAGAACAGGCTGTCGAGATCGTGCGTCACCATATAAACGGTCAGGCCGAGCGAATCGCGCAGCCGCGCGATCAGCATATCAAATTCCGCCGCCCCGATGGGATCGAGGCCGGATGTCGGCTCATCGAGGAAGACGAGGTCAGGATCGAGCGACAGCGCCCGGGCAAGCGCTGCGCGCTTGATCATGCCGCCTGACAGTTCGGACGGGTATTTGTCGCCCGCATCGGGCTTCAGCCCCACCATCTCGATCTTGAGATAGGCAAGCTCGTCCATCAGTTTCTTCGGCAGATCGAGATATTCGCGCATCGGCAGCTGGATGTTTTCCTTCACCGTCAGGCCGGAAAACAGCGCGCCCTGCTGGAACAGCACCCCAAGCCGCTGGTCGAGCCTCATGCGCTCGTCCTCGCCCGCCTTGTCATAATCAGAGCCGAGAATGCTGATCGTGCCCGCCTGCCGTGGCAAAAGCCGCAGGACCGTGCGCATCAACACGGATTTTCCGGCCCCGGAGGGACCGATGAAACCCAGGATTTCGCCGCGATAGACATCGAGATTGAGATCTTCCAGCACGTTCCGGCCGTTAAAGCCGACTGTCACGCCCTCGACGGAAAGCACCACCTCGCGGCCGTCTTTTCCGGTGTTTGTCTGCTGCTGCGGTTTCTGGTCCAGTGTTTCCAACGCGCCCTCCCTAGAAATCGATGGCTGCGTAGAAGATGGCAAAAAGACCATCCACCAGAATGACAACGAAGATCGACTTCACCACCGAGGAGGTGACGTGCTGGCCGAGCGATTCCGCCGAGCCGCCCACTTTCATGCCCTCCACCGCCGCGACGATGCCGATGATGAGCGCCATGAACGGCGCCTTGATCATGCCCGCTGCGATGGTCGATTCCTCCACCGCGCCATGCAGACGCGAGAGGAACACCTCAAAAGTGATGCCGGAATAAAGCAGCGCCACGATGGCAGCACCAAAAAGCGCGGCAAAATTGGCGAGAATGGTCAGAAGCGGCAGCGCAATGGTGAGCGCCACCAGTCGCGGGAACACCAGCACGCCCACGGGATTGAGGCCAATCACCTTCAGCGCGTCGATTTCCTCGCGCATCTTCATGGAGCCGATTTCGGCGGTGATGGCGCTGCCGGAGCGGCCGGCAATCATGATCGCAGTCAGCAGAACACCGATTTCACGCAGCTGGAGAATGCCGACCAGATCGACGACGAAGACCTCAGCCCCGAAATATCTGAGCTGGAACGCGCCTTGCTGGGCGATGATGGCACCGATCAGGAACGACATCAGCATGATGATCGGCACGGCGCGCACGCCCATATGGTCGATCTGGTTGACGATTGCCGCCGGCGAGACGCCGCGCCCGCGTCCGAGCTTCATCTGCGCACCGCGCACTGCCGAACCCAGAATATACATGCCCGCCAGGAAATCCGCGCCATTCTGGACCACGGCCTTGCCGATCGGAGAAAAGATGCGCTCCACCAGTCCCTCACGCGCGACCGGCTCCGCCTCCATCTCCGCCTTGTCGGGCAGCTGCCCGATCACCTGCTCGATACGGTCGTTGCCGCTGAGCGTGACTGTCGCACCATTCGCCTCGAGGTCCTTGCGCAGGCGCTGGATGATCCAGGCGCCGGTCGTATCGATGGACTCGACGGAGGAAAGCTCGATCTCCACCGGGCCGGCGGGTCTGCTTTTTTCGATCTTATCGAGATCAGGTAAAACGGCGGAGAGATTACTGTTGCGCCAGGAGCCGCTCATGACATAGCGCAGGCCGCCGCCGGAGACGGTGCCGTCTTCGGTGATTGCGGCCGGGGTCGCCTGTTGCCGTGTGTCCTGTTCTTGCATAATGCTCCGAGCGAATGCAGCCGTCACGAGATTCTTAAAGGTTTCATAACGTTTCGGCCTCCGGCAAGCCACAGTGGCAGCCGACAATTCGTGATAAATTTGGCGTCATGTGTCATTTGACGCCCAATCGGAAGTGAAAAAACATGCCCCGTTACCTTCAAGCCACAACAGAACGTTTCGCCGTTGCTGGCAGCTTCACCATTTCACGCGGCACCCGGACGCATGCGGATGTCGTAACGTGCACCATCCGCGATGGTTCCTTCACCGGCAGAGGTGAATGTGTGCCCTATCCGAGATATGGCGAAAGCATCGAAGGCGTCATTGCCGATATCGAGGCGATGGCGGAGCGGATCGCCGCAGGCCTGACGCGGCAGGAGTTGCAGCAGGCGATGGAACCGGGTGCGGCCCGTAATGCGGTGGATTGCGCGCTTTGGGATATCGAGGCGAAGATGAGCGGCCAGAGCGTCGCCGAGCAGGTCCTCGGACAGGAGGCAGAGCCGCTCGTCACAGCCTATACGATTTCGCTTGCAGACCCGGAGACCATGGCCGCAAAGACCGCAGAGAACGCCGGACGTCCGCTTCTGAAGATCAAGACCGGCACAGCCGACGATGAAGCCCGCCTGCGGGCCGTCCGCGCAGCCGCACCCGAGGCGCGCATCATCATCGATGCCAACGAAGGCTGGAATGACGATAATATCGAATATTATCTGAGGCTTGCGGCAGAGCTGAAGATATCGCTGATCGAACAGCCCCTGCCCGCCGGCAAGGACGCCATTCTCTCCCGTATCGACCATCCGGTGCTGATCTGCGCCGATGAAAGCGTGCATTCCACCAAGGACCTCACCGGCCTGCGCGACCGCTACGACGCGATCAACATCAAGCTCGACAAGACCGGCGGCCTGACGGAGGCGCTTGTCATGAAGGCGGAGGCCGAAAGGCTCGGTTTCACCATCATGGTCGGCTGCATGCTCGGCACCTCGCTGGGCATGGCACCTGCCGTGCTTGCCGCGCAGGGCACGGCCTTTGCCGATCTCGACGGCCCGCTGCTTTTGGCCGAGGATCGGGAGCCTGGGCTGGTTTATGAAGGGTCGCTTGTTTATCCGGCGCGGCCGGAATTGTGGGGATAGAGCTCTCGCTAAGGGTCCGGACTGGGTTGGTGCCTAGAGGCTGCATTCGCACCCTCTCTCCGGTGCGTCACCGGAAGGTTACTGAGAAGCCTCTAAAGCCTCACCTCCGTCATGCCGGACCTAATCCGGCATCCAGCCACGGCGCGTCTGCGCCGTGAGAAATAAGTCTTACGCGATCAAAGACTTGATCGCACTGGATCCCGGCTCAGGGCCGGGATGACGGTATGCGGATGCTACAATTTCAACCAACACTCGTTTACAGGTGAGCCTACCATCAGCGCCCGTCAAACGCTCCAATCACGCCGCGTGCTTGCCAATCAGCCCCGGAATATTCACCGGCTCCATTTCGTCCGATGTCTGCTCGGCAACCACTTCGCTCGTCTGCATCCAGGTGATCAGCTCGAAGCTGCCATCGGCGTTCTCGGCAATCGCCGTGCAGCTTTCCACCCAGTCGCCGGTGTTGATGTAACGTATGCCGTCCATGTCTTCCATGACGGCGTGGTGAATATGGCCACAGATCACGCCGTCGACATTGTTGCGCCGGGCTTCATCCGCCACCACACGCTGGAATTCACCGATGAAGTTGACGGCGTGTTTCACCTGCAGCTTGGCCCAGGCCGAAAACGACCAGTAAGGCAGGCCGATGCGGCGGCGTACGGCGGCGATGGCGATATTGATGGCGATTGCTGCGTCATAGGCCCAGTCGCCGAGATAGGCGAGCAGGCGGGCGTTGCGCACCACCACGTCGAACTCGTCGCCATGGATGATGAGATATTTCCTGCCGTCGGCCGCCTCATGGATCATGCGCTCGGCCACTTCGATGCCGCCGAAATGCATGCCGGGGAACTCCCGCAGGAATTCATCGTGATTGCCGGGAATATACACGATGCGGGTTCCCTTGCGGGCCTTGCGCAGCAGCTTCTGCACCACGTCGTTGCAACCCTGCGGCCAGTACCAGCTGCGGCGCAGGCGCCAGCCGTCGACGATGTCACCAACGAGAATGATCGTTTCGGCCTCGTGATGTCTGAGGAAGTCCAGCAGATAGTCAGTCTTGGCCGCCTTGGAACCAAGATGAACATCCGAAATGAAAAGCGTTCTGAACTGTCTGGTTTCGATTTGACCGGCCACGGATTTCATCCCCCTGTTCGGTTGCGTCCCTGCGGCTTTCTTCCCTCTCAGAACCAGACTCGTGTTTCAGCAACATGACAGCGGCCGTTTTTTGCAGGGAATATGACGAAACGCTTCACGAAAACGCGAATAAGCCGTGGCCGCATTTGCATGAGACGCCCGTAAATAACGGCTGTACCACGGGGAAGTTTGTTGTATTCAGGGGTCCGAAATAAAACCAGATACGACGGTGGAAGACATGACCTCTCACGATAAGAACAACACGCCCGCCAACACGGCAAAGGCCGACATCGAAGAACAGGCGCTCTTTTTCCACCGCTATCCGCGCCCCGGCAAGCTGGAGATCCAGGCCACCAAGCCGCTCGGCAACCAGCGCGATCTGGCGCTCGCCTATTCGCCGGGTGTCGCCGCACCCTGCCTCGCCATCCATGAAAACCCGGAGATGGCGGCGGATTACACCGCCCGCGCCAATCTCGTCGCCGTCATCTCCAACGGCACGGCCGTGCTTGGCCTCGGCAATATCGGACCGCTTGCCTCCAAGCCTGTGATGGAAGGCAAGGCCGTCCTTTTCAAGAAATTCGCCGGTATCGACGTGTTCGATATCGAGATCGACGCGCCCGGCATTAACGACATGGTTTCCACCATCGCGGCGCTGGAACCCACCTTCGGCGGCATCAACCTTGAAGACATCAAGGCGCCGGAGTGTTTCGAGGTGGAGCGCCAGCTGCGCGAGAAGATGAACATCCCCGTCTTCCACGACGACCAGCACGGCACCGCGATCATCGTCGCCGCCGCTGTCACCAACGCTCTGGAACTGGCCGGAAAGTCCCTGTCCAGCGTCAAGATCGTTGCCTCGGGCGCCGGTGCGGCAGCCCTTGCCTGCCTCAACCTCCTCGTTGCGATGGGCGCGAAGAAAGAAAACATCTGGGTCCACGACATCGAGGGCCTCGTTTATGACGGCCGCAATACGCTGATGGACGAGTGGAAGGAAGTTTACGCCCAGAAGACCGACAAGCGCGTGCTGGCCGAAACGATCGACGGCGCCGATGTCTTCCTCGGCCTGTCGGCGGCAGGCGTTCTGAAGCCGGAACTGCTGGAGCGCATGGCGGAGAACCCGCTGATCCTCGCGCTTGCCAACCCCAAGCCAGAAATCATGCCGGAAGAGGCGCGTGCCGCCCGCCCGGACGCGATGATCTGCACCGGCCGTTCGGATTTCCCGAACCAGGTCAACAACGTGCTTTGCTTCCCCTATATCTTCCGCGGCGCGCTCGATTGCGGCGCGACGACGATCAACGAGGAAATGAAGATGGCCGCCGTGCAGGCCATCGCGGAACTCGCGCGTGAGGAAGTTTCCGAAGTGGCCGCCAAGGCTTACAGCGGCGAAACGCCGATCTTCGGCCCGACCTACCTCATCCCCTCGCCCTTCGATCCGCGCCTTATCCTGCGCATTGCCCCGGCCGTTGCCCGTGCTGCCGCCGCAAGCGGCGTTGCCGCCCGGCCGATCACCGATTTCGAAGCCTATCTCGACCAGCTGAACCGCTTCGTCTGGCGCTCGGGTTTCATCATGAAGCCTGTCTTCAACGCCGCAAAGGCCGCCGAAAAGAAGCGCATCATCTTTGCCGAAGGCGAAGACGAGCGCGTGCTGCGCGCCGCCCAGGTGCTCTTGGAAGAAGGCACCGGCATCCCGATCCTCATCGGCCGTCCGCAGATCATCGAAACGCGCCTCAAGCGTTTCGGTCTGCGCATCCGCCCGCATACGGATTTCGCCGTGGTGAACCCGGAAGACGATCCGCGCTACCGCGACTACGTGGACGATTATTTCGCCCTGGTCGGCCGCGCCGGCATCAACCCGGAAGCGGCACGTACCATCGTGCGCACCAACACGACTGTCATCGGTGCGCTGTCGGTCAAGCGTGGCGAAGCCGATGCGCTGATCTGCGGCCTCGAAGGCCGTTACGACCGCCATCTGCGCGATGTGAACCAGATCATCGGCAAGCAGGACGGCGTCCGCTCCTTCGCCGGCCTCAGCCTACTCATCACCCAGCAGGGTGCGCTGTTCCTCACCGATACCTTCGTCAACAACGACCCTACATCGGAAGAAGTGGCCGAAATGGCCATTCTTGCCGCGAAGGAAATCCGCCGCTTCGGCATCACGCCGAAAATCGCGCTCGCCAGCCATTCCAATTTCGGCTCGCGCGATTCCGAAAGCGCCCGCAAGATGCGCCGCGCGCTGAAGATCGTGCAGGCGGCTGCACCCGAACTGGAAGTGGACGGCGAAATGCAGGGCGGCTCGGCCCTGTCAGAAGCGCTGCGCAAACGCGCCATGCCCAACAGCGTGCTGACCGGCGAAGCAAACCTGCTAGTCTTCCCGAACCTCGATGCGGCCAACATCACGCTGGGCGTCACCCGCACCTTGACGGAAGGCCTGCATGTCGGCCCGATCCTGCTCGGCACGGCCCTGCCCGCCCATATCCTGTCGCCCAGCGTCACCTCGCGCGGCGTCGTCAACATGGCGGCCTTTGCCGTGGTGCAGGCCTCGCACCCTTCGGTCTAACACCCCGCTAAATTGATCCAGAAAGCCGCGCGCATTGACGTGCGGCTTTTTAGTTGCGAGTATAGAAAATAATACAGATTTTTAGATTTAATATTTTATTTTATTATTTATGAGCGAACGATATGCTTGATCACGTTGAGATATATGTTTCAGATATCGAAAAATCGTTTCAGTTCTGGTCAAGCATTCTGCAAAAGATTGGCTACGATGTAGCCTCCCGTTGGGAAAGCGGCTTTACTATCGCAAATGACAAGGATGCCTACCTGACCTTCGTACAGGTGGAGAAAAAGCATCGTGAACGCGATTATCATCGTTGCGGCGTTGGGCTCAATCATCTCGCGTTTCAGGTCGCGTCTCGCGGCGTGGTGGACGAACTCAAGATGCATTGCGCCCAAAACCATGTTTCGGTTCTCTATGACGACCGATACCCCTATGCGAACGGCGATAAAAATTATTACGCGCTGTTCGTTGAAGACCCTGACAGGATCAAGGTCGAATTCGTGTCCGCCGAATAGGTGGAAAAGCGACACGCGGTCGGCGTTAACGCAGTTTTGAACATGCTGTTGCCGCAATGCGTCAACAGCTTATGTTATCTTCCTGAAACACGGATTTCCTGAAGCATAACACCCCTGCCACCGGCCAGGGACATCAAACGGATCGCACAATTGACCCGGCGCAGCCGCATCATCGGCCTTCTGCTTCCCCTTGTTTTCATTGCTCCTGCCGCCGCTCTTGCGGATCAGGTGTGCGATACGCTTTATCAACAGTTGCGAGAACCACCCCGTGTCATCGGCAACACGGGCGAGGTGCGGCGCTATGCCAATGCGCTTGCCCACCAGAACATCGTCATCCGCAAGATCAGGAACGACATGCGCAGCTATGGCTGCTCGTCCGGCAGCGTCATCGTTTATGGCAATCCCAATGCCGGGCTCTGCGCCGAGATCGGCGATGCGCTGGTGGATGCCGAGGCCGAACGCGACGCGATCATCCGCGATCGCGACGACGCCATGGCGGCGGCGAGGAGCGACGACGGCGATACCAGGCGCGAGCGCATTCTTGCCGCCCTCGATGCCAATGGCTGCACCCCCGCTGAGGAGATGAACCGTCAAGCATCGCCTGCACCCGATGTGACGCGTTATCCCGATGCCTTCAGGCAGAACGGCGGTGAGCCGGGACAGGCGGGCCTTTCCCCTTACCTCAACGCCGCGGAGGGCGGGCTTCGCACACTCTGCGTGCGCACCTGCGACGGCTCATTCTTCCCGATCGCCTCCAACGCATCGCCGCTCGATTTCCGCGTCCAGGCCGAACAGTGCCAGAAAATGTGCCCGGGAACCGAGACGGAGCTCTATTTCCACTCCATGACGGATCAGGAAACAGCAGACATGGTGTCCGCTGAAACCGGCAAACCCTACAAGGACCTGCCGACCGCCTTCGCCTATCGCAATGCCTCAAGGAAAGCGCCCGGCTGCGCCTGCAACATGGCCGCCTATCACGAGGAGATGCAAAAGCAGGAACAGGCGTCGCGGCCGGAAGCCGAAAAGCCCTATTCCAGCATCACCACCATTCCATCGCCCCAAGGTGACAAGGCTCCGAAGCCCGCCGAGCAGCAGGCCGCAAAGCCGCCGGAACAACCTGTTCCTGAGCGCGACTATGACCCGAACGACACAAAAGTGCGTGTCATCGGGCCCAAATTCCTGCCGGACCAGACCGGCAAGATCGACCTGAAGAACCCGGCGCTGAAGGGTATCCAGCCACAGCAGTGAAGTCTCTTCTGCACGCGGAATGGTGCGAGCGCGTGCCCCTTGTTTCCTCTCCCCGGCGGGGAGAAGTCCGCGGCAGCGGGATGAGGGGGCAAGCTCTCCGAAAATCTCCGCCGTTACCCCCTCATCCGACCCTTCGGGCCACCTTTTCCCCGGCGAGGAGAAGAAATGCGCGGCAACGTCCCGCCCTGTTCGCAGGCCTCCGGGTCTACACCCCACCCCAGCGGTTACGAAACACAAGCTCTTCCAGCGGCACGCGCTGCCGCCAGCCCTTCACCGCCAGTTCCGGTTCGGTATAAAGCGTATCGACACGACCGAGGCACAGCCAGGCGACAATCTCGATATGATCGGGGATATCCAGAATGGCCCTGATATCGCTGTCATGGAAAATGCTGACCCAGCCGACGCCGACGCCTTCGGCGCGCGCCGCGAGCCAGAGGTTCTGGATGGCGCAGACGGTGGAATAGACATCCGTGCGTGCATTATGGGTGCGACCCAGCACCACCTTGCCACCCCGTGTCGGATCGCAGGTGACGCAGATGCTGAGCGGCGCCTTGCGGATGCCTTCGAGCTTCATGCTGCGATAAAGCGCCTGCTTTTCACCCGCAAACATCGCCGCCGCCTCTTCATTGGCGCGGCTGAAGGCTTCCCACGCCGCCTGGCGCACGGCGCTATCGGTAACGAGGGTGAAATTCCACGGCTGCATGAAACCGACAGAGGGAGCGGCATGCGCCGCTTTCAGGAGGCGCTCGATGAGATCATCCGGCAGCGGCTCTGGCAGGAACTGGTCGCGCACATCACGCCGCGTCTCGATGGCGCGGTAGATCGCTTCGCGCTCGTCCGCGGAAAACGGGCGGGCGGGTGAAAGCGCGTGGTCGAGCGGGTTAGCGTCCGGTGGCGTAGTGACGGGCGGTTCGGTCGGCATCGTTTATCCCTAACAATGCGGCGGGCCGGTGCCGAAACCATGAGAGGTTTGCAGCGACAACGCGCTTTCCAGCGACCTGCCGCCGTCCGCGCGGTTCGGTCCATCCTGCCAGGCCGGTCTTCTGACTAAGCTTCATCCGCCCTGTTTCGCCTTCCCGAATTGCTTCAGTGGCATGAGAAACAGAGCATCCGCCTCACAGCGTTGGGCACGTTCCGGTATTTCACCGGATTCCCGATTCTCCCGCCGAAGGGCGGGCACCTGACGGGTGAAGCTATGGGCAAAAAAGCTTGCGAACACAAGTGTCGTGCAGGTGGTGCGGCAATGTGGCCTGCCGCACCTTACCTTCATCACTCCGCCGGGAAATATCTGACATAAGCGAACTCGTCGCCATCAGGTGACCAGTTGGGAGAGTTCATCGTGCCCTGCCCGCCAAACAGCTCGAAAAGCGTTTCGACATTGCCGCCATCCATATCCATCAGCCGCACCCGCACGTCGAGATCGCGGGGATGATCGAACACGTCGCCGTCATAGGAAATGAAGACAACCTTGTCCCCTCTTGGTGACGGGTGCGGAAACCAGTCGCCATAGGAGCTGTCGGTGATGCGCTCCACCGCTGAGCCATCCACCCGCACCCGCCAGATTTGCATCCGTCCGGTGCGGCTGGAATTGAAATAGATCCACGCGCCGTCGGGCGAATAATCCGGCCCGTCATTGCGGCCCTCACCATGGGTAAGGCGTGTCTCAACGCCGCTGTCTATGTCCATGGAATAGATATCGAAAATCTGATCGCGAATGCCGCAATAGGCGAAGCTTTTCCCATCCGGTGACCAGCCGTGCCAGTAGGAAGGAAGGTTCTCCGTCATCAGCCGCGGCGTGCCGCCCGCCGCGGACAGGAGATAGATGGCGCTCTTGCCGAATTCCACCTTGTCGGAAATGGCATAAAGCGAACCGTCAGGCGAAATGCCGTGGTCGTTGTTGCAGAGCGTGGCAAAGCCGGTATCGACCTTCTCCGGCGACGCGTCACCGGAAAGGGACAGGCGATAAAGCAGCCCATCGCTGTTCAACAGCAGATATTGTCCATCCGGCGACCAGTTCGGCGCTTCGAAAAGATCGGGCGTCTGCCACACCACCCGCATCTGCCGGGTGCGGATGTTGAAGATTTCGATGGAGCTGCGCATTCTGCCTCCCGGGCGGGTCCGTGTTCTCATTCATAGCGCTTGGTGACGCAGACATTCCGTTTGCATCCACCATCGCCTTGATTATGATCCTAGGGCGGCAGGCACCGTCCTGCAAATTCAAACCGGAAAAAACGCTAGCGCCCCGGCACCGTCCGCGGCCCGCCCCGTTTCTCCCAGATCAGAGGTTCCGCGATGAATACCATCGCCGATCACGGCATCCGCTTCGGGCGGATCGCCGCCATGCTTCCTGTCACGAATATCGAAAAGGCCCATGATTTTTATGTCGGTGTGCTGGGTTTCGAAAAGACCTTCGCAAACGGCAACCCCGTCGGCTTCATGATCCTGAAACAGGGCAATGCCGAGCTGCATCTGACATTACAGCCGGCCCACAGGGCAGCTCCTTTCAACGTGGCGCATATGATGGTGAGCGATGTCGATGCGCTGCATGCGATTTGCAAAAGCCATGGGCTGCGCATCATCAAAGGGCTGCAGGACAAGGATTATGGTCTGAGGGCCTTTGTGTTTGAAGACCCTGACGGCAATCGTATCGATGTGGGGCAGGTTATTTGAGGTGAGCGGCGCGGAGTTTTCCGCGCCAATCAAGACGCTCCGCTGTGGATCGAGCGCATGACACTTGTTTCTTCTCCCCGAGGGGGAGAAGTCCGCGGCAGCGGGATGAGGGGGCAAGCAAGCTTCATCATATACGGAGGGGTTGCCCCCTCATCCGACCCTTTGGGCCACCTTCTCCCCGGCGGGGAGAAGAAATATGCCGCACCGTCTCACAATGCGCTTGCCCAATTCATTAAGCAGGGACGGCGTTAAACGCGCCTTTCCAAAACGCCCTACCGATCCCGGAACCGGTTGGTGATCGGATAACGCCGGTCGCGCCCAAAGTTCTTCTTGGTGATCTTCACACCCGGCGCCGATTGCCGGCGCTTGTATTCGGCGAGATAGAGCAGATGCTCCACCCGGTGCACGGTCGCCACATCATGGCCGCGCGCCAGAATTTCCTCGACCGACATTTCCTTCTCGACAAGGCACTCGAGAATATCGTCCAGCACCGGGTACGGCGGCAGCGAATCCTGGTCGGTCTGGTTGGGGCGCAATTCGGCCGATGGAGCCTTGGCGATAATGTTGGCGGGGATCACTTCGCCGGAAGGGCCGAGCGCGCCCGGCGGCACATGGGCGTTGCGCCAGGCGGAAATGGCATAGACCTGCATCTTGTAGAGGTCCTTGATGGGGTTGAAACCACCATTCATGTCGCCATAAAGCGTCGCGTAACCCACCGACATCTCCGACTTGTTGCCCGTCGTCACCACCATGGATCCGAACTTGTTGGAAACGGCCATCAGGATGGTGCCGCGCGTGCGGCTCTGCAGGTTTTCTTCGGTAATGCCCTCTTCCGTGCCCTCGAAAAGTTCTGACAGCGCAGACAGGAAACCTTCCACCGGCTCCACGATCGGCACGATATCGTAACGGCAGCCGAGCGCTTTCGCACAATCGGCGGCGTCCTTCAGCGATTCTTCCGAGGTATAGCGGTAAGGCAGCATGATGCAGCGTACCCGCTCCTCGCCCAGCGCATCGACGGCAAGGGCGGCGCAGATCGCCGAATCGATGCCGCCGGAAAGGCCAAGAACCACGCTCTTGAAACCGTTCTTGTTGACGTAATCGCGAAAGCCCAGCATGCAGGCGCGGTAATCCGCCTCCTCACCCTCGGGAATCTTGGAAAATGGCCCGCTTTCGCAGCGCCAGCCATCCGCTGTGCGTTTCCAGTCGGTGACGGCAAGCGTGGCTTCGAACTGGCTCATCTGGAAGGCAAGCGTCTTGTCGGCGTTGAAACCGAAGCTCGCACCATCGAACACCAGCTCGTCCTGCCCACCCAGCTGGTTGGCGAAAACCAGCGGCAGGCCGCTTTCAATCACCTGTCTGAGTACCACCTGATGGCGCACGTCCAGCTTGCCGCGGTAATAGGGCGACCCGTTCGGCACCAGCAGGATTTCCGCGCCGCTTTCGGCCAGCGTCTCGCAAACACCCATGTCGTTCCAGATTTCCTCGCAGATCGGAATGCCGATCCGCACACCACGGAAATTATAGGGACCGGAAATCGAGCCTTCGGCGAAAACACGTTTTTCGTCGAACTCGCCGTAATTCGGCAAGTCGATCTTGTCGCGCAGCGCAATGATCTTGCCGCCATCGAGAAGCGCCACGGAATTGTGCCGGCCCGTCTCGCCCTGTCGCGGAAAACCGATAACGATACCCGGCCCGCCATCGGCGGTTTCCGCCGCCAGTTCTTCTACCGCTTTCAGACATGCTTTCAGAAAAGCAGGTTTCAGCACCAGATCCTCTGGCGGATAGCCTGAAATGAAGAGTTCGGTGAGAAGCAGAAGATCGGCGCCCTGCGTTGCCGCATCGGCCCTTGCTTCACGCGCCTTGGCGAGATTGCCCGCCACGTCGCCAACGGTGGGATTGAACTGCCCGACGGCAATCCGGAGATGGTTCTCTATATCGTGTCTGTCGCTCATAACCCTTCAATACCGCGCCCGTGATCGCTCCGCAACGCAGCAATTCCCACTTGCATTCATTCGTGCGCTCCTCGACACAGCCGCCCTCACGCGAAGGTTATCGCGCTTATATGCACATCTCATAAAGTTCATGTCGCGTTCATCGCGCTTATGTGACAGTTACATGACACTTTTGCGACACCCGATTCACCTCCCCGGATCGGTGCTGGCGCCTGAAATACCGGAGTATGGGTTTGAGAGATTCGGCGCCAAAAACAACGGCTTCCGAAAAGGCTGGTTTTGTCTTTTCGCCTGCATGGACAAGGAGCCTTTCGAAGCTTTCTGGCACGGCCTACACGCTTGCCAACCTGACGGTCGCGTCCGTCGTGCTGGTCGTGGCGTTGGAATGGGTCGTCCGCGGCTCGCTTCAGGATGTCGGCACTTTCATCACCTCCTCCGCGCGTCCGGGCATGACAACCATTGCCGCCGTGCTCGCCCTTCTCGTCGCGCTGGATTCGATCCTCGGCCGGCGTTATCTTTCACTGATTGCGGTCGCGCCGCTCTGCGCACTGGTGGGGCTGATCTCAGCGCAGAAACAGACCTATCTTTCCGATCCGCTTTATCCCTCAGACCTGTTGTTCGGGCGGCAGATTCTCGAACTTTTGCCAACCATGCTGAAGGCGCAGCCGTTTACGGCGATGCTGGTGGGTCTCGGCCTCAGCGCCGCAATTGCCTCTCTCGCGGCTCTCTGGCTGCTGGCGCACCGTCATTCGCCGGTGTTGCGCTGGCGTGAGCGCGCCGCCGGCCTTGCGCTGGCGCTGCCGCTTCTCGCCAGCATCGCCTCGCTGATGGACTATTCGCATTATTCCTGGGTGCGCGATCGCCTCAACATCATCCCCATGATGTGGGATCAGCAGGAAAACTACCGCCACAACGGCTTCCTGATGGCCTTCGCCTTCAATATTCCCATGGCCAATGTCTCGGCGCCGGAGGGTTACGGCGAAAACAGCATCGCCGATCTCACCTCGGAACCGGCATCTTTCGCCGCCAACAAGGGTGATTACCCTGACGTCATCATGCTGATGAGCGAATCCCTGTGGGATCCGACCCGGCTTGAAAACGTGAATCTCTCGGCCGATCCCATGCCGACCATCCGCGCCAAACAGTCCGGCAACGTGTTTTCGCCCGAGTTCGGCGGCATGACGGCAAATGTGGAATTCGAGGCCTTGACCGGCTTTTCGAACGCCTTCCTGCCCTATGGCAGCATTCCCTACCAGCAATATATCCGCCGCCCGGTGCCCTCTCTCGCCAGCTTCTTCCGCGGCGAAGGTTATTCCGCCATCGCAGTTCATCCGTTCCAGGAATGGTTCTGGAACCGCAAGCAGGTCTATAAAAATTTCGGCTTCGAGGAATTCCGCTCCGAAGAGACGCTACCGGCCATGGAAAAACGCGGCAATTTTGCCTCCGACGACGCGCTGATGGAAGAGATCATGGCGACGGCGGACCGGACGCAGAACCCGCTCTTCCTCTTTGCCGTCACCCTGCAGGGACACGGCCCCTATGAGACAAACCGTTACGCCGAAAACACCATCGGCATTGAGGGCGAACTCTCGGCTTCGGCCTCGCAGGCGCTCGCCACCTATTCTCAAGGGGTGGTGGAAGCGGACGAAGCGCTGCTGAAGCTGATGCGCTGGGCAAAGAAGCGCGATCGTGAGACCATCATCGTCCTCTTCGGCGATCATCTGCCGCCGCTCGGCCAGACCTTCGTGGAAAGCGGCTATATGCCGGGCATGGTGGCAAGCCGCCGCGCACCGCTTGAGGTGATGAAGAAGGAGCACGAGACGCCGCTCGTCGTGTGGTCTTCGAAGAAGGGCGTGCGTAAGAATATCGGCACCATCAGCCCGGCGCTTTTGCCCTATCACGTGCTGAAGACCGCAGGCTTTTCCGATCCTTTCTATACCGGCACGCTGGGTGAAGTTCAGCAGGCCTTTTCCGTGATCGACCGGCACATGCTGGTGACGGCCGGTGGCGATGCCCTGCCTGACTGGTCGATCGCGCCGAACGCGGTCCCTGACGTGGTGCGCAATTATCGCCTGCTGCAATTCGACATGATGTTCGGCAAGCAATATGGAAAAGAGCGCTTTTTCCCCGGCTTCAATTGGCTGCACGAGGGCGCGCCGTCGGTGTAATGAATTTCGGCGAGGGACGCCTGAACGCATGGTGGCGGAAAACGTTTGAATTCCGCCATCATGCGGGTTTATCTCGGGAAAGCTCCGCACCGCCAATCAGAACCGGAGACACGCCCGTGTCAGATATCTCCGACTATATCGTCTCTCATTTCAAGCGCTCCTCTCGTGAAATCGGCGAGGTGGAACGGCGCATTCTCGAGCTGGCGCACCAAAAAAAGCTGGTTTCGAGCGATATTAATGCGGAATTTTCCGCCGGCGCCAGTTTCGGCGACAGGCTGGCAGACAAGATTGCCAGGGTCGGCGGTTCCTGGAGTTTCATCCTCGGCTTCTGCTTCTTCCTGATTTTCTGGGCTATCATCAACACCATCGTACTGACCACCCGCGCTTTCGATCCCTACCCCTTCATCTTCCTCAACCTGCTTCTTTCCATGCTGGCGGCCATTCAGGCGCCGATCATCATGATGTCGCAGAATCGTCAGGCCGCCCGCGACCGCTTCGAGGCCGCCAAGGATTATGAGGTGAATCTGAAGGCAGAACTGGAAGTGCTTTCACTGCATGAAAAGATCGATGTGAAAGTGCTGGCCGAACTGGCTGCGCTGCGGCAGGACCTTGCAGCACTTCACCGCCACGTCACCCGCAAGGAAGACTGACACCGGAAAAATTCACCCCCGCTTTTCCCCGCTCCGCGACAGGCTGTTATATTGATCGCAGTCCTGCCGGGTGGACGCCAGACGTGGCGGAAACCAAGGGACGGTCCTGGTGGTGGAACGCTGGCAACGTTCGTGGAAAGGACCATGTCGCAGGGTGCAGTGCACGGTCCTTGCGAGATACGGCATGGTGAAAGACCCGGCTGCGCAACGCATCCGACCCACACCAAACCAAATCAAGGCGCAGCCGGGCAATCGCCCGACCTCTCTAGCGATCACCCGTTCGGCAGTGCCGTGCGGGATGAAGCTGTTGGGGTTTTAGAGTACAGCGGAGCGGGGGTGCGTGAGGTTTTACCCCCCTCTGCCCTGCCGGGCATCTCCCCCTCAAGGGGGGAGATCGGCCAGAGGCCCTTTCGCCACTTTACCCTCGACATTGAGATGGCCGAAACCTAGCCGCATGTCGATCTCCCCCCTTGAGGGGGAGATGCCCGGCAGGGCAGAGGGGGGTAAAGCCATACGCACCCTACGACAGATGCAAACGGACCCCCGCGCCGAATATCCCCACCCAGTTACGAATCCGTCAGATTCTTGCGCTACAGATTGACGCAGGCGTTTGTTGCATTGCACTCTAGCGGGCAAGGCAAACGGGGGAATCACTCCCCATCGTCAAAATGGCATCACGACCATTTCGCGGCGACGCCATGCCGGATGCGACATCCGGTATCGAAATGCATTCTATTCCGGGGTTTTTCATGCACCAGTTCGATCTGATTGTTGTCGGCAGCGGTCCGGCGGGAAGACGGGCCGCCATTCAGGCCGCCAAGCTCGAAAAGAAGGTTCTGGTCATCGAGAAAGGCAGCCGCGTCGGCGGCGTTTCGGTGCATACCGGCACCATCCCTTCCAAGACCCTGCGCGAAACGGCGCTCAACCTCACCGGCTGGCGCGAGCGCGGTTTTTACGGTCGCTCCTACCGCGTCAAGCAGGAGATCGACGCCGAGGACCTGCGCCGCCGCCTGCTCATCACCCTGGATCACGAAGTGGAAGTGCTGGAACACCAGTTCGCCCGCAACCGCGTGCAGCACATTCGCGGCACGGCAAGCTTCGTTGACGCCAACACCATGAAGGTGGTGAAGAACGACGGTGAGATCATGAATGTCACCGGCACTTCCATTCTGTTGACCATCGGCACCCGCCCCTACCGGCCGCCGCATATTCCCTTCGATGGCGAAGCGGTGCTCGATTCGGACGAGATTCTCGAAATCAAGGAACTGCCGCGCTCCATGATCGTGGTTGGCGCCGGCGTCATCGGCATCGAATATGCCACCATCTTCAGCGCGCTCGACACGCAGGTGACGGTGGTGGAACCGCGCGAAACCATGCTCGAATTCATCGACAAGGAAATCGTCGAGGATTTCGCCTATCAGCTGCGCGACCGCAACATGAAGCTGATCTTCGGCCAGAAGGCGGAAAAGGTGGAGCGCGACGAGAGCGGCAAGTGCCTCGTCTCGCTCGGCAATGGCCGCGTTCTGAAGGCCGAGACCGTTCTCTTCGCCGCCGGCCGTGTCGGCGCCACCGACACGCTCAACCTTTCGGCCTGCGGGCTGGAAGCCGACAGCCGGGGTCGCCTGAAAGTCGATCCTGAAACCTTCCAGACGTCCGTGCCGAACATCTATGCCGCCGGCGATATCATCGGTTTCCCGAGCCTTGCCTCCACGTCCATGGAACAGGGCCGCATCGCCGCCCGCCATGCCGTTGGCGCACCGGCCGGCGAACCGCCGCAGTTCTTCCCTTACGGCATCTATGCCGTGCCGGAGATCTCGACCTGCGGCCTGACGGAAGAGGAAGTCATCGAACGCAACATTCCCTATGAATGCGGTATCGCCCATTTTCGCGAGACCTCCCGCGGCCACATCATGGGTCTCGACAGCGGCCTCCTGAAGATGATCTTCTCGCTGAAAACCCGCCGCCTGCTCGGCGTCCATATCGTCGGCGAAGGCGCCACCGAACTGGTGCATATTGGCCAGGCGGTGCTGAACCTCAAAGGCACGGTGGAATATTTCGTCGAGAATACGTTCAACTACCCGACACTGGCGGAAGCCTACAAGATTGCCGGGCTTGATGCGTGGAACCGCATGGGTGAGATCAAGAAGGATTGAGGTTGCACGGGGGCGGCTTTTGAGACGGCGGAGTTGCCGTAATCGGCCTTCTGAGAAAGCACAGCATCCCCATCCCGGCCTTGAGCCGGGATCCAGCGCGATCAAGTCTTTGATAGCGAAATACTCTTTCACAGCGCCGACTCGCCGTCACTGGATGCCGGGTCAAGCCCGCCATGACGGAGGAAAGGTTTTCGCCCCTAAAGAGACTTTCTCACCTGCGAACCAACCGTATACAGCCAGCCCGCCCCTCACCACCGAATACTGTACCGCGCACTTACCCCCGGCCGGAAATGATCCGCATAACCCTGATCCAGCGTCCCGCGCACCGTCAGGTGATCGCCCAGCTTCTGTTCCACCGCGACACCGCTGCTGAACTCGTTGAAACTGTTGCGGCTCGCCCCCGTCAGCACGAAGGCCGTGCCGGTTTCCGAGCGGGACAGGCGCAGCGATTGTGAGACATCAAGCCCGTTCCATTGCTGCGCCGTGCCGTCATACCGCACGGTGAAATTGCGGTTCGCCTCGATATCCAGCTCCGGTGTGACGATGCGCTTCTGCTGCGAGGTCATGGAAACGCTGCTCGACCCTGTCAGGGCGTTGAACATGACGCCGACATCCCGCGCAAGCGAGACGCCCGGCAGTTGTTCGGCCAGCAACGTAACATTACCCCACAGCCGCACCGGCGTATCCACCACCCGCCCCGTCTTTGAGGCATTCATGCCCATTTCCAGCCCGGCCCGGATCGGGGTATCGACCGGCAGTTTCGCGCCGATGCGCGCCGTATAGGACCGATCGGAATTCTTGACCGGCTTCCAGATCAGCCCCGCCTCATCGGCATGGGCGGCCGCGGCTGCGGTGAAGAACGATAATACAAGGGCAGAACCCGTTCGGAGCGACATACTTGTCCCCTGGCAAATTAAGGGCGCACCGGGAGAACCCGGCAAGCACGGTAAAAGCTAAGGCCAATGGTTTGGCTGCGATGAAGCCACATTCAAGCGGCGCAATGCCCGAACGGCCGCTTGATACGACCAGGCAAATCATGCTGCGCAGGGTGCCAGATGAACGGGAGATGAACAAGAGCATATGCAGCAAAAAATCATGCTGCACTGCATTGTGATCGGGAAGCTTCACATGGCCAGGTATCCCGGCCGCTTGACGAATCGGCGTTTTCCAACGGATATTCGTGAGCGCGTGGCCTGCGCCTAACCTCCACGACCTTCCCCAGCAGGGTCTTCCACGGAGGCAAAGGGACTAGTGTCTCAGGCAATTGTCTTGGTCCGATCGTTTCGGGCGGGTTGCTGGGGAACTGCGTCTGAGACGTGAAAGGCCTGACAATGACGCAAATAGCAATTTAAAACGTCGGGTGAGAGCTCGCGCGGCCAAAACAGGCGAATCTTATACAGCTGCTCTCCAGCATATTCGCAGAATACCGGACGCTCCTATCAGCAACTCAATAAGGGTGGCGGTCGCGCAGACATCCTTGGTCAACGATCCTCGTGATATCTCCGCCCTAAAAAACTGCGGACAGGAAATACGCCGTCTTATGAACGATGCCCATCTTGCTGGCGCACGTCTCATACACTTCCCTGAAGGGGCAACGTGCTGGCCGCATAAACGGATCATGTCAGAGACTGGTCCGCGGGAAATAGGCCCTTCCGACTGGACACGCTTTGAATGGGACACTCTGCGCAAAGAACTGGAGGCGACCAGAAAACTGGCGCGCAAGCTGAAACTCTGGACAGTTCTCGGTGCTGTCCATCGACCGACGCCGCCCCACAGACCATATAAAAGCCTGTACGTCATCTCAGATCGTGGCGCGATTATAACCCGCTATGATGAACGTCTGTTGTCGAAAACCAAAATCTCGTTCATGTACTCGCCGGGACACCTCCCCGTGACGTTCGACGTTGATGGGTTCCGCTTCGGTTGCGCGCTTGGCATGGAGGCGCATTACCCGGAAATATTCATGGAATATGAGAAGCTCAGTGTTGATTGCATGCTGTTTTCTACCGCAGGTGAAGACGCTTCAAATGCCCCTGCATTTGCCGCCGAGATATTGGGGCATGCAGCAAGCAACACCTACTGGGCCAGCTATTCCACAATTGCCACCCAAAGTCCCGGCGCCCCATCGGCAATAGCAGCGCCGGATGGTCAATGGGCGGCTCAATGCCCGGTCAGTGGTTTACCGGCCATTGCGGTGGCGGACGTCATCATCAATCGAGAACATCCCGCGCGACCATGGCGGCAAAAAGCGCGTGGCGATCTATATGCACCTCACCAGGTGGATAACGATCCTAGAAGCGATAGCCGGAACCAGTTCTAGCAATCTACACCTGCCAGTGGCGCTGATTTGTGCCACTGGCTACGTCGCTCAGGGCGGAACCATTCGCATCTTCCCAAACAAAAAGGCCGCAGCTTTCGCCACGGCCCTTCAATTCAAATCAGCTTGCGCTGAAGAAGATTATTCGGCGTCGCCTTCAGCAGCCTTCTTCTTGGCCGGAGCCTTCTTCTTCGGAGCGGCTTCTTCGCCTTCAGCGGCGTCGTCAGCCTTGGCAGCAGCCTTTTTCTTGGCAGGCGCCTTCTTCTTGGTTTCCGTGGCTTCTTCGCCGTCGTCAGCCAGCAGCTCTTCCTTGGAAACGGTCTTGTCCGTTACCGAGATTTCGGTGAGCAGCTTATCGATGACCTTTTCTTCGAAGATCGGAGCGCGCAGAGAAGCGGAAGCGCCGGGGGTGTTGCGGAAGAAATCGAGAATTTCCTTCTGCTGGCCCGGGAACTGCTGCAGCTGCTGGAACAGCGCGCGCTGCATTTCCTCTTCGGTCACTTCGACACCGGCCTTTTCGCCGATTTCGGAGAGAACGAGGCCAAGACGGACGCGGCGTTCAGCCAGCTTGCGATATTCTTCGCGGGCTTCTTCTTCGGTCGTGTCTTCGTCAGCGAAGGTCTTGCCGGACTGAGCGAGATCGGTGTTGATCTGGCGCCAGATGTTGTCGAACTCGGCGTCAACCAGGCCAGCCGGCGTGTCGAACTTGTACATCTCGTCCAGCTGGTCGAGGATCTGCCGCTTGACCTTCTGACGGGTGACGTTGCCGTACTGGCTTTCGATCTGACCCTTGACGATTTCCTTCAGCTTTTCAGCCGATTCCAAGCCAAGCTTTTCGGCCAGTTCGTCGTTGATTTCAACCGGAGCGGCAGCAGCAACTTCCTTGACGGTGATGTCGAAGTTGGCTTCCTTGCCGGCAAGGTTCGCCGCCGGGTAATCGGCCGGGAACGTCACGGTGATGGTCTTTTCGTCGCCGGCCTTGACGCCAACCAGCTGGTCTTCGAAGCCGGGGATGAAGCGGCCCGAACCGAGAACCAGTTCAGCGTCTTCAGCAGCGCCGCCGTCGAAGGCAACGCCGTCTACCTTGCCGAGGTAGTTCATGGTGACGCGGTCGCCTTCAGCGGCCTTGCCGTTCTTGGTCTCGTAGGTGCGGGCGCTTTCGGCGATCTTGAGGATCTGCTCGTTGATTTCGTCTTCGGTCACTTCCACAACTTCGCGGGTAACCTTGATGCCGTCATTAGCCTTCAGTTCGATGGCCGGAATGATTTCGTAGGCAACGGTGAATTCGAAGTCGGATTCGGCCGACAGGATCTTTTCAGCTTCCTGCTCGTCTTCGGTCATGGAGATCGCAGGCTGCGTTGCAGACTTCTCGCCGCGGCTGGAGAGGATTTCGGACGGCTTTTCACGAACCAGCTCGTTGACGAGGTCGGCCATGATGGACTTGCCGTACATCTTCTTCAGGTGGCCAACCGGCACCTTGCCGGGACGGAAACCGTTGATGCGAACCTTGTCCTTGGCGTCGACCAGGCGCTCGTCCAGACGGGCCTTCATGTCGGCAGCCGGAATAACGACCTTAAGTTCGCGCTTCAGCCCTTCAGCGAGCGTTTCGATAACCTGCATTTTCCTAACCTTCACATCATGGCGGCGGTGCTCAGACAGCCGTTGGTTTACTTTCGAGCACTGCGCCGGAAACATCGTTCCCCGGCCGTGGCTTCCGTTATTTCTTACGCAAGCGCCTGCCGGACACCGTTACGCCTGCACCGGAGAATAAAGACCAAAGGGGAGAAATGAACCCCGAAGCTCCCCGCATCCTGTAAGGATGCACTCTGGCGCAAGCGTGGCACAGCCATGCCTTGCTTGTGGTGCGGGTAGAGAGACTCGAACTCCCACGCCGAAGCGTTGGTACCTAAAACCAATGCGTCTACCAATTCCGCCATACCCGCACGTTGGGCGGCGGTATGTCACAATGTTCAGAAAGGGTCAAGCACGCCGTTCCGTTGCCTTTCGTTTCGCCCGGACTTTTCTTGCCGGCCGGGCTGGGCAGAAGGAGGCGCGGCCCGCTTTCGCGACCGGCCAATGGATTTTCGGAACACGAAAGCCTCCAGGATACAGGGACGGCAGCGGCGTAGCGCGCCATCGTCCTCCCCGATTACCGACCCCCTTCATATGGCCGCTTCATGCTAACACGCGGCTGCATTGACATTATATATATTATGGCATGGCGGGCACATGATGGCGCCGGTACCGCCGCACGCAGCCGCCGCATGACGCACCGCCGCAGGGCTGCAGGCGGATGACTCCATCAAAAGCACACAAATTGGTCACAAATTATGCATGAATCGCCGCAATCGGGGCATTTTACCGGATTGCATTGCGTTTAATGCATAGGTGGCATCTTGCTTTGTCTGTTTTTGTTTTGATTAAACCGATTATATTCGTGGTCATACAGAGATCGAGTTCAGCCCCGGACCAAAGCCTCCCAAGACTGGCCGCGGCGACTGAACAGCACGAAGAGGAAGATGAAAATGAACATTGCACGCTCGCTCACCAACTGGCGCAAGTATCGTCAGACCGTAACCGAACTCGGCCGCATGACCGACCGCGAACTGAATGACCTCGGCATTGGCCGTCAGGACATCCGGCGCGTCGCCAAGACCGCCGTCGGCTTCTAATTGGACGTCCCGCCGCTCTGCGGCGGATGCGAGACGACCTACCCAAAAAGGCCTGAGGCTTCCGCCTCTGGCCTTTTTTCGTTTTGGGCGGCTCCCCACCTCGAAGCAATTCTTCTGTACCGCCTGCTGGGCCGACGGATAAATGCATTGATGCCGAGTGTTGGCGTACGGCAGGATGATGTCCGGGCCTGCTCCGATTGCCCTCTCACGCCGCAGAGCCCCTTCGAAAGCCGTCTAAGGCCGCCATACCCCTCGAAGCCGCCTCAGAGGCAGGCATTTCCGCTCATATTTTGCCCATATTATACCCAAAGCCGCAAATTTAGACGACATACTGCACAAATGCATGGCAGTAGCCTAAATTCTGCACTGCACAACATGGCTTCATGTCTATATATAAACCTCAACAGCCGAGAGCACAGAGAAACCGCTGAGCCGGCAGACGAAATCAACAGAGATAGATTGAGGAAACGACCATGAACCCTATCCGCATCGCAAAGAACTGGATCTCCTACCGCCGCACGATCAACGAACTCGGCAGCCTCTCCAACCAGGCTCTGAGCGACATCGGCCTGACCCGTTACGACATCCGTAACGTAGCAGCCCGTTCGTTCCGCTAAGGCGTAAACGATCGTCCCGCTGCCCGACCTCCAGGGCGCGACGATTGAGCGACAGGTTAAGAAAGCGGCGCCTCTGGCGCCGTTTTTGATTCTGGAGTTTCCGCTGCAAGCGGCTTTTTTCCGAAGATGCACTCCTGGCTTCCGCCACCATTCGGTTTTACAGGGCCGGCCGGCATTTCGGATACGGGCGCTACGCCAAATACATCGGGTTCGAGATCGCCGCTTGTTTCTTCTCCCCGCCGGGGAGAAGGTGGCCCGGAGGGTGGGATGAGGGGGCTAGCTCCCCTGATATCTCCAACCTCGCCCCCTCATCCCGCTGCCGCGACCTTCTCCCCGGCGGGGAGAAGAAGCAGGCAGCATCCGCCCGCTTCAAAATGCGCGCCTGCTCCTCGATCCCGGCGGGAGCTTCGTAGCCCACTAGCCTCCATCCGCCAAAACCATTTGGCTGCCCCCGCCATGCATGCTAGTGCATCGGCAAACAATGCCGCGTCCTTTTAGGACCCGCGCGGAACTCTCACTCGAATGACGGCCGCCGGACGGGAGCCTTGGCCCCGCGGCCGCCCATGGACATCGACATGCAGGACAAGACCATTTCTCCCATTCACGTCGTCGGCGGCGGGCTGGCCGGCTCGGAAGCCGCATGGCAGATTGCGGAGAGCGGCGTTCCCGTCATCCTGCACGAAATGCGCGGTGTGCGCGGCACCGATGCGCATAAGGGCGATACGCTGGCGGAACTGGTCTGTTCCAACTCCTTCCGCTCCGACGATGCGACGGCCAATGCGGTTGGTGTCATCCATGCGGAAATGCGGCTTGCCGGCTCGCTGATCATGGCCTGCGCCGATAAACACCAGGTGCCGGCCGGCGGCGCGCTTGCCGTTGACCGCGACGGATTTTCCGAGGCCGTGACGAAAACGCTGGAGGGTCACCCACTGGTGACGATCCTCCGCGAAGAGGTGAACGGCCTGCCGCCGAAGGAATGGGGCAACACGATCATCGCGACCGGGCCTCTGACCTCGCCGGATCTTGCCGCCGCCATCCAGGCCGAGACGGGTGAGGATGCGCTCGCCTTTTTCGACGCCATCGCCCCGATCGTCCACCGCGACAGCATCAACATGGATATCTGCTGGTACCAGTCGCGTTACGACAAGGTCGGCCCCGGCGGCACGGGTAAGGACTACATCAACTGCCCCCTGGATGAGCAGCAATATAACGCCTTCATCGACGCGCTGATCGCCGGCGACACGGTCGGTTTCAAGGAATGGGAAGGCACGCCCTATTTCGACGGCTGCCTGCCGATCGAAATCATGGCCGAGCGCGGACGCGAAACGCTGCGACATGGCCCGATGAAGCCGATGGGCCTCACCAATGCCCACAACCCCACCGTCAAGGCCTATGCCGTCGTCCAGCTGCGCCAGGACAATGCGCTCGGCACGCTCTACAACATGGTCGGTTTCCAGACGAAGCTGAAATACGGCGTTCAGGCGGATGTGTTCCGCATGATACCCGGCCTCGAAAATGCGGAATTCGCGCGCCTCGGCGGCCTGCACCGCAACACCTATATCGATTCCCCCACCCTGCTTGACCCCTCGCTGAAGCTGAAATCCCGGCCGGACCTGCGTTTCGCCGGCCAGATCACCGGTTGTGAGGGTTATGTGGAAAGCGCCTCCGTCGGCCTCCTCGCCGGCCGCTTCGCCGCCGCCGAGCAAAAGGGCGAAATCCCGAGCCTGCCGCCGGCCACCACCGCGCTAGGTTCGCTGCTCAACCACATCACCGGCGGCCACCTGTCTTCCGATGATGAACCGGGCAAACGCTCCTTCCAGCCGATGAACATCAATTTCGGCCTCTTCCCCGAACTGGAGCCAGGCTCGATCGTCAAGCCAGAAGGCGTCAAGCGTTTTCGCGGCAAGGACAAGACGATCATGAAACGTCAGCTGATCGCGGCGCGGGCGTTGAAGGATTGTGCAGCGTGGCTCGCGACGCCCAAAGGCGGCGCGGCGACCTGACTGACGCCGAGACATGGCAACCTGGCATGACCGCCGTCGTTACATCACGTTCCATTTGCCAAAATCGGATTTGCCGGTCTGATAGGGATAATGCCTTGAGAAGAAGGGATTGACTGCGGCAACATGCTCGAAGGTGATCGTCGTTCCAAAGAGGATTGAGAACAACGGCTTGTAGCTGTAGCGCCCGGAGACAACGATGATCGCTTCCTTGGGGCCAAATCCACCGTCAGTCACTGCCTTTTGCCATCGCACGTCCTCGGCCGATCCAAAGAAATTATATGGCCTGAATTGTTCTTTAGGCGTGCCGCCGGTCAGCTCAACGCTTCGCAAAGTCAGATTGAGCTTATCCGTTGCGAGGATGCCGTTGCCCGCGATGATCGCGAATTGGGACACACCGGTTCTGACCCGTGTCTCGAACTCCGGAAATCGTGCCGACCATCTGGCCGCATTATCGATCACGGTGACAAAACGATCATAACTGATCCAGCCTCGCCCGACCTCGACAATGACTGCCAGAAAAAGAATGAGGACCGGCGCCAGAAGTCCCATTTCGACGGCAGCGGCGCCGGATCGGCAGGAAAAGAGCCGGAAGATGCGGTGTGAACCCATGCCGATCATTCCGTCACCCGTACGGCCGTGACCGCCAGAGACACATTCTGCAGCTGACGAACGCCTCCGAACTTGGGCACAAGCAGATGTGTCGTCGGCATGACGAAATTCCAGTTGTAGCCGATCGCAAGTATATATTGGCCGGCAGAACTGTTCGGCGCCTGAAAGCGGTTGACGATGGGGAAGGAGATCGGCGTCGCGACGATGTCGTCATCGGCTATAGGAACAAGCGTTATCTTCAGGGTTTCCGTGTCCGTCGCCCCGATAAACTTGGCCGCGATCGCACGCCGAAGCGCGTCCGCAGTCACCTGCTCCCGCTGCATCGCCGCTTTACGAAGATATTCTATGCCTGCAGTCGTGGCCGTCGACAGGTTGAGATGATAAAGGAACAACAGACCGATTTCCAATATCCCGAAGATCAGAATGAGGAAGAGCGGCATCAATATCGCGACCTCAATCGCTGCTGCCGCCTGCCTGTCATCGGCAAAACGCCGATAATGCCCGAGCCACCGGTTATTGAAACGAGAGGACGTTGGACGTTTTTTTGGCCGTCGAGCTTCGACGCGGTTACCGGCGCTCATCGCCGTACCTTCCGATATATCTCAGTTCGAACCCGGTGATGATGCCGCCGACGCTGTCACTGAAACCCGATGCGGCGATGGTGAGCTTGTATACGGAGTAGGTGTCGACCGTGAATTTCTTCTGGTAATAGCGCCACTTGATGGCCTGATCGACGGGATTTTCCATGCCCGGTCCCTGCCGCATGTTAAAGACCGGTTTTACAGTGCCCAATTGTGGCAGAAGCTGCTGCAGGGTGACATCGATGCCATTCGTCTGCTCAGCGGTAATCAGCCTGCCGGGATTGGAAGGGTCCTTGAAATGACTCTTACGGCCGTTGTACCACACGGATATCTCATAGTAGCCGGGATGAAGCTCCACTTTTTTGAAGATGGAGCTGTTGGCGTTCATGGGCTTTTTACCTCCCTGCCTCACCGCGCCCCAGTCGCTGTCCAGCTCGATCACGTAGCGCGTCGGCAAGGACGCATTATTGCCCATGGAGTCGTCGACCATATCTCTGCGCGTGTTGGCCGCCTTGTCTGTGTCTTTGATATCGCAGGCCTTGTCGTTGAGGGTTTCCTTGTCTTTCTCAACTTTCTGCGCAAACCCGTCCGGATAGCCATCCCAGTCGTGATTCTTGCGGCAGCAGGGGCTGCTCCAGTCCTGCAATTCGATACCGGGGTCTGTCCCGCCGTCCCAGCGGATCTCGGTATAGCGATAGACCCCCCAGCAACCGCCGGGGGTCCTTGCGGTGACCCCGTTTTTTAGAACGCGCTCTTTATCGAGTGAGGTTTTCTCAAAATCATTATTGACCAGCACTTCACCATCATAGGGATAAGGCGGGATGCCCTGGCAAGTGTAGTTCAAACGATACTTGAATTCGTCGAGGCTGAGCATCTTGGCAAACAGCAGATTATAGCCGAACTCCGCCTTCATATCCGTACGCAGCCAGTCAATGACAACATCGCGGGTGATCACCTTTTGTTTTGTAGACTGGATCATCGAATCGAAGGTTGTAAGCACGGCTTCCCGGCGGTCCTCATCTTCAGGCGTATCGGTACGCGTGGGCTTGGTCGATCGTTCGCAGGCCAGCGCCATGACGCGCTTTGACTGGTTGTAATAGACCAGCGCCCGGCCGCCTTCGAAAAGCACCCCTAACAGAAGGACGAAGAGGGGCAGCAACAGTGCGGTCATAATGGCGAAAGCGCCCTTGCGGTCCTTGAGCAGCGAGAAAAACGCTCCCCTTTCCCGTGCTGCTTTTTTTATCCACCTGCTCGTCATCAAAACACCGTCTCATGTCGCTCATCACCATGGGAAAGGCGCGCTGTGAAAAGCGACTGGCCTGCGACGCTAAATATGTCCGGCTAACGCCGGTTGATTGAAAATAGCTCTTTGGCAGCCTGCGGCGCTGCTTTTCGGGCAACGTCGCCTGACCACTGAAATACAGGGGTCAATTAACACGCAAACCGTAAATCAAAGCTCAATCGGAACTGAAAAATATGACGCAAATTCATATGCTTAGTTTATTTATTAATAAATTAGCTATCTTCGATAGAAGCGTATGAGCGTGTGACGCCGGTACAGGATTTGCATCCACATTGACATGCGTAAACACAAACTTGGGCTTGCCCCTTGTCCCTCCAGCCAAGCTCGGGCAAAACAGCCCATCCAATCACGAGACAATGCCAGGAGATAAGATATGGACGTCCGCGCCGCCGTTGCCATTCAGGCAGGAAAACCGCTCGAGGTCATGACCGTTCAGCTCGAAGGTCCCCGGGCCGGCGAAGTGCTGATCGAGGTCAAGGCGACCGGCATCTGCCACACCGATGACTTCACCCTTTCCGGCGCCGATCCGGAAGGCCTGTTTCCGGCCATTCTCGGCCATGAAGGCGCCGGCATCGTCGTGGATGTCGGAGCGGGCGTTACCTCCGTCAAGAAGGGCGATCATGTCATTCCGCTCTACACGCCGGAATGCCGCGAGTGTTATTCGTGCACCTCGCGCAAGACCAATCTCTGCACCTCCATCCGCGCCACGCAGGGCCAGGGCGTGATGCCGGACGGCACCTCGCGATTCTCGATCGGCAAGGACAAGATCCATCACTACATGGGCTGCTCGACCTTCTCGAACTACACGGTTCTGCCGGAAATCGCCGTCGCCAAGATCAACCCGGACGCCCCCTTCGACAAGGTCTGCTACATCGGCTGCGGCGTCACCACGGGCATCGGTGCGGTCATCAACACCGCCAAGGTCGAAATCGGCTCCACGGCCATCGTCTTCGGTCTCGGCGGCATCGGCCTCAACGTGCTGCAGGGCCTGCGTCTTGCCGGCGCGGACATGATCATCGGTGTCGACATCAACCCGGACCGCAAGGCCTGGGGCGAAAAATTCGGCATGACCCACTTCGTCAACCCGAAGGAAGTCGGCGACGATATCGTGCCCTATCTCGTCAACATGACGAAGCGCAACGGCGACCTGATCGGCGGCGCGGATTACACCTTCGACTGCACCGGCAATACCAGGGTCATGCGCCAGGCGCTGGAAGCCTCCCATCGCGGCTGGGGCAAGTCGGTCATCATTGGCGTTGCGGGTGCTGGCCAGGAAATCTCCACGCGTCCGTTCCAGCTCGTCACCGGCCGCAACTGGATGGGCACCGCATTCGGCGGCGCGCGCGGCCGCACGGATGTGCCGAAGATCGTCGACTGGTACATGGAAGGCAAGATCCAGATCGACCCGATGATCACCCACACCATGCCGCTCGAAGACATCAACAAGGGCTTCGATCTGATGCACAGGGGCGAAAGCATCCGCGGCGTCGTCGTGTACTGATCGGCTGGCAACGTCAGCAGGCGCGCAGCACGCGCGCCTGCCCATTCATGCAAATGTGATCGCTCCTTCGGCCTTGCAGCCAGCGCGATTAACGGGACGGTAAATCTATCGTTGTAATCCCATAACGCGCGGTGGGGTTGAAAAATCTCTTCCTCAGGCCGAGTGACGCCAGACAGCGGAGAGCGCCCCTGAAAATCGTATCGATCGATAACGGAAACCGCGCCGCCGCCATCAGTCTTCTGACGAAAGGTTTCCCTGAAAAGAGCGAGGCCTTCTGGTCCCGCGGGCTTGCGCTGATCGCCGAACATCACGAACGCCGGCAACTCGGTCCCGTCGGGCAATTGCTGATGAAAGGTGACGCCACCGCCGGTGTATTGCTGACAATCAAAAGCCGCCTGCCGGATACCGGCACTGTCGTCATCAATCTGTCCAGCTGGTATGTCGAGCCGGCTTGCAGATGGTTCGCGCCGCGCATGCTGCAAATGGCGTCGTCTTCAAAGGATGAGGTCTTCACCGACCTCACCCCCTCGGCCGAAGCCTGCAGGCTGAATGAGAGGCTGGGCTTTCACACGGTGACGGATTGCACGCTTTTTTATCCCCTGCCGTTGAAGGCGTTGCGCCCCTCGAGCGCCCGCCTCATAACGCTTGCCTCCGCTCAACCCGGTACGCTGACCAGCGAGACGCGTGAGATGCTTGAAGATCACGCGCGCCTCGGCTGCATCGTCGCCATCATGCAGGCGGATGGCCGTCATTACCCGCTGGTCTTTCTGAAAACGGCGACCAAAAGGGCGCCCTCCGCGCGCCTCATCTATTGCGAGGACCGCGCAGTCGTACAAAGACACATTTCCGCGATCGCCCGCCATCTCCTTCGCCACGGCAGATTTGCCATGACGATGGCTGCACTCGAGGGTGAACGAAACGCGGGCGGCTTCGCTGCACATAAATCTGCGCCGATACAAGTAAAAGGCGCATGGAACCCACAATTTATTAACGAAACATACTCAGAGTTGGTGTTATTGCCACCCTAGGTATTTTAGTGGTGCTGGGGTTGTCCTGACCGAAACCTGGCCTTTACAGATAAACGGGGTTCCGGTGCGGGAGCCATGGAAAATATACGGGGAGATCGGGGAATGAACATGCTTGCAGCAAAAACAAGCGAAATAGAGATTGCTGATACCATTCACTCCTATCTTTCGGACCGTTTCCCTGCCTATGCACCTTTTTCGGCGGACACGCCACTTCTCGAGGGAGGCGTCATCGATTCGCTCGGCTTTCTGGAGCTGATGATCTTTCTTGGTGAAGGCTTCGGCATCATTCTCGACGACGAACATTTCACCCCCGACAACCTTGGCACGCCCGCCGATCTCGTCTCCTTCGTCCTCAGGGAACGGAGGAGATGACACCTCCTTACCTGCTGCACCACCTGCTGGGCGCGCGCGCGGCAAGCGACGGGCAGGCGATCGTTTATAAAGACACATCCCTGAGCTACCGGCAATTTGCCGAAGCGGCGGAACGATGCGCGGCTGCCTTGCAGCAGGCCGGGGCGCAACGCGGCGACCGGGTCGTCATTTTTCTGCCGCGAGGCACGGAAGAATGCTGGTCGATCTTCGGCGTCAGCATGGCCGGATGCGTCTTCGTGCCGGTCAATGCGCTGCTGAAGGCGCAGCAGATACGCCATATCATCGTGGATTGCGGCGCCGAACTTGTCATCAGCAATGCGACCATGCGCGACGAGCTGAGCGCGGCGCTGGAAGGTCTGGCCGGTGTCCGCGTGCTTCTGGCGAACGATATCGCCGAAGGCGGCAAGACGTCAGTCAAAAGCCCGGCGGCAATCGGCGAAGACCTCGCGGCGATCCTCTATACATCCGGTTCTACCGGCTCACCCAAGGGCGTGATGCTGTCGCATCGCAATCTCCTGGCCGGCGCGCGCATCGTGCGCACCTATCTGGAGATTACCGGCAAGGATCGCATTCTTTCCCTTCTGCCCTTCAGCTTTGACTATGGCCTCAACCAGCTGCTGACGGCAGTGGAACAGGGCGCGACAACAATCATCTCCACCTTTAGGCTCGGTGACGATATCGTCCGCGACCTGCGCGACCATGCCGTGACCGGGCTTGCCGGGGTGCCGACAGTCTGGGCGATCCTGACGAGGGCGGCGCCGTCGCTTGCCAGGACGCCGCTTCCGCATCTGCGTTACATCACCAATTCTGGCGGGCGCGTGCCGCAGGAAACTGTGAAGGCACTGCGCGAAAAGCTGCCGGACACGAAAATCTACCTGATGTACGGCCTGACCGAAGCCTTCCGCTCCACCTTCCTGCCGCCGGATGAAATCGATCGCCGCCCGACCTCCATCGGCAAGGCCATTCCCGAATGTGAGATATTCATCGTCACCGCTGAGGGACAGCGGGCAAAGCCCGGCGAACCCGGCATTCTCGTGCATCGAGGCCCGACCGTTTCGCTGGGCTACTGGAACCGGCCGGAAGACACGGCGAAAGTCCTGCGCCCGCATCCCTTCATTCCGGCGGCACTGGGCGGAGAAACCGTATGTTACTCCGGCGATCTGGCGGTGGAAGACGAAGACGGGTTCTTCAGCTTCGTTGCCCGTAACGATGCGATGATCAAGTCTTCGGGTTATCGCATCAGCCCGACCGAAGTCGAAGAAAGCCTGATGTCGACAGGCTTGTTCCAGCAGGTCGCCGTCATCGGCCTTCCGGACCCCTTTGCGGGGGAAAAGGTGCATGCCGTGGCGACTGCCGCCAATGAAAATATCGATGTTTCCGCGGCACTGAAGAAGGCCGCTGAAATGCTCGCCCCCTTCATGATCCCGCGCGCCATCGAGCTGGTCGACCGGTTGCCCGTCACCGCCAATGGCAAGGTGGACTACCGCGCGCTTGTGCGCGAACGGACGGACAATGGCGCCCACGGATAAACCCCAGAGCCACGGTCCCGCCCTTGCGGCCGCGTCATTCGATATCAGTGAAAACGATCTTGTGATCGGCGGGCTTGCCGTGCGCGATATCGTCGCCGAAACCGGAACTCCATGCTTTCTCTATGATGCTGGCGCGATGCGCCGCGCCTACCGCGATCTCCAGGCGACGCTCTCCGGTTTTGCCGATATCTATTATTCGGTGAAGGCCAATCCCCTGCCCGCCATCATCGCACTCTTCCGGCAGGAAGGCGCCGGCGCGGAAATCGCTTCCGCTGGCGAATATCGCGCCGCTATAAAGGCTGGTGTCGCGCCGGAAAACATCATCTTTGCCGGGCCCGGCAAAAGCAGAGCCGAATTGCACGAAGTGATCACGGGCGGCATCGGCGAAATCCATATCGAAAGCGCCGAGGAAATTGCCCGCATCGAGGCAATCGGCAAACCCGTCAAGGCCTCTGTCCGCATCAATCCGGTGCCGGATGCGCAAGCCGGCGCCATGCGTATGGGCGGCAAGGCCACCGCTTTTGGTTTCGATGAGGAAGAACTGGAAAATATCCTGCCGCTTTTCCGGCGCGCGGGCGTTATCGATCTCGTCGGCATCCATATCTATGGCGGCACTCAGATCCTCGATGCGGACATGCTTGTCTCGCAATGGCGACATGCCATCTCAATTGCCGCCCGCATGGCGGAAATGCTCGGCAAGCCGCTTGAAACCATCGATCTCGGCGGCGGCCTCGGCATCCCTTACTTCGCCGGCGAAGCACCGCTCGATCTCGCGAAGGTAAAAGCCGCCGTCCCCGATCTGAAGGCACTGCTGAAAGCGCATCCGCTGATCGCCGACGCCCATGTCATCGTCGAGCCCGGCCGCTTCCTCGCCGGTCCGGGCGGGATCTATACGGCCGAAGTCAATTCCGTGAAGACCTCGCGCGGAACCACCTTCGTTGTGACGGATGGCGGCATGCACCATCACCTGGCCGCTTCGGGCAATCTCGGTCAGATCGTCAAGCGCAACTACCCCATCGTTGCGCCCGCCATGATGCAGGCCGACCACGCGGAGACTGCAAGCATCGTCGGCCCGCTCTGCACGCCACTCGATACGCTGGCTCGCAATGCGGCATTGCCGAGGCTCCAGGCCGGTGACCTCATCGCCATCCTGCAGTCAGGCGCCTATGGCGCAAGCGCCAGTCCCGGGGGTTTTCTAAGCCACGCGGTGGCGAAGGAAGTGCTGGTGGAAAATGGGGCGTTTGAGATGATCGGGCGATAATCACCTTCGCAGCAGCCTGTCCCCCACAGCGAATTTCGATTTCAGCAGGCACTCGTCATATTCCGCCTCAGCCATGGAATCGAAGACGATGCCGCCGCCGACATTAAAGACGGCGCGACCGTCATCGAACAGTGTCATCGTACGGATCGCCACCGAAAAGCGCATTTCACCACCAGGAGACATGAGGCCGATGGCGCCGCAATAGGCGTCGCGGGGCGTCGCTTCCAGTTCGCGCAGGATTTTCATCGCCCACATTTTGGGCGCACCGGTAACCGATCCGCAGGGAAACAACGCGGCGAAAATGTCTTCCACCGTCATGCCAGGCAACAGTTTCGCCCTGATATGGCTGACCATCTGGTGCACGGTCGGATAGGTCTCGATATCGAAAAGCCGTGGCACATCGAGGCTGCCGACCTCGGTGATGCGGGAAATATCGTTGCGCAAGAGATCAACGATCATCCGGTTTTCGGCGAGCGTCTTTTCATCCGCAAGCATTGCCGCGATGATCGCCCTGTCCTCCTCCGCATCCGCTCCGCGCGGCGTCGTTCCCTTCATGGGATGGGTTTCGATGAACCCCTGCCCGTCAACCGAGAAAAACAGTTCCGGCGAGCGTGACAGGATGACCGGGCCGCCGAGATCGACCAGCGCGCCATATTTCACCGGCTGGCGCTCGATCAATGACCAGAATGCCGTCAGCGGATCGCCGCTCCAGCGGGCATGGACGGGCATGGTCAGATTGCCCTGATAACAGTCGCCCCGGCGTATATGGTCGTGCAACAGCTCGAAACGCCGCCGATACTCGGGAAGTGTCCATGCCGGGACCGGATCGGCAAGAAACGCATCCGCGCCCGGAACTTCGTCAGGCCGCGCAAAGCGGCCGTCATCCGGCTGCGGGCCGGAAAAGACCCCGAAATTCAGGAACGGCACGTTGCGCGGTTCGGCCGCAAAAGACGCAAGCTTCGGCTCGAACAGGAAACCGGCCTCATAAGACACATAGCCAGCTAAATATTTTCCGGCACGGCGCAGTTCTTCCATGCGCTTCAGCGCTGCAAAAAATGCTTCTCGCTCATCCGCGACGATGATTTCCTCCGGCTCGGTGAAGGCTGTCACCGTGCCGGTCGTGTCATCCCGGAAAAGAACGTAAGGCGCATGTGCCAAGGAAAAATCCGTAGAAGGTAAATCTAGAGACTGCAGGGCGTCGGAAAGATACCTTTCCATCGTCATCCCCGGTTCCCGGATCAAATCCGAGGATGTCCCGAGGATCTACCACCCGTTGACTTTAGCGATCTCGGCAGATCCTCGGCACGAGACCGAGGATGACGTCGAGTGTGGAGACAGGTCACGAGGCATTAAACCGGGTCTATATCGCCCCGCGCCCACATTTCGATGGTTTCCGCATAAAAATCGGCGAAACGGCCTTCCTCGATCGACTTGCGGATACCCTGCATCAGCTCCTGATAATAGGCAAGATTGTGCCAGGAGAGCAGCATGCCGCCCAGCGCCTCGTTGGCGCGTACGAGGTGATGCAGATAGGCGCGGGAGTAATCGCGCGAGGCCGGGCAGTTGGATTGTTCGTCGAGCGGGCGCATATCCTCGGCATGGCGGGCATTGCGGATATTGACCTTGCCGCGGCGCGTAAAGGCCAGACCATGACGGCCGGAACGCGTCGGCATCACGCAGTCGAACATGTCGATGCCGCGCGCCACCGATTTCAGGATATCGTCAGGCGTGCCGACGCCCATCAGGTAACGCGGCTTTTCAGTGGGCAGCACCGGCAGGGTAATATCGAGCATGCCCAGCATCACATCCTGCGGCTCACCGACGGCAAGGCCGCCGACCGCATAACCCTTGAGATCGAGCTGCTTCAGCCCTTCGGCGGAGCGAATGCGCAGGTCCGGCTGGTCGCCGCCCTGCACGATGCCGAACATGGCCTTGCCGGGCTGGTCGCCAAAGGCGACGCGGCAGCGCTCGGCCCAGCGCAGCGACATTTCCATGGCGCGCTCGATTTCCTTGCGCTCGGCCGGCAGCGCGATGCACTCATCGAGCTGCATCTGGATGTCCGAATCGAGCAGTCCCTGAATTTCGATCGAGCGTTCCGGTGACATGTGGTGCAGCGAACCGTCCACATGGCTCTTGAAGGTCACGCCCTTCTCGTCCAGCTTGCGCAGGCCGGACAGCGACATGACCTGAAAACCGCCGCTATCGGTGAGGATCGGGTGCGGCCAGCGGATCAGCTCATGCAGGCCGCCAAGGCGGGCGACACGCTCGGGACCGGGCCGCAGCATCAGGTGATAGGTATTGCCGAGAATGATATCCGCCCCCAGCTCGCGCACCTGATCAAGATACATGGCCTTGACGGTGCCGACAGTGCCGACGGGCATGAAGGCGGGCGTGCGGATGACGCCACGCGGCATGGCGACTTCGCCGAGGCGCGCGCCGCCGCTCGTGGCTTTCAGGGTGAAGGTGAATTTGTCGTGCATCAGTTTTTCCGGAACAACAGGCTGGAATCGCCATAGGAATAGAAACGGTATCCTGTTTCGATGGCGTGCTTATATGCGTCACGCATCGTTTCGAGACCGCAGAAAGCCGAAACCAGCATGAACAGCGTCGATTTCGGCAGGTGGAAATTGGTCATCAGCATATCGACCGCGCGGAAACGATAACCGGGCGTGATGAAAATGCCGGTCGCATCGGACCACGGGTGAATGGTGCCATCCTCCGCAGCCGCGCTTTCGATCAGACGCAGCGACGTCGTGCCCACGCAGACAATGCGCCCGCCCCGCGCCTTGACCGCATTCAGCCTGTCGGCTGTTTCCTGCGAGACGTGGCCGATTTCGAAATGCATCTTGTGATCGTCGGTATCATCAGCCTTGACCGGCAGGAAGGTGCCTGCCCCAACGTGAAGCGTCACGAAATGCCGCTCGATACCGGCCTTGTCGAGCGCCGCAAATAGCTCAGGCGTGAAATGCAGCCCGGCGGTAGGCGCGGCAACGGCGCCCTTCTCGCGGGCGTAGATGGTCTGGTAGTCGGTCTGGTCCTGCGCATCTTCCGGCCGTTTGGCCGCGATATAGGGCGGCAGGGGAATATGGCCGACGGAGGCAATGGCCTCGTCCAGAACGGGACCGGAGACGTCGAACAGCAGCGTGATCTCGCCCTCCTCGCCCTTCTGCTCGACGGTGGCCTCCAGATGGGCAAGGCCGCAGGCGTTGTCGCGCTCATAACCGAAACGGATGCGGTCGCCCTGCTTGATGCGCTTGCCGGGACGCGCGAAAGCCTTCCAGCGGGACTGATCGGCGCGCATGTGCAGCGTGGCCGAAACGGCCGTCTCCGGCGCGCCTTCGCGCAGCCTGACACCTTCAAGCTGGGCGGGAATGACGCGGGTGTCGTTGAAAACAAGCGCATCGCCGGCCCGCAGGAAGGACGGCAGGTCGAAAACGCGATGGTCTTCCATGCGATTTTCATTCGGATCGACCACCAGCAGGCGCGCGCTGTCGCGCGGGTTGGCCGGGCGAAGGGCGATATTCTCCTCGGGCAGGTCGAAATCGAACAGGTCTACACGCATTGCAAGGGCTCTCGAAAATATCAAAACCCGCCCTCAATGGGGCGGGCGGTGTGTAGTGACAAGGCTTCGTCTAACGAGACGTCATCCTCGGGCTTGTCCCGAGGATCCAACCACGTTGCCGTTGGGGATCGTTAGATCCTCGGGACATCCTCGGGCTTGATCCGGGGACCGAGGATGACGGCTGAGAGGTTGGCACCCTTGTCATCAATGTGAAACGCCCCGCAGTTTCCTGCGGAGCGGGTAAACACGTTATACGCTACCTTCAAGCCGCCGAAGCGAGCTTCATGGACACGATCGAATCGGGGTCCTTCACCGGCTCGCCGCGCTTGACCTTGTCGATGGCTTCCATGCCCTCGATGACCTGGCCCCAGACGGTGTACTGCTTGTTGAGCCACGGGGAATCCGTGAAGCAGATGAAGAACTGCGAGTTGGCGGAGTTCGGGTTCTGCGAACGGGCCATGGAGCAGGTGCCGCGCACATGCGGGATGGCGGAGAATTCTGCCTTCAGGTCCGGCTTTTCGGAGCCGCCCATGCCGGCGCGGGCCGGGTTGAAGCTTTCGGAACCCTTCTTGCCGAATTTCACGTCGCCGGTCTGGGCCATGAAGTCTTCGATGACGCGGTGGAAAACGACGCCGTCATAAGCACCTTCCGATACCAGTTCCTTGATGCGGGCAACGTGGCCCGGAGCAACTTCCGGAAGCAGCTGGATCACGACCTTGCCGGTCGTCGTTTCCATGATGATGGTGTTTTCCGGATCCTTGATCTCGGCCATGATTATTCTCCTCTGTTCGGGCTCTATTGCCCTGTCTTACTTCTTGCCGACAGTGACCTTGATCATCCGGTCGGGGTTGGAAACTTCGCCGTTGCTGCCCTGCCCGCGCTTGATCTTGTCCACGGCTTCCATGCCGGACACGACCTTGCCGACCACGGTGTACTGGCCGTTCAGGAACGGACCGTCGGCAAACATGATGAAGAACTGCGAATTGGCGGAATTCGGATCCTGCGAACGGGCCATGCCGACCACGCCGCGCGTGAACGGAACCTTGGAGAATTCGGCCGGAATATCCGGCAGGTCGGAGCCGCCAGTACCTGCGCGCTGGGCGCTGAAGCCCTTCTCCATGTTGCCATACTGCACGTCGCCGGTCTGCGCCATGAAGCCGTCGATGACGCGGTGGAAGGCGACGTTGTCGTAAGCGCCCTTCTTGGCCAGCGCCTCGATCTGCGCCACGTGCTTCGGCGCGACGTCGGGCATAAGCTCGATGACAACGGGGCCGTCCTTCAGCTGGACGGTGAGAAGTTCGGCGGCAGACGCAAAGGTGCTGGCGGCAAGCGCGCCCGCAAACATGGCGCCGGCAAAGGCAAATCGAACGAGTTTCATCGGATTGGCTCCAAATGTAAGGCTGAAGTCAGCGCTTCAGCTTGGCGTTAAGGGCTTCAAGCACGGCTTTCGGCACGAAGGCTTCGACATTGCCGCCCATGGCGGCGATCTGCCGAACCAATGTGGCTGTAATGGGTCGCGACGAGGTGCCGGCGGGCAGGAACACGGTCTGGATATCGGGCGCCATCTGGCGGTTCATGCCCGCCATCTGCATTTCATAATCGAGATCGGTGCCGTCACGCAGGCCGCGCAGCAGAAGTCGCGCGCCATGCTGACGGGCCGCATCGACAACCAGATTATCGAAGGAGACGACGTCCATGCGCGCCGCTTCGCCCGGCAGCTGCTCCGCAAGCGCCTGCTTTATCAGCGCTGCCCGTTCCTCGAAACTGAACATCGGCGCTTTTCCGGGATGAATGCCAACCGCGACAATGACCTTTGACGCCACGTTCAGCGCCTGGAGAAGCACATCCAGATGTCCGTTGGTCATCGGATCGAAGGATCCTGGATAAAAGGCAATCGTCATATCGCTCTCAGATGGTGGGCGCGTCTCGACGCTTCAGCATATGTGCCGCCTTTTGTCATGGAGAAGCACGCGGCGCAAGACTTTATAACCACCCCTCACAAGCGCGGCCGTGCCGTGAACCCCCGATGAACGGGCCGTTCAGTGCGGTTTCAGAGCCATTTTGTTTAAATGCACAGCATCGGGAAACCGAAATGCCTTTCGCCCGTTAAGCAACCGGAGAATCGAAAATGCTGGCCTTCATGATCGTCGTTTCGGTCATCTCGTCATTCGCAGCCGAGTATCTTTTCCTCGAATGACGGCCTCAGCCAGTTTCCTGAACGCCAGATGAACGAGCCATTCAAGGAAGTTTCACCGGGGCGATGCTAATCGATTTTTATGATTGACGCGGAACATGATCGGACATGGTGCGTTAACAAGAAACCAAAGGAACAGACAAATGTTTGTAAGAGAAAAACAGTCTACTTCGGCGAAAATCAGCGTCATCAGCACCGCCTGGACAGTTCTGGTTATCGCAATGGTAGCAACGACGTTTAGCCTTTATGAACAGAAGCCTGAAAAGCTTGGACCTGACTATCCGCAACTGACCGCCCGCTACCAGTATATGAATTATTACTGATAACGGGGAGAAACTCTCGAAACTCCGGAGACGACATCATGTTCACATTTCTGACGATGCTTCTTGCCCTGATCAGCGTAATGTTCGTGATGTCAATGATCTCTGTCGTCGCTGAGATGCGACGCGAGGACGAGGAGTTCAAGGCGATGATCCGGCGCGACCGCGCTTTCTGAGTGCGGCAGGCTGGCATAAATCCGCTTTAAGAATGATTTTTCTCAACCGCCCTGGACCCTCCGGGCGGTTTTGTTTTGAAAGGCCTGCGATGGCCGCCCTCGTTCCTCTGCTTGTGACGAGAATCCAGTCAACACACGTCTGTGCGACGGAAAGACTCTTTTCAGCCCAAGGACTTGGGCGGGCTCGATTCCTGTCACAAGCACAGGAATGACGGTGTGGACGCCGCTGATATCCATCCGTTGCCTCCATTTCGGCACCTCCAATCACACAACCGTTTTCAAAACCCCGTTTTTCCAAGGGAAATTCCCTTCAATTTCCGAATGGATTGATTTAAGGAACGCCGATACGTTGCGGGCCGGACAGCCGGCGACCGCGATGACGTTCCTGTGAGGTTTGCATAACGATGCTCGATTCCCTGAGAAATGCTTCTCGAACCATGGCAGCCAAGCTGCTGCTTCTCCTGCTTGTTGTTTCTTTTGGCATCTGGGGCGTTTCCGCATCGCTTGTCACCGCCAATTCCCACGCCGTCATGACGGTGGGTGACCAGACGGTCAGCCCGGAGGAATTCCGCCTCGCCTATCAGCGGCAGATTTCCGATCTCAGCCGCCAGTTCGGCACAAGGCTGACGACCGAACAGGCCAAGGCCTTCGGCATCGACCGCCAGGTCTTCAGCCAGCTTGCAGCCGGGGCATCGCTTGACGAACTCGCTTCGAAGATGAACCTCGGTCTTTCGGAAGACCGTCTTGCCAAACTCATTGCCGAAGACCCCGCCTTCAAATCGGTCAATGGCCAGTTCGACCGCAACCTCTTTACGGAGCGCCTGCGCAATTCCGGTTTCCGCGAGGACGACTACATCAAGGAACGCAGCAAGGTCGCCGTGCGCAGCCAGATCGTTGAAGCCGTCTCGGACGGTTTTGCCGCACCGCAGGTTCTCGTGGATGCCCTGAAGCAATATCGCAACGAGCAGCGCGCCGTTGATTATGTCATTCTTTCAAACGCCGTCATCCCGCCGGTCAAGGCCCCCGGCGACGACGTGCTCGCCCCCTGGTTCGAGACGAACAAGACGAAATATCGCGCGCCGGAATTCCGCAAATTCACCTATGTGAAGCTGGAACCTTCCGACATCGCGGAGCCAGCCTCGGTAACGGACGCCCAGATCGCCGATTATTATAACAGCCACAAGGACAGCTTCCGCACCGCCGGCCGCCGCACGGTCGAGCAGCTGACCTTCCCGGACAAGGAAATGGCCGCCGCCGCTGCCGAACAGATCAGGCTCGGCAACACCACCTATGACCAGGTGGTGAAGGATCAGGGCAAGACGCCGTCCGACGTCACGCTTGGCGAATTCACAAAGGATACCATCCCCGACCAGTCGATTGCCGATGCCGCTTTTGCGATCCAGAAGGATGGGGGCGTTTCGCCGGTGGTTGAAGGCTCGTTCGGCCCGGTACTCCTGCGCGTCACGGGCATCAAGCCGGAAACCACCCGCACGCTGGAAGAGGCAAAGGAAGACATCCGCAAGGATCTCGCCACCGCCGCCGCCGCGGAAGAAATCACCAATGTGCACGACCGTTACGAGGATCTGCGCGCCGGCGGTTCTTCGCTTGCGGACGCCGCACAGCAGCTGAACCTGAAACCGGTCACCATTGCCGCCATCGACGCAGCCGGTCTCGACGAAAAGGGCGATGCGGTCGAAGGCCTGCCCTCCCCGCAGCTCGCCCAGGACGTGTTCAAGACCGAACCCGGAACCGAGGCCCTGCCGATCAATCTCGGCCGCGAAGGTTACATCTGGTTCGACGTCGAGCAGATCATCCCTGCCCGCGACCGCACGCTTGCCGAAGTCCGCGACGATGTCGTGGCCGACTGGACGGCAGAGCAGCAGCGCACCGCACTTGCCGCCAAGGCCGACGAGCTGAAGGCCCGCGTTGAAAAGGGCGAGACGCTGGAGGCTGTCGCGGGTGAGCTGAGCCTTGCAGTCGAACAGAAATCCGGCCTGCGCCGCACCAGCGAAGATGCGATTTTCGGTCGCCAGACCATCGCCGCCGTCTTCTCGGGCGCCGAAGGCGTAGTCGGCACCGCGGCCGATGCCGATGGTTCCAGCCGCATCCTCTTCAAGGTCACCTCTGTCGACACCAACGCGACGCCGGACGCGCTCGCCAATGACGACCAGCAGTTTGCCGCCATTGCCCGCGCGGCCGGCGACGACATGCTGGACCAGATGGTCAACCGCCTGCAGAATGACTATGGTGTGACGATCAACCAGGCCCTCGCCGATCAGGCGATGGTCGGCTTCTAACCCGGGAGGCGACGAGATGGCCGAACTGAAGCCGCTGATCGCCAGGGTCGCGAATGGAGAAAGCCTGAACCGCGAGGATGCGCGCACGGCTTTCGACATTCTGATGTCGGGCGAAGCCACGCCGTCGCAGATCGGCGGTTTCCTGATGGCGCTGCGCGTGCGCGGTGAAACGGTCGACGAAATCGTCGGCGCCGTCTCCTCCATGCGTTCCCGGATGTTGCCGGTTTCCGCCCCCGCCAATGCCATCGATATCGTCGGCACCGGCGGCGACGGCATCGGCACCTACAACATCTCGACACTCGCCTCGATCATCGTCGCCGGCACGGGCCTGCCGGTCGCCAAGCACGGCAACCGGGCATTGAGTTCCAAATCCGGCACGGCAGATGCGCTTTCCGCACTCGGCGTGAAGCTCGATATCGGTCCCGATCTCATCGCCCGCTGCATCAGCGAGGCGGGTCTCGGCTTCATGTTCGCGCAGATGCACCATTCCGCCATGCGCCACGTTGGCCCGAGCCGCGTCGAACTCGGCACGCGCACGATCTTCAACCTGCTCGGCCCCCTCTCCAACCCGGCCGGCGCAAAACGGCAATTGCTCGGCGTGTTTTCGCCACGCTGGCTGGTGCCGCTTGCCGAAGTGCTGCGTGACCTGGGTTCAGAAAGCATCTGGGTCGTGCATGGCGACGGCATGGATGAAGTCACCACCACGGGCGTCACCCGTGTGGCGGCGCTCGAAGGCGGCAATATCCGCACCTTCGAGCTGACCCCAAAAGATTTCGGCGTTGAGCCGGCGCGGATGGACGACCTCAAGGGCGGCGACGGCATTGCCAATGCGGCGGCGCTGCGCGAGGTTCTTTCAGGCAAGCGCAATGCCTATCGCGACGTATCGCTTTGCAACGCAGCCGCAGCGCTTGTCATCGCCGGCAAGGCGGAAACGCTTGGCCAGGCCATGACGATTGCCAGCGATGCCCTCGACAGCGGCAAGGCCGCCGCCGCGCTGGAGCGTCTGGTCGCCGTATCAAACGAGGAATGAGAGCGAGACCATGAGCGACATTCTCAAGAAGATCGAGACTTACAAGCTCGAAGAAATCGCCGCCGCCAAGGCGAAGGTTTCACTGGCCGATCTGAAGGCCATGGCTGCCGACCAGAGCGCACCCCGCGGTTTTTACAGGGCGCTGAAAACAAAGCAGGCCGAGGGCAAGTTCGGCCTTATCGCCGAAATCAAGAAGGCCAGCCCCTCCAAGGGCCTCATCCGCCCCGATTTCGATCCGCCGGCGCTGGCTGCGGCCTATGAGGCTGGCGGCGCTGCATGTCTTTCTGTCCTGACAGACAGGCCGAGCTTTCAAGGCGCTCCGGAGTTCCTGACCGCCGCCCGCAATGCCTGCGCCCTGCCCGCGCTGCGCAAGGATTTCATGTTCGACACCTATCAGGTGCACGAAGCCCGCGCCTGGGGCGCGGACTGCATTCTCCTCATCATGGCCTCGCTGTCGGATGACGACGCGAAACGGCTGGAAGACGAGGCTTTCGCGCTTGGCATGGATGTGCTGATCGAAGTGCACGACGAAGAGGAAACGGAACGGGCGCTGAAGCTCGACTCGCCGCTTTTCGGCATCAACAATCGTAATCTTCGCACTTTCGAGGTTGGCCTCGAAACCAGCGAAAGGCTGGCGGGACTGGTGCCCGCCGACAGGCTGCTGGTGGGCGAAAGCGGCATCTTCACCTTCGAGGATTGCCAGCGCCTGAAAAAAAGCGGCATCAGCACCTTCCTCGTCGGTGAAAGCCTGATGCGCAAGGACGATGTGACGGCGGCCACCACGGCGCTGCTGACGGGCCAGTCCGGCATTCTGGCAGCGGAATAAACCCGGATGAGCGACGCCCAGAAGCTCACCCATATCGACGCGGCCGGTGAAGCGCATATGGTCGATGTTGGCGACAAGGCGGAAACCGTGCGTGTTGCGGTGGCCGAAGGCTTCGTGAAAATGAAGCCGGAAACGCTGGCGCTTATCCACGACGGCAACGCCAAGAAGGGCGATGTCATCGGCACCGCACGGCTGGCCGGCATCATGGCCGCGAAGCAGACCGCCAATCTCATTCCGCTCTGCCACCCGCTGATGCTGACCAAGGTGGCGGTGGACATAACCGAAGATGCCACCCTGCCCGGCCTCCGCGTTGAGGCCAGGGTGAAACTGTCAGGCAAGACCGGCGTGGAAATGGAAGCGCTGACCGCCGTCTCCATCGCCTGCCTGACGATCTATGACATGGCGAAGGCCGCCGACAAGGCGATGGAGATCATCAATATCCGCCTGCTTGAAAAGAGCGGCGGCAAATCCGGTGATTTCAAAGCCAGCGATTTCGGGCGACAGGAGAACTGAATGAAGCCGCTGCTGCCCGTGGATGAGGCCATCGCGCGCCTTCTGGACGCAGCGGTTCCGGTCACCGACACCGAAACTCTGCCGCTCGCCGAATGCGACGGCCGCGTTCTCTCGGTCGATCTCATCGCAAGCCTCACCCAGCCCCCCTTCGATGCCTCAGCCATGGACGGTTATGCATTGCGCAGCGCCGATGCACCGGCCATCGGCTCGGTCCTCGCCGTCATCGGCCAGGCCGCCGCCGGTCATGCTTTTGCCGGCACGGTGGGTGAAGGACAGGCGGTGCGCATCTTCACCGGCGCGCCCGTGCCGCAGGACGCGGATACGATCCTCATTCAGGAGGATGCCGAAGTCCTGGAAGGCGGAAAGATCCGCACGGCCTTCGATGTCACCGCCGGGCGACATATCCGACCGCGCGGGCAGGATTTTACCAAAGGCGAAACGGTGCTGGAGGCTGGAAGGGAACTCGGCTTTGCCGATCTCACGCTGGCGGCGGCGACGAACCACGCCACGCTTACCGTCTATCGCAGGCCACGCATCGCCATCCTCGCCACCGGCGACGAGTTGCTGCCGCCTGGAAGCGTTCCGCAGCCGGCACAGATCATCGCGTCCAACACCTTTGGCGTCGCCGCGCTGGCCCGCAAGGCCGGTGCAGAGGTACTGGATCTCGGCATTATCCCCGATGATGCCGCGCTGATCCGCGCCGCCATCGGCGAGGCCGTTGCGGCGAAGGTTGATGTGCTGGTGACACTCGGCGGCGCCTCCGTCGGAGACCACGATCTGGTGCAGGCTGCATTGAAGGCGGAGGGCATGCAGCTCGATTTCTGGCGCATCGCCATGCGCCCGGGAAAACCGCTGATGGTGGGCTCCATCGGCAGCATGCAGGTTCTCGGCCTGCCCGGAAACCCGGTGGCCAGTCTCGTTTGTGGTCTGCTTTTCCTCGAACCCTTGGTCAGCCGGATTGGCCGGCGCGTGCCGCCGCAACGCATCGCGACCGCAAGAACCGCGACGGCGCTGAAGGCCAACGACCACCGCCAGGATTATCTTCGCGCCCGCCTGGTTAGCGGTCAAGGCGGCGTGGTCGTGGCGGAGCCTTACGCCAGACAGGATTCATCCATGATGAACATCTTGGCCCATTCCGACGTCCTGATCATACGTCCTCCCCATGCGCCGCAGGCTGACGCCGGGGCCGAATGCCCGGTCATCAAACTCAGGGCCTGAACCCGCAGCCAAACGACGACAACACGCTTTCACGGCACTCGGATGAGGCATTTGTGCACCCGCCTGCTGACATCGCCCGGAACGGCGCCGCGTTCAATCCCCTCAGGTCCGCCAGACAAACTGTAACGTTGCGCCTTTGGAGACGGCCGACAAATATCGGCGTCCCCAAAACCATGTCTTGGCGAATGGAAATTCCTCGCCCCTTGAGCTTTTTTCCTCTCCACGAATCACGTTGCTGTGCCAAAATAAATCAGCTGCAAAGCGTTATCGGGATTGACAGAATAAATGCGAAACTGTCACCAAGGCGGATAGTAGAGGTCAAAAATTCCGGAAATTCCAAAAAATGAAAATTACTTATAATTATCAATTAAATAAGATAAAAATCGTACAAAATAGAATTTCCTGCAATAAAAATTAGTTCTCCATAAATTAAGCTTTCCAAAACAGCCTCCATAATAATAATCATAGTCTATAAGCAGACTCACTGGAGTTTCTTGATGAACACGGCATCCACGCCCAAGACCACGGGACCCGACATTGCCGGGCAGATTGCCCACGCCATGCGGAGCATGGGTGTTTCGCCGATCCCGCGCAACTACAGCCTTTTCTACGAAGCCTATATCGGTTCGAACCCTGCGCTGACCAAGGATCTGGCGGCGCTGGGAAACCGGGTGACGCAGGACGATCTGGACGAGCTATCCGCGCGTTACGGTGATGGCGGTCCCGCGCGCTTCATCGACGATGCGCATGAAAAGCTGCGACGCGAACTGGAAGCCCTTCTGGGGACCTTACGGCGGGAACAATCCTCCATCGAGAACTACAACAGGATCCTCGGCGAGACGCGGCAGCGTATCGATGACAAGAATGCCGCCAGCAGCAATATTCTGAGAAACGCAATTGCGTTGCTGGCCGAGGCCACCGGCTCGAAGATCATCGACGGCGAAAAGGCGTTCAACGACGTCAACCGCCATGCCGAGGAAATGCACCAGGTGCGCCTGGAGCTGGATGAATACAAGCGCATCGCCAATACCGATTCGCTGACCCGCCTTTCCAACCGGCGGGCTTTCGACGACCGGCTGGCAACCGTTTATGATACCTCCATCGGCCTGCAATATACGTCGCTCGTCCTGCTCGATATCGATCACTTCAAGCGGATCAACGACACGTTCGGCCATCCGGTAGGCGACAAGATTCTGGCTACCGTCGCTTCGGTCATTCGGGCGAATGTCCGCAAGGACGGCTTCGTCGCCAGAAGCGGCGGCGAGGAATTCGCCATCATTCTCGACGGCAATACGCCGGAGGAAGTCATGGTGATGTGCGAGCGCATCCGCCTGTCGCTGGAGAGCACACCCTTCCGCAATTCGAGATCAGGCGCGGATTACGGCACGGTAACGATCTCGATCGGTTTTGCCGCTGCCGCGCAGGCCACCAATCCGACCGAACTTTACGCCCATGCGGATACGGCGCTCTACCACGCCAAGGAAACCGGCCGGAACCGCTCGGTCTTCTACGAGGACGGTATGCAGAAGAACTATACCGGCAAAAACTGGCTGATTTATCGGACTTGAGGCAAATTGCGCCGATTTGGGCGCATTAAAAACACAGCGCTGTCCCCGCCCTCATTCCTGACAAGCATAGGAATGAGGGCGAGAGGGGGAAGCCTCACCACATCGTCTTCGCCGCGCGCGCCGCCCATTCGCGATCATAGGTCTCCTGATCGAATTCCGCCTTGGCCGCCTTGAGCAGCAGACCCGGCGTCGGAAGCGACGACGGGTCGACAAAATTGTCGGGATTCCACAATTCAGACCGCATCAGCGCCCGTGCACACTGGAAATAGACTTCGTCGATCGTGACCACGATGACGGTGCGCGGATGTTTGCCATCCATCTCGAAGCTCTGCAACAACGTGGGGTCAACGGAAACCAAGGCGCGGCCATTGATGCGCATGGTCGTATTCGAGCCGGGGATCAGGAACATCAGCGCCACGCGCGGATCCCGCACGATGTTGAGAAGCGAATCCACGCGGTTATTGCCACGCCAGTCCGGCAGCAGCACGGTCTTGTCATCGGCCACGCGCACCACACCGCCCTTGTCGCCGCGCGGTGAACAGTCCATGCCCTCCGGCCCCACCGTCGCCAGAGCGAGAAACGGTGACGTTTCGATCATCAGCCTGTATTCGGCCGTCAGCGCGGCTGTCACCTTGGCGATGGATGCCTTGCTCGTGCCGTCATAGATGGCCTTCAATTCCTCGACCGTGCGAATGATCGTCATGTCAGTTCCTATCCCTCGAAATCACCCTGCGACACCGCCGGGCGCAATCCCTTACTCTTCCGCCGCCTCCGCCTTTTCCCGCTCCGCCCGCTCACGCGCCGTGCGCGCGGCGACGAGATCGGCTGGCTGGGCGTTGCCGCGGATCAGCGAACGGCCGGCATAAATGCCGCCGACGACCTCCATGGCGAAACGCTCCTCGTCGCGGTCGCGGAATTCCTCCACCAGACGGGCGGCGTCTTCCCGCTCCTCGCCCATGGCGCCCAGAACCTCCTCGCTGAAATTCAGCGCCGATTCCAGCGTCTCGCGAATCTGGTAATCCACGCCGGCCTTCAGCAGATCGATGGCGTGGCCGCGGTCATAGGCGCGGGCGAGAACCGGAACCAGCGGGAATTCATGCTTGACGATCTCCGCGATCCGGACGGCTGCTTCCTTGTCGTCGACGCAGATGAGAACAGCACGCGCCGTGCTGGCGCCGGCGGCATGGAGGATTTCCGCCCGCGAGCCATCGCCATAATAGACCTTGAAACCGAATTCCGCCGCATCGCGCACGAAGTCGGCATCCTTGTCGATCAAAGACAGCGTGTAACCGCGCGCCAGAAGCGGCTGGCTGACGATCTGGCCGAAACGTCCGAAACCAATCAGGAGAATGCTGCCCTCGACATTTTCAGGCACGTCGAGATCGTCAGTATTGGGCACCGCCGCCGGCACCAGCCGGTCGTGCAGGATGACCATCAGCGGCGTCAGGACCATGGAGATGATGATCGTCGCCGTCAGGATGGCATTGGCCTCCCGGTCGAGAATGCCGGCGCTGACAGCGGCAGAATAGAGCACGAAGGCGAATTCGCCGCCCTGCGCCATCAGCACCGCCCGTTCCAGGCTTTCACGCCTGGTGGTGCCGAGCGCCCGCGCCACGCCATAGATGAGGAAGGCCTTGAGCAGCATGTATCCGGCGACACTGACCAACACCAATTGCCAGTTGGAGGCAATGACGGCAAGATCGATCGCCATGCCGACGCCGAGGAAGAACAGGCCGAGCAGAATGCCGCGAAACGGCTCGATATCCGCCTCCAGCTGATGGCGGAAGGAGGATTCCGACAGCAGCACGCCGGCCAGGAAAGCGCCCATCGCCATGGAAAGGCCGCTGACCTGCATCAGAAGCGCCGAACCCAGCACCACCAGCAGCGCCGCAGCCGTCATCACCTCGCGCGCACCGGAGGCCGCCAGCAGGCGGAAGAACGGGTTGAGCAGATAACGTCCGGCAAGGATGAGCGCACCGACGGCGGCAAGCGCAATGCCGACGGAAACCCAGCGCTCCGACGCCGTGACATCTTCCCCGCCCGAACCGAGGAAGGCGACGAGCGCCAGCAGCGGAACGATGGCCAGATCCTCGAACAGCAGGATGGCGATGATGCGCTGCCCTTTCAGGCTGGACATGCTGTTGCGCTCCTGCAGCATCTGCATGACGATCGCCGTCGACGTCAGCACGAAGCCCGTGCCAGCGACGAAGGACATGATGACAGGAAAGCCGAGACCGACCCCGATCAACGTCAGGCCGCCCATGCAGACCAGCACCTGCAATGCGCCGAGTCCGAAAATATCCTGCCGCATGGACCACAGCCGCGACGGCTGCATTTCAAGGCCGATGATGAACAGGAACATCACCACGCCGAGTTCCGCTATGTGCAAAATGGCCTGCGAATCGGAAAAGAAACCAAGACCGTAAGGCCCGATCACCAGGCCGGCGGCGAGATAACCCAGCACAGAGCCGAGGCCGATGCGCTTGAAGATCGGCGCGGCGACAACGCCTGCCGCCAGCAATACGACCACCTGGGCCAGATCATTTCCGTTCGCTTCTACGGCCACACGCCACCCCGTTTAAATAGTGAGACAAGAGCTTTGCCCTCGTCCGATTATCGGCAACGCGCGAGAACATTTCCTCCGTCATGCCGGACTAGATCCGGCATCCAGCCACGGCGCGTCTGCGCCGTGAAAGGACTCTCCCGCGATCAAGGACTTGATCGCGCTGGACCCCGGATCAAGTCCGGGGTGACGAAGAGCGAATGCAACAACGTTGCCAAACGCAGCAGTTCTTCGACCCCTTTGCCATCATTCTCACGAGGGCGTCTCCCTCGCTGTTTTCTCTACCGGTACCGTGGCTCCCTGCTCAAGCCTTTTTCGGCAAGCTCCCGTTCATAATCCGCAAACAGCCTGTCCCCGGTCTCACCCAGTTCCTTCAGGTATTTCCAGGTGTAAATGCCACTGTCATGGCCGTCGTCAAAAACGATGCGCACCGCATAGTTGCCTGTCGCGACCATGGAGCGGATGGCGACATCGCGTTTGCCCGGCACCGTGACCTTTTGTCCCGGCCCGTGGCCCTGCACTTCTGCCGAAGGCGAAAGCACGCGCAGCATCTCGGCCTTCAGCCGGTAAACGCTTCCATCGTCGAAGGAAACGGTCAATTCGCGCCGGTCTTTCGACACAAGCAGCTCTGTCGGCCAGGCATCACTCATTTTTCACTTCCGCAAGCTCATCACATGCGTCAGAATTACGGACTTGCCTCAGGATAGGCAAGCCACTACATCATTTGAGGGGCACATCGCGCAATGAGGATGGAGACGTGAACAGTTTCCCCGGATCGCTTGGAAAAGCGCAGTTCCTGACGGAAAACAACGCACCGATGGTGGACCCTTTCGGCCGCGCCATCACCTATCTGCGCGTTTCCGTGACCGACCGCTGCGATTTTCGCTGTACCTACTGCATGTCCGAACACATGACCTTCCTGCCGAAGAAGGACCTTCTGACGCTCGAAGAACTCGACCGGCTCTGTTCCGTCTTCATAACGCGCGGCGTCCGCAAGCTCAGGCTGACCGGCGGTGAGCCGCTGGTGCGCAAGAACATCATGTCCCTGGTGAGGAACCTCGGGCGGCATGTCGAGAGCGGTGCGCTCGAGGAATTGACACTGACCACCAACGGCTCACAGCTGGCGAAATTCGCAGCCGAACTCGCCGATTGCGGCGTGCGCCGCATCAATGTCTCCCTCGATACGCTCGACAGCGATAAATTCCGCCATATCACCCGCTGGGGGGATATCGACCGGGTGATGGAGGGGCTCGATGCCGCACAGGCGGCAGGCATCAAGGTGAAACTCAACGCCGTTGCGCTGAAGGACTTCAACGATGCCGAAATGCCGGAGCTGATGCGCTTCGCCCACGGCCGCGGCATGGACCTGACGGTCATCGAGACCATGCCGATGGGCGAGATCGAGGAAGACCGCACCGACCGTTATCTGCCGCTTTCAAAGTTGCGCAGCGATCTCGAGCAGAGCTTCACGCTCATCGACAGCGATTACCAGACCGGCGGCCCGGCCCGTTACGTGACGGTGAAGGAAACCGGCGGCCGGCTGGGCTTCATCACGCCCATGACCCATAATTTCTGCGAAAGCTGCAATCGTGTCCGTCTCACCTGCACCGGCACGCTCTATATGTGTCTCGGCCAGGACGACGCTGCCGATCTGCGCACGGCGCTGCGCGCTTCCGACAGCGACGCCTATCTTTCCAGCGCCATCGATGAAGCCCTTCTGCGCAAGCCGAAAGGACACGATTTCATCATCGACCGCACCCACAACCGACCCGCAGTCTCCCGCCATATGAGCGTGACAGGCGGCTGAGGCTGGCTGAACGTCTTTCTCATCCACCCACCCATATAAACGGTTGAATTGCCCGCTCTGCCGTGCAACGTCTCTTTATATGGAGGAATGCGTGGTTGCGCCGTAACGGCGGCTCCAGATCGCCCGGAGGGGCGGACGGAGTAAACCGCGCATGGTCTGGGATATTTGGGAATGGCATTGACGGACAATACGCGCGGCGCGCTTTTCATGGCGCTCGCAATGGCAAGCTTCACGGCCAACGACGCGCTGACGAAGTCCGTCACCCCCTACATCAACACCGGTCAGATCATGTTCGTCCGCGGCATCATGACCGTGGTGCTGATCTATATCGCGGCCCGGCATTTCGGCGCGCTCCGGCCCCTGAAAACCCTTTTGCGCCCCATCATCATCCTGCGCTGTCTCTGCGAGGTGACCGCCGCCGTTCTTTATCTGACGGCGCTCGGCCTCATCGAATTTTCCAATGCCTCGGCCATATTGCAGTCCCTGCCGCTGGTGGTGACGCTGGGTGCGGCGTTGTTCCTGCGCGAACCTGTGGGCTGGCGGCGCTGGGTGGCGATCATCGTCGGTTTCATCGGCGTGCTCGTCATCATCCGGCCCGGCCCGGAAGGCTTTACGCCGGGCGCGCTGCTGGTTGTCGCATCGCTGGCCGTCACCGCCGCGCGTGATCTGCTGACGCGGAAAATGTATGCCGATGTGCCTTCGCTTGCGATCACCGTCATCACCGCCTTCGTCAACATGGCAGTGGGCGGCCTCTTAATCCTGCCCTTCGGCGGCTGGCAGCCCATGAACGTCACGATCGTCTCGCATCTGGCCGCCTCGGCCATTCTGGTGCTGGTCGGCTACCAGGCGATCATATTGTCGATGAGATCGGGCGAAATTTCCTTCGTCGCGCCGTTCCGTTATACCGGCCTGCTCTGGGGTTTCATGATCGGCATATTCTTCTTCAACGAGAAGATCGACAATTACACCATCATCGGCGCCATGATCATCATCGGTTCGGGCCTTTATACCTTCTACCGGGAAAGCCTCCGAAAGCGCTCGCAGATGGCCAAGCGCGCGGCCGCCACCCCCACTGCCGTGACCACCGTACGGCCGGCTTCCGTAACGAAAGCTGCCGTTACGGAAGAGGCGGGAGAATGACATGAACGGCGGCCGTTTTCTGGACAGAACCACCCCACCCCACATCATCACGCTGGTCGTCATCGCCGGTGTCGCGGCGCTGTGCATGAATGTGTTCCTGCCCTCGCTTGCAACGATGGCAGTGTATTTCGAGGCCGATTACGCGGTGATGCAATTCGCCGTCTCGGGTTATCTCGCCGCCACCGCCTGCCTGCAGCTCGTCATCGGCCCGCTCTCCGACCTCTTCGGGCGCCGCCCCGTCATGCTCGCCAGCATCGCCGTCATGATCGTAGCGACGCTTGTGTGCATGCTGGCGCCCAATATCACTGTCTTCATGATCGGGCGCGTGGCGCAGGCGGCCGTCGTTTCCGGCTTCGTGCTCGCCCGCGCGATCGTGCGCGACATGGTGCCCATGGAACAGGCGGCCTCGATGATCGGCTATGTGACGATGGGCATGTCCGTGGTGCCGATGGTGGGACCAACGGTTGGCGGCCTGCTCAATGACATCTCGGGCTGGCAATCGAGCTTCGCCCTCCTCTGCCTGCTTGGCCTCGGCATCCTGGCGCTCGCCTGGCTCGATCTCGGCGAAACCAACCACAACAGATCGGCAAGCTTCTCGCAGCAGTTCCATGCCTGGCCGGAACTTCTGCGCTCGCCGCTGTTCTGGGGTTACGCCCTGACCTCGACCTTCTCATCGGGCATGTTCTTCTCCTTTCTCGGCGGCGCGCCTTTTGTCGGCAGCGTGCTTTATGGGCTTTCGCCGGCCATGCTCGGCCTGCAATTCTTCTTCATGGCCAGCGGATACATGCTCGGCAACTTCATCTCCGGTCGTTATGCCAGCGAAATCGGCATCACCCGCATGATGCTGTCGGGCAATGTCATCGGCATTGCCGGCATCATCGCCGCCATCGCGCTGATCTCGGTCGGGGCGGAAAGCGCCTATGCGTTTTTTGTGCCGCTCGCCCTGATCGGCGTCGGCAACGGCGTGACGCTGCCCAGCGCCAATGCCGGCATGGTCAGCGTCCAGCCGCATTTGGCTGGCTCAGCCTCCGGTCTCGGCGGCGCCATGACCATTGGCGGCGGCGCGGCACTCTCGGTTCTCGCCTCCTCGGTTCTTTCAAAAGAGGATGGAACCTGGCCGCTTCTTCTGGTGATGCTGGCGACCGGCCTTGTCGCGTTCCTCACCACCTATATCGTAAGGCTGCAGGAAAAGCGGGAATGACGGCCCCTTTTGAAATACCGGGCCTGGTACTCGCCGGTGGGCTTTCGCGGCGTATGGGCAGCAACAAGGCGATGGTGCAATTGGGCGATGCGCCTCTCATGTCCCATGTCATCAGCCGCATCACGCCGCAGGTCTGCGACGTCACCATCAATGCGGCCAATGGCTGGGCGGAAAGTTTCGGCCTGCCGCTGCTGCCCGATACGCTGAACGGCCACGCCGGTCCGCTCGCGGGCGTTCTGGCCGGCATGCGCCATTTCCAGCATCGCGGCGACGCGGTCAGCCACTTTCTGACAGCGCCCGCCGACAGCCCGTTTTTCCCTGACGATCTTGTGATGCGGCTTTGCGAACACCTGTCCGACAATGCAATCGTCATTGCCGCCTCCAGCGGCCAGCTTCATCCGGTCTTTGCGTTGTGGCCGGTCGCTCTCGCCGATGATCTCGATGCATGGCTGAAGAACGATGCCAACCGGCGCATCCGCGCTTATCTTGCCCGGCATGTCACCATTGGGGTTGCTTTTGCGCCGCTGGAAACGGCAAAGGGCAGCCTCGATCCGTTCTTCAACATCAACACGCCGGATGAGCTTGCACTGGCGCGCAGCTATCTGGAGAGCATGGAAGCATGACGGCACAAAAGGTCTTTGGCATCGCCGGCTGGAAGAACTCAGGCAAAACTGGTCTTGCCGTGCGCATCGTCACCGAACTGACCGCGCGCGGCTACCGTGTCTCCACCATCAAGCACGCCCATCACGATTTCGATATTGACAAGGTCGGCGCCGATAGCTGGCGTCACCGGCAGGCCGGCGCGCACGAGGTCACCATCGTTTCCGGCACCCGCTTCGCCATCATGCATGAATTGCGCGGCGAACCGGAGCCCTTCTTCGAAGACATCCTCTCCCGCCTCGCGCCGTGCGACCTGGTGCTGATCGAAGGTTATAAATACGAACCGGTCCCGAAAATCGAAGCGCGCCGGGTTGAGGCGGCGAAAACGGAACCGCTGGCGCCGCTCGATCCGCATATCGTCGCCATTGCCGCCGATCACGCGGTGACGGACACGGCGCTTCCGGTTTTTGATCTCGACGATACCGGCGCGATTGCCGACTTCATCGAGACGACGGTGGGTCTGGTCAGGGGTTAGACACGTAGCGGTTCGACGTGACTTGGGCTGCATCCCAAATCCGTCATACCGGCCTTGAGCCGGTATCCAGCCAGCCCAAGTCCTTGGGCTGAGGAGACTCATTCCGCCGCGCAGACGCACGTCGGCTGGATGCCGGATCGGGTCCGGCATGACGGAGGAGAAAACCGCGAGAAACCAATGCCCACTAAGCCCGAGGCACCCATTCCAGAACTTTTTCCGCACGCATCACCCCATAAAATGAAAAAGCCGGGCTCATCACCCGGCTTCATCATTCCTTGAGACGCAATACCTATTCAAGGAAAGTGGATGGGTTCACCGGCGTCGCATCCTTGCGAACTTCGAAGTGAACCTGCGGACGTTTGGCGCTGCCGGTCATGCCCGAGGTGGCGATGGTCTGGCCGCGCTGAACCTTCTGGCCACGCTGCACGTCGAGATTGGCAGCGTTGCCATATACCGTGACCTTGCCGTCGTCATGGCGGACAAGAACCGTGTTGCCGAGCTGCTTCAGGCCATTGCCGGCATAGATGACGACACCGTTTTCAGCGGCCTTGATCGGCGTGCCCTCGGGAACCGAAATGTTGATGCCGTCGTTGCGGCTGCCTTCGACATTGTCACCGAAATTATTGATGACCGCGCCGCGCACCGGCCAGCGATATTTGCCGATGCCGGTGGATTCCGGTGCGACCGACGCCATGTCGGCCTTTTTCTCGATATCGCTGACACTGGCGGTGGCCGGAGTTGCGGGCGCAGCCGGAGCGGCGGCGGCGGCCGGCGCCTTATAGGGCTCTGGCTTGACGGATGCGGTTTCGACGGGCTTTGCGGCTTCCTTGGCGGGAACGGAAGCGGTCTTGATGGCATCCGTCGAAGCACCCGGCATGTTGAGCGTCTGGCCGACGCGGATGCTTTCGTTGCCGAGACCGTTTGCCGCCTTGAGAGCAGCCACCGACACCCCGTTTGCACGGGCGATCTTGGCGAGGCTGTCGCCCGGCTGAACCTTGTAGCCACCAGAAGGCGGCAGCGGCTTGCCGCCCGGAGGCGTCAGTTTGCCAGCTTCAGCAGAAACCTTGTCACGGGCGGCGGCCTGCGACGGCAGCACGGCCACGTTTCCATCCGGCGCACGCAGCGGTGTCGGCTGGTCGCCATTGCGGTTGAGCGCAATATCGCCGGCGGCATCCTTGGCGGCGTTGCGGACCTGGCCGAACTTCGGAATGAGGATCGACTGGCCGGCCTGCGCGGCGGAAGCGGTCTTCAGGCCATTGACCCGCAGCAGTTCCTTTTCCGGAACGCCGTAGCGGTTGGAGAGGGTCGCAATGCTTTCGCCGGGACGCAGGGTCACGGAGGCGGCGCCATCGGTGTGCCAGCCGTTTTTGTCGGAACGAACGGTCGCGGTGGTCAGGTTGTCAGCGGCGGGTGCGGCAGCCTGCCGTGCGGGCGCTGCCAGAGACGGCGCGGCCTTGGGCTGGGCGGACGGGAAAGGCTGGGCCATGGCTTCGTTGCGGGTCGACGGATCGCGGCTCGCCACGGCTGTCGGCGCGGACAGCTCGGAACGCTGCACCGGCGAGGCCGAGGCACGGGCCGTGGACGGCTGAACGCCACCGTAACCACCCGATTGCTGCGGATAGGAATTGCCGGCCATGTTCTGGTTGGCATAACCTCCCTGTGGCGCGGCAGAGGCGTAACCGCCATTCATGTCGCCCTGCGGAACCGGGGCCTGCCCGTAAGCACCGCCGCCCTGACGGGCAGGAATTGACGCCGTGGTCATCTGATCCGGTCCACTGGAAAAGAGGCCGCTGAACCGCGTTGCATCCGAGCTACAGCCCGTTGCGACGCTTGCCAGCAATGCCGCTGCGAACATTTTTGCGACTGATTTTCCGATTTTAGACGAATGTCTCATACGCATGACTCGATCTACACTGACGCCAACCCGCCGCATCGAGATCGATCCGGCACAAATTTCAATTCTTGCAAGGCCCATTTCCCGAGGTGGGGAAAACCATGCGTCGATGTTTATGATTAAAGCGCGTTAGTGTTACCACGCCGTTAAAACGTTAAGCCGTTTGGCGCTTTTTTGACACTTCGATAACCATGACGAAGAGAGGATGCGCCATGACGAAACAATAAAATCTCTTAAAATCAGATGTTTGCGAAAATTCAGAACATTAGGAGACCAAAATACAATGTCTCGAAAATTTTCATTTTGTCACAAATGACGCGCAATATGGGTGCTGAGCGGCAGGTAGGGCGCCTCGAACAGTTCTTCCTTCTCGAAGCGGCTGCCGGTCTTGGAAAAGCGCGTCATCACGCAGCGATCACCTTCAACGATGATCGGCGCGATCATCATGCCGCCGGAAACGATCTGCTCGGCAAAGAAACGGGGCATGGTGGTGAACGCCGCCGTGGAAACGATTCGGTCAAAAGTGCCCTCACCCACCAGGCCGTTGCTGCCATCCGCCTGGCGGATGACGACGTTGCGGATTGCAAGATCATCGAGACAGTTTTGCGCCTGCTGCACCAGCGTCTTGTACCGTTCCAGCGAAAAGACGCGCTCAACCCGGCGGGCAATGATCGCCGTCATGAAACCGCTGCCGGTACCGATTTCCAGCACGCGCTGGCCGGGTTTCAGCTGCAGGCGGGCGAGGATTTTCACCGCCATGTCGGCCCCTTCCATGAAGGAACCGCAGTCGATCGGGATGGTGCGGCTGGAATAGGCGTCGGCGGCAAATTGCGGCGGCACGAATTTGGATCGTGGCGTCTGCTCAACCGCCGTCAGCAGGTCGAGATCGGAAATCCCCTCGCCCCGCAAGCGCAGAACGAGAGCTGCAAAACCTTCCTTTTCGACCATGGCAGATTTCAATCGGCGACTCCGAATCCAAGCGCTTGCGCAACCCGATCCTTCACCGTGTAATCCGTCAGGTCAAGCTTCAGCGGCGTGACGGAAATCTTGCCATGCTTTAAGGCGTGGATATCGGTGCCTTCGCGGAAGGTACCCATGCGTTCGCCGAAACGCAGCCAGTAATAGGGAAAACCGCGGCCATCCTGGCGTTCTTCCACCGTCAGGCCGAAATCGAGCTTGCCCTGCCCCGTGACGGACACGCCCTGCACATCCTTTGGCGCGCAATTGGGAAAATTGAGATTGAGGAAGGTGCCGTCAGGCAGATCGACATCGATGAGCTTGCGAATGAGATCGGGCGCATAGGTCTCGGCCACCTCCCACGGCACGACGCGGCCTTCGGCATGGCTAAAGGCCTGGCTGAGCGCAAAAGACCGCACGCCCTGCAGCGTACCTTCAATGGCCCCGGCAATCGTGCCGGAATAGGTCACGTCATCGGCCATGTTGGCGCCGGCATTGACACCTGACAGTACGAGATCTGGCTTTTCCGGCAGAACCTCGCGAATGCCCATGATAACGCAATCAGTCGGCGTGCCGCGCAGAGCGAAATGCTTGTCGGAAACCTTGCGAAGACGCAACGGCTCGGACAGCGTCAGGGAGTGAGCAAGCCCGCTCTGGTCTGTCTCCGGCGCAACGATCCAGACGTCGTCGGAGAGCGTGCGAGCGATACGCTCCAGCACGGCCAGCCCTTCGGCGTGGATACCGTCGTCGTTTGTCAGCAAAATCCGCATGTTTTCCTCCCGCTCTTCATTTTGCTCAGGCAGAACACTCCCCGAACCGTCATCCCGGCCTTGAGCCGGGATCCAGTCGACGCGCGACTGCGCCACGGGAATAGTCCTTTTCAGCCCAACGACTTGGGCTGGATGGATGCCGGATCAAGTCCGGCATGTCGGCATCTTTGAAATCAAGCCGCCTTTTCGATCCGCGTAAGACCGCCCATATAGGGCAGCAGCACATCAGGAATTGTGACAGAGCCATCGTCGTTCAGGTAATTTTCGAGAACGGCGATCAGGCAGCGGCCGACAGCCGTGCCGGAACCGTTCAGCGTATGCACGAACTTCGTCGCCTTGTCGTCCTTGCCGCGATAGCGCGCATTCATGCGGCGCGCCTGGAAATCGCCGCAGACCGAGCAGGACGAGATTTCGCGATAGGTATTCTGACCGGGCAGCCACACTTCCAGATCGTAGGTCTTGCGCGCGCCAAAGCCCATGTCACCGGTGCAGAGCGTCATGGTGCGGAAATGCAGGCCCAGCCGCTTCAGCACCTCCTCGGCGCATGCCGTCATGCGCTCATGCTCGGCGACAGCGCTTTCCGCATCCGTGATGGAGACGAGCTCGCACTTCCAGAACTGGTGCTGGCGCAGCATGCCGCGCGTGTCACGGCCTGCCGAACCCGCTTCCGAGCGGAAGGACGGTGTGAGTGCGGTGAAACGCAGGGGCAGCTTTTCCTGCTCGAGGATTTCGCCGGCCACGAGGTTGGTCAGGGTCACCTCCGCCGTCGGGATCAACCAGCGGCCATCGGTGGTCTTGAACAGGTCCTCGGAGAATTTCGGCAATTGCCCGGTGCCGAACATCGCCTCGTCACGCACCATCAGCGGCGAAGAAACTTCGGTATAGCCATGTTCCGAGGTGTGCAGGTCGATCATGAACTGGCCGAGCGCCCGCTCCAGCCGCGCGAGCTGGCTGGTGAGAACGGTGAAACGCGAACCCGAAAGTTTGGCGGCCCGCTCGAAATCCATATAACCAAGCGCTTCGCCGATTTCGAAATGTTCCTTGGCCTCATGGTTCCAGCCGGGCTTCTGGCCGACGACGCGGGTCACCACATTGTCATGCTCGTCCTTGCCATCGGGCACATCGTCGAAGGGCATGTTCGGCAGGCGCGACAGGGCGTCGTTCAACTCAGCGGTGACCTGACGGTCCTCCTCCTCGGCGCGCGGCATCTTGTCCTTGAGGTCGGCGACCTCGGCTTTAAGTTTTTCCGCAAGCTCCATGTTCTTCTGCGCCATGGCGGCGCCGATTTCCTTGGAGGCGGCATTGCGGCGGGACTGCATGTCCTGCAGGGACTGGATGACGGAACGGCGCTTTTCATCGAGCGCGATCAGACCTGCGGCCGCAGGCTCCGCGCCACGGCGTGCGAGCGCCGCGTCAAAAGCTTCGGGGTTTTCACGTATCCATTTAATGTCGTGCATCGTCGTTCCAGACCGTTGTTGCATCACCGGTGTTTTACAGCAAAACGCCGGGCAGAAGCCCGGCGCGAGGAGATGTCTTGAGCGGCGAGACCTTCGAAAACTCAGGTCTCCTCCAGCTCCGTGCTTGCGGATTCCGCAGCGCGCTTCCTCTCCACGAGTCGAGCCATGTAGATGGAAATCTCGTAGAGAATGATCGCAGGCAGTGCAAGACCGATCTGGGACATCGGGTCCGGCGGGGTCAGCACGGCGGCGACCACAAAGGCCATGACAATCGCGAACTTGCGCTTCTCACGCAGCCAGTCGCTGGTCAGAAGGCCCACGCGCGCCAGAAGCGTCGTAACCACGGGCAGCTGGAACACCAGACCGAAGGATAGCACCAGCGTCATGATGAGGCTCAGATATTCCGACACCTTCGGCATCAGCGAAATCGCAACCTCGCCATCTTCTGGCAATTGCTGCATGGCGAGGAAGAACCACATGACCATGGGCGTGAAGAAGAAATAGACGAGCGCCGCTCCGATGAGGAACAGGATCGGCGATGCGACGAGGAACGGCAGGAAAGCGGCGCGCTCGTTCTTGTAGAGGCCGGGCGCCACGAATTTATAAAGCTGCGAGGCGATCACCGGAAAGGAGATGACCATCGCGCCGAACATGGCGACCTTGATCTGCGTGAAGAAGAATTCCTGCGGCGCGGTATAGATCAGCGACGACTTCGTCACATCAAGGCCAGCCCAGAGAACCGCCCACTTATAGGGAATGACAAGCAGGTTGAAGAGATGCTTGGCAACGGCAAAACAGGCGATGAAGGCAACGAAGAACGCACCCAGCGACCAAATCAGCCGTGTGCGCAGTTCCATCAGATGTTCGATAAGCGGCTGCGGCTTGTCCTCGATGTCCCCGCTCATGCTTCATCCTTTTTGGGCTTTGCAGCCTTGGTTCTCGCCGGCTTCACCGGCTTGGCATCGGCGGCCACGACAGGCTTTTCAGCCACGACTTTCCTGGCGGCCGCTTTTCTCGCGACGGCTTTTACGGTCGGCTTTTCAGCTGAAGTCTCCGTGGAATTGACAGCAACGGGTTCGGACGCCGCGACCGCTTTGGCGCGGCTGGCGCGTTTCGGCTTGGCGGCAACCGCTTCCGCCTCGACGGTCGCAATCGATTTAGCCCGGGCACGCTTCGGCTTTTCCGCCGGTACGACCGGTGCCGCAACGGGGGCGCTGGCAGTCACGGGCGGGGTATCCGGCAGCTTCATCTCAGGCTCGGGAATGCTGACGAGCGGTGCAACCGGCTCACTGGTCGCCGGTGCGGCGGTCGACGTAGCAGGCGAGGATGACAGGCCCTCAGGCGGCGTGGTCGCCTTCTGAAGATCGGACTTGATCTCGTTGCCAAGCTGGCGAAGCGGGTTCATCGCATCACGCAGCGAGTTGGTCGGGTTGAGATCGCGGACATCCGATATGGTCTGGCGCACATCGTCCATGTCGGCCTCTTTGAGGGCCTCATCGAACTGGGTACGGAAATCCCCCGCCATCTTGCGAAGGCCAGCCATGGTCTTGCCAAAGGCGCGGATCATGGGCGGCAAGTCTTTCGGCCCGACAACCACGATCAGTACGACCGCAATCACCAGCAGCTCGCTCCAGCCGATATCAAACATAATATGCTCCCGAGACCCTAACGCGCGTCAGTCTCAAACCAAACGGCAGGGCCGCTTACTTGATCTCGTCAGCCTTGTGGTCGACGGTCTTCGTGTTGGCATCGGCCGGCGGCGGCGTCTGGTCTTCGTCAGCCATGCCCTTCTTGAAGCTCTTGATGCCCTTGGCGACATCGCCCATCAATTCCGGGATCTTGCCGCGTCCGAAAAGGACGAGAACAATCACCAGCACGATGAGCCAATGCCACACACTAAAAGAACCCATAACTGAAACTCCTGAATTTCGCTTTCAGACGATGTAAGACGTTTGAAAGGCTTTTTCAAACAACAAATTGCCGCTTCAACAGGGTGTGAGCATAAAGTTTTTGCGTCGTGTCGCCCGCGCGATAACGATCTCAATCGTCGCCGTCGCCACCACCAGGCGCAAGCAGGCCCAGCTCTTCCAGATCAAGTTGCGTGATCGGGTCTTCATCCTCACGCAATTCGTCGCTCATCATCGGCAGGGGCACGCCGAAATTGGAAGGTATGCGGCCGGAAAGCAGCCCTGCTCCCTTCAGCTCCTCGAGCCCCGGCAGGTCGCGCAACTCCTCGAGGCCGAAATGGTCGAGAAACTCAACCGTGGTACCGATCGTCACCGGCCTGCCGGGGGTGCGACGGCGGCCACGAAACCGGACCCAGCCCGCCTCCATCAAGACGTCAAGCGTGCCGCGTGAGGTCTGAACACCGCGGATTTCCTCGATTTCAGCGCGTGTCACCGGCTGATGATATGCGATAATCGCCAGAACTTCCAGCGCCGCGCGAGAGAGCTTCTTCGGTTCCTTTTCCTCGGCGCGGATGACGAAAGAAAGATCGCCGGCAGTGCGGAAGGCCCATTGCCCGCCCACCTGCACGAGATTGACGCCCCGGCCCGCATAAGCGGCTTTCAGATGCTGAAGAACGGCGTCGACATCCATGCCGCGCGGCAGGCGCTCCGCAATGAAACCCGGAGAGACCGGCTCGGCCGAGGCGAAAACCAAAGCCTCGGCGATCCGCTCGGCCTCTTTCAACTGGCGCTCGGAAAATACCGTGGGTTCTAATCCCACCCCATCCGTCGCGATCGTCGCCCCGGCTGTCTCATCATTATCAGTCATTGTCAGTCCTCTCGGCGACCGCACGATCATCCCTCGTGCCACGGCGCATATAGATGGGCTTGAAAGCCCCCTCCTGCCGGATTTGCAGCGACCCCTCGCGCACCAGCTCCAGTGACGCGGCAAAGGCGCTGGCGATCGCCGTCACCCGCATCGCGGGATCGGGGACATATTGCAGCAGATATTGATCGAGCGCGGTCCATTCTCCGACATCGCCGAGGAGACCGGTTAAAAGCTCCCGCGCCTCGACCAGCGACCAGACCTGCCGTTTTTCAATCGTGACCTGGGTGATCGCCTGTCTCTGCCGCAGATTGGCGTAGGCGCTGAGCAGGTCATAAAGGCTCGCCTCGTAGGCAGAGCGGTTGATGTGCGGAATATGCTCCGGCGCACCACGGGCAAATACATCGCGGCCGAGCTGGGCGCGGTTGACGAGGCGTTCCGCCGCCTCGCGCATCGCTTCCAGCCGCTTCAGCCGGAAGGCAAGGGTTGCGGCCATTTCCTCACCCGAGGGGCCGTCATCCTTGGATTGCTGCGGAATGAGAAGCTTGGACTTCAGGAAGGCGAGCCACGCCGCCATGACCAGATAATCGGCCGCCAGCTCGATACGCACGCGCCGCGCGCTTTCCACGAATTGCAGATATTGCTCGGCAAGCGCCAGCACTGAAATGCGCGACAGGTCCACCTTCTGCGTGCGGGCAAGATGCAGCAGCAGATCGAGCGGTCCTTCGAAACCCGCGACATCGATGACCAGTCCGGCCTCGCCCGTCAGCCGCTCCGGCGTCACATCCTGCCAGAGCTTGTCCATCGGCGTCGAATTGCGAGATTTGTCTGCGGCCATCGTCCCATCCGCCGGATCTTCCGGCCTTGATCCCGAGTAAGCGGCCGCCCGACTGTCAGGAAACGGCCCACATGGCGTTGAATTCGGCTCTCAGTTCCGCTTCGTCGGATGGGTCCGCAGTCGGGAAACCCGCTTCAACTGCCCGCACCCGCTCCAGCGACCGGCCGGAAAGAACGGGAACCTCTTTCACAACCTCGAGCATTTCACCCATCACGCCGTTGCAATGCAAGACTATATCGCAGCCACCAGCAACAATATTCGCAGCTCTTTCACCCAGCGTACCCTTCAACGCGTTCATCGAACTGTCGTCGGACATCAGCAGGCCGTCAAATCCGATCCGCCCGCGAATAATCTCCTCGATCACCTTCGGTGAAGTCGTCGCCGGCCGTTCGCGGTCGACGGCGTTGAATACCAGATGCGCGCTCATCGCCATCAATTCGCGGTTCAGTGCACGGAAGGGCACGAAGTCATGCGCATCCAGTTCATCGAGCGGCACGTCGACCACAGGCAGTTCATGATGCGAATCCACCATGCCGCGACCATGACCCGGCATATGTTTTATGACAGGCAGCATGCCACCCGCCTTCAGCCCGTCGGCCGCCGCCTGCCCCATCTCGGCCACCATGGTCGGCGTATAGCCATAGGCACGGTTGCCGATGACATTGCTGGCGCCTTCCACCGGCACGTCGAGCACCGGCAGGCAATCGACATTGATGCCGAGTTTCATCAGGTCAAACGCGTGCAGTCGCGACATCAGCCAGGCGGCACGCAAACCGGCACCCCGGTCGCGCTCATAGATTTCACCGAGAATGCGGGCATTCGGATAAGCCTGCAGGATCGGCGGCTTGATACGCTGAACCCGTCCGCCCTCCTGATCAATCAGCACCGGCGCATCTGCCCGCCCGACGGCATCGCGCATGGCGGCGACGAGATCGGTGATCTGCTGCGGCTCGCCAATATTGCGCCCGAACAGGATGAAACCCCAGGGCTGCTCATCGCGGTAAAGGGCAATCTCGTCGGCAGTCAGCGAAAGCCCGCTGCATCCGAGGATCATAGCTTTGCAATCGGTCATGGTGTCACGCCTGTTACAGAATAGATGGGAAGAACTTTGCCTGCTCCTCGGCCAATGCCGGGGCAGCGACGTTTACCGTCCGTCACCCCGGCCTCCGAGCCGGGGTCCAGCGCGATCAAGTCCTTGATCGCGTAAGACTCGTTTCACGGCGCAGACGCGCCGTGGCTGGATGCCGGATCAAGTCCGGCATGACGGAGGTTGGCTGCTCCGTCACTGTCGTTAGACAATCAGCGCCGGGGTACTACCCCCGGCGCATCTCTGTCACCGCGCCACCAGGCAGCTGCCACCGGCCGAACGGAACTTTTCGCACAGCGCCACGGCTTCGTTCTTGTCACCGGCCGGGATACGGACGCGGTAGAAGGTGCCCTTGCCGGCGATTTCGGCAGCCTTGATGTCGACGCCGCGTCCACCGATGACCGAGCCGAACTTGGCCGACATGTTCTGGTAGGACTTCTGCGCTTCCGCCTGGCTCGGCAGCGACGCGATCTGGATATAGTAGCCACCGGCGGACGGCGTGCTGGTCGCAGCCGGCATAGCGGCTGCGGTCTGCTGCTGCGCGGCCTGCGGCTGAGCAGGCGCAGTCGTCGTCGGACGAACATTGCCCTGATTGGTCACCGTCGCCACGACGTTTGCGGGCTGCGAGGACGGACGTGTTGCCGGAAGCGGCGCGGCGGACTGCGCAGCCGGCTTGGTGGCGGCAGGCGTGTTTGCCTGCGGCTGAGCCTGTTCCGGCGCGACCGGAACCCGCGATGCGGCGATGACGGCGGGAGCGCCCTCACCCGGCTTGGCGGTCTGCGGCGCAGCAAGTTCCTCGACCTTGTCAGCCTTCGGCGGCTGGGCTGCCGGCACCTCGACTTCCTGTGCGACAAGCGTGCCGTCAGGCTTGACGATCATGGTGCGCACCTTGCGCGGGGAAACGCCGGTCGCAGCCGAACCTTCGTTCTGCGCGGCCTTTTCTTCCGGCGAAAGCAGGCGCGGATCCTCGGTCTCGCCAACCGGCGTGCCAGCGGCTTCCATATCGGCGTCGTTTTCGCCTTCCAGCGGCAATTGTTCAGGAATCAGAGTCCGCTGAACCACGTCCACGGGCTGTTCGTTGCTGGAAATCAGCGCCGGCTGCTTCGGATCGGCAGCGCTGCCGCCGGCAACGCGATCATATACCGCCTTGTCCTGGTTCGGCACGACACGACCGCCCGGATTTTCCGGCACGACCTTCATCGGGTCGTTATCGGCGGAGATGATGACCGGCGCGCCATTGGAACCGGTGCTCGACGAACCGCCGGAGACCAGCGCGTAAACACCGCCGCCGATCAGCACCAGGCCGATGGCAGCCGCAACCGGCATGATCCAGCGGCGACCGCCGCGTTCATCCTCGTCACGATAAGCAGCCTGATTGTCGACGTACGTATTTTCGGGCTCGCGAGGCGCATTGCCACGGGAAGCGGCAGCCTCCTGCATGGAGCGGCGGAAATCCTCTTCCAGCGCCCGTTCGAACTCGTCGGCCTCTTCCGGAGCCTGAACAGGACGAGCCTGGGCAGCTCCTCGGTTTTCCGCGTGCTTGTGGCGGTCGAGACCACCGGCAACAGCAGGAGCAAACAGCGTCGCAAGCTCGGTGTCGATGTCGAGGTCTTCCTCATGGCGGCGGGGAGCCGGCTTCGGCTCAAAAACGCCAACCGGCAGTTCCGGTACATCCATCTCGACGATGGTTTCCGGATGCTCTTCCGTCTCACCGATCTGCGAGGGATCGAAAGGCAGGCTTTCCAGCGTCTGTGGCGCGACAGGCTGGGGAGCGGCCGGGCGCGGCTGAACGGGAGCGGCAGCAACGGGTGCGGCGGCAACGGCAGCAACAGGTGCGGCAACGGGCGCAGGCCGGGGCTGCGGTGCGGGCTGCACCTTCACCGGCTGCGGTGCGGGTGCCTGAACGGCCACCGGCGCGGCCGGCTGCTGGCGAACCGGCTGCGGTGCAGGCGCTGGCGCGACCTCCGCTTCAGCGATGTCGGACAGATCCAGATCGAGATCGTCAAGCGCAAGCTCGAAATCATCATCGTTGAAGCCGGCGAAATCGAGCTCCTCGGCGGGTGCTGCGGGCGCTGCATCGGCAACCGGCGCTGCCTTCACCGGAGCGGCAGTAACCACGGGCGGTTCGACCTTGGCAGCCTGCGCTGCGGGGACCGCCTGCACGAGCGGCGCTTCACCGCGACCGGGAATGGAATATTTCGCGACGTCGTAAATCAACTCGTCCATCGGCGAGAGATGTTTCGCCGCCGGCTTCTCGGCAATCTCAACCGCCAGAGGCTCTGCGGCAGGCGTAAAGACCTCGGCGACCGAAGGCGTGAAGGATGGCGCGGTCTCTTCCGCCTGGACGACGGCAGGCACGGGAGCGACTTCGACCTGCGGCTCTACCCGGGCCGCGACAGGCTGCCGTTCGGAGCGCGGCTCAACCCGCTTCGGGTCGGCGGCCGAAACATCGCGGCGGGCGCCGAAATTGGCAAGCGGCAACCGCAGGCTCGAAAATTCCAGCGAAGACCGGCCGCCATGCGATGGCGGACGAACGGAAATCGGAGCAGGGGCCTGTTCGGCGACGGCGATTTCCACTTCATCGGCGAGATCGAGGCTCTGGGACTCCGGTGTAGCAGCATAAGCGGCGGCAGCAATATTGCTGGAGACATCTGCCGGAAGCTCCGGCATGGCGTGCCATTCCGGCTGGACGGGTTCCGCGGCCTGCGGCTCTTCCCATGCCACCTGTGAGGCAGCCTGCTCGTAGACCATCGGCTCGGCAGGACGCGCCTGGCGCGAATGCACATCGAAAACTTCAGCCACCGCGCCGGCATCATCGCGGAAATCCGCCCGGATATCCTGCGTGGGGGTTTCGACGTAATTGTGGATATAGGCCTCATTGACCTCTGGAAGCAGCTCTTCCGTCACTTCGGGAGCGAATGTCACCTCGGGTTCCGGTTCAGCTGCCGGCGCAAGTGCGGGCTCGCGGCGAGCGAAAACGGATTCGACCCGCTGCATGAAATCGCTCGGATGGATGCCTGCACGAACATCGTTTGCCGGATCAAGAACGATCGGATCGGCATGCGGCGCATCGTAAACCTCGAATTCCCGAAGCAGCTCGTCCTCGAGATTAAATTCGGGTTCGCGGCGGGCAACCGGTGAGGCAGCGCGTGGCGCAGCTTCGGAACCCGCATGCGAAGGACGATCTTCGAAGCCGACGATACGCGCCAGTTCTGCCAGAGGATCGTTGTCAGCGAAGCCTTCGGACCGGGCGTCCCGGTTATACGCGACATTTTTTTCGACCATTACGTGTTCCACCATCTACGCATTGCAGCTCTTGCCAGCGTATTGTGAGCAAATAATGGTGAGATGTTATCGCATTTCGTCAGGTGCGTCCGCTCCTAAAAGCGTCAGTCCAGACCTCAGAACATTCGCGACAGCATTCACCAGCCCAAGTCTGGCAATGCTCAATTCTCGGTTTTTATCGTTAATAAAACGTAATTCCTGATGGTCTTTACCCTTGTTCCAGTGTCCATGGAAGGAACTGGCGAGATCATAGAGGTAAAAAGCAAGCCGGTGCGGCTCATGCGAAAGGGCCGCGGATTCGATCAGGCGCGGATATTCCGCGAGTTTTGCAACCAGCTGCAACTCATTGATATCGCTGATCAAAGATACAGATGCCGCCATCTCCTCAGCCGAAGGAGAAAGCCCCGGAAACGCTTCCTGCGCCTGCCGAAAGATCGACATTGAGCGGGCATGCGCATATTGCACGTAAAAGACCGGATTATCCTTCGATTGTTCGGTCACTTTCGCAAAATCGAAGTCCAGCGGCTCGGAATTCTTCCGATAAAGCATCATGAATCGCACCGGATCGCGACCCACTTCGTCGACAACGTCGCGCAGGGTCACGAAGTCGCCGGAGCGCTTCGACATCTTCACCGGCTCACCGTCGCGGAACAGCTTGACGAGCTGGCACAGAAGAACAGTCAGCTTCGACTTGCCCTCGGAGACGGCGCGCGCGACGGCTTCAAGACGCTTGACGTAACCGCCATGGTCGGCGCCGAGCACATAGATCATCTCGGAAAAACCACGGTCGAACTTGTTCTTGAAATAGGCGACGTCGGCGGCGAAATAGGTGTAGGAACCGTCCGACTTCATCAGCGCGCGGTCCATATCGTCGCCCACTTCGGTGGAGCGGAACAGCGTCTGTTCGCGGTCTTCCCAGTCATCAGGCAATTCGCCCTTCGGCGGCGGCAGCGTGCCCTTGTAGACATGGCCCTTGAAGGTGAGGTCGTTGATGGCCGAGAGGATCGGCCCGCCATTGCCCTCATGCAGCGTGCGCTCCGAGAAGAACACGTCGTGCCGGACGTTGAGAAGTGCCAGATCCTCGCGGATCATCGCCATCATCGCGTCGATCGCCTTGTCCTTGACGATAGGCATCCACTTCTCTTCAGGCATGGCGCGCAGCTTGATGCCATATTCATCGGCCAGCGCCTGGCCGACGGGAACGAGGTAATCACCGGGATAGAGACCGGACGGGATGGTGCCGATATCTTCGCCCAGCGCCTCGCGATACCGCAGGAACACCGAACGGGCCAGCACATCGATCTGCGAGCCGGCATCGTTGATGTAATATTCTTTGGTGACGCCGTAACCAGCAAATGCGAGCAGGTTCGCCAGCGTGTCGCCGACAACGGCGCCACGGCAATGGCCGACATGCATCGGGCCGGTCGGGTTGGCCGAGACATATTCGACGTTGATCTTCTGGCCCGCACCGATGGTGGAGCGGCCGAAATCGATACCCTGGTTGATCATATCTGCCAGCAGACGCTGCCAGTAACCAACCGACACCTTGAGATTGATAAAGCCGGGACCCGCGACATTGACGCTATCGACATCGCCATCCGCCTGAAGCGCCGGCACGATGAGTTCGGCCAGGGCGCGCGGATTGGTGCCGAGCGGTTTCGCCAGCACCATGGCGGCATTGGTTGCGACATCGCCGTGGCTGAGATCACGCGGGGATTCGACGGTAATTCGACTGAAATCGACCTTTTCGCGGTTCTCTTTCACGAGGTCGAGGGTCTCGAGCGCGTTTTTGATCCTGGTATCGAAATCGGCAAAAATGTTCATCGTTCCAACCTGCGCGAAGGGCTTCTGTTCATGTCCGGTATTTTAGCCGGTCGGCTTCGCGATCGCCCGCTGCCCTATCTCAAATCGGGGGTGTGGTCAAACAGCCGCTGGTGGGCGCGCAGTGCATAACTATCGGTCATGCCGGCCAGATAGTCGCCCACATGCCGGGCTTTTGCGGCCACGCTCATGCCGGAAATGCTGTCCACCCAGTAGTGGCTCTGCATTTCCGCCGGCGTTTCCATATATCGGTGGAAAAGATCGGTGACGATCTGCGTCGCGCCGGCGCGAATGCGCATGATGTCCGGGTGCCGGTAGATATGGGCAAACAGCAGCTTCTTGATCTGCCGGTCGGTCTCGGCCATTTCGGGCGAAAAGGTGGCGACAGTAAAATCGGCGGCCCTGATGTCGGCAGGCCGCTGCGGCTTCAGCAGGGCAAGATTTTGCTGCGCCACGCCGATCACATCCTCAACCATGTGAGTGATCTGGCGGCGCATGATCTCGTTGGCGAAACGTTCCTTGTCGAGCACGGGATATTTCGCCCGCACCTGCGCCATGAGGCCGCTGAGGAATGGTACCTCCTCCAGCATCTCGAAGGTGAGATAACCGGCGCGCAGACCGTCATCGATATCGTGGGTATTGTAGGCGATGTCATCGGCAATCGCCGCCACCTGCGCCTCAAGGCTGGCATAGCTGCCGATCTCGAGATCCTGCAACTCGCAATATTCGAGGATGGGCAGCGGAACCGGCCCCTTGATCCCCTCACCCTTCGCGTTCACCAGCGGGCCATTATGCTTGACGAGACCTTCCAGCGTTTCCCAGGTCAGGTTGATGCCGTCATATTCGGCGTAGCGGCGCTCCAGCTTGGTGACGATACGCAGCGACTGTGCATTGTGGTCAAACCCGCCATAGGGCAGCAGCACCGCATCGAGTGCGTCTTCGCCGGTATGGCCGAAAGGCGTGTGGCCGAAATCATGCACCAGAGCCACGCCTTCGGCCAGATCCTCGTCCAGCTTCAGCGCGCGGGCCAGAGCGCGGGCGATCTGCGCCACCTCAATGGTGTGGGTAAGCCGCGTGCGGTAATGGTCTCCGTCGGGGCTGATGAAGACCTGCGTCTTGTGCTTCAGGCGGCGAAAGGCTGTCGTGTGGACGATGCGGTCCCGGTCACGCTGGAATTCGGAACGCGTCAGGCTTCCTTCTTCCGGAAACAGACGCCCGCGCGTCGTCCATGGATCCGAGGCGAAAACCGCCCTCTCCCCACTTCCGAAACCCAATGCGCGCTGGTCTATGATCATGCATCCACCTGTTGACTTCTTATGGCCGCGACTTCCTTTTGGTCTCGGCCATTGACCTTTTCATTCAGCCTTCATACCTATCGCAGAGGTCAGCGCAAAGCATCATCGCCGCGCAGACGCCCTCACACAGGCTATAGACCGTTAATTTGACCGGTTTATAATAGTGACAACGAGATTATTGCTCTCCGGTTCTTGACCCCGGCAGGAGGAACGACATGGAAAACAGCGACATTACCCTTTCGGAAGCAGCAGCGAAGCGAATCGCCCAGATCGTCGCCGCCGACGCCGGCAAACAGGCGCTGCGCGTCTCCGTCGAAGGCGGCGGCTGCTCGGGCTTCTCCTACAAGTTCGATCTGGCCGAAGACCCCGCCGATGACGACATCGTGATTGCGCGCGGTGATGCCAAGGTGCTGATCGACAGCCTTTCGGTCGTCTATATGGCGGGCTCTGAAATCGACTTCGTCGATAATCTGCTCGGCCAGTCCTTCCAGATCAAGAACCCGAATGCCGTGGCAAGCTGCGGCTGCGGCACCAGCTTCTCGATCTGACGATATCTATCCACCACATCCTCGCCACCACCTTCCAAAAACGGTGGCAATCGCTTTTGCATCGGGTAAAAGTACCCTCACAAAAGGGAAACTCCGATGAAGATTGCCACCTGGAACATCAACGGCGTCAAGGCGCGCATCGAAAACCTCTGCCAGTGGCTGAAGGATTCTTCGCCTGATATCGTCTGCCTTCAGGAGATCAAGTCGGTCGATGAGGGGTTTCCGCGGCTGGAGATTGAGGCGCTTGGTTATCACGTCGAGACCCACGGCCAGAAGGGCTTCAACGGCGTTGCCCTGCTTTCCAAAGTCAAGCCTGATGAGGTCAATCGTGGCCTGCCGGGTGATGATGCCGACGAGCAGGCGCGTTTCATCGAAGGCGTGTTTTCCGTCGACGGTGGCGCCATCCGCGTCTGCTCGCTTTACCTGCCGAACGGCAATCCGCCTGACGATCCGGTCAAATATCCCTACAAGCTCGCCTGGATGGAGCGGCTGCGGCGCTTTGCCGAAGATCGCCTCGCGTTCGAGGAGCCGCTGATCCTCGCGGGGGACTACAACGTCATTCCCGAACCGTTCGATTGTCACGACCCCCGCGTGTGGGAAGGTGACGCGCTGTTTCTGCCGAAGACCCGCGCAGCCTTCCGCAAGCTGGAGAACCTTGGCTTTACCGATGCCGCACGTGCGACGACGGATGAAGCAGGACTATATTCCTTCTGGGATTATCAGGCCGGCGCGTGGCCGAAAAATAACGGCATCCGCATCGACCATCTGATGCTGTCAGCCGAAGCGGCCGACAGGCTGGAATCGGTCAGCATCGAAAAACATGTGCGTGCGTGGGAAAAACCATCCGACCACGTGCCGGTCTGCGGTTATTTCGATTTCAGCCCCGCTGGCTGACAGGCCATCTTTACCGAGCTCTGGCGCGGCAATTTTCAATCCGGATCGTCAATCCGCATGGTCTGCGCCATTGCGATTGCCGCGCGGCGATCGTTCTCACCCGCCAGCGAAAAGGCCTGCTCCTGCAGGTTCTGAATCCAGGTGCAGTCCGCCGCCGTGCATTTATCCAGCGCCGCCGTCATGAAGGCGAGGCCCTGCGTCGTCTGGCCTTCCTGGAAGATCAGGTTGCCGAAAATCGACATGGCGCCGGCATGGCCGTGTTTGCGGGCCTGGTTGAGCCATTTCTTTGCCTGCTGCACATCTGCGCGGCCACCCTCGCCTGCAAGAATCATCTCTGCCAGACGGAATTGGGCCTCAGCCACACCGAAGGTGGAAGCAACCTGGAAATAAAGCTGCCGGGCCTGTGAAAGGTCCATTTTGACGGGGCTTCCGGGAATGCCGTGGCGGTAATAATCAGCGAGAGACAGCAGCGCATTGACGAAAAAGCCCGTATCCTCCGATCCCGGTTCGACACCCTGATTGGCGATTTCGCTGTAGATCTTGAAAGCTTCGAAGTCGTTCTTGGCGACGCCATCGCCATAGGCATACATGTTGGCAAGCGCCCAGCGTGAGCCGGTATGGCCCTTTTCGGCCGCGTAGCGATAGGCCTCGACAGCTTCACCCTTGTTTCCGTTCTTGTAGGCCTTGAAGCCGAACTTGAACAGGTCGAAGGGGCCGGATTCCTTGGTCACGCCCGCATTGATGTCAAAAGCCGCGGCAGGCATTGCGAGCGACGCAAGCAACATGCCCATGAGGAGCGGCTTTAAAACGTTGGCTTCACATTTCAGCATTTCAGCGAACTTCTCTCACTCTTCCCGGCATATAGCCAATACTTGCGGAATACTGCAAAGCCGAACCCCGCCGGGTCGCGATTTTTCGAACACACTGCGTCTTTCCGGCAGCACTTTCCAGCGCACCACCGGTGATCTCCTGCGGCAATTGCCCAAATTTTCCAGTTAGACAGATATAGGCATAATTTCCGGCAATATAACGGCGTTCCGCCATCCACCGGTCAGCGCCAAACAAGAAATCCGGATGAAATTCCCGTATTACTTGCTTAAACCCTGAATCCAAACCTGTTTTCACTTTCTGCAACCCCGCGGGCCCACATCAAACGCCTGCATGTTCTTCCGATCCCGCTGCCCTAAACATAAGCCAAGCACCCTGTTTGTGGCGGGAAATGGACAGATATGCTCACATTCCAACGCGACCCCACGCTTGCAGAAAAGTGTTGCCAAATCGTCACAAAACTTTCGGGCCAGAAAATTTTGTCGAGAAGGAATCATAGTCGGACATGAAAAAAGGCCCGGTTGGTAAACCGGACCTTTATTTTAGCATCGGCGAAAGGATCAGATCAGAACTTGACCTTCACACCCGTCGAGATGGCTGCCACGAGGTCGTTGCCGAAATCGTAGCCTGCCTCGTTGCCGCAGGTGAAACCAGCGCCGCAGGGTCCGCCATTGATGGAGGAGCTACCCGAGGTCAGGAGGCCGAGAGCGCCGGCAATCTTGAACTCGATGTTCTTGTTGGGCGAATAGACAATCTGCGTGCCGAGCGTCCACGTATCTGTCTGGGTGCCGATGACCGTGGACGTACCGCGATCCCAGGTCAGGCTGACGGCTCCGCTCCACTGTTCGTTGAACTTGTGACCAACGCCGCCGGAGATCGTCCAGCCGTCGCGATAGAACAGGTCAAGCGTGTTCAGGGTGTCTGCGCCACTTGGGACGCAGGGAGATGTGCCGACCGCGCAGAAAGGAATGACCTGAATCTGGCTCCAGTCAGTCCACTTCACGGAACCGAAAGCAAGCCAGTCTGGCGCTATGCCGGATTGAACTTTTAGTTCGATGCTGTCTGGCATGGAAACAGAGCCATAGATCGGCACGAGCTTGCCGCCGTATTTTGCAAGCGTCGGAGATATGGACGGCGGTGTCTGTGGGATCCCTCTAACATCGGCGAAGCCGGTCAAATCGTGATCGACAGCGCTGTTATAAACAAGGCTGGCGCGGAACGCGATCTCGGGAATCTCGTAGGCCATGCCGGCGCGCCAGCCCCAGCCGTCACCTTCCATCTCAAGTTTGCCGACGCCGCTGAAGCTGGACCAGGCCGGATTGAGGCCCAGAACGGCCGGCCCCAGAACCTGACGATACTTATAGCCGCTCAATTCCTGATAGAAGCCGCCGCCGATAATCGAGAAGTCACCCTTGCCAAGATCGAACTTCACCCGGCAGGTGGTCGCGTAATTGTGCGACTTGACCTTGGTTTCGATATTGTAGCTCGATCCCTGCCAGATACCGGGATTGAGATGCGCGCCCCAGGGCTGTGAATAGTCGAACATGCAGTCGCCGAAATCGCCGATCGATGCCTTGGCCCCGATGCGGGTCGACCAGAAGTTTTCGGAATCATCTGCCGTCCTGGACCAGGATGCAGGCAAGGGACCACTTTTCAGCGGATTGTCCCGCGCATTCTCTACCTTGCGCTGCGGTGCGACGAAGGTCGCGGAGCTGTCGAGAACGTAATCGGACGGATCGAACAACAGATCGATATTATAACCGCCGCGCTCGAGACCGCCGGCCAGTGAAGGCGTTACCGCCGCGATGCTGACTGCGAAACATACCGCGCCGCGAAAAATTGCAGTTTTTGCCATCTCTCTCCCCAATCAAGGCAATGTGATCATCAAAAGAGTGAAGCGCTTCGCGGAAAATGACAATCTGCCGCACACTGGCACAGTTCTGCGACACTTCTCCATTTTTTACGTAAGAATTTCATGTCGATCCCCTTGCATAATCATTTTAGGTTATTTTTCTAATTAAACGGAAGCGACGCGACACAAAATGAAACAATTTCCCACGCGTGACGGGAATTGTCGCCAAATAACCACACACGCGCGTTTCCCGAAGAAAGCCGCTTATCACGCCGTTTTTGTTGGCTTTTTTGACTGTTCGGGAGATTTTCGAGCGCGAGATGGCGAGAAATGATCGCCCTCCCGCGAGCAACATGATTCGTCGTTGCAACGCAGCAATCGATAGACGGCGACCCTGTCGCTCCATAACAAAAACGCCCCGTTTTTAGCGGGGCGTTTTTGTTCATGCAAAGCCGCAAGCGGCATGTCACCCCGCTTCGCTTACCCGCGTGAGCGCTGTTCTCAGGCTTGCGAGCTGAATTTTAAGCTCAGCCTTGCGCTCGCGTTCGGCGGCAACGACTTCCGGATCGGCATTGGCCACGAATTTCTCGTTCGACAACTTCTTGTCGATGCGTTCCATTTCCGCGTCCACCTTGCCGATCGCCTTCTCGAGACGAGCCTTTTCGGCCGCAAGATCGACCAGATTGCCAAGCGGCAGGCAGATGGTCGCCTCACCGACGATGATCTGGGCCGACCCCTTCGGCGCGACATCGGCGGCACGGATTTCATCGGCCCGCGCCAGACGCCGGATAGCGGCGGCGTGGCGATCGAGCCGTGCTTCCGTGGAGGTATTGGCGCCAACGACCACCAGCGAGGCAGTGGCACCCGGCGGCACGTTCATCTCGGCGCGCGTCGAACGAATGCCGGACACGAGATCGATCAGCCAGTTGATTTCCGCAGCCGCGGCGTCGTCGCGGAACTCCGGCTCCGGCCAGTCGGTAAGGCAAAGCAGATCATCGCGCTCCTTGCCCTCACCGGCCGTATGCGCCCAAAGCTCTTCCGTCATGAACGGCATGAAAGGATGCAGCAGCTTGTAGATCTCATCCAGAACATAAGCCGCGCAGGCCTGCGATTCCGACTTGGCCTTTTCATCGTCGCCGCCGAAGACCGGCTTCAGCAGTTCCAGATACCAGTCGCAGAACTGGTTCCAGACGAAACGGTAGAGAATGCCTGACGCATCGTTGAAGCGGAAGTTCTCAAGTGCCGCCGTCACATCGCGGGCCGTGTTGGCAAGCTCGGTCAGGATCCAGCGGTTGATCGTCAGCGAGGCGGTTTCCGGCAGGAAATGCGGGTCACGCTTCACGCCATTCATCTCGGCAAAGCGCGTCGCATTCCAGAGCTTCGTGCCGAAATTGCGGTAACCCGCAATACGTGCCGGATCGAGTTTCACGTCGCGACCCTGCGCCGCCATGATGGCAAGCGTGAAACGCAGCGCATCGGCACCATATTCATCGATCAGTTCCAGCGGGTCGATGACGTTGCCCTTGGATTTCGACATCTTCTGGCCGTTCTTGTCGCGAACCAGCGCATGAATATAGACCGTGCTGAACGGCTCAACCGGGTTACCGGCGTCGTCCTTCATGAAATGCAGGCCCATCTGCATCATCCGCACCACCCAGAAGGGGATGATGTCGAAGCCGGTGACAAGCACGTTTGTCGGATAATAGCGCGCCAGTTCCGGCGTCTGTTCCGGCCAGCCGAGCGTCGAAAACGGCCAGAGCGCAGAAGAGAACCAGGTGTCGAGCACATCTTCGTCGCGCGTCAGGATTTCGCCCGGAGCGAAGTTCTCAAGCTTTTCCTCGACCCAGGCCTTCCACGGGCCTTCATGGGCGATGTAATGCTGGATGGCCGCCTGCAGCGCCTCTTCCTCGGTCTTCTCGACGAACACCTGCCCGTCCGGGCCGTACCATGCCGGAATCTGGTGTCCCCACCACAATTGCCGCGAGATACACCAGGGCTGGATGTTCTCCATCCATTGGAAATAGGTGTTTTCCCAGTTCTTCGGCACGAAATTGGTGCGGCCTTCGCGAACCGAGGCAATCGCCGGCTGCGCCAGCGTCTTGTTGTCGACCCACCACTGGTCCGTCAGGCGCGGCTCGATCGGCACGCCGCCGCGGTCGCCATGCGGCACCACATGCTTGTGCGGCTCGATCCTGTCGAGCAGGCCGGCTTCCTCAAAAATTTCGACGATGATCTTGCGGGCGGCAAAACGGTCCTGACCTTCCAGCCGGTCCCATGCGCCGTGCAGCGCCGCCGGATGGTCGAGGCCTTCGAGGAAATCCTCGTTCTCCTTGATGGAAATGGTACCATCGATATTCATGACATTTATGGCGCGCAGGCCACAGCGCTTGCCGACTTCGAAGTCATTGAAGTCATGCGCGGGCGTGATCTTGACCGCACCCGTGCCGGCGGTCGGATCGGCGTAGTCATCGGCGACGATGGGAATCCTGCGACCGACAATGGGCAGGATGACGTGTTTGCCGACGATGCCCTTGTACCGCTCGTCTTCCGGGTTCACGGCAATACCGGTATCGCCAAGCATGGTTTCCGGACGCGTCGTGGCGACAACGATATAGTCGCGGGTCTCGAACTCGGTGGGCTTGCCCTCCTCGTCGAATGCGGTCGGGTACTGATAGGTAACGCCCTTTTCGAGCGGATAGCGCAGGTGCCAGAGATTACCCTTGACCTCGATCTGCTCGACTTCCATGTCGGAAATCGCAGTCAGCAGCTTGGGATCCCAGTTGACGAGGCGCTTGTCCTTGTAGATCAGGCCCTGCTTGTAGAGCGTGACGAAAACTTCGAGAACAGCCTCGGAGAGACCTTCATCCATGGTGAAGCGTTCGCGCGACCAGTCGCAGGACGCGCCGAGACGTTTCAGCTGGTTGAAGATCAGGCCGCCGGATTCGGCCTTCCATTCCCACACCTTCTCCACGAAGGCCTCGCGGCCCATGTCGCGACGGCCTGGAAGCTGCTGCTCCATCAGCTTGCGCTCGACGACCATCTGCGTGGCGATGCCGGCATGGTCCATGCCCGGCTGCCACAGCACATCCTTGCCGCGCATGCGCTCGAAGCGGACCAGAATATCCTGCAGCGTGTTGTTGAGCGCATGGCCCATGTGCAGGGACCCCGTCACATTCGGCGGCGGGATGACGATGGTGAAGGTTTCCGCGCCCGGCTTGGCGTTGGCGCCGGCACGAAAAGCGTTAGCCTCGTCCCAGGCTTTGGCGATCTTCGGTTCGACGGTGGCGGAATCGTAGGTCTTTTCGAGCATTTCCTGACCTGAATTTTAGAGTTCTTGTGTGGATTTTTTAAATAAGGATGGACAGTCGAGAGTCAACAGAAACCGACCCTCAGGACGCTCCGTGAGCGACCCGATGGCCGACTATGCCCCGATAACGCTTTCATCTTCAATAAAAAAGCCGCCCCTGTGCCGGGCGGCCCCTGTTTAACGCCAATGCCACGCCTCCCGACGCGGGCGGGAGGCACGCGGCCCTGCGGCCAGCGTAAAATCAGCGGCGCGAGCCGCGCGCCACGCGCTCGATTTCTTCGCGCACGAGACGCTCAACCAGGGTTGGCAGATTGTCTTCCAGCCATTCCTGCAGCATCGGACGCAGCATCTCGGCCGCCATGTCCTCGATCGAACGACGTTCGACGCCATCGAAAACCTCGGCCAGCTCACTGAAGGAACGCGCGATCTGCGCGCCCGCGGCGGCCGAGATGAGGTTGAGCGACAGGTCGGAGCCGGCCTGCGCTTTGTCTTCCGGCTGCGGCGCAACCAGATCGAGTGACGGTGCCTCGGCAATGGGTTCCTGCACGTCGATGTCGAAAACCTCCTCGGCGACAGCGGTTTCAATCGCACCGCGCAGCGCCATATGATCAAAATGGTTTTCCGGTACAGGCGCGCTTTCAATGGCAGCGGCAGCGGCCCGGTCCTCGGAAGCAGCGGTCGCCTGCTGTTCTGCAGCAGTTGCCGCAGCCGCCACCATCAGCGGCCGTACATCCGTCGGACGCTGTGGGGCGGGCCGTTCGGTCTGCGCCACGGCGGGAGAAGAGGAAGCCGGAGAAGCCTGCATCGCCGCGCGCTGGCCCTGCGAGGCGAAGGCCTGCGGCCCCATGGCGGCGTTGCGGTCTGCGGCAGCGCGAACCCGCGCGGCGACATCGGCGAGCGACATCGTCTTTTCGACGGGGATTTCCTGGGGCTCGGCCAGGGATTGTTCATAAGCCGGTGAAAAATCCTGTGCAGGCCGTGCGCCAAAGGCCTGGTTTGCCGGCGGAGGGACGCGGGCCGGCGGGCTGGCTGGCTCCGTCATGTAAGTTGCGTCGCCTGCCGCCTCGTCCTCATCGTCATAAACCGGCGGTAACTGGCCGGAAAATGCGCCGGCGGGCCCTGGCTCGTTGCTTTCGATGATCCGGCGTATCGACGCCAGAATCTCTTCCATGGACGGTTCACGCGCTACGCTTGGCTGAGCCATATCAATCCCCGGTTTCCACTCTCTAGCACCCGGCCTCGCATCACTTCGGATGCCAGGGGCACTTCGCACCTGTTCAATCTGCACATCACGGCAGCGGCAGCCGAAAACAACCGCCGCGCCGACAGTCTGCAACAGGCCTGAGAAAGACGCTCCGCATCTTCGCAACCCGCTGCAGGGGTCATGCGGGGCAGAAATACGCACACCCCGAATCACCTTAGTTTAGGGTAGCATAGCCACGAACTAAATCACTGATTCGACAAGTTTCGTGATGATACACAGCTTTGTGGGCGCGATGTTCTCGAAGACGCACACGGGATGAATTTCCAATCCTCACAAAAACGCCGGGGTGGAAATTCCACCCCGGCGTCAAGAACAGAATGATGGTACGGTGATCAGAAAACGAATTCGGCTGCCTTGGCGAAACCCGGCAGCGGCTTGACCGAAGCATTGAAGAAGGTCGCGGCCGACGTGCTGGCGCCATCGCGGCGATAGACGGTGGCCTTTGCGGCATTGCCGTATCCGACAACGACGACGAGACGCCCGCCATCGCGCAACTGCTCGGTAAGTGCCGCCGGCACTTCCTCGACAGCGCCGTTCACGAAAATCAGATCGTAAGGCGCTTCGCTCGCATAACCTTTTTCGAGATCGCCGGTGACGACAGCGACATTGTCATAGCCAAGCGAAGCGAGCGTTTCGGTCGCCTGTGCGGCGAGCGCTTCATCGCATTCGAGCGAAACGACGGAGCCGGCAAGCTGGGACAGGATGGCGGCCGCATAACCGGAACCACCGCCGACTTCCAGGACCACGTCCTCCCTCGAAACGGCCGCGAGCTGCAGCAGCTTCGCGAGCGGCGAGGCCTTCATGACATAACGTGCCGGGCGGCCATCCCGGGCGGGACAGATCTGCAAATCCTCATCCACATAGGCAATCTGCCGTGCACCCGTCGGCACGAATGCCTCGCGCGGCACACTCAAAAACGCCTTCAGCACCGAATGCGAAGTCACGTCGGTCGTACGCAGCTGGCTGTCGACCATATTGGCGCGCGCGGTTTCGAAATCCATCATGTCGTTATCGCCTCAATTTCACGGATGCCGGTCGGGAAGTCCCGGCTCCAAAAGCTCAAAACGGCGCGGGCCTCCCCTCGCCTTTGAGTAATCTCATAATTGGCCAAGAGCGCGCTTTCAAGCGCGGTAAGACGGATGTGGGGTAAAAAGCAGGATGGCAGCGGTTTTCTTCGCGGAACAAACGGCGAGACGTCGCCAATCGTGACGCGGAACAGGAAAAATCATCGTACCGTGGGAGAATTTTGGAGGCCTCGCCCGGAATTGAACCGGGGTACAAGGATTTGCAGTCCTCTGCGTCACCACTCCGCCACGAGGCCTCACACGCTCATCAATGGAGCGATGGCGGGCATTTAGAACGAATCCATTTGGGGCGCAAGAGGGATCGTTCCGAATGTCGTGTTTTTTCAGCCGGGTACGTGGAGTTCAACCGCCCACCTTGTCTAAGTCACTAAGATGACATGGCTTTTGGCGTCATACCGTTGCTCCGGACGAAAAATTGCCCGCAGCCGAATGACTTTCGACTGCGGGCAACCCGTGCATTTTCAGGAACGGTCGATCAAATCCGTCCCATCAGAACCAGGATCAGCACGATGACCAGCACCAGTCCGAGACCGCCCGAAGGGCCGTAACCGTAATTATGATAACCCCAGCTTGGCAGCGCGCCGATGAGGAACAGAATGAGCAGGATGACAAGGATGGTGCCGAGCATGTTTAACCCTCCACTATTGGCATGTGTCCGACTGCTTCAATGACGCAGCGCGTGAAAAGTTCCCTCTTCCGGCCTCTCCAGCAGGCTGAAAGAATGACGGCAGACGTGCCGTTTCAACAGGTTACACCGCTTTTGCACAGACATGCTGGTCCGGCCGGAAGGGGCGTGCCGTCCCCCGCGCCTGGCGGATCAATGTCCCGGACAGTGAAGATGAGGAACTGTGCATAGTCTCGCGCGTCGCATCCATCGCGAGTTCTGGATCGCTGCAATTTATTCGAGGTAATTTCTCGCTCTATGTCTATTTTCGGTTGTCCGCCATAGTGAAGACAGTCCCCCGTACCCTGAAACCGGCGGGAGACGGAGAGATCCGGCTTCGCTGGCAGTGCGCCGGATCTCTCCCGCCCCCTCCCTCGCTCCGTCCTACTCCTGCCGCAGGCAGGTCGGCACACGTACATGTGACCGACGACCATGCGTGCTACCCCTTGCCTCGTCTCAGCCTCTCCGGATAGACCCCCGTGACGGGAGGGAGAAACGAGAATCATATGTCCGGTTTTGCGAACCTCATCCCGCTTTTCATCTTTGGCTTCCTCGTCTATTTTTTCTTTCGCTGGGTCGCGCGCGACATTCAGAACCCAAAGCGCAAGTAGTCGGAAGGAATAATACTGCCGCATCCGCCGCTTCCGGGAACCTCCGCGCCTCCATATCGTTTTTGCAGATGGACCTCGGAGGACAGGATGAAAACGCTCGCATCATCGGCCGCAATAGCCCTTTCGCTCGCGCTTGCGGGATGCACGACCGCCGGTCCGGCACCCTATGTGGAGCCCATTCCCGGGAGCATCATCTATAAAGGCCAGCCGCGCACAAAGCTGACGAAGTCACCGATCGGCAGCACCTTCACCCATGAGTTCCGCATAGACAGCAGCACAAGGGCGGTGGAAACCTATCGCATCGCGCCGGATCGCTCACTGGAACTCATTGACCGGCGCATCCTTCGCGAATGGCTGTTCGGACGCGACGACTGACCGCACCGGTCGGCTCCGAAACGGATTGCGCATCCCGCCTGCTTCGTTTAGAGCCGGGCGCGAAACCAACATGGATGAGCGATGAACACGCGCTGGCAGAAACCCGTCCTGATCGCCTTCGAAACGCCGGGTGATTATACGAGCATCGAAACAACCCAGGCCGCCTCCTGGGCCCTGATCGAGGACTGGCCGGTGGAGGATGGCGAGGCGCTAGACAAGGCGCTGCTGGTCTGCGCCGCCGTGGATGCCGGCAGGAAAAAGCCTGAAGACGCGCGCAAGGCCTTCATCGCCGCCGCGATCGAAGCGGGGCTCGACATCAAGGCGTAACGGCCCCGTCACGCGTCGCGACGGAGGCGCCAGGGGCGCTAACGTCAAGTTCATGGTTCGATCGATCGATACAGAGGAAAGCGTCCGGATATATGAAAAAAGCCCTGTTCATCTTTCTTCTCTCCTGCCTGGCGATCGGCCTTCTCGGCCACCTCGTCGTGGCGTTCGTCGTCACCGGCTGACACGCCGTAAATCAGGCGTTAAGAATCCCTAAATTTCATTCTGCTGTTATGGAACCGCGTTAAACTTTTTCCGTTCTCTTTTCGATCGAACAAGGAGGATTGAAATGCGTGACGGACTGAACGGTTTTCTTGAGATTTCGATGATCGGCTTCGTGGTTGCAAGCTGCCTCTTCATGGTGAACCTGCCGATCTGATCGGGGAACGAGCTTCGCAGGAGAGCATTGCGGTAAAGCTGGTGATGATGCCACCGGCACAGAAAATGCGGCCTTTTGGGCCGCATTTCTTTTTCATAGGACTTTCAGGATCAGGCAGAAAGCTTGGCGGCGATTTTCGCCACATGCGCGCCCTGGAAGCGCGCACCTTCAAGTTCGACTTCGGATGGCTGGCGGGAGCCGTCGCCATCGGTAATGGTGGAAGCGCCGTAAGGGGAGCCGCCCTTGATTTCATCGACACCCATCTGGCCCTGGAAGGCATAGGGCAGACCGACGACGGCCATGCCGTGGTGCAGGAAGGTCGGCAGGAAACCGAGAATAGTCGATTCCTGGCCGCCATGCTGGGTGGCGGAAGAGGTGAAGGCGGAACCTACCTTGCCGACGAGCTTGCCGCCGAACCACAGGCCGCCCGTCTGGTCCCAGAAATTGCGCATCTGCGAAGCGACCGTGCCGAAGCGGGTGCCGGCGCCGACGATGATGGCATCGTATTCAGCCAGTTCGTCCACGGTGGCGATCGGCGCCGCCTGGTCGAGCTTGAAATGCGAAGACTTGGCAACCGCTTCCGGCACCAGTTCCGGAACGCGCTTGACGACGACGTCTGCGCCCGCCGATTTTGCACCCTCGGCAACAGCATAGGCCATCGTTTCGATGTGACCGTAGGAAGAGTAATAGAGCACCAGAACTTTCGTCATTTTCTTTGTTTCCTTTGGGTTTATCGTTTCCGGCGTCCCGGCCAGAAGCCTTTTCAAAAACGTGATGATGATTAGCGGCGACCCGTTACAAGCATGTGATGAAAATCTAGCTCACAGGCTCCTTCCACGCCAGCGGCCTATCGGCATACGCACTGTTCACCATAAGTGAACGGAAAAGCGAGACGTCAACTATTTGCCGAAATACATTTTTTCAAAACCGCTTTGCAATCATCGGGCGCGGGGCTAACGTCTGATAAAACAGATGACGAGTACACCCATGTCCAATCCCTCTTCCGCTCAATCCGTCGTGACCGCCGCCATGCTCGCCATTGGCGACGAGTTGCTTTCGGGCCGTACCAAGGACAAGAATATCGGCCACCTCGCGGACGTGCTGACCATGTCCGGCATCGACCTCAAGGAAGTGCGTATCGTTGCCGATGAGGAGGACGCGATCGTCGAAGCGCTGAATGCGCTACGCAGCCGCTATGATTATGTCTTCACCTCGGGCGGCATAGGCCCTACCCATGACGACATCACCGCGGATGCGGTGTCCGTGGCGTTTGGCCTTCCCTGCGAGCACGATGCCGAAGCCTTGCGGATACTTGGCGACATGTATCGTGCCCGTGAGATGGAATTCACCGATGCGCGCAAGCGCATGGCGCGCATGCCGAAAGGTGCTGCCCACATCGCCAACCCCGTTTCCGTCGCCCCCGGCTTCATCATCGGCAATGTCTATGTCATGGCCGGCGTGCCGCAGGTGTTCCAGGCGATGCTCGACAACGTCATGCCGACGCTCCGCACCGGCGCCAAGGTGATGTCGCAGGCCGTACGCTCACCGTATGGCGAAGGCGATATCGGCACGCCGCTGACGGCCATCCAGAAAGCCCATCCCGAAACCAGCATCGGTTCCTATCCGAAATATGACGGGCAACGCTTTTCGACGGAAATCGTGGTGCGCGCCCGGGATGCAGGCGTGCTGAAGGCCGCGGCGGATGCGGTCGCGGCCATGATCGAAGCGATCGGACAGGAGAAAAGACTGGCGGCAGGCAAGGGCGACGCAACGGCTTGAGCGAGAAAGGGCCTTTGACGAACGGGCTTTGACCGAAATCAAGGTGGCGGCCTGCAAAGGCGGCCACTCTCCCCACAGAAATTAGATGTCACCGAGGAGAGATAAATGGGTTACAAAACGATATTGGCAGTGGTCGACAATGTTTCGAACACACAGAAGCTCGGCGAATTCGTGGTGAGCCTTGCAGACCAGTTTTCCTCGCATGTCATCGGCCTGCACATGGAAACGCTGGCCGCCGTTCCCCTCGTCGCGCCGATGGAAATTCCCGATCCCGCCACCGTGCAGGCCCTGCAGGATGTGGCACACAAGGAAACCACCGATGTCGGCACGCTTTTCGAGCGCACGCTGTCGGCCAACGGCATCTCGCATGAATGGCGAAGCTTCGTTACCTCGGTGGGTTACGCCTCCGCCTCTGCCATCGACAGCGCCCGTTGCGCCGATCTCGTCGTCGCCCGCCAGAGCAGTTCCTCGGCTTTGTCGGACAGCCGCACCGATATTGACAGCTTTCTCTATGAAAGCGGCCGTCCCGTTCTCCTCGTCCCGCATGTGCTCACCGTCGCCAAACCGATCAAACGCGTCCTGATCGCCTGGAATGGCTCTCGCGAGGCGACGCGCGCCACTTTCGACGCCCTGCCCTTTCTGAAAGCCGCCGACAGCGTCGAGATATTCTCCGTCGACCAGGCAGAAAGCGAAACGCAGTCCTCCGGGTTTGCCGGTACGGAACTGGCCGCCACGCTCGCCCGCCACGGCGTGAACGTGACGGTGACCTCACAGGAAAAGATTGCCGGCCTTTCGCCGCAGGCGGCTATCGAAAATCGCCTTTCCGATAACAGCATCGACCTTCTGGTCATGGGCGCTTACGGCCATTCCCGCTGGTGGGAACTGCTGTTCGGCGGCGTTACCCGCACGCTGCTCGATTCCATGACGGCGATGACGCTGCTGTCGCGTTGAATATGGATGCGGCGCAAATGGCGCCGCCAGCCCCCGCGATCTCGCTCGAAAGGAGCGTCCGCCACTGGTTTCTTCTCCCCGCCGGGGAGAAGTCCGCGGCAGCGGGATGAGGGGGCGAGGGTAGAGATAGACCGAGAGCCAGCCCCCTCATCCGACCCTTCGGGCCACCTTCTCCCCCTAAGGGAGAAGAAACAAGCGGCATTCTCTCAGCCAAAATCACGCTGGATAAGCGCAAAGCTTGCCTTTTTGCCGGTCTTGCGGCTATTAGCCAAAGCCATCGACAATTTTGACCAGATGGTAGACGACATGTCCCTTCCCGATAAAGCCTTTCCCGTTTCCTGGGACCAGTTTCACCGCGACGCCCGTGCGCTTGCCTGGCGTCTTGCCGGTCTCGACAAAGAGTTCCGGGCAATCGTCTGCATCACCCGCGGCGGCCTCGTTCCGGCGGCGATCATTTCCCGCGAACTAAACATCCGCATGATCGATACGGTCTGCATCGCCACCCGCCATGACTACGTCAACCAGGGTGATACCGTCCTCTTGAAAGGCGTAGCCCCCGAGCTGACTGTTGATGCCGGCGAAGGCGTGCTTGTTGTTGACGATCTGACCGATACCGGCAAGACGGCGCTCGAAGTGCGCGAAATGCTGCCGAAGGCGCATTTTGCCTGCGTTTACGCCAAACCGAAGGGCGTGCCGACCATCGATACTTTCGTCACCGAAGTGAGCCAGGACACCTGGATCTATTTCCCCTGGGACATGGGCTTCACCTATCAGGAGCCGATCGCCAAGGGATCGCGCGGCTGAGTGCCTGAAGAATGGCGCTTTTTCTTTCCGTCATGCCGGACTAGATCCGGCATCCAGCCACGGCGCGTCTGCGCCGTGAGTCTCTCCCGATCAAGGACTTGATCGCGCTGGACCCCGGATCTGGTCCGGGGTGACGTATTGCGGATGCACCAACCGCGCAAGACTTCCCCCAGCAATATACACTCTTTCGCCGTCCCACCCGGGGCGGCTTTTTTGTGTGAAAAGGCCTTTTTGCCGACAACGGAAAACACGGAAAAACCGCAGTGTCGCCATTATGCCTCACCCCGGAAATGCGGGGTTTTGCCTTTCCGTTGCGGAAACCAGCCTGGCGCAAGCTTCAAATTTTTCCGCCAAGTCACTGATTTTTCTGAGAGCTTTTCCTATCCCCGTTTTCCACAGGCACTCCACACAATATCTTGTGGTTAAAAATGGGTTTCAATCTATGGCTTGACGAATCTGTGTCGCGAGAGGAAAGTGACAAATATGTTGCGGCGGCAACGAACCGGAAAGTAACGAGGCCGGTTCTTCTCCATCTTTAGCGCGCACGTCCAGACGGCGTCCCGGCCATGAGGGGGCGGTTCGCCGATGGCTTTTCTGCGCCTTCGGAACCGCCAAAAACATTACGCGGGGACTGGCAGCAAGAATGTGTTAATACTATATATAGTAGGCTTGCAGCCATCTTAAACACGAGATACAGGGATGACATCCAAGGATGAACATCCCATCAGATCGGCAACAACCGGCTGCGCGAAGGCATCGCACGGCTGGAACGAATTTTTGCGCCCTTCACCGGGCGCCCAATGGACGAGGACAGAAACCATGCGCATTGAACGCCGCTTCACGAAGCCCGGCCAATCGCCTTATGCGGAGATCGACTTCCGCAAGGCCGTCAGTGAAATCAAGAACCCGGATGGATCCATCGTGTTCCGTCTGGCTGACATCGACGTTCCCGCGCAGTTCAGCCAGGTTGCCACCGACGTTCTGGCGCAGAAATATTTCCGCAAGGCCGGCGTGCCGAAGTTCCTGAAGAAGGTTGAGGAAAATGACGTTCCTTCCTTCCTCTGGCGCTCCGTGCCCGATGAAAAGGCTCTGAAGGATGTTCCGGAAGCCGAGCGCTACGGCTCCGAGACCGATGCACGCCAGGTTTTCGATCGCCTGGCAGGCACCTGGGCCTATTGGGGCTGGAAGGGCAAATATTTCTCGTCCGAAGAAGATGCCCTCGCCTTCCGCGACGAGCTTGCTTATATGCTCGCCACCCAGCGTGTTGCCCCCAACTCCCCGCAATGGTTCAACACCGGCCTGCACTGGGCCTATGGCATTGATGGTCCCGGCCAGGGCCACTTTTATGTCGACCCCTTCACCGGCAAGCTGACCAAGTCCAAGTCGGCTTACGAACATCCGCAGCCGCATGCCTGCTTCATCCAGTCCGTTGAGGACGACCTCGTTAATGAAGGCGGCATCATGGATCTGTGGGTGCGTGAAGCGCGCCTGTTCAAATACGGCTCCGGCACCGGCTCCAACTTCTCTTATCTGCGTGGCGAAGGCGAAAAACTCTCCGGCGGCGGCAAATCGTCAGGCCTGATGAGCTTCCTCAAGATCGGTGACCGCGCAGCCGGCGCCATCAAGTCCGGCGGCACGACCCGCCGCGCAGCGAAGATGGTCGTCGTTGATGCCGACCACCCCGATATCGAAGCCTATATCGACTGGAAGGTGAACGAGGAGCAGAAGGTTGCCGCTCTCGTCACCGGTTCCAAGATCGTCGCCAAGCACCTGAAGGCGATCATGAAGGCCTGCGTCAACTGCGAAGCTGACAACGGCGATTGCTTCGACCCGGCCAAGAACCCTGCCCTGAAGCGCGAAATCCGCGCCGCCAAGAAGGACATGGTGCCGGAAAACTACGTCAAGCGCGTCATCCAGTTCGCCGAGCAGGGTTACAAGGACATCCAGTTCAAGACCTATGACACGGACTGGGATTCGGAAGCCTACCTCACTGTGTCGGGCCAGAACTCCAACAACTCCGTCTCGCTGAAGGACGATTTCCTGCGCGCTGTCGAAAATGACGGTGACTGGAACCTGACCGCCCGCAAGGACGGCAAGGTCATGAAGACGCTGAAGGCCCGCGACCTCTGGGAAAAGATTTCCCACGCCGCCTGGGCGTCTGCCGACCCGGGTCTGCACTTCAACACGACGATGAACGACTGGCACACCTCGCCGGCGGCCGGCCCGATCCGCGCTTCCAACCCGTGCTCGGAATACATGTTCCTCGATGACACGGCCTGCAACCTTGCCTCGCTGAACCTTCTGCAGTTCAAGGATCAGGCGACGAAGCGCATCGATATCGCCGATTATGAACACGCCGTCCGCCTCTGGACCGTCGTGCTCGAAGTGTCCGTCATGATGGCGCAGTTCCCGTCGCGCCAGATCGCCGAACTCTCCTATGAGTACCGCACGCTGGGCCTCGGTTACGCCAATATCGGCGGCCTCCTGATGTCCTCCGGCATTCCCTATGACAGCGCCGAAGGCCGCGCCATTGCCGGTGCGCTCACCGCCATCATGACCGGCGTGTCCTATGCCACCTCGGCCGAAATGGCCGGCGAGCTTGGCCCCTTCCCGGGCTTTGCGCCGAACCGCGAAAACATGCTGCGCGTCATCCGCAACCACCGCCGCGCCGCCCTTGGCCAGTCGGAAGGTTATGAGGGCCTGTCGGTCAACCCGGTCGCACTCGTCCATGGCGACTGCCCGGATCAGGACCTGATCGCCCACGCAACGGCCGCCTGGGACAAGGCGCTGGAACTTGGCGAAAAGCACGGCTACCGCAACGCCCAGACCACCGTTATCGCACCCACAGGCACGATCGGCCTCGTGATGGATTGCGACACGACCGGTATCGAACCCGATTTCGCGCTGGTGAAGTTCAAGAAGCTCGCCGGTGGCGGTTACTTCAAGATCATCAACCGCGCCGTTCCGGATGCGCTGCGTTCGCTCGGTTACTCCGAAAGCCAGATCGCCGAGATCGAGGCCTATGCCGTCGGCCATGGCAATCTCAACCAGGCTCCCGGCATCAACCCCTCGACGCTGAAGGCCAAGGGCTTTACCGATGAGAAGATCGAAGCCGTCAACGGCGCGCTGAAGAGCGCCTTCGACATCAAGTTCGTCTTCAACCAGTGGACGCTCGGCGCCGACTTCCTCAAGGAAACGCTGAAGGTTTCCGACGAGCAGCTCTCCGACATGAGCTTCAACCTGCTCGAGCACCTCGGCTTCGGCAAGAAGGACATCGAAGCGGCCAACGTTCACGTCTGCGGCGCGATGACGCTGGAAGGCGCACCGTTCCTGAAGAACGAGCACCTGCCCGTCTTCGATTGCGCCAACCCCTGCGGCAAGATCGGCAAGCGTTACCTCTCCGTCGAATCGCATATCCGCATGATGGCGGCGGCTCAGCCCTTCATCTCCGGTGCGATCTCCAAGACGATCAACATGCCGAACGATGCGACGGTTGAGGATTGCGGCGCAGCCTACATGCTCTCCTGGAAGCTGGCGCTGAAGGCCAACGCCCTTTACCGTGATGGTTCCAAGCTTTCCCAGCCGCTCAACGCGTCGCTGGTGGAAGATGAGGACGAAGAAGACCTGATCGAAGAACTGATCCAGCAGCCCGCCGCACAGCAGGCCGTGACGATCACCGAAAAGATCGTCGAGCGCGTCATCGAGCGCGTCTCACGCGAGCGTGAAAAGCTGCCGAACCGCCGTCAGGGTTACACCCAGAAGGCAACTGTGGGCGGTCACAAGGTCTATCTGCGCACCGGTGAATTCGGTGATGGCCGCATCGGCGAAATCTTCATCGACATGCACAAGGAAGGCGCCGCCTTCCGCGCGATGATGAACAACTTCGCCATCGCCATTTCGCTCGGCCTGCAATATGGCGTGCCGCTGGAAGAATATGTGGAGGCCTTCACCTTCACCAAGTTCGAACCGGCCGGCATGGTGCAGGGCAACGACGCGATCAAGAACGCCACGTCGATCCTCGACTACGTGTTCCGCGAACTCGCCGTCTCCTATCTCGGCCGCCATGATCTCGCTCATGTCGATACGTCCGACTTCTCCAACACGGCGCTCGGCAAGGGTATCCAGGAAGGCAAGACCAACCTCGTTTCCACCGGCTGGACCCGCGGTTACAAGCCGACCATCGTGTCCCGCAATGACGGCGAGCGCACCGCTTCCGAGCCCAAGGGATCGGCGACGGCAGCCCCTGCCCGCGCCTCGGCCAACGTGACCTCCTTTGCAGGCTCTGCCGCCCGCAAGCTGGAACCGACAGTCGCCATCGCAACCTCCGAAATCGTCTCCTTCAAGCGGGACTATGAAGAGCGCGCCAAGGAACTGGCCGAAGAAATCGCCGAAGAAGTGATCGACGAGGTCGTCCAGGAAGCCCAGCAGACGGCAACCGCCCTCTTCTCCGACAAGGCCGCCGCAGACGCTGCTTCGGCCAAGACGGAAGCCAAGAAGGTCGAAAACGAACGCCGCATGCGCTCGATCGCTCAAGGGTATACGGGCAACATGTGCTCGGAATGCCAGAACTTCACGATGGTGCGGAACGGCACTTGCGAGAAGTGCGATACTTGTGGTGCGACGAGCGGTTGCAGCTAAAAACTACGCTTTATATTCTATTACATAGAAGAGTTTTTATATTCACCCGCCCTTAAGGCGGGTGAATTCGTAATAGGAACAAAGTAGGATATGGCATACTTAGAGTACATTCCAACAAAAACAATGTATCACTACACTCCAGAGAGCGGCCTTAAGGGAATTATAAGCTCTCACGAGTTGTGGCTTTCGGATCTCCAAGCCTCCAATGACCCAAGAGATATCCAAATGGGTTTGGACACTCTTCAACGTGTGACTTATGAAATAGGCCAAAAAGAATATACTAGTGAAAATGCGAGGGCTCTCGCACAGATGACCTCAAAGATGACGGCGTATTTCAAAGACGCACGTTGTTATACCGCTTGTTTCACTCCTAACGGAGACGACATCAACATGTGGAGAGAATATGGGGGCACCGGTGACGGATACGCGATAGGCTTTCGGCCCAGAGCTATAACCGACATGCATGGACGGATTTATAAGGTCCGTTATGTCGACGAAGCCAGCGAAGAGTACCTATACAACCTCATTTCTGAGGTCGTTAAGCCAATTGAAATCTATGGAGAGAGTATTTTTCGTGATGTTGAAAAAGAGATCGAGATTGGCACGGCTCTGATTTCCATCGTTAATTCCCTAAAACACCTGACTTGGGAGTACGAAGGGGAAATTCGGCTTACCTACGCTTCGGGAAACAACCCCCCACCAAATAATATCCCGATATCCGTTTCTTTGAACGGCCGCGAGGAACTGAAGTGCTCCCCGATTTTGGGCCAACGGGAGCTGGAATTTTCCGGGGTTATGGCTCATGTCGGCGGTGATGCCGATGAGCCGCTCATGAGCGAAATCGGCACTTTGTTGCCGATCGCGCTGTGTGGCCGGAACTCATTATAGTCTCTACGCCAATCCTCCATCTTTGCCCGCGCGTCGTCAAGGCTCATGAACCAGTGAGCGTTCAGGCACTCGGCGCGGAACTTGCCATTAAAACTCTCGATGTAGCTGTTGTCGGTCGGTTTGCCTGGCCGCGAGAAGTCAAGCACGACACCTTTGTGATAGGCCCAGAGGTCAAGGTCTCGGGAGATGAATTCGCTGCCATTATCCACACGTATGGTCGCCGGATATCCGATCTGTCGGCAGACCCGCTCCAATGTCTGAACGACATCCTCGCCTTTGTAGCTAAAGCGAGCATCCACCACTGGCGAGAAGCGAGAGAAGGTATCAACAACCGTCAGAACCCTGATCTTGCGACCAGTGGCCAGTTGGTCATGAACGAAATCCATCGCCCAGACATGGTTGGAATGGCTAGGCTCCGTGCGGTCAGCCCGCAGCTTCGCCTTGACCCGGCGCTTGGGAACCTTGTTGCGGAGCTGGAGGTCCATCTCCTTGTAAAGACGATAGATTCGCTTCGGGTTCACAGACCAGCCTTCACGCTTGATAAGGATATGCACACGCCTGTAGCCGTAGCGTATCCGCGTCTGGCAGATGTCCTTGATCTTCAGCTTTAACTCGGCCTGCTCGCCACGCCTGGACTTGTAGACATAGAGCGACCGGTCGACTTTCAACACCGAGCATGCACGCCGGATCGAAACCTTCCAGTCCGCCTTGATCGTGTCGACAAGCTTGCGCTTGCGGGCAGGCCTCAAAGCTTTTTTGAAAGCACATCCTGCAGCATGGCCTTGTCCAGCGACAGGTCGGCAACAATCCGCTTCAGCTTGGCATTCTCCTCCTCAAGCTGTCGTAGCCGCTTCATCTCCGAGGGCATCAAGCCCGCGTATTTTTTGCGCCAATTGTAAAACGTCGCGTCCGAAATTCCCGCCTTGCGGCAGACCTCGCCGATGGGCGTTCCATCCTCTGCCTGCTTCAAAACAAACGCGATCTGCGCTTCCGAAAACTTCGAGGCCTTCATCGAATTCTCCTCTTCTTCCCACAAGGAATCATAAGTGGAAAATTCCAGTTCTAAATGGCCTAATTCATTGGGGGCACGTCAGAACCATGGGTGCCGTATAAAACAAGGAACTCGAACGACGGCGAGGTAAAATACCATGCCTTGCCGTTTGGCAAGTTTATTGGTGAGCAAAACGATCATCGAGAAGCGATAAAGGAAATAGTAATCGGGCCTAAAGCAACCCTGAGCGAAGGCGACATCCGTAAACTTCTCTTGGCGAATGGTTTTTCGGGCGTCGATATTCGAAGATCGGCTTGCGCTTTTCGTTAAGTCGAGTTTCTGGCCATGGCCGCAATAGCGCTCATCGAAACGGCCGCCGCGCTCCGTAAAGGCGCGGCCTGACCCGCCTCACCCGATAAAATCCACCAGCAGCTTCACATTCAACGCCGCAATCACCACCGCGATCAGCCATGCGAAGCCTGAGAGCCAGAGCGGTGAGCGCAGCTCGCCCATCTTGGCCTTGTCACCGGTGAACATCACCAGCGGGAAGACGGCGAAGGAGAGTTGAAGGCTTAAGACCACCTGCGTCAGGATCAGCAGTTCGCCCGTGCCGCTATCGCCATAGAAGATGGTCACGCCCGCGGCGGGGATGATGGCGATGGCGCGGGTGATGAGGCGGCGCAGCCAGGGGGCGAGCCGCATCTTGAGAAAACCTTCCATCACGATCTGGCCGGCAAGCGTTGCCGTGACGGTGGAATTGATGCCGCAGCACAAAAGCGCCACGCCGAACAGCGTCGGCGCAATCGCAAGGCCGAGCAGCGGCGCCAGCAGATTATGCGCCTCGCCGAGTTCGGCGACATTAGTCTGCCCCGCCTTGTTGAAGGTCGCCGCCGCCAGAATGAGGATCGATGCGTTGATGAGAAGCGCGAACATCAGGGCGATGGTGGAATCGAGGGTCGCGAATTTCAGCGCCTCGCGCTTTTCGGCAATTGTCTCGCCGATTTCGCGGGTCTGCACGATGCCCGAATGCAGATAGAGATTATGCGGCATGACGGTCGCGCCGAGAATGCCGAGCGCCAGATAGAGCATGTCAGGATTGGTGACGATTTCGGTCGTCGGCGCAAAACCAAGGATCACTTGCCCCCAGTCAGGATCGGCGAGCGCTACCTGAATGGCGAAACACACGGCAATGACACCAAGCAGCGTGATGACCAGCGCCTCCACCCAGCGGAAACCGAGCCTCTGCAGATAAAGGATCAGGAACACATCGAGTGCGGTAATGAGAACACCGAGTTCGAGCGGAATGCCGAAGATGAGGTTGAGGCCGATGGCCGTGCCGATCACCTCGGCAATATCGGTGGCGATGATGGCGATCTCGGCGAGCAGCCACAGCAGCATGGCCACCGGCTTCGGATAGGCGTCACGGCAGGCCTGGGCGAGATCGCGGCCGGAGGCAATCGCAAGACGGGCGCAGAGCGATTGCAGCACGATCGCCATGATGTTCGAGACCAGCGCAACCGTCAGCAGCGTATAGCCGAACCTGGAGCCGCCGGCGAGCGACGTCGCCCAGTTTCCGGGATCCATATAACCGACGGCAACGAGATAGCCGGGGCCGAAAAACGCCATCGCCCGGCGAAACGTGCCGGCATTCGGCTTGACGCGGATCGAGCTGTGAACGTCGGACAACGAGAGATCGTCGCCGTTTCGCCGCCATCCAAAGACTGGCTTCTCCATACTATGCGCTTTCTGAACGGAAATATGATTAATGCAATTGCAAATCATTCGCATAAAGAGACGCAGGACGCAAGCTGACTTTTGACGCCGCGATGTGGCGCTTAGCCCTCTCCCGGCACTGGGACCGGTCACGCGGGTGCTGGACGATTGACAATGTGGTTACCTGACACCGCGCGCCATTGCCTCGCCATGTCAGCCGTCGCTAGAAAGATCGGTGCCATCAGAAATTTGAAAGTGCGTCAGTCCAGCTGAGGAGAAGCGTATGAATATTGTCGCCCATGTCGAAATCCCCGTGACCGATCTTGATCGGGCGATCCGCTTCTATCGCGCGGTTTTTAATGTGCCCTTTGCCGAAATCGTCGCGATCCACGATAGCAGAATGGCCTATTTCCCTTTTGACGAAAACAGCAATGGCGCCAGTGCCGCGCTTGCCGAAGGCCCGGCCTATGTACCGACGCGAGATGGAGCGATCGTCTATTTCAGCGTCGCTGATGTGGATGATGTTATTGCCAAAGCTCTTGCCGGTGGAAGCGAGCTCCTATTTCCCAAAACGGCGGTGAATGATGCGCTCTTCGTCGCGGAGATTTCCGACAGCGAGGGAAACCGGATCGCCATTCAATCCGCCTGATCGGCCTTCCCGAGACTAAATGACCGGACTCACGTCCTTGTCATCACCTGTTCGCCACCCACACGGAACGGTCGCGGTAGCGCTGGCGTTGACCTTTCACCGAAACGCTTAAACCTGGGGAAGTTCATGCGACAGCACCGGAATAACGACGTGGTGAACCATCCAAGCCGGTGGCCGAACTATATCATGGGGCACAGAAAGCCCCGCGAATGGCTGATGACGATCAGCGGTGTCCTGCTGCTCTTCGTCGTCGCGGCCGCCGTCGCCATGGGTTACCTCGTCAGCAGCCATCCCGGCAAGCCGGAAGCAAACCCCGGCATTGTCGAAGAACAGGCAGTAAAAGGCTAAGAGACGTGCGGGTCGGTTAGCTGAGGCCAGCAAGATGACCGCTGAACTGCGCCTCGTGCAGACGGCTGTAATGGCCCTTGGCAGCCAGGAGTTCGGCATGAGCGCCGGTTTCGGCGATGCCGCTCTGGTCAACGACCACGATGCGCGAGGCATCGCGGATCGTCGCCAGCCGGTGGGCGATGACGAGGGTGGTGCGGCCTTTGGCAAGCTCGGTCAGCGATTGCTGGATGGCCCGCTCGGTTTCCGTGTCGAGCGCCGAGGTGGCCTCATCGAGAATGAGGATCGGCGGATTTTTCAGGAACATGCGGGCAATCGCAAGACGCTGCTTCTGTCCGCCGGACAGCTTTACGCCGCGTTCGCCAATGACGGTGTCGAGCCCGAGCGGCATGGCCTCAATGACGCCGTCCAGCCGCGCGCGCCTAGCGGCATCCATGATCTCCGCATCCGAAGCGCCAAGCCGTCCATATTCGATGTTCTCACGGATCGTGCCGCCGAACAGGAAGACATCCTGCTGCACGATGCCGATCTGATTGCGCAGCGAGGCGAGCTTCATTTTGCGGATATCCACGCCGTCAATGGTGATTGCACCGCTGGTCACATCGTAAAAGCGCGGCAGCAGTGAGCAGAGCGTCGTCTTGCCCGCACCGGAAGGGCCGACGAAGGCCACGGTCTCGCCGGCACTGATCTTCAGGTCGATATTGCTGAGAACCTGCTTGCCCTCGGCATAACCGAAGCCCACATGGCGGTATTCGATATCGCCGCGCAGCAGCGGCGCTTCCACCGCATCGGGCGCATCGACAATATCGGGCGCGGTGTCGAGAAGCTCGGTGAACCGGCGGAAACCGGCAATGCCCTTGGGATAGGTCTCGATGACCGAATTGATTTTTTCCACCGGGCGGAAAAACACGCCGACCAGCAGCAGGAAGCCGACGAAGCCACCTTCTGTCAGGTCGCCATTCAGAACGAACCAGGCGCCGCAGATCATCACGATCATCTGTGTCAGCCGCATGCTCATGTAGCTCAGCGAGGTGCTGGCCGCCATGATCTTGTAGGCGTCAAGCTTGGTGCGGCGGTATTTCTGGTTGTCTTTTTCGAACAGCGCCCTCTCGTGATCCTCATTGGCAAAGGCCTGCACCACTCGCATGCCGCCGACATTTTCCTCGATACGGGCGTTGAAATCCCCCACACGGCCGTATAGCGCGCGAAAATTCTGCGTCATGCGGCCGCCATACCGGCTGGTGACCCAGGCAGTGACGGGCACGACGGCGGCGGTGATGAGCGCCAGCGGCACATTGACCGACAGCATCAGCAGGAACGCGCCGATAAAGGTCATGATGGCGATGAACAGGTCTTCGGGCCCATGGTGGGCCACCTCGCCGATCTCTTCCAGATCCTTGGTCAGCCGCCCGACCAGATGGCCGGTCTTCTGGTTGTCGAAATACCGGAAGGAAAGCTTTTGCAGATGATCGAAGGCCAGACGGCGCATGTCGGTTTCGATATTGATCCCAAGCATGTGTCCCCAGTAGGTGACAGTCGCCATCAATCCGGTATTCAGTACATAGATGAGGAGCAGCCCGACGGAGGCGGCCAGGATGATAGCCCATTCACCGCCCGGCAGCAGCACGTCGACAAAGGCCTTCACCGCCATCGGGAAGCCGAGTTCCAGTACGCCCGACAAGACAGCGCAGGAAAAATCGAGAATGAACAGACCGCGATAGGGGCGATAATAGGCGAAGAAGCGGCGGAGCATGGCGTGACCTGGAGATCGGGCGCGGCAACCTTACGCCGCAAGAAAAACGGAGTTCAATTGTCATATTTCAATGCGCGCGCCAAGACCGATGTTCTATTTTTACCAAAATCGTTCAATAGGTTCAGCAATAAACACACAACGGTAATGTGATCCGATTATATTGCACTTATATGTATCGGTGTGACAGAGTGAATGCACCCTTCGGGGAGAATGCGAGAAAGAGCCTGCCGTGAGTAAGAATGACAGCCGTAAGCAGAGTGGCGAACCGAGATGGCTTGGTCCGGCCAGCCCGACGCGGATCGCCCTGATCCCGCCCATTTCGGCTGCGCGCTGGCTGCTCGTTCTCGTTGCCCTGGCCGGCATCTACTTCTTCCACGGCTTCCTGGTTCCGGTTCTCGCCGCCCTCGTCATCGGTTTCGCCAGCTGGCCGGTCTATACACGGCTTCTTCGGCAGGTGGGCGGCAACACCACGCTCGGCGCCACCATCGCCATCATTCTCATCCTCGCCTTCCTTGTCGTCCCGATCTTCATCGCCGCTTCCTACACGGCCAGCGAAATCCGCGAATGGTTCGGCTGGGCAGTGCATGTCAACAAGACCGGCGCCCCCGTGCCGGACTGGATCGCCGCCCTTCCCGCCGTCGGCCCATGGCTTGGCGAACAATGGGTGAAATATATCGGCACGCCGGGCGCCATCGGTGAGGTGATCCAGCTCGTCAGCGGCGCCAATATCGGCAATATCTACAGGGCGATCCTCGCCGCCGGCAATGGCGCGTTCCATCTGGTGCTGACGTTGCTGTTCATGCTGATCGCGCTGTTCTTCGTCTATCGTAACGGGGCCGGTTTCACCCGTCAGGTCGATCTGGTCGGTGAGCGTATCCTGCCGACGCGGTGGGAACGCATTTCCCGCGTCGTGCCCGCCACCATCAGCTCCACGGTCACCGGCATGACGCTGATCGCCATCGGCGAAGGCATCATCCTCGGCATCGCCTACTGGATCGCCGGTGTCCCCTCGCCCGTCACGCTCGGCGTGCTGACAGGCGTCATGGCCCTCATTCCGGGCGGTGCGCCTCTGTCCTTCACGCTGGTGTCCATCTATCTGGTCGCCAGCGGCTCGCCCGCCCACGGGTTGGCCCTGTTTGTCTGGGGTTCGGTGGAACTCTTCATCGTTGACAAGACCATCCGCCCGAAACTCGTCGGCGGGCCCATCAAGCTGCCATTCCTGCCGACGTTTTTCGGCCTCGTCGGCGGCGTCAAGACCATGGGTTTCCTCGGCCTCTTCATCGGCCCGGTGCTGATGGCGCTTCTGGTTGCGATCTGGCGCGAATGGGTTCGTGAGGTCGAACTTTCCGCGGCCGCCGAAGCTCCGACACCGCCTCCTGCGCAGGGTGACGCCCTGGACGAGGTCGCCGTGCTCGAGGACAATAGCGAGGAAACGACGGCGTTTCGGAAGGCCGCTTTCTGATTGAGGCCTGCGCCGGACGCCGCAGCTCCGGTAACGACAGATATCCGCGAACCTCGCATCCGCCCATGCTCGGCCTCGTTGCGCATCCGCAACTATCGCTTCTCCGGTACGGGACCTGATCCTCGGCACGTTGCGATCATTCTTAGTTCTAAGTTTTCATTCAGGTCTGAAACGGATGGAGAGCGGGAAATGCACCATCGCCGTCATCCTCACGTCAGATAAATCACTCGGATGCAGATCCTCGTGACACACCGAGGATGACGTTGGGTGTTTGGCGCGATCCGTCGCTCGCGCTGCGTTTCATGTCGCGTGGATTCCTTCGTTTTGGACACCGCAAAGCGGCCGCGAACCTGTACCGCCGACTTAAAGCACCTTCTCCATGAAGAGGCTGAGCGGATCAGGCTTATAGGGCGCAAAAGCCTCGATCTCCACGAAACCCGCCTTGCGGTAAAGCCCTATCGCCTCCGGCTGGCTGATGCCGGTCTCGAGACGAATGGCAGAAAGGCCAAGCTCCTCACCACGCGCGATGAGCGTATCCATGATCAGCTTGCCGATGCGCAGACCCCGCGCCTCCGGATCGACGAACATGCGCTTGACCTCAGCCGTGCCATCGCCCGCTTCCACCAGCGCCCCGCAGCCGACCACGCGGCTACCCTGCCGCACCACGAAAAAAGAGACATTATCCTTCTCAAGCGCGCCGATATCGACCAGATGATTGCTTTCTGCGGGGTAAAGCGACGCCATATAGGCATTGGAAAGGTCGATGAGGCGCAGAACCGCGTCCTGACGGGGTGTCTCAAGCTTGATTTCGATGGCCAATGCGATGCCTGCCTTCTCTCAAAAAAATGCGTATTTCGTCGTAATGTCACTGCAATCGGGATAGATGAGCTTCTAGAGCATAATTCCCGACAGAGGCAACACACACCATGAAAACAGCCCTCGTTCTCATGACCTTTCTCGGTTGCGACGACAGCGCCACCGATTGCCATTACCTCGCCACCTCGCAACAGCGGTGGACGAGCATCGAACTGTGCGACGCTGTGTCGGAAAAGGAGCTGGAGCGTTTTGCGAACGCGTCCTATCCGGTGGTCGTGGCCGTGTGTCAGACACCGGGTGAACAGAGCCCGCAAACGGCCGGCACGCAGTCCGGCACTCCAGCACCGGCCGATGCCCAGCAGGCCACGGCGGAAGTGACGCCGAAAGAAGAGGAAAGTCTCACCAAACAGGCGATCGGCCGCGTCAGCCGCGTCCTTCCTTCCACCGAAGGCATAAAGCACTTCCTTGGAACGCCTGTGAGGATGGTCGAAAACAGCTATTCATGGATTGCCAAACGGTTCGATAAGTGATTGCGGGCAACCGATCTTCCCTCATTCCTGTGCTTGTCACAGGAATCCAGTCGACGCGCGTCTGCGCGGCGGAGAGAGTCCTTCCAGCCCAAGGATTTGGGCTGGTAGGACTCCTGTGACGAGCACAGGGATGAGGATGAGAGGATGCCCACTCCGGGAAAATTATGATACTCATGCGATTTGTATCAGCCGAAAATTAACCCGACCTCACGCCGCCTCCACCGCCAGCGCCTGCGCATAATATCTCGCCTTCTGCCGTTCTTCCGCAATGCTCAGCTTGCGCACCGCGTGCAACAGTTCGAACAGCGTTTCGGAACCGCTCACGTCACGGAAATGCGACAGCAGTTCGGCAGAGACGGAGGCGGCCGCCTCAGGAAGCTGCGAGCGGGCGGCACGGCGCCACATCAGCGTCGCTTCGCTGAAGACGTCAACGACGTCGCCCGACAGACCAATGGACTGGAACAGCGCCTTCAGCGCATGCGGCCGGCCCGTGGCCAGAATGGCGCGCACCTTGCGGTCATCAAGACCGGAGAGATTGACCATGGCCGCCGTGAAGAACTCAAGCCGGCCCGAACAGACGGCATGGATGAGCAATGCGGGCGTCAGCTCCAGCCTCTGGCGCAGATGCTCCACCAGTGCCGGCAGTTCCGGCGAGGAAACGCTCGATGCGATCAGGATGGTGGCGGAATCTTCCGCTTCGCGGAAAAGACTGTCGGCGCGGTTGCGCGTGATCAGCGCATGAACCAGCGCGGAATCCGCAAGTGCCTCGCTCACGCGTCCCACAAGCAGATGACGCGCATCGGCAGGCAAGGCCTCGCGGCGGAGCAGGAGATCACGGATATCGGCGTCGCAACCGTGACGTTCGGCGATGCGCCGGAGCGAAAACGGTGTGATGAAGGCTTCGTCATTTTCTAGCAGGATGGTGGTTTCGGGCAGGTCGCCAACTTCCGCAAGCGCGGCGCAGACCCCGCGCGGCAGGCCGGGCCTGGCGGCGATGAGCGCGCGGGTCAAGCTTTCACCACGCCCCGCCAGATCGACCAGATCGGCCTCGGCCAGAACCGGCGAACGGGCGATTACCGTGCAGGCGATTTCCGGCTGGTCTTCGGCAAGGGAAACGATAATGGCGCGCGGCGCATCATGGGCGTCCGCAAGCGCTTCGGCAAGCGCCAGCCGCACGCGCGGCGAAGGATCGTCGAGAAGATAGGTCATCGCCATATAGGCGGCATCGCGGTTTTCGCGCGCCATGCCGGAATGCAGATAGGCACGGCCGAGAGCATTGGCGGCATTCGCCCGCTCGGTCGATCCAGCCTTTTCAGACCAGCGAAGAAATGCCTGTACGATCACCTGAGCCTCGAAACACATTCATACAATGGATGGCGGCATCATCGCCGCCACCATGTATAAAACTCTAGGCGCAAATGGTTTACGTTTGGTTCACCATAAAAATTAACCCTCGGCGAAGAAGGCCTATATTTACGGCGCAGTAGAGGGGCGCTGCAGCTGGAATACATCGCTGCCGCCATCGCAGTAATCCATATAGCCCATGCGCGCCACGGGACGGGCAAGTCCCATGTCGATGCGCCCATCGTGAATGATCGTTTCATCGATGTGGATCGCCATGACCTGACCGATGACCATCCAGGAATCGGCTGGCTCGCCGTCAATGTCCCTGAGCTGCTGAATCTGGGTTACCCGGCATTCGAGAACCGCCAGTGCCTCACCCACAAAAGGCGCATCCACCACGCGGCCATCGACAGCGGTAAGACCGGCAAGGGCGAATTCATCGACATCATAAGCGACGGGTGCAGAAGACGCATTCATCCGGTCTACCAGATGGCGGCTGACGAGATTGGCGGTAAAGACGCCGGTCTCCTCGACATTGCGCAGACTGTCCTTCCTGCCGCTGGAGGAGAACATCACGAGCTTCGGCCGGTCCGAAATCGCGTTGAAGAAGGAATAGGGCGAGAGGTTGAGGGAACCTTCCCTGCCCTTCGAGCCGATCCAGCCGATCGGGCGCGGCGCGACGATGGCCTTGAACGGATCATGCGGCAGGCCGTGCTGGTTGGTGTCCGTGGTGTAGAACATCAGACTTCCCCAACCCAGGTGACGACATCGGCAAGCTCCGGCCGAGGCCGTTCCACCGGCGGGAATGTCGTCGAACCGACATGAATGAACCCCGCGACCTTCTCCGCCGCATCGACGTGGATTTCCGCGAGAAAGGCCGGATCGAAAGCGAGCCATTCCGTCAGCCAGTTCGCTGCGAAACCGCTGGCATTGGCTGCGAAGATGAGATTGAGGCACACCGCGCCGGCCGACATGATCTGTTCCCACTCCGGAATCTTGAAATGCGGCTTTGCAGTGCTGATGACGGCAATGACGACGGGTGCGCGGGTGAAACGGGTGCGCTCGGCTTCCTGCTGCTGCAGGTCGAGGTCCGGGTTCTTTTCGAGTGCGATCCGAAGCGCCGTTTCACCGAGACGGACGCGCTCCTCGCCGCGGAAAACCACGAAACGCCACGGCGCAAGCTTACCATGGTCAGGCACGCGCACGGCGAGCCGCAGGATATCTTCAATTTCCGCCTTCGCGGGTCCCGGCTCGGCAAGTTGCAGGGCCGGCGTGGAACGGCGAACCCTGAGGTAATCGAGGAGCTTGATATCACTTGTCATGATCAATAATCTTCCATTCTGCTGTCATCGCAAAAACATGGGCCTTGAAATAGCCACGGCATTGGTTTTGAAGTGATCCGGGAAAATCAAGAAGTCAATCGGTATCGAAAATGTCGGCAATCAAAATCGCGGCGCGTCTGAGCATTGCATGTGCCGCGCTTGGCCTGTTATCGCAAGCTGCTTTTTCGCAGGACGCCTTCAAGGACTTCAAGCAACTCGGCGGCACGCCTAAAATGCCGAAACTCAATGCTTTCACCGCTCCCTCCGCCCCCAACGCGCCGACTAGCACCGCCCGCGACATAGTCATGGAAGCCAAGCTGACCGGCGAAGGCGAAGCGGTGAAGGAAGGCCTGTCCTGGCGCGTATTCAGCCCCATCCCCGGCACCGACGGTAAATTGCCGATGCTGGCAAGCTCAGAGGGCGGCTCGGCGGAATTCCATCTGGTGCCGGGCGAATATTTCGTCAACGTCGCTTTCGGCCGCGCAGGTGTCACCAAGAAGCTCAACGTGCCTGCCTCCGGCAGCGTCCAGAAACAGGTGCTGATTCTCGATGCCGGTGGTTTCGTGCTGAACGCCGTTGCAGGGTCCGACAAGCAGATTTCCGCCAACCAGCTGAAATTCTCTATCTATTCCTCCGACGCCCGTCCCGATGGCGAACGCGGGCTGGTTATGGAAGACATTAAACCGAACACCATCGTGCGCCTCAATGCCGGCACATATCACGTCGTTTCCCAATACGGTAACGCCAACGCCTCCGTGCGCGCCGATATCCAGGTGGAAGCCGGCAAGCTTACCGAAGCGACCCTTCAGCACCGGGCGGCACAGATCACCCTCAAGCTGGTATCCGAAGCGGGCGGCGAAGCCATTGCCGATACGGCCTGGTCGGTGCTGAACGGCGGCGGTGACGTTGTCAATGAAAGCGTCAGCGCCTTTTCGACCATGGTGCTGGCCGAAGGCGAATATACCGCCATCGCCCGCAACAAGGACAAGGTCTACCAGCGCAACTTCAAGGTAACCGCCGGCCGGGATTCGGATGTGGAAGTGCTGATGAAGGATCAGGCGCCGGAAGAGATGTCCGGGGATTTCGAGTAGGCGTCACCCACATCCATCCGTCATGCCGGACTTGATCCGGTATCCAGCGACGACGCGTCTGCGTCGTGAAGAGAGTCTTTCGCGATCAACGACTTGATCGCGCTGGGCCCCGGATCTAGTCCGGGATGACGGAGGTGAATGCGTCGCCTTTGGCAGTGAAATTACCCGCACATCCCCACAAACAAAACGGCCCCCGAAGGGGCCGTAACTGTTATTAGGCAACCTGCTTCTTCGCCGCAAGCTTGCGCTTCACATCCGGCGGCGTCGCTTCGTCCACGAGGCTGGTGATTGCCTCCTCAAGCGACATCGATGTCTGGTTCTGCGAGCCGAGACGGCGGATGTTGACGGTGCGCTCTTCCGCTTCCTTGCGGCCGCAGACCATGATGACAGGAACCTTGGTCACCGAGTGCTCGCGGATCTTGTAGTTGATCTTTTCGTTGCGGAAGTCGGTCTCGACCGCCATGCCCGCTTCGCGCAGCGCTTCCGCAACCTCACGACCATAATCATCCGCATCAGAGGTGATCGTCGCGACCACGACCTGGAGCGGTGCGAACCATAGCGGCATGTGACCGGCGAAGTTCTCGATCAGGATACCCAGGAAGCGCTCCATCGAGCCGCATATGGCGCGATGGATCATCACCGGCTGCGTCTTTTCCGAGTTCTGGTCGATATAGAAGGCGCCGAAACGCTCAGGCAGGTTGAAGTCCACCTGCGTCGTGCCGCACTGCCATTCGCGGCCGATGGCGTCCTTCAGGGTATATTCGAACTTCGGTCCGTAGAAGGCACCCTCACCCGGCAGGATGCCGGTCTTGATGCGTCCCTCCGACTGTTCCTCGATGGTCTTCAGAACCTCCATCATCACGCTTTCGGCGCGATCCCACAGATCGTCGGAACCAACGCGCTTTTCCGGGCGCGTGGAGAGCTTGACGACAATTTCGCTGAAGCCGAAATCTTCGTAGACGGAAAGGATCAGATCGTTGATCCGCAGGCATTCCGCCGCCATCTGCTCTTCCGTGCAGAAGACATGCGCATCATCCTGCGTGAAGCCACGAACACGCATCAGGCCGTGCAAAGCGCCGGACGCTTCATAACGGTGCACATTGCCGAATTCAGCAAGACGAACCGGCATTTCGCGGTAAGACTTCAAGCCATGCTTGAAAATCTGCACGTGACCGGGGCAGTTCATCGGCTTGAGCGCAAAGACGCGCTGATCGGCTTCCTCGTCATCGGGATGGGTAAAGGCATGGGCGGATTTCACCGCGAACATGTTTTCCTGATACCAGCCCCAGTGACCGGAGGTTTCCCACAGCGACTTGTCGAGCACCTGCGGCGCGTTGACTTCCTGATAGGTGTTGGCGAGCCGCCGGCGCATATAGGCCGTCAGCGTCTGGAACATGCGCCAGCCCTTGCCGTGCCAGAACACGACGCCCGGACCTTCTTCCTGGAAATGGAACAGGTCCATTTCGCGGCCGAGACGGCGGTGGTCGCGTTTTTCGGCTTCGGCCAGAACGTGAAGGTAATTATCGAGTTCCTCCTGCGTCGCCCAGGCGGTGCCATAGATGCGTGACAGCATTGCATTGTTGCTGTCGCCGCGCCAATAGGCGCCGGCCACCTTCATCAGTTTGAAGGCAGTGCCGATCTGGCCGGTGGAAGCCATATGCGGGCCACGGCAAAGATCGAACCAGTCGCCCTGATAATAGATCTTCAGGTCCTGACCTTCCGGAATCGCATCGACCAGCTCGACCTTGTAATTCTCGCCCTTGGCGGCGAAGACTTCCTTGGCCTTTTCACGCGACCAGACTTCACGGGTAAACGGCTTGTTGCGCTGAATGATTTCCTTCATGCGCTTTTCGATCTTCGGCAGATCTTCCGGCGTGAAGGGCTCGTTCTTGGCGAAGTCGTAATAAAAGCCGTTCTCGATAACAGGGCCGATCGTCACCTGCGTGCCGGGCCACAGTTCCTGCACGGCCTCGGCCATGACGTGAGCGGCATCGTGGCGGATGAGCTCAAGTGCACGCTTGTCTTCGCGCGTGACGATCTCGATCTTGCCATCGGTGATGGTGTCGGACAAATCGCGCAGGGTGCCATCAAGCGTTATGGCGACGGCTTTCTTGGCGAGCGATTTGGAGATGGATTCGGCAACCTCGCGGCCGGTCGTGCCGGGGGCGTAGCTGCGGACGGAACCATCGGGAAATGTAAGGGAAACGGCTTCAGACATCGTTTAGTGCTCCTGTCCAGTCCCGCCAACGAATGCGGGTGGTGTTGGAATAATGATTTGCCCGCGACAGGCGGGCACGCAGGCTGATAAAGGCTTTTGCCATTGCAGTCAAAGGTGAAGGCCGCTCAGCGAAGCATTTCCGCGAGACCATTGACCGTGTTGGCGTTGCGGGTCGTGCCGATACCGAGCCTTCTTGTGGTCAGCGCAGACAGCAGCCTGCTCTCGCTCGGTTTGCCCTTGAAATCGATCCACAAGTCACCGCCGATTACGGCGATCGTCTCCTGTCGGCGGTACTTATCGAGAAATCCAAGGATACCTTCGCCAAGCGGTTCACGCATCACCCGCACGCAGACATCCGGCGGATTGCCCTTGGCGAAGGGATTGTCCGCCGCCAGCTTCAGCCAGTCGCCGCCGGAACGAACGAGAATATCGACATGTTTGCCGAAGCGATCTTCGAAGGCGCGCTCCAGCCTGTCCTCTATCTCGCGGACAGGTGCCGCTTCAGCGCGAAAAACAAGATTTCCGGTCGCGACAAGCGTCCTGCAGTCGGTAAATCCCAGCTCTTCCGCCATGGCCCTGAGATCGGCCATGATAAGCCGCTTGCCCACGCCGAGAACGATGCTGTGCAGCAGGGCCACATAGTCATTCATCGATGTCGGCTCCAGTAGCGCCACGGCATCCACCAGCGCCTGCTTCCATCAAGTACTTCCGGCACCGGATCCAGACCGCTTGTGCCGCCCGGTCCGCAGCGCGCCACACGAAATAGCGTCATCCAGCCGCCGGCCCAAAGCCCGTGGCGGGCAATCGCCTCGTAGCCATATTCCGAACAGGTGGGGATATGGCGGCAGGAGTTTCCGATGAAGCCGGAAAGCGTCAATTGATAAAGCCTGATAAAGCCGACACCGAAAAGCCGTCCTGGCGTCCTGGCAAAGCTGCCCGTCCAGTTACGTGATCGCCCGGCTTTCACCTCGGCCTGCTGGTGCCGGCAGCCCGGTTCGCCGCACATTGCCTAACCCGCGGCGTCGAGAGCCTGCCGCCCTTCGATCTGGTCGAGCGCATCGACCACGGCTTCGAAGGTCAGCATGGTGGAGGCGTGGCGGGCCTTGAAATCCCTGACCGGTGACAGAACGCGCATGTCCTCGAAACGGCCCGTCGGGCCATCGCCACCCTGTTTCAACATGGCAAGCATGTCTTCCCGCGCCTGCCGGACTTCGCCGCTGGAGGCCCCGACGATGTGGTGTGCCATGATGGAGGCGGAGGCCTGGCCGAGCGCACAGGCACGAACCTCGTGCGAAAACGCCGTTACGATACCGTCTTCGACTTTCAGATAGACCTTCAGCTTCGAACCGCACAGCCGGGAGTGTTTCTCGGCGCTGGCGTCAGCATCCTCAAGAACGCCGATGAGCGGGATATTCCCGGCAAAGTCCAGAATGCGATTATTGTAGATATCGTCCATCATTGGTGCCCGGCGCGCTCAAGAATGCCCAAAACAGGACAGGTCAAATTTTTCTAACACAGCGTTTGTCGCAGTGAAGCTTTCCTGCCCTTCATTCTCATTATATGCTAACGAGCTTTCTGGACATCAAGCCGTGATCAAATTAACGGCTCCGATACCGAAAAAACAGCATCGGCCTTGCCAAAATGCTATAAAACAACCAGATAGCAGCAACTGCGAACATGGGTTCGCGATGTAAAACGAATTCAGGTGCGGCCTTTACCCGCATCGGGAGAGACGGAATGGATGCGATCGTGAAGAATTTCCCCGGCGCTGGCGCAAAACCCGACGTGGCCGAAGCTCGCCCGAGCCAGGCCGAAGCGGAAGAAGCAGTGCGCGTTCTCTTGCGCTGGGCTGGAGAAAATCCCGCCCGCGAAGGACTTCTGGATACGCCGAAGCGCGTCGCCAAGGCCTACCGCGAGCTTTTTGCCGGTTACGAGCTGAATGTTCAGGACGTGCTCGGCACGACCTTCGAGGAAGTCGGCGGTTATGACGATGTGGTGCTGGTGCGCGACATTCCGTTCTTCTCCCATTGCGAACACCATATGGTGCCGATCGTCGGCAAGGCGCATGTCGCCTATCTTCCGGCCGGTCGCGTGCTTGGCCTGTCGAAGATCGCCCGCGTTGTCGAAATCTTCGGCCGCCGCCTGCAGACGCAGGAAAACATGACCGCGCAGATCGCAAGATCGATTGAGGAAACCCTGAAACCGCGCGGCGTGGCCGTCATGATCGATGCCGAACATATGTGCATGTCCATGCGCGGCGTCAACAAGCAGGGGTCGACCACCCTCACCACCTCCTTTACCGGCACGTTCAAGAACGACCCGGCCGAACAGGTGCGCTTCATGACTATGGTGCGGAACCGTTAAGCACCGGCCCGAAAGCCGTAATGCGGCTTTCGGAAAATCCGATGCGCAAGAAAATTCAGAGTGGCGGGCACTCGTCCGTTTCATCCGCCCCTCTCATCGTTCCGCCAGATGATTTTCCGAGGTTGCCATGTCCATTCCCTTTCCGTCCGCGCCCGCGGACAAGGAAGCGCTTGAAAACGCAGGTCTCTTTTCGCCGAAATTCGACGCCCACGGCCTCGTCACAGCCGTAGTCACCGACGCGCGCGATGGCGAACTGCTGATGGTCGCCCATATGAATGCACAGGCCCTGTCGCTGACGCTTGAGACCGGCATCGCCCACTATTACAGCCGTTCGCGCGACAAGATCTGGAAGAAGGGCGAAACGTCGGGCAACCTGCAGACCGTGAAGGAATTCCGCACCGATTGCGATCAGGACGCCGTGTGGCTGAAGGTCTCGGTCGCGGGCCACGATGCCACCTGCCACACCGGCCGCCGCTCCTGCTTCTACCGCACGGTCGAAATGGCTGATGGCCAGGCGGTGACGAAAATCACCGACGATACGCGCCATTTCGATCCGGCGACGACCTATTCAGGCACATAAACCGCCGCCTTCCATCGGCCGCACCAATTTGCTACCAATATAGCGGGTTCCGGGGCCAAGGGCGGAACCCGAAGAACTGGCAGGGAGTGCGGTCATGTTGGGATGGGGAAATCGTCAGAACCACCTTGCGGCGGGTAATACCGACGTCATCGGCAATGAACCGCCCGTTACACAGATCGTCGATAAACACCGGATAGCGCTCGCGCTTGGCGGTGGCGCAGCCCGCGGCTGGGCCCATATCGGTGTCCTGCGGGCCCTCGATGAAGCGGGCGTCAAGATCGGCATGATCGCCGGCACCTCAATCGGCGCACTGGTTGGCGGATGTTATCTCGCCGGCAAGCTCGATGAGCTTGAGGAATTCGCCCGTTCGCTGACGATGCGCCGCATTGCCGGCCTGCTGGATCTCACGATCGGCGGCGGCGGGCTCTTCGGCGGAATGCGGCTCACAAAACGCATGCAGGAGCATCTAGAAGGGCTGCGCGTCGAAAGCCTCGATCATCCCTTCATCGCCGTCGCGACGGAGTTGCGCACGGGTCATGAAGTCTGGATTCATCAGGGTGATCTCGTGACCGCCTTGCGTTCATCCTATGCGCTGCCCGGCATCTTCGAACCCGTGCAATGCAACGGCCGCACCCTCATCGATGGCGCCCTCGTCAATCCCGTGCCGGTTTCGGTCTGCCGGGCCTATGAGCAGGCGCTGGTCGTGGCGGTAAACCTCAATTACGATCTCTTCGGCCGCTCCGCCGTCGTCAAGCACGCCGCTGCACCTCCCGGCGGCGCACCGCACGACAGCGCGCCGCGCCCCGGCCTGCCGGGCGTCATGGTGCAGGCCTTCAACATCATCCAGGACAGGATATCGCGCTCGCGTCTTGCAGGTGATCCGCCCGATCTGATGCTTCATCCCCGCATCAACGATATCGGCCTGTCGGAATTCCATCGCGCCAGTGAAGCCATCGATAGGGGATATCAGGAAACGCGCGCGCGCATTCCGGAACTGGAGCGCATGCAGCAGGCGTTCCGGCGGTGAGGCGAGAAGCTCCCTCATTCCTGTGCCTGTCACGGGAATCCAGCCGATGCGCGTCTGCGTGGCGGTAGGAACTGCTTTCAGCCCAAGGACTTGGGCTGACTAGATTCCTGTGACGAGCACAGGAATGAGGGAGAGGACACTAACTCACCCGGCAATATAAGCCTTGATATGCTCCGCTTCGGCCTCGATTTCACCGATCCGCGCCTTCACCACGTCGCCGATGGAGATGATGCCGGCAAGGCGGCCATTCTCTTCGACCGGCACATGCCTGAAGCGCCCGCCCGTCATGATTTCCATCAGCTCATCGGTGGTGGAATCGTGGTGACAGCGGATGACATTTTTGGTCATGGCCACTGAAACGGATTGCTGGAGGGAAGCGGCACCCTGGCCCGCCACGGCCTTTACGAGATCGCGTTCCGTGAAGATGCCGAGAACGACACCATCGCCATCGGTCACGACGACGGAACCGATCTTATGCGCGTGCAGCGTGGCCGCCGCCTCACCGATGCTGACCTCAGGATTGACAGTCACGACGTCCCGGCCCTTGCGGTCGAGAAGATCCTTTACGAATGTTGGCATGCCTTCCTCCTCTTTGCAGCGATCCGCAGTGCCGCAGTCTCCCCCGGCGGTTGCAAATCATGAGGTATGGTGCGCTGAGGCCCGCGTGAATGCAATCCCGGATGGGACGCCCGAAAGCAAATTTGCGCCACGCCCGACAAGGAGCGTGATCGGCCTAGCGTAACGGGCGATCGAAAAGGCCGAAGAACAGGAAGCCGAGCAGAAACCCGAAAACATGGGCATCCCAGGCGATCTGACCGCCGACGTCGCCGAACAGCGGCACGCCGACCGCAATCAGCACATTGCCGAACAGCCACATCAGCGTGAAGATCAGCACCGTACGGTTGGAGAGCGCCGCAAGAATGCTCTGCCGCGGCATCAGATGGCCGAAAGACGCGCTATATCCGCCCCGCGCCGGAAAGGCGAACCGGCAGGCCGCTCCCATCAGCGCCGAAACGACACCGGACGCTCCGATCAGCACCGTCACGTCCCCCCAGTTCAGAACGGCGTGGCCAAAGGCCGAAACGGCGGCGGAAATGCACCATAACAGCACGAAACGCACTGTTCCGATCCGGCGCAGAACCGGCGCGCCGAAGGCCATCAGCCACAATCCGTTAAAGAGGATATGCTCGATACCGCCATGCAGGAAAGAATAGGTCACCGGCGTCCACAGCCATTCCAGCCCCTGCTGGGAAAACGGCACCGCATAACGCAGCGGAATGAAGCCGAAGGTGAAGATGAACCAGCCATTGCCTTCCTCCGACAGAAGATAGGCGGGAACGACATAAGCAACGATCAGCACGACCAAGATGCCCACCAGCAGCGATGGCAGATTGAAGACGGGATTGTTCGCATCGTCTTTCGGCTCCGGCGTTTCCGAAACCGGCGGCTGTTCGCCGTCCTCGTAGGACATGGTTCATCCCTGTCTTGGTCGAATTTTGCGTTTCCCGAGCAATATAGGAAGCCTGAAAGAAAAAAAAGCCGTCCCGCCTTCGAAGCGCGCGACGCCGGAACCGTAACCGGAAAAGGCGCCGGGCCAAAAACGGTCCGGCTTGCAGGCCCACCGTAAAGGAACGTGCGGTGCCATTAAATTGTGCTGAAGGAGCTTTCCCCGACAGGGCCGCACCGATGCCACGACAAATGCCGTCAGGCAATATCAACCCTTTGTTAACCTTAACAAATCCAGTTGGCACGAAAATCGCTACACCTCCAGATACAGACGTTCGGATGGACATGATGTCCCAAAAACGAACATGGAGAGATGCTATGAAGAGCATGGCCGGACTGGAGATATATGCCTATTGGGATGAATTGCGCGGCAAGAGCGCCGCTCCACGCCGCGAGGACATTGAACCCTCGAAGCTCAAGACTCATCTCGGCGACCTTTTCATCCTGACAGACAAAGGAGAGGAAACACCCTTCTTCCGTCTTGCCGGCACCCGTCTTTGCGACCTGTTCGGCCGCGAATTGCGGGACCGCCCGTTTTCAGAACTCTGGCCGGCGGCCGGCGCGTCCTTTCCCTGTCGCGTGGCGCTCGGCATCCTGCAACATCAATTGCCCGTGGTCTTCGACATCGATGCTGACGACGGCTACGGCGACACGCCCCTGGCGTTCGAAATGCTGCTGCTGCCACTGCGCACGGAAGCAGGTGTCGCCCCGCGGCTCCTCGGCGCGCTGCTTCCACAGCAGCCACGGCACCACACATTGATGGTGCCGATACACCGTCTGTCGATGAAAAGCAGCCGGCTGCTGCGTATGGACATCAACCCGGCCGGATATTCGGCCAATGCCGCAGCCGCGTTACGAACGGGTAGATGCTGAGGCGTCCAGGATCGACGAAGCGATGCTGAAAGCCCATGGCCGCACCGAGCGCGGGGCAACGAAACGTAACGATTTGGTCGATTAGAAAAATTGTAGAGATTAGGTAATACAGTCTGTTAACTCGCACAGGGTAGAAACGGACGATCATCATTCATTACAATTTGCGCTGCCCATGTTTTCGTCCCGTTCGGTCAACACCGCCCAAATTCTGCGCCCGGTTGAGGAAGTTCGCCTCGACGACGCCGTGCGTGTGTCCTTCAATGGCCGGCTCATGTTGCCCGATCACGAAGAATATGATTGCACCGCCACCGAGATGACCGCCGAGAGAGCACAATTCACCTGCCCGGGTGTCGCCCGCAATGGCGATCGCGTCATCGCCTATCTCCAGCATATCGGCCGGATCGAAGGCACGGTGACGTCGCTGACTGCATCCGGTTTCCTCATCGCCATCAATGCGCCCGAGCGCAAACGCGAAAAGCTCGCCGCCCAGCTCGCATGGATCGCCAAGCGTCAGTTGCTGGGCCTGCCGGAAGACCGTCGCCACGACCGCCTGACGCCGCGCAATGCCAGGGCGCAGCTGGTTCTCGAAGACGGCATGCTCGTCGCCTGCCGCCTGATCGACCTGTCGCTCTCGGGCGCAGCAATCGAGATAGAACACCGGCCGCCGCTCGGAAGCCGCGTCCAGCTTGGCAAAAACATGAGTGGCAAGATCGTGCGTCACTTCATGGAAGGCGTCGCCGTTGAATTCGATCGTGTCCAGTCACCCGACGCATTGATCGAGTTTCTGTAAAATGGCCCCGCACGGCCCGACGCCATTCCTCCGCAAAGCGTGAAGTCAGGCAGCGTACAAGGCTGCAGTCAGTCCATCGCACCATGATGGGCAGTCGGGACCGGGCGGCTTTTTCAACGCACCTTTACCGCAGCCTCGCCTCCTCGTCCCTGCCCGAAAATCCGGTCGGCGTGTGTTCGCGACGCGGATATCCCCGTTCAAAAACAAGTCCGCGGACGCAGTTTGCCGCTTTCGACCTGTCGCCCAAACAACGTCCCGACAGGAACGCTCCCCTTGGTAATTTGCGGCACGACCGGGGCACGGACGTAGCCTGCAACACGCCGTCCGAACTTTTTTTCGAGAAAAAAGCAGTTTTTTTGAAGTTTTTTTCGGCGCTTTTTCGACGCGCGCCAGCAAGGAACACCCATCCCAAAACGGGAAATCCCCTACATCGCCCGCTTCCGCTACGGCGATGAACATGGGTATGAAAACACCTGCGAACGAAAAATCGCTGTCGATACAGCGGCATAAATGGCTACCAAAAACCTAAAGCCGGAATGCGTAAAATTCTAATAAAATTTGCTTCAAACACGTGTAAAAAACACTTCAAATACAGTTCAAAACATCGGCTAATTTGCTGAAATTTAAGCTCAAATTGCGCCACGCAAATTTCCGCCGGGTCAAAAAATACCTGCGAATGTCTCCTCAACACGGGGAGACAAGCAATGAACAACAACCGTATCGTTTTCATCCTGATCGCGTTCATCGTCGGCGCCTTCGCACAGCAGGCCAGCGCATCGCCGGCAGCGGTCATGCGCGTCATCGGCAAGGCCAATCCACCGATCGGCCACTATGAATTCTGCCAGACCTATCAGAGCGAGTGCCAGCCGACTTCGCTGGACAATGGCCCGATGAAGCTGACGGAAGAGCGCTGGAAGACGATGCTTGACGTCAACTACACCGTCAACACCACGATCACGCCGATGACCGACATGGAAATCTACGGCGTCGAAGAACGCTGGGCCTATCCTACCACCGTCGGCGATTGCGAAGATTTCGTATTGCTGAAGCGCAAGATGCTGATGAACAAGGGTTTCTCCGCCTCCAACCTGCTGATCACCGTCGTTCTGCAGCCGAATGGCGAAGGCCATGCCGTTCTGACCGTTCGCACCGACCGTGGCGACTTCGTTCTCGACAATATGCGCAACAAGGTCATGAACTGGTCGGAAACCGAATATACCTATCTGAAGCGTCAGGACACCGCCAACCCGGGTCGCTGGGTGAAAATTCAGGATGGCCGCGCCACCAATGCAGTCGGCGGCATCAACTGACCAACCCGTCTCCCCAAATAAAAAAGCCGGCCACCAAAAGGTGCCGGCTTTTTCATTTTCGTCCATCATGCGTCAGAGCAGACCAAGTTCGGCCAGTTCGCGCCTGAGATCGGAAGGCATGTCCTCGCCGCCTCCTCCACCCCCGAGATCGCGCGGCGCCTCGTCATCCTTCAGGTAGCGCCAGCCCTGAAACGGCCGCTTCGGCGCAGGTGAGGTCTCGATCACCTCGGGTCCGAGAACGAGATCGCAGCGCGAAATACCGTCGTCTCCCTTGAAAGAACGGATATCGAGCAGCTTCTGTCGAGCCTGCACCTGCCCCTTGATGACCCAGTAGAGTGAGCCGCCTTCAAGCAGTTCCTCTACCCGTTTGGGGATCATGCGGGTGGTGTGGACGCTGTGCGGCTCCAGGCCCGCAGCCATGGCGGTGAGCGATCGCTGCGCGACCCAATCCCTCAGGTCCTGGAGTGAATCCGCGCCGACGCAAAGTTTGATGAGATGTAGAGGCATGTCTCTATCAATGCCTTTTTGCGGCGGGCGTCAAGCATGCCGGACATGCCGGGCGCCCAGCCCGCTCAACACTCCACAACGTTGACGGCAAGGCCGCCGGTTGAGGTTTCCTTGTATTTCTCGCTCATGTCGTTGCCGGTCTGGCGCATGGTTTCGATACAGGCATCCAGCGGCACGAAGTGCTGACCGTCGCCTTTCAGCGCCAGCGACGCCGCCGTGACCGCCTTGACCGCGCCCAGTGCGTTGCGTTCGATGCAGGGCACCTGCACCAATCCGGCGATCGGGTCGCAGGTCATGCCGAGATGATGTTCGAGCGCGATTTCCGCCGCATTCTCGATCTGCTCGGGCGATCCGCCCATCACCGCCGCGAGACCTGCCGCCGCCATGGCCGCAGCCGATCCCACTTCCCCCTGACAGCCCACCTCCGCGCCGGAAATCGACGCGTTATGCTTGATGATGCCGCCAATCGCTGCCGCCGTGAGGAGAAAGTCCCGCACGTCGTCGACGGTGGCATCCTCATGGAAATGCCGGAAATACCGCACCGTCGCCGGCACCACGCCCGCAGCGCCATTGGTGGGCGCGGTGACGACACGGCCGCCGGCCGCGTTCTCTTCGTTCACGGCCATGGCATAGACGCTCAACCAGTCATTCGCCATGACGGGATTCAACCGGTTGCTACGCCATTCCGCATTCAGTTTTTCATAGATCGAACGGGCACGGCGACGCACCTTGAGGCCGCCGGGCATGATGCCGTCCACCTTCAGCCCGCGCTCGATACATCCGTTCATCGCGTCCCAAATCTGGTCCAGCCGTTCATTCAGCTCTTCGCGCGAAACAACCGTCTCCTCGTTCGCCCGTTTCATCTGGGCGATGGTGCGGCCGGACCGCGCGGCCATTTCCAGCATTTCCTTCGCCGTGGCGAAAGGATAGGGCACGCGCGGGCCGTTATCGATGGTCTTGCCGCGCTGCTTGATCGCCTCCAGTTCCGTGTCGGTGACGACAAAGCCACCGCCGACGGAATAATAGATGCGCTTGACCAGCAGCCTGCCCTGGTTATCGAAAGCGGAGAAGGTCATGCCGTTCGCATGGCCCGGCAGCGGGTTCTTCTTGTCGAAGACGAGATCTTCGGCCGTCCTGAACTCGTAGGTCGGATGGCCGGGCGGCGTAACCGTACCGGCCTTCTCCACCGCCTCTATGATGGCGTCCATCGCGTCGGGATCGACAAGGTCCGGCCGCTCGCCGGTCAGGCCGAGAATGACTGCCCGGCCGGTGCCATGACCAATGCCGGTGAAGGCGAGAGACCCGTGCAGGCTGACCTTCAGGCGCGCAACGGCGGCACCGGCGGGGCGCGGCCACTCGTCGCTGAGGATCAGCGCCAGAAAGCGGTTGGCCGCCGTCATCGGTCCCATCGTATGCGAACTGGAAGGGCCGATACCGATCTTGAAGACGTCAAAGACCGAAAGAAACATTGAGTTTTTCCTGCGTAATGGATTCCGTCACATCATATCCAAAGCTGGAACTTATCGCCACAAAAGAGCGGCACCGGCTTTTGCAGCTGCGACATGGGCCTCCCGGAAACGAAAACAGCACGGTTTCCAGAGGAAAACCGCGCCGTTTCAAAACCCGTCAATCAGGAGAGATGCTTATGGGCTGCCAAAAATGTACGTCAATGCGAGAAAAGCGGCAAAGCCTGCGAGTGCGCGCAACGTGACGCCCCAGCAGGATTTCTGAGCGGTTTCTTCCATGATTACTCCAGCTATTCACTCTCCGGGCGATCTTCAAGACCCGGCCCGTGGAGGAAGCATTTATTAAAATCCGGCGCGGAAGGCAAATGCAAAAAGCGGCTAAATGAAGGCGTTTTCGACGGGCTGCCATTCGCGCCTTGCATAGGTATGTTAAAAAACAAAGCGTTAGCGCGACCCTGAAACCAGTGCCATTTCTGGCCTCGCCGCAATTTAGGCTAAAGTGTAACCGTTTTTTAAAGGTTTCATACAAACACCTGTTGAAAACGGCGGACGCGGGCACGTTGCGGTCGCAATTCTTCCGCTGAAACCCATCTTGAATGGCTGCGACCGCTGCTTTATCGACCATGGTCAAACAGCAACGATGCGAGTCCCACATGCAGACATCCTCTTTCCCCGACCGTGAAACTGTTGCTTCGAAACTGACCTCGCTTGCGAGTGAGGATAAGGCCTGGGTGTCGTTGCTGATGGAGAACGCGCTGCAGGACGAGAACCTGCTGGCAGGCCTTAACCTTTATCTCGACCAGCAGGCCGGCGCCCGTTTCCTTAATAGCCTGAAGCTTGAAGCCACCGGTGAATGGCTGGGTGGCCACGCCCCTGCCCGTCTGCAAATCCGCTTCGCGGAAATTGCGAAGGCAAGCCAGCATCCTGCTTATCTCGCCTTCCGCAAGGGGCTGACGGCTTCCGCCGGCCTTGAAAAAGCCTATCCCAAGGCGCCGATCTGACCCGCTCGACTAATCCGGCACCCTGTCGACCACGGCGATGATCGGCCCCATGGGGAACAATGAATCTCGCCTCTTCATCTCGGGAATATCGACGCTGGAAATGGTGCCGTCGAGATAGAGCGCATTCGGTGAATCCAGCACATCCCTGAACAGGGTGGCGAAATCGTAAAAGCGCACGGTATTGTCCGAAATGGCAAAATGTACCATGCCATCGCGAGAGACTCCGACGCCGTTGCGGCGCTTCAAGCTGTCGCTGTCGGGCAGAAAACGCGGATGCACTCCGCCGTCGATAACAAGCATCGGCCCGGACTGGGTGGCAAAATCGGGCTTCGGGTCGGCCGTCAGATAGGCTTCGGTCGCCAGCACGCCCGCCCTGTGATCCTTCAGGTAAAACACGCCATTCGGAAGAAGATGGAAATTGCCCCAGCCACCGCGGGTGCTGAGTGGCGAACGTTCCACGCCGTTTTCGATAAACAGCCCGACGGGGGAATAATCGGAATGATACATGCCGCCATTCATGGCGAAGACACTGAACATGTGCTGACGCCAGAGCGCGGAGGATAGATCGGCGAAAGAACGATATCCCTGTCCTGAGACATGGTCGCGGTCGTAAATCCGGATGGTGCTTTTCGCCGGATCGAAACTGCAGACGGTATAGCGGCCGCCCGCATGATCCACGATTCTGCAGAAATCCACCTGCCCGCCCGCTTCGGCCGCAAATGGAAGCAGCAACGGCAACAGCAGCTTCGCCAGTCTTTTCATCGATCTGTTCATGCCCACCCCGTGATTCTCTTCAGGGGAACATTCGCAGGGAAATTCGGTCAAAGAAAAGGCGTCACCCTGGCTTCAGGGAGACGCCGGACTTTCAGAAGGGGAGATGTCGTCAGCGACGGGCGGCGCGGTCGACGCTACGGCCGGCATCCTGGGTCGCATCCACGGCGTTCGCCGTATCCCGGCCCATGCCGCGAATGGTGTTGCCGCAAGAACTGAGCGTCACGACGGTCAGCAGAGCCACGAAAACGGTCGAAAGAATGCGTGTGATCATTTGAAACTACTCCCCTATGACTTGCCGTCCGAGGCAAGCGCCGATGTGATATGCGTCACAATAACGTGAGTCCCAAAATTCGGTTCCAGCGGCGTTTCAAAAAATCCTGTCGATGAAAATTAACATGGTTTTGAGCTTCGCGAGGGAAACTGCGCGTGGATCGTGGCTTGAGAAATCCAGTGGGTGACATGACTGACATCAATAATCGGCTTCTGGTGATGACGGCGGGCGGCGTGAACCCTAACGTCATGATCAATGCGCTGGCAGCGCGATTTCCCGACATCCATGTGTTCATGGAACAGCCCGAAAGCAAATCGGCCATCCTCAAGCGCCGGGCAAGACGCCTCGGCTGGATTGTCGCAGTGGGCCAGCTGGCGACGATGGTCGCATCGCGGCTCGGCAAACGCTTCACGGTACGAAGAAGCAAAGAGATCATTGCGGAGCATGGTCTCCTGCCTGATCTGGGCGGCACCATTCCAGTCACGCATTTCGCCTCGCTGAACGATGAAGAATGTCGCAAGGCCGCCAATCTCCTGAAACCGGCTGTCATCTTCACCATTTCCTGCCGTCTGCTGACGCCGGCGCCGCTCAGGGACCTGCACTGCCCCATCATCAATTTTCACGCCGGCATCAACCCGGCCTATCGCGGCCAGATGGGTGGATACTGGGCGCTGGTGGAAAAGGACCGGGGCAATTTCGGCGCAACCGTGCATCTCGTTGACAAGGGTGTGGATACCGGCGCCACACTTTACGAAAAACGGCTGAAACCCTCACCGTCCGACACCATCGCCACCTATCCCCTTCTCTTGACAGCAGCCTCGGTCGATATCGCCATCAATGCCATCGAAGACGCCTTGTCCGGCAGCCTTGCGCCGCAGCCGCCCTCGCCCGGAAAGTCGGTGCTCCGCTTTCCACCAACAATCTGGACATGGCTCTGGAACGGTCTGACGAAACGGGTCTGGTAGCGCCGCCGGCACCGCGCTCGGCTCAAGCTTCGTCGCAGATGCAGGGCTGTCTTGCCGCAACAGGCACAGACTTGGCCTCAAAAACGGTGCATGATAATCAAAAGGATCATGCACACATTGCCCGATATCTCCGCCACTTCCGTCATCCCCGCCTCCATCGAGGCCTCACCCGCGCAGGTGCTTGGCCCGGCAAGTCTTGCCGGTCTTTTTCCGCAGGGCGTGCGCGTTTATCTGACAGATACCGGAGCCGCCTCGCAGGTGAAGCTGGTCGATGCCGCAAAGCATCTGCGTGATCTCGGTTATGAGCCCGTTCCGCACCTTGCGGCGCGCCGTATCGCCTCTCGCATCGATTTCGAGGAACAGGTGAAGCGGCTTGCCGGCGACGCCGGCGTGACCGACGTGCTGGCGGTCGGCGGTGGCGTCGAGAAGCCAGAGGGCCCGTTCACGTCTACCATCGACATGCTTTCCACGGGCATTTTCGACCGTTGCGGCATCAGGCATATCGCAATTGCCGGTCATCCGGAAGGCAGCCCCGATTTCAACGACGAAACGGCGACGGCCGCGTTGCGGCTGAAACGCGATTTTGGCGAAAGAACCGACGCCGCCATGCGCATCGTCACCCAGTTCGGTTTTGATTCCGCCCGCTTCATCGCCTGGGCAGAAGGGCTTGCCGCATCCGGTATCGATCTGCCGGTGCATATCGGCGTTTCCGGCCCGGCCAAGATCACCACGCTCCTGAAATACGCCGCGCTCTGCGGTGTCGGCAATTCCATTGCCTATCTCAAGAAAAACGCGCTTTCCCTGACCACGCTTGCCAGGGGTCATTCACCGGAAAGCATCGTCGGGCCGATCGAACGGCACTGGCGGGACAATCCGCAAGGACCGATCCGGCAGATCCATGTCTTTCCCTTCGGCGGGCTGAAGGCGTCGTCAGACTGGCTGGTCAGTCGTGGCAGCTGGCGGACCGAAAACGCGGATCACGCCGCAGCCACGGGTTCGGTGGCGATCTAAGCGGCGCGTCGACGGCGCATGATGGCCGTGACGCGTTCCTTCGCCTCATGCCGCCTTCGCAACCTCGACAAAGGCATTGCGGATGCTTTCCGCCACTGCGAGCACCGGCCGCGACGCCTTGTCGCCCATAATCAGGCGAATATCGAAATAGCCGAGTTCCGGCAGGCCTTCCTTCTCGCCCAGAATGACCATGTCGTTCAGCACATAGGATCGTGGCAGCGGCGCGATGGCGAGATCTGCGGCAATCGCCGCACGCTGTGCCATCGTGTGGCCGCTGAGATAGGCCACGCGGAAATTGCGCCCACGTTTTTCCAGCGAATGAATCGCCTCCGAACGCCAGATGCAGCCCTCTTCCCATATCGAGATCGGCAGCGGATCGCGCAGATAGGCCGTGCCGCATTTCGCACCCGCCCAGACGAGCCGTTCGCGCATCAGCACCTCGCCGGTGTCCCTCAGTGGATGTGAAGCACAGTTGACGAGGGCGAGATCAAGACGCTGCTCGTCCATCCGCTTATAGAGATTGGAGCTGGCATCGATTGTGACGTCGATCATGATGCCGGGGAAAGCCTCGGCGAAACGCTTGAGAATGCCCGGCAGCAGCCCGCGCTCGCCAATATCCTCCGGTGCGCCGAGACGCACCACACCGGACAATTCGGGCATGACGAAACGCGACACGGCCTCGTTGGACAAGGCAATCATGCGGCGCGCATAAGTCAGAAGCGTCTCCCCATGAGCCGTCAATGTCACCGAACGCGCATCGCGCAGGAACAGCGTCGTTTTCAGCTGCTCTTCGAGCTTCTTGATCTGCATCGAAACGGCCGATGGTGTTCTGAACACGACTTCGGCGGCGGTCGAGAAGTTTCCCGTTTCCGCAATGGCGACGAAGGTCCTCAATATGTCGTTATCCAGCAACGGCAGCGGTTGGCGGAAAGTCACGGTCATGGCACGCACCTTCAAATATTTTGATTTATAGATGGATATCATTTCGTTTGATTGAATGTCAACAACGGCGCACCATCCTCACATCAATCGTGGTTCAGGAAAGGATGAAGACATGACCATGATACATTACCTGCCCGCGGCGAACCGCTCCCCGCATCGCCCGTCATCCGCCGGCTGGCTGCAGCGCCTGTCAGGCAATATCGCCTCCCATTATGCGTCATGGCGCCGTGCGAGGATGCTCCGCGCGCTGGAAGCGCTCCCGCCTGAAACATTGAAGGATATCGGATGGCCCACAACCGACAACTACGGCAGAAGCGTCATTCGCAAATGACCGCCGGCCGATGGCTCGCAGCCTTTCTTACGCCCGCGAGCCATCGCCCTCTGCAGGTAAATGGCGGCCCCCGGGCGTAAATTGGCCTGCCTGTTTTACATGCGACGCGACGCCCTTTAAAAAGGCTTGTCGCAAAATTTGCATATTTCAAAAGCTATTTTTTGACAGCCCCGATTCCACGGCGTATTTTTCGTTAAAGATGTCGCATACAGGACATCCAGAAGACCAATTCCAAGGGAGGAATTGCGTATTCGCAACGGAGCACGGGCAAATGAGCAGAAACTCCCAGAAGAAGCGCTCAATCGTCTTTTTTCTCATTCCGCAATTTACCATGCTGCCCTTCGCCGCAGCGGTTGAAACGCTTCGCATCGCCAACCGAATGTTGGGCTACCAGGCCTATGAATGGCGCATCGCCTCGCTCGATGGCCAGAAGGTCATGTCATCGAGCGGCATCTGTCTTGAGGCCGATACCTGTCTTGCAGATGAGCGGCGTTATGTCAGCGGCGAAAACCGCCCGGAAATGGCAATCATCTGTTCGGGCATCGATGTGGATCAACACATCAACAAATCGGTCAACGCCTGGCTGCGCGAAGCCTATAATCGCGGTATCGCCATCGGCAGCCTCTGTACCGCCGCCCATATCCTTGCGCAGGCTGGCCTCCTCAACGGCAAACGTTGCGCGATCCACTGGGAAAACCTGCCCGGCTTTTCCGAAGCCTTCCCGCAGGTGGAAGTCTACGCAGATCTCTTCGAAGTCGACAGCAACATCTATACCTGCGCCGGCGGCACGGCCTCGCTCGACATGATGCTGAGCCTGATCGGCCAGGATTTCGGCGAGAACCTCGTCAACCGCGTCTGCGAACAGCAATTGACCGACCGCGTGCGCAGCCCCAACGACCGCCAGCGCCTGCCGCTGCGCGCCCGCCTTGGCGTGCAGAACAGCAAGGTTCTGTCGATCATCGAATTGATGGAAGGCAATCTTGCCGAGCCGCTGTCGCTGCTCGATATCGCCGACGCCGCCGATCTGTCGCGCCGGCAGGTGGAACGCCTCTTCCGCCAGGAAATGGGCCGCTCGCCCGCCCGCTATTACCTTGAAATCCGCCTTGACCGCGCCCGTCACCTGCTGGTGCAATCGGCCATGCCGGTGGTGGAAGTCGCCGTCGCCTGCGGGTTCGTGTCAGCGTCGCATTTCTCGAAGTGTTATCGCGAAATCTACAATCGCACCCCGCAGCAGGAGCGCGCCGAGCGCAAGCTGCTGATCAGTGCTTCGCGCATGGCAATGGCGAGCCAGGCAGGCAAGGCCGCCCATTGAAGGCGGAGTTGAAGGTCCCGAGCGCGACAGGACTTGTCTCAGAGCAAAAACCTGTCCTCCGTCATGCCGGACTAGGTCCGGCATCCATTCACGGCGCGTCTGCGCCGTGAGAAGAGTATTTCGCGATCAAGGACCTGATCGCACTGGCCCCCGAATTTAGTCCGGGTGACGAAGTGCGGATGATGGAACTGTGGCAGATCGCAGGTTCAGCGAGCAGCCAGCAAATCAGACCAGTTCACCCAAACGGCCGAACCGCATGGGCGAGGTCCTCCGCCGTCATGCCGGCGCCCGCTCTGTCGCCCGCCTCGCCATGCAACCAGACCCCGGCTGCAGCCGCTTCGAAGGCAGGTGCACCCTGCGCCAATAGCGCGCCGATGATACCGGCCAGAACGTCACCCGATCCTGCCGTCGCAAGGCTCGCCGGGGCGTTCGTATTGACCAGCGCCCGGCCATCGGGCGAAGCGATCACCGTGTCCGCACCCTTATAGACCAGGACTGCGCCGCTGCGCGCCGCAGCGACCTGCGCCTTCTCGATCTTGCTCAGCGTCCCATCGGCCGCCAGATCGGCAAACAGCCGGGCGAACTCGCCCTCATGCGGTGTCAGCACGAATTTGCCCGCACCGGAAGTGATACGCTCGAACAGGACATCCGTATCATCCCTGAAGGCCGTGATCGCATCAGCATCCAGCACCACCGACTTGTCACCAAGCAGCGACACGAAGTGCCGCGCCTTTTCGAGATCGCCGAAGCCAGGGCCGAGAACGAAGGCGCCGTGACGCTCATCGTCAAGCCACACGCGCAGATCGTCGGCATTGTCCATCGGAACGTTCATCACGGCCGTCAATGTGACAGACAGCACGTCGAGCGCCGCTTTCGGCGCTGCGACAGTAACGATCCCCGCCCCCGCCTTCAGCGCTGAAAGCGCGGTCATGCGGCTAGCACCCGTCGCATGGGCGGGGCCCGAAAAGACCGTCAGGTGCCCCCTGCGGAATTTATGGGTCTCCATACCGGCGCGCGGCAAGGCATCCCGCCAGACAAACGGATCGTTTTCCGCCACCGATCCCTTATGAGCCTCGAGGATACGCAACGGTATGCCGATATCGAAAACCTCCAGCGCTCCGCAAAGCTCCCGCCCCGGCATCAGCAGATGACCCGGCTTGCGCGCCATGAAGGTGATCGTGCGCTCCGCCCTGAACGATGCGCCAAGCGCCACGCCACGCCGGCCGCAAAGCCCCGAGGGCAGATCCACGGCAAGAACCGGCACCTTCGCCTGCATGACCGCCTCGATCAGCCGGACTAGCTCCGGCGGAACATCGCGGGACAACCCGGCTCCGAACACGGCGTCGATCACCACGTCGCCGGAAAGAGGCGTATAGGCATCAAGCGGCAGCGGCGTCACGCCGCTCCGCTCCAAGGCCACGCATGCATCCCCCTTGAGAAGGCCGATATCGCCGAGATGATGGACAACGACTTTAGCGCCGCTTTGCGCCAGCGCCCGCGCCGCGACATAACCGTCACCGCCGTTATTCCCGCTGCCGCACAGGACGACGAAGCGCAGCGTCTGCGGGTAATGCCGAAGCGCCGAAGCAGCCACCGCCTGCCCCGCACGCTCCATCAAATCGTAAAGCGGGATGCCGGATTGGCCGGCTGCCGCATCGATGCGCGCCATCACAGCCGGGTCGAGAAGGAGGAACTCGGAAATGGAGGTCATGCCCCATCATTCCTTCAAAACGCAGGAAAGGCAATCGATACAAAAATAAGCAAAATTCGGAGACCAAAAAATACTCAAATGCATATAATATGTGCAATAGCTCAACCCGCGACCACAGCATAATCGAATTTTAAAAATTTCTAATATTAAAGAAAACCGCAGAAATGCTGATGGATTTTTCGGATTCTAGTGACGAATTGCCGGTAGAACCGCAAAAAGCGAATGCATTTTGTGCGGGAAAGGCCGCGGGGCGAAGTTTTTTCTTCAAGCCCGCTTCCGATCTGGCACAATACGTGCATTCTTGTGGCAGAGCGGGAGTTACCTGCTTTAACGGGAGAAGCGGAGAGATATTTTCTCATGAAAAAGATCGAAGCGATCATTAAGCCTTTCAAGCTCGACGAAGTGAAGGAAGCCCTTCAGGAAGTCGGACTTCAGGGAATCACGGTCACGGAAGCAAAAGGCTTTGGTCGTCAGAAAGGCCACACGGAACTCTACCGCGGTGCAGAGTACGTCGTGGACTTTTTGCCGAAAGTGAAAGTCGAAGTCGTACTGGCGGATGAGAATGCGGAAGCCGTCATCGAGGCGATCCGCAATGCGGCGCAGACCGGACGCATCGGCGACGGAAAGATTTTCGTTTCCAATGTCGAGGAAGTCATCCGCATCCGTACCGGTGAAACAGGCGTGGACGCCATATAATTAAAAAAGTCCCGAGCCGGGGAGGCTTGGGTTTTCACCTCGTCATCATCACACTCAAGGAAAAGTTTAAATGACGACCGCAAACGATATCTTGAAGCAGATCAAGGATAACGACATCAAGTTCGTGGACCTGCGCTTTACCGACCCCAAGGGCAAGCTGCAGCACGTCACCATGGACGTGGTATGCGTCGACGAAGACATGTTCGCCGACGGCGTCATGTTCGACGGCTCCTCGATCGCCGGCTGGAAGGCCATCAACGAGTCCGACATGGTGCTGATGCCAGATCCGGCCACCGCCCATGTCGACCCGTTCTTCGCCCAGTCCACCCTGGTCGTCCTTTGCGATATTCTCGACCCGGTCTCGGGCGAAGCCTATAACCGCGACCCGCGCGGCACCGCCAAGAAGGCCGAAGCCTACCTCAAGGCATCAGGTATCGGCGACACGGTTTTCGTCGGTCCCGAGCCTGAATTCTTCGTCTTCGACGATGTGAAATACAAGGCAGACCCCTACAACACCGGCTTCAAGCTCGATTCGTCCGAACTGCCGTCCAATGATGACACCGACTACGAGACCGGCAACCTCGGCCACCGTCCGCGCGTCAAGGGCGGTTATTTCCCGGTTCCGCCGATCGACAGCCTGCAGGACATGCGCTCCGAAATGCTGACGGTTCTCGCCGAAATGGGCGTCGTCGTCGAGAAGCATCACCACGAAGTGGCTGCCGCACAGCACGAGCTGGGCGTGAAGTTCGACACGCTGGTCTCCAGCGCCGACAAGATGCAGATCTACAAGTACGTTGTGCACCAGGTCGCCAATGCCTATGGCAAGACGGCAACCTTCATGCCGAAGCCGATCTTCGGCGACAACGGCTCGGGCATGCACGTTCACCAGTCGATCTGGAAGGGCGGCAAGCCGACCTTCGCAGGCGATGAATATGCAGGCCTTTCCGAGACCTGCCTCTATTACATCGGCGGCATCATCAAGCACGCCAAGGCGATCAATGCCTTCACCAACCCCACCACCAACTCCTACAAGCGTCTGGTGCCGGGTTATGAAGCGCCGGTTCTGCTCGCTTACTCCGCGCGCAACCGTTCCGCATCCTGCCGTATTCCCTTCGGCTCCAACCCGAAGGCAAAGCGCGTCGAAGTCCGTTTCCCGGACCCGACCCAGAACCCCTATCTCGGTTTTGCGGCCATGCTGATGGCCGGCCTCGACGGCATCAAGAACAAGATCCATCCCGGCAAGCCGATGGACAAGGACCTTTACGACCTTCCTGCCAAGGAACTGAAGAAGATCCCGACCGTCTGCGGTTCGCTGCGTGAAGCGCTGGAAAGCCTCGACAAGGACCGCAAGTTCCTGACCGCCGGCGGCGTGTTTGACGACGACCAGATCGATAGCTTCATCGAACTGAAGATGCAGGAAGTCATGCGTTTCGAAATGACCCCTCACCCGGTCGAATTCGACATGTACTACTCGGCCTGATCGGCCCTGCGGGCGCTCCACCGGGGCGCTCCATTCATCGCGGCGGTTTTCCCCGGAAAGCCGCCGTTTTCTTTTGAAGTTCAACCCTGACCGTGAAGAATGCCGAACACGCCAGCCACGCAGCAAACCCGCCTCACGGACTGGCTCATCTTTCTGGCCGTTCCCTTCTTTTTCGCCAGCAACGTCGTTTTCGGCCGCGGCGTCGTCGGTGAGGTCTCGCCTTTCATCGCCGCCTTCATCCGCTGGATGGGCTCGACGCTCATCATCGCGCCCTTCATGATCGCCGACTGGCGCAACTGCCTTGCTTTCGTGCGGCACAAGACGCTGCTCTGGCTCGTCCTCGGCATTCTCGGCATGGGCATCTGCGGCGGCGTGGTCTATTGGGGCCTCACCATGACCACGGCCGCCAACGGCACGCTGATCTACACCACCTCCTCGCTGTTCATCATCCTGTTCCAGCGCATCTTTCAGGGCCGGCCGATCCGCAAGCTTGAAGTGGCGGGCATGATTATCGCCTTCGCCGGCGTCGCCGCCATCGTGCTCAAGGGCGATATCTCCGCTCTCCGGCACATGAATTTCAACATCGGCGACTTTGCAATTTTGACCGCGGCCATTGCGTTTGCGATCTATTCCGTGCTGCTGCGCGATCCGGCGGCGCGGCAGATGGCGTCCTTCAGTCTCTTTGGACTGATTGCATTTTCCGGCGCGCTTGTCCTTCTGCCGCCGGCAGCACTGGAACTGGCACAGGGCGGCATGCTGCCTGCCACGCCTGTTGCATGGGCAAAGATCGGCGGCATCATCCTGTTCGCCTCACTTCTGGCCTTTTATTGCTTTACCCACACGGTGCGCGTTTTCGGTCCCGCCACGGCGGGAATTACGCTGTACATGATGCCGCCGGTCTCGATCCTCATGGCGACGGTGTTTCTCGGCGAATCCTTCGAGACCTATCATGCCATCGGCATCGTATTGGTCACCGGCGGCGTCATCATCGCCACCGCGCCGATCGGCAAAGGGCGCTGAACACGAACGGCAGAGCAGCGTCAAAGCGCCAGGTCTTGATATTTCGCGTTCCGATACCAACTAGTATTGGGAAAGGAAGTACATGCCATGAAACAAAGAAACGCAAAATTCACGCTTGGCGAGATCGTTCGCCACAAGGTGTTTCCGTTCCGCGGTGTGGTAATCGACGTGGACCCGGAATATGCCAATACCGAGGAATGGTGGAACGCCATTCCCGCGGAAATCAGGCCGGAACGCGACCAGCCCTTCTATCATCTTCTCGCCGAAAACGAGGAGACGGAATATGTCGCCTATGTTTCCGAACAGAACCTCGTCCACGACGAGAACGAGACGCCGCTCCGAAATCCCAATATCGGCCGCATCTTTGACAAGGCGCCGAACGGCGAATGGCGCCCGAAAATGTCCACGGCGCACTGACGCCCGCCAAGCATCTCCCTCCTCCCGGGGATATCGAACGCGCATAAAAAAACCGGTCTGTCGCCAGACCGGTTTTCTGTTTTTTCGAGCTTGCGCGGCAATCAGGGCTTCGGCGCGCCCTTGGCAGCGTCCTGAGCAGCTTCGAGCTTCTTGCGAGCTTCTTCCGCCTTCTTCTGCATGCCTTCCTGCAGGCTTCGCTGGCTTTCGGCCAGCTGCGACTGGGTGATTGCCGGGCCGTCATAAGCGCCGGTGAAACCGGAAAGCGCGATCTTGATGGGGTTCGGTGCGCGGCGGAAGTTGATGGAGGTGAAGACCACCTCGCTACCCTTCTTCAGCGAAGCGATCATGGCGTCCGTCAGCGGCACTTCAGCCGTGCACTTGTCGGGAAGGCAAACGGCGTAATCGAGCTTCTGACCCTTACCGCCATCGATCTGCATCATCACACCCGGAGGAATGAGACGCGCGGTCGGAACGGAAACCTGCAGCAGCTTGCGGTTGACCTTGCCTTCAACGGTAATGAGGCCAACGGCCGTGATCATCTGGCCGTTCTGGGCGAGAACCACGTTCTGCACAACGCAGACATCGTTGTCTTCCTGCTTGGAGCAGGTCTTGAACCAGCCGAGCGGCGGAGCGCCAGCGCCCTGAGCAGCCGGAGCAGCATCCTGCGCCTGCGAGATGGCCGGAGCGGACACAGCGCCGAGAGAGAGGACCAGAGCGGACAGAGCCGTCCGGGTGAATGTGTTTGCCTTGTGCATCATAAGAGTTCCGTCTCCTGAATGTCTGCCAGAACAGAACCGCTCAAGGTCCTGTTCGTCGATGGCGGTATCCTTCTGCCCGTTCAACTGTCGTTTAAATGAGGCAAATGCGTGACCCGTCTCTTCCGGTCCCCCTGTTACATGCCGTTCGCGGCGATATCCAGCACTTCTTTAACTTTTTCTTGAGCGGAGCCAAGATTTCCCGCGCTTGCATGGGTCATGCAATGTCCGTGTGCTACATATCTGCCAGAATCATGACGATAAACGGTCCTGACGCACATCGGACGGACAGTTGAGACAGGACAGTGACATGCGCAACCTTGCGGCCCTCATCCCCGCATTGTTTCTTTTGGGATCATCCCTGCTTCCCGGCGGGAGTGCGGTAGCGCAACCGCTGCACGCCATCTCGATGCATGGCACGCCAGCGCTTCCCGCAGATTTTTCACACCTTCCTTATGTCAATCCTGACGTGAAGAAAGGCGGCCGCATTTCTTATGGCGTGGTCGGCACCTTCGACAGCCTGAACCCCTTCGTTCTTAAGGGAATGCGCACCACCGCCCGTGGTGTTTGGGATCCGGAATTCGGCAATCTTCTTTACGAGCCGCTGATGTCTCGCTCCAGCGACGAGCCCTTCAGCCTCTACGGGCTGCTCGCCGAAACCGTGGAGTGGGACGACGAGCGCAGCTTCGTTCAGTTCAACATCAACCCCAAGGCGAAATGGTCGGATGGCGAGCCGGTAACGCCTGATGACGTGATCTTCACCTTCAATCTCCTGAAGGAAAAGGGCCGCCCGCCATTCAACAGCCGTCTCGACGGCGTAGCCAAGATGGAGAAGACCGGCGAACGCAGCGTGCGCTTCACCTTCAACGAAAAGGCGAATCGCGAAACGCCTCTCATCCTCGCCTCTTCAACGCCGATCCTGCCGAAACACGCGACCGATCCGGAAAAATTCGAGCAGGCGGGCCTCGGTGCGGTTGTCGGCTCCGGCCCTTACCGAATCAAGACGCTGCGCCCGGGTGAACGAATCATCTGGGAGAGAAACCCCGACTACTGGGGCAAGGACATTCACGGCAAAGTCGGTTTCGATAATTACGACGAGATCAGCATCACCTATTTCCTCCAGGTCACGACCATGTTCGAGGCCTTCAAGAAGGGCGATATCGACATCTACCCGGAAGGCGATGCCATCAATGGCACCTCCGATACCTCTCACTGGGGGCAGGCCTATAATTTCCCCGCCGTGCATCGCGGCGATATCGTCAAGGACGTATTCCAGCCGCGCCTGCCGACCGGCATGTTCGGTCTCGTCTTCAACACCCGCCGTGCCGTCTTCGCTGACGAAAAGGTACGCGAAGGCCTTACCTATGCCTTCGATTTCGAGTGGATGAACAAAAACATCCTCGGCGGCTCCTTCAAGCGGACGCAGAGCTACTGGCAGAACTCGCCGCTCGGCGCCTATGGCAACGCCGCCGACGCGCGCGAGCTGGCGCTGCTCGGTGACGCGGCAAAGTCCATGCCGCCGGAGCTTCTGGCCGGCACCTATGCGCTGCCGACCACGGACGGCACGGGCGCCGACCGCAAGGTTCTGAAAATGGCCGTCGACAAGCTGAAAGAGGCTGGCTACAGCATCAAGAACGGCAGGATGTCCGATGCCAATGGCCGCCAGCTCGCTTTCGAAATCATGACGCAGAACCCGGCGCAGGAGCGTATCGCGCTGGCCTATCAGCGTTCGCTGAACCTGATCGGCGTCGCCATGGGCATTCGCTCGGTTGATGACGGGCAATACCAGTCGCGCTCGAACAGCTTCGATTACGACATGATCATCCGCTCCCTGCCCTCGTCGCTTTCGCCCGGCATGGAGCAGCTGAACCGCTGGAACTCACTCTCGCGTGATGCGCAGGGCAGCTTCAACTATGCAGGTGTTGCCAATCCCGATATAGACCGGATGATAGAGGCGCTGTTGCAGGCCCGCTCGACGGAAGATTTCCAGGCGGCCGTGCGCGCTTATGACCGCCTGCTTGTGGCCGGACATTATATCATTCCGCTCTATTATATCGGCGCCCAATGGGTCGCCCGCTGGAAATATATCGACCGCCCGGATATCACTCCAATACAGGGCAATCAGAAACAGACCTGGTGGGACGCGCGGGCGCAATAACCTGCCACCGTCATGTCTATCATATAAGGAACATCAGCCATGGAACGCATCGTTGTTGACGTCGTATCGGACATGGTCTGCCCGTGGTGTTATCTCGGCAAGGCCCGGCTCGATCTCGCCATTGCCGAGGTGCAGGATGAAATCAGCGTCGACGTGAACTGGCGTCCCTACCGCCTCAACCCGGACTATCCGCCGGAAGGAGTCGACCAGAAAGCCGCTCTCGAGGAAAAGCTCGGCAAGGAGCGTCTGGAACAGGCCCATGCCACGTTGGTTCAGCTCGGCAGGGAAGTCGGCATTACCTACGATTTCGACGCGATCAAGATCGGGCCGAACACGCTCGATGCCCATCGCCTGTCGCTCTGGGCCCATTCCGAAGGCCGCGACGTCCAGGAACGCGTCGTGACCGGCCTGTTCAAGGCCAATTTCGAGGAAGGCCGCAATATCGGTGATCACACCGTGCTGATCGACGTTGCCGCAAAGGCCGGCATGGATGCGAAAGTCGTCGAGCGGCTGCTGGCTTCGGACGCGGACAAGGATACGGTCGTCGCTGAAATCGATGCCGCCCAGCAGATGGGTGTCGCCGGCGTGCCCTTTTTCATCATCGACCAGAAATACGCCATAAGCGGTGCACAAACACCCGATGTCCTGATTGCTGCATTGCGGGATATTGCAAAAATCAAGGCGGACGAGCATAGATCGATGAACTGACGGTCAAATCACCGGCGGTTTTCAACAACTCCATTTTGCCGGTGTTTCCGTGTCCGACCAGACCCTGAAAGGCATTCTGCTCGCCTTTGCAGCCTTCGCTGCCTATGCCTGGAGCGATGCCAGCGTTAAACTCATTGAAGGCCAGATTTCGCCGATCGAATCGGCCTTCTTCGGAGCCCTGTTCGGCCTCGTCGCCCTGCCCTTCATCCGCAAACGCAATGACAGCTGGCTGGATGTGGTGAAAACAACCAACCGGCCGCTCTGGATCATCCGCTTTTTTTCGGCCGGCACCGGCGCTGTCGGCAGCGTGACTGCCTTTACCCATCTTTCCATGGCGGAAGCTTTCGCGCTGATCTTCCTGCTTCCGTCCTTCGTCACCATCATGTCGGTGATGTTTCTCAAGGAACAGGTGGGCATTCGCCGCTGGTCGGCCGTCATCATCGGTTTTCTGGGTGTGCTCATCATCCTGCGGCCCGGATTCCGTGAACTGGGCATAGGCCATCTGGGCGCCATCATCGCCGGCTTCAGCGGCGCGCTCAGCATCGTGATCTTCCGCGCCATGGGCCCATCGGAAAAGAATGTTTCGCTTTACGGTGCGGGCGTGCTGGGCTGTCTCGTCATCAGCGGCGTTGCCATGGTGCCGAGCTTCGTCATGCCGGGTGGCGAACAATGGCTGCTGCTGGCAGGATACGGCCTGCTCGGCGCGCTTGGCAACATTCTGGTCATGTACGCCGCCCAATATGCGCCCGCCGCCATGATCGGCCCGACGCAATATAGCCAGATGCTCTGGGCCATTCTGTTCGGTTATCTGATTTTTGGCGATCGTATCGACGGCTGGATGTTGATCGGCATTGCCCTCATCGTCGGATCCGGCCTGCTGACATTGCTCCGCGAGAAACAGAGAAAGGTGCCATTGCCCGCCTCCATCGCCGCGACAGACCAGAACGTGGCTGTCGGTATTACGCCGGAAGACAGTCACTAGCCCCAGAGAGCGAAAAAACCGGCGGCGCTTCAGGCACCGCCGGTCCGGCGTTCAATCAATCGCAAACCCTGACCCGATACATGTCGCCCCAGGCGTTCTGCCTCCAGGCTACATGGCAGCGGGGATAGACGGGTTCATAAACGACCGGCGGGCCATAAGCCGGCGCAGCATAGACGGGCGGACCATAAGCAGGCGCGTAATAGGCGGGGCCGTAGGCATAGCCCGGGTGTCTTGCACCCGCAATCAGCGCTCCGCCAATGATCGTGCCGGCAATGCCGGCCGCAAGGCCGCGGCCGAAATTATTGCGCGCTTCCGCCTGACTGGTGGTGGCAATTGTGGTGCCCGCAATTGTCAAAGCAACCAGACCAGCGGTGGCAAACCTGTTGATATTGGTCCACATCGTCCTGCTCCTTCATCACGCGGCGGCATCCACTCATCCGCCGCACCGGGTATGAGGGAAAGATTACGCCCGCGAAGAGTACCGGTAGATGTCCGTTTCGTTACATTGCGGTAATTTTCGCTGAAGGCAGTGAGTGGAGTTTTCGAGGGATTGGCTAATGGATAATGAGCCAAAGATGGGTGTGGTTTACCCCCCTCTGCCCTGCCGGGCATCTCCCCCACAAGGAGGGAGATCGGCAAGACGCACTGTCGCCACTTCATTCTCTAACGTTGATATTGGCAAAACCTTGCCGCATATCGATCTCCCCACCTGTGGGGGAGATGCCCGGCAGGGCAGAGGGGGGTAAAGCCCCACCCAGCTTCAAAAAACTCTCAAACTATCAACGCCGCATCAGGACCGAGCCAGCTCCGCCAGCTGCGTCATGATCATCGCCGCACCCGTCAGCCGCTTTTCCGGCGTCGGCAGATCGCGGTTGAGGAACAGGCTGTGATCGGGACGGATCTTCGCCATCGATCCCTGCTTGCCAATGTAACCGACAAGCGCCGCCGGGTTCGGGAATTCCTTGTTGCGGAATTGAACGACAACGCCCTTCGGCCCGGCATCCAGCTTCTCGACATTGGCAATGCGGCAGAGCGACTTGATGTAGACGATCTTGAGAAGATGCTGCACTTCTTTCGGCAGCGGGCCGAAACGGTCGATCATTTCAGCGCCGAAACCGTCGATCTCGCTGATATCGGCAAGCTCGCCAAGCCGGCGGTAAAGGCCCATGCGAAGATGCAGATCGGGAACGTAATCTTCCGGGATCATGACGGATGTGCCGACCGAAATCTGCGGCGACCAGCCGCTATCCTGCACCTGCTCGTCACCCTTCACTTCGGCGACAGCCTCTTCCAGCATCTGCTGATAAAGCTCGAAACCGACTTCCTTGATATGGCCGGACTGCTCTTCCCCGAGCAGATTGCCCGCACCACGAATATCAAGATCGTGACTTGCTAGCTGGAAGCCGGCGCCGAGCGTATCGAGCGATTGCAGCACCTTCAGCCGGCGCTCGGCAGTCGTGGTCAGCACCTTGTTGACCGGCAGGGTGAAGAGCGCGAAGGCGCGCACCTTGGAGCGGCCTACACGGCCACGCAGCTGGTAAAGCTGGGCAAGACCGAACATATCGGCGCGATGCACGATCAGCGTATTGGCGGTTGGAACGTCAAGGCCGGATTCGACGATGGTGGTCGACAGCAGAACATCATATTTGCCGTCGTAGAAGGCGTTCATGATGTCTTCCAGCTCGCCCGCCGCCATCTGCCCATGCGCCACCGCCACCTTCAGTTCCGGCACATCCGATTGCAGGAAGGCGTGGATATCAGCGAGATCGGCAAGCCGCGGGCAAACGTAAAAACTCTGGCCGCCGCGGTAATGCTCGCGCATCAGCGTCTCGCGAATGACGAGCGGGTCAAACGGCGAAATGAAAGTGCGCACCGCCATGCGGTCGACAGGCGGCGTGGTGATGAGCGACAGTTCGCGAACACCGGTCATCGCCAGCTGCAGCGTACGTGGAATTGGCGTCGCAGAAAGCGTCAGCACATGCACATCGCTTTTCAGCTCCTTCAGCCGCTCCTTGTGCTTGACGCCGAAATGCTGCTCTTCATCGATGATGAGCAGGCCGAGATTGGCAAAGCTGATGCCCGCACCAAGCAGCGCATGCGTGCCGACGACGATATCGGTCTTGCCATCGGCAACTTCCTTCTTGGTCAGCGCCAGTTCCTTGGAGCCGACGAGACGGGAAGCCTGCTGCACGCGGATGGGCAACCCGCGGAAACGCTCCGAGAAAGTCCGGAAATGCTGGCGGGCGAGCAGCGTGGTCGGCACCACGACAGCCACCTGCACGCCATTCATGGCGGCAAGGAAGGCGGCGCGCAGCGCCACTTCGGTCTTGCCGAAACCGACGTCGCCGCAGATGAGACGGTCCATCGGCCGGCCGGCCGCGAGATCCTCCCGCACCGCCTCGATGGCGTTCAGCTGGTCCTCGGTTTCGTCGTAGGGGAAACGGGCAGCAAACTCATCATAGAGCCCGTCCGGCGCAATGAGTTCCGGCGCATGGCGCACGAGACGCGCCGCTGCGATGCGGATAAGCTCATCGGCCATGTCGAGCAGGCGCTTCTTGAGCTTGGCCTTGCGCATCTGCCATGCGCCGCCGCCGAGCTTGTCGAGCGTTGCCTCCGCCGCGTCCGAGCCGTACCGCGAGAGGAGATCGATGTTTTCAACCGGCAGAAACAGCTTGGCGTCATCGGCATAGTGCAGTTCGAGACAGGCGCGCGGTGCGCCCGCCGCCTCGATGGTCTGCAGGCCGACAAAACGACCAATGCCGTGTTCGGCATGAACGACGAGCGAGCCCTCGTCCAGACCAGCCACTTCCGAAATGAAATCCGCACCGCGCTTGCGACGCTTGGAACGCCGCACCATGCGGTCGCCGAGAATGTCCTGCTCGCCGATAACGGCAAGATTCCCGGTTTCGAAACCGGCTTCAAGGCTAAGAACCGCCGAGGCCGCCTCGCCTTTGCCAAGCTTCTCCACCTCTTTTAGCGAGGTAACCGGCTTGATCTTCTCAAGCCCGTGTTCGTTCAGCACCTGCAGCAACCGGTCGAGCGAGCCTTCCGACCAGCCTGTTATCAGCACCTTCCAGCCCTTGGCGCGGCGCTCGGCTATGTGCTTCACAGCCAGGGCAAAGACATTGACCCGCTCTTCGCTTTCGCCTTCGGTTGGCTGCCGCGCCCAGCGCGGGCCGACATGCGCGTCCAGCGTGGCGACGGGTCTTCCCTCGCTATCCTGCTCATTGAAGGGCGTCAGACGCACCGCATTGACGGCAGAAAGGGCCGTATCGAAATCCTTGCCGTTGAGATAAAGCTGACCGGGAGACACGGGCTTGTAGGGCGCACCCTGCGTCGATCCCTTCGTCTCGCCGGAAGCACGCCGCGCCTCGTAATAATCGAGCACCAGCTTGGAGCGCTCCTTGGCCGCCTCGCGTGCCGTGTGATCGGTGACGATGCGGAAACCCTTCAGATAATCGAAGGCTGTCTCCAGCTTCTCGTAAAACAGCGGCAGCCAGTGCTCCATGCCGGCATAACGGCGGCCCTCGGAAACGGCCTGATAAAGCGCATCGTCGCGCGTCGCCGCACCGAACAGCGAGAGATAATTCTTGCGAAACCGGCTGATCGTATCGGGCGTCAGCGTCACTTCGCTCATGGGGTTCAGATCGAGCGAGCGCGCCTGGCCGATGGTCCGCTGGCTGGCGGGATCGAAGGTACGGATGCTTTCCAGCGTATCGCCGAAGAAATCGAGCCGCACAGGCTCCTCGGTGCCCGGCACGAAAACATCGAGAATACCGCCGCGCACGGCGAACTCGCCCACCTCACGCACCGTCGCAACCCGGTCGAAACCGTTGCGCTCCAGCCGCGCGGCAATATCCTCCATGCGGATCTGGTTACCGGGTCTGGCAGAGAAACCAAGGCTTTCGATGATGTCGCGCGGGGCCATCTTCTGCAGCATCGCGTTGACGGTGACCAGCACGATGGCCGGATGCGGTTTCTTCGCGTGGCTGATGAGACCGGCAAGCGCAGCCAGGCGACGCGCCGACGTGTCGGCGCTTGGTGACACGCGGTCATAGGGAAGGCAGTCCCAGGCCGGCAGCGTCATGACCGGAATATCGGGCGCAACAAAGCCGAGAATTTGTTCGAGATCGGCGATGCGCTGGCCATCCGACATCACATAGGCAACCGAGGTGCCTGCGCGCGCCATCTCGGCAAGCAGCAGCGCCTCCATGCCTGCGGGCACGTTTCCGATGCTCAGCGGCGTATCGGCCGACGACACCAGCTTTGCATCGAATCCGGCTATCATGGTTTCAGGCTTTCACATTGTCTGCGGTGACGAGATCGAAATCGGGACGGTAGGAGGCGATCTTTTCAAACAGCGGGGTCTGGAATTTTTCAGGAATGGCAAGCGCCCCCGTCACCATCTTGACGAGGTCGTTATCCTCTTCCGCCATGATGACTTCAAGCTCATCGAGCTGGTCATCGGAAAGCAGCGCGATATTGTCTTCCGCGAATTGCCCGAGAACGAGGTCCATCTCGCGAATGCCGCGGTGCCAGCAGCGGTAAAGTATCCGCCGGCGTCTCGGATCGAGGTCGGCACTCGTGCGCACCAGTCCAGTCATCGCATTCACCTTTCGGTTGACCATTCAACAGCACGTTGATCGCGACCTCCTATAGAACAGGAGGCGAACGCTTGGGAACCGGTTTTTATCGAAATAATACCACGGCCACGAAAATCTGCCGGTGATAACCCGGCTTTGTGACCTGCGAAGTCTTGCATAAGCCGTCCCCTTCCCCGATTTTGCTGCCCATGCGCCCGGCCATTCTCGATCCGCTGTTTGCCTCCGTCTCCACGCTTGCCGGCGTGGGGCCGAAGCTTGCCGATCTCCTGGCAAAACTTCTGGGACGGGAGAATGCGGACGATACGCGCGTTATCGACCTATTGTTCCATGCGCCCTCCAACGTCATCGACCGCCGCAACCGTCCCGGCATCGCGCTTGCAGCACCCGGCGCCATTGTCACCATTCAGGGACGTGTCGACCGCCATCAGCCGCCACCGCCGGGTAACCGCAACGCGCCCTATCGCGTCTTCCTGCACGATGAAACCGGCGAACTGGCGCTGACCTTCTTTCGCGCCAAGGGCGACTGGCTGTCAAAGGCCCTGCCCGTCGATGAAGAGGTTCTCGTCAGCGGCAAGGTGGACTGGTTCAACGGCCGCGCCTCCATGGTGCATCCGGATTTCATGGTGAAGCTTTCCGAGGCGGAAAATCTGCCCCTTGTGGAAGCGGTTTATCCCATGACCGCCGGCCTTTCCGCCAAGGTGTTGCGCAAGGCGATCGAAGGCGGGCTCTCGAAGCTGCCGGTTTTCCCGGAATGGATCGATGAGACGCTCAAGACCCGGCAGGGCTTCGGTGACGTGGCATCAAGCTTCCGCGAATTGCACGATCCGCGCGACAGCGCCGATATCGATCCTCAGGCGCCGGCGCGCAGACGGCTTGCCTATGACGAATTCCTCGCCGGGCAGCTCTCACTGGCGCTGGTGCGCCAGCGGCTGCGCAAGGTGGCGGGCCAGCCAATCCGCGCCAAAGGCGATATCGCCGCAAAGATCCTGTCGCAACTGCCCTTCTCGCTGACGGCAACCCAGAGCGCCGCCGTCAAGGATATCCTGACCGACATGGCTGGCGAAGACCGCATGTTGCGGCTGCTGCAGGGCGATGTCGGTGCGGGCAAGACGCTGGTGGCGCTGATGGCCATGGCGACGGCGGTGGAAGCCGGCGGACAGGCGGTGCTGATGGCGCCCACCGAAATCCTTGCCCGTCAGCATTACGCCACCATTTCCAAACTCGCGCAGGCCGTGGGCCTCACGGTGGAAGTGCTGACCGGACGTACCAAGGGCAAGGAACGCCGCGAGATAGAGGATCGCGTCGCCTCGGGCGAAGCGCAGATCGTCATCGGCACCCATGCGCTGTTCCAGGACAGCGTCACCTATAAGAACCTTGTGCTCGCCGTGGTGGACGAACAGCATCGTTTCGGCGTGCACCAGCGCCTGCGCCTCACCGCCAAGGGCATCACGCCACATATGCTGGTCATGACCGCAACGCCCATTCCACGCACGCTGGTACTGGCCGCCTTCGGGGACATGGATGTCTCCAAGCTCACCGAAAAACCGGCGGGCCGCAAACCCATCCAGACCGTCACGATCCCCACCGAACGCATCGGCGATATTGTTGAGCGGCTGCGCGCAGCGCTGAAGGACGGCAAAAAAGCCTACTGGATTTGCCCGCTGGTGGAGGAGACGGAGGAGTCCGACCTCATGTCGGCAGAAGAGCGCCACGCGGTTCTCTCGCAGATGCTCGGCGCCAACATCGGCCTCATTCACGGGCGTATGAGCGGCCCGGAGAAGGACGCCGCCATGCTCGCCTTCAAGAACGGCGAAACCCGCCTGCTGGTGGCAACTACGGTGGTCGAGGTCGGCGTCGATGTGCCAGATGCCACCATCATGGTCATCGAACACGCCGAACGTTTCGGCCTCGCCCAGCTGCACCAGCTGCGAGGCCGCGTCGGACGCGGCGACGAGGCCTCCACTTGTATCCTGCTCTACAAGGGCCCGCTCAGCGAAAACGGCCGCGCACGGCTCTCCATCCTGCGCGACAGCGAGGACGGCTTCCTGATCGCCGAGGAAGATTTGAAGCTGCGCGGCGAAGGTGAATTGCTCGGCACGCGTCAATCAGGCACGCCTGGCTTCCGCATCGCCAGCCTTGAGGCCCACGCCGATCTTCTCGAAATTGCCCGCAAGGACGCAGCCTACGTCATCGAGCGCGACCCGGAACTGATAGGTCCACGCGGCGATGCGCTACGCACCCTCCTCTACCTGCACCGCCGCGACGAAGCGATTCGTTTCCTGCACGCCGGCTGAAAGAGAACACCCATGAACATGATCGACCCGCGCCGCCCGCCACCCGCCTTCCGCAAGGGCTACGCGCTCTGCTCGCCGCAGAATATCCTCCAGCCCGAGACATTTGCGAAGAGCGAGAAGAAGGCGATTGGCAAGGCGTTCAAGAAGCCCGGCCGCAAAAAGGCATGGAGCCGGGCGCTGGAAGAAGGCTGGAGCGTGAGGCTGGTCTATATGCGGCTCTTCGTGCCGGTGTTCCACGCCACGACCACAGGAACAGACGTGGATGATCTGGACGACGAGGATTGATATGGTCCATTGAATGGACTAATATAACGCTAACTTTAACGCCCGAGGTTAGCCGTGCAGATATCCGTGACTGATGCAAAAAGTCAGCTTACCGAACTGGTGCGCCGCGCCGAAGCCGGTGATGAGGTCATTCTCACCCGTCATGGCCACGCAGCCGTGCGGCTGGTTCCGGTCACCGTCGTGGCGGATAAAACATCCCGTAGCGCCGCGCTCGCAAAAGTGCGCGCGACTGTCGCCAACAAAGGCGATAATGGCCCGGATGCCGCGCATAGTCAGGATTTTCTCTATGACGAGCACGGCCTTCCGAAATGATCGTTATCGATACGTCGGCTCTGATGACGATCCTGCTCGATGAACCCAAAGCGGATGCCTGCGCCTCAGCGCTCGAAACTGATGAACCTCTGCTCATTTCAGCGGGGACGCTTGCGGAGGCCATGATCGTGGCGCAGCGGCGCGACCGTAGCCGAGAACTAGAGATGCTGATCGAAGGTCTGGGCGCCGAAATCAAACCCGTCACCCCCAAATCGGCGCATGGCGTTTCGGAAGCTTATCGCATTTGGGGCAAGGGCGTTCATCCTGCCGGACTAAATTTCGGCGACTGCTTTGCCTACGAGCTGGCGAAAACAGAGGGTTGCCGTTTGCTTTATGTCGGTAACGACTTTTCGCAGACGGACATCCCGGGCGTTCTCTAGATTAGACCGGCGCGATCATCTTCGGCGGCTTGAAATCCGGCGCCACAAGACCACCCGAGATCAGCAGCTTCGCCGCATCCTCCGGGGTCATGTCCAGCATCACGATCTTGTCCTTGGGCACGAACAGCAGGAAGCCCGCCGTCGGCACCGGTGTGGGCGGCAGGAAGACGGCGACCATCTGCTGGCCCATCTCGTTGAAGCGATGGGCGAGTTCGCCCTTTGCCTCGGAAGCCACAAACACCATCGCCCATGTGCCTGACGACGGGAACTCGATCAGGCCAACCTTCTTGAAGGAGTTCGAGTGCTCCTTCAGGACGGATTCGAAAAGCTGTTTGATGCTTTTATAGATCGGCCGCACCAACGGCATGCGGTTGAGGATGGATTCACCGACGCCGACAATCCATTTCCCGATCAGGTTATTGCCGAGAAAGCCGATGAGGGTGATGCCGATGACAGCGATCAGCAGGCCGAAGCCGGGAATGGCCACATCGAAATATTGCTCGGGATCGTAACGGGCGGGAATATAGGGCTTCACCCAGCTATCCGCCCATTGCAGGAAGCTCCACACAAGCCACATGGTAATGGTGACGGGTGCGAGGATCAGAACGCCCGTAAGGAAGCTGTTGCGCAACCGTGTCGCAAAGGAAATTTTGGGAGGAATGTCGGTCATTTACCGTTCGCGTTAAGCGCTGTCGCTATCGAAACCCGGATGAAAACTGACAATGCCGGATGGCGTTCCCCCATGCAAGCGAAGAACTGTGAAATATTCGTCAGGAATCCCCATAGCGCTTAGGCCCTCGACGGCTTGAAAACCGAAGCGTCCATAATAATCGGGATCGCCGGCAACGACACATCCCGATGCGCTCAGCCGATCAAGCGCAGCAAGCCCTTCACGCACCAGCCGGGAGCCGATACCCTCGCCCTGCCGTTCCCGCGTCACCGAAAGAGGCGCAAGGCAAAACCAGCCGCTGTCGCCGCTTGAAAGTGTCACGGGCGAAAAGCCGATATGGCCGACGATCCCTTCGCTGTCTTCGGCCACGAGCGAAACCGTGAGCGCACCGGCCTCCCGCAGCCGCGCCACGATCAGATGTTCGGTCTTGTCGCTATGCTCGACGTTACGAAAGGCTTCTTCCGTAACGCGGGCAATCGCCTCTTCGTCACCCTGGCGCTCCGGCCGGATGATCATTCCACCGTGACCGATTTTGCAAGGTTGCGCGGCTGGTCAACATCCGTACCCATGAAAACGGCGGTGTGATAGGCCAGCAGCTGAATGGGCAGCGAGAAGACTATCGGTGCGATCAGTTCGTCGACGGTCGGCAGCGTGATCGTCGCCATGGTGTCGAGCTTGGAAGCGGCAGCTCCCTTCTCATCCGTGATGAAGATGATACGGCCGCCGCGGGCGGCAACCTCCTGCATGTTGGAGACGGTCTTTTCGAAGAAACGATCATGCGGTGCAATCACGATGACGGGCATGTTCTCGTCGATCAGCGCGATGGGGCCGTGCTTCAGCTCGCCGGCAGCATAACCTTCGGCGTGAATATAGGAAATTTCCTTGAGCTTCAGCGCGCCTTCCAGCGCCAGCGGGAAGCTGGTGCCCCGGCCGAGATAAAGCACGTCCTTGAAGCGCGACAGATCGCGCGACAGGCCCTCTATCTGGGGCTGTATGATGTTGAGCACCTGGCTCATGATGCGCGGCATCTCGATCAGATGTTGCACAAGTTCCTTTTCCTGACCGGGCTTCAGAGTGCCGCGCGCCTTGCCGGCGGCGATGGCGAGCGAAGCAAGCACCGCAAGCTGGCAGGTGAAGGCCTTGGTGGAAGCGACGCCGATTTCCGGTCCGGCAAGGATCGGGAAGATGGCGTCCGATTCCCGGGCAATGGTCGATTCCCGCACATTGACGATGGCGCCGATCTTGAGATCGCTTTCCTTGCAATAGCGCAGCGATGCCAGCGTATCGGCTGTCTCACCCGATTGCGAGATGAAGAGCGCCGCCTGCGTTGGCTGAAGTGGCATTTCGCGATAGCGGAACTCGGAGGCCACATCGATCTCCACCGGCAGGCGCGCATAACGCTCGAACCAGTATTTGCCGATCAGGCCGGAAAGATAAGCCGTGCCGCAGGCGGAGATCGCAAGTCCGGAAAGCTTGGCGAAATCGATGGCCTTATCGGCCTCTTTCACGGTCTTGGAGGCGAAATCCACATAATGGCTGAGCGCATGGGAAATGACTTCCGGCTGCTCGTAGATTTCCTTTTCCATGAAGTGGCGATGGTTGCCCTTGTCGACCACATAGGCCGTCGCCTGCGATATCTGCCGCTCGCGCTTCACCGGCTTGCCGGAGAAATCGATGATCTCGGCGCCCTGCCGGGTCACGATGGCGCAGTCGCCGTCCACCAGATAGGTGATCTCGTTGGTGAAGGGCGACAGCGCAATGGCGTCGGAACCCAGGAACATTTCTCCGCGGCCATAACCGACGGCAAGCGGCGGGCCGGAACGCGCCGAAAGCAGCGTGCCGGGATCGTCCTTGAACATCACCACCAGCGCATAAGCACCGGTCACGCGGTTCAGCATCTTCAGCATCGCTTCGCGATGGCCAAGGCCCTCGCGGGTGTATTTCGCCAGAAGCTGCGCCACCACTTCGGTGTCGGTCTGGGTGGTGAAGGTCGCGCCCTCGGCGGTCAGTTCTTCGCACAGTTCGGCGAAGTTTTCGATGATGCCGTTATGGACGACGGCCACGCCATCGACGAAGTGCGGGTGAGCGTTGGTTTCATTCGGCACGCCGTGGGTCGCCCAGCGTGTATGCGCGATGCCGACCACGCCCGGAAGCGGCTTTTCGGACACCAGCTTTTCAAGATTGAAGAGCTTGCCCTCGGCACGGCGGCGATCCATCGCGCCATTGTCGATCGTTGCAACGCCGGCTGAATCGTAGCCACGATATTCGAGACGCTTCAGTGCATCGACAAGCCGTTCCGCAACGGGCTCAGTTCCGACAATTCCGACAATTCCGCACATATATATCTCCAGACGGCGATCTTTTCGCCGAAACTTCTAATCTTTCCCGTGCAATCCGCAATTATGGCGCCGGTCACTTTCGGTATCGCTTCGTAACGTCCTTCAAGGCGACTTTTTCTTCGCTTCCTTCAGCGCCTTCGCCCGCTCGCGCACCACGGTTGCGCGGCCCGGCTTCACCTCCTGGCGCGCACGCCCAAAAGCCAGCGCATCATCGGGCACGTCATCGGTGATGACGCTGCCGGAGGCGATGTAGGCCCCCTCGCCAATCGTCACGGGAGCAACCAGCGACGAATTGGAACCAACGAAGCTGTTCGCGCCGATCCGCGTCTCAGCCTTGTTGTAACCGTCATAATTGCAGGTGATGGTGCCGGCACCGATATTGCTGCCCGCGCCAACGAAGGCGTCGCCGATATAGGTGAGATGATTGACCTTGGCCCCCTCGCCGATCTCGGCCTTCTTGACCTCGCAGAAATTACCCACCTTGGAGTTGGCGTGCAGGTTGGCCCCCGGTCGCAGCCGGGCATAGGGACCAACAGTGGCACCTTCCGCGACATGCGCGCCTTCGAGGTGTGAGAAGGCATGGATCACGGCACCCGGTTCGACCGTCACGCCGGGACCAAAAACGACATTGGGCTCGATCAGCGCGTCCTGACCGATCACCGTATCAAAGGAGAGGAAGACGGTTTCAGGCGCGATCATCGATACGCCGTCGACCATCAATTCATGGCGGCGGCGCTCCTGCCAGAGTTTTTCGATAAAGGCCAGTTCGGCGCGGTTGTTGCAGCCGACCAGTTCTGTTTCCGGTGCATCGATGGCGACGGCGCGGCGGCCGAGCGACCGGGCAATTTCGACCACGTCCGTCAGATAATATTCGCCCTTCACATTGCCGTTGCCGATCCGGTCGAGCAGATCAAGGGCATTGCGGCCATTGATCGCCATCAGACCACTATTGCACCAGGTCACCCTGCGCTCTTCGTCGGTCGCATCCTTTTCCTCGCGGATCGCCACCAGCTCGCCATTCTCGACCAGCAACCGGCCATAACCCGTGGGCCGGTCGGTATGAAAACCGATCACCGCGACATCGGCGCCGGAAGCAATGGCCTCGCGGGCCCGGTCGAGCGTGGCGGAGGTAATGAGCGGCACGTCGCCATAAGCGATGATGAGATCGTCGAAGCCGCGTTCGATTGCCGCACGTGCGGCAAGCACGGCATGGCCGGTGCCTTTGCGTTCCTTCTGAAGAAAAGTCTCAACCTGAAGTCCCGGCAGGCTCGCTGCCGTGGCAACATTGTCGGCGTCACGTCCGACGACGAGCGCCACCGTGCCCACGCCCGATCCAGCCACCGCCTCGACCACATGCGCAATCATCGGACGGCCGGCGACCGGATGCAGCACCTTGGATTTCGACGACTTCATGCGCGTGCTGTCGCCCGCTGCGAGAATAACGGCTAGAGAGCTGCGCTCCATAAGACCTCCAACACCCCGTCGGCGACTGCCTGGCAGCCGATACAGCGGCACATGTTTGACTTTGCGCCGTCCGGCAAAACGGACGGGCGCATCGGTAATTTCATTCCGGATTGCTATAACGGCGGCCCGCTTAAGAAACCATGCAAATCTGCACCAAATTTCCGCACCGGTTTTCATCAAACGTGATTGGAGCGGGATCACATCCTGCTCCCACCGTCTGATTTATCGCCGGGAGTTGCGGGCAGTGAATTCCAGTACCTGCTGGCGACCGTTCTCAATCAATCTTTCCATCTCGCGACGCGCGGCGGCCTCGTCATGCAGACGAAAGGCTTCCACGAGCTTCAGGTGCGAAGCTGAAACATCGGAAATTTCATTGGGATCGGTGTCCGGATTGCTCATCCGGAAAATGCCCGCCAGAGCCGCCTTTATCAGCGAACCAACGGTGCGCATGAACGGGTTGCCCGACATTTCGGTGATGAGGACATGGAAATTCATGTCCGCGAGCGCGCGCTTTTCTTTCGAATAAGCAGTATTGCCCATCTCATTGGCATAGGCGGCAAGCTTTGCGATATCCGCATCCTTTGCCCTGATGGCGGCAAGCCCGGCGCCATAGGGTTCGAAGGCTTTGCGGATGTCGTAGAGATGCAGCAGGAACTCATCGCTGACGCCGGCCTCGAAGTGCCATAGCAGCACTTCGCTGTCGAACATGTTCCAGCTTTCGCGCTCCGTCACCCGCGTACCAATCCGCGCCTTGGGGGAAATCATGCCCTTGGCCGTCAGCGTCTTCATCGCTTCGCGCAGCACGGTGCGCGAAACTTTAAGCCGCTCCATCAGCTCCGCATCGCCTGGCAGGATGTCGCCGGTCCTGAAGTTGCCGGACACGATGTCGAGACCGAGCTTGTGAACGACCTGTGCATGATTTGTCCGCAGCTTTCGTAGACCGATCGCCGCATCGAGCATTCCGCGCTGCAAGTGCCATGTCCTTCCGTTCGGTTGGCGATTTTAAAAATCGCGCCAGACGTGTATCTTCAGTCAGAATATAGTGAAAGACATCAAGTTGCCGGAAAAGCAAAGGCAAACTTCATCTACGCAATAAAACCCATGAAAATAAGCAAGGCTGCACATGCGTCGATGTACAGCCCCGATCTTTGCGAACGCAATTTCCCACGTCATCCTCGCCCTTCAGGCGAGGATCCATAGACATGGCGAGTATCATCCGGGTCAAGGCCGAGGATGACACCCTGTCCCACAACGCAGATTATTGCGGCAGCTTGTCGTCCACGCCGGCAACGTAGAAGTTGAGGCCGAGCAGGACCTTATCCTCAGCCTTTTCACCAGCCTTCAGCCATTCCGAGCCGTCCTGCTTCTTCACCGGGCCGGTGAAGGGGTGCAGTTCGCCGGACTTGATCTTGGCTTCGGTGTCCTCGGCCATCTTCTTCACGTCGTCAGGCATGTTGGTGTAGGGCGCCATGGTCAGGATACCGTCCTTCAGGCCGTCCCAGACCGATTCCGACTTCCAGGTGCCATCGAGAAGAGCCTGCGTGCGCTTGATGTAATAAGCGCCCCAGGTATCCTTGATCGCGGTCAGCTGCGTCTCAGGACCGGCCTTGATCATGTCGGAGGCCTGGCCGAATGCCTTGATGCCGCGCTCGGCTGCAACCTGCATCGGTGCCGTCGTGTCGGTGTGCTGCGTCAGGATATCGACGCCCTGGTCGATCAGCGCCTTCGCGGCATCGGCTTCCTTGCCGGGGTCGAACCAGGTGTTGGCCCAGACGACCTTGACCTTGAATTCGGGATTAACGGACTGCGCGCCGAGAACGAAGGCGTCGATGCCCATCACCACTTCCGGGATCGGGAAGGACGCGATGTAACCGGCAACGCCCTTTTTCGACATTTTCGCGGCGATCTGGCCCTGAATGTAACGGCCTTCATAGAAACGCGAATTGTAGGTCGCGACGTTTTCGGCCGTCTTGAAGCCGGTTGCGTGCTCGAACTTCACCTTAGGGAATTTCTGGGCAACCTTCACGGTCGCATCCATGAAGCCGAAGGAGGTGGTGAACACCAGTTCGCAGCCGGAGCGGGCCATGCGCTCGATGGCGCGTTCAGCATCCGGGCCTTCCGGAACGCTTTCGAGGAACGGCGTTTCGATCTTGTCGCCGAAGTGCTTCTGCAGCTCTTCGCGGCCGATATCATGCGCCTGCGTCCAGCCGCCATCGGTGCGGCTACCGACATAGATGAAGCAGACCTTCTTGGCGTCGGCGGCTTCAGCGGAGGAAACAACGCCTCCCAGCGCCGCGATGGAAGCGGCAAGTGCGATGACCAGTTTTTTCATTTTTACCCCTGTTGGTTTGGAGACGTGAGAATGCTTTACCTGTCCGGCACGAAGGACTTGCCCAGCGATGCCGGTGTATTGATCAACGTCGTGCGGCGATTATGCGAGATGATGACCAGCACGACAATAGTTGCAAGGTAAGGTAGCGCCGACAAAAGCTGCGACGGCACCCCGATGCCGAAGGCCTGCGCGTGCAATTGCCCGATGGTGACGGCGCCGAACAGATAACCGCCAGCGAGCACCCGCCATGGACGCCAGGACGCGAAGACAACAAGTGCCAGCGCAATCCAGCCACGCCCGGCCGACATGTTTTCCACCCATTGCGGCGTATAAACCAGCGAAAGCTGCGCGCCAGCGAGACCGGCACAGGCACCGCCGAACATGACAGTCAGATAACGTGTGCGTATGACGTTGATCCCGAGCGCATGGGCCGAGGCATGACTATCGCCGATGGCGCGTATCTTCAGGCCCGCCCGGCTTTTGAACAGGAACCAGCCTATGCCGGCCACCAGCCCTATGGAAAGGTAGAAGATCAGATCCTGCCGGAAGAGCAGCGGGCCGATGAAGGGTATGTCCGACAGAACGGGAAAGACGATCGGCTGCAGCTTGACGCCTGGCAGGCCAACGAAGCTTTCGCCCAGCATACCGGATACGCCGAGGCCCAGAATGGTGAGCGCAAGACCCGTCGCCACCTGATTGGTGACCAGCGTCAATGTCAGAAAACCGAACAGCAGCGAAAAAACCGCACCCGAAGCAATGCCGGCCAGAATGCCGAGATAGGGCGAGCCCGTCATATGGGCGGTCGCGAAAGCGCAGACCGCACCCATGATCATCATGCCTTCGACGCCGAGATTGAGCACACCGGATCGCTCCACCACCAGTTCGCCGGAGGCGGCTATGACGAGCGGCGTCGCGGCGGTGATGACGGTGAGGAGAATGGCCTGAAGCATATCCATCATGCCGCTCCCTGCTTGTGATGCGCCTTGCCGGCAAAAACGACCTTGATGCGATAGAAGATGAGGGTATCGCAGGAGAGCACGAAGAACAGCATCAGACCCTGGAACACACGCGTTACCTTGTCCGATACACCGATCGAAAGCTGCGCCGCCTCGCCGCCGAGATAGGTCAGCGCCAGCACCAGCCCCGACAGGATAATGCCGAGCGGGTTAAGACGGCCGAGAAACGCGACGATGATGGCTGTAAAACCATAGCCCGGCGAAATGCTGGGCTGGAGGTGGCCGATGGAGCCGGAGGCTTCCGAAATGCCCGCAAGACCGGCCAGCGCGCCCGATAGCAGCAGCGAAAACCACACCATGCGGCTCGACGAGAAACCGGCAAATCGCCCTGCCCGGGCCGACTGGCCAAGCACGGTGACTTCGAAGCCCTTCAGCATGTAGCGCATCATGAACCACAGCGCGACCGCCGCGACGATGGCGAAAACGAAGCCCCAGTGCGCCCGGCCCGATGCCAGCATCTCCGGCAACACGGCGCTATCGTTGAACGGCTTGGTCTGCGGGAAATTATAACCGCCCGGATCACGCCAGATTCCGCGCGTCAGCCAGTCGAGGAAAAGCTGTGCAACGTAGACCAGCATCAGGCTGACGAGGATTTCGTTGGTATTGAACTTCGTCTTCAGGAGAGCGGGAATACCCGCATAGAGCGCCCCGCCGAGAGCTCCCATCACCAGCATGAGCGGCAGAAGCAGCGGCGAATGCCAGTCCGGATAAAGAACCGGCAGTATGGAGCCGGTAATCGCACCGATGGTGAATTGCCCTTCCGCTCCGATGTTCCAGTTATTGGAGCGATAACAGATCGACAGGCCGACACCGATCAGGATCAGCGGCGCGGCCTTGATCGCCAGCTCGTGCAGGGACCAGACTTCGAGCAATGGTTCCACGAAGAAGGCATAAAGCGCATGGGCCGGGTTCTTCCCGAGCATGGCGAACATGACAGCACCGACCAGTAGGGTCAGCACCAGCGCCAGAAGCGGCGAAAGAAATGTAAAAAGCCGGGAAACCCCTGCGCGTTTTTCAAGCTCAATGCGCATGCTGGGCGGCTCCCGAATGTGTCGTGTGAATGCCGCCCATCAACAGGCCGATCTTTTCGAGCGTCATTTCCTCCACCGGATGGGCCTCGGAAAGCCTGCCGTCGGAGATGACCGCGATATTGGTGGCGACTTCAAAGATTTCATCCAGATCCTGACTGATGACGATGACCGCCGAGCCCGCCTTGGCAAGATCGACAAGTGCCTGACGGATGCGGCTTGCAGCACCCGCATCCACGCCCCACGTCGGCTGGTTGACGACAAGCACGGCCGGCTGGCGGTCGAGCTCGCGTCCCACGATGAACTTCTGCAGATTGCCGCCTGAGAGCGAGCCTGCCAGCGGATCGGCCCCGCTTTTGCGCACATCCATGGTTTCAGATATGCGCCGCGCCGCTGCCCTGATGGCCGACCCCCTGACAATACGCAGGAAACCGCCGGTCAGGAACGCCTTGCGATCGGAGCGGGCCCGCGCGAGCAACAGATTGTCGGAGAGGCTCATTCCGGGAACGGCGGCGTGGCCATGGCGCTCTTCCGGTACGAAACCCGCCCCCATCAGCCGGCGACCGTTGATGCCGATCCGGCCGACCGGCTTGCCGCGGAGATGGATCGCATCGTTATTATAAACCGGGTATTCCCCCGAAAGCGCGTCGAACAGCTCACCCTGCCCGTTTCCCGCGACCCCGGCGATCGCCAGCACCTCCCCGACGCGCACGGTCATCGAAATCGATTTCAATGCCACGGCGAACGGCGTGCGCGGCGCAACCGAAAGCCCCATGACTTCGATCTGCGGCGCACCCAGCGCTTCGCCCGTCGCGCGCAACACACTGGCGACATCGCTGCCCACCATCATGCGCGCCAGCGATGCCGGTGTCTCCCGGCGCGGATCGCAGGCACCGGTCACCTTGCCATGGCGCAGAACCGTGGCGCGGTCGCAGATGCGTTGAACCTCTTCGAGACGATGGCTGATATAAAGCACGGAACGGCCTTCGGCCTTCAGCTTCTCCAGCGTCTCGAAAAGCTTGTCGGCCTCCTGCGGCGTCAGAACCGAGGTCGGTTCGTCAAGAATGATAAGGCGCGGGTTCTGCAGCAGAGCACGGACAATTTCGATGCGCTGGCGCTCGCCGACCGAAAGATCGGCCACATGCGCATTGGGGTCGAGCGGCAGGCCATAGGCGCGCGACAGGGTCTCCGCTTCCCTGGCGATTTCCTTCAATGAAATTTTCGGATCGAGCGACAGGGCAATGTTCTCGGCAACCGTCAGCGCCTCGAACAGCGAAAAATGCTGGAAGACCATGCCGATGCCGAGCCTGCGGGCTTCGCTTGGCGAACCCACCGAAACCGGCTCACCCTGCCAGATGATTTCGCCCTCGGTCGGTGCGAGAACGCCGAACAGCATCTTGACGAGCGTGGATTTACCCGCGCCGTTTTCACCCAGGAGCGCATGGATTTCACCCGGCGCAATATCGAGATCGATACCGTTGCAGGCGGCGAAATTGCCGAACAGCTTGGTCAGCTTGCGAACGGACAGGAGAGGCACGGCCTCCGGCGCCAAAGTTCCAGTCACGAGTTCCCTCTCTCACCAACCGTCCATGCCTTCTTCGAGGCGTTTCAGACGGTCGCGGTCATTGTTCCCAATCCCGCACCAAAAAGTATGCAATGATACGTGATCAGAACTTATTGATAACGGTTTTGCTGCTGCGCACAACTGAAAAAGAAGCTGCTTAAATGCAATTTGCACAAGCAATAAACGGCTTTACCTCTTCATCATTTCGCGCCGAGCGTTGGGAAAAACTGTAAAATTCCTCCGATGCAATACAGGTAGATGCCGCTAGCCACGAACCCCACCACCGCCCATGTCGGCGTCTGGAAATGCATCAGCAGCGCGTAACCACCAAGGGCGCACCACATGGCCACGACAAGAAGATTAAGGGACCGCAGCCGCTTCACCCGCACGGGATGCAGGAAATTGATCGGCAGAAATGTCAGGAACACCGAAACAGTCACGACTGTCATGGCGGTGGTGGCGCTGGCATCCATCACGAAGAGCGTGAAGATCACCATGTTCCACACCACGGGGAAGCCCGAGAAGAAATATTCGTCCGTCTTCATCCCCATGTCGGCATAGTAGATAGCACTGGACACCACGATCATGCCCGCCGCCACAAAGGACCATGGCTCTCCAATCATGCCGCTCTGATAGAGCGCGAAGGCAGGCAGAAGCACATAGGTCACGTAATCGATGATGTTGTCGAGCGTATCGCCCGACCAGTTTGGCAGCACTTCCTTGACCCGCACCTTCCGGGCGATAGGGCCGTCTATCCCATCCACCAGCAGCGCAAGACCAAGCCACCAGAACATATCGACAAAACGGTGTTCGGAAGCAGCGACGACGCCAAGGAAGGCCAGAAAGGAACCGGACGCCGTTAGAATATGAACGGAAAAGGCGCGGATTTCCGCATAGGGAACACGCTTGTAGTTGAAAATTTTCATGGTCAACGTCTGCGCCCCGCTTTTCATCCGCCCTGCTTATTCCGGTATGCGGCCATTCACCACGCTTTGCAACCGGCTCAGTCGGCTTATCCTAAGACTAATGTGGCGGCAGACCCAATGAATCTTCACAACCGGATGTTCCCGGCCGGAAGTGGATTTGCCGATGCAAAGCCTTTATGATGCTCTGGAAATAACAACGGATCAGGACAATGAGACACTTCGATATCGCCATAACAGGTGCAGGACTTGCGGGTCAGATCGCGGCCATCGCACTGGCACGGGCGGGTCGCCACGTGGCGCTCGTAGCACCTTCCACCGACAGGAAGGACCGGCGCACCACGGCGCTGATGGACCAGTCTATCCGCTTCCTGGACCGTCTCGGCCTGTGGTCACGCATCGCGCCTTCGGCCGCCCGCCTTTCCACCATGCAGATCATAGACGGAACCGACCGTCTGTTGCGAGCACCGACAGTGCAGTTCCGTTCCTCCGAAATCGGCCTGGATGCATTTGGCTGGAACATCCCCAACGAGGCCTTGCTCGGTGTTCTCAGCGAAGCGGTGGAGCAGGAACACAATATTACCCGCCTCGACACCTTCGCCGAGACGATCGATATCGGCAACGACCGCGTGACGGTGACGCTTGCGGACGGCGAAACGCTCTCTGCCGATTTCCTCATCGGGGCAGATGGCAGGAAGTCGATGGTCCGGGATGCAGCCGGCATCGGCGTGAAATCCTGGTCCTATCCGCAGACCGCCGTCGTTTTGAACTTCGGCCACAGCCGACAGCATGGAAATGTTTCGACGGAATTCCACACGCCCACCGGCCCTTTCACGCAGGTTCCCCTTTTCGGCAACCGCTCCAGCCTCGTCTGGGTCGTCACCCCGCAACAGGCGGAAGAACTGACTGCCCTGCCACTGGAAGCGCTGAGCCTTCGGGTCGAGGAACGCATGCAGTCCATGCTGGGCGCCCTTACCGTCGAGGATAGCGTCCAGGCATGGCCGCTCTCTTCCATGACCGCCCATCGCTTCGGCAAGGGCCGTGTCGCCCTGATCGGCGAGGCGGCACATGGTTTTCCGCCCATCGGCGCACAGGGACTGAACCTCAGCCTGCGCGACATCATCTCACTTACGGAATTGCTGAGCGCCGTTTCCGACCGCCCCATTGCTGCCGATGCCGGCAGCAGCTTCGACCGCAGGCGGCGGGCGGATGTCTATAGCCGCACACTGAGCGTCGATCTCCTGAACCGCTCGCTGCTTTCGGATTTCCTGCCCATCCAGATGGCGCGCGCAGCCGGCCTGCACGTACTTTCCGGCATTGGTACGCTCCGAAGCATTGTCATGCGCGAAGGCATCGAACCCGGCCGGGGCCTGAAGGCCCTGCCCTCACTGCTGTTCGGCAGCTTCAAAAAGGCTGGATGAAATAAACCACGCCCGTCAGCGTGAGAACCGACAGCACCGTCGAAATCAGGATCGTCGCCGACGCCCGCTCCTGCCACACATGATATTGCTGGCCGATGACGAAGACATTCGTCGCGGTCGGCAAAGCAGCCAGCAGCACGGCGGAATAGATCCACACTGGCTCGAATCGCCCGAGCGACGACAGCACGAGATAAACGGCGAGCGGATGCAGGATGAGTTTTGCCGGCACGATGTAGCTGATCTCCACCGGCACCCGCTTCATCGGCCGAAGTGCCAGCGTCACGCCCATTGCAAACAGCGCACAGGGTGCGGCTGATTGCGCCAGATAATCCACCAGCCGCTGCACCGCCTCCGGCGGTTGCCATGACAGCGAAGCGGCCAGGAAACCGGCGATGACGGATACGATGAAGGGATGGGTGATGACCTTGCGGGCCACATCCAGCGCAAGCTTCGCCGGGGAACGCTTGTCGCCGCCTGCAACGGCCATCATCGCCGGCGCGACAATGAAATGCGCGGCGTTTTCGAGGCAGACGATGAGCGCCACAGGCACCGCCGCCTTTTCGCCGAGCGCCAGAAGCGCAATGCCCGGGCCCATATAGCCGATATTGCCGTAACTTGCCGCGAAACTCTGGATCGTCGTTTCAGCGAGGCTATTTTTCCGGACAAAACGACCGATCAGGAACACAAGCAAGAAAATGCCATAGGTACAGACGAGGCTGGCGGCAACGAAATCCATCCGCGCCAGTTCTTCCACCGGCGTTTTCGACACCAGCTTGAAAAACAGCGCCGGCAGCGCCGCGTAGATGATGAAGGTGTTCAGCCAGCCCATCGCCTCGACCGGCTGTTTCGTGATGCGCGCAGCGCCGTAGCCGATCAAGATGAGGCCGAAAAACGGCAACAGCAATCCCACGATGTCAGTCACTATGTCTCCCCCGCAAGCAACTCCAGCGGGAGGCTTAGCCGATTTGCATCAGGATCGGAAAGCTCTCCTGGAACCAGATCGCCACATTGGTGATAAAACCGGATATGAAAGCGAGGCCGGTCAGCACCAGCAACACGCCGAGGAGCTTTTCCACGAGGCCGAGATGGCGACGGAAGCGGACGAGGAAACGCATGAAGGAGCCGGAAAACGCCGCCGCGATCCAGAACGGTACCGCAAGGCCAAGGGAATAAACCGCAAGCAACATTGCGCCGTCGCCGACCGTGTCGCGTGAAGCAGCAACGCCGAGAATCGCGCCAAGAACCGGGCCGATGCAGGGCGTCCAGCCAAAGGCGAAGGCGAGTCCCATGATATAGGCTCCGGACAGCGTCGCCGGCTTGCCCGCGCCCTGAAACCGGGCCTCGCGCGAAAACAGGCCGATACGGAACACGCCCAGGAAATTCAGGCCCATCAGGATGATGATGAAACCGCCGATCTTGGCGAGAATGTCGAGATTCTGGCGCAGAAGCGTGCCTATCGTCGAGGCGCCCGCGCCCAGCGCCACGAAGACGGTGGCAAAACCGAGTGTGAAAAAGAAGGCCGAAAACAGAACGGCCCTGCGAATCTCCGGCCGTGGTGCCGCGTCTTCCGTCCTGAACTGCTCGACCGACACACCCGCCATATAACAGAGATAAGGCGGCACCAGCGGCAGAACGCAGGGCGACAGAAACGAAAGAGCGCCAGCCAAAAGCGCGCTGAACAGGGAAATATCGGCAATCGACAAGAGAAACTCCGCATCCCGCAAAGCCGCCGCGATTCTTGAGAGCCGCCACCGCTTCACGCTTCATTTTCACGCATGTCATTGCCGCAAAACGATTTCAGCCGCCAGGCAGACACACTTGACGCCGGTTTTATCCCCGGCCGCCCCCTCTCTCCAATCACCTTTTCGGGGTGCGACAAAAAAAACCGGATTGATCGCCGAAAGCGCTTTTTTTGGGTTGACCGAACGGATCGCTCTACATATGTTCCGCGCACTTCCGAAGGGCAGCCAAGCCCGCCACGGGAGAGCGTAGCTCAGCCGGTAGAGCAACTGACTTTTAATCAGTAGGTCCAGGGTTCGAATCCCTGCGCTCTCACCACCTCACCCATGGACTTACCCAACCGGCAGGCAATCATCCCGCCGGGTGTTCAAAGCGTTTCCAACATCAATACAGGAAACAAAAGCGCGCCAACACGGGCGCCTAGCGGTACGCGTAGATGTAACGTGATATATTGTCATAAAGGCTGGAAAGATAAGCGGGCAGTCGCCTCAGTCGGGTAAATGTAGACGGGCAAATTGGACACAGGCTGCATTTCGCAAGGCACCATAAGCGGGAAACAATGAACCGCCGCGTCCTACAACAATGGGAACGTTGCGTCCACGGTCACGCTCCACTGTCCGTCGTCAGGAGTGCCGTGGCTGTAAGCCGGCAAGGAATGGTCGCAATCACTTCCGCGCGGCGGTACGGCGGCAGCGCCAGTTCCAGTCTCTCGGTTCACCGGTGTCCATATGGACCGATTCGGTATGGCAATAGGTGCCGACACCCCCGCGGTTCGGCAGGGAACGCAGATAGGTTGCGAGTTCCCACTTGGAGACACCCTTGATCTGTATGTCAGCCGCATCGCAGGTATAATGTTTTGAACCCTGCCTTATTCCCTTTGGCGGACGGTAGCCCGAGGTGACAATGGCCGGGCTGTTATAATGTCGCTCCACATCCTTGATCATACTGATCAGCTCCGGCTTGAAACAACCGACTTCAACGCGATCTGTCTGCAGGAAAAGCCCGTTCGGCGTGACGCGGGTCAGGCCGGAGAGCGAGGCAAGCTTCATCAGCCCGGTGGGTTCATCGTCCTCTTCATCGAGATGAGCGTCGTCGAATTCGTCGGACATCATCGAGCGACCGGAGAGCGCAATACCCATCGTCTTGTCCGCCGCTCCCGGAAGTGCGGCCACCTGCGTGCCACCTGCCGAACCGCTTTCGATCATTTTCGGCAGGCGCTTCTTGGCTGCACCGGCGAAAAATGCTGCAAGCGTAACGCCCTTGCCTTCGCCTTCCTGCTTCTCGTCGCCCATGGCGGCACTGGTCGCGGGCTGCACCGAAGCAAGCTGTTCCGATGCGGTTTGTGGCACCGGCACGGCAGCGGGCTGGCGGTTCTCGCTGTGCTGCTCCGGTACCTGCGCGGCTGACGGCACAGCAACAGGCGCGGATACCGGCTGCGGTTGCGCCACCTGCACAGGGGCGGAGTAAACGCTGCTGAGCGCAGGTGTGATTTTCTGGGAAGGCACGCCCGCCGCGGCCGCGCCGGGCGCCGTGGCGGCCGGGGAAGGCACTGCGGATGCGGTAGAATAGATGCTTGATGTTCCAGCGGAAATTCCCGTTGGCTGCGTCGTCAGTCCGGCGATATCGGCGGCAGCGCCGTAACCCTGTGCCGGACCGCCCGCTGCCTGATGCTGCGCCGGAGCCGTGGTCGCGCCAGCCGCTGACGCCACGGCGGGATCCACATAATGCCCCTGCTGCGCACCGGCCGCCGGTGCAGCAGTTGCGGCCGTCTGCTGCTTCTGCTGTCCGGCAACTTCCGGCTTTTTGGCAGTGGCGGCCATCTCCTCGTCAGTCACCGCCGAAACGCATCCGGAAAGCCCCAGCAACGAAACCGCGATGACGAGACGCCGACAAGAAACGCGTCCCTTTGCGCCCTCGACAGTTTTCATGGGTGGCCTCCGTATCTTTTATTTCCAACAGCAGCACGGGAACGGAATCGTGTGCTTCCCCCAAAACGGGACTGGCCGTTTCGATTCGCGGACTATGCCTCATCCCCTCAGGACAAGGCAAGAGCGCCCGAAAAACGCTGCTGCTCACCGGAAAATCCCTACCAGGAACCGGTATTCTGCATAGATATCCACGGTTCGGCTGGTGCGAGGCTTTCGCCTTTCTGCAAAATTTCGAAAGAAATACCATCCGGTGAACGTACGAAGGCCATATGCCCGTCTCGCGGTGGCCGGTTGATGATGATGCCGTTGTGCTGCAGATGCGCGCAGAAGTCGTAGATATTATCGACCTCATAAGCGAGGTGGCCGAAATTGCGGCCGCCGGTATAATCTTCACTATCCCAGTTATAGGTGAGTTCGAGGCACGGCGCCTTGTTTTCCTTCGCCGCAGCAACGTCGTCGCGAGCTGCAAGAAACACCAGAGTGAAGCGGCCTTTTTCGTTCTCGATTCGGCGTATTTCGGCAAGGCCGAGCAGGTCGACATAGAATTTAAGTGATTCGCCAAGGTCTTTGACGCGAACCATCGTGTGCAGATACCGCATTTTTTTCCTCTCCATTACACGGGTCCGAAGCCGTTAAACGCATGATCGCAAGCCCCGGACAAGGACGGCGACATAAAAGCAGCTGCGTAAATCAAAAACTAGGGCTTGCGTGAAACCGTTACCAAGATGTTAATCTGGCGCACAGGAATCAGTTGACCGGTGTATGGCGCGTAATCGAGGGGTTGGCAGGATATGGCTGATAGGATGTCATCGAAAACGATAGTCGATGTCGAGGACCTTTCGGGCGATGCCGTGGACCTGACCGAGATCACCGGCGTCGTGAAGTGGTTCGATGTCGCCAAGGGTTTCGGCTTCATCGTGCCCGACAACGGCACACAGGATGTGCTGCTGCATGTTTCCTGCCTGCGCCGCGACGGTTACCAGACGATCCTTGAAGGCACGCGCATTGTCGCCCTCATCCAGCGGCGCGACCGTGGCTTTCAGGCATTTCGCATTCTCTCCATGGATCAGTCCACCGCCGTTCACCCCTCGCAGCTGCCGCCGGTGCGCACCCATGTGCAGGTAACGCCGTCCAGCGGACTGGAGCGCGCCATCGTCAAGTGGTTCAACCGCACCAAGGGTTTCGGTTTCCTGACGCGTGGCGAAGGAACGGAAGATATTTTCGTGCATATGGAGACACTGCGCCGTTTCGGCCTGACCGAACTTCGCCCCGGGCAGGTTGTGCTGGTGCGTTATGGCGATGGCGACAAAGGCCTGATGGCCGCGGAAATCCACCCGGATAACCCGGTTTCGATCGGGATGTCGCATTGATGTCCGCCCTGCCCGATATGGTGAAGAGCGCCGTTATGGCGCTTCTTTTTTTCACGGTGGCTAGCGCCGCCCAGGCGCAGCAACAGCAGACATTCACCTCCGAACCGCTGCAGATTGAAACCGCCGGGGGAAAAAGCCACGATTTGACTGTGGAACTGGCGCTTAACAATGCCCAGCGCGAACAGGGCCTGATGTTCCGCAAGAGCATGCCACCAGAAAACGGCATGTTGTTCAATTTCGGTGAACCGCGTGATGTCGCCATGTGGATGCGGAACACGCTTATTCCGCTCGACATGCTTTTCATTGGCCGTGACGGCCGCATCACCCACATTCACGAAAACGCGGTTCCACATTCGGAAGCCATCATCAGCTCCCGCGGGCCAGTGAAATTCGTGCTTGAACTGAATGGCGGCGCTGCGAAACGCTACGGCATCAAGCCTGGCGATATTGTGCGCAGCGCGCAAATCGGCAACCGGAAGTGACGTTGCCGCGTTATTGCGTCTGAATGAGCCGGACGATGTTTCGCCCGGCTGGCGCAATGTTCAGTAGACCGGCTCTATATGGCTCAGAATCCTGCAGTTGGAAATGGAAGCGGCAAGGTTGATGGCGATGTCGATCGCCTCGACCGAATCAGCCGTGCCTTCCAGATAGATCACGTCATTTTCGACAGTGGCGGAAATGCGCGACTTTTCGAGACCTGATTCGAAGGCCAGTGCCGAGGTAATGGCCTGGCATACGCCTGCCATGCGGTCACCAAAGAAGCTTTCCTGAATACCTGACAGATTGAACATATGTGTTCTCCTTCTTATGGACATTACAACGCCTTTGGTGGCGGTTTTGTTCATCTCCGGTTCATCTATTTGTTCATCTTCCATTCATCTTGAAAAATTGGAACCCCCCAATCGATCACATTTTAGGTGATCGGGAACCATTTCGTGAGGCGGGCATTTCGCGCATGGGAGTGAAAAGAGAGTGAAAACCGCCATGAAGGCGCGTGAAACAGGAGGAGAATGACATGCTGATCAACAGAACGGAGCCGTGTCACCACGCCTCGTGGATGAAGCCGGTGGCGATCCACCTGCCCTTGTCCGCAGCAGTGGAAATCTACAGCCCGCTGGTAGCGCTGGACATGCTGATGTACCGCTGGCCGGAAGAACACGGCCCGGAATATGAAGAAGCACGCAGAAACTGCCTCGATGCCATCGCCGGACGATGCGACATCGAAAAAGCGCGGGAGTCGTTTCTCATCGCAAGCAGCCACGCTCATATTCTCAACATGCACTGACGTTCATTATCCGCGTTGATGACTGGCCCTTCTCCGCGAAGGGCTTTTCTTTTGGCGTTCACTGTTTCAGGCACGAGGTCGCGCGTGGAAAACTCCCGCCTGCCGCCGGTGACATGTAACTGTCACGCAAACGTTATAATCGGCAGAGACAAATTCCGTGGAATCACCGGGCGGACAAACCGCCGGAAGCTCGGGAGTGGACCTGGCCAGCATGGAAACCGTCTTTGCCCTTTGCGCAATTCTGCTCGTCGCTTTCAACCTTCTCGGTATCTGCCTTGCCGGGTGGCGGCTAAAGCGGCGCGACCCGGAAAATTCCCTTGCGCGGCAAAAACCGCCTGTCTCGATCGTTGTGCCACTGCGCGGTGTGGAAAGTTTCACCCCTCTTACGCTGTCACGCGCCTTCGAGCTCGATTGGCCGGATTACGAACTGCTTTTCTGTGTTGCAGATGAATTCGACCCCGTCATTGCGCAAGTACGCAAAGCCCAGAGCGCCTTTCCTTCCGTTTCAGCGCAATTGCTCATCGGCGACGACCGGATCAGTGCCAATCCAAAACTGAACAATTGCGTCAAGGGCTGGCTGGCCGCCCGGCATGAATGGGTCATCCTCGCCGATTCGAACGTATTGATGCCGAAATCCTACGTGACGCGCATGATGTCGGCCTGGCGGAAAGACAGCGGCCTCGTGTGCTCCCCGCCGCTGGGCTCGCGGCCGACGGGTTTCTGGGCGCATGTGGAATGCGCCTTCCTCAACGGCGCGCAGGGCCGCTGGCAATATGCGGCAGAAGCCATCGGAATGGGATTCGCGCAGGGCAAATCCATGTTGTGGAACAAACCGTTCCTCGAGGACCATGGGGGTATCCGCGCCCTCGCCGCCGAAATCGCCGAAGACGCCGCCTCGACGAAGCTGGTGCGAAACGCTGGCCGCAGGGTGCATCTTGTCTCCGCCCCTTTCGAGCAACCGCTCGGCCAGCGTCACGCCGGCGAAATCTGGTCACGCCAGGCCCGCTGGGCGCGGCTAAGGCGCGTGACCTTCCCGCAATATTTCGCGCCGGAAATCCTGACGGGCGCACTTCCCCCGCTTCTGTTCGCACTCACCGCGGCGGCCATGATGGATGTGAACCTCTTAGCGACCGCCCTCGCCGTCCTTGTCCTCATATACGGCCCCGAATTGGCCCTGACCGCCCTCAACGGGTGGCCAATATCGCTCCATACCCTGCCGGCCATGATCGCACGGGACATCATCATGCCCGTCATCTGGACGAGAAGCTGGATTGGCAGCGCAGTGGCATGGCGCGGCAATGTCATGACAATCGGTACGGCGGAAAGCACTTTGGCCGGCCCGCCAGCGGAATAATGACGATTTATGGGAAGAGGTTACGCCGGAAAGCTGATGCTTTGCCTTAAAATGGTCGGAGTGGAGAGATTCGAAATCGCCATCTCTCCACTTTTCAATAGCTTAAATCATTGATTTAAAAATACAATATAAATATTAGTGATATCTAATTTGTGACATTGTGACGAACTATTTTTTGTGACCGAAAATAAGCGGCGCTCGATGGCCAACATGCGTGTCTATATTGTGATTCGGTATTCAGATTGAGGCCGGTTCGCTGGTAAAGGCTTAGAATGCACTCCCAGCCGCTATAACAGTTATCCGAAGTTCGGTGCATAAGACCGTCATTGACGACTTGTGCGTTCCGAGGTCACCTGTAACAATAGCGCACTTGGGTAGACTCCCGTTTTGCGCGCGGTTAGCCATCGCTATGATAGGTAGCTTTTCGTTAGCCGCACGGTTCAGGCGCGCTGTAGTCGTGGCTAAAAGCGCGGCGAGATTCTCTACTGTTTGATAGATCGCTTCGTCACAATCGATAATCTCGATATCTGAATTCTCAAATTCGTCAGCCAGATTTTTATCGAAGTGTCGAATTTGCTTAAAGACATCGCTCGTAATCGCGATGCGGGTTTCCTTGGCAGCTTCGAAAAGGGCAGCTTTGCGGTTATCTCCCGCTCCCCCAATTTCTAGGCAGGCTTCCAAATCCAGAACGTATTTTACACCGACATAATCTCCCACGATTTAGTGCTCCAGCTTACGCTCACCGATCTGGGCCAGTTCGGTGAGTGTTTTGGGCGCTAAGTTGGTTAGTCGGTATGCGTCATAGATGGAAATTGAATGCTTCTTCACCGCCTTGCCTAGAACACTTGGGAGAAGATATCCGAAGCGACCGATCTGGGCACCAATTCCGCCGCCTCCCGAGGACGCTTCCGCTTCCTCCTCCTCTTCTATTTGAGGAATCCGGGGCGGCAGTGCCGACAGCCATTGCCTGTAGAAATCGTCCGCAAGTCCCAGTTCTGTAATCCGAAGCGCGGCAGCGCTTTTACTTACACCAAAATGATGCGCCACGGCGTCGGCACGTGCGCGCACGCTTCGACCGCTCACTTGATTGTATTGCTGGACGAACGCAGCGCGAGGCATCATAACTGCCGCCGTCACCTTGTTACAGAAGCGTTCGACTTCATTTTCAAGGATATTCGGATCGGAAATTCCGGTCCTTCCAAGAATAACATGCACAATTTCGTGCATGAGAGTAAATAGCTTAGTGGCTGGACGCTGGCTTGCTGTATTAATAAGTATAAGGGGAAAGTGACTCTTTTCCGAAAAGCAAAAACCCCGGAATCCGTCGTCACTAATTTTTTCGCAGAGGACGATGGCCCCCTCTTTTTCAATTGCTACGCGGGTTTCACGAAAAGTAGCAACAGGATCGACAGTCCCATCGGCACGTTTAACAGGCACATAATATTTCTGTAGAACCTTGGCCGCAGCCTCCACACCGCCAGCGATATTCACGCTCCCTATCAGATCATTTTCGAAGTCCTCATCGAAAATGTCGTCTTCTAGGTAGGAGAGGATAGATCGTGCTCTTTCTACGCGAGCGAGGCCTGCGGAAGATAGAACGGCTGGCCTATTCCCGGACGTGCGAAAATCCGGAAGATTTGGCTCAATTCTAAGGTTACGAAAGAAAAGGAATTGTGTGGGAACCGCGAGGGCATGTGCCAGAGCTACGACTTTGCCTTTCGGCAAAGCGGTCGGTTCTCGCTCAACTGCCGCCAACAAATCTATAGTCATATTTGCAGCATCTGCCACAGCTACACTGGTCAGTTGGCGTGCTTTGCGGATAAATGCAACAGTTTCAGGTTGAGGAGTGAGCTTCAGTGCCATGTCACGCTTTAGGGTCAGTAGATTGTGTTACGTTGAAAGATTTCAGCGACCTATTATCAATATCATTTGGCGTTAATTTGGCGTTACCCGTTTTCCGCGAATTGGTGGTTTTCAATCGTCGCAGCATTGTAAACCGAATCCCGGCACTTCAATCAATCGTTGAAAGCAGAAAATATATAGAACCAACGCAGAAACAAGAGCATTTGGCAGCGCTGACCCTTGCAAAAGTAAATTTGCTGGCTTGCGATAAGGAGCTGGACGAAAAAATCACTCTATGTTCGGTGATCACCTTCGTTTTTTCAGTCGCTTCATTGATGTGGATTTTTCTGGGCGTCTACAACCCGCAGTGCTTAGAAGGCTGGATGGTGTTTGCCGCTGTATGGCTGAATTTTCTGCCTCTTCCGTTGTCGATCGGATACCTTTGGTGGAAGAGCCAAGTCTTAGTAAATGACATAAGGAAAGATTTGAACGAGCTAATGGATAAACTTATGTGAATGTTGAGAAGAAGATACTTCGACTTCGTAGAACACATTGACGCGACAAACTACGTCTGCCGAGCGCTCACGCGCCAGCACGCTGAAGTCAACAGCCCCAAAGACAGAAAAATAAAGACCTGCCGATGAGGGCAGGTTTGACTCATAGAGGGCCACCGGAGGCGTTTGTCTGTTGGGGTTGCCCACTTACTCACCGACGCCGTAACGCTCGTCAATGAGTCTGTGTGTGGCTCTACGGCCTAGCCTTTTGCCTTGAACGTCGAAGCGCACGTAATGGGTGAAAAGGGAGGTGGGTTCGACGGACCGCTCTCTCTGGTGGGCTTCAGGCCGAGTTCCAGCTTTGAGGCCGGGTCCTGCCAGTCCGCACAAGGCGTCTCTACGTTCCATCATCGACCTTATCTGCCGGACGCGACCGGGGTTGATCCTTATGAGGGATTCCCCAGAATGACAAACATCCGAATGTCACTCTACGTATGCAGACCGGCGACAATAGCCCGCCCCCGGATTCAGTTTGGCCTTAACCCGTCCCCGTTTAGAGACGCCTCAGAGCGAGGCTATTCGCAACGCCTTGAGACTAGGGGAACCAAAAAAGCTTCCAAAAGAAACCTCCTGACTATCCCCTCAGATGAGGACACAATAAAAATAGAGCAGCGTAGTCGAAATTCAAGTCTTCTTCGTAATCTATCAACAAGTAATTCTTTGGTGATTAACTAGTTTAACCTTTTGCCAACCGGACCAGATCAGTGGAAATGAAGCTGATCTTCTCAGTTCCAAGATGGCGGCTCGTCGCGCTTCGCGCTTTCGAAAGATACTTGGCCCACCCTTCCCCATCATGAAGATGATCAAGATAGCTCTGCGTCTGCCGGACAATCCTTGCTGCTTTCAGCTTGCCACCCGTCCGGCCAAGGGCTTTGTCGATGGTGAGAATGCGTTCTTCGTCCAGATCGTCACCAACCACCACAACGCCGTGCGCATGAAGCTTTCCTGTCCGGGAGACTTCGAGGACGAAAAGATGAGGAAGCGAATAACCAAGCGCTTTTCGAAGCTCCCTGCCAATGTAACCGGAAATGAGCCGAGTAGGATCACCGGAAGCTTTTAGGGTGGCTTGAAGCCGCTCGCTGAAGTTGATCGTGAAAGCAAGCGCGCCAGCATTTTCGGCAGCGATATGGGCCTGAAGCAGCTTCTGCCCTTCAGACAGGTAACGCCATTGCTTCGGAGCTTGAAGGGTGAAAGCGGAGGCAGGTGTTTCTGTTTCTGCGGGGTGTGGGATGGTTTGTTGACGGGGTGTTGTAACGTGTTGGGGTGCTACTAGCCTAGCATCTTGTGGAGTTACGGCCAACCCTTGCGCCGTAAGGGCTTCAGCGCTGTCAGCCGTTTCGCTTTTTGTCGCAATTTTGCTGGTCGGCCCGTCATTGACGAGGCGACGGAGCAACGGCGACTGGCCGGAATATCGGGGAGCGTTGGACAAGGGCGACGAGCCTCAAATGTTGATACGAGCGACGGCAGGTGGTTTTAGTTTTGGGCGTAATGGCGCAAGAGCGCCACCAATTCGCGGGCAACAGACGACGCGAACGTGCGCTCGTGTCCGGTGTTGAGATTTTTCAGCCGGACCGAAACGCCGACACGCGCTACCTCGATTTCAGCATCCACGTCCAACTTGCTACCCTTCCGGGCAAGCGCGTTTTCGATGGCCTGCGCGATATCCAGCGTCTGCTCCGGAGTCCAGATGTGGACGCCAGCGCCGTAATCAAGATGGATGGCGCCATCTTCAAGATTGGCGATGTCGATATCGCCAAGCCCGATCTGATGGCCGAGTCCAAGGCGCTTGATTTCATCGGTGATGAGGCCGCCGACGAGATCGGCAACCGTGACACCCTTATGGGCTGCGAGTTGTCGCGCCTGTTCGGCGCGTTCTTCGGGAAGGCGGATTGCTGCGGTAGCCAATGCGATAACTCCTGTTTCAGTGCATTGAATGCGTTAGATGCATCAATATAGCACTGGCCGGAGAATCATTCAAGGAATCGCATGGCGAAAATCAAATAAATCAATGAAATTGTTGATTTAAACGCATGGAAAGCATATATTTCCGAGGCTGCAGGCGACGGCAGCTAAACGCTACAAGGGGGAGCCGCCGACGAGCCGCTTCCCCTTTTATTTTGGCTGCTTCGTTAGCGGGACCGCGAATTGCCCCAATTCCCCGGTCTGGCTTGTCTAGCGAGTTCAGAAGCAACAACGCCGCGCATTGTTGCCTCCATTTCCTTGGACACTTTTGCGGCAAGATCGGCATTTTGCTCGGGAGTGCCAGAGCTACCATTAACGGTAACAGGCGCGGAAATCGAGATCGCTTGAACCGGGGCTGCGCTCACGCCACCGGAAAAGCCCGCCGAGAGCCTTGGTGTATCTGCGACGTATCCGCCGCTCTCAAAGCCTTTGAGCGCTCCACGGTGCATCCGGTCGAGGTTCTGGACGCCGAGACGTTCAACTGCGCGTTTGCTCAAGACATACTCGCCCTTGTGAACCACGCCAGCCGGTTCACTCTTGCCGCCATCGCCGGTATAGCCGCCGCTCTCAAAGCCAAACAGGCCACCGAGAAGACCGCCAAGAATGCCACCCATGCCACCGGACGAACTACCACCAGAGCCGCCGAACAGACCGGCAAGAGGGCCGGTTCCGAGAAGCGCGGCTTGCAGGCCGACTTTGACGAGCGACTGCAAGATGCCTTGAAGTGCCTGCTGCCATGTCGTGGTGCCGGTGATGATGCCGGAGAGCGCGTCCACCATTTGTCCGCCAAAGAAATTCCCGGCTTCGGAAAGCTGTTCCTGCTTCAGTCGCAAGGCTTCGGTGCTGGTTTCGGCTGCGGCCATTCCCTGCGCAAGTTGGGCAATCTCGCTGCGTTGCTGTGGTGACAGGGCGATGCCTGCACGCTGCGCTTCAGCAAGCATCTGCTGCTCATACCGGAGCGCCGCTGCCGCCTGCTCGGTCAAACCAAGCGCTTGCTGTTCGGTGCGCTGTGCGTTGGTGTATTCCCGTGCGCCCGCCGTGATCTGGGAATAAGCATCTGCCTGCCGGGTTGCGACCTGCGTCAATCGCTCGATTTCGGCGGCGGTATCCTTGGAACGGGCGGAACTATCCTCCACATGCCAAGGCTCATGGCTCATAGGGAAAGACAGGCCGAAGTTACTGGCGTTCGCATGCACCCATTTGCGGGCAGCGTCGGAACCATAACCCAGGTCGGCGGCGTTGCCCTTGTTGTGCTGGCTGTTACCGGGCGGTGCAACCCACTTCCGGGCGGCTTCAGGGGAGCCATATTTTTTCAGGGCTTCAAGCCAAAGCTGCTGCTGGCGCTCCACCGAACGGAAACCGGAATTGACCGTGACGCTGCCCTGCAATTCCTTCGGCATGCTGGCGATCATGGCGGCAAGGTTTTTTTGAAAATTCGCCTGCATGCCGGTTACATGGCTGGCGCTCTTGCCAGATGCCAAAACGGAAGACAGGTAGGTGGCCGGGTCATCGGTTGCCGATTTCAGATTGACCGAAGCCAGCGCCTTACCACGCATTTCATTCGCAAGGGCGATCTCACGCTGGCCCTGTGCCATCGAAAGCGACTTCCGATAGACGGCATCAATCTGGGCTTTCTTATCCAAATCGGCCAGCGACTTCGCCAGTTCCGGGACTTCGTTCTTCAGCGCCCGGATCGCATCGCCAAAGGATTTGATGTTTTCCGTTGCCTTGGCGGCGGCGCTGTTGGTGCCGCCCATGGCATTGTTGAGGTCAACAATCGGCGGCGCTGCGCCCTTGGCGTCCTGTCCGGTTTTGTAGACGAAATTCTCGTCATAGCCCTGTCGCCGGTCCAGAATGTCGCGAAGCTTTACCGCTTCGGCTGTAAGGCGCTCGACTTCCTGCCGGGACTGCCGGAGGTTCATTTCGTCTGCTGGCGTTCCCATCGTGGTAGATTGCAGATCGGCAAGGCGCTGCTTCTCCGCCTGCAACTCCGAATAGACGTCAGAGAGCGCCCGCTGCACGTTGCGTGTCGATTGCTCATCAATCTGGTTCCACCTGTCCAAAAAGTCATCCATCGCGCCGACAAGGCCGACGATAGACTGCTTCAGCCCTGTGCCGATGGTCGTGGTGATCTTCAGAAATTTTCGATCGAGTTCATCAGCGCGCTGGATGACCTCGTCATTAATGATAAGGCCAAGGTCGTGCGCCTCTTTTATGGTAGCACGGATACCCGCCGCGCCACGAGACAGAAGCTCCACGAAGCGCTCACCGCCCGTTCCGCCGAACAACTCGTCGCTGATACGAATCTGGGCGGCACGGTCGAATTGCTGAAGCCGGTCCACGATCTCGACAAGCAGGGCGCTAGGGTCGGCAAGCTTCTTTTTCAGGTCGGCGGCGGTGTATTCAAGGCGCTGGAAGGCTTCGGCGGCGGAACCGCTACCAGTGACGATCCACTCATCAGCCCGGAGGTTCAATTCTTTCATGCCATCGACAAGGGCATCCACCGGAATGCGCGCCTGATTGGCAACGTGTGAAAGCTCTTGAAACGCCTGATTAGACAAACCGGCACGCTTCGCCTCGCTTCCGATATTGGCGATGCCCTTTGTCAGTTCCCCCACGCGCCCGATGATCGCATCAAGCCCACCGATAGCAAGCCCGCCGATGATGCCACCGGCCAAGCCTTTGCCGAAAGCACCAACCGTCTTCATGGCGCTACCCATGGCCTTCTCTATACCGGAACCAGCCTTTTCGGCGTCGGTCTGCATCTGTTTAAAGCCGGTTCGGGAACGCTGTTTCTGGCGCTCCATATCCCGCTCATACCGGTCAAAACGCGCCGCGAGCGTAATAAGCAACTGCTGGCCTTCGTCTGCCATTTTAAAACTCCTATGCTGCGGCCTGCATCAGCCGGTCAAAATCATCTTCAGGGAGGTCATAGATTGACCGCTGGTTATCGCTCTGGATGGCACGGGACACTGCCATGGCGGCCGCAACAGCGCCGTCGATACGATCTGTGCGTTTGTCCTTGTGCATTCGAACAAGGCCGGTATCGCCACGGCTGGCGACGACGCTATCAAAATGGTGCCGAAGAACCGGGTGGGCGTTGTGGCGGATCATGCGACCGTTGACGGTGCGCTCAAGGTCGCCAATCGCCGGTCCCATGGTGAGCGGTGCCTGTCGCATTTCGATAGCTGGCAAGCCGTCATCGTGAAGGCGCTGCATGGTCTTGCGGGCAAGATACGGATCGAAGGCGATCTCACGCACGTCATAGGTGGCGCAAAGATCGCGTATATGCTGTTCGATGGCTTCCGGTTCGATCACGGGGCCGTCAATCGTGATGACGTGGCCGTCAGCCTTCCATTGCTCGTAAGGCACGGCGTCTTTGACGGCTCTGGCTTTCAGGTCATCACCCGGAACGAAGAACCACGGGTGCGTGAAGATACGCCCGTCGCCGTGCTTCCAAGCGGCAACAATTGCTGTCAGGTCGCCATTAACCGACATGTCCACGCCAATGTAACAAGGCAGGCTTTCGAGTTCGGCCAGATCGAAATTAGGGTCGTGGCCTTCGTCATAAATACCCATGTCGAACAAGGGTTCGCGGGATGCGCCCTGCCAGATATTCAGGTTGTATTGCAGGAAGGCGAAGCGCTCTTGCGGTCTGTCTCTGGCGTCGGTGACAAGGTTCTCAAATTCCTCAATCGACACGAAGCCGTCAGCAAGGCCGGGGTTCGCCTTGTGCCATGTCGCCGGGTCGTCCCATGCATCGTCCGGGTCGGCCATGAACAAGATGGGCAGATATGACGGATTAAATTTCTCGCCTGTCGCGATCTTACAGGCGTTTACATACTCATCATAAAGCAGGTTTTCGTTTCCAGCGCCTGCCGTGCTGGCGATGATCGTCAACGGGCGTTTCTTCACGCGGGAGCTTTTAAGCGCTTCGTGCAATTCCCGATTTTTCCAAACATGAAGCTCGTCGCAAAGAATGAACGTGGGCGAGAGACCGTGGGCTTTGCCGCCATCCGATGACAGAACCTCAAGGCTGGATTTCTTCACGTCGCAATTGATCAGACGCTTGCCGGTTTTGCTGCCGTAAATCTTCGTGGCACGAACCAGCCGCTTATCCTCCCGGATGATGCCAGCAGCCTCTTCGAAGGCGATCTTGGCTTGATCGCTGTCTTTGGCCGCGAAGATCGCCTGTCCACCGGGAACGGCTTCCGGGCCGATGGTGTGAAGCAACGCCAGTGCTGCGGCCAGTGTGGTTTTGCGTTGGCCTCTCGGCATCAAAAGCAAAACCGATTTCACGATCATCTGACCGTCTGGCGTGCGTGGGCCATAGATGCGCCGGACGATTCGCTCTTGCCAGCGGGTGAGCGTGAAGGCTCGTTTGGGCGCGCTGCTGGATGGATGGCGAAGCATGCGAAGGAAGCGCACGGCGCGCTCCCCGTAACCGAACGGGTCTTCAATAGGACTGTTATCGAAAACCCAATCCGGGTAGGTGCCTGCCATTACACCACCGCCAACGGGTTATCGTCGTCATCGTCGGAGCCGAGTCGCATAATCGTTGCGCGTGATCGTGCGGCGGGCGTCAGGCCAAGTTCCGAAGCTGCGCGAAGTGAAAGCATTTGGCTGTCTTTAAGGATCGTAGAGACAGGGTTCCGTTTGCCGTTGATCATCAGGCCAGAGGTCTGCAATTCACGGTGTGCCTCCCGCATAGTGGCGACAGCGATCACATAATTTTCCAGCGCTGCAAGATCGGCTTCGGTTAGGACTTTGCGCTCGTGAGTGAGGATATGCGCAACGCGCTTCCATTCAGCCTTAGCGTCACGAGAAAGATAGGCCGGAGGCTTCGGGACCGTAAGCACAGTAGAAGAACCGGGAATGATCACGGATGGTTTGAGGCCACGCATTATAAAGCCTCGGGAAGTTGGTGCGCCATGCAGGACTTGAACCTGCAAGAGTTTCCCCACGGTATTCCTAAACACACCGCTGGAGTGTTTAGGCAATACCGCGTGTCTACCATTTCCACCAATGGCGCACTATGAAAACCATACTTATTTCTTGTCTTGATTGCAATAGTCAAAGTAGAACCTCCCCGCGCAACTCAAGGGCTTCGTATCTGCCAAGTTCTTTGATTTCCTTCAGTCCGTATCCACTACCGTTATATGTGACGCGATCTGCCGTGGTGATGCCGGGTAGGTATCGGATGCGGAAAATCACGCTGCCGGTTTCAGCTTCGCCGTAGCCGGTGAAGAATTCCGTGGCAGACTGCTGGATGATTTCGGCCCAAACAACGGCGATCGTCGTCCATGTTTTCACCACGTCGCCAGAGGGTTTCACAATTTCGGTTTGTCGCTCGATGGCGACACGTCGATCCATACGGCCAATATTGATCATGCCAGCCACCGGATAAGCGCTTCCACGCTCACGATTGAATGACCATAGGCCGGGTCAGGGTCGCGGACATGCCTAATATCCGTCACCTTGAAATGATCGCAGTAAGCGCCAGCGCTCTGCATCTCATTGGAAAGATTGTATTTGGACAGGGCGGCGTTAACTGTTGCTGCGATTTCTTTCGCTGCATCCTGTCCGGCATTCAACGTCCAGATATGCAGGTCCAGAAAGACCCATGCTGCGCTTTGAGCGCGATAGTCATTGCCATGCAATGCGGTGTTGCCGTCTGCAATCACGATGCAGGGCGTCTTGTCGGGCCGTGTGCTGCCTGCCCGAATATGGCTGGCATCCACAAGGTCGGTGACTTCCGGCTTGTTGATAAGGCGGGTTCGGATCGCTTTTTGAAGCATCAGAACAGGTTCGATACTCATTAGCTAGTCTTTCCATTCCATGCGTCCCGGATCGCCTTGCGGCCTGCCCGGTCGATACGTTGCTGTGCGCGTTTGCGCTGAAGCCGGAATGCCGGCCAGAAGAAGGGTTGTGCATCGGCTTTGCTGGTGCCGTATTCGACCAGATGCGGATAGCGCGTGTCGGTGTCGCCTCCCGTGATGATGACTTGGTTGTCACCGGCCACACGGTTGCCACCGAGCTGGCTATAGGGCGGGGTGGACTGGCCGGGCAGCGTGACGGCAATGGAGTCTTTCAGCGCGCCTGTATCTTCCGGCGCAAGGGCGCGCTGGGTGGATGCAATCGACTCTGCGGAGGTCGTCAGGGCTTTAAGCACGGCATCACGCGGAGCTTTTTTCACCCGGTCAAATGCTTTCATGAGATCGTCCAGCCCGTCATTCGCCATCGTGGAACCAACTTTCCCGGTAGTTATCGAGCGTCTGGGTGATGGTCTGGGGTGCGATCTGGCTGGAAATCCCGAATGTCGCGACGTTACGGACTTCATAATAAAAGGCCACGAGCCGGAGGATCGCGACTTTCAGATCAGACGGAAACGGGTCGAAATCATCAAGCGACCTGCCGATATAATTCGCGACATACTGCTCTGCTGCCTCAATGTAGAGCATGATCAGCGCGTCTTCCTCATGGTGATCGATGCGCATGTGCTGCTTTGCGAGATCGTGGGTGATGCCCGTCATTCCGCTGCTTCCTTGTGAAAGATTATTTCGGGATTTTCTTGAACAAACCTCCCCGCGCCGGTCCCTAAACCAGCATCCAAATCGCCAGACACCCCCCGAGGGGTATTGATGGGCTTGCGTGCGATGAGGGCTTCTTCGAGTGTGAGGCCACGGCGCTTCATGAGATTGGCAACGGTGGATTTGACCTTGCCGTGAACAGCACACCATTGCGCAAAGGTCTTGCTCTCACCATTGATGGTATGAAGCTTGGCGACGCGGCCCTTCACAGGTGGCATTGCGAGTGCTTCGGCAAGCGTCATAGTCCTAAGGCGACCGTAGAGTGTGCCGATTTCGACACCTATATAAGCGGCCCACTCCGTAAGTGTCTTGCTCTGGCCTTCATATGTATGGAGGGCATTGGGCCGCGTAGTTTTGGTCTTCTCGCCGTGTGCGATAGCTTGCTCGATGGTGAGGTTGCTGAGCCATTTGTCGAGTGTCGGTTTTGACACGCCGATATAAGCGGCCCATTCGGCTGTCGTTTTGGTTTCACCATTGGCAGTGTGCTTTTCCACCACGGCCTCAGGTTTGGCGTTGACCTGTGTATTACTGAAGATCGGCAAGCGCTGGTGTTGATGGCCGATCTTCATAGGGATGGTGATTGCGTCTGCGATGGACAGGCCACGCTCAAGGCGTCCGATGATGATGGCCGGGGTGATGCCGTAGTCGAGCGCCCATTCAATAATGGGTTGCTGGATGCGGTCATGTTCAAGGATGGTTTCGGGCGTCATTGCAGGCCGCGCTCCTGCCGCTGTTTGGTTGAGCTATGGCAAGGCGTGCAAAGGGATTGCCAGTTTCCGCGAAACCAGAACAGGCGCTTATCGCCGCGATGGGGAATGACGTGATCGACAACGGTGGCGAGGTTCCCGCACATCCGGCAAGAGGGGTGTGCACGCAGATATTCACCACGGGCTTTACGCCACTCATGGTTATAACCGCGAAGGGCTGCTGAAGGGCGGCGGGCATCATGGCGGGCATTTCGTTCGCGCTTGGCCTTCTCCTGGCACTGGCAAAGCTGGCCGTGGGGAAAAACGGTGCCACATGCGCAAATCCGTGGGGGCTTGCTCATTTGCGCCTCCCGGAAGATTTGAGTGCCTGAAGCCCGCCACGGTCAAATTCAGGATCAAGGCCAGCGGCAATGTTGCGCTCTGCCTGTTCGGGGTCTGGTTCTTTCTCGTCGGAACCGCCGCCGTGAATGGCTTTCAGCTTCTCAAGATGTGCTCTGTAGGCCCGGTCGATTTCGGTAGGTGTGGCGTTCCATGCCTGCTCTGGTGTCCAGCCAAGCCAGCCGGTCGCACGGTCATAGAGGGCAGCAAATACTTCGGCCCATGTCACCTGCTTGCCGGTCGCGTGCGACCGTTGCACATGTTTTTCCGGTGCTGGCGTCAGCATGGACACAAGTTCGAACAACGGCGCACGAACAGCGAGAAAGAAAGGGAAAAGCGGCCTTCGCTGCACGGCAGTCAGGAAGGCCGCTGCATTCTGGTTGCCGCTGCTATCGGATACCAGAATGATCTCGGAGATAACTGTGTAGTTCAGGTCTTCCAAGGCAGCATGAAGCGCCGGAAGGCCGAAACGCTCTTCAAGGATGGTGGCAGCGCGCAACGAAGGGCGAAGGGTCACGGCGATACCGCCATGACTGATTTCCACCTGTTCGAACGATGCGCGCTGCTTTCTCATGGCTTAGGCCGTGATCTTGAGCTTGGCGAGGGCTTCACCCATGATCACGCGGCCACCGACACGGCGGCGGGCGTGCAGCTTGACCACGCCGTTACCAGCGCCGGTGATGTCGTCGCGGATGATGTCGAAGCCGACACGATCAGCGATGGCGTAACCGCTGGCGAAATCGCCAAAGATGATCGGGGTTTTACCGGCTGCGATGTCCGGCGCGTCCACGGCTTCGTAAACCGGACGGCCCAGAAGCAACGAAGGCTGGCCTGCGGTGATACCGGGCTGCCAGATATAGGTTCCGTCGCTATCCTTGAGCTTGCGAACAACGCTCATGGTCTTGCGGTTCATCAGCCACGAACCGTTCACGGAATAGCTCGTCTTGATGAAATAATAGAGATCGATCAGGGCTTCCGCGTTGAAGCCAGCGGCAGTGGCAACGGCGACCTCTTCCACGTCAGTAGACTTCAGGACGCCTTCTGCCTGCGTCGTGCCATTGCCGTTGACGAACCACGATGCTTCGATCTGGCCGAAACGGCGGGCGATGTGATTGGAAAGGAAAGCGGCAAGGTCGATCTGGGCGTCTTCCAGCAGGATGCGTGTCACCGGAACCGTGACGGCCATTTCGAACGGCTTGAGGTCGATCTGTTCGAACGAAGGCTCATCTTCGGCAGCGGTGGCGGTTTCGGCGCGAGGTGCCGGGGTGACTTCATCGACAAGGCGCGGAAGCTGAAGCAACGGGCCGGACATGGCGATGGTCTGGGCAAGGCCGCGAACCGGAGAGTATTCGGCCACCTTTTCGAGAATGGTCGTGGCAACGGCTTCCGGTGCGAGAATGCCACCTGTGGAGGAACCGCCATAAGCGAGTGCCTTCACTTCGGAAGCATCGCCCGTGCGAACGAAATCCGAGAAGGATTTGACTTCGTTGCCGTTGTCATTCGAAGCCTTGGGGTGATTGTTGTTGTCGGCGGCAGGGCGGCGGTTAAGCTTGGCCTGCATCGTTGCGATATCGTCCTTGAGCGCCTTGATTTCTTCGGCGCTCACAACCGGGTCGGCATTCGCCACCGGCTTGTTCTGCTCTGCATTTTCCATTTTGGGGTTTTCCTGTTCAACGTTGAGGGGGTGAGACTTTGTCTCGGTAATGCGAGCGTCCGGGTGGACCGGGCGTTTGCAAAGGGAGATTTCATTGATTGTGAGAGCCGTCAGAACGCGGCCACCTGCCGGACGTGCCTTTGCTTCATGAAGGCGATATCCGATGGACAGGCCGGACATGGTGCCACGCTGAAGGGCAAGCCGGGCCTGCCGGGCAGGTTCGATGCCTTCAACGAACAGACGGCCTTTGACCTCAAGTCCTTTGCCGGTGACAGAATAGGATTCCCAGACGCCGACGACGCTTTTCTGCTCATGCTCCACGATCATCGGGACACGCGGGGCGAAGCTGAAGGCGGATGGCTCAATAAGATCGCCGTAGCTGTCAGGCTGGCCGAACGGCCAAGCGATTCCGGTCACGGTGCCGGTGTCGTCAATCGACACTTCAGCCTTGATTTCGAGGTTGCCTGTTTCGATGGTGCTGGCGGCGGCTGTCATTCTGCCACCTGCGAGATTGCGTCATTCACGGCTTCAACGCCGAAGAACAGGCTGGTGATAACGCCGTCTGCAACGGCAAAAACTTCGGCCAGCGGCCTGCCGATGACATAGACAGACACGAGCCGGTGGGCTTCTTCGGGGGCAGTGCCGCCGCCGATCAAGCCAAGCCGGATGATCTCGGAAACGTCTGTGAAGCTGTAACTGGTATCGCGGAAACGGCGGAAAAGCGCACCGACACCATGGCCGGTTTTCGTTTCAAGCTCGATGATCAGGTCTCGGGTCGGGAAGGCAAAGGCTTTTTCGCCGTCGCCAAAGAAGGCGCGGTGTTCCGTCATTTGGCGGGTTCCTTTTCGGGGGCCGCAACAGGCGTTGCGCCAGAGGTGGTATGGGGATTGATCAACTCGTCGCCACCGGGAAGCGGCGGCATATTGAGGATGGCGCGGGCTTCGTTGGGCGACATGACGCGATTGGTGACGAGCGCCGTAATGTTGGCCGTGCGCGATGCCATGTCGGCGCGCATCAGGTCGTCGACAACAAATTCGAACCAATGGTCGTTCTGTTCGATCTCGGTCAGAAGAACGGTCGCAAGGGCTTCCTGCCACTTGTCGAGCCATGGCCGGAGGCAAAGCTGAAGGAAGCTTGCGCCCATCTGTTCGGCGTTGCTCCACGTCGCACGCTCAAGCTGGAAAAGCAGGTGCGGTGGCACGCCGAAGATACGGGCAACTTCGTTGATCTGTTCGAGGCGGTTTTCGACATACTGGCTATCTGTCGAAGTGAGCGCCGGAGCTTCATACTTCCAGCCGCCGTCAAGAATTAAAGGGTCGGCTGAACCGCCGCGCATCCATTCCCGGACGCTCTTGCGCATGTTGGAAATGATAGTTGCGCCAGCTTCCCCGCCCTGCGCCTTCTCATTGGAAATGATAGCGTTTGGACGTGCGCCGGAGGTGAAAAACGTTGCACCATGCTTTTCCAGAACGGATGCAAGGCCGATAGCTTCACGGCCAAACGAGATCGGGGAGCGATTGAGGAAAGAAGGAATATGGAGGATTTCGGTGTGCGAGTATTCGCGGGAGCCACCATTCTCGGAAACGCGATAGAACGGCGGGGCAGCGCCAAGGGCGTCGTCCATGACTGACACAGTGCCGGGCAAAAGCCGAATAAGCTCAAACGGGCGTCCATCGGGATATCGCACGACACGGGCGAAACCGTTGCCGTAAATCAGGGCGTCGGAAGTAAGCTGCGTGCGAATTGCGCCTGCGCCCGTCCATTCGTTCGCCCGCTTATGGACGATCTTATGAGCAGTGTGCTTGGTCGCGATTTCCTTGGCTTCAGCCTGTTCCCGGTAGAGCTTCACCGGCAGCGAACCAATTGTTTCCGAGATCAGGCGCACGGCTTGAAGAACAGCCGGAGTGTTGAGGGCAGCTAAGCCGCCGACACTTACGCCGCTTGCAGTAGAGCGAACGCCGAAGATTTCTGAAACAGCAGGATCGGACAGGAGATAAGCTTTACGCTCCCCTATTCCAATCTTGTTTTTGACTTCGCTCCAAAAACCCATCTGGATAACATTCCTATTAAATTTAGGAATATTATCTCACGGCAGGATTCGAATGTGAATCCCTACTAGTTAGGAAACTTCAGAAAAACTGATATATTATCGATTTTAAATCAGAAAAACTGATATTTTGTGCTAGGTGATGATATCGCGCACGGTTTTCATCTGTTTCGCGATCTCGACAAGTTTCACGTCGCTGCCGCCATAGTCGTCAGCGGATGACCCTGAAGACCTACCCATGATGTAAAGTGCAGCCCGTTCCGACACTCCACCGCTCAGCGCGTCTTCAAAAAGATGGCGGAAACCGTGGTTTGGTGGCGGCAAATCCGTGCGCTTCGGAAAGACCTTTTCATGTATCCACTCGCGCAAGCGCTGGTCTTCATTCTTGCCGCCGGGAAAGAGCTTGCCGTCTGGTTGTGCTTTCACCCATTCGATGAAGCCTTCCTTGATCAATCCGGGATGCACCGGCACCTTTCGCGCCCTATGCGTCTTTGTCTTTCGCCCGTCGCCAACACGGATATGAATGAACCAGAAGCCTTCGACTTCGAAGATATCGCGTTTTTCCAGCACTGTAATTTCATTCACCCGTGCGCCGGTATGGGCGATGATCCACGGTATCCAGCGAAAGCTTGCTCGTGTTGCACTCCGGGCAAATTCGAGGAAATGGCGGGCATCTTTGAGTGAATAGGTCCGTTCAGCACTGTCGCCCTTTTGGACAACCGGAAGCTCCAAAGCCGCCCAAGGCTCCCCTTGTGGAAACATCTGGTTTTCGGCCTGCTTGTTTGCCTCACCCATCAGGGTTCGGATGATGGTGATTTTGTCGTGCACGGTCTTCCGGGACAGCTTGCCATCGACAAGCATGTGATCACGCCACGCCCTGCCCTCTGCGAGTGTTACCGTCGCAACGGCCTTATCTTTTCGGAAAGTCTCAAAATCATCTTTCGCGTTCCGATACTTCTCTAAGGTCGCTTCCGACTTCGGACGGCTGAGACCGATGGACGCTAGTCGCTCCTGCTCCTTGATAACGTCCTCAAACGTTATGCCTGCAAAAGGCGAGGCTAAAGGCTGGCTTTCCTCCTGTCTCATGGCTTCGACAAGCATGGGGTGAGAGGGTTCGCCGTTGAAATCGCCATCATTGCGTTCGTAGCGCCGTGCAACAGCCTCGTAGGATGCGATACATAAAGCCTGCGCCAATGCGCGCCACTCCGGCGTTCCCTTCACGGCGTCGGTGTTTCCTGCAAGGCGCGTGCGCTCGATACGCGAACCGACGAGTTCTTCTAGTTCGTCGTCTGACAGTTTACCCGCGAAGCCGTCGCGGAACGGATGAGCGTCATATGCCGGATCGGGGTCAATCTGCGCATAGCGAGGGTCATGCTCTCGTATCTCAGCATCGAAGCTGATTTGGCTATGGTAGTCGCGTAGGGCGATTTGTTGGGCGGTGAGTGGATAGGCCGCTGGCTTCGGCTGCTGGCCGGTCGCGGCTTCATGCTTCAGTCGGGCAATGCCAATCTGCCTCTGCATCGAAGCAACGGCGGCGGCATGGTTGCGAAGGGCCGTGCGCCGGTCGCCACCTAGCTGAATTTCGAGTTCTGCCCGATTATCGAGATATGGCCGGAGTGGTGACGGTATAACGATCCTTGCGGAATACCGCCCGTTTCGCTCTTTCCAATGTTGAGGCTTGCCCGCCATTCGGACCCCATTTTGTGACGTGATTTGTGACGTCAATATGGGGGAAAAGCCTTGCTATGCAAGGGGTTCTAATCATTTCAAATAGATGAAATGGTCGGAGTGGAGAGATTCGAACTCCCGACCCTCTGGTCCCAAACCAGATGCGCTACCAGACTGCGCTACACTCCGCCGAGGCGATGGCTGGGGAATACACGGTTCATACGCAGTCCGCAACAGGGAAATTCATCTTTGTTCAGCCGCGACACCGTTGAGCAAAACCTAAGGTCGAACGGGCAGCGCATGAACCGACAGCAAGGGGATAATCGTCTTGACTCTCACTTGAACTCGGTCCATTTCAAATTCAACGTTCCTGACACGATTTGGTTATTCTATTCAGGTACGTGATGAATAATCCGGGGTTTCACCCCGCTGTCCAACCGGAGCAGTTTCGACATGTCTGCGAAGATTTACCGCCCTGCAAAAACCGCCATGCAATCCGGCAAGGCGAAGACCAATGTCTGGGTTCTGGAATTCGACGCCGAGGTTCCGCGCAAGATCGATCCGATCATGGGCTACACCTCCAGTTCCGACATGAAACAGCAGGTCAAGCTGACATTCGAGACACAGGAACAGGCCGAAGCCTATGCCCAGCGCAAGGGCATCGAATATCGCGTGATCCAGCCGAAAGAGGCGACTCGCAAGGTGGTTTCCTACACCGACAATTTCCGTTTCAACCGCACCCAGCCCTGGACGCACTGAAACACGACGACCAAAGTTTTTGCCGGAGCATCGATTGCCCGGCATGACGGCCCCTTAGCTCAACTGGATAGAGCAACTGCCTTCTAAGCAGTAGGTCGCAGGTTCGAGTCCTGCAGGGGTCGCCACCGCTTTCTTGAATTCCCCACAAATGACTGGTTTGGGTTCGATCGCAGATACGGTTTCAGTCCTTATTTGCGCTCCGGCGATCCTTCGCTCTTGTCCATTTTATGAGATAACCGAAACCCGGTCCGATCAGCGCGCCGCCGATAACCCATTCCACCAAAGTCAGAGGTCGCTCGTCCGGATCGTGGCCAGTCAGGTAAAGAAAGAGAAAAAACGCGATAACGCCGCCGATCAAGAGGGTGATCGGAAACAACACACTGTCGCGAAAGCCTTTCATGCGATCCACTCCCTCGGCCGTGTTGATAGGTATTGGATATGATGCCGTTGGCAAACGCCTTTTGCAGCCGCCACGGCAAGTTATCGATCGGGCGGGATTGCGCAGGGGTCGTACCATTGTAAGCGACGGAAGACGACCTACCTAGAGGCCGAGTGTAACGAGGCCGCCCCGGAGTTCCCGGAGGGGCAAAAATCAGTCAGGTACTTGATGCAACTTCAAAAATTAGGTGCACCGCTTTCGACGGACCGCCTTGTCCTGCGCGAATTCACAAGAGGCGATTTCCCCGGCTATTCAGCCTACCATTCTCTGCAGGAGGTTTATCGGTATCTTTACGCTGCACCTCCAACTGGAGATGCTTTGCAAGAGCAGTTCTCGGCGATTTTGGCGGCACCATTTGAGAAGGATGGCGACACCTATCGACTGGCCGTCGAGCGAAAGGCTGACAACGCACTGGTCGGTGAAGTCCTGTTGAAGCTGGCAAGTGTTGATGCACTGCAGGGAGAGGTTGGATATATTTTCAATCCAGAATTCGCGGGGAACGGGTATGCAACGGAGGCTGTTGGCGCGATGGTCAGCATAGGCTTCTCGTCAATCGGATTTCATCGAATCTTCGCGCGGCTGGACGCTGCGAATGAGGGTTCGGTCGGCGTTGTTGAACGCCTTGGACTGCGTCGAGAAGCGCATTTGATCCAGAACGACCGCTTCCGAGACGTCTGGGGAGACGAGTATATTTACGCGGTTCTTGCTTCGGAATGGAAATCGCGCGCCGGCGTAATTTTGCCGTCCGCTTAGGGCCGACGGCCATAATCGCGCAGAAGCGCCAATTGCGGTCATTGATCAATTGTTTGCTGTCCCCTAAAAGCCGCCCAATAGCAGAGGAGATTTATGCGCAGAGGCTTGTGATTTCGACCGTAATTTGCGGCTTCACCTGGCACCAGTATCGGTAGCCGGACCTTTTTGCATATCTTTTCTGCGGAGTTCTCATGAAATTCGAGGACGTTATCATCCGGCCTTTCGAGGCCTCGGACACAGTAAAACTTTCCAACATCTGGCTCGAAGCCTCGTTGCTTGCTCATCCGTTTATCGGCGAGCGTCGTTTGATGGAGCAAAAGGCACTTATTGAGGAACAATATTTGCCTGGCGCCCAAACGTGGGTCGCAACATTAAACGGCCAAGCTGCGGGCTTTATCAGCCTGCTCGACACTTTCATCGGCGGCTTATTTGTTTCCCCGTGCCATCAAGGCCTCGGTATCGGGCGTAAACTGGTTTCGCACGCGCTGAATTTGAAGGGCGAGCTTTCGCTTGAAGCCTATACTGAAAACGTGCAGGCGATGGGCTTCTATAGATCGCTCGGCTTTCAGGAGCTTTCCCGTCGCGCGATTGATGATGAAGGTTATCCGTTCGAAAATGCCCGTTTGCGGCTAGTCGGCTAAAGACAACTTGTCGGGCGACACGGTAGTCGCCCGACAACCGCTTTGGCCAATCCCCGTGATCAGAATGAGCGGCGGAGGCCCACCGCTTTAGCCGATTTGCATACTTCCATCCTGCTCCCAAGCAGAACGCCTATGCCAGCACTTTGCTCTACCCCTGCCCCATCAGCGTGAAATAGCCCCATGCGGCCGCGAAAAACAATATGACAGCCGCAATTGTTAATGCCCTCTTCGCTTTTGGCCCGAGCGGTTCGCGCGGCTTCTTCGGCGGCACCGGTTTGCGGAACTTCACCACATTGTCGTTCATTTCATCATCGTCCTGAATGTCGCTGCTGAAACCTCTGCCGCATCTGTGGCATCGGCTTTTCGAATACCTATCTCTAGCAGACCAGAACTATCATAAATATTACCAAGTTTTCACTTCACCCTTGGGGCAAGCTATGTCACTTCCCACAATCAGAGGAATATAACGGCGACAGACGGACGAACAAACCGGAGAGCGGCGGCAACTCTCTGTAGTATTTTGAACTTTGCGGGTGACGAGAATGAATGACGCCAATACCAGTGGCAGCGATACCAAAAACAGCCAGCCCGATCTGCGCGAGATTTTGGGGACGACCAGAAACGGCCGCAAGAAAAAGTCGCGTCGGTTCCTCTATGTGGCAGCAGCCATTGTGCTGATTGGCGGCGGTCTTGGTTATTATTACCAGTCACGCGCAGGCGGTGTGGCTTATAGCTACACCACGGAAGCAGCACGTCAGGGCGATCTCTCGGTCATCGTCACCTCCACCGGCTCGGTTCAGCCGACGGATCAGGTTGATATATCGAGCGAACTGTCCGGCACGGTACGCAAGGTCAACGTCACCTACAACACCCCGGTCAAGGCCGGAGACGTTCTGGCGGAGCTGGATACCAACAAGCTGGAAGCCGACGTGCAGAGCGCCCGCGCCAAGCTCGCTTCCGCCAAGGCCAATGTGCTGAAGGCCCGCGCCGACCTTGGCTCGGCAAAGACATCCATGGAGCGCCTGCGATCTCTGGTGCAGAACCGCGTCTCCAGCCAGCAGGATCTGGACGCCGCGCAGTTCACCCATGATGCGGCGGCCGCAACGCTTGAGGTCAATGAGGCGACCGTGCTGTCGGCGGAAGCGGATCTGCGACTCGCCGAGGTCAATCTGGGCAAGGCCAAGATCGTTTCGCCCATCGATGGCGTTATCCTCACCCGCAGCGTCGATCCCGGCGCCACGGTCGCCTCCTCGCTCAATGCCCCTGTTCTCTTCACCATCGCCGGCGATCTGCGCCACATGGAGCTGCAGGTCTCGGTGGATGAGGCCGATGTCGGCAAGGTGGAAACCGGGCAGAAGGCCACATTCAACGTCGATGCCTATCCCGACCGCAGCTTCCCGGCCGAGATCGAGACCGTGCGCTTCGCCTCGGAAACCGTATCCAACGTGGTGACCTACAAGGGCATATTGACGGTCGACAATGCAGAACTGCTGCTTCGCCCCGGCATGACGGCAACGGCCAATATCATCGTTGAAGAGATCAAGGACGCCCTGCTGGTACCCAATTCCGCGCTTCGTTATACACCGCCGCGCGAATCCGCTTCGCGTGGGGGCGGGTTGATGAGCCTGTTCCGACCGCCCCGCATGGGCCGCTCGCAAAACCGCGATGCCGGCCAGGCCGCCCAGGGTAAAAGGACGGTCTGGGTGCTGCGCAACAACAATCCGGTTTCCGTCGCAATCGAAACTGGCTCCACCGACGGCCAGCATACCGTGGTGAAATCTGGCGAACTGAAAGCCGATGACCAGGTAATTACCGACGCAACGGCCCGTAACGCCGGCTGACGGAGGACAAGCGCATGCAACAGCCGCCGCTCATCGAGTTCCGTGATGTCGTGAAGCAATATGGTCGCGGCGAAGCGACGATCCGCGCGCTCGACGGCGTCAGCCTGTCGATCCGCGAGAAGGAATTCGTCGCCATCATGGGACCGTCGGGATCGGGCAAATCCACCTCGATGAACATCATCGGCTGTCTGGACGTCCCATCGGCTGGCGAATATCTCTTCCAGGGCGTGCCGACCAGCGGCTTCGATAACGAACATCTGACGCTCTTGCGCCGGCACATGCTCGGTTTCGTGTTTCAGGGCTTCAACCTTCTCTCCCGCACCTCTGCGGTGGAAAATGTCGAACTACCGCTTATCTATCGGGGCATGAAAGCTTCAGAGCGTCGGGAGCGCGCCATGGAGGCGCTGGCACAGGTGGGACTGAAAGGTCGCGAAGATCACACGACGCAGGAGCTTTCCGGCGGCCAGCAGCAGCGTGTGGCCATTGCCCGCGCCATCGTCACCCGCCCCGCGCTGCTTCTGGCCGACGAGCCGACCGGCAATCTCGATACGAAGACCAGCGTCGAAATCATGGAACTGATAACCTCGCTCAATCGCGACAAGGGCATCACCGTCGTCATGGTAACCCATGAGGAGGACATCGCCGCTTATGCCGGGCGCCTGCTGCGTTTTGTCGACGGCCACCTCGCCTCCGACAGCGCCGCGGATCATAAGGAGACATTGGATGTTCTTTGAAACATCGCGTCTTGCCCTGCGCGCCATCAGCCGCAACCTGTTGCGCTCCTTTCTCACGGTGCTCGGCGTCGTCATTGGTGTGGCCGCCGTCATTGCCATGGTCACCATCGGCAACGGTACGACCGAGCAGGTAAAATCGGAACTGTCACGGCTCGGCACCAACATGCTGTTCGTGCGCCCCGGCCAGTTCGGCCCCGGCCGCGCCAGCACCGAGGCCAAGCGCTTCGATGACCGCGATGTCGAGGCGATACGCAACCAGATATCGGGCATCCGCGCCGTCGCACCGCAGAACCGCAGTTCCGCCGCAACCGTCATTTTCGGCGGCAAGAACCACCAGACAAGCGTCATCGGCACCACCAATGATTACCTGATCGCCCAGGACTGGACGATCGCGCTGGGTCGTGACTTCCAGCCCGCCGAAGATCGCGGCGGTCAGATCGGCTGCATCATCGGCGAAACCGTGCGTCAGGAACTGTTCGGTGCGGAAAACCCTGTGGGACAGACGATCCGCGTCAGCAACATCTCCTGCCCCGTCATTGGCGTTCTCGCCCGCAAAGGCCAGTCCGGCCTCGGCGACGATCAGGACGACACGATCATCATGCCGCTCAAAATCCACCAGCGGCGCATTGGCGGCACCACCACCATTTCCTCGATCATGGTTTCGGCGCAGGATGGCGTTTCCACCGCCAAGGTGCAGAGCGACCTGCAAAACCTGCTGCGCGAGCGCCGCCGCATCAACATCGGCCGCGAGGATGATTTTACTGTCAACGACATGACGCAGATCGCTTCCGCCATGACCGGCACGACGACGCTTCTCACCGGGCTTCTCGGCGCGGTCGCCGCCGTCAGCCTTCTCGTGGGCGGCATCGGCATCATGAACATCATGCTGGTCTCGGTCACGGAGCGCACGCGTGAGATCGGCATTCGGCTTGCCATCGGCGCATTGGAAAAACAGGTGCTGACACAGTTTCTGGTGGAAGCGGTGATGCTCTCGGCCTTCGGCGGCATCGTCGGCATCCTCACCGGCCTCGGCCTCGCCTACGCAGTCGTCAGCTTCCTCAACGTGCCTTTCGTCACCAGCCCATCGATCATCTTCCTCGCCTTCGCCTTTTCAGCCGCCATCGGCGTGATTTTCGGCTATTTTCCCGCGCGGCGGGCGGCGAGTCTCAGCCCGATCGAAGCCCTGAGACACGAGTGATCAATCCGGCCTAACGATCTGCGGCTTGCCGCCATTCCTCAAGCGCCTGTTCTACATCGGTCTGGTAAGACGGCGGGTAGTTTCGCTGCAGGAGGGCGTGCAAATATAATTCAACGGCCCGCCTTTGAGCGTCGTTCAACAGCGCAAATTTCTCCGGGCGGCCGCGCAGATGGGGCACGAACTCGTGCCGGTAACAACCGTCGAGATCGGCGATCATGTAGGCGGGTAGATGAAACCGCATTGCTTCGGCATCAAAAAACGCAGGACTGGCGGAGTGGAGGTCCACGTCCTCCACCGTGATCGCAGACCAATCGTCCTTTTCATCCTCGGCGCGGCGGGCGGCAAGCACATCATGGCTCGCGTAATCATCAATCGCGGCGGCCTCACGAAGACCCACACCGCCGCCTAGGGTGACGTGCGCGAAAGCAGCATTTACCGCCGCCCTTGCCGTGGCCGTGATCTCCCCTGCCGGTCTCAACACGTGAACCGCCCGTTCAATGATGGCCCCCTCCGCCCCCGTCTCCACGCACCGTTGGCCACTCGCCGCCTTCAGTTCGTTCGAACTGAACGCCTTCCGTGGTGGCTGATGACACGCGCCTGCGTGCTTTAGCCTCCCAAGAAAAGGAGAGGAAAAGAATACCGACAACCAACGTCAGGCCGACCAGAATGCCGGCAGCAACGAGGCCAAGTGTCCAAACATCAATCGAGCTGCTGCTATTCCCCACGCCGGCTACCCCCTCACTGAAACCATCCGCATTCAATCTTGCTTCATGACGTCAATCGGATAGGCTCTCCGGAAATCTACCGCATGGAGTCTCGATGTTCAAATCCGTATCCGATAGCGCTGCGGCTGCAGACGGCGGATCGCTTGCCCTTTTTGTGGAGCGACAGGACGGGCAGACGGAAGTGTTTGTGATCCATCGCTCGCTCGCATCGCGCGGGACGCCTCACTATAACAGGATCACGTCAAGCCTCCGGCCACTCTCTGCAGAAGATTGTCGGGAGATCGCCGCGGCTCTCGAACCGCTATTGATGACCACGCCATCAATCCATCCGCTGGCCGATTTCATCGAAGCCTTCAAACAGCAGTCATGATCCTTGGAAAGCTGATTTTGCGTGAGACGCAGTCTGCGGAAAAAACCTGAAACTTGTCATCCGTTACCCTCGGGCTTGACCCGAGGATCTACAAACGTCTCAAGCGATTTGACGGGGATGGAACCCTCGGGTCAAGCCCGAGGATGACGTCGCGTTTGTGGGAGCGCTGTGTGCATAAGAATGTCTACCTCTCCATCGCAGAGATAGCGTAACCAATCAAACGCTGGCTTCTGCCTCACGCTGCTTTGCAAGCGCGGCGAGATCCGCAGGCTTCAGCTCAACCGATTCACCGCAGCCGCAGGCAGAGGTCTGGTTCGGATTGTTGAAGGTGAAACCGGAGCGCATCTTGGTCACTTCGAAATCCATCTGCGTGCCGAGCAGATAAAGCACGGCGGAAGGCTGAACCCAGACTTTCGCGCCTTCGAATTCAACCAGATCGTCCTTCGCATCCGGCTCGGTCACGAGGTCGATGGTATATTCCATGCCCGCGCAACCGCCCTTCTTGATGCCGACGCGCACGCCCTTGGCGTCCGGTCCGGAATTTTCGACGATCGCTTTAACGCGCGAGGCAGCAGCCCCGGTCATGGTCATGATTGCAAAGCCCATGGGCCAATTCTCCTTCGACAATCGAGTTCAAGGCTCGATGCTTATGGAATTCAATTTAAGTGCGCCTGACGATGTCATCAAGGGATGACACCCGTCAAAATCAAATCAGTACCAACCGACGGCAACCTGCGCTTCTTCCGACATGCGGTCCGGCGTCCACGGCGGATCGAAGGTCATTTCGACGGTGACACCGGAAACACCTTCGACGGCGCCAACGGCGTTCTCCACCCAGCCCGGCATTTCGCCAGCGACGGGGCAACCGGGTGCCGTCAGCGTCATGACGATCTTGACCATCCGGTCATCTTCGATATCGATCTTGTAGACCAGCCCGAGTTCGAAGATGTCGGCCGGAATTTCCGGGTCATAAACGGTCTTCAGCGCCGCGATCACATCGTCGCTGAGGCGTGCAAGCTCATCCGGCGGAATGGTGGATACCTTTTCCTGAGCTTCGGTCGCATCCTGGGTCTTTGCAGTGGCATCGGCAGTCATCGTCTTAAACCTCAATCCTGATTTCAAGCTGCGATATCAGGCGAAAAATTTGCGCGCATATTCCAGCGCCTCGACAAGAGAGTCTACTTCGGCGCGGGTATTGTAAAGGCCGAACGATGCCCGGCATGTGGAGGTGACGCCGAAGCGTTTCAAGAGCGGCATGGCGCAATGGGTGCCGGCCCGCACGGCAACGCCGCGCCGGTCGATCACCATCGAGACATCATGGGCGTGAATACCCTCAAGCTCGAAGGAGAAAATGCCGCCCTTGTCAGGCGCGTTGCCGATGATGCGCAGCGAATTGATCTCGCGCAGCCGCTCGGCGGCATAAGCGGCAAGATCGGCCTCGTGTGCTGCAATCGCGGCACGGCCGAGATTGTCCATGTAATCGAGCGCGTAACCGAGGCCGATCGCCTGCACGATGGGCGGCGTACCCGCTTCGAAACGATGCGGCGGCTCGTTATAGGTGACATTGTCTTCGGAGACGTCGAGGATCATCTCGCCGCCGCCCTGGAACGGCCGCATCTCGCGCAGCCGGTCGGCCTTGCCATAGAGCACGCCGATGCCGGAGGGACCATAAAGCTTGTGGCCCGTCATCACATACCAGTCGCAATCGATATCCCGCACATCCACAGGCATATGAACAGCGCCCTGTGATCCATCGATCAGCACCGGAATGCCACGCTCATGCGCGATACGGCAGATTTCCTTGACCGGCACGATGGTGCCGAGCGCATTCGACATATGGGTGATGGCAACGAGCTTGGTGCGCTCCGTCAGGCTCTTTTCGAAAGCCTCGATATGAAATGCGCCGTCATCATCAACCGGCACCCAGACGAGCTTGGCGCCCTGCCGCTCGCGGATGAAATGCCACGGCACGATATTGGAGTGGTGCTCCATGATCGAGATGACGATCTCGTCGCCCTCGCCGATCTTGGGCATGCCATAACCGTAAGCGACCGTATTGATCGCCTCGGTGGAGGATTTGGTAAAGACGATCTCGTCCACCGAACCGGCATTGAGGAACCGGCGCACTTTTTCGCGCGCCGCTTCATAGGCATCGGTTGCGGCATTGGAGAGGAAATGCAGGCCGCGATGCACGTTTGCGTACTCATTTGCATAAGCATGCGAAACGGCGTCGATCACCACCTGCGGCTTTTGAGCGGACGCGCCGTTGTCGAGATAGACCAGCGGCTTGCCATAGACTTCGCGCGACAGGATCGGGAAATCCTTGCGCACGGCTTCGATGTCATAAGGGGCCGCCATTGCGGTCTGGTCCATTTCTCGGGCCCTTTCATGGTGCTCTTCTGGAGAGCTCCGGGGTTTGCACAGCGTTACCGCTGCTTCACCTCATCCTCGGAACAAGCCCGAGGATGACGACGGAGAGGTTGCTAAGCGTGATGCTCCAGCCAGCCGGAAATGATCGTCTCCAGCGCCTCTACCAGATTTTCCTCTTCCAGTTCCTCGACGATCTCGGCGACGAAGGCGTTGACGAGCATCGCCCGTGCCTTTGCCCGCGGGACGCCGCGCGCCATCAGGTAATAGAGATGGTTGTCGCTGATATCGGCAACCGTCGCGCCATGGCCGCACTGAACGTCATCGGCGAAGATTTCCAGTTCCGGCTTTGCCGAGAACTCGCCATCGTCAGACATCAGCAGCGTGTTGCACGCCATCTTCGCGTCGGTCTTCTGGGCATCCGGTGCGACCCGGATCATGCCCTGGAAAATGCCCTTTGCACGGTCGAACACCACGTTGCGGAAAACTTCCGTCGAGGTCGTGTTCGGCACGTTGTGGCCAAGAACCATCGTCACGTCCGTATGGGTTTCGCCACCCAGAAGGTTGACGCCGCGAACGATGAGATCAGTGCCCTCACCTTCCACATCGATGCGCAGTTCCTGACGCACCAGCTTGCCGCCGGCATTGATCACGAAGAGACGCAGCTTGGCTTCCGCGCCGAGCTTGATGCGCAGCTGACCAAGGTGAATATCGGCAGCACCCTGCTGTTGCAAAAGGATCCAGGTTGCTTCCGCGCCATCCTCAACGACGATATCGCTGACCGAGGAGACAAGCGCCGCATCGGGCGTCACCGAAAGGTGACGCTCAATGACGGTCGCTTTCGAACCCTTGCCGAAGCGCACCGGGAAGCGGCTGTGAACCTGGCCTGCGCCATGGATCGCCTGCAGTTCGATCGGCTTGTCGAACTCAGCATCGGCAGGAATTTCGACCACAAGTCCGTCACGCACGAAGCTGCCATTGATGCGGCCAATCGTGTCATCCTTGCTGGCTTCCGCCAGACCTGCGGCGGCGGAACCGTCAAGAAGGCTGTCGGCAAAGCGCGATACGCTGACGCCATCGACCTTGCCGATATCGGCCGTACCGTGCAGCACATAAGCGACGGACGAACCGGCGACGACGGATGTCGCCTTCTCGATCACAGGCGCGGGGCGGTCTTCCGGAACCGTGCGCAGCAGGCTCTTCAGATCGGTATAGTGCCAGGCCTCGATGCGGCGGGTCGGAAGACCACCGGTCTTGAGATCATCGAACAGCACGTCACGGGCGGCAACCACGGCGCCATCGCCGGGCAGTTCGCTAAACTTGGCGGTGTAGGCATCGACCAGCGCGGTTTCCGCTGGCGTCAGCCGGTTGGTAGCTTGAATGTTCATGGACATCACCTCCTGGCCTTCGATCAGGCCGCTTCACCGATGATGTCGGCGTAACCGTTGTTTTCCAGTTCCAGCGCGAGAGCCTTGTCACCCGAGCGGATGATCTTGCCCTTGTAGAGAACGTGAACGCTGTCAGGCACGATGTAGTCGAGCAGGCGCTGATAGTGGGTGATGACAACGGTGGCGCGATCCGGCGACTTCAGCGCGTTGACGCCGTCAGCCACGATCTTCAGCGCGTCGATGTCGAGACCGCTATCGGTTTCGTCGAGAACGCAGAGTTTCGGCTCCAGAAGCGCCATCTGCAGGATTTCGGCACGCTTCTTCTCACCGCCGGAGAAACCGACGTTGAGCGGACGCTTCAGCATCTCCATGTCGATCTTCAGATCGCCGGCTGCTTCCTTGACGCGGCGGATGAAATCAGGCGTCGTCAGCTCGGACTCGCCGCGCGCCTTGCGCTGCTCGTTCATCGCAACCTTCAGGAACTGCATGGTGGCGACGCCCGGAATTTCGACCGGATACTGGAAGGCAAGGAAAATGCCCTTGGCCGCACGCTCGGCAGCGTCCAGCTCCAGAATGCTTTCGCCGTTATAGAGAATGTCACCGGAGGTGACTTCATAGTCCTCACGGCCCGACAGGATGTAGGACAGCGTCGACTTGCCGGAACCGTTCGGCCCCATGATGGCAGCAACCTCGCCGGCGGCAACCTTCAGGTTGAGACCCTTGATGATCTCGGTTTCGGTATCGGCGATCTTTGCGTGCAGGTCGATGATTTCAAGCATGGTATTGTTCCTGTTCATGGTGCGGTTTCAAGGACCGCCTCGTGCGCCCCATCAGGGCTTGTCTCAAATCTCTCATCCGTCATCCTCAGGCTTGTCCCGAGGATCCGGGAAGTGGGTTGTCTCTGCTCAGGCCATTTGCCGTAGATCCTCGGGACAAGCCCGAGGATGTCGAGCAAGAGTTAACCGACAGACCCTTCCAGCGAAATGCCGATCAGCTTCTGCGCTTCCACGGCAAATTCCATCGGCAGTTCCTGAATGACTTCCTTCACGAAGCCATTGACGATCAGCGCGATCGCCGCTTCCTCGGGAATGCCGCGCTGCAGGCAATAGAACAGCTGGTCTTCGGAAATCTTCGACGTCGTCGCCTCGTGCTCGAAGTGAGCGGACGAGTTCTTCGCCTCGATGTAAGGCACGGTATGAGCGCCGCACTTGTCGCCGATCAGCAGCGAGTCGCACTGCGTGAAGTTACGCGTGTTCGTCGCCTTGCGGTGGGCCGAGACCTGGCCGCGATAGACGTTTTCTGAGAAACCGGCGGCGATACCCTTGGCGATGATGCGGCTCGACGTGTTCTTGCCGAGATGGATCATCTTGGTGCCGCTGTCGATCTGCTGGTGACCATTGGAGACCGCGATCGAATAGAACTCGCCACGGCTGTCATCGCCGCGCAGGATGCAGGACGGGTATTTCCAGGTGATGGCCGAACCGGTCTCCACCTGCGTCCACGAGATCTTCGAGCGGTTGCCACGGCAATCGCCGCGCTTGGTCACGAAGTTGTAGATGCCGCCCTTGCCTTCCTTGTCGCCCGGATACCAGTTCTGGACGGTGGAATATTTGATTTCGGCATCATCGAGCGCCACGAGTTCAACAACGGCGGCGTGAAGCTGGTTCTCGTCGCGCTGGGGAGCGGTGCAGCCTTCCAGATAGGAGACGTAGGCACCCTCTTCGGCGATGATCAGCGTGCGCTCGAACTGGCCGGTGTTCTTCTCGTTGATGCGGAAATAGGTGGAAAGCTCCATCGGGCAACGAACGCCCTTCGGCACGAACACGAAGGAACCGTCGGTGAAGACGGCCGAGTTCAGCGTCGCATAAAAATTGTCCGTCGTCGGAACGACCGAGCCGAGATATTTCTTCACCAGCTCCGGATGCTCGCGCACGGCTTCCGAGATCGACATGAAGATCACGCCGGCCTTAGCCAGTTCCGCCTTGAAGGTGGTGACGACGGAGACGCTGTCGAACACGGCATCAACAGCGACCTGACGCTTTTCGACGCCGGCGAGGATTTCCTGTTCTTTCAGCGGAATGCCGAGCTTTTCATAGACCTTCAGCAGCTCCGGGTCGACTTCATCGAGCGACTTCGGGCCGGGGGTGCTTTTCGGCGCGGCATAATAATAGAGATCGTTGAAGTCGATCTTGGGGTAGCTGACGCGCGCCCAGGTCGGCTCTTCCATCGTCAGCCAGCGCTTGTAAGCCTCAAGACGCCATTCCAGCATCCATTCCGGCTCCTGCTTCTTGGCCGAGATGAAACGGATCACCTCTTCCGAAAGACCCTTCGGGGCCTTGTCGACTTCGATATTGGTTTCGAAGCCGTATTTATACTGGTCCACATCGATCTGGCGGACCTGATCGATCGTTTCCTGAACCGCTGCCATGTCGTTCTCCAATCTCGCCGGAGCCAAGGTCCGGTGGCTTGTCAACGTATCAAGGCGGAAAGCCGCCTTATTCATCTTCGGGCAAATCGCTCCGAGCCGTCGGCCGGGGCAGAGCTTATACCCATGTAGGTGCGGGATGGCGCTTTTCACACATCCCGGCAAGCGGAAAATTGCTAATCCGCAATTCTTTGCCGCATTTTACGCGGCCTGACCGGAAAGCTTGCGCCGTCCCGCAATTTTCGCAAACGCCGCGAGCGTCCGTTCAATGTCCGCCTCGTCAGTCGCGTGGCCAATCGAAATCCGGAGCGCGCCGAGCTTGGGATCGCGCCCCATCGCGGTCAAGACATGGCTTTCGCCCACCTTGCCCGATGAGCAGGCCGACCCTGCCGACAGTGCGATACCTTCTATATCGAAGGCGATCTGCCCGGTCTCGGCCTTCAGGCCCGGAAGCGTGAAAAACGTTGTGTTGGCGACGCGCATGCCATCCTCACCGTGGATGATCACATCAGGCGCGTTCACGCGCATACCGTTTTCCAGCCGCGCCCGCAGCGCGGAAAGACGCGCCGCCTCAGCCTCGACATTCCGGGAGGCAAAAGCCGCAGCGGCACCGAAACCGATAACGGACAGGGTATTTTCCGTACCCGAACGATGGCCCTTTTCCTGGCCGCCACCATGGATCAGCGGCTTCGGCATCATCACCTCGCCGCGCGAGACAAGTGCGCCGGCACCCTTCGGGCCACCGAGCTTGTGAGACGAAATCACAAGGAAATCCGCATCGAGCGCGTTGATATCGAGCGGAATGCGGCCAGCAGCCTGAACAGCGTCGACAACCATCAGGCCGCCCGCCGCATGAACCAGCCGCGCCGCTTCCGCCACAGGCTGAAGGATGCCGGTTTCGTTATTAACCAGCATGCAGGCGACCAGCGGCAGCCCGGACGACCTGTCATGCGAAGACAGCAACGCTTCAAGCGCGGCAAGATCAAGGACACCCGCTGACGTAACGGGAACTTCCGTTACGTCACTCTTTTCGAAACGGCCACCTTCGCGGAATGCCGGATGCTCGATGGCGGAAACATAGAGCCGGCTTACCCGAACCGGGCTGCGTCCCATCCTGAATTCCGGCGCAAGCACCAGATTGGCCGCTTCCGTTGCACCGCTGGTGAAAGTCACATGCGCCGGCTCAGCGCCGCCAAGCGCCGCAACCTCACGGCGAGCCGTCTCGACGGCGGCGCGGGCGGCACGCCCTTCGCGGTGGACGGAAGACGGATTGCCGGCAAGATCAAGCGCAGACACAAGCACCTCCCGCACGGCCGGCAGAAGCGGCGCCGTGGCGTTCCAGTCCATATATGTGCGCGTCAAAACCGTCATCGCCGAAAGGCTTCATCCAATCTTCAATGCGTGAAAACGCATTTTTCTTGAAATTACAGTTGCGCTTGCCTTATGACACCACCCGAGTGCTTTAGCACACGCAAAGTTTCGAATTATTCTAAACTGCGTTCTAGAAAAGATGACAGAGTTCGTCAAGTCTTCTCATCGGAAGAATGCGGTTGGAGAATGAAAAAACACGACCGGAGTACCAATGCCCGAAGTCATCTTTAACGGCCCTGCGGGTCGCCTCGAAGGCCGTTATCAACCCTCCAAGGAAAAGAGCGCGCCGATCGCGATCATCCTTCATCCGCACCCGCAGTTTGGCGGCACGATGAACAACCAGATCGTCTATCAGCTCTTCTATCTTTTCCAGAAGCGCGGCTTCACGACGCTCCGGTTCAACTTCCGCTCCATCGGCCGCAGCCAGGGCGAGTTCGATCACGGTGCGGGCGAGCTCTCCGATGCCGCCTCGGCGCTCGACTGGGTGCAGAGCCTGCATCCGGATTCCAAGAGCTGTTGGGTGGCGGGTTACTCCTTCGGCGCCTGGATCGGCATGCAGCTTCTGATGCGCCGCCCGGAAATCGAAGGTTTCATGTCGATTGCCCCGCAGCCGAACACCTACGACTTCTCCTTCCTTGCGCCCTGCCCGTCTTCTGGCCTCATCATCAATGGCGATTCCGACAAGGTCGCGCCCGAAAAGGATGTCAACGGCCTGGTCGAAAAGCTGAAGACGCAGAAGGGCATCCTCATCACCCACCGCACCGTCCCCGGCGCCAACCACTTCTTCAACGGCAAGGTGGATGAGCTGATGGGCGAGTGCGAGGACTATCTCGACCGTCGCCTGAACGGCGAGCTTGTGCCGGAACCGGCTGCCAAGCGTATTCGGTGATTTGGGGCGTTTAATTACGCGTCATATCGTTATAGACGGCGGAGGGGGGGGTAAGCCCCACCCGCCAACGTCATCAGCATCGCACCAAAACCCCACCCGTCACCGGCTCCTTCACCCCCGTCGTACCGGGATAGGTCAGCGGCAGCCCCTTCAGCGAGCGCACGGCCAGGTAGGCCCAGGCCTCCGCCTCCATCGCCCCACCATCGAACCCCGCCTTTTCAGCCGCAATCACCCGCGCACCGACCTTGGCGGCAAGGTCTGCAAACTCCGCCATGATCACCGGATTGAGCCGCCCGCCACCACAGACCACATAGGTCTTCGCCGCCTCCGGCAGATAGCTTGCCGACTTCAGAATGGCGGCCCCCGTTAGATGCGCCAAAGTCCGTGCACCATCGGCCAGCGAGACCTCACCCTTTTCCGGGGGCGCAAAATCGCTGCGATCCAGCGAACGGCGAATATTTCCGGAAAAGAACGGGCTTTCCATATAGCGCGCCACCAGCGACGCGACGACGCTGCCGCCCGCCGCCGTCCTGCCGCCTTTGTCGAAGGCCTTGCCCGTATGGGCCTCGATCCACTGGTCGATCAGCATATTGCCGGGGCCGCTATCGAAAGCGGCAAGTTGGCCAGATTCACCGATGAAGGTGAGGTTGGAGATACCGCCGATATTGACGAAGACCGCAGGCGTCTCAAACCCATCAGGTAGGTTGGCAGACAGTGCCATGTGGTAGGCGGGAATGAGCGGCGCGCCCTGCCCGCCATGCACCATGTCATTGGCGCGCATATCGTAGACCACGTCGATACCGGTTTCTTCAGCCAGCAAAGGTCCGTCGCCGATCTGCACCGTCAGCGCCTCATCCGGCCGGTGCAGCACCGTCTGGCCATGAAAACCGATGACATCGATTTCACCGGGCAGAAGCCGGTGACGATGGAGAAAGGATTTCACCGCCGCCGCATGGGCAAGCGTCAGCTTGCGCTCTGCCTCATCAAGATCTCCGGGGCGTTCGCGCCGTTCACGGATGGATTTGGCCGTGACCAGCGCCTTCTGCCAGATGGCCCGCAGGCCGGGATCATAGGGAAAATAGCCGCTTGGCCCATGCCGCACCACGCTCTCGCCATCGGTACGCAGAAGCGCGATATCGATGCCGTCCATCGACGTGCCGCTCATCAGTCCGATTGCCGTTTTCACCTCGCCCACCTGCCGCTCTCCCGCAATCTCGAATCATGCTGACCTTGAATCCCGACATTCATGGCCGAAACGGGTGCACATTTCAAAAAACAATGATAAAGCCGCGACGGTCACCGGTTTTCGATGGCCGTAAAGATCAAACCAGAAAGTAAAAGGTTATGTCCAGGTTCAAGTCCGATTTCCTCCGCACGCTCGATGAGCGCGGCTTCATTCACCAGATCTCCGACGAGGCAGGTCTCGACGAATTGTTCGCCAAGGAAACCGTGACCGCCTATATCGGCTATGACCCGACGGCCTCGAGTTTGCATGTCGGCCACCTCACCCAGATCATGATGCTGCACTGGCTGCAGCAGACCGGCCACCAGCCGATCTCGCTGATGGGTGGCGGCACCGGCATGGTAGGCGACCCCTCCTTCAAGGAAGAGGCCCGCAAGCTGATGACGATCGACATGATCGAGGACAACATCACCTCGCTCAAGCACGTCTTCGCCAACTACCTCGATTACGACCGTCCCGGCAACCCGGCGCTGATGATCAACAATGCCGACTGGCTGCGCGGATTGAACTATCTCGAATTCCTGCGTGACGTCGGCCGCCACTTCTCGGTCAACCGCATGCTGTCCTTCGACAGCGTGAAGACACGCCTCGACCGCGAGCAGTCGCTGTCCTTCCTCGAATTCAACTACATGATCCTGCAGGCCTACGATTTCGTGGAACTGAACCAGCGCACGGGCTGCCGCCTGCAGATGGGCGGCTCTGACCAGTGGGGCAACATCATCAACGGCATCGACCTCGGTCACCGCATGGGGACACCGCAGCTTTACGCGCTGACCTCGCCGCTTCTGACCACCTCCTCGGGTGCGAAGATGGGCAAGTCGGCCTCGGGCGCCGTGTGGCTGAACAAGGACCTGCTGCCGGTCTATGATTTCTGGCAATACTGGCGCAACACCGAAGATGCCGACGTCGTTCGCTTCGCCAAGCTCTTCACGACCCTGCCGATTGAAGAGATCGCGCGTCTGGCTACGCTCGGTGGATCGGAAATCAACGAGGCCAAGAAAATCCTGGCGACCGAGGTAACCGCGATCCTGCACGGCCGTGCCGCTGCTGAAGAAGCCGCGGAAACGGCGCGCAAGACCTTCGAAGAGGGCGCGCTGGCCGAAAACCTGCCTTCCATCGAGGTTCCGGCCTCCGAACTTGAAGCTGGCGTCGGCGTCCTCTCGCTCATCGTCCGTGCAGGTCTCGCCGGTTCGAATGGCGAGGCCCGCCGCCATGTTCAGGGCGGTGCGGTGAAGATCAATGATCAGGGCGTTTCCGACGAGCGCCAGATGATCGGCACCGGCGAAGTGACCGGCGATGGCGTCATCAAGCTGTCGGTAGGCAAGAAGAAGCACGTGCTGGTTCGCCCGGCCTGACGCCCGCACCGAACCTGTCATTGAGGGCCGCGAAAGCGGCCCTTTTTACTGGAACTCGAAAATCTGCCGGAAGACACCGGGCGCAATCAGCGACAGCGGGTTGATCGTCAGCTTCGGCTGGTCCGTCTGGCCGGAAAGCTTGAAGGTAATGCCGAGCAGGCCGCGGTCGCGGCCGTTGCCGAGGAAGATGCCGATAAAGGGCAACTCGCCGAACAGCCGGTTCAGCCCGTAGGCGGGCATGAAGGTGCCGGTCATGTCCATGCGGCCATTCTGATCCTTCAGCAGCCCCTGAAACGTTGCGCCGATCTGTTCACCGCGCACAACCCCGTTTTCCACCGCGATCGAACCGTTGACATACACAACCCGAGCAAAGCCGCGCTGGAACTTCTCCGAACTGACATCGATGTTGCGGCGGACCGCATTGTTGAGGCTCCTGCCATCCTCGCCCGTCGGCGTTGCGACGATGTCCTGCAACTTGGCCTCGTTGACCACCGAGAAATTGCGCAGATCCAGCGAGCCGCTCCAGTCGCTGCCATTGGCGGTCGTCAGTGCGAGGTTGAGAAGGCCGCCACGAATGCGGCTGTAGATATTGGCAAACCGCGCGAGCGAACCCGCATCGCTGCTGGTCAATGTCACAGTCCCCGTCGCGCCGCGATTGGTGGTCTGCGCGACCACCGCCTGTCCGTTGCCGGTCACGCCGCGAAAATCGATCGAGCGCACCTTGCCGTCACGCACGCTGACATCGGAATTGACATTGGCAAGGATCTCATCGTTGAACCCGTAGACCTTGTCGAACTGCGCCTTGATGGAAAGAGATGGCTGCGAACGAGACGTACCATCGCCACCGCCAGCGGGACTGCGCAGCTTCGACAGGAAAGGCCTTAGATCCGCGGATTTTCCGGAAGCATTGATAATATAGCCGTTTTTCGAAGCAGCTAACGAAACGGCATAATTATCGGAGGGCGAAAGCTGCACGCGGCTGAGATCGGCCGAGATCAGACCGCTCTTGTTGAAGGCAATGTCGCCGGCGGCGCCAAAACCATCACCATCGAGGGAAAAATCCGTGATTGCGGTGCGACCGTCCGCCACTTCCATGGTAAAGGCGGCTTTTGCCGGAATGCCGATGCCCTTGCTCCAGCCAAGCCCCGGAAGAATGATCGACGCCTTGGTCAGATCGAGCCGTACGTCCTGGCGTTTGGCATCGGCACCGTCGATCTCCAAAACGGTTGTGCCGCCGAGAACCGAGGACAGCTCCGGCGCGAGTTTGGCGACCTGTGTTTCGGTCAACATGGCCTTCAGGGACAGGGTGGGAGCCACACCGCTGTTCTTGCGCACGGGCTCCGTCATCTCGATATCCATCGGCACGTCATCGACGCGGCCTTTGCCCTGAAGCAGGAGCTGACGGTCGTTCAACGTCATGAAGCCGTCCAGCGCCGTGACCTTGTGGCCGGCGAAGGGTTTCGTCAGCGACAGGTTTTTCAGATCGAGATCGGCCGTCCACACCGGCGGAGGCGGGTTCTGGCTGGAAAGCAGGCCGATGGTCAGTTTCGCATTGGCTTGCACATCGCCGGCGAAATCCTCCGGCTTGAACTGCGTGTCCTTGAGCGCGTTGATCGGCTTCAGTGTCGCAAGCTCCGCTACGGCGTCTGCGGAGCCCGATACGCTGAGTTCAAGATTTCCAAGCAGAGGCTTGTCATAAACCGAGGAAATCACGAACCGGCTGTTCTCAAGCGCCAGCGAACGGTTGGACGGGAAATAGGACGTCGCCCGCTTGATTTCGACGGCCATCTTCCCGCCTACGAGATCGAAATGCGCATCGACATCACGCAGGGGCGGAATGTCGCCGGTGGTGTTGAGGCGCGTATCGTCAATGTCGAAACGAATCTGCATTTCGCTCTCGCCGAGCACCAGCGGGCAACCGGGACCGCACATCCGGCCCTGCGGGATGAAGATTGCGATGGAGCCATTGGTGACCGTACCGCCATAAAGATTGGAAACCACCCAGTCGCGCGGCCTGTGCGCCATCCAGAAAGGCCAGAGCTGCTTGACCGCCGTGGCCTCCATCTTCGGTATCTGTCCGCCGAAGCTGATTTCGGGCGACCCTTCGCCGAACCGCATTTTCAGCGATCCCGCCATGTCTCCGAGTGGGCTTGTGACATAAAGCGATGAAACGTCGAGTTGCTTCGTCGCAGCCGTGAAGTGACCGTCCGCCTTCAGGCTGAAAGGAACCGGGGCCTCGCCCGAGGCTTCGGACGAAGCAACCGCATCGTCGATGCGGAGGGACAGACCAAAACCCTCCTCCGTATCGCTGATTACGCCGGCGACCGGAATGATCGTACGTCCAAGTTCCACCCGCGAGTTGTCGATGACAAGCGTGCTTTTTACGAAATCGTAGCGCGCGTTCACAGTGCCGGCCGTGAAGGGCTGGGCCTCGCCGCCGATCCGAAGCGTGCCGTTACCGAGGCCGAGCGAGATGTCGAGACGCGGCTCCTGCCCCTCCTTGGCCCGGCGGGCAACGATGTTGATGCCCGTCTTGACATTCAGCCCCTCATGGAGGTTTCCGTCCGGATCGTATTTTTCCAGAAACGGGCCAATGTCGAAGCCATCGATACGGGCCTGGAAACCGTCGATCACGCCGCCCGCACCTGAGGTCTTGAGTGACACGCTGGCGATTTCGCCGTTGAACAGCGTTTCCCCGTCAAGCGAATAGCCGCCCTGCTGGTCTGGCGTCAGCGACAGTTCCCGCACCTCGATGGTGCGCGGCTTGCCCAGTTCGCCCGGCGGCAGATGAACGGAGACGCTGGAAATATCGATTTCCTCGGTTCCGCTGCTCAGGAAGGCCTGTGCCAGCTTGTCGAGCTGCCCGAAGGCTTCCTGCAATTGCAGCGGCACGGCGTCGAGCTTGACGCTGGCAAGATCGAACCCGTTGCCCTTGGGCAAAAGCGCCGTATCCAGCTCCATCCCGTCGGCTTCTAGGCTCTCCACCGACACGCGACCCGCCAGAAGCGCGAGGGGATCGAGCGCCATGCCGATCGCCCGCGCCCTGCTCAGATGCTGGCCGGATTCCTTCTCGACGATATCCACATCCTCCGCCACCAGCGCAAGGCGCAGTCCGGTGGAGAACCTGATCGCCGATGATCCGATTCGCGCGCTGTAATGCGGTCCGAGCGCCCGTTCCAGCGCCTGCTGCGCCTGGCTGGACAGCGCATTGTCAACCGAACCGGTCTCGACGGAAAGAATGATGCCGCCGATGGAGAGGAAGGCGAGCACGAAAAGAGCCGCGAAAACCTTGAGGAAAGCACGCGCCATGGAACGCGGCGGCGGGCAATGCACGATGATGGGATCCTCGGCCTGAGCCGAAGGCAGATCGTGCAGCGCAACGATATCGCGCCTGCCGAACTTGACCTTTTCACCCCTGACTTCAGCCATACGCCCGCATTTGCCCCTGAATAGCTCTTGTTTCGCCGCAACACCGGAGCGGGATGGCGAAAAGTGTAAGCGGTCCTCGTCTGGAATCCCGCTCAAATTCCTTAGCCCGGATCACGATTGGGATTTGAGGTCGAAACGATCTGAAATCCCAATCGTGATCTGGACGACGCGCGGTTTCGCTATATATCGAATGTGGCAACTTTCACTCAACATCCCGGCGAAAGAAAGGTAGATTATGACAGACTTGACGATTGGCGGCTCGGCTCCCGATTTCACTTTGCCCCGCAACGGTGAAGGGACGGTGACATTGTCCAAACTCCAAGGCAAGGCCGTCGTTCTTTATTTCTACCCCAAGGACGACACGTCCGGCTGCACCGCCGAAGCGATCGATTTCAGCGCGCTGGGCGGCGAATTCGAAGCGGCCAACACGGTTGTCATCGGCATCTCGCCCGACAGCGTCAAAAGCCACGACAAGTTTGCGGCAAAACATTCGCTTTCCGTCATGCTCGCGTCTGACGAAGAGAGGAAGGTTCTGGAAGCCTATGGCGTCTGGAAGGAAAAAAGCATGTATGGGAAAAAATACATGGGTGTCGAACGCACCACATTCCTCGTTGGACCGGACGGCAAGATCGCGGAGATCTGGAACAAGGTGAAGGTCGCCGGCCATGCCCAGGCCGTTCTCGACGCAGCGAAGAAACTCTGAGGGACCAACCCGTTGTGATGCCCCCGTTCAAAATCATGTCGCTGCGCGGTGGTGCGACGGATGCTATCGCAAGCGCCGATCTCGACAGGAAGACCGCGCTCGCACAGGAGACGGCGACACGGTGGTTCGAGCGCCGCCTGTCGCTGCGCTCTCCGCTGGACCCACCCCTGCCAGAGCGCCCGGGCAGGCCGGAAAAGCCGGAACTCGTTCCGCCGACCGCAGTGGAACGCCGCTCGCTTCACAGCGTCAAGGGCCGTATCGCGCTGCTGCACGCCATTGCCCATATCGAACTCAACGCCGTCGATCTCGCGCTCGACATTGTCGCCCGTTATGCCAGCGAGCCGGTGCCGCATTCCTTTTTCGATGGCTGGATGCAGGTCGCCTTCGAAGAGGCAAAACATTTCCGGCTGGTGCGCGACCGGCTGAGAAGCCTCGGTGCAGACTATGGCGATCTGCCCGCCCATGACGGGCTGTGGCAGGCGGCGCATTCCACCCGCAACGATCTCACCGCACGGCTTGCCGTCGTGCCGCTCATCCTCGAAGCGCGCGGACTGGACGTCACCCCTTCCCTGCAGGCGAAGATGCGCGAAACCGGCGATCTCGAAAGCGCCGCCGTTCTGGACGTCATCTATAATGACGAAAAGGGCCACGTCGCCATCGGTGCAAAATGGTTCCGGTTCCTCTGTGCCCGTGAGAAGAAGGATCCGGCCGCAACCTTCAGGCAACTGGTGCGCGCCAATTTCCGCGGCCCTTTGAAACCGCCCTTTAATGACCTTGCCCGCGCCGAGGCCGGCCTGACGCCATCCTTTTACCGCTCGCTCACATCCGTCAGCCAGTAGCCGACGCTGCCGAAACTCTACTCCGGCAAAACTTCGTTAACCTTAACGAATTATGATTTCCTTCAAGAAATCGGCCAGTCCGGAGAGAGATTGTGACTGATACGGCGGAAAACCGGGTATTTGGCAAAAAGCGTGAGCCGCACGTGCTCATTCTCGCGCGCGGCGACAAGGTGCGGCACATGACCATCCGGCCGTGGATGGCGGCGCTTGCCGGCTGCACGATCGGCCTTTTTTCGCTCGGTTATCTCGGCGCCACCGGCTACCTTATCCTGCGGGACGACCTGATCGGCGCGACAATGGCGCGCCAGACCCGCATTCAGAACGATTACGAAGACCGCATCGCAGCCCTGAGAGCCCAGGTGGACCGCGTCACCTCCAGGCAGTTGCTGGATCAGCAGGTCGTTGAAAAGAAAGTGGAAAAGCTTCTGCAACAGCAGGCGGCGCTGACCTCGCGGCACGGCCGCATGAGCGAACTGCTGGAACGCGCGGAAAACTCCGGCGTCGCGACGTCGCCGACAGCACCCTCGTCCCTTTCAAACGCCATGGCGCCGGAAAAACGCGCCGATCTGTCGGGCGGTCTCTCGGCGATCGAAAAGCTGATGACACCGCGCCCACCACAGCCGGAACAACCCACCGCGAACGACAGACGGGCTGCTTACCAGCCGGAAGGCGGCGAGACGCCCTCGGACCGCGCCGATCGCGTATTTTCAAAGGTAACTCTGTCGCTGAAGGACATCGAGCGCCAGCAGATATCGCGGATAGCGCAACTGACGAGCGACGCCGAAGACAAGGCGAGTGCGATGCAGGACATTATCCGCCAGGCCGGGCTCAAGATCGATGAGAGCGGCACCGCCGACATGGGCGGACCCTATGCGGAGCCAGAGCGCGGCGAAACCGATCCCTTCAGCCTGTCGCTGACCAATCTCGACACCGCTCTCAACCGGCTGGACGTCGTCAGGGAAACGGCGACGACCCTGCCCTTCGGCAACCCGGCACCCGGCAGGGCTATCACCAGTCGATTCGGAAATCGGATGGATCCGTTTCTCGGCCGCCCGGCGCTACATACCGGCATCGATTTTCGTGCCGAGACCGGCGCAGACGTCAAATCCACCGGCGCTGGAAAGGTGACGGTGGCGGAAAATTCCGGCGGTTACGGCAATATGGTCGAGATCGATCACGGCCAGGGCGTGTCCACCCGATTCGGCCATCTCTCCGCCATTCTGGTCAAGGCCGGCGACCGGGTCGAAGCCGGCGACGTAATCGGCCGCGCCGGCAGCACCGGCCGTTCCACCGGTCCGCACGTGCATTATGAAGTGCGCCGCAACGATACGCCCGTGGATCCGATGCGGTTTCTGATCGCCGGGGCAGAGCTTAAAACCTATTTGAAATAGCGTCCCGGTTTTAACGCTTTTTTTGCTCTTTTAACGATAAATGCCGAAAAACCGCGCCTGAGGCTTAAAAGCCCAGCCGCGAGCGGCACGTTTAACGCGCTTTTCCCGTTGTTTCCTTGACTTTCCGGCAATTTGGGCATATCCCCGCGCCAAGTCTTTGCAAGTGCCGTCGCGGCACGCAGGTGTTCTTACCGAACCAGAACGGAAAAAGTTCTTCCTTTGACAACATTCTCTGATCTTGGCCTGAGCCAAAAAGTTCTTTCCGCTATTGCAGATGCCGGCTACACGACGCCGACACCCATTCAGGCTGGCGCCATTCCGCCGGCGCTGGAAAAGCGTGATATCTGCGGTATCGCACAGACCGGCACGGGCAAAACCGCGTCATTCGTTCTGCCGATGCTGACCCTGCTTGAGAAGGGCCGCGCACGCGCCAGAATGCCGCGCACGCTGATCCTCGAGCCGACGCGCGAGCTTGCGGCACAGGTGGCGGAGAACTTCGAGAAATACGGCAAGAATCACAAGCTGAACGTCGCCCTCCTGATCGGCGGTGTTTCCTTCGAAGACCAGGACCGCAAGCTGGAACGTGGCGCCGATGTGCTGATCTGCACCCCTGGCCGCCTTCTTGACCATTGCGAACGCGGCAAGCTGCTGATGACCGGCGTGGAAATCCTTGTCATCGACGAAGCCGACCGCATGCTCGACATGGGCTTCATTCCCGACATCGAGCGCATCGCCAAGATGATCCCCTTCACCCGCCAGACGCTGTTCTTCTCGGCCACCATGCCGCCGGAAATACAGAAGCTGGCTGATCGCTTCCTGCAGAACCCCGTCCGTGTCGAGGTCGCCAAGCCCTCCTCTACTGCAAAGACCGTTGCCCAGCGCATCGTCGCCGCCCATAACAAGGACTACGAAAAGCGCGCCGTCCTGCGCGATCTCGTCCGCGCCGAAGAGGCTGAACTCAAGAACGCCATCATCTTCTGCAACCGCAAGAAGGATGTGGCCGATCTTTTCCGTTCGCTCGACCGCCACGGCTTTTCCGTCGGCGCGCTGCATGGCGACATGGACCAGCGTTCGCGCACGACGATGCTGCAGAACTTCAAGGACGGCAATCTGAAGCTGCTCGTCGCCTCGGACGTCGCCGCACGCGGGCTTGATATCCCCGATGTCAGCCACGTCTTCAACTTCGATATTCCCATTCATTCGGAAGACTATGTTCACCGCATCGGCCGCACCGGCCGTGCCGGCCGCTCGGGCAAGGCTTTCACCATCGTCACCAGAAGCGACACCAAATATCTCGACGCCATCGAAAAGCTGATCGGCGAAAAGATAGAGTGGCTGAACGGTGATCTCTCCACCCTCCCCGCGCCGATGGAAAGCTTTGAAAGCAATTCCGGCCGTCGGGGCAAGGAACGGGGCGGCAGAGGCCGCGACCGTAACCGCCGGGACGCCGCACCGGTCGAAAACATCAATCAGGGCGCACAATCCGCTGCGGACGCAGATATCGCGGCTCATGGAGACGACAAGGTGAAAGCAGAACGCAAGCAGGAAAAGGCCCCGCGCAATTCCGACCGCAACAGTCGCAATCCGCTGCACGCCAATGACGACAACCGCGACCGTCGCCGCCACTATCGCGACCATGACGATGGCCCGACACCGGTTGGCTTCGGCGATGACATTCCCGCCTTCATGCTGATCGTGGCCAACGCCAAGGCCTGACCACAGCAATGGACACGATGACGTCGACCATCAAGCCGGGCCTCGATTTTCCGGGCGTCGGCGTGGGCCTTGTCATATTGCGTGAAGGCCGCCTCCTTTTATGCCGGCGCATGAAAGCGCCGGAAGCCGGGTATTGGAGCATCCCTGGCGGCAAAGTCGATCATCTCGAAACGTCGCTAGCCGCGGCGCGGCGCGAAGCCGAGGAAGAGACCGGGCTGACGATCGGCCACGTCGAATTTCTCTGCCATAGCGAATTTATCGACGCAGTAGACCGCCATCACTGGGTCTCCCTGATCTTCGTCACCCGCGACACAACGGGTCAACCTTCGCTTACGGAGCCGGATAAGCTCTCCGCCATTGACTGGTTCGATCTCGACAAACTTCCTCAGCCGATCTCCGCCTTTGCAAAGGACGCTCTGGCCGCTCTGAAATAATGCTGGGGCAGCCCCGGGCGTCGAATAATGACGTCGGATGCGGAATTTTCACAATCGAAAACGGCGGATCAGATTGGGTCGAAGCCAGAATTTCGGACAACGGCACACTTAATCCACGCCATTTCTTTCCTGGAACGCTTATCGCGAGAGAATGGCTTTGCGTAAAGTTCTCCGAATTCAATTTTAAATTGCTTAAATTAGAGCTATGTAAAAAACCGCCCCAGTTTCCTGAAGCGGTTTATACGTAATAAAAAAAATAGAATATAGAAGCGAATATAGTCTGGCAGTGCTTATAATCGGAACACTTTCCGAGGCTTTTTACAGCCAATTTCAGTCGTCCCCTGAAACAATTCCATCTAAGCTAATCATTTACTTTCCGTCAAGCAAATCTTCTCGCAAATGCGAAAAAAACATGGCGAAAAAGAGGTGGGGAATTAGAAGGTTTCTATATTAAACTTAGATATCAATAAATTACAGATATGAAAATAAAATGTGCAGATTTATAACGTGCACTGCAAAAGGCATAATCAGCAACAAGGCCTTCGCTGGAGTGTGCTTATACGCGCCACTTGTAATAGTTTTATGAAGTAAAACGGCACGTGGCGGATTTATGAAATACTTCTTCAGTAAAGCGGTACAGAAAGAAGATAGCGGGGCGAAAAAGAGCAGCGCTGCGGTATGGCCGCGAGGCACCATTATCGGCCGACGGCAACAACCATAAGATGCCGCGTCCATCTCGGCATTCGGATCGCCCGACATCGAAGCCAAGCTGCCGCAGTCCAGGCGCCAGCGTGCGATTATGATGGACGACCGGCGATTTTTCCTTTGGAAAACCGATTGGTGCCGATAAACATCAGATCGGGACAACAGGATTTCGATCACGTCATGCTTTCACTTCGCCTGCTAACGATCATCGCCGGTTTTGCCTTTGCGGGTTCAGCAAGCGCGGCATCGATCGGGATCGTTGCCCCGCAGAGCGGCCCCTACGAGCTTCTCGGGCAACAGGTCCGGCAGGGCGCCAAGGCGGCAGCCGCAAAACTCGGCCTGGATGTCGTGGAGATTCACGAGAGCTGCGAAGACGGCAGTGGCGGCGCGATTGCCGATGGCCTCGTGGCGGCGAAAGTCAGCGCCGCGATCGGCTTCCTGTGCACGGAAACGCTTCAGGACGTTCTGCCGCCGCTCAAGGCCGCGGCCATTCCGGCCATCACGCTTTCCAGCCGCGCACCCATCCTGATGGAGGACGCGCTGAAATATGGCTGGCCGCTTTTTCGCCTCGCCCCATCGGATCGGGCCGAATCGGCAAGGGCTGCGGAAGTCATTCTTCGCGACTGGAAAGGCCACCCGATCGGGCTCGTGGATGACGGCACGATCTACAGCCGCGAATTGGTCGACCGTATCCGCTCTACGCTGGAGGAAAACGGGCTGAAGCCCACCTTTGCCGATACGATGCGACCCAATCAGGAACAGCAGGTGGCGCTTGTGCGCCGGCTGGCGCGCACCGGCATTACCCATGTCTTCATCGGCGCGGAACGAAACGATATCGCCGTCGTGGCACGGGACGCCGCTTCAGAGAATTTTCCGCTCACCATTCTGGGCGGCGATACGCTGAACGCCGCCAACACCCCCCTCGCACTGGCTGCGAACGTGATGGCCATCACGCGCCCGGCCTATGACACACTGCCTTCGGCGCAGGGGGCTGCCGGCGAACTGCGCGCCGCAGGCATCGAACCCGAAGGTTACGTCCTTCCAGCCTATGCCGCCACCGAACTGACGGCGGCGCTGGCGGAAGCGGCCCAGGCGCAGTCGAAACCGGCGCCGGAGATACTGGCGTCCGGCACGGCCTTCAAAACCGTGATTGGCGATCTCGCATTCAACCCGTCGCATGAGCTTTCGGACAATCCCTACCGCCTGCAGCGCTGGAACGGCCAGCGCTTCGAACCGGCGGACAAAGCCGAAAGGCAGTAGCTGCAGCCAGCACCGGGACAAATTCGCGGAGCGGCAGCGGAAAACCATCAGCAACCTCACCGCTGACCGTTTCAAACCCCGATGCATGATGTTAAAGGCAAACTTACGCAACGCGTCGAGAGGAGTTTGCCCATGTCCCTGCCCATCCGGATAGCACCGTCGATCCTGGCTTCCAATTTCGCCAAGCTCGGACAGGAAGTCGCCGATGTCACCGAGGCCGGCGCGGACTGGATTCATCTCGATGTCATGGACGGGCATTTCGTGCCGAACATTTCCTTCGGGCCTGATGTCATCAAGGCGCTTCGGCCGCACAGCAATGCCTTCTTCGATTGCCATTTGATGATCGCCCCCGTCGATCCCTATCTCGAAGCCTTTGCCAAGGCCGGCTGTGACAGCATCACGGTGCATGCGGAGGCCGGCCCCCACCTGCACCGCTCTCTCCAGACCATTCGCGGACTGGGCCTGAAGGCTGGCGTCACGCTCAACCCGGCAACGCCGCTTTCCGTTATCGAAAACGTGCTCGATGATGTCGACCTCGTGCTGATCATGAGCGTCAATCCCGGCTTCGGCGGCCAGAAATTCATTCCCGCCATGCTCGACAAGATCCGCGCAGCCAAGGCGATGATCGGTCAGCGGCCGATCGAACTGGAAGTGGATGGCGGCGTAACGGCGCAGACCGCAGGCGATATCATCGCCGCCGGCGCCAATGCACTGGTAGCGGGCTCCGCAGTCTTCAAAGGCGATGGCGTGGAGGATTATCGCAAGACGATCGCCCTCCTGCGCACGGCCGCGGAAGCCGGACGGGTGTAATCCGTCACCGCCGAATGCGGAAAGCCGGATGCGGCACAACGAGGCGTCGGGGGGAATGTCATGGAAAGCGGCAGGCGGAATTTCCGCGACAGGGCTCTTCCAGCATTGTTCATTCTGCTTGGCGCGCTTGGCTGGAGCGTTTGTTCAGCGGCGTCAGCCGCCATCGGCCTCTATGCCCGTAACAGGCTGGAAACCGATCACGTCGCCGATATCATCACGCTTTTCTTCACGGGCGGATTTTTCGGCTGGCTGCTGGCGCTGGCAGCATTGCGCGTTCTCCCTGCCTTAAAATCCCAACAATTGCGTCTTGCGACAGCATGTCTCGCAATCGCTTTCTTCACGCTCGCCGTGGCGGCAGCATTGTTCGCGTTCGAGTACCGCATCTTTTATGCGCAATGGCATGCGCCAACCTTTTCCCGCATCTGGTTTTTTCAGCAGCTTTTCACGTCGCTCGGTGCAATCTACCAGTTCGTCGTTCTGGGGCTTGGTCTTTATTTTCCCTTCGCCGCACTTCCGCTCGTGCCCGCAGGGGCAATGCTCTGCCGGCGTGCACCGCAAGCGGCGTAGGCATGCAGCTTGATAGATTGAGATTAGCGGAACACTTTGCTAAACGGGCAGCAAATTTCCTCTACTAAGAAAGTCATTGCCATGATCCCTCGTTACTCCCGGCCGGAAATGGTCGCCATCTGGTCGCCGGAAACAAAATTCCGCATCTGGTTCGAGATCGAGGCGCATGCCTGTGACGCGCTGGCCGAGCTCGGCGTCATCCCGAAGTCAGCAGCCCAGACCATCTGGGAAAAGGGCGGCAGCGCCACCTTCGACGTCGCCCGCATTGATGAGATCGAGGCCGTCACCAAGCATGATGTCATCGCCTTCCTCACCCATCTCGCAGAATTCGTCGGTCCCGACAGCCGCTTCGTGCATCAGGGCATGACCTCGTCGGACGTGCTCGATACCACGCTCAACATCCAGCTCGTGCGCGCCGCCGATCTGCTGCTCGCCGACATGGACCGGGTGCTCGCGGCTCTCAAGACCCGGGCCTTCGAACACAAGAACACGGTGCGCATCGGCCGTAGCCACGGCATCCATGCCGAACCGACGACGATGGGCCTCACCTTCGCCCGCTTCTACGCCGAGATGCACCGCAACCGTGAGCGCCTTGTGAATGCCCGTGCGGAAATCGCCACCGGCGCAATCTCCGGCGCTGTCGGCACCTTCGCCAATATCGACCCCCGCGTCGAGGAACATGTCTGCGAAAAGCTCGGACTCATCCCCGAGCCGGTTTCCACGCAGGTCATCCCGCGTGACCGTCACGCCATGTTCTTCGCCACCCTTGGCGTCATCGCCTCGTCGATTGAAAACGTCGCCATCGAAATCCGCCACATGCAGCGCACCGAAGTTCTGGAAGCGGAAGAGTTCTTCTCTCCCGGCCAGAAGGGCTCGTCGGCCATGCCGCACAAGCGTAACCCGGTTCTCACTGAAAACCTCACCGGCCTCGCCCGTCTGGTGCGCATGTCGGTCGTCCCGGCCATGGAAAACGTTGCCCTCTGGCACGAGCGCGACATCAGCCACTCCTCCGTGGAGCGCGCCATCGGCCCCGACACGACAGTCACTCTGGACTTCGCATTGAACCGTCTGGCAGGCGTCATCGAAAAGCTGGTGATCTACCCGGACAACATGCTGAAGAACATGAACAAGTTCCGTGGTCTCGTGCATTCGCAGCGCGTTCTCCTGGCGCTGACGCAGGCTGGCGTATCGCGCGAAGACGCCTATCGTCTGGTCCAGCGCAATGCCATGAAGGTCTGGGAACAGGGTGCGGACTTCCTTGAGGAACTGCTGGGCGACGAGGAAGTGCGCGCTGCGCTCCCCGAAGAGGTCATCCGCGAAAAATTCGACCTCGGTTACCACACCAAGCATGTCGATACGATCTTCGCCCGCGTCTTCGGCAACGCCTGAGACTTGAGCTGAACCCGAGAGCTTGACGTTAATGCCGCCGCGACCTTGATCGCGGCGGCATCACAACACAGATATGGCGCATGAAAGTTTCAGAAGCAGATATCCTGATCGTCCCCGGTTATACCAGTTCCGGCCCGGACCACTGGCAGAGCCGCTGGGAGCGCAAGCTCTCCACCGCCCGCCGTGTCGAGCAGGCGGAATGGTCGAAACCGGTGAAGGAAGATTGGGTCGCCAGGCTGGTAGAGGAGGTCAACGCCTCCACCAGGCCCGTCGTCCTCGTTGCCCATTCGCTTGGCGTTCCAACGGTGATCCACGCATTGCCTGAAATCGGCAAGAAGGTATCCGGCGCGCTTCTCGTTGCGCCGCCTGATGTCGCCAATCCCGAAATCAGGCCGAAGCATCTCATGACCTTCGGGCCTTACCCGCGCGATCCGCTGCCCTTTCCGGCGATCACCATCGCCAGCCGCAACGATCCCTTCGGCTCCTATGAACACGCCGACGACATCGCTGCTGCCTGGGGTTCGCTTTTGATCGATGCCGGCATGTCCGGCCACATCAATGCCGAGTCCGGGCACGGCCCGTGGCCGGAGGGCGGCATGGTCTTCGCGCAATTCCTGAGCCGCCTCAAAGGCGTCGAGCCATGACGAGAGCCGCCAACTGAAATCCGCATCGCCCCCGCCCCTGCCGCGGCCCGGTTTTGCGGATGAAACAGTTCGGCGGCCCTGTCACAAGAATTGAAGGGAAATATGCCAGCCGCATTGTAGAATGCACTCTTTTCCTTTATGGGACCGCTTCAAAGACCAAACGCAACGCCACCAGAATCGGCGTCAACCAAGAGACCTGCAATTATGAACCGTCGCCGCCGTATTTACGAAGGCAAGGCCAAGATCCTTTACGAGGGTCCGGAGCCAGGCACGCTTATCCAGTTCTTCAAGGACGATGCGACCGCCTTCAACAAGAAGAAGCATGAAGTCATCGACGGCAAGGGCGTGCTGAACAACCGTATCTGCGAATACGTCTTCACGCATCTGAACAAGATCGGCATTCCCACCCACTTCATCCGCCGCCTCAACATGCGCGAGCAGCTGATCAAGGAAGTGGAGATGATCCCGCTCGAGGTCGTCGTGCGCAATGTCGCCGCCGGCTCGCTTTCCAAGCGCCTCGGTATCGAGGAAGGCGTGGTGCTGCCACGCTCGATCATCGAGTTTTATTACAAGTCGGATGAGCTCGAAGACCCGATGGTCTCCGAAGAGCACATCACGGCTTTCGGCTGGGCCAACCCCGCCGAGCTTGACGACATCATGGCGCTCGCCATCCGCGTCAACGACTTCCTCTCCGGCCTGTTCCTCGGCGTCGGCATTCAGCTCGTCGATTTCAAGATCGAATGTGGCCGCCTCTTCGAAGGCGATATGATGCGCATCATCCTCGCCGACGAGATCTCGCCCGATAGCTGCCGTCTCTGGGACATCGAGACCCAGAAGAAGATGGACAAGGACCTCTTCCGACGCGATCTGGGCGGTCTTCTGGAAGCTTATTCCGAAGTGGCGCGCCGTCTCGGCATCATCAATGAAAACGAACCGATCCGCGGCACCGGTCCTGTTCTGGTAAAGTAATATCGGCTCGTGAAATAATATTGGCCTCGTAGGGTAAAATCAGGAGAAGATCAGGTGATCAAGGCACGGGTGACTGTTACGCTGAAGAACGGCGTTCTCGATCCGCAGGGCAAGGCAATCGAAGGCGCGCTTGGCAGCCTCGGTTTTGGTGGCGTCGGCCATGTCCGTCAGGGCAAGGTTTTCGATCTGGAACTGGAAGGCGCCGACAAGGCGAAGGCCGAAACCGATCTGAAGGCAATGTGCGAAAAGCTCTTGGCCAACACGGTCATCGAAAACTACGCCATCGCCATTCTCTAAGCTCCAGGAGCCGCCGTCCATGAAATCCGCTGTCGTCCAACTTCCCGGCCTCAACCGCGACCGCGACATGATCGCGGCTCTGACGAAAATTTCCGGTCAGGCGCCTGTCACCATCTGGCAGACGGAGACGGATATTCCCGATGTCGATCTGATCGTCATTCCCGGCGGCTTCTCTTATGGCGACTATCTGCGCTGCGGCGCGATTGCCGCCCGCATGCCTGTCATGCAGGCCATCCGCGAGAAGGCGGAAAAGGGCGTGAAGGTTCTCGGCGTCTGCAACGGCTTCCAGATTCTGGTCGAAGCCGGCATGCTGCCGGGCGCCCTGATGCGCAACGCCTCGCTGAAATTCGTCTGCCGCGAAGTGAAGCTCGAAGTCGCCAATAACGACACCGATTTCACCCGTGCTTACGACAAGGGCCAGATCCTGCGTTGCCCCGTCGCCCATCACGATGGCAACTACTTCCTCGATGCGGATGAGTTGAAATCGGTCGAGGGCAACGGCCAGGTCGTGTTCCGTTATGCCGAAGGCACCAACCCGAACGGCTCGCTGAACGACATTGCCGGCGTCATCAATGCCAAGGGCAACGTTCTCGGCATGATGCCGCATCCGGAAAACCTGATCGAAGCCGCCCATGGCGGCAATGACGGCCGCGGCCTCTTCGCTTCGGCGCTTGGCGTCATCGCAGCCTGACAGACGGGCGGGCTTTGAGCCCGCCTTTTTTGATGCCGGCTGACGGCGTCGTTTTGGCCCTCTCTTCTGGATGACCTGATGTCTTTTGCCCGTCGATCGAATACCCTCAAGGCGACCGGATTGTTTCTAGCTGCGGCGACCCTCGCTGCTTGTCAGCCGAAACCACAGCCGACAGCCTCGGTCTCCCGCGCCGCTCTCCCCACAATGGAACGGATAGCGCTCGGCGCGAATGCCTGCTGGTTCAAATCGGGGGATGCGGCTTTCAAGGCCTATCGTCTGGCTCCTGAACTCAATTCCTTCTCAGGCCGTCCGCGCATCCTGCTCGTGCCGCGCAACAGTCCGGAATCGCGGCCCATGCTGGTCGTTCAGGCTGAAGGCAACCCGGCAAAGCTCGACGCTTTTGGCCCGGTGATGAACGAGGCCATTTCCAGCCGCATCGCAACCGACGTCAAGCGCTGGGCGAATGGCGGCAACGGCTGCTGATCTCATCGTAGTATTCTAGCCCTGCATATCGGGCGAGACGTATCCGCGTTCCTCATTCCTGTGCTTGTCACAGGAATGAGAAGGGGAACGCTCGGCAAAAGGCAGACGCCGGCACAAGAAGCTCTTGCCACGTACCGTTTATCAATTTGCCGAAGCTGCTCTAAGGGACGTAAATAAAAAAACCCGCCAACGCCGGTTGGGAATGGCGTGGCGGGCTGCCGCACGGCTTGATGGCGCCGGGGAAAGAAGGCGCCGCTCTCCGGCAAAAAATTAAAGCGGCCGTGTTGGCCATGAAAAAAGCTGGGATTTCGCCGCTTCCTTCAGGGCTTCATCGCGCGTTACGCCGATATCTTCCAGAAGATCATCAGACAGTTCCCGCAAAGCGAGCCGTCCCTGCCGCTTCCGGTGCCAGTTGAACATGCCCGCAATCAGGCGACCAATTGGCGTGCTGGCGATCTTGGCCGGAAAAGGCGCCGGTGCGACCATGTCGCCGGCATCGCGGAACACGCGTTCCCGTTCGTAACCATCAGGATAGAGCGTATCCGCTGTCGAAAGGTATTGATCCATCTTGCGCATATTGCACCTATTGTCTCCGTGCGTTTGTCTTCATTGAATGCAGACAATAAATACAATTGACTTGCGAAGAGATACAATGCATAAATTGTCACCATGACAAATTGGCTTCCTGATCTCGCTGTGGGCGATGGCCCGATATATCTGCGCCTCGCCGACAGTATCGAGGGTGCAATTTCCGATGGCACCCTGCAGGCGGGCTCGAAATTGCCGCCGCAGCGCAACCTCGCTTATGACCTCGGCGTGACAATAGGTACAATCAGCCGGGCCTACGCGCTTATCCACGAGCGCGGCCTGGTCAGCGGCGAGGTCGGCCGCGGCACCTATGTCAATGAGCGCAAGACCCCGGCCCCCTCAGCGCCCATGGAGACGGTGGCGGCAGCCTTCGGCAGCACACGCCACGCTGTCGATAGCAGCGCCGAATTCCGGCTCAACACCACGGCGGCACCCGATGTCGGCCAGAGTGTGCTGATCGCCAGACATATCGAGGCTGTCGCCCGCGAACATGCTTACGACGTCACCAATTACGCCCGTTCCTTTCCTGACAACTGGTGCATGGCGGGCGCTCGCTGGCTTTCCCAGAACGGCTGGTCGCCAAAACCGGAAAACATCGTCTCGACGCTTGGCGCCCATGCGGCGGTGATGAGTGTGGTGACGGCCATGACCGCCCCGGGAGACCGTATCGTCTTCGAACCCGTGACCTATTCCCATATCAGCCGCAGCGCCACACTTGCCGGACGGCGGGTGACGCTGGTTGAAGCGGATGACAAGGGCATTGTCCCTGACGATTTCGAGCGCGTCTGCGCCCAGCAGCATCCCAAGATGATCTTCCTGATGTCCGCCGGCCAGAACCCGACCTGCGCCACGCTGCCAGAAGAGCGTCGCCGTGCGATAGCCGATATTGCCCGCCGGTATGGTGTCTGGGTGGTAGAGGACAATCTTTATGGCGCGATGACGCGTGAGGCGATCCCGCTGATTGCTGAATTTGCGCCCGACATTACCTTCGTCGTCGGCGGCCTGTCTAAATCCGTTGCCGCTGGCGTTCGTGGCGGCTGGGTCGCCTGCCCGGCGCAATATTCGTCGCGCATCCGCATTTCCCACTCGATGCTGACAGGCGGTCTGCCCTTCATGCTGGCCGAAGTGAATGCCCGCCTCGTCAACAGCGGTGACGCCGACGACATTCGCAAGGACTGTATAGCCGAGATCAACCAGCGGGAAGCGATTGCCCGGCGGGCCTTCGCCGGACTGGATTTCAATTCGCTGCCCGACATCGCCTTCCTGTGGCTGAGACTGCCCGAACCCTGGCTTTCCGGCACGTTCCGAAACGCGGCGATGAAAGAAGGCGTGCTGATAGATGACGAGGATGAGTTCAAGGCCGGCCGCACCGACAAGGTTTTCCATCGGGTGCGTGTCAGCCTTTCTGGTCCATCGAACCAGCAAGAGTTGACCCATGCCCTCGGCATCCTGCGCCACCTGCTCGACAACGGCTCGGCCGGTTACGAAAGCGTTGCCTAGAGGGCGGAGAGTCTTTCCTGCAACACCCGGCCTAATTCAGTAACTTATCATTTACCAAACCGACAAACCTGCCATCCTTTCCGCAATTCGAGGTGGGGAATGATTCGATGGCAGCATTCGGTTCCGCAGGTGTGAGGGCGTGTTTCGCGCTGGCGATCCTTCTTGCGGCATGTGTCTTGATCGGCACCATGCCCGCCACGGCTGCGGAAGGCACCGTCTTCGACGAATTGCGCTTCGGCGCAACCACCTCAATCTCCAATCACGACAATGGCGGTGAGGATGGCGTCTTCCCGGCCTTCACCGCCTATTTTGATCCCTTCGCCAGTGCATCTGCGGTAACGCTCGGCCAAAAACTCTCCCGCCCACGGCTGCATATCGGTGGCGAGATCGGCACTGAGGGCTCGGCGAATACCATTTACGGCGGCGTCAACTGGACCTTCGATCTCAACCCGAAGATCTTTCTCGATTTCGGTTTTGGCGGCCTCTGGCACGATGGCAAGCTGAGAAACAGTGCCGGCGAAACCGGTGCGGAATTCGGCTGCCGGGTGCTTTTCCACGAATATGCGGCGATCGGCTATCGTTTCGATAATAACTGGAATATTTCCACCCAGATCGAGCATGCATCACATGCCAATCTGTGCGATGGACCCAATGACGGACTGACCCGCGTCGGCCTCATGGTCGGCTACAGGTTCTGAAGAAGCCAAGAAAGCAGCGTTTTGCGGGTAAAACCGCGCATTTTCCTGTCGCACCTTTGAGCCTCTTGCGCTAAAGAACCGGAAACTTCCCTCGGCTCGAACCGCGTGAGACCTATGTCGATTCCAAACTCCATCAAGATCACCCCGGAACTCGTTGCATCCCACGGGCTGAAGCCCGACGAATACCAGCGTATCCTCGACCTGATCGGACGGGAGCCCAGCTTTACCGAGCTCGGCATCTTCTCGGCCATGTGGAACGAGCACTGCTCCTACAAGTCGTCCAAGAAGTGGCTGAAGACCCTGCCCACCAAGGGACCACGCGTCATCCAGGGCCCCGGTGAAAATGCCGGCGTTGTGGATATCGACGATGGCGATTGCGTCGTCTTCAAGATGGAGAGCCATAACCACCCCTCCTATATCGAGCCCTATCAGGGTGCGGCGACCGGCGTCGGCGGTATCCTGCGTGACGTCTTCACCATGGGCGCGCGCCCGATTGCCGCCATGAACGCCCTGCGTTTCGGCGCGCCCGACCACCCGAAGACCCGCCATCTCGTGGCCGGTGTCGTTGCCGGTGTTGGCGGCTACGGCAACTCCTTCGGCGTGCCAACGGTTGGCGGCGAAGTGGAATTCGATCCGCGTTATAACGGCAACATCCTCGTTAACGCCTTTGCCGCCGGTCTTGCCAAGTCCGACGCGATCTTCCTTTCGGAAGCCAAGGGCGTCGGACTCCCAGTGGTTTATCTCGGCGCAAAGACCGGCCGCGATGGCGTTGGCGGCGCGACCATGGCCTCTGCCGAATTCGATGAATCCATCGAAGAAAAGCGCCCCACCGTTCAGGTCGGCGACCCCTTCACCGAAAAGTGCCTGCTGGAAGCCTGCCTTGAGCTGATGAAGACCGGCGCGGTCATCGCCATTCAGGACATGGGTGCCGCCGGCCTCACCTGCTCGGCCGTCGAAATGGGCGCCAAGGGCGACCTCGGCATCGAGCTTGACCTCAACGCCGTGCCGGTGCGTGAAGAGCGCATGACGGCCTATGAAATGATGCTGTCCGAAAGCCAGGAGCGCATGCTCATGGTTCTCGAGCCCTCCAAGGAAGAAGTCGCCAAGGCGATCTTCGTGAAGTGGGGCTTGGACTTCGCCATCGTCGGCAAGACCACCGACGACCTGCGCTTCCGCGTCATTCACAACGGCGAGGAAGTTGCCAACCTGCCGATCAAGGAACTGGGCGATCAGGCTCCCGAATATGACCGCCCGTGGACACCCGCGAAGGTGCCCACCCCGCTTGCGGAAAACGACGTTCCCGCTGCCGATATCGCCGACGCGCTGGTATCGCTCGTCGGTTCGGCCAACAATTCCTCGCGCCGCTGGGTCTACGAGCAGTATGACACGCTGATCCAGGGCAATTCCCTGCAGCTGCCGGGCGGCGACGCCGGTGTGGTTCGCGTCGAAGGCCATGACAAGAAGGCGCTAGCCTTCTCCTCCGACGTCACCCCGCGTTACGTCGAGGCCGACCCCTTCGAAGGCGGCAAGCAGGCCGTGGCCGAATGCTGGCGCAACATTACCGCAACCGGCGCCCTGCCGCTCGCGGCCACCGACAACCTGAATTTCGGCAACCCGGAAAAGCCTGAAATCATGAGCCAGCTGGTTCATGCCATCAAGGGCATCGGCGAAGCCTGCCGCGTGCTGGAATTCCCGATCGTTTCCGGCAACGTCTCGCTCTACAACGAGACCAACGGTCAGGCGATCCTGCCCACCCCCACCATTGGCGGCGTCGGCTTGCTGAAGGATTGGGGCCGCATGGCGCGCATTCGCTTCGCCGCCGCTGACGAAGCGGTGCTGCTTGTCGGCGCTCCTGCCGGCCTCGGCACCCACATCGCGCAGTCGGTGTACATGCGTGATATCCATGGCCGTATCGACGGCCCTGCCCCGCATGTCGATCTAGCCGCCGAAAAGAAGAACGGCGATTTCGTGCGTGGCATCATCACGGATGGCCTCGCCACCGCCGTTCACGATTGCTCCTCGGGAGGTCTGGCGCTCGCGGTTGCCGAAATGGCGATTTCCTCCGGAATCGGCGCAACGATCGACGCTGTCGAAGGCCACAACCCGGTCCTCACCTTCTATGGCGAAGATCAGGGTCGTTACGTGCTCACCGTGAAGAAAACCGATCTCGACAAGGTACTGGGTGCTGCCAAGGCAGCCGGCGTTTCCTGCGCCAACATCGGCGTCACCGGTGGTTCCACCGTAAAGCTGGGCACGGCGCGCGCCGTCGAGATTAAAGAATTGCACTCGGCCTATGAATCGTGGTTCCCTCAGTTCATGGATGGCGAAACTCTAGTCGCCGCAGAATGAATTAAGGAGAAACACCATGCCCATGAAACCCGGCGACATTGAAGACATGATTAAGGCGGGAATTCCCGGGGCAAAGGTCACGATCCGCGATCTGGCCGGTGATGGCGATCATTACGCGGCGGAAGTCGTGGCAGATGCATTCAAGGGCAAGACCCGCGTGCAGCAGCACCAGATGGTCTATGACGCGCTGAAGGGCAATATGGGCGGCGTCCTGCATGCCCTTGCTCTGCAGACCTCGGCGCCCGAATGATGACTGAGATCACCGGTCTCTGTCCCATCAGCTGAAAGACCTGACGGCTGCAGAATAAAGAAAGGCCCGCGTGATAGTCCCACGCGGGCCTTTTCATATTCGACGTTATCGAAACCTCTAAAGAGCAGGCGGCGTTTGTGACTCGAGATCGGCAAATGAGGCAGCTGGTAGAGGCCCGGCCGTCAGCAGGGTAAAGTCGTAACCGGACCTGCGATCAGGCCCGAGAACATATTGCCGGTGCATTCTGAGGAAATTCCGCTTGTTCTTCTTGTAACGCTCCGGTGAAAGCGAATGCTTGAAGCGGATCGACACGATTTTCGGTTGCGGCGCATCGCCATGACCGGTCAGCGCCACCGTGTTGCAACGATATAGATGGATCGGATCTGTGAGACACTGGACATCGAACCATGTCACCTCAGGGTGACGTGCGATGACACCAATGCTCTGACGAAGCCGCACGGCGCTCGACAGAAACGCGCATTGCAGGGCCGCCCCACCCAGCGTTGCGAAAGACAACTTCCGTCCATCCAGTGCCTCCGGCTTCAGCTCCAGCACGCGGCCGATGACCGCGAGGGCCAAGCTGGCGCCCATGCTGTGCGAGACCACCAGAACCTCATCCGAAGACTGCTCCAGCGCCGTCAGAACAAGCGCTGCCTTCTCTTCGATCCAGCCTCGGGCAATCGGCTCGTCGCGGCCGACTGCGAGTGCGAACCGCCAGTCCGCATAAAGATGCAGGGTGTGAAAGCGCTCGGCAAACGGCAGGAAAGCCTTGGTGAAAAACAGGGCCGCAGCCGGAAGGCTGGCCACCAGCAGCCACAGCGGTAAGGCGAAAAGCCAAGGCGACAGGCCAATCACCGCCGCAAGCACGCCACCGGCAAGCATCAGCAGGAACGGAAAAATAAAGAACAGCCCAAAACGCCATGCATGGCGGAAGTAGCGCGCCGCGCCCCCCTCACCGATAATGCCCGCTCCCGCCTTGAAGCCCTGCCAGATCTGCCGCCAGACCGGCGCATTCCGCAATTGTGAGATGACGGCATTATGATCATAGACGATGATGTCCGAACGCGTCCGCCAATCGCCTGACGAGGATTCCACGGTAAATGTTTCGCCGCCCGGCCTGTTCTCCAGCGGCCCCACTGCATAATCGACGGCCCATGTTTTTCCTGCCAGCGCGGCGGCACGCTGATAACGCAGACGATGGGCAACGGCATCAAGCGGATCGAAACCCGGGAAATAAAGGACAAGTCGTGACGTGACGGTCGGCATGCATAAACCTTCGGGCTGGAGGCACCCGAAAGGATCGCTTGATACAGTGGGCGATGCACGTATAGTAAAAATCGCGACGGAAATATGATTTATTTAAAGGCGGAGAAAATTTGTCTGGCATCGTCGATCAACTGATAAACGGCGTCGTCAAGGGCGCTTTGTCGGAAGTCCTCACCAAGACCGGCATCCGCAAGACGCGCCGCGCACGCCGAACGAAAAGCACCGGTTCTCTCGCCGGCGGTATTGTCGGCTCCGTTCTGGAAGCCGCAATCAAGGCCGCAGTCAAACCGAAGCCGGCCAAAAAACAGGTCAGCAAAAGACGCACCGCCGCCGCGCGCAGCCGGCAGAGATATCGCTAGGCGTCGGAAGACCGTTTTTTGGCGCGTTATGCGTTGCAGGAGGCACGCATTTTTTCCTTCCGACGGGTGGAAATCGCGCCACGACATGTTATTTAGAGGCTAACAGAAAGCAGCGGCCTTGAACCGCATGTGAAAGGAATAGGCCTATGAGCGGCATTCACGACATGATCGACAGCGAAGTGAAGAGCAACGACATCGTTCTTTTCATGAAGGGCACCCCGCAATTCCCGCAATGCGGTTTTTCCGGCCAGGTGGTACAGATCCTCGATTATCTCGGCGTCGACTATAAGGGCATCAATGTGCTTGCCGATGCCGACATCCGTCAGGGCATCAAGGACTATTCCAACTGGCCGACGATCCCGCAGCTCTACGTCAAGGGTGAGTTCGTTGGCGGCTGTGACATCGTGAGAGAGATGTTCCAGTCCGGCGAATTGCAGAGCCACTTCCAAGAACAGGGTATCAGCGTCCGCGGCGCGGCCTGATTTCGGCCGGTTCATCCGGCCCACCCTGATTGTCAGAAATTTATGCCAGGCGTTGCTTCATGCAACGCCTTTGCCGTTCTTTTTGGGGCAATCCTGTGACAAATCTTTCACAATCCACCGCTTCGCGCGCAGGCTCGATGGGGCGTACGGAATTCATTGCGCTGGCCGCAATGCTGATGGCGTTGAACGCGCTCGCCATCGATATCATGCTGCCCGGGCTTCAGGAAATCGGCGCCTCGCTGGGCGTCGAGAATGAAAACCATCGCCAATATGTCATTTCGGCCTACCTTCTCGGTTTCGGTGTCGCCCAGCTTCTCTATGGGCCGATCTCGGACCGTTTCGGTCGCCGCAAGCCGATGCTCTTTGGTCTTGCGATCTACATCGTTTCAGCGCTTGCGGTTGTTTTTGTGCCGTCCTTCTCCGGCCTGCTGCTCCTGCGTTTCATTCAGGGCATCGGTTCTGCGGCAACACGCGTCATCACCATCTCGATCGTCCGCGACATCTATGGCGGCCGCCAGATGGCTGAAGTCATGTCGCTGATCATGATGGTTTTCATGGTCGTTCCGGTCATCGCGCCCGGCACCGGTCAGATCGTTCTCTTCTTCGGAAACTGGCACCTTATCTTTGCCTTCATGGCCGGCATCGCTGCCGTGGTAACGGCCTGGATGTATTTCCGCCTGCCTGAGACCCTGCATCCGGACGACGTCCGCCCTTTCACCGCCCGTTCGGTGCTCGGCGGTTTCAAGATCGTGCTCACCAACCGCATTGCGCTTTGCTACACGCTCTCCAGCACCTTCATCTTCGGTGCGCTGTTCGGCTTTATCAATTCCGCTGAACAGGTCTACAAGGGCATTTACGGCCTTGGTCCATGGTTCGCGGCGGCATTTGCCGGCGTCGCCCTGTTCATGGCCTTTTCGTCCTTCATCAATGCGAGGCTTGTCGGAAGGTTCGGCATGCGCAAGCTGTCGCACGGGTCGCTGCTCGGCTTCATCGCCATCACCTTCGTCTGGCTTGTGGTGCAGGTGCTGGGACCGGATCCGATGCCTTTCGCCATCTTCATCGTGTTCTTCGCACTTGCCATGTTCCAGTTCGGCTGGATCGGATCGAACTTCAACTCGCTGGCGATGGAACCGCTTGGCCATGTCGCCGGCACGGCCTCCTCGGTGATCGGCTTCATGGGAACCATTGGCGGTTCGCTGATCGGCGCCGCCATCGGCCAGGCTTTCGATGGTACCGCACTGCCAATGGTGGCAGGTTTCTTCGTCGTCTCCATCATCGGCCTGATCTTTGTACTGATCGGCGAAAAGGGTGTGTTATTTCATGCCCACAACAAGCCGATCCGCTAAGGGACGTGGAAAAATAAAAGGGCGCGGAATTCTGTTCCGCGCCCTTTTTTGTTTGCTGGTGGGTCTCGCCGACGGCCGTTACCCCGGAGCTGATCCGGGGTTCAGCCAGCCCAAGTCCTTGGGCTGAAAAAGGTCCTTCCGCCGCGCAGGCGCGCCGCAGCTGGATGCCGGATCAAGTCCGGCATGACGGTGAAGGTTGTGCACCCCACAAATCCGGAGCCTCAGACCGTGAAAATCTTCTCGCGCAGCAATTCCCACGTCTCCTGATTAGGCGCCAGCAGCAGCCCGCCATCCACATGGCGTGGCAGATAAGGCGAGCCATCAAGGCGGGCGGCATAGGCGCCCGATTCCTGCGAGATCAATGTGCCGGCCAGGTGGTCCCAGGGCATCAGCTTGTTGTACATCAGGAAATGCATGTGACCGCCGCAGAACAGGCGGTATTCATGTGCGGCGCAGCGATAGCTGGTGAAGAGCCGCACATCGGCCAGGTTCACCAGAATCTTGCGGCGCGTCTCCACGTCGAAATAACCGGTATTGGCGATACCCACCATCTGCGACAGTTCCGGCGCCGGCACGACCGACATCTGCGTCTGCGCGCCATCGGCGCTGCACAGCCATGCGCCGGAGCCCTTTTCGGCAATGGCCCAGTCATTGCCCATGGGATCGAAGATCAGGCCGGCGACAGTCTCGCCCTTGGAGATGACGCTCATCATCACGCCGAAAAGCGGCAGGCCGGACGCAAAATTATAGGTACCATCGATCGGATCGACCACGACAGCCAGATCGGCATCGGCAAGCTTGCCAAGCAGCGAAGCGTCGGCCGCCACCGCCTCCTCGCCGATGAACAGAGCATCCGGCATGATCTCCTGCACGCGGGCGCGGATCAACCGCTCTGCGGCCTCGTCAGCCTCGGTAACCAGGTCGATCGCTTCGGTCTTGATCCTGACGTCGCCATCGCCCAGATTGCGGAACCTCGGCAGGATTTCAACCGCAGCAGCCTCCTGAAGCGCATTGGCAAGAGAGGCGATGTCGAGTTCGAGAGCCATGGGCGAGATCCTTCCATTTGAGCATAAATCTTATAAGGCGACGATTTCCCGCCGCAGCATCTTCCAGCTTTCCTTGTCGGGAGCAGAAAGTATGCCCCCGGTCGTCTGGCCGGGCCGATAGGGCGTGTTGTCGAAACGCGCCGTGTAGCCACCCGCTTCCTGATGGATGAGCACGCCTGCAAGGTGATCCCATGGCATCAGCTTTTCATGGCCGATGAAATGAAGATTGCCGGCGGAAGCGAGCCAATATTCATGTGCGGAGCAGTTAAGCGACAATGCCATCTTTATCTTCGCCATATTGGCGGCGATCACCGGCCGGCGATCCGGATGGCTGTGGCCCCACGAAAAGAGGCCGACCATGTCGGACAGTGGCGCGGGATCGGCAACCTTCAGCTTTGCCTGCGATCCGTTCTTGCGGTGGAGATAGGCGCCCTCGCCTTTCAGACCAATGATGGTGTCTCCCATGACGGGATCGTGGATAAGTCCAGCCACGGTCTCACCCTTGACGGTGACCGCGAGCAGCGTACCGAAGGCGGGAAAGCCGGAAGCGTAATTGAAGGTGCCGTCGATGGGATCGATCACGAAGGCAAGCGGCGCGTCGGCAAGGGCGGGAATGACGGAATGATCCGCGTCATAGGCCTCTTCGCCAACAATATGCGCCTTTGGAAACCGCTCGAGCAGCGCTGCGGTTATCAGCTTTTCGGCCAGAACATCCGCCTCGGTGACGAGATCGACGGCGGATGTCTTTTCGGAGATGGCGCCAGCGCTCAGGTTCCTGAAGCGGGGCATGATTTCATCCGTACCGGCTGCGGCAACGGTGGCAACGAGGAAATCGATATCTTTATCGGAAAGGGTCATCGCGCGGGGCACTTCTTCATAAGGGAGGGTGGGCCTCCCTAGGCTCTTCAGATGACGCCCCCGTGACAGAAAGCGCCGAAAAATCAAAAAGTCTAGGGTCGAGGAGATGGGAAGGGTTCACATGTGCCAGCGCCCGCAGCATCACATCCTTCCGACCGGGCATACGCCGCTCGATATCCGCCAGCATTTCCTTCATGGCGTTGCGCTGAAGCCCGTCCTGCGAGCCGCAAAGGTCGCAGGGAATGATCGGAAATTCCATCGCCGCCGCAAATTTCGCCATGTCTTCTTCGGCGCAATAGGCAAGCGGGCGCATGACCATCAGGTCACCCTCGTCATTCAAAAGCTTTGCCGGCATGCCGGCCAGACGTCCGCCATGGAAGAAGTTCATGAAGAAGGTCTCGAGAATATCCTCGCGGTGATGGCCGAGCAGCAGCGCGTCGCAGCCCTCCTCCCGCGCGATGCGGTAAAGATTGCCGCGCCTGAGCCGCGAACAGAGCGAACAGTAAGTGCCGCCGGCGGGCACCTTCTCCTTCACCACCGAATAGGTGTCGCGATATTCGATGCGATGGGCAACGCCGATCTTCGCCAGATACTCCGGTAAGACATGCTTGGGGAAATTAGGCTGGCCCTGATCCAGATTGCAGGCGATCAGTTCAACGGGCAGCAGGCCGCGCCATTTGAGATCGAGCAGCAGCGCCAAAAGCCCGTAGCTGTCCTTGCCACCGGAAAGGCCGACTAGCCAGCGCTTCTGGCCTTTCAGCATGTCGAAATCTTCAAAGGCCTGACGCACATTGCGCAGCAGCCGCTTGCGCAGCTTGTTGAAGGAGACGGAACGCGGTGCATTGTCAAATAGCGGATGCGAACTGCCAGCTTCTTCCGGCGATTCCTGATCTGCCACGATCTTTTCCGCGATGTCATCGACCCTGGTGAGAATATTCATCATCCGCTCGCTCCGGCACGACTGCCGTTATCCATGCAGGCAATGCTCCCATCCGCCCGGAAGATCAAGCCCCGAATACCGACCAACCTGTTTTCGTCGCCAGCATTTCCAGCGCATGTGACCCGAGCGCCGAGTTGCCGACCTTGTTGAGGCCCGGCGACCAGACCGCGATCGATGCCTTGCCGGGTGCCACCGCCATGATGCCGCCGCCGACGCCGCTCTTGCCCGGCAGGCCGACATGATAGGCGAAATCGCCCGACCCGTCATAATGACCGCAGGTCAGCATCAGCGCATTGATGCGCCTTGCGCGGCGGTCCGATACGACGGTATGCCCCGTCAGCGGGTTGCGGCCGCGATTGGCCAGAAACAGGGCGGCGCGGGATAGCTGCGCGCAGGTCATGGAAAGCGCGCACTGATGGAAATAGACCCCGAGCGTATATTCCACGGGGTGATGCAGATTGCCGAAGGAGCGCATGAAATTGGCGAGCGCGAAATTGCGGAAACCCGTCGCCTGCTCGGATTTCGCCACCGTATCGTCGATGCTGATCGTGTCATCATCAGCGAGATACCGCACGAACCGCAGGAGCTCGCCGATCGCCTCGCGCGGCTGATGGCCGGACAAAACGATATCGGTCACCACGATCGCCCCGGCATTCACGAAGGGGTTGCGGGGAATTCCGTGCTCGTGCTCCAGCTGGACTATGGAGTTGAAGGACGATCCCGACGGTTCGCGACCCACCCGGTTCCATACCGTCTCACCGGCCTTGCCGAGCGCCAGCGTCAGCATGAAGACCTTGGAAATGCTCTGGATCGAAAACGGCGTCAGCGCATTGCCAGCCGTATAAGTCGTTCCATCGACGGTGGTGATGGCGATGCCGAACTGGTTGGGATCGACCTTGGCGAGTTCGGGAATGTAATCCGCAACCTTCCCCTCGCCCAGCCTCGGCAGCATGCTGTCATGGATGGAATCGACGATACCCTGAATGTCCTGCATGCAAAGCCTTCCCCAGCAAACAAAAAAGCCGCCCCGAGGGGCGGCTTCCTGAATACTGAAACGCGTCGATTAACGCGAGTAGAATTCGACGACCAGATGCGGTTCCATGACGACCGGGTAAGGAACGTCGGAGAGCGACGGAACGCGAGCGTAGGTCGCAACCATCTTGTTGTGGTCAACTTCGATGTAGTCAGGAACGTCGCGTTCAGCGAGCTGAACGGCTTCCAGAACGGTTACGAGCTGCTTGGACTTCTGGCGAACTTCGATAACGTCGCCCGGCTTGCAGCGGTAAGAACCGATGTTGACGCGAACGCCGTTAACCGTGACGTGGCCATGGTTGATGAACTGGCGCGACGCGAAAACGGTCGGAACGAACTTGGCGCGGTAGACGATGGCGTCCAGACGCGACTCGAGCAGGCCGATCAGGTTTTCAGAGGTATCGCCCTTGCGACGGTTTGCTTCGTCGAAAGTAGCGCGGAACTGCTTTTCGCGCAGTTCGCCGTAGTAGCCCTTGAGCTTCTGCTTGGCGCGCAGCTGCGTGCCGAAGTCGCTCATCTTGCCCTTGCGGCGCTGGCCGTGCTGGCCCGGGCCGTATTCGCGGCGGTTAACCGGGGACTTCGGACGGCCCCAGATGTTTTCGCCCATGCGGCGGTCGATTTTGTACTTAGCCGATTCGCGCTTGCTCATCGTATTTCCTTCTCAAAGGTTTATACCGGCTTGTTGCCAAACCGGGTTAAGGAAACACGCCCTCCTCTGAGGCCCGTTGCAGGGCCTCTGACAGGCTTCTCACATGCGAATGGAGAAACCACGGGACATGTCGGTGATATTGACCGCCGAACGTCAGTTCTTAAACTGCAGGGCAGTCAACAAAACACACCGGACATCACTGCCCGGCGTTGGGGCGGCTTCTACAGAGCTTTCACGGTTTTGTCAAACAAGGCTTTTCGCTTTTTTCTGAAGTCTCCTCTTGAAAAGTGAAAGTGCCCACCCATCTCTCCATCGTGATCAGAACTCGGGCCCCTCTGGCGTGTTACCGGACAACACGTGATGTCGAGTTTGTTAAGGTTGGGGCCTACGTATATTCTTGACACGCGTTCCCCATCCGCAAAGCCAACCTCGTCCGGCTAAAGGTTGACTGATGGACTTTCTTCTATCGGATTTTCTCGGCACACCCACCTGGATGTGGGGTGTCTTCATTTCTCTTGTCCTTGGCCTGCTCGCGCTCGATCTCGGCGTACTTCATAAGAATTCCAAGGAAATCGGCGTTCGTGAAAGCCTGCTGATGTCAGGCTTCTATATTGCCATCGGCCTCGCCTTTGGCGGCTGGATCTGGTATCAGTCCGGCCAGCAGTCCGCCATGGAATATGTCACGGGCTTCGTGGTCGAAAAAAGCCTGGCGATGGACAATATCTTCATCATCGCCATGATCTTCTCCTATTTTGCCATTCCGCGCCAATACCAGCACCGCGTGCTGCTCTGGGGTATCCTCGGCGTTATCGTCCTGCGCGGCATCATGATTGCCGGCGGCGCGGCCATCGTCGAAAACTTCCACTGGGTGCTTTACCTCTTTGCGGCCTTCCTCGTCTTTACCGGCCTCAAGATGCTGTTTTCCTCCGACCATGACGAGAACGACATCGGCAACAACCGCATCCTGAAATTCCTGCGCAGTCACCTGCCGGTGACAAACAGGCTGCATGGCGAAAAGTTCTTCGTCAAGGAAACCGATGAGACAACCGGAAAACTGAAGACCTTCGTGACGCCGCTCTTCCTGGCGCTCATCATGGTCGAAATCGCCGACCTCATCTTTGCCGTCGATTCGATCCCCGCAATCTTCGCGATCACCACCGATCCGTTTATCGTCTATACCTCGAACATCTTCGCGATCCTCGGCCTGCGCGCCCTCTATTTTGCGCTTGCCGCCCTGATCCATCGCTTCGCCTACCTGAAATATGCATTGGCTGCGGTTCTGGTCTTCGTCGGTTCGAAAATCTTCGTCGCCGACATGCTCGGCATCGCCAAGATCCCGCCGGCTGTTTCGCTCGGCGTCACCGTCGCCATTCTCGTCACCGGCGTCGTCGGTTCACTGATCGCGACGCGCAAGGAAACGAAAGCCATCGAGTAAGGTCAAGCAATGAGGAGGCGGAAACGCCTCCTCACACGCCGTCACCCCGGACTTGATCCGGGGTCCAGTGCGGTCAAGTCCTTGATCGCAATAGACTCTTCTCACGACGCAGACGCGCCGTGGCTGGATGCCGGATCAAGTTTGGCATGACGGGGGAATAAATCGACGCAAACAAACCCGCCGCACCCTCACTCCGCCGCCAGCCTTGCATCATCCTCAGCCGCATCCGCATCGCCGGGCGCGGTTTTTGCGTCGAGATCGGGAAATGCCACGATACGCTTGCCGGAGAAATCGGCATGCACCACCACAAGCTCCTTCTCCTCGAAATAACTAAGGAGACGCCGTGCGCGGCGGGCGGAATGGGTGCCGTAGGCGCGGGCAATTCGGGCATCGGACGGGCAAGGTTCCTCGCCGAGCGCTGCCTTGACGAGCAGCAGAAAAACGCCCTGCAGGTCATCGGAGACCGACATCGACAATTCCAGCGCCTTCTCCCAGCCTTCGCTTGCCGCCATTGCCGCATCAACGCCTGAACGGGCAATCGCCACCTGCCGGCGGAACTCCGCCAGCGTCATCGGCGTGCCGGGAATGCGGCGCATGCGGGCGCGCACCAGAAAATCCTGATAAAGCACGGCATCGGTACGATAGGCGGATTGAGGGTCATCGAGAATTTCGACAAGCACCGCTGCGATCTTCTCCTCGCGCTCCTCCGGTGCCATCTCAGGCTGGCCAGCCCGGAGCGACGGCTCAGACGAAGGGCCAACGGCAGCGGGCGTCGAGCGGGAAAGCTCGGCGAGAATATCGTTGGTCGGGCGCGGTGCAGGCGGCGTACGGCGCACCGCGGCGCGGGTGAACTCTTCCGGATCGGGCGTGAAAATCAGGTCTTCAACATCCTGCGGCGCATCCGGCAGCGGCATCAGCTTCGGTGAAGAGGAGCGCGCCGAGGTTTCCACCGCCCCGATGACGATGGGCAGCGGACGGCGCGAAAGCGCCGGGCCGAGCGCCACGAAATTGCCGCGCTGAAGATCGCGGAACATTTCCGCCTGCCGCCGGTCCATGCCGAGCAGATCGGCCGCGCGCGCCATATCGATATCGAGGAAAGTGCGGCCCATCAGGAAGTTGGAGGCTTCCGCGGCCACGTTCTTGGCAAGCTTGGCCAGTCGCTGCGTGGCGATGACACCGGCAAGACCACGTTTACGGCCACGGCACATCAGATTGGTCATGGCGCCAAGCGAGGCCTTGCGGGCATCTTCCGTCACTTCACCAGCGACGGAAGGCGCAAACATCTGCGCTTCATCCACCACCACAAGCACCGGATACCAGAATTCACGATCGGCGTCGAACAGGCCGTTGAGGAAAGCAGCAGCCGCCCGCATCTGCTGTTCGATATCGAGACCTTCCAGCGTCAGCACGCAGGAAACACGATGCTGGCGAATGCGGTTGGCGATGCCCGCGAGCTCGGCTTCCGTGCGCTCGCCATCCACGACCACATGGCCGAATTTATCGGACAGCGTAACAAAATCACCCTCGGGATCGATGATGACCTGCTGCACCCATGGCGCCGATTGCTCGAGCAGCCGGCGCAGCAGATGCGACTTGCCGGAACCGGAATTGCCCTGCACCAGCAAACGCGTCGCAAGCAATTCTTCAATATCGAGCTTGGCTTGCTGCCCGCCCGATAGAGTTCCCATGTCGATGCCGACCTGCAATGTTCCGTTCCTCGTACTGCCTCAGATCCGGCCGATTCCCCTCGCGGCGGCCGAACATGCTCTTTACCAAAAAATCGTCGATTGCGTCTCGCCTATGCCGGTAATGCACAGGCATTTGCGTTCCGGCCTAAGCAGGACGGCGCCAGGCGCGGGCAAAGGCAATACGCCGCCCGAAGACATTGAGCGCCAGCCCGAGAATCACGAGCGCTGCGCCGGCCACTTCGAAGACTGTGATATGTTCCGCAAAAGCGAGATAGGCGCTGATGAAGCCAACGACGGGCACCAGCAGAGAAAACGGCGCCACCGTTCCAGCCGGATACCGCAGAAGCAGATAGCTCCAGATACCAGCGCCGACAATTGTCGCACCATATGCCATATAGATCACCACGAACGCCATGGTCGGCGTCGCATTGACCACCCCATCGACTATCGCCCGAGGACCCTCCACCACGAGCGAAAGCAGGATCAACGGCAGAACAGGCACAAGGCTCGTCCAGGCAACGAAGGAGACCGCATTGACCTGGCCGATGCGGCGATTGACGATGTTACCGCAGGCCCAGGCAATGGCGGAACCGACGCCCATCAGAAGCGGCACCAGCGCCGCCGCCGTCATGCGCTCGACGCCGATGACCGCAAGCCCGCCAAAAGCGATGATTGCACCGAGGATTTGCGACGGCAACGGCCGTTCCCCGAGGAACACCACGGCAAGCGCCAGCGTGAAAAAGGCCTGCGACTGCATGACGAGCGAAGCAAGCCCCGCTGGCAGCCCGAGCTTGATGGCCGGATAAAGCAGGCCGAACTGCACAAAACCCATGGCCATGCCGTAAACGATCATATGCCGCCAGGGCACATTGGGCCTGGGCAGGAAAAACACCAGTGGCACTGCCGCAAAGAGATAACGAACCCCCGTCAAAAACAGCGGCGGCATATCGTTGACGCCGATCTTGATGACAACGAAGTTGAAGCCCCACAAAAACACGGTAACCAGGGCCAGAAGTATATGCGGCAATGCCATTTTATTATGTCCGAATGTCAGTCGATGGAGGGCGTCATACGCTGGCCGCCCTCTTCCAGCCAAAGGCAACGAGACCAGCGCCGATCAGGAGGCCACCGCCCGTGCGGTTGACAATCCGCTGAACCTTCGGCTTGCGGATCGTATTACGGGCGGCACTTGCCAGAAGTCCATAAAGCGCCGCGTTGACAGTGGCAAGCACAAGGAACGTCGCCTCGAAAATCAGCACCTGCGGCCAGAACGGCAATGTCGGCACCAGAAACTGCGGCAAAAAGGCCACGAAGAACACGATGCTCTTCGGGTTAAGCGCGGTAACGATATAGGCATGCAGGAAGATTTTGAGCGGTCTTTCCCGGCCCGTCACGCCGGTTCCATCAGTACCTTCGCCACCAACCGGCGAACGCCACAGCTTGATGCCGAGATAGATGAGGTAAGCCGCACCAATCCATTTCAGCCCGGTAAAAAGCGCTGCGGATGTGGCGAGCAGCGCCCCAAGCCCCAACATCGAGGCCGTCATGGCGGTGAAATCGCCGAGCGCCACGCCTGTCACCGTTGCCGTGCTCGCCTTGCGGCCATGGCCCAGCGCATAAGAAATGACCAGCAGGATCGTCGGTCCTGGAATGGCAAGCATGATGGCGGACGCGGCCACGAAGGCCAGCCAGTTTTCCAATGGCATGATGAATCTCCTCTATCCCGAGTCTTGAGCAAGCCACGGAAAATGTTTTGCTTCAAGCCGGATTGTACGAGCTGTGCAGCTCTCTCCTAATGCCCCCCGGGAAACGTACCGGTACGAGTTTCTCCGTATTCCGCGGTCAAACTGGGACCGGCCTCTCCCGCATGTGCGTGCGGAAGAGGCCACCATTGTCAAAACCGCGGCGCCCAGTAGGGCGTTTCCCAGTCTCGCCGCCGCTTCACGCGCGAAGGGTCGAGGCCGATATCGACCAGAAGGCGCTCCGGCAGATCGGCAGGGTCAGTTGGTGGCGCGCGGGGCACGACAGCGGCAATGAGAACCGCTTTGAGAGTTTTCCAGACGCCGAATGTGACGAACAGACGGTCCACCGCATCCGGCAGCGCATATGCTACCAGTGGTTGATTTTTTTGCATGGGAAATCCATCCCGGCGCGGCAAAGCGGCCAGGTCCTTTATCGATGAAAAACGACAGGACGAAACGACGGGCGCAGCAAAGATGCCGCACAAACGCGCAGGTCACATGTCGAACGAAATGAAAACGCCAAACGGCAGGGAAATCAGGCCTAAGCCTTATCGGAGGGAGATGCCTCGCATCCCATAACCGCCGATATTCATGCCGGAAAGGCCAGACATGCCGTTAAGGCGCATATTCATGTCACTGGTCATTCCACGCCTCCATTTATAGCGGTTACAGACGAGAAACACCTTACACAGGAAATCCGGCGCGACAAGAGGTCGCAATCTCGAATTGTAAAGAGTCGCAAAAAAGATGCAAAAATGCAACAGACTCATGGAAGGGAAATCAGGACACGGAGACGCTGAGGCCAAAACCCTGCATCAGCCGCCGCGTGGCAAAGTCCGGCTTGCCTGATGTGAAGACGGCGAAGTCGAATCCATCGGGGTGTTCGGCATCCTGGGGCATCGGCACCAGATGACGGGCACGTCTTGCAATTGCCTCGGCGGGATCGAGCCAGTCTACCGGCCAGGGGGCCAGACGGCGAAACACGTTGGCCATGAAAGGATAGTGGGTGCAGGCGAGAACGACGATATCGGTGCGTTTTCCATCGCTTTCGATAAAACAGGGTTCGATTTCGGCAAGCACCGCCTCCTCCGACACCGGCTCCCCCCTGATCCAGCTTTCGGCCATGCGCGCAAGGTTTTCCGAGCCGACAAGGCGGACATGGCATTGCGTCGCGAAGGACTGGATGAGATCGCGCGTATAGGCACGCTTGACGGTGCCGGGCGTCGCCAGAACGGAGACGAGGCCGGAACGGGTGCGCTCCGCCGCCGGTTTGATGGCGGGTACTGTTCCGACAAAGGTCATCTGCGGAAACCGGGCACGCAGATCGGCGCCGGCAAGCGTGAAGGCGGTATTGCAGGCGACGACGCAGACTTCCGGGCTGAAATCCTGCAGCAGTTTTTCAAAAAGCGAGAGAATGCGCGCCCTAAGCGCCTCCTCCTCCCAGCCGCCATAGGGAAAACCGGCGTCGTCGGCCACATAGATGAAACCGCGCTCGGGCATCAGCACGCGCGCTTCGCGCAGCACAGTCAGCCCGCCAATGCCGGAATCGAACACCAGCACCGGCTTCAGCACGTCGGTGGCCACCTCACTCGTCTTCAGCATTCTCCCCTGCTCCCTCGGCCGATGGCCCCGTTGCCCGACCGGCCTGCTTCGGCCATTGCCGGGGAAAACGGTCGAGCGAATTGATCACGCCGCGGAAAACACTGATTTCCTGCTCGGAAAAACCGCGTCTCGACAGCACGGCACGCAGATTGTCGACCATTTTCGGCTTTTTTTCAGCGGGATGGAAATAACCGCGCGCATCCAGCGCTTCCTCGAGATGTTCAAACAGGCCAAAAACCTGCTCCTTGGTCGAAGGCCGCTGCTCGACGGACTGGAAAAGCGTCTCGCCCAGATCGTCCATGCCTGACTTCATCCACTCATAGGACATCAGGAGCACGGCCTGCGCAATATTGAGCGATGCAAAGGCGGGGTTGACCGGAAATGTCACGATCTCATCGGCCAACGCCACTTCCTCATTGGTCAGGCCCCAGCGTTCACGACCAAACAGGATGCCTGTCTTTTCGCCCGCCTTGAATTTTGCCCTGAGCGTATCGGCCGCAGTGACTGGCGATCGTACAGGCTTGAACCCATAACGCTCGCGCGCGGTCGTGGCATAAACGAAATTGAGATCCTTGATCGCCTCTTCCAGCGTATCGAACACCGTCGTCGCGTCGATGACGTGATCGGCCTTGGAAGCGGCGGAGCGCGCCTTTTCGCTTGGCCAGCCATCACGCGGGTTGACGAGGCGCAGCTCGGCGAGCCCGAAATTGGCCATCGCCCGCGCCACCATGCCGATATTTTCGCCGAGCTGCGGTTCGACCAGAATGATCGCCGGGCCTTCCGCCAGAAGTTCAAGCTCGCTGTTTGTGCCTGCCATCGTTGTTTGTCCGTTTTTTTTAGAAGCGCGGCATAGACTTTGACGCCGATACCGTAAAGCGCGCTTCACTGGCACAGATTGCCGCTAAAATCAAAGTCGGAGAGAGCGCACACCCGCTCGGCTTTGCTGGAGATGAGAGCAACACCGCTACCCCGTCATCCTCGGGCTTGAACCGAGGATCCACAACCCGTTGAAATCAATGGATCCTCTGGCCAAGCTCAAGGATGACGGGGAGTGTGGCGAAAACCTCGTATCACTCTCCACCGGCTCAAACGGGACCCATTACTCCCCCTTGATGATGTTCGCCATCTCCTCACGCAGCGAGTCCCGGCCTTCGTCGCCCACCCGGTGAATGTCGCTGATGACAGGTCGGCCCTCCTCCTCGATCACATCGAAATGCACCTCGTCCACGGTCGCCTTCATCTCCGCCTCATCCATGCAGGCCCAGAGCTTGAATTTGGCCGTCACGTCAGTCACGCCATCCTTCACCGCGCCCGCCGTCACGGACACATCCTGCAGCGGGCAGCCATCCTGCGAGTTGGTCACGACATCATAACCGAATGGATCGCCCTTCTCGCCGCTTTCGGCCTCGTAAGCCGGCTTCTTGGAGGCTTCGCGGTATTGCGCGACGAACTCCTTGCTGAAGAGGCTCGTCAGCATGTCCTCGTCGAATATGTATTTCCAGTTTTCCGCATCGCCGGACCAGTTCTTGACGGTGATGTCCATCACCTTCTGGACGGGATCGGTGGGACCGGCGGCGAGGGCGGCGTGGGAAAAGAGGGCGGCGGCAGACAGAAGCAGAATTTTCCGCATAATATGATCCCGGTAGAGGCCCAGAGACGGGCGAAGCGATTCGCCTGACTGTATTCCGGCATTATGGTTTGGCAATGCGCAAAGCGTTATTGCGCTGCGCCAAAAAAGCGCCCCCCATGGCTTTGCCTCAGGCGCGTGCGATGCTATAGCCCCACCGGATATTTTTCCGACTATGGGCGTCAACAGGCGCCACAGCTTCGAAGGTGAGGAATTCATGGCAAAGATCAAGGTAGCCAATCCAGTCGTCGATCTCGACGGCGACGAAATGACCCGTATCATCTGGCAGCTCATCAAGGACAAGCTGATCCTGCCATACCTCGATCTCGACATCGAATATTACGACCTCTCGGTTGAAAACCGCGACGCCACCAACGACCAGGTCACGGTTGACGCGGCCCACGCCATCAAGAAGCACGGCGTCGGCATCAAGTGCGCCACCATCACCCCGGATGAGCAGCGCGTCGAGGAATTCGGCCTGAAGCAGATGTGGAAGAGCCCGAACGGCACCATCCGCAACATTCTGGGCGGCGTCATCTTCCGCGAGCCGATCATCTGCAAGAACGTTCCGCGCCTCGTTCCGGGCTGGACGAAGCCGATCGTTGTTGGCCGCCACGCTTTCGGTGACCAGTACAAGGCAACCGATTTCAAATTCCCCGGCAAGGGCAAGCTGACGATCAAGTTCGTCGGTGAAGACGGCCAGGTTATCGAAAAGGACGTTTTCGACGCTCCGAGCGCCGGCGTGGCTCTTGCCATGTACAACCTTGACGAATCCATCCGCGAATTCGCCCGCGCCTCCATGAACTATGGCCTAATGCGCAAGTGGCCGGTTTACCTCTCCACGAAGAACACCATCCTCAAGGCATATGACGGCCGCTTCAAGGATATCTTCGAAGAAGTCTACCAGACCGAATTCAAGAAGCAGTTCGACGAAATCGGCATCACCTATGAGCACCGCCTCATCGACGACATGGTCGCTTCCGCGCTGAAGTGGTCTGGCGGCTACATCTGGGCCTGCAAGAACTATGACGGCGACGTTCAGTCGGACACGGTTGCTCAGGGCTTCGGCTCGCTCGGCCTGATGACCTCGGTTCTTCTGTCCCCCGATGGCCGTACGGTCGAAGCCGAAGCGGCACACGGCACGGTCACGCGCCACTACCGCCAGCACCAGAAGGGTCAGGAAACCTCGACCAACTCGATCGCCTCGATCTTCGCCTGGACCCGTGGCCTCGCCCACCGCGCCAAGCTGGACGACAATGCGGAACTCGCAAAGTTCGCGGCAACGCTCGAAACCGTCTGCGTCGACACCGTCGAAAGCGGCTTCATGACCAAGGACCTGGCGCTCCTCATCGGACCGGATCAGCCCTGGCTCTCCACCACCGCCTTCCTCGACAAGATCGACGAAAACCTCAAGAAAGCGATGGCTGCCTAAGCTGTCCTTCCCAGCGACCTCAAAACCCGGCCTCAGCGCCGGGTTTTTTATATGTACCGTAGAGCTGAAACGTCAGCTGCGCGGCGCGGGCCGAGCGAGCGTCTATCTCCTCCTGCGTCGGCAGGCCAATTGCCCCCGTCGCACGCCTTATCTGCAAATCCCCTGCCAGAAGCGACAGCCAGATTTCCGCAGGCTCTTCCGCTGCCGCAATACCCATGACGCCCTGATTTGCCAGCGCCTGAAAATACGCCGCAAGCTTCGGCATGATGTGGTCACGACCCTTTTCCGCCAGAAATGCTCCGAGCGTGGCGTCACCGCCGGCTTCCGCCGCCGCAACCCGATTGAGCAGCACCGCCCGCTCCGCGAGAAGCATCGACAATAGTTCAGCCCCGAAACGGGAAAGCTCCCTTACGCCATCGGCCGCTTCCGCTGACGGCAATACCAGCCTTGCGGCATTTTCTTCGACCATGGCTTCGTAAAGCCCGGCCTTGCCGCCGAACCAGCCATAGAGCGTTTCCTTGGAGGACCTGCTCACCTTCGCCAGCGCCTGCATGGAAAAGGCGGCATATCCATCCCTGGCAAGCATGGCAAAGGCATGTTCGACAATCTCGCGCCGGCGCAATTCCCTGCTTTCGTTTCGCATCCGCTTTTCCTTGACAATAACCGTACATATGCGTACGGATATGCCGTACATACACGTACGGTTATTTGACGGAGGTTTTGATGTCCAGCTCATTTCTGCACGAGATCAGAACAAGGCATTTTCCCGCACTCGCCATCGCAAGAGAACCGGCAATATCGGTCTTGCGCATCGTTGCTCCGCTGAGCCTTGGCGTGATGGCCGGATTCTTTTTCGCCTTCAGCAACCCGGTGATGATGGCTTTCCAGCAACTGGAGGCCGATATCTTCATTCCGGCATTCAACGGCATCAATATCAGCGTCCGCAACGGCGTCTTCTTCACCGCCTTCTTTACGCCGCTGGCGGCCCTTCTCGCCGCTGTGGTCGTTGATCGCAACAGCAGGCTGCTATGGCTGTCGGCCTTGATAATTTACACCGTCGTCGTCGTTCAGACGCGAATGGTCAATGTTCCGATCAACGAGTTTTTCAAGGCTGTTGCCGCCGACGTGCCGATCAACTGGCAGGAGCTGCTGGATCGCTGGGCACTTTCAAACCTTCTCCGCACCGTGCTCACCACGGTCGCATTTTTTCTGGCGCTGCTCGCGGCAACGAGGCATACGGGAAGAAAACCAACCCACTAGACTGCAATGGCTTCTCTTTCCAAAGCCTCGGCCGCCAATGCGATTGATGGTTGACAGGCACCGATATGAGCGCACCCGCACCCGGCGCAACGCCGGGTTTTCTTTTTTGTTCACAGTATCTTGATTAGACGTTGTACTAGGCGCAGACTTCGATTCCGCGTGCTGCGGCCAGTACAACAATAAGACAAAGCTTAAACAGCATCTACTTGCACATAACTTGCCCGGCACAGTCAAACGTTCATCGGAGCATCGGCGCGATCTTAGGGAACACGCGAAGGATGTTGCGAACTTTAAAAATGCGAAGCGCAGGCGCGAAATCCGCATCGGTTTTCCCATGATGCTTCGACGATTTTGCTTGGGGAGGCAAAAGCATGAGTGAACTGATCTTTTACACCAACCCCATGTCGCGCGGGCGTATCGCGCGGTGGATGCTCGAGGAAGTGGGCGTTCCCTATCGAACCGAGATACTTCGTTTCGAAACCTCGATGAAATCGCCCGCCTATCGGCTGATCAATCCGATGGCCAAGGTGCCCGCCATCAAACATGGCGATACCATCGTCACCGAGGCCGCCGCGATCTGCGCCTATCTGGCTGACGCCTTTCCCGGTGCGAACCTGGCGCCCACACCCAAGTCACGCGGGCTCTATTACCGCTGGATGTTCTTTGCCGCAGGCCCGCTGGAAATGGCGGCGAGCATGAAGGCAATGGGTTTCGAAGTACCGAAGGAAAAACTGCGCATGGCCGGCTGCGGCAGCTATGCGGATGTGATGAATACGCTTGAACGGGCCGTCAGCGAAAACCGCTTCATCGCCGGCGATCTCTTTACCGCCGCCGATGTCTATGTCGGCGCCCATGTTGGCTGGGGCCTGCAATTCGGCACGATTGAAAAACGCCCGGCCTTCATCGACTACCTGGCGCATCTGACCGAGCGCCCGGCCTTCAAGCGGGCCGCGCAACTCGATGAGGAAGCGGCGAAGGATATGAAAGCGACGGACTAGAGCATTTCCGGTGATCACAGGATCACAGGAAATGCTCTAGTGTTTGTTTTTACCGCATTGTCCGGCGCCGAAGCGAACACGCTTCGGCTGGAAATGCTACAGCAGGCTTGGCGCTGCCGAGCGCAGAATAGTCCCTGAACCATCCACAAACGGAAATTCACAAGAAAAAGGCGGGCCAAAATCCCGCCTTCTCATTTTCTGTCGATCAGGCCGCCAGAGCCGCTGCCACCGCTTCGATGGCCTCCTGCGCCTTGGCGCCATCAGGACCACCTGCCTGCGCCATGTCCGGTCGGCCGCCGCCGCCCTTGCCGCCAAGTGCGGCGGAAGCAGTGCGGACGATATCGACGGCGCTGAAACGGGACGTCAGATCTTCCGTCACGGCGGCGACAGCGCTTGCCTTGCCATCCTCGGAAACGGCGATCAGCAGCACGACGCCAGAACCGAGATTGGCCTTGGCCTCGTCGGCGAGCCCCTTCAGATCCTTGGCATCGATACCAGCAAGGGATTTTGCGAGGAAGTTGACGCCCGCGACCTGCTTGACGTCGCTTGCCCCGGCATCCGTCGAACCGCCGCCCATGGCGAGTTTGCGGCGGGCATCGGAGAGCTCACGCTCCAGCTTCTTGCGCTCGTCCAGCAGGCCTTCAACGCGCGACAGAACATCGCCCGGCTGAACCTTCAGCGACGAGGCGAGCGCCTTTACCCGCTCGTCCTGTTCGGCGAGATAGGCAAGCGCGCCCTGGCCGGTTACGGCCTCGAGACGGCGCACACCGGCACCGACGGCGCTTTCACCGAGGATGCGGATGAGACCGATCTGGCCGGTCGCAGCCACATGCGTGCCGCCGCAAAGCTCGACGGAATAAGGACGGTTGGCTTTCGAGCCATGTAAGCCGGTGCCCATGGAGACGACACGAACCTCGTCACCGTATTTCTCACCGAACAGCGCCATCGCGCCCTCGGCAATGGCGTCATCGACGCTCATCAGGCGGGTGACGACAGGCGAGTTCTGCAACACGATTTCGTTGGCCATGTCTTCGACGACCTTCAGCTCCTCGGCCGACATCGGCTTCGGATGTGAAACGTCAAAGCGCAGGCGCTCGGGCGCGACCAGCGAACCCTTCTGCGCGACATGGGTGCCTAGCACTTCGCGCAGCGCCTCATGCAGCAAATGGGTGGCGGAGTGATTGGCGCGAAGGCGCGACCGGCGGTCATGATCGACCGTCAACTGAACGGCATCGCCCACTTTGAGACCGCCCTTGGAGACGGTGCCCATATGAACGAAGAGGCCTTCGCCGCGCTTCTGGGTGTCGGAAACGGCAAAAGCGCCATTATCGCCGGAGATGACGCCGGTATCGCCCATCTGGCCGCCGGACTCGCCATAAAACGGCGTCTGGTTGACCACGACCTGCACGGTCTCACCATCCACAGCGCTTTCGACGGCCTTACCATCCTTGACGATGGCCTGCACGACGCCCTCGGCGGTTTCCGTGTCATAACCGAGGAACTCGGTGGCGCCGAGTTTTTCCTTGAGTTCGAACCAGATCGTTTCGGTGGCCTTGTCGCCAGAACCGGCCCAATGCGAGCGGGCTTCCGCCTTCTGACGCTCCATGGCATCCGTGAAGCCGGAAATATCGACGCCGATTTCGCGGGCGCGCAGTGCGTCCTGCGTCAGGTCGAGCGGGAAACCATAGGTGTCGTAAAGCTTGAAAGCGGTCTCGCCATCCAGCATGTCGCCCTTGTGCAGGGTCGAGGTGGCATCCGACAGCAGCGACAGGCCGCGTTCCAGCGTCTTGCGGAAACGGGTTTCCTCAAGCTTCAGGGTTTCGGAGATCAGCGCTTCGGCGCGGACCAGTTCCGGATAGGCGCGACCCATCTGCTGCACCAGCGACGGCAGCAGCTTGTAGATCAGCGGCTCGCGCGCGCCGAGCAGTTCGGCATGGCGCATGGCGCGACGCATGATGCGGCGCAGAACATAACCGCGGCCTTCATTGGACGGCAGCACGCCATCGGCGATCAGGAACGCAGACGACCGCAGGTGGTCGGCGATAACGCGGTGGCTGGCGCGCTTTTCGCCTTCAGCCGGAACACCCGTCGCTTCGACGGAAGCGGCGATCAGTGCGCGGAACAGGTCCGTATCGTAATTGTCATGCTTGCCCTGCAGCAATGCGGAGATACGCTCCAGACCCATGCCGGTGTCGATCGACGGGCGCGGCAGGTCGATGCGCTCTTCCTTCGTCACCTGCTCATATTGCATGAAGACGAGGTTCCAGATTTCGATAAAGCGGTCGCCATCCTCTTCCGGCGAGCCGGGCGGGCCGCCCCAGATATGATCGCCATGGTCGTAGAAGATTTCGGAACAGGGGCCGCAGGGTCCGGTATCGCCCATCGCCCAGAAATTGTCGCTGGTCGGGATGCGGATGATGCGGTCGTCGGAGAAACCGGCGATCTTCTTCCAGAGGTTAAAGGCCTCGTCGTCGGTGTGATAAACCGTGACCAGCAGGCGATTGCGGTCGATGCCGAATTCCCTGGTGATCAGGTTCCAGGCGTGCGTGATCGCCTCTTCCTTGAAATAATCGCCAAAGGAGAAGTTGCCGAGCATTTCGAAGAAGGTGTGGTGACGGGCGGTATAACCGACATTGTCGAGGTCGTTATGCTTGCCGCCAGCGCGCACGCATTTCTGCGCGGATGCCGCAGTAGAATAAGGACGGCTTTCCAGACCGGTGAAGACGTTCTTGAACTGCACCATGCCGGCATTGGTGAACATCAGCGTCGGATCGTTGCGCGGCACCAGCGGGCTGGAGGGCACAATCTCGTGTCCGTTCTTCTTGAAGTAGTCGAGGAAGGTCGACCGAATTTCATTTACACCGCTCATGCCCACACACCGCTCACAGCTGGAGTCCATCACCGCCATCGGAAATGATGGCTATATTGCAAAATCAATGGCTTTTATCGTCCGCATCCTGCCCTGTCCAGCCATGGAGACCGGCGAAGGCGTACCGACAAAGAAAAAGGGCCATACGACAGAAATCGCACGGCCCATTTTGTTCAATTCGATTCACATCGAGACAGGCGATCCGGCAACGGATGCCTGAAGCTCGACGGCAGGATCAGCCTTCGTCACCGTCGCCGTCATCGCCGGAATCAGGACCGCCATTCTGCAGGAAACGATCCGCAATCAGGCCAGCGTTCTGGCGCAGCGCCAGCTCGATCTCGTTTGCCGTATCGGGGTTGTCGCGCAGGAAGGTCTTGGCGTTTTCACGCCCCTGCCCCAGACGCTGGCTGTTATAGGAGAACCAGGCACCGGACTTTTCAACGATACCGGCTTTTACGCCGAGGTCGACAAGCTCACCGGTCTTGGAAACTCCTTCGCCATACATGATGTCGAATTCCACCTGCTTGAAAGGCGGCGCCATCTTGTTCTTGACGACCTTGACGCGGGTCTGGTTGCCGACAACCTCTTCGCGTTCCTTGACAGCGCCGATACGGCGGATGTCGAGGCGAACGGAAGCGTAGAACTTCAGCGCATTACCGCCAGTTGTCGTTTCCGGCGAACCGAACATGACGCCGATCTTCATGCGGATCTGGTTGATGAAGATGACCATGCACTTCGACTTGGAGATCGAAGCGGTCAGCTTGCGCAGCGCCTGGCTCATCAGACGCGCCTGAAGACCCGGCAGGCTGTCGCCCATCTCACCTTCAATTTCCGCCCGCGGCGTCAGCGCCGCAACGGAGTCGACCACGAGAACGTCGACCGCGCCGGAGCGCACCAGCGTATCGGTGATCTCAAGCGCCTGCTCGCCCGTATCCGGCTGCGAGATCAGCAGGCTCTGCAGATCCACGCCAAGCTTGCGCGCATAGACCGGATCAAGCGCATGTTCGGCGTCAACGAAGGCGCAGATGCCGCCCTTCTTCTGGGCTTCCGCAATGGTCTGCAGCGCCAGCGTCGTTTTACCCGAGCTTTCCGGACCGTAAATTTCAATGATGCGCCCCTTCGGCAGTCCGCCGATGCCGAGCGCGATATCCAGGCTGAGCGAGCCCGTCGAAACGGTCTCCACCTCAACCACATTTTCATTGGAACCGAGCTTCATGATCGATCCCTTGCCGAACGACCGTTCGATCTGGGAGAGCGCCGCTTCCAGTGCCTTGCTTTTATCCACCGATTTATCCTCTACGAGACGCAAAGAATTTTGTGCCATCCGAACCACCTTTAGGTTATTGAAGCCGCACAGGCAATGTAGCAGTATGGAAACGGTATGTACTCTATTTGTTCTCATTTAACAAGGCTGAGCCAGCATATTGAAAACAAATAGTGATAAGTCGTTTGTTCTGCTTTCGTTTTTCTGTGCGCGGCCCCTTGCCGCAAACCGGAGGCGAGGTCAGGAAGACGTCAGTTTAGGCCGAATCGTCCGGCCTTACCATCCGCCAAAGAGGGAAATGCAAGCGTGAAGAAAATACTCGTTCTGGGCGGCGCGCATATCGACAGGCGCGGCATGATCGAGACTGAAACGGCGCCGGGCGCCAGCAACCCCGGTTCGTGGATGGAAGAGGCCGGCGGCGGCGGTTTCAATGCTGCACGCAATCTCTCCCGGCTCGGCTTTCAAGTCAGGATCATCGCCCCGCGGGGCGGCGACGTGACGGGAGAAGCCGTTGCGGAGGCTGCACGACAGGCTGGCGTGGAGGACACGCCGTTCACCTTCCTCGACCGGCGCACACCGAGCTATACCGCCATTCTGGAGCGTGACGGCAACCTCGTCATCGCGCTTGCCGACATGGATCTCTACAAGCTCTTCACGCCGCGCCGGCTCAAGGTCCGCGCCGTCCGGGAGGCCATCACCGCAAGCGATATCCTGCTCTGCGACGCCAACCTGCCCGAGGATACGCTGACTGCACTTGGTCTCGTTGCCCGCGCCTGCGAAAAACCGCTGGCGGCCATAGCCATTTCGCCGGCCAAGGCGGTGAAGCTGAAAGCGGCGCTCGGCGATATCAACATCCTCTTCATGAACGAGGCGGAAGCGCGCGCGCTCACCGGCGAGACGGCCGCTGACGTTCGTGACTGGCCGGATATCCTGCGCAAGGCCGGGCTTTCCGGCGGCGTCGTCACCCGCGGCGCCAGCGAAGTCGTGGCCTTCGACGGAAATGAAAAAGCAATCCTCCACCCGCCCCTCATCCGCGAAGTGAAGGATGTAACCGGTGCGGGCGACGCCATGGCCTCCGGTTACCTCGCCGCCATTGCCGAAGGAAAGACGATTGCCGAAGCCCTGAGACGGGGCGCTGCGGCAGCTGCAATCACCGTGCAATCGCCCTTTGCCACCGCGCACGACTTATCAAAAGACAGTGTCGAAGCCATGTTGGGGCTTGTTCCCCAGGCTGAAATGCTGGCATGAACCCGCTTTTAAAAACTGGAACAGATGAAATGACCCGCCCCATCTCCCCTCTCCTGCCCATCGTCTATTCTCAGGAAGTTGCCGCCGCCAAGCAGCGCGGTGCGCCGATCGTCGCGCTTGAATCGACCATCATCACCCATGGCATGCCCTACCCCGGCAATATCGAGATGGCGGAAAGCGTCGAGCAGATCATCCGTGATCAGGGCGCGGTTCCGGCCACCATCGCCGTCATTCACGGCACATTGCATATCGGCCTCGAGAAGGATCAGCTCGAGGCGCTGGCCCAGACTACTGACGCCATGAAGGTCTCACGCGCCGATATCGCCTTTGCGATCGCCGAGCGCCGCACCGGCGCCACCACGGTTGCGGCGACCATGATCGCCGCTGCCCGCGCCGGCATCCGCGTTTTCGCGACCGGCGGCATTGGCGGCGTGCACAAGGGTGCGGAAGAAACCTTCGACATCTCCGCGGATTTGACGGAGCTTGCAAAGACCGGAGTGATCGTCGTCTGCGCCGGCGCCAAGGCGATCCTTGATATTCCGAAGACGCTCGAAGTCCTCGAAACCAACGGCGTACCCGTCGTCACTTTCGGTTCGGAAGAATTCCCGGCCTTCTGGTCTCGCTCCTCCGGCCTGCCAAGCCCGCTTTCGCTCAACAGCCCGGCCGCAATCGCCAACTTCCAGGTAACCCGCGAACAGCTCGGCATCGATGGCGGCATGCTGGTGGCCAATCCTGTGCCGGAAGCTGACGAGATTCCGCGCGAGGAAATGGAAATCTACATCAACCGCGCCATCTCGCACGCCGAGCGGGATGAAGTGACCGGCAAGGCTGTCACGCCGTATCTGCTGGGTGACATTTTCCGCCTGACGGATGGTCGCAGCCTCGAAACCAATATCGCGCTGGTTCGCAACAACGCGCAATTAGCGGCTGAGATTGCGGTGGCGCTGAGCTAACCGTCGGGGTTGGGATCATCCTCAAGCTTGCGGGTGACGCCAGGGTTCGAAAACCTCGCCTCCGTGATGCCGGACTAGATCCGGCATCCAGCCGCGGCGCGTCTGCGCCGTGAAAGAGTCTTTCGTGATCAAGGACTTGATCACGCTGGACCCCGGATCTGGTCCGGGGTGACGGATTGCGGATGATCAAGTTCTGCCAAACGCCTCGGCGCTGGGGACATCGTAAGCAATAAAAAGGCCCGGAGAGCTTTCGCTTCCGGGCCTTGTTTTTCTATTTGAACCCGATCAGTTCTGAGCGACCGGCTTCACCAGCGGCGTCACGCGGCGGATGGTGACGCGGCGGTTCTGCTGTTCCGGGCCGAGTGTCTGGACTTTCAGGTAACGCTCGCCATAACCCTGCGTCGCGAGGTTTTCCGGCGGGATGCCGTAAACATCGGTCAGCACGTTGGCGACGGAGGCAGCGCGCTCGTCAGACAGTACAAGGTTGCTTTCATCCGAACCGACGGCATCGGTATGGCCTTCGATGAGGAAGGTTTCCGCCGGGTTCTTTTCCAGCGCCTTGTTGATTGCGTCGGCCACCTTGCGCAAGGAGCGAGCCTGCGCCATCGGGATTTCAGCGCTGCCGGTCGCGAAGGTGATCGTATCGAGGTCGATACGGCGCACCTTGTCACGGATGCGAGCCGAATAGCGCACTTCATCCAGCGAATAGACACGTTCCACCGGCTCGACAGGCGGCTGTTCCAGGAAGCGGTAATAATCGCGATCCGGATCGCTCGACGTGTCGATGATGTAGTCCGTCACGGGAATGCGCAGACGCATGGGCGGCAGATCGAGACCGGGGTCGCGATAAACGTAATCGCGGTCCGGGTCGTCCATCAGCTCCGGTGCGTAGAACAGCACATATTCGCGGCCGCGATCGTCAATGCGCGAACGCTGGATCACGTCGCCATAACGGTTGCGGATCGTCACGACCTGCGTGCCATCCCGGCGCTCCACGGTTTCGCGGACACGGCCGCCCTGCAGGCGCTCGTAATAGGGCTCGCCGCCATCGCGGATGAAGCGCTGGTTGTCATCGCCACGAACGACGACGCGGTCACCGAACTGCAGAATGATCGGCGCATCGCCATCGCGATCACGCGGACGACCCTCGCGCGGCTGCCATTCGCGTACACCGTCCGGCCGCTCATATTGCGGGCGGCGGTCGATGCGCTCGCCCTGCTGGGAAGTGATGGCTTCCAGCTTTACGGGTGGCGGCGGAGCCTTGCCTTCAGCAGCACCGGCGCGTTGCGCCTCGGCGTCGGAGGTCGGGACCTTGAAGTCGCCGGCCTGTTCGCGTTCACGACGGCGTTCCTCGCGGGTCTGGCGGTTGCCGGAGCGCTCCACTTCCTTGTCGCTGTCGAGAACGGCAGCCCCCTTGTCGACCGGCAGGATGACGGTGTCGGCCGTCTTGGACGGGTCCTTGGCGATCGCCTTGGCCTTGTCCAGCTCCTCCTTCGTCATCGGCGGGGCTTCCGTCTGCGGAACGGCAACCTGGTTCGGCACCGGTTCGCCGGCAGGCGCCTGCCCGGTCGTCGCACCGCTGGGCGGCGGGGTCGGCGCGCCTGGCAGCGGGGCTGCGGGTTCCGTTCTACCCTGACCTTCTACCGGCGGCTGTTCGGAAGGCTGGCGGCCAGGTGCAGGGTTTGGTTGGGCCTCGGGTGCCGGCGGGCGCGCGGGCGTCGGCGCTTCTGTCGGAACAGGTGCTTCCTTCGCGGCGGGCTCGGGAGCGGCAGGCTTTTTCTCGGGAACGGCTTTTTCGGCCGGTTCGGCTTTCTGTTCAGGGGCCTTTTCCTCTACTGCCGGTTTTTTGGCGGGTGCCGGCTCACGGGACTTGGCCGGCTGCTCGGCATTTTCAGGGCGAGCTGCGGGCTCCTGTTCGGCCGCAGGCTCCTTCGCACGCTCCTTACGGGGACGCTCGGGACGCTGTTCGCCCTCGCCTGCAGGCTGCTCGGCCCGTTCCGGGTTGCGCGGACGTTCCTTCGGCTGCTGTTCGGCAGGCGCAGCTTCAGGCGCGGCCTCACGCTGACGAGCCGGGCGCTGTTCACCCTCGCCCTGCGGCTCCTGCGCCCGTTCAGGCTTGCGGGGACGCTCCTGCGGCTGCTCGTCCGGCGCAGGCTCCGGGCGGGCCTCACGCTGCTGTGGTTCCGGCGGCGCTTCGCGCTTGGGCTCCGGCTCGCGCTGGGGCTCCGGTGCGCGCTCTTCACGCTTCGGTTCGGCAGGTTGCGCCTCTTCGGCGCGCTGACGCTTCTTCTTCAGTTCTTCTTCAGGGTTTTCCTGCGCCGGCTCCGCCTGCGCCAGGATTATCTGGCCGGGCGCGGTTTGAGAAACAGGCGCCTGGGCGCGGGCCGCGCCGGCAAAGCCTGCCGCTGCTGGCTCAACCGCGATCGCGAGAGACATGAGTGGAAAAACCACCCCGGTCAGCAATGTGTTTTTCTTTTTCAGCATCAGTGCTTCCTCATCTGCCGTCATTTTATGGGTCGCGAATGACGCGACGTCGTGGGCCCGGCTTGGCACGCAGGCGCTGTTCAACGCCTTACACACGCTCAGGTTCCCATGATGACCAAAGCCTTCTGTACCGGAAATGAACAGATCAAGGCCTTTTCGTGGAGGCTCTGCGGCACAAAGAAGGTCGCTAATATTGCAGTTGCATTTTTTGACCAAGCGGATGAATAATCACATCCGCGCTGAAGGCCACAGGCGGTATCCTCCGTCCTGCCGCGCCTTGGCGCCCATGACGTCCGCACTGAAAACAACAACAGACCGCGGATGAACGACCAAAAGAGAGGATCGAAATGCCTATTTCCACCCGTCTGCTCGCAGCCGTATCGATTGCCGCCATCTCGCTCTTTTCCGGCGCGGCTCTCGCGCAGGACAAGATTGTCATCGGCACCGAAGGCGCCTACCCGCCCTTCAACAATCTCGAAGCCGACGGCACGCTGACCGGCTTCGATATCGACATCGCCAAGGCGCTGTGCGAACAAATGAAGGCCGAGTGCACCTTCGTCACCAATGACTGGGACGGCATCATCCCCGCCCTTCAGGCCAAGAAGTTCGACGCCATCATCGCGTCCATGTCGATCACCCCGGAACGTCTCCAGAAGGTCGACTTCTCCAAGAAATATTACAACACGCCGCCGGCGATCGCCGTGCCGAAGGATTCGCCGATCAAGTCCCTCGACGATCTCAAGGGCAAGTCGCTCGGCGCACAGGGCTCCACCACCCACTCCAACTACGCTGAAAAACACTTCCCGGATTCCGATGTGAAGATGTATCCGACCGCAGACGAATATAAGCTGGACATCGCCAATGGCCGTATCGACGCCGTCATCGACGATATCGTCGTGCTGTCGGAATGGCTGAAGACCGATGCCGGCAAGTGCTGCAAGATCCTGACACCGCTCAAGGTCGACGTCGACATCAACGGCAACGGCGCAGGCATTGCCGTTCGCAAGGGCGACACGGCGCTGGCCGACAAGTTCACGGCTGCCATTGCCGGCATCCGCGCCAGCGGCAAGTACCAGGAGATCAACAAAAAATACTTCGATTTCGACGTTTACGGCGAGTAAGCCGGTTCGATCTGTTGAAATCTCGTGGCGGAAGGCTTGCCCTTCCGCCATTTTTGTTTGAAAACGTCACCATAACAATCACGGCGGCTTAAGACCGCAGGGGAAAATTGGCATGAGCGGAGCATTTTCCGCCATAGGTGCGTTCTGGACCTATGTCTCGACACTTCTCGATCCCTTCTGCGGGCCGGTCGGTCTCTTCTCGCTTTTCGGAAACGGCACTCTCGTCGCCTGCGGCGATGCGGGCTGGGGCGATGAAATCGCTTTCGGCGTCAAGGTCACGATCTCGCTGGCGCTTGCCACCCTGCCAGTCGGGCTATTGATCGGCTTCCTGATCGCGCTCGCCGCGCAATCGGAAGAAAAATCGCTTCGGCTGGCCGCCGGAATCTATACCACCATCTTTCGTGGCCTACCCGAACTGCTGACGCTCTTCATCGTCTATTACGGCATCCAGATGCTGCTGCAATCCGTGGCAGGTTACATCGGCATTACCGGCCCCATCGAAATCAACGCCTTCGTTGCCGGCATGGTGGCGCTTTCGGTGGTGTTTTCATCCTATGCGTCTGAGGTGCTTCTCTCGGCCTTCAAGGCCATACCGAAAGGGCAATATGAGGCGGGTGACGCACTCGGACTTTCCCGCAGCCGCACCATGGTGCTCATCATCATTCCGCAGCTGGTGCGGATCGCCCTTCCCGGCATGACCAACCTGTGGGTCATCCTGCTGAAAGACACGTCCTACGTATCGATCATCGGCCTTGCCGATATCATCCGCCAGACCGGCATCGCCGCCCGCGTCAGCAAGGAAGCCTTCTTTTTCTACGGCATCGCCTGCCTGCTTTACCTCATTCTCGCGCTCCTCTCATCCATCGGCATCGGTTTCATAGATCGCTGGTCGCGCAAGTCGGAGGCCAGACGATGAGCCATATCAAGGAACTCATTCCGCCACGCCCAGCGCCCATCGTTGCGGACAAACCGCTGAACATCTCCCGTGTCGTCGGCATCGCTGTCATTACGCTCTGGCTGCTTCTCGCCGCCGGGCTGTTATTTGCGATGATCGAGGGTTGGGATTGGGACAAATTTGAACGGTATGGGCCCCGTTATATCGATGGCCTCATCACCACAATCACGCTGGTCGGCAGCTCGATCATTCTCGGCGCCATCCTGTCCGTGCCGATCGCTTTCGCCCGCATGTCTGAAAATCGCGTCATTGGCGCGCTCGCTTATGCCTACGTCTATGTCTTCCGCAGCACGCCGCTCCTGGCGCAGCTTTTCCTGATCTATTACGGTCTCGGCAGCTTTCGCCCGGCGCTGGAAGCCGTTGATCTCTGGTGGTTCTTCCGCGAAGCCTGGTATTGCGGCCTCCTGTCGCTGACGCTCAACACCGCCGCCTATCAGGCGGAGATCCTGCGCGGAGCGATCCAGAGTGTGCCGCGCGGCCAGCACGAAGGGGCGGCGTCGCTCGGTATTTCCAAGTTCATCACCTTCCGAAAGATCATACTGCCGCAGGCGCTGATCGTCGCTTTGCGCCCCTATGGCAACGAGATCATCCTGATGATCAAGGGTTCGGCGGTGGTCTCCATCGTCACCGTCTTCGACCTGATGGGCCAGACCCGTTACGCCTTTTCCCGCACCTTCGATTATCAGGCCTATCTCTGGGCTGCGATCTTTTACCTCACGATCGTCGAGACGCTGCGCCATGTCTGGGCCTGGCTGGAGGCCCGCTTGACCCGTCACCTCAAGCGCTGAGCCCAACGTTGGCAGCACTCATCAATGAGTACTGCCAACACTTTGAAAAATATAACAAATTTGTGACGCATCCATTCTTTTGGCAAGGTTGGGTTAACCCTGCCGTGTTCCCATCTAAGATACAGCGGCAACGCTGTGATCGGTCATCATCGATATGGGAACCGCCACCATGAACAAGGACATGGAAATGATGCTGAGAGGCTACGGCCTCACCACCGCCCAGATATTCTACCGCCTGCCGGACCATCCTCTGGTTCTCCAGACCTATGTCTGGCAGAATTACGATCTGGCCCCCGATTTTCCTGAAATGCACGGCTTCCTCAAGTTCTGGCAGGAAAAGCTCGACGGCCCCCTGCACTCCGTCCGCTATGTGCACCGGCAGGTTATCTCGGCGCAGGAATGGCGCGCGCTCAAAGGGGAGTTCATCCTCCACTAAGCCCTCGCGCCACATAAACATTGCGCCGGTCCCCGATGCGGCTTACAGCAAACGTCAATTGAAGACGCTGACGGATAAGGCACGATGACCAAGAACCAGAAGATCGACGAAGAGGCGCTCGCCGAGGCCTATAACCGCGCACTCGCGCTTGAAAAGGCCGGTGATGTGGACGCGGCGGTGAAGGCCTATGAGGAGGTCCTCGCCATCGATCCGGAAGACCACGGTGGCGCAGCCGTACGCATTGCCGCCATGGGCCGGGGCGAACAGCCGTCCAAAGCGCCCGACGCCTATGTCGAAACCCTGTTCGACCAGCATGCCGAAGCCTTCGAGGACATTCTTGTCGAGCAGCTGGGTTACGCCGTGCCGATGATGGTTCGCCAGCGGCTGCAGACGCTCAATCTCGGCCCTTTCAAACGCCTGCTCGATCTCGGCTGTGGCACCGGCCTCACCGGTGAAGCGCTGCGCGATATGGCTGACGACATCACCGGCATCGATATTTCCGAAAACATGGTCGAGATCGCTCATGAGAAGGACCTCTACGAGACGCTCTATGTCGCCGAAGTCGAGGATTTCCTTGAGGACAATGACGACGAGCCCTTTGACATCATCACCGCCACCGATGTGCTGCCCTATCTCGGCGCGCTGGAACCGCTGTTTTTCGGCGCCGCCGAAAACCTCAATGCCAGCGGCCTGCTGATCTTCTCGTCGGAGACCCTGCCCGAAGAAATCATGGCCGGGCGCCCCTACATGGTCGGCCCGCACCAGCGTTTCGCCCATGCCGAAACCTATGTCCGCGAACGACTGGCGGCGACCGGTTTCGAGGTGATTGAAGTGACCGACATCAATGTGCGCATGCAGGACGGCAATCCGACGCCCGGTCATCTGGTGATTGCGAAGCTCAAGGGTTGATGCGGTGACCTTGAGGCAATTTTCTTCTCCCCGCCGGGGAGAAGGTGGCCCGAAGGGTCGGATGAGGGGGCTGGCTCTCGGTCTATCTCTACCCTCGCCCCCTCATCCCGCTGCCGCGAACCTCTCCCCCACGGGGAGAAGAAACAAGCGGCATCCAATCGCCTCACATTTAACACCAACGGCCTGAATCAACCTCTGAGCAAGATCCGCCAGCCGGTTGAAGAGACTCCACTTTCCGCCCATCAACTCGCCTTCGGGCGCCAGACGATATCCGCCACCTTGAGCTTCTTCGGCACGATCTTCAGATCGTAGAACTCGTCCGCAAGCGCCTGTTGATAGGCGATGGCTTCATCCGGAACCAGCGAGACCCGTCCGAGATCGGCACCGGGGCGCGTCAGCGAGACCTTCGTGACATCCTCGGGGACACCGGTGATGGCCGACAGCGACTTGGCTGTCGCGTCGATGTTGGTCTGCGCTTTCGCACCCACATTCGCCAGTTCCTTCAGAATCAGCGGCACGAGATCGGGATTACTTTCAACAAAATCGCCATTGGCGAGGAAGTAGCTCCACGGATCGACGATGCCTTCGGCTGTCGAGAGTACCCTCGTCGTCGGCTCTTTCTCTGCCACGGCGAAATAGGGATCCCAGATCGACCAGGCATCGATGCTGCCGCTTCGAAAGGCGGCCGCCGCATCCGGCGGGGCAAGATCGACGGGCGTGATGTCTGCCAAGGTCAGCCCCGCCTTTCGCAACGCCTTCACAGTGACGTTATGGGCGCTGGAGCCGCGCTTGAAGGCGACCTTTTTGCCCTTCAGGTCTTGGAGCGTCTTCAGCGGCGAATCCTTCTGCACGAGGATCGCCGATCCGCCTGCCGCCGCCTTGTAGGTGCCAACATAACGCAGATTGCCGCCGGCGGCTTGCGCGAAAAGCGGCGGCACATCGCCGGTCGGGCCGATATCCAGCGCACCGGCACCCAGCGCTTCAAGAAGCGGCGGCCCGGAGGAAAATTCAGACCACTTGACCTCGATGCCGCGATCCTTCAGCAGCGCTTCGAGCACGCCCTGGCTCTTCGCGAGCGCTATCACGCCATTCTTCTGCCAGCCAATCCGCAACGTCGTGGTTGCGGCGCTCGCGCGCCGGATATGCGGCAGAAAAACCGCCCCGGTCGCACCTGCAATCAGTCCCAATGTTCCGCGTCGTGTCAGCATATGGATATCCCTCGCTATTCCATCCTTCGACAGTAAAAGCGTAGATATTCGAGCGATTTTATCAAAATCCTGGTTTGCGCGCAGACGGCGTTGAGAGAATTGAATGTGCGAATTTGCCGTTACCGGCGAAATAGAATTGTCGTGCCTCTGCGGCAGCTACCGGACGGACCTTCCGACAGTATCAGCCCTGGCAGGCCCGACCGGCGCCCAAAACCACCCACGAATAAAGATGCCCTCCCCGGCGGCCGGAAAGGGCATTGATCAACAACGGACCGGCGACAGATCACTCTTCGCCGGATTTAGGATTATCCAGCAGCATGTAATCGAGCGGCAGTTCCGTCGTATATTTGATCTGCTCCATCGCAAAGGCGGAGGAGACGTCGCGGATTTCGATCTTGGCGATCATCCGCTTGTAGAAAGCGTCATAGGCGGCGATATCGGGCACGACCACGCGCAGCAGATAGTCGACATCACCGCTCATACGGTAGAATTCTACAACCTCCGGGAATTCGGAAACCACTTCGGAGAAGCGCTTCAGCCATTCGATGGAATGGGAGGCGGTGCGGATGGAGACGAAAACCGTGACCTTGGTATTGACCTTGACCGGATCGAGCAGGGCCACACGCCGGCGGATGACGCCGTCTTCTTCCATCTTCTGGATACGCCGCCAACAGGGCGTCGTGGAAAGGCCGACCTTCTTCGCCAGATCGGCAACAGCCAGCGTGGAATCCTCTTGCAGAATGCGCAAAATCTTACGGTCTAGGCGATCCAATGCGTCTACCCTCCTGAATTAATTTCCTTTCAATACACTAATTTTTGCGGAAAAACAGAAAATTGTTTCACCAAAGCCGCATTTCCACATGTTGTCGCAGAACCGGCAACAGTTCCTCCGTAAACCACGGGTTCTTTTTCAGCCACCCCGTGTTGCGCCAGCTCGGATGCGGCAAAGGAAGAATGCCGGGGCCGGAATTGGCGTGAAGATAGCTGCGCCAGTTTTGCACCGTTTCGGTCATGGTTTTGCATCGTCTTTCACCCAGGTGAAAAGCCTGCGCATATTGGCCGATCGCGAGGATCAGCTCCACCTGCGGCATCGCCGCCATGACCCGCGTGCGCCAGTGCGGGGCGCATTCCCGCCGTGGCGGCAGGTCGCTTCCCTTGTCATCATAACCGGGAAAACAGAACCCCATGGGAACGATGGCGAAACGATCCGGATCGTAAAATGTCTCCCGGTCGACATTCAGCCACTGGCGCAGCCTGTCGCCGGAAGCATCGTTGAATGGCAGGCCCGTTTCATGCACGCGCAGCCCTGGCGCCTGCCCGGCAATCAGAATGCGTGCTCTTGCCGACATGACGACCACGGGCCGGGGTTCATGCGGCAGGCGGTCAGCCATTCCTTTGAGCGGCATGTCGCGACAGAGACGACAGCGGGCAATCTCACCGCGCAGCCCGTCCAGCCCATCATCATGCACTGGCCCAACCCTCTCTCCTTCAGCCATGATCCCACCCCAGAAGATGGCGGACGATGGTGAGGAAACCCGCCGCCGGCGTTTCCATATCCGCGGCACGGTGATCCCTCCGCCACTGCGAGGGCTTTTCGAATTCTCCCGCCCAGATGCCAAGCGCCTGCCTGCGCGCGGCTTCCTGCTCGCTCGAAAACTGGAAATATCCCGACGCGACGGCAAAACCGGCCGACACCATGTCCGACGAAACATCCCTGCCGCCGGCGGAACAATAGACGAGCAGTCGCCCGTATCGATCTCTGGAACTGCCGGAGCAGGAGAAATCCGCCGGCGCGGCCAGCCGTTGCAGAACACGGCGCGCCTCCTCGCCGCATGGCCAGCTTTCGCCCCCGCGCAGACATGTCTGCGCAAGCTCCGGCGCATCGATGCCGAGCAGCCGGAAGCGTTCCCTGCCCTTGGAGAGCGTGTCGCCATCAATCACGAAGAAGCGGCCGCCATAGGTTTCGCTGTTGATATGATCGAGCTTGGCGGCAATCAGAACCCCTAGAAAAACCGTAGCAAGGAACAGGCCGCCGTCGCGGACTGCGGAAAAACCCCCGCGCCTGCCTCCATTTCGTCTCATGTAACAACAAACCCTTGTCAGAGATGGCAAACAAATCCTTTCACGGCAGCATCTTCTTAAGATTTTGGGCGTAGTCTGCAAGGGTTCATGTCACCCTGCGTTGTAACAATGAGTAAAAGCGTCAGCACGTCCACCGACAAGATCATCGTCGACCGCTCGAAAAAACATCGCAACAAGGCGGTTTTCGACGCGGTGAAGACGACGCGTGAACGCTTGCAGCAAGGTGCAGGCGCAAGCGATGCCTATGAACGCGAGATGCTGACCATGCACATCGCCGAGACCCTGCAGGGCGCGATGATCATGCCGCTTTTCATCGTGCTTGCCTCCATCATTGGCGTTTACATAACCCGCGATATCAGCCTCATCATCTGGTCGCTGGCTGCATTGAGTTTCCACGCCATTTCGCTGATGCTCGCCAAACGGGCTGCAAAACAGGAAATCACCGCCGAAAACCTCCTGCACTGGAAAAATCTTTTTCTCGGAATGCAGATCGTCATCGGGTGCATCTGGGCGATGTTCTCGCTGGCGGAGCCAACGCGTAATGACCCGACGCTCGTGCTTTTCTTCAAGGGCTCGACGCTGCTGATCGCGCTCTCGCTCACCGCCACGGCCAATTTCATGCTGCGGCGGGCAACCTTCATGACTTTCCTGCCGGTGCTGGCGGCTCTGTGCGTCACCTCTGTCTTCTCGCGCGATCCATTCGATGTCGGTCTTGCGCTGATGTTCGGCATGGCGATCCTGTTCTGCCACCGCATCACCAGCCGGCTTTACCAGACCAGCATCAAGCTCCTCTCCTCGCAGACGGAAAAGGACGACCTGATCGCCGAGCTCGAAGTCGCCAATTCGGTTTCCGACGAGGCGCGGCGACGCGCGGAAGAGGCCAATCTGGCCAAGTCGCGCTTTCTCGCCTCCATGTCGCACGAGCTGCGCACGCCCCTCAACGCCATTCTCGGCTTCTCCGAGGTCATGTCCTCGGAGGTGCTGGGGCCGCTCAACAATCCGCTCTACAAGGAATATTCCGGCGATATCCACCGCTCCGGCCAGCATCTGCTCGATCTCATCAACGAAATCCTCGACCTGTCGCGCATCGAGGCGGGCCGTTATGACCTGAACGAAGAAGCGATCTCGATGCTGGAAATCGCCGAAGATTGCATCGGCATGATCCAGCTTCGCGCCCGCGCCAAGAACATCAGGATCTCCCAGCAGTTTGAAAACAGCCTGCCGCAGGTCTGGGCGGACGAAAAATCGATCCGCCAGGTCGTCCTCAACCTGCTGTCCAACGCCGTCAAGTTCACCCCGCAGGGTGGAGAAATTCTCGTAAAGGCGGGCTGGACGGCCGGCGGCGGCCAATATGTGTCGATCAGGGACAATGGCCCAGGCATTCCCGAGGAGGAAATTCCGGTGGTGCTGTCAGCCTTCGGTCAGGGATCAATCGCGATCAAGAGCGCCGAGCAGGGAACCGGCCTTGGCCTGCCCATCGTTCAGGCCATACTCGCCAAGCATGACGGCCAGTTCATTCTGAAATCCAAACTGCGTGAGGGCACGGAAGGCATCGCCATCCTGCCCGCGAAACGCGTGCTCCAGAGCCTGCCCGCGGTCGAAGAAACCCATGCCATCCAGCCACGCCGACGGTCCTTCGCTTAAGGCGCCCACAGGAAAGCGACGCCCGGCTTTCTACCTGGAAATGCCTTGAAGCTGGCAACCTCAGAAGAACAGCGTCGTCACCAGCGAATACAGCACGAAAAATCCGTTCGCCATCAACAGGCAGAAGACGGCAAAGGAGCCGAGATCCTTGGCGTGCCGGCCCACGGAGGAAATTTCCGGCGAAATGCGGTCCACCAGTTCCTCAATGGCGGTATTGAGCGCTTCCACCGAGAATAAAAGCAGCATCAACACCGTGAAAACGAGAAGATGCGCAAACGGCGCGCCCACGACCAGAAGCAGGCCAAGCCCGACGCAGAAGGCAAGAACTTCGTGACGAAAGGCAGCTTCCTGCCAGAGCCGGCCGAGCCCCTGCAGGGAATAGCGCGTGGCAGCGAACAGATGCCGCCAGCCCTTTTCTTTACGAAAGACCGGTTCTGGCGGTGGCATGTGCGGCGTCGCGTCCATCTTCAGCCTCAATGATTGGTGGGCGCGGTGATGCGTGTGTCGACACCTGCTGCCTCAAACGTCGCCATGCCGGAATGGCAGGCGGCGGCGGCCTTGACGATGCCGGCGGCAAGGGCCGCACCGGTGCCTTCGCCAAGACGCATTCCAAGCGCCAGAAGCGGCGTCTTGCCAAGCTTTTCGATGGCTGCCAGATGGCCGGGCTCACCCGAGACATGGCCGATAAGGCAATGATCGAGCGCCGAGGAATTGGCAGCCTTCAGCAGCGCCGCGGCGGCCGTTGCCACATAACCATCTATCAACACGGGAATGCGCTGCACGCGCGCAGCAAGAATGGCACCTGCAATCGCCGCGATTTCGCGTCCGCCGAGACGACGCATGATTTCCAGCGGATCGGACAGGTGGTCCTTGTGGAACTCTACCGCCGCCTTCACCGCGGCAATCTTGCGGGCCATGACGTCACCTTCCGAACCGGTGCCCGGACCGGTCCATTCTTCCGCCGTACCGCCATAAAGCGCAAGATTGATCGCAGCCGCTATCGTGGTGTTGCCGATGCCCATTTCACCGACGCAGAGAAGATCGGTGCCGCCGGCAATCGCCTCCATGCCGAAGGCCATGGTGGCGGCGCAGTCACGCTCCGAAAGCGCCGGTTCACAGGTGATATCGCCGGTCGGGTAATCCAGCGCCAGATCGAAAATCTTCAGGCCGAGATCATTGGCCACGCAGATCTGGTTGATCGCCGCGCCACCGGCGGCAAAATTTTCCACCATCTGCTGGGTCACAGACGTCGGATAGGGCGTGATGCCGTGGCGGGTCACGCCGTGATTGCCGGCGAAGATTGCCACCAGCGGACGGTTGACGGCAGGCGAACGGCCGGACCAGGCGGCAAGCCACATGGCGATTTCTTCGAGACGGCCGAGCGAACCGGCAGGTTTCGTCAGCTGCGCATTGCGCTCCTTCGCCGCAACAAGCGCGTGCGTGTCCGGGCCGGGAAGCTCGCGCAGCAGCGCGCGGAAATCATCGAAGGGCAATCCGCTCATGCTCATGATATCAGTCTCTCTCATAGCCGGTCTGGCTTTCGCATCGGCTCATGCGTCCGGAAACTTGTGTTTTCCGGCAAATCGGTCTTTGTTGCGCCTCTCATAATAGCGGATGCGCCGCGGAACAACCGGAAATGCAGCGACTGCAACGGAGAGAGCATGAAGGCCCGGGATTTTATAACAGATGTCATGCATTCCCTCGCCTTTCTGAGCCGCCTGCCCGTCCCTTCGCGATTCTTCGAAGGCTACTCGGGCGTGCCGATGGGCCGGGCCGCCCGTGCCTTCCCCGCCGCGGGACTGCTGATCGCCCTGCCCGCCGCTTTCCTGGTTGTCGTGTTTGCTCGCTTCGATGCCTCTCCGCAGCTCACCGGGTGGCTCGCCATCGGCCTGACGGCGCTCATGACAGGCGCGCTGCATGAGGACGGGCTTGCCGACATGGCCGACGGTTTCGGCAGCGGCAGGGACAAGGCGCGTATGCTTGAAATCATGAAGGACAGCCGTATCGGCAGTTATGGCACCATTGCCATGGTTCTTTCCTTCGCGCTCCGCGCCACTGCACTCGCCTCGCTGATCGAAACCCTGCCGGGCAAAACCGCTGCCGCCTGTCTGATTGCAGCGCTTGTCACGAGCCGCGCGCTGATGGTGTGGCACTGGCAGTCCCTGCCCGCCGCCAAGACCTCCGGCATCGCGGTCAATGCCGGCCAGCCCGGAGAAAGCGAGCGCAACATCGCGCTGGCCGCCGGGCTTCTTCTCTTCATATTGTTCACGCTGCACGCGCTGCCACTGTTTGAGATCGCGCTTGTGCTGGCGGTGGCGGTCATCGCGGCCATGCTGTTCGGCAGGCTGTGCGAGAGGAAGATTGGCGGCCATACCGGGGATACCATTGGGGCTTGCCAGCAGATCACGGAGATCGTGATTCTCGTCGCACTTGCCCTTGCGGCATGAGGGCCTGATATAAATCACCATGGAAACACCCTGCGTCCAGATCTGTCGCCTCGACACGACCCACACTCTCTGCATCGGCTGCGGCCGCACGCTGGATGAAATCGGCGGCTGGACGGGTTATAGCGACGAGACGCGCCGCTTGATCATGCGCGCGCTGCCGCAAAGATTGGCAAATCTGTCCGAGTCCGCCAAGGAGACACATACCGCATGAACAGACTGACCATCGTTCTCCTTCTGCTGGCCGTCGGCCTTGGCCTGCTCGTCGTTAATCATAATGGTGGCCGAACGCTCGGCATCGATAATGATCAGTTTGCCCAGGTCCTTTATCTTCTGCCCATCGCAGGGCTGCTGTCGGCCGGCATTCTGGCGGGAAGACGCGGCAACTTCGGCACCGTCATCCGGCAGCTCGCCGTCTGGCTCGTCATCATCCTCGGCCTCGTCTCGCTCTATCTCTATCGCTACGACCTGCAATCCTTCGGCGACCGGCTGCTCGGCGGTCTGATGCCCGGCCGCGCCGTCGTGGTGACAACATCGGCAGGCGAGCAGGAAATCGTGCTGCACAAATCCATGAGCGGCCACTTCGAAGCGAATGTCGGGATTGAGGGCAGGACGATCCACATGCTGGTCGATACAGGCGCCAGCTCCGTGGTGCTCGCAAATGCGGATGCGACCGCAATCGGCATCGACACCACAAATCTTCGCTATACCGTACCGGTAATGACCGCCAATGGCCGCACGGCAGCAGCACCCGTCACGCTGTCGGAAATCAGCATTGGCCCGATCGTGCGACGCAACATCCCCGCCCTCGTCGCCCAGGATGGCCAATTGGGCCAGAGCCTGCTTGGCATGAGCTTTTTGTCAACGCTTGGTTCGCTGCAGATGCAGACCGACGAATTGCGGTTGCGGGATCGGTGAGCACTGCCCCCTCGAGATTCATTTCGGGGAGTTTTCTCACGTCCTGGTACCGGAAAGGAAATTCCTCTTCGCGTCTGCAATCGGGATATTCTTTTCACGCGCAACGGCTGCGGCGGGCCATTGCCCCTTGATTCCCTCGCATTTGATAATTTAAGTTGTTGCTGTTCTCAGGGCGGGGCGCAATTCCCCACCGGCGGTATCGGGACTTTCCCGGAGCCCGCGAGCGCTTCCGGTTTCCAAAGCCGGAAGGTCAGCAGATCCGGTGAGAGGCCGGAGCCGACGGTATAGTCCGGATGAAAGAGGACAAGGCATGGGACGCCTGCGCGTTAGCGGGCTTCGTATTGCATTGTTCGCCCAAGGGATATTTGGCGCTTCTCGAAGCGCGAAAATGCCGCAAAACGGCATAACCCTTGAAAGGCTTGAAATAGAATGACAGTTGCCAGAATTGAAGACGCCATTAACGCCATTTCCCGCGGCGAGATGGTGATTGTGGTTGACGACGAAGACCGCGAAAACGAAGGCGATATAATCGCCGCCTCCGACAGCATTACTCCACAGCAGATCGCCTTCATGATGAACCATGCACGCGGGCTGATCTGCGTGGCCATGCCCGGAGAGCGCCTCGACGCGCTAGACATTCCGCTGATGGTGTCGCGCAATACCGAATCCCTCAAGACGGCCTTCACCGTGTCGGTGGATTACATTCCCGGCACCACGACGGGCATTTCCGCCGCCGACCGCGCAAAGACCGTGCGCGCGCTGGTATCGGAAGGCTCGCGCCCCGAAGATTTCGCTCGCCCGGGCCATATCTTCCCGCTGCGCGCCAACCCGCAGGGCGTTCTCGGACGCACGGGCCATACCGAAGCCGCCGTTGATCTCTGCCGTCTCGCCGGGAAGTTCCCCTCCGGCACGATATGCGAAATCGCCAATGACGACGGCACAATGGCCCGCCTGCCCCAGCTCGAAGTCTTCGCCGAGCGCCACGGCCTGCTGGTCGTGACGATCAAGGACCTCGTTTCCTATCTCGAGGGTGAGGTTGTCGAGGAAGTGGCGCAGAAGCAGGTCGCCTGACCTGCGCTCGCGTTGTGCTTTGAATACGAGAACGCCCGGCGCAGACCGGGCGTCGAATTTTCAGGAGAGCGTTTCTGATCAGTTGCGCAGCCGATACCCTGTCTTGAACATCCAGCCGACAACGCCGAGGCATAGCGCCAGAAACAGCGTGATCATCGCCAGGCTGATGACGGGATTGACGTCAGCGATCTCGTAGAAACTCCAGCGGAAGCCGCTGATGAGATAAAGCACCGGATTGAAGTGACTGACCGTCTGCCAGAAGGGCGGCAGCATGTCGATGGAATAAAAGCTGCCGCCGAGGAAGGTCAGCGGCGGCACCACCAGCATGGGAATGAGGTTCAACTGCTCGAAATTCGTTGCCCAGATGCCGATGATGAAGCCGAACAGGCTGAAACTCACAGCCGTCAGCACAAAAAACAGGATCATCATGAACGGATGGGCGATGCTTATATCCACGAAGAACGACGCGGTTATCAGGATGATCGTACCGATCATCAGCCCCTTTGTCGCCGCCGCTCCGACATAGCCGACAAGGATTTCCGTCATCGCCACCGGTGCGGAGAGGATTTCATAGATGGTGCCGGTGAATTTCGGGAAGTAGATGCCAAAGGAGCCGTTGCCGATGCACTGCGTCAGAAGCGTCAGCATGATGAGGCCGGGCGTTATGAAAGCGCCATAGGAAACCCCACCAACCTCCTGAATCCGCGAACCGATCGCTGTGCCGAACACGATAAAATAGAGCGAGGTGGAAATGACCGGAGAGACCACGCTTTGCAGCAGGGTGCGGCGGGTGCGCGCCATTTCGAACAGGTAGATGGACTTGATGGCTTCGAAATTCATTTCTGGCCTCCCACCAGCGAAACGAAGATATCTTCGAGCGAACTCTGCCGCGTGGAAATATCCTTGAAATGGATGTTGGCGGCGAAAAGCGCGCTCAGAACATCGGCAATGCGTCCCTGCTCGCCATTATCCTCGATTTCATAGGTGATGGTGCAGCCATCTTCGGAAAGCGTGAGGCCGAAGGGCGCGAGACTTTCCGGCAAAGTCTCCACCGGCTGGGAAAGCTCAAGAAAAAGCTGCTTGCGGCCGAGTTTCTTCATCAATGCCGTCTTTTCTTCCACCAGCAGCAATTCGCCACCATTGATGACACCCACCCGGTCGGCGATTTCTTCCGCCTCCTCAATGTAATGCGTGGTGAGAATGATGGTGACGCCCTTGGCGCGCAGCTCGGAGACCACATTCCACATGTCGCGGCGCAGGGTCACATCCACACCCGCCGTCGGCTCATCGAGAAACAGGACCTTCGGCTCGTGCGCCAGCGCCTTGGCAATCAGCACACGCCGCTTCATGCCGCCGGAAAGCTCCCGCAGCATGTTGTCCTTCTTGTTCCAGAGCGACAGGGATTTGAGGATGCTTTCGATCAGCTCCGGATTCTTCTTCTGTCCGTGTAGTCCGCGCGAAAAGCTGACGGTGTTCCAAACCGTCTCGAACTGGTCGGTCGTCAGTTCCTGCGGCACGAGGCCGATGAGGGCGCGGGTCTGGCGAAAATCCTTCACCACATCGTGCCCACCAACCAGCACCGAACCGTCACCCGGATTGACGAGACCGCAGATGATCGAGATCAGTGTCGTCTTGCCGGCGCCATTGGGACCGAGAAGAGCGAGTATCTCCCCCTCCCGGATATCGAGGCTGACACCTTTGAGCGCCTGGAAGCCATTTGCGTAGGATTTGGTCAGATTCCGTATCGAAACAATGGCATTCATGGCGAATTCTTTCGAAAAACCGAGTAAGATGAACGCCATATAGACCGCAGAGGTTGCAAATGCCAGCCCGGCGGACTGAACACTGCGTTCGGCGGGAGCGGAAAATCAGCCGTAGACGCTATAGAAAAACTGCGCTGCGACGAAAACCAGAAACACGCCGAAGGCCCGCTCCAGCTGCTTCTTGCTGAGCGCATGCGCCAGCCGTGCACCATAGGGCGCGACGACAAGGGTAATGGGGATCAGGAGCACCACGGCGATCCAGTTGATGAAGCCGGTGGAAAATGGCGGCAGCCCCGCATCGCCCCAGCCGGCCCAGATGTAACCCGCAAGCCCCGGCAGCGAAATCAACACGCCGACACCGGAAGAGGTGGCAACCGCCTGATGAATGCTGCGTCCGTAAAGCGTCATGAAGGTGTTGTTCATCACCCCGCCGCCCACGCCCATCAGCCCGGAAAACAGCCCGATGCCGGTGCCCACCAGAAAACGGGCCGGGTTTGGCGGCAGATCGGAACCGAGATGCCAGCTCGCCCGGTTGAAGATCATCCGGAAGGCAAGCGCGAGCGCGATGAAGGCAAAGATCAGGCGCAGCGCCACACTCGAGGCATAGGCTGCAACAATAGAGGCGAGAACGGTGCCAAGCGGCACGGCGACGACCCAGCCTTTCAGAAGCTCGATATCGACGGCGCCCTTCTGGCGATGCGTCAGGAACGAGCGGATGGACGTCGGCACGATAATGGCGAGAGACGTTCCGAGCGAAAGATGCATTCGCACCGCCTCAGGCACATCCAGAAGTCCGAAGACCTGGTAAAAAACCGGCACCAGCACCGCGCCGCCGCCGATACCGAACAGGCCAGCCAGAAGGCCTGCAACCACACCCGCAGCAGCAAGTGCCGCAGCGAAGATCATTATCTCTGAAACTGGGGGCATGAAGGCAGGCTCCCGAAGGCCGTTGTCACAAACATGTGACGCTCATAGCGTATCAGAAAAGGGCGGCAAGCCATGTTGGCCGCAGGTCAGTACGGCGCGACATCTTTTGCCGCAAATCCGCGCCGGATGGACCGTTCTGTGGGATCGCTTCCCATTTCATGCCCTTGCAAAGACGCCGATATCCCCCCGATAAGGCTGTCTTCTTCAACCGGCCTTCGGGCCGGTCTTTTTTTTGTGGGAATGTGGCGGGCGATTATCGAGCTAGCGGCAGCAAAACATCCTCAAGCTTCGTCATTCCGACCATATCCAAAGATCCGGCGCCTATGTCATCGGCGGCAGCCCTATGACAAGCCGCACTCCGTGTTCGACGTCATCCTCGGCCTTGTGCCGAGTATCGCCAATAGCGGCGTTGCAGATGCTCGGGACAGGCCCGAGCATGACGGAGGAGACGCTTTCAAACTCAGCCGCCAACCTCCAACGGCGCGACTTAATCGCAATGCCTGTAACCTGACTTGCGGGTACGCAGGTCGAAGTGAAAATGGTTCCAGTGGTTGGGATCACTGCCCGGCCCGAGAACGGTGGAGAAATATTTGCAGCTATCCGATCTGACGGCCTTCAGTAGTGCCTTTTCGCGGAAAGCGAAGAAACTCTTCTTGCGGACATCGATTTCCTTGCCGTTCTTCAGCGTGATGGTGCCGATATCGATGGCGTTGCCCCGCGCATGTTCCGACCACGGATTGCTGGAACGGGAATTCATCTTGCGGCAGGAATAACCACCCATCGGCGTTATGCGGCCGACGCCGGAGAGATAGCGGAAACGCGAGGACGGTACGAGTTCGAACTTCACCCATTTCGCAAAGGCAAGCGTAACCTGGCAATTGAGCTTCACCGCCGGACGAACCGCGACGCCGCTGGCGAGACCGCTGAGTTCGATCGGGTAATCGATGCCGCAGGTCGGCCCGTCGGCAATACGGGCGACGTCACGAAAAGCGACACCCAGACGGCGAAGCTCGGCGCGGCAGGCAACCTCCGAAGACGGCATGATGCCGGGCGGCATGGACCGGTCGCTCTGAAGTCCGCCGCGAACGGTCGGATCATTCGGCATGAGCATGGCCACCTCTTCCACCGGCTGGCGGCGGGAGGACGATCCGGGTGGCGGCGGCGGAATGAGCCCGGACTGGCGCCGCGCCGGAGAAACCGCAACCGGATTGTGGGTGCCGATGCCGTCCACCACCGGCTGGGCCGAAGCCCCCTCGGCAATCTCGGCATCCTGCTCCTCCGCCAGTCCCCGCACCGGCTCCACGCCGAGCATGGAATCCATGTTCACGCCGCCTTCGCCCTCGGCAATCTGGCTGCTGGCCATTTGCTGCGGGGGCATCTCCTGGCTTTGCGTCGCCTGCACCGGCAGATTGCCATGACCGCCAGCCGCCATGCGTGCCTGATGCTGTGCGTCGAGGGTGGAATAACCCTGGCCTGCCTGGCGCGTTTGCAGCAGCGGATCCTGCGAAGCATAAGGCTCCGGCATCGGCTGCGATATGGCCGTAGGATAATCGTTGCTCTGTCCGGCCCGCTCAACCTGACGGAAGGCACCTGCCGGCGCGCTGTAGCCCTGTTGCCGCGACGAACGGATTGCGCTCACGCGTGTGGTGCCGTCCACCTCCGCCGGTGGCACGAGGCCCTCCGCCGAACACGACACCATGACCGTGGAAATCATCAGCAACGTCACAAGACGACGCGGAAGGGAAACATACGCCATACGAGAACCTGTACCTTCAGCGGCCGCAATCCGCGGCAATACAGGTCAAATTTTAAAGAAATGAGGTAAACGAAACCTTATTGGTTGCGGGAAATAACGAATGGCTGGTTTTGATAGCCCAAAACAAAGGGCGCAGCCGGAACCGCGCCCTTCATCAGATCGAGACGCCTGAAGTCAGGCCGCCCGCGAAACCTCGCGCTCGGCACCATGTCCAAGTTCGAAGCGCGACAGGAGCGAGCGCAACTGGCGGCTTTCCTCGGCGAGCGTCTGGCTGGCGGCGGTCGTTTCTTCCACCATGGCCGCGTTTTGCTGTGTCATCTGGTCCATGTGATTAACGGAGGTGTTGATCTCCTGGAGGCCAGTGGCCTGCTCCCGCGCCGCAGTGGCGATGGAATTCACGTGACCTTCGACCCGGTTTACGAGCGCCACGATTTCTTCCAGTGCATCGCCCGTGGAGCGGACGAGCGCGACGCCGCCGCCGACCTCCTCCGCCGAGCGATTGATAAGGGTCTTGATCTCCTTGGCGGCATTGGCGGAGCGTTGCGCCAGTTCGCGCACCTCCTGCGCCACCACGGCGAAACCACGTCCGGCCTCGCCGGCCCGCGCCGCTTCCACGCCGGCATTCAGCGCCAGCAGGTTGGTCTGGAAGGCGATCTCGTCGATGACGGAAATGATCTGTCCGATCCGCTTTGACGATTCCTCGATGCGGCCCATGGCATCGACCGCGTTGCGCACGATCTCGCCTGAGCGGCCGGCGCTGCTTTTCGTGTCCTGCACCATCTGCCGCGCCTCATTGGCCCGTTCGGATGCGGTGCGCACCGTGGCGGTAATCTCGTCAAGCGCTGCGGCCGTTTCCTCCAGCGCCGCCGCCTGCTGTTCGGTCCGGCGCGAGAGATTGCCGGTCGCGCCGCTGATATCTGCAGCGCTGTCATTGACGACATGACCGGTCCGGGAAATCGCTTCGATGGCGCTATGGAGCGCACCCACGGCCCGATTGAAGTCCGTGCGCAGCTTTTCGTAGTCGTCGCCGATATCTGTCAGCGAAACAGTCAGATCCCCATTGGCAAGCGCCTCGAGCGCCTCCCCCAGACGCTCCATGGCATGGGCCTGCCGCTCGGATGCGGAACGAAGGACCATCTCGTTGCCCCGACGCGCTTCCTCCAGCGCCCGCTGCTGGTCGGCCTCACGCGCCTGCAGGGCGCTGCGCTCATTGACGCTGTCACGCAGCACCAGCAACGTCTTGGCAATCGCGCCGATTTCGTTCCGGCGATCGGCGAAGCGGATTTCGGCCGTGCCGTCGCCATCGGCGATCTGCTTCATGCTCTGCCGGATGAGATCGATCGGTCGAGTGACGCCACGCACGACGGCGGCGGCCACGGCAATGACGACAAGGCCGGACAAGATGCACAGGCCGATGTTGAAATACGCGTCGCTCCAGAACACCGCTTCGAGGTCGTCGACGTAAACGCCCGTACCCACGATCCAGCCCCAGGGTGCGAAACCGGCGACATGGGAGAATTTCTCCACCGGCTCCGGGGCACCCGGTTTCGGCCAGTAATAATCGACAAAACCCTGACCGCCCGCCTTGACCGTATTCACGAACTCAACGAACAGCGCCTTGCCGTTCGGGTCCTTGTTGGCGGTAAGATCGGTTCCGTTCATTTCCGGCTTGATCGGATGCATCACCATTTTGGGGTGCATATCGTTGATCCAGAAATAACCGCTGCCGTTGCCATACCGCATGGCCGCGATTGTGACCTTGGCCTGCTGCTGTGCCGCCTCCCGCGTCAAGCTGCCGCTTTGTTCCAGGCGATAATATTGATCGAGAATAGCGACGGCCGTTTCGTTCATCGCCGCAAGCCCGGCTTTGCGCTCGCGTTCCATCTCGCCAAAGGTTTCGAACAGGCTGAATGTCAGCGCTGCGGTCAGGATTGCCAGAAACAATGCGACGAGCGCATATAGGCGCATAGATATAGTGACGTTTTTCATATTCCCCCCAACGCCGATGAGTGCACTTCGACCAGCCGATGCTAAGGGGAAAAAATTTATTATGATTAAATACGCCCATTATACGTTGGTATTATGTTCACGGGCGTCGAACACGGCCTGAAATACTCACCATCGCCATTGGCCGCCGGCGGGACAGCCAGTAATTCGATGAAAACCGCTCGAATTTAAAGGCAGCGTTAACCCTGCCTCCCTATCCTCTTTTGCCACAATACCGGTACTTGGAGGCGCGCGATGGCACGGCCGAATTTTCGCTACACGCATTATGACCTGAAGGAATTGCGGGCGGGCACGATCATTGAAGTATCTCTCTCGGCCATCAACAATGTCCGGTTGATGACGGGCGCGAATTTCCAGCGCTTCACCGAATTGCTCGATTTCAAATATCTTGGCGGCGTCGCGAAAAAGTCGCCGATCCGGATCGCCATCCCCGAAACGATGCACTGGCATCTGGTGATCGATGCCGACGGGCATAACGGCCTGGCGGAATCATCGGTCAAGATGCTGCCGGCGCAGCCGCAGGCCGCGCCTCAGCGCAAGGCATCCTGACTTATTTGAAAAAACAATGCGATAGCGCAGTTTCGCGATTCTTTTTGGCAAGCGCCTGAATCATTTTGTGAAGATGAGGGCTAACGCGATTCCCGCTCGCGACGCAGTTTCGCCCACCAGTCGAGACGTTTGCGGATTTCGCGTTCGAAACCTCTGTCCGGTGGATCGTAAAAGGTGGTCCGCCCCATTTTTTCCGGGAAGTAATCCTGACCCGAAAAAGCGTCCGGCTCGTCATGATCGTAACGGTAGCCGTCACCATATCCCTCGCCCTTCATCAGCTTGGTCGGTGCATTCAGGATGTGTTTGGGCGGAACAAGCGAGCCATTTTCCTTCGCGGCGCGCATCGCAGCCTTGAAGGCCGTATAGACGGCATTCGATTTCGGAGCGGTGGCGAGGTAGACGCAGGCCTGCGCCAGCGCAAGTTCACCCTCCGGCGAACCAAGATAATCATAGGCATCCTTGGCAGCATTGCAGACGGCGAGCGCCTGCGGATCTGCAAGGCCGATATCTTCCACCGCCATGCGCACCAGCCGCCGGCCGATATAGAGCGGGTCCTCGCCGGCATCGAACATGCGGGCGAGATAATAAAGCGCGGCATCCGGGTCCGATCCACGCACCGACTTATGCAGCGCGGAAATGAGATTGTAGTGGCCGTCCTGGCTCTTGTCGTAGACGGGCGCACGGCGTTGCACGATGCGCGTGAGCCCTTCCGTGTCGAAGGTTTCATCTTTCCGCGCCGCGCGCCAGACTTCTTCGGCAAGCGTCAACACCGCGCGACCGTCGCCATCGGCCATGCGGATCAGGCTTGCGCGTGCATCCTCCGTCAGTGGCAGGGGCTTCTGCTCCGCCTCCTCCGCGCGCTTCAGAAGCTCGCTGAGACTGTCCTCGTCATGCGATCGAAATGTCAGGACACGGGCCCGCGACAACAGAGCGGCATTCAGTTCGAACGAGGGATTCTCGGTGGTCGCACCCACCAAAATAATGGTGCCGTCCTCCATGACAGGCAGAAAACTGTCCTGTTGCGCACGGTTGAAACGGTGAATTTCGTCGACGAAAAGCAGGGTCTGGCGACCGTTCATGCGCCTTGCACGTGCCGCTTCGAAAACCTTCTTGAGATCGGCGACGCCGGAAAAGATCGCTGATATCTGTTCGAAAGCCAGCCCCGCCTCGCCGGAAAGCAGGCGGGCGACCGTCGTCTTGCCAGTGCCGGGCGGCCCCCAGAAGATCATCGACCCCAGCGAGCCGCTATCGATCATGCGGCGCAGAACGCCCTCCTCGCCCGTCAGATGCGGCTGACCGCTTACTTCCGCCAGCGTCTTCGGGCGCAGGCGATCGGCGAGAGGCCGCCGGTTGGCGACCTCCACCGGCACTTGCGGGGCGAAGAGATCGTCACTCATCGGAGGAACTGCCGGATACGCTGCCCGTCACGCAGGATTTCCACCCGCCAGAAACCAGGATTGTCATCCAGCGCCTTTTCGACAGCGGCCGTGGAGCCGATATCTGCGCCGTTCAATGACAGGATCACATCTTTCGGCAGAAAACCGACACGATAAGCCGGCGAGCCACGCTTCACATCGGTGATGACGACACCCGTGACCTGCGAGGGCATGCGCAATTCGTCAGCAAGCTTCGGCGAAAGATTGGCGACGGTCGCGCCGGCGAACGGATTGCGGCCTTCGATCAGCCGTTCGTCGCGGGGAGCGGTCTCGGGCGCAATATCAAGTGCAATCGTCAGCTTCTTTTCCTTGCCTTTGTCCATGACGGTCAGTTCAGCAGATTTGCCTATGCCGGCCGTGGTCAGGCGGTAACCGAGCGCATCGGGATGCTCGACCTCCAATCCGTTGACCGCAGTCACCACCTGGCCCGGCTCTATGCCGGCCTTTTCCGCGGGGCTGCCTTTGACAACGCTGACGACCAGCGCTCCCCGGGCGCGATGCAGGCCAAGCGCCTCCGCGACATCCGAAGTGACGGGATCGAAGGTCGCGCCAATGTAGGGCCGCTGGAAGTTCGCATCGCCCCGTTCAGCAGCAGCCACAAAAACCCGGACCAGATTGGCCGGAATAGCGAAACCGATGCCGTTCGAGCCGCCGCCCTTGGAGAAGATGGCAGTGTTGATGCCGATCAGCTCGCCAGCCATATTCATCAGCGCGCCGCCGGAGTTGCCCGGGTTGATGGAGGCGTCGGTCTGGATGAAGAAGCCGAAATCGCCCTGCGTCACCTGGTTGCGGGCAAGGCCCGAGACGATGCCGCTCGTCACCGTCTGACCGACGCCGAAGGGGTTACCGATCGCCAGCACCAGATCGCCGACTTCGATCTTGTCCGAATTGCCGAGCGGCAGCACCGGGAACTGCTCCTTGGCATCGATCTGCAGCACGGCAAGATCGACCCGGTCATCTTTCATGAGAACCTTGGAGGAAAATTCGCGCCCATCCGCAAGCGCCACCTTGATGTCGTCAGCACCGTCAATGACATGATTGTTGGTCACCACGAGACCGCCGGCTGTAACGATGACGCCTGAACCGAGCGACGACTGCTTTTCCGTGCGGTTCGGCATTTGCTGCCCGAAAAACTGTTCGAAGAAGGGATCACCGGCGAAGGGCGACAACCGCCGCTGCACGATGCGTTCGGCATAGACATTCACCACCGCGCCGGCGGTGCGCTTGACCAGCGGCGCGAAGGAAAGCTGCATTTCCGTGTGGCTGGACGGCACGGTCCTGTTGTCCTGCGCCCGGGCACCCGCTGGCAGGAGAATGAGCGCGGCGAGAAAGCCGGTGGACAGATACTTCAACACGCTTCGCATGTGATTCCTCATCGTCATCAGTATGATGGAGTTATAACGTCAAAGCCTGTAAAGCAAAGAGCGGCAAGATGATGACCGTGGGTTTCAGGCACGGCGGCTTCCGCTGATGGAACCAGCAAAGGCGTATTTTGGTTTCATCCGCACCAGCAGTCCTCAACAGAGACAAGCCATGCATTTGAAAAAGCCCCTCCTCGCCTGCGGCATCCTTTTTGCTTCCTCGCTCCTCTCAACGGCCGGTGCTGCAAGTTTCGACTGCACGAAATCCGATCTCGCAGCGGATGAAAAGGCCATCTGCGACAACCGCGCCCTGAACGATCAGGACGTGAAGATGGCCACCACCTTCGATATCCTAACCCAGCTGATGGCCATGGGCGCCCGCGACACGTTGCGCGACGAGCAGAGCCAGTGGCTGAAGAAGCGCCAGGAATGTGCAGCCGACGTTGCCTGCCTTACCGGCGCCTATGAGGAGCGCATGAAACGTCTCGGAGAGGCGTTTCAGAGCATCAACCGACCGCTCTGACCCGATCACACCGCGCGGATGACGTTCTCCATGAGGCCATGCAGCTGATCGCGGTAACCGGTTCGGGCCGATGGCGCGTCTTCACGGGAGGTCATCACGACGGACAGTCGTTTTGCCGGCACGATGTACAGCATCTGCCCGCCATAACCCCAGGCATAATAGACCGTCTCGCCCGCCATCTCCCTGATGAACCAGCAATAACCGTAACCGTCGCCGTTGAAGACCGAATTGGTGCGCTGTCGCCATGATTGCTCGATCCAGTCCTGCGAAATCAACCGCTCACCACCGGGTGTCACGCCGCCTCTGCGGTAAAGCTCACCGAAGACCAGCAGCGACCGCGCGGTCATCGCCATCTGGTTGCCGCCGAGATAGATGCCCTGCGGATCGCGCTCCCAGCCGCCGATGGAAAACCCTTCCAGGGGCCGAAACCAGTCTCGGGCGAGAGAAAGCGTCGAACGGCCGGATGCCTTCGTCAATATCGCCGACAGCAGATGTGTCGACGCCGTGGAATAAAGCATGCCGCCACCCGGCTCTCCGGCGAAACCCGACCCCAAGGCCATCCGCACCCAGTTGCGGCTGGCAACCCAACGGCCGTAATTCGGCCCGGACATGCGCTCCAGACCGGATTGCATTGACAGGAGGTGACCAACGGTGATCCGCTCCAGCCGGGGATCGGGATTTTGCGGAAATTCACCGCGCAGAATGGTCGCGATCGGCTGGTCCGCACCTTGGAGAATCTTGCGGTCGATCGCCATGCCGACCAACGCGGAGATGATCGATTTTGAGGCCGATTTGATATTGGTGGAGCCGTTCAAACCGGCACCATGATAGGCGCGGCTAGCGATCTCCTCGCCATCGATGCTGACGATGACGGTCTTGAGACTGGAAAACGCATCCGCCTCCCGCAGGAACGGATCGAAACGGACGTTGTTCCCGGCGCTCTGGGCACGGGCAAGTGAGGCGAAGGGTAGCGACGCAATGAGGGCGAGTGCGGTTCGTCTTTTCATGGTGATGAACTTAGGCATCGCTGCTTTCTGGAAAAGGGTCGCTGGACGAACATCACTCCAATGTGACTGCCACGCCAGAAACAATCTGCAGTCAGCTCCACATTTACGATGGAAAAACAAAACGGTGAAGGGATACCAGGAATCATCCCGCGAAGTAATTGAATCTGTTTGTGAGCCGAATTCACTCCAAATTCAGACAGCAAAAAGCCGCTCAGAGAGCGGCTCAATTTAAATGGAGGTGGAGAGCTTTCTCCTCCGCCCTGCCGGACTTGATCCGGCATCAGGCACGGCGCGTCTGCGCCGTAAGAAGAGTCTCTTGCGATCGAGGACTTGATCGCGCTGGACCCCGGATCGGTTCCGGGGTGACGAAGCGTGCTTGTATTGCTCTTCGAGCACTCCGGGAAGAAAGCGACGCATCAGGCGTAACCTTCCAACCCACTCTGCGACAGGATTACTCCGGCAATATCCGCACAGCACCCTTGTCTGCGCTCGACGCAAAGGCCGCATAGGCCTTCAGCGCCGTCGTGACATTGCGCTTGCGCGGTGCTTCCGGCTTCCAGCCCTTCTCTTCCTGCTCGGCCCGGCGCGAGGCCAGTTCCGCGTCGGAAACCTTCAGGTTGATCGTGCGGTTCGGAATGTCGATCTCGATCAGATCGCCCTGACGCACGAGGCCGATGGCGCCGCCCTGTGCCGCTTCCGGCGAGGCGTGGCCGATGGAAAGGCCTGAGGTGCCACCAGAAAAGCGACCGTCGGTGATCAGCGCGCAGGCTTTGCCGAGGCCCTTGGATTTCAGGTAGCTGGTCGGATAGAGCATTTCCTGCATGCCCGGGCCGCCCTTAGGACCTTCATAACGGATGACGACGACGTCGCCCGCCTTGACCTCGTTGCCGAGAATGCCCTTAACCGCCGCGTCCTGGCTTTCGTAAACGACCGCCGGGCCGTTGAATTTCAGGATGGACTCATCAACACCTGCCGTCTTCACGATACAGCCGTCGAGCGCGATGTTGCCGTAAAGCACGGCAAGACCACCATCCTTGGAGAATGGTTTCTCGACCGAGCGAATGACGCCATTGTCGCTGTCGGTATCCAGATCGTCCCAGCGCGAGGACTGGCTGAAGGCAACCTGCGTCGGCACGCCGCCGGGGGCCGCCTTGAAGAATTCGCGCACCGTCTCGCTGTTGGTGCGGGTGATGTCCCAGCGGTCGATGGCGTCACCCAGCGTCGCTTCATGCACCGTATAGGTATCGCGGTTGATCAGACCGCCGCGCTCCAACTCGCCAAGAATGCGCATGATGCCACCCGCGCGGTGAACGTCTTCCATGTGAACGTCCTGCTTGGCGGGCGCGACCTTCGAAAGGCACGGAACCTTGCGGGACAGACGGTCGATGTCTTCCATGGTGAAATCCACCCCGCCCTCGTGCGCGGCAGCGAGGATATGCAGCACCGTATTGGTGGAGCCGCCCATGGCGATATCCAGCGACATGGCGTTTTCAAACGCCGCCTTGTTGGCGATGGTCCGCGGCAGAACGGTTTCGTCTTCCTGCTCGTAATAACGGCGGGCCAGATCGACGATCAGATGACCGGCCTCGACGAAAAGTCGCTTGCGATCCGAATGGGTGGCAAGCGTCGAGCCGTTACCGGGCAGAGACAGGCCCAGCGCCTCGGTCAGACAGTTCATCGAATTGGCGGTGAACATGCCGGAACAGGAACCGCAGGTCGGGCAGGCAGATCGCTCGATAACCTTGACGTCCTCGTCAGAAATCTTGTCATCGGCGGCAGCCACCATGGCGTCGACCAGATCGAGCGCGACGGTTTTGCCATGCAGGACAACCTTGCCCGCTTCCATCGGACCACCGGACACGAAGACGGCGGGGATGTTGAGGCGCATGGCAGCATTCAACATGCCGGGGGTGATCTTGTCGCAGTTGGAAATGCACACCATGGCATCGGCGCAATGGGCATTGACCATATATTCGACCGAGTCAGCGATGATCTCGCGCGAGGGCAGCGAATAAAGCATGCCGTCATGGCCCATGGCGATGCCGTCATCGACCGCGATGGTGTTGAATTCCTTGGCAACACCGCCGGCCGCCTCGATTTCACGGGCAACCAGCTGGCCGAGATCCTTGAGGTGGACGTGGCCGGGCACGAACTGCGTGAAGGAATTGACGACAGCGATGATCGGCTTGCCGAAATCACTGTCCTTCATGCCGGTGGCGCGCCAAAGGCCGCGCGCGCCCGCCATGTTGCGGCCGTGGGTTGTCGTTCTTGAGCGATAGGCTGGCATGGTGTTTTCCTCAATCTCGGGGCGAAGCGCGCCTGCCCGCAACGCGGTGGAAGCTGCCTCTGCCCTATTTTGCGGTGTTTCTAACGCAAACCGCAAGCGCTGTCACTGTCACCTTAAGGCAAAACAGTACGGTTCGGTACGGTACGCCTTTCCCTTAACGCGGGCGAGCGGACGACGGCCTATCACAAATGCGCGATTTCCGTCTGCCCGGCGCTGTTTTTCCGCAGCAGATTGAAACATATCTGTGCAGCGGCCGTATTGGCTATCATAATCGATTTATCGCCGATGCACCCGGCTTTTGTGGAGGTTCCAATGCCCGCCTATCGTCCGCCCCATATTTCGGCAAGCGAAATCACGCCGAAAAACATCTACCTTTCCAGACGCGGCTTCCTCGGCACAGCGGCGGGCCTTGCGGCAATAGGGCTTGCGGGCCGTGAGGCGGTTGCCGCTCCGCTCGCGGCGAAACCCGGCGCTTACAAGCTGGATGAAAAACTCACGCCGCTTGATGCCGTCACCAGCTACAACAACTTCTACGAATTCGGCGTCGGCAAATCCGACCCCAAGGAAAATTCCGGCAAATTCAAACCCACCCCCTGGACCGTGAAAGTGGATGGCCTCGTTTCCAAGCCACAGGAATTCGGCATCGAAGAGCTGATGAAATATCAGCTTGAGGAACGCACCTACCGCATGCGCTGCGTCGAAGGCTGGTCGATGGTCATTCCATGGATCGGCTTCCCACTTGCAAGCCTGCTCGACAAGGTCGAACCGCTGGGCAGCGCGAAATATGTTTCCTTCGAGACCGTGGTGCGGCCAGAGGAAATGCCCGGACAGAGCGGCCTGTTCCAGCCCCTGTCATGGCCCTATGTCGAAGGTTTGCGCCTCGATGAAGCCCGCCATCCCCTGACCATCCTTGCCGTCGGCCTTTATGGCGAGACGTTGCCGAACCAGAACGGCGCACCGATCCGGCTTGTCGTGCCGTGGAAGTACGGCTTCAAGGGCATCAAATCCATCGTCCGCATTTCGCTTGTCGAGAAACAACCGGAAACGACCTGGAAAAATTCCAACGCTCGCGAATACGGCTTCTATTCCAACGTCAATCCACATGTGGACCATCCCCGCTGGAGCCAGGCGGCGGAGCAGCGCATCGGCGAAGGCGGCTTCTTTGGCACCCAGAACCGCCCTACCCTGATGTTCAATGGCTACGATGAAGTAGCGAGCCTCTACGCCGGCATGGACCTGAAGGCGAATTATTGACCATGGCTTTCGCCTTCACCTTACCCTCTCTGCCGAAGCGTTACCAACCGGCGGCCATCTGGTCGCTGTATGTCATCGGCCTTGCTCCCGGCGTCTGGTATTTCTACCTCGCCGCAACCGGAGGCCTCGGCTTCAACCCGGTCAAGGATTTCGAACACCTCCTCGGCATCTGGGCGCTTCGCTTCCTCTGTCTAGGCCTGCTGGTGACGCCGCTACGCGATCTCTTCAACATCAACCTCATCGCCTATCGTCGGGCGCTGGGCCTGATTGCCTTTTATTACGTATTGGCGCACTTTACCGTCTATCTGGTGCTGGACCGTGGCCTCGTCTTCAGTTCCATTGCCGGTGATATCCTGAAACGGCCCTATATCATGTTCGGCATGGCGGGGCTCGTCATGCTCCTTCCCCTGGCGCTCACCTCCAACCGCTGGTCGATCCGCAAACTCGGCAGCCGCTGGAACACGCTGCATAAACTCGTCTATCTCGTGCTCATCGTCGGCGTCCTGCATTTCGTGCTGGCACGAAAATCGATCACGCTGGAGCCGGTGTTTTATATCAGCACCATGGTGGTATTGCTCGGCTATCGGCTGGTGCGGCCGACGATCATGGCGCGGAAGCGGGGAAGACGCGCCGTTGGCAATGCACAGCAACGCCCGTCAAAAACATGAAACCGACGGACCAAAACCCGAAAACCTCGCAACGCCCTAAAATTGCCGGCTCCAGTCAAGCGGCTGTTTCAGAGATTTTCAGCATCATGGCAATGGGGATGGCTCTCGCCCCCACTGATATTGCCCGGACGATGAACAGCGGTCATCGGAACGCACTATCAAAGCTTCTCGAACACATTGAGAATGGCGAGATCAATGAAGAAGACCTGCAAAAGCTTTGGCTGGCCCATCATGCTTCGGACCGTGTCGCCCTGATGGCGCCACTTGCCGATCTTATTCGTCAAATCAGCCAATATTCGCCCGATCGCCAGCCTTAAACACAGAAAACAACGCAAACAAAAAAGCCGGGCGATCACTCGCCCGGCTTTTTAACTCATGACGCCTGAACGGCGTCAAACCTTATGCAGCTTCGGCAGCAGCAGCTTCAGCGGCAACGCGAGCCTTGTCGGCTGCGCCCTTGGCGTCAACGTCGCGCTCGACGAATTCGATGACAGCGAGAGCGGCATTGTCGCCCTGGCGGAAGCCGGCCTTCATGATACGCAGGTAGCCGCCGTTGCGGTTTGCGTAACGTGCTGCGATCGCGTCGAACAGCTTGCGAACGGCGTCCTGATCCTTGATCTGCGAAATCGCCTGACGACGAGCGTGCAGGTCGCCGCGCTTGCCGAGGGTGACGAGCTTCTCAACGATCGGGCGAATTTCCTTCGCCTTCGGAAGCGTGGTGACGATCTGCTCATGGGTGATGAGCGAAGCAGCCATGTTGGCAAACATTGCCTTGCGGTGGCTGGCGGTTCTATTGAGCTTGCGGCCTGAATTACCGTGGCGCATTGCTATTCTCCTTCTACGCAGGTTCCTTCTTTAAGGCCTGCCGTTTCCTGGCACATGCAGGTGACTTACCTGCTGTTTGACGGGGAAAGGCAGTCTTTGAGGTCTGCCTTCTTGTTTGTTAGTACTGGTCTTCGTAACGCTTTGCGAGATCTTCGATGTTCTCAGGCGGCCATGCCGGCACTTCCATGCCGAGGTGCAGACCCATGGAAGCGAGAACTTCCTTGATTTCGTTCAGCGACTTGCGACCAAAGTTCGGCGTGCGGAGCATTTCGGCTTCGGTCTTCTGGATCAGGTCGCCGATGTAAACGATGTTGTCGTTCTTCAGGCAGTTTGCCGAACGAACCGACAGCTCGAGCTCGTCGACCTTCTTGAGAAGCGCCGGGTTGAACGCGAGTTCCGTAACCGATTCTTCTTCTGCTTCCTTCTGCGGCTCGTCGAAGTTGACGAAGACGCCCAGCTGGTCCTGAAGAATGCGAGCGGCGAAGGCAACGGCGTCTTCGCCGGAAACCGAACCGTTGGTCTCGATCGTCATGATCAGCTTGTCATAGTCGAGAACCTGGCCTTCACGGGTGTTTTCAACCTTGTAGGACACTTTCTTGACCGGAGAATAGAGGCTGTCCACCGGAATGAGGCCAATCGGGGCATCTTCCGCGCGGTTGCGCTCAGCCGGTACGTAACCCTTGCCGTTGTTGACGGTGAATTCCATGCGGATTTCAGCGCCATCGTCGAGCGTGCAGATCACGTGGTCGGGGTTCAGGATCTCGATGTCGCCAACCGTCTGGATGTCACCAGCGGTCACGGCACCCGGGCCCTGCTTGCGCACGACCATGCGCTTGGAATCGTCGCCATCCATCTTGATGGCGATTTCCTTGATGTTGAGCACGATATCCGTCACATCTTCCCGAACGCCGGGGATGGAGGAGAATTCGTGCAGGACACCGTCGATCTGCACGGCCGTAACAGCGGCGCCGCGCAGAGAAGACAACAGAACGCGACGCAGCGCGTTGCCGAGGGTAAGACCGAAACCACGCTCCAGCGGCTCGGCAACGAGCGTTGCCTTGGTGCGGCTGGACGAGGTGAACTCGACCTTGTTCGGCTTGATAAGTTCCTGCCAGTTCTTCTGAATCATCTTTAAACCTTCCGTTCGCCGCCACCATCCAATCGTGACGGACCGAGCATGAAAACACCGAGAGGAACCAATTTCAGCGGTTCATCGGTGGGTTCTTGAGCGCAAGTCCGCCGATCGAAATCGACGCGCACACGCCAGATACACGAAAATTCCGCCAGACCTGAGGTAAGGCGGAATTTCCGAACCACGGTCGCGTCAGACGCGGCGCTTCTTGCGCGGACGGCAACCGTTGTGCGGGATCGGCGTCACGTCGCGAATGGAAGTGATCATGAAACCGGCAGCCTGCAGGGCGCGAAGTGCCGATTCACGGCCGGAACCCGGACCGCAAACTTCAACTTCAAGCGACTTCATGCCGTGTTCCTGAGCCTTCTTCGCGCAATCTTCAGCAGCGATCTGGGCAGCAAACGGGGTCGACTTACGCGAACCCTTGAAGCCCTTGGCACCAGCGGACGACCAGGCAATAGCATTGCCCTGTGCGTCGGTGATGGTGATCATCGTGTTGTTGAAGGTCGAATTGACGTGCGCGACGCCAGACGTGATATTTTTGCGTTCGCGACGACGGACGCGTGCGGCTTCCTTGGCCATTTTATACCTTTCATTGATCTCTTCACCGCCGTAACACCAGCGGCTACACCGGCAATCAGCCCGTAACCGAGCTTTTCGCCAAACTCAGAAAGGCTGGCGCGGACTGCACCAGCCTCCCCTTTCCGGAGAACCGGAAAATTACTTCTTCTTACCAGCGATAGCCTTCGCCGGACCCTTGCGGGTGCGGGCGTTGGTGTGCGTGCGCTGACCGCGGACCGGAAGGCCACGACGGTGACGCAGGCCGCGGTAGCAACCGAGGTCCATCAGACGCTTGATGTTCATCGACGTTTCGCGACGCAGGTCGCCTTCGACCTGGTAGTCGCGGTCGATGGCTTCGCGGATCTGAAGAACTTCAGCATCCGTCAGCTGATGAACGCGCTTGTCAGCCGGAAGACCGACCTTGTCCATGATTTCCTGCGCGAATTTCGGACCAATCCCGTGAATGTAGGTCAGCGCAATAACAACGCGCTTCGCAGTCGGGATGTTGACGCCAGCGATACGTGCCACGTCTTTTCTCCTTGGTTCCAGTTGCCATCCGGCAAGTGGTGATTCCATTCGAGCGGCCGACAAGACCGCCAGTTCAAATTGATGTCCGTGACAAGTCAAAACGACCGAACCCGGATCTCCCTTCCCTAAGGGAAATCCGCGCCAGTCGCTTGGGATGTCGCGAGTTGGCGCGGTGTTTAACGGAATCAGCGCAAAAAAGCAACCGGCTCCGCCAAGATTCTTTTGCGATCCAAGGGATCAGCCGCCTTTCGAAAAGGAAGATGGGCAAGAACGCAACGATCCTCGCCCACTCATTCTCTCGATCAGGCAGAGGCTTTCTCGAGAACGCGCTCGATGGCCTCGGTGACGGCATCGACATCTGCCATGCCATCCAGCGTCACCAGTTCGCCCTGTTCGCTGTAATAAGCGGACAGCGGCGCAGTCTTTTCGCGATATTCCGTCAGGCGCTTGCGGAAAGCTTCCGGATTATCGTCAGAGCGAACAGTACCGCCGGCGGCAATGGTTTCAGCCACGCGATTTTCGATTCGGCGAATCAAAGCCTCTTCGTCCACCTTGAGTTCGATGACGGCGTCGAGTACCAAGTTCTTCTTACGCATGTTGTCGGCAAGCGCCTTCGCCTGCGGAACGGTGCGCGGATAACCGTCGAGAATGAAGCCCTTGGCACAGTCAGGAGCTTCGATACGTTCGGAAACGATCTGATTGACGATATCGTCGGATACCAGCCCGCCGGCGTCCATGACGGCCTTGGCGCGCTTGCCGATTTCGGTGCCCGCGCTGACCGCAGCGCGCAGCATGTCACCGGTTGAAAGCTGGGGGATCCCGTACTTGTCAGTAAGCCGCTTGGCCTGGGTTCCCTTGCCCGCACCCGGCGGACCCAAAAATATCAGTCTCATCGTCCCCTCTTTCCTCCACGCAACTTCGACTTCTTGATCAGACCTTCATACTGCTGGGCGATCAGGTGACCCTGAATCTGCGCAACCGTATCCAGAGTTACACTGACAACGATCAAAAGCGAAGTACCACCAAGGGCTAATGGAATGCCCGTACGTGCGATAAGTGTCTCAGGAAGGATACAGACGAAGACCAGATAAATCGCGCCGACCACGGTGATGCGGGTCAGAACGTAATCAATGTACTCCGCAGTGCGCTCGCCCGGACGGATGCCCGGAATGAAGCCGCCATGCTTCTTGAGATTGTCAGCCGTATCCTTCGGATTGAATACGATCGCCGTGTAGAAGAAGGCGAAGAAAGCAATCAGCAGGCCATAAAGCGCCATGAACAGCGGCTGGCCATGCTGCAGCGAGGCGATGATCGAGGTCGCCCAGGTCGGCAGGTTGGTGTTACCCGCAAAGCCTGCAGCCGTTGCCGGCAGAAGCAGCAGCGACGATGCGAAGATCGCAGGAATGACGCCGGCCGTGTTAAGCTTCAGCGGCAGGTGCGAGGTATCGCCCTGGAACATGCGGTTCCCGACCTGTCGCTTCGGATATTGGATCAACAGACGGCGCTGCGCACGCTCCACGAAGACGATAAGGGCAATGACGCCGATTGCAACGACGACGACCGTCAGGATGAGCGGGGTCGAAAGCGCACCGGTGCGGCCGAGTTCCAGCGTGCCGGCCAGAGCCTTGGGCAGACCGGCGGCAATGCCCGCGAAGATGATCAGCGAAATACCGTTGCCGATACCGCGCGAGGTGATCTGTTCGCCAAGCCACATCAGGAACATCGTACCGCCAAGCAGCGTGATGACGGTGGAAATGCGGAAGAACCAGCCCGGATCAACGACAAGGCCGTTACCGCTTTCGAGGCCGACCGCAATGCCATAGGCCTGCAGCGTGCCGAGCAGCACCGTGCCGTAACGGGTGTACTGGTTGATGATCTTGCGGCCGGCTTCGCCTTCCTTCTTCAACGCTTCGAGCGAAGGCACGACCGAGGTCATGAGCTGCACGATGATCGAAGCGGAGATGTAAGGCATGATGCCGAGGGCGAAAATCGCCATGCGCTCGACAGCGCCACCCGCAAACATGTTGAAAAGACCGAGAATACCGTTGGCCTGGCCACGGAAGGCCTGCGCATAGGCTTCAGGGTTCAGGCCCGGAAGCGGAATATGGGTGCCGAGACGGTAGACGAGAAGTGCGGCAAGAGTAAACCAGAGACGCTTTTTCAGATCCTCCGCCTTAGCGAAGGTCGAAAAATTCAGGTTCGAAGCCAGTTGTTCCGCTGCTGAAGCCATAAATTTCTCCGAATGACCCTTGCCAGCCAGCGCAACCGGCCGATGCGGAAAGGTCTAAAAGATACTGGTCAAAACCGGGCTTCGGACAAACGCGGCTCTGCGCCGCCATCATGCCTCACCCTGTTTTTTATGTCCTATCCCCTCCCCTATGGAAGTTCAAGAACTGTGAGGCTCTCCCTGCAGCACTTTCTGCCGCAAGCGGGGCCAAGGAAGCACACCGCGAAGAGATTTCCCTGATGCTCTATAAATCGATTTAGATCGAAAGCAACAGTGGCCAGGGAGCGCAAACGCCCGGAGCGACAAGCCCCGGGCGCCTGAAGTCTATATATTACTCGGCGGCTTCTGCTGCAACTGCGAGAAGCTTGATCGAGCCGCCAGCCTTTTCGATCTTTTCGATTGCGGGCTTGGAAGCACCGGCCACTTCGAAAGCGACCTTAGCCTTCAGCTCGCCGTCGGCGAGAATACGAACGCCGTCCTTGGTGCGGCGAATAACGCCGGCAGCCTTGAGAGCAGCAGCATCGATCGTTGCGGAAGCGTCAAGCTTCTTGGCGTCGATGGCGGTCTGAATGCGGCCGAGCGATACGACGACATATTCGGAAGCGAAGATGTTGTTGAAACCGCGCTTCGGCAGACGACGGTAGATGGGCATCTGACCGCCTTCGAAGCCGTTGATGGCGACGCCCGAACGAGCCTTCTGACCCTTCACACCGCGACCACCGGTCTTGCCCTTGCCGGAACCGATACCGCGACCTACGCGGATACGATCCTTGGAGGCGCCTTCGTTGTCTTTGATTTCATTGAGTTTCATGATAGGTTACTCCGTCTCACTTCTCGTCAACGACGCGAACGAGATGCTGGACCGCACGGATCATGCCGCGAACCGCCGGAGTGTCTTCCAGGGTGCGCTGACGATGCATCTTGTTGAGACCCAGACCCACCAGCGTCTGACGCTGGATTGCCGGGCGGCGAGTAGGGCTGCCGATCTGTTCGACCGTAACAGTCTTCTTGGCTTCAGTAGTTTTCTTGGCCATGATCCAGCTCCTTATTCTTCAGAAGCGTTGCCGGAAGCGGCACGACGAGCCTGAAGGGTCGCATACTTCAGACCGCGCTGTGCAGCGATGTCCTTCGGATGAACCTGATGCTTCAGAGCGTCGAACGTCGCGCGAACCATGTTGTACGGGTTCGAAGAACCGGTCGACTTGGCAACAACGTCATGAACGCCGAGCGTTTCGAATACGGCGCGCATCGGACCACCGGCGATGATACCGGTACCGGCCTTGGCCGAACGCAGCAGAACCTTGCCTGCGCCGTGACGGCCATTGACGTCGTGATGCAGCGTGCGGCCATCGCGCAGCGGAACGAAGATCAGATCGCGCTTTGCGCTTTCAGTCGCCTTGCGGATCGCTTCCGGAACTTCACGAGCCTTGCCGTGACCGAAACCAACGCGACCCTTCTGGTCGCCAACGACGACGAGAGCGGCGAAACCGAAACGACGGCCACCCTTAACAACCTTTGCAACGCGGTTGATCGCGACCAGCTTGTCGACGAATTCGCTATCGCGCTCTTCGCGGTTCTGACGCTCTTCGCGGGAACCTCTTTTATCCTGTGCCATTGTCCTTGTCCTTTTTCTTTTACGGGTGGAACGGCAAACGAAAAGACCAGCGGCCCCGAAGACGAGATCCGCATGGTCCGGTGAAATTCCGCCCGGATCGATGTCCGGGCGGAAAAAAATCAGAAGTTCAGGCCGCTTTCGCGGGCTGCATCTGCCAGAGCCTTGATACGGCCGTGATAGATGAACGCGCCACGGTCGAATACAACATCCTTGACGCCAGCCTTGACGCCGCGCTCGGCAACCAGCTTGCCGACAACAGCTGCTGCTGCAACGTCGGCGCCAGTCTTGAGCGAGCCGCGCAGATCGGCTTCGAGCGTGGAGGCAGACGCAAGCGTCTTGCCAGCAACGTCATCGATGATCTGGGCGTAGATGTTCTTCGACGAGCGATGAACCGACAGGCGCGGGCGGCCGTTGGCAACCGCCTTGATCTGGCGGCGCACACGGCTCGCGCGACGTGCAAGTGCTTCTTTCCTGCTAGCCATTTCGCGTGATCCTTACTTCTTCTTGCCTTCTTTGCGTACAATACGCTCTTCAGCGTACTTTACGCCCTTGCCCTTGTAGGGCTCGGGACCGCGGTATTCGCGGATTTCCGCGGCAACCTGGCCAACCTGCTGCTTGTTGATGCCGGAAACGATGATTTCCGTCGGCTTCGGAACGGCAATGGTGATGCCGACCGGAGGCTCGTAAACAACGTCGTGGCTGAAACCGAGAGCCAGCTGCAGGTTCTTGCCCTGCATGGCGGCACGGTAACCAACGCCGTTGATTTCGAGCTTGCGCTCATAGCCGTCCTTAACACCCTTGAAGATGTTCTCGATCATCGTGCGGGACATGCCCCACTTCGAACGAGCTTCCTTGGTGCCGTTAGCCGGCGTTACGGAAACGCCGTTATCTTCGAGCTTCAGCTGAATGTCGTCGTTAGCGACGAAAAACAGTTCACCCTTCGGGCCCTTAGCAGTAACCTTCTGGCCGTCGACATTGGCCGTCACACCTGCGGGAACCGGAACGGGCTTTTTACCGATACGAGACATTATTCAATCCTGTCTGTTCGTTATGGAGATCCTTGCTCGGGTCTTAGAAGACCGAGCAAAGAACCTCGCCACCAACGTTCTGTTCGCGAGCCTGGTGATCGGCCATCACGCCCTTCGGGGTCGAAAGGATGGTGATGCCGAGGCCGTTCGCGACCTGCGGAATGGACTTTACCGAGACATAAACCCGGCGGCCCGGCTTGGAAACGCGGCCGATCTCACGGATCACGGACGCGCCTTCGTAGTACTTCAGCTCGATGGTGAATTCGGACTTGCCGTTTTCGAAATCGACCTTGGAATAACCGCGAATGTAGCCTTCAGACTGCAGCACGTCGAGAACGCGTGCGCGGAGGCTGGAAGCAGGCGTGCTTACCGAAGACTTACGGCGAGCAGCACCATTGCGGATGCGGGTGAGCATATCACCCAAAGGATCAGTCATGGTCATGTGCCCGTCTCCTTACCAGCTCGACTTGACAATGCCCGGCACCTTGCCGGAATTGCCCAGCTCACGAAGCGCGATACGCGACATCTTGAGCTTGCGATAGAACGCGCGCGGACGGCCCGTTACTTCGCAGCGGTTGCGGATACGCGTCTTCGAGCCGTCACGCGGCAGCGAAGCGAGCTTCAGGGTGGCCTTGAACCGCTCTTCGATCGGAAGGGACTGGTTCATCACGATCGCCTTAAGGGCCGCGCGCTTGCTGGCCTGCTGGGCGACCGACTTGCGGCGGCGCTTGTTCTTTTCAACTGCGCTTGTTTTCGCCATATCGGAGTTCCTTTTCTACGCTCGTCGTTACGGTTAGTGACGGAACGGGAAGTTGAACTCTGTCAGCAGAGCCCGAGCTTCGTCGTCCGACGTCGCCGTCGTGCAAACGATGATGTCCATGCCCCACATCTGATCAACCTTATCGTAGTTGATCTCAGGGAACACAATGTGTTCCTTGATGCCCATGGCGAAGTTGCCACGGCCGTCAAAGCTCTTCGGGTTCAGGCCCCGGAAGTCGCGAACGCGCGGCAGCGCGACGTTGACCAGACGATCAAGGAATTCGTACATGCGGGCGCCACGAAGGGTAACCTTCGCACCGATCGGCATGCCTTCGCGAACCTTGAAACCAGCGATCGAGTTGCGAGCGCGGGTAACGACCGGCTTCTGGCCGGCAATCGCAGCCAGGTCACCGGCAGCGATCGTGGGCTTCTTGGAGTCGGCAGTCGCTTCGCCAACGCCCATGTTGATCACGATCTTTTCAAGCTTCGGGATCATCATGACGTTTGCGTAGGAGAACTTCTCCTGCATGGCGCCACGGATACGGGAAACGTATTCCGTCTTGAGACGCGGCTCGTACTTATCAGCCATCGATCACTTCTCCCGAACGCTTGGCCACGCGGACCTTCTTGCCATCCACAACCGAGAAGCCAACGCGGGTCGGCTTGCCATCCTTGTCGACGATGGCGATGTTGGAGATGTGCAAGGATGCTTCCTTGTTGATGATGCCGGCTTCCTGGGCCTGGGTCTGGCGCTGGTGACGCTTCACCATGTTTACGCCACGCACAACGGCCCGGTCTTCCTTCGGCAAAACCTGGATTACTTCGCCGGTACGGCCCTTGTCCTTACCGGTCAATACGACAACCTTGTCGCCTTTACGAATTTTCTGCATCGCATACGCTCCTTACAGTACTTCCGGAGCCAGCGAGATGATCTTCATGTGGTTCTTGGCGCGAAGTTCGCGCGGAACCGGTCCGAAGATACGGGTGCCGATGGGCTCTTTCTTGTTGTCGATAAGAACGGCTGCGTTGTTATCGAAACGGATGACGCTGCCGTCAGCGCGGCGGATGTCCTTGGCGGTGCGCACGACAACCGCCTTCATCACGTCGCCCTTCTTGACGCGGCCGCGCGGAATAGCTTCCTTGATGGAAACGACAATAATGTCGCCAACAGAAGCATATTTGCGCTTCGAGCCGCCCAGCACCTTGATGCACATGACACGACGTGCGCCGGAATTATCCGCCACGTCGAGGTTTGTTTGCATCTGAATCATGTCAGGTCGCCTTCTTGTTGTTACCGGAACGGTTGGGCAAACTCTCCCGAGCGAGCCCCCTGCTCCAGCTTATGAATATCTCTTTTTTTGCGCGGAAAAATCGTGACAGGGTGGTTTCCCGAAGGACCTTCCGTGCGCATCAAAGCAAAAGACGCCCGGGTCACGAGCGTCCTTGCGCTGCTTCATACAGGAATTCGCGCCAAGTGCAAGACACCTGGCGCGATTCTGATGAAATTAAGCCTGGGCGGAAACGACCGTCCAGCGCTTGTCCTTGGAGATCGGTGCGCATTCCTCGATGGAAACGACATCGCCGACCTTATACTGATTGTTTTCGTCGTGTGCCTTGTACTTCTTCGAACGACGAACGGTCTTCTGAAGCAGCGGGTGAGCGAATCGACGCTCAACACGAACTACGACAGTCTTCTCGTTCTTGTCGGACACAACGACGCCCTGCAGAATGCGTTTCGGCATATTATTCTTCCTTAGGCCTTGGCTTCTGCCGCCTTCTGGCGGGCAATGGTTTTAACGCGGGCGATATCCTTGCGGACTTCGTTGATGCGCGAGGACTTCTCCAGCTGACCAGTTGCCTTCTGGAAGCGCAGGTTGAACTGCTCCTTCTTCAGATCGGCGAGCTTGTCCTTGAGCTGGTCGGCGCTGAGGCCGCGAACTTCATCGGCTTTCATGTGCCTTGCTCCTTACTCTGCGATGCGCTGTACGAAGCGCGTCTTGACCGAGAGCTTGGCAGCGCCGAGACGAAGCGCCTCACGGGCGATCTCCTCGGACACACCGTCGATCTCGAACATCATACGACCGGGCTTGACCTTGCATGCCCAGTAATCGACCGAACCCTTGCCCTTACCCATACGAACTTCGGTCGGCTTGGCCGTAACCGGAACGTCGGGGAATACGCGGATCCACACGCGACCTGCGCGCTTCATGTAACGCGTGATCGCGCGGCGGGCCGCTTCGATCTCGCGTGCATTCACGCGGTTCGGTTCCTGCGACTTCAAGCCGAATTCACCGAATGCCAGGTCAAAGCCGCCCTTGGCGACGCCCTTGATGCGTCCCTTGAACTGCTTACGGTACTTAGTACGCTTTGGCTGCAACATTTTCTTACTTCTCCGAGCTTATCTTTCGCCAGCGTCAATCAAGCGTTTTCGCGACGACGATCGCCACGATCGCCACGCTCACGGCTTGCAGGGCCCTGTGCGTCGCCTTCGAGACCGCGACGCTCAGAAGCCATCGGATCGTGCTCAAGGATTTCGCCCTTGAAGATCCAGACCTTGATGCCGCAGATGCCGAATGCGGTTTCAGCTTCAGCCGTGCCGTAGTCGATGTCCGCACGCAGCGTGTGCAACGGAACGCGACCTTCGCGGTACCATTCGGTACGAGCGATTTCAGCACCGCCAAGACGGCCGCCGCAGGTGATCTTGATGCCTTCGGCGCCAAGACGCATTGCGGACTGAACAGCACGCTTCATCGCACGGCGGAAAGCCACGCGGCGCTCGAGCTGCTGAGCGATCGACTGGGCAACCAGCGTCGCGTCAATTTCCGGCTTGCGCACTTCAACGATGTTGAGGTGCGTTTCGGAGTTGGTCATCTCGGAAAGCTTCTTGCGAAGCTTCTCGATGTCTGCACCCTTCTTGCCGATGATCAGACCCGGACGAGCCGAGTGGATCGTGACGCGGCACTTCTTGTGCGGACGCTCGATGACGACCTTTGCGATACCGGCCTGCTTGAGTTCCTTGATCAGGTAAGCCCGGATCTTCAGGTCTTCATGCAGCAGCTTGCCGTATTCTGCGGTGTCAGCGTACCAGCGGCTATCCCAGGTACGGTTGATGCCGAGGCGGAAGCCGATCGGATTGATTTTCTGACCCATTATGCGGCCTCCCCTTTTTCCTCGACTTCACGAACAACGATCGTGAGGTGAGCGAACGGCTTTTCAATGCGGGAAGCACGACCACGGCCACGAGCGTGGAAACGCTTCATGGTGATGGACTTGCCAACATAGGCCTCGGCGACAACGAGAGCGTCGACGTCGAGGTCGTGGTTGTTTTCCGCATTGGCAATTGCAGATTCCAGCGTCTTCTTGACGGTGCCTGCAATGCGCTTGCGGGAGAACTCGAGCTCGGCGAGAGCGCGATCAACCTTCTTGCCACGGATAAGAGCGGCAACCAGGTTCAGTTTCTGGGGGCTGACGCGGAGCGTACGGGCAACGGCCTGAGCCTCGTTGTCCTTCAGCCGGCGTTCGGTCTTAGCCTTCGCCATGATTACTTCCTCTTTGCCTTCTTGTCCGCGCCGTGACCGTAATAGGTACGGGTCGGAGAGAATTCACCGAACTTGTGTCCGACCATGTCTTCATTAACCGAGACGGGCACATGCTTGCTGCCGTTGTAGACGCCGAAGGTCAGACCAACGAACTGCGGCAGGATCGTGGAGCGACGGCTCCAGATCTTGATTACTTCGTTACGTCCGCTCTCGCGCACCTTCTCAGCCTTGGTGAGAAGATAGCCGTCAACAAACGGACCTTTCCATACTGAACGAGCCATTAGTGACTACCTCTCTTACTTCTTACGCTGATGGCGCGAGCGCATGATGAACTTGTCGGTCGACTTGTTCGAACGGGTGCGCTTGCCCTTCGTGGGCTTGCCCCACGGAGTAACCGGGTGGCGACCACCCGACGTGCGACCTTCACCACCGCCGTGCGGGTGGTCGACCGGGTTCATGACGACGCCGCGAACGTGCGGACGCTTGCCGCGCCAACGGGAACGACCGGCCTTGCCGTCGTTGATGTTGGCGTGGTCAGAGTTCGAAACAGCGCCGATCGATGCGAGGCAGGAGCCGTGCACCAGACGCTGTTCGCCCGAGTTGAGACGCAGGATGGCCATGCCGGCATCGCGGCCGACGAGCTGGACATACGTACCGGCGGAGCGAGCGATCTGACCGCCCTTGCCCGGCTTCATCTCGACGTTGTGGATGATCGAACCGACCGGAATGTACTGAAGCGGCATGGTGTTGCCGGGCTTCACGTCCACTGCCTTGTCGGAGGCGATCACCTTGTCACCAGCAGCGAGACGCTGTGGCGCGAGAATGTAAGCCTGTTCGCCGTCGGTATACGTAACCAGCGCGATGAACGCGGTGCGGTTGGGGTCGTATTCCAGACGTTCAACGGTGCCTTCAACGTCGAACTTGCGACGCTTGAAGTCAACCAGACGGTAGGTCCGCTTGTGACCGCCACCCTGGAAACGGACGGTGATCCGGCCCTGGTTGTTACGGCCACCCTTGGAGCTGAGGCCCTGGGTGAGAGCCTTTACCGGCTTGCCCTTGTAGAGCGAAGCGCGGTCCACGATAACCAGCTGGCGCTGGCTCGGCGTGGTCGGATTGAAACTTTTCAATGCCATTTTATTGTTCCCTTTTGGGTCTTTGCCCGCTTGGGCCTAACCTTTAGAGTCCGGTGGACACGTCGATGGATTGACCTTCGGCGAGCGTGACGACGGCTTTCTTGACGTCCTTCAGCTTACCGGCGAACCCACGGAAACGACGGGTCTTACCCTTGCGGATAAGCGTGTTCACAGCCGTGACTTTGACGCCGAAGAGAGCTTCCACGGCAGCCTTGATTTCAGGCTTGGAAGCATTCTTGGCGACGTTGAATACGACCTGGTTCTGTTCGGATACCAGCGTCGACTTTTCCGTGATCGAAGGAGATACGATCACATCGTAGTGGCGAAGATCCGTCATTTGAACCGCTCCTCCAGAGCCTCTACAGCAGCCTTGGAAAGCACCAGCTTGCCACGGCGCAGGATGTCGTAAACATTGATGCCCTGTACCGGCAGAACGTCCACGTTCGGGATGTTCTGAGCAGCGAGCTTGAAGTTGCCATCAAGTTCGGCGCCGCCGATAACGAGAGCGTTGGTCAGGCCAAGCGAAGCGAAGCTGCCCAGCAGAGCCTTGGTCTTTGCTTCGGACGCGACGAGCTGATCGACGATGATCAGTTCTTCAGCCTTCAGCTTTGCAGACAGGGCATGACGCAGGGCGAGCGCACGAACCTTCTTGGGAAGGTCATGGGCGTGGCTGCGAACAACCGGGCCGTGGGCCTTGCCGCCGCCGCGGAACTGCGGTGCGCGAGCCGAATGGTGACGAGCGCGGCCCGTACCCTTCTGCTTGTACATCTTCGCGCCGGTGCGGGAAACTTCCGACCGGTTCTTGGACTTGTGGGTTCCCTGCTGCTTCTTTGCAAGCTGCCAGCGAACCATGCGGGCCAGAATGTCCTGGCGGGGGTCGAGGCCGAAGATCTCATCCGACAGAGAAACCTTGCCGGCGTCTTTTCCCTCGAGGGTCTTGACGTTCAATTCCATGATAAGGCTCCCTTACTTCGCAGCCGACTTGACGGCGTCGCGGACGATGATCCAGGAACCCTTCGAGCCGGGAACTGCACCCTTCACGAGGATGAGGCCACGGTCTTCATCAGTCGAAACGACTTCGAGGTTCTGGGTCGTAACGCGGGTCTGGCCCATATGACCAGCCATGCGCTTGCCCTTCCAGACGCGACCCGGATCCTGATTGGAACCAGTCGAACCGTGTGCACGGTGCGAGATCGAGTTACCGTGCGAAGCGCGGCCACCACCGAAGTTGTGACGCTTCATAGCACCGGCGAAACCCTTACCGATCGTGGTTCCGGTGACATCGACCAGCTGGCCGGTCTGAAAATGATTTGCGGTCAGTGTTGCACCGATGTCGATCAGGTTCTCGGGGGAAACCCGGAACTCGACGAGCTTTGCCTTCGGTTCGACATTGGCAGCGGCAAAGTGACCGCGAAGCGCCTTCGTCGTGTTCTTGACCTTGGACTGGCCGGCACCGAGCTGAACTGCGGTGTAGCCATTCTTGTCTTCCGTGCGCTGGGCAACGACTTGTACGTTATCCAGTCGCAATACTGTTACAGGGATATGCTCACCTGCGTCGTTATAGACGCGTGTCATACCCACTTTCTGTGCAATCACACCTGAACGCATTGGTTCATCCTCTTGCGAGCCTTGAAGGGAAAACCCTCTCTGGCCTTTGTTAAGGAGTGCCCTTCGACATCTCACGATGTTTCCGGTCTCCGGTTTGGAAGTCGTTGGATTGCTCCACGTACCTTCCTTGTTATTTCAGCCCTTACCCTGAATGGTTCGGGCCGGGTCTTAGAGCTTGATTTCCACGTCAACACCAGCAGCGAGGTCGAGCTTCATAAGGGCATCGACAGTCTGCGGGGTCGGGTCAACGATATCGAGAAGACGCTTGTGCGTCCGCATTTCGAACTGTTCACGGCTCTTCTTGTCAACGTGGGGAGAGCGGTTGACAGTAAACTTTTCGATGCGGGTGGGGAGCGGAACCGGGCCGCGAACGCTGGCGCCGGTGCGCTTTGCGGTCGACACGATTTCACGGGTAGAGGCATCGAGGATCCGGTGATCGAACGCCTTGAGGCGGATACGGATATTCTGGCCGTTCATTCGTCTTGTCCTTGTTCTTTGTTATTCGTTTCCGCACGCGGAAACACATGAACTTCTATTGATCGTGGCGCCGCAGATTTTCAAAAATCGAGAGGAATGCGCGTCGCACCCCAATCATTTCAGTAGTCTGTATTGCTAAAAACACCGCGTTCCGCAATCGCTTGCGAATCCAGCGGTGAATGTGAGTGCGCGTTTACGCGCTTTCACCGAATTTTTCAAGCACTAAAAATGCAACGCCGCCAGGCTTTTTACCAAAAGTCCGGCGGCGGTGCTGTTCACACCGCCGCCAGCCTGAATTTCAACGGTCGAGATTACTCGACGATCGAGGCAACGATGCCGGCGCCGACGGTACGGCCGCCTTCGCGGATAGCGAAGCGCAGCTTTTCTTCCATCGCGATCGGAACGATCAGCTCGACGTCAACGGTGACGTTGTCGCCAGGCATAACCATTTCCGTGCCTTCCGGAAGCGTAACGATGCCCGTAACGTCCGTCGTGCGGAAGTAGAACTGCGGACGATAGTTCGTGAAGAACGGCGTATGACGGCCGCCTTCTTCCTTCGTCAGGATGTAGGCTTCTGCCTTGAACTTCTTGTGCGGCTTTACCGAACCCGGCTTGCACAGGATCTGACCACGCTCGACGCCGTCACGGTTAACACCGCGAACAAGTGCACCGATGTTGTCGCCAGCCTGGCCCTGGTCGAGCAGCTTGCGGAACATTTCAACGCCGGTAACAGTCGTCTTCGAGGTCGGACGGATGCCGACGATTTCGACTTCTTCACCAACCTTGACGATACCGCGCTCAACGCGACCCGTCACAACCGTACCACGGCCCGAGATCGAGAACACGTCTTCGATCGGCATCAGGAACGGCTGGTCGATCGGACGCTCAGGCGTCGGGATGTAGGCGTCAACCGCAGCCATCAGCTCGCGGATCGCGTCTTCACCGATCTTCTTGTCGGAATCTTCAAGAGCAGCAAGCGCCGAACCCTTGATGATCGGAATATCGTCGCCCGGGAAGTCGTAGGACGACAGAAGTTCGCGAACTTCAAGCTCGACGAGCTCGAGAAGCTCGGCGTCGTCAACCTGGTCGACCTTGTTGAGGAACACGACGATGGCCGGAACGCCAACCTGACGGGCAAGCAGGATGTGCTCGCGCGTCTGCGGCATCGGGCCGTCAGCGGCGGAGCAAACCAGGATCGCGCCGTCCATCTGGGCAGCACCGGTGATCATGTTCTTCACGTAGTCGGCGTGGCCGGGGCAGTCAACGTGAGCGTAGTGACGGTTGGCCGTCTCGTACTCAACGTGTGCCGTCGAGATCGTGATACCACGAGCCTTCTCTTCAGGAGCCGCGTCGATCTGGTCATACGCCTTGAACTCGCCGAAGAACTTCGTGATTGCTGCCGTCAGCGACGTCTTGCCATGGTCAACGTGACCGATCGTGCCAATGTTGACGTGCGGCTTCGTCCGCTCAAACTTGCTCTTTGCCATTAGTGGCTCTCCATTCTTGTCCCGTGACGGGAATAATCTTCAAAATTCGGTGGGGCGTACCCCGATCACTTCTGACCGGAGTACTTTGCCTGGATTTCCTGCGCCACGTTCGACGGAACCGGCGAATAGTGATCGAACGTCATCGAGTACTGAGCGCGACCCTGCGACATGGAGCGCAGGTTATCGACGTACTTGAACATGTTCGCGAGCGGAACATGCGCGTTGATGACGACGGCGATACCACGGCTTTCCTGGCCCTGGATCTGACCACGACGGGAGTTCAGGTCGCCGATAACGTCGCCGACATAGTCTTCCGGCGTTACGACTTCGACCTTCATCATCGGCTCGAGAAGCTGTGCACCAGCCTTCTTGGCTGCTTCACGGAAGCAGGCACGCGATGCGATTTCGAAGGCGAGAACCGACGAGTCAACATCGTGGAATGCACCGTCGACCAGCGTCGCCTTAACGCCGAGCATCGGGAAGCCAGCCAGCGGACCGGAAGACAGAACGCTTTCGATACCCTTCTGAACGCCCGGGATGTATTCCTTCGGAACAGCACCACCGACGATCTTCGACTCGAACTTGAAGTCTTCGCCTTCGGGGTTCGGTTCGAAGATGATCTTCACGCGAGCGAACTGACCGGTACCACCGGACTGCTTCTTGTGCGTGTAGTCTTCTTCGTGCTGACGCGTGATCGTTTCGCGGTAGGCAACCTGCGGAGCACCGACGGTTGCTTCAACCTTGAACTCGCGACGCATACGGTCAACGATGATGTCGAGGTGAAGTTCGCCCATGCCGGCAATGATGGTCTGGCCGGATTCGTCGTCGGTCTTGACACGGAAGGACGGATCTTCTGCAGCCAGACGGTTGAGCGCGAGGCCCATCTTTTCCTGGTCGCCCTTGGTCTTCGGCTCGATCGCGATCTGGATGACCGGCTCGGGGAATTCCATGCGCTCGAGGATAACCGGCTTCAGCGGATCGCAGAGCGTATCGCCAGTGGTGGTTTCCTTGAGGCCAGCCAGAGCAACGATGTCGCCTGCATAGGCTTCTTCGATGTCTTCACGGCTGTTGGAGTGCATCTGCAGCATACGGCCGACGCGCTCGCGCTTGTCCTTGACCGTGTTCATGACAGACGTGCCCTTTTCGAGCTTGCCCGAGTAGATGCGTGCGAAAGTGAGCGAACCAACGAAGGGGTCGTTCATGATCTTGAACGCGAGCATGGAAAGCGGCTCGGAATCGTCAGCGTGACGCTCGATTTCGGCTTCCGTCTTGGCGTCGATGCCCTTGATCGCCGGAATGTCCAGCGGCGAAGGCAGATAGTCGACAACGGCGTCGAGGAGCGGCTGAACGCCCTTGTTCTTGAACGCAGTACCACAGAACATCGGGTGGAACTTCACGTCGATGGTGCCGCGGCGAACGAGTTCACGAATCTTGTCGTTGTCCGGGTAGTTGCCTTCGAGGTAGGCTTCCATCGCTTCTTCGTCGATCTCGACAACCGTCTCGATCAGCTTTTCACGATATTCTTCAGCCTTGGCCTTCATGTCCTCGGGGATCTCGACGACGTCCCACTGGGCGCCGAGCGACTCGTCGCGCCATACGAGAGCATTCATCTCGATCAGGTCGATAACGCCCTTGAACTCGGTCTCAGCGCCGATCGGCAGCTGCATGACAACGGCAGTGGCGCCGAGACGGGTCTTGATCATTTCTACCGAGCGGTAGAAGTCAGCACCGGTCTTGTCCATCTTGTTGCAGAAGATCATGCGCGGAACATGATACTTCTCAGCCTGACGCCAGACGGTTTCCGTCTGCGGCTCAACACCGGCGTTGGCGTCGAGCAGCGCGATGGCGCCGTCGAGAACGCGCAGCGAACGCTCGACTTCGATGGTGAAGTCAACGTGGCCGGGGGTGTCGATGATGTTGAAGCGGCGAGTCTTGCCGTCACGGCCCTTCCAGAAGGTCGTGGTCGCAGCGGACGTGATGGTGATACCACGCTCCTGCTCCTGCTCCATCCAGTCCATCGTGGCTGCGCCATCGTGAACTTCGCCGATCTTGTGCGACTTACCGGTGTAATAGAGAATACGCTCGGTGGTGGTCGTCTTGCCGGCGTCGATATGCGCCATGATACCGAAATTGCGGTAGTCTTCGATTTTATATTCGCGAGCCATAATGGACTGCCTTTCGATATGCGATCGGTTAAGATTACCAGCGGTAATGCGAGAATGCGCGGTTAGCGTCGGCCATCTTGTGCGTGTCTTCACGCTTCTTGACGGCGGAGCCGCGGTTGTTCGCAGCGTCCATGAGTTCGCCGGAGAGGCGATCGATCATGGTCGTTTCGTTGCGCTTGCGCGCAGCGGTGATCAACCAGCGGATTGCGAGGGCCTGGCGACGCTCGGGACGAACATCAACCGGAACCTGGTATGTCGCACCACCAACGCGGCGCGAACGCACTTCAACATGCGGCGCAACATTGTCGAGGGCCGAATGGAACACGGCGAGCGGCTCCTGCTTCGTCTTGCCCTGAACGACGTCGAACGCGCCGTAAACGATGCTTTCTGCTACCGACTTCTTGCCGTGAAGCATGATGGCGTTCATGAACTTGGTGACGACCAGATCACCGAACTTCGGATCCGGGTTGATCTCACGCTTTTCTGCACTATGGCGACGGGACATACTTTTTGTCTCTCAATGTTATTGACGCTATACCACGCGGAGAACCTCGCGCAGCGCCGAATTGTTGTTGCCGAAATTACTTCGGACGCTTCGCACCGTACTTCGAACGGCGCTGCTTGCGGTTCTTGACGCCCTGGGTATCGAGAACACCGCGGATGATGTGGTAACGAACGCCCGGCAAGTCCTTCACGCGGCCGCCGCGGATCATGACGACAGAGTGTTCCTGAAGGTTGTGACCTTCGCCAGGAATGTAGCCGATGACTTCGAAGCCGTTGGTGAGGCGGATCTTGGCAACCTTACGCAGAGCCGAGTTCGGCTTCTTCGGGGTCGTCGTGTAAACGCGGGTGCAAACACCACGCTTCTGCGGGTTTTCCTGCAGGGCAGGAACCTTGTTGCGCTTTACCTGTGCCTGGCGAGGCTTGCGGATCAGCTGGTTTACGGTAGGCATATAACCATCCCTTGCAAAAACTACTTTAGCCACCCTCACGGGTGGCGGCTATGCCGTTGCCGGCGACGATGCACGCATATATCCTCATGCGCAAAACGTGGCCCGATCCGGTTTCACGGATGGACCACCAAGAGCAGAGGACACCGGATGAGGCGTCTTGCGTGCAACATTCGTGTCTTCTACGTGCAATGGAGACCCGTTTGAGATGATGTTCGGGAAAAAGCTTACCGAACGGCCAGCACCCACAGAGGCTCCGATGGCGGGCGTACTACTGTTTTAGCCAGCTTTCGTCAAGGGTGAATCCGCATTTTGCGCCCGCGCCCGGGACCACGAACGCCACCGCAACGCCATTTCCCCCTCCCTATACCATAAGTCGGCATCAACGGCAGCGATTTTAACCTCCGGCCTTTGGCTTTTCATAAAATCCGTCTATTGATTCCCTCAGGCTGGCCGGACATGGCCGCGCCGCGGGCGGAACCGATTCCCCTGCCCTGATGACAGCAACGAAAGATCAAGGAAACCGCGTCATGAGCACCCTCCCCGACAACGACAACGGACGCGACGAGCCGATGGTCTTCATCGTCATCGGCAAGGCTTACGAAACCGACAACTCCGAGGGTATCGACATTCACGTCATCCTCAGGGCGCCGGATGACGACACAGCCGTTCGCGAAACGCTGAACGCGCTTTCCGAGGAGGGCTTCATCGAAGCCGATCTCGACCAGATCGGCATGCTGACCGAAATTCCCGATGAAGAGCCGCACGCCTCGGCCTATCAGGGCGCGCTCGAAGGCGAAGTCGCCATCATCCGCTTCGCCTGAAGAGCCTTGGCCATGGCGGTCAGACGTGTCGTCGTCAACATCGCTACCTCCGACCCCGCGCTGGCGCAGGTCTTTTATGGCGATATCCTCGGCATGCCGGTCGCCATGGATCACGGCTGGATCGTCACCCATGCCAGCCCGCTCAAGGCGCCGGCGCAGCTAAGCTTTGCGCGCGACGGCGGTTCCGGCACAGATGTGCCGGACTTCTCCATAGAAGTCGACAATTTCGACGAGGTGCGCGACCGGATCGTCGCAGCCGGACTGCCGATAGAATACGGCCCCACCGTCGAGTCCTGGGGCGTACGTCGCCTGTTCGTACGCGACCCTTTTGGAAAGCTTGTCAATATATTAAGTCACTTATAGAATATATAGTCTGAATAATAGTATTGATTCTTAAAAGATTGAATGCCGCACAAACATAGGCTTAGAATAGTTCCGACGCAAAATTTCGGGGTCGGGTTGGATACTTTATCGTCGTCAGACATTATCGATGACATTTATGAAGCGGCGCTTTTTCCCGACCGCTGGTCGCAGGTTCTGGCAAATGCCGGCGGCCGCCTCGGTTTCTGGGGCGGCGCCATCACCTGGGGCAAGGGGGAAGACCAGGCCTGGCTGCTCACGCCCAACTTTCAAGAACTGATGAAGGACTACATGGCGGGAGGCTGGAATCACCGCAATGATCGCCTTACGCGTACTGCCCGTGAAGGCCGGTTCGCCTTCGTGCAGGATTTCGACGTCTTCACCCCTGATGAATGGGCCGAACTGCCGATCGTCCGTGAGTTCCTCAGGCCCCGCGGCCTGGGCTATGGTGCGACGACACAGGTCGCGCCGCCCGGCCATCCGGAGATGACAGTGCTGTTTGAACACAGGCTGGAAGCTGGCATAATCCGGCCTGATACGATGGCTGCGCTCGCCGGACTGAGGCCACATATCGCCCGTAGCCTTGCGCTCGCAACGCGGCTGCAACGGCAGAAAGCCGACGCGATGACCTTCGGCCTCAATGCCATTGGTGCTCCGGCAGCCGTGCTGCAGGCAAACGGCCTCATTCTCTCGGCCAACGATCTCTTCCTGTCATTGCAGAAATGTTTCGCCGCCCCCACACGCGACAGTATTGCCATTGCTGACGAGAGGGTGAACCGGCTCCTGTACAAAGCGCTGGCCGGGCACGATGCCGGTTCCTTCCCTCTCCCCGCCGGTGAAGATAGACCCTGCATTCTTCACGTCATACCGCTGCGCAAGACGGCGCTCGACTTATCTCCGAAAGGCAACGCCATCGTGCTCATATCGCAGCCCACCGGCACCATTGCCGACGCAAGCGCGTTGTTGAAGGGGCTATACGACCTCACAAGAGGCGAGGCACACGTGGCTTTGGAAATCATGAAAGGACTTTCGCTACCGGCAGTGGCGAAGCAATTGCAGATTTCCCATGAAACGGTGCGCAGCAACGCAAAGTCGATCTATGCCAAGACCGGCAGCGCAGGCCAGACCGATCTTGTTCGGCGCCTCTCTGTCCTGACCCGCTACAACATCCGGAAACAGGACTAGCCCTGTCGCATATCCAGGAATGCCGGGCGACGGTGGAGGCGCCCGGCCTCTGTCCATACAAACAAAAACGCCCGGATTGCTCCGGGCGTTTTGCTTCGAACTTTGGGGGACTCCGCAAAGCCCCTGCCCCGTCTGACCTTACTCGGCAGCCGGAGCCTGGTCCGTCATGTCCTGCAGCATCTGGTTTGCAGAACCTGCACCGGTACCCTTGCGGCGTTCCTCGAGAATGAGGTCGTCGCGCGAGGTGGCGATGCGGCGGATCTGCGTCATGGTGCCGCCGGTACCGGCCGGGATGAGACGGCCGACAATGACGTTTTCCTTGAGGCCCTGCAGCGTGTCCGTCTTGCCGGCAATCGCAGCTTCCGTGAGAACCTTGGTGGTTTCCTGGAAGGATGCGGCCGAGATGAAGGACGGCGTCTGCAGCGAAGCCTTGGTGATGCCGAGCAGAACCGGCTCGCCATAGGCAGGCTTCTTGCCTTCTTCGATCAGGCGGTCATTGTTGTCATCGAGCTCGATGCGATCAACGTTGTCACCCACGATGTACTGGCTATCGCCAGCATCGGTGATTTCAACCTTCTGCAGCATCTGGCGAACGATCACCTCGATGTGCTTGTCGTTGATCACAACGCCCTGCAGACGGTAGACTTCCTGGATTTCGTTCACGAGGTAGGAAGCCAGAGCTTCCACGCCCTTGATCGCCAGAATGTCGTGCGGCGCCGGGTTACCGTCGAGGATGTATTCACCCTTTTCGATATAGTCGCCTTCCTGAAGGTGGAAGGGCTTGCCCTTCGGGATCAGGTATTCGACCGGCTCGACGCCGTCTTCCGCAGGCTCGATCATCACGCGGCGCTTGTTCTTGTAGTCGCGGCCGAGGCGGATCGTACCATCGATCTCTGCGATGATGGCGTGATCCTTCGGACGACGGGCTTCGAACAGTTCCGCAACGCGCGGCAGACCACCGGTGATGTCCTTCGTCTTGGCGCTTTCCAGCGGCGAACGTGCAAGCACGTCACCCTGAGAGACCTTCGCACCCGGCTCGACCGACAGGATGGCGTCGACCGAGAGCTGGAAGCGGGCTTCGCCACCACGGGCAAGCTTCGCAACAGCGCCGGACGCGTCCTTGATGACGATCGCAGGCTTGAGATCCGAACCGCGCGGCGTCGAACGCCAGTCAATGACCTGACGCTTGGTGATGCCGGTGGATTCGTCGGTTGCTTCCAGAACGGAGAGACCGTCGACGAGGTCTTCGAAGTGAACGGTACCTTCCACTTCCGTCATCATCGGACGGGTGTAGGGGTCCCACTCTGCAAGACGCTGGCCACGCTTTACCTTGTCGCCATCATCAACGAAGATCTTCGAACCGTAAGCCACACGCTGTGTGGAACGTTCCGCGCCGCGCTCATCAAGGATCGTAACGGACATGTTACGGCCCATGGCGATGAGAACGCCTTCGGAGTTCCGCAGGATGTTGCGGTTCTTGATCTGGATCGTGCCTTCATAAGACGCTTCGAGGAACGACTGGTCGACCACGTTTGCCGTGCCACCAAGGTGGAACGTACGCATGGTGAGCTGCGTGCCAGGTTCACCGATCGACTGAGCGGCGATAACGCCAACGGCTTCGCCCATGTTGACAGGCGTACCGCGTGCAAGGTCACGACCGTAGCAGACGCCGCAGACACCAACCTGCACTTCGCAGGTGAGCGCCGAGCGGATGCGAACGGACTGGATGCCAGCCTTCTCGATGGCAGCCACGTCGGCTTCGTCGATCAGCGTGCCAGCCTTGACGATGTTCTCGCCGGTGACCGGGTTGTCGATGTCATCGAGAGCCGTACGACCGAGGATACGCGCGCCGAGCGAAGCAACCACCTGACCGGCATCAACGATGGCAGTCATGGTGAGGCCCTTGTCGGTGCCGCAATCCCTGGAGTTGACAATGCAATCCTGCGCGACGTCGACGAGACGACGGGTCAGGTAACCCGAGTTCGCGGTCTTCAGGGCGGTGTCTGCGAGACCCTTACGGGCACCGTGGGTCGAGTTGAAGTACTCGTTAACGGTCAGGCCTTCCTTGAAGTTCGAGATGATCGGCGTCTCGATGATTTCACCCGATGGCTTCGCCATCAGGCCGCGCATGCCGCCCAGCTGACGCATCTGGTTCGGAGAACCACGAGCACCCGAGTGAGACATCATGTAGATGGAGTTCATCGGCTTCTGGCGGCCCGTTTCCGGATCGAACTCGACAGCCTTGATGCGTGCCATCATCTCTTCGGCGACCTTTTCGGTTGCCTTGCCCCAGGCGTCGACAACCTTGTTGTACTTTTCGCCCTGGGTGATGAGACCATCATTATACTGCTGTTCGTATTCCTTCACGAGAGCTTCGGTGTCGCCAACGATCTTCACCTTGCTGTCAGGAATGACCATGTCGTCCTTGCCGAACGAAATGCCGGCGCGGCAGGCATGGGCAAAGCCGAGCTGCATGATGCGGTCACAGAAGATGACCGTGTCTTTCTGGCCGCAATGACGGTAGACCGTGTCGATCATCTTGGAGATGTTCTTCTTGGTCATTTCCTGGTTGCAGACGTCGAAAGGCACGTTGACGTTCTTCGGCAGAAGTTCGCCAATCAGCATACGGCCGGGGGTCGTCTCATGGATCTTCGAAACCGGCTTGCCATCGGCATCCACGGTCTTGAAGCGACCACGGATCTTGGCATGCAGCGTCACGACCTTGTTTTCAAGTGCGTGATGCAGCTCACCGATGTCGGAGAAGGCCATGCCTTCGCCCGGCTCGTTCTGGTTCATGATCGACAGGTAATACAGGCCGAGAACCATGTCCTGCGAAGGAACGATGATCGGGTGGCCGTTTGCCGGATGCAGGATGTTGTTGGTCGACATCATCAGCACGCGCGCTTCCAGCTGGGCTTCCAGTGAAAGCGGAACGTGAACAGCCATCTGGTCACCGTCGAAGTCGGCGTTGAAGGCCGTGCAGACGAGCGGGTGCAGCTGGATGGCCTTGCCTTCGACCAGCATGGGTTCGAAAGCCTGGATACCCAGACGGTGCAGCGTCGGCGCGCGGTTCAAGAGAACCGGATGTTCGCGGATGACCTCGTCGAGGATATCCCAAACCTCAGGCTTTTCCTTTTCAACCAGCTTCTTGGCCTGCTTGACGGTCGAGGAGTAACCCTTGGCGTCGAGGCGGGCGTAGATGAACGGCTTGAACAGTTCGAGCGCCATCTTCTTCGGCAGGCCGCACTGATGCAGCTTCAGTTCCGGACCAGTCACGATAACCGAACGGCCGGAATAGTCGACGCGCTTGCCGAGAAGGTTCTGGCGGAAACGGCCCTGCTTGCCCTTGAGCATGTCGGAGAGCGACTTCAGCGGACGCTTGTTGGCACCCGTGATGACGCGGCCGCGACGACCGTTGTCGAACAGCGCATCGACGGATTCCTGCAACATACGCTTTTCGTTGCGGATGATGATGCCAGGCGCACGAAGCTCGATCAGGCGCTTCAGACGGTTGTTACGGTTGATGACGCGGCGATAGAGATCGTTGAGGTCGGACGTCGCAAAACGGCCGCCATCCAGCGGAACCAGCGGACGCAGGTCCGGCGGAATGACCGGAACGACCTTCATGATCATCCATTCAGGACGGTTGCCCGATTCCATGAAGTTCTCGACGATCTTCAGGCGCTTCATCAGCTTCTTCTGCTTGAGATCCGACGTGGTCTCAGCAAGTTCGGCACGCAGGTCGCCGGCGATCTTTTCGAGGTTCATCGAAGCCAGCATCTCATAGATGGCTTCAGCGCCGATCATGGCGGTGAACTGGTCTTCGCCGAACTCGTCGACGGCGATCATGTACTCTTCTTCAGACAGAAGCTGGTTCTGCTTGAGCGAGGTGAGACCGGGTTCCGTGACAATGTAGTTCTCGAAATAGAGAACGCGCTCAACATCCTTCAGCGTCATGTCGAGCAGGGTCGAGATACGCGAAGGAAGCGACTTCAGGAACCAGATGTGGGCAACCGGCGCTGCGAGCTCGATATGGCCCATGCGCTCACGGCGAACGCGCGACAGCGTCACTTCGACGCCGCACTTTTCGCAGATGATGCCCTTGTACTTCATGCGCTTGTACTTGCCGCACAGGCACTCATAGTCCTTGATCGGCCCGAAGATACGCGCGCAGAAAAGACCGTCACGCTCAGGCTTGAACGTACGGTAGTTGATGGTTTCCGGCTTCTTGATCTCGCCGTAGGACCACGACAGGATTTTTTCCGGCGAAGCGATCGAAATCCGGATGGAATCGAAATGCTGCGCAGGCACCTGAGGATTGAAAAGATTCATGACCTCTTGGTTCATGCCTTGTCTCCTTGAGAGGCTAGCTGCTGCCCCTGTTTGCATCTGGACCGGCTTCTTCCCGGGTCGCCGTCCAGAGCTTTAAATACGGATTAACCGCATAATGCGGCGAAAGTATCCCGAACCGCAAAGACCGCTCGGGAAACCGGCAGGCGCCCTCTCAGGCGCCCGCCTCTGTCGTGTTTATTCCGCCGCGTCAGGCAGCTGGTCTTCGGGCTGGTTCTCGATCTTCGAGTTTTCCAGCTCGACGGACAGGCCGAGCGACCGCATTTCCTTGACGAGAACGTTGAAGCTCTCGGGGATACCGGCTTCGAAGGTGTCGTCGCCACGGACGATCGCTTCGTAAACCTTGGTGCGGCCAGCCACGTCGTCCGACTTGACGGTGAGCATTTCCTGCAGCGTGTAAGCCGCGCCGTATGCTTCCAGAGCCCAGACTTCCATTTCCCCGAAGCGCTGACCGCCGAACTGCGCCTTGCCGCCCAGCGGCTGCTGGGTAACGAGCGAGTAAGGACCGATCGAACGAGCGTGGATCTTGTCGTCGACAAGGTGGTTCAGCTTGATCATGTACATGTAGCCGACGGTGACCTTGCGGTCGAACGGCTCACCGGTACGGCCGTCGTAAAGGACGGACTGACCGGATTCATGCAGACCTGCCTTCTTCAGCATCGCGGCAACGTCAGGCTCATGCGCACCGTCGAAAACCGGAGTCGCGATGGAAACACCGCGCTTGGCTTCTTCGGCGAGCTTGACGAGCGAGTCGTCATCAAAACGCTGAACCTCGTCATTGGCTTCAGACGCATAGATTTCCGTCAGCTCGCTGCGAAGCTCGCTGATGTCCATCGTCTTGCGATACTCTTCGAGCATCTCACCGATCTTCTTGCCCATGCCTGCGCATGCCCATGCGAGGTGGGTTTCGAGGATTTGGCCGACGTTCATGCGCGACGGCACGCCGAGCGGGTTCAAGCAGATGTCGACATGCGTGCCGTCTTCGAGGAACGGCATGTCCTCGACGGGAACGATACGCGAGACGACGCCCTTGTTACCGTGACGGCCGGCCATCTTGTCGCCCGGCTGGATCTTGCGCTTAACGGCAACGAAGACCTTGACCATCTTCATGACGCCCGGAGGCATTTCATCGCCGCGCTGGACCTTTTCGACCTTGTCCATGAAGCGCTGCTCAAGGCGCGACTTGGATTCGTCGTACTGGCCGCGAAGTGCTTCGATCTCAGCCTGGGCCTTTTCGTCCTCGACGGCGAACATCCACCACTGCGAGCGGGGATATTCGGAGACGACAGCGTTGGAGAGCTCGACGCCCTTCTTGAAGCCCTTCGGACCGGCAATCGAAACCTGGCCACGCAGCATGTCGATCAGACGGCCGTAGACGTTACGGTCGAGGATCGCCTGCTCGTCGTCACGGTCCTTCGCCAGACGCTCGATCTCTTCGCGCTCGATAGCCATCGCGCGCTCGTCCTTCTCCACACCGTGACGGTTGAAGACGCGGACTTCCACGACCGTACCGAACGTGCCCGGAGGCATGCGCATGGAGGTGTCGCGAACGTCGGAAGCCTTTTCACCGAAGATGGCGCGCAGAAGCTTTTCTTCCGGCGTCATCGGGCTTTCGCCCTTCGGCGTGATCTTGCCGACGAGGATGTCGCCCGGCTGAACTTCCGCACCGATGTAGACGATACCGGCTTCGTCGAGGTTCTTCAGCGCTTCTTCCGAAACGTTCGGAATATCGCGCGTGATTTCTTCCGGACCAAGCTTCGTGTCACGCGCCATCACTTCGAACTCTTCGATGTGGATGGAGGTGAACACGTCGTCGGAAACGATGCGCTCCGACATCAGGATCGAGTCTTCGTAGTTGTAGCCGTTCCAGGGCATGAACGCGACGAGCGCGTTACGGCCGAGAGCCAGGTCACCGAGGTCGGTCGACGGACCATCCGCGATGATGTCACCCTTGGAGATGATATCACCGACGGACACCAGCGGACGCTGGTTGACGCAGGTGTTCTGGTTCGAACGCTGGAACTTCTGCAGACGGTAGATGTCAACGCCGGACTTGCCTGCATCGAGATCTTCCGTGGCGCGGATAACGATACGCGTCGCGTCGACCTGGTCGACGACACCGCCGCGGCGAGCCGCGATGGCAGCGCCGGAGTCACGCGCAACGATCGGTTCCATGCCGGTGCCCACGAAAGGCGCCTCTGCGCGCAGAAGCGGAACGGCCTGACGCTGCATGTTCGAGCCCATGAGAGCGCGGTTGGCGTCGTCGTTTTCCAGGAACGGAATGAGAGCCGCTGCGACCGAAACGAGCTGCTTGGGCGAAACGTCCATCAGGTTGATGTTGTCACGCGGTGCGAGCATAACTTCGCCCGAGTGACGGCAGACGACGAACTCTTCCGAGAAAGAACCGTCTTCATTGAGCGGCGCGTTGGCCTGCGCGACGTAATACTTCGCCTCTTCCATGGCGGAGAGGTAGATAACGTCGTTCGTGACCTTGCCGTCGGTGATCTTGCGGTACGGGCTCTCGATGAAGCCGTACTTGTTGACACGGGCAAAGGTTGCAAGCGAGTTGATCAGACCGATGTTCGGGCCTTCCGGCGTCTCGATCGGGCAAATACGGCCGTAGTGGGTCGGGTGAACGTCGCGGACCTCGAAGCCGGCGCGCTCGCGGGTCAGACCACCCGGTCCAAGAGCCGAAAGACGACGCTTGTGGGTGATTTCCGAAAGCGGGTTCACCTGGTCCATGAACTGCGACAGCTGCGAGGAACCGAAGAATTCGCGAACGGCAGCAGCTGCCGGCTTCGCATTGATCAGGTCCTGCGGCATCACGGTATCGATTTCGATCGAGGACATACGTTCCTTGATCGCACGTTCCATGCGCAGAAGGCCCAGACGATACTGGTTTTCCATCAACTCGCCGACAGAACGCACACGGCGGTTGCCGAGGTTGTCGATGTCGTCGATTTCGCCCTTGCCGTCGCGCAGTTCGACCAGCATCTTGACGACGGCGAGGATGTCTTCCTTGCGCAGCGTGCGCACGGTGTCTTCCGCGTCGAGGTCGAGGCGCATGTTCATCTTCACGCGACCAACGGCCGAAAGATCGTAACGCTCTGCATCGAAGAACAGCGAGTTGAACATCGCTTCCGCCGAATCCATGGTCGGCGGCTCACCCGGACGCATGACGCGGTAGATGTCGAACAGGGCTTCCTGGCGGTTCTCGTTCTTGTCGGCAGACAGCGTGTTGCGGATATAGGCGCCAACATTGACGTGGTCGATGTTGAGAACCGGAATCTCGTCAAAACCGGACTGCAGGATCAGACCGAGGGTCTTCTCGTCGATTTCGTCGCCGGCCTCGAGATAGATTTCACCCGTCTCGTAGTTGACGATGTCTTCGGCCAGATAGTTGCCGTAAAGGTCTTCGTCGGTCGCCTTCAGCGCCTTGAGGCCCTTTTCGGAGAGCTGGCGGATAAGGCGCGGCGTGAGCTTCTTGCCGGCCTCGACGACCACTTCGCCGGTATCGGCGTCGATCATGTCGGTGACGACCTTGGCGTTCTTCAGCGCTTCGGGCTGGAACGGAATACGCCAGCCGTCGCCGTCACGCTCATAGGAAGCCTTGGTGTAGAAGGTCGACAGAATGTCTTCGCCGTCCATGCCAAGCGCCATCAGCAGCGAGGTGACGGGAATCTTGCGGCGACGGTCGATACGCGCATAGACGATATCCTTGGCGTCGAACTCGATGTCGAGCCAGGAACCGCGATACGGAATGACACGGGCAGCGAAGAGCAGCTTGCCGGAAGAATGGCTCTTGCCCTTGTCGTGATCGAAGAACACGCCCGGCGAACGGTGCATCTGCGAAACGATGACGCGCTCGGTGCCGTTGACGATGAACGTGCCGTTATTGGTCATGAGCGGCATGTCGCCCATGTAGACGGACTGTTCCTTGATGTCCTTGATGGACTTCGCGCCCGTATCTTCATCGATATCGAACACGATGAGGCGCAGCGTCACCTTGAGCGGCGCTGCATAGGTCAGATCGCGCTGACGGCATTCCTCGACGTCGAACTTCGGCGCTTCGAATTCGTAGGATACGAATTCGAGCATGGAGGCGCCGGAAAAATCGGTGATCGGGAATACGGATTTGAAAACGGCATTCAATCCCTCGTCGGGACGGCCACCCTTGGGCTCGTCAACCATGAGAAACTGGTCGTACGAAGCCTTCTGAACCTCAATGAGGTTCGGCATTTCCGCTACTTCTGGAATTTTGCCGAAAAACTTGCGTACGCGCCTGCGACCGTTAAACGAAAGGGTCTGAGCCATCGTCGCTCCTTTAAAAATTGCATCCGGGCCTGCAACGGACGGGAACCGATGGCCAGTCGATCCCGTCAATCAATGGGTATCCTCAATCTCGTTCCACATCCCGGATCGATCAGGCCGGATTGCCTTGATGAGCCGGTTCGGAACCATTCTCTTGAAGAACCCATTACCCAAAAGCCATTTTCACGCGGCTTTTGGGTAATGAGTTTTAAAAACGATGACGACGGGAAGGGGCATTAAGCCCCTTCCCGCCAGCAATCGCAAGATTACTTAACGTCAACCTTGGCGCCTGCGTCTTCAAGCTTCTTCTTGAGATCAGCAGCTTCAGCCTTGGAAACGGCTTCCTTGACCGGCTTCGGAGCGCCTTCAACGAGGTCCTTGGCTTCCTTGAGGCCGAGGCCGGTGATGCCGCGAACTTCCTTGATGACGTTGATCTTGTTGGCGCCAGCGTCAACCAGGATAACGTCGAACTCGGTCTTTTCTTCTTCCGGAGCAGCAGCAGCAGCAGCGCCGCCAGCAGCAGCAACGGCTACCGGAGCAGCAGCGGAAACGCCCCACTTTTCTTCGAGAAGCTTGGACAGTTCTGCAGCTTCCAGAACGGTCAGCGAGGAGAGGTCTTCTACGATCTTTGCGAGATCAGCCATTTTGATAGTTCCTTTTGTTCAGTTCGAACCAGTTTGAATATTTACAGCGAAAAACCGCCTTAAGCGGCTTCGTCCTTCTTGGCGTAAGCCGAGAACACCCGAGCCAGCTGGCTTGCAGGTGCGGCGACAACCGTAGCGACGCGAGTTGCCGGGGCATTGAGAAGGCCCAGCAGCTTTGCGCGCAGCTCGTCCAGCGAAGGCAGGGTCGCGAGCGACTTGACTGCTTCGGCGTTGAGCGTGGTTGCGCCCATGGCGCCGCCCAAAACAACGACCTTGTCGTTGGTCTTGGCGAAATCCATGACGACTTTCGGAGCGATCATCGGGTCAGTGCTGTATGCAATCAGCGTCTGTCCCTTGAAGAGATTGGTCATCCCTTCCGACTCCGTACCCTGAAGAGCGATCTTGGCCAGGCGGTTCTTCGCGACCTTGACGGTGCCTCCGGCAGCGCGCATCTTCGAACGGAAGTCGTTCATCTGCGCAACGGTGACACCAGCATAGTGGGCCACGACAACCGAACCGGAAGCCTTGAAGACTTCGTTCAGCTCCGTGACGAATTCGCGTTTTTCCGCTCTTTCCACTGTCTGTCTCCAGTAGACGGGGCCACATGATTGTGAACCCGTCGGGTTTGCCTTTGCCCCAAGGGACCTTTTTACAAAGATCCCGAGCGACGCTCGAGGATCCTGTCCCCCGCTCTGTCGCCGCAAACGGCTTCAGGCACAGGCACACCAGGTTCGAACCGGACAGTCAGGCATCGACAGATGCCTCAAATCCAGCCTCACCCGTCTCATGCAGGCTAAATGATTAAGGCCGGGCCCCGAAGGACATGGCCACCCGCAATCTCGGACAGGAGTTCCGGGTTTCCCCGGAAATCTCCGGCTCCTGGGAGCCGGAAATTCTTTTATTCACACTTCACTCCGGAAGCGCGAGAATTGATTAAGCCGTAACCGACGAAGGGTCGATCTTGACACCCGGACCCATGGTCGAGGAAATCGCGACGCGCTTGACATAGTTGCCCTTGGCGCCAGCCGGCTTTGCCTTGATGACCGCATCGGCGAAAGCCTTGATGTTTTCCTCAAGAGCCTTGGCGTCGAACGAAGCCTTGCCAACGCCAGCGTGTACGATACCGGCCTTTTCGACGCGGAATTCGACAGCGCCACCCTTGGATGCCTTGACAGCACCGGCAACGTCCATGGTCACGGTTCCGACCTTCGGGTTCGGCATCATGCCACGCGGGCCGAGTACCTTGCCGAGACGGCCGACGAGCGGCATCATGTCCGGGGTCGCGATGCAGCGATCGAAGTCGATCTTGCCGCCCTGAACGATTTCAACCAGTTCTTCCGCACCAACAACGTCAGCGCCGGCAGCCGTGGCTTCATCAGCCTTGGCGCCACGGGCGAAGACGGCGACGCGAACGTCACGGCCGGTGCCGTTCGGCAGGTTGACAACGCCACGAACCATCTGGTCCGCATGGCGCGGGTCAACGCCGAGGTTCATCGAAACTTCAACGGTTTCGTCGAACTTGGCGACTGCACGTTCCTTGACCATCGAAATGGCGTCGGTGAGAACGTAGAGCTTGTTCGGATCCACGCCTTCGCGGATCTTCTGAATGCGCTTTGCTACCTTGGCCATGATCAACCTACCACTTCCAGGCCCATGGCGCGGGCAGAGCCCTCAACCATTGCCATTGCGCCTTCGATGTCGGCTGCGTTCAGATCCTTCATCTTGGCTTCAGCGATCGACTTGACCTGAGCCTTGGTGATGGAGCCGACCTTGGCGCCCTTGCCAGGCGTCTTGGAACCGGAGGTGATCTTTGCTTCCTTCTTCAGCCAGTACGTCATCGGCGGCTGCTTCATGACGAAGGTGAAGGACTTGTCCTGGTAATAGGTGATGACGACCGGGATCGGCATACCCTTTTCCATTTCCTGCGTGGCGGCATTGAACGCCTTGCAGAATTCCATGATATTAATGCCACGCTGACCAAGTGCAGGACCGATCGGCGGGGACGGATTGGCCGACCCAGCCTTTACCTGCAACTTGAGCTGGCCTGCAACTTTCTTAGCCATATCTCTCTGCCTTTCAATTCAAACCGGTCGCCCGGCTTCTCTTAAGCCGGATTTCTCCGGCGGCTGCGGTTGCGTGGTGCGGCGCCCTGCCCCGGCTTAAAGAGCCAGTTAGCCTTCCACGCGCTTGGGGCATCGCCCCGCCAATCAGACCTTCTCGACCTGATTGTATTCCAGCTCGACCGGCGTTGCGCGGCCGAAAATCGAAACTTCCACCTTCAGGCGCGAACGCTCCTCGTCCACGTCCTGAACCACGCCGTTGAACGACGCGAAAGGACCGTCGGAGACGCGAACCTGCTCGCCGATCTCGAACGAAACCGAAGACTTCGGACGCTCGACACCTTCCTGAACCTGACCAAGGATACGCTCGGCTTCGTAATCCGGAATCGGAACAGGCTTGCTGTCCGAACCGAGGAAACCGGTGACCTTCGGCGTGTTCTTGATGAGGTGATAAGCCTCATCCGTCAGGTTGGCGCGCACCAGCACGTAACCCGGAAAGAACTTGCGCTCGCTATCGACCTTGCGGCCGCGGCGCACCTCGACCACCTTTTCGGTCGGCACGAGGATTTTCTCGAAAAGATGGTCCAGACCCTTCTGACGGGCCTTTTCCTCGATCGACTCGGCGACCTTCTTTTCGAAATTCGAATATGCGTGAACGATATACCAGCGCGCTGCCATCTTTACTCTCCGTTCAATCCGTTACCGGCCGACGTTCAGCACAAGGCTGAGAATCCAGCCAATGAGCTGGTCAGCAGCAAAAAAGAACAGAGCCGCGAAAATGACCATCACCAGCACCATAGCCGTCGAAATCATGGTCTCGCGGCGCGACGGCCAAGTGATCTTTGACGCTTCGGCGCGAACCTGCTGCAGAAACGTAAACGGATTGGTTTTGGATGCCATTGACTGCCCACGCAATTACGGCGCGTAAAGCCGAACTAATCAGCCCCACGCACCGCGTGTCTGTTTTGACCCTACATAAACACCGATTCCACTTTTAACAAGAGGAAATCGACATTCGGCGAAATTCGCCGGTAAACCGGCCCCATCTGCCATGCAGCGAAAACCGCGCTTGCGAATGGAAAGTGGCAGGGGCAGAGGGGCTCGAACCCCCGACCTGCGGTTTTGGAGACCGCCGCTCTACCAACTGAGCTATACCCCTTAATCACCTGAACCGGCCGCGAAATCGCTTGGCCAATTCGGTATGCGCTCCTTTAAGGTGCAGGGAAAAGAATGGCAAGTGTGTTTTTTGTTTTTTCCACTCTGCCCCCGAAAATCATGCACCCGTCAGGTTTTGACGTATTTCCGCCAGTCATGCTCTTCCTTGAAACCAAGGATCTCGCGAATCTTGCGGTTGGAGATCAATCCCTCATGCTCTCCGATCTCTCGGCGGAATTGCACCTGAGGGAAATATGTCCGGGCAAGCTCGCGCGTGGGGACCGTTGCCGTAGCTGTATCATTAACGGCATTGAAGACCTGATAACCGAGGCCATCCTTTTCGATGCAAAGATGACAAATCTGGCCGAGATCACGTGCGTCGATGTAGCCCCAGGCGTTGCGTTTGCGTGTTTCCGGATGGGCAAAGAAATCGGGAAACTTCTCATACTCATGGGGTTCGATGACATTGCCGATTCGCAGCGCGTAAATGTCGTATCCGCTTCGCTCGGCAAAGGCCCGCGCGGTTCTTTCATTCACCACCTTCGACAGCCCGTAGGAATCCATCGGATCGACATCGTAGTCCTCTTCAAGCGGGAAGTGGTGAAAATCCTTCTCGCCCTCGGCGAAACAGACCCCGTATGTGGTCTCGCTCGACGCTATCACTACCTTTCGGATGCCAAGCTTTATCGCGGCCTCGATGACATTATAGGTTCCCATGGTGTTGATACGGAACGTCTCGTTGTCCGGCTTGATCAAAATGCGTGGAACCGCAGCAAAATGGATCACCGCATCAAAGGGCAGAACACCCTTCCCGCTTTCGAGCTCCGCGAAGTTCCGATGCATGGAAAGGGCATTAAAAACCTGCCCGCTGTCCGTGATATCGACGATGAGATTGGTCACGCCCGGCCTGTCGAGCGGAACGAGATCGATGTTGTGGACCTCATATCCCTTGCCGATGAGCCACGGGATCACATGCCGTCCGGCCTTGCCGGAACCACCGGTAAACAGAATGCGCTTCTTCATGATACTCCTCATCATCTCCCCAGCAATGAAGTAGCAGCCGGGACCGAGGAACGAAAGCTCCCATCCCCCAGGCGCGAGACACAAAACAAAAAACCCCGCTGTCTCCAGCGGGGTTTTCGTCAAGCCTTTTCAGGCCTTAAGATTACTCGACGATCGAGGCGACGATGCCGGCGCCGACGGTACGGCCGCCTTCGCGGATAGCGAAGCGCAGCTTTTCTTCCATCGCGATCGGAACGATCAGCTCGACGTCAACGGTGACGTTGTCGCCAGGCATAACCATTTCCGTGCCTTCCGGAAGCGTAACGATGCCCGTGACGTCCGTCGTGCGGAAGTAGAACTGCGGACGGTAGTTCGTGAAGAACGGCGTATGACGGCCGCCTTCTTCCTTCGTCAGGATGTAGGCTTCTGCCTTAAACTTCTTGTGCGGCTTTACCGAACCCGGCTTGCACAGGATCTGACCACGCTCGACGCCGTCACGGTTAACACCGCGAACCAGTGCACCGATGTTGTCGCCAGCCTGGCCCTGGTCGAGCAGCTTGCGGAACATTTCAACGCCGGTAACAGTCGTCTTCGAGGTCGGACGGATGCCGACGATTTCGACTTCTTCACCAACCTTGACGATACCGCGCTCAACGCGACCCGTCACAACCGTACCACGGCCCGAGATCGAGAACACGTCTTCGATCGGCATCAGGAACGGCTGGTCGATCGGACGCTCAGGCGTCGGGATGTAGGCGTCAACCGCAGCCATCAGCTCGCGGATCGCGTCTTCACCGATCTTCTTGTCGGAATCTTCAAGAGCAGCAAGCGCCGAACCCTTGATGATCGGAATATCGTCGCCCGGGAAGTCGTAGGACGACAGAAGTTCGCGAACTTCAAGCTCGACGAGCTCGAGAAGCTCGGCGTCGTCAACCTGGTCGACCTTGTTGAGGAACACGACGATCGCCGGAACGCCAACCTGACGGGCAAGCAGGATGTGCTCGCGCGTCTGCGGCATCGGGCCGTCGGCAGCCGAGCAAACCAGGATCGCGCCGTCCATCTGGGCAGCACCGGTGATCATGTTCTTCACGTAGTCGGCGTGGCCGGGGCAGTCAACGTGAGCGTAGTGACGGTTCGGCGTCTCATACTCAACGTGGGCAGTCGAAATCGTGATACCACGAGCCTTCTCTTCAGGAGCGGCGTCGATTTGATCATACGCCTTGAACTCGCCGAAATACTTCGTGATCGCAGCAGTCAACGACGTCTTGCCGTGGTCGACGTGACCGATCGTGCCAATGTTGACGTGCGGCTTATTGCGCTCAAACTTGCTCTTTGCCATGTGAATTGCTTCCTGTGAACGTGAAGTAGTTTCCCCGGCGAACCGGTTTGGTGTCGCCGTTTAAGGCTTTGTAAGCGAATGCGCAAGACTTAATTGTGAAAGCGCCTTCGCGCGCGCTCTAAGCGTGCCTTGTGGGGCGTATATGGTGTATGTTTTGCGACATTCAAACCCGCGCCGTGGCATCACACAGAGATACAGACGAGCCGCCTTTTCAGTCGCAGCCGATCACTAATTAAGATATTTCCATCACAACTTCTTTACCTGGGGCGGCTCGATGGCTTAAGGACACTTCATCGCCGGGGGGAGACGGGCGAGCGGAAACGGGCGCTGCCGCGCTACCATGCATGTCTCGACCGCCGCTTTTCCCCGCGCCGCCTCTCTATCCGTTTCAGGACCAGCCAATGGAAATCTTCACAGCCGCCGGTTTCACGGCATTCTTACAGGTCATTGCGATCGATCTCGTTCTGGCAGGCGACAACGCCATCGTCATCGGCCTTGCCGCCGCCGGTCTTCCCGCGCATCTCCGCCGCAAGGCGATCCTTGTCGGCATCATCGCCGCCACGGTTCTCCGCATCGGGTTTGCCGCCGTCACCGTACAGCTTCTTGCCATCGTCGGCCTGCAACTCTTTGGCGGCCTGCTGCTCGCCTGGGTCTGCTGGAAGATGTGGAGCGAACTGCGCGAAGCTTCGGGCTCCATCGAGGACGAGGTGACGGATGAAGAGGCCGACCTGACCAAGGGCCACAAGACGTTCTTCCAGGCAGCGACCCAGATCGTCATCGCCGACGTCTCTATGTCGCTGGACAATGTGCTCGCCGTCGCCGGCGCCGCGCAGGAACATGTTACTGTTCTGGTCATTGGACTCATCGTCTCGATCGCGCTGATGGGACTTGCAGCCAACTTCGTCGCCAAGCTTTTGCACCGCTACCGCTGGATTTCCTATCTCGGCCTGATGGTCATCATCTACGTGGCGCTCAACATGCTGTATCACGGCACGCTCGAAGTCCTGCCCTACATTCAGGCCTATCTCGGCTGAGCCACCTGCAGAAACACACTTTCAAAAGGCCCGGAAGCCTCGCTTTCCGGGCCTTTTGCATGACGGGGGCCAGCTCACCGACCACCCGGCCTTTGCGTTGGTGGAGCGAGCGGGGAATCAGCTGTCGCCTTCGCTGCAACATCCGGAGAAGATTGGGAAATCGTGATTTGTGGCCAGTGGATTCTGGCAATTGAGGTCAGCCACGGGCAAGCCTAGGGAGCTATTTATAAGTCATAATAATAAAAAGAAAGGTAGAGCTCCCAATGGCTTATGACTGGAGCGGCGGACGTACCCGTCGTCTTCGCCGAATGAAGCTTGGCGTCGTCGCCAGTTCTCTCATTCTGCTGGCGCTTGTAGCGTCGCTTGTTCTTGGCTGAGCGTGCAGCCTGACACTGACCGGCGGCATGGCACGGTTTTCAAAACCGCCCTGCCGCCGCTCCATGAATATCATGGCGATCAGGTTTTTTTCTCTTCCACACAATGAACCGGTTGTTTCATGTCCGGATCCGCCATCACATCGTAGAGATCGGCTTCGTCTCCTTTGGACCACCAGACACGAGCGCCGCCCTGGTATTTTGCTCCGGAGCCTGAAACGACATTGGCGGCGACGATAACGCCGTCCTTCAAGCCCAGCCGAAGAAGACTGATGTCGCCGGCATTGTAATAAACCGCCTCCACCGTCTCGGCGCCGCACCGATAGACAGCATCGGTTTTTTCAACCGTCGTATCCCCGGGAAGCGGAATCACCAGATCCTCGGCAAGCGCGCTGGAGGCAGCCGGCAAGGACAGAGCGGCAAGATAGAGGGCTGCAACGGATTTCTTCATGATGGGCCTTCCTGGTTTGACCCTGTCATAAGGTCACGCCAGCAAAGCCAAATTGCGGCAGCTCCAGGAACCGCCGCCCTATCCCCGATTCATTGCCGCTGGACGCGTGCATCATTACAATCAACCCCAAGCGGGGGCTGGCTATCGAAACAGCCAGTAAACAATGCCGAGAATCACAGCCCACATCGCCAAGGATATGGCCAGAACTACGAGATAATTTCGAAACCGTCTGGTCATCCGCCCCCATCGCCGGACGGCCGTTGCTCGACAGCCGTAACCGTTGAATTGCTGGATGCGGATAAACCGCAGGGATCAGCCTGTCTACCAAGAGGCTGAATCACAGGCTATTCGCATATTTTACCCGCCCGAAATGGGGTCGGTGGACGGAGCAGGACGCACAGATCCGCCAGCGCGAGGGTCTTCGCCTCCAGCGCTACACGCTTCATGCGATATCGGCTCGGGACAGGGCGGCGGAAACCGACCGCCGCCCCTACCCGCCTCAGCTCTTCAGCGCCGTGTTGCACAGGCTCCAGTAGCCGCCGCCCTTCTGGATCCATTTCAGGTCACCGAGCGTACCGTCATTCTTGTTCTTGTGATAGGAGTCGACACAGGTTTTCAGGCGGGCCTTTGCCGGCGTCTCGCTTGAATATTTCTTGTCAACAGCGCTCGGGAAAGCGACGCCCTTTGGAGCCTTGATCGTCGCTTTTTCGGGTTCCTTCTCGGTTGTGGCCGCGACCTGCTTATCGTCGGCCGCATCTTCAGCCGCCGCCTCGCTGCCGCAGAACTTGGCGCGATAATCGTTCCACTTGATGTCCTTGGCGGACCCGTCAGCTTTCGCTGCCTGATATTTTACGCTGCACTCCTTCATGGTGAGTGCGGCAGCGGGGGAGACAAACGCCGCCGATGCCAGCAGCGCAAAGGATGAGAGAATGACAACCCTGTTCAACATTGAAGACTCCCGTTTGCATGATTGCCGGTCGACTATCTGACCGGATTTTCCGCTTGTCAACGAGCAGTGCGGCATGGATACAAAGTCCGGTTGAGCGAGCATAAATCCATCCTGCCGCGCCTAGGATTTCCCCATGAGGCCGGCTCCAAACCCACGCTCTCCGATCAAGCCGAAGAATCACGTCTTCGTGTGGCGTCAAGCCTCCATCGGAACGAAATTCCTAAATTTTCGTTAGCATCCCGAACGAATAATGAGGATTTATCGATGTTGAGGATGCCGAAGACCATCTCCGCGCTCGCTCTTGGCGTCGCATTATCTGCCGCTTTTGTTATGCCCGCTGAGGCGTTGAGCCTCATACAGCCAGCCTATGAAACGCAGGCGCAAAATTCGGGCCAGCGCGGTTATCCCGCATCCGCCTTTGCCGCGGGAACCGGGGAAGAAGCCACGCCTGACGGATACGCCCTGTCTCAGGCCGAAATAAATCACGTAAAATGGTGCGCGGCGCGTTACGCCTCCTATCACCCTACTGATAACAGCTACCTGGCGCCCGCAGGCACAAGAAGCCAGTGCCGTTCGCCTTATTGAGCGCGACTCGGAGCGGCATTCATGGCGTATAGGATAAACTAGAGCCCATCACCGCATCGGCTGAATGCTCACGGCACAACCCGGAGACGCGAAACACGTCCCGCAGCGATAAGGTGATTTACTGAGAGGAAGCTGGAGCGGGTAGCGGGAATCGAACCCGCGTATTCAGCTTGGAAGGCTGCTGCTCTACCATTGAGCTATACCCGCGGTGGCGATTTCGATCCGTGCAGAATGGTGGAGGGAGTTGGATTTGAACCAACGTAGGCGTAGCCAACGGATTTACAGTCCGTCCCCTTTAACCACTCGGGCATCCCTCCAGTTATCTGCGAGGATCAAGCGACCAAGCTCTTCAGATTTCGCTGCGGCGAAGCGCCGTTGCGTCGTCTGTGGCGCGTATATGACGGCCTCGTTCGTTTCTGTCAACACGCCCTTTCACGAATTTTCGGGAAAAAATTCAATCCCCTTTGCAGCCCTGTGGATTATCACGGGGGCTGGTGCGCGGAACGCGCCGGAGATATAAGGCGCCATGAGCAAAGACGATCCCACCAACAAATCCACCCGCGACACACATTACGCCAACCTGCGTCGTGCCGTGCGCGACGCGAAGCGCGAGCGCGGTGAAATTCCGACCCCGCAGCAGTCGAAGCGCCGGAACCGCGGCGCCGACGACTGGAAGCCGCCGCAACTTGCGCCCGACCAGGTGCACCTTTACGGCCTGCATACCGTACGCGCAGCCCTTGCCAATCCGGAGCGGCAGATCGTCAAGCTTTCTGTTACCCAGAATGCCTTTGCACGTCTCGATATCGGCGAGGCGGAGGCGCAGCCCTTCCCGGTCGAGATAGTATCCCCGCAGGATATCGACAGGGTTTTGGGGCCTGAGGCGATCCATCAGGGCGTGATGCTGGAGACCCGGCCGCTGCCGGTAAAGCGGCTGGGCGCGCTGAAGGATAGCCCACTCATTCTCGTGCTCGATCAGGTCACCGATCCGCACAATGTCGGCGCCATCATGCGCTCGGCAGTCGCCTTTAATGCGGGCGCCGTTATCACCACGATGCGCCATAGCCCGACCGAGTCGGGTGTGCTGGCGAAATCCGCCTCAGGCGCGCTGGAACTCATCCCCTATATCCAGATCACCAATCTCGCCGATGCGCTGGGTGAACTGCACAAGCTCGGCTTCTTCTCCGTCGGCCTCGATTCGGAGGGGCCCGCCCCGATTGAACGGACCTTCAGCGGCGAAAAAATCGCACTGGTGCTGGGCGCCGAAGGCAAGGGCCTGCGCCAGAAGACCCGCGAGACCGTCTCGGCGCTCGCCCGTCTCGATATGCCGGGAGCGATCAAATCGCTCAACGTGTCGAACGCGGCGGCCATCGCCCTTTACGCAACGCAGCAATTTCTGGGCAAAGCGTCGTCCTGACGCTTGCCCTTCCTTGCGAAATCACAAAGCGCATCGCATGCTGCGCCTTTGTCATTCGCACGGAGCACATCTCAACATGACCGACCAGACCATCAAACCGACCGGCGAGCTGACGCTCAGAACGCTCGCCATGCCGGCCGACGCCAATCCGGCCGGCGATATTTTCGGGGGCTGGGTCATGTCACAGATGGACTTGGCAAGCGGCATTCGTGCGGCGGAACGCTCTCGCTGTCGCGTGGTCACGGCGGCAGTCAAGGAAATGGCCTTTGAACTGCCGGTGAAGATCGGCGACACGCTGTCCATCTATACCGATATTGCCCGCGTCGGCCGCACCTCCATCACGCTGACGGTAGAGGCCTGGGCGCAGCGGTCGCGTTACGACAAGCTGGAAAAGGTAACCGCCGGCACCTTCATCATGGTGGCGATGGACGAAAACGGGCAACCGACGCCCATTCCTCCGGCGGAGTAGGAGCGATGGAGGCCGCCGTCAACGCCGCAGAAGCCTATTCGCACATCCGCGCGGTCATGGGCATGGTGGTCGGCCTCAGCCTCGCCCGATTGCTGACCGGCCTTGCAGGTTTCGTGCAGCATCCCAAAAAAGAACGGATTTATCCCCTGCACATCGGCTGGGTGGCGTTCCTGTTTCTGATGCTGGTGCATTTCTGGTGGTGGGAGCACCGGCTTTCTGCCACAGGCCATGTACTCGGCTTCGGCGCGTTCCTTTTCCTGATCCTGTTCTGCTCGCTGTTTTATTTCCTGTGCGTTCTGCTCTTTCCCACGGAGATGAAGGAGTACAAGGGATATGAGGATTATTTCCTTTCCCGCAAAAGCTGGTTCTTCGCCTTTCTGGCAGCGCTTTTCGTCACCGATGTCGGGGATACTTTGCTGAAAGGCCAGGACTATCTCGCCTCACTTGGTCCGGAATACCTTATACGCACCGCCATCTACGTCATTTTGTTCACGCTGGCGATCTTCATCGAGAACCGCCGTTTCCATCGGTTTCTCGTCATCTTTGCGCTGATTTACCAGATCGCCTGGATTTTCCGTACTTACGATCTTCTGGCCTGAAGTTTACCCGTTCCGGCAAGCGGGCACGATCCCGGCGTGCCCGCCTGCCTCAAAAGTTCGTCGCCTCAGAACATCGTATTGTTGTTCGCCGCCGTCTCCGGCACGGGCTGGATTACATCCCAATGCTCGGTGATCTTGCCATCGGTCACCCGAAAAATATCGACGATGGCCCTGCCCCGGTCTCCGTCCTTTTCTGTTGAATGAATATGCAGATAGACAAGGTCGCCATCCGCGGCGCTTCTCACGATCCGCGCCTTGGACTGCGGGTTTTCCTTGAAGTGGCCGGTGAAGTAATCCACGAACGGTTTCTTGCCATCCGGCACCACGGGATTGTGCTGCTTGTAGCTGTCGACAATAACGGCAGCACCCTTTTCCACTTCGTGCTTGTTGAAGACGGTATCGTAAAACTCAATCACCAGCTTGCGATTGGCCTCTTCCCGGGCGAAATCCCGCCCGGCGGTTTCGGCCAGCACCGGAACGGCTGTCAATGCGGGCGCAAGAGCGAGAGCGGCGATGGCGAGACGACGTGTCATGACATTCATGGGTGATACCTCTCAATAACCGACGGTGAAGCGCTGGCGGGAATGCTGCGGCTTCTCGATTTCATCGACAAGCGCAATCGCGTAGTCTTCGAAGGAAATGCGGCTACCATCTTCATTGCTCAGAAGATTGTCCTTGCCGATGCGGAATTTGCCCGTTCTTTCACCCGGCACGAACTCGGCGGAAGGCGAAAGGAAGGTCCAGTCGAGCTGCTTTTCCTGTTTCAGCAAATCAAGAAACTCCGCACCCTTGGTGGCCTCGGCCTTGTAAGCGGCAGGAAAATCCGGCAGGTCGACGACACGTTGGCCGGGCGCGATTTCGAGACTGCCGGCGCCACCAACCACGAGGTAGCGTGGAACGCCGGAGGCACGCACGGCCTCGATCAGCGTCACCGGGTCGCTCGCCGTGAAATGCACCGAACTGATCACGGCATCGTGACCTGCAAGCAGTTTTGAAAGTCCGGTTTGATCGAAGACATCGCCTTTCTTTGCAACGACGTTCGGCAGGGCGGCAATCTTTTCGGGGCTGCGGGCAATGGCCGTAACATGATGCCCCCGGTCGGAAAGTTCCTTGAGAATACGGGACCCGGCATTGCCGGAAGCACCGATGAGCGCGATTTTAGCCATGGCTTCTTCCTTTTGTTGCTATTGTCGTTGGTCTAAATAATAGACCGAAAGAAAGAGCTATGGTATCGCGTCCCCGGCCGCAAGAAGTCAGCAGCCGGTGATCTGGTCACATGGCGATGACCTGCAAGGATATGGGGTAATCGAAATGTCGGATACGCAGGCGAAAGAAATCTTCGACTTCGAGCAGCCCTGCCCCATTCGGGATGTGCTGGACCGCATCGGAGACCAATGGAGCCTTCTGGTTCTCGAAGCGCTGCAGGGCGGCGTGCTGCGCTTCAACGAGTTGAACCGCAGGATTGACGACATTTCCAAGCAGATGTTGTCCCGTACGCTGAAGCGGCTGGAGGAGGATGGATTCATCCGGCGCACGCTTTATGCCGAGGTGCCGCCGCGCGTGGAGTATGAGCTGACAGGTCTTGGCCGCTCGTTTCTGGTACCGATGCAATTGCTGGTCCAATGGGCCGACGAAAACCACGTCCGCATCTGCAAGGCCCGCCTGCAATATTCCGAAAACGACAATCGCAGCTGACCATCAGAGCAATATCCGACCGGCAGCGGCACGCCGCATCTAGTCCAGTCGGTAAACCTTGCAGACCAACCCTTCCGGCTGGCGGTAGGTCATGAAGCCCATGGCATCATAATAACTCTGCCCGAGCGCATTGTCCGCGCCGATGCTGGCGTCGATATTCTTGAGGCCCCGCGCCTCCGCCGCCCTGCGCGTCGCGGCGAAGAGGGCGGATCCAACGCCTCTTCGCGCCGCCTGCGGACTGACATGGGTGCCGATGATGCCCCACCCTTCCGCCACGCCATAGGGATTGTCCGCCCGTGCATAACGCAGCGACTGGAAGCCCAGGATATGCCCGTCTTCATCCTCCGCGACCGAACACTCGATACGGTCGGCGTGCTGGATGTAATTCTCCAGCACCGCCGCGACGTCCGTCGGCGCTTTTCGAAGGCCGGCCGCGAATATCTCGTTTTGAACCGCTGCCATTCCCTTTGCATCGTCAAGTCTTGCAGGCCGTATTTTCATCGATACATCACCTCTTGTCCGTTGCGATGGTTCTGGGCAGGCAAAGCGCGGGTCTCTTCCTATTCAGGACCGGAAAATGAAGGAAGCACCGAAAGCGATCAGCGCAAAGCCGATGACATGGTTGATGGTGATGCTTTCCTTCAGCCAGAAGATCGAAAACAGCGCGAAGACCGCGAGCGTGATGACCTCCTGAATGGTCTTGAGCTGTGCGGTGGAGTAAACCTCCGAACCGATGCGGTTCGCGGGAACGGCGAGCACATACTCGAAAAAGGCGATGCCCCAGCTGGCGACAATCGCCAGAAAGAGCGCGCTGCCCTTGTGCTTGAGGTGGCCGTACCAGGCGAAGGTCATGAAAACATTGGAGGCGATGAGCATCAGGACAGGCCAGATGTGGGCAGGGCTGATTGAGAACGGCATGATGGGTCCTGGAAAAAAGAGGGATGTCGTAAAATGCAGCGGAAGAAGGCAGTCTGAGGGGATCCCTCATCCTGCCGTAATGGATTTGCTCTAGCGCATCCGGCCGAAAACCGGAATCGATTTCTACGGATCGCGGCAAGGCCGTGTTCAGCCGCTACGCAACGCATCCGGCGGAATTTTGTTCCGCATGCTCCGTTTCCTTTTTGTACTCATTTTTTCACTGTCTCCCCTTCCCTTTGCGCGTGACTCTCTCCATATTTCGCCCATGGCCAGATCACCGAAAAACTCCACGTCCTCGCCCTCGGGCTTCGAGGAAGCTCCGCAATCGTCATTCGAAGGCGCCCCGCTCGGCGGCAGCGTTGCCGATTGGGTCAAGCAACTTGAGGCGGAAGCGGAAGCATCCTCCGTGGAGACCCAGCGCGAAATCGCTTCGAAGGCGGGCAAGCACCGCAAGAAGATCGAAATAGAAGCGCGCAAGGAAGCGGAAAAGGCCGCCACAAAGACGGCGAAAAAGACCACCGCGTCCAAAACGGCGCGCGGCGTTTCGATCGGCGCGTCGAGCGATCCGAAAACGCGCGCCGCCGCGGGTCTCAATCCTGTGGCAGGGCTCGATGTCTCCTTGGAGGATGCCCAGTCCCTGGCACCGGGCGCGGTGACGGCGACGGTGGACGCGCTTTCTAAATTGATTGAAAGCGGCAACCCGCTCTTCAAGGATGGCAAGCTGTGGACACCCCACAGGCCGGCCCGTCCGCCGAAATCGGAAGGCGGCATCGCCATCGAGATGGTGACGGACTACAAGCCATCCGGCGATCAGCCGACCGCCATTGCCGATCTCGTCGAAGGCCTCAATTCCGGCGACCGCTCGCAGGTGCTGCTCGGCGTCACCGGCTCCGGCAAGACCTTCACCATGGCCAAGGTGATCGAGGCCACACAGCGTCCGGCCGTTATTCTTGCGCCCAACAAGACGCTGGCGGCCCAGCTCTATTCCGAATTCAAAAACTTCTTTCCAAACAATGCGGTGGAGTATTTCGTTTCCTATTACGATTATTACCAGCCGGAAGCCTATGTGCCGCGTTCCGACACCTATATCGAGAAGGAATCGTCGATCAACGAGCAGATCGACCGTATGCGCCACGCCGCAACCCGCGCCATTCTCGAACGTGACGACTGTATCATCGTCGCTTCGGTTTCCTGTATCTATGGTATCGGTTCGGTCGAGACCTATACGGCCATGACCTTCCAGATGCAGGTGGGCGACAAGCTGGATCAACGCCAGCTTCTTGCCGACCTCGTGGCCCAGCAATACAAGCGGCAGGACATCAACTTCGTGCGCGGCTCCTTCCGCGTGCGCGGTGATACGATCGAAATCTTCCCCGCCCACCTTGAAGATGCGGCCTGGCGCATTTCCATGTGGGGTGACGAGATTGAATCCATCACCGAATTCGACCCGCTGACCGGCCATAAGACCGGCGACCTGCAATCGGTGAAGATTTACGCCAATTCGCACTATGTGACACCGCGCCCGACGCTGAACGGAGCGATCAAGTCGATCAAGGAAGAGCTGAAGCTGCGCCTCGCCGAGCTTGAAAAAGCCGGCCGCCTGCTGGAAGCCCAGCGTCTGGAACAGCGCACGCGCTACGATGTGGAGATGCTGGAGGCCACGGGCTCCTGCGCCGGCATCGAAAACTATTCACGCTATCTCACCGGCCGCAATCCGGGCGAGCCGCCGCCGACCCTGTTCGAGTATATTCCCGACAATGCGCTGATCTTCATCGACGAAAGCCACGTCACCGTTCCTCAGATCGGCGGCATGTATCGCGGCGACTTCCGCCGCAAGGCAACGCTGGCCGAATATGGCTTCCGCCTGCCCTCGTGCATGGACAACCGTCCCCTGCGCTTCGAGGAATGGGACGCCATGCGCCCGCAGACCATTTCCGTCTCCGCCACCCCCGGAGGCTGGGAAATGGAGCAATCCGGCGGCGTTTTTGCCGAACAGGTCATCCGTCCGACCGGCCTCATCGATCCTCCGGTCGAAGTCCGCTCCGCCCGCACCCAGGTGGACGATGTTCTCGGCGAAATCCGCGAGACCGCCGCCAAGGGCTACCGCACGCTCTGCACCGTGCTGACCAAGCGGATGGCCGAAGACCTCACCGAATATCTGCATGAACAGGGTGTCCGCGTCCGTTACATGCACTCCGATATTGACACGCTGGAGCGCATCGAGATCATCCGCGACCTGCGGCTCGGCGCTTTCGACGTGCTCGTCGGCATCAACCTGCTGCGCGAGGGTCTCGATATTCCGGAATGTGGTTTCGTAGCCATCCTCGACGCAGACAAGGAAGGCTTCCTGCGCTCGGAGACCTCGCTGATCCAGACCATCGGCCGCGCCGCGCGTAACGTCGATGGCAAGGTCATCCTTTATGCCGACAATATCACCGGTTCGATGAAGCGGGCGATGGAGGAAACCTCCCGCCGCCGTGAAAAGCAGATGGCCTATAACCAGGAACATGGCATCACGCCGGAATCGGTCAAGGCGAGGATCTCCGACATTCTTGATTCCGTATATGAACGCGACCACGTAAGAGCCGATATTTCAGGCGTTTCCGGCAAGGGCTTCGCCGATGGCGGTCATCTGGTCGGCAACAATCTCCAGGCCCATCTCAACGCGCTGGAAAAATCCATGCGCGACGCCGCAGCGGACCTCGACTTTGAAAAGGCCGCCCGCTTGCGCGACGAAATCAAACGCCTCAAGGCAGCCGAGCTTGCCACCATGGACGACCCCATGGCCAAGGAAGAAGCACGTGCGGTCGAGGGTGGCGGGAAAAACAACAGACGGAGCCACTTGTCGATTTCCTCCCCTGAGGGGGAGACAGCCGGCAGGGCAGACGGGGATGCCGCTTCCACGAACGAAAGCGGGAAGTCTCTCTTCGCCAAACCTTCGCTGGACGAGATGGGTCCGGGCTCCGACGCAGGAAAACCGCTTTTCCGCAAGAACACGCTGGACGAGATGACCGTGGGTCGGACCGAAAAGCCCGTAAGGGGCGCGGTGCCCGATAAGCCCGCGACCGAACCCGGCAAGAGGTTCTCCCCCCTGCTGGAAGGCCAGCCCGAACGCGCCACAGACGATCCGCGGCCGCTGGTCCGTGGCAAGATCGGCGCCGGTTCCTATGAAGATGCCGGCGAGCAGAAGCGCAAAAGCCGGACCAAGGGTAAGACTGGCCGTCCGGGCCGCTGATGCGCTCTGTGCGAGGCCCGCCTGACATGAACAGCGGCTAAGGCTCCCATCGTTCATGTCAGCGCCGTCTGCGCATGCCGGCGGCGCCTGTCAGCCTTCACAAGGCGTGATCAGCGACTTGACCGCGGTTGCCCCGAACAGCTTGACCAGATCCGCATCAAGCGATGTGGGAATATAGTCTTCGTTTTCCGCCGGTTTCATATAGATCGAGGAATAGATCGGGCCAGCGGGAAACGTGCCTTTGAAGCAGGCTTTCACGATCTTGATCTCGGTGCTGCCTCTGATACGTGGACCCTGAGCGCGGGAACGGCGCACCCGCTCCTGTAGCTCCGCGAGCCTTCCGACGTCTTCGGGCTTTACCCGCCATACGCTCGCCAACATACCATCCCGTTTTTCCGGCCGGAATTTAGCGAGCGCAGCCGCATCCGTATCCGCCACCAGCGCGTAGGTCGCAACGGTTTCTTCGGCCGCGCCGTCCGTCCTGCTGCGGGTGATCATCACCGCGTCACCGGACCGGAGGGAAAGATTGGCTGGCAGTTGCAATCCGACCCGCACATGCTCGAAATCCATCGTCAGAAAATCCTGCCGCATCAGCTTGGGAATGCTGGAAATCGGTACGGTCATGCAACCGGCGAGGAACAGTAGAAAAACAGACAGGCAGGCAAAACGCGATAATGGCAATGTCATCCTGTTGGAACCTGAAAAAAGCAGCTTAATGAAGTGGGCTTGTCAAACCACGTTTGCGGCGTCGCAATCGCCAGACCGCGCGCAAACTTGCGCGAACAACATTGCCGTAACATTATGAAATCAGGAACGCGTAGGCCCGGGGAACGTTGATCGTTTTCCGGAATGATGACAGGAGAGCCATGTGTATCAGAGAAACCTTATGGCCTTCTGTCTGTTCATGTCCTCCGGTTCAGCTTTCGCCGGCCATATCGAAGACGCCACCTTTCACAGCGCCGCCCTGAACGCGCCGCTCCCTGTCAATATCTATCGCCCCGAAGGTCCGCCGCCCGAAAACGGCTGGCCTGTACTTTACCTCCTGCACGGCCATGACGGCGACCAGAACAGCTGGCGCGATCTCGGCAATATCGAAAAGACGCTCGACACGCTCATCGAGGCTGGCGCCATCCGCCCTCTGGTTGTCGTGATGCCCGGCGTGAAAAACAGCTGGTATGTGGATTCTGCCGCCGTCGGCGGTCCCGGCGATTACGAGACCGCCCTCACCGGCGATCTGCGCCACCAGATCGAAAAAACGCTGCCGGTGCGAAAAGATCGTCAAGGCCGCGCCATTGCCGGCCTTTCCATGGGCGGTTTCGGCTCCCTGCATCTCGCCTATGGCCACGAGGACCTCTATGGCGCCGTCGCCAGCCTGTCCGGCGCCATCTGGCAAAACGTGCCCGCCTCCGATCTCGACAAGACACCCGCCGAACTCAAGCTCATTCAGGATAGCGCCTTTTTCCACCGCGTCGACCGCACCACCGTCACCAGCGGCATCGTGCTTCCCTCAACCGGTGATCATTTCTCCGGTGCCTTCGGCACCCCTTTCGATGCACGTCTCTTTAACGAAAAGAATGTCTTCACCCTCGTCGCACAGCATGTCGCAGAAAGTCAGGATCTCCCCGCCACCTATTTGACTGTGGGAGATGACGATGGCTTCTTCCTCTGGCGCGGTGCCATTGCCCTGCATGAGACCCTGCAGGCGGACAACCGCAAATCCGAACTGCGGGTGACGGATGGCGACCACGTCTGGTCCGTGTGGAAGGTTTCGATCATCGATGCGCTGAAATTCATCGACGGAGAGTGGGACAAGACAGCGGATGCCAACCGCGATTAAATCATGATCTGTCGTTCTTTGCCGGTGACACCGCCCGGCCTTATCCCCGCTTCTTTCCGCTTTTTCCGGCCACGTTCAACGCCACCGCAGCGCGGATCAGCGCTGCCAGCGCCTCCTCATCAACGACATCGCCCTCGTGAAAATCGATGGCGCGCCGCGTGTTGCCCTCAAGGCTCGAATTGAACAGGCCTGACGGGTCCTCCAGAGAGGCGCCCTTCGCAAATGTCATCTTCACCGCGCTTTTATAGGTTTCGCCGGTGCAGAGAATGCCCGCATGCGACCAGACCGGAACGCCGCGCCACTTCACCTCTTCCACTACTTCCGGATCGGCCTTCTGGATCACCGCGCGAACACGCGCGAGCGTCTCGCCGCGCCAGTCGCCCAGCTCCGCGATCTTCCGGTCGATGAAGTCTGATGGTGCGGTCTGCTCCGCATCTTCAGTCACCGTGTTTTTCGCCATGACATCCTCCCAATTTCGACGCACGCCTGTTTCTTTTTCACCATAGACCAAATTTTCGTGTCATCCCATGAGGAACCAAATCGGCTCCTCACCGTTTCTTCTCCGAACGCAATGTTCAGCATAAAAAGGGAAGAAACATCATGAAAATCAATGTCATCGCTCTCGCTGCCGCAGCAGCGCTCTCCTCTTCCGTGGCATTTGCCCAGACGGCTGCCACGGCTCCTGCTGCCGGCGCGGATGCGACCTTGTCGGGCCCCGGCATTACCATGGGTACGAAGGCAACCGGCCCGCTGAAGTTCGTCAATGTCCAGAAGACCGATCTCACCGCTTCCCAGCTTGATGGCATGGATATCTATAACGCCCAGAATGAAAACATCGGCGAAATCGAAGACGTCGTGATCGGCGATGGCAAGGCGGTGATCGGCCTCGTGGCCAGCGTTGGCGGCTTCCTGGGCATCGACAAGAGCTATGTGGTGCTCGATCCGGCCTCCGTGGCCGTTCATAATGACAACGGCACATGGAAGGCCTTTGTCGATACCACCAAGGATGCACTGCAGAACGCTCCGAAGCTCGATTACGACAAGCTGGACGACTGATTACCCCTGCAGTCGAGGCTTGTCCCCCCGCGCTCCGGCGCGGGGGTTTTCATGCGTGGAAGTCTGAACATCAGGCAGCATTCCCACCGCCCGCACCCTTGCCTCACTGCCCGCCTCTCGCCTATCTTCGGCGCGCAACCTGCAAGGATCGATGCGTGCCCGTCAACAGCCTCCCCAAATTCACCGTCACCGCCGCAATCATGTTGCTGAGCGCTCTCCCGCTATCGGCACAGTCCACCGGCTGGAAACCCGCCGAGCAGATAAAGACCTATGCCGTCAGCGGCAATACGGGCGGTGCGCTTTATCAGTCCATCGGCGAGCGCGGCCCGACTGCGGGCGTGCAGGCCATTGCCCACACCACCTTCAAGCTGACGTGGCGGAGAGACTACCGACCGCAGCCCGACGGTGCCTGTGTGCTGGCCAGTGCCAGACCCAATCTCACCATCATCTACACCTGGCCAAAGGCACCTGCCCATCTGCCGGCCGCCGTCGCCGCCAGCTGGAAGACCTTCATTTCCGGGGTGGAAACCCATGAGCGAGTTCATGGCCAGCACATTCTCGATATGGTGAGAAAGATCGAAGCCTTCAGCACCGGGCTACGGGCGGAAGACGATCCCAAATGCCAGAAGGTGCGCGCTGTTCTGCAGCAAAGGTTGGGTGAGCTTTCCAACGAGCAGCGGCAACGCGGCCGAGATTTCGACCGGGATGAGCTGTCCCCGGGCGGGCGGGTTCACCAGCTTATACTCGCCCTCGTCAACGGCCCATGACAGGCAGTTACTCCGCCGCCTCGCCCTTCAGCAACGGCTCGGCGAGCGTCACGCTCTCCAGCTCGTAGGAATAGCCCTCGAGCATGGTATAGGCCTGTTCTATCGCCTCGATCTGCGCCTCCGCGTTGCGTATGGCTTCGGCTATGGACTGGCTTCGGGCGCGGAGCATCGAACTCAGCACATCGGTTTCCGGCTTCCGTCCGAGACGGTCCATATGTTTACGCACCCGGGTACGGTGCCGTTCGAGTTCCAGAATATGGAAGCGGCTTTTCAGAATATCGTCGGTCAGCTTACGGCGCATGGCAGCCACGGGATCAAAACTGCCGGGTTCCCGCTCATCCAGAATGAATTCATTGACCAGCGTTTCCAGCATCAGCAGGCCCTTGAGATCCTTGGCATCGGCAAGCTGCGGATCGTAACCCGTGTCATCGAAGACCTTGCGGCGCACGGGATCCTTCAGAAGTTCATAGGCTGTCTGCAGGCGCGCGAACTGCTCGGCATCGCCACCGCTGTCGGGATGAGCAGCCTTCGCAACCTTGCGGTAGGCCGACTTGATCGCCGCCTCGTCGGCATCCCGCTCCACGCCAAGCAAAACATAGGGATCAATCACAAAAACACCTTCAAACGCAATCTGTTACCCGCACGCTGCTACCACTCTCAACCGGTCAGCAACCGGATCATAGGCCAAATCCGCCCCGTTCGGCACCCCGCGACGGCGCTTAAACCGGCAGAACACGAATTTACGCGCTCCCGCACGAGAGGGTCTCTCTGGCGAAAAAGCCCTTGATGCCGAAATTTGTCGGACCCAAGGCGACTATAACGACAGCCGGGACAAAATTGTGGACAGTGGCCGCAAAACGTCGACCGGCATCGGAACCGCCTCCAGCACTGGCCGCCACGAGAGATCGTCATGTGCCCCGAACAAGCGCATTTTCAGGAGGTTATGGTGGAATGTCGCCAAGGGGTGTAAGCTCCCCTTTTGGATCCGAGGGAGGGACGATCCGATGCCGCAAACCATTACCCAGACCGTGACGGATTATGTGCACGCCATGGCCTATGCGGATGAAGGCCTGATGCGCGATGTTTTTGACCCGCGCGCCAGCATCGTCGGCACATTCGAAGGCGCGACTGAATGGCTGTCTCTGGAGGACTTTGTCGATCAGGTCCGCAAAACCGAACGCGGCCTTCCCGATCACGACCCCGCCTTCGAAATCCTCGGCATCGACAAGGAGGGAGACAGCGCCTCGGTAAAGCTGACAACCCGGTTCGACGGTATGGATTTTTACGAATATCTGTCCCTGCTGGAGCACGACGGCAACTGGACGATCGTGCACAAGCTCTATCACATAAAGCCATAGCCGCTGCACGAACATCAGTCGTGCAGTGCGTATGAAAGACAGGCCAAATCCTTGAAAATACTGGTGCCCCCGGCAGGGTTCGAACCCGCGACCCCCTGATTACAAATCAGGTGCTCTACCAACTGAGCTACAAGGGCAATCCAGTGCCTTGCCAAGTATCAGATTCTGACCGGGTGTAAAGCAAAAACTGATCGCGCAGCACGGGCGGCGCGCTTTTCCACACCATGCCCGCAGGCTTGGCGGCAGGATCGTCAAGACGGCAAAAACGCAGCAATATAAGCGAAGTATTTACGCGGCGTAGCTAAAATGGTGATGAATTATACCCGATTGAGTGAGAACAACGCATCAAATGCGCGCAAGCATACAGAAAATTCAGCTAACGGGCACGATCGTCATCGCCGCGAGCTCCATCCTGCTGGCCACACTTGCCGCGCTGCCAAGCGTTTCCAACTATCTGCGTTACCGCACCAACGCGGCGCAGCTCACCCGCTTCGAAACCGCTCTCCAGTCTGCATGGCTGGTTTCGGCGGAGCGCGGTCCCGCGAACAATGTGATGGGCGCATCCACCGCTGAACAGGATTTGGTCGCAGCTCTCGCTGCCGCGCGCAAGGCAACGGACGACAAGCTGTCGGAACTGGAAGCTTCCTTCGCCGACGACATCAGGACCCAGCCGGAGCTGGCGAAATCGCTGGCCGAGACCCGCGAGAAACTCGCGCAGTCCCGCAACGCGGTGGATCAGGTAGCCGCCCTGCCGTTGTCGGCACGCAGCCACACGGCCATGTCGGGCGCCATATCATCGATGTTCAAGGCCGCCGACAGTGTCAATCTGCTGCGTGGCAAGGCAGCGCGTGCCATCATCAAGGTGACGCCCGATGTGGCGATAGACATCGCGATGACGGGCACCGCCGGTGTCATGCGGGACAGGATCGGCCGCCTCGGCTCCTATGTGATCATGGGTCTGCGGGCAAACAGACAGGAAAAGCTGGGTTATCGCGCCAAGTTCGATGCGGAGATGCAGAGCCTGCTATCACTGAAGGCATCGTTGACCAACTACACCGCCGCCTATCTTTCCACGCCGCGACTGGACAGGGCATTCCGCGATCTCGAAACCTATTATTTCGGACAGGCGCTGCGTTACGCGCAGAATACGATCGTGATCGCCATGCCGTCCGCCCAGCCGAGCGTGCTTGAATTTTCCAGGAACTATATTTCGGGGATGCGTTCATCCGATACGTTGCGCGATCTCATTCTGGCCGAGACACGCGCGCGACTCGAAAAGAAGCAGCAGGAAGCGCTGATCTACGGCGCCACATCGCTTTTTCTCGCAGGTATCGCGGTTCTGGTCCTGCTACGGCTCACATCCGTCTACAAAACAGCGCTGTTCCGGCCCATGCAATCCGTTCAGGCACAGATTGCGGCCATCGCCGCGGGCGATCTTTCCGAGGCGCAGCATGAGGACAGGGTCGCCCCGGAGGTGAAGAAGATGTTCCAGGAACTCGACTTCCTGCGGGAGCAGCTTCGTCAGAAGGGCGAAATGGAGAACCAGCAGCGCGCGCTGGCCGAACAGTTACGCGCACTTTCCGAGACGGATGCGCTGACGGGCGTCTTCAACCGACGGGCGCTCGAAAAGGCCGTTCGTTCCCTGTTGACGGGCGAGGACCAGTGTCAGTCACTCGGCGTAATGATCGTCGACATCGACCACTTCAAATCGATCAATGACCGTTATGGCCATGCCATGGGTGACATTGCACTTCAAAAGACCGCGGCTTTGTTGCGGGGTGCATTGCGCAAGAACGACATTCTTGCCCGCTATGGCGGCGAAGAATTCGTCGTGGTGCTGCAGGATGTCAGCCATGCCACGGCAGCGGCAACGGCCGACCGCCTCCGCCGCCTGATCGAAGCCCAGATCGTGGATGAACAAAGTGGATTGTCGCTGACGGCGAGCTTTGGCGTCGTCTGGCAGGAAGCGCGGGCGGTCAACAGCTGGGACGAGTTGATCGCGATTGCCGATGACCGGCTTTATGAAGCCAAGCGCGCGGGTCGCAACCGGGTCTGGGCCACCTATTTCCCGAAAGCCGCCAACGGTTAGAAGCCACCGGTTTCCGACCGCCGGCGACGTCAGATCAGGTCCAGCGTCATCACGACAGGGCAATGATCGGAAGCCTTGGGGCGGTCCCAGCCGGTGCGCGGATAACGCTCCACCTCCTGCCCCGGCGGAAAGATGGTGCGATAAGGCTGGCCGGCGCGGACGATTTCGGGAACCCGCGTCGCGTTGCTTTCGGCCAGGCGCGGAGAAAGCCAGATGTAATCAAGCTGGCACAAATGCTGCTCCTGTGGGCCCCGCGAATGATAGAGCGTCCAGCGGTCCATGACATCGCGACGCAGCATCGGATTGATGACGAAATCGTCGGCAGTGAAGACATCGAGCGCACTTCTTGCCTCTTCGACGGGCGTGAAGCTGTAGCCATTGCGCCTGTCACCGGCAATCGCGACGCGTTCCTGATAGTCGTTCATGTCGCCGCAGATCGCGAAATTCTTGTTGCGCGTATTGCCCGCACCCCAGCGATTTTCGATGATGCGGCGCACAGCCATGGCTTCCGCCTCGCGGATCGGCATGGTGCCGAGCCGGGCGTCCAATGCTTCACGGGCATTGGTCATGGACTTGAAATGCGTTACGTAAAGCGTCAGCGGCTTGCCGCCGATCCTCAGATCGATTTCAAGGCAATCCCGTTTGAATATCTTGTCATCGATCTGGTTGGTCGCGGCGAGTTCCGGATTGAAGAGATCGAGATTGCGATAGGTCAGCGCCGCATGGCTCTTGATGTCGACCACCTCGATCTTCTCGCCATCCCGCGTCTCCTCGCGCATGACGACCGCGACATCGATACCGCGGCTGTCATTGCCCTCGACCAGATATTTCTGCAGATAGCCATTGCCGACCATGCGATAGAGATAGCCATATTCGAAGGCCTGCAGGGCCGCCATGTTGTCGACTTCCTGCAGGCAGAGAATATCGGCATCCGCGTCGGCGATGGCGAGCGCCGAAAGCTGGCGCGTATCGTCGGTGGATGAGACCATCCGCGCACTTTCAAGGGCCTGATAGGTCGCCTCGTCCCTGATATCAAAAAGCTGGATCGCCCTGTCGCGCCGCGTCTGGTTGCGAAAGCCGGTGAAATCGAAACGGGTGAGAAGATTTTCGATATTGAAGGTGGCAAGCCGAAGCGACATGAATCATTCCTATTGCTGCGACCCCAGCTTAGCCGGTGTCGCTCCGCCTTTCCAGCGTTCGGCAGTGCGTGCGCTCTAAAGCCGCCACCCGCTGCGAATGGCAACCGGAAGCCTGTCACCCACAGCTGCGACTTCACGCGAATAGGCCCTGACCGCCTGCCCATCCGGCAGGTCAAGACGAAGGGCATAACGCTCGCCCTCGTACAGAACCGAGGTGACGGTGCAGGCAATGCCTTCAGCATCCCGCACCACATCCTGCGGCCTCACAAGCACGTCGACCTGCGATGCTCCCGCGCCTCTCTCCATCGCCGCCCGAATTGCGGACCAGTCGAGGCCGCGCGATGCCCCTTCCGGCAGTGGGAGGCTGAGGATCGTCCCCTGCCCGACCAGCGACCCGACCAGCCTGCCCTCCGGCCGCGCGTAAAGCTCCGCAGGCGCCGCGACCTGAAGCAGCTTGCCGTGCGACATGACGGCGACATCGGTTGCCAGCGCCATGGCTTCCGCCTGATCGTGAGTGACATAGATCATCGTCGCGCCGGAACGGGCATGGAAATCCCGAAATGTCTCTTCCATTTCCTGCCGCAGATGCCGGTCGAGGTTGGCGAGCGGTTCATCGAGCAACACGACGTCAGGCTCGGTGACGAGGCAGCGGGCGAGCGCAACACGCTGCCGCTGGCCACCGGAAAGTTCGGCGGGACGGCGATCCGCGAAGCTCTCAAGTCGGACGGCGGCAAGCGCCTGACGCACCCTCTCGCGGTATTTTTCGCCCGTAATACCGCGCACCTTCAAAGGATAACCGGCATTGTCGGCAACCGACATGTGCGGCCACAGCGCATAGGACTGGAACACCATTGCCATGTTGCGCCGCTCCGGCGCCACCATGCTGCCGGCATCGGCCAGCACCCGCTCGCCGAGCAGGATGGAACCATCCGTCGGCTGTTCGAACCCGGCAACCATGCGCAGCACCGTGGTCTTGCCGCAGCCGGAGGGTCCGAGCAGCGCCAGAAAACCGCCTTCCCGCACAGTGAGCGAAACATCGTCCACGGCCGGTTTCGAACCGGCACCGAAGCTCTTCGACAGGCGGTTAAGGATCAGTTTCGCCAAGGCACAACTCCTTTTGGCAGATAGCGCCCCAGAATTTCGAGCAGCAGCATGAGGAAAATCACCATGATGACGACAAGCACCGATAGCGCCGAGGCGAGATCGAAGCTGCCGCTGTCATCGAGGTTGTAGATGAGCACGCCGAGCGTCTGTGTGCCGGCAGACCAAAGGAGCGCCGAAACCGTCAGCTCGTTGCAGGCGATCAGAAACACGAGGATGACGGAAGCCCCTGCCGCGGGCCCGACCAGCGGCAGGATAATGTCCTTAAGCCGCCGCCAGAAACCGGCGCCGGAGAGCCTTGCCGCCTCTTCCAGTGACGGATCGAATTGCAGGAAAGCGCTCACCATTGGTTTCAGGCTGACCGCGAAGAAAGAGGAGAAATAGGCAAGCAGAATGATCCAGATCGTGCCGTAAAGCGTAATGCCGAGCAATGGAATGGGAGCGGCGAAAAGCAGCACGAAAGAGACGGAGATCACCACGCCCGGCAGCGCATAGGGAATATCCACCAGCGCCGAGAGCAGGAACATGAAACGGCTTTTACCGCGCACGAGGAAATAAGCCGTCAGCACTGTCACCACCAGGAGACACAAGGATGTCGCCGTCGCCAGAAACAGCGAGTTGCGGAACGCCGTGCGGGTTACGCTCTGTCGATAGAGCAACTCTTCATAGGCATGCAGCGTCGCGGTCTTGAAGCTGAGCGGCACCCCATAGGCGGGCGCGAGCGAGCTTGCCACCAGCGCCGTCAGCGGCGCGATGAGCATGAAAAACAGCAAGAGCCAGAGGGCAAGCTCCGCCGGCACCCGCGACAATCCGAGCCGGAAGGTCGCCGCCTTGCCGGAAAGGCCGATGATGCGGTAATCCCTCCCCTTCATCGCCCGTTCCTGCAGCGCAAGCCCGGCGACGGAGATGATGGCGATCATGGTCGAGAGAATGGCGATATCGCCGAATGTGCTTGTGCCGAAACTGGCAAAACGGCTGTAGATGAGCGTCGGCAGGGTAAAGATCGAAGCGGGTATGCCGAGGATCGCCGGAATGCCGAAATTGCCGACGTTGGAGACGAAGGAGATCGCCGCACCGGCGATCAGTCCAGGCGTGGAAAGCGGCAGGATGATATCGCACAAAACGCGCCGTGGTGAAGCCCCGGAAAGCTTGGCGGCCTCGATGCCATCCTGCGGCAAGGCGAGCAGCCCGGCGCGCAGCGACAGATAGACGAGCGGCGCGTGCTGCACACCGAGCAAGAGTGCGATGCCAGCGATGGAATAAAGCGGCTGCGGCGAACCCATCGCCGGCGCAAGGCCGATGGCCTTCAACAGCGTACTCGACGGGCCGGTCATGCCGATCCACGACAGCGCCGTCACCTGCGGCGGGATCATCATCGGCAGCATGAAAAGGAAGCTTAAAATCGACTTGCCACGGATGTCGCAGAGCGTCAGGGCGAGCGCGAAAGCGCCGCCGATTCCGAGTGAAATCAGCATGCCTAAAAACGAGGTGGAGAGCGTGTTCAGCGCCGCATCCCAGAGCGCCGGATCGGCCAGAAGTCGCCATATATCACCATTCAGTGACGAAACGACGCCGGTATAGGCGAGGCGTCCGAGCGGCAGCGCGCTCAGCGCAAAAACAACACTCACCACAAAAGGAAACAGCCAGCGCGGCTGGCTGTTTCCATAAGCCTTGGAACGGGTCATTCCGATTTATCAGCCCTTGGAACCGAAAATATCGGAGAAGGTCTTGAGATCCTTTTCGGAATTCTTCAGTGCATCGGCAGCGCTGAGCGGCAGAACCTTGATCTTGTCGCGGGCCGGGAAACCTTCCGGCATGCCGGCATCGGCACGGACAGGGATGTAACCGAGCTTGACGAAGCCCTGCTGGCCCTTTTCCGAAAGCACGTAATCGACAAACTTCTTGGCCGCTTCCTCGTGCTTGGTGCCCTTGATGATCGCGACCGGCTCGGTGACAGCAGAAACGCCCTCTTCCGGGAAGACGAATTCGACCGGTGCGCCCTTGGCCTTTTCACGGATCGGCATGTAATCGACCACCACGCCGTAAGCCTTTTCGCCCGAAGCGACGGACTTCAGCACCGCGCCGTTGCCACCGCCGGCAATGGCTTCATTGGCCTTCAGCTGCTTGTAGTAATCCCAGCCGAGGCCATTTGCGGCGGCAAGCGTCTGCGCGTGAATCAGTGCGGCACCTGACGTCAGCGGGCTCGGCATGGTCACGAGACCCTTGGCTTCCGCCTTCGCCAGATCTTTCCAGCTCGTCGGCTTCATCGCGGCGGCCGTATTGTACATTATGCCTGTCGTGATGAGCTTCGTGGAGTAATAGAAGCCGTCTGCATCATAGAGCGTGGCATCGATATTCTTGGCTTCGGGAGACTTGTGAGCGAGCAGCTGACCGGCCTGTTTCATGCGCTCCAGCGTCACGGTATCGGCGATGAGAAGCACGTCGGCAACCGGATTGCCGGCATTGATCTCGGCCATCAGCTTGGCCATGATTTTCGGCGTTCCGTCACGCACCCACTCGACTTCGAGACCGGGATTGGCAGCCTTGAACCCGTCAACGGTCGCCTGCGCGTCCTCATTCGGCTGGCTGGTATAAAGCACAAGATCGGCGGCATTGGCAGCAGTGGCGATGAAGCCAAGCGATACGATGGCGGTGAAAGCGGAGAGCAGCGTTTTCATGGATCCAGTCCCTGTTGTTCGGTGGGACCGCTAAAACATGATTGCATAACATGTATGTGACAGGCAGGATTTTAGTGGTGTGATCTGTTGGGGCCAGCGGGATTGAGGGGAACAGTGCCTCTTGGTGCTTGCGGCTCACCCCCCTCTGCCCTGCCGGGCATCTCCCCCTCAAGGGGGGAGATCGGCAAGAGGCGTTGACAGCACTTCATTTTCAACTGTTGTGATAGGCGATACCTTAACCGCGAGTCGATCTCCCCCCTTGAGGGGGAGATGTCCGGCAGGACAGAGGGGGGTGAAACCAAGCCCTCCAGCGCTACCGGAAATCATCTCAAATCGCCGGAACTACCTCAGCCGTTTCCGCCTGAGCCGTCGCAATCAACCGCCCGAGGCGCTTCATGCCTTCCTCGATCATCGCCTCGTTGGCGCAGGAGAAGCTGATGCGCAGCGTGTTCGTGCCCGAACCATCAGCAAAGAAAGCACGGCCGGGAACGAAAGCGACCTTTTCCGTGGCGATGGATTTGGCAAGCAGCGCCGCCCCATCCATGCCCTCAGGCAGCGTCACCCAGATGAACATGCCGCCTTCCGGCTTCGTCCAGCTGGTCGTCTTCGGCATGTACTTCTCGAGCGCCGCCAGCATCGCATCGCGGCGTGCGCTATAGGCTGCCTTGATCTTGGCCACCTGCTTGTCGAAGCCGCGCGAGGCGACGCGTTCGATGGCGATCTGGTTGATCGTCGAGGAATGCAGGTCGGCGGCCTGCTTCATCAGCACCAGCTTACGGATGACAGGGGCGGAAGCGACGATGTAACCGACGCGCAGACCCGGAGCGAGCGTCTTCGAGAAGCTGCCGCAATAGATGGTGCGGGTGTTTTCGATGCCGCCCGAACGGGCAATGTCGAGCGCCATGATCGGCGGAACGGCTTCGCCATCATAACGCAGCGACTGATAGGCCGCGTCTTCTATGACGGCGATATCAAGCTCGTCAGCAAGCTCCAGGAGCTTTTGCCGTCCGGCCAGATCGACGGTTTCGCCGGTCGGATTGGAAAAATCAGCCGATAGATAAGCGAACTTCACCGAACCACCGAGCTTGGCCGCGGTTTCGCGGTAAGCCTCGGGCGTGCGGTTACCGCCGGGGTTCAGCTGGTCATAGTTGGGCTCATAGGCATTGAATGCCGAGAGCGCGCCGAGATAGGTCGGCCAGGTGACCAGCGCCGTATCCTTTGGCGACAGGAACAGCTTGCCGAGATAATCGAGACCCTGCTGCGAACCGGAAACGATGAAGACGTTGTCGGCGGTGCATTCGATGCCGATCTTGTCCATTTCGCCCGCCAGCCATTCGCGCAGCGGCTTGTAACCTTCGCTGACGGAATATTGCAGCGCGGCATTGACCTGCGCGCCGGAAAAAATCTCCGCGTAAGCCTGCTGAAACTCCTCTGCTGGGAAAAGAGCGGGGTCCGGAATACCGCCGGCAAAGGAAATGATGTCGGGCTGCTCGAGCAGCTTCAGCAGTTCGCGGATTTCAGACGCTTTCATGCGCGAAGAGCGCGTGGCGAAAATTTGTTCCCAATTGAGCATGGGTGCGTTTCCTCTTGTGTCGTTTTTATGCGTGCATCTTTACAGAAATGTCGATACGTCAGCAATACTGACTTATCAGTTTTTCGAATTATTTCTGCCTCCCTGCACATTGCCCTTAACTGGTCTCAATCGAGGCCGATTTCGCGGACAAAGCCAAATACACCCTTGCGCAAAGCTTCACAATCACACCTTTGCGATTGACGCCACTGGGTTTTCCGGCTGGATTGCACGCGAGCCACGACACGGCGAAAGCATCATGGGAGTTTGAGGACATGCTGAAGAATATCGACCCGGCGCTGAATGCCGACGTTCTGCACGCGCTGCGCGCCATGGGTCACGGCGACACGCTGGTGATCTCGGACACCAATTTCCCCTCCGACTCTGTTGCCCGCCACACCACAGTCGGCAAGGTTCTTCACATCGACAACGTCTCCGCTGCCCGCGCAATGAAAGCGATCCTGTCCGTCCTGCCGCTCGATACCCCGCTGCAGCCCTCGGTCGGCCGCATGGAAGTGATGGGCGCGCCCGATCAACTGGAACCGGTGCAGGCCGAAGTGCAGAGGGAAATCGACGCGGCGGAAGGAAAGTCCGCCCCCATGTACGGCATTGAACGCTTTGCCTTCTACGAAAAAGCCAAGCAGGCCTATTGCGTCGTCACGACGGGCGAGACGCGGTTTTACGGCTGTTTTCTGCTGACGAAGGGCGTGATCCCGCCGGGCAAGTAAGATCGCACGACAAGATGGGCCGGGTATCTCACCCGTCATGACAATTTCAAGTTGTTGTGGCAAAAACTTCCCCTAGGTTCGCAAAACCAACCGGAGGGGTGAGGTATCATGACAAGATATGTCCTGGCATTCTGGAATGTCGAAAACCTGTTTGCGCCGGAGGGTTATCCGGCGCGCGAGCCGTGGATTGCCGAGCGGCTGAAGAACGATCTGAAAGGCTGGACCGAAGACCTGTTCAAAACCAAGGTCAAACAGCTCGGCCTGATCATAAGTCAGATCGGCGGCGCGGGACCGGATCTGCTGGGTGTCTGCGAAGTCGAGAACCGTTTTGTGCTGGAGACGCTGGCGGAACATCTGAACGATCTCATGCCCACGCGAGCCTATCGCGTTGTGCACGCCGATTCCAGCAAGGACCAGCGCGGCATCGACACCGCCTTCATCTACGACAGCAAAAAGCTGCTGATCAACGAGAACGAGATTTTCAGCCATTTCGTCATGCGCCGCACCGGCACGCGCGACATTACCCAGTGCACCTTCATCACCAAGGGGGGCCGCCAGCTTATCGCGCTTTCCAATCACTGGCCGTCGCGATCCGGCGGCGCAGTGGAAAGCGCCGGTTTTCGCATGACCGCCGGTGAGACGCTGGGTTATTGGCACCAGCGCATCAGGGAAGAAAAAGGAAACAACATCGCCGTCATCGCTTTCGGCGACTTCAATGACGATCCTTCCGATGCTTCGCTGCGCTACCACGCCAATTCCACCCGCGAGCGCGACGATGTCGAAAACTCGCAATCGGCCATGTTCTACAATCTTGCCTGGAACTACCTGCGCCAGCCGGTGATGGATTCCGTCGGTTCAGCGCGAACGATTTATGGCACGCTCTACTTTAACGGCGATGCCAATATCTTCGACCAGATTCTCGTCTCCAGATCACTTCTTGTCGGCAGCAACGGTTTCAAGGTGCGGGAAGAAACCGCAAAAGTCGAAGCCATCGCCGCCATGGTCAGTCACAGCAAGAACGAGGGGCCTATCCGCTTCGGCCTGTCGAAGGGCGACGCGGTCAAAAATGTCAATCTCGGCGGTTTTTCCGATCACTTTCCCGTTTCCGTTATCGTCGAGGAAGACGACGCCATCATGTGAGGGCACATCGAAAACGAAAGGCCGGAGCTTTCGCCCCGGCCTCCAAAATTTTCATCAAGCAATGAAGCTTAGTTGACGGCCTTGTCGACCAGCTTGTTCTTGCCGATCCAGGGCATCATGCCGCGGAGCTTCGCGCCGACTTCTTCGATCTGGTGGCTGTCGTTGTTGCGACGGATGCCCTTGAAGCGAGCGCCGCCGGCCTTCCATTCCTGCATCCACTCGGAGGTGAACTTGCCGGTCTGGATGTCGTGCAGGACGCGCTTCATTTCAGCCTTGGTGTCGGCGGTGATGATGCGCGGACCGGTGACGTATTCGCCCCATTCTGCGGTGTTGGAGATCGAGTAGTTCATGTTGGCGATGCCGCCTTCATAGATCAGGTCAACGATCAGCTTCACTTCGTGCAGGCACTCGAAATAGGCCATTTCCGGTGCGTAACCGGCTTCGACCAGAGTTTCGAAACCAGCGCGGATCAGTTCGACGAGACCGCCGCAGAGAACGACCTGTTCGCCGAAGAGGTCGGTTTCGCACTCTTCCTTGAAATTGGTCTCGATGATGCCCGAACGGCCGCCGCCAACGCCGCAGGCGTAGGAGAGAGCGAGTTCAAGGGCGTTGCCCGAAGCGTTCTGGTGAACGGCAACGAGGCAGGGAACGCCGCCGCCCTTCTGGTATTCGCCGCGAACCGTATGGCCAGGGCCCTTCGGTGCGATCATGACGACGTCGAGCGATGCCTTCGGCTCGATGAGGCCGAAGTGAACATTGAGGCCGTGCGCGAAAGCAATCGCTGCGCCATCACGGATGTTGCCGGCAATGTCGGCCTTGTAGATGTCGGCCTGCAGTTCGTCAGGCGTTGCCATCATCAGCAGGTCGCCCCACTTGGCGGCTTCGGCAACGGTCATGACCTTGAAGCCATCGGCTTCGGCCTTCTTGACGGTCGGAGAACCGGCCTTGAGAGCGATGACGACGTTCTTGGCACCGGAATCCTTGAGGTTCAGCGCATGGGCGCGGCCCTGGGAGCCGTAACCGACGACGACGACATTCTTGGACTTGATGAGATTGAGATCGGCATCACGATCATAATAAACGCGCATTTTATGGTCCTTCCCTAATGCTTGTCTCTCAGTTGTCTGAACCGGAAGCTTAAGCGACCTTGCCGCCCAGTTCCGAATGTACCTTTTCCGTGCCGTAGAGGGTCAGGAAGGCAATGACAGCCTTCTTCGCCCGGGCAGAAAAATCCTTGTCCGGCGCCTCGCCCAGCAGCATGCGCACATGCAGATCCGAGACGATAAGGCCGTAAAAACTGCGATATGCCTCTTCCGCATCATCGAAACGCAGGTAACCGGAACGGCGACCTGCCTCGATCAGCCCACGGGCGCGGCGGTCGATCTGGCGACGACCACGTTCCAGCAGCAGATCACCGAGCTTCGAGCCATCCCGGCTCGCCTGCCCTATCGCCAAACGATTAAGCGCCAATGACACGTCGCCTGCCAGCACATCCAGCAGATCATGGGCGAAAACCTCGAGGTGATCGGCAAGCTGCGGTGCGGAGACGCGGTCACCTGCCTTTTCGAAGGTGCGGACCTTGCTCTGCTGAAAGGTGATCATCGCTGCCAGCAGGCCATCGCGATCACCGAACCACTTGTAAAGGCTTTCCTTGGAACAGTTGGCGGCGCGCGCCAGTCCCGATGTGGTCAGCGCTTTCTCGCCACCTTCGACCAATAGACGCAATGCCTGGTCCAGAACGGCGTTCTGGCGCGGCGAAAATTCCTGCGCTGTGATCGGGTCGGAAGCCAAGTCTTTCCACTCCAAGGGGCTCGATTGATGTACCGTACGGTACGGTTCGAGCGCCATTTAAGCGGAGGCGGCGTTGCGGTCAAGCGGATTCTTTAGAGGGGGATGAGAATTGACGCGGTGCGGCGTGGGATGAATAGCACGCGGGGTACGTCTTCAAGCGGTTGTGTGTGGTAGCGGGTCGTCGGTGGGTGTGGCTTACCCCCCCTCTGCCTTGCCGGGCATCTCCCCCTCAAGGGGGGAGATCGATATGCGGCTAGGTTTCGACCATCTCAGCGGTCGAGGATGGAGTGGCGAAAGGGGCCTCTTGCTGATTTCCCCCCTTGAGGGGGAGATGCCCGGCAAGGCAGAGGGGGGGTAAGCCACACCCACCGACGACCCGCTACGAATGCACAGCCCCAATCTACCCCGCCGCAATCTCGCGCGATGCATCGACGTCCCGTGACGGCGACAGCCCGTAAAAGCGGCTATATTCGCGGCTAAACTGCGAAGGGCTCTGATAACCGACGCGATGGCCCGCGGTGCCGGCATCCAGTCGCTCCAGCAGCATGAGCCGCCGCGCCTCATGCAGGCGAAGCTGCTTCTGGTACTGGACCGGCGTCATGGCCGTGATCGTCTTGAAATGATGATGGAAGGACGACACGCTCATGCCGATGTGATCTGCAAGGTCTTCGACGCGAAGCTGGCGTGCGAAATTCTCGCGCAGCCATGCGATGGCGCGGGCGATGCGGTTGCCGTGACTTCCAGCGGCAATGATGTTCATCAGCTGCCCGCCGGCCGGTCCGGTCAAAATGCGATAGAGGATTTCCTGTTCGATCAGCGGCGCCACGGCGGCAATGTCTGCGGGACGATCGAGCAGGCGCAGCAGGCGGATGGCTGCATCGAGAAGTTCCGGCGTGGCTGTGTTGACCACGATGCCGCGCTGCGCATTCGTCGGCTCCACCGGCGGATCGATAGGAACACGCCGCATGAGATCGAGCAGCTTTTCACTGTCGATGGCAAGCGAGATGCAGAAATGCGGCACTTCCCTGCTCGCCTCCACCACCCGCCACGCAACCGGCAGATCAAGCGATGTCAGGAGATAATCGCCGGCACCGTAGTTGATGGTGTCCGTCCCCAATTGGACGCTTTTCGATCCCTGGATAACCATGGCGAGACAAGGGCGATAACTGCCGTGGCAGGGAGCGCTCGGAGTCGTACGCCGGCTGATGCCAAGGGAGCCGATTGCCGTCTGCACCTCGCCGTCGCTGGTGGCATGCCGCGCGGCGATGGAAGCAATTTCCTGATAGACATTGAACGACAAGGACATAGGGGAAATCCCTTGACTGACGGAAGAGGTGTGTTTGATGTCATCTATCTAGAAAGCCTCTCGGCCCGCGCAAAGAGCGCACCATCATATTTTTGCAGGATCGTGCAAAAAGCTAGGAGGATCGCTCTAACGCCCGTTCGTTCTTCCATTGCATATTCCGCCGTCCCCAACTCCCGAAAGGATATTCAGATGGCTATTGCAAGAGGTTACGCTGCGACAGATGCGTCGAAGCCGCTTACCCCGTTCACCTTCGAACGCCGCGAGCCGAATGATGACGACGTCGTCATCGATATCAAATATGCCGGTATCTGCCATTCCGACATTCATACCGTCCGCAACGAATGGAAGAACGCCGTCTACCCGATCGTTCCGGGCCACGAAATCGCCGGTGTCGTCCGTGCCGTTGGCTCCAAGGTCACCAGATTCAAGGTCGGTGATCATGTCGGCGTGGGCTGTTTTGTCGATTCCTGCGTCGGTTGCGCCACGCGCGATCTCGACAATGAACAGTACATGCCGGGTCTCGTGCAGACCTATAACTCCGTCGAACGCGACGGCAAGACCGCCACGCAGGGCGGTTACTCCGACCATATCGTCGTGCGGGAAGATTACGTCCTCTCCATTCCGGAAAACCTGCCGCTAGATGCCTCCGCTCCCCTGCTCTGCGCTGGCATCACGCTTTATTCGCCGCTTCAGCACTGGAATGCCGGCCCGGGCAAGAAGGTGGCTATCGTCGGCATGGGCGGTCTTGGCCACATGGGCGTGAAGATCGGTTCAGCCATGGGCGCGGATATCACCGTGCTTTCGCAGACACTCTCCAAGAAGGAAGACGGCCTTAAGCTTGGCGCGAAGGAATATTATGCCACCAGCGATGCCTCGACCTTCGAAAAGCTCGCCGGCACCTTCGACCTGATCCTCTGCACCGTTTCGGCGGAAATCGACTGGAATGCTTATCTCGGCCTGTTGAAGGTCAATGGCACCATGGTGCTTCTCGGTGTGCCTGAACATGCGATCCCCGTGCACGCCTTCTCGGTCATCCCCGGCCGCCGTTCTCTGGCTGGCTCTATGATCGGCTCTATCAAGGAAACCCAGGAGATGCTGGATTTCTGCGGCAAGCACGACATCGTGTCCGAAATCGAAAAGATCGACATCAAGGACGTCAACGAGGCTTATGAGCGCGTGCTGAAGAGCGACGTACGTTACCGCTTCGTCATCGACATGGCGTCGCTCGACGCTTGATGCGTCCGGAAACGGCGAAACAGGAAACGGCGGGAAGCCATGCTTCCCGCCGTTTCTTTGTCGCTTGCCTCACGCCTCGTCCTTCAGCGTTTCTTTCTGGGTGATCAGCCGCGCGCTGTGCTGGCCACTCAAGTAAATCCAAAGCCAACTCCACGCCACGGCCAGCCGCGAACGCGTTCCGATCAGGAAATAGATATGGGCAAGTCCCCATATCCACCATGCCAGCACGCCCTTGAGCTTGAACCGGCCAAAATCGATCACCGCCGCGCGTTTGCCGATCGTGGCAAGATTGCCCTGATGGCTGTAGCGGAAGGGTGAAGGAAACGGCTTGCCGTCAAGCCGCGCCTTGATGACCTTCGCGACGTAAGCGCCCTGCTGCTTTGCCGCAGGCGCAATACCCGGCACCGGCTTGCCGTTTTCCTGATTGACGGCGGCGGTATCGCCGATGACGAAGATATCGGGATCATCTTCCAGATTAAGCTGTGGCCCGACAATGGCCCGCCCTGCCCTGTCGGCGGCGGCATTGAGCCATTTGGCCGCGGGAGAAGCCTGCACGCCGGCGGCCCAGACGACCGTACGGCATGGATAATGGGTCTCGCCCACCGTCACGCCCTCGTCGCTGCAGGCCGTCACCGGCGTTCCGAGCAGAACCTCGACGCCAAGTTTCTCAAGCGCCTCCTTGGCATAGGCCGAAAGATCCTCCGTAAAGACCGGCAGCACGCGGGGACCAGCCTCGACGAGCAGCACGCGGGTCTTTCGGGTGTCAACGTTGCGGAATTCCGCCGGCAGCGCCTTATGGGCAAGCTCTGCAATCATGCCTGCCATTTCCACGCCGGTCGGGCCTGCCCCTATGATGACAAAGGTTAGCAGCGCCTGTCGTTCCTCTTCGCTGGTCGCGAGTTCGGCCCGTTCGAAGGCAAGAAGCAGGCGGCGGCGAATTGTCGTTGCATCCTCCAGCGTCTTGAGACCCGGCGCGGAACGCTCCCACTCATCGTGACCGAAATAGGCGTGGCGTGCGCCTGTCGCGAGCACCAAAGTGTCGAAGCGGATCGTTTCACCGGTGTTGAGATGCACGGTCCGGGCCGCCCGATCCACGCCGGTCACCTCGGCAAGCAGCGTCGTGACCTCCTTGCGATCGCGGTAGAGATGACGGATCGGCCACGCGATCTCGGATGTCGCCAGCGCAGTCGTCGCAACCTGATAAAGCAATGGCTGGAAAAGATGATGATTGCGACGATCGATCAATGTGATGCGGACAGGGGCCCCCTCCAGCCCGTGTACCAGCTGCAAACCGCCGAAGCCTCCACCCGCGACGACAACATGATGTTCTTGCATATGTCTCTGCCTTCAAAAGCCCGAGCATCGGTCCGGAAAGTGAATTCCGACTATCGGAAACGCCGATACTCAACCCAGAACCTAGTTCGGCGGGACCGGTTCCGACATATCTCCCGCCGCCCTCGCGCACGGAGCATGCGCAAGGCAGAACATAGGCGAAAAAATTGGCTTTGGTTATGAAATAGCCTGACCGCAGGCCTGCCGAAAACGCCGGACTGTTTCCGCCATGCCATATTCCAGGGCATCCGCCGTCAACCCGTGGCCGATTGAGACCTCGGCCAGATAAGGGATACGTTTCATCAGCTTTGGCAGGTTCGCGACGGTGAGATCATGGCCCGCATTGACGGCAAGCCCGAGCGCCGCAGCATGGTCCGCCGTCCGCCCAAGCGTCTCGACGAGCACATCGGCCTTGTGCGGATCGTCATAACAGCCGCCATAGGGCCCGGTATAAAGTTCGATACGCGCAGCGCCCGTCTCAGCCGCCAGTTCCACCGGCTCGCGTTCGCCGTCGCCATCTGCGAAAAGCGACACCCGCATGCCGCCCGATTTCAGCCGTCCGACGACCTGCTTTAGAAATTTCGCATGCGCGCGGAAATCCCAGCCGTGATCGGAGGTTGCCTGCGACGGATCGTCAGGTACGAGTGTGACCTGTTCGGGCTGGGTCTTTTCGCACAGAAGGAGAAAATCCTCGCTCGGATATCCTTCAATGTTGAACTCCGCGGAGGGAAACCTGTCATCGATCAGCGCGCGCAGGGCCGGTAGATCCGAGAAGCGGATATGGCGCTGGTCAGGCCGCGGGTGTACAGTCAGCCCGCTTGCCCCCGCCTCCAGTGCAATATGCCCGAAATGCGCGACATCCGGCCATGGAAGATCGCGGCGGTTGCGTAACATGGCAATTGCGTTCAGATTGACAGAGAGTTTTGCGGGCATGGCATCGGGCTCCGGTTCGGAATTGACATCCTGTTTCACGCAGGTTGACGCCGACCGCAAGGAGGCTGATAAATTTTTTCTCATACCGGGAACGAAAGTGCGCATGACACGTTCCGGTTTTGATGTAGCGTTTGGCATTATGTTTTTATCGAAAAACGGTCTGTTGCGGGGGAATAAGCAGCAGACGCCTTTAAAAAGGCAGACACGCTGCCGGAGAGCGCGAAGGGGGAGACAATGCAGGATGGCCGGATGCCGTTCGAAAGTCACGGCGACGAGGACAAACCTAATCTAAGGGTCAACAGCTTTCTACCGGATATAAGCCTGCCCTCATCGCTGCCCGCGGAACCGGTTCCGATCGCCGACATGGCCAATATCTTCGGAGTGACCCACCGTACCCTGCATTTTTACGAAGAAAAGGCACTGCTGACGTCTAAACGCATCGGACAGATGCGGGTCTATTCTCACCGCAACGTCCAGCGCATGGCCGTTATCAACGTTTGCCGCGAAGTCGGTATTTCCGTGGCTTCGATTACGGAGATCATGGAAAAACTGGTCCGTTCTCTCTCACAGGAAGAGGCAGACGATATATTTCGCGACGCACTAAGGCAGCGAAAGCGAGAGTTGACGGCGGAGCTTTCCACGCTCCAGCGCCAGGCCCAGCAGATCGAGGAACTGCTCGTCACCGATAGCGACGAAGATGGCGCGGACGCGGCCGAGCGGGGACAGGCAAACGACATCGCGCTGACCGATCCTGAACGGAAATGTCTCGAACTCATGGCGGAAGGATACGCCCCTGTCAGGCTCGCCCGCGCCCTTGGCCTTTCGGCAAACGAGCTTAACATCCTCGAAGCGAAGATTATCGGCAAGTTCAGCGCCAGCAACCGTTTTCAGGCGGTGGCCAAGGCGGTTCTGCTCGGCGTCATCCGCGCCTGATCAGGATCAGCGAACGATGGTCAGGGTCTCAGCCGCGCGGGTAATGGCGGTGTAAAGCCACCTCTCGCGCGAGTCCCGGAACGCATAACTCTCATCGAAGAGAACCACGTTATTCCATTGCGAACCCTGGGCCTTGTGCACCGTCAACGCATAGCCGAAATCGAATTCGTCATAACGCTTGCGCGTGGACCACGGAATTTCGGTCTCCACGTCCTCGAAGGCCGCCTTCAGCAGTTTGATCTTGGCCGCACCGCGATCCATATCGTCGTCTTCAGGCCGGATCATCAGGTTGATGCCAGGCTTCACCGTCTCGCGCGACGAACTCATCACCTGCCACAGCGAGCCGTTGAGCAGGCCCTTGGCCGGATCGTTGCGAAGGCAGACCAGCTTGTCGCCCGATTGCGGATAATCGGCGGTAAAACCCTTTAGCTCGCGAAGACGTTGATTGTAGCGGCGGCGGGTGCGGTTGGTGCCAACCAGCACCTGATCGGCATCGAGCACCAGCGACTGCGTCACCTCGGATTTGGAGATCACCTGCGCGGAACCATAATCGCCGCGCATGATCTCCCGGCCTTCCCGCACATCCATGGCAAGATGGATGATGGGATTGTCCTTCGCCTGGCGATGGATTTCCGACAGCAGATAATCCGGCTCCTGCTCGGTAAAGAAGCCTCCGCCCGAAACCGGCGGCAGCTGGCCGGGATCGCCGAGCACGAGGATCGGCGTGCCGAAACTCATCAGATCCTTGCCAAGCTGTTCGTCTACCATCGAACATTCATCGATGATGATGAGCGCCGCCTTGGCGAGCGGGCTCTGGCGGTTGATGGAGAACATCGGGGCAATCGAGGTCTTGCCGGTTTCTTCGTCTTCCACCGTCTCCTCTCCGCGCGGGCGGTAGATCAGGGAGTGGATGGTGCGGGCATTGGTCGCGCCGCGCGAACGCAGCACCTGCGCCGCCTTGCCGGTGAAGGCCGCAAACAGCACCTCTCCATCGACGTTTTCCGCAAAATGCTTGGCAAGCGTGGTCTTGCCGGTTCCGGCATAGCCGAACAGCCGGAAAACCGGCGACCGGCCTTCCTTGAGCCAGCGGGAAACAGCCTTGAGCGCTTCGTCCTGTTGCGGTGAAAATAACATGCGCCCTCATCGCAGGATTCGAGCCCGGTACGCAACAGAAAAAGAACGAAAGATGAATATCGTGAGCGCTGAAGCGCAGGTTTACGACCGGTTTTCCCCGTTCGTCATCAGGCTGCTGAAAAAAATATTTTGCGAAGGGAATAAATCACGGACCAGCGGTGTCTCTTGTTGTGCCGGCGGCTCGAGCCCGCCCGAACCAAGGAGGATATGTCCATGAAAATCCGCTTCATCGTCCCCGCCCTCGTTCTGGCCTTTGCCGGAACAGCCTATGCCGCCCCGGCGGTCGAAACGGTCAAGACCGCAAAAGGCAATGTGCTCGCAGGTGAAAAAGGCATGACGCTCTACACTTTCAAGAACGACAAGAAGGGCGTATCCAATTGTTATGACAAATGCGCCACGAACTGGCCGCCCTTCTTCGCTGCGGAGAATGCGAAAGCCGAAGGGGCTTACTCCATCGTGACGCGTAAGGACGGCAAGAAGCAATGGGCGAAGGACGGCATGCCGCTCTATTACTGGATCAAGGACACCAAGAAGGGCGATGCCACCGGCGACGGCGTGAACGGTGTGTGGGATGCAGCAAAACCCTGACGAGATGGAAGCTGCGACGCGGGGGAGACAGTCCCCCGCGGCCGGCAGCTTCGAAGCGGAGATGCTGGCCCTGATACCGATGCTGCGCCGTTATTCCCGCAGCCTTTCGCGCTCAGATACCGATGGAGAGGACCTGTTGCAGGACTGCGTCGAGAAGGCGCTGGCCAATAAAGCAACATGGCGCGGAACCGGTTTGAAATCATGGGCCTACACGATAATGACGAATCTTTATCGCAACCGCCACCGGACAGAGAAACGGCATCCTTCGGAAAGTCTCGATGAAACGATCGCCGCTGCCGAAACGCTGGGCGATACGCTGGAGAACGACCGCCTGCATGGCGCGCTTGCGCTGCTTTCGCCTGAGATGCGCGCCGTACTGATGCTGGTGACGGTGGAAGGCTACAGTTATCAGGAGGCGGCGGAGACATTATCGATCCCGGTCGGCACCGTCATGTCCAGACTGTCCCGCGCCCGCGAAACCCTTCGCCAGCATCTGGCGGCGGATAATATCATTCCCCTGCGGAGACCACGATGAAACGGGCTGATGCCATAACCGAAGACGACCTGCACGCCTATGTCGACGGGCTTCTCTCCGACGATGACCGCGCGGCTGTCGAGGCATGGCTCGCGGAAAGACCGGAAGAGCAGAGCCGGGTGGAAGACTGGAAGAGACAGGCCGACAGCCTGAGAAATGCCTTCGCCTCCTATGCCGCCGCACATCCGCGTGACGCATCGATGCTGATTCGCGAAAAGGTCGCACGCGCCTGGCGGCTTAAACCCCTTCTCCTGCGAACCGCGGCAGCCTTCCTGATCTTCACGGCGGGCGCGGCAGCCGGCAGGCTTCTGCCTTGGTCCGTTTCCACGCCGCAGGATGTGGTGCTGGCATCGCTGACGACGGACATTCCTGCCCAGGCGAAATCCGCTTATCTCATCTACGCGAGCGAAGTGCGTCATCCCGTAGAGGTGGGGGCCGGGGAACAGCAGCATCTGGCAACCTGGCTTGGCAAGCGGCTCGGCTACCCCTTCGCGATTCCCGATCTTTCGAAGATTGGATATGACCTCGTCGGTGGGCGTCTTATCCCCGTCAGCGGCAAGCCGGGTGCGATGTTGATGTACCAGGACAGGACCGGCAGGCGGGTGACGGTGCTGATAGGCCACAACGAGGAAAACCGCACCACCAGTTTCCGCATGGCCAGCGCCGACGGAATCGAGACCTTCTACTGGATCGACAACGAGCTGGGTTACGCCGTCTCCGCGGAACTGACGCGAGCCGAGGTACAGGCGATCGCCGAGGAATGTTACCGGCAGTTCCCGACATAGGGTCGCCGAGTGGAGCCGTTATTTCAGCATCGGCCAGAGACTGATGACGAGAAGCACGGCCATGCTGATGTTGAACCATTTGAGCCGGACTGGAACGGAGAGCCAGTCGCGAAGCGCCGAGCCGAAACCGGCCCAGGTGGAAACACTGGGAAGATTGACGGCAGCGAAGGCCACCCCCACAAGCATTACGGTAAGGAAATACTGCGTCTCGTCCGTATATGTCGCCATTGCCGTAACCGCCATCACCCACGCCTTGGGATTGACCCACTGGAACGCCGCTGCTGCAAGAAAACTCATCGGCTGCGAAGCCGCCGTGCCTTCATGGAGGCTGCGGGACGTTCCGATTTTCCACGCGATCCAGACGAGATAAAGCCCACCCGCAAATTTCAGCCCGGTGTAAAGTGCCGGTACCGAATGCAACAGTGCCCCGAGGCCAAATCCGACCCCGATCAGCAGCGAAAGAAAGCCCGCACCGATGCCGAGCATATGCGGGACGGTGCGACGGAAACCAAAATTCACGCCGGAAGCAAACAGCATCATATTGTTCGGACCGGGCGTGATGGAGGTGGTGAAGGCAAACAGCACCAGCGCGATAAATGTCTCGGCAGTCATGATCTCTCCTGTGAAGGCAACCCTACCCACGGGACCGCCATCAGGCCAGCCCGGCAAACCGATCGACGAGGTCAATTTTTTTGATGGATCGATCCCGTCCGTGCCGGGTTGAGAAGTCGGAACAAAGGCTTATTCTTCCCCCGAGAACCCTGGAGCGAAACGATGTATGATGACATTCCCTACGTTGCCCTCCCATCCGGAAAAGAGGTCCCAGCCCTCGGCCTCGGGACGTGGAACATGGGGGAGACGAGATCATCCGCCGAGCAGGAGGTCGAAAGTATCCGAAGGGCCATCGACCTTGGCATGACGTTGATTGACACGGCGGAAATGTACGCGGACGGCCGATCGGAAGAGATAGTCGGCAGGGCTATCGTCAATCATCGCGAAGACGTGTTTCTGGTAAGCAAGGTCTATCCTTGGAATGCCAGTGCCACCGGCACTGTTGACGCCTGCGAGCGCAGCCTCGCCCGGCTCGGCACCGACCACATCGATCTCTATCTGCTGCACTGGCGCGGAGAGCACCCACTCGAAGAAACCGTGGCGGCTTTCGAAAGACTGAAGATGGACGGCAAGATCGGCGACTGGGGCGTCTCCAATTTCGACACGGACGACATGGAAGAGCTTTTCGCTGTTCCTGACGGCAGGAACTGCGCCGCCAATCAGGTACTTTACAATCTGTCCCGACGCGGGCCGGAGTTTTCGCTTTTGCCCTGGTGCCAGCAGAACGGAGTACCACTGATGGCCTATTCTCCCATAGAACAGGGCCGTATTCTCAAGAACCATGAACTCATACGCATCGCCAAGGCCTATCAGGCGACCCCGGCGCAACTGGCTCTGGCTTTTCTGCTGGAAAGGGAAGGCGTCATCGCGATCCCGAAATCCTCGAATGCCGCGCGCGTCGAAGAAAATCGCGGCGCGACCGATCTTGATATAACCGAGGAGGACTGGGCCGCACTGGACGCTGTCTTCTCCCCGCCAACGCGCAAGACGGCGCTGGAAATGCTGTGACGTATCAAACGTTTAGGAAACACTTCTGAATCAATCGCTCAAGCGGTTGAATCGGAATGTGAACGCCAAGTCCTTAGGCAGCCCTGTCGCCTAGGGAAAATCAGGCGGACCAATCGAAACGGCGCGGCAAGCCGCGCCGTTGCATCACGAGAACGCACCGTGCCTATTGAGGTATCCGGTGCTCATATTCCTCTTTCAAACCCAGCCATGTTTCCCAGAAGGGTCCCGGCTCCTCCTCCTGAAGGCGGGCAGCGAGAACATCAAGGTGCACGTGCCAACCGGCGCTGACATTGAGCCTTGTGGTGCGATCCGCCAGCCGGCGATGGATCAGCGTCAGGAGCACGTCCTTGCCAAGAGCCTGGAGTTCGATGGAAACCTCGGCACCCTCGCCCCATGTGAAGACAAGGCGGTGCGGCGGAACAACCGTAATGATGCGGGAAGCCATCCTGTGCTCTTCGGAAAAGCCCTCAGGGCGGCGTCCGGGTGGATTGGAAAGTTCATCATTCCGCCACACCAGCTCGAATGGTGCGCCGGCGGCAAGCCGCATCTCGCCGGAAGCCAGCCAGCGGCGGCGAAGGTCGCTTTCCGTCAGATAGGCCCACACCCGTTCGACCGGCCCCGGCAGCAGCCGCTCGATCTTCAGGGTCGTCGGTTCAACGAGGCGACCATAAGTGTCAGGCATTGCAATATCAGCCATTGTCATTTCCTCCATCTGCAGGGGTTTTTCCCTGATCTTCCTCCCTGAGCATCTGCTCAAGAATATCGAGGCGGCTGCCCCAGAACTGCCGGTAGAAATCCAGCCATTCATGCGCTTCTTCCAGCCGTTCCGGCGCAAGGCGGCAGACATGGATACGCCCCCTCACCTCACGGCGGATGAGCCCCGCATTTTCCAGCGCCTTGATGTGCTTTGAAGCCGCAGCGAGCGAGATGTCGAACGGCTGAGCCAACTGTGTCACCGTTCGCTCACCGCGGGAAAGATCCCGCAGCATCGTGCGTCGCGTGGCGTCGCCCAAGGCATGAAAGACAGTGTCTAGATGTGAAGCGGATAATTCAACCATGTTGTTGAATATAGACTCCCGCTCAAGAAAGTCAACCATATGGTTGAATATATATCAGCCAAGAGCAGGCCATAAAAAAACCCGCGGCGAACCGCGGGCTTGTATTCCAACATCTGCTCTGAAGACGGAGATTACATCCCCTGCGAACCGCGGTTCATCGCCGCGATCCCGGTGCGGCAGATTTCGATCAGGCCGAGCGGCTTGATGATCGCCACGAACTGGTCGATCTTCGACGACTTGCCGGTGATTTCGAAGATGAAATGCTCCACCGTCGCATCCACGACCTTGGCCTGAAACGCATCGGCAAGCCGCAACGCCTCGGCACGGACTTCACCGGTGCCGGCAACCTTGATCAGCGCCACTTCCCGCTCGATCGGCCGCTCCTGCCCCAGTTCGCGGGCGCGAACGGTCAGGTCGAGAACCCGGTGCACCGGCACGATCCGTTCCAGCTGCGCCTTGATCTGCTCCAGCACGATGGGCGTGCCGCGCGTGACGATGGTGATGCGCGACAGATGCGCCTCATGCTCGGTTTCCGAAACCGTCAGACTTTCGATGTTATAGCCTCGGCCCGAAAACAGGCCGATGACCCGGGCGAGAACGCCCGGCTCGTTGTTGACGAGAACCGACAGCGTGTGGTTTTCGACGGCGGCCGTTTCCTTCTGGATGAAGTAGGCGGAGCCGGTGGGTTGTAGGTGTGCGTTCATGTCCTTTTCCTCTCCCCGCTCAGACTAGCTGACGGCCCTTGGCGTCAATGGCGTTGGCAACTGCTTCATCCGTCGCCTCATCCGGCAACAGCATCTCGTTATGAGCCTTACCAGACGGAATCATCGGGAAGCAATTGGCGAGATTGGCAACACGGCAATCGAAAATGACCGGCTTCTTGACCGCGATCATCTCGGCAATCTTGTCATCCAGTTCCTTCGGGTCGTCGCAATACATGCCAACCGCGCCATAGGCTTCCGCGAGCTTGACGAAATCGGGCATGGCTTCCGTATAGGAGTTGGACAGGCGGTTGCCGTGCAGCAACTGCTGCCACTGGCGCACCATGCCCATATACTGGTTGTTGAGGATGAAGATCTTCACCGGCAGGCCGTACTGGATGGCGCAGGACATCTCCTGAATGCACATCTGGATCGAGGCGTCACCGGCAATGTCGATAACCAGCGCTTCGGGGTGCGCGACCTGAACCCCGATGGCCGCCGGCAGTCCATAACCCATGGTGCCGAGACCGCCCGAGGTCATCCAGTGGTTCGGCTCCTCGAAGCCAAAAAACTGCGCCGCCCACATCTGGTGCTGGCCGACTTCTGTCGTGATGTAGGTGTCACGCCCCTTCGATGCCTCATAAAGCCGCTGCAGGGCATATTGCGGCATGATGACATCGTTGGAATTCTTGTAGGCGAAGGAGTTGCGGGCGCGCCAGCGCTCGATCTGGGCCCACCAATCCGCCGTCTGCGCCTTCTCAGGCTTCTTCGGCAAAGCGCGCCACAGGCGAACCATGTCTTCGAGGACATGGCTGACATCACCAATGATCGGAACGTCGACGCGAACCGTCTTGTTGATCGAGGAGGGATCGATATCGATATGGATCTTCTTCGAATTCGGCGAGAAAGCGTTGATGCGGCCGGTAATACGGTCGTCGAAACGCGCGCCGACGCAGACGAGAACGTCGCAATCATGCATCGTCATGTTGGCTTCGTAGGAACCGTGCATGCCCAGCATGCCGAGCCAGTTCTTGCCGGACGCCGGATAGGCACCGAGACCCATCAATGTCGACGTGATCGGGAAGCCGGTCAGCTCGACCAGTTCACGCAGCAACCGGGTTGCTTCCGGGCCGGAATTGATGACGCCGCCGCCGGTGTAGAAAACCGGCTTTTTCGCCTTCGACATCAGTTCGATGGCGGCATGGATGGCGTTGAGGTCGCCCTGAACCTTCGGCTTGTAGCTCTTCTGCTGGACGGCGGCGGAAGGCGGCGTGTAGGTGCCGGTGGCGAACTGGATGTCCTTCGGGATATCGACAACGACAGGACCCGGACGTCCGGTCTGCGCAATGCGGAAAGCCTCATGGATGATACCAGCCAGTTCGTTGACGTCCTTCACCAGCCAGTTGTGCTTGGTGCAGGGGCGCGTGATGCCAACAGTATCGCATTCCTGGAACGCGTCCGAGCCGATCAGCGTGGTGGGAACCTGGCCGGACAGGCAGACGAGCGGAATGGAATCCATCAGCGCATCCTGCAGCGGGGTGACCGCATTGGTCGCGCCGGGACCTGAGGTGACGAGCATGACACCGACCTTGCCGGTCGAGCGGGCATAACCTTCAGCCGCATGGCCAGCGCCCTGCTCATGGCGCACGAGAATATGCTGGATGTCTTCCTGCTGGAAAATCTCGTCATAGATCGGAAGTACGGCGCCGCCGGGATAACCGAAGATGTGCTCGACGCCGTTGTCCTTCAGCGCCCGCAAAACGATCTCCGCACCTGTCATGCGATTGCTGTTTTCCGTATTGTCCTTATCCGTCATTGCCTGTTTCCATCCCGCTTTGGCTTTGGATATCGAGGAGCCCGAGGGCCTGTTTGAAGACATAAAAAAAGGCCCCTAGAGGAGCCTCGTTCAGCGCATGGGTGCTTTCGCCGGATGGTTACACCATCCTGCCCATGCGCCGTCCCACCACGATAAGTACGTTAAGATTTTTCATGGGCCGGAGTGTTAGCCACAAAAGCCCCAGCCGTCAACGCATATTGCATGAAAAAATCACCGTCGCCTTCTTTTATTACCGGAAAGCGCGTCTGCGCGAAATTTTCGAACGCAAGTGATACACCTGTTGTTAAGCATAATCTTTTATACCGGGAAGGCAGATGCTGCCGGAACCACCGCGATCATCCGCATGTACCGGGAAAAAATGTGAGTAACGACACGTTTCATAACGCGTCCCGCATGGGCGAAAACGAACGGCGATCCGGCGAGCAGCCGGCCAACCGCATGCTCGGCCGTGTCATCGCCTGCGACGGCGCACGCGCCACCATTGTTGCGGAAACCGAACCGGGTACCACAGACGTATCGCAGCTCTGGTCCGTCGGACGCCTGATCTCCATTGAAATGGGCACGAGCCGCGTCGCCGCGCTTGTCTTTGCCATGCGGACCGGCGAAGAATACTGGGCGCCAGACAAGCCGAACAGGCTGCTGATCGACGTTGAACTCGTGGGCGAGGTTTATCGTACCGAAGATGGCAGCGAACGCTTTTCCACCGGCATCTCCCGTTATCCCTATCTCGGCGCGGTCGCGCATCGTATCCGTGCGAGCGACCTCTCCAGGATTTACGACGGCGGCAAGCGCGACGCCTGCGTCATCGGCAAGCTGACGCAGGACGATACGATCAATGCCGCCATCAATATTCCGCAGATGCTGGCCAAACATTTCGCCGTTGTCGGTTCGACCGGTGTGGGCAAGACCACTGCGGTCTCCCTGCTTTTGAACAAGGCAATCGAGACCGACCCGAAACTGCGTGTCCTCATTCTTGATCCGCACAACGAATTCGCCGCCGCCTTCCCAGATCATTCCGTCGTCATCGACACGGATACGCTGGACCTTCCCTTCTGGTTGATGCGCCTTGAGGAGTTCGCGGAGGTTGTGTTCCGCGGCCGCAAACCCGTGCCGGAGGAAATGGATGTTCTGCGGGATCTGATTCCCGAGGCGAAAAAAGCGTTTCGCGGAACCGAAGGTTCGGCCGTTCGCCGCACCTCCGACAAGAGCGCGATCACACCGGACACGCCGGTTCCCTACCGCATCGCCGATCTTCTCGCCCTCATCGACGAGCGCATCGGGCGGCTGGAGGGGCGTGGCGAAAAACCGGCGCTGCGCACGCTGAAAGGCCGCATTCTTTCGGCCATCAACGACACGCGTTATAATTTCATGTTCTCCAGCAATACGATCAGCGACACGATTCTGGAAACGGTGGCGCATATTTTCCGCATTCCCGGGGAAGGCAAACCGATTTCGGTATTCCAACTGTCGGGCATCCCGTCCGAAGTGGTAAACTCGGTGGTTTCCGTTCTTTGCCGTATGTCCTTCGAACTGGCGGTGCTGGCGCGCGGTTCGCTGCATATGCTCGTGGTGTGCGAGGAAGCGCACCGTTATGTTCCCGCCGACCCCGAGCGCGGCTTTTTCCCCACCCGGCAATCCATCGCCCAGATTGCCAAGGAAGGCCGGAAATACGGCATTTCGCTGGGGATCATCACCCAGAGACCCAGTGAGCTGGATCAGACAATCCTGTCGCAATGTTCGACTGTTTTCGCCATGCGGCTGTCGAACGAGATCGACCAGAAGATCATTCTCTCGGCTGTGCCGAACGCATCGGCCTCAACCACAAGCTTTCTTTCCTCCATCGGCAATGGCGAAGCCATCGCCTTCGGCGAGGCAGTCGGGGTGCCAATGCGCATGCGTTTCGACCGGGTGCCCACCATCAAATTGCCCAAGGCGAGCGGCACGATCAGCCACGCCAGCCAGGAAACGCCCGATACCGTTGACCTGAACGCCATCGTCACCCGCATGCGCGCCGCAAGCAGGCCGGTTATCACAGGCTTTCAGCAGAGCGTGGAAGCGGCCTTTTCCGATCCGGCGGAACCGACCGCGCGGCCTCTCGATGCGGCCGATATCGATCCCTGGAAGCGGGAGCTGGGGGCGGCCGTAAGCGAGGAATACGAACCCTACCGCCCGGACATGCTACCTGGGCGCGCCCTGCCTGCATCACAAAATCCGGTAGGCACCGACACCGCCTCCAGCGCCGTCAACGAGTTGCGCAAAGCCGGTTTCCAGATGCAGGCGCAGAATGGTCCCCAGGGTGATACACGCCCGTCGCTGCGTGAAAGCCTGCTCAAGAAACCGCTCGGCAGTCTCTACAGGAAAGATTGAGTTCCTTCACGGCTGAATACGCATCCAGTCTTCATCCATCTGGTTGCGGAACCATGTCATCTGCCGTTTGGCATATTGTCGGGTTGCAGCGGCCGATCTTTCAACTACATCCGCCGTGCTCATGCGCCCGGCCAGCATTTCAGCAATCTGGGCAACGCCAATCGCCTTCATGACGGTGGCATCGGCCGGAAGATCGAGGGCGAGAAGCGCCTGCACCTCCTCCACCGCACCGCTATGCATCATGGCTTCGAAACGCCGGTTGATACGCGCATGCAATACCGGCCTCTCCGGCAGGACCACGAGTTTTTGCGCCCGGTCCGGATCAACGATCATCGGGCCACGGGCAAGCTGAAAATCCCTGATGGACTTCCCGGTCGCTTCAAGCACCTCCAGCGCGCGGACAATACGCTGGCCGTCTCCCGGCTGGAGCATGTCGGCCATGACGGGATCGCGCCGGACAAGCTCGGCGTAAAGGATGGCTGCGCCTTCTTCGATCAACCGGGCTCGCATCGGCTCACGGATCGTGTCCGGAATGGCAGGCATGTCGGAAAGCCCGCCTGTCAGCGCCTTGAAGTAAAGCCCCGTGCCGCCGACGATGACGGGGAAACGCCCCTGCCCGCGCAGATCGGCAAGCACGACGGAGATGTCCCGCAGCCATTCGCCCGTGGAGTAGAGGCTGCTCGCCGGCACGTGACCGTAGAGGAGATGCGGCACCCCCTCCATCTCGTCTTCGGACGGTCGGGCGGTCAACACGCGCAGCGTGTCGTAAACCTGCATGCTGTCGGCATTGATGACGACACCGTCCCGCTCCACAGCCAGACGAAGCGCAAGCGCGGACTTGCCGCTAGCCGTCGGGCCGGTTATCAGGATCGCATCAAAATTCTCATCAAGGTTTTTCATCATGGCTCTGGTTGCCACGCTTATCGCCAATCCGTCAAATCCTGTTCTGACACCGGCCCTCGGCGAAGCGGCCGCGAAGGCCGTGAACGCATCGGGCCTCTACTGGCTGGCGGACGGGATTGCCTGCGATATCGCACTGCCCTCCGGCACCGCAATAGAGCAGGCACACAGGGCTATCGCTGACACCCTCGCCGGCCAGCCGATCGATATCGTAATCCAGGAGCAGGACCAGCGTCGCAAGAAACTCCTGATCGCAGACATGGATTCGACCATGATCGGTCAGGAATGCATCGATGAGCTGGCAGCTGAAGTCGGGCTGAAGGACAAGGTCTCAGCCATCACCGCACGCGCCATGAACGGCGAAATCGCCTTTGAGCCGGCACTGCGGGAGCGCGTCGCGTTGCTGAAAGGACTGCCGGTTGCTGTCATCGATGAGGTCATCGAAAAGCGCATCACGCTGACCCCGGGTGGCAAGGAACTCATCGCCACCATGAAGGCGAAAGGCTATTACACGGCCCTCGTGTCAGGCGGTTTCACCGTCTTCACCAGCCGTGTCGCCGCGGTGCTCGGTTTTGACGAGAACCGCGCCAATCTGCTTGGTGAGGCAAATGGCGAGCTTGATGGCACCGTTGCCGAACCCATCCTCGGAAAACAGGCCAAGGTAGATGCGTTGAATGATATTGCCGCCAAACTCGGCATTTCTCCAGATGAGGCGATGGCGGTTGGCGATGGAGCCAATGATCTGGGCATGCTGCATGTGGCGGGCGCGGGCGTGGCCCTGCACGCCAAGCCGGCCGTGGCGGCCGAAGCGCAGATGCGCATCGACCATGGCGACCTGACGGCGCTTCTTTACATTCAGGGTTATCGAAAGACGGACTTTGTCACCCCATGATCATTCGCGAGACGCCAAGACTTATTCTGCGCGAGTGGAAGGAGAGCGACCGAGACCTTTTCCGTGAAATCAATGCCGACGAGAAGGTCATGGAATTTTTCCCCTTCCGCCGCAGCCATCAGGAAGCGGACGCGGTTCTCGAAACCATCAATGGCATGATCCGCGGCAGTGGTTATGGCTTCTATGCGATGGAGCAGCGGGAAACAGGCGAATCCATGGGATTTTGCGGTATTTCGCCCGTCCTTAATCTCGACCCGCCCTTCCCGGTCGGCACAATGGAGATCGGCTGGCGGCTCGCCACCCGTTTCTGGGGACATGGCTATGTCACCGAAGCGGCGCAGTCGCTGCTCGTGATGGCCTTTGACGAAAAGGAGACGCCGGAAATCGTCTCCTTCGCTGTCTGGAACAACCACCGTTCGACCGCCGTGATGGAGCGAATCGGGCTGAAACGTGATCCCTCGCGGGATTTCGACCATCCCCGCGTGCCCGCGGAGACGCATCCCCATCTGCGTCCGCACGTCACCTATGCGCTGACGCCGGAGCAATGGCGGGCGCGTTGACGTCATGACCCGCCGGTCCGGAATTATTTCACCGCGGCGTTGCCACCATCGGCAAAAAGCGCCGCGCCAGCGACAAAACTCGCCATCGGGCTGGCGAGGAAAAGCGCTGCCTGCGCTATTTCCTCGGGTTGGGCAATGCGTTTCATCGCATGCAGGCCGGCGGCCCAGTCCTTTTGTGCCTGATCCCCTGCCATTGGCGTGTCCACACCCCCGGGCAACAACGCATTGGCGCGAACGCCGCTGGCGGCATAATCGGCGGTAATACCCTTCACCAGCCCCATCAGCGCGGCCTTCGCAGCGCCATAAGCCGACATGCCCGGTATGCCGACACTGGTGCCGACGAAACTTGAGGTAAAGACGATAGAACCGCCGCCGCGCCTCAGCATCAGCGGAATCTGATAGCGCGCGCCAAGAAAGGCGGAAGTCAGGTTGACGTTAAGCACGTAATCCCATTCGTCAGGAGAAATCTCCGCCAGCGGTTTGGCGGCCCCCACGCCGCCCGCATTGTTGACGGCGATATCGAGACCACCAAAAACGTCCGTGGCCGCCTCGGCCAAACGGGAATGGGTTTCCGCAACGCCAGCGTCGCCGGCAACCGTGTGCACATGTCCGTCCGCCTCACGAATCTCGGCGGCAACCTCGTCCAGCGCCTTTTCGCGGCGCGCATTGATGACGACGGCGGCACCATGAGCGGCAAACAGGCGCGCCGTCGCGCGGCCGATGCCGGATGACGCGCCGATGATGATGGCGACTTTGTTTTCAAGTAATTTCATAGCCTTGGTCTCCGTTCGGTGGAGGCCAAGGCTTAAAGAGCCGGCAGCATCGGAACCACCCGATTCCTGCCCGACCGTGCGGAAAGCGTTATTCCAGCGGCAGCGCCACCACGCGCAGATTGCCCTGCGCATCGGCCACCATCATGTGGGCGTTCTTGCGGCCTTCCGATTTCAGACCATTCACCCGCACCAGCACGTCGCCCGGAACCTCCATGAAGTCCTGTCCGACTTCCACAATCACATCGCCTGCCTTCATGCCCTTCTGTTCTGCGGACGAACCCGGATCGACACTTGCGACCAGCACGCCTTCAACGCTCTCGGCAATGCCCTTTTCCGTCCGCAACTCATTGCTGAGCACAACGAGATTCATGCCAAGCACGCTCTGCGGCGCTTCACGCACCTCCGGAGTCTGATCCTGGGCTTGATCGTCGCCGCCATCATTGTCTTCCGGCGCGATCACACCGCTGTCGCCGTCGTCAGTCTGCTGGTCGTCAGTCGAAGCCTTCTCATCCGTGGTATCCTGCAGCTGGCCCAGCTTGACCTTGACGGTCTCTTCCTTTCCGTCGCGCAGGATGACGACATCGACTTCCTTGCCGACCGGGCTTTCCGCCACGATCCGCAGAAGGTCGCGCATCTCGTGAATATCCTTGCCATCGAATTTCAGCACGACGTCGCCAGCCTGGATCGGACCGTTTTCCACCGGGCCGCCCTTGGCGACCCCGGAAATCAGCGCGCCCTTGGCGCTGTCCATGCCGAGGCTCGCGGCCACATCGTCCGTGACCGGCTGGACACGAACACCCAGCCAGCCGCGGCGGGTCTCTCCGAATTCGATCAGTTGCTGAACGATGTTCTGTGCAAGCTCCGTCGGCACGGCGAAACCGATACCGATCGAACCACCGCTCGGCGAAATGATCGCCGTATTGATGCCAATCACCTCGCCCTTCATGTTGAAGAGCGGGCCACCGGAGTTACCCTTGTTGATGGCCGCATCCGTCTGGATGAAATTGTCATAAGGGCCGGCATTGATATTGCGGCCGCGCGCTGAAATGACGCCAACGGTCAGCGATCCGCCAAGCCCGAAGGGGTTACCGACCGCCATTACCCAGTCGCCAATGCGCATGCTGCGCGAATCGCCAAATTTGACCGCCTTCAGCGGCGTTTTTGGCTCCACCTTCAGAACGGAAAGATCGGTCTTGGTATCGGTGCCGACAAGCGTCGCCTTGAGCTTCGAGCCATTCGGGAAAATCACCTCGATGGCATCGGCACCCTCGATGACGTGGTTGTTGGTGACGACATAACCGGCGGGATCGATCACAAAACCGGACCCGAGGGAATTGACCTTTTCACCGCCTTCCGGCTTCTGGCTGTCGAAATAATCCTTGAAGAACTCCTGGAAGGGCGAACCTTCCGGCAGACGTGGCGGAACCGGCCCCTTGCCATCTGTCTTGACGTTCTGCGACGTGGAAATATTCACCACCGCATCCAGCAGCGGCTCGGCAAGATCGGCAACAGATTCCGGCCCGTGGCTTTGCGCGCCCGCCGGAAGCGGCGCCGCAAAGCTGCCCGCAACAAGCGCTATTACCGCGACTGCGGAAATGCTGCTGCGAAAAGGCGAAAGAAGGGTCACGGCCATATGCGTCCTCGCGTTTCAAATCGTCTTGCCCTGCATATATCGTCAAAGCATAAGGCGGAATGATGAAGTGTAAAAATACCTTTTCGTGAACAGGCAATCGATTCCGCCACCTCATCGCGTCTCAAAGCCGTACAGAAAAGCGAGGACGAGGCAAACACCTATTGTCAATAGTAATGGTTTCCAGAAAAAAACGCAGAGGGCACACGGCGGTCATCGAGCGGGCCGCGTCGTCCGGCTGAACATTAGCCCAATAACTCCGCTGACGAAAACAAGGCAGTAGCCCGACCACAAAAGCAAAACGGGCTGTTCCGAGAAAAATAGGTAGCCGAACAACAAACTCCACAGAAGTTGGGTATATTGAAGTGGCGCGACGATGGACGATTGAGCCATGCGGATCGAAAGCGTGAGGCACAATCTCCCGATTGCCAGCAATGCACCTGCCCCAATGTAAAAGAGCCACTCAATCGGCGTTGGCGGAGTATAGCTTTCCGGGAGAAGGACACCGGTGATGAGAACCAGAATAATGACGGGCAGCATGGTATCCGCCAATGGAGTCGATTGGGCCCTCCATCGTCTCACCATGATGGTCGATGCCGACTGCGCAAAAGCGGCAGCAAAGGCGAGGGCAACGGCTAGGCTGTCTATTATGCCGCTCGGCTGCAGAACGACCAATACGCCGGCAAGGCCTAGAAGGGCGGACAGCCACTGAAGCCCGACAGGACGTTCGTTCAAAAACACCAGAGCCAAAAATATCGTGATGATCGGGCTCGTGAAGCGAATCGAATAAACATTGGCGATTGGCATACGAGAGATCGCATACAACGTCAGCCATATCATGGCGACGGACATGAGTCCCCGAGCAGAGACCACCGCCCATCCCTTAACCGAATTAATTTTGAATCCACCCAACGGCTTGGCAAGCAACAAACCGAAAAAGATCGCGAAAATTCCGGAGAAAAAGAGGACTTGAGGAAGAGAGTGCAAGCCGCTGAGAATTTTTGAAACAGCGTCCATCAATGAAAATGATGCAAATCCTACTATGGCGAAAGTAAAAGCAGCTTTGTAATTGTCTCTGTCGTGGCCAGGCGTAGGCGACATCTTCCGGTTTCCATATGATGAAAGACAGAAGATTATTGCCGCTGACCCACAATTTTATGAATTTCAGAGCGCAACACCTCAAAAAGAAAGGGCCGGTAAAAACCGGCCCCTCCAAATTCATTTTATCCGCCATCAGTTCGCCGGCGCCGGTGCGGGCGCGGCCGGAGAGGCAGGTGCCGCACCGTCGATATTGTTGAAATAACGGAAGAAGGTCGAGTCCGGCGACAGAACCAGCGTCGTGCCATTGCCGTTCAGTGCGTTGGCATAGGCCGACATGGAACGATAGAACTCGAAGAAGTTCGGATCGCGCTGGAAAGCCTCGCCGAACACCTTGTTACGCTCCGCATCGCCTTCACCGCGCAGAACTTCGGACTGGCGGCGAGCGTCGGATTCCAGTTCCACAACCTGACGGTCGGCGATAGCGCGGCGGCGTTGCGCTTCTTCATTACCACGGGCGCGGATCAGTTCGGCTTCCGCCAGACGCTCCGACTTCATGCGTTCGAAGGTCTGCTGGGAGACTTCCTGCGTCAGGTCGGTACGGCGGATGCGGACATCGACGATGCTGATGCCGAGCGATTCCGCATCGGGACGCAGATCGTCACGCACTTCCTGCATCATCGACGCACGTGCGTCGGACAGCGCCGATTCGAAGCCGCGCAGACCGTAAACCCGGCGCAGCGATGCGTCGAGACGGGTGCGCAGGCGCGATTCAGCCGACATCTGGTCACCGGAGACCGTCTGCCGGAAGCGGCGCGCATCCGTAATACGGTAGACCACGAAGGCATCGACCTCGTAGAACTTGCCGCCGGAAACCTGAACACGGATATTATCGTGGTCAAAACGCAAGGCGCGGTTCTCGATATATTGCACGCGGTCAGCATCCATGAAGGCGAAGGGCAGCTTGAAATAGAGGCCCGGCGCTGTTTTCACGTCCTGGATTTCACCGAAGCGGACGACGATGGCCTGCTGGCGCTCGTTGACCACGAAGATCGACGAATAACCGAGAAAAAGCAGGACGGCGAGACCGACGAGAACGGCTGTAAGACGGTTACCCATATCAGTTGCCTCCCTGCGGTGCTGCGCCCGGATTGTTGCGCATGATCTCGTTCAGAGGCAGATAAGGCACCACGCCCTGTTTTTCATCGATGATGATCTTGTTGGATCCCTTCAGGACCTGTTCCATCGTTTCCAGGAACATGCGCTGACGGGTCACGTCAGGCGCGGTGCGATACTGGTCATAGATGGAGACAAAGCGCTGCGCCTCACCCTGCGCCTCGTTGACGACGCGCGACTTGTAGGCGTTCGCCTCTTCGAGGATCTGCGCAGCCTGACCGCGAGCGGCGCCGAGCTTCTGGTTGGCGTATTGATTGGCTTCCTGAACGAAGCGGTCTTCGTCCTGCTCGGCACGCTGCACTTCATCAAACGCGTCGGCCACTTCACGCGGCGGCGCCGCATCTTCGATGGCCACGGCATTGATGGAAATGCCGGCGCCATAACCGTCCATGGTGGACTGGATGATGGTGCGCACATCCGCCGCAATTGCCTGACGGTTATCGCGGAAGATATCCTGCGCCGGACGACGGCCGACGACTTCGCGCATGGCGCTTTCGGAAACCTGCTGCAGTGTCTCGGCCGGGCTGTCGACGTTGAAGAGATAGGATTTCGGATCGGAAACCGTATAGAGCACCGAGAACTGAACGTTGACGATGTTCTGGTCGCCGGTGAGCATCACGCCGCTCGACGAGGACGACGAGGCCCGCGAACCGATATTCTGCTGCTGCTCGGTGACCTTGACGATTTCAACCGTCTCGATCGGCCACAGATGGAAATGCAGACCGGGCATCGAGATTTCGTCCTTCGGACGGCCGAAACGCAGCTCCACCCCGCGCTCGTCCGGCTGGACGGTGTAGATGGACTGGATGCCGAGGAAAACCAGCACGACGAGAACCACGATGGCAACTGCGCCGCCATTGAAACCGCCGGGCAGCACATTTTTGAAACGGTCCTGGCTGCGCCGGATGATCTCTTCCAGATCGGGCGGACCGCCATTGCCGCCGCCACCGCCGCGAGGCCGGTTAGGCCCCGGCCCCCACGGGCCGCCACCGCCGCCCTGGTTGTTTCCTCCACCGCCGCCGCCCCATGGGCCGCCGCCGCCATTCTGATTGCTCCAGGGCATCAATACCTCTTTATAAAAGCCTCTCCCGGTTCCGTTCGAAAGCGATTGCTCGCGTGCGGCGGGAATATCGACCCGTTATAGGAAGGAGAAGCGTTCGTTTCAACGCAGAGGTGGTAACTAAATACCCAATCTGGGTAAATAGTTCACTTTGCCGCGGCTCTCCGCATATACGTGGTAAACAGAACGGGATAATTGTCCTTTTCCCCAGCGGGAGCCGGGATTTCCTCGGTTTTCTCAAAAACGACGGGATCGATCTCCGGGAAAAAAGTGTCGCCATCGAGCTTTACCGCGACGTGGGTGACGGAAAGTTGATCGACGAAGGGCATGGCCTGACGGTAGATCTCTCCACCACCGGCCACGAAGACCTCATCCACGCGGAGTTCCGCAGCCTTGCTTTTGGCGAGCTTCAAGGCCTCCTCCAGTGAGGAGACGACATCGACACCCTGCGGCCGGTAATCGGCATTACGACTGACGATGATATGCGGGCGGCCGGGCAACGGACGCTCGCCGACGGATAAAAACGTCTTGCGGCCCATGATGAGCGGCTTGCCCATCGTCATCGCCTTGAAGCGCTTGAGGTCGGTGGAAAGCTTCCACGGCATGTCGAGGTCGCGGCCGATGACGCCGTTCTCGGACACTGCGACGATGATGATGATACGCGGCTCGGTCATACCGCGATCGGTGCCTTGATGCTTGAATCGGCCTCGTAGTTCTCCAGCGTAAAGTCTTCGAACTTAAAGCCGAAAAGGTCCTTAACATCAGGATTGAGGCGCATCGTCGGCAAGGCCTTGGGCGTGCGAGTCATCTGCAGCCGCGCCTGTTCGAAATGGTTGGCATAGATATGCGCATCGCCGAGCGTGTGGACGAAATCGCCCGGTTTCAGACCAACCACCTGCGCGACCATCAGAGTCAAAAGAGCATAGGACGCGATGTTGAACGGCACGCCGAGGAAAATATCGGCGGAACGCTGGTAAAGCTGGCAGGAGAGCTTTCCGTCAGCAACATAGAACTGGAACAGGCAGTGGCAGGGCGGCAGCGCCATCTCGTCCACCAGCGCCGGGTTCCAGGCGGAGACAATATGACGGCGCGAGTTCGGGTTGGTTTTCAGGCCCTCGATCAGAAGCGCGATCTGGTCGACGTGGCGTCCGTCCGGCGCGGGCCAGGACCGCCACTGTGCGCCATAGACCGGGCCTAGATCGCCGTTCTCATCGGCCCATTCATCCCAGATGGAAACGCCGTTTTCCTTGAGATAGGCGATATTGGTATCGCCGTTCAGGAACCACAGGAGTTCATGAATAATGGACCGCAGATGCAGCTTCTTGGTGGTGAGGACCGGAAACCCCTCTGCAAGGTCGAAACGCATCTGGTAACCGAACACCGAGCGCGTGCCGGTGCCGGTGCGGTCTCCGCGGTCGGAGCCGGTTTCCATCACATGCCGGAGAAGATCGAGATATTGTTTCATGCGTTCTGCCGCCGATTCCCTGATATCAGGCAGATATAATAGCACAGGGCGGCAGAACCAATCACCGGGGAAACGCTTATCCCCGTTTTTCCGGGAAAATCAGAGCGACTGAAGCTTTCCGAGTTCCTTGGCGACCAGGTAATAAAAGGTCACGCGCGATTTTGAGCGGTCGGCGGCCATGGCTTTCGCAACGGCATCGATTGCCTTGTCGGCGCTGTCATCGGTGACACCGAGCTTCTTGCCGCACCAGCTAGCCTTCACACGTGCAAGCTCTTCCGGATCGGACGCGGACACCAGCGAGGAATCCCGGTTGCGCAGGGCAATGCCGAGATGTTTGACGATCTTGCCGACAACGGCTTCGTCGGCTGCTGCATCGTATTTCTTCACATCTGCGAGATAGTCAGTCATGTCCACTCCTTCGTGTGTCCCCGGCCCGGTGTTGCTTCTAATGACCGGTTGCAGGGAGAATGAGACAGCAATCCCTCGTCGTCAAGAATTGTCTAAATTGCCGGCGTCAAACACGAAACCTTTTCATCGAATTGTCATCTCCCCCCTTTTCTCAGCCGGTCGAAACGCCTATATGAGCCTTGCCGGGGCAACCCGGCTATGGCGATAAACGGTCGGTGTAATAAACCTATTGGACCCGGGGGCGGTACCCGGCGCCTCCACCAAAAACCGGCGGCTTTAAGATGAAAGGCCGGCTTTTGATGGGGGCGAAATAGGATCGACAAGGGTGTAAAGATCGAACTTTTGCTCGGCATGATACCGCCGTTATCGGGTCACAAGTGTAGTTGCAAACGACAACAACGCTAAGGAATACGCTCTCGCTGCCTAATGGCGGTGCGGGAATTCCGCTCTAAAGCCCTCACGGTTAGCCCCGTGAGGCGGGGTTCGGAGGTACCTGGCAACAGAAACCTCCACCTTCTCCATTTTGCCTGAATTGGTTATATGATAGCTGACTTGCGGACAGCATCGGCTTTTCCATTGCTGCCGTTCGGGACATTGCGTATACTTGAGCAAAGCGTAACCATCCGGATCGGAATTGATCCCGGCTCAAGGATTACGCAGAGATTCAAAGTGTTACAGCGTCCTTGGTACCCAAGGCGCGCCGTGCATGAAAAAGACGTTCGAATAAGGGAAAGACAGGACCGCATGGGGCAGGATCATATCCGTTACGACATTCTCGCACAGGATGCCCTTCGCGGCGTTATTCGTAAGGTATTGGGCGAAGTGGCCGCCACCGGCCGTCTGCCCGGCGACCACCATTTCTTCATTACCTTCTTGACCGGTGCACCCGGTGTGCGGATTTCGCAGCACCTTAAGGCGAAATATGCCGAGCAGATGACCATTGTCATCCAGCATCAATTCTGGGACCTGAAGGTCACCGAAACCGGCTTCGAAATCGGTCTCTCCTTCTCCGATACACCGGAAAAGCTCGTCATTCCCTATAATGCCATCCGCGGTTTCTACGATCCTTCCGTGAATTTCGAACTTGAGTTCGATGTCCCCCTGGCGGACGAGGAAGAAGCGGAAGACGCGGAAATCACCGCATATCCGGTGTCGCACGAGGCGAAGCCGGCTTCCGCTTCCGAAACGCCCAAGGCCGGCGAGGAAAAGAAGGAAGGCTCCGTCGTCTCGCTGGATGCTTTCCGCAAGAAGCAATAACGCCTGCCTGAGCGCGAAACCCGAGGAGACGTATCCGCATGGCCGCCGATATCGTCAATCTGCGCCAGTTCCGGAAGCAGAAAGCCCGCAGCGAAAAAGAAAAACAGGCGGAGCAGAACCGCCTGTCCTTCGGACGCACCAAAGCGGAAAAGAACCTCACATCAGCCCTGAATGAAAAGGCCGAAAAGGCACTTGACCAGGGCCGGCTCGAAAACGACGCTCACGAGCCCCGGAAGGACTGAGACCGACCTGCCTAGGGACAGACAGAGCCAGCAAATCGGAAAAGAATCGTAAAACAGGGGCTTGCCGGCAAAACATGATTCAGATTTCCAGCCAAAGACCGATCTGATGATCCGCAAGCATTCCACGACGTTGCACGGCCACCGGACCAGTATTTCGCTTGAGGACGCCTTTTGGGATGAGTTAAAAATCATCGCGGAAAGACGCAAGATCAGCTTCGCGGCCCTGCTGGCCGAAATCGATGACAACCGCCCCTCCGACAGCAATCTGTCTTCGTCGCTACGCGTTTATGTGCTGAACTGGCTGAAGACCCGATAAATTCACGACGGAGTCACCCGGCGACGCCAGCCCCGCAATTTATGTTCGCCGACTACAAAACATTCCCGCCGAAAACTGGTAACGCTGCGAAAGTATTCATTAAACATTCGCGGACTAATCTGCGCTGCAAGGCATTCCCGTATTGCGTAGCCTTGTTTCCAGCCCTTGTCCGAAACCTCCCCGTCCAGACATCCCCCTATGGGGATACCCATGGTTTCTCGGGAACAGCCAAGCTTTCTCCCCTTCATTCACTGTGTCTTCAACCGTTTCGGACCTGAAAGTCCGGATTGCGGGGTAGCGACCGGAGCCCGTCCAGACCGCGGACATGGAACCGAAGCAGAGATGAAAAGCGACGCCGAGCCCTTTTCGGAAAATTACGGATTGGCGGGAGCATTTTCCGGGGCGAGTTCCCGGATTGCATTTTCCGTCGGTGGCACCACCAGAACCGGCGCCGACTGCGGCTGCGGCACGGGCTGCTGCTGTTGCTGCTGCAACCGTTCCTGCTGTTCTTTTTCCTGCCGCAGACGTTCTTCGGCAGCAGCCTTCAGCCGCGCTTCTTCCTCTGCCTTCGCCTTGGCTTCCGCCTCCGCCCGTTCCTTTTCCGCCTGCCGCTCAGCCGCCTGGAAACGATAAAGCGCCACTTCGCGGCGCAGGCGTTGCTTTTCAAGAACGCTTGCCTGCATTGCCTCCACCCTGCGCCGCTCCTTTTCGAAGGCCCGCAGGGACAGGTAGTTGGTGAGCGCCGAAACGTCGGTCGTCAGGGCTGGCGCAGCAAGCGGACCGTTGTAATTCAGGCGCAAAGACGGTTCGGCGCCGGCAACCGTTTCGGTGCCGGGATTGAACAGGAGATCGAAGTCGCCATTCACCGTGAAAGCAGCAAGATCAACCGTCGCATCGGCTGTCAGCGTCAATGGATCGATCGCCGCCCGCAAATTCTGGAAATGCAGCGCACCACCATTCACCGAGAACGGCAGGGATACATCGCCGAGCCCGATCTCGCCCTGCCACAGGCTCTGGTCCACCAGCGGCCGAACTTTCGGAGCATCGATCGGCTGCTGCAACCCATCCGCCGCCTGCAGGATTGGCGGCAGGGCACCGGGATTGAGCCCCTTCAGCACCAGCCCGCTGGCCCGGATTTCACCCGAGCCACCCGCTGATTTCAGCATTTCACCAACGCTTTTGCCGGTCGATTCTGCCGTGAGATCAATGGCCACGCGGCCGGTCGCAACCGGACCGTTCGCATTCGCCCAAAGGATCGGCGCCGGATTGGCGTCGGTTACCGCGATCTTGGTGCGGAAAATGCCCGCCCCCTCGCCCGTGGACATCGCAAACCGTCCTGCAATCTTGCCGCCCATGAAGCCGCCGGTGATGTCGTCGAGTGCGAGACTGCCCGAATCATGCGTTACCTTGGCCGTCAAACCCGTGACCGTGCCGAAAGGTCCAGCCTCGAAGCTTTCCGCCTTGAGCGACAGAGACGCCTTGAGCTGCGGGAAAGCCGGCATGGCCAGCGGTTTGGCATTGAGGCCCCCGGTTTCCGGATCGATCACCGGACCATAGATTGCGTCGCCAAGCCAGGCGAGATCGGCGGTGCGGACTGACAGATCGCCGCTGACGGAATGGGGCGCGGCGCGTTCGAACGTCAGATTGCCGGAGAAGGGATTACCGCCTGCCTGTCCGCCGACAGAAGAAAGCGCAATTTTTTGTCCATCCACCACAACCTTCGCATTGGCCTTCACCGCCATGCCCCCACCGAGCTGCGGCAGCCCAACGGCATTCATGATGAGATAGGGCTCGATATCAGCGCTTTCGAGAACGACATCGGCACTGCCCTCGCCGAAATTGGCAGCTGAAACGGCAAAGGAGCCGTTCGCCGAAAAATGTGTGCGTTCCGTCGAGAAGCGGATATCGGTCTGTGCCGGCGCGCCGAGCGTGCCATTGAGCTTGACCGACAGGAGGCCCTCGCCGTCAGCGTCGAAGGGCAACGGGTCAAGCCCGGCCTGGCCGAACAGGATGGCCGTCGACTGGTTTTTCAAGACAGCTTCCAGTGACATGGCCGTGTCATCGGTGATCGACAGGAAATCCGGCATCTTGGCGACGGCGGACAGCCGGCTGCCGTTAACGGTACCGGAGACGGCAACATTGGCGCCGCCGTTTTCGCTGTTGACCGAGACATCCATTGCAAGGTCGGAATTGGCGTACCATGGCGCGCTGGCCGCCAGGCGGCTGAGGAAGGGATGAGCAGGCAGTTTCTGCTGCAGCATCGTAAAGAAGGGCTGCATATCCGCCGCGTGCAGGTTCACCGTGCCCTTGCCCGCATATTTCAGCAACGAGCCCTGCAATTCGCCTCTTGCCCTGACCTCTGCACCGGCGATATCGCCGGCCGTCATATTTTCCAGCGAAAGAACCCCGCCCGCCATCGTGAAGGCGGTCTCGACGTGATTGGCGGTCACCCCGGCTATGTTGAACCGGTCGGCCTTGAACTTCGCAGTAATGCGGTGGTCGAGAACCGAGCTTCCGACCTGATCGCCAAGCGCCAGACTGCCGAGTGCCTTCAGCGCGTCCAGGTCGATTTCGTTGCCCGCAAGATCGATCGAAAGATTGGAGGTCTTGCCGTCCGAGCGCCGTTCCAGCTCGCCTTTCAGCGACGCGTCGCCGATGGCGAGCTCCAGATTGTCGAAGCGCTGGTTCAGCGTCGTCAACGAGACATCGGCAGAAAAGCCGGCGGCGTTGAGTTGCCGGATGGCCGGATCGACGGAGCCGGAAAGCCAGTTCGCCAGCCCCGAGGGCTGGTTGGACGCAACGAGCATATTGCCGTTGAAGGCCGGACCACCAAGCAGGGTCAACGATCCCTTGGCCTCCAGCTGGGTTCTTCCTGGCAACGTCGCCACCGCATTCACCACCTGCCAGCCGCTGCCCTGCGGCCGAACATCCAGCCGGATGTCACGAATGGTCGTGTCGTCGGAAACCAGGGCGGGAAGGCTGATGCTCGCCTTACCCGGCACCGGCGGTACGGGAATGCGCGCCACCATGGCGGCAAAGGCCTCGATGCGCTGGCGCACGGAAACAGTGGGCTGGCGCGAGGTCTTGCCCGTCTGCACCACAGGCGGCGCAAAACGTGCGACATCAATCTGCTGGCCATCGGCCGTCAGCAGGAATTCGGGCTTGGCGCCGGTATCGAGCGTCGCCTCTCCGGTCACGACATAGGGATTTTCGTTACCGCCGAGTTCCATGCGGTAGCTCGGTATACGCACGCTCTCATTGGTCAGTTCAAAACTGCCGCGGGTGCGCGGCGAGGAGAAGAGTGATTGCCCGGCCTGTTTCGGCTTTTCGTCTTCCCTGAAACTGAAAGAAAAGGAACCGCTATAGGCGGGCTTTCCCGCCGCTGCGGCGATGACGCCATCCAGATCGACCTCGACGGGATGCTCATCCGGCACGACGCGGACCCGAAGGCCCATGCGGCCATTGGCATAATCAGGTTCGCTGCTTGAGAGGGAGAAAGAGCCGGGACGCCCGTCGACGGCAGCCCGCCCGTCCGCCTTCCATGGTCCGGCCAGCGAATTGGCGGACATATCGGCGGTAAGACCGGTGATCAGGCGGTTGCGGCCCGATTGCTCGTCGATGAACTCGATCTGGCCGCCCTCAATCTGCACGCTTTCCAGAACCACGGTTCGGGCGGGAATTTCCGCGCGGCTGCCACGCATCCAGTCCAGCGTGCCGTCTTTCAGCAGCCTGATCTTCGCCTTGGGTTCCTCGATGCGCATGTCAAAGATGCGCGCCTCGCCGGAAAGGAAGGGCGCGAGCTCGGCGTCCATGGAAAAACGCGCGACCTGGATGAGCGGCGATCCATCGGCATCCGTCCCGGCCCGGACGTCATGCAACGTTACCGAAGGGAACGGCAGGATGCGGGCCTCGACGCGGCCATGCACCACAACCTTCTTACCGAGAATACGGCTCGCCTGATCCTCAAAATCACGGCGGAAATCCGTCCAGTCGACGAAATAGGGAATAAGCAGCGCCGAAAACAGCACCACCGCCAGCAGTCCGCCCAGAAAAACCAGAATACGCCCGAGCACTGACCTGCATCTCCCTTCACGAACGCTGCAAACCTATTCTTTTTTGCCTTAACGGCAAGCAGCCTTTTGTACCAATCAAATGTGAGAACGATCAGACAAGACGGAACAACTTGCCCGGATTGAAAATGTTGTCCGGGTCGAGCGACATTTTGATGGCGCGCATCACATCCAATGCATTGCCGGCTTCTTCGGCGAGGAAACTCATCTTGCCCTGTCCTATGCCGTGTTCGCCGGTGCAGGTGCCGTCCATGGCGATGGCGCGGCGGTTGAGACGGGCAACGAAGGCTTCGGTTTTCGCTACGCTTTCCGCATCTTTTCCATCGAACAGAATAAGGACATGAAAGTTCCCGTCGCCGGCATGGCCGACGATCGGTGCGAGAAAGCCGTTTTCCTGGATATCCAGCTGCGTTTCAACCACGCAATCCGCCAGCCTCGAAATCGGCACGCAGACATCGGTGGAAAGCCCGTCGAGATGGGGCGCGAGCGCCCGCGAGGCCCAATAGGCGTCGTGCCGCGCCTTCCAGAGCTTGTTGCGTTCGGCGGCATCGCTTGTCCAGCGGAAGTCGATGCTTCCGCATTCAGCCGCGATTTCTGCAAACTGCTGCGATTGTAGCGCCGCCGTTTCCTCGGTGCCGTGGAACTCCAAGAAAAGCGTCGGCTTCTCCGCATAGTTCAGGCCGGAATAGGCATTGCAGGCCCGGACCTGGACCTCGTCGAGCAATTCGATACGGGCAACCGGAACCCCCATCTGGATCGTCATGATGACGGCATCGCAGGCCGCCTTGATGCTGTCGAATGTGCAGACGCCGCCGGCGATCTTTTCCGGTATGCCCTGCAGCCGCAGCGTCACCGAAGTGATGACGCCGAGCGTCCCCTCGGCCCCCACGAAAAGCCGCGTCAGGTCATAGCCGGCAGACGACTTCCGAGCGCGGCGCGCGGTGCGGATTTCCTCGCCGTTGGCGACGACGGCGGTAACGGCGAGCACATTGTCCTTCATCGTGCCGTAACGCACGGCATTTGTGCCGGAAGCGCGTGTCGAGGCCATGCCGCCGATCGAGGCATTGGCGCCGGGATCGATCGGGAAGAACAGGCCGGTATCGCGCAGATAGACATTGAGGTCCTCGCGCGTCACGCCCGGCTCCACCGCCACATCAAGATCTTCGGCATTCACCTCAATGATGCGATTCATCCGGCTGAAATCGATGCAGATTCCGCCGCTGGGCGCATTCACCTGCCCTTCCAGCGAAGACCCCGTCCCAAACGGAATCACCGGCACCTTATATTGCGAGCAGACCTTCACGACGGCCTTCACATCATCAGCACTCTCGGCAAAAACGACGCCGTCAGGCGCCTGGAGCGTCAGATAGGTGGTGGTGTGGCCGTGCTGCTCCCGAAACGCCTGTCCGGTCTGGAGCCTGTCGCCGAGTTGCTGCTTCAAAACGGCGAGCGCAGACGCAATGCCCTCTTCGTTACGCTTTCCCGCCACCACATCTTTCAACGCCATCGTCCGTCTCCACCGCAACATCAGCCCGTAAAGGATTCGATCCGTTACGAAATTCCGTCAGGTGGTATGGGATAAGGTTAACGCTTTGTCCAGCCGCGCAATGGCGCCAGACGGCAAGGCGGCAACCGTTTTTATTCCGCAGCAAGCAGCGGCTTGTCTTCCTCCAGCGCCTTGCGGCGGGCGGCAAGTTCCAGTTCGCGGTGAAGGCGGATTTCCTCATCCGCTTGCGGTTTGGCGAAGCGGGCGATCAGCAGGTAGGAGACCGGTGTGATGTAAAGCGTCACCAGCGTCGCGAAGCCCAGTCCGCCGACGATGACCCAGCCGAGCGCGATGCGGGCCTCGGCGCCGGCTCCCTGCGCCAGAACCAGCGGCACGCCGCCAAGGATGGTCGCGATCATCGTCATCATGACCGGACGCAGACGGATGCTGGTGGCTTTTTCGATAGCTTCCCGCACGGTTGCACCCTGATCGCGCAGATGGTTGGCGAATTCAACAATCAGGATACCGTTCTTCGCCATGACGCCAACGAGCAGCACGAGGCCGATCTGGCTGTAAACATTGAGGCTTGAGCCGGTGACGAGCAGCGCGATGACGGCACAGGCAAGGCCGAGCGGCACCGTTGACATGATGATGATCGAACTCAGCACGCTTTCGAACTGCGCGGCAAGCACGAGGAAGATGATGGCAATCGCGAAACCGAAGGTCAGCAGCATGCCGCTCGAATTCTCCTCCAGTGTCGCAGCCTCACCCAGCGGCAGCAAGCGTGCACCGGGCGGCAGGACGGATTGCGAGAGCTCGTTCACCTTTTGCAGCGCCTCGCCCAGCGAAACGCCGTCCTTGAGGTTGGCGGTAAAGCCGACGGAGGGAAGCTGCTGTTCGCGGTTGAGCTGCGGCGCGACCGCATTTTCCTTGAGCGACGCGATGACCGACATCGGCACGATCTTGCCGTCGCCCGTCTTCAGGAAGACATTCTCAAGATCGGTCGGATCATTGATCGGCCGGGTGGAGGACAGGAGCCGCACCGGGATCGCATCGCCATCCACGAAGACGTCGACAATCGAGCGCCCTTCCAGCAGCGACTGCATGGCGCGAGAGAGGCCGGTGATGTCGATGCCGAGATCAGACGCGCGCTCACGGTCGATGGAGACCGAAATCTGCGCCTGATTGGGTTCGTTGTCGAAACGTGGCGTATCAAACAGGCCGCTTTCTTCCATGGAAAGCAGCAATTTCTGCGTCGCCTCTGTCAGCGCCGCATAATTGCTGCCGACCATCGCCATCTGCAATCCGTTGCCGGCGCCGCGAATGCGGAGGCTGTTCGGCTGCATGGCGTTGCCCCGCAACGCCGGAACCTTGTTGGCGGCAGAGGTGACATCGGCAGCGATCTGGTTCTGCGTGCGATCTCGGTCGGCCCAGGGCGCCAGCGTCAGCACCATGAAGCCGGTATTGGACGAGCCGTTCATGCCAGTGATGGAGTAGATGTTACGGATTTCCCCGCTGTCGCGAAGCGGCTGCAGGTTTTCCTCGATCCGCTGCAACTGGTCGCGGGTATATTCGAGGCTGACGCCCTGCGGCGCGGTGACCCGCATCATGATAGAGGCGCGGTCCTCGCGCGGCGTCAATTCACTCTGGATCATGCCGAAGGCGATCCATGACAGGCCGGAAAAGATGAGCGCAACGACGATGACGATGAGGGGGTTGTTGAGGCAGGCGGACAGCGTCGACTTGTATGTGGAGGCAAAGACATTACCGAACCAGGCGAGCGGCCCGGTCGGCTCTTTCAACCCCTCCTTCAGCATGCGCGAAGCAAGCATCGGGCACAGCGTCAGTGCCACGATGGAGGACAAACCCACCGCGAAGGCCAGCACAAAACCGAATTCACGGAACAGGCCGCCAAGCTGACCCGGCAGGAAAGAAAGCGGAATGAACACGGCAGCCAGCGTCGCCGTCGTCGCGATGACGGCGAAAAACACCTCCTGCGTGCCGAGAACGGCAGCGGCCCGGGGCCCCATGCCTTCCGCCCGGCGGCGCACGATATTTTCCAGCACCACGATGGCGTCATCGACCACCAGACCAGTCGCCAGAACGATGGCGAGCAGTGTCAGGATATTGACGGAGAAGCCGACCATATAAATGGCGACGATGGTGCCGATTAGCGCCACCGGCATGGTGATCGCGGGAATGAGGGTGGCGCGCCAGTCGCGCAGGAAGAGATAAAGCACCACAACGACGATGATCGCCGAGAGCCCGAGCGCCAGTTCGACCTCGTGCAGCGCGCCTTCGATGAAGACGGCATCGTCACTGGTCACGACGACACGCGTGCCCTCCGGCAGATTGGCCGACATGGCGTCGACGGCGGCTTTCACACCGGTCGAGATACTGAGCGTGTTTGACTGTGCCTGGCGGATGATGCCAAGACCGACGCCCTGAACGCCGTTCGAGCGCAGCGACGTGGATTCGTCGTCCGCCCCCAGCATGACGGTCGCCACGTCCCTGAGGCGGATATTGTTCTTGATGAGAAGATTGGAAAAATCCTCGGGCTTTGTCAGGCTCGCGGTGGCGCGCACGACGATATCCTGCGTCGTGCTTTTCAGCGAACCCGCCGGGACATCGAGGGCAGCGCTTGCAAGCGCGTTGGAAACATCGGTCACCGTCAGACCGCGGCTCGCCAATGCCGCCTGATTGAGATCGACGCGAAAGACCTTTTCCTGGTCGCCGTAAAGCTCCACATCGGCCACACCATCGACGGCAGCCAGACGGTCGATGATTTCGTCATCCACCAGCTTTGTCAGGTCTTCCATACTGAGCGTGGACGAGGTGACGGCAAGCCGCATGATCGGCTGGCTGTCGGAATCCGCCTTGATGATCTGCGGTTCGTCAGCATCGTCAGGCAACTGGTTGGTGACGCGGCCAATGGCATCGCGCACATCATTGGCCGCAACGGCCATGTCGACATTGTCGCCGAATTCCATCGTCACGCGGCTGGTGCCGAATTGTGAGTTGGACGCGATGGATTTGATGCCGCTGACACGCGCCACCGCACCTTCGATGGTCTGCGTTACTTCCTGATCGATCGTCTCAGGCGCGGCACCTTCATACGTGGTCCTGACGCTGATCGTCGGCCGGTCGACGTCGGGCAATTCGCGCACTTCGACGCCGACCAGAGCCGCGAGGCCGGCAACGACCAGCAGCGTGTTAAGGACCGCCGCCAGAATTGGCCGACGCACGAACAATGCGGTAAAGGCGAGCTTGGAATCCTGACCGGAAGGCGGCTGGGTCGTCATTGGCTGGCAACCTCCTCGGGCTTGGGCTGGTTGCCGACCCGCACCGCCCCGCCTTCGCGCACGCGCTGCAGGCCCTCAATCACGACAGGTTCGCCTTCCGCCAGTTCAGCCTTGACGAGAACGGCATCCGGGTTGCGCTGCACGATCTGCACCCGCACCTTGTTGGATTTATTGTCAGCCACACGCCAGACATAGGAGCCTTCCGCATCCCACTGCACGGCCAGCGGATCAACCGAGGCATAAGTTTCCCCGGCGAAGCGCATGGTGACGCCGAATGACATGCCCGCCCTCAACTCATCCTTCTCATTTCCGAACTTTGCCCGGATGCGGATGGTGCGGCTCGCCTCGTCGACACGGTTGTCGACGGCCTCGATCTCCCCCTTGAAAGTCTCACCCGGGCGCGAAATCGACGTGGCCTCCACCGGCATGCCGACCTTGATCGCAGTCGCGAAACGCTCGGGAGCCCAGAAATTGACGAGAATTTCAGACCGGTCGTCAATGCTGACAATGGTGGACTGCGTCGTGACATTGTCACCGATATTGGCGGCGACGATACCGGCCACGCCTTCGATGGGCGCGACGATATCACGCCGCTTGAGATTGAGTTCGGCGGTGCTCAGCGCAAGCTTGGCGGCTTCTTCGGCAATCTGGGCATCCAGCACGTCGAGGCGGGAAACGGACTTCAAATTCTTGTAGGAATTGGATTTTTCGACGGCGCTGCGCAGCGCCACCTGCGCCTTGTCGCGTTCGATCACCTGCTCCTCGTCATCGAGCCGCGCCAGCACCTGCCCCTTCACGACGCGTGCACCGGACGATGTACGAATTTCAGAAAGCGTGCCGGAAACCTGCGGCATGACGACGACGGACTGGATCGCCTCGCCATTGCCGATGGCGTTCAACCGGTCGTTGACCGTGCCTTTCTTCACAGGGGCGGTCACAACCAGTGTGGCGTTATTGTTGCGGCGTGCGCCACCCGCATTCTGTCCCGTCGGCGCGCCGGCCGCCGATCCGCCGGCTGCGGCGACTTCGACCGAAGCAGCGGGTGCTTTGACCAGCCCGATGCTGGCGAGCATATTGCGGGCGTCGGGCGAATAGACGCCCCAGAGACAGAGACCTGCCCCCACCACGGCCAGACTGACACCCACCTGTTTCCAGACCCGCATATAGTTCTCCGGTTGATCATCGCAGCATAAGAAAGCCCCTGAAGCTCAGGCTTCGGGACATCAGCAGTATTCCCCGTCGTTTAAAACGAGGCAACGCACAAATACGTTTCTTACGTAATTGTAATTTGTGATGGATTCTCGTCGAGCACACCATAAACGCTATATTATCGCAAATATTGTTCAGCGCGGTAGTCTGTCAGCACGAAATGACCCGGAGGAAGCCATGAGCACCGTCACGAAAACACAAAATCCCGAAGCCGATCCGCGCGTGAAAGCGGTGTTCGATGATATCCGCACCACCCGCAAATCGGACTTCATCAACAATATGTGGCTTTACCTCGCCTTTGATCCTGATCTCCTTGAAAAGACATGGGCCGAGGTCAAGGCGGTGATGGCGACACCCTCGGCGCTCGACCCTCTGGTGAAGGAAATGCTTTACATCGCAGTGTCCGTCACCAATGGCTGCTCCTACTGTGCCCATTCCCATACGGCGGCCGCGAAAGCCAAGGGCATGACGAATGAACAGCATGCCGATCTGATGCGGATTATCGCGCTCGCCGCCAAGACCAACCAGCTTGCGGTGGCCCTTCAAGTGCCTGTCGATGCCGCTTTTGATGCCGACCAGAGGGCATGAACCCGAAATAATGCCTTGGAATAGGCATTTTGAGCAGCGATACCGGAATAAAAGCAGAACACGGTTCTGGCCTTTATATCCCGAATCACTACATTGGGCCGCATGAGCAACAGTTTTGACGATATGCCGTTCTTCGATGAGGAACCCGTGGCGCCGCGCAGGGCGACGAACAATGCCCCTTCGGAAAACGGCGGCGGGCTTGGCATTGCCGCCCGCGCCATGGCTGCGCGCGATCAAACGCGTGCCGCACCCGATTATCTTTCCGGCCTCAACCCGGAACAGCGCGATGCCGTGGAAACGCTGGACGGGCCGGTTCTCGTCCTCGCCGGCGCCGGCACCGGCAAGACCCGTGTTCTGACAACCCGCATTGCCCATATTCTCGCAACGGGCCGGGCCTATCCCAGCCAGATCCTTGCCGTGACCTTCACCAACAAGGCCGCCCGCGAGATGAAGGAACGCATCGGCGTTCTCGTCGGCGGCGCGGTCGAGGGCATGCCCTGGCTCGGCACGTTCCACTCCATCGGCGTCAAGCTGTTGCGTCGTCACGCCGAACTCGTCGGCCTGAAGTCGGATTTCACCATTCTCGATACGGATGACGTGGTGCGGCTGATCAAGCAGCTCATTCAGGCCGAAGGTCTCGATGACAAGCGCTGGCCGGCCAAACAGTTCGCCGGCATGATCGACGGCTGGAAAAACAAGGGCCTGACGCCGCCGGATATTCCTGAAGGAGACAGCCGCGCCTTCGCCAATGGCAAGGGCCGCGAGCTCTATACCGCCTATCAGAACCGGCTGAAAACGTTGAACGCCTGCGATTTCGGCGATCTGCTGCTGCACCCGATCAGCATCTTCCGCCGCCACGCCGATATTCTGAAGGAGTATCACCAGAAGTTCCGTTACATTCTGGTGGACGAATATCAGGACACCAACACGGCGCAATATATGTGGCTGCGGCTGCTTGCGCAGCGCGCCAAGGGCGAGCCGCAAAACGTCTGCTGTGTGGGTGACGACGACCAGTCGATCTATGGCTGGCGCGGCGCGGAAGTGGACAACATCCTGCGCTTCGACAAGGATTTTCCCGGCGCCAAGGTCATCAAGCTCGAACGCAATTACCGCTCCACCGAGCATATTCTCGGCGCGGCCGGCCACCTCATCGCGCATAATGAGGGACGCCTCGGCAAGACGCTGTTTACCGAACGCAGCAGCCCTGACGACGAAAAGGTCGTGGTGCATGCGGCCTGGGATTCCGAGGAGGAAGCCCGCGCAGTCGGCGAAGAGATCGAGCAGCTTCAGCGCAAGGGTCACCTGCTGAACGACATGGCGATCCTCGTCCGCGCCTCCTTCCAGATGCGCGAATTCGAAGACCGTTTTGTCACGCTCGGTCTCAATTACCGCGTCATCGGCGGCCCGCGCTTTTATGAGCGCCTCGAAATCCGCGATGCCATGGCCTATTTCCGCCTCGTCTGCCAGCCGGCCGACGATCTCGCCTTCGAGCGGATCGTCAATACGCCCAAGCGCGGCCTTGGCGATACGACGATCCGCAACCTGCACGACTATGCGCGTGCCCGCGACATTCCGATGCTGGCGGCAGCGGCCGACATCATCGAAACCGACGAGCTGAAGCCGAAGGCCCGCAAGGCGCTGTTCGATGTGGTGCAGGATTTCCGCCGCTGGCAGGGTCTACTCGAAAACACCGAGCACACCACGCTTGCCGAGCAGATTCTCGACGAAAGCGGCTACACCGCCATGTGGCAGGCCGACAAGACGGCCGAAGCGCCCGGACGCCTTGAGAACCTGAAGGAACTCATCCGCTCGATGGAAGCCTTTGAAAGCATGCGCGGTTTCCTCGAGCATGTCGCCCTCGTCATGGATGTCGAGCAGAACGAAAATCTCGATGCCGTCTCCATCATGACGCTGCATTCCGCCAAGGGTCTGGAATTCGACACCGTCTTCCTGCCCGGCTGGGAAGAAGGCCTGTTTCCGCACCAGCGGGCGCTGGATGAAGGCGGCCGCTCCGGTCTGGAGGAAGAACGTCGTCTTGCCTATGTCGGCATTACGCGTGCCAAGAAACTCTGCCATATCTGGTTCGTCTCGAACCGGCGCATTCACGGGCTGTGGCAATCCACCCTGCCCTCGCGCTTCCTGGATGAACTGCCGCCCGCCCATGTCGATGTCGCAGCATCCGACAGCAATTACGGCGGGTATGGCGGGCGTGGTGGCTACGGACAATCGCGTTTCGACAAGGCAGATCCCTTTGCGAACACCTATTCAACCCCGGGCTGGAAACGTGCGCAGCAGAACCGTAGCGATGCCACCCGCGACAACTGGGGCACGCGCTCCGGCCATGCGGTGGAACGAATCGGTTATGGCGAAAGCGGCCCGCGCACCCGCACCATCGATGGGGAACTGGTGGCCAAATCCGTGGCCGACACGCCGTCAAGATTCTTCGTCGGCGACCGCGTCTTCCACATCAAGTTCGGCAACGGCAATATCGCTGCCATCGAGGGGAACAAGCTCACCATCGACTTCGACCGCGCCGGCCAGAAGCGCGTGCTGGATGGATTTGTGGAAAAGGTTTGATTCAACAACTATGAGTGCCTGAAGGCCGCTTTTCCCATAGCCCACGTCACGCCATTGCAATAAAGGAGTTGCAATGGGATGTGAGAACCGGGTGAGGACTGCTTTGCATATATTGCCGAAAAGCCAGCGCAAGCTTGCGGTTTTCCTGATCAACATGGACGGCGCCACCAAGCGCCTCGCGGATATGACCGCGCGCCTTGATGCCATGGGTCTCAAGGCGGAGCGCATCCCAGGCGTCAATGGCAGGGAGCTGAATTATCCAATCCCGGAATTCAGCGAAATTTCCTATATGCTGATGCATGGCCGCCGCACGTCACCTCCGGAAATCGGCTGCTATCTCAGCCATGTCGCCTGCGCCCGAAAATTCATGGAAGGCGATGCCGATATCTCGCTCATCCTCGAGGATGACGTGATCTTCGATGATGATTTTCTAAATGCGATCGATGAGGCGGCGCTGAATGGCTCAGACTGGGACTTGCTGCGTCTCACGACGGTCAGCAATGGCCGGAAATTTTCGTTCCGTCCGCTCTCGAACGGTCGCTCGCTCGCCATTGCGCTGACACGCGAAAAAGGCTCAGGCGCCTATCTCGTCAACCGTCGTGCCGGACAATGGATATCGAAGCTCATCCCGATGCGGCTCGCCTACGATATCGCCTTCGATCTTGAATATCTCTCCGGCCTGAAGGCCGCCTTCATCTATCCGCTCTGCGCCACGCAGGATGCGGATGGTGAAAGCCAGATCCAGAACAATCTGCGCATTTACCGCCTGCCGCGCTGGCGGTATTTCACTGTCCTGCCCTATCGGGCCTATCTGGAAACCAGCCGGTTCCTGCTGCGCGGTATTCGCTTCGCGGTCGCCAGGGCGCGCGTTGCAATGGAACGCGGCAAGGGCAACGCCGCCCCAGCCGGTCATTGATCGCTCCGTCTTACACTTCGCCGGGCGTGAAGCCGATGAGATAAATTGCCGCCACAACGGCTCCGACAATAAAAATCGAGACGACGAAAATCGTCATCCGGTTCAACGGTTTGCGTGTCGTTTTCTTCATGCTGCAATAATGCGTGGCCACATCGCTTGTTCCGCAACGCACAGGATAATCCCGTCCAAATCCGCCAGCTCTCGCAATTCGATTCCGATTCACGCGCAGATGGGCTAAAGCTCGTGTCCATCTTCAGCTTTTCCGATCCGACATGACAGACACGACGCATCCACGCCTGAATCCGCTGCATCTCGCCGCCGCCTTCGCCAGCGGTTGTCTTTTGACGCTGATGGTGCATTTCAACGGACAGCTGGCCCATTACGGCAACGCGCTGTTTTCTTCCTGGACGGCGCACGGCACCGGCACGGTGGCGGCGCTGGTCTATCTGGCTATCATGCGTTCGAAGAAAGACCTTTCGGCCCCGGCAAAACCGAAAGCGCCGCTCTGGGCCTATTGCGGCGGCGTTGTGGGTGCCGCGATCGTCATCCTCACCTCCACCGCCGTCAATTCACCGCTGGCGCTTTCGGGAACCATTGCGCTCGGACTTGGTGGACAGGTCATCTTCAGCCTTCTGGCTGATATTTTCGGTCTGTTCGGACTGGCCAGAAGAAAGCCGGACCTTCGGGACATGGCGGCAGTGGCGCTCATTCTGTGCGGCAGCGCACTCATCATCCTTGTCGGGAGAACGGCATGATCGTCTGGATCGCCATGGCCTTTACCGGCGGCGTCTTCGTGGCGCTGAGCCGCCAGATCAACGGCCGACTCAGCCTGTCAAACTCGCCGCTCATCGCGTCTTTCTGGAACCACATCGTCGGCTTTGCCGTTCTGACCGTGATCGGACTCGTTGTCGGCGGCCTCATTCCACCGGGTGCGGCCGATGCACCCTGGCTTGCCTTTGTCGGCGGCCCCATCGGCGTCGTCTTCATCGCTTCGGGAAGCTGGCTCATCCCCCGCATCGGCGCGGTCAACACCGCGCTTCTGGTCATAAGCGGCCAGATGGTCTCAGGTGTGATGCTCGATCTTTTCAGCGATCATCCGCCGAAAATCTGGGCCAGCGCTCTCGGCATCCTGCTCATTCTGGCCGGCATGGTGCTGACGCAGCGGCGCAGCCGTTAAATATTCGCGCAGTCACGAGTCGCTGCCACGCGAGAACATGCCGAGCAGCGTCTTGCCGCCGCTTTTACCACCGCTGCTCGCGAGCGTCGGGCGGTTGCCGTTCAGCTTCGGCACGACCACCATGCGCTTGACCTCACCGCGCTTGAAGGCCGCGAGGAAGCGGGAATAGTCGCGGAACACAACGCAGCCATTGGATTCGCCGCGTTTCGCCAGCATGTATGTATGAGCAAGAAGCCCGTCGCGGCCGTGCGGATTGACACCGTTTTCCGGCGTCAGGCGAATGGCTTCAACGCCGTGGAAGCGCGCCTCGCGCATTGTCAGCTTGTAGCTTGAAGGCGGTGTGGACCCGCGCATCTTGACGTGAACATAATCGGGATTGTCGCGCATCTTGCCGATACCGGAATGCGCTTCCAGTTTCTCGCCATTCGGCATGTGCACCACGCCGGAAGAAATATCGTAGATCGCCGTGCCATTGCCACGGTCAGGCCACGGAACCGCATCCATCTTGCTTGGCTCACGCATCGGATTATCCGGTTTCGCGAAGGCCAGCATGGCGCCGGTGCTCTGTTTCGGCGCCTGCGGCGCCCGCAGCGGAACCGGCGCAGCGAAAGCAGGCGCAGAGGCGACAGCGGGAACGCGCTCATCCGCCTTGGCCGTTGCCGCAGGACGCGGTGACGGCTCGACCGTTTGAGCTGTCGCGACATCAGGTCTGAAGCTTGGCAGCGGCACGTCGTCGGGGAGCAGACTGCTTGCCTCTTCCTCGACCTGCGGTCGGGCCAGCGCCACTTCGAATGCCGGGTGCTGCGGAACGGCGCTCTGATAGGCAACCTCGGGGGTGCGTCCAAGCGCCGAATCGACGATCGCGGAAGGCTGAAGCGCGGCAAGTTCCTTGACGGTCGCCTGTCCTTTGGCGTTCGCCGCCGCGCCGAATCGTTCGCCGAATTCTTTCGCGCCGATCTCCGGCATGATGCCGGCAAGGCGGACGGCCTTCTGCTGGCCGTGACTGTGGTCGCTCAGGCGGGAAAACTTGCGGACGTGAATATCACGCGCCGCCGTGCGGGCAATCGCCGCCTCGGCGGTATCCAGCCTTGCCACTAGGGTCTTTTCAAATTGTCCGACGCCATGCGAGGCGGCGGCCATGCCGTGCAGCGAAGCGAAAGCGGCAAAGGCAAAAATGCCGGCAAAGGCACCGCCACCAAGAAGCGCCGACATTCGCCCGAACGAAAAGGATTTGCCTCTCTTGAGGGAATGCGAACCGGCAAGACCGGCGCCGTTATAGGCCGCAGCAGAAAACGCCATGATACTCGTTACTCGAACCGTTCACGCATACCCGGCCGACGCCGGAGGGATTTTGGGACATCCGAAGAACGGGCGAACACCGGGCCGCTTTCGGAACTGACTGGTTCGAAGCATGACGAATTATGGTAACCAAAGTGTTTACGAGTCCCTGCAAAAATATTTCGTTAAGGTCTGCGCATTGTGGGGCTAAGGCAAAACAATGACTTACGCGGATACCGGGTGCCTGTGCACCGCGTGGTCCCGGGGAAGCGCCCTAATGGCGTCATTGGCCTTGAAAAATTTCCGCCGTATTGTCAGGTAATTTCCGACTTTGCCGGAAATTTGCTGGAAATGCGGCAGGAGTGCGACATGAAAGGTCGCTGCTCCCCACCACAGCACACGCCGGGCAGGCGGAAAAAGGCTTGATCCCCCAGGAGCAGCTTGGCATCCTGCCCGGAAAAGGGAGGCCATCATGAAGGCGTTGCTGCTCATCGATATTCAGAACGGTTTCTGCCCGGGCGGCAATCTGGCCGTTGCCGATGGAGACAAGGTTGTGCCCACTGCCAATGCCCTGATCGACAATGGCGGCTACGACCTCATCGTCGCCTCGCAGGACTGGCACCCGGAAAACCACGGCAGTTTCGCCTCGCAGCATCCCGGCAAGAAACCCTTCGACATGGGCGAACTCTCCGGCAAACCGCAGATGATGTGGCCCGACCATTGCGTGCAGGGCACGGCGGATGCGGAATTCCACCCGGATCTGAAGACGGAAGCTTTCGACTACATTCAGCAGAAAGGCGAAAACCCCGCTGTCGACAGCTATTCCGCCTTTCGCGACAATGACCAGGGCGCGACGACGGGGCTTTCCGATTATCTGACCCGACAGGGCGTGACGCAACTCGATGTCTGTGGCCTCGCCACCGATTATTGCGTCAGTTTTTCGGTGCTCGATGCGCTGGACATGCTGCCCGGCGTCAAGGTCCGCTTCATCGAAGATGCCAGCCGCGGCATCGACCCGCAGGGTATAAAAGCCGCGATTGCGATGATGCGTGAAAAAGGCGCGATCATTCTTAAAAGCCGCGACATATTGCGCGATTAAAGGGAGCTGCGCCTACCACGTTACCGATTGCTGTGCTCGCCACAGGAGCCCTTTTGATGGGCCTCTGCGCGGCGGGTGCCATCAGCGCGGCTTCGGTTTTTCCAGCACGTCTATATCCCCCGCCGCGTCCTCAAGACGTCTCAGGATCGCCGCCTGCGCATCGCGAAGCCCCTGATTGTAGAACACATATCCCAATTCCTCCGCCAGAAAATCCACGAAGATTTCCGCCTGCAGAAGGCCGATTTCAGCTTCGGCTTCCCGGGCAAGATAGTCCCGGACACGTGCGGCCAACGCGGCCTTCTCCTGCTTCTCCAGCATCGATCTTCCATGGTCAGATTATTTAGCGGCGCCGGAAGAGGGCGATGAGACCGCCCGCCCGGCACCATACCGTAACGGAAGCTTCAAGTTAATCAATCGATCCATTCATGCAATTCGTTTGCCAGTCGGACGGGACGGCGATAGAGCGGCGGCAAGGAGTTCCAGAGATGTTCAATAAAGATTTTCGCGAGGGATTGAAGGGCGGTTTCCCGATCGCCCTCTCCGCCGCCCCTTTCGGTGCGCTGTTCGGCGCGGTCGCGGTCGATAACGGGCTGAGCGTCACCGAAGCCACGATCATGAGCGGCACCGTCTACGCCGGCGCAAGCCAGCTCGTCGGTATCGAACTGTTCGGCCAGAAGGTTGCCCCCTGGCTGATCGTTCTTTCCGTGTTCGCCGTCAATTTCCGCCATATCCTCTATTCCGCCGCCATCGCCCGAATGATCTCGAACTGGTCATTCCTGCAGAAGGCCGCGGGTTTCTTCGTGCTGGTGGATCCGCAATTCGCCGAATCGGTGAGGAAATACGAAAATTCCGGCACGGTGGGCTTTTCCTGGTACATGGGCTTTGCGGCACCCGTTTATGTGCTGTGGCTGGCCATGACCATTCTCGGCGCATCGCTCGGCAATATGATCGGCGACCCGAAAGCCATCGGTCTCGATGTCCTGCTCCCGATCTACTTCATGGGCATGGTGCTGAGCTTCCGTCAGCGAGAAAATTTCTACCCTGTCATGCTGGCAAGTGCAGTCGGCGCAACGGTCGCCTATCACATCGTCGGTTCGCCGTGGCATGTCAGTCTCGGCGCCGTCGCCGGAATTCTCGTCGCGGTCCTCTATCCGCCGAAACCGAATGGCGCGACGAATTCTGAGAATGGGGTGGAAACGTCATGAGTAACGTTCTGCACGCAGATACGATTTTCCTGATCGCACTCGCCGCCATCGCCACCTATCTCACCCGCATCGGCGGTTATGTGTTGATGACGCGGATGAAATCCATCCCGCCGCGGATGGAGGCGGGCCTGAACGCCGTTCCCGTGGCGGTTCTCACCACACTCGTCGCACCCGCCTTTTTTGAAGGCGGATACGAGGTGAAGATCGGCATGGTGGGCGCCCTTCTGGTCTGCCTGCGCTTTCCCGGCCTAACGATGCTCGCCGTCGGCTGGGCCATCGTCATCGCCATCCGGCATTTCGGGCTGCTTTAAGCAACCCGCTCCAATGGCTTGGTCGCCCCAATGAGCCACGCCTTGACTTCTTCGTCGGTTATCAGGGGAGAAAGCTTCTCCAGCACGCCTGCGTGGTAGGCATTTAGCCAGTTGAGCTCCTCGTCAGTTAAAAGTGCGGTGACCACCAGCCGTCGGTCAATGGGGCACCATGTCAGCGTCTCGAAAGAGAACATTGGCTGGTCGCCTCCGGCCACCTCTTCCGCCTCGCGCACATAGATGAGGTTTTCGATACGGATGCCGAAGGCACCGGGACGATAATAACCCGGCTCGTTCGACAGGATCATGCCGGGCAAAAGCTCCTGTGTCGACAGCCGCGAAATGCGCTGCGGCCCCTCATGCACCGAAAGATAGGAACCGACACCGTGGCCGGTGCCGTGGGCATAATCCGCGCCAGCTTTCCAGAGAGCGATGCGCGCCAGCGGATCGAGATCGCAACCGCGCGTTCCCTTTGGAAACCGTGCGGTGCTTATGCCGATCATGCCCTTCAGGACCAGCGTGAAGAAGCGCTTCTGCTCCTCCGGAACGGTGCCGATGGCAACGGTGCGGGTGATGTCCGTGGTGCCGTTGACATATTGCGCACCGGAATCGACGAGGAACATCTCACCATCGGCAAGTGTGCGATCCGTATCTGTCGTGACGCGGTAATGGATGATGGCGGCATGTGCGCCGGCCCCGGAAATCGTGTCGAAAGAGACATCCTTGAGCGGGTTTTGCAGTCCCTGCCCCACCTTGACGCGAGCCGCCTCCAGCGCCTTGACGGCGTCGATTTCCGTCACCGTGCCGGGCTGCTGGCGATCCAGCCAGCAGAGATATTCGACCATGGCCGCTCCATCCTGCACATGGGCGGCGGCGGAACCGGCAAGCTCAGCTCTGTTCTTGCGCGCGCGCGGCAGACGGACTGGATCGGCTTCCTCGATGAGGGAGCCGCCCGCTGCGGTAATTGCGCCGGTCAGCGCCACTGGCGTCAGATCGGCATCCACCATCACCCGGCCCTTGGCGCTGGCAATGGCGTGCAGGCGATCCGCGATCTTCGACGGCGGCAATTGTGTCGCGAGCTGCGCCAGATAGGCCTCGGCCTCGATGCCGGTCTTGCGCTTGTCGAGAAAAATATCGGCCCTGCCATCTGCATAAATGATCGCGCGGGCGAGCGGGTGCGGTGTATGCGGCACGTCGTTGCCGCGAACATTGAAAATCCAGGCGATGGACGAAGGGTCGGTCACCAGCAGTGCATCTGCCCCCTTTGCGGAAACGGTTTCCGCCAGTGAGGCAATCTTCTCCTTCGCCAGCTCGCCGGTAAATGCCTCTGGCTGGATGACGACGGGCTCCAGCGGTTCGGAGGGACGGTCCTGCCACAGCGCGTCGAGCGGGTTCTTTTCCAGAAGAACGATTGAACCGCCCTTGCCGGCGATCGCCTTTTCCAGCCGCTTCAATTCGGCGCCGGTGTGCAGCCACGGATCGATACCAAGCCGGAAACCCTTTGGAGCATGTTCGGCAAGCCAAACGGAAGGTGGCGCACCGACCAGATCACCACCAGTGAACACTGTCTGGTCAACCTGCGAGCTTAGCTGCGTCGTATAGCGCCCATCGACGAATACCACCGCTTCCGTCCGCGTTACCAGTGCAATGCCGGCGGAACCGGTAAATCCGGTCAACCATGAGAGGCGCTCGGCGCACTCAGGCACATATTCTCCCTGATATTCATCGGCACGCGGCACCAGAAACCCATCGATACCGAGGGCATCGAAACCGGCGCGCAACGCCTCGACGCGAGCCTTGCCGAATTGCGGCGCGGATTTGTTTTCGAAGGTCTGGAACATGGGCATCTTTCGGGAACTGACATGGAGAAAGCTGTTTGTCGGCACCATCAAATCGTTGGCGCGCAACGACAATGCCACGCGGACAAAGCCGGTTTCAAGACATAAGTGATGCCCGGGATTGCGGTGATAAATTGGGCATATTTTGCGAAATAAGTAATACTGAAGGCTTAGTGATATGCAAAAAATGCATTCCTACCCTGAAATATACCCTCTAACCAAACAAAAACACATCGCTTATATCAGGATCAACACAGCGAGAGAGACACTCTCCTGGCAAACAAGGATTTGAAGCAATGGCAAAATCTTTCCTCCGCACCGCCTTCGATCGCGTCGTTGAAGCACGCGAGCGTCAGGTCAGCCGTCATGTCAACGCCGCCCTTCTGAACCTCGACGATAAGTCGCTCGAAGCGCTCGGCATGAACCGCGCCGATCTGCGTCGCAAGGCAAAGTCCAGCTACGTATTCTGATTTTATCCGGCGCGGCATTCCTCCCTACCCCGCGTCCGGACAGGAATACGTCTACCCGCTTGAGCAAGCTCCTCCCAGGCTCGCGGGTTTTCAGGCGGCGCGAAAGCGCCGCCTTTTCTTTTGTCCGCAATAAATGTTGCGAGAGCTTCAGTCCTTGCGAATATGCAGCGTCACCCAGCCATTGCGCCAGATGGTGCGGACATGGGAAAGCCTTGCGCCATTATAGGCGGAAAGCACTTTCCAGCGCTGTGACGCCAGAATGCCCGACAGGATGACAGTGCCGCCGGGTGCCAGATGCGTGACGAGCTGCGGCGCCATCTTGATGAGTGGCCGCGCGAGAATATTGGCGATGATGAGATCGAACGGGCCATGCTTGCGGAAGGCGTCCGAGTGAAAACCCGGCGCCGTCTCCAGCACCATGCCCGAAACAATGCCGTTAAGCCGGACATTTTCCTTCGCCACCCTCACAGCGACGGGATCGATATCCGTCGCAAGCACGGGAATAGGACGCATCTTGCGCACGGCGATCGCCAGAACGCCGCTGCCAGTGCCGAGATCGAGTGCGTTGCGCACGGGCCGCGCCCTCAGAACCTCTTCGATCATTTCGAGGCACCCCGCCGTCGTGCCATGATGGCCGGTGCCGAAAGCCTGTCCCGCCTCGATTTCGATGGCCAGATCGTTCGGCCGCACCTTGTCGCGATCATGAGCGCCGTGAACAATGAAACGCCCTGCCCGGACAGGCTTTAAACCTTCAAGCGATTTGGCGATCCAGTCGACATCAGGAACAATCTCCTTCTCGATGACAAGGCCCGGAAAGGCCGGCGCAAGCAGCGTACTGATGCGCTCGCGAAATTCCTCTTCCTGCTCCGCCATCAAATAGACAGAGGCTTCCCAGATGTCACGCTTCTCGTCCACCTCGGTCGTGGCGATCGCAACATCCTCCTCGCCGAAATAGTCCGACATCAAATCGAGAATTTCACCGGCCTTGATTTCGGTCGTGGTGACGTAAAGTCGGATTTCGCTCACGGCAGGCTGTTTCCTCTGGCTTCGGCTGTTCAATCTGCCTTTGCCACAAAACCGCACTCAGTCCAATAAGCCGAACGCAATTAAACCTTCGCGCCCTTTAGCAGGTTCTGAAGCTTCTGCTCGGCAACATCGGGATTTTCACCATAGGCGATCGTTCCCGCAAAACGGCCATTGGCATCGAGAAGGATAACGGATGCCGTGTGATCCATGGTGTAATCGCCATTCGGGTCCTTCTCATCCACCGGCACCTTTTTGGCATAGATGCGATAGCCTTTCAGCGTCTCGGCAATCTTGTCGGCCGGTCCGGTAATGCCGGTGATCCGCTTCGACACGTTGGACACATACTGCTGCATGATCTCAGGCGTATCACGCTCCGGATCGACGGAAACGAAATAGGCCTGCAGCTTGTCGCCAGCCGGATCCACCTTCTCCATCCAGCCATTCAGCTCGAACAGGGTCGTCGGGCAGACTTCCGGGCAATGGGTGAAACCGAAGAACAGCGCTGTCGGCTTGCCCTGAAAGGCTTTTTCGGTAATCGGCTGACCCGTTTGAGCCGTCAGTTCGAACGGCACGCCATAGGCGGTCTCCACCATCTGCTCGCGGGTCTTCGTCATTTCGATCGTCAGCCAGCTGACGACGCCGGCTAGAACGAGCACGACCGCCCACAATACGATGCGAATATTTCTCATTGTCCAATCCTACCCCGAAAGCCGGCGCCGTGTCCGGGCGTCCGACAGACAGATAGCGAAGGACGGCGGCGACGGCAAATCAACTGGCCGTATTTGAGCCGACCGCGCTGATTTGTCACAAAGCCCGACGACGGCGCGGCGTCACAGGCACCAGGCGATACCGCTCTGCACGGCGGAAAGGAAAATATCGGTGCCGTGCCGCACCCAGCCGTCAAACGCAAGAAGCACGATGGCAAGCGAAGCCACCACGGAAAGTCCAGCCAGAATAAACTTCAGAGGATGGGAAACGAGCGCATTCATGTTCCTATCATAGCCCGTCCACGCACAGTCGAAAACCGGTAAAATACTGGAGTTTGCCGTGGCGAGATGGAGAATTGTTAGGGAAAGTTTAAAATCTTGCCATGCATTATGACCCCAGCGGCTTTTCAAGCCTCGACATGATGTCTCCCGGTCCATTCTCCGGCCGCCGCATAAAGCTCAATCCTGCGTGGGCCTGTTAGAGAGCCATCAGAGGAAACCTGCCGTCATGTCCAACGCCATCAAGCAATCCGGCGCATATCTCGAAATCGTTTCCTTTCATCTGGGCGATCAGGAATTCTGCATCGATATCATGGCGATCCGCGAAATCCGTGGCTGGGCGCCGGTGACCCCGATGCCGCACACCCCGCCCTATGTTCTCGGCCTCATCAACCTGCGCGGCGCCGTCATTCCCGTCATAGACATGGCCGGCCGCCTCGGCATGAAAATGACCGAGCCCTCCGAGCGCTCCGCCATCATCGTTACCGATATCGGCGGCAAGCTGGTCGGCCTTCTGGTGGAACAGGTCTCCGACATGATGACCATCCGCTCCGAAGACCTTCAGCCCGCGCCCGATATCATTCCGGAAGAACAGCGCAGCTTCTGCCGCGGCATTGTCGCGTTGGAAAAAAGCATGGTCTGCTTCCTCAACCTCGATACGGTTATCGCCGACGAACTGGCGCGCGAAGCCGCGTAATCCACGGCATCGACATGGCAATTGCGGGGGCGAGCCTTACGGCTTGCCCTTTTCCCATGTCACCTGCTGGTTATAGAGCGGCACCGTCGATATCGCCATCTTGGCGGAACCATCGGTCAGTTCCCGCGCGTGCACCAGATAAATCAGCGTATCATTGGCCTTGTCGTAGACGCGGCTGACGACGAGTTTCTTCCAGACCAGCGACATCCCCTGCCGAAATACCTCTTCGCCGCCCTTCGAAAGATTGATGTCACCAATCTCCACCGGCCCGGTCTGGCTGCAGGAAATGGCGTTGTTGGAGGGGTCTTCGAACCAGTTGCCGTTTTTCAGCCTGTCGATGACGCCACGCTCGAAATAGGTCACATGGCACGTCACGCCTTTGATCTTCGGATCAGCGATCGCCTCTATCATGATATCATTGCCGATCCAGTCGACGCCGACCTCGCCAACGACCTGCGAATTCGCCGCACTCACCGGAAGCAACACCAGAAAGCCCGCAAACAAGCCCGACAGAGTTTTCTTTGTCATCGCATCTTCTCCGTTACGCTGCTTCCAACATAGGTGGAAGCCACCGTTACGCAACCCGGGCGGCAGGCCGTTTTTTCATGCTGCACGGCTGGTAGCCCGTGGCGGTAAGTCGACCGGCCACCATGCCGATTTTCTCCGGCAGATCGTGGATATGGGCAACACTCAATGCCTTGGCCGCCGCAATCGACGCGGCCGCGCAGACAACGGCATCTTCCGCGGCATTGTGGTGAACGAAACGCAGCTGAAGGTGATGAGCGATCACATTCAGCTTGTGCGACGCCAGATTGGGCCAGACATGCCGGGCGATCTTGACGCTGCACAGATAGGAAAGGTCGGGATAGGACTGTCGATATTTGTCGAAGGACGCGCGCATGACGCTGAAATCAAAGGCGGCATTGTGGGCTATCATCGTCGCACCATGGAAGTCGTCGATGAACTCCTCCATCACCTCGGGAAATTCGGGCGCATCCTCGACATCGGCAGGGCGGATGCCGTGCACGGCGATGTTGAAGGGCGAAAACCGCATGTCCTTCGGCCGGATCAGCCGTTCCTCGACACGAACGATCGCCCCGTCTTCTATCCAGGCAAGGCCGACGGAGCAGGCGCTGCCCCGCTCTTCATTGGCGGTTTCGAAGTCGATGGCGATGGTTTTCAAGAGTGATTCCCGTTGTTTCTTCCGGCATAAACCGGATCGGCCTCAAAGAGAACCGGCTTCGCTGGAATGCGCTTCCGAAAGCATCCAGTCGATGAGCGTCACGAGATCGGGATTATCGAGCATACGCCTGGGATAAACGAGGAAATAGGCGAGCGTGCTGGCCATGTCCTTACCGAATGGCGCAATCAATGCACCTTCGGCAAGCTCGCGGGAAACGAGCGAACGCCGGGTCAGTGCAATGCCATGCCCGGCCTTGGCGGCATCCAGCGCGCCGTTGCTGTCGATGAAAACGGTGCCGCCGGACGCGTCGACTTCCGCTGCACCTGCCGCTTCCAGCCAGCGCCGCCATTCATTGCGGTTTTCATCATGCAGCAGCGGGACCGATTTCAGATCGCCCGCTTCCCGTAGCGGGCCGTATTTTTCAAGAAGCTGGGGCGAGCAGACCGGCAACGTGCTGTCATCAATGAAGCGGATGCTCTCAAGCCCTTCGTACCGTCCGAAACCGTGCCGGACGGCCAGATCGACGTCGTCCCTCGAAAAATCCACCAATCGGTTCGTGACGCTGATGCGCACATCCACCTGCGGGTGCTGCTGCTGGAAGGCGGGCAATCGCGGCATCAGCCATTGGACGGCGAAGGTCGGTGTGCAGCTCAGCGTCAAAACGGTGATCTCGGACCGCGCTGTCAGCTCCGCCGTCGCCTCGCGCATCATCCGGAAAGCGGTGCGGAGCGCGCCGTAATAACGCTCCCCCTCGCGCGTCAGCTGGATGCTACGCGGCTTGCGAAAAAACAATTGCACACCAAGCCGCGCCTCCAGCTCCCGGATTTGCAGACTGACGGCGCCGGGCGTGACATTCAACTCGTTGGAGGCAAGCGTGACGCTGCGATAGCGCGCTGCGGCCTCGAAGGCCTGCAACCCTTTCAGAGACGGGAGTTCGGCGGACATGATTTAGCTCAACTCAATTATCGAACGAGAAACAATCGTTTGAAAACACCATAAAACAGAGAGTAAATGGACGCAACCAGACACAGAGCGACGTGAAAACCCTTCACCTCCGAGCTTGAGATTAACTCAACCAATATCGGGTGGATGGCGGGGATCCCGTCTGCGATCATGTCGATGCTCATGCGTTGGAGATGATAATGGCGATACAGAAACAGATGGATGCCCGCGAATGGGCGATGCTCGTCGCGCTTTCGCTCCTGTGGGGCGGATCGTTCTTTTTCATCGGTGTTGCGGTCAAGGAACTACCTCCCGTCACCATCGTCGCACTGCGTGTTACCCTTGCGGCAATCGCGCTTCAGATCGTCTGCCGCATCATGGGCCTTCGCCTGCCGAGGCAATGGGCGGTGTGGCGCGCCTTTTTCGGCATGGGCCTTCTAAATAACATCATTCCCTTCTGCCTGATCGTCTGGGGCCAGACCCATATTGCCAGCGGACTGGCTTCGATCCTCAATGCCACAACGCCACTCTTCACGGTTATCGTCGCGCATTTTCTCACCACTGATGAAAAGATGACCGGCAATAAGCTGACCGGCGTATTGGTCGGCTTTGCCGGCGTGGCGACCATGATCGGCCCCGCCGCCTTTACCGGCTCATCCGGCCTCTGGGGCCAGATCGCCGTCCTCGGCGCGGCCATCTCTTATGCCTTCGCGGGCATATTCGGCCGCCGCTTCAAGGCCATGGGTGTGCCGCCGCTGATGACCGCCACCGGCCAGATTTCCTCTTCGGCACTGATGCTGATCCCGGCCGCCCTTCTCATCGACAAGCCATGGACACTCGCCATGCCGAGCCTCGGCACGTGGGGCGCGCTTGTCGGCATCGCACTGCTCTCGACGGCGCTCGCCTATCTCATTTTCTTCCGCATTCTTGCCAGCGCCGGCGCCACCAACCTTGCCCTCGTCACCTTCCTCATCCCCGTCAGCGCCATCCTGCTCGGTTCCCTGCTTCTAGGGGAGCAACTGGAAATGAAGCACTTCGCCGGCATGGCGATGATTGCTGCGGGTCTCGCGGCGATCGACGGCAGGCTGCCGTCAAAACTCAGAAGCCTGCTGCGCAACGCACCTGCTTGACAGAATTACACGGCAAAAGCATTGTGCGCCCATGATCGCGAAGCAGAACACCACCCGTCGTCACACCATCACCGGCCACCCGGCAGGGGAAGGTATGTCGTCGCGTTAAGCGATCCATTTCCACCCTGCCAGTCGAGCAGGGTTCGCACTCCTGCTCCCATACGCCCGAGGAGACAGGCATGCAGACTGTGAAATTTGCCGATAATGAAGATTCGCAATTCAGCTTGAATGAAGTCGTCCTGCGCGCCGCGCGTCTGGACGACGCTGAAGCCCTGACAGAAATGTTCAACCTGCCCGGCGTCCGTCACGGCACGCTTCGACAACCATTTCAGTCGGTTGAAAAAACACGAAAATCGATGGAGAACCGCGGCCCCAACGATATCGCCATCGTTGGCGAATGGCGGGGAAAGATCGTTGCCAATGCAGGACTGTTCCGCAGGGCAGGAAGACAGTCCCACATTGCCGATCTGGTAATCAGTGTCCACGACGATTTTGCCGGCAGAGGTGTCGGAACATACATTCTGGCGGCTTTGATCGACACCGCCGATAATTGGCACGATATCCGCCGCATCGAACTCAACGTCTTCACCGACAATCTCCCCGCGATCCGGCTTTACGAGAAATTCGGTTTTGAACTTGAAGGCACCCTGCGCAACGACGCCTATCGTGATGGCAAATACGTTGATGCCCACGTGATGGCACGACTTCGATAGTCGGTTAGCTGCACAAGTGGTCGGCAAACACTTCCCGAATGGTCCGGCGCGACCATTCGGCCATTTTTTCGTTACGGCCGCGCTCGGCATTCAGAACGATCAGCGCCTTCCATAAGGCCCACCCGCGCCCGCGCTGCCATGTGGCCTCATCCAGATCGAGCGCTCTGCGAAAAACAGCCCGGCTTTCAGCATCAAGCACATTCCACGCGAGAATGAGATCAGAAGACGGATCGCCTACGCCGGAACTGCCGAAGTCGATGACGGCCGAAAGCCTGCCATCCTTCACCAGCAGATTGCCCTCGGCAATGTCGCCATGCACCCACACCCGCTGCTTTTGCCAATGACTCGAAAGCGCAAGCTGCCATATCTCGATAGCCAGCGCCTGATCCACCTCACCGGCAAGCCGCGCCGCCGAGGCCTTCGCTTCCCCGTCATAGACTGCAAGCGAGCCCCCGCGATGAAAGTTATGCGCCCCTGCGACCGGGCCATCCACAGCATCCGCCTCGTGTAATGATCTCAAGAACGTGGCGACATCAATGGCAATGACCGACAAATCGACCTTCTCCAGATGCTGAGCAAGCGGTTCCCCTTCGAGCCAGCGATAGACCGACCAACGGAACGGATAACCCTGCCCCGGCTGCCCGAGCGCTACTGGAGCAGGGATCGGAAAAGGCAGGAAAGGCGCAAGCGTTGGCAGCCATCGATGCTCCTTCTCGACCTGCGCCACGTAACGGGTGGCGCTCGGCATGCGGATGAGCATTTCATCGCCAAGGCGAAAACTGCGATTGTCCCAGCCGCTCAGTTCCACCGGCCGAACATCTAACGCCGCCCATTGAGGAAACTGGCTGTCAACCAGCGCCCGGACCTGCTCTGCACTGACGACGATGCGGTCATCCATGCCTTACCCTCCGTCTCAGGCACAAAGCTCTAGCGGCAGAGGACAATATTTCCATGACGGCCCCTCAGCCGCCGATCAGGGCCAGCCACTCGTCCTCATCCATGGTCTGCACGCCCAGTTCCGCCGCCTTGGCAAGCTTGGAGCCCGCTCCCGGCCCCGCCACCAGAATATCGGTCTTTTTCGAAACGGAACCGGCAACCTTGGCGCCCAGACTTTCCGCCCGGGCCTTCGCCTCGTCGCGGGTAAACTTCTCCAGCGAGCCGGTAAACACCACCGTCTTGCCTGCCACCGGGCTCCCTTCCGTTGAAGGCTTTTCCGCGTCTTTCGGACGAAGTTCCCTTATCAGCCGATCGATGACGTCGAGATTGCGTGGCTCCTTGTAGAACTCGACAATGGCGCGGGCCACCACCTCGCCGATGCCGTCGATGGCATTAAGCTCGGCCCACGCCTCGCTTGCGGGATCCGCCGCCGCCTTCATGCTTTCTTCGAAATGGTCGTAAGTGCCATAGGATCGCGCCAGAAGCTTCGCCGTAGTCTCACCCACATGGCGGATGCCCAGCGCGAAGATGAGCCTGTGCAGATCGATCTCGCGGCGGGCATCGATGGCGTCGAACAGCTTCCTGACGCTGACCTTGCCAAAACCGTCGATATTTTCGAGCTTGGTCAGATGAGAAGCATCCTGCCGCGCCTTCAGCGTGAAGATGTCGGGTGCGGTCTTGATCGAGAGCGCAGGATCGTCACTTTCGAAGAAGAAATCGATCTGCTTGGTGCCCAGCCCTTCGATATCGAAGGCATTGCGCGAGACGAAATGTTTCAGGTGCTCCACTGCCTGGGCCCGGCAGACGAAACCGCCGGTGCAGCGCGTGACAGAATCGAGCTTGCCGGTCTTCTCATTACGCTCCCGCACCGCATGGCTGCCGCAGACCGGACATTTTTCCGGGAAGGCATATTTTGCCGCCCCGGCCGGTCGCTTTTCCAGAAGCACGTCCAGAACCTGCGGAATGACATCGCCGGCCCGCTGCACGATAACAGTGTCGCCGATGCGGATATCGTGATCTTCCGGGCGGATGCGCTCACCGCTATTCCCGATGCCCTCGATATAATCGGCATTATGCAGCGTGGCATTGGTAACGACGACACCGCCGACAGTGATGGGGGTAAGACGCGCGACAGGCGTCAGCGCGCCGGTGCGGCCAACCTGAATTTCGATATTTTCAACCGTCGTAAAGGCTTGCTCTGCTGGAAATTTATGTGCGGTCGCCCAACGCGGGCTGCGCGAGCGGAAGCCCAGCCGTTCCTGCAGATCAAGCCGGTCGACCTTGTAGACCACACCGTCGATATCGTAATCGAGATCGGGCCGCGCAACACCGATTTCATTATAATGCTCAAGCAATTGCTGGGCGGACGTGAATCGCTTCATCAGCGGATTAACCGGGAAACCCCACTCCCTGAACTTCTCGACGATGCCATATTGGGTATCAGCAATCCGCGTCGGCTGACCGCCATTCGAAACCTCGCCGAGGGCGTAGGCGAAAAACCGCAGCTTGCGTTTCGCCGTCACATTGGCGTCCAGCTGACGCAGGGAGCCGGAGGCAGTATTGCGCGGGTTCACGTAGGTCTGCTTGCCTTCCGCTTCCATCTGGGCGTTGAGCGCCAGAAAGTCGCTTTTGGCCATATAGACCTCGCCGCGCACTTCCACCACATCGGGCGCATCGGCGGGCAGCTCGTTCGGAATTTCCTTGATGGTCCTGATATTGGGAGTGACATTTTCGCCGGTCGTGCCGTCACCGCGCGTCGCCGCTGTCTTCAGCCTGCGGTTTTCGTAGCGGATGGACATGGAAAGCCCGTCAATCTTCGGTTCCGCAGTGAAAGCAATGGAGTCATCAGGCAGATGCCCGAGGAAACGATAAACCGAACTGACGAAGTCGCGCAGATCTTCTTCCGAGAACGTATTGTCGAGCGACAGCATCGGTCGCGCATGCACGATGGGCGCAAAGGTCGGAAGCGGCGCGAAGCCTACTTTTTTCGATGGGCTGTCGGCCCGCACCAGCGCCGGGAAATTCGCTTCGATGGCGTCGTTGCGCCGCTTCAGCGCGTCATACTCCGCATCGGAAATCTTCGGCGCATCCTTGCCGTGGTAAAGCGCGTCATGGCGGGCAAGCTCGGCCGCCAGAAATGCAAGCTCCGAAGAGGCTTCAAGCTCGGTGAGGTTTTCAACGGGTTTCTGGTCTTTCGACATGACGGCCTCTTTTCGGAATTACCGAACGCTTTTAGCCGAAATAACAAACATTAAAAACAGTTTTGCCGCTGAGCTCACAATGCCGAAAGGCACTGCACTGGCATTGCCGCGAAGGGTCAGTCCTTGGCCGCGAGAAGACGAGCGGCAGCAGCCCTCGCCTCGTCCGTCACGGACGCGCCAGCAAGCATACGGGCGATCTCTTCGGTGCGGTGCTGCGGCTCCATCGTGGCGACGCGCGTGGCGATACGCTCGCTTCCATCGCCGGACGGACCCTTTGAAATGAGAAGATGGGTCGCCGCCCGTGCCGCCACCTGCGGCGCATGGGTGACGGAAAGGACCTGCACGGTTTTGGACAGGCGGCGCAGCCGCTGGCCGATGGCATCCGCCACCGCGCCACCGACACCCGTGTCGATTTCGTCGAACACCAGGGTCGGTGCCGAACCGCGATCCGCCAGCGCCACTTTCAGCGCCAGCAGGAAGCGGGACAATTCGCCGCCTGATGCGACCTTCATGATCGGCCCTGGGCGCGTGCCCGGGTTGGTCTGCACGTGGAATTCCACCGTATCGATGCCGTCGGCCGTCGCCTGCTCGGGATCGGAGGTGACCTCGACGGTAAACCGCGCCCGCTCCAGCTTCAACGCCGGAAGCTCGGCCATGACAGCGTTGGAAAGCGCTTCCGCTGCATTGCGGCGTTTGTCGGAAAGCGACTGCGCGGCACGGTCAAAATCAGCCTTCACGACGCCAAGATTGGCCTCGAGCTTGCCAAGCTTTTCTTCGCCGGCGTCGAGATCGGCGAGATCGGCCACCATTTTTTCGGCGAGAGCGGGGAGGTCTGGCACGGCGACATTATATTTGCGTCCGGCGGCGCGCAACGCGAACAGCCGCTCCTCCACCCGCTCCAGCTCGCGCGGATCGAATTCTGTGCGGCGCAGCGCCGCTTCCACTTCCATCTGCGCATTGGAAAGATTGTCCAGCGCGGCATCCAGCAATTGCACGGTGTCTTCCAGCAGCCCGGGAGCCTCGTGGCTCTTGCGCTCCAGACGCCGCATCATGGATGCTATGACAGGCACGGGCGAAGCATTGCCGTTCAGAAATTCGCTGGCTTCAGCAATATCGCCAGCGATGCGTTCGGATTTTTGCATCACCGCCCGGCGTTCGGCCAGTTCATCCTCCTCGCCATCGCGCGGTGAAAGAGTTTCCAATTCCTCGACGGAAGAGCGCAGGTAATCCGCCTCTCGCGCCGCAGCCTCGACTTTTGCGCGATGCGTCTTTAAGGCCCGGTCAGCATCTTTCCAGGTGCGATAGAATGCCTGAACAGCGCGAGCCTCTTCGCTCAGCCCGGCAAAGGCATCCAGCAGCGTGCGGTGCGCATCCGTATCGACAAGCGCACGATCATCATGCTGGCCGTGAATCTCGACCAGCATCTGACCAAGCTGGCGCATCATCTGCACGCTGATGGCCTGGTCGTTGATATAGGCCTTGGTGCGCCCGTCGGAAGATTGCACGCGGCGGAAAATCAGGTCGCCATCGTCATCGAGACCGTTTTCGCGCAGGAGAAGCCGTGTCGGATGATTGTTCGGCACCTCGAAAGTCGCGGTGACCTGCCCCTTTTCCTCCCCGTGGCGCACAAGGCCGCCATCGCCGCGGCCGCCAAGCGCCAGCGAGAGACTATCGAGAAGAATGGATTTGCCCGCACCCGTCTCGCCCGTCAACACGGAAAGGCCCGCCTCGAAACCGAGGTCGAGCCTTTCGATGAGAACGATATCGCGAATTGAGAGCTGGACCAGCATGGCCTATGCCCCGTCTCAGGCGCCGATGAGCTTCTTGCCGGCGCGCGAAATCCAGGACCCCTTATTCTCACGCGGCTCCAGGCCCTGGCCCTTCAGCAGCTTGTAGGAATCCGCATACCATTGGCTGTCGGGATAGTTGTTGCCGAGAACGGCAGCCGCAGTCTGCGCTTCGTCCACCAGGCCCATCGCGTAATAGGCTTCCGTCAGACGCGCCAGCGCTTCCTCGATCTGGTTGGTGTTCTGGTACTGCTCGACGACGATGCGGAAACGCGAAACGGCGGCGAGATATTCCTTGCGCTCAAGGTAATAACGACCGACCTGCATTTCGCGGCCGGCAAGCTGATCGCGGGCGAAACGGATCTTGGCCTGCGCATCCGCGACATATTCCGAATCGGGATAATCGTTGACGACCTTGTTCATCGCCTCAACTGTGCGCTGCGCGGCGCGCTGGTCCTGCGTGACGTCGGAAATCTGCTTCGAATAGGCAAGACCGATCATGTACTGAACGTAAGCGGCATCCTTGGAACGGGGATATTGCCGCAGGAAACGGCTACCGGTGGTGATTGCCACATCGTTCTTGTTGGTGCGCGTGGCAATGAAGGTCTGCATGACAAGCGCCTTCTGGCCCCATTCGGTGAAGGGGTACTGCTTGTCGATCGCCTCGAACTTGCGTGAGGCTTCCGTCATATTGCCTTTGTTCATGTTCGCCAGCGCTTGCTTGTACAGAACGTCAGGCGGATCGGTCTCCACGCCAAGCTTGGTGATGTCGATATCCGGATCGGACTGGCAGGCAGTGACGACGACGCTCGCGCCGACCAACATCAACGAAACGGCGATCCCCCGCATCGTACCCTTCATTGCACCAGACCCTACATGCTTCATTCGACAGTTCCCACTTCCCGCGCAAATACATAAGCATCGGCTTTGTATTGGCGTTCTAGCCATAAAAGCATCCGCAGGGCAACGCAATGATGACGCATTAACGCATTTTTATGGCATCACCCCATGCAATCGCACGATTATCCGGCGATAATTTGCAACTTCCTGCTCCGTCTCACGAAAAAGCCGCCCCGAAGGAGCGGCTTTTTCTGTCAATTGATAGCCTTCAAAAGACCTTATGCGGACCAGGGCGCGAATTCGGGCATATTGACGGCCACAAATTCGCGGGCGCGCACCATCTGGTTGCGTGCGGCCGGAGCCTCTACGATCTCGTAAGCCGTACGGTCGCTCAGCAGGGCCTTCAGCGCATTGGCATTGACCTTGTGACCACCGCGATAAGAACGGTAGCAACCGATGAACTGAGCGCCCGCAAGTGCCAGGTCGCCCACCGCGTCAAGCGTCTTGTGGCGGACGAACTCGTCCTTGGCGTAACGCAGGCCTTCCATGTTGATGACGCTGTTGTCGTCGGAAATGACAACCGAATTCTCAAGTGAGGAGCCCAGTGCATAACCGGCGGCCCAAAGGCGCTCGACATCACGCATGAAGCCGAAAGTACGGGCACGCGACAGTTCGTTCTTGAACGTCTCTGCCGTCAGGTCACCCTTCCAGGACTGCTTGCCGATCAGCGGCGTGTCGAAATCGATGTCGACCTCGAAGCGCGTACCATCATAGGGACGGAACTCCGCCCAGGACGCACCCGAATCGATACGCACCGGCTTGGTGACCCTGATATAGCGGCGCTTCACGCCAAGATTCTTGATGCCGACCGATTCGATCGCTTCAATGAAGGGAGCAGAGCTGCCATCCATGATCGGCGCTTCCGGACCGTCTACCTCGACGACAAGGTTGTCGAGGCCCATGGCGTAGATGGCGGCCATGACATGCTCGATCGTCGCTACTGACTGGGAAAGCGAACGGCCAAGCACGGTGCACAGATCGGTATTCCCGACATTGGCAGACACTGCCTTCAGCTCGGTGACGCTGCCATTGTCATGGAGGCGATGGAAGACGATGCCCGTTCCAGCTTCTGCGGGCTGGAACGTCATCGAGACCGGATTGCCGGAATGCACGCCAATGCCTTTAAGCTGAACGGCATGTGCGATAGTTGTCTGAAATCCGAGCAGTCCGATAGTCATTAGTGTATGCCTTTTTTGCAAACCGCGCCGCTTGGGGCCAGCGCCGTTCAAGTTTTCAAGCCGGGTTTTAACGACCGGCGAAGTCAGTCTGTTCCTTTACCCAGCCTCATACATACGCACATGTACGTGCCACGACAAATCACTGTTCGTTTCGGATTGTTACATGCGTAAGTAGCTGACAACGCTAATTAATTTAGTGTTAATAACGTAAAATAAACAAAACGCCCGGATCGTCGGATCCGGGCGTTTCGAGAGGCTAATGGAATCGCCCTCAGTTGGACTGGCGGCGCAGGAAGGCCGGGATTTCCAGCTGGTCATCATCGTGGTGGCTGGACGATGCAGGCGTTGCACGGCCGTGATCGTCGAGCTGGCCGCGACGCGGTGCGTAGAGGCTTGCTTCCGGCGAAAGCGGTGCGCGGCGCTGCGGCGCCATGCTCGGCGCATCCATCATGTCGGAAGGAACTTCTTCTTCTTCGCGGCGACCAAGCGAGTTGGTGATGCGCTTCAGAAGACCCATCGGGCCACGCTCTTCCTGGGCAGCAGGAGCGGCATGGGTGCGGTGGTCCAGCTCGGCCTTCACGACCGGCGGGAAGTCTTCGACCTTCGGCATGCGAACCGGCTCAGGCTGACGGGCAACCGGTGCAGGTTCCTGATAGACAGGAGCCTGCGGCTGCTGCATGCGCGGTGCCGGAGCAGCATGCTGTTCCGGAGCGTGATAGACCGGTGCCGGAGCAACCGGAGCCGGAGCGGCCTGCTGAACCGGCTGGGCCGGACGAAGTGCCGCCGGTGCTTCAGCCGGAGAGGATGCGAACAGCTTGCTCTGCGGACGGAAGTCCTGGGCCGGCTGCTGGTGTGCGGCAAAACCGAGTTCACGTTCCATTTCGGCTTCTGCCGAACGGATGGTCTGGGCGATCGGGTCTACGGCCTTCGGTGCCTGCGAAACTGCGGCAGGCTGTGCTGCGGCCGGAGCGGGAGCAACGGCCGCGGAAGGACGGATAAGCGGCTTTGCAGCGGCGGCTGCGGCGCGCATTTCGGCAACGTTCTGTTCGCCGACGCCTGCAACGCGGTCAATGCCGGTTGCAACGACGGAGACGCGGATGAGGCCTTCAAGCGCTTCATCGAAGGTTGCGCCGAGGATGATGTTCGCATCCGGATCAACTTCTTCGCGAATACGGGTCGCAGCTTCGTCGACTTCGAACAGGGTGAGGTCGCGACCGCCGGTGATGGAGATCAAGAGGCCCTGCGCACCCTTCATCGAGGTTTCGTCGAGCAGCGGGTTGGCGATCGCCGCTTCCGCAGCCTGCATTGCGCGGCCCGGACCGGAAGCCTCGCCGGTGCCCATCATCGCGCGGCCCATTTCGCGCATGACCGAACGGACGTCGGCGAAGTCGAGGTTGATGAGACCTTCCTTCACCATCAGGTCGGTAATGCAGGCAACGCCGGAATAGAGAACCTGGTCGGCCATGGCGAAGGCGTCCGCAAAGGTCGTCTTGTCATTGGCAATACGGAAGAGGTTCTGGTTCGGAATGACGATCAGCGTATCGACGGACTTCTGCAGTTCCTCGATGCCCTGTTCGGCAAGACGCATGCGGCGGCCGCCTTCGAAGTGGAAAGGCTTGGTGACGACGCCAACCGTCAGGATGCCCTTGTTGCGCGCAGCCTGCGCGACGACGGGAGCAGCACCGGTGCCGGTGCCGCCGCCCATGCCGGCGGTGACGAAGCACATATGCGTGCCGTTAAGGTGATCGATGATCTCGTCGATGCATTCTTCAGCGGCAGCGCGCCCGACTTCCGGCTGGGAACCGGCGCCGAGACCTTCAGTGACGTTGACGCCGAGCTGAATGACCCGATCTGCCTTCGTCATGGTCAGCGCCTGGGCATCCGTGTTGGCGACAACGAAGTCGACGCCCTGGAGGCCAGCCGTGATCATGTTGTTGACAGCGTTACCACCACCGCCACCGACACCGAAGACGGTGATGCGTGGCTTCAGCTCTGTGATATCAGGCTTCTGCAGCTGTATCGTCATTTTAACATTCCTTCTTTCTCTGGCCGCATCGCCCCGCTGGCCGATTCTTGAAACTCAACTCTGAAACCTCCGGCTTGCGCCCCGAGGCTACTCAAAAACTCTCTTTCAGCCATTGCCCCACCCGGGCTATCCGGCCGCTACCGTTACCAAACGGCGAGAACATTCCGCCTTGCGCCGCATGAATTTCGATGTCCGCCACCTGCGGATAGATCATCAGTCCGCAGGCGGTTGAAAATGCCGGGCCCTTTGCCGCGACCGGAAGACCAGCCACGCCCATGGGGCGGCCGATGCGAACGTTGCGGGCAAGAATGCGCCGCGCCGTTTCCGGCAGCCCCGTCAGCTGGCTCGCGCCGCCGGTCAGGACGACGCGCTTGCCGACGATGGGGCTGAAGCCGGACTTCTGGATACGATCACGGATCAATTCCAGCGTCTCTTCGATACGTGCCCGCACGATGCGGGTAACCAATGCTCTTGAAACTTGCGATGGTTGATCGCGATCATCTTCGCCAATCGGCGGGATCGAAATCATGTCGCGCTCATCCGCGCCATTCAGCAAAGCCGAACCATGCACCACCTTCAGTCTCTCCGCATCTTCGATTCGTGTCGAGAGGCCTCGTGCAAGATCTGTCGTGACGTGATGGCCGCCAAGGCCGATCGCGTCCGTATGGATGAGCCGGCCCTCGGCAAAAACCGAGATCGTCGTCGTGCCGCCGCCCATGTCGATGGCGGCGCAGCCGAGTTCGACTTCATCGTCCACCAGTGCGGCAAGACCGCTGGCATAGGGCGTCGCCACCATGCCCTCGACGGAAAGATGCGCGCGGTTGACGCAAAGTTCGAGGTTCTTCAGCGCCGTGCGTTCGACAGTCACCACATGCATGTCAACGCCGAGAAGATCGCCGTACATCGACAGCGGATCGCGGATACCGCGCTCGCCATCCAGCGAATAGCCCGTCGGCAGCGAATGCAGGATCGCCCGGTCCTGACGCATGGACTGCTGGCTTGCCGCCACCAGAACCTTGCGCAGATCGCTTGCTTCCACTTCCTGCCCGCCGAGATCGATGCTCGCGGTGTAGATATCGCTTGCTAGTCTTCCTGCCGAAACATTGACGATCAGGCTGTCGACGGTCAGGCCCGCCATGCGCTCAGCCGCATCGACTGAAAGACGAATGACGCCTTCCAGCGCGTCGAGGTCAGCAATCACGCCAGACTTCACGCCGCGCGAACGCTGGTGGCCGATGCCGATGATTTCGACCTTGTGGGTGCGGCCAGGCAGGATTTCGCTTTCCTGACGGGGCGTCAGCCGGCCGATCATGCACACGACCTTGGTCGAGCCGATGTCGAGCACCGAAACGATGTGGCTGCGCTTGGAAGAAAGCGGCTTCAGACGAGGCAGACCGAAATGGGAAGAACCGAAAAAGCTCATGTGTTCTTCTCCGCTTTCTTGAGAGCCTTGGTGCGCGCATCGACGGCAGCCTGGCGGCGTTCGGCGGCACCTTCGGTCAGCTGGATCGTCGTACGGTCGGACAGGCGCAGGTCCACGGCAGCGACATCGCGCGACAGAACTTTCTCTTCCAGATCGAGCCGCGCGAGCAATTGCAGCGCCTGCGGCAGGTTTTCTTCTGGCAGCTTGACGACGATGCCGTTGTCGAGATGCAGGTCCCAGCGGCGGCCGGCGATACGCACGTAGGCTCGGACGCGGCTGCGGATTTCCGGCCAGTCAGCCAGCTGCTCGACGAAACCGGCAGCACCGGTTTCCGCGTCGCGGCCGACGAAAAGCGGCAGCGAGGCAAACTTGTTGTCACGCAGCGGCGCGATGACACTGCCGCTCTTTTCGATCAGCGACAGTTCCGAGCCGTGCTGCCAGATGCCGAAAGCCTCACGCTCCTTCAGACGAACCTCGACCGTCTTCGGATAGATCTTGCGGATATCGACATCCTCAACCCAGGGAAGCTGCACCAGCTTGCGGCGCGCGGCGTCGATGTCGAGCGCGATCAGGGACGTGCTGCCATCGAGACCGAGAAGCTGGAAGACATCGATTTCGGAGGTCTGCAGGTTGCCGGAGACCTTCACGTCCTCAACGGCGAAACCGGCCGCCGAGGTCGTTGCCTGCGTGACGATATTCGTATGGCCGCCGAGTGACATGCCATAAAGTCCGGTCGCCGCATAAAAGGCGACGGCCGCAATCGTACCGGTATGGGCGGGAATGTGGATACGTCCGGTCGCAAGGCTGACGCCGAAACGCACGACGCGACGCAGCGGACGCGGCAACACCATGCGATCGTCGGCACTGGCCGCCGCCGCGAATTGCTCGCGCTTTTTTGCCGTCGACTTTTTGCCGATCACCGCAAACACGAAGCGTCCTCCACCATCCAGCTGACAAGGTTACCAAAGGAGCGGCCAGCATGGGCCGCCATTTCAGGCACCAGGGAGGTCGGCGTCATGCCCGGCTGTGTATTCACTTCAAGCCAGATAACTTCGCCATCTTCTGAGAAACGGTCGTCGTAACGAAAGTCTGAACGGCTTACGCCACGGCACCCGATCGCCCGATGCGCCATAACCGCCAGTGTTTGAATTTTTTGGTAAATTTTCGGTGAAATTTCTGCAGGAATGACATGTTTCGAGCCACCAGCAGCGTATTTCGCATCGTAATCATAGAAATTGTGACCGAGCGGCACCACTTCGGTGACGCCCAACGCCTCGCCGTCGAGCACCCCGCAGGTCAGTTCGCGCCCATGGATATAACGCTCGACCATAACATGGTCGCCGTATTTCCATTCAGAGGACGTGAGGATCTGCGGCGGGTGCGACTGATCTTCCTTGACGATAACGACGCCGAAGCTCGAGCCTTCACGCACCGGCTTCACCACATAAGGCGGCGCCAGCGGATGTTCGCTGGTGAAATCGAAGCGGTTCATGACTCGCTCGGCGGCGACAGGAATGCCGGCAGCAGCAGCAACCTTCTTGGCCTGCGCCTTGTCCATGGCAAGCGCCGAGGCGAGCACGCCGGAATGGGTATAGGGAATGGCGAGATATTCGAGGATGCCCTGAATGGTGCCGTCTTCGCCGAAGGGCCCATGCAGCGCGTTGAAAGCGACGTCCGGGCGCAGCGCATCAAGCACGGCGGCGACATCGCGGCCGACATCGACACGGGTGACCTTGTAGCCCTCGTCTTCCAGAGCCTGCGCGCAAGCGTTGCCCGACGACAGGCTGACCGGCCGCTCCGACGAAAATCCACCCATAAGAACAGCTACGTGCTTGCCGCTCATCGATACCTCTGACACCAACTCTCCGTTACGGACCACGCTCCTAACCGACCGGATTTCACGAACGGTGATTCTGGCACATGACCCTTGAGACCAGTTAAACGCCATTAAGGTTAATGAATCGTTTACTTTCGTTAACCGCCGCGCCCAACATGCCGAGTTTGTTAAAGAATCAGCATTGATCCGAATTCCCTCCTTGGAATCAGAGAGTTGGGCGGAATGCAACATGCAGGTTTTCAATGATCGGAAATAAAACGACGCCGGCGCGTCTGCTGCTGCACGACAAAGGCAAGGCCGAAACGTTAACAGACAGCATTATTCCCCAGGCAAATTATCTGCGGTTTCAGGGTTTTAAAACCGCGGCCTGAATCAGTCTCTCAATCGACAAACATTCTCCGAGGCCGTGACCACACGTGTCGCCCTGATGGATCACATTATCTGCATTATTTCTTTTTTAGCATTCCATAAGAACAAAAATTGCGTTAACGCAGATGTCGCCTCCCAAGGCATGACATTGCAATCATCCAAAATGGAACCAATACCATGACCGACGCGATATCTCCGGTATCGCCGACCGCTGACAATTCGAACGCTGTAAAGACAAATTCGCCTGCACGAGTTCTCACTGCCAGTCTGGTCGGTACGACCATCGAGTTTTTCGATTTCTACGTTTATGCCACGGCCGCAGTGCTCGTGTTCCCGACATTGTTCTTCCCGAACAATGATCCGATGACGGCGCTTCTGGCGTCTTTCGCAACTTTCTCCATCGCCTTTTTCGCCCGCCCCCTCGGCGCCGTGGTCTTCGGCCACTATGGCGACCGCGTTGGCCGCAAGACGACGCTTGTCGCGGCGCTGCTGACCATGGGTGTCTCGACGGTCGTGATCGGCCTGCTGCCGTCCTATGAGACGGCCGGCGTTCTGGCGCCGCTGCTGCTCGCACTTTGCCGCTTCGGCCAGGGCTTCGGTCTTGGTGGCGAATGGGGCGGTGCCGTCCTGCTCGCGACGGAAAACGCCCCTCCCGGCAAGCGCAGCTGGTACGGCATGTTCCCGCAGCTTGGCGCACCCGTCGGCCTGTTCCTCTCGTCAGGCGTGTTCTGGATCCTGCTGCACTTCATGTCGCAGGAAGCGCTTCTCAGCTGGGGCTGGCGCATTCCCTTCGTCGCCTCGATCATCCTGATCGCGGTCGGCATGTGGGTTCGCCTGTCGATCACCGAAACGCCCGACTTCCAGAAGGCCATCGAAAAGGAAGAACGTGTGGCCGTGCCGGTTGCGGAACTGTTCCGCAACCACAAGCGCAGCCTCGTGCTCGGCACCTTTGTGGCGCTCGCCACCTTCGTGCTCTTCTACATCGGCACAGCCTATCTGCTCTCCTACAACGTCAAGGTCCTGAAAATTCCGTTCCTCGACGCGCTGGAAGTGCAGATCCTCGGCTCCGTCGTTTTCGGTATCTTCATTCCGATCGCAGGCAAGCTTGCGGAAAAATTCGGTCGCCGCGAAATTCTGATCCTGACGACAGTGCTGATCGGCCTGTTTTCCTTCCTGCTGCCCGGCCTGATGACCGGCAGCGAAGGCTCGATCTTCGTCTTCGCAGCTCTGGCGATGATGCTGATGGGCATGACCTACGGCCTGATCGGAACGGCGCTCGCCGCCCCCTTCCCGACCCGCGTCCGCTATACCGGCTCTTCCATCACCTTCAACATGGCCGGCATCTTCGGCGCGTCGCTGGCGCCTTACATCGCCACGTGGCTGCAGGTGAACTACGGCATGGGCTATGTCGGCTATTACCTCTGCGTATCCGCCCTCATCACGCTGGCCTGCATTCTTCTGTCCCGCAAGGACGAAGTCTGAACCCGGACCAGCGATCAAAGAAGCCCGCGAAACTTTAGTTTCGCGGGCTTTTTTTTATCCGACTTGATCTTTATCTGACTTCTTCAACCTTCACGCGACAGCCTGACGCCGCTCGACATATCTGGTCAAGCAGACGCGGTTGCGCCCGCCTCCCTTTGCCCGATAAAGCGCCAGATCGGCATCGTGCATGACCTTGTCGAAGATTTCGGCATCACCGCGGAAAGCCACCCCGATGGAAATCGTGACCGGGATCTGTAGATCCTGGTATTCCACGGGCGTGGTAGCGATCGCCGCGCGAACCTTCTCGCACATCTGCGTAAATGCCAGCCTGCCAATTTCCTGCACGACCACGAACTCCTCGCCGCCCAGGCGGGCGACATGCGCGTCAGCATCGAAATGCTCCCTTATCGTGCGGGCGACCCTTGAAATGACAAGATCGCCGACGAGATGGCTGTAAGTGTCGTTCACGGATTTGAAGTGATCAATGTCCAGAAAGGCAACGCAATAGTCGCTGCCAAGTTCGGCGCAGGCTGCATAGAGGCCAAGCCGGTTGCTCAAGCCGGTCAATGCGTCGGTATGGCTTAGATGCAGAAAGCGTTCGTGCGACTGTGCAAGAAGCTGAACTTCCTTTGCATTCAGCCAACTGACGAGGAACGTCACCGTAAAAGCGACAGCGCTCCCTAGCGTTACGCTTAAAAATAGACCGTTGACGAGATCCGTCACGAACCCGAGTTTTGCTAAGAGAGACAGGCCCCCCGTGCACATCAGGACCACGATGATCGTCACAAGGCATGCAATACGAATGGAGAATTCCAGTGGCTCAAGGCGCCGGCGGCCTTGCGCCGCTACCGAAAAACTAATCATTTTGATCTGTTTTTTCCAAAGACCCAACATCATATCAAAATTGCCTAAGTCACCGATGCGCTAACATTCCCAAATAAAAAGTATTTAATATCGCGGGTCGATATTTAGTCTCGCCCGCCGAAGTTTTCCTTCCTGACAGTATAGCAAAAAATATTGATCGACCGTTACGATAAGCGAAACGGCCGATCAATATTAGTATCTTTCTAGATAGAGCGAGGGTTTGGTATCAGGCCCCGAGGAAAGGCTCAACTTCGCGGCCCGGCATGAACAACCCCAGGCGCTTGATTTCCCATTCCAGCCGGATGCCCGATTTGTCAAACACGCGCTTGCGGATGGTTTCGCCCAGATATTCCAGATCGTAACCGGTCGCATGGCCGGTATTGATCATGAAATTGCAATGCAGTGATGACATCTGCGCGCCGCCGATCACAAGACCACGACCGCCCGCCTCATCGATAAGCTCCCATGCGGAATGACCTTCGGGGTTCTTGAAGGTCGAGCCGCCGGTCTGTTCGCGGATCGGCTGCACGGTTTCGCGGTGATGACGCACCGCATCCATATCGGCGCGGATTTTCGCCTTGTCCTCGGGATAGCCCTCGAAGAGCGCACCGGTGAAGATCAGGCCAGCGTCGGCGCCGGAATGGCGATAGCTGTAGCCCATATCGGCATTGGAAAGCACATGCTGGTTGCCCTGACGGTCGACCGCATAGACTTCCACAACACGTTCACGCGTCTCGCCGCCGTTTGCGCCCGCATTCATGCGCAGCGCTCCGCCGATGGAGCCCGGAATGCCGTAATAGAAGTGGAAGCCGCCAATGCCATTATCCATGGCCATGGCTGCAATATGCTTGTCCGGGCAGATCGCGCCCGCCTTGATGCGGTTTTCACCGGCAAGCTCCACCTGGCCGAAGCCCTTGGCGGACAGGCGCACGACCACGCCCGGAATACCGCCGTCACGCACCAGAAGGTTCGAGCCGACGCCAACCACGGTCAGCGGCACATCTTCCGGCAGAATTTTCAGGAAGGCAATCAGATCATCCGTATCGTGCGGCTGGAACATCACCTCCGCAAGACCGCCGGCTCTGAACCACGTCACGCGGTCCATAGGCGCATCCGGTGTCAGACGTCCCCGCAATTCCTTTACCCCGTCGCCGAGCCTCCCCAGCAATTTAACCCCATCGACCTGTCTCATTCAGACTTTCCTGATATGCTCTTCAATTCCGAAGGCAGCGACGCTGCCCATTGCGTGATATTCCCAGCCCCCAAGAGAACCACGAAATCACCCGGATTCGCAATGGCTGCGACCTGTGACGCAAGGTCCTCCCGCTTTTCGAGGAAACGCGCGTCACGGTGGCCAGCGGCCTTGATGGCCGAAACCAGCGCTTCGGAGCTTGCGCCTTCGATGGGATCTTCGCCCGCTGCATAAACCGGAGCAAGAAGAATCGTATCGGCATCGTTGAAACAATGCGCGAAATCATCAAACAGGCTCGAAAGACGGCTGTAGCGGTGGGGCTGGTGCACGGCGATGATGCGGCCCTTGCAGGCTTCCCGCGCCGCCTTCAGCACGGCCTTGATCTCGACCGGGTGGTGACCGTAATCGTCAAAAACCTGCACCCCGTTGGCTTCGCCCGTCAGCGTGAAACGTCGCTTGACACCACCGAAGGAGGCAAGCCCCTTCTTGATGTCGGCTTCCGAGATGCCGAGACGATTGGCAACCGCGATTGCCGCTGTCGCATTCGAAACGTTATGGCGGCCGGGCATCGGCAGGACGAGGTCCTTGAAAGAGAAAATCTTGCCGGTGCGGCGACGGCGGATTTCCACGTCGAAGACCGAGCGCGTACCATCGATGCGGACATTCGAAAACCGCACGTCGGCCTGCGGGTTCTCGCCATATGTGATGACCTTGCGGTCCTCGATCCGGCCAACCAATGCCTGTACTTCGGGATGATCGAGGCACATGACGCCGAAACCGTAGAAAGGCACATTCTCGACGAACTGACGGAATGCGGCGCGTACGGCATCGAAATTGCCGTAATGGTCGAGATGTTCCGGATCGATATTGGTGATGACGGCGACGTCGGCCGGCAGCTTCAGGAAAGTGCCGTCGGACTCGTCGGCCTCCACCACCATCCACTCACCCTCACCCATGCGGGCATTGGTGCCATAGGCATTGATAATGCCGCCATTAATGACGGTCGGGTCGAGATTGCCGGCTTCCAAGAGCGTGGCGACCATGGAGGTCGTCGTCGTTTTGCCGTGCGTGCCGCCGATGGCGATCGCGTTACGGAAGCGCATCAGCTCGGCCAGCATTTCCGCGCGGCGCACGATCGGCAGGTGCTTTTCCCGCGCGGCGACGAGCTCCGGATTGTTCTTCTTGATCGCGGTCGAAACGACGACGACCTCTGCATCGCCGATATTGTCAGCCGTGTGGCCCACAAAAACCTCGATGCCCTTGTCACGCAGACGCTGCACATTGGCGCTGTCGGCCTGGTCCGATCCCTGCACCCGGTGGCCGAGATTGTGAAGCACTTCGGCAATGCCGCTCATGCCGATCCCGCCTATGCCGATGAAATGCACAAGGCCTATGGCTTTCGGCATCTTCATGCCCCAACTCCTTCAATATTCTTCTTGAATTCCTGTACGGACCGGCCGGAGGCAATCGCCTCCACCAGATCGGCCAGCACATCCGCCGCGTGCGGTTTGCCGGTTGCCTTCGCCGCCGCCGCCGTTGCGGAAAGCCGCTCGGGTTCGGCAAGCGCCGAGGACAGCAGGCCAGAGAGCTTCTGCGGCGAGAGCTCCGCCTGCTTGATGACGCTTGCCCCACCCGCCGCCGAAAGCGCAGCCGCGTTCGCCGCCTGATCATGATCCAGCGCGTGCGGATAAGGCACGAGGATCGACGGACGGCCGATCACCGAAAGCTCCGATACCGTCGAAGCGCCCGAGCGGCTGATGACCAGATCGGCCTCGCCGATACGCGACGCCATATCGCCGAAGAAGGGCGAAACATCCGCCTTCACGCCGAGCTTCTGGTAGGAGGCGATGACGCTGTCCTTGTCTTCCGGCCGCGCCTGCTGGGTGACGACGATGCGCTTGCGCTGCTCGTCTTTCAGGAGGCAGATTGCGGCGGGTACCGCGCTCGAGAAAAACTGTGCGCCCTGGCTGCCGCCAAAGACAACGAGCCGGAAAGGCTCGCCTGTCTGCGAGGCGGTGTAGGGTATTTCAGAGGCGGCCAGCACCGCTGGGCGCACCGGATTGCCGGTCGCGACGGTCTTCTCGGAATATTGACCATTGGCGGGCGGCAGGAAGCCGCCGGCAATTGCCTTTACCCGCCCGGCAAGTGCCTTGTTGGCGCGGCCCATCACGGCGTTCTGTTCGTGAATGATCGACGGCACTCCAAGCCCGGTGGAGGCCAGCAGCGGAGGCACGGTGGGATAGCCGCCGAAACCGACAACCGCGACCGGCTTCAGTTTTGCGACCAGCCGACGCGCCGCGCGCAGGCCAACCCAGAGCTTCCAGAGCGAACCCGCCACGGAAATTGGGTTTTTGGAGCCGATGGTGGCAGACGGAACCACATGAATTTCATCTGCCGGAAACTTGCCCGCATAACGCTCGGCGCGACTGTCGGTGACGAGATGCACCTGATAACCGCGTGCCTTCAGCGTATGCGCCAGCGCTTCTGCCGGAAACACATGGCCGCCGGTTCCACCGGCGGCAAGAAGAACAATACCCTTGCTCATGATCGTTTACTCCGCGGGAACGCCGGAACCAACGCGGAAGAAACTCCGCTCCTGCGCCCGCTTTTCAGGTCTGTGGCGTGTCAATGCCAGAAGGAAACCGGCGGTCACGCATATCGCCATCATTGACGAACCACCATAGGAAATCAGCGGCAAGGTCATGCCCTTGGCAGGCATCAGTTCCAGATTGACGCCGATATTGATCATCGACTGCATGCCGATCTGCAGCACAAGGCCAGCCACGGCGAAGCGGCAGAAATCGTCCTTTTCCTTGAAGGCGTGCGACAGGCCGCGCAGCACGATGAAGGCGAAGATTGCGACGAGGAACATGCAGAAAACGATGCCGAATTCTTCCGCTGCAACCGAGAAGATGAAGTCGGTATGGCTATCGGGAATGATGCGCTTGACGATACCCTCACCCGGTCCGCGACCGAACCAGTCGCCGCGAATGATCGCTTCACGCGCCGTGTCCACCTGGAACGTATCGCCCTCACCCGTCCAGAAACGGTCGATACGGCCGGCCACGTGCGGCAGCATGAGGTAGGCGGAGATGATGCCGCCGACGCCGAGACCACCGAGCATGATGATCCAGAACCACGGCACACCCGCCATGAAGAACATGCCGCCCCAGACAACGGAAGTCAGGATCGTCTGGCCGAAGTCAGGCTGGGCGATGAGAAGTGCGGCCACGATTCCGAAGGTGATGATCGCAAAGAGATTGCCCGGAATTTCCGGATGGCGCGCCCGCTCTGCAAAAAGCCATGCGCAGACGATGACGAAAGCCGGCTTCATGAATTCCGACGGCTGAATCGAGAAAGTGCCGATGGAAATCCACCGCCGCGCGCCCTTCACCTCGATGCCGAAGAACAGTGCAAAGATCATCATCAGCAGCGAGGCGATCAGCATGATGACCGCCACGCGGCGCACCTGGCGCGGCGACAGGAAGGACAAGCCGACCATGATCGCCAGCGATGGCACCATGAACATGGCCTGACGCTCAACAAAAAAGAAGCTGTTGAGGCCGATACGCTCGGCAACGGCCGGCGACGCCGCGAAGGACAGCATCAGGCCGATGCCCATCAGCGCGATGAATGCCGCCAGAAAGAAACGGTCGATGGTCCAGAACCATTCCGCGACCGGACCGCGATCAACTCGGCTTACCATGGCCTTCAGCCCCCTTTTCCAGAGTGAACGAGCATCGTCATGCCATCGAGCGCCGCGACCTGCGCGACAAACGAATCACCTCTCACTTCAAAGTTCTTATATTGATCGAAACTTGCGCAAGCCGGGGACAACATCACGATATTGCCGGGCGTCGCGTCTTTTTCCGCATCCGCCGCCGCATGCTGCACGGCCTTGTCCAGGGTGCCGGATATTTCGTAGGGCACCGCTTCACCGAGCGTCGCTGCAAATTCCGCCGCCGCCTCGCCGATCAGATAAGCTTTTGCGATGCGCGGGAAAAGCGGTGAAAGGCTGGCAATCCCGCCGGCCTTCGGCAGACCGCCGGCGATCCAGTAAATGCGGTCAAAGCTCGAAAGCGCAGGTGCCGCCGCATCGGCATTGGTGGCCTTGCTGTCATTGACGAAGGTGACATTGCCGCGTCGGCCAACCGGCTGCATGCGATGCTTGAGGCCGGGGAAGGATTTGAGACCTGCACGAACTTCATCCTCGGAAACACCGACTGCAAGGCAGGCCGCAATTGCCGCCGCCGCATTTTGCGCATTGTGGCTGCCGCGAAGCGTCTGGATACCGTCGAGATCGACCAGTAACGACGAAGTTCCCCCATGCGCCCGCAGGATGCGGCTGCCCTCGGCATAAAGACCTTCGGAAACAACATTGCGCTTGGAAATGCGCTCGACCCTGACGCCGGCACGCTCAACGCGATCGGCAATCAGCGTCGAGTAGCTGTCATCGACACCGACAATCGCCGTGCCGCTGCCGGCAACAAGCCGTTCCTTGACGTCGGCATAGTGCTGCATCGTACCGTGCCGGTCGAGATGATCGGGGGTGAGATTGAGAAGAATGCCGGCTGTTGGATTGATCGTGGGCGCCAGGTCAATCTGGTAGGATGAGCACTCAACAACGTAGAAGCGTCCCGCCTTCGGCGGATCGAGGCTCAGTACCGCCGTACCGATATTGCCGCCAAGCTGCGTATCGCGACCAGCCGATTTCAGAATATGTGCGATCAGCGCCGTGGTGGTCGACTTGCCGTTGGTCCCGGTAATCGCAATGAAGGGGCAATCCGGCGCGTGCGCACGACGTTCACGGACAAAGAGCTCGATATCGCCGATGATCTCGACGCCGGAGGCTTTCGCCAGATCGACGGACCAGTGCGGCTTCGGATGCGTCAGCGGCACGCCCGGTGCCAGCACGAAGGAGGAGAAACTCGACCAGTCAATCGTGTGGAGATCCGCCGTCTTGATGCCCTCGGCCTCGGCCTTTGCAACGCTGTCAGGATTATCATCGAAAGCCACGACGTCGGCACCGCCGGCGACCAGCGCCCGGGCCGTGACAAGACCCGAACCGCCGAGCCCGAAAAGAGCGACTTTCTTACCCTTGAACGACGTGACCGGGATCATCGCTTACCTCAGCTTCAGGGTGGCGAGGCCAAGCAGCGCGAGGCCAACGGAAATGATCCAGAAACGGATGACCACCTGGCTTTCCGTCCAGCCCTTTTTCTCGAAATGGTGATGGATCGGCGCCATCAGGAAGACGCGCCTGCCGGTGCGCTTGAACCAGAAGACCTGGATGATGACCGACAGGGTTTCCATGACGAAGAGACCGCCGACGATGACCATGACGATCTCGTGCTTGGTGGCGACTGCGATGGAGCCGATCAGGCCACCCAGCGCGAGCGAACCCGTATCGCCCATGAAGATGGCGGCGGGCGGCGCATTGAACCACAGAAAACCGAGGCCGGCACCGATGACGGCGCCGACAATAACGGCGAGTTCACCCGTGCCGGGCACGAAATTGATCTGCAGGTAATTGGCAAAAACGGCGTTACCGGCGAGATAGGCGATCACACCGAAGGTGGCGGCCGCGATCATGACCGGCACGATGGCGAGACCATCAAGACCGTCGGTCAGGTTCACCGCATTACCCGCGCCGACGATGACGAAAGCACCGAAGAGCACGAAGAAATAACCGAGATTGATCACGAATTCCTTGAAAAAGGGAAAAGCGATGGAGCTGCCGAGCGTGCCGCCATGCGGCGCGGAAGCGAGCGCCATCTTCATCATGAAGAACACGGCAATCGCCGCGATCAGGAATTCGATGCCGAGACGAGCCTTGCCGGAAAAACCCTTGTCGCTCTGTTTCGTCACTTTCAGATAATCGTCATAGAAGCCGATGGCTCCGAAACCAAGCGTCACCATTAGAACGGCGACGACATAGACGTTCGACAGGTCGCCCCACAGAAGCGAACCGCCGAGAATGCCGGCGAGGATCATCAAGCCGCCCATGGTCGGGGTGCCGGCTTTCTTGAAATGCGTCTGCGGCCCATCGGCGCGAATCGGCTGGCCTTTGCCCTGGCGCACGCGCAGCGAATTGATGATGGCCGGTCCAAACAGGAAGACGATCAACGCAGAGGTGAACATCGCCGCCCCCGCCCGGAAGGTGATGTACCGGAACAGGTTGAAGATTTGAATTTTATCCGACAGTTCGACGAGCCAGATCAGCATAATTGCCCTTTCAAAAGGCTATTTCAGACTTGGCGTTCCGTCTCGGGGAATGCCGGATACTTGTCAAGCAGGGCGGCGACAATCTTGCCGAAACCAAGCCCAAGTGACGATTTTACCATCAGCGCGTCTCCCGGTTGCACCCATTGCAGGGCGAAATCGGTGAGTTCCGCCGTCGTCGGGAACCAGATGACGGTGACGCTGTCAGGCAGCGCGTCCCGCAAAGCGGCCATCGCCTCGCCTGCCAGCCACACATGTTCGATACCCGCCGCAAGCAATGGCCCGGCCAATTCCTCATGCAGTTGTGCCGAAAATTCGCCCATCTCCAGCATGTCGCCGAGGACGGCAACGCGACGGCCATGGCCCTGCGTCGGCGTTTCCGCCAGCACCGCGATCGACGCCCGCATGGAGGCAGGATTGGCGTTGTAGCTTTCATCGATCAGAAGGAAGGAGCCGCCGTTGATCTGCAGATGGTGGCGCTGGCCACGCCCCTTCACCGCCTCAAGCGATCCCAGCGCTTCGAAAGCGCGGTCGAGATTGGCGCCCGTGATCGCCACGGCGCCGAGCACCGCCATCGCATTGTCCGCAATGTGCCGGCCCGGAATGTTGAGATGCAGCTCGCTGGTTTCGCCGTTCAGGATCGCCCAGATCGTCGAGCCAGTCGTCGTGCTCTCGAAATCCGCGAGGCGGAAATCCGCCTTGGCATGCTGACCGAAGGTCAGGATGTGTTCGATGCCCTGCTCCTGCGCCGCCTCTTCAAGCTGCTCGAACTGGGCATTGTCACGATTGAGGATGACGGAACCGCCCTGCTCCACGCCCTCGAAAATCTCCGCCTTTGCGGCGGCGATCTCTTCGATGTTGTTGAAGTTGCCGAGATGGGCGGGCGCGATGGTGGTAATGATCGCCACATGCGGGCGGACCATCTTCACCAAAGGCCGGATTTCGCCGGAATGGTTCATGCCTATTTCGAACACGCCGAATTCAGTATCGGCGGGCATGCGGGCCAGCGTCAGCGGCACACCCCAATGGTTGTTGAAGGAAGCCACCGCCGCATGCACCCGGCCCGATGGCGCGAGCGCCTGCCGTAGCATTTCCTTCGTCGTCGTCTTGCCGACCGAGCCCGTCACCGCGATGATGCGCGCCGATGTTCTTTGACGCGCCGCGATGGCAAGCTTGCCAAGGGCTGCAAGAACATCTTCGACCACGATCATCGGCACCGTCAGGCGGCCGAGCGCTGGTAGCTTGGCTTCAGCAACGACCAGAAGTCCTGCCCCGTTGGCAACCGCGAAACTCGTATAGTCGTGACCGTCGACACGATCACCCTTGATGGCGAAGAAAGCTTCGCCCGGCTTCACCGTCCGGCTATCGATGGAAATGCCGGTGATTCCTGTCGGCAGATTGCCCACCGGGCGTCCTGCGGTGATGGCGATCATATCGGCGACTGTCCATAACCAGCTCAAATTTTCGATCCTTCCAGCGCTGCCAGTGCAGTGCGCACCTGTTCATGATCGGAAAAAGGCAGTGTCACGGAGCCAACGATCTGCCCTTCTTCATGCCCTTTGCCCGCGACGATCAGCGTATCGCCATGCGACAGCATCGATACCGCATGGCGGATCGCCTCGGACCTGTCGCCAATTTCCAGAGCGCCGGGCGCCGCCGCCATCACCTCGGAGCGGATCGTCGCCGCGTCTTCGGAGCGCGGATTGTCGTCCGTGACGATGACGATGTCGGAAAGACGGGTCGCGACCTCGCCCATGATCGGGCGTTTGCCCTTGTCGCGGTCGCCGCCGCAGCCGAAAACGGTGATGATGCGGCCGGAGGTGAAGGGCCGGACCGAGGTCAGCACGTTTTCCAGCGCATCGGGCTTATGGGCGTAATCCACATAGGCAAGCGCGCCGTTTTTCGTTTGTCCCACTAATTCGAGACGGCCGGCAGCGCCGACAAGCTTTTCGAGCGCCTTGAGCGCCGTTGCGGCGGGAACACCCGTCGACATGGCAAGACCGGCGGCAACAAGCGCATTGGCCACCTGGAAATCACCCGCGAGCGGGATATCGACTTCGTGGATGACGCCGTCATGATGCACTTCGATCATCTGCTTGTGGCGGAAATGCTCAACGCGCTTCAAAGCGAGATATTGCCCGTTCCGTCCGACGGTGCGGACATCGAGACCCGCTTCGCGCGCCGCATGAACCGCCTTGTCCGACCAAGGATCGTCGGCGAAGATCACGGCGGGAGCGCCTTTTTCCATCAGCGTATCGAAAAGCCGCATCTTCGCGGCCATGTAATCCTCGACGGTCGGATGATAATCCATATGGTCGCGGCCAAGATTGGTAAAGCCGGCGGCAGAAAGGTGCACGCCATCGAGGCGGCGCTGGTCAAGACCGTGGCTGGAAGCTTCCATCGCCGCGTGGGTGACGCCCTCGCTCGCAAGCTCGGCCAGAAGCGCATGCAGCGTCACCGGATCGGGCGTCGTCAGCGCGCCATAATCCTCCCGGCCGGGAGCGATGACACCGGTTGTGCCGATCTGGGCTGCGGCATGGCCGGCGAAAGCCCAGATCTGCCGCACGAAGGAGGCAACCGAGGTCTTTCCCGCGGTGCCAGTGACGGCGACCATGGTTTCCGGTTGTTTTCCGTAAAAGCGGGAGGCGGCAAGGGAGAGATAAAGGCGTGGGTCGGTCACGACCAGAACCGGCACTTCGGCTTCCACCGCGTGCCCGGAAACAACGGCAACGGCACCCTTGGCAACCGCATCCTTTACATAGGTCGCACCATCAGCCTTGGTGCCAGAAACCGCAACGAACAGGCTGCCCGGCGCAGCCTTGCGGCTGTCTGCGGTGATCCCCCCGATTTCGATCGCCCCGATCTCAGACAGGAGCAATTCTTTCAATTCCGGAAACGCATTTCCGGATATATCTCGCAAATTCATCGACTGTTTCCGTCTTGTCCCCCCGGCACGAATCGCCGGAACATCATAAGCTAACAATCAATAAGACACGAGCAAGGCCGAGCCATCCTTGCCGAACTTCGGCTTCACACCCAGCACCGCCGCCGTGCGGCTGATGATATCGTGCACCATGGGTGCTGCGGACGTGCCGGCGAGTGCCGCGCCATTGCCCTTGTCGGTCTTCGGTTCATCGATGAAGGACAGCACCACATATTGCGGATCATCCATCGGGAAAGCCGACAGGAAGGCGTTGAAGTTCTTGTCGTGCACATAACGGCCGTTGACGACCTTATCGGCCGTGCCGGTCTTGCCGCCGACGTTGAACCCATCGACGCGCGCATTTCGGCCTGAACCGTTGACGCCGTTCCATTCGAAGAGGAAGCGCATATCCTTGCTGGCGCTGGGTTTCAGCACCTGCTTTGCCACCTGATCCGCCTGTTCACGGGTGCGCGGCAGGAAGGTCGGCTCGATGAGTTTGCCGCCATTGACGAGTGCCGCACCGGCAACCGCCGTCTGCAGCGGTGTGGTTGAAACGCCGTGGCCGAAGGAGATGGTGATGGAGTTGATCTTCTTCCACTCACGCGGCTGCGAAGGCAGCGCCACTTCAGGCAGTTCGGTCTGCATGCGGGTGAGAAGACCAAGCCGCGTCAGGAATTCCTTGTGCCCTTCGGTGCCAACGGTATCGGCAATCTTGGCCGTACCGATATTGGACGAAAACTGGAAGATTTCCGGCACTGAGAGCATGCGGCCCTTGCCGTGGAAGTCTTTGATGGTGAAGCCGCCGATGCGGATCGGGTAACGCGCGTCGAACATATCACCGAGGCGGACGCGGCCCGAATCAAGACCCATGGCAATGGTGAAGGATTTGAAGGTGGAGCCCATTTCGAACGTGCCGTTCGACATGCGGTTGAGCCAGCCTTCTTTCGCGCCTTCGGCCGGGTTGTTCGGATCGTAATCCGGCACCGAGGCCATGGCCAGCACTTCGCCGGTATGCACATCCAGAACCACGGCACCGGCGCCGATCGCCTGGAACTTGGTGATGGCCGAAGTCACGACTTCGCGCACGATGGACTGCACGCGCAGGTCGATGGAAAGCTTCACAGGCTCGAGCGGCTGATCGCTCGTCATGCCGAGCGCCGTGAGATCGGCAAGACCCTGGCTGTCGACGTAACGCTCCATGCCGGCAACACCGCGGTTGTCGATATTAACGTGACCGACGACATGCGCTGCGGTCGGCCCGCCGGGATAGAAGCGGCGTTTTTCCGGACGGAAGCCGATGCCGGGAATGCCGAGCGCGAGAATCTGGCTCTGCTGCTTCGGCGTCAACTGGCGGCGCAGCCACTGGAACCGCGAATTGGAGGAGAGCTTCTGATAGGTCGTGCGCTGGTCGAGATCCGGCAGGACGGTGCGCAGCTTTTCGATGGCCTCGTCAATATCGACGATACGATGGGGCTCGGCAAACAGCGAGACGGTGCGGATATCGGTGGCCAGCACCTCGCCGTTACGGTCGAGAAGATCAGGGCGCGACGCCATCAGCCTGTCGGCTGGCGCGATACTCGACACCGTCTCCTGCTCTGCCATGCCATATTGCACCAGACGGCCGCCGACGACGGCGTAAAAGGCGACAAAACCAAAAATGAGAAGGCCGACGCGGCTTTTCGCCTGCGCCGCGCGCTTCTTGCGCGCGCCTTCAAACGCCGCATGATCGGTGTGGATGCCGGTCGTGCTGGCGGAAAAGTGAGCCTTGCTCTTCAAAACCATGGCGCGGGAGAGAAAAGACATCAGCGGTTCACCGATCCTGTTATCGTGTCGTCCATGTCGGTTTCATCACCGGCGGTGGCGGAGGCAACGGGCACGGGTGCCGGTGCCGGGCGAGAAACACGGGCACGCGGCGTAGGCACCGGCACGCCGTTGACGGCAATCTGGCCTGCCGGCGGTGATTTTGGCTTGGAAGCGCCACCCAGCGTCGCGCCGGGTTTGGAGCCATTGACGGCAGCGGCGATGACATCCTCGACGCTCATGCCTTCAGGCTCGGGAGGCTGCGGCAATTGCGAACGCAGCATCGGCAGCTCGCGCGGCTGCGCCAGTTGCGTCGGCAGTGTCGGCGAAAGACCGAGTTCCGTTTGATAGGCATTGACGAGACGGTGCAGACGGTTCGGCTGCGTCAGCAGCGCCCAGTCAGCGCGCAGGAGATCGATTGTATCCTTCTCAAGCTTGATTTCCGCCTCCAGCTTGCGGACCTCCTCAAGCTTGAGATCGGCCTTGTGCTTGATCGAATAGGTCACGACCGCCGCAGCGACCATGACCCCCATCAAGATGACATCGAAAGTGCGCAGCATATCAGCCTCCCATCTTTTCAAGGCTGGCGAGATCGGGAAGCTCGAATATCGAGAAATCCGCAGCGCGCGCCGGTGCCGTGGTGCGCAGGCCAGCGCGGAGCTTGGCCGAACGGGCCCGCGGATTAAGCTCCGCCTCCTCGTCGCTGGCAGCAATCATCGGCTTCCCGATATTCTCGAAAATGGAGGGCTTGTCCTCCACCATCGGCAGATGCCGGGAACCGGCTGCCTTGCCCGAACGGTCGGAGAAGAATTTCTTGACGATACGGTCTTCCAGCGAATGGAAGGTGACGACGACCAGCCGACCGCCGGGCTTCAGAACCTGCTCGGCGGCAAACAATGCCTGCGCCAGCTCACCCAGCTCATCATTGACGAAAACACGCAGCGCCTGGAACACCCGCGTTGCCGGATGAATCTTGTCCTTGGCTTTCCGTGGCGTGACGATCTCGATCAGGCCCGCCAGATCGCGGGTGGTGCGGAAAGGCTCTTCCGCTCTCCTCTTCTCGATAGCGCGGGCAATGCGACCCGGCTGCTTTTCTTCCCCGAGAAAACCGAAGATGCGGATGAGATCACCAACCTTGGCGCGGTTGACGACATCGGCTGCCGAAACGCCGGAAGCGGACATGCGCATGTCGAGCGGGCCGTTCTTCTGGAAGGAAAAACCGCGCTCGGCCTCGTCGATCTGCATGGAGGATACGCCGATATCGAGAACGACGCCATCAAGGCCGCCCTCGGGCGCATGTTTCGCGAGATCGGAAAATTGCGACTGGATGAGTGAAAGCCGGCCGCCATTGGCTGCGACCATTGCCTGACCGCCGGAGATCGCCGTTGGATCGCGGTCTAGTGCGATGACATTTGCGCCGCGATCGAGAATGGCCTGGGTATAGCCGCCGGCGCCGAAAGTGCCATCCAGAATAATTTTGCCGGGGGCGGGTTCAAGCGCGCTGATGACTTCACGAAGCAGCACGGGGATATGGCGCTGAGGTCCGCCATCGGCATCAGAAGATCGTCCGCCAGAATTCGCCGCCATTGAGTGTCCCCGTCCTAGGCGGGGCGAGCAGCCGAAAAACCGCGCCCCGCTCTTGCTTCCGCCTGCGCCGCCAAAAACGCATCCGGTTGCCAAAGCTGAAAATGATCCGCTCGTCCGACGAAGGTGACCTCGGTAGTGATGCCGGTGAATTCCCGCACAAAATCCGTCACCATCAATCGACCTTCCTGGTCGAGCTTCATGAAAACACCGCCGCCGTGAACCAGCAGCGACATTGCGTTCGCTTCCGGCGAGAAGGCATCCATGGACGCAATCTGCCGCTCGTAGCGCTCCAGCAGATCCGGACCGCCGACACTGATTGCCGGAAACGCAAAATCCTGGAGACAATAAAGCTCCTGAATGCCGCGCTTGGCCAGCACCGAACGAAACGGAGACGGAACCGAAACGCGCCCCTTGGCGTCGATCCTGTTCGTCACGTTCGATAAAAAGCGGTCCATTACTCAACTCGCCAAAACCGCATGCCGCAAAGCGATTCATCCGCCCCGCAGCCGACACCGGTACGCACGACACATCGCCAAGCGCCAGGGCGACATGCCCTGCAGCAGCCCCTTGCAGGCTCCTCACTCGTTTCAGCGATTGCGGGTCAAAAACACGACCCAATGTGGTGTGCATTTGGGATACCATGGGACACTATGGGCGTCAATGGGATGAAGCCGGCACGATACCGCCTTCGCATCGGAAATTCATAAGCCGTTAAGTTTAACGAATGGTTTACTTTGCGCGCAGCAACCCGCTTTCACGACGCAAAAATGCATCATGGAAAAATCTATTTTCTTTTATGAAACAACAGGATGTCTTCATCCCGCCAAAATTTCCGCCCTCGAAGCCTAAGAGGAAATTCGCCAGTTGGCCTGTAAGCCGGGTTCTGTATGGCCCCGGTTTGACCCGGAACGTGGCAGCCATTCATCTGGGACGGCATTTGCATGCCGCCTCGCGCAACCCACCCGGATGACGGGCCCGGAAACCGGCTGTGAACGGGCTTTCGCCCGCCCCGTGTCATCCCTATTCGGTCTTGCTCCCGGTGGGGTTTACCTTGCCGCCGCTGTTACCAGAAGCGCGGTGGGCTCTTACCCCACCCTTTCACCCTTACCATGCGATGCATGGCGGTTTGCTCTCTGTGGCACTTTCCCTGGGGTCGCCCCCGCCGGACGTTATCCGGCACCGTATTTCCGTGGAGCCCGGACTTTCCTCACCTTACCGTCTTTCGACATTGGTAAAGCGCGGCTGCCCGGCCAACTGGCATGGGCTGCATAACCATGTTCCGCAGCGAAAGCCACCGAAAAGCGACGGCCAAGATTAAAGAAATGCGGGTTTGAAATCCGTCGAGAAAGCACCGTCGGCGATTTCTCCGTCTCGTAGCAGCAACGCGCCAAGCCGTCCGATCTCATCGGAGCTCTTGGCCGCCGTGCCGTTACCACCGGTCAGAACGGCGCTGCGCGGCGAGGCTGTGAAACCAATGGCGGGATAACCGCTGCCGGTTTTGGAGACGACACAGGCGGCCATCGAGACACGCGAGAGATCGATGGCAGGCACCAGCGTTCCGACGATGTCAGCGAGATGATCCCGCACGCTTTCACGTCCGCCGGAACGGAACCATTCCCGGATTTCCGGATCACTGCCGAGCCGCTTGTCATCGGGATCGCCGCCAATCTTCAGGTAGAATTTGCCATCGGGATAGCGGACCGGCGGCAGAAGATAGATATGTTTTGTCGTATCGCGCGGCTCGTAGATCAGCGACGGCATGCCGGCATATTGATCCAGATCACCCTCATCTATTTCAAAGAAAGCAACGGTGCGGGCATAGACATCCAGCGCTACCGGCTGGGGCAACAGATCTTTGGTAATCGAGAAGCCGCCGGCCGCCACCAACACCCGGTCTGCGGTGTAAACCGCACCTGATGCCGTATGAACCGATGCCCGGCCACTTTCTTCCCGCGTGGAAACAACGATATCGTCGATCAGCGTAACACCCGCCTTTTCCGCCAGTATGGTCTGTGCTTTCACCAGCGCGCGGGGATTGACGTAACCGGCATTATCCCTCTCGAAGACGCCTTCGCAGCTCTGTTCGAAGGAGAAATAGGGAAAGCGGCTTTTCAGGCTCTGGTCATCCAGGAGTTCCGTGGAAACCCCGAGCCGAGCAGCCGCCTTCAGAACATCATCGACAAAGGGATTGGCGCCGCCCCGCTCAGGTCCAACCATCAGGCAGCCGACCGGCGCGTAAAACTCGACACCGCTGCGTGTCGCAATATCGCCATAACGTGCAATGGAACGGTTAGCGAGCAACGCCCAGTCGGCATCGCCATCGATGGTGCGGGTAATCCGCGCCTCGTCATAATGGCTGGCGAACACACCCTGATGCGATTTGATGTCGGCAGGTTCACCGGGACCGATCAGCGCGACGCCATCCACTGTTTCGGCCAGATGACGGGCGGCGGCGGCACCCATCATGCCGCGGCCCACGACGATATATTTGAAATGTCCCGACATGCCGCCCCTCTTTACCCGCTCACTTCCGTCGAAACCTTTTAGCCGCTTCGCCCGAAAATGTCAGACGAAAACCGGGGCCATTTCGGCGGCGAACTCATCCTCTGCCAGCTGACCGTTCAAAAGCAGCACGGCTCCCAGCCGTCCGATTTCGTCCGAAGATTTGGCGGAAACGAAATTGCCGCCGGTCAGAACCGCGATGTTGGAAGATTGCGTATAGCCGATGTAGGGATAGCCGCTGCGGGTGATGGAGGCGACACAAGAGCCGGAGGTCACGGGGCAGCCGGCAAGCTCCGGCATCAGTGATAGCGCCCGCTTCTTCAAAAACTCCACCTCCTCAGGCGTGCCGTCCGAATGGAACCAGCCAACCGCGTCAGCCAGCGTTTCCAGCCTGCCCTTCTCGCTCTCGCCGCCGATCTTCAGATAGACCTTGCCGTCGGGATAACGCACCGGCGGCAGGATGTAGACGATGTCGTCCTCGGTTTCCGCGAGGACGATGGTGGATGGCATCGCTCCAAACAGGGCCTGCCTTGCCTCATCCAACTCGAAAAACACGATGGTTCGGCCCGTTGCCGCCATATCGACCGACGATGGAAGAAGTTCTGCCATGTTGGTAAAACCGCCGGCGGCTACGATGACCTTTTCGGCGGTGTGGATGGCCCCTTCGCGGGTCGAAACCTCAACGCCGCGGGAGGTATCGCGAATATGCGCCACCGTCTCGCGCAGCAACCGTGCGCCCTGCGCTTCCGCGATGGCGCACTGCGCTTTCACCAGGGCGCGTGGATTGACGTGACCGGCATTCCGCGCCTCGAAATAACCGCCGTGATCGGCTGGCAGGGAGAACATCGGGAACCGGTCGGCAAGCACATCATGGCCCAGCGTCTCTACGCCAAGGCCTAGACGGTCGGCCGAGGAAAGGGCGCGCGAGACATAATCACCGGCAAGACCCTTGCCGTTGCCGGTGAACAGGCAGCCCGCTTCGGTGAAAAAGCGGATGCCGCTCTTAGCCTCGATCTCGTCATAACGGTGGATGGAACGTTGCGCCAGTTCCGCCCAGACGGGATCGCCGTCAAACCCGCGAGTGATGCGCGCCTCGTCGTAATGGCTTGAGAACACGCCTTTATGGGTCTTGGGATCGGCGGGTTCACCCGGGCCGATCAGCACCACGCCATCCGTTTGCACTGAGAGATGCCGCGCCGCAGCCGCTCCCATCATCCCGGCCCCGACGACGATATATTTGAAATCCGGCATGTCATGCTCCGTATCAGCTTTGCTTCTGACTACAGCATGCCGGGTGGAAGCGGAATCGCTTTTCGCAATTTCTCAGACGATGGAGGCCTCAGCCGGCCAGCAGCGCCTGCACCTTGCCGCAATAACGCTTGGAGACCGGGTTCATGCGGGTAGCGCCATGGCCGGCATTGTACCGCAGGATCGTGCTGCAAACCTGACCGCCGCCCAACTGATGCGCCGTCGCCAGATATTGCATGCCCCAGCGAATGTTGGTCTCGGGATCGTACAGCGCCTTGGTCGTGCCGCGATAGCCCATCATCCGCGCCGTCGCCGGCTTGATCTGCATCAGCCCGACTTCGCCGGCGCTGCCACGAGCCTTGGGGTTGAACTTGCTTTCAACCGAAACCACGGCATGCGCCAGATTGGTGGGAACGCCATAACGCTTGGCATATTTGACGATCAGATCGGAATAATCGTTCCTGAGCGAAGAAGGCAGGCTCTTTTCTGGCATGGGATAACCGGGCTTGCGGAAGAAATTCTCCAGCGTCACGGTTTTGGTCTTCACGTCTTCATCTTTGGCAAAAGCAATCCCCGCCTGCGAAGCGAGTACAGCAATACCCACTACGACAGCAACAACAACCCTGTTCATATGTAGAAAAAGTCTCCAGATCGGAGGACCGGAACAGTGAATCGGCACAATTAGTCAACACCCGGAAAGTCGATCGCGACTCTCCGCTGTCCGGTCTCCTTGATTGATATTGACGGCAGGTTCCCCTGAAGAACGTCACCGCATACAGTGCTGTTCTTAAACTTCCTCAATGCGGATTAACTGTGGCAACCCAAAAAAAGCGACTTGCGGAGCGCGGCAAACCGGGATTCGTTTTCCAGAAACTGCGTTCAGGCGACCGAAAATTTCGGCAGGTTGGCGATCAGCCGGTGCAGGGTGTCAATGGTGGAAAAATCCGCAATGCCATCCACCAGTGCGGGCCGGAAATGCCTCTGGAACGCCGCCACGGCGCCCTCGGTTTTTTCACAATAATTGCCCGTTATTTCAACGCCGTAACCATAGATGGACAGCATCGACTGCAGCGCTTCGACGGGCTGGCCATGGTCGCCGCGCTGGAAAAAACGCCCGCCGCGGATTGGCGCGGGTTCAACCCAATGGCCGACACCGTGCTGCGACAGGATGTCCCACGGGAATTTTTCGCCCGGATCGACCTTGCGGATCGGCGCCACGTCCGAGTGGGCAAGCACCCTTTCAGGGGCGATATGCCACCGCTGGCCGCAATCGCGACATAATTCGATGACGGCTTCCACCTGCTCCATGGGGAATTCCGGCAGCCCGCCGGGATGACCCTGATTGGCGATTTCGATGCCGATGGAGCGGGAGTTGATGTCCTCGTCCCCGGCCCAGGAGCTTTTTCCCGCGTGCCATGCACGGCGGGTTTCCGGCACAAGCTGGACGATGCGCCCGTCTTCGAAAACAAAGTAGTGGCTCGATACCTGGCTTTCGGGATTGCAGAGCCACGACAGAGCGCCATCGGCTGTAGTCATGCCGGTATAATGAAGAAGAATGATATCGGGACCGGGCACGCCGATCCTCTCGCCGTGATTAGGCGAAGGCGCAACAGTTGCGCCCCCGAAATCCGGGGTAAAATCCGGCAGACATTCACTCATGCGACGCGGCGTTCTTTCTCGATGGCCGCATAGGCGGCGTTGAGAGCCGCCATACGCTCATTCGCAGCCGCATGCAATTCCATGGGAACGCCACGGGCGATGAGCTTGTCGGGATGATGCTCCGCCACCAGCGAACGGTAACGCTTGCGGATATCCAGGAAGTCGTCGGACGGCGAAACACCGAGCACGCGGTAGGGATCGCGCCCATCCATATGCACATGCCGCGCCATGATCGTTTCGAAATGATCTTCGGTGATATGGAAGATTTCCGCGATACGGCCGAGGAAGGCGAGCTCACGCTCGTGGATCAGGCCATCCGCCTTGGCGATATGAAAAAGGCCGTCGATGACGCTTTCCAGCATCTCGCAATTATCGTGACCGGAACCGCAAAGACCGGCCAGCCGCTCCGCATAGGCTTCGTAACCCGCAACGTCCTGACGTGCGAGGTTATAAAGACGGGCAACGTTTTTGGCTTCTTCTTCCGGAAAATCGAAAATCTGCCTGAAGGCCCGCACCTCGGCATCGTTGACGATGCCGTCGGCCTTCGCCATCTTGGCGGAAAGCGCGATAATGGCCACGGAAAAAGAGACCTTGCGGCGCGTTTCCGGATCACCTTCGAACAGGGTGCGGATGGCTTCCACCACGCGACCAAGCGCGTTGCCTGCCGCGTCGCCGATTGCGCCGAGCAGCCGTTCCCACAGGGATGAAATTTGCAAACAGGCGAAATCGAACATCATGACCGCAAGCATGACGGGATATTGCCGCGAATGCAATATCCACAGCGGGTAAGCGGCATTAACTTTTATTCATCTTTGCGACAGTTTTGCTTCAGGAACAAGATAGCGGGGTGAACGGAACTCCGAGTTTTCCACAGGGCACTGGGCCCGTGTCCGCAATGGGCCTATTGAAACGATTATATTTGCCCGGTCAGGTCAAGCCGCTGAAAAAGCGCGAGAAATCGGCGTTTTTCTTGATAATTTCACTTTACACCTACACGCGGCTGTCGCATCCATTTGCCAGACATGTCCAGACATGTGTTTGAGTATACGCAAAAGGAGAGCCATGATGGCCAAACAGAAAGTCGCAATGCTGACCGCGGGTGGCCTTGCGCCCTGTCTCTCTTCGACCGTGGGCGGCCTGATCGAACGATACAGCGATATAGCGCCTGAGATCGACATCATCGCTTATCGCTCCGGTTATCAGGGCGTGCTTCTGGGTGATCGCATCGAAATCAGCAAAGACATGCGGGAAAAGGCGCATCTGCTGCATCGTTACGGCGGCTCGCCGATCGGCAACAGCCGCGTCAAGCTTACCAACGCCGCCGATTGCGCCAAGCGCGGCCTCGTCAAGGAAGGCGATAATCCGCTTCGTGTCGCTGCCGAGCGGCTGGCGGCTGACGGCGTCACCATTCTTCATACCATCGGCGGTGACGACACCAATACGACCGCAGCGGACCTCGCCGCCTATCTCGGCGCCAACGGCTACGACCTCACCGTCGTCGGTCTGCCGAAGACGGTGGACAATGACGTGGTTCCGATCAAGCAGTCGCTTGGCGCCTGGACGGCCGCCGAAGTCGGCGCGTCCTTCTTCGACAATGTCAGCAACGAGCAGAGCGCAGCCCCCAAAACCTTCGTTATCCACGAAGTCATGGGCCGCCATTGCGGCTGGCTGACGGCGGCCACCGCCCGTGCCTATATCCAGAAGACCAACGGCAACGAATATGTCGAAGGCCTGATGATGAACACGCAGATGAAGAACATCGACGGCATCTACCTGCCGGAAATGGCCTTCGACATCGAAGCGGAAGCCGAGCGCCTGAAGGAAATCATGGACAGACACGGCTACGTCACGCTGTTCGTCTCCGAAGGTGCCGGCCTCGATTCCATCGTCGCTGAACGCGAGGCTTCCGGCGAAGCGGTAAAGCGCGATGCCTTCGGCCATGTGAAGATCGACACGATCAATGTCGGCGGCTGGTTCCAGAAGCAGTTTGCCAGCCTCATCGGCGCAGAACGCTCCATGGTGCAGAAATCAGGCTATTTCGCCCGCTCTGCCCCCGCCAATGGCGACGATCTGCGCCTCATCCAGGGCATGGTCGATCTCGCCGTGGAAAGCGCACTCAACAAGGTCTCCGGTGTCACCGGCCACGACGAAGACCAGAATGGCAAATTGCGGACCATCGAATTTCCGCGTATCAAGGGCGGAAAGCATTTCGACCTCTCTGCCAAATGGTTTACCGAAGTGATGGAACATGTCGGTCAGCCGTTCACAGCGGCCTGATTTTACGGTAGGCTAAAATAAGACGGCGACAGGGAGGGCAAGGAGGAAGAGAATGTCTGGACAGGCCTGGCTGATTTTCTGCGCAGCATGTGCCGTGGTGTTCGCACTCCCCTCTCCCCTTGTATTTTCTGTCGCCTCTTATGCCGCCATCCGTGGCAAAAAGACGCTTTTGGCTTCCGTCAGCGGCGGCGCTCTCGGTATCGTAACCGCCATGACGATTTCAGCCATTCCTGTGGCCGGCTTTGCCTATATGCCGCAGTCTTTCGTGGAAATCGTGCAATGGGCCGGGCTCGGTTGGCTGATGCTGTTTTTCCTGTGGACTTTCGCCACTCCCGCCGCCCAGGCGGCCAATGCCGATAATGACAATCTGGCTGGCAAGTCCGGGAGCGGAACGTTCCGCGATTGTTACGCAACCGCCGCCCTGAGACCGCGCTATTTCACCTTCTTCCTGGCGCTGTTGCCGCAATTCATCTCCACCACCGGCAATGCGGTAGAGACGTTTGCCGTGGCGCAGGCCGCAGTCCTGCTTCTGGCTCTGGCCATTCTCATCGTGCAGGGGCTGTTTCCCGAATCGACTCTGGCACTGGTGCGGCGCATGTCTGGCGACAAGAAAATCCGCCAGAAGTACCGCACGCACTTCATTTCGGGCCGCGCGGTCAGCGCCGGATACAGGCGCATCGCGGCCTGAAACACTGCAAGTCGCCTCCCGGCTTGCCGCTTTCCTTACAATAGGTTAATGAAGCTCGACGGGACACTGCCTGCTTCGCTCGACGCGGGGGTATCGAAAGACAGGCATAACGAAGGCGGCAACATGCGAAATTCGGGCAAATTCCGCGGAAGAAGGACACTTCTTCTGTCTTCCACCGTGGGTCTGGCACTGGCATTGAGCGCATGCACCAGCGTCGAATATACCGCAAAGGATGGGCCAAACGGCCCTAAAATAGCAACGGTCAACCCCGCGACCACTCCTGCGTCGACATCCGCGCAGCCGGCAGCGACCGAGGCCGCAGCAGCAACCCCGACAGCTGCATCGGTTCAGACCGCCGAAACCGCAGCCTCTTCTCAGGCAGCAGCACTTCCCACAGCCGTCGCCGTCAAGGGCGGACGCGTGGCGCTGCCGCCGGCTTCCGAAATAGCTGCCGCCGCTGCGATCACTGCCCAGATGCAGCCGCAGCAGACGGAGGTCGCCCAAGCCGCCGTGGCGGCATCTGCACCCACCGCGGCCGCAGCACTCGCACCGGCAAGCGCCGCTCCCGCGGCGGCAGCCATCGAAACGGCGGCTGCGGCGGCCAAACCTGCCTCCCATAATGCCGCGGCCGATCTGCCGCAGGTGGTTGCCGTCAAGGGCAGCTTCCCGCCGGCACCGCCGCCGCCCGGCTCACCCTCCATCGGCACCGAACTGACGGCCGAACGCAAAGTCATTCCGCTGCCCAAGCCGGACAGCACCGTTCTCGCCTATGCCGCCGGGCCGACCAACGCCGCCCTTGCCGCCATCCGGCAGAATGAAGCGATGACTGCGCCGCTTAATACGCCACCTGCCGGACGCGAAAAACTGAGCGGGCTGATTTCCAAATACGCCAGCATGTATGATGTACCGGAAGACTTGGTTCATCGCGTGGTGCAGCGCGAAAGCCGGTATAATCCCGGCGCCTATAACAGCGGTAACTTCGGCCTGATGCAGATCAGGCACGCTACGGCACGCTCCATGGGCTTCGATGGCCCCGCCTCGGGCCTGTTCGACGCCGAAACCAATCTCAAATACGCCGTCAAATATTTACGCGGCGCATGGGTGGTGGCGGGCAACGACCGCGACAACGCCGTCAGGCTTTACGCGCGCGGTTATTATTACGATGCAAAACGCAAGGGCATGCTGCACGTTCTGCGCAAGTGATCGCCTCTGGCGTCGCTCTGAGCGCGGTGCAGCCGTTTGTCCTTGAGCGTCGGGCATTTTCCTTTCGCCATCCCTGGTTTTGTCCCAAGGATTTGAAAACCTCGCAAATATCAGGACGTGCAGATCCTCGGGACGAGCCCGAGGCGACGTATCCGTAGCGGCGCCAGTTGCCTCCCAATCCGTCGCTGGGGCGGTTCTTTGTGTCCCGCAGTGCCGGCCGTCTGGTTTTCCAGCGTCTCCATCATTCCCCACCTTCGCCCACAGCCCCTGTCATCAAACTGTAGCGTCACGGCTGTAGACGCCTCTCAATCGACTGAGAGGTGAACAAATGACGAGTGCGGCACCCAAGACCGGCTTCAGCAAGAACACGAAACTGAAGTCCGCATTGCTCCAGCACAAGGCTCTCTCGAAAAGCGGCCTCTCCGAACGGTTCTTCGGCGTTCTTTTCTCCGGCCTCGTCTATCCGCAAATCTGGGAAGATCCCGAGATCGACATGGAGGCGATGGAGCTGGGCGAAGGTCACCGTATCGTCACCATCGGTTCCGGCGGCTGCAACATGCTGGCATATCTCTCGCGCAACCCGGCCAGCATCGACGTGGTTGACCTCAATCCGCATCACATTGCGCTGAACAAGCTGAAGCTCGCCGCCTTCCGCCATCTGCCCGCCCATCAGGACGTGGTGCGTCACTTCGGCCGCGCCAATATGCGCAGCAATAGCCACGGTTACGATCGCTTCATCGCCGACCATCTTGATGCCACGACCAAGGCTTACTGGTCGAAGCGCACGCTTTCCGGCCGTCGTCGCATTTCGGTGTTTGACAGGAACATCTATCACACCGGCCTGCTCGGACGCTTCATCGGCGCAGGCCATCTCATGGCCAGGCTGCACGGTGTGAAGCTCACCGAAATGGCCAGGACCCGGACGCTCGAAGAACAGCGCCAGTTTTTCGACAGCAAGGTCGCGCCGCTCTTCGACAAGAAGGTGGTCCGCTGGTTGACGAAACGCAAAAGCTCCCTCTTCGGTCTCGGCATACCGCCCCGCCAATATGACGAACTGGCAAGCCTTTCCGATGACGGCACGGTTGCCTCGGTTCTGAAGCAGCGGCTGGAAAAACTCGCCTGCAACTTTCCGCTGAGCGACAATTATTTTGCCTGGCAGGCCTTTGCACGCCGTTATCCGGAGCCGCATGAAGGCTCTTTGCCCGCCTATCTCAAGTCGGAATATTACGAGACAATCCGCAACAATACGGCGCGCGTCGCCGTGCATCACGCCACCTACACCGAGCTTCTCTCCAAAAAGCCGGCAAGCGCCGTCGACCGCTATATCCTCCTGGACGCGCAGGACTGGATGACGGATGTGCAGCTCAACGAATTGTGGTCGCAGATCAGCCGCACCGCCGCATCGGGCGCCCGCGTCATCTTCCGCACCGCAGCCGAAAAGAGCGTGATCGAAGGCCGGCTTTCCCCCGATATCCGCAATCAGTGGGTCTATCTGGAAGAGCGCTCCAGCGAGCTCAACGCCTTGGACCGCTCGGCCATTTATGGCGGTTTCCATATTTACCAGAGGGCTATGGCATGAAAACCGTCGGTGAGAATGTAAGTCTTGCAGATAGTGCACATGCGAGCCTGATGGACCGCATGTATCGCCACCAGCGACATATCTACGATATCACCCGCAAATATTACCTTCTTGGCCGCGACCGGACCATTTCCGGCCTGAACGTACCAAAGGGCGGCACGCTCCTGGAAGTCGGCTGCGGCACCGGTCGCAACCTGCTGCTGGCCGGCCGCAGGTTTCCTGACGCCAAACTATTCGGCCTCGACATCTCCGCCGAAATGCTGCTGACCGCAGCCGAGAATTTCGCCGGCAGGGCGGAACGCCCGATTTTGCGCGTGGCCGACGCCACCGCTTTCCGCCCCTCCGAGTTCGGTCAGCCCGACGGGTTCGACCGGGTCATGATTCCGTATGCGCTGTCGATGATACCGGACTGGGAAAAGGCAGTGGAACAGGCGCTCAAGGCGCTGAAACCCGGTGGCGCGCTGCATATTGTCGATTTCGGCCAGCAGGAACAGCTGCCGAAGTGGTTCCGCACGCTCCTGCACGGCTGGCTCACGCGCTTCCATGTTACGCCCCGCGCCAATCTTCGCTATGTTCTGGCCAATATGGCAGGCCGTTTTGATGGCAACCTCGAATTTGAGGAAATCGCCCGTGGTTACGCCTGGCGGGCTGTCATTACCCTTCCGGTCACTGAAGCGCAGCAACCGAAAATCCACCGCATCCTGGCCGACGCCTGATTGCAGAAGGCATAGGGACCCCGCGCGCGCCGAGAGGCGTCACCGTCAAGGCTCCTGCAGCGCCTTATTGGGCGATGAATGCGCAAATCGCTTCAAATCCAGCGACTGTCGGGTGCAAAAAGCACGTTGCCACTTGCCATATCAGTTTGTTTACCATGTTATGCGTAAATCGGGAGATACGGCGCGCCGTTTTGGCGGCCGTATAGGGGCAATATTTTCATCAGGGTTCCAATGCGGCTGCGTTTATCGGCACTATTGTCGGCTTTGCTATTGATCGGCGGCTGCACCTCCACGAGTTACGATCTGCTCGAAACCGCGTCCGTATCCAAGCCAAAATTTTCCGATACCGACCCTCAGGATTTCGGCGTCAACAACCCGCACCGCCATGAGGTGCACGGCATCGACGTGTCCAAATGGAATGGCGATGTCGACTGGCAGACCGTGCGCAAGTCGGGCGTGTCATTCGTCTTCATCAAGGCAACGGAGGGGTCGGATCGAATCGATCCGAAATTCGGCGACCATTGGCGCAGCGCCGCAGCCGCGAATATTCTGCATGCGCCTTACCACTTCTATTATTTCTGCTCGACGGCAGACGCGCAGGCCGACTGGTTCATTCGCAACGTACCGAAGGACGCCGTTACTTTGCCACCGGTTCTCGACGTGGAGTGGAACCCTGCCTCCCCCACCTGCAAGACGCGCCCGGCTCCCGGCATCGTACGCGCCGAAATGCAGCGCTTCCTCGACCGCATCGAAGCCCATTACGGCAAACGTCCGATTATCTATACCTCGGTTGATTTCCACCGCGACAATCTCGTCGGCCAGTTCAAGGACTATCATTTCTGGGTGCGGTCCGTCGCCGCGCATCCGACCAAGATCTATGAAGACCGGCAATGGGCCTTCTGGCAATACACTGCAACAGGCGTCGTACCCGGCGTAAATGGCCCGACCGACATCAATGTCTTTGCCGGAAGCGAGAAAAACTGGCGGAAATGGATCGCTTCGGCCAAATAGAACGGCCAAGAAGCAACACTTTCCAAAATTCGGCGTTGTTCAACCACGTCAGATCGCCCGATCCGTTTTTTTGTCGCAAACATATGGGTAAAGCGGGCTAACAACCTATCGAGGAAATTCCCATGCCCACGTTCCGGTCGCGCAGCATCATCTTTGCCGCCGCTCTGTCTCTTTTGTCTTCCAGCGCAGCCCTCGCCACGCCACCGGTTGCATCGCCTGACGATCCCAAGCAGGTCGCCTGTGGTGGTGATCTCGGTACGTTTCTTGAAGGCGTCAAGGCCGATGCGCTCGCCAAGGGCATTCCGGCAGATGCGATCCAGAAGGCATTGGCGGGCGCACAGATCGACCAGAAGGTGCTATCGCGTGACCGCGCGCAGGGCGTTTTCCGCCAGACCTTCCTCGAATTCTCGCAGCGCACCGTCAGCCAGGCCCGCCTTGATATCGGCCGCAGGAAGCTGCAGGAGCTCTCCTCCACCTTCGCCCGCGCCGAAAACGAGTTCGGCGTGCCCGCTGGCGTCATTGCCGCCTTCTGGGCCATGGAGACCGATTTTGGCGCCGTTCAGGGCGATTTCAACACCCGCAACGCGCTGGTAACCCTGTCGCATGATTGCCGCCGCCCGGAGCTCTTCCGCCCGCAGCTGCTCGCGCTGATCGAAATGGTTCAGCATGGCGATCTCGATCCTGCCACCAATACGGGCGCATGGGCCGGCGAAATCGGCCAGGTACAGATGCTGCCGAAGGATATCATCGCCTTCGGCGTCGATGGTGATGGTGACGGCCACATCAACGTCAAGAGCAGTGCGCCCGATGCCATTCTGACGGCTGCAAAATTCATCCAGCACCTCGGCTTCAAAAAGGGCGAACCCTGGATTCAGGAAGTTTCCCTGCCCGAGAACCTGCCCTGGGAAAAATCTGGCCTTGGCGGCCCGCTGACCGCCGGCGAATGGTTTGCGCTTGGCGTCACCCCGCGCGATGGCAACAAGAACTTCGCCTCCCTTCCCGCCGCACTCATCATGCCGCAGGGCCGCAAGGGTCCGACTTTCCTCACCTATCCGAACTTCAACATCTATCTGGAATGGAACCAGTCGTTCATCTACACGACCTCGGCTGCCTATTTCGCTACCCGCCTGATGGGCGGCCCGGTCTATGACAAGGGCAACCCAGATCCCGGCTTTGATGACGCCACCATGAAGCAGCTTCAGACCAAGCTCGAAGCACGCGGCCACAATGTCGGCAAGGTGGATGGAATTCTCGGTTCTGGCACCCGCGTCGCCATCCAGAAGGAACAGCAGCGCCTCGGCATGCCGGCAGACGGCTGGCCTACGGCAGCTCTTCTCCAGGCGCTTTAACCTGTCTTAACGCTGCTCTCCGACCCTTAATCTGTCGGCCGGAATCAAGGCGGAAATCGTTAATCTCGACCGGATGACTGGGGATAAAACCCCGGTCATTTACTTTTTTTAAACACATGAAGCACTGCGGGATAAGAAAATAACCATTCATTTTCAGATAATTACGGAAATTCCTTTTTTGAGGCCCTGAAAGACGTGCTGCACCGCATCACAAAAACCGCTTTTCAACTGCCACAAAACGGTCATATTATCGAAGCTGTCAACAAGAGGAGGCACCCATGGGACTTACAAAATCTCTCAATGCCTTGGCAGTCGGTTTGGCGTTTTTGTTCGTAGCGATGATGCTTTTCATCTGACGAGACGTGAAGACCAAACGCAGTGAAGAACCGTAGATGACACGAATTTAAAAAGCGCAGGCCCCGAGGGACCTGCGCTTTTTTCTGTCCGAAAATAGACTGGCTGAAATCACGCGGCGCTGCGGCGCAGACGCTCCAGGCCCAGATTTTCAAGCACGGCATCAACCAGCGGCGCGCGGTTCATGGTATAGAGGTGGAACTCACTGACGCCGCGCCGCTGGAGATCGGCGATCTGCTCGGCCGCAACCTCTGCAGCCACGCGGGCGCGGCCCTCCAGATCCTCGTCATAGCCTTCAAAACGCTCATCCAGAAACGCAGGAATGCTTGTGCCGCAACGTCCGGCGAAACGCTTGAGCTGGGTGAGATTCTGGATCGGCATGATGCCTGGAACCACCGGAATGGTGATCCCCGCCGCCGTAACCCGTTCGATGTAACGTTCGAACACGTCATTATCGAAGAAGAACTGCGTCAGCGCCCGGGTAGCGCCATTATCCGCCTTACGCTTCAGCATGTCGATATCAACAGCTTCACTTGCGCTTTCCGGATGCTTTTCAGGATAGGCGGAGACGGAAATCTCAAAGTCGCCCAGCTCCTTGAGGCCCTTTACCAGCGCTGCGGCGTTCTCGTAACCCTGCGGATGCGGCTGGTAAGCCGTGCCGATACCGGTGGAGGGATCACCGCGCAGCGCCACGAAATGACGAACGCCCGCATTACGGAACTCGTCGACGACCTGGTGCACCTCATCGCGGCTCGCGTCCACGCAGGTCAGATGTGCGGCCGTCGCCAGGTGGCTGTCACCGATCATCCGGCGCACCGCGTCCAGCGTCGGCGCCTTGGTGGAACCACCGGCACCGTAGGTGACGGAGACGAAATCCGGGTTCCACTTCTTGAGCTCGGCAACCGTTTCCCATAGCTGGGTTTCCATCTCGGCGTTCTTGGGCGGGAAAAATTCGAAAGACAACCGGATGTCGCCATCACGGCGTGCGGTTTCCGACCTCAACATATCATGCCCTCCCGGAGCGAAGTAAAACCGCCTCTTGCGCCACATCGTCTGCCATCAGCAGCCGCTGGTCGCGGGCAACCCAGATCGTGACGTCCAGAGCTTCGTCGGACGCCTTTTCAGAATGCAGATCGACGGCGCGCTCCAGAGAAAGCCCGGCCTTCTTCATCCACTCTTCCATCAGCGGGTGCGAGAAGCCTAGCCGCACATGCGCGTGTTCGTCGCGCAGATATTCAAAGGAATGCGGCGCAAGATCGATGACGATCAACCGACCGCCCGGACGCAGCATACGCGCGGCTTCCGAAAGGGCGATCTCGGGCTGGTCGAGGAAATGCAGCACCTGATGGATGGCAATCAGATCGAAATCCTGTCCCTCGAGCGGCAGATTGAGAATATCGCCATGGCGCACAGAGGCGTTCACCACGCCCGCCTTGTCCAGATTGGCGCGTGCCACCGAAAGCATGTCGCGGCTCGCATCCACGCCGATGGCACGGCGATAAATGCCGCTCAGAAGCTGCAGGATACGGCCGGTGCCCGTGCCGAGATCGAGCAGCGAATCGACGGGCGTGGTGCCCACCAGCTTCAGCAGCGCGCCTTCCACGGCTTCGTCGCTGACATGCAGGCGACGCAGTTCGTCCCAGGCGGACGCATTACGGCTGAAATAATCCTGCGCCCGCTCCGCCCTCACCCGCTTGACGGCGGCCAGTCGCTCACTGTCACGCTGAAGAACCGCGTCGGAAGGCGAGGCCGCTGCAAGCAACTGCCGAACGACACCCGCAGGCTCGCCATCCTGCCGCAAGCGAAAATAGGCCCACGCACCTTCCTGATAACGCTCGATCAGCCCCTCTTCCGTCAAAAGCTTGAGGTGACGGGAGATACGCGGCTGCGACTGGCCAAGGATTTCGGTAAGGTCGGTCACCGTCAGATCGCCGGCCGAAAGAAGCGCCAGCAACCGGAAGCGCGTCGGCTCACCCGCCGCCTTCAGGAGATCCACCAATTTGTCCAGACCGAACGCCACTCTGCCGCGCCTCGCAAGCTAATCAAGATATAAAGATATCTTTATGTCGATGCGGCGCGAGATGCAAGCGCAAAGTGCCGCGCGAGACGATCATCTCCACTTATTACACGGAGAAAGGCCCGCTTTGCGGCGGGCCTTTTTGAAGTGATGACAAACGGATCAGCGTGTCAGACGCTTGTAGCTCACGCGGCCGGGCTTGATGCTTTCCGGGCCGAGGCGACGGACCTTGTCCTTTTCGTAGTCTTCAAAGTTGCCTTCGAACCATTCCACGTGGCTGTCACCCTCGAAAGCGAGAATGTGGGTCGCGAGGCGGTCCAGGAACATGCGGTCGTGGCTGATGATAACGGCGCAGCCGGCGAAGGCTTCCAGAGCTTCTTCAAGTGCCGCCAGCGTTTCCGTATCAAGGTCGTTGGTCGGTTCGTCGAGCAGCAGTACGTTGCCGCCCGCCTTCAGCATCTTGGCAAGGTGCACGCGGTTGCGCTGACCACCCGAGAGGTTGCCGACCTTCTGTTGCTGATCGCCGCCCTTGAAGTTGAAGGCGCCGCAATAGGCGCGCGAGTTCACTTCGAACTTGCCGAGCTTGATGATGTCGTTGCCGCCGGAGATTTCTTCCCACACGGTCTTGTCACCCGCCAGCGCGTCACGGCTCTGGTCGACGTAACCGAGCTGAACGGTGTCACCAACAGTCACCGAGCCGCTATCAGGCTTTTCCTGACCGGTGATCATTTTGAACAACGTCGTCTTACCGGCGCCGTTCGGGCCGATGACGCCCACAATACCGCCCGGGGGCAGCTTGAAGGACAGGTTCTCAATCAGCACGCGGTCGCCATAGGATTTGGTGAGGTTCTCAGCCTCGATGACGACGCGGCCCAGACGCTCGGCGACCGGAATGACGATCTGCGCATCGCCGGGACGGCGGTTTTCCGCTGCTTCCACCAGCTCGTCATAGGCCTTGATACGCGCCTTGGACTTCGTCTGGCGGGCCTTGGGGCTGGAGGCGATCCATTCCTGTTCGCGGCTGATGGCCTTCTGACGCGAAGCATCTTCGCGGGCTTCCTGCTGCATGCGCTTGGCTTTCGCCTGCAGATAAGCGGAGTAATTGCCCTCGTAAGGAATGCCGCGACCACGATCGAGCTCGAGAATCCAGCCCGTCACGTTGTCGAGGAAGTAGCGGTCGTGGGTGATCATCATCACGGCGCCGGGATAGTCGCGCAGGTGCTTTTCGAGCCAGGCGATGGTTTCAGCGTCCAGATGGTTGGTCGGTTCGTCGAGCAGCAGCAGGTCCGGCTGCGACAGCAGCAAACGGCACAGTGCCACGCGGCGGCGCTCACCACCCGAAAGGCCGGTCACCGGCGAATCGCCGGGCGGGCAGCGCAGGGCGTCCATGGCCATTTCGACCTGATTTTCGAGGTCCCACAGGTTCTGGCTGTCGATGATGTCCTGAAGCTTCGCGCCCTCTTCCGCCGTTTCGTCGGAATAGTTCATCATCAGCTCGTTGTAGCGGTCAACGATCGCCGTCTTGCTCGCCACGCCTTCCATGACGTTTTGCATCACGGTCTTGTTTTCGTCGAGCTTCGGCTCCTGCTCGAGATAACCGAGCGTCGCACCTTCAGCGAGCCAGGCCTCACCGGTATATTCCTTGTCAAGGCCGGCCATGATCTTGAGAACGGTCGACTTACCCGCGCCGTTCGGGCCGAGGATACCGATCTTGGCGTCAGGGTAGAAGGAGAGATGCACATTCTCCAGAACCTTCTTCGCGCCATAGGACTTGTTCAGCCCAGCCATGTGATAGATGAATTGACGTGCCATTGTAGCGAATGCTCCACATCGGATTTTTAAGAGTACGTATCGGGAAATTTGCCGCTATGTAGGGTAAATAGGACCTTGGGGCAACCTCTGGCACGATTATGACCCCATGATTATGACACGCTGCGCGATGAGACGACGGGTGCGACGATGAATGAGACGACCGATAACTTCGCATTCAGCCGGATTGAGAGGCTGGAAGCCCCTTCTGGCGCATCCATCGCCTTCCGTCATCAACCTTCCGCCCTTGCCGCCCGCGGCGTGCTGATGATCTGCCACGGCCTTGTGGAACATGCCGGCCGTTACCGCCGTTTTGCCGACGTCATGTCGCAGCAGGGTTTCGAGGTCTATGCCCACGACCATCGCGGCCACGGTCGCACGAAAGCAGCGGATGCGCCTCTTGGCCGCTTTGCCTGGAAGGATGGCGCGGACAAGGTCGTGGCCGACGTCATGGCGATGCGCCGGCTGGCCGGCGAGCGGCATCCCGGCCTGCCGGTGATCCTGTTCGGCCACTCCATGGGGGGCCTCGTGGCGCTCAATACCGCTGTCAGTTACCCCGACGCCTTCGATGGTCTGTCGATCTGGAATTCCAATCTCAATCCCGGTCTTATGGGCCGTTTCGCGCAGATTGTGTTGCGGCTGGAAAAAATGCTGAAAGGCTCGGATGTGCCGAGCGCCATCCTGCCGAAAGCCACTTTCCGCGCCTGGAACGCGAAAATGCCGGAAAAGCGCACCCATGCGGACTGGCTGAGCCACGACAAGGCGGCGGTGGACACCTATGTGGAAGACCCGCTCTGCCAGTTCGAGGCGAGCGTTTCCCTCTGGCAGGATGTCTTTGCACTCTCCTATCGCGGCCCGAAACTTATCGAGCGTCTGCCGAAGGCTTTGCCGCTTTTGCTGGTGAGCGGTGATGAGGACGCCGCGACCAACGACGGCAGGGAGATCGTGTGGCTTGCCGAACGTTTCCGGGAGGCGGGCTTCAGCCGTGTCGAGCACACGATTTACAAGGGCATGCGGCACGAGACGCTGAACGAAATCGGCTGGCAGGCCGTCGCGGCGGATTTTGCCGCCTGGTGCGGCCGCGTCGTGGATGACAGTAAAACGCCTTCCCCGTCATTCCGGCCTTGAGCCGGAATGACGGAATTAGGGGACTCTCAAAATACCGAATGTCGAAGCTGCCGTATCAGCCCCAGTTTAGTGCCGTTCCAAAACGGAATAAGTCCATGAGATAAAATCACATGCGACGCGGCAAGCAGCGGTCTATAAACCGGCAGACACCAAGTACCGGGGGATAGATGACCGACAAGCCGAACAGGAAACCGCCGCTATCGGGCATCCGCGTCATCGAATTGGCGCGTGTTCTCGCCGGTCCCTGGGCGGGGCAGATGCTGGCCGATATGGGCGCAGACGTTATCAAGGTCGAAAACCCCGAAGGCGGCGATGATACACGCGCATGGGGACCGCCCTTCGTTGAGAGCAATGACGGAGAAAACCTCTCCGCCGCCTATTACCACGCCACCAATCGCGGCAAACGCTCCATCGTCGCCGATCTCAAAACACCCGAGGGCTGCGAACTGGTGCGCCGGCTGGTGCGCACCGCCGATGTCGTCATCGAGAATTTCAAGCGCGGCGGACTTGCAAAATATGGCCTCGATTACGAAAGCCTCAGGGCGCTCAATCCGAAGCTGATCTATTGCTCGATCACCGGCTTCGGCCAGACCGGGCCCTATGCCGATCTCGCCGGATACGATTATATCGTGCAGGGCATGTCCGGCTTCATGTCGATTACGGGCGAAGCCGACGGACAGCCGATGAAGGCGGGCGTGGCGGTTGCCGATATCTTCACCGGCATCTATTCCGTATCAGCCATTCAGGCGGCCCTGATCCACGCCATTCGATCTGGCGAAGGCCAGCATATCGACATGGCGCTTCTCGATGTGCAATCGGCCGTTCTCGCCAACCAGAACATGAATTACCTGATCTCCGGCAGGCCTCCCGTCCGGCTCGGCAACGCCCACCCGAATATCTCCCCCTATGAGGTGGTGCCAACGGCCGACGGCTTCCTGATCCTCGCGGTCGGCAATGACGGTCAGTTCCGCCGCCTCTGCAATATCCTCGGCATCGGCGCGATCGCCGATGACGAGCGATACGCGACAAACAAGGCCCGCGTGGCGCATAAGGTCGAGGTGCGGCAGATCGTTTCCACGGAGACGCTGAAATGGCAGAAGCGCGATCTTCTGACCGCCTGCGAGAAGAACGCCGTTCCCGCCGGACCGATCAATTCCATCGAGGAAATGTTCGCGGATCCGCAGGTGAAGGCACGCGGCCTCCGTATCGATCTGGAGGCGGAAGACGGCACTGTCATCCCCGGTGTCCGCACACCCATTATCATGTCTCAGACGCCGCTGCGTTATGAACGCCCGAGCCCTAAGCTCGGCGAACATCAGGCGCAGGTGCTGGCCGAACTGGAAAACATCGAAAGGACCACGACGCCATGACTGCAGCCGGAATGAAAAGAACAGGCGGGCAATTGATCGTCGAAGCGCTGAAGGCCAATGGTGTCTCCCGCGTTTCCTGCGTTCCGGGCGAAAGCTATCTGGCCGTTCTGGATGCGCTTTATGAAAGCGGCATCGAAACCGTGGTCTGCCGTCAGGAAGGCGGCGCAGCCATGATGGCCGATACCTGGGGGCGGCTGACGGGCGAGCCTGGCATCTGCATGGTGACCCGTGGCCCCGGTGCCACAAATGCTTCGGCCGGCCTGCACATTGCAAGGCAGGATTCCATTCCGATGATCCTGTTCATCGGTCAGGTGCAGCGGGATGCCCGCGAGCGCGAGGCCTTTCAGGAAGTGGAATATCGCCGCGCCTTTACCGAATTCGCAAAATGGGTGGGCGAGATCGATGATGCCCGCCGCATTCCCGAATTCGTTACCCGCGCTTTTGCCGTCGCCACTTCCGGCCGCCCCGGCCCCGTGGTGCTGACGCTGCCCGAAGACATGCTGGTGGAAGAGGTCGAAGCTCCCGAGGCAAAGCCCTATACGCCCGTCGAGGCACATCCAGGCCTGTCGCAAATGGCCGCCTTCGCCAAAATGCTGGGCGAGGCAAAACGCCCGGTCTTCATCGCCGGCGGCACCCGCTGGTCCGAGGAAAGCGTCACGGGCTTCAAGGCTTTTGCGGAAAAGCACAAACTTCCCGTGGGCTGTTCATTCCGCCGCCAGATGCTGTTTGATCATCTGAGCCCCTCCTACGCAGGCGATGTCGGCATCGGCATCAACCCGGCACTGGCCAGGGAAATCAAGGAAGCCGACCTCGTGGTGCTGCTCGGTGGCCGCCTCTCCGAAATGCCCTCCTCCGGTTATACGCTGCTCGATATTCCCTACCCGTCGCAGAAGCTCATCCATATCTATCCGGAGGCGGAAGAGCTTGGCCGCGTCTATCGGCCGGACCTCGCTATCTGCGCCTCCCCGAACGATTTCGTTGCCGCCCTTGCCTCCATCGATCTTGCCGGCAATGCCGCCTGGGCCGATCGCACGGCCTCAATGCATGAGGCCTATCTCAAATGGTCAACGCCGCCGCAGACAGGCCCCGGCGCCGTGCAGATGGGTCCGATCATGGACTGGATCGAGGCGAACGTTGCTGAAGACGCCATCTTCACCAATGGCGCCGGCAATTACGCCACCTGGCTGCACCGCTTCCACCGCTTCCGCCGCTTCAACACGCAATCGGCCCCGACATCAGGCTCCATGGGTTACGGCCTGCCGGCGGCGGTGGCCGCCAAGCACCTGTTCCCGGAGCGCGAGGTGATCTGCTTTGCCGGTGACGGCTGCTTCATGATGCACGGGCAGGAATTCATCACCGCCGTGCGTTACGGGCTGCCAATCATCACCGTGCTGGTCAATAACGGCACCTATGGCACGATCCGCATGCATCAGGAGCGGGAATATCCCGGTCGTGTCAGCGGCACCGATCTCGTCAATCCGGATTTCAACGCCTTTGCCAAAGCCTATGGCGGACACGGCGAAACGGTGGAAAGAACGCAAGACTTCGCCGCCGCCTTCGAACGGGCACGGGCAAGCCGCAAACCGGCGATCATCGAGGTGAAGCTGGATGCGGAAGCGATCACGCCGACGCGTACCCTGACGCAGATCAGAACCCGAAGCTGATAACGCGCATGGACATGGCTTCGGCATGGTGTAAATCCTGACTGTGACTCACAGCTTAGGAAACGCCATGCCGGTTACAGCCCCTCCCGTCATCACCCCACGCGGCGCGAAGATCGAGCCCTCGGCCGGCGCGCCTTTCGAGGCAGTGCGCGTGGCCCGCGATGTGCTGCACACGTCCCGCACGGCAGCACTTGCGACGCTCGATCCCGTCAGCGGTTATCCCTATACAACCGCGACCAATATCGGCATCGAGCCGGATGGCACGCCGTTCTTCTTCGCGGCCGGGCTGACGCTGCACGCCCGCAACATGGAAAGCGATTCGCGTATCTCGCTGACACTCGCCCCTTTCGGCAAGGGTGACGCGCTGACGCTGCCGCGCCTCACACTGGTGGGCAGGGCGGAACAAATCAGCCCGGATGAAGTGCCGATCGCCATCGCGCGCTACATTGCCCGCTACCCCAAAGCGAAACTTTATCTCTCCCTTCCCGACACAAGGCTTTACCGGCTGCGGACGGAAGGCGTGCAGATTAATGGCGGCCCGGCCCGCAACGCCAGCAATATCATCCCCGCCGATCTGCGCACCGATCTGTCAGGCGCAGAAGAACTGATGGCGGCGGCGGAAAGCGAAGCGACCCGCCTTAACGCCATCAAGGGCGAAGCAGCTCGGCTCGCCGTTCTAGCTGGCGCAAAGGCTGGCCGCTGGACGATCACCTCCATCGATCCGGATGGTATCGATTTCGCCTCGGCAAATGATCTGGCGCGACTATGGTTTGCGGAGCGGGTGGAGACGTTGAAGCAGTTTGAGAAGGCGCTTGCTTCGCCGGTGAGGTGACGGACGCAAGCGATTCAAAAAACATGAAAATTGCTTCTACTTGGCATTTTGTGGCCATGTCGCCGCGCCGCGCCGTCACCCCGGACTAGATCCGGGGTCCAGCGCGATCAAGTCCTTGATCGCGAAAGACTCTTTTCACGGCGCAGACGCGCCGTGGCTGGATGCCGGGTCAAGCCCGGCATGATGGGGCGAGTTTTTGACCCCATCCCATCAAAAAAGGCCCGACCGCATTCCGCGACCCGGCCTTTTCTTAAAGATCAGACTGATGCTCAGAGAGCAGCGGTGACGATGAATTCAACCTTGTAATCCGGCGTTGCCAGCGCGGCTTCGCTGGTGGCGCGGGCCGGCGGGTTTGCCGGGTCGATCCAGCCTTCCCAGACAGTGTTCATTTCGCCGAAGGTGGACATGTCGGAGAGGTAGATGATGGTCTGCAGGATCTTCGACTTGTCGGAACCGGCAGCGGCCAGCAGGCGGTCGACTTCAGCGAGAGCCGACTTGCTCTGTTCCGTCACGCTCGTACCTTCGCCAACCTGGCCGGCCAGATAAACGGTGTTGCCGTGAACGACGGCGCCGCTCATGCGCTTGCCCGGCTCGATACGCTTGATGGTCATGGAAAACTCCTGTTGATTGGCACTTGAAAAATAGACTGACGCGCGAAAAATCAGCCGCGCAGGTGATGGGTCTTTTCGTAGATCGCCGTGGAGCGCGCGCCGGAACGGCAATAGCCGAGCATCGGGCGCTGCAATTCATCGAGCGCATCCACCATGCCGGCAACGGCATCGGCGTCGACACCGTAGCGGCCGACCGGCACATGCATGATCGTCAGGCCAAGCTGCTCTGCACGCTCGGCAATATCGGCAAAAAGCGGCTGACTGTCTTCTTCGCCGTCCGGGCGGTGGCAGACGATCGACTTGAAGCCGAGTGCCTTAATCTCATCCAGATCGGCGACGCTGATCTGTCCAGTTACCGAATATTCGTCGTCTATGCGCCTGATATCCATGTCATGCCTCCTGAAACCGGCGTCCGCGCCGCTGGCCGTCATCCTTGAAATCCGCCTCCGATGTAAGCGGTCAAATCCCATGCGTCAATGATGCGCGGTCTTCATTCGGTACGGCTCAGAGGATGGAAAAGCGCAGACCGAAGGAACGGCTTTCCCCCGGCTGAAGAATATTGAACTCACCGGCTGCCTCAAGCTCGCTACGCCCCACCCAGCGATGCGAAACCGGCTCGATGCCGAGCACGTTCGCCGGTGCCTGCTGGTTGCGCCACATCTGCAGATAGGGCAGCGTCTCCGTGCGAAAACGCACCGTGAGCGTCTTCCCGCCAATGGCCGCAATCGGGCCGAGTTTCAATTCCGCCCATTCAGTCTTGCCGGCCGACACGCAGAAAACAGTGCCCGGCTCCTCGCCAAAACGCCAGCCATGGCCGCCGCCATCCAGCATTGCGCCTTCAAGCCGCACCGCATCGTCAAACAGGCGAGCGCCGACATTCATATGGTACATCAGGAATACTGGGATCGGCCGCCCGGACGTATTGACGATCCTGTCATCGAGGCTGACCTCGCCGCTTTCGCCATCGATCTTCCATGTCCGTTCCAGCAGCGCCGTGCCGCCATCGGCAAGCTTCACGGGAACCTCGACGCGCGCCAGCGCATTGGACTCGAGAACATCGAACGCGGTGATCGTTGCGGGATGCGAGGAGAAGGAGCCGTGCAAGGGATATCGACGCCCCTCGCGGTCACCATCAATCGGTTCGGGATGACGGATATGATCGGGACCACAGGTAAAAAGAAAGCCTTCAAGCGAGTGGTCGATACGCGCATCGCCATCATCGGGAATGGCGCGGCCGGGCGCGATGTCTATGCCATCGACGACGCAGGCGCCGATATCGAAAACGGAGGTCTCATCGAGGAAAATGCGTGGCGATCTGCCAGCCTGAAACGAACGCAAGACAACCTCCCTGTGGCATTAAAAACGCGTGGTTCACGGAAACGCTACTAACCGTGACGGAAATTAAGATTGCATTAACCGCGAATTCATCTTTTTCACAATAGGGTCAAGATTACGGTGTGTTTATCGGTGACGAAGCAAGGGATAGCAGAATCGTGAAACAGTTTCTTAACGCAGCTCTGGGCCTGACGATCGCCGTGGCGTCGATTTTCGCTCCGCTACAGGCTGGCGCGCAGCAGCGTTATGGCGAACAGACCATGCTGGTTACGCCGGATGGCCGCGTTCTCGATTTCATGCCGGAACGTGGCGACATCGTCATCAGCCGTGACGCGATGGGCCGTACCGTGTTCTATGACCAGTACGGCAACCTGCTGGCCACCGAAATGCCCTCCGGCTACCAGCAGCGGCAGCAGGTACGCCAGCGCGACACCACCTATTATCCACCCGCCCCCGGCGGCGAGTATCGTGAGCCGCCGCGCGACTACGGTTATCAGGACAACGGCAACGTGCGCGATTATCGCGAATATCGCGGCGACGGCTCCGATGAGAATCTCTACACCGGTTCCGTGCCAGCCCCCGGCGCGGTGGAAAGCGGCCCGCTCGGCCAGCCGATGCCGGGAGAAAGCACCACGGCCGCCGTTCCGCAACCGGACCACCTGATCGAGCGGCATACGCCGGTAACGACGCCGGTCAACCGTTCCCGCCAGGAAATCGTCGCGCTCCAGACCTTCCTCGACCGCGAGGGCATCTCCCCCGGCGTGATCGACGGGAAGATGGGCGACAATGTCAACAAGGCCATAGCCGCTTGGCAAGACATGACGGGCGAAAAGCTCGACCCGAACAATTCAGAAGACATTCTGGAACGCCTGCGCGCCTCGGGCGGCATGCCGATTGTGGATTACACGATCACCGCCGCCGATGCAGCCGGCCCCTACGTGGCCTCCATCCCGGACGACTATGCCGAGAAATCGCAGCTTCCTGCCCTTTCCTTCACGTCGACCTCGGAAGCGCTGGCCGAACGCTTCCATATGGATGAGAACTATCTGAAAGAGCTGAACCCCGGCGTCGATTTCTCCGTGCCCGGCACCATCATCAAGGTCGTCAATCCCGGCGAGGCGAAGAAGGGGCAGGTCGCCCGCATCGTTGCGCACAAGGGTATCAAGCAGGTCTTCGCCTATGGGCAGGACGGCAATCTGATTGCCGCCTATCCCGCCACGATCGGCTCCACGGACACGCCCTCGCCAAGCGGCACCCATACGGTAGAGCGTATCGCGCTCAATCCGGGCTACACCTATAATCCCAAGATCAACTTCAAGCAGGGTCAGAACGACAAGATCCTGCAGATCCCGCCCGGCCCGAACGGTCCTGTCGGCACTGTCTGGATCGCCCTGTCGAAGCCGACCTACGGCATTCACGGCACGCCGGAACCCTCGAAGATCGGCAAGACGAACAGCCATGGCTGTATTCGCCTGACCAACTGGGATGCCACCGAACTGGCGAAAATGGTCCGTCCCGGTGTGGTGGTCGAATTCGCGGAATAAATCGACTGGAAAGAAAAAGAAAAAGCCCGGTGGTCCGGGCTTTTTTAGTTATGACGTTTCAGTCGCGCTTTTCCGTCAGGAAATATAGCAGCGCGGCTACCGGAAGAGCAAAGCCGATCCAGGAGGCGGCTTGCCATTCGCCAACCGCATAGGCCCAGCCGCCAACGGCGGAACCAATTGCACCGCCCATGAAAAATGTCGCCATATAGATGCCGTTCAGGCGGCTGCGGAATTCCGCCCCCAGCGTGAAGATCGCCCGCTGCCCAAGCACCAGATTGGTGGTGACACCGAAATCCAGAACGATTGCGGCAATGACAAGAATGGCGAGCGCCAGATGCGATCCCTCGGGCGCAAGATGCGTGACGGCGAAAGAGAGTGCTACCGCCAGCAGTGCAAAGAATGTCGCCGCCCGCGTCCATCCGCGATCGGCCATCCGCCCGGCAATCGGGGCGGCGACGGTGCCGGCCGCACCAGCCAGTGCGAAGAGTGCGATCTCACCCTGGCTGAGATTGAAATGCGGCCCACTCAGATAAAGAGGCGTCGTGGTCCAGAACAGGCTGAAGGCCGCGAAGAGAAACGCATGATAGATCGCCCGCCGCCGCAGGACCGGCGTGTGAAGCGCCAGCCGGCCCATCGAAGCCATCAAGGCGCCATAGCTCAGCCGCGCTTCAGGCACACGGGTCGGCAGGAGCCGGAAAAGCACCACGGCAAGAAGCGCCATGACGGCCGCAGACGTCAGAAACACACCGCGCCAGGAGACAATTTCCGACAGAAGGCTGGAAACCGGCCGCGCCAGCATGATGCCGGCCATCAACCCACTCATGACATTGCCGACCACCCGCCCGCGAATGGCGTGCGGCGCCATATGGGCCGCATAGGGAACGATGACCTGCACCGCCACCGAACTGACCCCTACCAGGAAGGCTGCGATCAGAAACGGCGTCGCATGTGGCGCGAATGCTGCGGCCGCAAGGGAAAGCACCGCCATGGAGACGGAGCCGACGACCAGCTTGCGGTTTTCCACGAGATCGCCGAGCGGCACGACAAACAGCAGACCGACACCGTAACCGATCTGTGTCAGGGTCACGATCAGCCCCGTCGCGCCAGCGGAAAGACCAAGCTCCGCACCGATGATGCCGGCAAGCGGCTGACCATAATAAAGGTTGGCCGCGATCAATCCGCAGGCTGTCGCCAGCAGGAAAGTCAAAGCCGGGGAAATGGATGGTGCCTGAATATCATCGCCATCAATTACACGCGTCGTCATCATTTTCTCCAATATGGAAACAATCGTTTCCTAAATATTCACAAAATTACTCGGCAAGCCTCATGGCAATATCCACCACGGCCACCATGTCTTTAAGGCTCCGCCCTGTCTTTCCCACCACGCGCATACCGTACATCATGCACAGCATCGCCCGCGCAAGATCATCGGGATCAGCCTTGGACCGCACGGAACCATCCTTCTGCCCTTCGGCAACGAGGCGGGCGACGATCCGCTCCCTCGCCTTCACGGCCCTCTCGACCACAACGGCGATGTCGTCGTCCAGTGCCGCCAGATCAGCAGCGGCACCAACCACCAGACATCCATCGGAGCCGACACCGCCGTGGGATCGTTCGGCGTAAAACATCAGCCCCGCTCTCAGCCGCTCATAACCGGTGTCGAAACCGGCCACAGCTGCCTCGAAACGCTCGGTCTGCATGATCCTGTAGCGCTCCATCGTCGCGATGAAGACGGCTTTCTTATCCTTGAAGGCCTTGTAGAGGCTACCCTGGGCCAGCTCCATCGCATCGGTAAGATCGCCTACCGAGGTGGCGTGATAACCGCGCCGCGAGAATACCTTGATCGCGCCATCGAGCGCGCGTTCAAGATCGAACTCGCGCGGTCTGCCGCGATGGCGCTGTTCCGGGGAATGGGGCTGGCTGAAATTGCTCATGAGCCGAATATAGGAAACGATCATTTCCAAATCAAGCAAAAATTTAGCGCCATGAAGAGGTCGCGGGAGCGCCTCGTAAAGGCGCCTCTTCTCCGCATTTTTGTGGGGAACCCATTTCACCAAACCGTCGCACCGTCGCCGCAACCGGGCCGGATTGGCAACGCGAGGTCAGGCAGCCCTGCGTGTCACGAGACGTGCCAGGTGCGCAACGCGCCTCGGAAGTCTTTTCGGCAGGAGGTTGATGACTTCCTCGGCAAAGGCCGCCGCATTTTCTACCGCCTTGTCGATATTGCTAACCTTCTTGCCATCCAGACAGAGAAGCGTGCCGCCATAGTCGAAAATATCGCGATAGGCCGCCCGCTCGACAATCGCCGTGTTGAGCACGGAGACGTTCTTTTCCGCCAGCAGCATCTTGACGAGCAACAGCGAACGCGTTGCTACCATGGCGTTGACCCGTGTCAGCACGATGGAATGGGCGATCGCCTTGCCCATCTTGCGGTTCAGGAATTCGATGTGATCGAGAACTTCGGCAGCGCCACGCGCATCCATGGCCGATCCCTGTACCGGGATCAGAACATGATCGGAAATACCGAGCGCCATGGTCAAAAGCGGCGTTTTTGCGCCGGGCAGGTCAATGATGAAACAGTCTGTATTGGCCCGGTTTTCGCGAATGTGGCCTTCAAGCGAAGCCATCGTCACATGCGAAATCACTGACAGGTTTTCTACCATGCCCGAGAGTTCGTACCAGCGGGAAATCCACAATTGCGGATCGGCATCCAGAACCGTCACCCGATGGCCGCTACGGGCGAGTTCGGTCGCCAGAAGCAGCACAGCCGTGGTTTTTCCGGCGCCGCCCTTGGTATTGGCGAAAGTGATGACTGACATGATACCCCCTGTTTGTCAGAGCCGTTTCATGCTCATTCACGCACCGACGCACTTCATGGTGCTTTCCATAATCTTAACGAACAGGGTTAATAAAACGCTAATAACGATTACGCCGCGGAACAAAAAGCCCGCGATGGCGTCGCGGGCTTCGTGGATTAGAGGTCGTATGGTCGCTCGGCACCGATGCGGGGTACAGCGTCGCCGCAGGTTTCTTCTCCCCGCCGGGGAGAAGAAACAAGCGGCACCCTCTCAGCCTCTCACAAACCTGGCGATCAAAGGTAACTCCTTAAAAGCAAGCCTCAAAAAGCGCCTTGGTATTCTCAAGCGTCATCGGCACCGGATTGCCGCCGCAGCTCGGGTCCTTGATCGCTTCCGCCGCCAGTTCGTCGATACGATCCGGCTTGATGCCCATGGCGGTGAGGTTCTCAGGCACGCCGAGTTCCTTGCGAAGCTCCAGCACATAGTCATAAAAGCCGTCGAAACCGCCGGAAATGCCAAGATAGGCAGCGGCGCGGGCAATCTTGTCCTCGATGGCAGGACGGTTGAAGCGCAGCACGGCCGGCATGACGACGGCATTGGTCATGCCGTGATGGGTGTTGTAGACAGCGCCGATCGGATGCGAGAGCGAATGGATGGCGCCGAGGCCCTTCTGGAAGGCAACCGCCCCCATGGCCGCCGCCGCCATCATGTTGGTGCGCGCTTCGATATCCGTGCCATCCTTATAGGCGCGCGGCAGGAATTCCTTGACGAGACGCAGGCCCTCCAGCGCCACACCGGCACTCATCGGATGATAGAAGGGCGAGGAATAGGCCTCCAGGCAATGGGCGAAAGCATCCATGCCCGTGCCGGCCGTGATGACTTTCGGCATACCAACCGTCAGCTCCGGATCGCAAATGACGACGCCGGGCAAGAGCTTCGGATGGAAGATGATCTTTTTCACATGCGTCTGCGAATTGGTGATGACGCTGGCGCGACCGACTTCCGAACCGGTGCCGGCCGTCGTTGGAACCGCGACAATGGGCGCGATCTTTGAGGCGTCCGCGCGGGTCCACCAGTCGCCAATATCCTCGAAATCCCAGACCGGGCGGGTCTGCCCGGCCATGAAGGCGATGGTCTTGCCAAGATCGAGGCCCGAGCCGCCGCCGAAAGCGACGACGCCGTCATGGCCGCCATCGCGATAAGCTTTCACACCCGCTTCCATGTTGATTTCGTTCGGGTTCGGATCGACCTCGGCGAAGATCGCCCGGCCGAGACCCGCCTCTTCCAGCACATCCAGCGCATGCGCGGTAATCGCCATATTGGCAAGGCCGCGGTCCGTAACGAGAAGCGGCTTCTTGATACCAAGCGTCTTGCAGGCTTCCGCCAGTTCCTTGATCCGGCCACGGCCAAGCTTGACGGCGGTGGGATAGCTCCAGTTGGCGACGATATTCATTTCGTGACTTTCTTCAGATGGTAGGATTTCGGACGGGTCAGGTTCTGGAAACCGAGGACGGAGAGCGAACCGCCACGGCCCGTTTCCTTCACACCGGTCCAGCAAAGCGCCGGGTCGAGATAATCAGCGCGGTTCATGAACACGGTTCCGGTTTCGATCTCGCGGCCGATGCGCCCGGCACGGGCGGCATCTTGTGTCCAGAGCGAAGCGGTCAGCCCGTATTTGCTGTCGTTCATCAGCGCGATGGCTTCGTCATCGTTCTTCACCTTCATGATGCCGACCGCCGGGCCGAAGGTTTCTTCGGTCATGAACTCCATGGAGTGATCGACGTTGACGAGGACTTGCGGCGCGACATAGGCGCTTTCGCCATCATCGGCAGGGAACAGCTTTGGATCGACCAACGCCTTGGCCCCCTTCGAGACGGCATCGGCAATCTGCGCACGAACCACCTTGGCAAAACGCTTGTTGGCCATCGGCCCGAGCGTCGTTTCCTGTTCCAGCGGATTGCCGAGCTTGTAGTTCGACACCCACGCGACCGACTTCTCGACAAAGGCGTCATAGAGGTTTTCGTTGACGTAGATGCGCTCGATGCCGCAGCAGCATTGCCCGGAATTATAGGTGGCGCCATCCATCAGCGTATCGACGGCGGCATCGAGGTCGGCATCCTCCATGACGTAACCGGGATCCTTGCCGCCGAGCTCAAGCCCGAGACCGGTGAAGGTGCCGGCAGCGGCGCGCTCGATCGCGCGGCCGCCTTCCACCGAACCGGTGAAGTTGACGAAGTTGAAAAGGCCCTCGGAAATGAGCGCAGAGGTCGTGCCATGGTCGAGGAAGACATTGATGAAGACATCGTCAGGCACACCGGCCTCGACAAAAGCCCGCACCATGCGCTCGCCCACCAGCAGCGTCTGCGCCGCATGTTTGATGACGACCGTATTGCCGGACATCAAAGCCGGCGCGACGGTGTTGATCGCCGTCATGTAAGGATAGTTCCAGGGCGCAATGACGAAGACCACGCCATGCGCCTCACGCTCGATGCGGCGTTCGAAATTGCCGCTTTCCTCGATGACGAGCGGCGCCAACGCATCGGCTGCAATGGAGGCGACATAGTTGGAGCGTTCGTTGAAGCCCTTGAACTCGCCGCCATAGCGCACCGGACGGCCCATCATATGGGCAAGTTCCGGCACGACCTCGTCCACCATTTCGTTGAGGCGTGCGACACCTTTCAGAACCAGCTGAACGCGGTCCTCAAGCGGGCGTCGTGCCCAGTCCTTCTGCGCCTTGCGCGCCTTTGAAACGGTGGCCCGTGCCGCCTCCAGCGACATCGCCTCCCGCTCGGCATAAACCGAGCCGTCGATGGGCGAGATATTCTGGATCATGGTCATGATGTTTTCCCGTAATGATTAGGCTCGTTCGAAACCGCGCGCCACTTCCCAGTCGGTCACGCGGCGGTCGTATTCTTCCTGTTCCCACGCCCCGGCGCGGACGTAATGATCGATCACATCGTCGCCAAAGGCGCTGCGCAGCATTTTCGATCCGTCCAGAAACGCGGTGGCGTCACGCAGCGTCTTGGGTATCTCGCGCACATCCTTGCCGCCATAGGCATCGCCGACAAATTCGGGCTCAAGTTCAAGTTTATTTTCGATGCCGTCAATGCCCGCTGCAAGCAGGGCGGCCATGGCGAGATAGGGATTGAGATCGGAGCCGCCCACGCGGCATTCGATGCGGATGCCCTTGGTATCGGCGCCACAGAGGCGATATCCCGCCGTGCGGTTGTCGAGGCTCCAGATCGCTTTTGTGGGCGCGAAGGTACCCGCCATGAAACGCTTGTAGGAATTGATGTACGGGGCGAGGAAATAAGTGATTTCACTGGCGTGGGCCAGCAGCCCGGCAACATAATGCCGCATCAATTGCGACATGCCGTGCTCCGCATCTTTGTCCAGGAACGCGGGCGTCTTCCCGTCAAGGCTCCACAGCGACTGGTGAATATGTGAGGAACTGCCGGCGGCATTGTAGTTCCACTTGGCGAGGAACGTCACGGCCTTGCCTTTGGACCACGCGATCTCCTTGGTGGCGTTCTTGATGATCGCGTGCCTGTCTGCCATGGTCAGCGCATCGGCATAACGAACATTGATCTCCGCCTGCCCCGCGGACGCTTCGCCCTTGGAATTTTCAACCGGAATGCCGGCCCCCTGCAGGCCCTTGCGCAGCGCCCGCATCACATCTTCCTCCTTGGTCGTCTGGAAGATGTGGTAATCTTCATTATAGCCGCTGGCGAGGTTCAGCCCCTTGTAACCGCTGGCGCGCGCCGCGTCGAAAGTCTGGTCGAAGAGGAAGAATTCAAGTTCGGTCGCCATATAGGCCTTCAGCCCCATGGCCTCCAGCCGAGCCACCTGCTTCTTGAGAAGCGCGCGCGGCGAATGCGGAACCTCTTCGTGGGTGTGATGATCGAGCACGTCGCACAGCACCAGCGCCGTGCCTTCCAGCCACGGCACACGGCGCAGCGTCGAAAGATCGGGCTTCAGGACATAATCGCCGTAACCCTTCTCCCAGCTGGAGGATTTGTAACCGGGAACGGTCTCCATCTCCATATCGGTGGCAAGCACATAGTTGCAGCTATGGGTTTCCTCAAAGGCGCTTTCGACGAAGAATTCAGCCTGGAACCGTTTGCCCATCAGACGCCCCTGCATGTCGACAAGGCAGGCCAGAACCGTGTCGATGCGCCCTTCGGCGACATCCATTTTAAGCGCGTCAAATGTGTAGCTCGTCATTTTATCCGTTCCCTTTATTGTCGTGACCGGGCGGCCGGAATGCGGCCGCCCGTTTGTTTAAGCATCAGGCCTTTGCAGCCGCCGCTGCCATGGCAGCCTGCTTGTGCTCCAGCGCGAATTCCTCTTCCGGCGAGAGGATGAGGCGATGACGGCCGATGAAAGCGAAATAGGCGATGGCGACCGCAAACCAGACGGCGACCCAGAGCACGCCCTTTGTGAAGTTCGGATCCTGGATCTGGTAAAGCAGCGTGACGATGGCGATGATGACAGTCAGCACCGCACCTGGAATGCCGAAGGGCGAACGGAACGGCCGCTCGATATGCGGCAGGTTCTTCCGAAGCAGGATGAAGGAAATCGCCTGCATGATGTAGGAGAACATCGCGCCGAACACAGCCATGTTCAAAAGCACGCTACCGATGATGCTGCCGCCCTGTTCCGCACCCAGCGCAAACCAGATGACCAGCATGACCGCAAGGCCGACGATCGCGCCGGTGATGTTGGCCACGTATGGCGTGCGGTATTTCGAGTGGGTAATCGACAGCACGGTCGGGAAATAACCCGCACGCGACAGCGAATAGATCTGGCGACCCTGCGCATAGAGAATCGTATGGAAGCTGGCGATGAGGCCGGTAAGCGCGACGAGACCGAGCAGCACCACACCGCCATCGCCATAGATCGCCTTGAAGCCATCAAGCAGCGGCTCAAGCGAGGAGCTGAGATGGAAGGCGCCGACGCCCGGCAGCGACGGGTTGAGCAGCACGATCATGAAGGCCGAAACCATCAGCGTGACCATGCCAAGGATGATTCCCTTCGGCATGTCGCGTTTCGGATCGACGGATTCCTCAGCCGCGAGCGGCAGCTGCTCGATGGCGAGGAACAGCCAGACCGCGAAAGGCAGCGTGGCGAGAACGCCCGAAAAACCGAACGGGAAGAACGAGCCACCGCCCTCCGGCAGTTCCACCGCCTTGCCATCAGGTCCGACGCCGATGTTGAGCGCAAAACGCGAAAAATCGATATTGGGAATGGCACTGATCCAGAAGAACACCAGAACGGCGAGCGAAATCAGCGTGATGACGAGCGTCACCTTGAAGGAAAGCTCGAGCCCGAAGACGTTGAGAGCAAGGAATATAGCGTAAAACGCCATCCACACGAAGGGTGAATAGGCCGGATCGAGGCCGAGAATCGAGTTCACATAGGCTGTGATGAAGGTGACGACGACCGCCGGCGTCAGCACATATTCAACATTCTCGCAAAGGCCGGTGATGAAGCCGCCCCATGGGCCCATGGCCGTGCGGGCGAAGGAATAGGCCGCACCCGTGTGTGGCAGCGCCGGGCTCATTTCGGCGATCGAGAATGTCAGCCCAAGATACATGATGGCGATGATGATGCCCGCCACCAGCATGCCGCCCCAGCCGCCGGTGGAGAAACCGAAATTCCATCCGGAAAAATGCCCTGATATGACCGCGCCGACGCCAAGCGACCAGAGCGACCACACGCCCGCATAACGGGATAGTCCGCGTTTTTCGAAATAGGATGCATCAGCTTTCTTGTAGCTGACGCCTGACGATGAACTGTCCATGCCCTTCTCTCCTGATAAGAAAAAAACAAGCCAGTCAGCCGTTATTGGCCGATTGTGCCCCAGTCTTCGGCGCCATCAGGAAACTCCCGGATCGCGCCGCACGCATCTGCTGTTCCCGTACCGCTTCGTTTTCCGGCTTCTTTGACCGGATGGCGGCAGTCTCCCTTCGACGCCTGACCCCGGTGTGTTCACCATCGGCCGGCCCCTGCTCCCTCACTCGTCGATCGATGCGAGTGCCTTCCCCATAAGCTCGTGTAGAAATGCGGCGATGTTCGCCTGCTCTCCTTCATCGGCGATCAGATCGTTGCGGATCTCGATCATGACGTTCAAAAGCCCGTCCGGCAGCGCATGCAGTCGCAACGTATGCGTCACGCCATCTTCCGGGCCATAAGGATCGTTGCGATTGACCGTGAGCGAGGCCCCTTCGGCGCCTGTCAGCATGGCGTCAGCGAGACGGCTGTCGGTATCATGCAGGATGCCGATCTCAACCTCGCGGAACCGGCCATGATAAACCGGCGTGAAACTGTGGATGGTCACCACCACCACCTTGCGGCGCTTCGCCTGCCGCTCGGCGATGATCTCGCTCACCCGGTCGTGAAACGGCACATACAGCGCTGACGTTCGGGCAAACCGCTCCGCTTCGGTGAGGTCGAAATTGCCGGGAATATCATACACTTCGCTTCTCACCGGCATGGCGGACGGCGATTCGGGGGGCCTGTTGCAATCATAGACCAGGCGGGAAAACCTCTGATAAATGAGCGTCGCGTCGAGCTTCTCCGAAAGCAGACGGGCAACGGCCAGAGCGCCGGGGTCCCATGCCACATGACTTGAAAGAACCTCGGGCGACAGGCCGAGCGTGCCTAATCTTTGCGGGACGGTGGCCGAAGCATGTTCGCAGACGAGCAGGACATCGCCCGCCGCACCGGCATTCTCGATGCCAACGGCCTGCCCTTCCGCTTCTGTGAAAAACCGCGAACGCACCGTCATGCACGTACCCCACCCGGAAAACCGTCTTCCCTAACGGCGAAAAGAATTCTTCACATTATGGCGGGTGTCAAATGGAATTTTGAAATTTTCTCTTCATTTTTCCATTGACTCAATCACGGGCAGAGATGTTTATTTTAGCCCACACACCGGCAGAAAGACCGGAAGGGGAAAGATTTGCGCAACACCGCGGCCACCGTGTCGGACGTCATCCATGCCCATTACGACGCGCTGACACGTTCCGAAAAACGGCTGGCAGAAAGCCTGCTCGGCAATTATCCGGTGTCCGGCCTCGGCAGCATCACCACGATTGCCGAAAATGCCGGTGTTTCCACCCCGACAGTGGCGCGGATGGTGCAGAAGCTCGGCTATAAGGGCTACCCCGAATTTCAGGCCCATCTGCACCAGGAGCTGGAAGCGACGATCTCCGGTCCGGTGGCCAAACATGACCGCTGGGCAACCAATGCGCCGGGCCTGCACATTCTCAACCGTTTCGCCGACGCCATTACCGGCAATCTGCGCGATACGCTTGGGGATCTCGATACCGCCGTCTTCGACAATGCCGCCGCGCTGCTTTCCGACCGCAAGCGCAGCATCTACTTCGTCGGCGGGCGCATCACCGGTGCGATTGCCGAATATTTCTTCACCCACATGCAGGTGATCCGGCGGAAGACAACGCTGATGTCGTCCAACTCCAGCGCCTGGCCGCAATATATGCTGAATATGAGCGCCGGCGATGTGCTCGTCATTTTCGACATCCGCCGTTACGAGCACGATATGACGACGCTGGCAGAGGTGGCCAAGGCAAATGGGGTGCAGATCATCCTCTTTACCGACCAGTGGACATCGCCGGTGGCGCGTCATGCGCTGCATATTTTCCGGGTCAAAATAGAGGCCCCGTCCGCGTGGGATTCGTCTGTCGTTACGCTTTTTGTCGTCGAGGCGCTGATCGAAGCGGTGCAGAGCGGCACGTGGGACGAAACCAAGGAACGCATGAACGCACTGGAGGGCCTGTTTGAACAGACACGCCTGTTCCGACGCCCTGATAGAACGTGAATATGCGTAGCCGGCATACGACTTGACGCCGATGCCGCACGCTGATTGGATACCTGCGATCGCTACCAGCACGATAAAGCAGGGGAAAAACCAAGCTGGGGAACGCATCTGGTCTAATGGACAAAAACGGTCAACTCGCGCAATCGCTGGCAAAAAGCCCGATAATGGCGGAAAATGGGTTTAAAGTGGCGGAATCCGGATAAATGAATTGCCATCCAGCCGTCACATTAGCTTCATCGAGAATCCGTATCAGCGTCCGCAATATGAGAACACGAAGAGGAGAAAAAAGTGATCTCTCACTGCCGCCGACTGCTTGCTACAACCACCGCACTGGTCATCGCCTCCACCGCTATTGCCGCCGCTGAGCCGAGCGCCGAACTGATCGCCGCCGCCAAGAAGGAAGGCATGCTGACCACCATCGCCCTGCCGCACGACTGGTGTGGTTACGGCGACGTGATCGCCGCCTTCAAGGCGAAATATCCGGAAATCACCGTCAATGAACTGAACCCCGACGCCGGCTCCGCCGACGAAGTCGAAGCAGTCAAGGCAAACAAGGACAATAAGGGCCCGCAGGCGCCTGACGTCATTGACGTCGGTCTTGCTTTCGGCCCGCAGATGAAGGCCGAAGGCCTGCTGCAGCCCTACAAGGTCTCCACCTGGGACGAAATTCCTGACAACGTCAAGGATCCCGAAGGTTACTGGTATGGCGACTATTACGGCGTGATGTCGTTCTTCGTGAACAAGGATCTTGTCAAGGAAACGCCGAAGGACTGGGCAGACCTTCTGAAGGCTGACTATTCCGGTCAGGTCGCGCTTGCGGGTGACCCGCGCGCCTCCAACCAGGCTATCCTCGGTGTTCTCGCCGCCGGTCTTTCAACCGGAGCAAAATCCGGCAAGGAAGCCGGTGAAGCCGGCCTGAAATATTTCGCCGACCTCAACAAGGCTGGCAACTTCCTGCCGACTATTGGCAAGGCCGGTACACTTGCACAGGGTGCCACGCCGATTATCGTTGCCTGGGACTATAATGCGCTGTCCTGGAAGAAGACGCTGAACGACAACCCGCCGACGGAAGTCGTCGTTCCCGAGAAGGGCGTTCTCGCCGGTGTTTACGTGCAGGGCATTTCCGCTTACGCCCCGCATCCGAATGCTGCCAAGCTGTGGATGGAGCACCTCTACTCCGACGACGGTCAGCTCGGCTGGCTGAAGGGTTATTGCCACCCGATCCGCTTCAACGCCATGGTCAAGGCCGGCAAGGTTCCGCAGGACCTGATCGACAGCCTGCCGCCGGCAGCAGCCTATGAAAAGGCGATCTTCCCGACGCTCGAGGAAGTCGATGCCAACAAGGCGGCCGTCACTGGCGGCTGGGATAGCGTTGTCGGCGCGAACGTGAAGTAAATTGTTGAAAACGCACCCCGGCCGATCAAAGCCGGGGTGCTTCTTTTATAATATAGACCTTTATAGACAGACCGTTTGAAAACGGCGTTTGGGGACAAGGATGCCATCAACCAACACCGGCGGACCATCCGACGCGCGCAGAAAGCTGCCGCTGCATTGGATAGGCGTCGTACCTTTTGCCGTTTTTGTGCTGCTGTTTCTGATTATGCCGACGATGAAGATCGTCGTTGGCGCGTTCCAGCGGACAGACGGAACTTTCACGCTTGAAAATATTGCAGGGCTTTTTACCGCATCCATCCTTTCGGCCTACTGGATCTCGATAAAGATCAGCCTCGCTTCTGCAGCGCTCGGCTGCCTCATCGGCTTTGCCGTCGCCGCGGCCGTAGTGCTCGGTGGTCTGCCGCAGCGTATCCGCGGACCGCTTCTCACCTTTTCAGGCGTCGCCTCGCAATTCGCCGGGGTACCGCTTGCCTTCGCATTCATCGCCACGCTTGGCCCGGTCGGCCTCCTGACCGTCTTCCTGAAGACGCAGGTCGGCATCGATCTCAGGATGCTCGGCTTCAACATCCTGTCCTTCTGGGGTCTCACCGTCACCTATCTGTTCTTCCAGATTCCGCTGATGATCCTCATCATCACGCCCGCGCTTGACGGCCTGAAGCGCGAATGGCGCGAAGCGGCGGAAATTCTCGGAGCCACCGGCTTTCAATATTGGCGCATGGTGGCCTTTCCGATCTTGCTGCCGTCGCTGCTCGGCACCATGTCGCTGCTGTTTGCCAATGCCTTCGGCGCAGTGGCCACCGCAATTGCGCTCACCGGCTCCTCGCTCAACATCGTACCGATCCTGCTCTTCGCGCAGATTCGCGGCGACGTTCTCGGCAATCCGCATCTCGGTTACGCGCTCGCCTTCGGCATGATCGTCGTGACAGGCATTGCCAATGCACTTTATATCTGGCTGCGCGCCCGCAGCGAAAGGTGGCTGAAATGAAGCGTTTCTTCGCCTGGGGCGCGCTGATTTTCGGCCTGCTCTATTTCGCCCTGCCGCTGATCGGCATGACCAATTTCTCGCTGAAAATGCGGCGCGGCGAATATTCTTTCGACGCTTATGCCAAGGTGCTGGGCGACCCGCGCTTCCAGGAAACCTTCAGCTATTCCGTCGTCATGGCGCTGTTCACCATCATTTTCGGCGTCCTGCTGGTGGTGCCGACCGCCTATTGGGTGCGTCTGAAACTGCCGGGCCTGCGCCCCTATATCGAATTCATCACGCTTCTGCCGCTGGTCATCCCGGCCATCGTCATCGTCTTCGGTTATATCAGGCTTTACAACACCTCCAGCTGGCTGCCGCTGACCGGCACGAGCTTCGGCACCAACCTGCTTCTGATGTTCGGTTATGCCACGCTCGCCCTGCCCTATATGTACCGCGCCGTCGATACCGGCCTCAGAACCATCGACGTGGCGACCCTGACGGAAGCGGCGCAGAGCCTTGGCGCGGGCTGGACGACCATCCTCTCGCGCATCATCCTGCCCAATGTTCTGGTCGCCGTGCTGTCGGGCGCCTTCCTGACCTTTGCCATCGTCATCGGTGAGTTCACCATGGCAGCCCTTTTGAACCGCCCGGCCTTCGGCCCCTACATGCAGCTGCTGGGTGCCAACCGCGCCTATGAACCGGCCGCGCTTGCCGTGATTTCCTTCGGCATCACCTGGGGTTGCCTCGGTCTGATCCAACTCGTTTCACGCTACCAGAAGGGCGCGCCTCCCAAGGCCTGAGGACAATATTTCATGAGCTTTTTGACACTTAGCAACATCAAGAAATCCTTCGGCTCCGTCCAGGTCGTACATGATTTCAACATGGCCATCGAAAAGGGCGAGTTCGTCTCCTTCCTCGGGCCATCGGGCTGCGGCAAGACCACGGTACTGCGCATGATCGCCGGTTTCGAAATCCCGACCGGAGGGTCGATCGTCATCAACGGCAAGGACCAGACAACGCTCCGGCCCAACCAGCGCAATATTGGCATGGTGTTCCAGGCTTATGCGCTGTTCCCGAACATGAATGTCTATGAAAACGTCGCCTTCGGCCTGAAAGTCGCAGGCAAACCGAAAGCCGAAATCGACGCGCGCGTGAAAGAAATGCTCCAGCTCATCCACCTGGAGCATCTGGCTGACCGTTATCCCTACCAGATGTCGGGCGGCCAACAGCAACGCGTGGCGTTGGCCCGTGCGCTCGCGCCGAAGCCGGAAGTGCTTTTGCTGGACGAACCGCTCTCGGCACTCGACGCCAAGATCCGTGTTTCGCTGCGCGAGGAAATCCGCCAGATTCAGCAGAAACTCGGCATCACCACCATTTTCGTGACCCACGATCAGGAAGAGGCCCTGTCGATTTCCGACCGCATCGTTGTCATGAATGCCGGCCGCGCCGACCAGATCGGCTCGCCCTTCGATATCTACAACACGCCCGCGACCCGCTTCGTCGCTTCCTTCGTGGGCACGCTGAACCTCATCGACGCGATCGTGGCGGACTCCTCATCCAACACCATCCAGGTCGGGGAGCAGCAGATCACCCTGCAAAAGCCGGTCAATGCGGCAAATGGCGAAAAAATCACCCTTGCCCTGCGCCCTGAAGCGGGTTCGCTCGGCAGCGACGCGAAAGGCGATGTCGCCATTTCCGGCACGGTCACCTCCAGCCAGTTCCTCGGCTCGGTCATCCGCACCCGCCTCGATCTCGGCGGATCCACTCTGTCATTCGACATGTTCAACGATCCCGGCACAGCACCGCCCGCCGTCGGTGAGCAGGTCACGCTGAAATTCGCAGCCGGCGACCTGATGCTCATCAAGGACTAAAACGCTTTTCCAGACGCAAAACCGCTTCGCCCATTTGCGGGAGATGGTAGAGCAGGTATGACTTCGAACCTGCATACCAACGATGTGAGGCCATGATGCGCGCGCTTTATTACGAACGATTCGGTGAGACCCCCGTTGTCGCGTCCCTGCCGGATCCGGAACCGACAGATGGCGGTGTGGTCATCGAGGTAAAGGCCACCGGCCTTTGCCGAAGCGATTGGCACGGTTGGATGGGACATGACCCGGATATTCGCCTGCCGCATGTTCCCGGCCACGAATTCGCCGGGGTGATTGCCGCTGTCGGCAAGAACGTCACCCGTTTCAAGACCGGTGATCGCGTCACCGTTCCCTTCGTCTCAGGCTGCGGCCATTGCCACGAATGCCGCTCCGGCAACCAGCAGGTCTGTGAGGCGCAGTTCCAGCCCGGCTTCACCCATTGGGGCTCCTTCGCCGAGTATGTCGCGATCGATTACGCCGATCAGAACCTCGTGCATCTGCCCGATGCGATGAGCTACGCAACGGCGGCCGGCCTCGGCTGCCGGTTTGCCACCTCCTTCCGGGCAGTGACCGATCAGGGACGCCTGAAGGGCGGTGAATGGCTGGCGGTGCATGGCTGCGGCGGCGTCGGCCTGTCTGCCATTATGATCGGCGCCGGCCTCGGTGCGCAGGTCGTCGCCATCGACATCGCCGAAGACAAGCTCGAAATGGCCCGTCAGCTCGGCGCAACGGCCACCATCAACAGCCGGTCCGTGGCCGACGTCTCCGAAGCGGTGCGCGAGATCACTGGCGGTGGTGCACATGTTTCGGTCGATGCGCTGGGTCACCCGCAAACCTGCTGCAACTCCATCAGCAATCTGCGTCGGCGCGGCCGTCACGTGCAGGTGGGCCTCATGCTGGCAGACCACGCCATGCCCGCCATCCCTATGGCCCGGGTGATCGCCCACGAGCTGGAAATCTACGGCAGTCACGGCATGCAGGCGTGGCGTTACGACGATATGCTGGCCATGATCGAAAGCGGCAGGCTCGCGCCAGAAAAGCTGATCGGCCGCCACATCTCCCTGACCGAGGCCGCAGCTGCCTTGCCCGCCATGGACAGCTTCAGGGAAAGCGGCATCAGCATCATCGACCGTTTCGAATAGGGATAATGGCTTTTGACACGGTGACCGTTTAAGTGTCTTCCGTCAGGAGGAGCCAAACATGCTGTTTCTCGATAGCGTAACCACAAAAGAGAACCTCGACGGAAGCGACGTCTACCCCTTCTCCGTCCCTGCGCTGCGCCATCTGCAACGTCTTGAGTTCAAGACGCCGATCACCTTTTTCGCCGGCAATAACGGTTCGGGCAAATCAACACTGCTGGAAGGACTGGCGGCGGGAATGACTGCCTATGCCATCGGCAATCACGGTCAGGTAACCGGCGACCTTTACCTTCAGCACGCCGAGACCGTGGCGAAGTCGTTCTATTTCGCCCGCAAGAAATATCCGAAAATCCGCATGTTTCTGCGCGCCGAAGACGTGCTTGGTTATATCCGCCGCCAGAATGAGGAAGCGCTGGACGATTTTCGCTGGGAGCGGGATAAGGCACTGAAAAAAGGCGAGGATTTTCCGGAGGAGACGCCCGAGACATTTCGCAGGATCGTCAGGAACAATATACTCGACCGCCGTTCCCACGGCGAAGGGTTTATGGACATCATGCAGCAGAGGTTGCACGGTGCCGGTCTTTATTTTCTGGATGAACCGGAAAGCCCGCTTTCAATGCAGAAACAGCTCGAACTCGCCGCGCTCATCCGCCATGCGGCCGATCGAGGCGGGCAATTGATCATCGCCACCCATTCGCCCGTCCTTCTGGCCATTCCAGAGGCAACGATTTATCATTTCGACGAGGATGGCATCACCGAACGTCTTTATGACGAGTTGGAGACCATAATCTTCCTGCGGCGCTTTCTCGACAGCCCATCGAAATACCTGAGTGATTGAACAGCATAAGGCTTGAAATCGCGCTGCGCTTGCCGCATTCCCATAAGTAATACGAAATTTAGAAAAGAAGCAGCCTCATGTCTCCCACCACCACACCGGCGGCAGCCCGGCCCCTCAATAGCCAGGATTACAAAACGCTCGGCCTTTCGGCCCTGGGCGGTGCGCTCGAATTTTACGACTTCATCATTTTCGTATTTTTCGCGACCGTGATCGGCCATCTGTTCTTCCCGCCTGAGATGCCGGATTGGCTGGTGATGATCCAGACCTTCGGCATCTTTGCCGCCGGTTATCTGGTGCGGCCGCTGGGCGGTATCGTACTGGCGCATTATGGCGACCGTTACGGCCGCAAGCGTGTCTTCGCTTTCTCGATCCTCTTGATGGCTCTTTCCACGCTGGGCATGGCACTGATGCCGACCTACGCCACCATTGGCGTGGCCGCTCCCATCCTGCTCATCATCCTGCGCATGCTGCAGGGTGCCGCCATCGGCGGTGAAGTGCCCGGCGCCTGGACCTTCGTTGCCGAACACGTGCCCTTCCGCCGCGTCGGCCTCGCCTGTGGTTTCCTCACCTCCGGTCTTTCCTTTGGCATCATGCTGGGCTCGTTGATCGCCTTTGCCATCAATTCGCTTTTCACGCCGGAAGACGTGGCCGGTTACGCCTGGCGCATCCCCTTCCTGCTCGGCGGCATTTTCGGCCTCATCGCCGTTTATCTGCGCCGCTGGCTGGAAGAGACGCCGATCTTCATGGAAATGAAGAAGTCGAAGTCACTTACGGACAAGCTGCCGCTCGGGCTGGTGCTGAAGCACCATATGCGCGGCGTGATCATCTCCGCCCTGCTGACCTGGGTTCTGTCAGCGGCAATCGTCGTCACCACGCTGATGACGGCGACCTTCCTGCAAAAGCTCTACGGCTATACGCCAACGCAGGCGCTCGCCGGCACCAGCTTCGGCACGCTGTTCCTGATCTTCGGCGTCATCATTGCCGGCGCGCTGATCGACCGTATCGGCTCCGGCCTCTTCTTCATGGGCGCCAGCATCTTCTTCGGCATCGCCACCTTCACCTTCTACAGCTACGCCGGCACCTCGCTTCAGACCATGTTCGTGCTTTACGGCGTCATGGGCCTTTCGGTCGGCATGGCCGGTGCGGTGCCCTACGTCATGGTGCGGGCGTTCCCGGCATCCGTCCGTTTCTCCGGCCTCTCCTTCGCCTACAACGTCTCTTATGCCGTCTTTGGCGGGCTGACGCCGATCGGCGTGACGACGGCGCTTGCGATCAACCCCATGGCCCACGCCTGGTATCTGGTCTTCATCGCCGTCCTCGCCTTCGCGATCGGTCTCTACCTCTATCTGCGCGGCAGCGAGATAGAGAGCCATGTCGGCATTGAGGAACTGGCGGCGTTGCGGTCATAGGTTCCACAGTAAACAAAAAAGCGCGGGCAAGACCCGCGCTTTTTATTTGTCCCGGCAATGCGTGAACCATCAGGCCGCGCTATCGATTTTCTCCTCGCCGTTCGTCGGCACGTAGTTGAGCACAGGGCCGAGCCAGCGCTCCACTTCCTCAACCGGCATATCCTTGCGGCGCGCATAATCCAGCACCTGATCACGCTCCACCTTGGCAACGCCGAAATAATAGCTTTCGGGGTGGCCGATATAGATGCCCGACACGGAAGAGCCCGGCCACATGGCGTAGCTTTCCGTCAATTCCACGCCCGCCGCATTGGTGGCGTCGAGCAGGGCAAACAGCGTCTTCTTTTCGGTGTGGTCGGGCTGGGCCGGATAGCCAGGTGCCGGGCGGATACCGGCATAGGCCTCTCCAATCAGCTCATCACCGGCAAAAGCCTCATCCGGTGCATAACCCCAGAACTCCTTACGCACCCGCTCATGCATGCGCTCGGCGAAGGCCTCCGCGAAACGGTCGGCCAGCGCCTTGACGAGGATGGACGAATAATCGTCATTCGCCCGCTCGAAACGCTCGGCAATCGCCACTTCCTCGATACCCGCCGTTACCACGAAGCCGCCGACATAATCGGCAACACCGCTATCGACAGGCGCGACGAAATCGGACAGCGCCACATTGGGACGTCCGTCTCGCTTGGAAAGCTGCTGGCGCAGCGTGAAGAAGGTCGCCAGCTCTTCATTGCGGCTCTCATCGGTAAATAGCCTGATATCGTCGCCCACCGCATTAGCCGGCCAGAAGCCGATCACCGCGCGCGGCCGGAACCAGTTCTCCTCAATGATCTTCTTCAGCATCGCCTGCGCATCGCTATAGAGCTGACGCGCCGCCTCGCCCTGCTTCTCGTCATCGAGAATCGCGGGGAAGCGGCCCTTCAATTCCCAGGTCTGGAAAAACGGCGTCCAGTCGATATAGCGAGAAAGCTCTTCCAGATCATAGGTCTCGAATACCTTTGTGCCGAAGAATTGTGGCTTGACGGCGCTATAGCTCGACCAGTCAATCTTGTGCGCATTCTCGCGGGCGCGGGAAAGCGGCAGGCGCTGCTTCTCACGCTCGTTGCGGGCGTGAGCCTCTGCCACCTTGGCATATTCGCTGCGAATACCGTCGATATAAGCCGGCTTCTGCTCGGCGGAGAGAAGCGCCGACACGACGCCCACGGCGCGCGAGGCGTCGGTCACATAGATCGCCTGCCCCTGCTCATACCGCGGATGAATTTTTACCGCCGTATGCACACGGCTCGTCGTGGCGCCACCGATTAGCAGCGGGATGTCGAAACCCTGCCGTTCCATTTCTGCGGCCACATGCACCATCTCGTCCAGCGACGGCGTAATGAGGCCGGAAAGGCCGATCACATCCACCTTTTCGGCGATTGCCGTTTCGAGGATTTTCGTCGTCGGCACCATGACGCCGAGATCGATGATCTCGTAATTGTTGCAGGCGAGCACGACGCCGACGATGTTCTTGCCGATATCGTGCACATCGCCCTTGACGGTCGCCATCAGCACTTTGCCGGCCGCCTTCTTCTCTTCGCCGCCGTTCAGGCGCTTTTCTTCTTCCATGTAAGGAAGAAGCACCGCCACAGCCTGCTTCATCACGCGGGCAGATTTCACCACCTGCGGCAGGAACATCTTGCCCGAACCGAAGAGGTCGCCCACCACGTTCATGCCGGCCATCAGCGGCCCTTCGATGACGTGCAGCGGACGCTCCGCCTTCTGGCGCGCCTCTTCCGTATCGGCCTCGATATAGTCGGTGATGCCGTTGACCAGCGCGTGCTCCAGCCTTTTCTCGACGGGCAGCTCACGCCAGGAAAGATCCTGAACCTTGGTATCCTTGGCGCCCGTGCCCCGGAAACGCTCCGCGACCTCCAGCAGGCGTTCGGTCGCGTCATCGCGGCGGTTCAGCACCACGTCCTCGCAGGCCTCGCGAAGCTCCGGGTCGATATTGTCATAAACCGCAAGCTGACCGGCGTTGACGATGCCCATATCCATGCCAACCTGGATGGCGTGATACAGGAACACGGCATGCATCGCCTCGCGCACCGGTTCATTGCCGCGGAAGGAGAAGGAAAGGTTGGAAACGCCACCGGAAATATGCGTAAGCGGCATGGTTTCGCGGATGGTCTTGGTGGCCTCGATGAAATCAACGCCGTAATTATTGTGCTCCTCGATACCGGTCGCGACAGCAAAGACGTTCGGATCGAAGATGATGTCCTCAGGCGCCAGCCCGGCCTTTTCGGTCAGCAGCTTGTAGGCCCGCGCGCAGATTTCCACCTTGCGCTGATAGGTATCCGCCTGCCCCACCTCGTCAAAGGCCATGACAACGACTGCCGCGCCGTAATTGTGGACGAGCCGCGCCTGCTGGAGAAACTTCTCCTCGCCTTCCTTCAGCGAAATCGAGTTGACGATCGACTTGCCCTGAACGCATTTCAGACCGGCCTCGATGATCTCGAACTTCGACGAGTCGATCATGACAGGCACGCGGGCGATGTCGGGCTCGGCAGCGATGAGGTTCAAAAACTCCACCATCGCCTTTTCGGAATCGATCAGGCCTTCATCCATGTTGATGTCGATGATCTGCGCGCCGTTTTCCACCTGATCGCGGGCAACGGCCAGCGCCGCCGTGTAATCACCGGCGGTGATAAGCTTGCGGAACTTGGCCGAGCCGGTGACGTTGGTGCGCTCGCCGACGTTGACGAAGGGAATGTCCTTGGTCAGCACGAAGGGCTCAAGGCCCGAAAGCGACATGAAGGGCTTGTGCTCAGGGATCGGGCGCGGCTTGTAATCCTTCACCGCTTCGGCAATCGCCCGGATATGCTCCGGCGTCGAGCCGCAGCAACCGCCGACGATGTTGACGAGACCGTCGCGGGCAAAGCCTTGCACCTGACGCGCCATCATCTCAGGCGTTTCGTCATATTGCCCGAACTCGTTCGGCAGGCCTGCATTCGGATAGGCACAGACGAAGGTATCGGCGACATCGGACAATTCCTGCAGATGCGGACGCATGGCATCCGCACCGAGTGCGCAGTTAAGGCCGATGGTAAAGGGGTTGGCGTGGCGCACCGAATTCCAGAAGGCAGACGGCGTCTGGCCGGAAAGCGTGCGGCCGGATAGGTCTGTGATCGTGCCCGAGATCATGACCGGCAGGCGGATGCCCTTGGCCTCGAAACGCTCCTCGCAGGCGAAGATCGCCGCCTTTGCATTCAGCGTATCGAAGATCGTCTCGATGAGGATGATATCGGCGCCGCCATCGATCAGGCCGTCGATCTGCTCGCCATAGGCGATACGCAGATCGTCAAAGCTGACGGCGCGGTAACCGGGATTGTTGACATCTGGCGAAATCGAGGCCGTACGGTTGGTGGGGCCGATGGCGCCAGCGACAAAACGGCGGCGGCCATCTTCCCGCTCGGCGCGCTGGGCGGCGCGGCGGACGATCTGCGCACCCTCGCGGTTGAGGTCGTAGACGGCATTTTCCATCTCGTAATCGGCCTGCGCGATGCGGGTCGAGGAAAACGTGTTGGTTTCGAGAATATCCGCACCCGCCATGGCGTAGCGATAGTGGATGTCTTCGATAGCGTCCGGCTGGGTCAGAATCAGAAGGTCGTTATTGCCTTTCTGGTGACAGGCGCAGCCGATGAAGCGGTCACCACGAAAATGATCTTCGTCAAAACCGAGACCCTGAATCTGCGTGCCCATGGCGCCGTCGAGAATGAGGATGCGCTCGCTGGCGGCTTCGCGCAGCGCCTTGAAAATTTCCGCGCCGTCGCGCTTTGCCCCCTCAGGGCCAAACAGATCGTCAAACACGGGCACACTCCTCATTTCGATTTGCAAGATCGCAAGTCGTCAAGTCACATAAAGATATGTTTATGTCAATATATCTTCAAGGGACAGGCATGGCTTTGCGTCGTTGCGTCACGTTACGAAATATCGCTGACAGATGACAGGTTTATACGGCAAGGATATAAGCCGAAGCAGCAAACCGCATGGAGGACGCGATGTCTGAGGACGATCACAACAGCCGAAACTGGAATACCCTGCCCTGGCACCGCCAGTGGCTGGTAAAACAGGCCGAGGGGCTTTTCGACTTCTTCCAGTACCGGGCGCTCAATCCTGCCGGCGGCTTCTTCGATCTCGATGTCAAGGGCGCGCCGTTGCAGGCAAACGATCCCGTGCGCGGCATCCATGCCTCCGCGCGCATGGTGCATTGCTTCTCCATCGGCCATCTGCTCGGCCGTCCGGGCTGTGGCGATATTGTCGACCACGGCATGACCTATCTCTGGAACAGGCATCGCGACAGCGAGCATGGCGGTTATTTCTGGCAGGTTAACGATGCCGGCCCCGTGGACGCCACCAAGCAGGGTTACGGCCATGCCTTCGTGCTTCTGGCCGCCTCCTCCGCCAAGACCGTCGGCCACCCGCTCGCCGACCAGATGCTGGCCGATATTACCGAAGTGCTGGAAACCCGTTTCTGGGAAGAAAAACACGGCGCGATCGCCGAGGAATTCAACCGCGACTGGTCGCCCATCGATAATTATCGCGGCCAGAATTCCAATATGCATCTGACCGAAGCGTTGATGGCCTCCTATGAGGTGACCGGCGACAAAAACTACCTCGGCAAGGCCGAACGCATCGCCGATCTTCTCATCCGCCGTCGCGCCGGTGAACTGGATTTCCGGGTTCCGGAGCATTTCGACGACAACTGGACACTCGACAAGGACTATCGCGGCAACGAGATGTTCCGTCCCTCCGGCTCCACCCCCGGCCATTGGCTGGAATGGGCGCGCCTCCTCCTCCAGCTTTGGGTGTTGGGTGATCGCCGCCACGACTGGATGCCGGTGGCCGCCAAATCGCTGTTCGTGCAGTCCATGGCGCTTGGCTGGGATCGGGAAAAAGGCGGCTTCTTTTATACGCTCGACTGGAACGACAATCCCGACAAGCGGGCAAAGCTCTGGTGGCCCATGTGCGAAGCGGCGGGTGCGGCTCATTTTCTCAACGAGAACCTGCCGGCGGACCCTTTCTATGAAGACAGCTACCGCCGCATCTGGAGCACCATCGCCAACAGCTTCATCGACCATAAAAATGGCGGCTGGCATGAGGAACTGACGGAAAATCTGGTTCCCGCTCACACGCTGTTCCCCGGCAAGGGTGATATATACCACGCCCTCCAGGCCTGCCTCATCCCGCTTTTCCCGGCTACGGGCAGCCTGACAAGGGTGATCGGGGAAAGCGGCGGGGTTTATTAAGCGCGTTGTTCGCAACGGCGTTCGAAGACTTCTCCACTGTCATGCTCGGGCTTGTCCCGGGCATCTGCAGCCTATCGGCCGGACGCAACGCGGTTAGATCCCCGGCATTGGGCCGAGGATAAAGCAGCAGTCAGAACCCGATGGTTTCCTCGAAGTCATCCCAGGACTGATACATTTCATAACGCCCGATGCCGGGGATCGGCACATGGCCGTAATAGGGCGAAAGTTGAAACTCGGCGGCCGCCTCGCTCTTGCCTGCCACGGCGGCCACATAGATCGCAGAGGCAAGCCCGGTGCGGTTCGCGCCATGTTCGCAATGGATGAGAACAGGCTTTTCCGCGTTGCGCAGCACCGCCGCCAGCGTTTCTGAATCTTCCACCGAGACTTTCTCGCTTGAGCTCAGCGGATAGTCGACCAGCCGGATGCCGTTGTTTTTCGCGGCCTTGCTTTCGGTATCATACCAGGCTTCACGCTTTTCATCGCGCAGGTTGATGATGGTCTTGATGCCATAGGCCTTGGCGTAAGCGGCGATGTCCTTGCCACTCGGCTGAGCCGAACGATAAAGCTCGCCGGGAATGACCTCGTGAAAATTCCCCGTCAGCTGGCCGATGCCCATATGTGCGCCGGCCAAAACCGGGAGGGCAACGAGGCCAATAGCCGTGATCTTCAAAAACTTCAGAAAAATACGCAAAACATCAACCCGCGACATCAATCCAATGTGTGGCAGATGACACCGCAAACCGGCGAAAACAAGTCACGCCCCGTCGCGGCCCGTGCGCTTCGCACGCAGCCGGGGCACGGCAGGCCCATGGAGCGGTTGCAATGCAGGGCCTTTGGACCCAAGCATAAATTCTCAAAATACCGTGATTGCCGGCACCGGTGTGATCTCTTCAATCAAACTCGGCGGAAATGACGGTAACCCGCCACTCCAGCCTTTGCGGTTCCACCCGCTCGTTGTTGCGCAGGCGAAATGTCCGGCAGGCGGCGAAGGTTTCCCCGGCTTCGATCCGCCTTTCGCTCACCTGATAGGGATCGAACGATACGGAAGCTCGAAAGGCCGGTTCGAATCCCTCCAGCGTGTAGGTCAGACGCTGCACCGCGACATTGTTATCATTGCGGAAGCTGACGCGAATGGGCAATGCAGGGTCCGGACAGGCGGCCTCGAACCCGGCAGTCGCGACGATATGCTCCAGCCGCTGGCTGCTGCGACGCCAGTCGTAAATGACAAAGGCAGCCGTGCCGGCCCATATCAGGAGCAGGCAGATGACCACTGGTTTGAGATGCCGCGGAAATGCAATAAGGGTGAGGAGAAGAATGGCGCTGAGAACGGCTCCGACAATCACGTCGCCCCTCCTCCGCTAAAATAAAGCTCCATACGTTTCTGCCCTCCCCTGCCCTTCCAGCCACAAACGGCCGCGCGAGGCGGTCGTTGGGGTATTATCTCGACGGCGGCTCAAGCCTCTAGCATATGGCGCGAAGCACCGGCATCGCAGCCGTCAGCCACAACTCTATGGGTGCTCCCCCCGGTGTCAAGACAACCAAGCGTGACCGATAGCGCCGGCATTGCGGTCCTCAGAAAGAACGGCGAAGGGAACCAAACGCCGCCGAAGACGTTCGCAGCATCAGAACAGCATGGCGGGACATCACGAAACGCCGCGGCATGGAGGTAAGTAGGCCAGCCGGCAGGGACGACAAGCCGCCCCTTGGCACCGCCGAAAGCCACCCCATATTAAAAGTTACTAAACTATGCTACATATCAGTCAGCTCAGGGAGAAAACGATGAAAACGCTGATCGTAACGTCGCTCCTGGCCCTTTCGGCCAGCACCGCAATGGCCGCGGATGCCGTCTACGAAACACCGGCGCCTCCGGTCGCACAGGAAACGTTGCCGGTCTTCACCTGGTCTGGTCCTTATCTTGGTATTCAAGGTGGCGCGGGCTGGGCAAATGGTGATTTTTCGGCCGGTGCCCCCATAGGCTCGGATAATTTCGATGGCGGCATTCTCGGCGCCTTCGCCGGCTACAATTACCAGTTCGACAATAATTTTGTTCTCGGCATCGAGGGTGACGTCGACTATAACTGGAATGACAATGATTATGCGGGTGTGAACATTGGCACCGACTGGCAAGGGTCCGTTCGTGGCCGCGTTGGTTATGCCTTCGATCGCGCCCTGCTTTATGGCACCGCCGGCTGGACCGCCACACGCGGCTTCATCGACACCCCCGGCGCCGGCAAGGATAGCGCCACCTTCAACGGCTACACGGTTGGCGCAGGTCTGGATTACGCCTTCACCGACAATGTCTTCGGCAGGCTGGAATATCGTTACAACGATTACGGCGACAAGGACATATTTGGCATCAATACCGACCTTGACCAGCACACCGTCAAGGTGGGCCTCGGCGTGAAGTTCTGATCACAATCGAATTTTGTAGACCCGAAGCCCGGCCATCCGCCGGGCTTTTTTCGTTGCAGAAGCCCAGCGCAGGCTACGATCCGCTCTGCGAAAAAACGGAACAATATGAACTGCGTAAAAATGAAACATTCACAAGCCGTTCAGCAGTTCCGTGCCATCATGCGGGCATAATGAGCCTCTATCTCCCGAAGCAGGCTTATGGAGTAGCCCGATGAAAAAGATAATTCTTTCCACGATTGCCGCGCTTGTTGCCACTGGCAGCATCTTCGCATCCTATGGCAGCGCCAGCGCGCAGGACTATCCCTACCGTCCGCGTTACGATCGGGGTTACGACCGTGGCGGCCCGCCGCCACCGCCCTATCGCGAACACCGTCGCCACAATGATGGCGCAGCCATTGCCGGAGGCCTCGCCGCAGGCGTCATCGGTGGGCTGATCGGCGGCGCCATCGCCAATAATAGCGGCCCCCGTTATTACGAACCGCCACCGCCGCCGCCGCGCTGCTGGTTTGAAGACCGGCGGGTTCCGAATTCCTATGACGGCGGCTGGCACACCGAAAGCATGCGGGTCTGCAACTAATGTCCGATCCTGCGGCCCGGTTTGCTTCAAATGGCAAGCCGGGCTGCTATCAGCGAATGAGATGGCGGGATACGATTTTCATCCCCACCACGCGCTCTCACCGATACTGCGTGAGGCGCGACAGCACCCCTGCGATCAGCACAGAAAATCAACAACCATCTGATAAAAAAAGAAAAATGGTGGGCCTGGAGAGACTCGAACTCCCAACCAAGCGGTTATGAGCCGCCGGCTCTAACCATTGAGCTACAGGCCCCTTCGGAAAACGCTATCCGAAACACCGGTTTCGCAATGGTTCGAATCCGGTGGTCACGCTCTAACGCAATTTTTACAGCCCGACAAGCCATTGATGCTTTTGCAAACAGTGCCGCCGTATTAGCTACACAATCTAAGGCAATACCCGTTCAAGGGACTCAATCAACGAGGAAACACCATGAAGACAAAATCGGCCCGCCTTTTTGCACTTAGCGCAATGACAGCAGCAGCCATGATGCCGCTCTCCGGCCAGTTGCTCGCGCAGGAGGCCACCCCGCGTGAAGCCACAATCAGCGTTTCCGGCGAAGGCCAGGCGGCCATCGCTCCTGATATGGCAATCCTGTCGTTCAGCGTCGTCAAGCAGGCAGAGACCGCGGCGGCCGCTCTTTCGGAAAATTCAAAGGCGCTGGCCGATGTTCTGAAGGCGCTGAAGGAGGCGGCGATCGAAGATCGTGACCTGCAGACCAGCAACTTCTCGGTGCAGCCGCTTTACAAGCATTATGAGCCAAAGGACGGCGTCTATGTCGCTCCCGAAATCACCGGTTACCAGGTATCCAACGGCCTGACCGTGCGGGTGCGGGACCTGAAGAAGCTCGGCGCGATCCTCGATACATCCGTCAAGCTCGGCATCAACCAGGGTGGAGACATCAGCTTCACCAACGACAAGCCTGAAGCCACCGTCACCGAGGCTCGCAAACAGGCCGTGGCAGACGCTCTTTCCAAGGCCAAGACCCTGACGGAAGCTGCTGGCGTAAAGCTCGGCCGTGTCATCCAGATCACCGAAAACTCGCAGCGCCCGATGCCGGTGCCGCAGGCCATGATGCGCGCCTCCATGGCGAAGGAAGCGGACAGTGTCCCGATTGCCTCTGGTGAAAACAGCTACAGCGTTGTGGTCAACGTCACCTTCGCGCTCGAGCAATAATCGGCAAGGGGCGGCTTTTGGGTCGCCCGCACCGGCTCGGCCTCCGCCATAGCACAGATAAAATGAAACGCCCCTCGCTACCGTTCAGGAAGCGAGGGGCGTTTTGTCCATCTGCCGGGACGGGGATGCCGGCAGATCGATCAGGATCGCTGCCGTTAGCGGCGGATTACCGGGCAGCCGCGCTCATTGGCGAATACGACGCGGTCACGGCCGTGGCGGTCAAAACCTGCAACGACGACGCGGCGCGGAGATACATCAACAACACGCGCGCGGCGAAGACCCATGCGGCTTGCCTTTTCTTCCGCAAGCCAGGGCGAGCAGCCACGGCGCGGGCGATCCGGGCGGCCCCAGCCGGGACGATGACCATAACCATCCTGAACCTGAACTCGGAACTGTACATCCGAGCCGGCCGAAGCAGCTGGAGCGGTGACGGAAATACCACCAAGGGCGATGAGGGCAGCCAGGCCGGCTTTTGCGAAGGTGCTGAACATGAACTCACTCCGTTTGTTTCTTTGACGTCGGGGGAACATCCCCCGGCGATTGACGAGACCCTAGACTCGCCCATCTGAATATCAGCAGAACCGAATGTTCAGCAGGCGTTCAGGGTGGTTAACGCGCACACCCCGATCAGGATCCGCACATCACGGCGAGATATGCAGCACGACTTCGCGCCGATGCGACTGATCGCGATGTTCGAAGAGATAAAGGCCCTGCCAGGTGCCAAGCACGAGCCTGCCATCCGTGATGGGAACGCCGATGGAAACCATCGTGAGCGCCGATTTGATGTGGGCGGGCATGTCGTCTGGCCCCTCCAGAGTGTGGACAACCCACCGCATGGAAGGATCGCTCGAAGGCGGGACGAGACGGGAGAAAAACTCCGTGAGATCGCGTCGGACGTCGGGATCGGCATTTTCCTGGATGAGCAGGGAACAGGACGTGTGCCGGACAAAGACTGTCAGCAAGCCTTCCGTTACGCCGGCCTGATTTACGAAGCCTTTTGCTTCAGAGGTAAACTCGTAAAGGCCCTGGCCGTTGGTTGAGATGATTATTTTCTTCTGTGGCACGTTTTTCTTTCAAATAGTCGGGAACAAAATCGGCGCTGCGAACGTTGCACCATGTCAAATTCTATCCGATGGCGATAAGTATAAGACGACAGGGCGATAACAGCCCATGACAGCAGAACGGAAAACCGCCACTGCAGTTGCATAAAACGGGGAAGGGTTGGCAATATAATAATGAATTATCCAGGCTATCCCTTCCATAGACAAACACGGCATTTACAGCGCAGGACTGACACAGGGTGCGAAAGACTTTCTCATGGCACCCACTGACTATCGTGTCGATCTGACCAATTGCGACCGCGAGCCCATCCATATCCCCGGCTATATTCAACCCCATGGCTGTCTCATCGCCTGCGATAACGCTTTGCGCATGGTGCTGCGGCATTCGGCAAATTGCTGCGACATTCTGGGTGTGGAAGGCGATATCAATGGCCGGACCGCCGAAGAGGTTCTGGGCAAGGACCTCGTACACAACCTCCGCAACGCGCTGACTGTAACCGGGAGGACAACGCGCCCGGCCATGTTGCCCGCAACGGAAATGGGCGACGGCCGAAGCTTCGACATTTCGCTCCACCGCTACAAATCCACCACGATCATCGAATTCGAACCGTCCCGCAGCGAAACCCAGCCCCTGGGCACCGCACGCAAGATGGTGGATCGCATTCGCGAGGCGGACAGCGTGGAAAGCCTCATCTCCAGAACGACCAGGCTGGTAAAGGCGACGCTTGGCTACGACCGGGTAATGATTTACCGCTTTGAGGAAGATGGAGCCGGCAAGGTGGTCTCGGAAGCAAAGCAACCGGAACTGGAAAGCTTCCTCGGCCAATATTTCCCCGCCAGCGACATACCCCAGCAGGCCCGCACGCTTTATCTCAAGAACACGCTCCGCATTATCTCTGATGCCAGCGGCACACGAATTCCCGTGTTGCCCGCCCTCGATATCTCCGGCGAACCGCTCGACCTCTCTTTCGCGCATCTGCGCAGCGTCTCTCCCATCCATTGCGAGTATCTTCGCAATATGGGCGTCGCCGCTTCCATGTCGATTTCGGTGATCGTCGATGGCGCCCTCTGGGGTCTGATCGCCTGTCACCATTATTCCCCGCGTGTCCTGACCATGCCGGTAAGGATTGCCGCTGAAATGTTTGGAGAATTCTTCTCCATGCATTTGCAGGTCCTCAAGCAAAAACGTCGGCTGGACACCGTCAACCATGCCCATGCCGCGCTCGATCGCTTCCTGCGGCTCGCCGCGCACCACGCCAATATCGAAGAACTGCTGATCGACAGTTTTCAGGATTTTGCCGATCTGATGCCGTGTGATGGTGTCGGTCTCTGGGTAGACAACAACTGGCACGGCCATGGCGCAACACCACCGCATGACGCCATTCCAAGGCTCGCGCGTTTCGTCGCCTCGGCTTCGGAAGGCAGGGTCTGGGCGACCCATGCGCTGTCGCAGGCGATACCTGAGGCGGAAATCTACGCCGACACGGCAGCTGGAATGCTCGCCATCCCACTTTCTCAGGTGAAACAGGACTATCTCCTGTTTTTCCGCAAAGAGATCGTGCAAAATCTGAACTGGGCCGGCAATCCGGAAAAATCTTATGAAACCGGCCCGATGGGGGACCGTCTCACACCACGCAAGAGTTTCGCGATTTGGAAAGAGACGGTGCATCAGAGGGCGCAGCCCTGGTCGGAAGATGACCGGGAAATAGCGGAAGCCGCCAGAATTGCGCTGGTCGAGGTCGCCTTCCATCACAGCGAGCTAATGGCCGGCGAAAGGGAACGCGCCGAAGTGCGCCAGCGCATGTTGAACGAGGAGCTCAACCACCGCGTCAAGAATGTTCTCGCCATCATCAAATCGCTGGTCGGCAATCCCTCACAGGAAGGCAAGACCCTGCAGGAATATGTGGCTGCCCTGAAGGGCCGTATTCAAGCCTTGTCCTTTGCCCATGATCAGATCATCCGAGGCGAAGGCGGCGGCGCGCTGCGCGATCTTCTCGACGCGGAATTGTCGCCGCATCGTTCCCCGGAAACGACGGTGAAACTCGAAGGTCCCCACGTCACACTTGATTCGCGCGCCTTCTCCGTCATGGCGCTCGTTCTGCACGAACTGGCGACGAACGCCGCCAAATACGGCGCGCTTTCGCAGAACGGTGGGCAATTGCATGTGTGCTGGTGGGTCAACGAAAACCGCGATTGCGAAATCGAGTGGCGGGAAGTGCTGACCACCAAACTGCCGACGCCATCCCGCGCCGGCTTCGGCACGGCGCTGATCAGCCGCAGCATTCCTTACGATCTCGGCGGACGCAGTACGTTGCGCTATTTGCCCGATGGATTGGAGGCAGAAATTATGCTGCCCTTCCGTCATGTCTCGTCAGCCAACGAAAGTGTCGAAGTACCCACAGAAAATGAGCCCGCGCGGCAATCCAGCCGCTATAACCGGGAGGAGCCGTTGAAAATATTACTCGTCGAAGATCAGATGCTGATCGCCATGGACGTCGAAAACATGCTCGAGGATAACGGCATCAAAACCATCGAAACGGCGACTTCGTCTGCGATGGCAATCGAAAAGCTGAAAAGCTATGTGCCTGACGTGGCAATTCTCGACATCAATCTCGGTTCGGACACCTCCATTCCCGTCGCCCGGGAACTTCACCGCCGTGGCATCCCGTTCATGTTCGCTACCGGCTACGCCGATGGCAGCATGGTGCCGGATGAATTCGGCGCTGTTCCGGTTATCAGGAAGCCCTATGATGAGGATGCTCTGATGGCCGGGATCGGGGTTTTGGTGGGCGATACGGAGCGCGTTTGAGCGACAAGTGACAAACGTCAACCGAGGTTTTCCGTGCATTTGGAGGGCGGATCATTTTTTAATTCGGCGACCGATCTGCTACCGACCGGTGAAACCCCGTTTCCTTGCTTCAGCTGGCGTGATGACGTCCCCCATCTTAATTCTGAAGGCCGTCACTGCATAGTTATCGACATCCACCTCGCATTGAAACGTGACATCGCGCCAGACGTCGCCGACGTTGAATGCGCCGCCAGTCGCGTCAAGAACATTGCCCGATATACGTCCGCCCGTGTCGGAAAAGCCATACATGCCGCGGGTATCAGCGTAAACCTGTCTTATTTGGGCCAGTGCTTCCGCTTGGCAAAGCTGCACGATACGACGCCGCGGCGGTAGATCGCCAAACATCTGCCGTCTCTGCGCCGGTGTCAGTAGAGCCGATGAAAGCAAACTCTTAGCCGCAGGAAGTTTCGCGGGCTTGTTTTCCCTTGCCTCAGAAGGCTTTTCCTCAGGCGGCTTTGGTTGCGGTACTGGCGGCTGCTCCGGTGACGCTTCTTCTTTCATCGGCGCAACCGCGATCTCTCCCTGCTCGGCGGAAACCTTGAGGTCGCTGTTGGCGGCGGCGGGCGCAGGCTTTTCCTCGGCCGCTTTCTCGGGCTCGCGCGGCGGTTCTGCGGATGGCTGTGTCTTTTCCGCTTCTTCAGTCTTGCCGGCCTTGTCCTCAGGATCTGCCTGCGCCTCTTCCGGCCGCATGGCGATGGAAGGCAACGTCGCCTGCGGTTGCGGCACCGGTTTCGCTTCTTCAGCCGGTGGCGCGGGAGGTGGTGGCGGAGGTTGCGGTTTTTCCTCTTTCGCCTTCTCCTCACCGGGCGGCGGGGCCTCTTCTGCCTTTTTTTCCTCAGGCGGTGGCACCAGATCGACGCTGATGCTTTCCGGTTCCTGCGGCTCGGCTACACGCTCCGGCAATTCGAAAAGGAAAATCGCCACGACGACAAGATGCAGAAGAACGGAGACGGGCATAGCCCATCCCTTCCACCGCCACCTTCCTGCCGAAACCTGTTGCATCTTACTGAACCAAATCGAACCCGGACATATCCAGCGGAAGCGGATCGCCTGCCTCACACATAGGGCTTGTCGCAGAGTTCGCCAGTGCGGAAAACAAAAAACCCGGCCAGAGCTGACTGACCGGGTTCAATTTTAAAGGAAGCAAAAGCTTAGCTGTCGAGGAAGCTGCGGAGCTTTCTCGAGCGGCTTGGGTGCTTCAGCTTGCGCAGCGCCTTCGCCTCGATCTGGCGAATACGTTCTCGCGTAACCGAGAACTGCTGGCCGACCTCTTCCAGCGTATGGTCCGTGTTCATGCCGATGCCGAAGCGCATGCGCAGAACACGTTCCTCACGCGGTGTCAGCGAGGCCAATACGCGGGTGGTCGTTTCACGCAGGTTCGCCTGAATGGCGGCGTCGATCGGCAGCAGCGCGTTCTTGTCCTCGATGAAGTCACCGAGATGCGAATCCTCTTCGTCACCCACGGGGGTTTCGAGCGAGATCGGCTCCTTGGCGATCTTCAGAACCTTGCGCACCTTTTCCAGCGGCATGGCCAGCTTTTCGGCCAGCTCTTCCGGGGTCGGCTCGCGGCCAATCTCGTGCAGCATCTGGCGCGAGGTGCGAACGATCTTGTTGATCGTTTCGATCATGTGCACCGGAATACGGATCGTGCGGGCCTGGTCAGCAATCGAGCGGGTGATCGCCTGTCTGATCCACCATGTCGCATAGGTCGAGAACTTGTAACCGCGACGGTATTCAAACTTGTCCACCGCCTTCATCAGGCCGATATTGCCTTCCTGAATGAGATCGAGGAACTGCAGACCACGGTTCGTATACTTCTTCGCAATCGAGATCACGAGACGCAGGTTGGCCTCGACCATCTCCTTCTTGGCGATGCGCGCTTCGCGCTCACCCTTCTGCACCATCGAAACGATGCGACGGAATTCGGCGATGGAAATGCCGGTTTCCGTGGAGAGGTTCTGGATTTCCTGGCGGATTTCCCGGATCGTGTTGCTTTCTTCGCGGGCGAATTCCTTCCAGCCGCGGGCGGCCAGATTGGCGATCGACTTCATCCAGTTCGGATCGAGTTCCGCACCGTGATACTGCTCGAGGAAGCTGTCGCGCTTGACGCCATAGGATTCCGCAAGGCGCAGCAGCCGGCCTTCGTTCTGCATCAGACGCTTTGAAATGTCGTAGAGCTGCTCGACAAGGCTGTCGATGCGGTTCTGGTTCAGCGAAAGCGACTTCACGGCCGTGATCAGCTGATCCTTCAATTCCTTGTAACGGCGCTCCTGGCCGGAAGAAAGCGTACCGGTGCAGGCCAGACGCGCTTCCACCTGCTGATCCTGAAGCTTGCGCAGCTTCTTGTAGGTGTCGGCAATGGTGTCGAGCGTTTCCATGACCTGCGGACGCAGTTCGGCTTCCATCGCGGCAAGGGAAAGATTGGACTCGTCGTCGTCCTCTTCTTCCTCTTCCGGCGGCAGGCCGTCACCACCAACATCGGTGACATCCTCGTCACCGGTCGGAGCACGCAGCTTGCGGGTCTTTTCCTTTTCTTCGGCGGCCTTGCGGTCGGCCTCGATCTTTTCCGGGCTCTGGAACTGCGGCGCAGCCTTGGCTTCCGGGCCGGAATAGGTCGTTTCGAGATCGATGATCTCGCGCAGCAGCGTGGTGCCTTCGTTGAGTTCGTCGCGCCAGATGATAAGCGCCTGGAACGTCAGCGGGCTTTCGCACAGGCCCGAAATCATCGTCTCGCGGCCGGCCTCGATGCGCTTGGCGATGGCGATTTCGCCCTCGCGCGACAGAAGCTCAACAGAACCCATCTCGCGCAGATACATGCGCACGGGGTCGTCGGTGCGGTCGGTTGGTTCTTTCTTCTTGGCGGTCGCAAGCGCGGTGCCGCTGGAAGGCGCAAGTTCGCCACCCTCGGAATCGTCACCGTCGGAATCGCCGTCGTCATCGCCACCGGCGGCTTCCTCGGCATCCTCGTCCTCGATCACGTTGATGCCCATGTCGGACAGCATCGCCATCGTGTCTTCGATCTGCTCGGAGGTCACCTCTTCGGACGGCAGGACCGAATTCAGCTCGTCCATCGTCACATAGCCGCGCTTCTTGGCGGCCTTGATCATTTTCTTGACCGCGTCATCCGAAAGGTCGAGAAGCGGGCCGTCCGTCGCACCGTCGCGTTCGTTTTCTGCTTCTTCGTTTTCTTTGACTTTGGTTGCCATCTATCTCGTCGCTTTCCCTGACGCTAACACCTGTTCCGCCGCATCGCCGTCCGCCCCTTGAGCATCCGGCGCATTGCCGCGAATCACTGTCAGACACCTAACGGAGTGATCTTTAATTGCCGATTAACCACGGCAGCCTCAGGCAGAATGCAAGGACAGTGCACCCGGAAATGCTTGCTCATGCAATTTCTATCCGCCAAGGCTCATTCCACCTTACTTTTCCTGAATTGGTGATTCCCGCTATTTCCCGCCCCGTCAAGCCTTTGAAGGCGAGACAGCCACGGAAATTCTTAAAAAGAGCCGCATTTTGCGAATTATCACCAGACTATCCCCTATTTAGGACGCCTGCCGCAAAAGGCAACCCCACACACCTTTCAATTCTTGCCGCGACGATCATCCATGGCCGACGGCCGGTCCCTTCACCCGGCCGGACATGACCCCGAAACCATCGATGATGGCCTCCTGATTTTCCATTCGGCCGATCTCCAGCTGAACCTCGGCAAGCGCGCGCACCAGAAGCGTCCCGCGCTCATCATCCGTCGCCTCGGCAATTTCGCGCTCCAGCTCCTTTTTCTGCCAGAGGAGCGACTTTGTCCTTTTGTGCAGGGAAAGCGCCTGCACGTAACCTTCCCGTGCATCCTCCATCGCCGCCTCGCCGGTCGCCGTCCACAGACGGGCATTGCGCACCTGCTGATCCATGGTTTTCAGCAGCACGTCAAAGCCCTGCTGCGACAGGCGCTCGATCAGCCCCGCCCGCGATATCGCAGCCGCATTTTCGGCCGCGTAGGTCAGAACCGTAGACCACAGGCGTTGCAGGTCACGGTTCTCATAGTCGATCGCGGCGATCTCGTCATATTCCTCGAGAAGCAGTTCGGGATGGTTGACGATGGTGATGGCCAGAACGCTCTCCCGAAGCGACGGCTTGGTCTGATAACCCCTGACGAGGCCGGATTGCGCCAACCGTTCCGAAATACTGCTGGCAGGTGCGGCCATAGCCCCACCCCGGCCCGGTGCGTTGCGCTGAAAGCCACGCCCCGGCGCCTGTGCGCCATTGCGGCGGAAATTGCCACCCTGCTGCCCGCCTGCCTGAAAGCGCGGCTGGAAGAAGGCATTCAGCCTGTCACGCATGTCCTGTTGATAGAAGCGCCGCACCGTCTCGTCACCAATAACGGCCACGATCTGCCGCAGGCGGCTCTCGAGCTGGGCACGCTTTTCCGGCGTATCGAAAGTAACGCCTGAGGTCTCGCGGCTCCAGATCATCGCGGCCAGCGGCTTTGCCTCGGAAAGAACGCGGTCGAAAGGCGCCCTACCCTCCAGACGCACGAGATCATCCGGATCCTTGCCGTCGGGCAGAAGCGCGAAGCTGACGGAGCGATCCGGCTTGATATGTGGCAAGGCGAGATCAGCGGCACGGTTGGCGGCGCGAATGCCGGCGCCGTCGCCATCGAAGCAGAGGATCGGCTGCGGCGACATCTTCCAGAGCAGATCGAGCTGGCTTTCGGTCAAGGCAGTGCCGAGCGGTGCGACGGCATTTTCGACGCCCGCCTGATAAAGCGCGATGACATCCATATAGCCTTCGACGGCAATGACCGTGCCGCCCGCCGCCTGTGAGGCCCGACGTGCACGGGCGAAATTATAGAGAACATTGCCCTTGTGAAAGAGCTCGGTCTCGTTGGAATTGAGATATTTCGCCACCGCATCCGAAGCCATTGCGCGGCCGCCGAAGGCAATCACCTTTTCCCGCGAGGACAGGATCGGGAACATGATGCGGTCGCGAAAACGGTCATAGGAGACCGGCACGTTTTCATGGACCACCAGCCCGCAGGCTTCCATCTGCTCCTTCGACACACCCTTGCTTGCCAGATGCTCCTTCAGCGCGTTGCGACTGTCAGGCGCATAACCCAGCCGAAAAGTCTCGATGGTACGACCGGTCAACCCGCGATCGCGCAGATAAGCCCGAGCCCGAGCGCCGAGCGCCGTCTGCAGCTGATCCTGAAAGAACAGCGTCGCCATTTCCATGACATCCTGCAGAGAGGTGCGCTCACGCTCCCGCTTCTCCGCCTGCGGATCGGGCTGCGGCATGGAAATGCCGGCCATATCGGCGATCTGCTGCACGGCTTCCGGGAAACTTAAGCCCTCAAGCTCGGTCAGAAAGCGGAAATGATCGCCGGAAACGCCGCAACCAAAGCAATGATACCGCCCCTTGCGGTCCTCACAGTGAAAGCTCGGGCTTTTTTCGCCATGGAACGGGCAGCAGGCCCAATAATCCCCCCGCGGCGCATTGGTCTTCTTCTTGTCCCAGGACACGCGTCTGCCGATCACATCGGAGATGTTCACGCGGTCGCGTATCTCATCAAGGAAAGAGTTGGAGAAGCGCATGGGTTACCTGTTCGAGGCCGGTCTTTCATATAAGCGCAGAATGGCGCCAGCACCAACCCTATGAACCAGTTCACAGCCACAATACCCGTTATTCACAGGGTGGCGCAAAAGCTGGCAAAGCCCTTTGCGCCTGCTTTAGGCAAATTTGTGGCGCTGCATCATCACTAAAAATTATGTTTTTGTAATTTGAGCAGTCCGTCCGCGCGATGTAAAAACACAGCCACAGTCAAAGTAACGAAATCGCAGAAATCTGCCGACGCCCGCAGGCACGTCCCCCGAAAAACGCCTGCGCTTGAGAGCATTCTGATCCGCCGGAATGCGTTTTCGTCGACAGAAAAAGGCAGGGCAGCCCACATCTGCCCTGCCTTTACTTTTTTGGCATTGCCGAATTTACTTCAGCAGATCCTTCACGACGCCGGAGGCCTTCGCAAAGTCGATCTGACCGGGATAACGTTCCTTCAGCGCATTCATGCATTTGCCCATGTCACGCAGGCCGGAAGCACCGGTTTCGGCGATGACGGCCTGGCAAAGTTCGCGCACCTTCTCGGCCGGAATTTCTTCCGGCATGAATTCCTTGATGATGACGATTTCTTCGCGCTCCTGAGCGGCAAGTTCGGGACGGCCCGCACCTTCATAGATGCTGGCGGATTCTTCCCGCTGCTTCACCATCTTGGTCAGAATTTGCATGATATCTTCATCGCTGACGGGGTCCTTGCCCACGCCGCGGTTGGCGATATCGCGATCCTTGATGGCCGTCTGGATGAGACGCACGGTCGAGGTGCGGCGTGCATCACGAGCCTTCAATGCGTCCTTCAAAGCGTTTGCGAACGTGTCGCGCATCATTTTTCTTCTCCTTGGGAAAGCGCTTTCCGCAGCTTCTCGATACGGAAACTTTCCACCTCATTTTGCGAAACGACATAAACGAGCCGACACGCTCAAGCAAATCAAATGCATAAGACCTTGAAAATACGGTGGTTTAATTCCACGTAAATCTTGGCCCTGCGGTTGACCGCTTGGGCTGCTTTCGTTATTTTCCGGCACCTGCACGAGATTTTAACGAAGGGTCGGAACGCGAGCTTTATCGCGCGCCCCTTTATGTCACGAAGCCTGCGACAAAAATGGCCCCTTACCCCCTGCCTTTCAAGAGGCGGGGTGCGAAGCGGCAGAAACGGAACGAGATGACCGAGACAGCGCCCTGGACTACCCGCAAACCGACCGCAATGCTTGTTCTTGCCGATGGCACGGTGATTGAAGGAACAGGCATAGGCGCAACCGGCAAGGTTCAGGCCGAGGTCTGCTTCAACACGGCGCTGACGGGTTACGAGGAAATCCTCACCGACCCCTCCTATCTCGGCCAGATCGTTACCTTCACCTTCCCGCATATCGGCAATGTCGGCACCAATGAAGAAGATATCGAAGACCTGACGCCCGCCGCCCGGCGCGGCGCCGTCGGCGTCATCTTCAAGGCCGACATCACCGACCCTTCGAACTTCCGCGCCGTCAAGCATCTGGATGCCTGGCTGAAGGCCCGCGGCGTCATCGGCCTCTGCGGCATAGACACCCGCGCCCTGACGGCATGGATCCGCGAAAACGGTGCCCCGAACGCGGTTATCGCCCATGATCCGAACGGCGTCTTCGATATCGAAGCGCTGAAGGCGGAAGCCAAGGCATGGAGCGGCCTCGTCGGCCTCGATCTCGCCATAGAAGCCACCTCCGGCCAGTCTTCCACCTGGGCGGAAACGCCGTGGGTCTGGAACAAGGGTTACGGCACGCTCGGCGAAGCCGATGCCAAGTATCACGTCGTCTGCGTCGACTTCGGCGTCAAGCGCAACATCCTGCGTCTGTTTGCCGGTCTCGATTGCAAGGTCACGGTCGTTCCGGCCCAGACTTCGGCTGAAGACATCATGGCGCTGAAGCCGGATGGCGTGTTCCTGTCCAACGGTCCCGGAGACCCGGCCGCGACGGGCGAATATGCCGTTCCCGTTATCCAGAACCTCATCAAGACCGACCTGCCGATCTTCGGCATCTGCCTCGGCCACCAGATGCTCGGCCTTGCGGTTGGCGCAAAGACCGAAAAGATGCATCAGGGCCACCATGGCGCCAACCATCCGGTCAAGGACTTCACGACCGGCAAGGTGGAAATCGTTTCGATGAACCACGGCTTTGCGGTGGATACCAAGTCGCTGCCCGAGGGCGTCGAAGAGACCCACATCTCGCTGTTCGACGGTACCAATTGCGGCCTGCGCATCACCGGCAAGCCGGTCTTCTCCGTCCAGCACCACCCGGAAGCATCGCCGGGCCCGCAGGACAGCCACTATCTCTTCCGCCGCTTCGTCAACCTGCTGCGTGAAAAGAAGGGTGAGGCAGCGCTCGCCGAGCGCTGATACTTTTCCAATCCGGACGTTACATGCGGCCCGCTTCTCAGCGGGCCGTTTTCATTTCACGCTTCACAAGCAGCACGAAGCGGATGGTGAGAAGAACGGCGGCTGTCGAAAGACCGATCACAAAGCCGAACCAGACACCGCGCCCGCCGAAACCGAGCGGAAAAGCCATGGTCCAGGCAAGCGCCAGCCCAATGGGCCAATAGGAGATCAGCGCCAGCATCGCCGGTATACGCGCATCCTTCAACCCGCGCAGCAGGCCTGCCGTGACCGCCTGAATGCCATCGACAAGCTGGAAGATGCCGGCAATCACCACCAGGCTGCTGGCATAAGCGAGCACCTCGGCGGCCTCCGGCAATTTCGGATCGAGGAACCACTTCGCCAGAAATTCCGGCACCGCCGCAAACAGGATGCCACCGCACAGGGCGATGCCACAGGCGATGGCGTAAATCATGATCGAAGCGCGGATGAGGTTTTTGAAGTCCCCCTGGCCCCGCGCCACGCCGACGCGAACGGTCGCTGCCTGCGAAAGGCCGAGCGGGATCATGAAGGCGATGGAAGCGAGCTGCAGGGCAATGCCGTGCGCCGCGAGCTGTACCGTGCCGATCTGCCCCATCAGGATCGAGGCGGCAGCAAACAGGGTCACCTCGGCAAGAATGGTGATGCTGATCGGCAGGCCAAGACGCAGCACTTCAAAAAGCGCATGCCAGTCCGGCCGCCAGAAGCGCACGAACAGCTCGTATTTCTTCGTTTCCTCGCGCGTCTGCACATAAGCCACGATGAAGATGAAGCTGAAGGCGTTGACGATGACCGCAACCACGGCCGCGCCATTCATGCCCATGGCCGGCAGCCCGAAATGTCCGAAGACAAGAGCATAGGCGAGTATACCATTCATCACCAGCATGATGATGGTGGCATAAAGAATGATGCCTGCGCGGCCGATGGCGCTGACAAGGCCACGCAGCACATAAAACAGCAGCGCCGGCAGAAGGCCGAATTTGGCGATGGCGAGATAATGGCCGGTCAGTGCCGCTACGTTGGCGTTCTGCCCAAGCGCAACCAGAATGCGCTCTGCATTCATGAAGATCGGCAGCGCCAGCAGCCAATAGGCAATGGCCACCCACATGCCCATGCGCAAAGAGCGGCGCGCAGATGTCGCATCGCCCTGCCCGTAAGCCTGGGCCACCATGGGTACGACGGCAACGGAGAAGCCCGAGCCGAAAATGAAGACGACAAAGAAAAACTGCCCGGCCAGCACCATGGCCGCCAGCTTCTCTGCACCCAGCTGACCGACGATCACCATATCGGTGGTATGGATGCCAAGCTGCGCGAGCTGCGCGCCGATAAGCGGAATCCCGAGAACAAGCGTAGCCTTGAAATGAGAAAACCACGACCCCGATCCGGAAGGAACGGTTCCTGCAACAACCGACGAAGACATTGTAATTCACCCGAACATTGGCCGTTGCCCGCGATTTGCGCAACGGCAGCACGAGGATGAATAAAATAATCGCTGTCTGCATGCAACCGGCAGCAGTGCATGGTTAAAAATTACGCAGTTCTGAAAAGGCTCGACAAATTCGCAATACGAGCCCTCGCCAAACACAAGTTTAGTCGAATTTTACCATTCGCCTTTATCCATTAGAACATCGAATAGTTCTTCTAAAATCATAAGCTGCATGACGCAGAATATTCCCGCCTTCGAGGCATGTTTCCCCAACCATTGTTCAAGATGACCTTATCGGTGCATCGGGCTTCAAGGATCTGTAGCTTGCCAAAGAAAACCAATCTTATGACGCGCATTCTGGTTGCCGCGTCATCTCTTGTCGTCGCCGCCTTCGCGGGCTTCTCGTATTATATCGACAGCCTTCAGCATCGGGTCACTACCGAAGCGGTGGCGGAAAATATCGATTCTTCCGGCAAGCAGGCCGCCCAGAGCATCGCGAATTGGCTGAATGGCCGCATCATGCTGACGGAAACCGTGGCAAAGACGCTTGCCAAGCTTACCGAGGACGGTGCGAAGCTGCAGTTTCTAGAGAATGAGGTGCTGACCGCGCAATTCATGTCCACCTATTTTGGCAATGCGGAAACCGGCACCTTCACCACCTTCCCGAAGACACCGCTGCCGGAAGGCTACGACCCGCGCAAGCGCCCGTGGTACCTGGATGCGGTGAAAGCCGGGAAGACGGTGCTGACCGAGCCTTATAACGACGCCTCCACCGGCGGCCTCATCATCACGGCTGCCATTCCGGTCTCCGTCGACGGCAAGCTTACCGGTGTAACCGGCAGCGACTTCTCGCTCGACTCCCTGGTCAAGATGATCACGTCAGTGGATGCCGGCAAGGACGGTTACGCCTTCCTCGTCAGCAAGGATGGCAAGATCCTCATCCACCCCGATGCAAAATTCGTCGACAAGCCGCTAAACGACCTCTTCAAAGTCGATACGCCGGTGATTTCTTCTGCAATTTCCCAGACGGAAATCGACGGCAAGGGCAAAATCACCAGTTTCATTCCCGTTGCCGGCCTGCCTTCGGTCGATTGGTATCTTGGCTTCGTTGTTGATTCCGATGTTGCCTATGGCGCCATCGGGCAGTTCCGCATGGCCGCCACCATCGCCACCATTCTCGCCGCCACGATCATGATCGGCCTGCTGGCGACAGTGCTCTCCCGCTTCATCGTTCGCCCGGTAACGCAGATGACCTCCGCCATGGAAGGCCTGGCTGCCGGCAATCTCGAGGTCGCCATTCCTGGCCAGGAACGCACCGATCAGATCGGCTCAATGGCTGCGGCCGTTGCCGTGTTCCGCTCGAACGCCATGGAACGCCTGCGGCTCGAAGGGGACGCCGAACAGAACCGCACACTTTCCGAACAGGAGCGTAACGAGCGGGAACGACTGGCAGCAAAAGACGCGGCCGATATCCAGTTTGCAGTCGATTCACTGGCAAAGGGTCTTGCTCATCTCTCCAACGGCGATCTCAATTATCGTATCGATACGCCGTTTGTGTCCCGCATCGATCGCCTGCGCGACGACTTCAACAATTCAGTTGCGAAGTTGAATGCTGCGCTCAGCACCGTCGGACAGAACGCGCTTGCGATCGATGCCGGTGCCGGCGAAATTCGCCAGTCAGCCGACGATCTGGCGCGACGCACCGAACAGCAGGCAGCCTCCGTGGAAGAAACGGCGGCGGCGCTTGAGGAAATCACCACGACTGTCAAGGATTCCGCCCGCCGTGCGGAAGAAGTCGGCCGTCTGGTCGACCGCGCCCGCGGCAATGCCGAACAGTCCGGCGTCATCGTCGAAGATGCCGTGCGCGCCATGGAAGGCATCGAAAAATCATCTTCCGAGATCAGCAACATCATCGGCGTGATCGACGAGATCGCCTTCCAGACCAACCTGCTCGCGCTCAACGCCGGTGTTGAAGCCGCCCGCGCCGGCGAGGCCGGCAAGGGTTTTGCTGTCGTCGCCCAGGAAGTGCGCGAACTTGCCCAGCGTTCCGCCAATGCGGCAAAGGAGATCAAGACGCTGATCAACGCCTCCACCTCGCAGGTGCAGTCCGGCGTCGAACTCGTCGGCAATGCCGGCAAGGCGCTGGAAACCATCGTCCGCGAAGTGCAGGAGATCAACCGCCACATCGACGCGATCGTCACCGCATCGCGCGAACAGTCGACCGGCCTCCAGGAAATCAACACCGCCATCAACACCATCGATCAGGGCACGCAGCAGAATGCCGCCATGGTCGAGGAGCAGACGGCAGCAAGTCATGGCCTCGCCTCGGAAGCGGCGGCGCTGAATGAGTTGCTAGCGCAGTTCCAGCTCGCCACGGCTACGCGGCGGCAGGCGGAATATGGGCGGGCTGCTTAAGGGAGAATGGATATTGGCCGATCGTTATAGCACCGGATCATGGCCAACCATCACCACGCTCGACGTCATCCTCGGGCTTGTCCCGAGGATCCAACCACGTCTCGTATAAAACATACGTCGCAGATGCTCGGGACACGCCCGAGCATGACGGAGGTGAAATCTTACGCCTTTCTCACCTCATGGCCGGAGCGATCCGGCCATTTTTTTGCCCACCCTCCTAATAGTCGGTTCCCGCCATTCACACGATCCGCTAGAGCTTGATCGATCATGATCATGCGGAGGGATTCATGCTGGAACTGATTTGGCGCGGCATTGCCATGGGCATTGGCGGCACCGTGTTTATGGACATATGGGCAATCATACTGCACCGGTTCTTCGGCCAGTCCGCCCCGAACTGGGCGCCGGTCGGCCGCTGGTTCTGGCATGTGCCGAAAGGCAGGATATTTCACGACAGCATCGCCACGGCTGAACCCTACGAGCATGAACTGGCGCTCGGCTGGATTTCGCATTACGCCGTCGGGATTCTCTATGGTGTCATTCTTGCCCTGGTGGTCCCAGTCACCTGGTTTGCAAACCCGTCCTTCATAGCGCCGTGGGTCGTCGGCATCATAACGGTGGGCGCAGGCTGGTTCCTGCTGCAGCCGGGTCTCGGCATTGGCTGGGCCGCATCGAAGACACCGAACCCAACGAAGGTTCGCGTCCTCAACCTCGTGGCCCATACCATCTTCGCCCTCGGCATGTATGTCGTGGCGCTCTTGATGAGCTAAACGAAAAGGGGGCTGAAAAGCCCCCTCTCCTCAGATATTCGCCGAGAAAGTATCGCAGTCCTCGACCCGGCCGCTCTGGAAGCCGCGCTTAAACCATTCCATGCGCTGCGCCGAGGTGCCGTGGTTGAAGCTATCGGGCACCACATAGCCTTGAGTCTGCTTCTGCAGCGTATCGTCGCCGATCTGATGGGCCGCGTTCAGGGCTTCCTCAAGGTCGCCGGTCTCAAGAATGCCCTTCTGTTCGGTAAACTTGCCCCAGATGCCCGCATAACAATCCGCCTGAAGCTCCACACGCACCGACATCTTGTTGGCGTCCGTCTGGCTCATCGACTGACGGCGGCGGTTGAACTCAGGCAGAACGCCGGTCAGGTTCTGGATGTGGTGGCCGACCTCATGCGCAATCACGTAAGCCTGCGCGAAATCGCCAGCCGCGCCGAAACGCTGGTCGAGTTCCTTGAAGAAGCTGGTATCGAGATAGACCTTACGGTCGCCGGGGCAATAGAACGGACCGCTGGCAGCGGAAGCATAACCACAGGCGGAAGACACCTGCCCGGAAAACAGAACCAGCGTCGGCTTCTGATAGGTTTCGCCTGCCGACTGGAAAATGCCGCTCCACGTATCCTCGGTCTCGGCAAGAACGGTGCGGACGAAGGCGGTCGTCTCGTCGGCAGATTGCCCCTGTGGTCGCGTGCCGGACTGCTGGGTCCCCGATTGCGTCGTACCGCCGCCATCCATCGACAGATCGCCGCCGGTCAGCAGCGTCAGTGGGTTGATGCCGAGCACCCAGCTGATCAACAGAATGACCAGAAGACCGCCAATCCCGATACCGCCGCCGCGACGCCCGATTGGCACGCGCATCCCGCCTCGGGAAAAAGGATCACTCGGCCCCGCCGACATGCCGCGCCGATCCTCAATATTGTCCGACTGGCGGCGCCCTCTCCATTCCATGCTATTCTCCCGGCGACTATCGCCTCAACAAGCTGCCTTATAACGGCACTATAATACATCTTGTTCCGGAAGAAAGCAGAGGCGGTCAGCGGAGTCTTTCATGCGGCTCTGCGTCTTTGTTTCAGCACGGTCAGAAGCAGGAAGGCAAAGACCAGAGCGCCGGCGGAAATGACCACAAATCCCGCTCCGCCGCCACCAAAAGTAACCTTATTCATAAGGCGTCCGGGAACGAAGGTGAATCCTCCCGCAATCACGATGCCGCCCAGATAAACGCTCTGCATAATCCGCATATGGCGTCTGATATCGCCACGCCGGGCGAAGTAGATCGATTGCAGACAGCCATATATCGTGAAAGCGGAGAGCAGATGGATCGGGCTGAAACCGTAAAACATCCTCAATTCATGGATGAAGAAGGTCGAAACGGAAGTCGAAACCATCAGCAGCACCCAGATCTTGCCGAGCAGCCGGTGGATGGCGGTTCCCTTGGGACGCAGGAAGATGAAGGCCCCGAGAATGGCTGCGGGCATGACGGTGGCGACATGGAATTGCACGGCAAGCGGTGCGTCTAACAGAGGCTGGAATGACATGGGTGCTGTTTCGGCTCGGTTGAAATCACCGGCAATTTCGGCGAAACATGCGGACAGGAAAAACGGATTGGCGCCATCAGCAGGAAAACTTCGTGGATCACCCGTATCTGCAATCCACGCTTCGTGAAATGCACGCCGTTCTGCAATCGCGCAGGCTGTGGCTGACATTCCTTGCGGTACTGGCGATCTTCATCGTGACCGGGCCCTTCGGAACGAGCGAAACCATGAGCTTCGCCGACCGGTTGCTTTACTGGACAATCATTCAGGCCGGCGCCTGGATATTTGCCATATCCTTTTCCATCATCGCCAACAGCATCCTTGCCGGCCGCATCGAAAATATGCTGGCGCGCATGATGATCGGCTCGCTGACGGCCGCCTTGCCGATCGGGCTCTTGCTTACCATCACAAACGGGGTCTTTTCCGGCAGGGAAATGGGTTTCGGCCCCTTTTTGCAGAGCAGCCTGTCCTCCCTGCCTCTCTGCGCCATCTTCTGCCTGCTGAGTTATCTCACCGCCTGCCAGTCGTTCGAGACGACGGCCAATGCCTCTACGGTCAGAGACGAAGACATCAAACACGCTAAGGGCCTCGCACCGCTGCTGGAGCGGCTTCCACCGCAAAAGCGTGGCGAACTGCTGCGGCTCTCAGTACAGGACCATTATACCGAAATCGTCACCACGCGCGGGCGTCAACTCGTCCTCTTGCGTTTTGCCGATGCGCTGAAGGAGATTGGCGAGACGCAGGGCTTGCAGGTGCACCGCTCCCACTGGATTGCCGATACGAATGTCGTCGCGCTGCGTAAACAGACAGGCCGTCTGCTTCTCATGACAAGGGACGGCACAGAAATTCCCGTCAGCCGCTCCTATACCGCGGCGGTACAGGCCCGTTTTGCCGCGCTTGCCCCTGCCCGTTAAGAGTTTCTGTCGATTCCGGAATTTATGGGGTTCCGTTCTCAAAAACATTTGCCTATAAGCCGCTTCTAGCCTGAAAACATTTGAATTGCGCTCCCCGGCCGGTGATCTTCCACCCTGGCCGGTGTTTTGCGCAACCGAAAAGCGGAACGAGAGAGCCCATGCCGAAGCGCCAAGATATCAAGTCCATCCTCATCATCGGCGCGGGACCGATCGTTATCGGTCAGGCATGTGAATTCGATTACTCCGGCACGCAGGCCTGTAAGGCGCTGAAGGAAGAAGGTTACCGGGTCATTCTGGTCAACTCCAACCCGGCGACGATCATGACCGATCCGGGTCTCGCGGACGCCACCTACGTCGAGCCGATCACCCCTGAAGTCGTGGCCAAGATCATTGCAAAGGAGCGTCCCGACGCGCTGCTGCCGACCATGGGCGGCCAGACCGCGCTCAACACCGCGCTTTCTCTCAAGCGCATGGGCGTTCTCGACCGCTACAATGTCGAAATGATCGGCGCGAAGCCCGAAGCCATCGACATGGCTGAAGACCGGGCCCTCTTCCGCGAAGCCATGGCCCGCATCGGCCTTGAAACCCCGCGCTCGATGCTCGCCAACGCCACGGAAATCAAGGATGCAGACCGCAAGAAGCATGAAGCTGCGCGGGCGGAACTGAAGGGCAAGCTCTCCGGCCCCGAACTCGACAAGGCGCTGGACGACCTCGAAAACCAGTGGAACCTCGGCGAAACCGACCGCAAGCAGCGTTACATGGCCCACGCCATGGCCATTGCCGCCCAGGCCATCGATCATGTCGGCCTGCCCGCCATCATCCGCCCGTCGTTTACGCTGGGCGGCACGGGCGGCGGCATTGCCTATAACCGCTCGGAATTCTTCGACATCGTCTCCGGCGGCCTCGACGCCTCGCCGACGACGGAAGTTCTGGTCGAAGAATCGGTTCTGGGCTGGAAGGAGTATGAGATGGAAGTCGTCCGCGACACCGCGGACAACTGCATCATCATCTGCTCCATCGAAAACATCGATCCGATGGGCGTCCACACCGGTGACTCCATCACTGTTGCGCCAGCGTTGACGCTGACCGACAAGGAATACCAGATCATGCGCAACGCCTCGATTGCGGTGCTGCGTGAGATCGGCGTCGAGACCGGCGGCTCCAACGTGCAGTTCGCCGTCAACCCGAAGGACGGCCGCCTCGTCGTCATCGAAATGAACCCGCGCGTGTCGCGCTCCTCTGCGCTGGCTTCCAAGGCAACCGGCTTCCCGATCGCCAAGATCGCCGCCAAACTGGCCATCGGCTACACGCTGGACGAACTCGAAAACGACATCACCGGCGGCGCCACCCCGGCATCGTTCGAACCGTCCATCGACTACGTCGTCACCAAGATCCCGCGTTTCGCCTTCGAGAAGTTCCCGGGCGCGTCGCCGATCCTCACCACCGCGATGAAGTCGGTCGGTGAAGTCATGGCCATCGGCCGTACCTTTGCGGAATCCCTGCAGAAGGCGCTGCGCGGTCTCGAAACCGGCCTTACCGGTCTCGATGAAATCGAAATTCCCGGTTACGAAGAGGGCGAAGGCTCCAAGAACGCGATCCGTGCTGCCATCGGCACGCCGACGCCGGATCGCCTGCGCATGGTCGCCCAGGCGCTGCGCATGGGCATGAGCGAAGAGGAAGTCCACGAGAACTCGAAGATCGACCCCTGGTTCATCGCCCAGTTCAAGGCCATCGTCGATACGGAAGCCCGCATCCGCGAGCACGGCCTGCCACAGGACGCCGAAAACCTGCGGATGCTGAAGGCCATGGGCTTTTCCGATGCCCGCCTCGCCAGCCTGACCTCCAAGCGCCCGAAGGAAGTGGCAGAGCTGCGTAACAGCCTGAACGTCCGCCCGGTCTTCAAGCGCATCGACACCTGCGCCGCTGAATTCGCCTCGCCGACCGCCTACATGTATTCGACCTATGAAATTCCCTTCGTCGGCGCCGCCCGCTCTGAAGCGCAGGTCTCCGACCGCAAGAAGGTCGTCATCCTCGGCGGCGGCCCGAACCGTATCGGCCAGGGCATCGAGTTCGATTATTGCTGCTGCCACGCAGCCTTCGCGCTGAAGGATGCCGGCTTTGAAGCGATCATGATCAACTGCAACCCGGAAACGGTGTCCACCGACTACGACACTTCCGACCGCCTCTATTTCGAGCCGCTGACGGCCGAAGACGTGATCGAAATCATGCGCGCCGAACAGGAAAAGGGCGAACTCGTCGGCGTCATCGTGCAGTTCGGTGGCCAGACGCCGCTGAAGCTTGCAGAAGCGCTGGAAAAGAACGGTATCCCGATCCTCGGCACCGCGCCTGACATGATCGACCTTGCAGAAGACCGCGACCGCTTCCAGAAGCTCTTGATGAAGCTCGATCTCGCCCAGCCGAACAATGGCATCGCCTATTCGGTCGAGCAGGCCCGCCTCGTCGCTTCTGAAATCGGCTTCCCGCTGGTGGTTCGCCCGTCCTACGTTCTGGGTGGCCGCGCCATGCAGATCATCCATTCGGAAGGCCAGCTCCAGACCTACCTGCTCGACACGGTTCCGGGTCTCGTACCCGAGGACATCAAGCAGCGTTACCCGAACGACAAGACCGGCCAGATCAACACCCTGCTCGGCAAGAACCCGCTGCTGTTCGACAGCTACCTGACCAACGCCGTCGAAGTGGACGTCGACGCGCTGTGCGATGGCGAAAACGTCTTCGTATCCGGCATCATGGAGCACATCGAAGAGGCTGGCATCCACTCGGGCGACTCGGCCTGCTCGCTGCCTTCGCGTTCGCTCAGCAAGGAAACGCTCGACGAACTGGAGCGCCAGACGACGGCGCTTGCCAAGGCGCTCAAGGTCGGCGGCCTGATGAACGTCCAGTACGCCATCAAGGACGGCACGATCTACGTTCTCGAAGTCAACCCGCGCGCTTCGCGTACCGTGCCTTTCGTCGCGAAAACAATCGGCGCGCCGATCGCCAAGATCGCCGCCCGCGTCATGGCGGGCGAGAAGCTCGATCCGGCGATTGCCGCTTACGGCGAGAAGCCTGATCCGCGTAACCTCACGCACATTGCCGTCAAGGAAGCCGTCTTCCCCTTCGCGCGCTTCCCCGGCGTCGACATCCTGCTTGGACCGGAAATGCGCTCGACCGGTGAAGTCATCGGCCTCGACACGGATTTCGCGCTCGCCTTCGCCAAGAGCCAGCTCGGCGCCGGTGTCGACCTGCCGCGCTCCGGCGCGGTCTTCGTCTCGGTCCGTGATGAGGACAAGGAAGGCGTTCTGCCCGCCATCCGCATTCTCGTGGAAAGCGGCTTCAGAGTGCTGGCGACCGGCGGCACCCAGCGTTTCCTTGCCGAAAAAGGCATCAACGCCGAAAAGATCAACAAGGTACAGGAAGGACGTCCGCATATCGAAGACGCCATCCGCAACCGTCAGGTCCAGCTCGTCATCAACACCACCGACAGCAACAAGGCGATTTCCGACTCGAAGTCGCTGCGCCGCGCAACGTTGATGCAGAAGGTGCCCTATTACACGACGATGGCAGGTGCCGAAGCAGCCGCCCTCGCCATCAAGGCGCTGAAGGCCGGCAATCTGGAAGTGAAGCCGCTGCAGAGCTACTTCAACTAAGAGATCAGCAAGAAAGCCTGACGAACTGAATGAACGCCGGAACGCCGCGAACCACCAGGTTGGCGGCGTTTCTCATTGCGTAATACACCTGCAATCCAACGCCGGTATCAAAAAAACATCATTTCCACCCGCAGGCCGATGACGATTTTTCCCTGTCCCGAGAATTCTCCGCCATCGCCGATCACCCAGTTCCTGAAGCCGCATCTGGAGTAAAAGCATGACTGGACGACCGCCCGGCCCGATGCGTGTAGCGTTCCCACTGCGCATCGAACCGGTGATTTTGAATGCTGTCCGCCAGACTGCGAGCGACGAGCTGCGCAGCATTAACGCGCAGATCGAAATTCTTCTGGAAGAAGCCCTTAGGCAGCGTGAGCGAGAGGTAGGCCATGACATGGGCCAAAAATCGAACGAGAGCGAATAGCATCTGAAACGGCAGGCTTTAAGCCGCCAGTGCTTCCCGGACGCAGTTGCGGCCTTCGCTCTTGGCGCGGTAAAGCGCGCGGTCGGCCATGTCGGCCAGCGTCTGGAGATCACAGTGTATCTCGCCGCTTGTCGCAATGCCGATGCTGATTGTCACACCGACACGCAGCCCGCCGCAGTCCACCTCTTTCAAAGCAACCGCGTTGCGATTGCGCTCGCCTATCATTGACGCCTTTTGGCTTCCTGCGCCGGGCAGGAAGATGATGAATTCCTCGCCGCCATAACGGGCCAGCACGTCGCCACTGCGAATACTGCCGCCGATCCGCTTTGCCACTTCCTGCAGGACGCTGTCACCGACGGAATGGCCGAAGCGGTCGTTGATTGATTTGAAGTGATCGATATCGAGCAGCATTGTCGCATCGGTGGGATCAGGCCTTGTGGGCATCGTCTGGAAGAAGAAGCGCCTGTTCTTCACGCCTGTCAGCGGATCCGTATTGGCAAGGATCAACAGTTTCCGCTCCGAGCGTTCAGCCACCAGCACCATCACGAACAGGGCAATCGCAAAGTTGAGCATAATGATGAGGAAGAACGCATTGACGATGTTGATGGAGGCGAGAGAGGGTGAAAGCACCCCCTTTACCACCAGAAGTGAAATCAGCCCCGAGACGGTAGTGATCGCGCCCAGCGCGATGCGGGAAAGAAGCGGCTCCTTGCGCCAGCCGCTAAACAGCACCGCGGCCGCGCCGAGATAGGCAAGCGCCGCACAGCCATTGAACAGCGCAGCGCGCAACGCATTGCTCTCAGCCACCTCATACGCGATGACAATCCCGAGCACCACGACAAGACAAGTCCCAAGCAGAGTTTTCTGCGATACAAAACGGCCGTCGCTCAACGTTTTAAGACCAAGCCAGATAAGCGCATAACCTGCAATACCGGATACGATACTGCCCAACCGCCACAAGGCCGGCGACAATATCTTCCACTCGCCATATCCGGCAAGCGTTGAGCCGACGGCCATTGCCGCAAAGCCCGCGGCAAGAGTGACAGGACCGCGCAGGCCACGATTGGTCAGCATCAAATAGATAAAACTCATTAGCCCCACGATGTAGGAGCATTTTTGCATTAGTATGACTGTTGCAAGGTCAAGTTCACCAAGCATAATACGCCCGTCTATAAATATTTTGATGAGACATATAAAATGACTCGAATAAATTTCAATTAAAACGAAAAACTAACGATGCGTAAAGCATAACAACGCCAAGTTGATATTCGATAGAATATATACTTAGAAAAGACTATTCAAAATTTCTTACATAAAGCATGTCCTGTTTGAATTTCTTGATTTCCATCTCTTTAGCCTGCTCATCAGGGAGGCGGAGCAGGTAGGATGGGTGCACGGTGACAAAAAGCGTCCGCCCCTCTTGCATTGGCAGGGGACGGCCGCGAATCTCCGAGACCTTTTCTTTACCGCCGGTCAGCGCATATAGCGCCGTCGCACCCATCGCAACGATCAGCTTCGGCTGAACAAGCGCGATTTCCTGGTTGAGCCACCAGCGGCATTGCTCCACTTCCCCCGCATTGGGGCGCTGATGTTTACGCCGTTTGCCGCGCGTTTCGTATTTGAAGTGTTTCACGGCATTGGTAACGTAAAGCCCGCCGCGGTCCACACCGATCTCGCTGAGCGTCCTGTCGAACAGCTGGCCGGCGGGGCCGACAAAAGGTTTTCCGGCCAGATCCTCGTGATCGCCCGGCTGCTCGCCGACGACCATGATCTTCGCGTTTTCCGGCCCGTCACCAACAACGGTCTGCGTCGCCTTGCAATGCAGGGCACACCGTGTGCAGTGGCGCGCTTCATGCGCCAGCGAAGCAAGCGTGCCACCCGGCAAAGGTGGCTGCTCTTCCCGTGCGGAAGCCGCTGCCTGGAGGCGATGGTGAAACGGCTTCGGTTGGCTCGCCTCCTTCGCCGCCATCTCCAGCACCCGCGCCTCCGCGCCCAGAATCAGGTCAGGGATGAGCTCGGCTTCCGGCAGATTCTTCCAGTATTTCTTCGGCATCTCCGCTGTCATGGCCTTGATCTTCAAGCGGGCCGGGTTGAAAATATTGGCGTAATAGGTCCGCCAGAGATCGTCCGTTTCATCCTTGAGATCAGGCTTGGCGGCAGCCTCCCGTGATGTCTGCAGCAGGTTTCCGTCCCATCGGGCGCTGCCCTTCGGCGAGACAATCAACCAGTCCATGTCGGTGAAGCGACGTTGAAAAAACGGAGCCGTACGTTCGATGATGAAATGGTCCGGTTCGAACCACGCCACGAACCGCCGTCGCCCGGCCTGCCCTTGCGGCAATGGCAACTCCTTGAAACGCACGAAGGCCGTCATCTTGTGATAATCGCGACGGACAGACTTTTCGAGCAGCCGCACATCGGAAACATCCGGATCGGACTTGAACTGCAGCAGGGCCCGATCCCGTTTCAGCCGCCACAATAACCTGTAGAGCAGCGCGAAACGGCCGGGATCGCTGTGGCAGATGACGGCCTGCGCCAGTGCGACAAATGCGGCAGATACGGAAACCGGGGCGGCGCCCTCCGTTGGCAATGGCGCACCGGAAAAGTCGAGAAGCCCAAACCCGTCATCCTGCAGCCGCCAGTCGATCTTCTCCGGCGGTACATTGGCCGCAAGCGCCGCGCGCGCAGCATCGCGCCACTCGGTGAAATCCCCCCGCCCCTCCAGCACAGGGCCATACATCACAACAGCGACAATTGTTCAGGCTGCGGCGCAAACATCGCGCGCAGATCCGGCCGTTCGATCAGCTTGCCCGGTGTCCATCCCTCAGCGACGATAAAGGCCTTCACCTTTTTGAGAGATACGCCGAAGCGGGCGATATCTTCCAGCCGCAGGCTGCGGAACTTCCGCGACGAGAGAATCGAGGCAACCGTCTTGGTGCCGAAACCGGGTACACGCAGCAACATTTCGCGATCCGCCGCATTGACGTTTACCGGAAACTGATCGCGATGCTTCAATGCCCAGGCAAGCTTCGGGTCGATGTCAAGATCCAGCATGCCGTTTCCGCCGATAGCGGTTATCTCGCCGATATCGAAACCGTAAAAACGATAAAGCCAGTCCGCCTGATAGAGGCGGTGTTCGCGCATCAGGGGCGGCTTGATGAGTGGCAGGTTCTTCGACGAATCCGGAATTGGGCTGAACGCCGAATAATAGACGCGCCGCAGACCATAGCTTCCATAGAGCCGCGCGCTGGTGGAAAGAATGGTGCTGTCATCGGCGCCGTCGGCGCCCACGATCATCTGCGTGCTCTGTCCGGCGGGCGCAAAACGCTTGGTTTTTCGCGTTCTGACGGTAGGCTCGCCCGCCTCCTCGATCTTCAGGCGAATATCGGCCATAGAGCGGCGAATATTGGCGGGCTGCTTTTCCGGCGCAAAACGGCCGATGCCGCTATCGGTGGGCAACTCGATGTTGATCGACAACCGATCCGCATAAAGCCCCGCCTCCTCGATCAATTTCGGAGACGCGTCCGGAATGGATTTGAGGTGGATGTAACCACGAAAGCCATGGGTGACCCGCAGTTCACGCGCCACACGCACCATCTCCTCCATCGTGTGATCAGAGGAACGGATGATACCCGAGGACAAGAACAACCCTTCAATATAGTTGCGCCGGTAAAATTCGAGCGTCAGCCACACCACCTCTTCTGCGGTAAACCGCGCCCGTTCCACATTGCTGGAAGAACGGTTGATGCAATAAGCGCAATCATAGATACAGAAATTGGTGAGCAGGATTTTCAGGAGCGATATGCAGCGCCCATCCGGCGCATAGGCATGACAGATGCCAGACCCTTCTGTCGAGCCCAATCCGCCAGAGGCTGCGGAGTTCCGTTTCGCCGTCCCGCTCGATGCACAGGAGGCGTCGTATTTCGCGGCGTCAGAGAGAATGGCCAGCCGTTGCCTGATTGACTTCTTCATAATAATGTTCACTATATGTTCTCTTGAGGATTGTCAATCAGGATATTCAAGTCATTGGAAAGACAAAGAAATATTGATGCCTCAAATTTGCTGGCATTTCGCTGTCGTCTTCTGATATAGTCCGCTCAGTTATGATTTTGGCATGGTTCCGGAGTTCCCCTCCGGAACCTGTTTCTTTTTGTGTCTGCAGGTAAAGCGACCGGAATGCGAAGGATAAAAAAATGGTAGAAAAAGTACCGATGACCCAGGGTGGATTCGTCAAGCTTCAGGAGGAGCTTCGCTGGCGCCAGCAGGAGGAACGCCCCCGCATCATCGAGGCGATTGCGGAAGCGCGCGCCCATGGCGACCTTTCGGAAAACGCCGAGTACCATGCTGCCAAGGAAGCGCAGAGCCATAACGAGGGCCGCATCACGGAACTCGAAGATTTGACGGCGCGCGCTGAAGTCATCGACCTTTCCAAGATGTCGGGTTCGAAGATCAAGTTCGGCGCCACCGTGAAGCTGGTTGACGAAGACAGCGATGAGGAAAAGACCTATCAGATCGTCGGCGACCAGGAAGCCGACGTAAAGGCCGGCCGTATTTCCATCTCTTCGCCGATTGCCCGCGCCCTGATCGGCAAGGAAGTTGGCGACAGCATCGAAGTCAACGCGCCTGGCGGCGCCAAGGGTTACGAGATCCTCGCGGTTCAGTGGGGCTGATTGCCCCATGCAATGCGCCCCCCAGCGGGCGCATTGCTTTTGACCTGTTGCTCCCCTGAACCAGCCGCAAAGACGGAAGCCCATCTTGTCCCACGTCAGCCTGAAAGATGTGCAGGTGCTTGCGCCGAATTTCAAACGCAGGCTCTCCGGCGTCACCTCCACAATCGTTCAGCTGATACCGGTGCAGAACCGGATGGGACAGAAGGTCGCCACCATCGGCCCCGGCCTGCCGCCGCATCTGCCGCATGTGCGTTTCCGCGACCTGTGGCGGCTCTGGCAAGGCGGCCCGTTTGGCGGTCCGCGCATCTGGCATGCCCGCCGCAACCTCGAAATGTTGCCGGGAATTTTCATGCGTGATGTGCTGCGCATGAGGGTGAAGCTTCTCTTCACCTCGGCCGCGCAGAGGCGGCATTCCGCCTACACCCGTTTCCTGATCTCCAGGATGGATGCCGTGGTGGCCACCAACATCCGCTCGGGCTCATTTCTTGAAGTGCCCCATCGCGTTGTCATGCATGGCGTGGATACCGAACTTTTCCATCCGGCAACCGGTCCTGAGGACACGATAGCCGCGACCGGCTTGCCGGGACAATATCTGATCGGCTGCTTCGGGCGGGTCCGCCACCAGAAGGGCACCGATCTTTTCGTGCGTGCCATGATCGAACTTCTGCCCGCCTATCCGCAATGGACAGCTGTGGTTTCAGGCCGCGTGACGGCGGAACACAAGGCTTTTGCCGAAACCCTTGAAGCAGATGTCAGGGCCGCCGGCCTCGCAGATCGTATCGTGTTTCAGGGTGAAGTTGATGACATCAAGCCGTGGTACAGGCGGCTGACGCTCTATGTCGCGCCTTCGCGCAACGAGGGCTTCGGGCTGACTCCGCTTGAAGCAATGGCCTCGGAAACGGCCGTCGTCGCCAGCAATGCCGGTGCCTACGAGGAAATGATCGTCAAGGGCGAGACCGGGGCGGTTGTTGAAGCGGGGGACTATGCATCACTGAGGGATGCGATAAAGACCTATCTCGCCGATCCCGCCATGGCCAAAGTCCACGCGAGTACCGGACTTGCGCATGTGCGCAGCACTTTTCCGCTGGAAAAAGAAGCGGCCAGTCTTGGCGAAGTCTATGAGGCGTTGCGGCGGGGGTAATGCGTCGCAAACCGGAAAATCAGATTTCCACGAGACCGACGCGCTTGACCTGACGGATGGTCAGCATGGTGCGCACCGTATCGACATTCTCATCCGCAGTCAGAACCTCGATCACGAAGTCCTGAAATTCCGTCAGGTTTCTTGCGACGCAATGTAACAGGAAGTCGCTTTCGCCGGATACCATCCAGGCCTGGCGCACGAGAGGCCACCCGGCCGTCGCCGCGGCAAAGGCCTTCAGATTGCTGTCCGACTGGCGCTTGAGACCGATCATGCAGAAGGCGACGAGATCAAAACCGAGCTTCGGCGCGTTCAACATGGCGTGATAACCCTCGATCACCCCCGCCTCCTCGAGCTTGCGCACACGCCTTAGGCACGGAGGAGCCGAGATACCGACCCTTTCGGCCAGTTCCACATTGGTCATGCGCCCGTCACGCTGCAATTCGCGCAGGATTTTCAGATCGATGGCATCGAGTTCGACGCTGGTCACGGAGGAGTACCTCGTTAAGCTGGAGAACTTCCTTGTACTATTCGGCGCGGGATTCGCAACAATATGCCGCCAACCGGTCACAAAATTGCGCGTGCATCCACAACTGCCTTGTTGGTAACGCAAGGCTGCCCTTGAATAAAGGCACTAGACAACCTTAAATACCCGCCAACGAAGGGGTTATGGCCCGTCCGCCCTGCCGCGGCTGGAAGGCCCTCGACTGAAGACCCTGCTATTGAGAAGGAAATTTCCCATGCCTGCCCGCCATACCAAGGTATTGATCATCGGCTCCGGTCCCGCAGGCTACACGGCGGCGATCTACGCGGCGCGCGCAATGCTGAAGCCGGTGCTGATCGCCGGCATGGAACAGGGCGGTCAGCTGATGATCACCACCGATGTCGAGAATTACCCGGGCTTTGCAGACCCTATCCAGGGCCCGTGGCTGATGGACCAGATGCTGAAGCAGGCGACGCATGTCGGCGCGGAAATCGTCAGTGACCTGGTGACCGAAGTTGAAACCAGCGTTCGCCCGTTCGTCGTGAAGACCGATTCTGGCCAGGTATGGACCGCCGACACGCTGATCATCGCCACCGGCGCCAAGGCCAAGTGGCTCGGCATCGAGAGCGAGCAACATTTCCAGGGCTTCGGCGTTTCCGCCTGCGCCACCTGCGATGGTTTCTTCTATCGCAACAAGGATGTGATCGTGGTGGGCGGCGGCAATTCCGCCGTGGAAGAGGCGCTTTATCTCGCCCATATCGCCAAGACGGTAACGGTCGTGCACAGACGCGACAGCTTCCGTTCGGAAAAAATCCTTCAGGAACGGCTCTTTGCCAAGGACAACGTCAATATCCTCTGGAACACGGAAGTTGCCGAAATTACCGGCGCGCCCGCAAAACCGCCGATGCCGCCCTCCGTTTCCGGCGTCAAGCTGCGCGACACCAAAACCGGCGCGATCAGCGAAAGGCCCATTGACGGCGTCTTCGTCGCAATTGGTCACGCGCCTGCCGTGGAGCTATTCAAGGGCAAGGTGAAGCTGAAGGACAACGGTTATATGTGGACCGCTCCCGATTCCACCGCCACCGACGTGGAGGGCATTTTCGCGGCCGGCGACGTCACCGACGACATCTACCGTCAGGCAATCACCGCCGCCGGCATGGGCTGCATGGCCGCGCTGGAAGCGGAACGTTATCTCACCGCGCATCAACCGCTTGCTGTCGCAGCGGAATAACTGAAAGGCAGGATAGGCATGGCAATGCCATTGGACTGGGATAAACTGCGCATATTTCATGCCGCAGCCGAAGCAGGGTCTTTCACCCATGCTGCCGACAAGCTGCATTTGTCCCAGTCGGCCATCAGCCGCCAGGTCAGCGCGCTGGAGCAGGATGTCGGCGTCAAGCTGTTTCATCGCCACGCCCGCGGCCTGATTCTTACCGAACAGGGCGAACTGCTCTATCGCACCGCTCACGATGTGCTGCTGAAGCTCGAAACGGTGAAGATGCAGCTCACCGAAACGACTGAAAAGCCGAGCGGCAAGCTCCGCGTCACGACGACGGTGGGCCTCGGTCAGGGCTGGCTGACGGACAAGGTGCAGGAATTCCTGCAGCTCTATCCGGAAATGTCGATCCAGCTCATCCTCGACAATGAGGAGCTGGATGTGAATATGCGCCACGCAGATTGCGCCATTCGCCTGCGCCAGCCCCAGCAATCGGACCTCATCCAGCGCAAGCTGTTCACGGTGCACATGCACGTCTATGCCGCGCCGTCTTACATCAATCGCCATGGCGAGCCCCAGTCGGTTGAGGATCTGGACAACCATCGCATCATCTCGTTTGGCGAACCCGCGCCGAACTACCTGCTAGATGTCAACTGGCTCGAAAATGCCGGGCGGTCTTCCGACAATACCCGCACCCCGCATCTGCAGATCAACAGCCAGACCTCGATCAAGCGCGCCTGCCTGCTGGGAATAGGTATCGCCTGCTTGCCGGATTACATTGTCGGCCGGGACCCCGGCCTCATCCAGTTATCGCTCGCGGCCGACATTCCGTCATTCGACACCTATTTCTGCTATCCGGACGAGATGAAAAATGCTGCAAAGCTGAAGGCCTTCCGCGATTTTATCGTCGCCAAGGCGCGCAACTGGAATTTCTGACGTTTAAATAGCCGAACGGCTGAAATAGACGTTATTTTTCAAGGAAATACAGGGGAATTCATGGAAGGGCGACCAGTCGCCCTTTGCCAGCTTTGCACATAAAATATACCTGAAATATCGAGGCCTGCACCCGACGCATGCCTGACCTGCACAAAAAAGAATTGTTTCGTGCACAAAAAAGCACCATATCGCTCTCAGCTGATGCACACGGTGGCTTTTCCTCCCAGTTCCACCGCATCAGCTGTTCCCCTCTGGAGGTTTTTGACCTTCACACTTAAAGGGCCCTGGATACATCCGGCGGCCCTCTTTTTTTACCCGCAAGAATTTTCTCCAAATTGGCGAAATATCGGATGATGCAACCTTGTTTTGCATTGTCGCTCCCACCATATCTTGGTTGGCTGTCACGCTCGCTCAGGCACGCGACAGCTGTTCCCCTCTGGAGGTTTTGACCTTCAAACTTATCAGGCCGCGGAAATATCCAGCGGCCTTTTTTTTGCCGATGCCACCGCGCCCTTGCGGTCCTCACAGAGACGTGAATTGTATATCGATAATGGTCGATATAAATATCGGGTATGTCAGATATTGAAGAAACCCCAATGAACCCGGAGGAAGTCCTCAAAGCCCTTTCGCACCCCGCACGGCTGAAATTTCTGGAATGGCTGAAGTCTCCGGAAAGTCACTTCTGTCAGGAGCATCCGCTCAGCATGGGTGTTTGCGCCAACCAGTTTCAGATCAGCGGCCTGTCGCAATCCACCGTCTCCTCGCATCTTGCGGTACTGCAGGCGGCGGGCCTGATAAGGTCGAAGAAGGTGGGGCAATGGGTGTTTTTTGAGCGCAACGGGGAAACCATCGATGCTTTCCGCAATTATCTGCAAACCAATCTCTGAGCCTCTCAAGCTTTGAGCCCCGGGGTGCCGGACGGGAACCGCGACACGGTTTCGCACCGGCACCCATATCAGGATAGCGCGCCTGCCGCGCAATTTCGCCAACCGACCAGAAAGTGAAGTCGCATGACCAGTCTTTTCGAACCGGCACAGGCCGGCGATATCGAACTCGCCAACCGCATCGTCATGGCCCCTCTCACCCGCAATCGCTCCCCGGGCGCCATTCCCAACAATCTCAACGCCACCTATTACGAGCAGCGGGCGACAGCCGGCCTGATCGTCACTGAAGGCACGCCCATTTCCCAGCAGGGCCAGGGTTACGCCGATGTTCCCGGTCTTTATAAGCGGGAAGCGATTGAAGGCTGGAAAAAGATCACTGACGGCGTTCATTCGGCGGGCGGCAAGATCGTTGCCCAAATCTGGCACGTGGGCCGAATTTCCCACACCTCGCTGCAGCCGCATGGTGGCCAGCCGGTCGCCCCCTCGGCCATCACCGCCAAATCGAAGACCTATATCATCAATGATGACGGCACCGGTGCCTTTGCCGAAACCTCCGAGCCCCGTGCCCTCACCATCGACGATATCGGCCTCATCCTCGAGGATTACCGCAGCGGCGCGCGCGCGGCACTGGAGGCCGGTTTCGACGGCGTCGAAATCCATGCCGCCAATGGTTACCTGATCGAGCAGTTCCTGAAATCCAGCACCAACCAGCGCACGGATGATTACGGTGGCTCCATCGAAAACCGCGCTCGCTTCCTGCTGGAAGTCGTCGACGCGGTGGCGGAAGAGATCGGCGCCGGCCGCACCGGCATCCGCCTCTCGCCAGTTACCCCTGCCAACGATATTTTCGAGGCTGATCCGCAACCGCTCTATAATTACGTCGTCGAGCAGCTGGGCAAGCGCAATCTCGCCTTCATCCATGTCGTTGAAGGTGCGACGGGCGGTCCGCGCGATTTCAAGCAGGGCGACAAGCCTTTCGATTACGCTTCCTTCAAGGCGGCTTATCGCAATGCCGGCGGCAAGGGCCTGTGGATCGCCAACAATGGTTACGACAGGCAGAGCGCCATCGAAGCCGTGGAAAGTGGCAAGGTTGATGCCGTTGCTTTCGGCAAGGCCTTCATCGCCAATCCTGATCTGGTGCGCCGCCTGAAAAACGACGCGCCGCTGAACGAACCGAACCAGCCGACCTTCTATGGCGGCGGCGCCGAAGGTTACACCGACTATCCGGCCCTCGCCCAATAGCAATGAACAAGACGCCGCATCGTTCAAAAGCGATGCGGCGTTTTCGTTCATTGCGCGCTTCTCGCATGCCGCGCGGCAAAATCGGAAAAGGCGCCCATTACGAAGGCATTGGGCAGATGCAGCGCCTGTAAAAGGCCATTGCCCGTTTCCCGACCGATGCTCATCAGCGCCACCTGCAGACAATAGATAGCAAGCAGCACCAGCGAACGGCCAAGATTGGGCCGCAGGTCCTCGTATCGCAAAGCGAGGACCGCCAGCGACAGGATCGGAACGGCGATCAGAAGGCCGAGCCCCTTGTGCAGCGACAGCAGCGATCCATCGTAATAGATCGACAGCCCGGCCAGCAGCACCTGAGCGAAGATCAGCACGGGCACGCTTGCCGAAATCACGGCAAAGGCGCGACGCCTGGTCGACATTCCGTTCGCAACCGCGCCCATCACGCCCTGCCTTCGGCGTCGGCCGGATGCGCAAGGTTCGACGGCCGCGGCCTCTCGTCAAGGCAGCCGAGACCCGCCAACGTGGTCGCCACCGCAATGTCGATAGGTGTCTTCGGCTCGCTTCCAAGGAAATCTGTCAGCTTACGATTGCTCATCCTGATCGGCATCTGCCAGAGATATTGCATTTCCAGCACTTCGCGGAACAGCGGAACGAAGGGCGCAACTATTTTGATGCCTGTCCAGGATAAACGTCGCCGCTTGACCGGATGGCCCACAACCCGCTCGATCGCTTCAATCAGTTGCAGCCCGTCGAAATCCCAGAAACCTTCCATGTGATAGACGGCAAAGGCCGGAAGCTCGTCTGCACGGTCGAGCAGTCGGCCAATGGTTTCCGCCACGTCAGGCAGATAAGCCCATTGGTGTCCTGCATGGCGGGCGGAAGGGTTCTGCACGCTGCGAACCGGCCTTCCGGGTCGCACCAGCATCTGCGAAAACCAGTTGTTTCTCGCATCTGGCCCAAAGAAGTCGCCCGCCCGGACGATCAGCACCGGCACGCCGCGCATTGAAGCCAGTTTAAGCCGCCGCTCCATCTCCACACGCAACGCGCCCTTGCGGGTAAAGGGCTTTTGCGGGCTCTCCTCGCTCAGCAGCGGAAAGGCGTCAAAGCCGAAATTATAGATGGTCCCCGGGAAAACAATCCTCGCCCCACAGCTTTCAGCAGCCGCGATCGTGTTGTCCAGCATCGGCAATACCTGCTTCTCCCAATCGCGGTATCCGGGAGGATTAACCGCATGGACGATCAGCCGAACACCTTGTGCCGCCTTCAAGACGTCCTGTCCGCTCATGGCGTCACCCCCCACGAACTCGACATCGCCAGTGATGTGGGAAGCCCCCTTCCGCCGCGTCATCGCCCTCACGCGCCATCCCCGTTGCTGCAGCATACGGGAGACCTGGCCGCCGACACCCCCATTCACGCCCAGGACCAGCGCGAGTGGCCGATCATTCTCTGCTGAATCTGCGTTGTTTTCATATATCATCGCCGTACTCCTTGTTCTGGGATGGAGTATCGTCGCGTTTCGCGATATACGAAATTATCGAAATCAGTGGATCGGCTATACAAAATTTTATGAGCAAGAACCGCGACGTCAGCTGGGATTTTTATCGCACCTTCCTTAGCGTGCTGAGCGACGGTTCGCTGTCCGCCGCCGCCCGCGAGCTTGGCATCACCCAGCCGACGGCGGGACGTCATATCGGCGCGCTGGAAGAGGCCGTCGGCTTTCCTCTGTTCATCCGCTCGCCGCACGGCTTAATGCCGACGGAAGCAGCCCTTGCGCTCCGCCCCTATGCGGAAAATCTGGCGGCGACAACCGCCGCCCTCATGCGCGCGGCCTCCGGCGAAGTCGGCAAGATCGAAGGCACGGTGCGCATCAGCGCATCTGACATCATCGGCGTCGAAATGCTGCCGCCGATTATCACGGCCATGCAGGAGGTTCACCCGCGGCTTGAAATCGAGCTGTCATTATCAGATTCGCTGGAAGACCTTCTAAGACGCGAGGCGGATATTGCCATTCGCATGACCGAGCCGCTGCAGGACGCGATCGTCATGCGTTACATCGGCAATTTCCGTCTGGGATTTCATGCGACGCGCGACTATCTGGCAAAAGCCGGAACGCCAAAGAGCATGGAAGACCTGAACCACCACCGGATGGTTGGTTTTGACCGCAAGACGCCGTTCATCCGGGCGGCCATCCAGCGGATGCGTTCGCTCGATCCTGATATCCCCGATGTTGAGGAAATTTCCTTCGAAATACGCGCCGACAGCAACCTTGCACAACTTGCCATGATCCGCGCCAGCGCGGGCATCGGCGTCTGTCAGATTGGGTTGGCCCGCAAGGACCCGCGACTGGTTCAGGTTCTGCCGAACATCGACATCCCGCTCCATACCTGGGTCGCGATGCACGAAAACCTCAAGACCTCACCGCGATGCCGCGCCGTCTTCAGCGCCCTGGTCGAAGGCCTCAAGGGTCATCTCAAGGAAACCGATCCGGGCGCGCCACCGAAACGGCGCTAAGGCAATACCGCGTCGATACGAGGCAGCCCGCGATCCGCACCTGAAAGGGACCGGCGGAACGGAAAAGCGATCCTGGTTTGCATAAAATCCACGGATCGCCCGTCAGAATGGTTCGGCCTGCTGCGTTGTCTTGTCCACCACCTCGGCTTCCGGGCGGTCGCCGCCCTGGCTGTATTCTTCATGCCAGTGGCCGCTCTCATCCTGATAGCTGATTTCCTCGTCATCGCCACCCACCTGCTGTTCGGCAGCGACGATGCGCGCAGCCTCGACGGCATCCGCATAGGTAGGAAATGTTTCGGAATAAGCGCCGTTCATGCGGTAGGCGAAGCCTCCGTCATGTTCGACGATTTCATACACCACTTTGGTCATGCATGTTCCTCCTGTTTCGGTAGGCGACATGGCAACCACAACCGCGCTTCAAGCATTGCACCCGATGGGGACACCGCGGCATGAGCAGCATGTCCTGCGACATCACTATCCTACCAAAAGCACTCAAGCGCAAATCCTGCTTGATCTGAGGGACGATACGTCACAGCCTAAGCCGATCCGGGGGAAGGGAAGTCAATGGCGGGTTCTATTCTGAAACAGGAGCGTATGCTGCTTCTGGCGATACCGGCGGCAATCGTCGCCTATCTGGCCGAACATGCAATCTTCGAAGCGGGAAAGACGGCGACGATCATCGCTGCCGTCGTGCTGATCGGGCTCATTGTTCTCGTCTCGATGCGGGTTGCCCATCACGCCGAAATCCTGGCCGCCAAGGTGGGCGACCCCTACGGCACCATGATCCTGACGCTGTCGGCCGTTGCGGTGGAAGTGCTGATCCTTGCCATCATCATGAGCGAATCCAGTTCACCCACGCTGGTGCGGGATACGATCTATTCCGCCGTGATGATCGACATCAACGGCATTCTTGGTCTCGCCGCGCTTCTTGGAGGCCTTCGCCACGGAGAACAGCCGTATAACGACGATTCCGGCAAGACCTATGGCGTGATGATCCTGACGGCGATGGGCATATCGATGATAGTGCCTGAGTTCATTCCTGAACAGAGCTGGCACATCTACTCGGTGTTCACAATCGTGGCGATGATTGCGCTCTATGCGCTGTTCCTCAAAATGCAGGTCGGCCCGCACAGCTATTTTTTCAGCTACACTTACCCTCGAAAGCCACATCCGGCCGGCCAGCCAGCAGGCAGCCATGCGGAAGAGGACGATGAAGGCAACGTACCACTCTCCATCGGCCTCATCATCGCCGGCGTGGTTCTAATCGGCGTACTGGCGGAATTCATGTCCGCCTTCCTGGGCGAAAGTCTTCAAGGCACCAGCGCACCGCCAGCGCTGATGGCCGTGGTGGTGGCGACGATCTCGGCATCGCCGGAAATCCTCACCGCGCTCAGGTCCGCCCTGCGCAACCGTATGCAGGCCGTGGTCAATATCGCCATGGGCGCATCGCTCTCGACGGTTATCCTGACCGTGCCCGTGATGGAGGGTATCGCGCTCTATACCGGCCAGCCCTTCATCATGGCCATGACGCCCGTTCAGACCGTCATGGTCTTCATCACGCTCATCGCCGCCGCCATCAACCTCAATGACGGTGAAACCAACGCGATTGAAGGAATGACGCATTTCATTCTCTTCGCCACCTTCATCATGCTGCTGTTTCTTGGGCTCTGACCGAAAAAAAAGCCCGGCATCGCTGCCGGGCTTTTTCAATCGAGGTTACAAACCGATCAGCGGCAATCGGCGCAGAAGCGCTGGATGCGCTTGCAGGCCTCTTCCAGCAACTCTTCCGAGGTGGCATAGGAAATGCGGAAGTTCGGGCCGAGACCGAAGGCCGAGCCCTGCACAACGGCAACGCCTTCGGCTTCAAGAAGCTCGGAGACGAAATCCGTATCCGTCTCGATGACCTTGCCCGACGGCGCGGTCTTGCCGATCAGGCCGGCGCAGGACGGGTAAACGTAGAACGCACCTTCCGGAGCCGGGCAGCTGATGCCCTTGGCCTGGTTGAGCATGGAGACGACCAGGTCACGGCGGCCTTCGAAGATTTTCTTGTTCGCCGGAATGAAATCCTGCGTGCCGTTCAAGGCTTCGACCGCGGCCCATTGTGCGATGGAGCTCGCGCCCGAGGTCTGCTGACCCTGGATCATGTCCATGGCCTTGATGAGCGGCAGCGGGCCGGCAGCGTAACCGATACGCCAGCCGGTCATGGCATAGGCCTTGGAAACGCCGTTCATCGTCAGCGTGCGGTCATAGAGCGAAGGCTCTACTTCCACCGGCGTGACGAATTTAAAGTCGCCATAGGTCAGGTGCTCATACATGTCATCCGTAAGGATCCATACATGCGGGTGCTTGACGAGCACATCGGTCAGCGCCTTCAACTCGTCGTGCGAATAGGCCGCGCCCGACGGGTTGGACGGCGAGTTGAACACGAACCACTTGGTCTTCGGCGTGATCGCCTTTTCCAGCGCTTCCGGCTTCAGCTTGAAATTGTCTTCCAGCGTCGCGTCGACGAATACCGGCGTGCCGCCGCAGATCGAGACCATCTCGGGATAGCTGACCCAGTACGGCGCCGGGATAACGACTTCATCACCGGGGTTCAGCGTCGCCATAAAAGCGTTGAACAGGATCTGCTTGCCGCCGGTGCCGACAATCGTCTGCTCCGGCTTGTAGTCGAGGCCGTTTTCACGCTTGAATTTGTCGGCAATCGCCTTGCGCAGTTCCGGAATGCCGGAAACAGGCGTGTATTTCGTTTCACCGCGTTTAATCGCGTCAATGGCCGCTTCCTTGATATTGTCGGGCGTATCGAAATCCGGCTCGCCGGCGCCAAGGCTAATCACATCGCGGCCCTGCGCTTTAAGCTCGCGGGCTTTCTGGCTAACGGCGATGGTGGCGGATGGCTTTACGCGGGAGAGAATGTCGGCAAGGAAGGCCATTTTTAATCGGTCCTATTGGGGTTGACATCGCAGAGCTTGGAAATCTCGTCTGCTGCGGCAATTTCTATGTCGAAAGACGGGCCTAGTTTCAAGGCCAAAAGCCAGCCTATCCGCCGTGGGGTACAATTTAAGCCTTCCTTAACCCGGAAGTAACGCTTGTTGAGCTACATTCGCGAGCCTAGGGGTCGTGTCTCTCTATAGCTGGTTGAAAAATGGCGCCCAAAAGCATCTTTTCCAGTCTTGTCCGCGAGGCCGATGGCACATGGTCCACCGCCTATAACAGCTTCAACCTCAAGTCCGCCCTGCAGCCCATATTCCGTCGCACATCAAGCGGCCCGCTGGACATCGATTCCTTCGAAGGTCTTGTGCGACCCCACCGCAACGGCGAACCGGTAACACCAGGTGAATTTTTCTCGCTGGTGGCACCGGAAGATATCGAAAATATCGACAGCATCCTGCGGACCATCCACATTCTCAACACCGGCAGGCTCAGCCGCTCCCGCGCGCGCATCTTCGTCAATTTCCATCCCGGCCTGTTCCAGACGCCAGCCAAGATGCGGCAGGAAGTGGAGCGCATGCGTCTCGCAGCCCACGAGGCCGGCATGACGGCAGATCGTATCGTCTGCGAAATCTCCGAGAAGAAGGCCTCCGACACCCAGATGGTCGCAGATTTCGCCTACCACATGCACGATATCGGCTTTCGTGTGGCGCTCGATGACTACGGCGCCGGCGATACCGCCATCGAACGGGTAAAGCTCATCAAGCCGGACTATGTGAAATTCGAAGCGGGCTGGGTGCGCGACTTCATGCAGAATTCTGCGGGCGCCGCTCTCCTGCGCGTCATTGTCAGCCAGTTTCGGGAGGATGGGATAGAGCCGGTTTTCGAGGGGTTGGAAACCGGTTGGCAGGTGGAGCAATGTGAAGAACTCGGCGTTTTCCTGATGCAGGGCTACATTCTGGCAAAACCGGAACTTGCGCCCACCAGTTTCGACGCGCGCTTTCCCGAGCTGGGCAGCGCATATTTTTCCCCTGCCGCACGAATGGAGAAAGGCTCCGCGGCTTTTTTCCGTGAGGAGCGCACCTCTGACGCGCATCCCCTGCGCCAGACCCGGACATTCGGAAAACGCGGCCTCTGACGCCAATTCGGGTTCAAAAACGCTCGCGCCACAATATTGCCGCAATAAATGCCGCGGAACGCCAGAATTCGGTCTCCAAGCCGTCCATTTCGAAGCCTCTTTTGTCCTTTAAGAACAGGGACAAGAGGCGACAGCCATGTTTACCAACGACCGCACTTCCGTTGAAAGGTTAAGGGCACAGAGAACGCTGTTTTCCCTCTGGATGGCGGTCGCGGCTTTTCTTGTCATCATCACCATGGCAGCCGGCATCGCGACATCGGCCAATGCGGCTGCGCAAGCGGTGGACACCCTGCATACCTCCGCCATACCGCAGGTGGCCGCGACGACGAAGGCAGGTCCGCATATCCTGCTCATCGTCCTCTCCGCCGCGGCGTTCGTCGGCCTCGGCCTTGGCGGCCTGATGCTTACCCGGCGCAGCCTGAAGGACGAGGCCCGCCGTTATAGATAACGGCCCTCCCCTCGACTTGCGGCATCGGCATGTTGCTGCTAAAGCACCCGGGAAACAGTCGTCCGACACAGCTGGATGACACCCCACAAAATCCCCTGTTTGCCCGGCCGTGACGTCAATGATCTCCCGGCCCGGCGTTGCTGGTGCCAATAATGACGCGAATTCAGGCCAATATGCTGCTTCTGCTCGCCGCAGCAATCTGGGGAGGCGGCTTTGTCGCACAATCCTCAGCCATGGCCTCGATTGGCCCTTTCTGGTTCGTCGGTTTGCGTTTCGCCATCGCCGCCATCGCCGTGCTGCCCTTCGCGCTCATGGAAACCCGGTCCCTGAAATCACCGCCCCGCCCGCGTCAGATCGGCAGCTTCATTCTCGTCGGTCTTGCGCTGTTCGGCGGCGCCACCACCCAGCAGGTCGGGCTGCTGACCACGACGGTCACCAATTCCAGCTTCCTGACCGGGCTCTATGTCATCTTCGTGCCCGTGATTGCCGTTCTGCTTTACCGCCGTCACCCCCACTGGGTCGTCTGGCCCTGCGCGCTGATGATGCTCGGTGGTATATTCCTCCTTTCCGGCGGCGCCTTCGAGACGCTGACGAAAGGGGATATTCTCAGCATCATCTGCGCTTTCTTCTGGGCGATCCAGATTACGCTCGCAGGGCGCTTCGTCTCCGAAAGCGGCCGGCCGCTTGCGCTCTCCTGCACACAATTCGCGGTTTGCTCCCTTCTTAGTTGCATGATCGGCGTTGTGTCCGAACCGATCAGCATGGTCGCCATCGAGGCGTCGATGGTGGAAATTCTCTATGTCGGCCTCGTTTCTTCCGGCCTCGCCTTTGTGCTTCAGGTGATTGCCCAGCGCTACACAACAGCGCCGCAGGCCGCGATTTTCCTGTCGTCGGAGGCGCTCTTCGGCGCCCTGCTGGCTTCGATTTTCCTCAAGGAAACCATTTCCAGTGCCGGCTATGTCGGCTGCCTGATCATTTTCATCGCCATCCTGATCGTGGAATTGGTACCGGAACTGACGCGCAAACGGCAAAAAACCGCGACAGAAGCGGCGTGACGCGAAAAGAACTGTTTTTTCTGTTTTCTCGGGAAATCGCGGTCACGCGTCCAAATTTTTGCCGGGAAAGCTCAGACCGACCGGCAATTATTTCATCAACTATCACTTATGCGAAAAAAATGTGCGGTTCCCACGCGTAACTCTACCGCAGGTTTTTTATCTGACAAAAAGCCCGTAAAAACTTTTGCTTGCCAATTTTCGATAAACGCAGCAATCTACTGCGGTTCGGGCAATTTGCGAGCATGGGAAGGCCTATAAATTTGCGCACTGGGGACGCTATAAACCTCGGGCGGTGGGACGAAAAACGTTGGATGAGAACGCCATTACTTCCCGCTGCGAAGGTCCATTTTCTCAATAGTCAAAAACTGCCTGCCAACGCCCACGCGGGGCAAAACTGTAATGCTGCCTGTAGCTGAACGCGGGCAGAGCGAAAAGGACCTGATGCATGGCCGAAACTGGCACCGTAAAATTCTTCAATACAGACAAAGGCTTCGGCTTCATCAAGCCAGACAATGGTGGCGCTGATATCTTTGTTCACATCTCTGCCGTACAGGCTTCCGGCCTGTCCGGACTTTCAGAAAATCAGAAAGTGAGCTTCGACACGGAACCGGATCGTCGCGGCAAAGGGCCGAAGGCAGTCAATCTGCAGATTGCTGGCTGACCCTAAAACGGCTTTCTTTTCTAGTTGAAGCCCGGCAGGAATGCCGGGTTTTTTTGTGCGCGCCGCAGGCCGCAGTCGGCCGGCGCTCACAGTCCCTTGAGATAGGGGTTGGTCAGCCGCTCCTCACCCAGCCGTCCGCCCGGGCCGTGGCCGCAGATGAAACCGACATCGTCGCCAAGCGGCAGCAGCTTATCGCGAATGGACGCCATCAGCTGCTCGTGGTTTCCACCCGGCAGATCCGTGCGCCCCACCGACCCGGCAAACAGCACGTCGCCGACATGGGCGAAGTTCTGGTCGCGGTTGTAATAGATTACGTGACCAGGCGCGTGCCCCGGGCAATGATAGACCTCGAAGACGTGATCGCCAAAGGAAACCTTGTCACCTTCCTTCAGCCATGAATCCGGCACGACGTTCTTCAGACCGCTGATGCCGTATTTCTGCGCCTGCACCTCAATTCTCTCCAGCAGGGGCCGGTCATCTTCATGCGGCCCGATCACCGGCAGGGAGAGTTTTTCGCGCAACTCATCCGCACCACCGGCATGGTCGAGATGGCCGTGCGTCAACCATATTTCCTTGAGCGTGATGCCGTTTTCAGCAACTACCTGAAGAATGACGTCCACATCCCCGCCAGGATCGACGACGACGCCTTCCTTGGTGTCCTGATCAAACAGGACGGTACAATTCTGCTCAAATGGCGTGACCGGAATAATCCCGGCCTGCAACTTTCCCATATCCCGTGTCTCCTGTCTGAAAGATCCGCCATCCTATAGCCCGCTACCGGTTGCGGCACAATGGCGACAGGTCGCCTTGTTCTCAGCGGCGAATTCACGAAGAAAATCCTTATTCCATACAGTCAGATAACACGAAGAGGCGGCTTGAAGAGCCATGATCCTCCCGAAAAATGTGGAACGCCCTGGGGATTGCGACGTTGTAGCACCAGTCTTGAAAGGAGTGAGACACATGGACAAGACGCTTAAAATGCTGATCGCTGGTGGCGCCTTCGCCTTGATGGCGGGCTATGCAAATGCCGCCATGGTCGCAACAACCGCCTCGGATATTTCTGTCCGGTCCGGCCCCGGTGACGACTATCCGGAAGTCGGCCTCGCCACGCGTGGCAGCAACGCCGTGCTGGACGGCTGCATGGAAGGCAGCAGCTGGTGTCGCATCGAGGTGAACGGTCTGCGAGGCTGGGCCCATGCCGATTACCTGAACGTGATGTATGAAGGTTCGCCCGTCATTCTCAAGGAACGCCGCACGGAACTCAGCGTGCCGGTCGTGACCTACGAAAAAACTTCGAGTGTTCAGGCTGAACCGAACCCCGGCGATCCGAATCTGGGCCGCGTCGGCGAAGTCGATCCGCCGCAGTCGGTCATCACCTATATTGACGAGCACCCTGCCGATACCATCACCTATGACGGTGACATTGCCGTTGGCAGCGTCCTGCCGGCCGATACCCGTCTGGTTGAAGTTCCAGATTATCAGTATCGGTATGTGCGGGTGAACGATGTACCTGTACTCGTAGAACCCTCGACACGTCGTATCGTCTACGTCTACCAATAAGACGGCCATTACCACAGTAATGCTGAGAGCGCGGAGTTTCCGCGCTCTTTTGTATTTGCGGTAAAAGTCGCTCAGGATTCCAGTTGCACCTGCACCCTCGCCATATTATCCACCGCAACAGAAAATGATCGCGGCATTCTCCCGAGCGGACGCATTTTCGGCTATGTTTACAGAATATTGGCGCATCGACGCCTGCAACATATGATCAGACAGCCGCAGAATATGAAGGAACCGCAGTGCCACCGCAATCGCTCAAAACCGCCGCCGCCAGACAGACACCGGCACTGCCGAAGGTTGACGACGGCAAGATTGACTTCGACACGATCGAAGCGCTGTTTTTCGCCTATCGCGATTTCGTCTCCGATCCCGACGTCATCCTGTCGAAACTTTATTATGGGCGCGCGCATCACCGGGTGGTCTATTTTGTCAGCCGGCAGCCGGGCATGACCGTGGCGGATCTCCTCGATACGCTGCAGATCACCAAACAGAGCCTCGCCCGAGTGTTGAAGCAATTGATCGACGACGGTTACATCCGCCAGATGGCAGGTCCTGAAGACCGCCGCCAGCGCCGGCTCTATCCGACGCTGACAGGCCGCGAACTGGCGTTGGCGCTCAGCGAACCACAATCGCGCCGCATCGACCGCGCGCTGGAAGGCCTCGGTCCCGATGCGCGCGCCTGCGTGCGCAAATTTCTGGCGCAGATGCGCAGCCCGGCGACGATGACCAGCGTGGAGGATGAGTGACGATGGCGCAAGCTCCGGCAAAACGTCCACCGGCGGACGACGATGCGGCTCATCTCCTGATCGTCGACGATGACGCTCGCATCCGCGATCTCCTGCAGCGTTTTCTTGGCGACAAGGGATATCGCATCTCCGTTGCGGCCGATGCAGCAGAAGCCCGCCGCAAGATGGTAGGCATCCGTTTCGATCTGCTGATCCTCGACGTGATGATGCCCGGAGAGAACGGGCTTTCGCTGACCCGTTCGCTGAACGAAGACAAATCCGTGCCGGTCATTCTTCTGACCGCCCGCTCGGAAGCGGATTCACGTATTGCCGGGCTGGAAGCGGGAGCGGACGATTATCTCGCCAAGCCTTTTGATCCGCGCGAACTGGTCCTGCGCATCAACAATATTCTGCGGCGCAACACCTCCCCGGACACGCCCAAGATCGAACAGATCATGTTCGGCCCCTACAGCTTCTCCATTCCCAGGAGGGAACTGCGGCGCGGTCCGGAAACGATCCGCCTGACAGATCGCGAACAGGAGATCATGCTGCTTTTTGCGCTGCGCGCCGGCGATACCATTCCACGGCACGAGCTGGTGGAAGCGGAATCGGAAGTGGGCGAAAGAACCATCGACGTGCAGATCAACCGTCTTCGCCGCAAGATCGAGGACGACCCTGCCAACCCGGTTTATCTGCAAACGGTGCGTGGCATCGGTTACCGCCTCAGCGTAGACTGACGAGCACCCAACGAAGGGCGAACGCACGACCATGGCGAGCCTCGATTTTCTCGACACGTTTAAAAAAAGCGCCGTCGCAAAGACCTGGCGCTCCCTCGGCAGATGGCTGCGACACTGGCTGCCCACTGGGCTTTACACCCGTTCGCTCCTCATCATCATCCTGCCGATGATCCTGCTGCAGGCCGTGGTCGCAGCCGTCTTCATGGAGCGCCACTGGCAGCTGGTGACCGAACGCCTTTCGGCAGCAGTGACCCGGGATATCGCCGCGATCATCGAACTTCTACAGACAGACCCCGAAGAGGATGACTATCAGCGGGTCATCCGCATCGCCCGCGACAAGCTGGGTCTCAGCGTCTATATTGAGCCCAAGACGGACCTGCCCGCGCCACGGCCGGAGCCGCTGTTCTCGATTCTCGATACCATCCTCGCAAACCAGCTCAGCCAACAGATCGGCAGGCCCTTCTGGATCGATACCTATGGCAACGGCTCACTGGTGGAAATCCGTGTCCAGCTCGATGACAAGACGCTCCGCGTCTTCACCAGCAGAAGCGCGGCCTATGCCTCCAACACCCACATCTTCCTTGTCTGGATGGTTGGCGCATCGCTGGTGCTCATTGCCATTTCGATCCTCTTCCTGCGCGGCCAGATCAAGCCGATAGAAGCGCTTGCCAAGGCGGCGGAGAATTTCGGCAAGGGCCAGAAGGTCAGCGCCTATTCTCCCCGCGGCGCGGATGAAGTACGCCGGGCGGGCCTTGCCTTCATCCTGATGCGGGAGCGCATTGAACGGCAGATGGAGCAGCGCACCGCCATGCTGAACGGTGTCAGCCACGACCTGCGCACCATCCTCACCCGGTTCAAGCTGCAGCTGGCGCTCGCCGGCGACAATCCGGATCTCGAGGGCCTCGACAAGGATGTGGAAGACATGCAGTCGATGCTGGAAGCCTATCTGACCTTTGCCCGTACCGATGTGGAAGAGGATGTCGGCACGCTGGAGCTTCCTGCACTTCTCGAAAAAATCGGCCATGATTTCGAACTGCACGGCAAGAAATTCAGCTACGAACTCTATAATATCGAGAGGATCATCGCGCGGCCGAACGCACTTTCACGGCTCGTCGCCAATCTCGCCGAAAATGCCCGGCGTTACGCCAGCAACCTCCACGTCGATATCCGCAAGGCGCCACGCTCCATTATCATGACCTTTGACGATGACGGTCCGGGCATTCCGGAGAACTCACGCGAGGATGTATTCAAGCCGTTTTTCCGACTGGACGAGGCGCGCAACCTCAATGCCTCGGGCACGGGTCTTGGCCTTTCCATCGTCCGCGACATCGCCCGCAGCCATGGCGGCGACGTGTCGCTGGATAAAAGCCCGATGGGCGGATTGAGGGTTATCGTCAAAATCCCGGCTTGACGGCAGGCCGCCAATCAGCACATTTTCTCGCCGTTTGGCACCGGCCTTTCAACCGCAGCCAGTACGATATCTCCATTGGCGTCGGCAAAGCCAAGCGTCAGGACCTCGGAGCGGAACGGCCCGATCTGGCGCGGCGGAAAATTCACCACGCCCAGAACCTGCCGGCCGATAAGGCTTTCCGGCGTATAGTGCACCGTGATCTGCGCCGAGGACTTCTTGATGCCGATCTCCGGCCCGAAATCGATCTTCACCTTGATTGCCGGTTTGCGCGCCTCGGGAAAAGGCTCGGCTTCCACGATCGTACCGACCCGGATATCCACCTTCTCGAAATCGGCATAGGAAATTTCGCCGCTCATCGCCCGCCTCCTCAGCCCGCCAGTTCTTCAGCGCGGGTCTTGGCAGCGGCGACCGCCCTGTCGAACAGGGGCTGCATGCCGTCTTCGGCCATCAGCACGGAAAGTGCGGCAGCCGTGGTGCCGCCCGGCGAAGTCACATTCTGGCGCAGGCGCGCCGCCTCGTCGGAGGACTGGTGCAGAAGCTCGCCGGCGCCAGCCACCGTTTCACGCGCCAGACGCATGGCCACATCCGCCGGCAGACCGGCCTTACGGCCGGCTTCAGCCATGCATTCCACGAGATAAAAGACATAGGCTGGCCCGCTGCCCGAAACCGCGGTCACGGCATCGATATCGCTTTCGGCATCCACCCATTCGACCGGACCGCTGACCTTCAGCAATCCGTCCACCACGGCTTTAAGCTCGGGTGTCACAAGTTCATTTGCATATGCGCCGGTAACACCACGGCCCACCATCGCTGGCGTATTGGGCATGGCGCGCACCGCGGCAATCGCACCGAAATGCGAAACGAAGGTGGCAATGGTGGTGCCGGCCGCGATGGAGACGACGACCGTTTCCGGGCCCAGCAGGGGCTTCAGCGAAGGCAGCACTGCTTCCATCATCTGCGGTTTCACCGCCACGAAAAGAATGCCGGCCTTGACGCCTTCAGGCGCGCTTTCGCTATGGGCCGCACCCGCTTCCGTAATCGTCGTGCGCATGGCGTCGGAGGGCCGCGGGTCAACGACAATGACCTGCGATCCCGGCACGCCCTTTTTCAGCCAGCCAGACAGCATGGCGCCGCCCATATTGCCGGCGCCCACGAGGACGAGCGGCCCGGAAGCCTTATACACCATGTTACGCTTCTCCAACGGTCTCGAACATGACCGCTTCGATTGCACTTTTCGCATCCAGACCCGACCAGACGACGAACTGGAATGCCTGATAATATTGCTCGCAGGCCTCCAGCGCGCTGGAGAGCAGCACTTCTACTTGCTGGTTGTTCGGCTCGGCACCGCCTGACAGAAGCAGCGACTGGCGGAAGATCACGACATCTTCCTGCCGCCACAGATCGAAATGCCCCATCAGCACCTGACCGTTGACCTGCGACAGCAGGCAAATGACTTCGTTGACACGGTGATCGGGCACCTTGATGTCGAAGGCGCAGGCAAGATGCAGCGCTTCGAAATCTTCCATCCACGCAAATGAAACGTGATAATCGGCCCAGTGGCCCGCCACAGTCATGGCGATCTCGTCCTCGCCCGAACGCTCGAACGACCAGTCATTCGAGGCAGCGACAATCTCGATCATATCGACGGGATTGGACTGACGCTCAATTTCAAATTCTATCAGACTCATGCGGCACCTTCTCAGCCGGTCGGAATGTCGTGTTTTGAACGCCGGGCACAAAACGCACATACAAACCGGGATAAACATTTGAGACGATTGCCCGACACCACCAGAATAACGCATTCACCCTGTCTGGAGCTTACCGGTCTTTTCGAATCATCATTTAAAATCAGTGTATAATGGCCGAGTCCCGCTGCCACCCCTCGCTCGCCATTTTTGCTTTTTGAGCAGTGGATATCTTCTCCCCCATCACCTCAGGCGAGAGTCTTAAGCGACTCTGCCGATTGTGTTTTTTGGAAGTGTCCACAGGCCCAAAAAATTCGCGTCTGAGCACGACTTTCGGCAACCGGAGATCAAGTCGGCCAGAGAGAGCCGAAAAACAAAAAGCCCCGGAATCGCCTGCGATCCGGGGCTTCTGAGAAAAGTGATGAAGAATCAGTCCTTCGTGGCCGAAAGCTTTGCTTCGAGAGCCTCGATCCGGGCGCGCAGGGCGTCATTTTCATCCCGCGCCTGGATAGCCATCTCCCGCACGACGTCGAATTCCTCGCGCCGGACGACATCCAGACTGTTCAGCCAGCGATCGGCCTGTGCGTGGAACGCAGCCTCGGCTTCCTTGCGCACGCCCTGGGCCGCGCCGGCCGCATCCGTCATCAGCTTGGCGAATTCATCCAGAAAACGATTGGTGCCTGTCGTGCTCATGGCGCTCATCCTTCGTCGGTTCAGGGGCATCGTCTTGCCCGCTGTTGATAGCATTCAGGTAGGCACTCCACCGTCGCCTTGCAAGCGAAATCGAAAAATCCCAAGAGCTTGCGTCACCTTTGGTATGTTGATCCATAGCTTAAAGAATCACCTTGACCGCCGCCACCGCAATCGCCATTTTCCTTGGCGTCAAAGAACCGGTGAGCATCATCGCCCGGTCCTTTGAGACAATGGATGATCCGTTGTCCGCCCAGCAACGATGACGGAATATATACGGATTGATAGCCGCTCCCACTTCACTCGCCATCATGCCCTTCCCGAACATCGACCCGATAGCGTTGTCCATCGGTCCGCTGGCGATCCACTGGTACGGCATCGCCTATGTTGCGGGGATCATGCTCGGCTGGCTTTACGCCCGCCGCCTCGCCCGCACGGATCGCCTGTGGCCTAACGACGCCTCACCCATCTCGGCGCAGCATCTTGACGATTTCATCCTGTGGGCTGCTGGCGGCATCGTGCTCGGTGGACGCATCGGCTACATCCTGTTCTACGATCTCGCTGCGGTCGCCGCCAATCCCATCAGAGCCATCGAAATATGGAATGGCGGCATGTCGTTCCATGGCGGCCTGATCGGCACGACGATCGCCATGATTCTTTTCGCCCGCAAGAACGGCATTCCTGTCTGGAGCATGTTCGATATCGTCGCGGCCGTAGCACCCATCGGCCTGCTGTTCGGCCGCATCGCCAATTTCATCAATGGCGAGTTGTGGGGCCGCATTTCCGATGTGCCATGGGCCGTCGTCTTTCCCACAGGCGGCCCTTTCGCGCGCCATCCGAGCCAGCTTTATGAGGCTGGCCTCGAAGGCCTCGTGTTGGCCATCGTTCTGGCCATCGCCATTTACGCCTTCAAGGCTCTGAAGCGGCCCGGCTCCGTCACTGGCATCTTCGTCTGCGGTTATGCGCTGTCACGCATCTTCGTGGAATTCTTTCGCGAACCGGACGCGCAGATCGGTTATCTCGCCGGCAACTGGCTGACCATGGGCATGGTTCTGTCCACTCCGATGTTCCTTCTGGGCCTCTGGGCCGTCCTGCGCGCGCGCCGCGCGACAAAAGTCGCCTAAAGCGGTATGGCCAGCCATGACCACACCGCTCGCGCAACGCATCAAATCACTTATCCGGCTCAACGGTCCGCTTAGCGTAACCGACTTCTTTTCACTTTGCCTCGCCGATCCGGAACATGGCTATTACAAGAGCCGCGAGCCCTTTGGCCGTTCGGGTGATTTCATCACCGCCCCGGAGGTGAGCCAGCTTTTCGGTGAAATGCTTGGTGTTTTCGTGGTTCATGCCTGGCAGAGGCACGGTGCACCCGCTGAAACCCGGCTGGTGGAAATCGGCCCCGGCCGCGGCACCATGATGGCGGACATGCTGCGCGTCATCCGCCGCATCGCGCCGCCGCTCTATGAGACGATGCGGGTGCATCTGGTGGAAACCAGCCCCCGCCTTTCCGCCATCCAGAAGGAAACGCTGGCCGAACATGCGGGTCGACTGGCATGGCATGACAGTTTCGACGATGTGCCTGAAGGTTTCCTGCTGCTTGTCGCCAACGAACTTTTCGACGCCATTCCGATCCGGCAATTCGTCAGGACGCCGCAGGGTTTCCGCGAACGCGTGGTCAGCCTCGATGCCAATGGCGACCTCGTCTTCTCCACGGGTCTTGCCAGCATAGACCCGGCGCTGCTTCCGCCGCAGCCCGAACGGCAGCCGCTTGGCACGATATTCGAGATTTCGCCTGCCCGGGAAGCGGTGATGACCGCAATCTGCCAGCGCCTGTCTGCCCATGGCGGCACCGCGCTCGCCATTGATTACGGCCATCTGGTTGCCGGCTATGGCGACACGCTGCAGGCCATGCGCAACCATGCCTTCGATCCGCCGCTCGCCCATCCAGGCGAAGCCGATCTGACCAGCCATGTCGATTTCGAAAGTCTTGTAAAAACGGCCGAGGCGACCGGCGTTCACGTCAACGGCACCCTGAGACAGGGCGATTTCCTCTACGGCCTCGGCCTCAAGGAACGGGCCGGGGCGCTCGCCGCCAAGGCAACCGCGGACCAGACCCTCGCCATCGCCGAAGCCGTCAACCGCCTCGCCGGCGAAGGCGCCGGCAAGATGGGGGAACTTTTCAAAGTCATCGCCGTTTCCAGTCCCGCGCTCCATCTTCTGCCGTTTCGTGCGGTGGATTGACAGCGTAATAACCTCTGGGCCAACATCGTCGCGACACACGAAGCAGGCACACTGCATCACACACGCCGCGCAACGCCGCGGCAACAGGAAACATCTCGCTTGACCCTGCTCCACTCGGCTACAGCGAAATTCTCCAAGGAACTCCCGCACCATGCAGAACGTAACGCTGCCGCTCCCCATCCAGAGTCCCCTCCTCGCAGCCTTCGATAAAAATCGCATCCGCCATGGCTTTTTCACCCGGCAGGGCGGCGTTTCCGATGGTCTTTATCAAGGCCTCAATGTCGGGCTCGGATCTGATGACCAGCCGGAACGGGTGCAGGAAAACCGCCGCCGCGTAACCCAATGGTTCGGCCTTGCCCCAGACCGCCTCGCCACGGTCCATCAGGTCCACTCCCCCGAGGTCGTCGTGGTTGACGGAACCTATGACGGCAGCCGTCCTCAGGCAGATGCGATGGTGACAGCGACACCGGGTTTCGTCCTCGGCGTGTTGAGCGCCGATTGCGGCCCCATCCTGTTCGCCGATGCGGAAGCGGGCGTCGTGGGTGCCGCCCATGCCGGCTGGAAGGGTGCTTTGTTCGGCGTGCTGGAAAACACGATCGAGGCGATGACGAAGCTCGGGGCCAGCCGCGATCGTATTGCTGCCTCGCTCGGCCCCTCCATCAGCCAGGACAATTATGAGGTCGGGCCGGAATATGTCGCGCGTTTCACCGAAATCGAACCCGCTTACGCGGATTATTTCTCCAGGGCGGAGAAAGAGGGCCACGCCTTGTTCGATCTCAAGCAGTTCACCATCGACCGCCTGACCAAAGCCGGTGTGAAGGCGGAAAATCTTGGTCTCTGCACCTACCCGGACGAAGAACGCTTCTATTCCTACCGCCGCACCACCCACCGCGCCGAACCCGATTACGGCCGGCAGATTTCCGCAATCGCAATTCTTGAGGACTAAGATGGCCCTGCATTTCGAGCTTTCGGAATTCGATGCCCGCCGCGAGCGGCTGCTCGCGAAAATGGCCGAGGAGAAGCTGGATGCGATGCTGCTTTTCGCCCAGGAAAGCATGTACTGGCTGACCGGCTACGATACTTTCGGCTACTGCTTCTTCCAGACGCTGGTGGTGAAATCGGACGGCTCAATGACGCTACTGACACGCTCGGCCGATCTGCGTCAGGCCCGCAATACTTCGATCATCGAGAACGTCCTCCTCTGGGTCGATCGACCCAATGCCGACCCGACGCTCGATCTCAAAAACCTGCTGAGCGATCTCGACCTTCTGGGCGCAAAGATCGGCGTGGAATATGACACCCACGGTATGACCGGCCGTGTCGCCCGCCTGCTGGATAACCAGCTTGCGAGCTTCGGCCAGATGGTCGATGCGTCGTATCTCGTCAGCACCCTCAGGCTCGTCAAAAGTCCGGCCGAAATCGCCTATGCCCGCAAGGCTGGCCAGCTGGCCGATGAGGCTCTCGATGCAGCATTGCCGCTCATCAAGCCCGGCGCGGACGAGGCCGCCATTCTTGCGGCAATGCAGGGTGCCGTGCTCGCGGGCGGCGGCGACTACCCCGCCAATGAATTCATCATCGGCTCAGGCGCGGATGCGCTTCTCTGCCGCTACAAGGCAGGCCGTCGTGTCCTCGACAGCAAGGATCAGTTGACACTGGAATGGGCCGGCGTCAGCGCCCATTACCATGCCGCCATGATGCGCACGGTGGTGATCGGCGAACAGGACTTCCGCCAGAAGGAGCTTTACAGCGCCTGCTTGCAAAACCTCACCGCCATCGAGGAGGTGCTGCGGCCGGGCAAGACCTTTGGTGATGTCTTCGATGTGCATGCCCGCGTCATGGACGAGCGCGGCCTCACCCGCCATCGGCTGAACTCCTGCGGTTATTCGCTGGGCGCGCGCTTCTCCCCGTCCTGGATGGAGCATCAGATGTTCCACTCCGGCAATCCGCAGGAGATCACCGCTGACATGACGCTCTTTGTGCATATGATCGTGATGGATTCCGATTCCGGCACGGCCATGACGCTCGGCCAGACATATCTGACCACGGACGGCGCGCCGGAGCCACTGTCGCGTCACAGCCTCGATCTTCTCACAGCTTAAATCGCCCCCGGGTTTGACACAGCGGGAAAACCGCCCTTACATTGCGCCACCTTGGGCAAGAAGGAGCGGAACATGAGAGGGAAAATCGCATGAGCCGGTTGGGGGTTGCCCTCATTGTTCCGGCTTTGGCACTGATCCTGTCCGGCTGCAACACCACGGAAGCGCTGACGCCACAGGTGGATGTTGGCCACAACGCATCACAGTCGACGCCGGTAACACAGGGTGATCTCGACCAGATGGCGGCAGCCGCCGACCGCGCACCCGCAGGCGGGCCGGCAATCGCATCGTCCGTCCCTGCCTATGCACCCCAGAACTCCCTGCAGGCACAGGCACAGGCGCTGTCCAATGGCAGCCAGTACGGGGAACCGCTCCGTCAGAACCAGGCCGCGGCCGCGGCCCCCGCCGTCACGCAACAACCGCCATCACAGCAGACGGCTTCCCTTGCACCTGCCACCGCCGCGAATTCCATCCGCTTCCTGCCCATCATCGGCGCGCCGGTTCAGGCGGTGACACCGCTATCCCGCCAACTGGGGGCCGAAGCGCGGGCCAAGGGGCTGACAATCCGCGCATCCAACGACAATTCCGCCGAAAATATTCTGAAGGGATATTTTTCCGCCTTTGCCGATGGCGGCAAGGTCAATGTCGTATACGTGTGGGACATTCTCGACGCCAATGGCGTGCGGCTGCACCGATTGCAGGGGCAGGAGGCAGTGACCGCGCGAGGCAGTGATCCATGGGCGGCCGTGACCGACAAAGTCATGCAGGACATCGCCGCAAAAACACTCAACGACTACACGACATGGAAGCAGTCTCAAAGCGGATGAGGTGAAACGACGGGAGAAGTCACAGAGATTTCACGAAAATCATTGCGAAAGCGCGGAGTCCTCTTGCAATCGGAAGCAACAGCGCTATTAAGGCGCGCATGGCAACAAGGCGTATCCGGCAAAGGCTTTTCAGCCGGATGTTCCTCCCCTTGAACGACGCTTGGTTACGGCGGATTGAGCCCCGTGGCGCAAGGCGATGGCATGGAAACAGGCGGCCGCAATGAAGGTTTTCGCAGGCAATTCGAACCGGCACCTTGCCGAAGCGATCTGCAAGTATCTTAATGTTCCTCTCGGAAACGCCACTGTAAAGCGGTTTGCTGACCAGGAAATATTCGTAGAAATCAGCGAGAACGTGCGCGGCGAGGACGTCTTTATCGTCCAGTCCACCTCCTTCCCGGCAAATGATCATCTGATGGAACTGCTCATCATGATCGATGCCATGCGCCGCTCCTCGGCCAAACGAATTACCGCGGTGCTTCCCTATTTCGGTTACGCCCGCCAGGACCGCAAAGCCGGCCCCCGCACTCCGATTTCCGCCAAGCTCGTTGCCAATCTCATTACCGAAGCCGGCGCCGACCGCGTTCTCACCCTCGATCTTCATGCCGGACAGATCCAGGGCTTTTTCGATATCCCCACCGACAATCTCTTTGCAGCCCCGATTCTCGCCCGCGACGTGAAGGATCACTACGACACCAACAATGTCATGGTCGTTTCGCCTGACGTCGGTGGTGTGGTTCGCGCCCGTGCGCTGGCAAAGCGCCTCGACTGTCTTCTGGCCATCGTCGACAAGCGCCGTGACCGTCCCGGCGAATCCGAAGTCATGAACGTCATCGGCGATGTCTCCGGCAAGGACTGCATCCTCATCGACGACATCGTCGATTCCGGCGGCACGCTCTGCAACGCCGCTGAAGCCCTGCTGAAAAAGGGCGCAACCAGCGTTACTGCCTATATCACCCATGGCGTGCTCTCGGGCGGCGCGGTGGCCCGCGTGGCCTCTTCCAAGCTGCGCGAACTCGTCATCACCGACAGCATCCAGCCGACCACCGGTGTCCAGTCCGCGCATAATATCCGCGTGGTGAGCACCGCCGGCCTGCTCGGCGAAGCAATCAACCGGACCGCGCAGGAACAGTCGGTTTCCGGCCTGTTCGACTGAATAAATTCAGCAATCACGCTGAGGGTTGCCTACGTCTGCTGGTTTTTTCCGGCATGCGATTGAGCCGAAGTGGGCGCATATTCACTCAACGTGATCCTCGGCCTTGTGCCGAGGAGCTAACCACGTCGATAAAATCAAGGCGCGCGGGCAATAGGGACAACCTCGAGGATGAGTCGGAACTGTCTTGCCGCTCGCTCCCACCCCAGCGATGCTGCACCTCGAACTCCCAACTAAGACGACGCCGCACCCGTGTCGGGGGGCCGTTGGAGGCGGGTGGCTGCAGCCCTGATTTTCGGCCACCAGCCCCGAACGCGGGTAAGTATGGCGTGGCGGCCATTGCGCCAAAGTCTGATCGTATCGGCTGAGATGGCAGCACCGCTGAAGAGGTGACGGTGGTGGCTTATCGCCAGCACCCGGTACAGAAACAGTGTCGTCAGGGCCGAAAACAGGATGGACATCACCACATCGCTGAGGAAATGCCCGCCGGCCGCGATGCGAAGACCGGACATGAGTATGATTGCCCCGGCGGCAAGGGCACCAACTACCCATCGCCCATAGGGCCGCAGGCGCGGCCAGACAAGCACACAGAGGGGCAGGAAAAAACTCGCGATCAGCGCGGTTTCACCCGAAGAAAACGAACAGTTCGAATAGCATTGCGTGCTGAACTGAAAAGGTGGCGTGAAAAGCTGATGCCCGCCAAATTCGGTAACGCTGAACGGACGCGCGCGACCGATCATGGCCTTCAGCACGCTGTTGACCAGCAGCCCGGCACATAGGATCACGGGACCACAAAGGAACGCCCAGACTCGCCAGCCGGTTCGCTGCGAAGTGCCGAGCCGGAGATTGCCGACAAGGACCAGGAAAGTCAGAAGCGCGGCGAGCTCGACACCTTCCCGCAACGTGTCGCGCAGCCATTCGGGAAACGGCTCCCGGCCAGGCCATGGCTGGCCCACCGGCGAGAAAAACAAGGCGGAAAAGCGCAGATCTATAGAGGGAAAGGTCGCAAACAGGATCACCAGCGCAAGCGCTGCGAACGTAACCCAGATGGTGATCCGCATATGCGAGACATCATTGTCCATTGACGCTCTCCGGGATGCACTGTGGTGGCAGGCGCCACAGCCCGATTTCCCTGCCCTCGACAAAGCCCGGGCCGGCGGTCCAGTGCGCCACCGGCGCCTCGCCTGCAAGACACGCCGGCAAGCCATCGGCACTTGCCAGAAACAGCGGATTTTTCGCTTCGCTCGGCTTGAATGGATAAAGAAGGGCATAATGGCTGGACGGCACGCCGGTTTCCGGAAGCGCACGCGTCAACATCTGTTTCTCGTCCCGCAACTGGTAAAAGAGCTCGGCCAATATCGAACGATCATTGGCGACAATAGCGTCCGCACCTGCTTCACGCGCCCGCGACAGGCCGGTCGATACCAGCTCGGAGCTTCCAAGATAACGTGCCATCGCCAGTTTACCGTTCGGCAGGCGCAGGCCCGTTCCCACTATCGTCATCAGCGGCAGCGCTATTGCGACGATGCCGCCGAGGACCAGTGTGGATACGATGAGCCAACGTCGCGATGCCAGGATCGGCACCGCCAGCAGTACGCCTGCCGCATAAGCTCCCACCGCCCAATTGGCGAGTGCCCGCGACATGAGGCCCTGTGCCGTGATCAAAAGCACGATCGGTACGGAAAGAGCGACGAGCGCCCGTGCTTCACCGGTTTTTGCGCGGATTGTCGCAACAATCATGCCGACGAAGACGTATGGCCCAACCACACCTGCCTGGGAAAAGAAGAATTCAAGCGCGGAGCCGATCTTGAGTTGGACACCGTGCCAGTTGGCATTGTCGGCGGTGTGGCGTGCCGTCATGAAATCATGGGCCGCATTCCACCACAGATTGGGCGCGATGACGGCAACGCAGACGAGCGCAGCAATGGCCGCGTCACGCAGCCGGATCCGCCATGCTTCGCAAAGCCAGCTGGCGGCGATGAAGCACGGCAGAAAATAGATCATCGCATATTTCGACATCAGCCCGAGGCCGAAACAGAGACCCAGAGCGATGCTCCAACCCAACGCCGCCCTGCCCTCGCTGCGGGCGAGCGCAAGCTTGCGCACGGATATCATCGACAGCACGATGAACAGCATCATCGGCGTATCGGTCGAGATCAGCAGGCTGCCGAGCGTCACGGCTGGCAAGGTCAGATAGATCACTGCCGCAAGCGAGGCCAGCCTGACATCATAGATCATGCGGCCGAGCACAAAAATGGCCGCCGCCGCAACGCCATGCACGACGGGTGCGGCGAGCCGCACCTGAAACGTACCCTCCCCGCCGCCCAGAATGGTGGCCGCGCGAATAAGCCAGCCGATGAGCGGTGGCTTGGAATAGGCGCCGAGCGCCATTTCGCGACCCCACAGCCAGTATTGCGCCTCATCGACAAAAAGGTCGGTGCGGTTGAAGGCGAGCCCGAGGACGCGCAGGGCAGTTACGAGGACAATCGCCGAAAACGCGAATGTCAGCCATTGGCGCTCGGCGCCTGCCCGCGCATAAGGCAGGGTCGCCGCCTCATGCATGCTGGCGGCGTTCTGCATGGATCAACCAGAGATTTCGAGCATAGATAAAGAGGCCGGATGCCTGCCCGAGAACAAAGACCGGATCGCGCCGCCACAATGCATAGGAGAGCAGCACCACACCGCCAAGAATCGAAAAATACCAGAAAGCCACCGGCATGACCGACCGGTTGGCCCGTTCCGATGAAATCCATTGAACCAGAAAACGCATGGTGAACAGCATCTGGCCCATGAAACCGGTCAAGACCCATACGAATTCTTCCCAGCTGTTCACATGCAGCATGGACCATAAAGCCGGTACGTTCACGGCAATGTCTCCGTTATGAAAGTTTCAGCCCAGCTTGACCGCTTGCGCCGGCGCAAAAGCCATGCGACGCCGATCAGGTCGTGGATGCCCACCAGCGCCCGGCCGATATTGGTATAATGGGAATTTCCATGCAGCCGCGCCCGGTGCGTGACGTCGACATGGGCGACCTGCCAGCCGTCACGATTGAACAGCGCCGGGAAGTAGCGGTGGTGATGGTCGAAATACGGCAAAGCGAGGTAGGCGTCGCGGCGAAAGGCCTTGAGGCCGCAGCCCGTATCGCGCGTGCCATCCTTCAGAATTCGCGCCCGAAGCCCGTTGGCAAAGCGGGAGGAAAGGCGTTTTCCCAGCGTGTCGCGCCGGCCGACGCGCTGGCCGGCCACCAGCCCAAGCCGGCGCGGTGCATTGGCGGACAGAAGCGGTGCAAGAAGTACCGGCAGATTGTCCGGCGGATTCTGGCCGTCGCCGTCCAGCATACATACGATAGGCGCGCGCGCCGCCTGCACTCCGCTGTGGATCGCAGCCGATTGACCGCCCTGGCGGTCGTGCCGCACCAGCCGCAACATGCTGTAACGGGCAGCGAGCGCCAGAACCGCTTCCGCCGTGCGGTCAGAAGAAGCGTCATCCACCACAACGATCTCGAAGCGGCCGACCGGCGCACAGGCGCTCACGATCTCTGCCACCAGCGTTTCAACGCTCGCTTCTTCATTGTGCATGGGCACGACAACGGCAAAATCCGGGGCAGATCGCAAATTGGCTCCGTCACATCCGTCTGCGCGGGTTCCGCAAACATCATCGATTGTGGCGAGAGAAGGAGCGTGAAAAGCTTGCATGAACATGAACAGCCGTTGATCTTCGCTGGATATGCGCCCGTTCTGTTGCAGTTTTATTACGTGGTGCCTATCCGCGCGGCTCTTCGATTTTTTCACGCCATGCGGGAAATTATCCTACAATTCCCTGTCCTTTAACGCGACCGTAAACAATTTTTGCAACGGTACGGCCACGTTTTTTGGGGGGAGGAAAACAGGATGCCGGGTGGAAATCCGACTGCTGTCAAAGCTAAATCATTGTCAATCAAAGCCAAATTTGCCGCGCTCGTTACCGGTGCGACACTGGTTTCCTGCCTGTCGGTGGGGCTGCTGTCCTACGAGATGGGTAAATCGGGGCTGATCGACGCCAGCAAGATCAGGCTCGAAACGGTTGCAGGCAACCAGTCCAAGCAGCTTGATGCCTATACGTTGCGCGTCGAACAGAGCATTTCCGAACTGTCGCAGAACGCCGCGGTGGCTCAGGCGCTGGAAACGATGACCACCGTTGTTCCAACGGAAAAGGACGCCATCATCCAGGCTTTCCGCCGAGAGGGCGTCTCCGAAGAGGAGCGCGCCTCCTTCAACGGCGAAGGGTTGCGGCTGCTCTACGCCATTCGTCATGCGACCATCAACGCCGCCATTGCCAGCGTCTGGCGTAATACCCGCGTCAGCGATATCTACGTGATCGACAAGAACGGCCTTATTATCTATTCCGTGACCAAGGGAAAGAACTTCCTGACCAATGTAACGGAACCGCAGAACGCCGCGATCAAGGAGCTGTTCGACCGCATCGAAGCCGGCAAGGACGGCGTCGTCAGCACCACGGGCTTCAGCGATGGCGAGAATAATTCGGCCATGATCGGCATGCCGCTCGCCGTCTCCAACTGGGGTCAGCTCCAGCGCAAGGGTGCCGTTATCATGCGCATCGCCGCCGATCGCATCGGCGCGGTGGTGACGCCCGAGGAAACCGGCAAGACCATCGACGACGCCGTTCTCCTGAGCTCCGACGGGAAACTCAGGGCTGGCGTCCTCTCGGGCGGTGCGGATGCTGCCGTTTCCGAAAGTCTCGCTGCCCTTTCCAACGTAAACGACGCCGGAACGGTCATGGCGCAAACACCTGCGGGCAATATCTTCTATGCCTATCGTCCGGTCGCCGTCTTCGGACAGAAACATCTTCTTGCCATCGGCCAACAGGAAAGCAAGGTTCTCGCCGCTGCCAACGATCTCGCCTTCTGGGCAGCGGTCGCAACGCTGGCCGTACTAGCAATAATGACGCTGATCGGGATTTTCGTTTCCGCGAGCCTGACCAAGCCGTTGACCGGACTTGCCGGTCTTATGGAGCGCCTGAACGGCGGTGAAAACAACATCGAGATCAAGGCAGTTTCCCGTGGCGACGAGATCGGCACCATGGCGCGCGCGCTGGAATCCTTCCGCCAGGGCATTCTGGACAAGCAGCGGATGGAAGCCGAAGCCCACCGCAAGGGTGAAGAACTGGACGAGGAACGCGCCCAGCGCGAGATGGAGAAGGCAAGAAGCGCCAGGGAACTGGAAGAAGCCGTGGACGCGCTCGCCACCGGTCTTGCCAATCTGGCCGCCGGCAGGCTCGATCTTCGCATCGAAAAACCCTTCGTTCCGTCACTCGATCATCTGCGCATCGACTTCAACAACTCCATGGCAGGGCTGGAAGCGACGATCTCCAATATCGGCGGAAGCGCCAATGCCATCCGCTCCGGTTCCGGCGAGCTGAAAAGCGCCTCGGAAGACCTGTCGCGGCGCACAGAACGTCAAGCAGCAGCCCTTGAGGAGGCGGCAGCGGCGCTCGGAGACATGACGCAGGCTGTCAATCTGTCGCTGTCGCGCTGCAATGTCGCCGTCGCCGCTACGGCGGATACGATGCAGGATGCCCATAGATCAACGGCTGTCGTCAAAGAAGCGATCGTTGCCATGGAACGCATCGAGACCTCTTCGGCCAAAATCCGCCAGATCATCGATGTCATCGACCAGATTGCCTTCCAGACCAATCTTCTGGCGCTGAATGCCGGAGTTGAGGCAGCGCGCGCCGGCGAGGCCGGCAAGGGCTTTGCAGTCGTGGCGCAGGAAGTTCGCGAACTGGCCCAGAAATCGGCCGCCGCCGCCCGCGACATCACGCAGCTCATCGCCACCTCTGCGGGTGATGTGGAAAGCGGTGTGGCGCTGGTGTTGAAGACCGGTGAAAGCCTGGAACAGATCCAGAAACGCATCCAGTCGGTCAACGACCAGATCGGCGAAATCGCCACCGCGTCGCGAGAACAATCCGGCCGTCTCAGCGAGATCAATGCCTCCGTCAATGAACTCGACCACGTGACACAGCAGAACGCCGCCATGGTGGAGGAGACAACGGCCGCCGCCTTCTCGCTCGCCAACGAGGCGGATGGCCTGACCGAACAGGTGGGGCAATTCTCCGTGGGCGATCCTCGCCGGCGAGACCAGCGTTACGCGGCGTGATGCGCAACAAAAAAGGCCGGAGGCAAAACCTCCGGCCTTTTATTTTGCCTGAAAGCCCGATCCGGGCTCCCAGGGGCAGGCGCCCCTGGGAACACGCCGGCGACCTGGCACCACAGCCCCTCGCCGGCTTCCGGGGAGGACCTCAGAAGAAACCAACCTTGTTCGGGCTGTAGGACACGAGCAGGTTCTTGGTCTGCTGGTAGTGGTCGAGCATCATCTTGTGGGTCTCGCGACCGATACCAGACTGCTTGTAGCCGCCGAAGGCCGCACCCGCCGGATAGACGTGATAGCAGTTCGTCCACACACGGCCCGCTTCGATGCCCCGCCCGGCGCGGTAGGCGATGTTCGTGTCACGGCTCCAGACGCCAGCGCCCAGCCCGTAAACCGTGTCATTGGCGATTTCGAGCGCTTCCTCCACGGTCTTGAAGGTGGTGACGGAAACAACGGGACCGAAGATTTCCTCCTGGAAAATCCGCATCTTGTTGTTGCCTTCAAAGACAGTCGGCTGGATGTAATAACCGTCTTTCAGATCACCCGACAGCGTCTTGCGATCACCGCCGGTCAGAACCTTGGCGCCTTCCTTCTTGCCGATCTCCAGATAGCTCATGATCTTGTCGAACTGTTCCTGCGAGGCCTGTGCGCCCAGCATCGTCGACGGATTGAGCGGATCGTCCTGGCTGATGGCCTGAACGCGCTTGATCGCTTTTTCCATGAAACGGTCATAGATCGATTCATGCACCAGAGCACGCGAGGGGCAGGTGCAGACCTCACCCTGGTTCAGCGCGAAAAAGGCAAAACCTTCCAGCGCCTTGTCGAGGAAGGCATCGTCCTCATTCATCACGTCGGCAAAGAAGATGTTCGGCGACTTGCCGCCCAGTTCCAAGGTGATGTTGGTGACGTTGTCTGCGGCATAACGCATGATTTCCTTGCCGACCGAGGTGGAACCGGTAAAGGCGATCTTGGCGATGCGGTTGCTCTGCGCCAGCGGCTTGCCGGCTTCAAGGCCAGTACCATTGACGATGTTGAGGACGCCAGGCGGCAGAAGGTCTTCAATCAGCTCCATCACGATGAGAATGGAGGCCGGCGTCTGTTCGGCCGGCTTCAGCACCACGCAATTGCCTGCTGCAAGCGCCGGTGCGAGTTTCCACGCAGCCATCAGGATCGGGAAGTTCCATGGAATGATCTGGCCGACGACACCGAGCGGTTCATGGAAGTGATAGGCGACGGTATCGTTATCGATCTCGCCGATCGTGCCTTCCTGAGCGCGGATGCAGCCTGCGAAATAGCGGAAATGGTCGATGGCGAGCGGGATATCCGCATTGGTGGTTTCACGCAGCGGCTTGCCGTTATCCCAGGTTTCAGCCCGGGCGATGAGATCTAGATTGTCTTCAATGCGCTGGGCTATCTTAAGCAGGATGTTGGAGCGCTCGGTTATGCTCGTCTTGCCCCATTTGTCGCGGGCCTTGTGGGCCGCGTCGAGCGCAAACTCGATGTCGGCTGCATCCGAACGCGGCACTTCGCAGATCTTGTGGCCGGTCACCGGCGAGAGATTGTCCATGTAGCGGCCGGATTTCGGCTCCACCCATTTGCCGCCAATGTAATTGCCGTATTTCAGCTTGAAGGGCGCTTCGCCCGCTTTCTGCTGAACCTGAATATTCATGATTTCATCCTCCCTGATGAAAACGATCCTGAGCGGACCGCATGAAAGGAAGGTGGGCCCAGATGGCACGGTTCGGTAGAGGGGCGACGCGGTTCCGCAGCGCACATTGTCTCACATCTGCGACAAAGCCGCGTTGATCCGGCGCGATCGGCCGGATCGCAACAACAAGAACGTCAATGAACGTCGAATTTCTTCATCTTGCGATGAAGCGTGGCCCGGCTGATGCCGAGCAAGGACGCGGCCTGCGTGACATTGCCGTTGGTGCGCGACAACACGCGCCGCAGCGCCGAACGCTCCGCTTCCGCGAGGTCGGAACCGCTGTCATGGCGCTGTTCCTGCAGGATATCCGCGGCCGGGAGACCTTGCGCGATGCGGGCATCGTCCAGCTTCAGCGCAAGACGAGCGGCGCGGGTCGCGCCGAGCACGAGATCGTCCTGATCCACGGCGAGAAGCGAAAGCGCCGCCCCGAACCCACTTGGCACGACGACGATGCGTGCCCCCGGAAAGGCACGGCGGAACAGATTGCCCTCGATGCGCTGCGCCGCGTCCTTCACCGCCTGGGTGACAAAAGAAAAGGTCATCTCGTTGATGTCATCGCGGCAGGTGGAAATATCGAGCGCACCCGTCACCCGGCCGGTATGATCGCGAATGGGAGCCGTGGTGCAGCACAGTTCCGTATTCGACGTGAAGAAATGTTGGTCACGATAGACAACCACCGAACGCTCGTCGACAAGCGCGGTGCCTATGCCGTTTGTGCCAACGCTCTCTTCGCTCCAGACGGCGCCGGACCAGAGGCCGAGCGCCCGGAAATCGCGATCATCGCCGGACGCGCCTCGCCGCTCCAGCGCAACGCCCTGAGCATCGGTCAGGAGCAGGCAGCAGCCGGACCTCCCGACACTGTGGAAAATTCGGTCAAGTTCGTCGGTGCTTTCAGCAATCAGGCCAGCGGCACTTTCACGGGCGCGCCGAAACTCCGTCTCGCTGAGAAAGATCGGCTTGCGATTTTCTTCCGGTGCAAGACGGTGCTTGACCATGCAGCGACGCCACGAGGCGACAATCGGCGAACTTGCGGCTGCGGAACGGTGGCGTGCGGTTTCATACACGCGTTCCGCATGGGCGATGTCAGTCGGCATGCGCTCCTCCCAAAGCTTTTGGGCGATGGTGCGCTGGAAGCGTCGATGTTTCAACAAAAAACTTCGCGACCGGCATCGGAGGCGTAGCTGACGGTCAGACCGCCTTGAAGTAACGCCTGCCGGCAGTGACCTCCGGTTCGTCCTCAATGGACAGGAAGGTATCATCCACGAGGCTGGCAATGGATGTCAGCGGACCGGGCTTGCCGAAAAAGAAGCCCTGCACCTGCAGGCAGCCTTCGCGGCGCAGGAACTCGACATGGGCCTTGGTTTCCACACCCTCCGCAAGCACGGGAATATTCAGGCTATGCGCCAGAATGAGCGTCGAACGCACGATCGCTTCGGACTGCACATTGGTCGACAGCCCGTCGATGAAGGCGCGGTCGATCTTGATCTTGTCGAAAGGGAAACTCTGCAACGTCGAAAGCGAGGAATAGCCCGTGCCGTAATCATCCATCGCGATCTTGACGCCGAGCGCCTTGAGCTTGCGGATGGTGACAAGCGCATGGCGGTGATCGGCGATGATGCTGCCCTCGGTGATTTCCAGCTCGAGCCTTTCAGGCGCAAGGCCCGTTTCTGTCAGGATTTTTTCGACCTTGTCCGGGAACTCGTTATCCGCAAGCTGCTGCGGCGCTACATTCACCGCAATGGAAAGCGATTTTTTCCAGAGTGCCGCCTGCGCGCAGGCTTCTCTCAGAACCCACTCGCCGAGTTCGACGATGAACCCCGTCTGCTCCGCGATCGAAATGAATTCGGCGGGAGAAATCATGCCCCGATCGGGATGGTTCCAGCGTAAAAGCGCCTCGAAACCGACGATGCTGCCGCTTCTGGTGTCGTTCTGCTGCTGGTAATAAAGCTCGAACTCGTTATTGGCGAGGCCGCTACGCATGGCGACGGCAAGTACATTGCGCTCACGCGCGGCCTCATCCATCGATTTATCGTAAAAGCAGATCGTATCCGAACTGCCGCTTTTTGCTCGGTACATCGCGACATCCGCCTGCGCCATCAGCGTATCGGCATCGATGGAGCCGGTATTGCGGACCGAAATGCCGACACTCGCACCGACCGAAAATGTCTGCCCGTTCCATTCCACCGGCCTGCTGATCTGGTCGATCAGCCTCTGGGCGAATTCGGCGCCGTCGGCGCGGGTATAATAGGAATTTGTCATCGCCACGAATTCATCACCGCCCATGCGCGCCAGAAATTCGCCGGCCTTCAGCACGGAACTCGCCCTGTCGGCGATGGTGCGAAGCACGGCGTCGCCCGCCGCATGGCCGTGCACATCGTTGATTTCCTTGAAACGGTTGAGATCGATGGAAAGAAGCGCGGTGTGTGCGCCCAACGAAATATGACGCGTGCGACGATTGAGATGTTCGATGAAGGCTGCCCGGTTGGGAATGCCGGTCAGCGGATCGTGCAGCGAAAGATGGCGATAGCGGGCGACCGCCTGCTGGGTGGACTGGGCGTCGATGACATAAGTGGAAAGCCCCAGCGCCAGCAGCAACAGCGTAACCGCAATGGCGCCTCCGCCCATGATGGCCGGCGGCAGCAGATTTTCAGGAATGATGATACGCGGGTCGAAGGCGAAAGACATGGAGGCCATGCCGGTATAATGCATCGACGCTATCGCCAGGATGAGAAACGCCACCGCGCTGTACTGGCAGAACCGATTAACGGGCCGCGAGACCCGATTGACTGCAACGGCGCCCAGCACTGCCCCCAGCACGAGGGACGCGATGACATAGTTCTGATCCCAGAAAATCATGCCCTGAACATTGTAGGCCGCCATGCCGGTGTAGTGCATGGCTGCAATGCCGAGACCAAGGATGATCCCACCGGCTTCCACCAGCACGCTGCGCCCGCCATAGGCAGAAATTCCGAAACCGGCAGTCGTTGTGGTAATCGCAATCAGAAGTGACAGCCCGGTCAGATACGGATCGTATCCCACGTCACCCGCAGCAACATAGCCCAGCATCGCCACGAAATGGGTGGTCCATATCGCCGCGCCGCCATTGACACCTGCCAGAAACAGCCAGTTGACCTTCTGCACCCCCGTCGCCAGACGTGCTTTCGAAAAAAGGCGCATCGACACGAAACTACCGAGCATGCAGACGAAAACCGCTGCGACGGTATATCGATAGTCGTGATCGATGGTAAGGCACTGGAGAACTTTGAGCATTGTCATCTACGCAGTTGGAATTTCGCGTAGCCTTATCATTCGCCAAGTTTTCGCCCGGTTTACATGAATGGATAAGCACATATTAAAAGTTGCAACATGCGAGTGAATTAGTACAACCTAATAAACCCGCAAGGCGTGCGATCGAAAAGCAGGCCTCTCTTGTCTTTGTCTCCCGTTTGTATTATAGCGCCCGCACCCGTGTAGACACCCTTGGAGGCAACGCGGGTGGGATGGCGCTTGCCGCCTCCCCAGTTCAGCGCCCGCGGGCATGAACTCTCCATATAACCTCGAAAGGAATTGCCATGAGCAAAGAATCGTATGAGCTCAAGGCCGAGGCGCGCGAACGAGTTGGTAAGGGGTCCTCTCGTGAACTTCGCCGCAACGGTTTGATTCCCGCTGTCATCTATGGTGACAAGCAGGCCCCCATTTCTATCGCCCTGTCCACCAACGAAGTCACCAAGCGTATCCACGCCGGCGGTTTCATGACGACGGTTGCGACGATCGACGTCGACGGCAAGAAGATCAAGGTTCTCCCGAAGGATTACCAGCTTGATCCGGTCCGCGACTTCACCATGCATGTCGACTTCCTGCGCGTTTCGGGCAACACGCTCGTCAACGTCGAAATTCCGGTTCACTTCGAAAACGAAGAAAAGTCGGACATCAAGATCGGCGGCGTTCTGAACATCGTTCGCCACACGGTGGAATTCCACTGCCCGGCCAACGACATTCCGGAAGCCATCACGGTTGATCTCTCCGGCCTGAAGATCGGCGACAGCGTTCACATCTCGAACGTCAAGCTGCCGAAGAACATCACGCCCGTTATCGCCGACCGTGACTTCACGATCGCAACGATCGTTGCCCCGGCAGCAGGCGTTGAAGAAGAAGCAACTGAAGAAGCTTCCGAGGAATAAATCGGCGGCCGCAAGGCCGGACAGCTTTGAAGAACGAGGCCCGTTCCGTTTCCGGAACGGGCCTTTTAGTTTTTATGAACTTTAAAAACAGAAAGCCCGCTCCCCGCCAGCGATGCGGTTCGTGTTTCAGCGTCGATTAACACTTCCATGAAACGATACCCTTGCGCCCTCATGGAAACACCGGCGGGTCGAGAAATAGCGTGGGGAAAGGGCTCGGCCCGGGATCTGACGCATCTCTGTCCGGAAGGATGAAACAGGGCGCAGCAAGTCTTGGGCAAAGGGTAGCTGCAATCGAACATGGCTCATTCCGTCGAAAGTCGCTTTATCGCGATTGTTTCCGGCGCACTTCTTACAGTGGTCGCCCCGCTCTTCACGCTTTTGCTGACACTTTCCTATAACGAGGCTATTCGCAGCCAGCGCAACCATATCGAAATTCTGCTGTCGACGAATACGCAGGCGCTGGCCCGCCCCCTGTGGGACCTCGATGACGACACGATAAACCAGATTACCGGAACCCTTGTCTCCGATCCCATGATCCGTATGGTCGAGGTTAAGGATACATCCGGCCAGCTTGATGTCGTTCAGACCGCCGGCAGCGACATCATCCAGGATGCCGCCTCGACGACACGCGAGGTCATCTACAAGACGACCAAGGGGCCCGTCACGGTCGGCCAATTGACGGTGTATTACGATGATGTCGGTCTTCTGACCTCCCTCAGCCGCACCGAACTGGCCTTTATCACGATTTTCATCCTCGCCATTCTCACCATGGTCCTTGCCGCCATTGCCGGTAACCGCTTCATGGTCATCCGCCCGCTGATGCGGCTGGCCGCGGCAATAGAAGCGACACGACGCCTCGGCTCCCGCCACCACGTCGACTGGCGGTCGAAAGACGAGATCGGCCGGCTGGCGAAAAGCTTCAACGAAATGCAGAGCCAGCTCGAAAAGGAAGAGCTGGAGATAAAGAACGCCCACGCCCGCAAGACGGAAATCTACAACCGCACGCCCGCCATGCTGTTTTCGCTGGACAGGCACGACAGGATCGCCGCCGTCAGCGACTACTGGGTGCAGGCTACCGGTTATGACCGCGCCAGAATACTCGGTCTGAATTTCGCCGACCTCATCCACCCCGATGACCAGACATTATTCCAGGAACGCAAGGCGGCGCATCAGGCGGCTGACACCCAACAGGCAGGCATCACCGTTCGCTTCCACTGCAGGGATGGCAGCGTCATGGATGCCCTTATCCTAGAAAAAGCCCTCGATTCCAGCGATACGGCCCATCACAGCACCTGCCTCTGCGTTATGACCGACGTGACCGAACTTCGGCAGTCGGAAAAGCGTAATCGCCAGCAGGCCATTTCCGACCATCTGACCGGCCTCTTCAACCGTCAGGGCTTCGAGGCCATCCTCGACCTGCAGATTCGCGATGCGGACAGGAACGGCAGCGAACTCGCGTGCCTGTTCATAGATCTCGACCGGTTCAAGGCCATCAACGACAATCTCGGTCACGCCGCAGGCGATGCCGTTCTGCGCGAATTCACATTAAAACTGCAGCCGCTGCTGACACCGCTGGACAGCGCCTCGCGTCTGGGCGGAGACGAGTTCGCAATCCTGCTGGCCGGTGACAAGGTGGAAGAGCGCGCCCTGCAGTTCTGTGAGCGCATCTGCACCCTGCTGGACACTCCATTTGAAATCGAGAACAACAGCATCCGCCTCAGCGCCAGTATCGGTATGGCGGTCTACCCTCTTCACGCCGCGAGTGCCTCCGAGCTTCTGCAGAACGCCGACATGGCCATGTATACCCGCAAGCGGACGGGCAAGAACGGCTCCCAGGTCTTCGACAGCTCGATCATGGACAGGGCCCGCGAACATGCGGAACTGGAACGGGATATCGCGCAGGCGCTTTCCGAAGACTGGTTCGAGGCCTATTTTCAGCCAATTCAAAACATTGCAACCGGCCAGACAGCGGGTTTCGAGGCCTTGCTGCGCCTCAACCATCCGGATAAGGGGCTGCTTTCCCCTGCTGCCATCATCAGCCTTGCGGAAGAGAACGGAACCATTCACCGTATCGGCAACGTGATCCTTGATCAGTCGGTCGCCAATCTCGCCAGGCTATCGCGCCTGCCGGGCATGACGCAAACCTATGTGGCGGTGAATTTTTCGCCATTGCAGTTCGAACCGGGACTGCCGACACGCATTGCCGGACTGTTGCACCGGCACGGCATTCTTCCCGGGCGGCTGGTCATCGAAATCACCGAAGCGGTCATCATGAAGGACGATCCGCAGATCCGGGCGATCCTCACCGCCATCCATCAGCTGGGTTGCCGCATCGCGCTGGATGATTTCGGCACGGGTTACTCGTCGCTCAGCTATCTCAGCCGCTTTCCGGTCGATATTGTAAAAATCGACCAATCCTTCACCCGCTCGATCTGCGACGATACGGTGGAAATCCGGCAGCGCAACCGCATGCTGGTCGAAGGTATCGCAGCCATCTCGCACAAGATGAATTGCGTTGTCATCGCCGAGGGTGTCGAGACGGAGGAGCAGAAGCTGCTTCTGGCGGATATGGGTGCCGATTATGGCCAGGGTTACTTTTTCGCTCGCCCGCAGCCCGTCGAGCGGCTGATTGCCGCCTATGAGGCCGGGTCTGGACAAAGCCGCACAGCGGCGCGACAAGCCTGAGCCGCGGGGAGTAGTTATGGGATTGATCCGCTTTTGCCTGGTCTTTCTTGCTCTTGCCAATCCCGTCTGCGCGGCCAAGCTTTTCCTGACCACGGAAGTCTACCCGCCCTACAACCTGCAGGGCAGTGACGGCAGCGTACGCGGCGTCTATTTCGACCAGCTCAAGATCATTCTTGAGGACACCGGCACCAGCTACGAGGTCGCCGTCATGCCGTGGGCCCGGGCGATCGCCCTTGCCACAACACAGCCGATGCATTGTGCCTTCGCCACGGCGCGGACCGCCGAGCGGGAAAAGCTCTTCAAATGGGTCTCGCCAATCCACATCGATCGCAACATTCTCGTGGCGCGGCGCAAGGCGAATATCAATGTCCTGAGCCTCGAAGACGCCAAGAAATACCGGGTTGGAACCCAGCGCGGCGACTACACCGAAACCCTTCTGGAAACGCTCGGTTTTCCGCAGGTGGATGTCGGCGCGGATTTCGAGATCACGCTTCACAAGCTGACGGCCGGACGCATCGACCTTATGCCCATGTCGGAAAGCACCTTCAAAAGCCTGCCGGCGCACACTTTCAGGGAAGTGATAACGCTGTCGAGACAGCAGCTTGGGCTTGCCTGCAACAAGAGCGTGCCGGACGAGGTTATCGCGAAATTGCAGGCCCGTCTCGATGAGCTGATCGCCGACGGGACACAACAGCGGATCTTCGACCGTTACGATCTCATCAGGCCCTGAGCGTCGGCCGGCATTGCCGCAACCCCACAAAAAGATTGACAGCCAGCGGATTTCAGGGTGGTGACAACAGCATCATCAGGCACAACGCGGACATGCTTCATGAAGATCATCGCAGGACTTGGTAATCCCGGCACGCAATATGCCGGAAACCGGCACAATATCGGCTTCATGGCGGTGGATGCGTTACAGCGCCTGCCTTCGTTCGCGCCCTGGTCAAAGAAATTCAAGGCCGAGATTTCCGAAGGCGAGATCGCCGGAGAAAAGGTCCTGCTGATGAAACCGCAGACCTATATGAACCTGTCGGGCGAATCCGTGGGCGAAGCGATGCGCTTCTTCAAACTCACGCCGGCGGACATCATCGCCATCCATGACGAACTCGATCTTCCGGCCGGGCGCGTGCGCATCAAGACCGGCGGCGGTCACGGTGGCCATAACGGCCTGAAATCGCTCGACGCCCATTGCGGCAAGGACTACCGACGCCTGCGCCTCGGCATTGGGCATCCCGGTGACAAGGAGCGCGTGCACGGCCATGTGCTGGGGGATTTCGCCAAGGCCGACCGGGTCTGGCTGGAGCCGCTGCTGGATGCGATTGCCGACAACGCCGCCATGCTGGTGAAGGCGGAGGATTCCCAGCTGATGAACAAGCTGGCGCTGGCCACGGGCAGCAAGCCCGAAGCCGAGAAGCCGGCCAAGGCAGCCAAACCCGCCGCGCAGTCTCATATCCACCAGGCACGCAACAGCGCCCAGCCTAAAAAGCTGCCGGAGACCGGGCCGATGGCCGAGATGCTGAAGCGGATGTTCGGCAAGAAGGACTAGATCGCGAATGTCTTCGAAGACCATCACCCTGCGCGAAGCCGGAACCAGCGATCTGGCTGGATTGCTTGATCTCTACCGGGCGCTTAATCCATCCGACCCGGAAATGACGACGGAAGAAGCAAAGACGGCTTTTGCGGCCATGCTCGCCCAGCCGGGTCTGACCGTGTTTCTTGCGACCGAAGGCGAGGAAGCGGTCGCTACCGCCACGCTGCAGATTGTTCCAAATCTCACGCGCGCCGCCCGTCCCTATGCTCTTATCGAAAACGTGGTGACACTGGAAAACCGTCGCGGCCGCGGATATGGCCGCGCGGTCGTGCGCCATGCCGTCGAGGCGGCTTTTGCGGCGAATTGTTACAAGGTGATGCTGCTGACAGGGCAACAACGCCCGGGGGTTCACGCCTTTTACGAAAGCTGCGGCTTCGTGCAGAACAAGACCGGTTTTCAGATTCGGCAGAATTGATGCTCACTCCTCCGGCTCGGTCGTGAACATCAGCGGAAATCCCGCTTCCTTGCCGAGATCGGTCGCCTCCTTGGCCTTCGTCTCGGCAATATCACGTTCGCAAACGACGACCACAGCGCTGCCGAAACGGTGCGCCGTCATCATCACCCGGTGGCCGGCCTCCTCGCTCATGCGGAACACGGCTTTCAGCACCACAGTCACGAACTCACGTGGCGTATAGTCGTCATTCAGCAGAATGACCTTGTAGAGCTTCGGCCGCTCCAGCTTTGGCTTGACCTTCGGTTTTGGTTTGAGATCGACAGGACTGTCGCTCATCATGGCCGCTCGTGCCTGCCGTTCATCGCGGTTGCTCATGGGAAAACCCCGTTGATGACGAAAGATCGATCGCTTGACCCGCATATATTGCGCCGCAACCACGCCATCGGCAAGTCTGTCAGGAATTCCTCGCCTTTAAGAAGCCTTTGCCGGCCCAAATCGACCCGCGGGCTTGACCTTCCCCCGCCCTTTCCGCAAAAGGCTCCTCAACGAATTCTTTCAAACGGACAGGTTTCAAGCCATGGGCTTCAAATGCGGTATCGTTGGATTGCCGAACGTCGGCAAGTCCACTCTTTTTAACGCGCTGACGAAAACGGCCGCCGCACAGGCCGCCAACTATCCCTTCTGCACCATCGAACCGAATACCGGCGAAGTGGCGGTGCCCGATGCGCGCATGAAAATCCTTGCCGACATCGCCGGCTCGAAGGAAATCATCCCGACCCGCATCTCCTTCGTCGATATTGCCGGTCTGGTTCGCGGCGCATCGAAGGGCGAGGGTCTCGGCAACAAGTTCCTCGCCAACATTCGCGAAGTCGATGCCGTCGTACACGTGCTGCGCTGCTTTGAAGACGACGATATCACCCATGTGGAAGGCCGCATCAACCCGGTTGGCGATGCCGAAACGATCGAGACCGAGCTGATGCTCGCCGATCTCGAAAGCCTGGAACGCCGCGTCGAGCAGACGCGCAAACGCGCCACCAGCAAGGACAAGGAATCGCTGGCCCAACTGCCTGTCATGGAAGCCGTCATCGCGCTGCTCACCGACGGAAAGCCGGCACGCCTGCTTTTGAAGACACTGGCGGACGAGGAAATCGAAATCCTCAAAGGCCTCAACCTTCTGACATCGCACCCGGTGCTTTATGTCTGCAACGTCTCGGAAGCCGACGCATCGTCCGGCAACGAGCACACAGCAGCCGTCGCGGAAATGGCGAAGCAACAGGGTGCGGAATGCGTGATCATCTCGGCGGCGATCGAAGCCGAAGTCGCGCAGCTTCCAGCCGATGAAGCCGAAGAATTTCTCTCGGCCCTTGGTCTTAACGAGGCCGGCCTCGACCGGCTGATCCGTGCGGGATACCACCTGCTCGACCTCATCACCTATTTCACCGTCGGCCCCAAGGAAACACGCGCATGGACGATCGTGCGCGGCACCAAAGCACCCGCCGCCGCGGGCGTCATCCACAGCGATTTCGAACGCGGCTTCATCCGCGCCTTCACCATCGGCTTTGACGATTACGTTACCTACAAGGGCGAAGTCGGCGCCAAGGAAGCTGGCAAGGGACGCGACGAAGGCAAGGAATATGTGGTTCAGGACGGTGACGTCATCCACTTCCGCTTTAATACCTGATTTGATCTGAACGGGCTTGCTTCTTTTATGGGGCGGACCCAGCCGCTTGTTTCTTCTCCCCGACCGGGGAGAAGATTGCCCCAAGGGTCGGATGAAGGGCGACGTTGCCGCAGCTCACTACCTTCGCCCGCTTCATCCCGCTGCCGCGACCTTCTCCGCGGCGGGGGAAGATGCGAGACGCATCCGTTCGCTCCATAGCGCTTTCCCGCTCCGATATTACGCCACCGATTTGACCTTTACGTAAAGGGAAAAATCCTCTTAGATGCGACGGTATTGACTGTGCGAAGGGAGGAAACCATGGCGCCGGTCGCGACCTATGCTTACGAGGATTTCACGGTAGGGCGGGAGTTTCCGCTTGGACCGCAACCGATCTCCGCGGGGCAAATCATTGCTTTCGCCAGCGAATTCGATCCGCAACCCATGCATCTTTCCGAAGAAGCAGGCCGCCAGAGCATTCTTGGTGGGCTTGCAGCTTCCGGCTGGCACACCTGCAGTCTGCTGATGCGAATGATGGCGGACAGCTATATCTCGGATTCGACGTCGCAGGGCAGCCCCGGCATCGACTACGTTGATTGGAAGAAGCCGGTTCTGGCAGGAGATACGCTTTCTGGGAAATCCATCGTGCTGGAGCAGCGCCCTTCGGCTTCGCGCCCCGGTATCGGCCTCGTGAAATTTCGCCACGAGCTTTATAACCAGCGCGACGTTCTGGTGTCGCACGGCGAAAACACCGTGATGTTCCTGATGCGCGGCAATGGAGGTATTGCGGCATGATACTGGCAGAACTCTCCCCGATCGGCGAACGAGTGACCCTCGATACGCTGCATTTTTCCGCCGAAGACATTATTCGCTTCGCCCGCGATTTCGATCCGCAGCCATTTCATCTTGATGCCGAAGCCGCAAAGAACAGCGTTTTTGGCGCACTTTGCGCATCTGGATGGCACACTGGTGCAGGCTGGATGAAGTGTTTTCTCTCGTACTGGGCCAAAGAGGTTAAAAGACTGAAGCTTGAGGGCCTTGAACCGCCAAAACTCGGCCCTTCACCGGGCTTTCGCGAACTTAAATGGAAAAAGCCGGTCTTCGCGGGAGACGATGTCACCTACTTCGTCACCCTGCTCGATACCCGGGCGCTGGAATCCCGGGCCGGTATCTGGCTGAACACCACATTTAACGAAGGGGTCAACCAGTCGGGAGAGACCGTCCTGACTTTCCAGAGCGGGGTTCTGGAATTCGAATAAGCGAGCTTCGGGGCATGTCGTTGCGACCTGCCCCACCCGCCGCTCAATGACCGGAAAATTCCACCAGGGTCCGTACCTCGACACCGAGGTCCTCGAGTTTCTTGCGGCCGCCGAGATCAGGCAGATCGATAACGAAGCAGGCGGAGACGATCTCCGCGCCCATCTGGCGCAAAAGCTTGACCGCGCCCTCGGCAGTCCCGCCGGTCGCAATCAGGTCATCGACCAGAATGACCTTTTCACCCGGCTGCACCGCATCAACATGCATTTCCATTTCATCGACGCCGTATTCCAGGCTATAGGCAACCCTTACAGTGGCATGCGGGAGCTTGCCCTTCTTGCGGATCGGCACGAAGCCGGCCGAAAGCTGATGCGCTACCGCGCCGCCCAGAATGAAGCCGCGCGCTTCCATGCCCGCGATCTTGTCGATCTTCGTTCCCGCATAAGGTTGCACGAGTTCGTCCACGGCGCGGCGGAATGCGCGGGGATTGCCAAGCAACGTGGTGATGTCCCTGAAGATGATGCCCGGCTTCGGATAGTCGGGAATGGAACGGATGGCAGCGGAAAGCTCCGAAGCGATAACGGTCATGGTATTTCCAGTTAAAAATGGGAAATGGATGGTTCGGGCCACCCTATCAACTTGACGGCGGCGCACCAACTAAAAAGGACCGGCGCAACCTTCGGCCAACGCCGATTGGTATGGAGCATCGCAAATCCGCATCTTGTGAACGACAACCAGGTCAATGCAGACTTCATATAAAAAGGCCCCCATGGAGGCCATGGGGGCCGATGACTGCCGGCACCGTAGTGCCGATCAATGTTCCTTGTTGGCGTAGACCGATTTCTTGGTGAGATAGATCAGCGCGGTGAAGATGAACAGGAACACCATGACCATGAAGCCGGTGCGCTTGCGCTCTTCCAGATGCGGTTCTGCAGCCCACATCAGGAAGGCGGCCACATCCTTGGAATACTGATCCACGGTCTGCGGCGCGCCATCGTCGTAAGTCACCTGATCGGCGCTGATGGGCGGGGCCATCTTCAACGCGACCGCGCTGACGAAATACGGATTGAAATGTGTGCCTTCGGCCACTTCAACACCAGCCGGCGGGTCCTGATATCCGGTCAGCAGCGCATGGATGTAATCCGGGCCGCCTTCCTGATAACCGCCGACGATCGGGATCATGTCGATGATGAATTGCGGGAAACCACGCTCCACGCCGCGCGCCTTGGCAAGCAGCGACATGTCTGGCGGTGCGGCGCCACCATTGGCGGCAGCAGCCGCCTCATGGTTCGGGAATGGCGACGGGAAATGATCTGACGGCACGGCCTTGCGATTATACATTTCGCCGTCGGCATTCGGACCGTCCTGCACTTCATATTCAGCGGCGAAAGCCTTTACCTGCTCTTCCGAATAGCCAAGATCCTCCAGCGTACGGAAAGAGACAAGGCTCATGGAATGGCAGGCCGAGCAGACTTCCTTGTAGACCTTGAGACCACGCTGCAGCTGGCCCTTGTCATATTTGCCGAAAGGACCGGCAAATGACCAGCTCTGCTCCTCGGGCTTGATCACCGGGAAGTGGCCCCCGGCAATCGCATGTTCCGTCTTGGTGGCGAGGTCATGGCTCTCCTCCGCCGCCGAGGCGACGGTGAAGGAACAGCCGATGGCGGCGAAAAGCGCGATGCTCGTTACAAGCTTCTTCATTGTCGTCATCCTTCCTTCGCGCTCAGATTTCGGCAGCCGCAGGCGCGGCACCCGACTTGGCGGCGTTCTTTTCGAGAACGGCCTCGGTAATCGAATTCGGAATACGCCGGGGCGTTTCGACCAGACCGAGGATCGGCATGATGACGAGGAAGAAACCGAAGTAATAAAGCGTGCCGATCTGCGACATGATGACGTAGGTGCCTTCCGCCGGGCGCGAACCCAGCCAGCCGAGCATGATGGCATTCACCACGAACAGCCAGAAGAACATCTTGTACCAGGGACGATAGACGGCGGAGCGAACCTTCGACGTATCGAGCCAGGGCAGGAAGAACAGCACGACGATTGCGCCGAACATCACGAGAACGCCACCCAGCTTGGAATCGATGACCCAGATGTTGAAGGTGATGGCGCGCAGCATGGCGTAGAACGGCAGGAAGTACCATTCCGGAACGATATGCGCCGGGGTCTTCAAAGGATCTGCCATGATGTAGTTATCAGGGTGGCCAAGGAAGTTCGGCATGTAGAAGACGAACCAGGCATAACCGATCAGGAACACGGAAACACCGAGCGCATCCTTCAGCGTCGCATAGGGCGTGAAGGGAACGGTGTCGGTCTTGCTCTTCACTTCGACGCCGGTAGGATTGGTCTGGCCGGTGACGTGCAGCGCCCAGATATGCAGGATAACGACGCCCGCAATCATGAAGGGCAGCAGATAGTGAAGCGCAAAGAAGCGGTTCAGCGTCGGCTGATCCACGGCAAAGCCGCCGAGCAGGAACTGCTGGATCCATTCGCCGATGGCAGGAAACGCCGTGAAGAAGCCGGTGATGACGGTCGCGCCCCAGAAGGACATCTGGCCCCAGGGCAGAACATAGCCCATGAAGCCCGTCGCCATCATCAGCAGGAAGATGACGCAGCCAAGAATCCAGAGGATTTCACGCGGCGCCTTGTAGGAGCCGTAATAGAGGCCACGGGCGATGTGCAGGTAAACCGCGATAAAGAAGAACGACGCGCCGTTGGCATGCATGTAGCGCAGCAGCCAGCCGTGGTTGACGTCGCGCATGATCTTTTCGACGGAATTGAAGGCAACCGTCGTTTCGGCCGCATAATGCATGGCCAGAACGACGCCGGTGAGGATCTGCACGATCAGCATGACGGAAAGCATCGCGCCGAAAGTGTAGGCGTAGTTCAAATTACGCGGGACAGGATAGGCAACGAAGCTGTCATAGATCATGCGCGGCAAGGGAAGCCGCGAATCGATCCACCTCTCGATGCCGGTGGACGGCTGATAACTGGAATGACCACTCATGAATATCTGTCCCCTTATCCGATCTTGATCACGGTATCGGATGTGAATGCAAATGTCGGGATGGCGAGGTTCTGCGGCGCCGGACCCTTACGTATGCGGCCCGCCGTATCGTAGTGCGAGCCATGGCAGGGACAGAACCATCCGCCGAAATCGCCGGCCTGGCCGAGCGGAACGCAGCCGAGATGGGTGCAGGAACCGACCATGACGATCCAGTTTTCCTTACCCTCGCCGGCGGAACGGTCGATATCGGTCGCCTGCGCGTCGGCGGCAATGTTGGCGTTGCGCGCCACCGGATCCTTGAGTTCGCCAAGAGCGACCGCCTTGGCTTCCTCGATTTCCTTTTCCGTGCGGTTGCGGATGAAAATCGGCTTGCCGCGCCACTTGACGGTAAGTGACATGCCCGGCTCGACCGCCGCGACATCCACTTCGATGGAGGCCAGCGCCAGCGTCGATGCATCGGGGCGCATCTGGTCAATGAAAGGCCATGCAACTGCGGCGGCACCGACGGCGCCCGCCATTCCTGTCACTAGATAAAGAAAATCGCGACGGGTCGGTTCACCCGAAGCGTCGTGATTGGTTACGTGCTCGCTCACCGCTACACCATCCTCTGCGCTGTTTTTGCCGTAAATCGCATGAGTCCTCCCGCTATGATTTGATCCAGGACAATCTCCGTCCCACCGTCCTGGACACAACTGCGGCATCAAGAAACCGCGTCACTCTGTGTGATCGCAAAATATTGACCGACTTGGCAAGAGCAAAGCACACAAAGCTGCCGTAATTCTGCCCGAAGCGCCCGATTTGCTTCTCATTTTTTCGCCGCCTCTGGCAGTCGGGCAACATTGTGCACCCAAAGGCGCCATGTTAGGAGACTACGAGGGAGAGCTTGGAAAGCAGGGATTCGGATGACGGCGAAGCTCTCGTGCATGGTCTCCACGGCGGTTGCTGCCGTTCTCGTCATTGCCAGTCTGCGCTACATCACCGATTTCTGGCTTCTTGCCTTCGTCACCAGCTTCCAGCTTCATATCGCCATTATCTGCATCCTGTTGTCATGGCTGGTATTTTGGCTCATGCGCGACGCCTTTTCCGCCGTGCTCTTGGTCTGGTCGATTGCGCTCGCCGTCCATGCGGTGTCCATGCTTCTGGATTTTTCGACATCGGCCACGGCCGCACCGGATGCGCAGCCGTTCCGGCTGCTTTCCTTCAATGTGCTGATGGATAACGCCGCCAATGCGGAGGTGATTGCCGACGCGATTGTCGAATCACACGCCGATGCGGTTTATCTCTTTGAAGCGGACGCCCTGCAATCGGCTCTGCCGCGTCTGCAACAGACATATCCGCACAGGCTGGGCTGCTTCGAGGGAACGCCAGGCTGTGACCTCGTGATCCTGTCGAAGCGGCCTTTGCTCGAAGGCCATTTTCATAGTCTTAGCGACCTGCGCCGCGACCGTTTCGCGATCGCCAAAATCGATCTCGACGGCAGGGAAGTCACGCTTGCCGCGGCACATCTTACCAAGCCCTATTTCGACGATTATCACCGCGACGAGCTGGATGAGGTCAGCGAAATTCTCTACCGCGTCACCGGGCCGCTCATTCTTGCAGGAGACTTCAATTCGGCAAGCATCGCTCCCGATATGCGGGATTTTCTGGCCGCCAACGATCTCAGGAAAGCGCCTTGGGAACCCGCGACTTGGCCAACGGAAGCAGGACGTTTCGGCATAGCCATCGACCATATCTTCGCCCGTGAACCGGCAACGCTGATAAAAACCACGCGCCTGCCGGACAGTCTCGGCTCCAATCATTACGGTCTGATGGCCGACTTCATGATCGGCAAATAGCGCCGCGCTTTACGGGATCGCCTCGTCTGCCGCGAGAAACCCGCCCGATTGCCGCGCCCAGAGCTCCGAATAGAGTCCGCCCCGCGAGACCAGTTCCGAATGTGTGCCCTGCTCGACGATGCGCCCCTGATCCATCACGATCAACCGGTCGAGCGCCGCGATGGTCGAAAGGCGGTGGGCGATTGCCAGCACCGTCTTGCCCTGCATCAGCTCGTCCAGATTACTCTGGATCGCAGCCTCTACCTCGGAATCGAGCGCCGAGGTCGCCTCATCAAGCACGAGGATTGGTGCATCCTTCAGCATCACACGGGCAATGGCGATACGCTGGCGCTGGCCGCCGGAGAGTTTCACGCCGCGTTCGCCCACATGGGCGTCAAAACCGGTGCGTCCGCGCTGATCCTCCAGCCGCTTGATGAAGTCGTCCGCCTTGGCCCGTCGCGTCGCCTCCTGCAATTGCGTTTCGCTGGCGTCGGTGCGGCCGAACAGGATGTTGTCCCTGATAGAGCGATGCAGCAGCGAGGTGTCCTGCGTAACCATGCCGATATGGGCCCGCAGCGATTCCTGGGTTACACCCGCAATATCCTGCCCGTCGATGAGAATGCGTCCCTTCTCGACATCGTAAAACCGCAGCAGCAGATTGACGAGGGTGGATTTCCCCGCGCCGGAGCGTCCGACGATGCCGACCTTTTCCCCTGCCCAGATGTCGAGATTGAGATGATCGATGACGCCGTTCTTTCGGCCATAGTGGAAACTGACATTCTCGAAACGAATGCTCGGTTTTTTAACCTCCAGCATAACCGCGTCAGGCGCATCGACCAGACCGATCGGCTGAGAGATCAACTCGGCGGCGTTCTGCACCGTGCCGAAATTGCGCATGATGCCGTTGAACTGCGTCATCAGGCGCCCCAGCAGGAAATTGAGACGCAGCACCAGCGCCAGCGTGAAGGCCACCGCACCGGAACTGATCTTGCCGGAAAGCCACAGATCGATGCAGAGAGCCGCCATGGACGTGATCATAACGCCTGACAGCAGCGCCATCGATGCCCGCACGCCGGTAATGAACCGCGTGAACGTCATCGTCGCACGCTGAAAGATATCGAAGCCCTGCCGCATGTAGCGGTCATTGGCGTCGTCGCGCCCGAACAGCCGCAGGGTCTGGATATTGCTGTAGGCATCTACCATGCGGCCGGAAAGCATGGAGGCGGCTTCCGCCGTTTCTTTTGAATGATAGCGGATGCGCGGCACGAAATAGCGCGCCAGCAGCGAGAAGATCGCCACCCAGACAACGACGACGACCGCAAGCCGCCAGTCCAGCCCCCCGATCAGAAACAGCATCGAGACGGAATAGATACCGACGAACCAGACGCTTTCCATCAACGAGGTCACAAGGTCGCCCGCCGCCTGCCCGCCGGACCAGACCTTGGTGACGATGCGGCCGGAAAAATCGTTCTGGAAAAAGGTCAGCGACTGCCGCGCCACATGCATGTAGGATTGCCAGCGCACCAGGTTGTAGAAGCCGGGCGTGATGATCTGCTGATCCACCAGCGCCGTCAGCATCGTGACGATGAAGCGGATGACCCCGATCAGGATAAGCATGCCGACGAGCTCGCCGCCATGGGTGGAAAGCAACCCGGCCCAGCCTTCTTCCGGTTTTACCGTCGAGAGAATATCAACAAGCCGACCGACGAACCAGAAAAGCGCCGCCTCGATGGCCGCAGTCAGCCCACCCAGCACCAGCATCGCGAAGAACGGCGCTTTCGCCTGCGAAATATAAAACCAGATGAAGGCGAACGTGCTTTCCGGCGGCCGCAAATCGTCCTTGCGGTCGAAGGGCTTTATCCAGTTCTCGAAATACTCGAAGATGCGGGTAATGAGCATGATCCGGATATAGGCGGATTCCCGGTGCGGGAACAGCCGCGGAGGCTACGGTGAGAAATTATATTTCGGTAACGTTCCGAGAATGAAAAAGGGGCTGGGAATGTTCCCGATCTTGAAATCCACCCAGCGACATTCTGCGCATCGGCAAGCTCTACGCTGTCACCCCGGACGAGATCCGGGGTCCTCTGCGATCAAGTCCTTGACCGCAAAGACGCGTCTTACGGCGCAGACGCGCCGTGACGGGATGCCGGATCAAGTCCACTCCTGTCCGATTTAAATTTCTGGAGGACGCGCAAGCATCTCATTCGAAGAGGATTTCAGGTTTTTGCCTTGGGCGTACGCGAAAGAAGAGCGGCCTCTCCCCAATAGGAAGGAAAGTCGAGCAAATCGCGCCGACGTCATCCTCGGGCCTGACCCGAGGATGTGCAACGTATTGATTTTATTCGACGTGATCAGATCCGCGGGACAAGCCCGAGGATGACGTTGAGTGAATTCCACCCTTCGCCACCGACTTCTACGGATTGTAGCCTGGCCAGAATTTAAACCGGACAGCAGTGGACGGAGCCCGGCGTGACGGGGAAAGGCGAGAATGTGCATCATAAGCGAAAGGGCGGAGACTATTCCCCGCCCTCCTGTATCCACTACTCCGCAGCCGCTTCCGCCTCGTGATCGGCGATGAAGCCGCCGGACTGGCGCCGCCACAGATCGGCGTAAATGCCGCCCATTGCCACCAGTTCCGCATGGCTGCCCGCTTCCACGATCCGGCCCTTGTCCAGAATGATCAGCCGGTCCATTTCGGTCAGCGTCGAGAGACGGTGGGCAATGGCGATCACCGTCTTGCCTTCCATAAGCGAGAACAGGTTCTCCTGAATTGCCGCCTCGACTTCTGAATCGAGCGCCGAGGTCGCCTCATCAAGTACCAGAATCGGCGCGTTCTTGAGGAAGACGCGCGCAATTGCGATACGCTGGCGCTGGCCGCCCGACAGTTTCACGCCGCGCTCACCTACCTGGGCATCGAGGCCCTGGCGACCATGCATGTCGACCAGCGTTTCGATGAAATCCCAGGCATTGGCCCGCTTTGCTGCCGCAATCACCTGCTCGTCGGTGGCTTCCGGATGACCATAGGCAATGTTGTCGCGGATCGAGCGGTGCAGCAGCGACGTATCCTGCGTCACGACACCGATCAATTCTCGCAGGCTGTCTTGCGACACCTTGGAGATGTCCTGACCGTCGATGGTGATCCTGCCGCCTTCCAGATCGTAAAAACGCAGCAGCAGGTTCATCAGCGTCGTCTTGCCCGCCCCCGAACGCCCGACCAGACCGACCTTTTCGCCCGGCTTGATATCAAGCGTCAGCCCGTCGATCACGCCCTTGTTCTTGCCATAGTGGAAGCGGACGTTGTCGTAGCGGATGCCGCCCTGCGGGGCCGCAAGTTCCGGAGCCTTCGGAACGTCGACGATGTCATGCGGCTTCGTCATCATCGACATGCCGTCATAGACCGTGCCGATATTTTCGAACAGTGAGGTGACTTCCCACATGATCCACTGCGACATGCCGTTGACGCGCATCGCAAGGCTGATGGCGATGGCAACCGAACCGGCCGTCACCGAACCCTGCATCCAGAAATAAAGACCGAGCGCGGCCGTTGAAAACAGAACCACCGCATTGTTCAGGTCGATCAGGATGTTGAAGCCGGAAATCTTGCGCATCTGGCGGTGAACGGTTCCGAGAAACACGTTCATGCCCTCACGCGCGTATCTCTCCTCGCGGCCCGCATGGGAAAACAGCTTGATCGTCGAGATATTCGTATAGCTGTCGACGATCCGGCCCGTCATCATGGAGCGCGCATCGGCCTGCTCCTGCGCCAGCCGGCCGAGCTTGGGCACGAAATAGGCGAGGATACCCATGTAGATACCCAGCCAGACCAAAAGGGGGATAACCAGTCGCCAATCGGCAGCCGCGACCATGAACAGCATCGAAACGACAAAGCTGATCGCGTAGACGAAGACGTCGATGACCTTCAGTGCCACTTCGCGGATCGCCAGCGCCGTCTGCATGACCTTGGTCGAAACCCGGCCAGCAAATTCATTGGCGAAAAACGTCATGGAATGGCGCAGCAGGAAACGGTGCATTTTCCAGCGCGCAATCATGCCGAAATTGCCGGCAAGCGTCTGGTGCATCGTCATGGTGTGGATCGCGCCCATCAGCGGCAGCAGAAACAGCACCAGCCCGGCCATGATGATCAGATGCCAGCCCTCATCGGCAAAAAACGTCTCGCGATTGGCCGTGGAAAGCCAGTCGACGATATTGCCGAGGAATTTGTAAAGCATCGCTTCCGCAACGGCGATGCCCATCGACATCAGGCCGAGCAGCAGCAGCCACGGCCAGGCGGGCTTCACATAATGCCACAGGAACGGCAGAAGCGTCTTCGGCGGCACGGAAGGCGTCGAAGACGGAAAGGGATCGAGACGTTTTTCAAACCAGCCAAACATAGGCCAAGCTCCGGCAATAAATCGCCCCGTCGTCAAAGGTAAGCGGACGCAATATGGCCCACGACGGAACGGAAAAGTCTTTGAACATGGCCGTGACAGCCACATGACGAATCGGAATATGGGAAACGCGGCCGAGCCGCGGAGTAACACCTAGGCCAGCAGCAGCACTACTGGGGCCGGGAGGCGAATACGAATGTCATTTGGCATAAGAACCTCCCTTGGCTGGTGTTGAAGATATGGCCTTGTAGCGCAAAAATTAAGCAATGACCAGCCGGAAAGACACCGACACGCTCGAAAACTCGAGATGGTCGAGTAGCACAAAGGGACGGATTTACCCGCAAAGGTTTCCGACCGCCGCCTGCCGTGCTGCACCGCCTTATTCGGCTGCGTCCTGCGCCTGACCACTCTCATATTCCGTGATCAACTCGATCATTCCGGCCTGAGTATGGCGCTTGAGTTCCCGCCGGTCGCTGGGCTGCGGGGCAAAGGTGACGGTCAGGCCGGTATCCCTTATCGTGCCGATGGCGAAAGATGCGCCGGAGAGCATGCGTACGCCCTCATGCAGCCATAGAGGATCGGTCGCGAAATGCTGGCCGATACCGACCACGATGGGAATGCCCTGCCAGTGTGACATGCGGTCGTAATGGATGTGGCCTGCCAGAATACCAATGACATCATGTTCGAACAGCAGCTCGTCCAGAATCTCGGTATCGTCAAAGGACAGGGATTCCCACTCCGCATCGGGACGGTCGAAATCAAGCGCCGGCGCATGGTGCATCACCAGCAGCTTCGGCAATTCGGGATGGTTTTCCAGCTCATCCTCAAGCCATTCGACCTGTCCGGGTTCGAAAGCACCCCCGACCTTGCCGGGAACGCTGGTGTCCATGACGATGATGTGAATGCCGGCAATCACCTCGGCATGGTCATAGGGCTCGTCCAGATCCTCGTGGCGATCGAGCATCACGGGATAAAATCCATCGCGGCGGTCGTGATTGCCGAGCGCGAAGAGCACAGGCATACCGAGTTCCGCTTCCTTTATCAGACGCTTGAGCTCCTCATAGCTGCCGGCATCGCCCCGATTGGTCAGATCGCCGCTGACGATGATGAATTCGGGCGGCGGCACCAGCGCCTTGATCTGCGCAAGCGTCGTGGAAAGCGTGGCCGAGGTCTCTGAATAAAGATCGTCATCCTGCACCTGCGGATTGCCCACATGCAGATCGGTCAGATGGACGAAATTCACCCGTTCGGACATGCTATCCCCCTGTTCCTGCGTGCAGAAGATCCGGCTCAAGTAGGCCGACGTCAACCGTTCCCGATGGTTCGGGCAAGCCTGATGATGTACTGGTGAATGGGTAGCCGCCCAGTGTGTCACGCGCATGAATATCCGGTCTGGAATGACACCCGAGAGGGACTTTTCGCAAACTGCCTGTCGTCCCCTGTCCGCGCGTGATAATCGGACGAGCACAGCAACCGCAGTGAGATCTCCATGTCCGGCACCACGACCGAAATCAGAATCGCCCTTTACCAGCCCGACATTCCCGGCAATACCGGCACCATCCTGCGGCTGGCCGCCTGCCTTGGCCTTGGCGTCGACATCATCGAACCCGCAGGTTTCGACATCTCGGATCGCAATCTGAAACGGGCCGGCATGGACTACATTGCGGCGGCCGCCCTCACGCGCCATGTCAGCTGGGATCGCTTCGAGGAATGGCGGGCAACCACCGGCCGGCGGCTCGTCCTCGCCTCCACCAAGGCAGCCCAGCCCTATACTGATATCACCTATCGTGCCGACGATATCCTGCTCTTTGGCCGCGAAAGTGCGGGCGTGCCTGATCACGTGCATGAAAAGGCGGATGAGCGAATCATCATTCCGATGGTCGCCGGGCAGCGCTCGATCAACGTTGCGATGTCGGCTGCGATGGTCACCGGTGAGGCCTTGCGCCAGACCTCATGGTCCTGACCTGCCATCTTTACAGCCAATTTTTCAGGCAAATTTGAAAATTGGCCGTTTTTGCCGCGAAACTGTCGCAACCCGGCCTGTACCGGAGGCGTTCACGCTCCTATACTGATTAGCCGGACAATAAAAATCGCCCTCGCCGAGACGGTCCGCCGGCGGGTGTGTGGAGACGTCGCATGCAGTCCACCATTGTCATCGTCAATCTTCTCGGCGCGGTCGCGCTGCTGCTCTTCGGCCTCGCCCAGGTGAAGGATGGCGTGACCCGTGCCTTTGGCATGAAACTGAGGAGCGTACTCGCCACCGGCACCCAGAACGGGCCCCGATCCTTCTTTTCCGGCTTCTTCGCCACCGTCGCGCTGCAGAGCTCCACGGCAACCGCTCTCACCGTCGCCTCCTTCGCCGAACGGGACCTCATCAAGCCGCGCATGGCACAGGTCGTGCTGCTTGGCGCCAATGTCGGCACCGCCGTGACCGCGTGGATCGTAGCGGCGGGCGTCGAATGGTTGTCACCGCTTCTGATCCTCGCGGGCATCGTGCTCAAGAAGGGAAGCTCCAACGCCAGGCAGGGCGGCGGAACGGCGCTGATCGGCATCGGCCTGATGCTTTTGTCACTGCATCTGCTGAGCGGCGCGACCGAGCCCATGCGCGCCTCGCCCGCGCTTGCCGTCTTTATCGGCCTGCTCGACGGGGCCTGGCCCGTTGCGCTGATTTTCTCCGCGGTGCTTGCCTTCGTCTCCTCCTCCAGCCTTGCCGTGGTGGTGTTGATCCTGTCGCTTGCGGCCACCGGAACGCTTTCCACCGGCCTCGTCATCGTCCTCATTCTCGGCGCCAATCTCGGCGGCGCCATTCCTCCGGTCATCGCCACGCTTTCCGGCCCCGCCTCGGCGCGGCGCATCACCATAGGCAATCTCGCGGTGCGCACCACTGGCTGCCTCATCGCCCTGCCGCTCGCCTCCTATGGCGCGGAGTTCCTGCAGCAATTGCCGCTTTCACCCGCGAAACTGCCGGTCGACGCCCATCTCATCTTCAACGTCATCCTGGCCGCGCTCGCATGGCCCTTCTCGGGCCTCATCTCAGACCTGATGACGAAGCTGGTTCCCGGTGATCCGAAAGCCGAAGACGGCCCGAATTTCCTCGATCAACAGGCGCTGGCAACGCCGGTGGTGGCACTGGCCAATGCAACGCGGGAGGTCCTGGGCGTCGGCGACAGCATCGAGCGAATGCTGATCCGCGCCGAAAACGCCTTCAAGCACAACGACCTGGCGCCGCTTGCCGAAATATCCCTGCTCGAAAAAAAGGTCGACCGCCGCCAGCAGGAAGTAAAGGTCTATCTGTCCCAGCTCGGCCGCAAGGGGCTTGACGATGAGGATGCCCGCCGTTCGATCGCAATCATCGATTATGCCATCAACCTCGAACATATCGGCGACATCATCGAAAAGGGCATTTGCGAACAGATCCGCAAGAAGGTGCTGAACAGCTTCAAATTTTCCGATGACGGTTATGAGGAGTTGAAGACCCTGTTCGACATGACCATCGAGAACCTGCGCGCCGCCCAGAGCATTCTGGTGACCGGCGATTTCGAACTTGCCCGCAGGCTGATGGAAAGCAAGGTGGATATTCGCCGCCTCGAAAAACAATCCTCCAACCGCCATCTGGAGCGGCTGCGCGACGGGCTGACGGAAAGCATGCAGACAAGCTCGCTGCATCTCGACATGCTGCGCGACCTCAAGCGTATCAACGCCCATATCGTTTCGGTGGCGCACCCCATTCTGGATGAAAGCGGCGTGCTGATCGAAAGCCGTTTGCGATATGCTGAGCCGCGCGCCTAGAGGATTTTAGAAAATCTGGTCCGTTTTTTCGGTACGGAAAGACGAAAGCACTCTAAAAATCAGTCTGCCGAGGGAAGCCGGCGCATGGTGAATTCGATGCGGTCACCTTCCAGCTGCCGCCAGCTTTCCACTTCCGTCCAGTAAGCGGCCTTGGGAAAGCTGTCGAACCATTCTCGGGCCTTGGCGCGGGCTTCTTCGCGTCCCAGACAAAACGTTTGCCGCACGAACATGCCCTCACGCTTTTGTTCGCCGCCGGCGCTGTCGCGCTCCCTGCGGTGATTGGCAATTCTGCGCTTCAGCCCGTCGAGGGGCGGCGGTCCGGTAAATTTCGTCATGATATTCACCTCTGGCACCTACGTCTTTAAAGATAGTGTCGACCCGCTGACTTGGCGAGTCGAATTTGTGCGCGGCGCAAACACCTGCTAGAGGCGGCATGACAGACTACACAGCAGGAGAATGAGACATGGAACGGCCGATCTTGCCGAAGGGCTTGCCCGAGGACATTGAAGACAAGAAGGCCGTTGCCCAGGCATGGTTCCAGCATCTGCGCGACACCATCGTCGCCTCCTTCGAAACCCTGGAAAACGAACTGACCGGCCCCTTGTCCGATCAGGAACCGGGCCGTTTCGTCCAGAAAGACTGGCTGCGTGACAATGGTGAAGGCGGCGGCGGCAAGATGTCTATGATGGAAGGCCGCGTCTTCGAAAAGGTTGGCGTGCACACCTCCACCGTCTACGGCGAATTTTCGCCGGAATTCCGCAAGCAGATACCGGGCGCGGAAGAAGACCCGCGCTTCTGGGCATCGGGACTGTCGCTCATCGCCCATCCGGTCAATCCCAATGTGCCGGCCGTGCACATGAACACCCGCATGGTCGTCACCACCAGCCACTGGTTCGGCGGCGGCGCGGACCTGACGCCGGTGCTTGGCCGCAGGCGGACGCAACAGGACGCCGATACCCAGCTGTTCCACCGCGCCTTCGAGATCACCTGCAACCGCCATCCCGTGGCGGACTATCCACGATACAAGACGTGGTGCGACGAGTATTTCTTCCTGAAGCACCGCGACGAGCCGCGCGGCACCGGCGGCATCTTTTTCGACTGGCTGCATCCGCAAGAGCAAAATGGCGGCTGGGACGCCAATTTCGCCTTCGTGCAGGATGTCGGCCGGGCCTTCAATCTGGTCTATCCGAAAATCGTCCGCGCCAATTTCAACCAGAACTGGACGGAAGAGGACCGTGACGAGCAGCTTATTCGCCGTGGCCGCTACGTGGAATTCAACCTTCTCTACGATCGCGGCACCATCTTTGGACTGAAGACCGGCGGCAACGTCGAATCGATCCTGTCTTCCCTGCCGCCGGTGGTGCGCTGGCCCTGAAAACCTCACGCAAATTTGACGCTTATCAGCCATTTTGTCGCAAATAGCGTAAATTAGGACTTATGGAAAAATCAAGGCAGTGGTAGTCTCCTCCCGCAGACGTACTGGAGGAGCTATCGTCATGATTACTTCGAACAGCATGCCTATTTCTGCTTCCGCCGAGGGAGCATCGCAATCCATCGATACCACCGCATTGATTGACCGCCTGGCCGCCGAAATGCGCTCAACGGGTGATCGCGAACTGCCGCATTCCTTTTATGTCGAACAGGTGAAACGCACGCTCGCCGGAAAAGCCGTGAAGCGCGCGGATAACGACGAACGACCCAGCACAAAAATCCCGCCGGCCGGGACGTCCTCCGTTTTCCAGTGCTGGGCGATGCCCGAATAAGTCCGGTATCAGCGCTCAAGGACGCCGCTTTGGAACATAAGCGGCGGACTTTTGTTTCATAACGGAAGGGCAGCACGTCACTTCAATGCTGCCTTTTTCTGAAGCAGGGAGGCAAGACCATGAGACTTTTTGAATGTGGAACGCTCGTGCCGGGCTGCGCCTGGCATACACGCGCAGATGACGATGCTGAAGTCGTCCGCCGCACGGTGGAGCATATGCGCTCGGCCCACGGCGAAACCGTTATCCGCGAAAATATGATCGAGAACATCAAGGCCCGCATCCGCGACGAGGCGAATGCGGCTTAGACCGGAGTGTAGCGTTCTGGCAATATCAGTTCTGAAGCATCTCTTTAAGCCGGGCGGTTAGCGCTGCCCGGTCAAGCGAGAAATTGACGTCGATCCACTTTTCCTCAAGGCTTTTCAGCACCTCGCCGACCTGCGGACCGGCCGCGACGCCCGCTGCCATCACGTCTGCACCGCTTAACGGAAATCCGGGCTTCTGGAATTTCTCCGCCCTCGCCAGCAGTGTCGAAAACCGCGCAACCGTCTGCATGGCTGTCTCGCCGGCCGAAATATCGGCACGAGCGGAGGAAAGCGCGAGTTTCAGCCGCATCTTCACGCCTTCAACACCTTGACGATAAAGCAGCCGGTCGAGCGCCGTCTCCTTCAGTTCGGGATCTGCCGGCGGGGCCGCGGCCCAATGGGCAAGGTAGGCAGCTTCTGCCTTCGACAGCTTCAGCCGCGCGGCCAGAGAGGCCATCCTCTCGCCATCCGGCGGCACGATCGCGGCAAGCCGCAGCATTGGATCTACCGCCCAGCCAAGAGCCTGCTCCGTCGCGACCAGACCGTGAATGGCGTCGATACCCCATTTCTCGGTTTCGGGAAGAATTTCCGTTAGAACGCCCGATTGCCGCATCCAGAGCAGGGCGCGGGAAGGATCGCGGGCCGAAAGCAGCTTTTTCAACTCGCTCCACACCCGCTCGGCCGAAAGCGTCGCCAGCCTGTCCTTGGCCCGTGCGCTGGCTCGCAAGCCATCGGCATCCGGGCGGCCAGAGCCATAATGGGCAAAAAAGCGGAAAAAGCGGAGAATCCGCAGATAATCTTCCGAAATTCGCGTCGCCGCATCGCCGATGAAGCGCACGGTTCCGGTTTCGATATCGGGCAACCCGTTGATGAGGTCGATGATCTCGCCCTTTTCATCGGCATAAAGAGCATTGATGGTGAGATCGCGCCGCTCGGCATCGGTCTGCCAGTCGGTGCCGAAGGCCACCTGTGCGTGGCGGCCATTGGTCTCCACATCGCGGCGCAGCGTCGTCACCTCGAAACCTTCACCGTCGATGACCAGCGTTACCGTGCCATGCTCGATGCCTGTTGGCACCGCCTTGATGCCCGCAGCCTTGGCCCGCGCAACAACCACGTCGGGGGTCAGCGTCGTGGCCATGTCGATATCGACCACCGGCAGGCCCATCAGCGCGTTGCGCACCGCGCCGCCGACGATCCGCACCTCTCCGCCATCGGCATTCAAAAGCGCGAAAATGCGCTTCAGCGCCGGTTTTTCGAACCAGTCCTGGCCGGCAAGGCTGTTCATAAATAAAACCTTTCGTAAATCGTCCTGACGATGCCCGCCGTAATGCCCCAAATGTAGCGTTCACCATAGGGCATTTCATAGAAAAACCGCTCCTTCCCCTGAAAGATGCGGCTACCGCGCGCGTGGTTTTCAGGGTTCATCAGGAAGGACAGCGGCACCTCGAAAACTTCGTCCACTTCCGCCGGATTGAGCGTGAGGTCGAAGCCCGGCCGAACAACGGACAGCACCGGCTTTATCCGGAAACCCGTGCCGGAGATATAATCCGGCAATCGCCCCACCGTTTCCACGAAGGACCGGGACAGACCGATTTCCTCCTCCGCTTCGCGCAATGCTGCCTCTTCCGGCGTGCGGTCCTCGGCGTCGATACCGCCGCCCGGGAAGGAAATCTGACCTGAATGTTTGCGTAAGGTGGAGGTGCGCTGGGTGAAGATCACCCGGGCATCATTGCCGTCATCGATAACCGGGACCAGCACGGCGGCGTCTTTCAGTTTGATGCCGTTCCCGGACAGCACCACGCCCGGATTGAGGACATGGTCGCCATTTTCGCGCTCGGCCACGCCCTCGCCCTCCTGCAGCACCCGGCGGCGGAAGTCGCTTGCAGTAAAAGCCCTGAGGCCTATTGTCGTGATCGTCATTGCGAAAGCCGTTCCAGTTCATTGGCGGGCATGACTGGAAAAACGACGCCACCCGAGCACACCGCGAACATGTCGACGCCGTTAACCTCGATCACTTCACCGAGGGCGACGAGGTCGTACATCACGGCTCGCGAGACAAGCGCTTCCAGACGGCCGCGGACCAGAAGATAGGGCTTCAACTCGCGGTTTTCGCCCGAAATTTCAAACCGCAGCGGATGCTCCCGCCCCGCCTCTACCACGTCGCCAACATTCGTCCGGAAAGTGAGCACAGGCTCCCCATCCTCCTCGCCCACCGTCACCTTCATTTCCACGGCGACGAAAGGCGCATCGACGACCCGGATCCCGACTTTTTCCACAGGAGTTACAAGATAGGTTTTGCCATCCTGATCCTTGCGCAGAACGGTCGAAAACAGCCGCACCAGCGGCGCCCTGCCAATGGGCGTGCCGAGGTAGAACCAGGTGCCGTCAGCGCGGATTTCCATGTCGAGATCGCCGCAAAAGGGTGGATTCCAGCGGTCCACCGGGGCCGGTCCGCGCCTGGCGTCACCGGTCTGTTCCGCGGCGCGGGAAATCAACGCCGCAAGGCCAGCCGCATCATCAGCCGAATTTATCGTCTCCGCTGCCATATTCGAGTCTCGCTTTGCCGATAAGGAAATACTAAGTCACGACATAGTCATTCGAATGGCGCTTGTCAGCGGCCAAGAGAGCAATAAGCTATATGCAGCGCAAAATCCGTTCCGGCTGGCGGCCAGCAAAACCGGAATGCAAATGTGACAGCGGCGAAGGTATGAGGAGAGCGACATGGGCGTGATGAATACCGGCGAAACCCTCGATGAAAAGGCGATCATCGCCTCGGCCGAAAAGGCGCTGTCCGACATTGCGGCGATCCGCGCGGAAGTCTCCAAGGTTATCTTCGGCCAGGAAAAGGTGGTGCAGAACACGCTTCTCGCCATCCTCTCCGGCGGCCACGCCCTTCTCGTCGGCGTTCCCGGCCTTGCCAAGACCAAGCTCGTCACCACACTCGGCACCGTGCTCGGCCTCGACGCCAACCGCATCCAGTTTACCCCGGATCTGATGCCGTCAGATATTCTCGGTTCCGAAGTCATGGACCAGGACGAAAACGGCCGCCGCTCGTTCCGCTTCATCAAGGGACCGGTTTTTGCTCAGTTGCTGATGGCCGATGAAATCAACCGCGCCAGCCCGCGCACGCAGTCCGCGCTGCTGCAGGCCATGCAGGAATACCACATCACCATGGCCGGCCAGACATATGAGCTGCCGAAGCCGTTTCACGTTCTCGCAACGCAGAACCCGCTGGAACAGGAGGGCACCTATCCGCTGCCCGAAGCCCAGCTCGACCGCTTCCTGCTGCAGGTGGATGTCGGTTATCCCGAACTTGCCGCCGAACGCCAGATCCTGCTCGACACCACGGGCACCGGCTCGGGCGAAGCACGCGGCGTCATCGATGCGCCCCGCATGATGGAGATACAGGCGCTCATCCGCCAGATGCCGGTCAGCGACAAGGTGGTGGACGCCATTCTGTCGCTCGTCCGTTCCGCCCGCCCCGGCCACGGCAACAAGTTGACCGATAAGAACGTTGCCTGGGGTCCCGGTCCGCGCGCCGGCCAGTCGCTGATGCTGACGGCCCGTGCGCGTGCGCTTTACGAAGGCAGGCTCGCGCCCTCGCTTGACGATGTCTATGCGCTGGCCGAACCGGTGCTGGAACACCGCATGGCGCTGACGTTTGCGGCCCGCGCCGAAGGCATGTCGGTGCGCGATGTCATCGCTGCCCTCGTGGAGCAGGCGAAGAACTGAAGCGACGTTCGCGAAAGGACTGCATGTGGCATCCATCGGCCAGATCGTAGACAAGACGCCGGGTAGCGAAGTTCTGGCGCGCGCGCGCCAGCGCGCCGCTCTGGTGCCGGACTGCATGGTCGAGGCAAAGCGCATCGCCAACACCGTCACCGCAGGCTGGCATGGCCGCCGCAAGCGCGGCATCGGGGAAAATTTCTGGCAGTTCCGCCCCTATGCCGAAGGCGAAAGTCTCTCGCGCATCGACTGGCGGCGCTCCGCCCGCGACGATCATACCTATGTGCGTGACCGCGAATGGGAAGCGGCCCACACCATCTGGCTCTGGGCTGACATGTCGCCGTCGATGATGTTCAAATCGACCCTCGGTTCCGTTTCCAAGGAAAGCCGGGCCCTGGTGCTGATGCTGGCGCTGGCGGAAATCCTCGCGCGCTCCGGCGAGCGCATCGGCTGCCCCGGTATCATGGAACCGGTTTCGGCCCGGAATGCCGCCGAACGGCTCGCCACCGCGATCATGCATGCGCCGCCGACCGAAGGCATGCCGGAAACGGGCATGATCCGAGGCGCGAGCGACATCGTGCTGATCGGTGATTTTCTCGATGATGCACAGGCCGTGATGGAACGCATTTCACCGCTCGCACGGCGGGGCTTGCGCGGCCACGTGGTGGAAATTGCCGACCCGGCCGAAGAAACCTTCCCCTATTCCGGCCGCACCGAATTCAGCGATCCGGAAACCGGCGAAAAACTGGTGTCCGGCCGCGCCGAAACCATTCGCGAGGACTATACCCGCGCCTATCTCGCAAGGCGCGAGGCACTCTCCTCGTCGCTTCGCCGGCTGGGCTGGAACTTCGTGTTCCACCGCACCGACCATCTCGCTTCCGAGGCATTGGTGGCCATGCACATGTATCTTTCCGGCGCGCCGGCACAGGGCGGTGGGCAAGGCGGTGGCCGCCGATGAGCGCATTGCCTTTCGTCTTCACCAGCCCCTACATCCTCTTCGGCTTGCTGGCGCTGCCTGCCATCTGGTGGCTGCTGCGGCTTACCCCGCCGCGCCCCAAGGCGGAGGTCTTCCCGCCACTGAAGATTCTGGCGACGGTGTTGAAACGCGAGGAAACGCCGTCGAAAAGCCCGTGGTGGCTCACCTTGCTGCGCATGGCGCTTGCCGCCGCCGTGATTCTTGCTCTCGCCGATCCCGTGGTAAATCCACGCAACAGCGGCATCGCCGGCAGCGGCCCGCTGGTCCTTGTGGTTGACAATAGCTGGGCGTCTGCGCCCGACTGGGAGCGGCGCGTGGCGACCGCGGAAGCCCTGATCGGGGATGCAGAGCGTGCCGAGCGCCCCGTCGCCATCGCTTTTACAGCTGATGCCGAACACGACGCCGTGCCCGGAACGACAGCGGTCGCCCTGGAAAAGCTGGCAGCGGCAAAACCGAAGCCGCTCGTGCCCGATCGTGTCCGTACGGCCGAAGCCATCACCGAAGCGCTTAACGGCACGACCCCCGGCACCCTCGCCTATATCGCTGATGGCGTGCAGACGGCGCAGGACGAAAGCGCCCTGAAAACGCTGGCCAGTCTTTCACCAGCCGAATTCCGTATCGTCAGCGGCGACGGCAAGGCCATTGCCGCGATAACGGGCGCAACCAACAATGCCGACGCCATGAGCGTTTCGCTTTCAAGGCTCGATACTGCGGAAGCCGCCCGGTTGACGGTCAACGCGCAGGACAGCCAGGGCCGCATCCTCGCCAATGGCATCGCCACCTTCGCCCCCGGCCAGGCTGAAACAACGGCAACGGTGGAAGCACCCTTCGAATTGCGCAACGATTTCGCCCGTCTTTCCCTTGAAGGTGTTTCCACGGCGGGTGCAGTGCATCTTCTCGATGACGGCTTCCGCCGCCGCCGCGTGGCGCTGCTGGCAGGCGAAACCGGCAACGACTTCCAGCCGCTGCTGCAACCGCTTTATTACATCAGCCGCGCACTTCAGCCCTTCGTCGATCTCATTCCGCAGCGGCAGGCCGATCTGGCGCAGGCTATCCCGGAAATCCTGCAATCCAACCCCTCCGTCATTGTCATGGCCGATATCGGCCGCCTGCCGCAGGAAACATATGAGCCGATGCAAAAATGGCTTGCGGGCGGCGGCACGTTGATCCGCTTCGCCGGGCCACGCCTTGCCGCAGCACCAGCCGACGACCCGCTGGTGCCGGTGACGCTGAGACAGGGTGAACGCGCACTCGGCGGCGCGCTCTCCTGGGCTGAACCGCAACCGCTTGCCGATTTCCCTGCATTCGGCGCTTTCGCCGGCATGCCGAAGGCCGATGGCATTCTCGTCAAACGTCAGGTTCTGGCCGAGCCGACACCGGACCTCGCCGAACGCACCTGGGCAAGCCTCGCCGATGGCACGCCGCTCGTCACCACCCGCAACGTCGAGGCGGGCCGCATCGTGCTGTTCCATGTCAGCGCCGAGGCCAGCTGGTCCGACCTGCCGATATCAGGCCACTTCGTCGATATGCTTCGCCGTATCGTGCAATTGTCCAAGGCGGGCGGCGCTTCGGCCTCCGCCAATGCCCAGGCCGCCGCTCTACCACCCTTCCGGCTGCTGACGGCGGAAGGCGCGCTATCTGCCGAAATCGGCACTGCCCGGCCCCTGGAAATGCGCGCGGGCCAGCTTCCGCGCACCGGTTTCGACAATCCCCCCGGCCTTTACGGCACAGAGGATGGTTTCGTGGCTCTCAATCTCCTGCCCGCAGGTGCGACGCTGCGCCCGCTCGATACGTCGGCCGCCGGTGTCAGCACGTCAAGTGAAGCGCTGATCGGCGAAACCGCGAAATCGCTGCGTCCCGCCCTCTTCATCGCTGCCTTCCTGATGCTGATCGCCGACAGCCTGATCGTGCTTTTCATGAACGGCGCCTTCGCCCGCCTGCCGAAAGCCAGAAGCGCCACAGTGGCCACAATGCTGCTGGCGCTTGGTGCCTTTGCCGCCATGGCGCCAAACGACGCCCGCGCCGACGATCCCAAACCCGGCGACGAGCAGATATTCGAGCGGCTCGACACCACTCATCTCGCTTATGTCCGCACCGGCGAAGACGATGTCGACCGCATTTCAGAACAGGGTTTGCAGGGTTTGAGCGAATTCCTGACCTGGCGCACGACGCTGGAGCCCGGCCAGCCTGTCGGTCTCGATATTTCCAAGGATGAATTGTCCTTCTACCCAATCATCTACTGGCCGGTTTCGGCCTCCGCGCCCATGCCGTCCAGCGCCGCCATCTCGCGCATCGACGCCTATATGCGCGCCGGTGGCACCGTGCTGTTCGATACACGCGACCAGTTCTCCTCGCTCGATACCGGCGCGACCAGCCCTAATGGCGAACGCCTGCAGGCGATCCTTGCCAATATCGACATTCCGCCGCTGGAGCCCGTGCCGGAGGATCACGTCCTGACGCGTTCCTTCTACCTGCTCACCAATTTCCCCGGCCGTTACAATGGCTCGCCGCTCTGGGTGGAATCGCGTCAGGGTGCCGCCAAGACCACCTCCGGCCTCTCCTCCTCCGGGGACGGCGTGACGCCGATCATGATAACCGGTAATGATTTCGCCGGGGCATGGGCCGTCGATGCGCAGGGCGCACCGGTTCTGCCCACCGTGCCGCCTGACGAGATGCAGCGCGAACATGCCTTCCGCTCCGGCGTCAACATCATGATGTATATGCTGACCGGCAACTACAAGGCCGATCAGGTCCATGTTCCGGCACTTCTCGAACGGTTGGGGCAGTGACATGACATTGACCTTCGCTCCCTTCCTGCCATGGATCGTGATCGCCGTTCTGGCCGTCGCAGCACTTCTCCTTTCCTTCATCGGCCTGTGGCGCGGCGTGCGTGGCGCATGGTTGCGCGGGCTGGCGCTCGCCGCCCTGCTTGCCGCCATCGCTAATCCGCTTTTGACGCAGGAGGAGCGCGAGCCGCTTTCCACCATCGTCCCCGTTATCGTGGACCGCTCGCAGAGCCAGGACGTGCAGGACCGGCCGCAGATGACGGATACGGCGCTTAACGCGCTGAAAGACCGGCTGTCCCGCTTCCCGCGCATCGAGCCGCGTATCGTTGAAGTGCGCGACAATGGCGAGAGCGATTCGCCCTCGACCCAGCTTTTCTCGGCCTTGTCCTCCGCCGTTTCGGATGTCTCGCCTTCCCGCGTGGGTGGCGCGATTTTGCTGAGCGATGGCCAGATTCACGATATTCCCAATGCCCTGCCCAACGCCGAGCAGGCGCTCGGCTTCCGCGCGCCCGTGCACGGCCTGATCACGGGCAAGGCTGATGAGTTCGACCGCCGTATCGAAATCGTTCGCGCCCCACGCTTCGGCATCGTCAATGAGGAACAGCAACTGACGCTGCGCGTCTTCGATGACGGACGCCCGGCAGGCGGTGGCGCGGCTGAGGTGACGGTGAAGATGAATGGCGAAGAGATCGCCACACTACAGGCGACACCCGGTCAGCCGACGCCGTTCCGCTTCAAGGTCCCACGCGGCGGCAACAATGTCATGGAATTTTCCGTCGCCGAAATCCCGGGCGAAGTGACTGTTGCCAATAACCGCGCCGTTCACCTGATCGAAGGCATCCGTCAGAACCTGCGCGTGCTGCTCGTCTCCGGCGAACCGCACGCCGGCGAACGGGCATGGCGCAACCTCCTGAAATCCGACGCCTCGGTCGATCTGGTGCATTTCACCATTCTGCGTCCTCCGGAAAAGCAGGACGGCACGCCGATCAACGAACTCTCGCTGATCGCCTTCCCCACACGGGAGCTGTTCGTCGAGAAGATCAATGATTTCGATCTCATCATCTTCGATCGCTACCAGCATCGCGGCGTGCTGCCGATCCTCTATTACGATTACATCGCCCAATATGTCGAAAAAGGCGGCGCGCTGCTGATTGCCGCCGGGCCGGAACATGCCGGTCAGGATTCAATCGCCATGACGCCTCTGGCCTCCGTGCTGCCGGCGCAGCCGACCGGGCAGGTGCATCAGGCTGCCTTCTATCCGCGTCTTTCGGAAGCGGGCAAGAAACACCCGGTCACCCGCGGGCTAGAGGGATCGGGCAATGAGCCGCCGCAATGGGGCCGCTGGTTCCGCACCATCAGCGTCGACCCGCCGCAGGGCCAGACCGTGATGCTGGGCGATGGTCAGGACCCGCTGCTGGTGCTCAACCGCCAGGGTGAAGGCCGTGTCGCCATGCTGCTGTCGGATCAGGGCTGGCTCTGGGCGCGTGGTTATGAGGGCGGCGGCCCGCATGTGGCGCTTTACCGCCGCATCGCCCACTGGCTGATGAAAGAACCCGAGCTGGAGGAAGAGGCACTGACAGCGCGCGCCAACGGCCGCACCCTGCAGATCACCCGTCAGACCATCGGTGACGATCCCGGTCAGGCCAGCGTGCGTTTCCCTTCCGGCAAAACCGAAAACATGGCTTTCACCAGCAGCGAGCCCGGTCTCTACAGGATCGAACGCCGCATGGATGAAACCGGCCTGTTCGAAATCAAGAACGGCGATTTCACCACCCTCGTCCATGTTGGCGCGGTGGACGCCCCCGAATTCAAGGCGATGATTTCAACGACCGAAACGCTGAAGCCGCTGGCCGATGCCACCAAAGGCAGCGTGCACCGTGTCGCCGATAATTCCGGCCGGGTCGCACTGCCGGATATATTGCCGGTCCGCGGCGATATCAGGGTTGCCGATGAGGATCGCATGCTGATACGCATGACCGACGAGACGGTGCTGAAAGGCGTCAACACCCTGCCGCTCTTTGCAGGTTTCGCCGGGCTAGGCGCGTTGCTGCTTGCCTTCTCCGCTCTATGGTGGCGTGAAGGCCGGTAAGGGCGTTCCAGCAAAGATCGTGGGGCCTTCCCCTCGTCTCGGCACGTAAACGGGAAACGGCCACCGCCCGGCGGCCGGGGAAGATGAACATGAATTTCGTTTTAAGCGATGCCGCCGATCCAGAGGCCGAAAAAGCCATCCGCGATCCTCTGGTGGCCTATAATCTTGCTCGTTTCGGCGAAAGCGACAAACGCGACATTATCATCACCATCCGCAATGACGACAATGAGGTCACCGGCGGTCTGGTGGGCCACACCGCCCGCGGCTGGCTTTATGTGCAGCTTCTTTTCGTGCCGGAGACGATGCGGGGACAAGGCACGGCCTCGAAACTTCTGGCCATGGCCGAAGACGAGGCGAAAAAGCGCGGCTGTATGGGCGCCTATATCGACACGATGAACCCGGATGCGCTGAGGACTTACGAACGGTACGGTTTCACCAAGATCGGCTCGCTTGGGCCACTCTCCAGCGGCCAATCCATCACCTGGCTGGAGAAACGGTTCTAGAGCACCGGCCACGCAAATTTCAGGCGGCGATGCCCGACACCTCGCTGTCGACCGTGCGTCCCATGGTGTCGCGAATCTGTTGACGCAGCCACACGGCTCCCGCATCCGCATCGGTCTGCAATGTCCAGACCATGGCGACAGGCGGGAAATTCAACGTCACCGGCACCGGGCTCACTTCCAGTCCCAGCATCGGCGCATAACGCTGAGCAATGCGCGAAGACACGGTCGCCAGCACGGCTGAGGAGCGCGCCGTTGCCAGCACGGAAAGAAAATCCGGCGCAGCGGCGACGACGTCGATTTCCAGTCCGGTCAGTTCCAGCGCGTCCTTGATACAGCCATGCAGACTGTCGGTCTGTGATATGACCGCGTGCTTGGCCGACAGATAGGCGTCCAGTCCAACGGGATTGGGCAGATCGAGCAGAGCCGGGTTGAAGCAGCAGAGCACGCTGGAAGAATAAAGCGGTTCGCAATGGTGCCGCTGTTCCTTCGAATAGGTGCATCCGACAGCCATGTCGATCACGCCCGTATCCAGCATAGCGGTGATTTCCTGCTGTTGCCCGTTGCGCGCAAGGATACGGATACCGGGTGCGATCTCGCGCAGCCGCGCGGACAGATCCGGCAAAAGCAACAGCTCAACCTCGCTTGACATGCCGAGCCGGAACGTCCGCCGCTCGGTCGCCGGATCGAACACATCAGCCGTCAGCACCGCCGCCTGCGCTTGTCTCAGCGCCTGCCGCACCGGCCCCGCCAGATTGAGCGCCCGCGCCGTCGGCTTCATTTCCTGCCCCACGCGAATGAACAGCTCATCCTGAAACAGTGTGCGCAGGGTGGAGATATTATGGCTCATGGCAGGTTGCTGGATTTTCAGCCGCCGTGCCGCGCGCGTGACGTTCATCTCTTCCATCATCGCATCGAAAGCGACGAGGAGATTGAGGTCGAAGGAACGGAGATTGAAATGATCGATAGTTTGCATAAGTCACATCGATTTGATTGCTAACCTGCCTACACTTAACTGGAGATCGGAAAGTTTCAAGACATTCCTAAACCCAGGAGCCTTCAATGCCATCACGTCGCTCACTTCTCAAAGGCGCCGCCAGCGCCCTCATCGCCGCCCCCTTTGTTGCGCCCTCCGTCGCATTTGCCAAGGCACCGCTTGTCGCCACGCAGGCGCCCGGCTTCTACCGGCTGATGGTCGGCAAGGTGGAAGTTACTGCGCTTTCGGACGGCGTCATTGCGCTGCCGCTTGCCAAAATCTACACCAACACCACACCGGAACATGCGACGAAGGCGCTTCAGGATGCGTTCCTTCCGGAAGAGACGCCTACGTCCGTCAATGCGTTTCTCGTCAACACCGGTGACAGGCTGGTGCTGATCGATGCCGGCACCGGCTCCTATCTTGGCCCAAGCCTCGGCAGGCTCGTCGCCAATATCGAAGCCTCGGGCTACAAAGCAGATGAGATAGATGATGTCGTTCTCACCCATATCCATACAGATCATTCCGGCGGTCTCTCCGCGGATGGCAAGCGCGTCTTCGCCAACGCGACCCTGCGCGTGAACAAGCGCGAAGCCGCTTTCTGGCTCGATGAGGCGAAGGCCAAGGCAGCACCGGAGGCGCTGAAGAAGGGCTATGCCGAAGCCAAAGAAAGCATCCAGCCCTATATCGATGCCGGCAAGTTCGAGACGTTCGGCGACAATGCCGCGCCGGTTCCCGGTCTCGGCTCAGTCCTTTACGCCGGCCACACGCCGGGCCACAGCGGCATCGTTCTCGAAAGCAACGGCCAGAAAATCGTCTTCTGGGGCGATATTACCCATGGCGATATCCTCCAGTTCGATGAACCTGATGTCGCCGTCGCATTCGACGTCGATCAGAAGGCAGCCGTCGCCACGCGTGATCTGGCATTTAAACAGGCGGTGGAAGGCAAATATCTGGTGGCAGGGGCGCATATCGCCTTCCCCGGCATCGGTCATGTGCGCACCGACAGCACCAATTATGATTGGCTGCCGGTGAATTACACGACGCTATAAAGCCGAACAGAATGGCCTGATCCTCAAGGGTCAGGCCATCGTCCCGCACTGACACCCTATGTCAGCGCCACCTGGCGCGTTTCCGCATTGATCATTGTCGCCGCAATGGCGGCCAGTACCAGCAGCCCGGCAAATATGCCGATCGCGACACCAAAACCCTGCGCAATGGCATAACCGAGGAGTGACGGCGCCAGCAGGCCGCCAAGCCGCGCCATCGCCCCTGCGGCACCCATGCCGGTTGCCCGTGATTCCGTCGGGTAAAGTTCCGGCGTGAATGCATAGAGAGCGCCCCAGGTGCCAAGCAACGCAAAGCTCATGATGAGAAGCGAGGCGGCAATCATCGCACCGCCGGAAGCAAGCGTGAAAAGCAGGCATCCGAGCGCGGAGAGCAGGCAGAAGCCGATCAGCGTCGGCTTGCGACCCCACTTTTCGACACCATAGGCCGCAAGCGCGTAGCCGGGGATCTGTGCCAGCGCCACCAGCACAAGGAAACCATAACCGCGCACGAAACCGAAGCCGTCTCCCGCCAGCTTCGCCGGCATCCAGGTGAAGACACCGTAATAGGAAACGGAGACGAGAAACCAGATGGCGAGGATCATGATGCTGCGTTGGCGCAGCGCCGGTGAAAATATCCCCTGCCCCTTGGACACTTCAGGCTGGAAAAGCCCTGTCCCGGCATCGAGCTGGGCGCGGCCATTCGTGACCAGCATACGGTTGACGACGGCCTTTGCTTCCTCCGACCGACCCGTGCGCAGGAGATAAAGCGGCGATTCCGGCACGAGAAAGCGAAGGCCAAGGCCGAGGACAGCCGGGAACGCGGTTACGGCAAAGATATATCGCCAGGCATCGGCAACACCGGCAAGGCTGGCACCCCAGGCTGCAAGCGCCACGATCAGCGTCCCGACAGCCCAGAAACCTTCCAGAAAGACGAGCCAGCGCCCACGATTCCTGGCGGGCAGGAATTCCGCCATCATCGCATAATCCACCGGCAGCGTGCCGCCCACGGCCGCCCCGGTGAGAAAGCGCAGGACAAGCAGAATGGTGAAATCCGGCGAGAATATCGAAAGCACGCCGAACAGGGCATCACAGGCCACCGTGACGATCAGCACCCGGCGACGGCCGTAACGGTCCGCCAGCCGTCCGAAACCCGCAGCACCCAGCAACATGCCGAAAAAGAACGCTGTTCCGGTCTGCAGCGCCTGCGGCACCGTCAGCCCAAAGGTTGCGGCAATGGAGGCCGCAGTGAAACCGACGGCCAGAACCTGCATGGCATCCGCCGCCCAGACGAGGCCGAATATGCCCATCAGCCTGCGCTGATAGGCGCCTGCGCCCGCGCGCTCCAGCGCATCATTCATGGTGATTGCCGTCATGCCTCGTCCCTTCGCAAAAACCGACTTTCACTTGCTATCGTATGGGGGGAGGAAACGGAATTGAATTCTGTGGAGGGAGACGCGTTGTTTCGAAACAGGCTACTGGAAGAAGATTTCAGCCCAAAGACTTGACCTGGCTGCATTCCGGCTCAAGGCCGGAATGACGGGGCTTATGTTGCGCTAAGAAGCAAAAAGCTCTTCGGATATCCCGTCACCCGTAAACCCGAAGAGGCGCCTCGAAACCCTCATCTTCCACTGTCGCGGCCGGCATCACGGCCTCGCATTTGCGCCAGCCGATATTGCCCTTCAGCCGCTGGTGCACGTCATTGCCAAGCGGCACGACCAGCACCCGGTTCGGATCAACCGGCCCCGGAAAATCAAGCGCCGCATAAGCGACTTTCTCGAACCCGAGCGGCATGTAATAGGGCGGATCGCCGATCAGTATCACGGCTTCGGAGCCCTTGCGCCTTGCCGCCGCGATGGCGATCCGGACGAGTTCCCGGCCGATGCCCTTGTTCTTGTGAGAGGGCCGAACCGCAAGCGGGCCAAGCATATGACCCTTCACATCGCCTGCCAGAACCGGCGTCATGCGCACCGAGGCAATCGTCTCGCCATCATCGGCGCAGACGAAGGAGAGCGACCGGTCATGCGGACCCTGCTCGCGGATGCGTGCTGCCGCACGGGTGTGCCGGCCGGGGCCAAATGCTTCTTCGTTGATGACTTCGATGATGGCGTCGTGCGACGCGTCCTCGGTGAGGTAGACAAGATCGTGCTTGGACATGAAGAGACCGAAACTTCCAGAATGCGGATGCGACAATAGATGACGGCTGCGCCGGTTAGGGCGTTCAGGAGCGTCAGCGTCGTCGGAGCATCCGTAGTTCGATCATAATCAAAAATTTCCTCAGATTTGTGAAAATCGCAATTATCAGGAAAATAACGACCCGTCCAGAACAAATCTCGTCGCCGCCCCATTCCAGCTCTGCAGCACGGAAACGCATTGTTCAATGCCTTGCGGGTTCGCGACAACGAGTGAAACGGGTAGGATTGCCGCCAAGGAAACAATCAAGGAGATCGTCATGGGCATGCTGGTGGAAGGCGTATGGAAAGACGTCTGGTACGACACCAAGGAAACCAAGGGGCATTTCAAGCGCAGCGCCTCGCAATTTCGCAACTGGATAACGGCGGATGGCGCACCCGGCCCTTCAGGAGAAGGCGGCTTCGCGGCGGAGAAGGACCGTTACCACCTCTATGTCTCCTTCGCCTGCCCCTGGGCGCACCGAACCCTGATTTTTCGCAAGCTGAAAAAGTTGGAAGAGCTTGTTTCGGTCTCGGTTGTCGACCCTTTGATGCTGGAAAACGGCTGGGAATTTAAGCCTGAAGGTGAGCGGACGCCAGGTGCGACCGAGGATCACCTCTTCGGTTCATCCGCGCTCTGGCAGGTCTACACCAAAGCGGATCCCAAATATTCCGGCCGCGTGACCGTGCCGGTGCTCTGGGATAAGAAGCGCGGCACCATCGTTTCCAACGAATCGGCGGAAATCATCCGCATGTTCAACTCCGCCTTCAACGACCTCACCGGCTCGCAGACCGATTATTATCCCGAGACGTTCCGCGCCGAAATAGACGCGTTGAACGACGTGATTTACGACACCGTCAATAACGGCGTCTACAAGGCTGGCTTTGCCACAACGCAGGATGCCTATCAGCAGAATGCGGTCAAGGTCTTCGAAACGCTGGACATGCTGGAAGACCGGCTGAAGCACCGCCGTTTCCTGTTCGGTTCGGAGCAGACGGAAGCGGACTGGCGCCTGTTCACCACGCTGGTTCGGTTCGACCCCGTCTATGTCGGCCATTTCAAGTGCAATATCCGCCGCATCCACGACTATCCGCACCTCACGGGTTACCTGCGCGATCTTTACCAGACGCCGGGCGTGCCTGACACGGTCGATATGCGCCATATCAAGGAACATTATTACCGCAGCCACCGCACCATCAATCCGACAGGCATCGTGCCCATCGGCCCCGAGCTGGACCTGACAAAGGCCCATGGCCGCGACCCGCTTTCCTGACGAGGGTGGACACTGCTACCAGTGATCGGCGAGCGCCGCCTCGCCGGCAAGTTCTGCAAGGCGGCGACGGGTTGCGCCCGTCACCCCTTCGGGCAAATTTGAAAGATCGAAAAAGCCGCTTTCGGCAATTTCATGATCCGGCTTTTTCGGCTTGGTCTGGGTAACCTCAAGCCGATAAAGCGCGACATGGTCGCGATTGCTGCCTTCCAGATTGAGATAAACATGGAAAAGCTCAGGCTTTGACGTGGCTTCGAGATTGCCTTCCTCCCGAATTTCCTTGTGAAGCGCCGCGAGCAGGGTTTCACCCCGCTCCACCCCTCCACCCGGCAGATACCAGCCCGGCAGATAGGTGTGGCGGACGAGGAAAATCCTGCCGGTTCCATCATAGCAGGCGGCACGCACGCCAAGAGTTGCGCCGCGCGTGAACAGAAAAACGAAATGCAGCAAACGAATGAAGACGCGCATATGGAACGGACGGGCCTGCCGCCCGGTTGTCTCGTCATTCACCCTGTTTCTCCCCGCCTGCCGGCTTTTGTTGGACGTGCGGCATATCATAGGTTATCTCTGCCGCCATGTTCAAACTTGCGCATATTTCAGACGTCCATTTGGGGCCACTTCCAAAACTCACTTTTCGCGAACTTGCATCCAAGCGTATCACCGGTTTCGTCAACTGGCATCGCAACCGCCGCAAGCATCTCTTCACCGATACGCTGGAAAAGCTGCTGGACGATCTGGAGACAAAATCACCGGATCATCTGGCTATCACCGGCGATCTCGTCAATCTTGCGACCGGCATTGAAATTCGCGCCGCCGCCGACTGGCTGGAAGAGGTGGGTGACCCCGAAAAGACCTCCGTCGTTCCCGGCAATCACGACGCCTATGTGTCCGGCGCGCATGACAAGGCCATGCAGGCCTGGTACCCCTATGTTCGTGGCGATGGCGACCCTGCCGAGTGGGACGACGACCGCAAGATATTCCCCTATATGCGCGTGCGCGGCCCCATCGCGCTGATCGGCTGCTCCACATCAATTGCGACGCCACCTTTCTCGGCCACCGGCTATTTCGGCAACCGGCAGGCGCGCGCCACCGCGGAACTGTTGAAAAAAGCCGGGGAACAGGGGCTGTTCCGCGTCGTGATGATTCACCACCCGCCGATCCGTGGCGCCGCCCCAACGCACAAGCGCATGATCGGCATACGCCGTTTCGCCGCGGCGCTAGGCGTCGGCGGTGCGGAGCTCGTGCTGCATGGCCATACACATTTGAACACAGTCTATTGGCTGAACACGCACCATGGTGAAGACCACATTCCCGTGGTCGGCATCGCCTCTGCTAGCCAGGGGCCCGGTGGGGAAAAACCGCGCGCGGCCTATAATCTCTTCAACATCTCCGGCGGTCCCGGCACCTGGAACGTGACCTGCGAGCGGCACAGCCTCAATGAGACGGCAACCGGTGTCGCGCTTGAGGATATCAGGGTATTTTATGAAAACGGGCGGCCGCTGGGGTTTTCGCGGCCTGCGGAGCAGAGCCCGGAGGAGTAAACCTTAGCGCGTGCAGCTTACCCCCCTCTGTCCTGCCGGACATCTCCCCCTCAAGGGGGAGATCGACTCGTGGCGATCTTTCGGTCATCTCGACCTTGGCAAACGAGGCTATGTTAGTGCTTCCTGCTGATCTCCCCCCTTGAGGGGGAGATGCCCGGCAGGGCAGAGGGGGGTGCTTTGCCCCACCCTCAACGCAAGCCTTATTTCGCCCGCTCTTCCAGCACCCGATTGGCCGCAGAAACAATCGCCTCCAGCGAGGCCGCCACGATATTCGTATTCACCCCTGCCCCGAACAGCTTGCCGCCCGGATGTTCCATCTCGACATAAGCGATGGCCGAGGCATTCGAGCCGTGCTGCAGCGAGTGCTCGGAATAATCATTCACCGAGAGATCAATGCCGAGATAAACCGAAAGCGCATTGATGAACCCGTCGATCGGACCGGTCCCCTTGCCTTCAATGCGCTTCACCTCACCATTGTCGGTGATCTCGGCGGCAACGATGCGCACGCCCTTGAAATCGCCGGCCGGATAGGTGTGGTGATCGACGAATTTGATGCGCGCATTCGGCTGCGTCACGTAACGCTCGATAAAGCGCTCATAGATGCGCTTGGCCGGCAGTTCCACGCCCTCTTCATCGGTGATGCGCTGGATATCCTCGCGGAATTCCACCTGCAGGTTGCGCGGCAGGTTGATGCCGTAATCCTGCTGGAGGATATAGGCGATGCCACCCTTGCCGGATTGCGAGTTGATGCGGATGATCGCCTCGTAGGAGCGTCCCACATCCTTTGGATCGATCGGCAGATAGGGCACTTCCCAGATGGGATGATTGGCGACCTTGATAGCCTTCATGCCCTTGTTGATGGCGTCCTGATGCGAGCCGGAAAACGCCGTGTAGACCAGTTCGCCCACGTAAGGGTGGCGCTCGGGGATCGTCATCTCGTTGGAATATTCATAGACCGCCTTGATGCGCTCGATATCGCGGCAGTCCAGCTCAGGGTCCACACCCTGCGTATACATGTTCAGCGCCAGCGTCACGACATCGACATTGCCGGTGCGCTCACCATTGCCGAACAGGGTGCCTTCAACGCGGTCCGCACCCGCCATCAGGCCCAACTCGGTCGCCGCAATGCCCGTGCCGCGGTCATTGTGCGGGTGAAGCGAGATGATGACGTTTTCACGATTGTCGATATTGCGGCACATCCATTCGATCTGGTCGGCATAGATATTCGGCGTCGCCATTTCCACCGTCGATGGCAGGTTCAAGATCAGCTTGTTGTCGGCCGTCGGCTTCACAACCTCGACGACGGCGTTGCAGATTTCCAGCGCCACTTCCAGCTCGGTTCCGGTAAAGCTCTCAGGCGAATATTCGAAGCGGTAGCCACCACCGGCTTTCGCAGCCATATCGGTGATCATCTTGGCCGCGTCGACCGCGATCTGCTTGATACCGTGCACATCCTTGCCGAACACCACGCGGCGCTGCAGTTCCGATGTCGAATTGTAGAAATGGATGATCGGCTTGTTGGCGCCTTCCAGCGCTTCGAAGGTGCGGGTGATCAGTTCCGGGCGGCATTGCACCAAAACCTGCAACGAGACGTCATCGGGCACATTGCCCTCTTCCACGCACCAGCGGGCGAAATCGAAATCCGTCTGCGACGCGGAAGGGAAACCGATCTCGATTTCCTTGAAACCCATTTCGAGCAGCAGCTTGAACATGCGGGCCTTGCGGTCGTGACCCATGGGGTTGACCAGCGACTGATTACCGTCGCGCAGGTCCACCGAACACCAGATCGGCGCCTTGGTGATCGTCTTGGAAGGCCAGGTGCGGTCGGGGATGTTGATCGTGGGATAAGGGCGATACTTCACGCTCGCGTCGGTCATGCCCTTGGAAACATTGGTGGTCTTGGCGTCCATGTCGCTTCCTCCTTGCGCCATCCGCGGGCTTATTCAAGCCATCGGCGGATGCGCGGCCCTTGAGGGCCTAAATCCAGTATAAAATGAGATTTCGAGATGAGGAGCGTTTGCACCAGCGGGCTTTCGGCCGCCGGGCGCTCCTCACTGGACCCGGCAACCGCGTGTAAGGTCGAGGCTAAGAAGCGAGAGTGCACCGCACGGCGAGGCCTTCGCAGAAATCTGCGCGCTCATGCCGGAAATGGTTGCGATGCTGTTGCTCATGGCGATGTGTATAAACAGCGGCTGGCGGTCTGACAAGTGATCTTGTGCGGTGCGCCGGTTATTTTCCCTGCCTGCCGCTCTCCAGCCTTTCGGCAATCCATTCGGCCATCAGGGATTGTCGTGTTCTGCCAAGGCGCACCGCTTCCGCATCCACTTTCCGCAACAGCTTTTCAGGCAGATCGATATCGACATGCACCATTTCCAGTCCAGGACGGCTTGCCTTGGACCAGTCGAGATAATCGTCGATGTCTTCACCATCGTCGAATTTCCTGTCAAATTCTTCAGCGCTGATCGTCTTCATAACGCTGCCTTTCCTTGTCCCTGGAACGCCTGACGGAGATGATGCGCAACCGGTCATTTCTGTAAGTATAAATGACGCTCCAGCACTTCCCGCGAAACGGGCGGCCATAATATACCGCTCTTCCGACGTGGTTTCGAGAGGAGCGACTAGTCTTTTCTCATCAAGCCAAAGCGCTCTTGCCTCGGCGAAATCCATGAATAATATTTCTTTAAAACAATAAGCTGCCTACCTAACCACGCCTTACCAACCGTTGCAACGCCATCATCAACCCGCCGCCGATCAAGCCCCAGAAAGCGCCGGAAACGCCGCCGAAGGAGAGGCCGGAGGCCGTGATGAGGAAAGTGGTGGCCGCAGCCTCGCGGGTTTCGGGGTCCTTGAACGCGGCGACCGCGGAGCCGGAAAAAGCGCCGACCAGCGCCAGCCCCGCCACCGCCTGAATGAGGATAGGCGGCGCAAGCGCCACGAAGGCCGTGACCACGCCGGCTAGCAGACCGAAAATAATATAGCCGACACCGCCGATGATCGCCGCCCAATAGCGCCGCTTTGGATCAGGATGGGCATCCTCGCCCGCGCACATCGCCGCCGTTATTGCCGCAAGATTGACCGCATGGCCGCCAAAGGGCGCGGAAAGCAGCGAGAAAAAGCCGGTCGCGGCGAAAAGCGAGCCGGGCTGCGGGTCGTAGTGATTGACCTTCAGCACCGCAATGCCGGGAATATTCTGCGAGGCCATGGTGACAATGAAGAGCGGCAGCGCGATGGAGACGACGGCATGCAGGCTGAAGACGGGCGTTACCCATTCCATCGGCGGCGTCAGCGATTGCGCGACGCTATCGAGCGCACCCGCCGGAATATCGACGCCGAAAATCATCACCAGCACGAAGGCGGCAAGGGCCGCAGGTACTGCAAACAGCCGCCTGAAAGCCCCCACGACAATCCACGCCAGAATGATCGGCAGGCCAAGCGCCGGGTTGAAGCCGATCGCCTTGATCGGGGCGAAACACAGGCCGATGATGACACCCGACAGCATGGCATTGGCGAGTGGCGCCGGAATGGAGGCAACCGCCCGACCGAGCGGCTTGAACAGGCCGGCAACGATGATCAGGACGGCGCAGACAATGAAGCCGCCGACAGCCGCAGGAAAACCGCCCTCGATCACGCCCGTCGTGGCCAGAAGTGCGGCGCCCGGCGTCGACCATGCAATGCTGACCGGCAGCCGGGTGGCGACGGAAAGAACGATGGCGCAAAGCCCCATCGCCACCGAAAGTGCCATCAGTCCCGACGCGGCCTCGAAATCGGTCGCGCCCACGGCTTTGAGGCCCTGCAGCACGACGGCAAAGGAACTGGCGAAACCGACAAAGGCGGTGAGGCAGCCCATGAACAGACTCTGGACGGAAAAATCTCTCAGCATGAAGCACTCTGCGGCCTGCTGCCCGTCGCAAGAAACCGCAGCGATCTGCACTGGCGACGGACACGAACAAATTTGAAGCGTGAAGCGCGAATCTGAAGATAGCAGCACGCTCTGGATGAAGCATGGCTATATTCAGGATCAAAAAAGACGGGGCTTGGCAAGATGAACCGCCGGACTTCGGGTACGCCGGCATGGAAAACGTCATCAAAGTTTAGCGGCAGCACGCTAATCCTCCCTGCATCGCAACGGATCATCCGCCACAGGAGGGAGCTTCATGTTTCGTATCGTCACCATTGCAGCCCTTGGTTTTGCAGCCCTTCCGGCGGCTGCCCAGACCCTGCCGCAGCCGGCCTTTCTGGGCCAGATCGTCGTTCCCTCCGGCCTCGCCATCGATGGCGTCACCTTCGGCGGGATCTCCGATCTCGCTTTCGACAGCGAAACCGGGCGTTATCTCGCAATTTCCGACGACCGCGTGGAAAAGGGCCCGGCCCGTTATTACGAGCTGGAACTGGCGGTGTCGGAAGGCGTCGCCACCCTCAATATCGCCGCCATGCATGAATTGAAGGATGAGACCGGCGCGGCCTTCGCTCCCAAAGGCATCGACGCGGAAGGCATCACACTCGACCGCAAGGGCGGCAAGCTCTATTGGTCTTCGGAACGCGACCTGAAAAACCAGCCGGCGATTTATGCGTCAAACCTCGACGGAAGCGATGTCAAACGGCTGGAGCTGCCCGACGCCTATCTCATCGATGACGCGAAGACCAGGGGCGTGCAAAACAATCTCGGCTTCGAAGGCCTGACGTTGACACCTGGCAGACTGATCGCCGCCACCGAAAATGCGCTCACTCAGGATGGCCCGAAGGCGACGCCGCAGGCGGGCAGCCCGGCCCGTATTCTCGTCATCGATACCGCGACCCTGAAGCCGGTCGCTGAACATATCTATGTGACGGAGGCGATCTCCAACACACCGACAGCCGCCGAGCCGAAATACAATGACAATGGCCTCTCCGCTCTTGCGGCCCTGCCGGACGGCCGCCTCGTCGCCGTCGAGCGCAATTTCGCCTCCGGGGTCGGCAACCATATCCGCTTCTTCGTCGTCGACCTCTCCCGCGCCGAGAATATTCTCGGCAAGGACAGGATCGATCCGGCATCCGTGGCCGCCGTTTCCAAATCGGCATGGTTCGAAATCAGGGAAGGCGACTTCGGCCTCGACATAGACAATATCGAAAGCCTTGCTTTTGGACCGGTCGTGGATGGCAAACAGCTCTTTGTCATCGCCTCGGACGATAATTTCAACCCGGGCAAGCAGTTCACCCAGTTTGCAGCCTTCGCAGTGCCGGCAAACCTCGGTCAGTAACACACGATAAGGATCGTGCCGGCCCCTGACAGCCCACAGCGCCGGCATGAGCGGACACGACACAACAGGAAACCTGCCTTCACCAGCGGAGAAGACGTGAACCGGCGAAGGCCCCGATCAGACCGGTGAGGAGAATACCCAGCGAATACCAGATCAGCACGAAGGCCAGGCCGTTTTCGCTGCAGAACCAGGAATAGACCCAGGCTCCGGCCGCTCCGGCCGCAAGTCCCGCAGCAAAACCTGCCAGGGCGGGATCGGCAGGAGCAGATCGTTTGAGAGCGGCAAAATTCGCAAAAAACACCGGAACAGAAAAGGCGACGATCAAGAGCGGGCAATGCAGAGCTGAAGAACCCAGGATGAGCCTGCGGTAGGCTTCAGGCAGGGCAAATCCCAGCTGCACGAAGGCCATCACCGCCATTGCCGAAACGATCACCGCGATCCCGACAAACAGGCAGCTTCTTTCTCCCTCCGGCCGGGCAAGACGCCTGACCGCGAAAAAAGCGACCATCGCCAGCAGGGCATTGTAAAAAGACTTCACCCAGAAAGCTGGCTCGCTTACCGCATCCCGCATATCGCCGCGCGGTCCCAAAATGATGAACATCAGCAGAAGTGAAACGCCAAGCGCCGGCAGGGCTGCAAAGGCCAGCCGACGCTCGAGCGCAAAAGCCGGAACGGGCCTGAGATCTGCTGCCAGTCGCTCGATAATATCTTCCGTCTTCTTCACGTGTCGCCTCGCAACTTCGCCGCCAGGGTTTTTAATGTCCTGTGAATGCCGACTCGTGCCGCAAGCTCGGTCTGGCCGGTTTTTTTTGCCGCTTCGGCAATGGACTGCCCTTCAAGCTTCACGCTGCGAATGAGCTCGCGTTGCCGCTCCGGCAAATCCTCGAGCAACCGTTCGACATCCATCCGCGCGGTGACGGCGTCGACAGACCAATCCGCCTCCAGGGTCTCATCCAGCTCCACCTCCCCCCGCATGCGCGCGCCCCTGCCGCGATAGTGATCGATGAGCTTGTAGCGCGCTATCGAAAAAAACCAGGCCGTGAACGGTCTTGAGCGATCATAGGTCGCCCGCTTCGCATGCAGCGACAATAGCGTTTCCTGCACAAGATCTTCCACTTCTCCCCTTGAAGCGGCGCCCATGCGCCGACCGTAGTAAGCAGTCAGCAGCCGGCGCAGGGCATGAAGCAAATGCCTGTAGGCGCCTTCGTCCCCATCGAGGGAACGCAGCATCAGCGTCTTTAAAGTGTCTTCTGAAAGGCTGCCTGTCATTGTCACTATCGGGTTATTCGCAGTCGGCAGCATATTGTTACACGGTGGTTTGAAAAATCTCGCCCGAAGATGTTGTCACAAACGTGTGAAGCTGTAACGACCGCCCATTTCTCCCGAATGGACAATCGTGATCCCCGACATGATGCCGGCGGACATTCGATAACGTCCAGAGGAGACCCTTCATGACCCGCATTTTCACCGCCGTTGCCGCCGCCTCCCTGCTCTCTACTGTTTCCCTCACGGGCATCGCCCATGCCGACGGCATGAAGACAGACGCCATGAAGCCCGACGCGATGAAAATGGAGACGATGAAAAAAGATGGCATGTCCGTGACCGGCAAGAAGGCCTGCATGCACAAGGCCGGTATGGAAATGGACAAGATGAAGAAAGCCGACATGATGAAGGCCTGCGATATGATGAAATAACAACGGCCCGAAAGGAAAAAGCCCGCATCGGTTTTCACCGATGCGGGCTTTATCGACTGAAAATCCGGAACTCAGAGTTCCGACTGGCTTTCGACGATCTTGCCGACGAGGCCATAGTCCTTGGCCTCTTCCGCGCCGAGCCAGTAATCGCGATCGATATCCTTGGCGATCTTTTCTTCGCTCTGGCCGGTGGCCTTGGAGAAAATCTTGATCAGGCGCTGGTTCATCTTGATGATTTCGCGGGCCTGGATTTCGATGTCGGACGCCATGCCGCGCGTACCGCCGGAGGGTTGGTGCAGCAGGAAGCGGGTGTTCGGCAGGCAAAGGCGACGTTCTTTCGGCACCGAAACATAGATCAGCGCGCCGGCGGAGGCGACCCAGCCCGTGCCGATGATGTAAACCTTCGGCTTGATGAACTTGATCATGTCGTGGATGGAATCACCCGATTCGACATGACCGCCCGGAGAATTGACGTAAACGCGGATGTCGTCGTCGCTGGCGGCGGCAAGGGCCACCAGCTGCGTGCAGACCTTCTGCGCCAGTTCCTGCGTGATGCCACCATAGATGAAGATCGAACGCGACTTGAAAAGATTCGCTTCCGTTTCCTTGCCGATCGGCAGTTCCTTGCTCTTGTCGTCTTCGTCTTCGTTCATCAACGGCTCTCTCCAGCAAAATTCGTGCATGCCCTTCGGACATAGTGCGACTTGTTACGTAAGGCAATGAGCAAAAAAGACAAGGTTCGCGCCCGAACAATAAACAGCACCCCCGGCAGATGACGCATGGACAGCTCGTTCGTCTTCGCGATATCGTCAGCGTCTCATTGCAGTGCCGCACGCTGCGGAACCCCAAGACAGCAGGTGGGCGGCGATAATCTTAAGAGGGAACCATGCTGAAAAGACTAAGCCTTGCAGCCGCCGCGCTCGGCCTTACCACCCTGCCCGCTTTCGCGCATTTGAACCCGGAAGAACACGGCTCCTTCATGGCCGGTGTCTCTCACCCCTTCTTCGGTGCCGATCATATTCTGGCGATGGTGGCGGTCGGCATCTGGGCCTCCCAGATTGCTGTCGCGCAAAGTGACCGAAGGGCGCTGTGGACCGTGCCCGCCGCCTTCGTCGGCACCATGGCCGTGGGCTTCCTGATGGCGGTTTACGGCATCGACCTGCCCTTCGTCGAACCCGCCATTCTCGCCTCCGTCATCGGCCTTGGCCTTCTGGTCGCCATGGCGGCAAAGCTTCCCACCGCAGCAGCCGCGGCCGTTGTCGGCGCTTTCGCGCTTTTCCACGGCCATGCGCATGGCGGCGAACTCGGCAGCGCGGGCGCGCTGCAATTCGGCATCGGCTTCATGATCGCCACCGCCATCCTGCACCTTGCCGGCATCGCCCTCGGTCTCGGCATCGCCCGCTTCGGCTCGGTCGCCAGCCGCACCGTTGGCGCGCTCACGGCAATTGCGGGCCTCTCGCTCGCTTTCGGCGGCTGAGGATCATTACCGAAATTTAAAATTCGGACCGCTTTGAAAAGCCAAAATTGTGGCCTACCTCCTTATCGTAGAATTTCGCTTCACGGTAAGGAGGCAGCACATGTCACCGGAAGAAAGCCAGCTTCTCAAGGGCCTGTTCGAAAGAACCAAGGCCGCATCCGCCACCCCGCGTGACCGCGAGGCGGAAACGTTGATCGCAGACGCCGTGCGCGATCAGCCCGCCGCTCCCTATTATCTCGCTCAGGCGGTGATCGTGCAGGAGAAGGGACTGGAGGCGGCAGCAGCCCATATCAAGCAGCTCGAAGAGCGCATCCACGCATTGGAAAGCGCCCACCCGGCCCCTCAGGCCGCAGCGCAGGGCGGCTTTCTCAGTTCCATCTTCGGCACCGGCCAGCCGCAGCCGCCAGCTCCGACACCAGCACCTGCTGCTGCCGCGCCGGCCTCGTGGCGCAACGATACCGCTGGCCAGACGGCCGGTCCGTGGGGATCGCAGGCAGCCCAGCAGCAGCCCGGTGGACCGTGGGGTCAGCAGCCGGCAGCAGCCGGCCGGTCTGGCGGCGGTTTCCTGCAGGGCGCGCTTGGCACCGCAGCCGGCGTTGCAGGCGGCATGCTGCTTGCGAACTCGCTGAGCGGCATCTTCGGAAGCCACATGTCGTCGCTCGGTCTCGGCTCGCCCTTCGGCGGCAATAGCGGCACTGGCAATGCGCCAGTCGAAGAAACGGTCATCAACAACTATTATGGTGACAGCGCGAACCCGCAGGATAACAATGACGACGATATCCAGCAGGCCGATTACGACGACAGCGCCGATGATGCCGATTTCGATTCAGGCGACGACAGCTCGTTCGTTTGAGCTTTTTATCACCTAAAGAGCCGGATCAGCCGCGGCCGCGATAAGTGGCAACGCCCTGATCCGGCAGCCATACGCCCTCGGGCGCCGGTCCGGTCTGCCAGAACACGTCGATCGGAATGCCGCCGCGCGGATACCAATAGGCGCCGATACGCAGCCACTTCGGCTGCAGCAATTCCACAAGGCGCTTGGCAATATAGACCGAGCAATCCTCATGGAATGCGCCATGGTTGCGGAAGGACTGCAGGAACAGCTTCAGCGACTTCGATTCCACCAGAAAGTCGCCGGGAATGTAATCGATGACGATATGGGCGAAATCCGGCTGGCCGGTCATCGGGCAAAGCGAGGTGAATTCGGGCGCGGTAAAGCGCACGACATAATCGGTGCCGGCATTGCCGTTGGGCACCTTTTCGAGAACGGCCTTTTCAGGGCTCTCTGGCGTATCGACCTTCGTGCCCAGCTGCGACAGGCCGGAAACATCCGTCACGGACATGGAAAACTCCTGTTTTTTAAACGATCACTTTGACGCCATGCGCCTTTTCGCCTTCCGGCTCGACGTGAATGGCAAGGCTGGCGCCCGGTATGACGTCCCTTATGGCATCTTCAAGGCGGTCGCAAATATCATGCGCCTCACGCACCGTCATGATGGCAGGAACGACGACGTGAAAATCGATGAAGGCGGCCGAACCGGCGCGGCGGGTTCTGAGATCATGGACACCGATAATGCCACCGGAATTGGCTGCGATCGCCTTCTTGATCGCCTCATCCTCCTCGGGCTCCACTGCCCGGTCCATCAGGCCACCCAGCGAATGCAGGATGACCTTCGAGCCCTGAAACAGAATGTTGACGGCCACGAGAATGGCAAGCGCGGGATCGAGAATGGCATAGCCCGTCAGCAATGCCAGGACGAGGCCGACAAGTACGCCTGCCGATGTCACGACATCAGACATGATGTGGTGGCCGTCCGCCGCAAGCGCCGGCGAAGAATGCTGTTTGCCGACGCGGATCAATATTGTCGCCCAGACAGCGTTAATGATCCCGGCCGCGGCATTAATGGCAAGACCAAGTACCGGCGCTTCCGGCAGTCTCGGATTGAAGAGTGCGCCCCAGGCCTCCTGCACGATCAGCAGGGCAGCGACAACGATCAGCACCCCTTCGACGACAGCGGAAATATACTCCGCCTTGTGGTGGCCGAACTGGTGGTCGTCATCGGCAGGCTTCTGCGCATAACGAATGACGAAATAGGCGATGAAAGCCGCGACCACGTTGACGGTCGATTCCAGACCGTCGGACAGCAGCGCGACCGAGCCGGTAACCCACCAGGCCACAAGCTTGAGGCCGAGTACACCGAAAGAAAGCGGAATGCCCCAGAATGCGAGCTTCCTGACCAGCGCATTGCCTTCAACGTTCATTTTCTGTCCCCGTGCGGATGCGAACGAATTGCATCATCAAGTCCCAAAACGCACGAACCGCGCGCACGGGGGTACCCGTGCGCGCGGTTCGCAATTTGCGCGTTCTATCGTTCAAACCATGGCAAAGGTCAAGAGCCGTAGCGGCCTTCAAGGCCTCATGGCCGGCTTTTCTGTTCGCAGAAACGGATGCGGTTGCCGAAGGGGTCGGTCACCTCCATCACGTCGCCCCATGGCAACTCTTCGACACCCGGCTTCATGAAGCGATAATCCTTCGCTGCCAGTTCGCGCTGAAAGGCGTGAACGCGGTGCATCGTGACAAAGATGTTCGAGCCCGGTGTCGCATCGCCATGATGGCCGCTGAGATGAAGACCCATCCCCGCGCGGGAAACCTGCATGTAGAGCGGGAAATTTTCGCCGAAGCGGTGTTCCCACTCGACCTCGAAGCCGAGAAAATCGATATAGAACTCCCGTGCCTTGGCCTCGTCAAACATCCTGAGGATGGGGAATATCCGCTCGAAAGCGATATCTCCGTCTATGCGCGTCCCGGCATCGGCCATGCTGCCTTCACCTTCTTCAGGCCATAAAATGAAACCGGCCGCAACAGGTGCGGCCGGTAAGGTCAGCTTATTCGGCTGCGACGATCTTGCCGTCCTGCCACTTGAACAGCGAGAAGGTCTGCGAGGTCAGGTCACCGCTTTCGCCATAGGTGACCTTGCCAATTGCGGTCGGGAAGGCTTCACCGCTCTTCAGGACCTTGGCAACCGCTTCGGAATCCTTGGCGCCAGCCTTTTCGATGCCGGCTTTCAGGACTTCGACAGCAGCGTAAGCATTAAGCGTGAAGGCTTCCGCCGGAATGTTGGCGGCCTTCAGCGCTTCCGCAGCAGCCTTGGAATCAGCGTTCTTCAGCGCGTCGGAAGCGTTGGTGAAGATCGTGCCTTCGCCAGCCTGCGAACCGATGTTCCAGAACTCGCTGTTCGACAGGCCGTCACCGCCGATAACGGCAGCCTTGGAGCCGATATCCTTCAACTGGCGCACCAGAAGACCGGCTTCCGGATGGTATCCGCCGAAATAGATGATCTCGGCATTGTCGGACTTCAGACGTGCCGTCAGCGCGCCGAGGTCCTTTTCGCCCGGCGTCAGGGCATCGTAGAGAACTTCGGTCACGCCGCCAGCATTCAGCGTCGCCTTGAAGGCATCTGCCAGGCCTTTGCCGTAAGCGCCCTTGTCGTGAATGATGGCGACCTTCTTGTCCTTGAGGTTGGCGAGAACGTATTTCGCCGCAACCTCGGCCTGCTGGTCATCGCGACCGCAGGTGCGGAAGACGTTGGAAAGGCCGCGGTTGGTAAGGCCCGGCGCAGTCGCCGTCGGCGTCACCATCAGCACGCCGTTTTCGGCAAAGACGTCCGAAGCGGGAATGGCGACGCCGGACGTCACCGGACCGACGACGAAGTGAATGCCTTCGGCAACCAGCTGATTCGCAGCTGAAACGCCCTGCTTCGGCTCGCCGCCATCGTCGGCCAGCTTCAGCACGACCTGTTCGCCGAGGATGCCGCCCTTTTTGTTGATTTCATTGACTGCCGTCTGGGCGCCGTTCTTGACCTGGTCGCCATAAGCGGCGACAGGACCGGTAAGCGGCGCAATCAGGCCGATGACGATTTCGGCATGGGCAAGGGGTGCGAATGCGAAGGACGCTGCAAGCGTCACGCTGGTCAATGTCTTCAGTTTCATCCTGGTGTCTCCTTAAAGGGGGTCGCGGGACCCGGTGAGCGCCATGGGCGCCGACCGAATGAAACTATCGGACGCCTCCCGGCGAAAACTCGTTCCATTTTTGAATTCCGAGCCTTCCACTCAACTCATACGGAAGGATTGATGATCTATGCAAGTCACCTTTGCTGGATTAGGTCTATTAGAGGTAAATCAAACGCGAAGCGGGCCATGATCCTATCACTCCAAAGCACGGTATCGACCCATGGAAATGCTTGGCGTTTGGCCGCCGCTGGAGGATAATCGCGGCATGATCACAGCAGATGACGAATTTCTGACGGGCCTGCCCGTTTTCCAGCGCTTTGAGGACGTGGTTGATCCGACGCTTTATCGTGCCCTGCCACCGGGATGGGGGCTTGCCATCGCCGATATCGTCGATTCAACGGCGGCGATCCAGACCGGCCGATACAAGGCGGTGAACATGGCCGGCGCGGCGGTCATTTCCGGTGTGTCGAACAGTCTCGGACGTCACGACCTGCCCTTCGTTTTCGGCGGCGATGGCGCCGCCGTCACCGTGCCCCCGGGCGGGCTGCCGCTTGCCAGCGCCGCTCTTTCTTCCGTTCAGCGTTGGGTGAAGGACGATCTCGACCTTACGATGCGGGTAGCGCTGGTTCCGGTTGAGGATATTCGTGAGAATGGCTTCGATGTGCGCGTCGCGCGTTTTCAGGCAAGCGACGATGTATCCTATGCGATGTTTTCAGGTGGCGGCAATAGCTGGGCTGAAGCACGGATGAAGGAAGGCCTTTATATCCTGCCCACCGCAGCCGCAGGCGAACGCCCGGATCTGACCGGCCTCTCATGCCGCTGGAATCCCATTCCGGCGACCCGTGGCAAGGTTGTATCCATCATAGCGGTGCCGGGGCAGTCGCGGGACATGCCGGCATTCCGCAAGCTTGTTACCGATCTTGTCGATCTGGCCGAGCAGGACGGAAGGCATGGCCACCCCGTGCCTGAGGAGGGCCCGAAGCTCGGTTTCGTGCGGGAGGGACTGAATCTCGAGGCACGCGCAGGAGCGGCCCATCGCGACGTCTGGGGCCAGTTGCGCCGTTCGTCCCGTATTCTCGGCGAGACCCTGCTTATCAATTTGCTCGGCTTGACGGGTCTTTCGCTCGGACGGTTCAATGCGGAGCGCTATCGGCGCTCCGTCGCCAGCAATACCGATTTCAGGAAATTCGACGACGGTTTGAAGATGACCGTGGACATCGACGCCGCAAGGCTTGAAAAAATTCGCGACCGGCTGGAGCAAGGCCGCCTGTCTGGAAGCTGTTATTTCGGCCTGCATGAGCAGGACGCCGCATTGATGACCTGTATCGTACCCTCCCCGCTTTCACGGGATCACATGCATTTCGTGGACGGCGCTGACGGCGGATATGCGGCTGCAGCAACCCTGCTCAAGCAGCAGATGCAGACTGTGCCCGCCCGCTGATCGCACCCGGCGCAAAGACCAGCGCGCTCCTTGCGGGATCACCCGCCCGGCCAGGTAACTCACAAACGAAAAACCGGCGTCAAGCGCCGGTTTCAATTCAATGCTGCCGGAGGCCTGACGGCCCCGGATCAGGCGGCTGTCTTGCTGCTCTTCTGCGCCTGGCAATAAATTTCCTCAAGGGAGGCCAGGATTTTCTTAACGGATTCGGAGTTGCTGGAATAATAGATGGTCTGCGCATCCCGTCGTGTCTTTACCAGCCGCTGGGCCCGCAATTTCGAAAGATGCTGCGAAAGAGCGGACTGGCTGAGACCAACCTGAGAGGCGAGAACACCGACCGGCACTTCCGTATCCACCAACGTGCATAAGATCATCAGGCGCTTGGGATTCGCCATCGCTGAGAGCAAGTCTGCAGCGGCGATGCTATGTTCCGACAGAGATTGGTTATCCATACGCTCAAGTCTCCTGATGACAGTCGGAAAGACGGTCATGGTGGCTATTATAGGTGTTCCAAAAGGTGTTTTTATAATTCGGTGGATACGTTGTATATACCTAAATCTTGCTTATATCGTGTCCCTTTCAAAGACTATTCTTCACTAATTATCCATCTAAGACACTTCACCTAAAATATCGGCGTTCTGCCTGATTTTTATCCCATTGACAATAAAAACATGTATTAGAATAAGTATTCATAAGCAACAAATGATAAAAATTTCAGCTCCCAAATCACCATAACCCGCGACCGATTTTGAGGCTTTAAGCTTATACCACCTTAAATTTAGCAACGGGCTACAGAATCTAGTTTTACTTTGCGCAATTTTCTCGAAATTTGCAATATGGTTTTTATTAGTAATAATTTTCATGCATAACTTATGATGTCAAAGATACTCTTTCCAACAGGGGGAAGGTAACTTGCCCGGAATATCTGCGGAAAAACAAAAGGGACCCCCGGTGAGGGAGGTCCCTTTTGTTTCCTGGCAAAAGCCAGTTATTTTTTGCGATGACGGGTCAGCCCTGCCACGACTTCGTCAGCGGAAATCGTGCCGACGATCGCGCCATTGTCGACGACACCGATTGCGCCGGAATGTTTGGCCAGCGCATCGAGAATGTCGATCAGGGGGGATGACGGGCGGGCGGTGGCCGCAACGGTCATCTGGCCGTTGCGTTCATCTACGCCCCGCTTCATCACATCCGCAGCGGTCAGCATGGAGATCGGGTTCATATTCTGCACGAAATCCGCGACATATTGCGTGGCCGGTTGCTTGACGATCTGCTGCGGCGTCCCGCACTGGATGATGCGTCCGCCTTCCATCATGGCGATACGATTGCCGATGCGGAAAGCCTCATCCAGATCGTGGCTGACAAAGAGGATCGTTTTCTTCAGCCGGCTCTGGAATTCGAGAAGCTCATCCTGCAGGCGGCTTCTGATAAGGGGGTCGAGCGCCGAGAATGGTTCGTCCATCAGCAGGATCGGCGCGCCGGTGGCAAACGCTCTCGCCAGTCCCACACGCTGCTGCATGCCGCCGGAAAGCTCTCCCACCTTGCGGTCGGCCCAGGCGGAAAGATTGACCAGTTCGAGCTGCTCGGCCACCATGCGTTTGCGCTCCGCTTCCGGTACGCCGGAAAGCTCGAGCCCGAAACCGACATTGTCGGCCACGTTACGCCACGGCAGAAGACCGAATTGCTGGAACACCATGGAAACCGTATGCATGCGCAGGTCGCGGAGCGATTTGGCCGTTGAGCGATAGGGATCGACAAAGCCGGTCTTGGTCTTCACCCCCACATTGCCACGTACCACGGGCGCAAGCCCGTTGACGGCCCTGAGCAGCGTCGACTTGCCCGAGCCGGAAAGCCCCATAAGCACGAGTATCTCGCCTTCGCTCACCGACAGCGATGCATTGGCGACACCGAGCACCAGGCCGGTCTCGGCATTGATCTCGTCGCGCGTACTGCCTCTGTCGATCATCGGCAGCGCGGCATCGGGCCGATCGCCAAAGACGATATCGACATTTCCGAAGATGATGGCGTCACTCATAGATCATCCTCCGTACCGGGAAGGCGGAAAAGCCGGTCAAGAACGATCGCCAGTATGACGATACACAATCCCGCCTCGAAGCCCATGGCGATATTGACGGTGTTCAAGGCGCGCACGACAGGCACGCCCAAACCATTGGCGCCGACAAGCGCGGAAATGACCACCATCGACAACGACAGCATGATCGTCTGGGTAAGACCGGCCATGATCTGCGGCGCGGCAAAGGGCAGCTCCACCTTGCGCAGCACCTGCGACGGCGTTGCTCCGAAGGCGACGGCCGCCTCGACCAGCGCCGGCGGCGTGGAGACAATGCCGAGGCGTGTGAGCCGCACCGGAGCCGGAATGGCGAAGATGACGGTGGCGATCAGCCCCGGAACCATGCCAAGGCCGAACAGCACCAGCGCCGGAATGAGATAAACGAAGGTGGGGATGGTCTGCATCAGGTCCAGCACAGGGCGCATGCCGGCATAGATCCATTTGCGTCTCGCCGCCAATATGCCAAGCGGTATGCCGATGATCATGCACACGGCGCTGGCGGCGATCACCAGCGCCAGCGTCTCCGTCGTCGCTTTCCAATAGCCGAGATTGATGATGAGCAGCAGGCCGAGTGCGGTGAAGATGGGCATGCCGATCGAGCGTCGCGTCCAGGCCGAAAGCGCCGTGACAATCGCCACGATGACCAGCGGATGCGGCGCCTGGAGCACATAAAGCAGGGCGTTGATGACGCTTTGGAAAATGAAGGAAAGCCAATCGAAGAAAAAAGCGAGATTGCCGGTCAGCCAGTCGATGGCCTCCTTGGCATATCGGCCGACGGGCAGGCGGTTTTCAGGAGCGCTGAGCCATTCCACGGTAAGAAAAGACCTTTCTTAAACAAATGCAGAAACAACGACCGGCAGACGGCGGCCGGACGCGGTGCTGGCGCATGACCTGCAATGCGTTGAAAATGCGCGGGCAAGGTCATGCATGGGCATCGATATTTCCCGCTGTATCCAGCCTGTCGCGCAGGCCGGATACAGTCATGCATAGTCTTGCGTTTTAAAGGCCAAGCGCCTTCTTGACGGCGGGCAGGGCGTCGGCGCTGCCATCCTTGGTCTTGACGTTGGCGAGCCAGGGTTCGACCGCAGCCGGATTGGCCTTCAGCCATGCGGTGGCGGCAGCTTCGCCCTCAAGCCCGTCATTCAGGATTTTGCCCATGATCTCGTTTTCCATGGGCAGGGAAAATTGCAGGTTCTTGAGGAAGGCGCCGACATTGGGGCATTCCTCGACATAACCCTTGCGAACATTGGTGTAGATCGTCGCACCACCGAAGTTGGGACCGAAGACCTCATCGCCGCCCGTCAGGTAGGTGAGCTTGAAATTCGCATTCATCGGATGCGGTTCCCAGCCGAGGAAAACGATCGGCTCGCCGGATTTTTCCGCGCGGGCGACCTGCGACAGCATCCCCTGCTCGGAGGATTCGACGACTTCGAACGCCTTCAATCCGAATGTATCCTTCGCCACCATGTCGAGGATCAGGCGGTTGCCGTCATTACCGGGCTCGATGCCATAAATCTTGCCGCCAAGCGCGTCGCTGTGCGTGGCGATGTCCTTGAAATCCTTGATGCCGAGTTCGGCACCCTTGGCGTTGGTCGCCAGCGTATACTTGGCGCCGGTCAGGTTTTCCCGCAGCGTTTCGACCGATTTGTCTTCGCGGTAAGGCGCGATATCCCCTTCCATGGTCGGCATCCAGTTGCCGAGGAAGACATCTATGTCCTTGTTTTTTAGGGATGTATAGGTAACGGGAACAGAGAGAAGCTTGACGTCGGTTTCATAGCCGAGGCTTTTCAGTAGTACCGTGGCGGTGGCCGTTGTGGCAGTGATGTCGGTCCAGCCCACATCGGAAAACCGCACCGTGCCGCAGCTTGCCGGTTCGGCGGCACCGGCCGCGCTGAACGTCATGGAGGAGATTGCTGCGGCCAGAACCAGACAGCGACGTCTATTTGCAAACATTGTTTGCTCCCTTTTTTTCGTTCCCTTGCCATTATCAATATCTTCCGGCCACAATCAACTCGCGTGCATTTGCGTGCTTTGGCCCGCCCGTTTGCGACAAAAACGGCAAAAACGTCGGGATTCGAACCTGCAAATGGGAAAACGCAGACCGCAGAAATCTGTGTTTTTCGCGCCTGCGCACTTTTCAATCCACATCTTCCTCGTCAAAAGACGCCTGATGCGGCATCGGACCGGGCTTTGTGATCGCCTGGTGAAATCCGGCGCGCCGTTTCGTGAGGTTGCGAGGCATCCGAAAGGCGCGAAGGCGCTCCGGGAGTGGATAATGGCAAAACTCTATTTCAATTATTCGACGATGAATGCCGGCAAATCGACCATGCTGCTGCAGGCGTCCTATAATTATCAGGAGCGCGGCATGCGCACGCTGATCTTCACGGCCGCGTTTGACGACCGCGCCGGCGTCGGCCGTGTCGCCTCGCGCATCGGTCTGTCCTCCGACGCCCTGACCTTCGATGAAAATACCGATTTGTTCGCTGAAGTATCGGCCCTGCATGTACAGGCGCCCGTCGCCTGCGTTTTCGTCGACGAGGCCAATTTTCTCTCAGAACACCATGTCTGGCAGCTTGCCGAGATTGTCGACCGGCTGGACATCCCGGTCATGACCTATGGTCTGCGCACGGATTTCCAGGGCAAGCTCTTCCCTGCCTCGAAAGAACTGCTTGCGATTGCCGACGAACTTCGCGAAATCCGCACCATCTGCCATTGCGGCCGCAAGGCGACGATGGTGGCCCGCTTCGACAATGAAGGAAATGTCGTCACGGAAGGCGCGCAGATTGAGGTAGGCGGCAACGAAAAATATGTTTCCTTCTGCCGCCGCCACTGGGTGGAGACGTTCAACGGCGGCTGAGCGGCTGCGTCCGGTTGCCGCATTTGATTTTTCGCAAAGATGACCGCCCGGCTCCTGCGCTAGAACGGCGGGGACATCCGCTTGGATGTGCTTTCTCTCAGGAGCAAAATTATGCAGAACAAAATTGCCGGATTTGCCAGCCTCGTCATTGCTGGAATTTTTGCCTTCCCCGCCCTGTCTGCCGAAATCGAAGTGAAGATGCTCAACAAGGGCAGCGATGGTCAGGCGATGGTCTTCGAGCCCGCAACCGTCAAGGCTGCCGTAGGTGACGTCATCACCTTCATTCCGGTGGACAAGGGCCATGACGCGGCAGCCGTGAAGGATATGATCCCCGAGGGGGTTTCCGAGTTCAAGGGCAAGATGAACGAGGCGGTGAAGCTGACGGTCGAGAAGGAAGGCGCCTACGTCGTCAAATGCACGCCGCATCTCGGCATGGGCATGGTCGCGCTCGTTGTCGTGGGCGACGCCGTGCCGGCCAACCTCGATGCCGTCAAGAGCGGCAAACTGCCGAAAAAGGCACGCGACCGGCTGAATGAGGAGATCGCCAGGCTCGGCCTCTGACTGCTTGCCCTCCGGCTCCGCGGCGGCCGTTACGTCGCAGTCCGTATGGAGAGCGATGATGGCCAGCGCGGACCGCAGGTTGAGAAAAGTTTCGCAATCATGTTGTATCCCGGTTGACCGGGACATATCTGCAGGACAGTAAATGACCGGAGTCCGACCAGGCGCCGAAGGGCGCCCCACCGGATGGCGGTTTTATTCCGGCATCCAGCCCCACGGGCAGAGGAGACTATGACGACATGATAGACCGGATCACCGCCACGATTCAGGCAGCCTTCAGTGCCATCGGCAGGGCCGCCGGTCTTCTCGTCGCCTGGCTTTTATGGCCCTTCATGGCCGCCCATGGCTGGTACAGCGGCCGCAACTGGCTCATCAAGGGCCCGATCGCTCTGGTTCTCATCCTGCTTGCCGGCTTCTACGGATATTTCGTCTGGCAAACGCAGGTCTGGAGCAATTTCGATCCGGATTACATTTCCCGTTACAAGCTTGCTGAACGGACCGTGCCGCCCGGACAGGAACTGCCGGCCGCCTCCCCGACGTCGCCCGCTGGCGCAACCGGTGCAGCCGCCAACACATCCGCGCCGGTGTGCCAGCGCTCGGCCATCGTTGACGCTGCCACCGATCTCACCGATTTCAACGTCAACCAGAATGCATGGATTTCCTCCATGCTGCTCTATCGCCTCGGTCTCTTCGGCATGGACTGGGATAGCACACCGTTTCTCGACAACAAGGCTTCATTCCAGCGCGGCGTCAACCAGGCCGTGCGCCGCACCTCGGTGGAGCTGGTGGATACGCTCGGGCGCGTGCGCGGGACATCGGGCATCAACAACAACCTCCAGGAAGCGCGTGGCAATATGCAGTTCAGCGAATATTCCTGGTATTTCGGTCTCGATCCTTTCGGCCCGAAGACGCCGACTCCCAGCTATTACCGCGCCGCGATCCGCAGCTTCCAGGCCTTCAATGGCGAGCTCGTCGCCTGCAAGGCCGTCTTCGACACCCGCGCCGACAACCTGATCCAGTTCATCGACCGCATTGCCGGCGATATCGGCTCGACATCGGCCATCCTGCGTGAGCGTTCGGAAAACTATAATGGCGGTTGGTTCGATACCCGCGCCGACGACCGTTTCTGGTTCGCCTATGGCCAGCTCTACGGTTATTACGGCGTACTTTCCGCAGCCGGATCCGACTTCGCGCAGGTCATCCGCGAACGCAACCTCACCAACCTGTGGAACGACACGCTCCTGCAGACCCGCGCAGCCTTGCGTATCCAGCCGGCGATCATCTCCAATGGTGAGGAGAGCGGCTGGATCATGCCGTCGCACCTGGCCACCATGGGATTTTACGTTTTGCGGGTTCGCTCCAATCTCGTCGAGCTTCGCTCGGTTCTCGACCGATAAAGAGCAGGGTTTCCCGAAGAGCGGGACTGATCAGACGATCAGGCCAAGGCGTATGGTCTTGGCCACCAGCTGGGTGCGGTTCACGCAGTCGAGCTTGCGGATGGCGTTGTTCATATAGGCGTTGACGGTATGTTCCGAGATGGAGAGAAGCTCGGCAATCTCCACCGAGGTCTTCCCCTGCGCCGTCCAGCGCACCACGTCGAGTTCCCGCTTCGTCAGCGGTGAAGGCCCTCTGGAGCCAGTGCGGCAAAGCCGGTCATAGACCTCCAGCGCGTGTAGCGCGATCATGCCCAGCTCGTTCAGCGCGGCCTGTTGCAGGGTATCGCGATCGCCTGCGAAATTCATCAGATACCGATTGCCGTTCATGCCGTGTACCGGGACCATGAGACCCGAAGTAATGCCCATGCTGCGCACGGAGGATACGGCATCCTGAAGCGTTTCACACGCAATGTCCGGGTCCTGCAACGACCAATATTGCGGCATCATCGATGATGCGCCGCGCCTGATGACGGGACAATCCCCGAGCGCACCGTCGCTGGTCATCGCATTCACGACCCAGATTGGCAGGCTGCTTTCAATGATCGTCGGCAAGCCATAGGCATTTTGGCCGCCGGGCAGGAGCAGCAGGGTCACATAGGCGTAACCGAAAGCGTGCATCACTTCCTGCAGCGCCTCCAGCCATTGGGACTTGTCGGCAGCAGCCGACAGATCATCGCATAGCCTCGCCTGACGCTCCGTCTTCACCATTCACGCCCCTTCTCCGCGCCGGGTCTTGACGCCAGGAGCGAAAAAATGCGTGGCCATGACGGGGTTGCGACCTTCATATCGTCTGGATTACCCTGCTAAAGCACCGGCTTTTCGGCCTTGTCCTTCGGCTTGGCCATCAGTTTCTCCAGGAAACCAAGCATGACCGCCGAGGCGACAAAAGCCAGATGGATGATCGTGAACCACATCAGCTTGCTGTCCGAGTACTGATTGGCATTGAGAAAGATTTGCAGCAGGTGAATGGACGAAATGGCCACGATTGACGACGCGACCTTGATTTTCAGGCTTCCGGCATCAAGCTTGCCCAGAAACGAAACCTCCGCATCGGCATCGTCGAAACGGCTGACAAAGTTCTCGTAACCGGAAATCATCACCATGACGATCAGGCTGGCGACGAGTGCAGCATCGATCAGGCCCAGCATGGCGAGGATCATGTCGGCTTCGTCGTAGGTAAAAACGTTCTTCGCAACTTTCAGAAACTTGAGCGCGAAAGAAAAGGCGTAGACAGCAAGTGCCGCGACGAGGCCGAGATAAAAAACGACCAGCAGCCAGCGGCTGGAGAGAATGATCCGCTCGACGAGCAGTTCAAGAGACTTCATTTCCGTATCCGATTATTAAACTGTTATTTTCGGGTATGCTTTCTTCCGCCATGTAAACTGGCCGCGAAGATCGTAGCAAGCATCAATGTCGGCACTTTGACCGCATCGTGGCGTTTTCGCCCTGACCCATCTTTTTTGGCCGCGGCCCGCAAACGTAATATTTTTGCAACATAGCGCCCCGCTTTAAAACATGATGCAAAAAGTCATATATAATATGTTGACAGTTATCGTCATGTTTTTTAGTCCTCGCTTATCGGCTCGCCCGTAACCAATCAGAACATATCCAGCCGCGCCTGAGCGCGGCGCGTTTTTGCGCGCCGTGGCTCCTGTGCGCGCATATTCGGGGGTAATCAATGTCCATCTCACGCACGCATTCCGCGCTGCTTCTCTGCACCGCCATGTCTCTTCTGCCCCTGACCGGCCACGCACAGGCACAGGCACAGGATGCCGCTTCCGGTACCAATGGCACCACCACGCTCGAAAAAATCGTCGTCAAGGGCAAGCGCGTCAAAAGCGCCAATGCCGTCGCCGATACGCCGCTGGCGAGCCAGACGACTGCGGAAGACATCCGCAAGAAGGACATCGGCAGCATCAAGGACCTCGGCAACAGCACGGAACCGGGTGTCGATTACGTCGACGCCAAGCCCGGCCGGCCCGGCGGCCTGTTCATTCGCGGCCTCGGCGGCGCACGCGTCGTCACTTTGATCGACAATATTCCCGTTCCTTACTTCAACAATTTCGCCCGTCAGGGTCAGGCAACCACCACCCTCAGCGACACAAGCTCAAGCTTCGATTTTTCCTCGCTCTCGACGGTCGATGTGGTGCGCGGCGCCGATTCCAGCCGTATCGGCTCCGGTGCCCTTGGCGGCGCTCTGGTACTGCGCACGCTCGAACCGGAGGACCTGATCGGTGAAGGCAGGGACTGGGGCGGTGTCGCCAAGACCACCTATGACAGCGAGGACAGAAGCGTGGGCGGATCGCTCGCCGTCGTCAAGAAGATCGAGAACACCTCGGTCCTGTTCCAGGGCTCCTACAAACGCGGCAATGAAACGGACAACAAGGGTACGGCCGACATCTACGGCACGCGCCGCACCAAGCCCAACCCCGCCGACACCTATGAAAGCAACCTGATGTTCAAGATCCGCCAGGATCTGGAAGGTGGCCACCGCATAGGACTTACTGCCGAACGGTATTCGCTGAGAGACCGCAGCGACATGAAAACCCTTCAGGGTGTCAGCGTATCGGGCTCGACCTATCGCATCGGCGATTACCGCGGTTACGAGGACACTGAGCGCGACCGCGTCTCGCTTGATTATGAATACGAGGCGCCCTCGACTGACAGCGTGATCGATGCCGCCAATCTGTCGCTCTACTGGACGCGCCTCTCCAAGGAATCCGGCGCCGGCGACCGGCTGACCAATAATTCCCTCTATATTCGCGAAGACAGCATGCGCAACAGCGCCTTCGGTATCGTCGGCGGCCTGGAATCCGGGTTCGAGCTTGGCGGCGTGCAGCACACCGTCCGTTTCGGCGGCAACGCCATGACCACCGATTTCAGCCAGGAGCTTTTCGCCAATACGGCCGGTTCGACCTCATCGTCGCAATCGGACATGCCTGACGTGAGCGGCAAGAGCCTCGGCCTTTATCTCGATGACGAAATCGCCTTCGGCAACGGCTTCCGCCTGACCCCCGGCCTGCGCTTCGATTCCTACGATTACGATCCCGATGGCTCCGTTTCCAGCAACAGCGGCTACCGAACATTCGGCCTGCCGAGCGGCAATAGCGGCTCGCGCTTCTCGCCGAAGCTTCTTGCCACCTATGACCTCACGCCCGAACTACAGCTTTTCGCACAATGGTCGATGGCCTATCGTGCCCCCACGATCAACGAACTGTATCTGAACTTCTCCAACGTCAGTTCCGGTTACGCTGTTGTCGGCAACTCCGCCCTCAATCCCGAGACCAGCAACGGTTTCGAGATCGGTGCGAACTACGCCTCCGGCGACCTGACGGGAAGCCTGACGCTGTTCCACAACAAGTACAAGAACTTCATCGAACAATATACGACCTCGACAACGCTCTTCCCCGGCTTCGGCGGCAGGGGCAACGGATCGCTGTTTACCTATCGCAACCGCAACAACGTCGAAATCTCCGGTGTGGAGGCCAAGGTCCGCAAGGATCTGGCAAACGGCTTCTTCGCCCACGCTTCGCTCGCCTACGCCTATGGCAAGGACACCGACACCAACGAGTTCATCCGCACGGTGGCACCGTTCAAGTCCGTCCTCGGTGTGGGTTATGCGCAGGATGTCTGGGGCACGGAACTGACGGGCGTTTTTTCCGCCGGCATGCGTGACGACAGGGTGGCCAACACTTTCGACGCCCCCGGTTACGGCGTCTTCAACCTGACCGGTTGGTGGGAACCCGAGCAGACCAAGGGCCTGCGCATCCAGGCCGGCATCTACAACCTGTTCGACAGGAAATACTGGAATGCCGTCGGCGTCCGCGACGTGAACCCGAATTCGGTCAGCACGGTCAATCAGCCGGTCGATTTCTACACGGAAGCAGGCCGCACCTTCAAAATCTCCCTGACCCAGAAGTTCTAAATCCGGGGCGGAAGCATCAACTCCAGTCGGGCGGCCTTTCGGGTCGCCCCTTTTTGTCAGCGGCAATAGAGATAGCCGCCTTTTCGCTCCAGCACGTCGAGATGCAGGTGATCCTGATGGGTTGCGTCGCTGCCGGGCGAAAGGACCGTGCGGAAAAACAGGCAGGCGGCAGCGGTAATCGTGCGCTGAAAAGCACCCTCCGGCGTCCCGTCCTCACCGCGCGGCTTCATCACCAGCGGCTCGCCCTTATCGAAGGAAATGGTGGAAATATCCACGGCATTGCCCTTGGCATGTTCGGAAATCTTGCCGTTTTCCGCTCTGTTGCGGTTGCGGCAAATATAGGTCGAAGCGTTGGCGATCGCCGTCACCTTTTTCTCCGGCAATGCCAGAGCGGCCGCCGGCACCATCATCTCCTTGGTCCAGCGTGAAAGCGCAAGCGCGGTTTCACAGCGCATGGTTCCAGATGGCTCAAGCTTGATGCCTGGGAGAACCACGGAAAGCTCGACAGGCGCGTCGATGCCGCACCCCTGTTCCGTATCGCGGATCGGCTCAAGCTGCTTGAACTCTGCACCAATCCCCTTCAACGAGGCAAGGCATGCCTGGAGTGCGGCCGGGTCCTCCGGCTTCACCGGCTCCGGTGGCTTCTCGTCAGGTTTCGCCGTTTCGACAGTCGGTTTCTTCTGCTCCACGCCATCCTTGTCCTCGCCTTCCTTCTTGGCGTCATCGGAACCCTTGTCTGCGGGTGTCTTTTCACCATCGGATTGCTGGTTTCCGGAAGCATCGGGTTTCGCGACCGGCTTCTCCTCGGGCTGCGGCTTGGGAACGGGTTTGGGTGCTTCCGCCGGCCTTTGCGGCGTCTCGTCGGATGGCTTTTCCGAGGGGGTGGAGGACTGCCCCTCACCCGGTTTCGGCTGCGGCACCGGCACCTGCGCCGGCGGTTCTGAGGCAGAAATCAGTGCGAGGGTGGTTACCAGAAGACACAGGCGATGAAGCATTTTACGGGGCACTCCTGACCGTTTCGGCAGGGGTGCAACGCCGCGGCGGCCCGTAAGGTTCATTCCCCTGCCGAAATCCGCTTGCCAAGGCGGATCGTGCACGCTAACAATTTTCGCATGAACATCGTGTCTAAGAACATTGCTAACTGGTGGTGGAGCAGCTTTACGCGGCCTTGACCAGTCATGTCTTCAGACAAAGTCCAAGCCGCCCGAATTTTCAGGCGGCTTTTTTGTTATCTTGCCGCCTGTCATCGGGCCTGAACAACGGGAAGTGCGAAAGAAATGGTAACGATCATTCAGGATGACGGAGCGGAAACCTACGAGACGAAAGGCGGCATCAAGGTCAGCCGAAAGCGCCGGCCTGCCGACTATGCCAACGCGATCGACAATTATGTCGAAAAGCTCGATTCCCATCGCGGCGCAGTTTTCTCGTCCAACTATGAATATCCCGGCCGCTACACGCGCTGGGACACGGCCATCATCGACCCACCGCTCGGAATTTCCTGTTTTGGCCGCAAGATGTGGATTGAGGCCTATAATGGCCGCGGCGAAGTACTGCTTTCCTTCATCACCGAAAAGCTGAAGGCGACGCCCGATCTCACGCTCGGCGCTTCCACCACGCGTCGTCTTGATCTTACCGTCAACGAACCGAACCGCGTCTTCACCGAAGAAGAACGCTCAAAAATCCCGACCGTCTTCACTGCGCTGCGCGCCATAGTCGACCTCTTCTATTCGAACGCGGATTCGGCAATCGGCCTGTTCGGCGCCTTCGGTTACGACCTCGCTTTCCAGTTCGACGCCATCAAGCTGTCGCTGGCACGCCCGGAAGACCAGCGCGACATGGTGTTGTTCCTGCCCGATGAAATCCTGGTCGTTGATCACTATTCCGCCAAGGCCTGGATCGACCGTTACGATTTCGAAAAGGGCGGCGTGACGACGGACGGCAAGTCCTCGGACATAGCACCCGATCCCTTCAAGACAACCGATACGATCCCGCCCAAGGGCGATCACCGTCCCGGCGAATATTCCGAACTTGTCGTGAAGGCCAAGGAAAGCTTCCGCCGCGGCGATCTGTTCGAGGTCGTCCCCGGCCAGAAATTCATGGAACGCTGCGAAAGCAACCCGTCGGCGATTTCGCGCCGCCTGAAGGCGATCAACCCGTCCCCCTACTCCTTCTTCATCAATCTCGGCCATCAGGAATATCTGGTCGGCGCTTCGCCGGAAATGTTCGTGCGCGTCTCCGGCCGCCGCATCGAGACCTGCCCGATCTCAGGCACCATCAAGCGCGGTGACGATCCGATTGCCGATAGCGAGCAGATCCTGAAGCTGCTCAACTCGAAGAAGGATGAGTCCGAACTGACCATGTGCTCGGATGTGGACCGCAACGACAAGAGCCGCGTCTGCGAACCCGGTTCGGTCAAGGTCATTGGCCGCCGCCAGATCGAGATGTATTCGCGCCTCATCCACACGGTGGACCACATTGAAGGCCGCCTTCGGGACGATATGGACGCCTTTGATGGCTTCCTCAGCCACGCCTGGGCCGTGACCGTCACCGGCGCACCGAAGCTCTGGGCCATGCGCTTCATCGAAGGCCATGAAAAGAGCCCGCGCGCCTGGTATGGCGGCGCCATCGGCATGGTCGGCTTCAACGGCGACATGAACACCGGACTTACGTTGCGCACCATCCGGATCAAGGACGGCATTGCCGAGGTGCGTGCGGGTGCGACCCTGCTCAACGATTCCAATCCGCAGGAAGAAGAAGCCGAAACCGAACTCAAGGCGTCCGCCATGATATCAGCCATTCGCGACGCGAAAGCCACCAACGCCGCTTCCACCAAGCGCGATGCGGCCAAGGTCGGTACTGGCGTGAAGATCCTGCTTGTCGATCACGAAGACAGCTTTGTCCACACGCTGGCGAATTATTTCCGCCAGACCGGTGCGACCGTCTCCACCGTCAGATCGCCGGTCGCAGCCGACGTATTCGATCGCTTCCAGCCCGATCTCGTCGTGCTTTCCCCCGGACCGGGCAGCCCGACGGACTTCGACTGCAAGGCGACGATCAAGGCGGCCCGCGCCCGCGAATTGCCGGTCTTCGGCGTCTGCCTCGGCCTTCAGGCTCTGGCGGAAGCCTATGGCGGCGAGCTTCGCCAGCTTGCGGTGCCGATGCATGGCAAACCCTCGCGCATCCGCGTGCTGGAACCGGGCCTCGTCTTCTCCGGTCTCGGCAAGGAAGTGACCGTTGGCCGTTACCACTCGATCTTTGCCGACCCCTCCACCCTGCCGCGTGATTTCATCATCACGGCCGAAAGCGAGGACGGCACGATCATGGGCATCGAACATGCCAAGGAACCCGTGGCTGCCGTTCAGTTCCACCCGGAATCGATCATGACGCTTGGCCAGGACGCCGGCATGCGCATGATCGAGAACGTGGTGGTGCATCTGACCCGCAAGGCGAAGACGAAAGCCGCGTGATGGCTGCCGCCGGCACCACCAACATCGAGCCGATAGGGGTGGAGCACGTTGAGAGCTTTCATCGTGCTCTCGATGCGGTATCGCGCGAGCGGAAATATCTGAGCTTCCTGGAGGCGCCGCCGCTCGATGCGGTGCGCGCCTTCGTTCTCGACATGATCGAGAACAACCATCCGCAATTTGTAGCGATTGCGGATGGCGAAGTGGCGGGCTGGTGCGACATTCGCCGCCAGGACAGAGTAACCCGCGCCCATTGCGGCACACTCGGCATTGGTATCCTACCAGCCTACCGTGACAAGGGACTTGGCGCGCAGCTGATGCGGCGAGCGCTCGATGCCGCCCGTCAAGGCGGGCTGCATCGTGTCGAGCTGAGCGTGCATGCGGACAACGCCAGAGCCATAGCGCTGTACGAAAAAATCGGCTTTGTGCATGAGGGCCGGGCCCACGATGCCGTTCTGATCGACGGGCGCTATATCGACAGCCTGAACATGGCGATCATCCTCGGTAACTAACCCCTCGGCAGCGCAGCGGAAATACAAAGTGCGAATTTCTTTAGCAGCTGCAGGTCGAAATGTCCCTCCCGGCGCAGCATCCAGGTCAGCGCGTCATTCGCCGTCCATGGCTTCTTGTAGGGTCTGACCGAAGTCACGGCGTCGTAAACGTCGCAGATGGCCGCGATACGCGCGTAAAGGCTGATCTCGCTGCCGGCGCGCCCGCTGGGATAACCGCCGCCGTCAATTCGCTCATGATGATTGAAGCAGACATCAAGCACCATCTCAGGCATCTGCTCGTTTCGCGACAATATTTCCCGCCCGAATGCCGGGTGGAGATTGATGATTTTGCGTTCGTCGGTGCTCAACCCATCCGCCTTGTTGAGAATGGACGAGGGTATTTCCACCTTGCCAATATCATGCAGCAGGCCACTGACGCCGAGCAGATCGACCGTTCCGCGGTCGAGCCCGAGATAATTACCGAAGAGGATCATCAGCCCGCTGACGGAAACCGAGTGCACGAAAGTCGTTTCATCTTTCGATTTCAGGCGGGTGACCCCGATGAAGATCGCCGGGTTCGACTGCACGGCATCGGAAATCTTGCCCGCCGCCGCCGCCATGCCCTTCAGCGACACAAGGCCGCCGGCTTCTGCGGAAGCAAAGGTCTCGGAAATAGTGCCTGCGGCTGATCGGACCGCATGGGTTACGGCGGCAATGGTTTCCGGGCAATTGTCCGGCGCCAGCGAAACCGCAGCCGAACGCCTGCCGCCTTCGGTATCGTATCCCCTGGCCGTGTTGATGATGATGCTTTCGGCGCCGCTTGATTTCAATTGCCGCATCAATTCCTCCTGCCGCAAAAGAAAGCGGTGCCGCTTTAAAAATCCCTGATTCGAAAGCGTTCCTTCGACCGCTTCGATAAACATGCCAAGTGTCAGTTGCTGGGTGGAAATTCGTTTGAGCATCAGACGCTTTTATTTTCCTTCCCGGGAATATAACCTAAAACCGCAATTCGTAAAAATGCCGGCGCACAACCGGATGAACTATAAAGGTGAAGTCAAGCCTTCCCAATCCCGCCCAAACTTGAACCTCGAAGATTAGATACCACAAATATGAAAATTTTTTACTCTCGATATATTTAAAACTCAAAGAATCAATTCGAATAGATCCAGAAACAACCCTCGAATGTAAATAATGAAGATTCTCGCATACGACGTAAATCAGGAGCCGAAGAAAGCCGCATGAATTCCAGACTTGAAAAGCGCATCGACCAGGGTACGGGCCGTGAACCGGCAGACGTGGTTCTCAAGAACGGCCGCTTCTTCGATCTCGTCACCGGAGAACTCGTTGCCTCGGATATCGCCATTTGTGGCGATACGATCGTGGGAACCGGCGAAAGCTATGAGGGTTACCGGGAAATCGATATTTCCGGCAAAATCGTCGTCCCCGGTTTCATCGATACGCATCTCCATATCGAATCGTCGCTGGTGACACCGCATGAGTTCGATCGCTGCGTTTTGCCGTATGGCGTCACCACCTCCATTTGCGACCCGCATGAAATTGCCAATGTGCTCGGGGTGGAGGGGCTTCAGTTCTTCCTCGACAGCGCCATGGAAACCATCATGGACATCCGCGTGCAGCTTTCCTCTTGCGTGCCCGCCACTCACTTGGAAACCGCTGGCGCCGACCTGCCGATTGAAAAGCTGCTGCCGTTCCGGAACCACCCGAAGGTCATCGGCCTTGCTGAATTCATGAATTTCCCCGGTGTCATCCACAAGGACCCGGTGTGCATGGCGAAGCTGGAGGCTTTTCAGGGCCAGCATATCGACGGGCACGCACCGCTTCTTTCCGGAACAGCGCTGAACGGTTATCTCGCTGCCGGCATCCGCACCGAGCATGAATGCACAAGTGCAACGGAAGCGCTGGAGAAAATCCGCAAGGGCATGCACATTCTGGTGCGCGAAGGCTCGGTCTCGAAAGACCTGCATGCCCTGATGCCCATCATAACCGAGCGGCTGTCGCCCTATCTGGCGCTCTGCACCGATGACCGCAACCCGCTAGACATCGCCGAACAGGGCCATCTCGACTACATGATCCGCACCGCGATCGCCAGCGGCGTGGAACCGCTCGCCATCTATCGCGCCGCCTCTATTTCCGCCGCCAAAGCCTTTGGCCTGCGCGATCGCGGCCTGGTCGCGCCGGGCTGGCGCGCCGATCTCGTGGTGATCGACAGCCTGGAAAGCTGCAAAGCCAGCATGGTTCTTTCCGCAGGCCGGATCGTCAACGATGCGCTCTTTGCCACGCGCAAACCGGTCGCACCGGTCGGTCTCGACAGCGTCAAGGCGAGACCCGTGCTCACCTCGCATTTTGGCGTGCCGGTCACGGAAGGCGAAAGCCCTGTCATGGGCGTGCTTCCCGGCAAAATCATTACCGAGCACCGCCGCTACAGGCTGCCGACGGACGGCAACCAGACCACCGTCGATCTCGAAAACGATATCATCAAGGTCGCCGTCATCGAACGCCACGGCAAGAACGGCAACCATGCCAATGGTTTCGTTCAAGGTTTCGGCCTGAAAAAGGGCGCCATCGCCTCCACCGTCGGTCATGACAGCCATAATATCTGCGTTGTCGGGGTGAGCGAAGACGACATGGCGCTGGCCGCTAACCGGCTGGGCGAAATCAAGGGCGGTTTTGTCGTGGTGGAAGACGGCAGGGTGACAGGCGAAATCGCTTTGCCCGTCGCCGGGCTGATGAGCCTTGAACCCTACGAGACCGTTCGCGATACGCTGCACACCCTGAGAAAAGCAGCCTATGCGCTGGGCACCACGCTGGAAGAACCCTTCCTTCAGGTCGCCTTCCTGCCCCTGCCCGTCATCCCCCATCTCAAGATTTCCGACATGGGCATGGTGGATGTGGACCGGTTTGCACTGATCTGATGGTGGCTTGGCGACTAGCGGCAGCGAAGAACGCTTCGCCTCCGTTTTTGAGGCCGCTGGCGCGGCCTCATGCCTTCGTCTCCGCAGGCCAGGTGACATAATAATATTTGCCCGCGACCCTGCCGAAATAGGCATTTTTTCCCGTCGCCTTTTCGACATAACTCCCGTTTCCGTCCTTGGAAAGCGCACCGTCTTCGCTGCGCTTCAGTTGAGTATTGAGGAAGTCGACCCAGTTGGTCTTGGCGGTATCGGTAGCTGTGGTCGGCGTTGCTTTTTTCTGGTTGGGATCCCACGCATTGATCGTTTTACCCTGAGTGGGATTGGTAACCTGCAGGGCCCCGCGCTCGAGAGCGCCTACCATTGCCCGGGCGCGCAGATATTGCGCCGGATCGTCGCCAGCCAACGCGAGCTTCGCTTTCAGATTCCGCATGAAAGCGGGCGACGCGATATAGTCGGCCGAAGAGGTTTTTGCCGCTGGTGTCGATGAGGATGTGCGGGCCGCCGATTTCCCGGAAGGAAATATATCGCGGATGGACGGAAGGGCAGCCTTGGCTTTGCCGCCTGAGGACCTAGTATTACCGCTGTTGGGCTGATTGAAATTCTTGATTGAAACGGACATGACAATTCCTGCTTCACTAACGAGTGGTGATGGAAATATGCAGGACACGATGTTTGACGCCGAAAGCTTGCCCAAGACTTGCAGTACAGCCGAAATAAATGCGAAACCATTATTTATGCGGAGGAAAAACGACAATATAAACATTCTAAATTATGAATATACTTAAATAGCTTCGTTACGACGTTAAGACAAAGCCATGACGTCACATGCGGCGGTGGCAACCCGCCCCGCAGCCAGAGACTCTTCGCGGATCAGCACAGGCAGCTTATCGCTTCGGGATCAGCGACCTGCGAAAATAAACGACGCGCTCCGTTTCCTCAAATCCCAGGGCCGCATGCATGCGATGGGAGCTGAGATTGGCGATATCGGCATCGGAGGCAAGTTCGCTGACGCCTTGGGCGATGGCCCATCGGGTCACCTGCTCCACCAGAAGGGCGGCGACGCCCTGCCTGCGGAACGCCTCCTCCACGTAGATTCCCTCAAGAAACGCCACGGGTGACGTATCGCAGCCGTTGACGTAATCCCGCCGCAGGCTGACCTCGGCAAAACCAATGGCCGATCCGTCAAGATCGTGAACGATAAATCCAGCCCCGGTTTCGCAAACGTCCTGCAACTCAGCCCGATGGTCTTCAGGCGCCGTATCGGGCCAGAGACGGTGTCGCAGAAGGCACCAGTCATCCGGATAGTCGCCAGCATTTCGGACGTCGAAAGTCCCGCTCATTCAATGCTCCCGCAAAACACGTCCAGCCCCTCAAGCTTGACGATGCCGCCATCAAATAGCGGCTCGAAACCCGGCATCGGCAGGATTGTCGTCACGTTCATGCCCTTGGGGATGGGAAACTCCACCGGCTTGCGCGTCAGGTTGAAAACGAAAAGCAGCGTATGCTCGCCCTTGTGCCGCGTGAAGGCCAGCACGTCGAGATTGGTTTTCAGGAACGTCATGTCCCCGTCACGCAGCGCGCCATGGCTTTTCCGGAACGACAGAACCGCCCGGTAATGGTTCAGGATCGAGTCCGGCCTGCGCTCCTGCGCATCCGCGGCGTGCATGGCATGCGCATAGGGCACCGGCAGCCACGGTTTGTCAGCGGTTGAAAAGCCGGAATTCTGCTTGCCTGTTTCCCACACCATCGGCGTGCGGCATCCATCGCGCCCCTTGAAGGCTGGCCAAAAGCGGATGCCATAGGGGTCACGCAAATCAGCGAAAGCCAGCTCAGCCTCCGTCAAGCCAAGTTCCTCGCCCTGATAGAGGCAAATGGACCCGCGCAGGCTGGCGAGAACGCAGATGGCAAGCTTTGCAACCCGCGTCTGTTCTTCGGCGCCTTCCGAAAACCGGCTGAGATGGCGCACCACGTCATGGTTGGAAAAGGCCCAGCAGACCCACCCGTCCGTCACCACCTTGCCGAAAGTCTCGACCGACCCGCGGATGTGTTTGGCGGTGAAATCCGGCCCCAGAAGGTCGAAGGTGTAGCACATGTTGAGCTTGTCGTTGCCGGATGTGTAGGCAGCAACGGTCTTCAACGACCGCGCGCCGTCACCCACTTCACCCACGGTGGCGCGGCCCTCATACTCATCGAGCAATGCGCGAAAGCGCTTCAGGAATCCGATATTTTCCGGCCGGGTCTTGTCATAAAAATGGTCCTGCATGCCGTAAGGGTTGACGTCGGAAGCGTCGAGCCCGAAGCTTTCCTCGTCGAACAGCGGCGGGTTGTCACGCAGGAGCTTGTCGTGGAAATAGTGATTGACGGTATCGAGCCGGAAACCGTCCACGCCGCGATCCAGCCAGAAGCGTACCGTTTCCAGCAGCGCATCCTGAACCTCGGGATTGTGGAAGTTCAGGTCCGGTTGCGACGTCAGGAAGCTGTGCATGTAATATTGCTTGCGCACGCCATCCCACTCCCAGGCCGGTCCACCGAACACAGAAAGCCAGTTTGTCGGTGCCGTGCCGTCCGGTTTGGGATTGGCCCAGACATACCAGTCGGCCTTGCTGTTCGTCCGGCTCGCCCGGCTGTCCACGAACCATGGATGCTGGTCCGACGTGTGCGAGATGACCTGGTCGATGATGACCTTCAAGCCGAGACGATGCGCCTCGGCCATCAGCGCATCGAAATCAGTGAGCGTGCCGAACAGCGGATCGACATTGCAATAATCCGAGACGTCATAGCCCATATCCGCCATGGGCGAGGTGAAGAAGGGCGAAAGCCAGATTGCGTCGACACCGAGCGAGGCGATGTATGGCAAGCGCTTGGTCACGCCGGCGAGATCACCATAGCCGTCGCCTGTCGTGTCCTGAAACGAACGCGGATAGACCTGATAGATCACCGCTCCCTTCCACCAGTCCGATTGCGCTTGGGGTTTGTGGACCGGGGCATGGGATAACGTCATCGGCAATCTCCTGATCGTGTCTGACGGAGAGAATATAAAGCCGCCGCCTCCGCGTAAACCTTAACTTCGCACCTGCACAAACGGCCAAAACCACCTTGTCAGCAGCGCGCACTCGTCGTAAGCCGCATGGCTGGAAAAAACGGGAGGATGACGGCGTGGGCGGACGATTTCTGTCGATTGGCGAATGTATGGTGGAACTGTCGCAGGCCGGCAACGGGCTGCTGCGTAAGGGTTTTGCCGGCGACACCTTTAATACCGCCTGGTATGCGCGCGCCTGCCTGCCGGAGGACTGGTCCGTCGATTATTTCACCGCACTCGGCGACGATCCGCTTTCGGAAGACATGCTGGCATTCATTGCGGAAGCCGGCATCGGCACGGAAAAAATCCGCCGCATCAAGGGCGGCACGCCCGGCCTTTACCTGATCAACCTGAAAGACGGCGAACGCACCTTCAGCTACTGGCGCAATGCCGCGGCGGCAAGACAGCTCGCTGCGGACGCGGACCACCTGCGCAAAACGGTCGAAAACGCCGACGTCGTCTATTTCTCCGGCATTACGCTCGCCATCCTCGCCTCCGCCCATGATGTCGATACATTCCTTGCGGAACTGCGCCGCGCCAAGGCGGCGGGCAAGCCCGTGGTCTTCGATCCCAACATCCGCCCGCGCCTCTGGGCGGACAAGGACATCATGCTGGAGACGATCTCCAATGGCGCCCGCGCCGCGACGCTTGTCATGCCGAGCTTCGACGACGAGGCGAGCCATTTCGGCGATACCTCCGTGGAAGCGACCATTGCCCGTTACCGTTCGCTCGGTGTTGAAAACATCGTTGTGAAGGACGGCGCCAAGGGCGCAACACTCGATTTCGGCGGCACCCGTAGCCACGCCCCGGCGATGAAGGCCGTTGAGGTGGTGGACACGACGAGCGCCGGCGACAGTTTCAACGGCGCCTTCCTCGCCCGTTATGTGACCGGAAGCTCTCCGGAAGAAGCGGCCACTTTCGCCGCAAGGGCGGCGGCAACCGTCATCGGCCACCACGGCGCGCTGATCAGCCCCGAATTGCTCCCTCTCGTCGGATAGCCGCCACGCCCGGCCAGCAAACAAGGTTTTGCAGCCGTCACAGACCCTGACATGATCCTGTAACACGCGCGCCGCATATACGGGCGGAAGCCGGGCAATGGGGATTCGCCCGTGCGCAGATGAGCAGGATCGGTGTTCATGACGAGAATCACGATTGTCACAGATGCCTGGCACCCGCAGGTCAACGGCGTGGTTCGCTCGATCGAGAACACCAATACCGAACTGGCGCGGCTCGGCGTCGACGTGCGCATGGTGACGCCGCAGAGTTTTTACAGCATCCCCTGCCCCACCTATCCGGAAATCCGCCTTTCGGTCGCCGGCTATCGCCGCGTGGCGGCGGAGATCGAAAAAAGCCAGCCCTCCTTCGTGCATATTGCCACAGAAGGGCCGCTGGGTTTCATGGCGCGGCGCTGGTGCGTCAAGAACCGCATGCGTTTTTCAACCAGCTATCACACCCGCTTCCCCGAATATGTGGCGGCGCGCTTTCCCGTGCCGGAAAGCTGGCTTTATGCCTTCGTGCGCTGGTTCCACAATGGCGGCAATACCTGCATGGTGGCGACGCCAAGCCTTGAGACAGAACTGGAGGCGCGCGGCGTGCGCAACCTCAAACGCTGGAGCCGCGGCATCGACGCCGAACTCTTCCATCCCCGCCCGAAGGCAAAGCTGCCCTTCGACCTGCCAAGACCGATTTTCATGACCGTGGGACGTGTAGCGGTGGAGAAGAACCTGCCGGAATTCCTCGATCTCGACCTGCCGGGATCTAAGGTCGTCATCGGCGACGGCCCAGCCCGCCATGAATTGCAGGAAAAATACCCTGACGTCCTTTTCACCGGCGTCAAGACCGGCGAGGATCTTGCCGACGCCTATGCGCAGGCCGATGTCTTCGTTTTCCCGTCCAAGACAGACACCTTCGGCAACACCATTCTGGAAGCTCTGGCAAGCGGCGTGCCCGTGGCCGCCTTCCCCGTTACCGGACCAATCGACATCCTTGGCGGCAACCCGGCGGCCGGAGCGCTGGACGACAATCTTCGCGATGCCTGTCTTGCCGCGCTTCATTGTTCGCCCCAGGCGGCGCTGACGCTCTCCAGGAGCTACAGCTGGGAAAAGGCATCCAGGCAATTCCTCGACAATGTCATTCATGCCGCTGGCAAATCGCTGCCGCTGCTCTCCCGCTCCCAACTTGCATGAGTCGATCCCCGAGATTTTCTTCAGGGATAGTGGACGAAACCGATCGGGAATGTCACAAGGCGACCAGGACGCGACTGCCGTTATCTTTAGAACGGGGTCGGGCTGCTGATTGACGTCAGGCGGCTGCCGCGAGATTACGCTGGCCGTCCTTTAGTCCGATAAACCGGTGCCTACCAGGCACCGACCAGAGATTCGCCCGTCAGTGGCACGGTCCGCGCCTTACCGTCCCGATCCGTTACCGACAGCGACGCGGCCATCTGCTTGGGCGACTTGCGGAACCAGTTGGCGGCGACGCTTGCCATATCGCCTATCATCGCGTGTTTGTGCCATTCGGCAAAGCGCTTGGCTGTTGCTTCCGGCTCCGAACGATAGAAGAAATCGCCGGATTGGCCGAGATCGTTGATGGATGCCGCCATGGCGGAGAGTGGCCGCTGGAACATTTTTGCCGGCACCGACAGCCCCCGGGCGCTATCGGCAAAAGCCGGCGCCATGAAATCGATCGCCCAGCCATCGGCATCGATCCAGCAGTGGAAATTCTCGCCCGCACCTGTCACGTAACCATCGTCGCGATGATCCGCGAACAGGAGCACCTTTCCGCCAAGATTATAGGCCGCAAGCCCGCCCTTCGGCACCGCTTTCACCTTGTAGTGCTGCTGCAGGATGAAGGCGCCGAAAGTGCTGAAATACATCGAGGCCGAAGCGGGATCGGCATTCTGGGCGAGGAGCAGGCTGTTGATGACGCGGTAGATCCGCTGATAGTCGGTCTGCTTGATCAGCATGATTTTTACTCTTCAAAACAAGGCGTTGGATGAGCGTCCGCCGCTTGTTTCTTCTCCCCGGCAGGGAGAAGTCCGCGGCAGCGGGATGAGGGGCTAGGCCAGCGATATACGGAGAGCTTGCCCCCTCATCTGACCCTTCGGGCCATCTTCTCCCCGGCAGGGAGAAGAAAATTGCCGCGACGTCTCACGCCAAAATCAACGTCTCTTCTTCGCCTTGCTCTCGAACGGATTGTCCGAGCCGCGATAATGTACGCGGATCGGCACGCCCGGCATGTCGAAATCCTTGCGCAGGCCATTGACGAGATAACGCGTATAGCTCTCCGGAATGGCTTCCGGCCGCGTGCAGGAAATCATGAAGGCGGGCGGGCGGGCCTTGACCTGCGTCATATATTTCAGCTTCAGGCGGCGGCCGGAGACGGCCGGCGGCGGGTGCTGCGTGGTCTGCGCGTCGAGCCAGCGGTTAAGCCTTGCGGTGGAGATGCGGCGGTTCCAGACCTTGTCGGTATCGATGATATTCTGCATCAGCCGGTCGAGGCCATACCCCGTCTGTCCGGAAATCGGCACGGCGCGAATACCGCGCGCCTGCGGCAGCAGACGCTCGGTCTTTTCACGCAGATCAGCCAGATAGGCCTGCGGGTCTTCGACGAGATCCCATTTGTTGAAGGCGAGCACGGCGGCGCGGCCTTCGCGAATGACGAGATCGACCAGCTGCAAATCCTGCTTTTCGAACGGAATGGTGCTGTCGAACACGATGACCACGGTTTCGGCGAAGCGGATGGAGCGCAGCGAATCCGCAACAGAGAGCTTTTCCAGCTTCTCCGTCACCTTGGCCTTGCGGCGCATGCCGGCCGTATCGAACATCTTGATGGTGCGGCCGCGCCAGTCCCATTCGACGGAAATACTGTCGCGGGTGATACCGGCTTCGGGGCCGGTCAAAAGGCGATCTTCGCCGAGGAAACGGTTGATCAGCGTCGACTTGCCCGCATTCGGCCGGCCGATGATGGCGACGCGCAGCGGCTTGGTCTCGTCATAGACGGGCTCTTCGTCTTCCTCGTCCTCGCTGCGTGGCAGAACGATATCCGTTTCCGCCTCGTCCACCTCCGGCGGGAAGGCGACGTCTTCGCCGATCGCCTCGACAATGGCGTCGCGCAGGTCGATCATTCCCTGGCCGTGCTCGGCCGAGATCGGGCAAGGATCGCCAAGACCGAGCGTGAAGGCATCGTAGAAACCGGCGTCGGAACCGCGCGCTTCGGATTTATTGGCCACCAGCACCACCGGCTTGCCGCGTCGGCGCAGCATTTCCGCCAGCGTCTCGTCGGCCGGCGTCAGGCCTGCCTTTGCATCCACGACGAAGAGTGTCACGTCGGCATCGTCGATCGCCGCTTCCGTCTGGGCCCACATGCGGCCCTGAAGCGTTTCCGGCCCGGATTGCTCCAGACCGGCGGTATCGATGATGGTGAAACGCAGGTCGACGAGTTTTGCCTCGCCAGGCCGGCGGTCGCGGGTCACGCCGGGCGTATCATCCACCAGCGCCAGCTTCTTTCCGACGAGACGGTTGAAAAGCGTGGACTTGCCGACATTGGGGCGCCCGACTATGGCGACGGTGAAGCTCATTGATCCTGGTTCCTTAAAGCACGTCTGCCCAAAACGTTACCTGTTTTGGGCAAAGGACATGCGTAAAATAATGCGTTGGATCGCTTTGGCAATGCGAAGATTGTCGGCGCGATCTCGGGCGGGGCAGCGGCGTTAGGCAGCCTTGCCCGAAGCGGTGATGTTATCGAGCATGATCTGCGCGCGGTTGGTGACGTTGCGCGGCGCCTGCGTGTCGCCGACGATCTGCTCGAACCATTGCTTGGCCTTGGCGAAATCGCCAGCCTTATAGGCGGCAAGACCGAGCGCCTCGCGGGCGGAAGCGCGCATGGTCTGGCCGTCAGTGCTGAGCGGTTCGGCAAGCGCAGCCACCTGATCATAGGTGCCATTATCGACCAGCAGCCAGGCGGCGCGAACCTTGGCGGCATCGCGGAAGACCTGCGGCGCGGAATTATCGTTGCCGATCGCGGTGAAGGCGGCGATCGCACCGGCCGCATCGCCCTTCTGTGACAGCAGCGTTGCCGAACGGAACTTCGCCAGAACGGGATAGTTGCCGTGACCGGAGGTTTCGAGATCGGCGAAGGCCTTCAGCGCCTCATCCGTCTTGTTTTCGGAAGCGAGCGTCAGGGCCGCCAGGAACTGATCGCCGGAATTGGAGGCACGGCTGGTGTTCCAGTATTCGTAGATGCCGGCACCGGCGGCACCGAGAACAACGAGGACGGCGGCACCCACGACCACGATACCGTAACGGCCCCAGAAGCGCGACAGCTGCTCGGAGCGGATCTGCTCGTTCACTTCGCGGATAAAGGTATCATTCTCGTTTGCCATCAAATTCTCCGTTACCCGCGCGGAGATCGTGTCCCGATCCATCCGTCCGCGGACATACCAAGCCGCTTACCCGGATCGGCAAAAGTAAGGCCAACCGGGTCATGGTCGGCCTTCTAGCCTATTTTGCCTGATATGTAAGGGGGAAACGTCGATTTCCTACATGGCGATGGGCTGAACGCCGATCAACCATTCGTGCAGTTTCAGGATGAAAGCCCCCCACAGAACGATGCCGCCGACGACCGCCACCAGATCGTAGCGGCTTGAAACGAAGTCCCGGACCACTTTTTCACCTGCCCGTTCCCGGCGCTTCAGCGAAATCCGCATCACCACGCCCCAGGCAAGGAACGACACGAAAAGCAGGATCGAAGACGTTTCTCCATTGGCGAGAAGATGCGCGAGCGCCCAGATTTTGACGGCCAGAATGAGCGGATGTTTGGTCTTCGTTGCGATATGGCCAGCCGGGATGAGGCTGGCCACGAGACAGATCATCGCCAGCAACATCAGGGTAATGGCGATGTGGCTCATCCAGACCGGCGGATACCACAGCATGCCCGTCTCCTGCCGCGCTTCGCCGAAAGCGTAAATGACAAGGCCGAGCGTGATGAGGCTGACGACGGAATAAACGCCCTTGAATGGCCCTTCACCCATCGTCGCGATCATGCGCGCGCGAAACTGCGGTGCGATCACCTTCAGGAGATGGGTGAGCAAAAACAAGGCAAGACAGAGTGCGAGAAAAAGCATGAACACGGCCCCCGGAGTGGAACGAAGCGGCTCAATCACCGCAGTCAAGAACAGGAATTAGGCTGAAAGTCATGAAAACGCCAGACTATTCAAAGCTTCGCCTTATTCCACCCGCAAAAGGCCACGGTGTTCATATGACGGAAGACTGATGTTTCGCCCCTTTGCCGCCTTTTCCCTGTCGCTTCTCGCCGCCCTTCCCGCTTTTGCGCAAGAGGTGCAGAAGCCGAAGCAGCTTGTCATCGTTTCCTTCGACGGTGCGGGCGACAATACGCTGTGGGAAAGAAGCCGGGCGACGGCGAAAGAAGTCGGGGCGCATTTCACCTATTTTCTCGCCTGTACGCTGGTGATGGATCGCAAGACCAGCGCCAAGACCTATCAGGGACCGGGCCAGAAGGCCGGCCGCTCCAATGTCGGCTTCGGCCAGTCGCCGGATGAGGTGGAGGCAAGGCTTAGAAACATCTGGGCCGCCTATCGCGAAGGCCACGAGATCGCCAACCACACCTGCGGCCATTTCGACGGCGGGCAATGGACCGCCGAACAGTGGGACGGCGAATTCACCACCTTCACCAGCACGCTGGAAAACGCCTGGCAGATGATCGGCAAGAAGGGCGAGGAGCCCGAAGGCTGGCGCGACATGGTCAAAAAGATCAATGGTTTCCGCGCGCCCTATCTGTCGCAGGGTCCGGCGCTGACCGCCGCGCAGAAAAAGCACGGCTTCGTTTACGACGCCACCAGCATCACCAAGGGACCGGAATGGCCGGTGGAGCGGGAAGGTATCCAGCATTTCGGCCTGCCGCTGATACCCGAAGGCCCGGGCAACCGCCCGATCATTGCCATGGATTACAACCTCTTCATCCGCCACTCCGTCGGCGTCGAAACGCCCGATCGCTCGGGCGAGTTCGAAGAGCGCGCCTACACTGCCTTCCGCAACGCTTTCGACAGGCAGTACAATGGCGAACGCATTCCCCTGCAGATGGGCTTTCACTTCGTGAAAATGAATGGCGGCGCCTACTGGAACGCCTATGAAAGGCTGCTGCGCGAGGTTTGCCACAAGACCGATGTCGCCTGTGTTAGCTATGCTGAAGCCATGCCGATGATCGAGGCGCGCAAGAAGCTGAAGACCGAGGGCTGAAACCTCTTCATGAAAAAAGGCGGCCGATTGGCCGCCTTTTTGTTTGTCAGGGTCGATCAGCATCCAGCTCGCCGCCTCTTGCTTCCCGAAGCAGGTAGCGCTGGTCGATTTCAGGCAGTTCCTGCCCTTCGATGGCCGCTTCGAAAGCTTTAAGACGTTTGTAGATCGACAGGAGTTCAACAATGGTCGTCCATGAGTTGACGAGGTACTGGAACGAGCCACGGACCTGTTCAAAAACGTTGAGTACCTGGTTCATCAGCCCGAGCGTTACCTTGCCGGCAACGATCGACGGGATGAGTACCAGTGTGCCAAAGATGTTGTCCGCCTGCAGATAAAAGATGCGGGCGACGTTGAAGTAGAGATAGTGGAAATAGAGGCGGAAATAATTCTTCCGGACATTCGCGAACAACTCGCTGATGGTCAGGGGATCCGCGCGATCTTCATGGTCTTCACCATAGACAAGTTCTTTTCGATACGCCGCTTCGACGCGCTGATTGCGGAACTCGAGGCCGGGCAGTTTGATACCCACGAGCGCCAGGAAAACGGTTCCGAACACTGACCAAACGATCGCAGCCCATACCAGCGCATGCGGCACGGTCCCGAAAAACGGCAGGTCCGTGATGGTTTCCGAGAAAGTGAACAGGACAGGTAGAAATGCAATCAGAGTCATGATCGCACGCACGAAGCCCACGCCCAGCCCCTCGACCGTGGAGGAAAAGCGCATCGTATCTTCCTGCACACGCTGCGAGGCACCTTCAATATGCCGCAGACGATCCCAGTTCGACATGTAGAATTCGTTCATCGCCGTGCGCCACCGGAAAATGTAGTGGCTGACGAAAAACAGATTTAGAACGCCAACGAAGATGGCGACGAAGGCAATGCCTGCGAAACCAAGCGACCCCATATATAGCTGCTCAGCCGTAACAGGCGCCGTTCGCGCCAGAGCCTGCTGGATGAGGTCGTAGAACGGCCCGTACCAGGCATTCACCGCAACACTCACCTGCACCGAAAAATACGTCGCGAAAATAATAAGCGCCGAACCGAGCACTGACCAGTTTTGCCAGCGATGGGGCCGATACCAGAACCAGAATGCGGAAAAGATCAGCGCGGCAACGGCGTAATAGATGTAGAACCACAGGAACGGCGTGGACCAGAAAACCGAAACGCCGATGACAGGCTCCTGTCCGGCAGGCAAAGGCGGCAGGCCAATAGCGGCGCCCCAATTGCGGCCGCCGGCATACCAAACGCCGATCATGGCCATCGCCCAGACGAAGGCAGACGTGAAGAACAATTTCGGTTTGGGAAAGAAGGAATGAAACACGTTTCGAACTCACGCGCGTTTGAAATCAGCCATTATTGGCGAAGCACTAGATTGCCCGAACCTAGGGCAGAAATTTGTGCACAGCAACGGCGAAGCGCTGACCTTAACAAGATGTAAGGCAGAGTCCGCGGACGATACCCAGCGGAAACGCAGGATGAAAGGGGAAGAGACGGCGGCCCGCGGCCTTAACCACGCCGCTCCGTGGCGAGCACCGGCAGCATCAGCAGAATGCTGACGACGAGCACGGCGGAGGCGAGAACGCTGGGCGCGGTAAAACTTCCCGTCGCCTCGGCAATCCAGCCGGCGGCAAGCGGCCCGACGATCTGGCCCGTCCCGAAAGCGGCTGTCATCAGCGCAAAGGCGCGACGCGGGCTCGGACCCGCAAATTCCCGGCCGAGCTGTAGCCCGTAAGCAGTGATGACCATGAAGGTCAGCCCCAGGAGCAGACCACCCATGAGCACACCGGACACGGGCGGCAGCATCACGGAGGCGAAGACGCCGACGGCTTCCACGGCAAGAACGATCACGAAAGCACGTTTCAGCCCCTGCGCCCTCAATAGCGGCTTCCAGAGGAACAGGGATACCGCAGCGGCGCAGCCGGTGATGAACCAGGCGAGGAACTCCACGAAAACACCGGCTGCTGCCATGCGCGCTATCGCCACGATGAAGGTGGCTGTGATGACATAACCGAAGCCAAAAAGACCGTAGGCCAACGTCGTCAGGAAAAGCGGTCGTGTCCAGCTGAGCGGCGGTTCCGCCACCGCGGAAGCATGCCGCGGCGGGCCTGCCGGCAATATCCTGAAGACGAGCATAAAGGTCAGGAAGGAGAAGACGGCGCCGGCGATCCATTCCTCCCGCCACGAGGCGCCACCCCCATCGAACACGACACCGATGAGATAGACCGCAAGCGAGGAGATTGCGATCCCCGCGCCAACGCCCCCATAATGCAACGCCTGGATATTGTCCCTGCCGGCCTTGACGGCATGGCCGATGACGATCTGCGAGGTGAAGATCATGGTCAGCGCACTGGCTATGCCGGCGAGAAACCGGATGACTGTGAAAGCGGCGACGGAATTGAAAGCCGCCATCGCCAACAAAAGCGCTCCGGTTGCAAAAAGGCCGCTCAGCGCCACCAGCCTTTCCCGTCCCGAGCCCCATGAATAGGCGGCGAGAACCGCACCCGCCAGATAACCGGCAAAATTACCAGCCGCCACGATCCCCGCATCCCCCGCAGACAAGGGCACGTTCGCCATCATGCCGGGCAGGATCGGCGTAAAGGAAAAACGGCCGAAGCCCATGGCGGAGGCCATCATCAGCGCACCGGCGAAACCGAGCGCTGTCAGATGTCTGGCGGAAAGTGGCTTGTCGATGCTCATGCATGGCTTATCGCAACGGGGAGGATAAGGGACAAGCGAGTTATTTTGATCGGCGTTATAAGCAGTCGTTATCGGTCAAGCGGTGAGCATCGAGGGTGCCGCGTATTTCCTCTCCCCGCCAGGGAGAAAGTGGCTCGAAGGGTCGGATGAGGGGGCCAGGTTGCCGGATTTCGGAGAGCTTGCCCCCTCATCCCGCTGCCGCGGACTTCTCCCCCGCCGGGGAGAAGAAACAAGCGGCACGCGCCCGCTCCGACAGCGAAAACGAGGCGGCTAAGGAGGCGTCGTCAGTCCGCGAGCGTCAGCACCAGCGGTCCGTTCTTGGTCGCGACCACGGTATGCTCATACTGTACCGTCGGCGCGCTTGGATCGCTGTAGAGCGTCCACGGATCATCATCGCCGTCTTCCGCCCAGTAAGCCCCCGTCGAAAGAAATGGCTCGACAGTGAAGACCATGCCTTCCTGCATGATGCGCCGCTCATCCTTGTCCGGCCAGGTCGCCAGTTCCTTCGGCTCCTCGTGCAGCGAACGGCCAATGCCATGGCTCGCCAGATTGGTGATCAGCGTGTAGCGGTTTTTCTTGGCGAAAGCGCCGATGGCATTACCGATATCGGCAAAGGGACGGCCGGTCTTCACCTGCTGCAGGCCTGTCCACATGGCGCGCTTGCCATCGCGGCACAGCCGCTCGATTTCCTTTTTGACCGGCGGCACGGCGAAAGACGAACCCGTGTCGCCGAAAAAACCGTTCTTCACAGCCGAGACATCGATATTGACGAGGTCGCCCGCCTTGATAATGCGCGCTCCCGGAATGCCGTGGGCCACTTCCTCGTTGACGCTGATGCAGGTCGCACCGGGAAACTTGTAGCAGAACTCCGGCGCCGATTCCGCATCGTTATCCTCGAGCACCTTGCGGCCGATGGCATCCAGTTCGGCCGTGGTGATGCCCGGTTCCAGCGCATCCGCCATGGTCTGCATGGCAACGGCGCATATACGGCCGATATCCTTCAGCATGACCAGTTCTTCGTCGGTGGAGATAACCATATGTCTTTCCGTCATTGTGAATGGCGGGTCTCGTGGCGCCCGCCTTGGTAATCATGAGGCCGTGGCTTTCACCGGATCGGCGCTCCCCGTCAATTCTTTTCTGACGATCGGAGCGACTTTCGTACCATAAAGCTCGATGCCGCGCATGATCTGATCGTGCGGCATCAGGCCGATGGCCATCTGCAGCAGGAAGCGATCATTCCTGAACACCCCATGCGCCTTGATGATCTTTTCTGCCACCAGCTCCGGCTCGCCGAGAAAAAGATTGCCTTCCGGGCCACGCGCTGCATCGAAATGGGCGCGGTTGGTCGGCCCCCAGCCGCGCTCGCGGCCGATGCGGTTCATCACCTCCGCCTGCGGCCCGTAAAACTGATCGGCCGCCTTGTCGGTGGTATCGGCAATAAAGCCATGCACGTTGATGCTGGTGCGCAGTGTCGTCTTATCCTGACCGGCCCGCCGGGCAGCCTCGTGGTAGAGATCGAACAGCGGCGCGAACCGGCGATATTCGCCCCCGATGATGGCGAGCGCTACCGGCAGCCCCATGGCGCCGGCGCGGGCGACCGATTGCGGCGTGCCGCCAACGGCGATCCAGACAGGCAGACGTTCCTGCAGCGGTCGGGGATAAACGCCCCGACCGTTGATGGCCGGGTGCTTGGTGCCCGACCAGGTGACGATTTCCTGTTCGCGCAGCGCCAGCAGCAGATCGAGCTTTTCGGCAAACAGCACGTCGTAATCTTCCAGATCATAACCGAACAGCGGATAGGATTCGATGAAGGAGCCGCGCCCCGCCATGATCTCGGCACGGCCGTTCGACAGGAGATCGACGGTGGAAAACTGCTGGAACACGCGAACGGGATCATCCGAACTCAGCACCGAAACGGCGCTCGTCAGACGTATGTTCTTCGTCTTCACCGCCGCCGCAGCAAGCACGGTGGAGGGCGAGGACACAACATAGTCCGGGCGGTGATGTTCGCCGAGCCCGAACACATCGAGACCTACCTGGTCGGCAAGTTCGATTTCCTCCAGAAGCTCCCTGAGCCGGCGCGCGCCTTCCGGCCCCCGGCCATCGGCGGGGTTCGGGTTGACATCCGCGAAAGTGTAAAGACCGAGTTCCATGAACATACCTCTGTTTGCCTGTCCGAGAGATAGGGACTGAGGGCTCCGCAGACAAACGCATAATATGGAAGTTTAGCTTCGAAAAAATGGATGGGCGCCGCCGGATCCGCGTCCTGTGACCCCGGACAGAAATGGCGATTGCCAGCCTGCCTTCTTGGGCATACGCTGGTTAAATATGTGCGAAGTAATGCAAAAAGGGGAAAGCATGCATCGGACAGTTATCGTGACAGGCTCCACGAGCGGCATCGGCCTTGCCATTGCCCAGCGATTTGCAAGGGAGGGCGCAAATGTCGTGCTGAACGGTTTCGGCGACGAGGACGAGATCGAAAAACTCCGTCTGGTGCTGGAAGCCGAAAGCGGCGGGCGCGTGCTTTACCATCCCGCAGACATGACGAAACCGGACGAGATCGCCGATCTCATCCAGTCGTCGCACGATAAGCTCGGCTCCGTCGACGTGCTCATCAACAATGCCGGCATCCAGCATATCGCACCCATCGAGGAGTTTCCGACGGAAAAATGGGACTGGATCATCGCCATCAATCTGACCAGTTCCTTCCATACCATGCGCGCCGCGATACCGCTGATGAAGAAGGCTGGCAAAGGCCGCATCATCAACATTTCCTCGGCCCATGGCCTCGTCGCCTCGCCGTTCAAATCGGCCTATGTGGCCGCAAAACACGGCATCATGGGCCTGACGAAAACGGCGGCGCTGGAGCTTGCGCAGACCGGGGTTACCGTCAACGCCATCTGTCCCGGTTATGTGCTCACCCCGCTGGTGGAAAAACAGATACCTGAGATGGCCAAGGTGCGTGGCATCAGCGAAGAGGCGGTGAAGAACGACGTGATGCTGGAATTGCAGGCGACGAAGCAATTCGTCACCGTCGATGATGTCGCGACCGCGGCCATATTCCTGGCCAGCGACGCCGCCAGCAACATCACCGGCACGCATATTTCCGTCGACGGTGGATGGACGGCACAATAATCGCCAAATTTTCTTTCCGTTATGGAAAGAATGAATTGCCAAAACGGAAATCGATATGCCTGCCGGGGCGTGCATAGATGAACAACAAGAAACCGGCTCGGCGGCCGGACAAAAAGCAAGGCATTGCATGAACGACGCGATCAGCTTCATCCTCAACAGCGAAACGATCTCGCTTAGGGATTTCGGACCGACAGACACGCTTCTCGATTACCTCCGCATCAGCAAGCGGTTGACCGGGACCAAGGAAGGCTGCGCGGAAGGCGACTGCGGCGCGTGCACGGTGCTGGTTGGGCGGCTGCTGGACGGTTCGCTGCGTTATGAAAGCGTCAATGCCTGCATCCGTTTTCTGGGCTCGCTGCACGGCACCCATATCGTGACAGTGGAGCATCTGGCAGCCCGCGACGGCACGTTGCATCCCGTGCAGCAGGCCATGGTGGATTTCCACGGCTCGCAATGCGGCTTTTGCACGCCGGGCTTCATCATGTCGCTTTACGGCCTGTGGCTGACCAGCGAAAACCCAGGCCGCGCCGATATCGAGAAGGCGCTGCAAGGCAATCTCTGTCGGTGCACGGGTTACGAGCCGATCGTAAAGGCCGCCGAAAAAATCGCTGCCGCCCGCCCGAGCGCCCTGTTCGACCCGCTGCAACGCGACCGCACCGATATCATGGCACGGCTTTGGGCGATCCGCGAAAACGAGACGATCACGATCGTCAGCGGCGAAGACCGCACCATAATTCCGGCAACGCTTGCTGATCTTACCGAAATCTACGCCGCGGAGCCGAAAGCGACCATCGTTGCCGGCTCAACCGATGTCGGCCTGTGGGTGACGAAGCAGATGCGGGCGCTGAACCCTGTCATTTTCATCAACAATCTCGGCGACCTGCAGACCATCACGGTGGGGGAAGACGGTATCACGCTCGGCGCGGGCGTCACCTACAGCCAGGCCTTCAAGACCATCGCAGAGCATTTCCCGCCGCTTGCCCGGTTGTTCGATCGTCTCGGCGGCGAGCAGGTGCGCAACATGGGCACCATCGGCGGCAACATCGCCAATGGCTCGCCTATCGGAGATACACCGCCGGCGCTGATCGCGCTTAACGCGACGCTGACTCTGCGTTCTTCCTCGGGAAACCGCAGCCTGCCGCTGGAAAGCTATTTCATCGATTACGGCAAACAGGACCGGCTCAGCGGCGAATTCGTCGAAAAGCTCTTCATTCCGTTCCTGAATCCTGCAAGCCGCTATGCCGTCTACAAGATTTCCAAACGCCGCGACGAGGATATTTCCGCGCTGTGCGGAGCGTTCAATTTGACGCTTGATGCTGAGGGCGCAGTCGAAGACATCCGCATCGCCTTCGGCGGCATGGCCGGTACGCCGAAACGCGCTGCACATCTGGAGGCGGCGCTTCTCGGTAAAGCGTGGTCGCAGGACACGATTGATGCCGCGCGCGATGCGTTGGACGAGGATTTCACCCCGCTGACCGACTGGCGGGCGACCGCCGAATATCGGCAACTGACGGCCAAGAATTTGCTGACACGGTTTTTCCTCGAGACAGCAGGGGAAAAGCAGGAACTTGCCCGCTTCTCGCTGGAGGAGGCTTGAACCATGGACACCACAAGCTTCGACAAGACCAAGACCGAAATCGACGGCCCGATGCACACCTCGCTCCGGCACGATTCCGCCCACAAGCACGTGACGGGCAGCGCCGAATATATCGACGATATTCCCGAACCCGCGGGCCTCATCCACGGCGCGCTGGGAATGGCGGACCGTGCCCACGCGGAAATTGTGTCGATGGACCTCTCCGAGGTCGAAGCCACACCAGGCGTTCTCTGGGTGATGACCGGTAAGGACGTGCCCGGCGAAAATGACATTTCCTCCGGCGGCCGCCACGACGAGCCGCTGCTTGCCGAAACAAAGGTGGAATTCCACGGCCAGCCGATCTTCGCGGTCTTCGCCGAGACGCGCGATATTGCTCGCAAGGCCGCCCGGAAAGCAAAGATCACCTATAAGGATCTGCCGCATTTCACCGACATCGATACGGCGATTGAAAATGGCGGCGCGCTCGTCATCGATCCGATGACGCTGAAGCGTGGCGATGCGAAGCTGGAAATGGATGTCGCGCCACGCCGCCTCACCGGCACGATGCGGATCGGCGGACAGGAACATTTTTACCTCGAGGGCCACATCGCCATGGCGGTGCCGGGCGAAGACGATGATGTGACGGTGTGGAGCTCCACCCAGCATCCGAGCGAAATCCAGCACATCGTCAGCCACATCCTGCAGGTGCCATCCAATGCAGTCACCGTGCAGGTGCGCCGCATGGGCGGCGGTTTCGGCGGCAAGGAAACGCAGGGCAACCAGTTCGCCGCGCTCTGCGCCATCGCCGCGAAGAAGCTGAACCGGGCCGTGAAAATCCGGCCGGACCGCGACGAGGACATGACGGCAACAGGCAAACGCCACGATTTCCGCGTCGATTACGAGCTGGGCTTCGATGACGAGGGCCGAATCCACGCCGTCGATGCCACCTATGCCGCCCGCTGCGGTTTTTCTTCCGATCTGTCCGGCCCGGTCACGGACCGAGCGCTGTTCCATGCGGATTCCAGCTATTTCTATCCGCATGTTCACCTTAGCTCGCGGCCGCTCAAAACCCACACCGTCTCCAACACCGCCTTTCGCGGTTTCGGCGGCCCGCAGGGCATGCTCGGCGCGGAACGATTTATCGAAGAAATCGCCTATGCCGTCGGCAAGGACCCGCTCGATATCCGCAAGCTGAATTTCTACGGCGAGACCGGTTCCGGCCGCACCACGACGCCCTATCATCAGGAAGTCGAGGACAACATCATCGCCCGCGTTGTCGAGGAGCTGGAGACGTCAAGCGACTATCGCGCACGACGCGAGGCGATCGTCGAATTCAACAAAACCAGCCCGGTCATCCGCAAGGGCATTGCGCTCACCCCTGTCAAATTCGGCATCTCCTTCACCATGACCGCCTTCAACCAGGCCGGAGCGCTGGTGCATATCTATAATGACGGCTCCATCCATCTGAACCATGGCGGCACCGAAATGGGCCAGGGCCTTTACACCAAGGTGGCGCAGGTCGTGGCCGATGCCTTCCAGGTGGATATCAACAGGGTGAAAATCACCGCCACCACCACGGGCAAGGTACCGAACACGTCAGCCACCGCCGCCTCGTCAGGCACCGACCTTAACGGCATGGCCGCTTATGACGCCGCCCGCCAGATCCGCGATCGGCTGATCAAATTCGCCGCCGAGAACTGGAACGTGCCGGAAGAGGAAGTCGTCTTCCTGCCGAACCGGGTCCGCATCGGCCTTGAGGAAATCGCCTTCAACGACTTCATCAAAAAGGCCTATTTCGCCCGCGTGCAGCTTTCCGCCGCCGGTTTTTATAAGACGCCGAAAATCCACTGGGATCGCGCCGCCGGCCGTGGCACGCCGTTTTATTATTTCGCCTATGGCGCGGCGTGCTCGGAAGTATCGATCGACACGCTGACCGGTGAATACCTGATGGAACGTACCGATATCCTCCACGATGTCGGCAAGTCGCTCAACCCGGCCATCGATATCGGCCAGATCGAGGGCGCCTTCGTGCAGGGCATGGGCTGGCTGACCACGGAGGAATTGTGGTGGGACGGCAAGGGGCGGCTGCGCACCCACGCGCCTTCCACCTACAAGATCCCGCTCGCCTCCGACCGGCCGAAGAGCTTCAACGTCAGGCTGGCGGAATGGTCGGAAAATGCCGAACCCACCATTGGCCGCTCCAAGGCCGTGGGCGAACCACCCTTCATGCTGGCCATCTCGGTTCTCGAAGCCCTCTCCATGGCCGTCGCTTCCGTGGCAGATTACAAGGTCTGCCCACGCCTCGACGCGCCAGCAACGCCGGAGCGGGTGCTGATGGCGGTGGAACGGTTGAAGAAGGTTTGAGGGAGGACGTACCCATGCGGCCGAGCCCCCTCATCCGTCCCTTCGGGCCACCTTCTCCCCGTCGGGGAGAAGAAAGATGCCGCATCGCCTCACCCTTCCTGCAAGCACGTAAGATGGACGGAGCCAGTGCTCCGGGTTTCTTCTCCCCGCCGGGGAGAAGGTGGAGCGCAGCGCCGGATGAGGGGGCCAGCCCCAATGCCTGACGCCTCCCTCTCCACTTTCCTCGCCCGCTACACCTCCACAATCCTCGTGGAAATCGAAGCCGTGAAAGGCTCGTCACCGCGCGAGGCCGGCACCTTCATGCTGGTCAGCCAGGAGGCCATCTGGGAAACCATCGGCGGCGGCCAGTTCGAATATATGGCCATAGACCATGCCCGCGCCATGCTGCGCAGCGGTGTTGCCGGAGACCGCATGGATATACCACTCGGCCCCGAAATCGGCCAATGCTGCGGCGGGCGCACCCTCCTGCGCTTTCGGCTGGTCACTGCGGATATTGCCGCTGCGCTTGAGGCAAGGCAGAAGGGCGAAGCCGAGCAGCAGCCCGCCGTTTTCATTTTTGGTGCCGGCCACGTGGGCAAGGCGCTGGCTGAGGCCCTGTCGCTGTTGCCCCTGACCCTGACCGTGATCGAAACACGCGAAAACGAGCTGCGCGATCTTCCGTCTGCAGCGGCGTCCATACTCACCCCCATGCCGGAAGCATTCGTTCGCAAAATCCCGGCAAATGGGGCCGCGGTCATCGTCACCCACGATCATGCACTCGATTTCATGATCGCGAAGGAGGCGCTCGCCCGCAACGATCTCGCCTATGTCGGCATGATCGGCTCGAAGACCAAACGCGCTACCTTTGCCCATTGGCTGGAGCGGGAAGACGAGCCGCCTTCCCGCCTTGCGAAACTCATCCTACCCATCGGCGGCAGCGGCGTCAGGGACAAGCGTCCCGCCGTTATAGCGGCCCTTGTGGCAGCCGAGTTGCTTCAAGCATTTTCCGCTGCCGAAACCCGCCGCAGCGGTAATCAATACGGCCATCCTCAAGGCCTAGATCTCGCTTGAGCGCGTCCGGCAGGCTTTCATCCGCCAGATTGTCGGGTTGGAGGCTCTCTAGGATAAACCGTTCCGCTGTCCGCAGGCCCGCGCGCAGGCGGGACCACGCGCGCAAGAGTGCTGTGCGCATGTTCGTCTCCGTTCAAAAATGTCAGAAGCTCAGTTGATGAATTGCGCTAAAAATGCTCTGATTTCCGAATAAAAACCAATGAAACCTTCGGCAATTGGCATAAAGAGAACTTATCCATGAAAATGTCACGCCAGTTCCCCCTGAATGCCCTGCGGGTGTTCGAAGCCGCCGCAAGACACATGAGCTTCACCAAGGCCGGCGAGGAATTGGGCATGACGCAGACGGCAGTCAGCTATCAGGTGAAACTGCTGGAGGAGAATATCGGAGAGCCGCTCTTCATAAGAACGGCGCGGCAAGTCTCGCTGACCGAGGCTGGAGAAAAATTAGCGCCGAAAGTTGCGGAAGCCTTTAATACCTTAAAGGAGGCTGTCGATAGCGTGCGCGACGCGCCCGATGCAACGCTGACAATCCACTCAACCGCCACCTTTGCGTCGCGCTGGCTTTCGCGGCATCTGGGCGCTTTCCAGCTTGAACATCCCTCAATCGCGGTGCGGCTTGATACATCGAGCTCACTGATCGATTTTTCCCAATCAGACTGCGATGTCGCCATTCGCTGGAGCAAAGATAACGGTAAAGGGCTGATCTACCATCAACTGCTGCGCGGCGTTTATACGCCGATGCTGCATCCAAGTCTTGCTGACAGCATCGGCGGATTGCACAAACCGGAAGATCTGCTGCGCCTGCGCATCATCGATCCCGGCGATATCTGGTGGAGCCAGTGGTTCAAGGAAGTCGGCGTCGAAAATCCGGGCCTCGACCGTTATCCCCGCAGCCGCCTCAATGTGCAGGCCTTCGAGGCCGCAGCGGCGATCGCCAGCCAGGGCGTCGCCATGCTCACCCCGGAACTCTATGCCGATGAGATTGCGCTCGGCCGCCTTTATCAACCCTTCGAGCATCTCAGCAGCGAGGGCAAGAACTATTGGCTGGTCTACCCTGAAAACCGCCGGAACATTCGCAAGATAAGGCTGTTCCGCGACTGGATTTTGAAGCGGATCGAGGAAAGCCGGCCGCAGCAGCAGCCTCAATACCCCATATCCGGCGCATAAAAGCACCGCGGCGTATCCTCATCCGGAAACAGACAGAGGTGGTACTCGCCGTCTTCGGATCGACGCGCCTGGCTCTGGGACCAGTTGAAAACGTGACGTCGCGTGACCATGCGGTGATCGCCGGGCGCAAGCGAGACCTCGTAACCATCAGACGTCACCCGAACGCTGCGTGTCGGGATCATCTGGCAGTCGCCGGTTTCGGCATCGCCGTTACAGCAGTAGCTTTCATATTTGAATCCCTTGTGGGATTCATGGGCAAGCGCGGTGGCGCTGAATGCAAAAAGCAAAAAAAGAACCGTCAGAACAAGGCGCATCGGCACGGTCTCCGTTGAGAACAACGGCGGCAGCCGGAAGATCATTGCGTCCCTTAATTTAAAATCTCATATCACTCACACCCGGACACAATGGCACCGGGAACTGCGACACCTGCCCCCTGATCTGCTCCGCCCAGGGTTCGCAGCGCCCGCTTTCGGAAAAACCGCCAGCGAAACATGTCATGGGATCCGCGCATCGACGCGAGAGTCCACAGCCTCATATTCTAGCACATCAGCAGGCTGCACACAGGATCATAGCTGAGTCGCCTTAGCCAGCTAAGCACAAACTCGACGACAGGATTGGCCGTTTCCAGCTTTCGAGGGCTTGATCGCCAAGCCGGAACGGACCGGCCCAGGATTGCAGACACAACCGCGTTGCATTGTGAACAATCTCTGCCCGGCCTCTGCTTTCCCCTTCCCTAAAGGCCAAATTTCTCGCAAGGTGCGCTGCACAAGGATCAGGGGAACCGCATGTACGAATACGCCATTGCGTGGGAATGGATGGCCTTTGCCGTCCGCTGGCTCCACGTCATCACCGCCATCGCCTGGATAGGCTCATCCTTTTATTTCATCGCGCTCGATCTCGGGCTGGTCAAGCGGCCGCATCTGCCGCCGGGGGCCTATGGCGAGGAATGGCAGGTGCATGGCGGCGGCTTTTACCACATCCAGAAATATCTGGTCGCCCCTGCCCAGATGCCCGAGCACCTGACATGGTTCAAATGGGAAAGCTACGTCACCTGGCTTTCCGGCTTCGCCATGCTCTGCATCGTTTATTATGGCGGGGCGGACCTGTTCCTCATCGACCATTCCGTGCTTGATCTCACTCAGTTCCAGGCCATCGCCCTGTCGCTGGCATCGCTCGCCATCGGCTGGCTATTTTATGATTTCCTCTGCAAATCGCCGCTCGGCAACAATACCTGGGGCCTGATGATCGTGCTTTATGTCGCGCTGGTGGCGATGGCCTGGGGTTACACGCAGGTCTTCACAGGTCGCGCCGCCTTCCTGCATCTGGGTGCGTTTACCGCCACCATCATGTCGGCGAACGTCTTTTTCATCATCATCCCCAACCAGAAGATCGTCGTCGCAGACCTGATCGCCGGGCGAACGCCGGACCCGAAATACGGCCGCATCGCCAAACAGCGCTCGCTGCACAACAACTACCTGACGCTGCCCGTCATCTTCTTCATGCTGTCGAACCATTATCCGCTGGCTTTTGCCACGCAGTTTAACTGGATCATCGCAGCGCTGGTGTTCCTGATGGGCGTCACCATCCGCCACTGGTTCAACACCACCCATGCCCGCAAGGGCAAGCCGACATGGACATGGCTTGCGACCGCCCTCATCTTCATCGTCATCATGTGGCTTTCCACCGTGCCGAAAGTGCTGACCGGCGAACAGGAAGAGAAGGCTGCCACCCTCTCACCCATGCAGCAGCAATTCGTCAGCGATGCCCATTTTACCAAGGCCCGTGACGTCGTTCAGGGTCGCTGTTCCATGTGCCATGCCGCCGAGCCGGCGTGGGACGGCGTGCCGTTCACGCCGAAATCGGTAAAGCTCGAAACCGACCAACAGATCGCCGCCCACGCGCGTGAAATCTATTTGCAAGCCGGGCGCAGCCATGCCATGCCTCCCGGCAACATCACCGCCATCACCCCGGATGAGCGCAAGGTGCTGACCGCATGGTATGAAAGTGCGGTTTCCGGGGCTGGAAAAGCCGAAGGAAAGACTGAATGAGCCTGGTTCTGCTGCGTGGCCGCCTGCTGAGCTTCCGCCGCGCGCCGCTCGCAATCGACGATACGCAAAGCTATCTCTATATTGAAGATGGCGGCCTGCTTCTCGAAGACGGCAAGATCGCCGCCATCGGCGAATACGCCGATATCCGTAAGACAGCACCCGAAGACGTCGAGGAAAAGGACCACCGCCCGCACCTTATCGTGCCCGGCCTCATCGACATGCACCTGCATTTCCCGCAAATGCAGGTCGTCGGCTCCTATGCCGCCAACCTGCTGGAATGGCTGAACACCTATACCTTCCCGGAGGAGTGCCGTTTCGTTGAAAGCGCGCATGCTCAACGCATCGCCACGCATTTCTACGATGAGCTTCTGCGCCACGGCACGACAACGGCCGCCGCCTATTGCTCCGTGCACAAAACCTCCGCCGACGCCTTCTTCGCGGAAGCGATGAAGCGCAACATGCTGGTGGTCGGCGGCAAGGTGATGATGGACCGCAACGCCCCGCAGGGCCTGCTGGACACACCGGAAACCTCCTATGACGAGACACGCCAGGTCGTCGCCGACTGGCACGGCAAGGGCCGCAACCACGTCGCCATCACCCCGCGCTTCGCCATCACTTCCACGCCGAAACAGATGGAAGCCGCACAGGCGCTGGCGCAGGAGTTTCCCGATCTCTTCATCCAGACGCATCTGTCTGAAAATCTGGACGAGATCAAATATACCTGCGAGCTTTACCCTGAAGCGACCGACTACACCGACATCTATGTGCGTTACGGCCTGATGGGCAGCAAAACCCTTCTCGGCCATGCCATTCATTTGTCCGATCGCGAGGCGGATGTGCTGTCGGAAACCGGCGCGGTGGCAGTGCATTGCCCCACATCGAACCTCTTCATCGGCTCCGGCCTCTTCCCGATGAAAAAGCTGCAAAGGCGCGAAAAGCCTGTTCGTATCGCCGTCGCCACCGATATCGGCGGCGGATCGAGCTATTCCATGCTGCGCACCATGGACGAGGCCTACAAAATCCAGCAATTGCTGGGCGAACGTCTCAACCCGCTGGAAAGCTGGTATCTGATGACCCGTGGTAATGCAGAAGCGCTCTCCATGGTCGACCGCATCGGCACGTTGGAGGCCGGCACGGATGCCGACATCACGGTGCTGAACGCCTCCTCGACGTCAGCCATGGCCCTGAAGATGGAAGTGGTGAAAAACCTCACCGAAGAACTGTTCCTGATGCTGACCATGGGCGACGACCGCACAGTGGTAGAGACCTATGTGGCCGGCCAGCCGATGAAGAGCGTGCTGGCATAGTTCGGCTGCGGCCGAAACATAAAGCTGCTAACTCGTTTACATCCGTCACATATTGGATCGAGCGTGTGCCGCCTCTTTCTTCTCCCCAGCGGGAGAAGGTGGCCCTAAGGGTCGGATGAGGGGGCAACGTTGCCGGATTTCGGAGAGCTTGCCCCCTCATCCCGCTGCCGCGACCTTCTCCCCGGCGGGGAGAAGAAACTAGCGGCACTCGCTCGCTCCACATGATTGCCTGACGCCATTTCGGCCGAATGCGAATGACCTCTGGAGTGCCCGGTGCCGAACCTAGACACAACCACCCTGCTGATGATCCTCACAACATTTATCGTTGCCGGCATCGTCAAGGGTGTGACCGGCATGGGGCTGCCGACTGTTGCGATGGGCGTGCTCGGCCTCTTCATGCCCCCGGTCATCGCCGCCGGCCTGCTCATCCTGCCCTCCTTCATCACCAATATCTGGCAATTGCTGGCCGGGCCTGATTTCCGGGCCATCGTGAAGCGGCTATGGCCGATGATGATCGCTATCACCCTCGGCACCCTCATCGGCATCCGGCTGATGACGGCGGGCACCGGCGTCTGGACCACCTCAGCGCTCGGCCTGTGCCTCGCGGTTTACGCAGCCTACAGCCTGCTTGCCAAACCGATCTCAATACCGGCAAGGCTGGAACCAAAACTCTCCCCCATCATGGGGCTGGTGACGGGCCTTCTCACCGGCGGCACCGGAATTTTCGTCGTACCCGCAGTGCCCTATATCCAATCGCTGGGTTTTAGCCGAGACGATCTGGTGCAGGCACTCGGCCTTTCCTTCACCATTTCCACCCTTGCACTTGCCGCCGGTCTCGCTTCTCAGAATGCTTTTCATGTCGAGCATCTGTCGCTTTCCGCACTCGCCGTCGTGCCAGCGCTTCTCGGCATGTGGCTTGGCCAGAAAATCCGCCATATCGTTAGCCCGGCGACATTTCGGCGCTGGTTCCTCATCTGCCTGCTCGTACTTGGCTGCGAACTGTCCCTGCGCGCTTTTTGGTGAAACACCAATGACGATTTCGATGTCGCAACCCTGCTATTCATGTTAAGTGAAGCCATCATTCAAATGTGAAGGCTTTATCCATGGGCAAAATCCTGACCATAGCTGACCTGAAAAACCAGGCGCAGCGCCGTGTGCCGAAAATGTTTTTTGACTATGCCGATAGCGGCGCATGGACGGAAAGCACCTACCGCGCCAATGAGGATGATTTTGCGAAGATAAAGCTGCGCCAGCGCGTGCTAGTGGATATGACCGACCGATCGCTCGCCACCGAAATGGTCGGCGAGAAGGTGTCCATGCCGGTAGCGCTTTCCCCTACGGGCCTTACGGGCATGCAGCATGCCGATGGCGAAATGCTGGCTGCCAAGGCGGCGGAGGAATTCGGCGTGCCTTTCACGCTCTCCACCATGAGCATCTGCTCCATCGAGGATGTCGCCTCCGTCACTTCAAAACCCTTCTGGTTCCAGCTTTATGTGATGAAGGACCGCGACTTCGTCAACAACCTCATTGACCGCGCCAAGGCCGCCGGGTGCTCGGCGCTGGTGCTGACGCTCGACCTGCAGATCCTTGGTCAGCGGCACAAGGATCTGCGCAACGGCCTCTCGGCCCCGCCGAAATTCACCCCGAAACACATCTGGCAGATGGCGACCCGGCCCAAATGGTGCCTGGACATGGCGCGGACCAAGCGCCGCAGCTTCGGTAACATCGTCGGCCACGCCAAGAACGTCTCCGACCTCTCGTCGCTCTCTTCCTGGACGGCCGAGCAGTTCGATCCGCGTTTGTCCTGGAAAGACGTTGAATGGATCAAGGAACGCTGGGGCGGCAAACTTATCCTCAAGGGCATTCTTGACGAGGAAGACGCCCGCGCTTCGCTCGATACCGGCGCCGATGCCATCATCGTCTCCAACCATGGCGGCCGCCAGCTCGACGGCGCGCACTCCTCCATCGCCATGTTGCCGAAAATCGTCGATGCTGTGGGCGACAGGGTCGAGGTGCACATGGATGGCGGCATCCGCTCCGGTCAGGATGTGCTGAAGGCCGTGGCGCTTGGCGCAAAGGGCACCTATATCGGCCGGCCCTTTCTCTATGGCCTCGGTGCGGATGGCAAGCAGGGCGTGACGACAGCGCTCGAGATCATCCGCAAGGAAATGGATGTCAGCATGGCGCTCTGCGGCAAGCGGCTGATTACCGATGTGGATCGCAGCATTCTGGCGTGATGTCAGAAGGGCAGAACTTCCGGCATGGCAACCACAGCTCGCGGACCTCTCTACGGTCATGCCGGACTAGATCCGGCATCCAGCCGCGGCGCGTCTGCGCCGCGAAAGAGTCTCTCGCGATCAAAGACTTGATCGCGCCGGATCCCGGCTCAAGCCCGGGATCACGGCGGTCGGTATAGCCTTCGCGCTACACCACCCAGCCCCTCAATGCCCGACCGTCTTCGAAAACACGTTCACGATCACCACGCCGGTGATGATGAAGCCGAGGCCGATGACGGCGGCAATATCCAGCGTCTGGCGGAACACGAAATATCCGATGCCGGAAATCAGCACGATGCCAAGCCCGCTCCAGATCGCGTAGGCCACGCCGACCGGCAGCGCCCGCAGCGTGAACGACAGAAGATAAAAGGCTGCACCGTAAAACAACGCCATCAGCACGGTCGGCACCAGCCTGGTGAACTGCTGCGATTGCTGCAGGAAGGAGGTGGCGATTACCTCGCAGACAATGGCTGCGACAAGCGCGCCATAAGTGAAGACCGCGGTATTCATCGTCACGTATCCTTCTTCGTCTGGGCGATCATCCGGGCCCTCAGAGCCGCCCTGTCGCCACCCGCTTTGCCGTCGTCGGCCAGCAGATCGGCAAACCAGATGCCGTCGGCAGCCAGCCGCACCATCTCCAGTACCACCCCGTCATCCGTTTCTTTATGACGGACAAGACGACCCTCGATCCAGCTGTTCCACATGCGTCGAAGCGACGGTTCGCCGACCATCGAAACGGAGATCGCTGCCCATTGCCGACCCGAATCCCTGCCCCGATCAGAGAAAACCGCGTTTACATAGGCCCGCGTAAAGCTTCCAGAAGCTTCACGATCCTGTGAGATGAGAGCATCGATCTCGTTGTCCAGCGCCGCCAGAAGGTCAGTCATAACGGCTTCGAGCAGCACCTGCTTGGAAGGAAAATGGTGAAACAGCCCGCCCTTGGTCACTCCCGCCGCATCCGCCACCGCCTGCACGGAAAGTGCTGCAACCCCTTGTTCAGCAGCAAGTTTCGCCGCGCAATCGAGTAGATTGCGGCGCACCACCTCAGGCTGCTTCTTGCGTTCATGAGCGTTTGTCATGTCGCAAAACATACCGGATGGTTGGTTTCTTTTCAAGGAAATTGTGAGGGCAGCTGTCGGGTTGAAATTCATACTTAATTAAGCATGAAAGCGATCTCTAAAGTTTTAGCGGTTTTGTTGCCGGAAAGTGTCAGTAAAACTTTGCCCAGCGCGGCGATCAAACAAAAGGGGTGAACTATGTCGGGAATGATCAAACGGGGAATGGCGGGTGCCTGGATTTTTGCACTCGCCTTCTTTTGCGCGATCCTCTCGCTCCATGCGTCGCCGGCGCAGGCGGGCTATGCCCATTTCATCATGGACGCCAATACCGGCAAGGTTCTGGCCGCCCGCAATGCCGATGTGCTGAACCACCCCGCCTCGCTCACCAAGATGATGACGCTTTACCTGACCTTTGAGGCGCTGCATGCCGGCAAACTTCGCTGGGACCAGAAGATAACGATGTCCAAAAATGGGGCATCGGTCATTCCCTCGAAGCTCTATGTGCGTCAGGGCCAGACCTTCACCGTGCGCGAAGCCATCTACGGCATGATCGTCAAATCCGCCAATGACATGGCCGAAGGTATGGGCGATCACCTCGGCGGCTCCGAGGCACGGTTCGCCGAAATGATGACCCGCAAGGCCCGCCAGCTCGGCATGACCAAAACGGTCTTCCGCAACGCGTCCGGCCTGCCCAACAAGTCTCAGGTGACGACGGCACGCGACATGGCGAAGCTCGGTCTTGCCTTGCAACGGGATTTTCCCAAAGAATACAGCCTCTTCGCCACGCAATCCTTCAATTTTCGTGGAAAGCGCATCCGCGGCCACAACAATCTGATGTATCGTTATCAAGGGATGGACGGCATCAAGACCGGCTATACCAACGCCTCCGGCTTCAATCTCGTCAGTGCAGTCAATCACAATGGCCGCCGCGTCGTCGGCGTCGTGCTGGGTGGCAAGACCGCGCGCAGCCGCGATGCCCAGATGGCTGCACTTCTCGACAAGGCCGTGCCGCAGGCATCGAGAGGCCGCAACACCGAACAGCTCGTCGCCAGTGCCAATGTCAGCCGCACCTTCGATGTTGCCGCCGCCGTGCCGCCGGCTGCCGTGCCGCTGCCGATGTTCGCCGAGCGCCGGGCAGATCCGGTTGCCATGCAGATTGCCACCGCAAACGCCGATGTGGCGGACATGATGCAGGTCTCGGCCATCCCGCGGCCTGCTCCCGCCGCGGCCTCTGCCGGCCAGCGCAGCCGGTGGGAAGTGCAGATCGCCGCCACCGACAGCGAAGCCGCCGCCCGCTCGCTGCTCGCCAATGCGCGCTCCAATATCGGCAACTATTCCGGCATCGCCCCCTACACCGAAGCCGTGCAGAGCGGATCGGCGACGCTCTACAGAGCCCGCTTCACCGGCTTCGAAGATCAGTCCTCGGCAGTCTCGGCCTGCAAGGCGCTGAAGGCACGCTCTTATGCATGTGTGGTGATGACCAGCGAGGGGTGATCCCTAGCGCTTCAGCCAGCCGTTTTCCAACGCATCGGCCAGATAAGGAATACCGTTGACCCGAGCCATTTCGGACATGGCCAGGTTGTCGTAACGGATATTGCGGAAATAGACCTGCCAGCCGCGTGCGGTTTCTTCGAGAACCGCATAGGTGGCGAGCGGGTGACCGGCTTCAACGTGGTGATCGAAAGGCGTATCGTCCCTCCACCCAGGACAGCCGACGCTGCCCGGATTGACGATCAGCCGGCCATCTGAAAGCTGCACGGCGCGTGGGATATGGGTATGGCCGCAAAGCATCAGCGGCTGCGTGATACCCTCAGCCATGGCTTCGATTTCGGCCAGAGGGCGCAATTTAAGGACACCTTCAGGCGACAGCGTTTCCAGCCAATATTCCAGATCGTCACGGGGCGAACCATGACAACAATAAGCGACGTCCTTGAACACCATGCTGAACGGAAGAGTTTGCAACCAGTCCCGGTGCGCAGTGCTCAGCTGCGCATGCGCGGGCCTTTCCCAGCTCCCCATCTCCTCCGGCGCACGCTCGATCAGTTCCCGGTCGTGATTGCCGCGGATGCTGGGAATCCAGTTGCCGACCAGCACATCGCCGGTAAAACCGGCCTCCAGCGGACCGCTGAAACAATCGCCGAGATTGACAATGTCCTCGATACCGAGCCTGGCGATATCCTCAAGCACCGCCTCCAGCGCGGCGCAGTTTCCGTGAATATCGGCAATGGCGGCAAAGATCATCGGTGTCAGCTTCCTCGATAGGTGGAATAGCTATAAGGCGAGAGCAGCAAGGGCACATGGTAATGACCGCTCTCGTCGGCAATGCCGAAACGGATCGGGATAATATCGAGGAAGGCCGGCTTCGGAAGCACGACACCCTTTCCTCGCAGATAATCGCCGGCATGGAAAACCAGCTCATACTCACCGGCCCTGAAACTGTCGCCAACGAGCAGCGGCCCGCCATCGACACGGCCGTCGCCATTTGTCTGCACCGTCTTCAGCTTGTCACGGCGATCACCGGAGAGCCGGTAGAGATCGATCACCAGCCCCTCGGCAGGCGTGCCGTGCGCGGCGTCGAGAACATGGGTTGTCAGACCGGTCATAGGCTGGGCTCCGCGATTACATAGGGCCTGTCGAAAAAATACTCTTCCAGATTGTTGCCCGGCCCGTCACGGTCGGCAACCAGAAAATCCGAAACCGCCTGCAACGGCATCAGCGGATAGTGCCAGACATTGCGGCGGTAATTCACGCCCTGATCGCCCCGCGCCAGAAACACCCGAGGCCGCCCCGGTCGGCCGCCATCGTCTTCGGCAACGACCACGAGGAAGGGCCGGCCGGAAAGCGGCGAAAAACTCTGGCTGCCGAGCGGATGCCGCTCCATCATCTCGATTTCATGCGGAAAGGCGCGCGGCTGCCCGCGGAAGATATTGAGGATCACACGTGCCCCCTCGCCTGCCGCCTCCGGCGCTGCGAGCGCATGATGCCGCTCCGTCTGGCCGCCGTTGATGTACCGCATGGAAGAAGGTGTTGTTTCGATCACGTCGCCGAAGGACGCAAACGCCTCCTTGGTAAGAGGTTGTATGTTGAGAAAATCAGTCAAATGTCATTCACCTTGGGCATGCCAGTTTCGGAGAAGGGAGAGGCGCGCCTGCAAATCCGGAATACTCTGCGTTATCGTTTTCCAGACGACCGAGAGCTCTGCCCGGAAGTAATCATGCACGATCAGATTGCGCATACCCTTCATCTTGATCCAGGGGATTTCCGGGTGCTGCTGTAAAAACGCTGGGTAGTGCCTGTCGAGCTTGGCGACCGCCTCGCCAATCAGGGCAAGACCCATCATCACCGCCATCTGCGTACGCGTGTCGGAAGAAAAAGCGGCCTCATCCATATCCTGAATGAAATCCCGTATCCTGGCAGCAGCAACATCCATCTCCTTCAGATAGAGCAGAAGCCGATCTGTACTCATACCGCTTTGGCTTCCTTCAGAACGCGCGCCCGAATATCCGAATGCAAGCCGCCCGAGGTGACGACATCGACCTCGACACCAAGCATCGTCTTCAGTTCTTCCAGCAGACCGCCGAGATCAAACAGCGTCGTACCCGGCAGCGCGTCCACCAGAATGTCGAGATCGCTGTCCGGCCTGTCCTCGCCGCGGGCGACGGAGCCGAACACGCGGGGATTTGCCGCATTGAAGCGTTTCGTCGCTTCGCGGATCGCTTCCCTGTTCTTTTCCAGCACCTCGGAAGGTCTCATCGTCATCTCCAAACGGCGCGACTCTAGCAGAATGGCCGCAACGCGCCAATCATCCCTCCGGCAGCATTGCGTAAAGACGAAGCCAGGCGATCTTTTCAACCTGCGCCGTGGCGGTCGCGAATTCTTCGGCCGCGCCGTTACCTATGCGTGTCTCGAAGGCCGAGAGTATATCGTGCCTGTTCAGCCCCTTGACCGCGATGATGAAAGGAAAACCGAATTTATCGGTATAGGTGCTGTTCAATTCGGTAAAACGGGCGTGCTCTTCCGGGGTAAGCCTGTCGAGCCCGGCACCGGCCTGTTCGTTGCGGCTGTCTGCCGTCAACTCGCCGGCAATTGCCAGCTTCCCGGCAAGATCGGGATGCGCCCGCAACACTCCAAGCCTTTCCGCCTCGGAAGCCGCGCGAAACTGCGCGCTAAGCGCGGCATGAACCGCCTTCGCCGTCAGTTCCAGGCCGGCCCCACCAGCGTCATAGGCCCGCTCGGCAATGAATGGCGAATGTTCGAACACGCCGCCGAAACGGGTAACGAAGTCCTCACGCGTCAGCATCAAAGCGCCTCCGGCTTGTGATGCTCATGCCAGTGACGGGCGATCTCGATGCGCTGCGGGATCCACACCTTTTCGTGGCCAAGCACATATTCGATGAAGCGGCGAAGTGCCGCTGCGCGACCGGGACGGCCGACAAGGCGACAATGCAGGCCGACACTCATCATCTTCGGCGCACCTTCGACACCTTCCTGATAAAGCACGTCGAAAGCGTCCTTCAGATAGGTGAAGAACTGGTCGCCGGAATTGAAGCCCTGCGGCGTGGCAAACCGCATGTCGTTGGTCTCAAGCGTGTAGGGAATGATCAGGAAAGGCTCATCCTTCACACCCTTCACCCAATAGGGCAGATCGTCGGCATAGGAGTCCGACGAATAGAGAAAACCACCCTCTTCCATGACAAGCCGCAGCGTATTGTCCGAGGGCTTGCCCTGATACATGCCATAGGGACGTTCGCCGGTGACCTCCGTGTGCAGACGGACCGCTTCGACGATGTGCTTACGCTCTTCCTCCTCGGAAAAATCCTTGTATTCCAGCCAGCGGTATCCGTGGCTGGCGATTTCCCAACCCGCTTCCTTCATCGCCGCAACCGCTTCCGGGTTGCGGGCCATGGCTGCGGTCACGCCGTAAACGGTGGTGGTGACGCCAAGCCCGGTGAACATGCGCCACAGCCGCCAGAAGCCGGCGCGCGAGCCATATTCATAGATCGATTCCATGTTCAGGTTGCGCTGGCCAGGCCAGGGCTGGGCGCCGACGATTTCCGACAGCAGCGATTCCGACGCCTTGTCATTGTCGAGAATGCAACTTTCGCCGCCCTCTTCGTAATTGATGACGAATTGCACGGCAATGCGCGCACCGCCCGGCCATTTCGGATCGGGAACATTGCGGCCATAGCCCACCAGATTGCGGGAGTAGTTTTCGGAAATCATTCAGCCACCCAGACCATCTCTCCCAATCGGCAACCGATTTCGGAGACATAAACAGAACTTCGAAGATGCCTGATCCAGACGGATGACGCAGCGCGCTTCGAATATGCGATGTCGAACGGTAGCATTCGCATACGGAATGTCGAGATCAATTTTGCCGACATTCCGAAGCTTTTTTGTATACGATTATGATGGTGCGCCAGTCAGGCAATCTTCCGGGCGGAAACGCGGCCCATGGGATGAAGCGAGTGCACCCGGAAAGGCGCTCCCGGCTCATCCTCGATGAAGAGCGCAAGGCTGGAAAATTGCAGGGACCGCGACAGCAGCGGCTCGAACACCTTGCGCACTGCCCGCTCGATCCTCTGGCTGCTGGCGGGTTCCACACCGCCGGTCAAAGACATCTGGAACCGGAACTCGTCCATCACATGCGGGCTGCCCCAGCGGTGCAGATTGGTGAGCTGCGAGGCCGACAGCCGGTCCGGATCCGCACGCTCGATCTCCGCCTCTGTCAGAGGCGCCCGGTAACGGTCGAATTCCTGCACGACGCGGGCCGCGAAAAAATGCAGCACTTCACAGGGCCGTTCGGGGACGAGGCTGAAGACATTGTCATGCCTCGCCACCACAAGTTGCGGCAACGGAAAGGGTTCCTGCCTGCCGGAAAAATACATCAGGTCGCGCAGGAGCGCCGCTTCGGACTGACCTTCGGCAAGGCGGAAAGGAGCCTTGATGGTGCCATGGAAACCATACCGGCGCGGCAGGGCCGTGTGATAGGAAATCTCCTGCATGCCAAGATCGATCATACCGGGCGGCTCAACCGCCTGACCGGAATAGGCATCGCGCCCCAGCCACGCAGCGGCCACCTGCGTCAGGGGGTCATTGGGGGAAGGCGTGAAATGAATGGCGTATCGCATGCGCTGTCACCTCGCCGCAAAAGCGGACAAACCTGCCTCGTTGCAGGCCAGCAAATAAGTGATTTGCGTGACAGATTAACGACGTAAGCGGTCTGGTCAGAACTTTCCGATGCCCGCCATGGCTATGTTCACGTGTTCTTGAAGCTGGAAACTCCGCGGCACGTCCGGTGCCTTTCCGCAGACGGCCTGTAGCGCGGCATCGGCAAGAGAATGGGCAAGACCGAAGCTCACCTTGAAGCCGCCCGTCAATGCCACAAGCTTCGGGTGACCGGCAACCGTTCCCACCATGGGGTCTCTGCCCGCAGCCTTCGGCCGCAGCCCGGCCCAGCGTTCGAGAACCGGCGCCCCGCCAAGGCAGGGGACAATCGCAGCCGCATCCGCAAGCAGTTTTTCCAGCTTCTCATCCGTATCGAAGGGGTCGGAAAAACAATCTTCGCTGGTACTGCCGATGGCGACCGTTCCGTCTTCATGCGGCACGATGTAAAGACCGTTCAGGAACACCACGGGCATGGCCGGATCGACCGCCGCGTCGAGCAGCGCCGCCTGCCCCTTCACCGGCTGCCCGAGCACCAGCCCGGTGTCGAGACCCAGTGCGTCCCGGATCAGCGGAAAGGATCGATGTCCGTTGGCGATCACGGCGTGTCCGAACACGACCTCGTCACCCGAAGACAGCGCCGCCCGGCCTGTCTCCGCGTCAAGCGAAAGGACGCGGCAACCCTTGATCAACCGCACATGCCGCGCCTTGCCGAGAAATGCCGAAAGAAGCGCAATCATTGCACGCGGAGCCACCCGCGCCGCCAGCGTATCGAACACGAAACCCGCTGCGCCAGCCGCGTCATCCACCCAGCCCGCAACCGCTGGGCTGTCACCGACATGCCAATGGAACCGGCGCTCACCCGAGACCCAGTTCTCCTGCGCATCCCTTTCATGCCGCTCGGCGATGGGACGCAGATGCGGCTTCGGCAATGGGATGATCCGGCCAGAGCGGCGATAACCGGCGGAAAGCCCGGTCTCCGCCTCCAGCCCGGCGATCTCTTTTTCCAGCGCCACGAGGGCGGCGAACTGGAACTGCTTCTTGTCCGACCAGCGGTCCGGCATATGAGACATCAGCGCGCCGAGCAGCCCGCCACTCGCGCCGCCACCGGGATGATCCGCCTCCACCAGCAACGTATCGATGCCGAGCCGTTCCGCCTTAACCGCAGCCCATAGACCCATGATACCACCCCCGACGATGAGGAGAGGGACGGAAGCAGGCAAAGGCGTTCTTGGTGATTGACCCTGTTCGAAAGCGGGATTATCGGCTTTAGCCATGAAAGATTCCAACGACACTATCAGAGAGACTGACGCACAGGCCGGTTCGGCAACCGGCGAAACCCACACTGCACTCGACTGGCGTGACGGGGATATGCCCTATTCGCTGGCTTTTGACGACCATTTTTATTGCCAGACGGATGGCAGACTGGAATGTGGCCACGTCTTCCTGTCAGGAAACGGCCTGCCGCAACGCTGGCGGGAACGCGAAGGCGTCTTCCGCATCGGGGAACTGGGCTTCGGCACCGCGCTCAATCTGTGCGAGACATGGCGCCAATGGAAAGAGGTCCGCAACGGCCGCTCCACGTTGCATTTCATCTCCTTCGAACTCTACCCGATGAAGGCGGACGAGATCGGCCGGGCACTTTCCCGCTGGCCGGAGGTGGACGCCGAACGCAGGGCGCTCACCGCCCTCTGGCCCGCCGAACCGAAGGGGAAGGTAGAGATTGAACTCGATGGTGAAACACGCCTGACGGTGGTCTGCGGCGAGGCGCTCACCGGTATTTCCAACAGTCACGAAACCTTCGATGCCTGGTTCCTGGATGGTTTCGCACCTGCGCGCAACCCGGACATGTGGTCGCTCGAGATCATGCACGCACTGTTCGCCAGGACGGCGCCGGCAGGCACCTTCGCCACCTATGCCGCCGCAGGCTTCGTCCGCCGCAATCTCATCGCCGCCGGTTTTGATGTGGAACGACGCAAGGGTTTCGCAGGAAAACGGGAAATGCTCTGCGGCACCAGGCCCCCGGTTTGACCAAAACGACATCAGCGACCGGTTGCGTCATCAGATACCAGGCGCGGAATATCTTCACCCAGCCACTGGGCGATCTTGTCTTCGAGAATTTCGGGGCTGATGGGCTTCGACAGATAATCGTCCATGCCTGCCTGCAGGCATAGATCGCGGTCAGCATCCTGCGTATGGGCCGTCACGCCAATGATCGGCACATGCCGGCCTTCGGCGGCCGCAAGTTCGGCCGTCCGGATCGCCTGCGTTGCCTGATGCCCGTTCATGACAGGCATGGAGACATCCATGAGGATGATCGCGGGATTATATTCCTCCCACGCCTGAACGGCCTTTTTCCCATTGCCGACGATCAGGAACCGCAGACCCGTCTGCTGCAAAATCTGCGTGAAAACAATCTGGTTGACGTCATTGTCCTCGGCCACCAGCACATCGATCAGGCTGGGCCGCAGCCGGACGGAAACTGTCGGCACCTCTGCCCGCCGCTTCTTTTCTGAAGCAGGACCTTCCGGCCGGGACGAACCGCCGTCCGAGGCACCTGCGAAAGCTTCCGGCCGCGCGCGTTTCAGCCGCACGTCGCGCACCACGTCGAACAGGGTGGAACGCAACAGCCGCGCCCGCGCGGGCTTCATCAGATGGGCCTGCACGTTGAGATCGGTAAAGAGCGTCTCGTCACCCACGACATCCATGGACGTGAGGAAAATGATGGCGATGTCATCGAAACGGCGATCCGCCCTGATCCGCTCCACCACGTCCAGGCCGTTCATGACAGGCATGTGATAATCGAGAATGATGGCGTCGATCGAAAGACCCACCGCTGCGGCTTCCTGCAGCACGGCGATGCCCGTGGGCCCACCCTCGACGGCATGGCCGTCTATGCCCCAGCTTTGCAGCTGCTCCGTCAGGATGCGCCGGTTGACATCGTTGTCATCGATGACGAGCACCCGGATATTTTCGATCGCCACCGAAAGAGGTGGGACATCCCTCCGCCTTTCGGTCATCTGAAACGGGATGTTGACCTCGAAACTCGACCCCTTGCCCACTTCGCTGACGACATCGATCTTGCCATTGAACAGTCCGACAAGGCCGACGGTGATCGCCAGGCCGAGCCCGGTTCCTTCGTGACGGCGCGTGGCGGAACTATCGACCTGGCTGAACTTGTCGAAGATCGTCTCCAGCTTGTCGGAGGGAATACCGATCCCGCTGTCTTCGACACGCAGCGACAGGATAGCCTCCGAAGCTTCCGCTGACTGCGCAGAAAGTTCCACCAGCACATGGCCGGTTTCGGTGAACTTGACGGCATTCCCGACGAGGTTTGTAACAATCTGGCGGAAGCGTCCGGCGTCACCGATGACCTTGCCGAAAACCGACGGGTCGATCCGCACCACCAGCTCTATGTTCTTCTCCAGCGCCGCCGAGGACAGGAGCGAAACCACATCCTCAACGGCTTCCGCCGGATCGAAAGATACGCTGCGCAGTTTCATCTGCCCGGCTTCGATCTTGGAGAAATCGAGGATGTCGTTGATGATCGTCAGAAGCGCATTGCCTGACTTGACGATGATGTCGGTGAAAGTCTTCTGGCGCGTATCGAGGTTGGATTTGGCCAGAAGCTCCGCCATGCCAAGCACGCCGTTCATCGGCGTGCGGATTTCATGGCTCATATTGGCCAGAAATTCCGATTTGGCGCGGTCCGCCGCTTCCGCCCGCGAAAGCAGACGTTGCAATTCGCCTTCGCGCATCTTCATCTCGGTCACGTCGGTGACGATCACGAGCCAGTAATTGCCGGAACTGTTGGTGGCTTCCAGGTTGAGCCAGCTCTTGCCGGCGACATGGATTAGCCAGGAGAACGGTCGGTTGGCGGCAATGTTGTCTTTCCAGGCATTGAGCATCGCGGCCGCTTCCTCGGCCGTGCCGAAATCTCCGCGCGCGGCACAATGGGCGAAGAAGCCGGACCAGTCGCGATCCTTTTCCAGCAGCTCGGGCGGCACGTCGAACATCCGCGCCATCGCCTCGTTGGACATGATGATCGTGCCCTGCTCCACCAGCACCAGGCCCTGCGCCATGGCGCGCGTCGCGCCCTGCATATATTCGCCGACGCGCTCCAGCTCGGCCTTCGCCTTGCTGATTTCGGCGTCGCGCATTCGCACATCCGTCACATCGGCATAGGTGCTGAGGATTTTCCCGCCTTCGAGGCGCGTTTTGGAGATGACGGTCACCTTGCCGCTTTTGCTGCGCACCTCGCGAGGGGCAAAGGCCCCATCCTTCAGGAGCCGCTGCGCCCGCTCGCTATAGACCTCTTCGAAAGGCCGATCGCCATAATCATAAAGGCCGCTATCGAAATTCATCCTCATGAATTCGCGATAGTCTTTGCCCACAAGTGATTTCTCGCCGCCGATTTCGCCCCAGACCTGGTAGAAGAACGGATTGACATATTCGATGACGAGATCGGCGCTGAGAAGCAGCACCCCCACGGGCAGCGCGTGAAGCACCGCCTCGAGTTGGCGATGCAGCGCCTCGGCTTCGGCCTGTGTGGCGATCAGCGCCTTTTCCCGCTCCTGCAGGAGGCTGACATCGGTGACGGAGCCCACGAGGTAATATTCGTCATCCGGTGTCGCAACGCGGCCGAGCCGCGTGATGACGGGAATGGCTCGTCCGTTGCGCTGAGGCATGTTTCCCGTGCGTTCGAGCGCCTCCCCGGTCTGCAAGATCCGTTCGTTTTCCTGTTGGAACTGGGAGCCATTCTGCGGGAACATTTCGGCTTCGGTCTTGCCGATATAGTCGGCGAGATTGCCGCCGAGAAATGCGTCATAGGCGGCATTGGCATAGGTCAGCCGCCTGTCCTGATCCCTCAGGAAAACCCCCACAGGCAATTGTTCGAGGGCAGCGCGCAGCAACCAGGTCTCGCGGATCTGGGCGCTGAGAAGGGTCTCGTGCGCCTTGAACTCGGTCACATCGATGCGCAGGCCAACCAGCATGCCGTTTTCCAGCCGCTTGTTGACCATGCGCACCCAGCGGCCATCGGCGAACTGCTCCACCCTTTCGAGATAGGGCAGTGAAAAATCGCGCAACTGCTCCCGCATCCAGCCTTCGAACGCAGGGTCGTCTTCTTTGACGCGACGATATCCGCTCGAAAAATAGAGCGCCTCCATCAGCGCCTCGAGCCGGATGCCCGGCTTCAGCTCGACGCCAAAACCGCTATAGAACTCCGCGAAACGGGCATTGCAATAAACCAGCCGGTTTTCCGGATCGTAGACGACGATGCCGGCATCGATGAAATCCATGAGGCCGCTGCTGAACAGCAGGTCCGACGCCCCGCCGATATCCGCCGTCCCCGTCAGAACGCCCAACGGCATGTCTTCCACCGTTTCGAACAGGAACAGGCTGCCGTCATCATCGGTGAAGCGCTCGCAGCGAAGCGTGTATGGCAGGGAGGAAACCGAGGCATGGCAGGCGATCATCTCGTCCGTCGCAAAAACGAGTGAACGGCGCTCCCTGTCCTCCCGCTCCGCATCACGGATATCAGCCGAGAGGGAAAGGCTGGTGTGGCCTTCGAACGCCCTGAGGGGACGCCCCATCAACCGTGCGTAGGCGGCGTTGACCACGAGATAGCGCAGCTCGCTGTCCTTGATGCACGCGGGCAGGTTCAGGGCGGCAACAGCCCTGCAAGCCTTTTCCAGCAACCCGCTGCCCTCGGTCAATCGATACTCCACAGCGTGCAGTTTCACTTTTGTCGAATCAAATATTTCTAGATGACTTCGCAAAAACGTTATGTGAGAAAATCTGTTTTTGCTATGCGCCCTGCCCGGCAATACACTTTTTTAACCATAATTATTCGCTGCGATCCAGCTCTTCGGCCAGCTGGCGGCGGCGTTCCGCATGGCTGCCATGCGCCGTCCGGCAGCCATGTCATGAAACTATCGCTTGACTTTGGCGAGTAAAACGCCCACATGCCGTTCAAGCTTTCACCTTCGGCAGCCGCGTGAGCTGCAGCGTATGTTGAGAAGACTTGGTCCGAGAGAGACTTGGCCCGCATGAAGGAAAAGCGCAGAGAATACAGAAGACGGCATGTGCCGCACTGATGCGCAGAAAGTTATTCCAACCCACAAGTTCCCAATTCACGCGGGGTTCTTGACGCCGAAACCGCCGGACAGCAGCCCTGTTCCGGACGATTGGTTTTTGGCGCCCCGAAAGGCATTATATTGACCAGTTTTAGCGAACTCGGCCTCTCCGAAAAGATTGTTGCCAGCGTTACCCAGCTTGGCTACACGACCCCGACCCCCATTCAGGCAAAAGCCATTCCGCTGCTGCTCGAAGGCCGCGACCTGATCGGCCTCGCACAGACCGGAACCGGCAAGACCGCCGCTTTCGGCCTGCCGATCATCGAAATGCTGATGAAGCAGGCGGACCGCCCGGCAAACCGCACCTGCCGCACGCTCATCCTTGCCCCGACCCGCGAGCTGGTGAACCAGATCGGCGAAAACCTGCGCGCTTTCGTGAAGAAGACGCCGCTGCGCATCAACCAGGTGGTTGGCGGCGCATCGATCAACAAGCAGCAGCTCCAGCTCGAAAAGGGCACGGACATTCTGGTGGCAACCCCCGGCCGCCTGCTTGACCTCATCGCCCGCAACGCCATCTCGCTCTCCAAGGTCACCTATCTGGTGCTGGACGAAGCGGACCAGATGCTCGACCTCGGCTTCATCCACGATCTGCGCAAGATCTCGAAGATGGTGCCCGCCAAGCGCCAGACGCTGCTCTTCTCCGCCACCATGCCGAAGGCGATCGCCGATCTTGCCCACAGCTACCTGACCGATCCGCTGAAGGTCGAAGTGACCCCGCCCGGCAAGGCAGCCGACAAGGTGGAGCAATATGTCCACTTTGTTGCCGGCAAGAACGACAAGACCGAGCTTCTGAAGAAGTCGCTCAACGAGAACCCGGATGGCCGCGCCATCGTGTTCCTGCGCACAAAGCACGGTGCGGAGAAGCTCTACAAGCATCTCGAACATATCGGCTTCAAGGTCGCCTCCATCCACGGCAACAAGAGCCAGGGCCAGCGCGAGCGCGCCCTGAAGGGCTTCAAGGACGGCGAGATCAAGGTTCTGGTCGCAACCGACGTCGCGGCCCGCGGCATCGATATCCCGGCCGTGACGCACGTCTTCAACTATGACCTGCCGGAAGTACCGGACGCTTATGTCCACCGCATCGGCCGTACCGCCCGTGCCGGCCGCGACGGCATCGCCATTGCTTTCTGCGCACCGGACGAAACCCGCCTGTTGCACGACATCGAAAAGCTGATGAAGATCGATATTCCGGTTGCCTCTGGTGAACGCCCGGCCGGTCTTGCCAGCCCGACGCGCCCCAACAACAACCGCGGCGGACGCAATAACAATGGCGGCCAGCAGCGCGGCCCGCGCGAAGGCGGACGCCACAACGGCGAATCCCGCCCGTCTCGCCACCACGCGCCGCGCGATGCGGACAATGATCTTGAAGTCACCTCAGACTTCAAGCGCGTGAAGCAGGCCGAAGGCGACGCAGGCCGCCCGGCTGGCCCGCGCAAGCATCGTCGTCCGGCCCGCAAGCCCGGCGGCAGCGGCGCCAACCGCCACGCCCCTGCCGGCGGCAACGGCCAGGAAAAACGCGCTTCCGGTAACGGCCATCGCGGCCGCAACCGTTAAGGCGCTCTGAATGGATTGGGGACGCCGCAGCATTGCCGGGCGTTTCTTCTCCCCGCCGGGAAGAAGGTGGCCCGAAGGGTCGGATGAGGGGGTAAAGTTGCCGTATCTCATCACCCTTGCCCCCTCATCCCGCTGCCGCGACCTTCTCCCCGGCGGGGAGAAGAAACAAGCGGCACGCGCTCGCCAATAATCAAGCCCCGCAGCCACACCCGGTAGCGGGGCTTTTCTTCGCCTTCAGCTACCCTGCGCGACCGGACGACGCCGTGACGGCAGGGTCATCGCCAGCACGCCCGCAATGACGCAGACGAGCCCACCCCACATGGCGGGCGTCGGCATTTCCCCCAGAAACGCCATGCCGATGGCGACCCCGACCGGCACCCTGAGATAGGCCTGCGAGGTGGTACCGACCGAACCGAGTGTCTGCATCAGCCGGAAATAGATCATGAAGGCGAGCGCGGTCGAAAACACACTGAGGCACAACAGCGCTGCCAGTGATGCCGCCGAAGGCGACAAGGTCCAGGGTCGGTCGACAATCAGGCTCACGGGCAGCAGCAGGACAGCACCGCAGATAAGCGAGCCGGCGGCCGGCATGATCGGATCGAGCCCTTTGAAATTTTTACTGAAAATGGCCGCGCAGGCATAAGAAAATGCCGCTGTCAGCACGGCGAGCTGGCTCCATATCGCCTCGCCCGCCCCATCAAGTGCCTCCATGCCGATAATGAGGCAAACGCCCGTCATGCCGGCAATCGTGCCGAACAGCTTGCGCCCGCTGACTGCCTCATGCCGGATCACGAGCGCCGTGAGAAGAAAGGTAAAGATCGGCGTCGTGGCATTGAGAATGACGGCGAGGCCGGCATCGATGCTCTGTTCGGCCCAGGCGATCAGCGTGAAGGGGAGAACGCTGTTGATACAGGCCTGAATGAAGAACAGCCGCCATGTCGCTAAATCCGTGGGCAAACGCAACCCGCGCAGCCGGATCACCGCGAAGAGCAGCAGACCGGCGATCATCGTGCGCGATGCGATGAAGGTAAGGGGCGGAATGGTCTCCACCCCGATCTTGATGAAAGTGTAGGATGCGGCCCACAGCGTGGACAACAGGGCCAGAAGCAGCAATTCGCGGGCGATGGGGTTCTCAGAGGTCACGGATCGATTTCCAACTGCATTGAGGGTGACCCGTTCTTAACCGGAAAACAGGCGCCTATGCTTCGGCCGCGGCCGAAGTATCGACCCTGCTCTAAAAAGAAGCCCCCGCGCGGCGTTGGCCACGCGGGGTTTCGGCAAAACAAATCGATGTCCGGTCAGGCAGATCAGGCCCGGCGCTCATCCACCGAGAAAGCGCCCGGACCGGCCACGAACAGATAGAGGAAGATGAAGCAGAACAGGATGGCGGCATCACCCCCGTTGAGTGCCGGGAAGAAGCTCTTCGGCCCATGCGCGATGAAATAGGCAACCGCCATCTGGCCGGACAGGATGAATGCGACCGGACGCGTGAAAAGGCCGATCAGCACGAGAATGCCGCCGACGAATTCCAGAATCGCCGCCACCAGCAGCATCGTCGGCAGGGAGCCTTCCATCTGCGATGCCGGAAAACCGAACAGCTTCTGCGTTCCATGCGAAGTGAAAAGCAGCGCCGTCATGATGCGCAGCGCCCCGAGTGCCTGTGGGCGATAGCGGGAGAGAGAATCGAAAATTGCCATGTTGATGTGTCCCCGTTGAAGTGGTGAAGCGCCGATAAGAGCGCGATGGCACGTTTATGGATACACCTCCGAAATAGCGGAAATCACGTTTCCGATATTGCAGAACTACCTAAAATACTCAAAACGCCATTTTCTACAAATAGTTGATTTCACCATAGAAAATTGACTTTCTTACAGAAAAATCAACTCAGGGCTTCAGACATTTTTTCGATCGCAACAGGCGGAAAAACCGTCCCGCCTCACGCCTGCAGCACCACCACCTTCGAACCGACAGGCACGCGGCTATAGAGGTCGATGATGTCGTGGTTCAGCATGCGGATGCAGCCGCTCGACATGGCGTGGCCGATGGACTGCGGCTGGTTGGTGCCATGCAGGCGGAACATGGTGTCGTTGCCGCCGCGATAAAGATAGAGCGCGCGGGCGCCAAGCGGATTGTTCGGGCCGCCGGGCATGCCGGCTGCGAATTTCAGATTGCGCGGATCGCGGCGCATCATGTTCGCGGTTGGTGTCCAGGATGGCCATTCCGCCTTGCGACCGATATAGGCGTCACCCTTCAGGGCAAGACCCTGGCGGCCTACACCGACGCCGTAGCGCATTGCGCGACCGTCGCCGAGAACATAATAAAGCCGCCGCGCCGGCGTATCCACAACCACCGTTCCAGCCGGATGGCGCGTATCATAGGCCACCTCCTGCCGGCGCAGTTCGGGCTTCACCTTATCGAGATGCATGGCGGGAAGCGGGAATTTTTCCTCCGGCTTCGCCGCGTAATCCAGCCTGTGCTGGCCGATGCCGGTGTTTGCGCAGCCAGCCAGAAACAGCGGCAATCCAAACAGAACACCACGACGTGAAATAGACATGTAACCCCCGCCAAATCATGTGATTAACGAGAGGTATAATTTTATGGTTAACAAACCCCTAATATGAGGTTGCAGTAATTAACCAGCCGCAACCGATGCGGCAGGTTTGCGATTGGCGAGATAAACGCCTGTCACCGCCAGAACCGTACCCGCAATCATCGCAGGCGTCAGCGTCTCGCCGAAAAGCAGGGCGGCTTCCACCGCGGCAAGCGGCGGCACGAGATAGATCAGCGAAGCGGCGCGCGAAACCTGGCCGCGCCGGATCAGATAAAGAAGCAGCGCCACGGCCCCGATGGAAATCGCGCCGACAGACCAGGCGAGCGTCGCGGCAAGGCCGAGGCTCCAGTCCACATGCCCATCTTCCAGCAGAAGCGCGAAGGGAACCGTTACCAGCAGCGCGCCGACATATTGCAGCGTTGCCACCGCCATGATGTTGCCGCCATGCACGTACTTCTTCTGGTAGAGCGTGCCATAGGTGACCGAGGTCATGCCCAGCACATTCACCGCCACGGCGTAAAGCGGCACCGACAGCCCGCCAGCACCCGCGGCCATGACCTTCGGCAGCACCGCGATGGCGATGCCGGCAAAGCCGATGAGCAGGCCGGCGCGCTGCAGCGGCGAGATCCTTTCGCCGATCATGAAACGGGCGGCCACCGCCGTCATCAGCGGCTGCAGGCCGGCGATAATGCCGCCGATCGCCGCAGGCACGCCCTGCCCTATCGCCCACCAGATCATGCCGAGATAAAGACCGTGCAGGAAGACGCCTGACAGGATCGCCCGGAAGATATCGACACGACTTTCGGGCCACTGGATGGACGAAAAGCGGCAGATCGCCCACAGCAAAACGCCCGCCAGAAGATAGCGCAGACAGAGGAAGGTCAGCGGCCCGGTATAATAGACCGCATATTTGGCAGTGACCCAGCCCGTCGACCAGAGAAAGACGAAGATGGCCGGAGCCAAACGGTCGAGCGACATGGGCGCATCCTCTGTGTTGCATGATGTCCGCTACCGGTGCGGGACAGACGGCGAATTGATGTTTCTGCGGCTTCACGCAAACCGGCGAATGATCGAGCCGGATATTCAGCATGGCGTTATCCGCATCCCGGCAAAAGGTCAAAGGCGTTTTGGTGATCACATCTTTCAGATTTTCTGATGCGACGCCGGACATTCATCAACCGAAAGCGAGCGAACAAAATTTATGCATTCGCCCACGGCGCAAACAGCGCCACCGCCCGCTTACACCGCTCGTCGCCCCGCAACCAATTTGCCGATGCCGCATTTATAGGCGGAAGCCGAAAAAACGCTTCTTTTTTAAAACTCTAGGGCGACAAAAAATCTTCTCAGGGAGGCCTGCATAGTTCTTGCATTGCATTTGTCGTTGTATTCATATGGCAAAAAAGGGGACATCGAAGTTGGCATTTGACGAAATGATAAATGCGGACAACACGCCGCGAAGCCCATATGAAAACTATAACGAATGGTACAGCCGGCAGGACAGGGCGCACCTGATCCAGAAATCAAAAGACGCGGAAAACATCTTCAGAAAAACCGGCATTACTTTCGCAGTCTATGGCCACGCCGATAGTTCAGAAAAACTTATACCCTTCGATATTATCCCGCGCATCATCTCCGGCCGTGAGTGGCGCAAACTGGCCCAGGGCATCGAACAGCGTGTTCTCGCCCTCAATGCTTTCCTCGACGATATCTACCACAAACAGGAAATCATCCGCGCCGGGCGCATCCCCCGTGAGATCATCGAAAAGAACGAAGCCTTCCTGCCGGAAATGATCGGCTTCACGCCGCCTGGCGGGGTCTACACCCATATCGTCGGCACGGATATCGTCCGCACCGGCGAAGACCAGTTCTATGTTCTGGAAGACAATGCCCGCACGCCGTCAGGTGTCAGCTACATGCTGGAAAACCGCGAAACGATGATGCAGATGTTCCCGGAACTTTTCCATGAGAACCGCGTGCGACGGGTGGAGGATTACCCCTATCTGCTGCGCCAGTCGCTTGCCTCGCTCGCCCCTCCGGGCTGCACCGGCAAGCCGCGCGTCGCGGTGCTGACCCCCGGCATCTATAATTCCGCCTATTACGAGCACTCGTTCCTCGCCGACATGATGGGTGTGGAACTGGTGGAAGGTTCCGACCTTCGTGTCATGGACGGCAAGGTGAAGATGCGCACGACGCGCGGTTATGAGGCCATCGACGTTCTCTACCGCCGCGTCGACGACGACTTCCTCGACCCGCTGACTTTTCGGCCGGATTCGGCGCTTGGCGTTCCCGGCATCATGGATGTCTATCGCGCCGGCAACATCACCATCGCCAACGCCCCCGGCACCGGCATTTCCGACGACAAGGCGATCTATTCCTACATGCCCGAGATCGTCGAATTTTATACCGGCCGCAAGCCGCTCCTTGAAAACGTGCCGACCTGGCGCTGTTCCGAGCCGGACAGCCTGAAATACGTTCTCGACAACCTCGCCGATCTCGTCGTCAAGGAGGTCCACGGTTCAGGCGGTTACGGCATGCTGGTCGGTCCCACCGCATCGAAAAAGGAACGGGCGCTGTTTGCCGAAAAGCTGAGAGCACGCCCCTCCAACTATATTGCACAGCCGACGCTGTCGCTCTCCACCGTGCCGATCATGGTCAAGAACGGCATCGCGCCGCGCCATGTCGATCTGCGTCCTTATGTGCTTGTTTCGGACAAGGTGCAGATCATTCCCGGCGGCCTGACCCGCGTTGCGCTCAAGCAGGGCTCGCTGGTGGTCAATTCCAGCCAGGGCGGCGGCACCAAGGATACGTGGGTACTGGAGGATTAAGCCATGCTGGGCAGAACGGCAAACGGGCTCTACTGGATGTTCCGGTATATCGAGCGCGCTGAAAACATCGCCCGGCTCATCGATGCGGGCCTGCGCGTTTCACTGACGCGCTCAGGCAGCGGCGACGAGGATTGGGACGGCGTGCTGCAAAGCGCGGGCGTGCATGAGGAATTCCTCGAAACACGCGAAAAGGTGACGGCGGCAAATGCTATCGATTATCTTCTTCGCGAGAAATCGAACCCATCCAGCGTCATGTCCTGCATCGAAGCGGGGCGCAACAATGCCCGCATGGTGCGCACGGCGTTAACGCGCGAGACATGGGAAGCCACCAACGAATTCTGGATCGAGCTGAAGAACATCCTCGGCCGCAAGCTCAACCATGCGGAACTGCCGCAGACCATCGACGTGATCAAACACCGTGCCGGTCTGGTGCGCGGCGCCTTCCACGGTTCGATGCTGCGCAACGATCTCTACAATTTCTCCCGTATCGGCACCTTCATCGAACGCGCCGACAATACGGCGCGCATTCTCGACGTCAAATATTACGTGCTGCTGCCAGCTGTGGCGCATGTCGGCTCATCGCTCGACAATGCGCAGTGGGAATCCATTCTGCGCTCGGTTTCGGCCCACCGTTCCTACGGCTGGGTCTATGATGCGGAATACAAACCGGCCAACATCGCCGACTTCCTCATTCTCAATGGACGCATGCCGCGTTCGCTTGCCTATTGTTACGAGAAGATCGCCAGCAACCTCAATTACATCGCCGAGGACTACAGCGAGCGGCACAAGGCACACGATACGGCGGAAAGCATCCGCGACAGCCTGCGCGCGACCACCATCGCCCGGGTCATGGACGAGGGCCTGCACGAGTTTCTGGAAAGATTCGTCCATCGCAACGGGCAACTGGGACAGGAAATAACGGAAGGCTACCGCTTCTATCAATGAGCGCGTAGACGGGGACAGCTTATGCGTCTGAAAATCACCCATACGACGGAATATGTCTATGACGAGCCGATGCCCTATGCCTTGCAGCGGCTTCGCCTTACACCGCAGACCGGCCCGAGCCAGACGGTGGAGGACTGGGATGTCTCGGTCGATGGCGCCACCGTCGAAGTGACCTATGACGACCATTTCGGCAATCGCGTCGCGCTGGTGGAAACGGAAGGCCCACAGCAGCGGGTCAAAGTGGTGGCGAGCGGCACGGTGAACACGCAGGACAAGGCCGGCGTGTTCGGTCACCACATCGGCAACGCACCGCTCTGGCTCTTCCTGCGCGAAACGCCACGCACCAAACCCGGAAAGCTGGTACGCGAACTGGTGAAGGCGAGCGTCGGCGAGAGCGAGCTTGCCCGCCTCCACAATCTCATGGAAAACATTCACGGCAAAGTGGAGTATTTGCCCGGCTCGACCGACATCGAAACCACGGCCGAAGCGGCACTGGAGACTGGCAGGGGCGTCTGTCAGGACCACGCCCATATTCTCATTTCCGCTGCCCGGCAGATGGGCCTGCCCGCGCGTTATGTGTCGGGTTATCTGATGATGGAGGCGGTGGAGGAACAAACCGCTACCCACGCCTGGGCCGAGGTGCATCTGCAGGGCCTTGGATGGGTCGGCTTCGACGCCGCCAACAATATCTGCCCCGATGACCGTTATGTCCGCATCGCATCCGGTCTCTGCTACCGCGATTGCGCGCCTATATCTGGCATGCGCATCGGCCCGGCCGGTGAGACGCTGAGCGTTTCAGTTACCGTGCAGCAATCGCAGAGCCAGAGCCAGTCCCAGAGCTGAGATCATGGCCGCCAGAGACGACGATACGATCGGTTTCTACACTGACAACGCAACCGCCTACACCAACCGCGGACAGGCGGCGGACCGCCCGCATCTGGAAACGTTCCTGTCGCAGTTGGAAAAAGGCGCCAGCATTCTCGAGCTAGGATGCGGTGGCGGGCAGGACAGCGAATATATGCTGGCAGCCGGTTTCGACGTGCATCCCTCCGATGGAACGCCCGATATAGCGAAGGCTGCGGAAGCCCGACTCGGCATTCCTGTCAGGACATTGCTGTTCGAAAATATCGATGAGGTCGGGCGCTATCACGGCGTCTGGGCCAATGCCTGCCTGCTGCACGTGCCACGCCCTGCCCTGCGCGGCATCATCGGCCGTATCCACACGGCACTGAAACCGGGCGGCGTCTTTTATGCGAGCTTCAAGGCCGGAGAGGCTGAAGGACGCGATACGTTCGGCCGCTATTACAATTATCCGTCCAGGTCATGGCTTGAGGAGCTTTATGGGCACTATGACTGGACGGGTGTAGAGATCGAAGCCCGGCAGGGAAGCGGTTACGACAAGCTGCCGACAGACTGGCTGCATGTCACGGCCAAAAAGCACTGACCAACCGCGACAGGTTGACGGTTGCAAAAAGGCGCAGCACCCGTTTTAATCGCCGTTCTCAATTGAAAGCATGATCCGGTTTATCCTTTTGGGACAAAACCGGCCGGGAGACGGCATTGTACAGCATTTCCGACTATCGCGACTGCCAGTCGCATGGACCCATCATAGCAGAAAGGGTCTGGACGGCCTGGTGGCAGGATAGCGGCCTCAAGGTGGGCGATGTCCTCGAGCACCTGACAGAGATGACAAATCCTCACGCCCTCCCCACCGGTTTCGTCGCCCATGATGGCGACGCCTATGTCGGCTCCGCTTTTCTCATTCATTGCGATCTCGAGGAGCGCCCGCACTATCTTCCCTGGGTCGCGGCTCTGTGGGTGGAAGAAGACCGCCGGCGCTCTGGCGTGGCGCGCGCGTTGATGCAGGCCGCAACAAAAAGGGCCGCCGAACTCGGTTACGAGACCTGCTACCTCTGCTGCGAGGCAAGTCTTGAGGACTATTACCTCAACTGCGGCTGGACCATCCTCGAACGGGGCGTCGGCAAGCACGATCTTACGGTGCTGACCTACAAGACATGACGCCGCCCGCCGCCTACCCATCATTCCTCACCACATCTCGACCATAGGAGGCACCATGCAACCGCCAACAGCCATCATGGAAACCGCGATCTATGTGAATGATCTCGAAGCCGCCGAGGCTTTTTACCGCGATGTCTTCGGGCTGGAGATCATCCGCAAGGTGCCCGGAAGCTTCGTCTTTTTCAGGTGCGGGCAGCAGGTACTGCTGGTTTTCGACCCCGAGAAGTCGCGCAAGGCCGATCCCGATAATCCCATCCCTCGCCATGGCACGGCAGGTGAAGGCCACTTCTGCTTTTACGCAAGGGACAAATCGGAGGTAGACGGCTGGAAAGCGCACTTCGAAACGCTCGGGATTCCTATCGAGCACTATCACCGCTGGCCGAATGATAGCTATTCCGTCTATATCCGCGACCCCTCCGGGAACTCGGTGGAAGTGGGAGAAGGCAAGCTCTGGGGATTTGAACAGGGCTGACCGCAAAGAAACAGGACGCCACCGTGAAGAACATCTATGTCGTAACTCATCCTCAGTCGGTCCACCATGTCGAGAACCGGGTCGGCGGCTGGTATGATACCGGACTGACGCCGCACGGCAGAACCGATGCCGGGGCGGCGGCTGCCAGACTGGCGACGCTGGTCGGTGGTGAGGCCGTGGAAATCTTCAGCTCCGACCTGCTTCGCGCCTCGCAGACCGCAGAAATCATCGCGGAACGCTTCGGGCAGCCAATGGAGACCATGCGTGACCTGAGGGAAATGAGTTATGGTGAGGCCGAAGGCATGCCGCAGCAATGGCTCGATGAGCGTCAAATCCCGGCACCGCATCATAATCGCCTGGACCATCGTGGCGGTATTGCTGATGGCGAGACGAGACGCGAATTTGCCGAAAGGGTGTATCGAGCCGTAAACATGATCATCGCGCGGCCCTGCGCCACGCAGATCATCGTGACCCATGGCTTCGCCCTGACCTTCGTCATCGCGGCATGGATCAAGATGCCGATCGACAGCGCCGGTTATGTCAGCTTTCCGGCGCGCTCCGGCAGCATAACGCATTTGAAGGAAGACGATTACTGGCAGAACCGCGCCGTCGTTTCACTGGCGGATGTTTCGCATCTGACCGACGGTGATGGCTGACAAGAAGCCCGCTTGAAAATCGTCCTCGCAAAGAGAGGATTGGACACAAAACCTAAACTCTAGCGTCATCCTCGGGCTTGACCCGAGGATCCATGTGAGCGCCGGGTTGTGAATCCTCGGGTCAAGCCCGAGGATGTGACGTAGAGAGGTGGGAATACTCCGAGACCACACCTCAACCCTTTACGTGCTACTTTCGCAGATCAGATCTGCCGAACCACGATCTCTTCTTCCGCATCGACCGCCAGCGGGTTCTTCAGCGGCAGGCCGAAACCGGCGGCTTCGATTTCGAAGACGTCGCCCGCTTCCGGCTTGATACCTTCGGCGAAGGAAAGCGTTGCCGTGCCGAACATGTGCACATGCACATCGCCAGGCGCACGGAACAGGCCGTATTTGAAGTGGTGATATTCGAGGTTCGCGAAGGTATGGGACATGTTGTCTTCACCCGATACGAACGGCTTTTCGAAGATGACCTTATCACCGCGACGGATGCGCGAGGTGCCGCGAATATCGGACGGCGGGGCGCCGACGCGAATTTCCGGGCCGAAGCTTGCCGGGCGCAGCTTGGAATGGGCGAGGTAGAGATAGTTGATCCGCTCGGTGACGTGATCGGAAAACTCGTTCGAGACGGCAAAGCCGATACGCACGGCTTCGCCCTTGTCGGAAATCACGTAGATGCCTGCCATCTCAGGCTCTTCGCCGCCATCCAGCGCAAACGAAGGCGAGGTGAGCGCCGCACCGGGCGCTGCCGCCACATGGCCGTTGCCCTTGTAGAACCACTCGGGCTGAACGCCCTTTTCACCGGCCTTCGGCTTGCCGTTTTCCAGACCCATGCGGAACATCTTCATGGAGTCCGTCAGGCTCTCCTCGGCGGCTTCCGTGGTTTTCTTGTGCATGCTGTCGCGGGTCGCGGCCGAACCGAGATGGGTAAGGCCGGTGCCGGTCAGATGCAGATGGGCCGGATCGGGATGGGTGATCGGCGGCAGGAAGCGACCTTCGGCATAAGCCTTCTCAAGATCGACGGCATCGCCCAGACCATGCGCGGAAATGACATCTGCAAGGTTCTTGTCGCCATTGGCGGCTTCCATGGCAAGCGCATAAACGGACTCTGCGCCCTTGACTGCGCGTGCCTCTCCGCCTTCTTCGCGAACCGCTACGGTGATCTTGCCGCTGGCATCTTTAATCTGTGAAATGAGCACGGGATTTCCTTCCTCCGGCGCAGTGCGCCTTTATCTCTTCTACGCGGCGCCTTGCGCCTGCATCTTATGAAAGTGGCCGGAAACCGGCCACTTTTTGGACTGCGATAGGGGTGAGCCGATCAGCCCTTGTTCTTGTTGTAGACGTCGAAGAACACGGCGGCGAGCAGCACGAGGCCCTTGACCATCTGCTGGAAGTCGATGCCGAGACCGACGATCGACATGCCGTTGTTCATGACACCCATGATGAAGGCGCCAATGACCGCACCGGTGATCTTGCCAACGCCGCCGGATGCCGAAGCACCGCCGATGAAGCAGGCCGCGATAACGTCAAGCTCGAAGCCCACGCCGGCCTTCGGCGTTGCCGAGTTGAGGCGGGTCGCGATGATCATGCCGGCGAGACCAGCCAGAACGCCCATGTTGACGAAGGTCAGGAAGCTCAGGCGTTCGGTGTTGATACCCGAAAGCTTGGTCGCCTTTTCATTGCCGCCCATGGCGTAAATGCGACGGCCGATCGTCGTGCGACGCGTTACGAAGCTGTAGAGCGCAACGAGAGCAAGCATCACGATCAGCACGTTCGGCAGGCCGCGATAGGTGGAAAGCTGGTAGCCAAGGAACAGGATCGCGGCCGAAATCAGCAGGTTCTGGGCGATGAAGAAACCGAAAGGCTCGACATCGATGCCATGCTTCACATTCACGACACGGCGACGCCATGCGAGATAGAACAGCACGACGGTAATCAGCACCGTCAGGATCATCGAGGTGGTGTTGAGACCTTCAATGCCGCCGATATCGGGCAGGAAGCCGGTGCTGATGATCTGGAAATCGGTCGGGAACGGACCGATGTTCTTGCCGCCGAGCACGAAGAGCGTCAGGCCGCGGAACACCAGCATGCCCGCCAGCGTCACGATGAAGGACGGGATGCGGTGATAGGCGATCCAGTAACCCTGGGCCGCACCGATGATGCCGCCGATGACGAGACAAATCAGTGCCGCCAGAAAGGGGTTCATGCCCCATTGCACGGTCAATATGGCCGCGATCGCGCCGACGAAGGCGACGATGGAACCGACCGAAAGGTCGATATGCCCGGCCACGATGACAAGCAGCATGCCCAGCGCCATGATGACGATGAACGAGTTCTGCAGGATGAGGTTGGTCAGGTTCACGGGGCGGAACAGGATGCCGCCGGTGTAGAACTGGAAGAAAACCATGATGGCGACGAGCGCGATCAGCATGCCATATTCGCGGATATTGGAGCGAATATAGGATGTGACCGAGACGACGTTACTTTCTTCGTTTGTTGTGTTTGCCGAACTCATGAGTTCTTCTCCCCTGAGCGCATGATAGCGCGCATGATGCTTTCCTGGCTCGCCTCTCCCTTCGGCAATTCAGCGACGATGCGGCCTTCGTTCATGACGTAGATGCGGTCGCAATTGCCGAGCAGTTCGGGCATTTCCGATGAGATCATCAGAACGCCTTTACCATCGGCAGCGAGCTGGTTGATGATGGTGTAGATTTCATATTTCGCGCCGACATCGATACCGCGGGTCGGTTCATCGAGGATCAGCACGTCGGGATTGGAGAACAGCCACTTGGAGAGCACAACCTTCTGCTGGTTGCCGCCCGAAAGGTTGACCGTTTCCTGAAAGATGCCCGACGAGCGGATGCGCAGGCGCGTGCGGAAATCGCTCGCCACCTTCATTTCCTTGATGTCGTCGATGATGCTGGCATTCGAGACGCCGGCAAGATTGGCGAGTGTGGTGTTGTGCAGGATGTTGTCGTTGAGCACGAGACCGAGATGTTTGCGGTCCTCCGTGACATAGGCAAGACCGGCATCGATTGCCTTGCGCACAGTGCTGACGTCAACTGGCTTGCCGTTGATCAGCACTTCACCGGTGATCTTGTGGCCATAGGACTTGCCGAACACGCTCATCGCAAATTCGGTGCGCCCTGCCCCCATCAGGCCAGCAATACCGACGACTTCGCCCTTGCGCACGGTGACGTTGATATCATGCAGAACCTGGCGGTCGCGGTGCTGCTGGTGATAGGCGTTCCAGTTCTTCACTTCGAGAATGGTTTCGCCGATCGGCACGTCGCGCGGCGGATAACGATCTTCGAGATCGCGGCCCACCATGTTGCGGATGATGACATCCTCGCTGATTTCTTCCTTGTGACAGTCGAGCGTCTTCACCGTCATGCCGTCGCGCAGCACGGTGATCTGGTCAGCCACCTTGCGCACTTCATTCAGCTTGTGGGTGATGATGATCGAGGTCATGCCCTGCTTGCGGAATTCCATCAGCAGGTTCAACAGCGCCTCGGAATCGCTTTCGTTCAGCGAAGCGGTCGGCTCATCAAGGATAAGCAGCTTCACGCTTTTCGACAGCGCCTTGGCGATTTCGACCAGCTGCTGCTTGCCGACGCCAATATCGGTGATCAGCGTCTCCGGTGATTCCTTCAGGCCCACTTTCTTCAGAAGTTCGCGGGTACGGTTGAAGGTCTCCTGCCAGCTGATCACGCCGTTCGAGGCGACCTCGTTGCCAAGGAAGATGTTTTCCGCAATCGACAGGAGCGGCACGAGCGCCAGTTCCTGATGAATGATGATGATACCAATATCTTCACTGTCGTTGATGGCGCGAAAGTTTCGCACGGCGCCTTCATAGTGGATTTCGCCCTCATAGGTGCCGGCGGGGTAAACACCGGAAAGGACCTTCATCAAGGTCGACTTTCCCGCGCCGTTCTCACCGACGAGTGCGTGGATCTCACCTTCCTTAACCTTGAGGTTGACGTTCTCAAGCGCTTTCACGCCCGGAAACGTCTTGGTGATGTTCCGCATTTCGAGAATGGTATTGGCCATATCGCAATCCAGCGCCCGATTAATTCCGGCGTTTTTATTTTTATGGAAAAACGGGGATGACGCCAAGCCATCCCCGCATGTGTATCAGGCTTATTTCAGCTGGTCTTCCTTGTAGTAACCGCCATCGACGAGAACCTGCTTGTAGTTCTCCTTGGTTACTGCAACCGGCTTCAGCAGGTAGGACGGAACAACCTTGACGCCATTTTCATAGGTCTTGGTGTCGTTCACTTCAGGCTCCTTGCCCTGCATAACGGCATTCACCATGTTCACGGTAACCTTCGCGAGTTCGCGGGTGTCTTTGAAGATGGTGGAATACTGTTCGCCGGCAATGATCGACTTCACGGACGGGATTTCAGCGTCCTGACCGGAAACGACCGGCAGCGGCTGATCCTTCGTGCCATAACCAACGCCCTTCAGCGAGGAGATGATGCCGATGGAAAGACCGTCATAAGGCGACAGAACGGCGTCAACCTTGGCGTCGGTGTAGTAGGCCGAGAGAAGGTTGTCCATGCGGGCCTGGGCCGTTGCCGGATCCCAGCGCAGCGTGCCGACCTTGTCCATGCCGGTCTGGCCGGACTTCACGACGAGCTTGCCGCTGTCGATGTAAGGCTGGAGAACAGACATAGCGCCGTCGTAGAAGAAGAAGGCGTTGTTATCATCAGGGGAGCCGCCGAAGAGTTCGATGTTGAACGGACCCTTGCCATCCTTCAGACCGAGCTTGTCGACGATCGAAGTCGCCTGCAGAACGCCAACCTGGAAGTTGTCGAAGGTGGCGTAGTAGCTGACGTCGCCGCTGTTGCGGATCAGGCGGTCATAAGCGATGACCTTGATGCCCTGCTCGCCGGCCTGCTTCAGCACGTCCGACAGCGTGGTGCCATCGATCGAGGCGATCACGAGGACCTTGACGCCCTTGGTGACCATGTTTTCGATCTGGGAAAGCTGGTTCGGAATATCGTCGTCGGCATACTGCAGGTCGGTCGTGTAACCAGCTTCCTGAAGCTGCTTGACGATGTTGTTGCCGTCATCGATCCAGCGCGCGGAAGACTTGGTCGGCATGGCGATGCCAACAGCGCCCTTGTCCTGTGCGAAAGCCGGCACTGCGAAAGACGCAGCACCGATGGCACAAGCTGCCATCAGCGAAATAATGGACTTCATTAACTCTCTCCCTTGAGCCCTTCTCTGGACCCGCATGTTGCGGTGCACCAGGAAATTCATGCCGTCAGAGGAAGAAGCCGCGCCCTGCTCGCTCCCTTTTCGCAATTGCGAAATGGAACAGCTGCCGCTCCTCCCCGGCATTCCGCAAATTGTTCTGAATCCATATAACTGTCAAATAGAATAAATCAGTTTCCATATATCAATTATGATATATTAAATCGATACAAAAACCGATGAGGGGTATAAAATCGCGAATGAGCAACCAGAAAGTGTATGAGCAGGCGCAAACAACGGATGCCCTTTTTGTCTTTGAAGACAACCCGTTGCTGCGGGCCGGATTGAAGATGAGCCACCTGCGCATGCTGGTCATGATCGAGGAGCACGGGCAGGTCAGCGCGGCTGCCGCCGCCATGAACATGACGCAGCCGGCGGCCTCGCGCATGCTCTCGGAAATGGAAGCGATCGTCAAATCGCCGCTCTGTCAGAGAGCATCGCGCGGTGTGGTTCTGACGAAGTTCGGCGAGGCGCTGGCGCGACGGGCGCGCACCATATTGCTGGAGCTGCGTGAGGCGAGTCGCGAACTCAATCAGATGAAGTCCGGCAGCGGCGGATCCGTTTTCATCGGCGCGGTGACCGCGCCCGCCATCAGCCTCGTGGTTCCCGCCATAAGACGGGCCATGGACACCTATCCCGGCATTGAAATCAATGTTCAGGTGGAGAGCAGCAACGTGCTGGCGCGGGAATTGCTGGCTGCGCGCCACGATTTCATCATCGGCCGCATACCGGATGACTTTGATCCAGGCCTGTTCTCCATCCACGAAATCGGCATTGAGCGCGCCTGTCTGGTGGTGCGCGAAGGTCACCCGCTTCTGGGCGGCGATCCCGTCACCCTGCAGGATCTTTCCGGTTACGACTGGGTGTTCCAGCCCCCTGGCGCGCTTTTGCGGCGCACCATGGAGGATGTCTTCCTTACCCACGGCGTCGCCATGCCGCGCAACGTCATCAACACGCCATCCGTGGTTCTCACGCTTGCGCTTGTCTGCAACACCGATGCCATTGCGCCGATTGCGCAGGACATGGCCGAATTCGTGGCCGGCCAGCGGGCCGATATCGGCCGGACCCGCATATTGCCGACGGATTTCGAACTGGTCGTCAAGCCCTACAGCATCATCACCACCAAGGGGCGCGTCCTGCCGCCCAGCGCCCGCCTGCTTTACGATCTGGTGCTGGATGAAAGCCGCAAGCTGACTGCCCAGTGACGGCGGCAAGCCAGACGCCACCTTCATCCGCTACAAGGGCCGGAAATCGTGACCGGCGAAGGAACAGCCGTATGCTCTTCGGACAATCCGTTTTCCAGTCTGTCGTCGAAAGACTGGAGCAGGAGAAAGAAGACGAAGGCGCAGAGCCGCCCCCGCCCGCGGATCACCGCATTGCCGGCTTCAGCTCAGGCTTCGTTGTCGATACGCATATCGAAGCGCCGGCGGCTGCGAACGGCAATCTCGACGCTTATCTCGCCTTCCTGGAAGACCCCGCGCCACCGGCGGAACCCCAGCCGGAACCGGAGAGCGAACCGGAACCGATGCCGGCCCACCTCGAAAAGACCTCACTTGCCGATGTTTCGGCGGAACTGGCGATCCAGGAGACCGACACTGCGGCAACGCTCGCGGAAAAGCGCCGCGCCTTCGCCCGCCTCAATCATCCCGACCGGGTGAAACCGCAGTTCCGGCACAATGCGACACTGCGCATGACGGCAGCCAATCTCCTGATCGACCAGGCGCTCCGCATGCTTCGGATGCGAGAGCATTTCCGGTAAGAGGCGGGCAGCTCAAGACAGGCGATGAACGGAAAATCGCGACGCGTCAGCCGGCATCGTCCTTATCGGTGGGTGGATTTTCGGCGGCGGGCGCAACCGCCCCGTCCCCACCCTTGTCGCCGTCGCTTGCGGGTTTGAATTTTACCAACAGTTCATAGGCCGCATAGACGCCTATGCCGCCCACGACGGTTCCCCAGAAAAACTCGCGATTGACGAATTCGATGACAGCCCATGCCACACAGAAACCGACGATGAGCAACCGCACCCACAGGGGACGATAAAGCGGATGACTCGTATCGATATTCAGCATGGTGTTTCCGTCTCTGGCTTTTCCGGTCAGTCGCTCGCTGCCGCGCGGGCACCGCATGGCACGGGGATTCCATGCGTCTTGACCGTTTCGCAGACAAATTGCAACGCAAATCGGACCGAGGGATATCAGGCTGCCGTGATGGAGATCACCGGAAACCGGGGGTGCCGTGCCACCACGGATGAAATCCGCCGCCCCTTCCGCCCAGCATTGCCGATGGGGAAACACCGGCGACAGACGTCAGTCGCGCAGGCGGCCGAGCAGCGCCAGCAATTGGTCGCGGGCCTTCTTGCCGCCGATACGGTCGATCAGCTTTTCCTCGCGGTCGCGCCAGACATCGGAAAGGCGCTCGAGAAGACGGCTACCCTCGGCCGTCATGTCGAGGAAATGAACGCGCCTGTCCTCTTCCGACCTGCGGCGGACGAGCAGACCTTTCTCTTCCATGCTGTCGACGATGGCAACGAAATTGGCCCGCTGGATGCCGAGCGCCTCGGCCACATCGCTTTGTTTAAGACCCGGATTTCCGCCAACGATGACGAGAACGGAAAAATCGGCCGGCCGCAATGCCTGCTCCGCCAGCACATCGGAAAAACCGTTTGCCACGGCAAGTTGCGAGTGCCGCAAATGGTAGCTGATCGCAGTCGTCAGCAAACCGTAATCGATCGCGGTGAGATGCGTCGTTTGCGCGCTGCCGCTTTCGACCTTTTCCGTCCGCGGCCCGTTGCTATGTGCCAATCGCAAAGCCATCCGATCCCCCGCCTGATTCGTCCTTTACCCTGCCAAAATCATAACTGACAATGTCACGAAACTGTATCCTAAATAAATGTAGATGATACTAATATTGTATAAGAATTTGACAGTTAATGGCCGGAAACCCAATGTAGCCCGCCATCTGGCGACAAAATCTGCGCCGAAAGCATGACTATTTACCCGCCAATTTTGAGGGGCCGGAACCGCGGGGCCACCCTTGTCTGGCAGGCATACGGGCACTCCGGCCCACGACGGATGAACATGCTGAAACTGCATGCGGGACCCGTGACAAGCTACTACTTATAAGTGAAATCGATTTCCGCGAGACCTGGGACGCCAAACGACGCAGCCCCGCGCGCAAAGTCGCCAAAAACCCGCAAGCCCCCACTTCCGACCCTCTTCACCCTGCGGTCTCGAAAACTGGCAAGGTTTCGCAAATCTTGGATTTTTAGTCATTGATGCGGAAAGAAAGCTAGGGTATGAACCAACCGCTGCACGCGATTCAAGCGTGACCGCTGCACCCGTAGCTCAGCTGGATAGAGTGTTGGATTCCGATTCCAAAGGTCACAGGTTCGAATCCTGTCGGGTGCGCCATATTTCTCAGGGGTTTTGGCGTTTTTCTTCCTTCTCACAAAATCGTGCAGGAAGCATATAGGAAGCGGGATATCCGGAACGGGTGTTGGACTATGGAAACTGCCCTCACCGTAATCGGTAGCCTCATGTCCTTGGCGGGCGGCGTCTTGGGTTATCCCTTGGCCGAAATGATTTATGATTTCCAACATTGGTCAATTAAGAACGACTTATCAAACGCACGAAAGATGATTGATAAGTACGAGGCGAAGCTGGAAGACGCGACCGAAGGCAAGAGCTTTACAAACAACTACTATCTAACGGGAAATTTGTACGGTCTCTTCACCACGCAGCGAATCAACGCTTCGGCGTACAACGCTATCCATCAAGCTCACCGTTCATATGGCTTGAAGGAATATTCCTTAGAACGACATCCCGGCATAATTGACTGGGATCGCACTCAAGCCAGCTACAGCGAGATTAAAGCAGCCATTGTGTTTAGGCGGGAAAATTACGAAGACCGCAACACCAAGCCTCTGTCGCTTATTCTGGTTGTCACCGGATCATTGCTGGCCATTGCAGGCGCGTTCGCCAAGTAACTGCGGGTTTTAGCCACGTTAATAAACGGTGCCCGTGCGACGATGGAAAAATTCGGATCAGGTGTGAAGCCCAACCGCCTCAAGAGACGCCAGTTCCAGAAGCCTTCACCTTAGCAGCCGCGATTTCCTGTTTCTTCTGGTCCGCAATCGCCTTGACGTTTGCTAGTCGCTGCGTCCGTTTATTTCGCGCCACATACCAATCCTGAAACAGCATTTCGAGCAGTTCGATGAGGGCCTGCACTTCTCCGGCGTCAACTTCGACAATAACGTCAATATCACGTTCCATATGAGCACCGATGTTGCCAATGTCCCTAACCGCATCGATTGCCTCAATCGTTTCAAGCTCTACTCCCTTAGGTCCATTACCGCCCTCCACGAGGCGTTTTAGCTCCTTGATTTCGTCGATCAATCTGGCCTTGGAAATTCCGCAGAAGTTTCGGATCATACCTTGAAGGCATCTTCGCGCGAGCGTAGCGGCAGCCTTTGGACTCTTATCGCGAATCAAGCATGCCTCGTAGTAGTCCTCCCGTATAGCTGCTGGGATATAGTCAGGCTGCACAACAGAAGATGATTCAGGCCGCACGCGCCAACTGTCTAACACCTCACCTGGTGCCCAACCATTCACGCCGTGCTGAGCTTTTGAGTATTCTATAGCTAAGGTCGATTGATTGCATTGATTATTCAGGCAGCGTACAGCCATCACTTTCAAACCAACTTGCCCATCCGAGCACCGGCCAAAGTCCAGCCTGAAAAAAACGTCAATAAAGTTGCTGTCAGTCGCGACTTGATCCCGTCCACAATGTGGGCAGGTAAATTGGTGTTGTGCCATCTACTTGAATCCCTCAGACTGGGTGACATTAGTCCTGCAATTGCCGCACTAAAGCAACTACCGAATAACACAACGATTTCCAACTTCTAGACAAGAGCGTCGCGCAACAGCTTGGGAAGCTCAGTCCAACGTACGATTTCAATATATTGCTGGTAAAACTCGTCCTTTGGCGTCGAAATTCTCTCAATGTTTTCAAGAGCGCTGTAAAACTATGCACGCCCGAAAACATGCGGAAAGACTTGGATATTTTAGGTACGGGGCCGCACTACCTCTTAATAATGGCACCCCAAGCCGGGCCGCTGATTTTATGGAAAATCAGCGGTTTGCGGCATTGTTGGACACCTTGGTTTTCCATACACTTACTAGGCTTTTTCAAAAAGTGTCCAATGCCATTCTCAGAAGCTCTGGCTTCCGGTTTCAAAGGTCATAGTGTCGAAAAGGTCTTGGCGTCCAAACGAGTTGCTCCGTAATTGCTGATAAGGTGGGGCCCCGCTTTCCAAAATGGCAAAGACTATTCGCTAGAATGGAATGTCGTCATCAAGCGCATCCCACGAGCCTTTCGTAGCAGACGGCGGCGGGGCAAGCAGCCTAGGCTTCGTGGGACCTTCCAGCCGTAGTATCTCCTCGTCTTCTTTCTGCTTATCAACGCCGATGAGGTGGGTAATTGTTGCAATTGCCTGGGGTGCCTCAGCTAAAAAGGCTGTTGTGCCGCCCACCATGGCCCCGATAGACGCCAGAACAGACAGTGAAACGCCGAACCGCAAACGCTCTTTATGAAGCTCTGTGCGGAACTCACCAATCTTTCCAAGCAGGCGCTCCTTCTTGTCGTCCGAGAGGTTGCTCTCTTCAACCGATGCTCGAAGCTTCGTCAGCTCATTCTCAATGAGACCTTTTGTTTTGCTGGCGAGCCGAACGGAAAGCGCATCACGACTTGAGGAATTCCGAAGCCTAATCTTTGCTGTGACCCCCGTGACCAGCCGAAAGAATTCATTAAGGTCCTGCTCAACTGTTTGGTACTCGTTGATGTACCGGATGCCCGGAATCCCCAGTTCCTCAGCGCTGGCTGTGACGATCGTCATATATTGGGTTCGCACAAGGCTGTCGAACGGCTGGCTTGTCTCATTCGAGATAATCGCCAACATGTTCTTGCGGCAAATCCTTTCTATAGTCGTGAACCTTTTCTCAGGCTCTGAAGGAAGATTCTCGTAATCGTCATCCGTAATGAGCTCGTAATCCATGCTTTATGTAATTCCCCTAACGCGACTCGGGCTATTAGCATTCTACCTCAGATAGCCTGTGCATCCATCGACAGCTTCGATGAACCCATAAGGAGTCGGCTTGAGACAGTGTCTAATGCCACTATGTGATGAATCGATCATTATCCTTGACATAGACAAGGCGCGGTAGCGTATAAGAAATCCAGTTGAATAGCCGTGAGGCCAAGGTTGACATGAGCGCTAAAAAAACTCGACCCAAAAACGAGAACTTTGATAAATCAGAACCGACGTTGTTTCCCTTCGGTTTTGGCCTTCAGCGTGTTGAGGACGATATTATCGTAATAGACTTCTTTGACATGGCAGATGAGAATGAGAATCAGCGGATAATTTCTTCGATTGCTATGCCGACGAGCAGGGCTCGATTGCTCGCAAATTCTATTCTTGGGATCAAGGATGAAACAGAGTAGGCTTTATATCAGACTTGAAAGCAGGGACCGCGTCCATCAAAAGGAAACGGGAAGCTTCAAAACGTCATACGATTCGGTGAATGTTGCTAGAGGCATCGAAACTAAATCGGTCCGATATAAGCAATACCCTAGTAAAGTTGAAGGTTTACAAAGCGCACCTGCGGATATATCTGGCTGGTGCTCATTCGTTGATTCATTGGACATCGATTTTAGTCATCATTCTGAGTTGCTCCCAGAGCAACAAGATAATGAACCTGCGTTTTCTCAGTATTCAAAACTTGTTGGAAAACTGGTCGACGCTATTAAAGATTACATAGCAGTTAGCGCCGAGAACCAGCGCGAAGAGATTTCGCCTGATTCAGCAAGAAATTATTTTTATCTTCTGCCAGTTCTGTCTCGCAGGAAGCATGAAGTGTCAATCGATGCTGACACAGGCTTCGTGACTGTAGCATTGTTGTCTAGCGACAAAAGCTTGATGAGCGCGTTACTAACGGGGAAGGGAGACATCCACTACTCGTATATCAACAGGGGCGTCAGGCTCGTAAAAATCTCGGGTGTGGCGAAAATCAAGGATAAGCGGGATTTCGGGCAGTTCGAACGCGTCCTCAGGATGATCTGATGGAAATTGTTTCTAGCTATATCACAGAAGGTATCGCTTCTCGGTTTTTAAAGTCTATTTGGGTTAGGGGAGCAGATGAGGTTCAAGCATGCGCTTTCGATTTGCGTGAGAGCCCGCCTGAGGAGTACGTTTCTTTCTTCATGATTTCCGGCGCCGACGACGAGGCTTGTTTCTCTAACGCGTTTGATATTATCGGTAAAAAGCTCACTATCGACAATGGTGCGGTTGCTCTTCTCGACATCGAAACATGCCTGTTGGAAGTGAACGACGAGGATGCCGACATCATATCTTTCCGAGAAAAGAAATTGCCTCATTGTGGAATGTACTACCACACAGATGACCTAACAAAGATCACAGAGGCTAAAAACACCTTACGCTTTTTATCGAGAGAACGCATACGGTGGACGTCCGAGAAAGCGGAAAAGCTTTGCCTATCCCAGAATGAAAGCGAGAATCTTAGACGCAAACCCGTTTAATGAATACGCGACTTCGGATATTATTATTTTCCACCTGCTGGAAGGCGTGACGTTCGCGCTTCAATGAGTGTGAATGCCGGAGTGCAGCTTGGGAAGCTCGATCTATCGTAAAGATTGGACAGTTTTGAGCAGCCTTCTCGTTCAGCTATCCTCGCCACTATCAACACCTGAGCGGAGCAGCAGCTCTGTATCGATTTTACTGGGATCGAGAAATTTTGGGTGCATGAGAAGAGCATCTATTACGAAGCGGAGCAGCTCAGACGCTTTATGTCGCTCATCCTCATATCGCTTGTCTGAAACCGGCTTTAGCTTCTTTGACGTCTTTTTTTTAAGTCCGTGCACTATCGATGATCGTGCCGCGTAAACATCCTTGACCAACTGCGCGATACTGAGGGGCGTGTGATTGGTTTTCCCAAGAAACGCTAATGCACTAGCTCGTAGTCTCAGCTTGTATGAGAGAGACTGATTTTGGTCGTCTCCTAGTAGGAGTTCCATCCCAATCACTGCATCCAGAACAGCGTCCGCAGCATCTGCGCGAGTTAGGCTCGAATTAAGACGCTTTATGGCCAGTGTCATTGCTTCATTTGGGTCGCCATTTAACGCTTGATATATTCGGCGAACCTCTAGAAGCTCGGCACGCGTGACCGCTTTTCCTCTCCTTGTCCAACCGTAGTCGTCGAACTCCTCCGGATATCTTCGTATAGTTGAACCGTAGAAACGTGGTAGGTCGCAATAATAGTCAAGCGCCCAGCCGTTTGGTGCCCAAAGCACTTGAGCATATCCCGTGGTTATGCCCGTTGCGGTTCTCAAGGCTCCGAAAAATACATCAATGGCGTCTAAGACGTTTTCTGAAATGTTAGAGAGACCGCCCCTGGCTTCGCCGTGCGTCTCCAACTCTAGACTCCAATTATTGGAGACAAAGGCGTGCGTCGCCGCGTTGGCGACCATTTTGGTGACGCCTGCTCCATAACGATCCACGGCATAGCGCGCCATTTGCATTTTCTTCGGGAGCCGCACGATATATGTGCTGTCCGTTAACCGAAAACGGTCGACGTCGAAGTGAGTGAGTGCAATAGGCACCACCAGGCGCATGCGCAGCGTTTTTAGAACCATCCCCGAGACAATTGGCCAGATTAGCTTGTCCCGTTTGGCTTCAATCAACGGACTTTCGATGCCGTATCGGTGAAGGTATCGTTCGACCACGTCCCCAACACGCAGACCTAATAGCCATGAACTTGTCCCATCAGTTATGCCGAGATGTGACGCGAATTCACTTTTGGCAAGAAACTTTGTTAGCTCGTTCAGAGTTGGAAGTTCGCTCTTATCTCCTATGAAGCCGCCTAGTAATCCCGCGAGGGATCGTGCTCCTATCGAAGTAAGATAGTGGGTAGGCGCGTCGCCAAACGCACCAATCTCGTGAATCGAAGGAAACCCGCTATCAAGCTGCGTGTAGCGCGGGTAGTCGTGATGGGTGGTAGGGCGCTGCTGCCCGGATTTGATCGCGCTAATTACCGCTTGGTGGTGTTCATCTACAGCGGCTTTGAACAGGTCGAGAAAACGTCCGAGATCCTCTTTCTTTCTTTGGAAGGTAGTTTTCTTCGCCAAGATGATGTCCCTAAGTTGCTGTTTAAGGATTAATAGAACGAGTAGGCACCTAATAGCAGCTAGAAATCCAGATCGTCATCATCTGGCGATACCGACAGGAGTGCTTCGTGGGCGGCATCAATAAAGGCTGCGCGCGCATCTTCTGGTCGGTCATCCAAGCCGTTTTCGAGAACAGCCGAACAGACCATTAGGGCGGTCACATAAGCGTCGGTCGTTGTGTTGCCCGGCCAATTTTCGAGCAAGCACCCCGCCAAGTCTGTCACGGTCTCAAGGGTCGCAAAGTTTCCCCATAGGATAGTAAGAGGGCTAATTTTGAAATCACTCATCAGCTCCGCTTTCGAGAAGGGTAGGAAGCCGCCACCCGGAAGCAAAACATAGCAGGATAAGAGATTTTGGCGACAACCTTTGTCCGGTAGTGTCCCATATAGGAAGCACAAGGGGCAGGATAATGAGTCATTACAGCAATCTTTTCGAAGTCGAGGACAGGTCGAGTACGGGCGACTGGATGGAAGGGACGGGGCAGGAATGCATCGATTTCATCGTGCGTTCCCGAGCTATTCCAAGGATCGACGCGCTTCAAATTGTGACGTTGGCCAAGCTATATGACCAGATCGAACTCCCTGAATTGGAACTTTACGTGAGCCGGGGACGAGGCTAATTCCGTGATAGCTGCTATTCCGACAGCACAACGCAAAAAGCCGCCCGGCGCGAACCGGACGGCTTTGACGATGCGGCAGGATTGGTCAACCGGCCATGCGGCGGTCAAACCATTTATGGAAGAGCGCTTCGACACCACGCGGGCCGAGATATGCCAGAAGCGCAATCAACCCGGTTGATGCAGGTTGACCAAGATTGGCATAGGCGGCGGCACTTTCGCCGATGACTGCCATGCCGAGCGCGACAGGCAGTTCCCAAAACAGTTCAATGCCAAAGAACTTACGGCGACCTTTCCGCGCCTCATTGCCATGCCACATGAAGCGACCAAGCAGGGAAGCGATAATGGTGGTGAAGGCACCACCAACCCACGCATTCATCAGTTCGATGAAAGAGGTGTATTTTTCCGGCATGTCAGCGACCTTTTCCATGGCGGGCGCATTCGTCCCGGTTCCAAACGTCGCCACCACAAAGGCCCGCAACCGTCCTGTCAATTTTCCGTTGATCCTCCTGCGTTGCGCCACGCGCGCCGATCAGGTCAATCCCGACCACCCGGCCCAGGCCGGATACATCGCCCGGCCCCGAAATCCCACACCCCGCCAGCGCAATCGTCAAAACGATGACGAGCGCTGTCCGCCCGATCCCCAGCCGCATTATTTTGCCTTTCAGTTTTGATGACCGCGCGATACGTCGCATTCCGGTCGATGAAGAGGATGCCCGCGCCGATGAGAGACACCGCCGCCAGTCCGAGCAAAAGGAAAAGTCCGATTTTCGTCATCACACCGCGACCTCGCGACCCAGCAAACTATTGACCCGCCGAGAGATGACATCGCGCTTGCGGTAGGCGATAACGCCAAGGACGACCGCCGCAGTAAGCAACGCGATCCACCCCCAGGGCAAACCGAGCGACCATGCAGCAAAGCCGGAACCAAAGAGGGAGCCTGCGCCGCCCTGCACCGCTTCTTTCGTGGCCACAGCGTCACGACGCAACTGCGACAAGGTGGCGGGACCAATGATGCCGTCGGCAACAAGGTGCGGGTGCGCAGACTGATATGCCTTGACTGCGGCAGCAGTCTTTTCCCCCATCCAGCCGTCGATAGCGCCGGGATTAAAGCCTTTCGCCGAGAGGATAGCCTGTGCTTCCTTAACCACCGGATCGGGCTGCTTCGGTGCAGTCTCTTGGGCGGAGCGCGGCACGCCTTCACCGACGCCAGTGTAGATTCCCTTTTCGAACAAAAGGGCTTCTTCCTTGCGTCTGCGAACGAGGCCGGGCAGCTTCTTGCCCCCAGCCGTATTGTAGTGGGTGGCGAGATAGTCCGCCGCCTGCTTTTGCTTTCCGGCGCGCCAAAATTTCGCCCACTGCCAATCCATGGCGCCAGCGCCGAGATTGAATATCGCGGACACCGCCGCATCCATTTCGTGCTGCTTGCGCGCATTCGGCGACTTGGCGACCACCGCAGGCTCGAACTCATCCCGAAGCACAGCCACGAAGATGGCGTCCGATTGGGCTGAGGTGAGCTTTGTTTTACCCGGCACCAATTTGGTGATGCCGATCTTTGCTAGTTCGCGGCGAACAGACCGGCTCCGCATCGTGAAACCCCGCCCGATGGTCGGGATGCGGACCGGATCAAGATAGCAGGTAAGCGGGTTTCCTTCATGGGCGTCCATAAAGGCACGCCCACGCGGTGACGTTGTCACAACGGACATGGATATCTCCTAAAGTTTTTGGGAAAGAGTGGTAGGCCGCGCCCTAGTTTTCGTCCGTCCGTCCGAAGCGGCGCGGCGTCAGGAATGAGGAAGGCGTGGCCGGGGTTCCGGGCGCACTGTTGGGCGCGACCTTGCCGGTTGCTTTTGAGGCGTCGGGGGTGACGTTGGAGCCGCCGCTTTCGGTGCCGGCCGATTTTTCGGTCGCGGATTTGCCATCGTAAAGCCTGCCCGAAACCGCCACTTCAAGACCGCCGGTTTTCGTGTATGCGGTTTTGGCCGTCTTGATGATGTACGGCACGCCGTCCACTCCGGGCCGGACATCGGCGAACAGGAGCGGCAAGCCCGCGTCTATTCCCGCATCACCGATCACGGTTACAGACACCGAGCCTTCGCCACGCTGCAATTCCTTGGCCTTCGCCTGCGCGGCCTTGTCAGCTTCGGCGGGCGATGCATAAGGTTCCGGCAGACGGTAAACGCTATCGCCGTCCGCATCCGCATCCGCGTCGATTTCGACCCGTTCAGCCTTGTCGGAATCCTGATAATAGGCCACGACCTTGCTGTATTTCGTGCGGTCGTTGATTTCGACCTTCAAGCTTCCGACTTTTATTTTCTCGGGCGTCAGGATGATGGAGCCGAGCGGCGCGCCGGATGCAGACAACCCGGAACCAAGCCGCGTGAAGATCAATCGCCTTTGCTTGACCGCGAACAGGCCGTTATGCCGCTCCGCCAGCCGCCGCAGGAAATTGATGTTGCTTTCGTCCTGTTGCGCCAGCCAGTCATATTCAAAATCCGCAAGGTCATCATCAACGGCAGGGGTTAACCCGCTTTCGTTTGCGATCTGCGACAGGATATCGCCGAGCTTCGTTTTATCCCATGACCTTTCCTGCCGCTCTTTCAGCTTTCCGCTGCGAAGGTCCGCAGCTTTGCCAGAAATCGACATTTTATAAGGCAGGCAATCGACATTGACTTTGTCCGCAGTGAAGACGCCTTTCGGCACGAGATCATCACCGAAACCCATCTTGACCGAAATGATTGCACCCTTACGCGGGATCGCCAGAAAGTTCGGCGGGCCGTCATTCAATTCAATGTCCACCGTGTCGGATTTCATTCCCTCTTCGTCAGTGACGGTAAGGGAAAGCAGACGCTCATAGAAATGGCCTGCCACCGGCACGCCGTCGATAGTCACTTCCACGCGCGGTTTCATGGTCAGTCCCAAAGGCTGGTCAACGGCTTGGCCGTGCTGGTGGCGGGAATGTCCGGCATGGTGATTTTCGTGCCGAGCGGGAGGACCGGACCGAGTGCGGCAAGACCCGGATTGGCATCTATGACGGCTTCGACCACCTTGGCCGTGCGCCCATAAAAAGCGAGGCAGGCGAGGTCAACCGTCTCGCCCTGCCGTGTTGTATAGATTGTCGCCATATCGTCACCGGAAAAGTTCGGACAGGAAGGATGCAGCCCGATCCACCAGACCGCCCGCACTTGGCAACGTGCCAGAACCGGAGCGCTTGAGCGTGATAGAATAGGCGTTGCGCCCGGCCTCGCCCCGGCGGTTAATGTAGCTGCGATCCTCTTCGACGCTTTGGACCGTAAACATTCCTTGTATGACGCCCTGCGCGGCATCGCCGGTCACAAGCATCATTTCGGTTCCAGCCATCGACGCAGCAATAATACCGTCAAGCTGCGATTGCCCGCCGAACTCTTCGGGGAAAAGCACCCCGGAGATTGTCACTTCGTCGGAAGTTGGGCCGGTCCATTGCTGCTGGTTGAGGGTTTGCCCAACAGGCATATCCACCCAAGGCGTGTTCACCTTGCGTTTGACACCCTGATAGCCAAAGCCCAATCCCTCGAAGGCGAAACCCCCGAGCATCATTGACGTTACGCCGGTCATTCTAATCTCTCTTTTTAAAGATGACTCGACAACGCAAAGGCCATCTGTTTTTCATTGCGCGAAGCAGGGGGGCAAAATGAGCGAAAACGAACTTCTCGTTATATTCATTTTAACAGCAGCAATCGGCGGTGCGTGGGGCGCTCGACGCTCTGGCTCAGACGGATGGCGCGGCGCAGTTGTCATCGCGGTCTCGGCACTGATTACAATCGCGATATTTTTCGCACTTGGAATAGATAACGCCCTGCTCTCAATATTAGTAAATATCGCTCTAGCGAGCGTGATCGGCGGAGCGCTCAAAATGGCACCCCGCCAAATTGCGGTAACATTCATGGGAGGGCTTATCCTCTCATTCGTTGCGGGGGGGCTCATTAGTCTCGTAAGCCCAGAGCATTTGCCGCCAAGTTTGACTAAAAGCTAATCGCTAAAAGTGCCTTCCAGCTTCGAAAGCTCACCTTCCAATTCCCTTACAGCCTGCGATGCCGCCGCCTTCGGGTCTGCCACGCCGGTTATAGTAATCGGCGCATGGATGGTTACATTCGGCCTTTGAGGGTTCACCACCCTAACGTCTTGCGTTCCAGTAGGTTTTATCATCTCAGACATAGATGAGGCGTCGATACGCACCGTTCGAACGCCGAGATCATCAGCAGTTTTTCCGGGCAAAACATCGGTAGACCCACCCCCTATACCATTAGCACGCGCCTGCACGGCGTTGTCCATGGCCATCTGTGAGTAAACCGAAGCTGGCGCGGGGCGGTTATCTGATTGCGTCCATGAACTAGGACTGCCCACATTTTTTTCTAACCAGTCGTTGTACCCGTCCCACCGTTTTTTGTTCCTCTCCATAAAATCCCGCATCTCGTCTGGCCCATCGGGCAGCGAACTAAGCAGAAACGCCGAGTTGAACAGATTAAGCAGTCCGCCAGACCAAGGAGCCGGTGTGGAGTTTTTCCGTGGGTTAGAATTAGTTCCGTTTCCGGCTCCGCGTGCGCCCCCACCACCTCCGCCAGAGCGCCCATCCACAATGTCGGCGATTCCTTTTACCGCTTTCAAAGCCCCAAGTAAGGTGCTTGCGCCGGACAACACGAACAGCGCTGCCGCCAGCTTCCGAATGGTGCCAGCCAACATGGAAATACCCATGCCCCACGCAAAAAGTTGGAAGCCGTAACCGGACATTTCCGCGAAAAACTTGGCGATAGGATTATCCTTTATCGCATCGTTCAATTCGCGGATGGAAGCGCCCCATTCCTTCGCGCGCATGAAGATTGCTCCAATGCGGTCGGCGGCATTCGGATCGACGGGACCAAGCAACAGGTCACCGAGATCGTTCATGAAATCCTTCATGCCGCCGGTATAACCAAAGCCCTGCGCAAATCCCTTGGTGAAATTCGTGATCTGGTCGAAGATCGTCACGCGGTTGCCGAGCGTGTCCAGCACCTCGCCAATGCCCTGCGCACCCTCGCGGATGGTCGGCAACATGCTGTCGCCGATTTCCGCAAAGACATTGGAAATCTTGTTCCCAAGCAGGTCCAGAACGTTTTGCGTGGTGCTGGCGCGCTGGATGTACTCATTGAATGCCGAACCTGCATATTTCGTGCGGTCGGCCACGCTATCCAACGCTTGATCCAGCAGCTTGATATTGCCGACTAGCGGCATGAAGGCGCGGGCTTCATCGCCGAAGAATTCGGAAAGCAAGGAAACCTGCTTATCCTTCGGCGCTTTCGCAATCGCCGTCAGCACCTTGCGCATGGTGCCTTTTGCGTCTTTCTGCATATCCTTGGCGATGGACGGCAGATGCAGCCCAAGTGCCTTGGCGGCGTCCCTCTGCGACTTCTTGGCAAACTCGCCTTTCGTCAATGCGCGGATGACGTTCAACATGGCAGTGCCCGCCGTGCTGGCATCCGAACCGGCGGAGATCATGGCGCTACCCATGGCCGCAAGTTCTTCCTTCGCGAAACCGCCCATCTCACCGAAGGAGCCGACCCGCAACATGAATTCGGTCACGTCCTTGGCCTTGGACGCCATGTTGTTCGACAGGTGGTTGATGGCGTCGGCCATGTCACCGGTTTCGGCGACCGTCAAACTAAGCTGCGTTTTCAGCTTGGCAAGGCTTTCGCCTGCCTCACCTGCGCCGAGATCGAAAGCGATGCCAACGCGTGCGGCCATTTCCGCGAAGCTTTGCAAGTCTTCGGTCGCTATACCGCTTTCACCTGCGGCGGCGAACAGTGCGGCAATGTCATTTGCGGCCAGCGGGATTTCGCCGGACATGCGCCGGATGCTGCGGCGCATGTTTTCAAACTGTTCGTCATTGGCTTCGACCACCTTTTTCACGTCTGCAAACGCAGACTCGAAACTGATGGCCGCGCCCGCCGTGGCCTCGAAGCCGCGCGTGACGCCGAAGTAACCAGCGCCGAGCGCGACGGCCTGCCCGATCAAACCGCGCATGGGTGCGAAGGCAGAAACAGATTGCGCCCGCAGGCCGTCCAGCGACCGCGTGATGTGTTTCGCGCGGGCCGAAACATCATCAAGAAGGGAGACGCGAAGAGTGCTTTGCTGGACAGCCATGGTCATTCTCTCATGATTTTCCGGTACTCCTTGCAGGTGTTGAAATATGCAAGCAGCTTTCGGGCGGGCCATCGCTCAATGACATCGAGCGATGTTTTCGCAGTATCAGCAACGTAGACGGCGACTATTCGCCAGTCGTGTTCGTCGGGTCGTTTCCCAACAGCGGTTTCGTCTTGGCGACGATGTTCTTGAAGTCGCCGCCCTTGATCTTCTTAAAGGCAGGCAGCGGCACATCAGAAATGAGGGCCAGCAGCGCGACCATCTGGCCGATGCCAGGAGAAGAGCTATCCGCTAACAGGAGGTCGCCGACTTCCGGTTCGCGGAACGTCAGTTGGGAATAGGTCTTGCCCTCAAGCTCGACCGGCTTGGCGAGCGTTACAGAAATTGCGTCCATGGTATCACCTGAAAAAATGGCCCGCAGAGCGCGGGCCGGATTGGAAGGATTTGGGGAAGGAAGAAGCGCCAGCCGCTAGAGCAGCAAGGCGTTTCGGATATCGCCGAACTGCGAGACGCCACCGACCTTGAAATCAAAATCGTCCATCTCGTAGATTTGCTCGCCGTCGATTTCGAGCTTGTAATAGTTCACGTCGACTCCGTAGTCGTTTTCGGAAAGCTCGCCTGCCTTCCACGTCCCGGCGTCCGGCTTGTAGACCCTGCCGCGAATGGTCATCACGGCGCTATGCGTGGTGCCATCTTCGTCCACCAGCGCCCCGGTAATCATGAACGGCGTTTCCTCGCCGATCTTGATGCCGTGCAGCTTCAAAATCTGCGGGTCCACGCCCGGCATCTTGAAGCTGAATTCCAGAGCGTTGTAACCGAGATGGACCTTACGGGCCTTGATCATCCCGGCGTTGCGCACGTCCTCGCGGACGGCTTCGGGAACCGGAGGCGTGATATCGCCGATCTGCCCGAGCTTGCTTTGACGATCCGCCCACAGCATGCAGTTCCGCAGGATGTAGGCGGGGAGAGTTTTTTGCGCCATGTGAAAAGCTCCTTACGCGGCGACCGAGAGCGCGCCGATTTCGATTGCCCCGTTCACCTCGTCAATCAGCAACTGATACCGGACGATGTTGCGGTGGGTGGTGATGTGGATTTGTTCCATGAGGCCAACCGGCTCGAATTCGACCCCGAGCAGGGTCTTGCCGTTGACCATCAAGGTTGGGTCGTTCTGGTCGGACAGCCAGACGCTACCGCCAAGGATATCTTCGTTCTTCGCGAAGACACGCATTGCGGCGTTGCCGTCTTCGATGAGCATCTTGAAATTGCCCTTCGTGGTCTTTCGATCCACGTAGAGGAAATACAGGTCTTCAAGAGACTCGTTGATCATGTCGGCGGTGGCGCGCACGCTGTCGAACTGCCACAGCGGATCATCAATCGCGAGACGGCTGCCCCATGTCCTGAAACCGCCGCGCTCATTGATGATCGTGGCGACCTGATTTTCGTTCAGGTAGTTGCTGTCATCGGGATAGGAAATCGTCCGCGCTACACCGTCGATGGTGCGAATGATCTTGTTCGACACCGACCCGGAGAAGCCTTCCGCCGACGCCACGACACGGGCGCGGACGCCTGCGAAGACGGCGGCAACAGGCTTCGTCACCGGAACGCCGTTGACGTTCTTGATCACCTTCGGATCAATGATGAGGATGCGCCCGCCGTTGACAGTCTGGCGGAAACGCACGGCTTCGGCGTCGGTCGTATTCGGACCCGAGATATATGCGCGGGCGCGGATTTTCGGGGTGACGGCATTGAGCGCCGAAACAAAGGGATTCGCCACGTCGCCGACATTGGCGGTTGCTGTCGGCAGAACTTTGCCAGCATCCGCCCCGCCGCCCGTGAACGTGAGAACGGGCGCTTGCGACATTTTCTTGCCGGGCGCAATGACTTTAACGGAAACAACCTTGTCGGCGTCGGCCCCGGTTCCCATCACAGCCTCCAGCGTCGGCAATACCTTGCCGGGATCATTGCCGCCACCCGTCGCGGTGACGACCGGCGCTTCCGTCAGGTTATCACCCTGCGAGGTCAGCGACACCGAAACCACGCCGTCCTCGATCCACGCACCGGTATCTCCGGCAGTGATGATGACGCGCGGCTGGTAGCCGGTCAGGGCCTTTGCGCGGAGCGCGGAATAGATGCCGGTCCGCGCCACCGGGTCGCCGATCAGGTTGTTTTGCAGCGTCGCCGGGTCGGCACTGTCGGGGACACGGTTGACGATGCACCAAGAGCCGCCTTCGTCGAAAATGGTGGTAAGGTCTTGCAGCAGCGTTCCCGCCGCGCCGAGCGCAGTTGCCGCCGTCAACGAACGAACGATGGTCGGATAATCGAGAGGAAAGGCGGCAGGGTCCGCGTCAGGCGCGATGCCGTTGACGAAGGTAATACCGCTGCGGGTCACGCGTGCGATTGCCGGGGTGTCGGTGCTTTCGACGAGCTTGACGCCATGATGATAGGACAGGTCAACCATTCGGCTGGTCTCCGTTGAAGGTTCCAAATTTTTGAAGGGAGTTCCGGCTACACCCGGAGATGGGGAAACGCCTCGCCATGTCTGGCGATGCGTGATTATGGGTATCAGGAGGAATCTGCTGTTAAGCGATTTCCGCTTGTCGCCACATTGCGTCAACCTGCTGTTCAGCCAGATCGAGCGCGGCGGCAATCAGCATTAGCGTTGGGTGGGTGCGCTCAAATTCGGTCGCGTCAGCCCATTCGATCTGAGCTTCTTCCTTTTCCAACCCATCGGGCATCGTGCTGATAGCTGTTTCTACAGCGGCAAGGGATATGCCGTTTCGAACCAGTGTAAGCCGCAACTGGCGACGGGTGATGGGATTGAAGATAGGAGGCTCGGGTGGAGCCGCTACAAGGCCGCCTCCCTGATAAAGCATCCCCTCCGCGATATCGCCCGCATCAGCGTCAATGCCCAAAACGATCTTGTCATTCGGCACCATGCGGGACGGGTCCCGTTCGACGTTGGTAACTTTGAGGGTTACCGGATCGACCATCGCCCAAGCACCATAGATCGCAGTGAGGAAGTTACCCTGCTCGTCCCACGTTGTGAGGCCGCGCCGCAGGTCGTACCAGTCTTGGCCGTCCTCATTTGCAAAGAACTGGATGCCGGTCGTGCTGGTAAGCTTGAAGTGTCCGAAATTAACGATTTCCATTTGTCTACCTCAAGCGTTGTGGGCCGTAATCCAGCCGCGCACCGGATCGAATAGTTGGAAGTAGCGGTAGCAGAAGTGCTTCATCCAGTTGTTGCTTTCGATATAAAAGCCGGTGACCGCACTCCCTGCCGGAGCTTCCCGCCAGACATTGTAACTCAGATTGAATTCACCACGGGACACCCACCGGGTATTCAGGTTCGCCACGCGGTCATTCGCAACCGCCCAAGCGCGGGAGTCGGCATGGGCATAGGCCCTGTCCTCGATGCGAGTGTTCAAATCGCCAATCTGAACATTCCAAAGAGCGCCGTCTGTGCCGACGCGAAATATCCCCCGGTTTCCGGAGAAGTCCCATATCCAAGTGCTGCCGTCTTCTCGGACCTGCAAACCTACGTCTCGCACACCTGGGTAAAGCATGCGGTGCGTGGGATAATTCTTGTTGACCGTGATATCTCCCGTGAGGGTGTCCCCGGTCTTGGCAACCTTGCCCGCGAGGGCGGTATCGACAGCGGCTTTACGATAGTAGAGCACATCAAGTGCTGCTTTGATGTTTCCCCATGTTGTCCAGAACACTGTTGATGCCCCGGACAGAACACCAGCAAACCGGTCGCCATCATCGGGCGTCGTTTTCCCATTCGCACCCGCGATAGCTGCGCCGACGGTGGCGGTTGTGGTCAGCGCCGGAAGATTAGCCAGCGGCACCTTGCTGTCAGGGCCCAGCGGAGCAATGCCATCAGCAACGTTTTTTTGATCGGCGCGCAGATAGTCGGCGAGCTTGGTATCAACAGCTTCCGAGGCATCCTGCACGGCATCCTGCACGTCCTGCGCTGACGCGTACCATGCGGCTTCCTTTCCGCCGAGCTTGAGGGCGTTCGGCGCTGTACCGCCGACAATGATCTGGTCAATCTGTTCCTGCGCAAGCGAAATCGATTGCTGCAGGGTCGCGATTTGCGGGGCAACATTGACCTGAATGTAATCAAGTGACGCCTGAACACCCTCTGCCATGAGGCGTTCAAACGATGCTTCCAGTTGCTCGCGGGCAGTCAGACGGGCATCAATGTCGCCCATTGTGGCATTCCACAATGGACGGTCGATCAGAGTCTTCGGCCACGAGGGGATTTGATAGCCATCAGACCTGTCTGGCATAGTCAAAAACCTCCTCACCTTCCTGCTCGATGATCGCCGTCACCAGCGAGCCGCGCATGTTGATTTCGTTCAACGGGTAGTAAGTGAAACGCCCGCGCTTAACGATGCGCGAGAGCTTCACATCATAGGATTTCTCCGGGTCGATCTGGGAAGCCATGGGAACTCCTTAAAGCGCAGCAATGAAGGCGTCCTGCACGAATGGCACGGACGCGACATTGTTTGTGGTAGCGGCGGGGCGCATGCGAGCAGCATTCGCCGCAGCGCCGAGCGTGTAGGTTGAAAGATAGGTTCGGCGCGCAGGCATCTGCGGGTCGATGGTGATTTCGGTGCTATCCGGGTTGACGACCGTATTTCCGACCATGATAGCGGGCGTGAACGTGTGCCGGTCAGGATCGAAGAAATCCAGCGTGTATTGCGTCTGGATGCTTGTGGTCGAAAATCCGAGCGGAAAGCTTTTGCTGACTGCCCGCATGCTGTTGCGGTTGCGGGCAACACGCGAGACCGCTTTCTGGTCAAGCTGGATCATAGGCTGCAAGTCCGCCGTACCCATCATGACCATGCGCAATTCCACCGAGGCAGGTAAGCCCACAAGCGGGTTCGTCGTCGGGTCGCCGTCATCCAGTTCCGTCCAGACGGTCGAACCGGATGGCCGGATTTCCCAGCCAAGTGTGCATCCGCCCGGCACCCAACCCGCAAAAAGCATGTCGATCTGCGTCATGCCGTCCGCGAGGTTGAGAGCCTGCATGGGAATGATCGTGCGAGGGCTGCGATAGCGGGCGGCATTGAGCCGGAAGCAGATATCCGTCTCCGTTGACCCCTGAGCAAACGCACCGTCTGTCGTCAGGAACTGCGTTCCGCCCGTGTACTTGTTCGACCCGGAAATATGCAGCGCGTGTGCGCCGGTCGTCACAGTCACGAAAGCATACCGCTTTCCGCTTTCCAGCAATGTGATGGGCAATTCCACCTTGTTCCAGCCGACGGTAAGCTCCGCATGTTTCAGCATGCCTTGCGCCAAAACCGCATCAAAACGCGGCACGCCACCGGTCGTGGTTTCCACGATGAACACATGAACATCGCCGTCGATACCAACGCGAGCAAATGACAGGTCCAGACTTGTGACCTGCATAGGCTGAGCAACCAGAAAAGACTGCGCGCAAATTGAGCCGTTGATGCCAACCTCTTCGGTGACGTACTCCCAATAAGGTTCGCTGTAGATTTCATAGCGCACCTGACGAACGCCATAGGTTTGGTGGCCGGGGCCATAGTTGCCGCCGACATAGACCACTTCAAAGGTCTCGCCGCCGACATTGAGCATCTGCCCCACCCTGGAATCACCGCCGAGGCCAGCCCAACCCGCCGCGTTTTCACATGCGCCCATGGTCGGGCCATAGGTGAGGCGCACGCGGGACGCCTCCTTGCGAACCAGCGTGGTCTCCGTATGCACCAACTGCGAGATGTTGAGCGTGGCATCCAGCGAGGTGTTCGCAATGCGCGTCACCTCGTCAAAGGCAGGCACCATACGGCGACCACGAAAATGAATCTTCGGATCGTCTTCGGCCTGCACTTCAAGCCTCGCCTGCGCTTCGGCTGCGAAACCGAAGCGGACGCCCTCTTCAATACGGGCGAGCCAATCGACATGTGTCGTATCCCAACGGTCGGGAATGAGCGCATCATCGAAAACATAGGCACGCGCCTCGTCCGGCAGATCGACTTTCAGCCGGGCCGCGCCTATATCGCGTTGCATCTGGCGTATGATTTCACGGCGGGGAATTTCTGTGAGCTTGGCGGTGATGTTGACGATCTGCGTTTCAATCGTCTCGGTCCGCATAAAAAGGCCGTCCAGATCGACTTCGAGCGCTGCAACGCGGCCTTCCACTTCGAACAGGGTTTTCACCCGGTCGCCATTGCCCGGCTCTATGGCATCGATACCGGTCGATTTCAGCAGTACGAACGCGATGCAGGCGTCCGTGGATGCCACAACGGGCTTGGCCGGAACCGGGTTCGCTTCACCCGGCTGCACGATCAATTCGACAACGCGGCGGATTGTCTTCGGCGTCGTGCGGTTGACGATGACACTGGTTTCCGGATCGTCCGAGGTTTCGAACGGGCGGGTTGCGGTGTCGATGACTTCCTTGCCGCGCAGCAGGACAGCGACCCAACGCTGGTCAGATGCGGCGACGGGAATATGAATCTGGAGGTTCATATCCTTTGGCGCTTCCTGCGCATAAACGATTTCCCCGGCAACGTAGCGGCCAGCCGAGACCGTGATTTCCTGTGCCGATTTACGCGCGACGGTAAATGCGGCCCAATGGGCAGGATAGCCGATGGCATCCAGCCAAAGACCATCCGTTGCGGCCTGCGCTTGCAAGCCGATGGCTTCGAAATCTGCATGATCGGCGATTTCAGCTTCTGCAAAGGAAGTACGCTGCATGTGTCGTTACCCTCAATCCAGCCGCTTGCGATCCATGTAACCGCCGATGGCATGGCTTCCGTCGATGAAAATATTGTCGTTAAAGGTGATGCCGCGCCGCCACGCGAAAGACACCGAATAAAGCGTCTCGGGCGTCTTGGCGGTCGTCATGGCGCGTTTGGCGCGGCGGATAGGCTCAAGGTTGATGGCCGTCATCGCCGCCCGCCCGAAGGCGCTGCGGCCAATTTGAAAGCGGTTCTTCGGCGCTCTCAGCGTGACGCGAACAAGGTAATGCGCAACATAGGGCTGATGCGCTATCGGTGTCCGGCCAATCACCGCGCGCCCGAAGGTGAAGCGGTTCGGATGCGCAATGCGATCCACGATTTCCGCATCAACAAACGCAAGGTAGCGTTTCAGCCCGGCAAGCGTGCCTTTCAGCGCACCCAAGGGGGACGCGGGATAGAGCGTCGAAACCCCGGCACACTGCGCAATCATTTCCCGCTTACGCTCTTCGGTCCAGTCATCAAACCAGAGATCGACCGAATGATGCACAGCCAGCCAAGGCAGAAACTGCGCGGGCGTCTGGTATGGGTCCATCAGAACCGCGTAAGGTATCGGCAGATCATCCGACATACCGGCGGCAAGCGCCTTTTCGAATGGCTCCGCCGACGATGGCAGCAACACACCTACGTCGCTCATGCCCGCACCTCGACAGCGATGCTAAGGCTGGTCATCACCGGCACCTTGTAGGCGTCGGGCTGGATGACGACCGGCGCGAGGTCGCGCACCCTGATAACGCCGTCACCAAATGCCGCCCCCGAAAACAGTGCTTCGGGGATTTCGCCGCCGATCAGGATGCGGGCGGTCGCCGCTGCGGTAACACGCTTTTCCGCTTCCTGTCGGACGATATCGGCAGACGGCCCGACCGCCGGAATTTCGAGGATAAGCGAGACCGCATATTCCGTCCGCCCGGCGGCCATGACCGATATAGCCACAGCTTCCGGCGCACGGTTCGGGTTCGTTACCGACGCCCGGACTGTATCCAGCTCCAAGGCAGTCGGAAGCCTGCCCATCGGGCCGATGACAACAACATCCGTGTCACCGCGACGGCCATGGACAGCCCGGCCATTCACCCGCGCATCCCAAAGCCCAAGGGCCTTGTCAGCAGATTGCGGCCAAGCCGTCCACGCATCATAAAGGTAACGACCGGCAGAACCGGCGGACGGCAGATCGTAGGACAGCAGATAACGACGCAACAACGCGTCATCGCCTTCCATGATCGCCGCCGCATTCGCGGTTGCAGGAACCACGGTGAGGCGGACTATGTTACGGTTTGCGGCGATGGCATCCAGATTGGACCCCTTCGCATATGCCGCCAGAAGCGACCGGAAGGTATCGTTGACGTTCTGCCGGTCCAGAAGGCGCAGGTATGACCAAGCTTCACCGACGACGCCCGCCGGGTCTGTTTCGAGATCCTGCACGTCATATTCCGGTAGCGACGGATCGACCGACCGCAGCGTGTTCCAGAATGCGAGGAAGCGGGCCTTGAATTCGCTGTACAGCGTTTCGAAATCCAGCAGGCTAATCGCATCGGGCAACGGCAGGCGCGAAACATCAATCGTCGTCGGTGCGTAAATCGCCATGGTCATTTGCCCGGATAAATGACGCGGACGCTGGCGCTCTCCGCAATGGAGTAATCGCCGCGATGGCCGCGAGGATAATAGGTGCCGAAGATATCGAGCGCGATGACGCCACCGGCATCCGCTTTGGTCACGCGCCCGGCAGTCATGCGGAAGCGCGGTTCCCATTCGAGGATTGCCGTTGCGGCAGAAGAGTAGAGCGCAAGCACGTTCCGCCGCGTCATCTTGCCGTCGATAAAATCAGGGACATTGCTGCCGAAGGTCCGGCGCATGACGCGCGAACCTTTCGGCGTTCTAAGAATTTTGCGGATTGATTGTTCCGTATGCGGCCAATCATTCAGCGGTGCGCCGGTCTGACCGTTTACGCCGGTTGAGCTTGCCATGGGCGCTATCCTCTTTTTCAGGGAAAACGACATTACCGAAGGGCGGCGCAAGCTCGCGGGCTTCGTCGTCGGTCAGGGGGATGATTTCGCCAGCCAACCGCCAGCGCCCGGCGATTTCGCAGCCGGTTCGAACCTTGTAGTTTTTCATGGGGTTTCCTCAGTCCACCGCGAAGACTTTTCCCGAGCCTTCGACAATCGGCCACTTGCCCGACGAAGAACCGGACATGACGTGCACAAGGTCGCCAATCCGGGCGACACGCTTGCCGCCGTCACCGCCAAGTTGCACGTTCGGCGATTCAACGATCACCTTCGGCGAAGTGATTTTCACCCGCCCCGCAGCGGCTTCAATGACGGTATCGTCAATCTTGATATGGAGCGGCGCGTCACTATTCTCGCGGGCGTTGTCGTCGCTATAGGTGGAAAAATCTATCTGCGCGTCGGTCATGTCGCCGTTTTCGGAAACAACATCCACTTGTTCGCCGACGCTGTAGAGAACATCGACTTTGACGCCACCGGCAGCAAGCGTCCGCGCCTTGATCCAAGGCGTGAGATACGGCTTTCCAGCCTGTTCCGACAACTTGACGCGGTATTTAGATTTGTCGTCGCTGACTTCCGCAATCGTTCCCTTGCGCCGTCGGTTGCGGTTGCGGCGCTCAAGTTCGGCCATGCGCACATAAAGGTCTGTGATCTGGTCCACCAAACTGGCCATCAGGGGGATACCTCGTAAGGCGTGATCAACATGGCGTCGGCCTCGTCATGGATAAGGCCGTATCGCCGCATGGCGGTCTGCAATTCGCTGGCGTTGCCTGAAAGCTGCGCACGAATGAGAGCAATTTTTTCCGCCATGGAAGGATCATTCGGAGCAAGGTCACTTTCGCACTTGACGAGGAACCGGGCGAAAGGCGAACCCGGCTTGAGCGGTTCCCCCCTCAAAGGTTCGGCCACCATATTGGCGGTGATTTTCAGTTGGTGCGCGGCAAGCCGCACGCCGTTAGTATCGCCGCTGATGCGCGAGCGCGATGCGGATTGAAACGACGAACAGAGAGAGCGGAAGATTTCCGCCCATTTGTTCTCCGAGTCATTGAGAGCATCGCCGGTTTGGCGAAGCGCCATATCAAGGTGAAACTCAAACGTCGCGTCGGTCGCGGGCATTCCGAGAATAACGCTTTCGTCCGTCTCGGTATCGGTGACGGCGTGCGCCGTGGTCACGCCAGCTTCAAAAACGATATCGAGTTGCCCCGGCGATGCCAGCGAGCGAAGCTCAAGGCCTTCTATCAATTTCGAACCGTCCGTGTAGACGGAGATGAAAGGCTTATCCTTATCCGTCCGCAAGGAGCCATCGGCAGCGATATCGAGCACGCCGATTTCGCTGTCCAGCACGTTGGAACCGACAACCGTGTTTCCCTTGATCGCCTCCACAGCGGAGATGCGGGCAGCAAAACGGATGAAGGACATGCAGGCTCCTAAAGTTCTTTCAGGGCAACAGCGATAAGGTTGCTATGCCGGTCACTGACAAAATCGACCAACCAAACCGGTTCGCCTGCCCGATCCATTGCCCGCACCTTGTCTCCGGTTTTCAGCGCCGGGCCTTCGTAGGTGGAGCGGTCAATAAAGAGTACGGCATCCGCCGCAGCGAAACGGACGCGATGCGGACCGCTAGCGGCATTGCCTGCCGGTCGCGTTGTGTCGTCTTCGGTGTGCAGGGCTTCGCAGCGGATGACGATCTGCGGGCGGTCGGGGTCAATCTTGCCGTTCGCCATGAACGACAGGCGGACCGTCTCGCCAAAAGCGCCGCCAACCTTCCGGTCAACGGCAGCTTCCAGTTTTCGCCAGTCCACCATCTTACTGATGCAAGATGAGGTCGCCGGTCGCCGAAGGATTGGCGGCGACGGCGGCGGCGTAACCGACCTTGGTGTTTGCGCCAGCATTATCGGCGGTGGTCAGCTTGGCACCATCCCAATAAAGAAGTGCGCCTTCGGTCCATGCCTGCGCATTCGTTTTGGGCAGCGTAAAGACGCCTTCTCGCGCGATATTGACGCGCTGGCCAGCCTTGGCGGAAAATTGCGCCACTCCGAAGAGCTTGCCGACAAGAACGCCATCGCCGGAATTGACATCGGCGGGCGCGGTGACTTCCACCGTATCGGCGGGGCCTCGATAATTTTTCATGGTGATCTTCCTTGCGATCAACGTGACAGGAAAGGGAGAGCCGGGCGGCTCCCCCAACGAAGTCGGGCAGGCGGCTTACGCTTGGCCGGGGTTGTGGTAGCCGAAGCGGAAATCGGTCGCGCCGCAACCGAAGTCGTGTTCCACCGACATGCTGAAACCCTGCGAGCCGAATGGTTCGTCCATGCGAACGCGCGGAGCCTCGTAACCTTCGAGGTAACCCCATCGGTAATTGGAGCCGGTCGAAGGATCGGCGAAGAGGTCCCAGGAATTGTCCGCGATCTGCGACGTTTCCACCAGTTCGAACTTGCCGGAGAAAATATTGACCGTGGAAACCGTGGCGGGCGTGATGGATGCGAGCAGCTTTTCCGCATCGGTCAACTGGTTCGGGCCGACCAGCATGATACGCGCCGGGTTTGCGAGCAACGGCTTGCCATCCAGAGAGGTTTGCCGACCCATCGACTTGCGGCCTTCGCCGACGCTATCGACAGTAATCGCAGAACCAGCAGCAGCAAGGTTCTTATGGTCAGCATGGAAGACGGTTTTGCCGTCCGCAAGCTTGCCGTTGAACGCACCGCCGTAAAAGGTGACTTCTTCGAACAGGGCAACCGAAGCGCCGTAGCTCGTCAGCAGTTCGGCGATGGCGCCAAGATCGTCATTGATGAGCATCTGGCGGCTGATATTCAAGGCGATGGCGTAACTGAAAGCCTGCACGGCTTCCTTACCTTCACCGAACGAACCGAACTTGATCTTGCCGTTTTCCAGAATCTTTTCCAGCATCGGGAAATCGCCGGTTTTGACGATCGTATCCGGGCGGAAGTCGCGGAAGTTCTTCTTGCGGGTGAAGCGCTTAAAGGTCGGCTGCGCCAGTGCGTAGCGCTGTTCCAGCGTGCGATTGACAGCGCCTTCAAAAATCACCGGGAAATCAGAAGTCGAATGCGCGGCACGGCTGAAGATGTTGTCGATGTCGCGGGCATTCAACATGCGGCGACCGTGGAAGTTCACGCAATCGGCAGCGATATCGACCAGACCTTGGCCCATATACTGGCGGGCGGCAGCAGACGGACCGGCCTGCGGGACCGGCGCGCCGAGACCGTATGCAAGTGCTTCCACACGGGCCGAACGGATGGTATCGGCTTCGTCATTGCCGACCTGCACGCGAACGCGGCTATCGGTCGGCGTGGTGCGTTCACTGGTCACCATGTGATCCAGAAGCAAACCCCGGAAGCTGTCCAGAGAGGTGCCGGAGCGAATATGGTCACGACCAAAGCCCGCTTGCCCGGCACGCTCCGCCAGTTCTTCGATAGCAGTCACGCGCTCGCGTTCGGCACGAACAGCATTCTGCGCGATGGCCTGCGGGTTGTTGTCGGCAGGCGTCGGCGCATTTCGCTCCGCATTTTCAAGCGCGGTGATCTCGGCACGAACGCCATCAAGTTCGGCGATAATGTCCGTGTGATCCTTTTCGATGGCGCGGGCGGCTTCATCGGACAGACCTTCCACCAGTTCCTTGCGCTTGTTTTCGGCGCGCGTGGTGAGGTCGGTAGCCTTCGCCCGGAGTGCGAGCAGTGCCGGGGTGGCCTGATAGACATGATCCAGCATGCCGCGCGTCTGCACGAATGCATCGTGTCCGATCAGCGAGGCCGCGTGGGAAGGGTCGGCGGAAAGAATGGTGAAGGCGAGACCGAAGCAGACGATTGCGGCGACGGTCGCGAAAACATATGCAGCCTTTTTCATGGCGTGCGGTTCCTTTTGTATTACCGGGCAGGACAAGCGCCGTCGCCCTGCATCCCCGGTGGAAGTCAGGCGGCGAACTGGAAAATTTGGAATGAGTGTTAGGCGAAGCGGCGTTCGGCTTCGGCCATGCGCATGCGTGCGGCCCGAAGGTCGAGACATGACGCGGACTGGATAGAGAGCGGGAACGTGGCTTCGCTGGATCGGACCTGCGCGCCGGGATCGGCCGGTACGGTCACAAATGAAATCTCGTTTGGCGTCCAGCGCTCCACGAAAATCTTTTCGACCTCGCCTTTCTTCGCCGCTTCCTCCACCCGGATTTTATCAATGGAATAACCCACCGACACATTTTTGATGATCTTGTCAGAGACCAGCCCGAACATGCGGTCGGCGGCGAGATCAATTCCGGCCTTGGGGAAACGGATGGTCGCCCATCCTTCGCCCTTTTCGATCCACGCCCGTTCAACAACAGCGATCTGCGAGAATGTGGACCACCGGGAATGGCTGTCCAGAACTGGCGCACCCAAGTTCATCCGCGTCAGGTCCAGCGCCCGTTCGCTGACGACAAGGATTTCATCGAACGGGACAGCCGTATCCCACCCGGTATAGCGCAGGCGGCGCACCGCAGCGCCGGTCGTGAATACCAGCGTCACGGTGCGCGCCTCCGCATCGATCGAACTGACATTCAGGTCTTGGCCGCGAACCTGCATCGGCAGGGACGCGGGCGCTTTGCGCAGTTCAAGTTTCGTCATCGTCGGGGTCCTTGTCGTCTTCCGACTTGTCGTCGGGCGGATCGTCTTTTTCGTCCCGCTGCTGCGCTTGCCCGGCCTGAGACATCCGCCGTGGGTCGCTGTCGAGGACAAGCTTGCGCTTGTCGATTTTCTTGTTGTCGGACTGGATTTCATCCAGCACGTCATCCGGGTTTTCGCCCATTTCGGCTATGACGCTGGATAGCGAGCGGAAGCCCGACCGCACTTCCTTGATGCGGGCGTTCACGTCTTTCAGCGGGTCAGCTGAATAGAAGCGCGGCGGCGACCATTCCACGGCAACCTTGGGCGAACTGATGATTCCGGCGAAGTACGCGGCTTCGCAGAACCAATCCCAAATAGGCTGTAGCAGCATCGGAATGATGATGAGCCATTGAACGGCGGAGATCGTCCGGCGAAACCCTTCCAGCCCGATCTTGCTGGACGAATAGTTCACTTTGTCCAACCGGCCCGACATGATGGCATAGGGAACGCGCCAGCCCGCAGCGATGGTGTGCAGCATAGATGCCTTATAAGGATCATAGCTGTCCGTCACTGCCGGTTGCGAAAACTCCATGCCCCGGCCACCAACGGCATTATAGAACATACCGGGTTCGAATTTCTCGACGCGCCTGCCGTTCACATCATAGATGCCGGGCTTGGCTGGACTGTTATCCGCCATAGGCATGCCAAGCTGGTCGCCTTCGTCGCCGCCGGTCATCACGCCAACAAGGCAGGCTTCCAGCCGCTTGCGCGTCAATTCCGCTTGCTCGTAAGACGCCAGATCGTAGGTATCGGCCATCGCTGGCGTACCCCACGGCGCACCCATGACCTGTGTGCGCTGCTTTTCGAAAGCGTGGGCAATGTCGGACGCAGGAACCGGCTTCGAAACAATCGTGGACTTCGGGTCGAAGAAGCTATTGCCCGGATGCGAACCGAACATCCAGTAGGCGCGCTTCCTGCCTATGGCATCAAATTCGATGCCTTGGATGATCTTGCCACCATCGGAAAGAACGCCTTCTTTGGTAGTGTCGATCAGGTCCGGTTCCAGCACCTGCAATTGCAACGGGACGGGCAAACCCTCTTCCAGCCTGCGACGGCGGCGGCGAACAAGGCCGTTCCCGCTTTCGAACATTTCGCGGGCCGTCAGGTTGACGATACCGTTGAAATCAAGATCGCCGTCCGCATCACAAACCTTGCTCCACTCCGCGAAAAGCTTGTTGAGCTTTTTATTTTTCGAGCGCGGAATAATGCCGTCGCCGATGGCGTGGGTAACAAGTTCGTGGATCGCCTTCGCAGCATAAGGATTGTTGCGGGCGAGATCGCGCATGCGGTTGCGCAGGGTCCGACCGGCGCGCGCAATTTCTGCGTCCGCCGATGTTGATGGTGCGCGCCTGCCGGATTTCAGGCGACTGGTTTCTGCGCCAGTGTAATCGCGAAGAGCATTCATCGCGAAGCGGCTTTTCGCGCGCCGAAGGCCAGCTTCGGGCGAGAAATAACCAATGGTCCGGTCGAGAACGTTAGCGAGGCTCATCAGTCGAGCGCCGCGTAAATGGTCCGGGAGCCGCCCGACCGAGTGGATTTCAGGGCGGCGAGAGCCTCCCTCATATCTTTGAGAGAGTGATATTCCACCTCGCGGCGCGTGCCGCCAGAGTGGAATATCACCTTTCGCGCGCCCATTGCGATTGCATCTTCAAGCGCAGCAATTTGATCGTCTGTAGTCGCCATTATGCAAGCCACTCCGGTTTCGCGATTTCTTGTGTGTAGGTTGCGACCGCCGGTTCCGGCGGTGTCGAAAGCTCGCCCTCGCGGTGCGCCCAATTGGCATTGACCATCTGGCGGGCGGCGAAGGCATAAACCGTGCAGTCAAGCGCCTCATGGCGTCGGCCCGGTATCGGAACGAACTGTCTGCTTGGCTGGCCGCGCAAATAGCGGACTTCCATTTTTTCGCCTGCAAGCTGCTCGTACCAAACATCCGGCAGGTCTTTCGAAAACCGGATGGACTTGGGCCGCGCCAGCCTGCCGAAAATGTGGCTCTTGATGCCATCCACGCCGACGATGAAAAGCCGTCCGCCCTTCACGCTGGTCTTGGAGCGCTCAATCCATGGCCGGTTGCCCGCAGCACCCTTGATTGCCAGAACACGGCGATTGAAGCGCGGGAACGCGAAGCGATAGACCGTTTCCATGGTCTCGCCGTCCGAGCTATCGACGCAAACGGCATCGACCTTGATCTTGCCGCCAAGCGGATGGTCCCATTGCGTCGTCAGGGCAACGTCCAGTTCGGCCCATGTGGTATGGTCATCATAGCGACCCCACACAACGGTATGGCCGAGAACATAGGGGATGCCCTCTTTGTCCCAACCGACGAAGGTTGCTTCCAGACGATCATCCTGCACGTCCACGCCGACCGTGATAATCAGCACTTGGATCGGGATATTTTCCAGCCCGAAGTCTTCGGCGCGGCCCCCAAGCTCGATATCGTCCAGTTCGTCGCCGTCCTCTTTCCACCCTTGGGCAAGAATGGTGTTGACGAAGGTTTGCAGCGTCGAAGGGTCGTTTTTGACCGTGACGAATTCGCGCGCCAGCCGCCCCCAGGAGGCGTTAGGCAAAAGCGATATCAGGGCGTTCATGCGGAAACCGGCATGATCCTTGATTTCCGGTCGAAGAGCGCGCCAGCGGCCATTCGCCACCATGCCCGGCTTGTGCCGTTCCTCCACAACGGAACCGCATTCGACGCAAACATAATACGCCTTTTCCGGTTCGCCTTCGGGCCAATGGATATCGGCCCATGTGATTTCATGGAAGTGACCGCACTCGGGGCAAGGCACCTCATAAATACGCTTGTCCGATTGCTCATAGGCCCGCAATACATGGCTGGTCGCCTCGTACACAGGCGTCGAACCCATGACAATCTTGCGGTCCGCAAACGACAGCGTGCGGCGTTCCGCCAGCAGGATCGGCGAACCTTCCTTCGTCGCATCCATGCCGTCCGCCTCGTCAATGAAGAGGATGCGGACATTGTGACGGCGCAGGTTGCGCGGTGCCTTTGCGGCAATGACTTTCAGGAACCCGCCGGGAAAGCGACGGGCAAGAAGCGTGTTGCGTCCGCCTTCGCTGGTATCACCGGTCAAAAGACCGCGAAGCGCTGGCGAGGCATCGAAAATCGGTTCAACGTCCGAAACCATATAGTCGCGGCAGTCGGCCTCTGTCGGCAGAAGCGAAAGGATCGGGGACGGGTCGTTCGAACAGAAGCTTGCCATGGCGCTGGTCAGCAGCGTCGTGAAGCCGACGCGGACCGGCTTGACCAGCGTTACCCGCTCAATCGCGCTATCGCCAATGGCGTCGGCAATTTCACGCTGCGGGGGCCACAGCCGAACCTTGCCGGTGAGCGATGAAACGCCTTCCGGCAAATGGACGGTATGTTCAATCCATTCCGACAGCCGAAGTTTCGGCGGCGGTAACAGGCTGTCCCATACCGCTCGCCGCAATGTCGCCAGCGCCGTTGTCATCGTCCTCGTCACCAAGTTCGGTAAGCGCCGACCGGATTTCCTGCCCGATCAGGTCCACATCGTAGGTCGTGAGATGCGGCAGCATCTGCCGACAGCGCGAAGGCACAGACAGAACAGCGTTGCGGATGCGTCGGCCTATCGAAACCCACTCGTTTCGCACGTCCGTCATCGAAATCAGTTCGCCGCGCATCGCCGCGTTTTTCATGGCCGTCTGGTCGGCCTGTTCTCGCGCGAGTCTGGCGCGTTCGGCGGTCAGAACATCCGCGCCGTCGCCGCCGCGACCGGCGGCAACACCACGCAAATGCTCACAATAAAGCTGGATGGACTGGCGAAGATCGAAGCGATTCCGTTCTGTCTTCACCACGATTCCACGCTCTACGAAATCCGAGACCGCCCGCTTCGAAACCTTCAGCAGTTCCGCCAGTTCGGATGCGGTGATTTCGATATCGAGCGAGGGCTTTTCCGGTTCGGCAGGTGCCGCTTCGTTAAGCAGCGGGAGGCTTTCGCCAGCTTCCGCATGTTTCTTGTGCGATTTGGCCGCGAAACTCGGGCTGACGTTGAACTTTGCCGCCGCCTCCCGAACCGTGTGGCCTTCATCCATGAAGGCCACGACCTGTTCACGCAACTCGTCAGGATAGCTCTTTGCCATCTGATTCCGATTCCATCGAAAGGGCGGTGGAACCCCCCTATAATTTTCTTCACAGAGCGAAATCCCGCAGTCGCCCACACCCGCTACTTGGCCTCTTTTGGGGGAGGACCCGACCGAGGGGGGTATGGGGCGGGTCGCGACCGGGGGTCGGGGTGGCCGGTCAGGGGACCAGCTTGGCAAGGGCGGCTTCGACCCGCTCTTTCAGCAAGGGCGCTGCTATGCGCTGGAATGCTTCGGCTGTTGCGCCGCTGGTCATTTCCTTCGGGATGAAGACCCCCGAGCGGGCGAAGGTAATCTTCGTGCCGGAGCGGTTGAGCCGGTAATAGGCATGGCCATTGAACTGCTCCACCGGCTTACGGTCGGGGAACTGTCCACCCCGCAGGAACGCGCCGGGATAGAGCGTCGGCTTTCCGAATGGTCGCGCCACGACACCGGCTTCGGTTTCCTTCGGGCGCAGATATTTGAGGCGAATGTTGCCGCCCCGCGTGGTCATGTCATAGACGTACCGGCCCGGCTTTGCGGTTGCCGGATTGCCGATGGCCTTAACGATGGTGGCACGCGGCAAGCCCGTCTGTTTCGTCAATTCGCGGATGACAACGGTTTTCGTCCTGTTGCCGACCTGATTGACGATGCGGGGTAGAACGGTCGGGAAGCGCCGTTTCAATTCCGCTATCCGGTCGCCGTACTCCGCAAGATTGCGGTCGGCCCATTTCATGGACAGAACAGCCATCGTCAGATTTTCCCGGAAGTTGCCTACACCCTACGCAAACGAAAAAGGCGACCGGGTTAGGGTCGCCTTTGCTCAAGTCCGCCGATGATATAGCTGTCGCACTGGCCTTGAATCGGTCTCTCTGGCGAGAGGGTCAAGGCAGGGTCTACCCGGCATACCCGCGTGGGAGGTTTTAACTCCACTCGCCGGTCGAGACCGACGCGCTTGCACAGGATCAGCAGATCATCCTGCGCTATGCATAGTCACAACTTTTCGAGCAATGCAAGAGAGGTTTCAACAGGGGTAACAGCACCAAACATCTCTACGGCGACAACAGCCCCGCTCGCAATCCGCTCCCCGTCAACCACCTTATCCTTGCGCAGTTTGGTGACGTGGCCAGTGAAACCGGCAAACGGGCCGCTGCTAAAGCGAACCCTATCGCCGCGCCGAAAGCTCTTGCAGTGCTCCAAATCAAGGTCAAGCTCTTGAGTACCGAAGAGCTTGAATCGATTCATTTCCTCGTCAGATACACGATGCGGCGTGATCATGCCGCCGACGAAGCCCGCCACACCTTCCAGCCGGGCAATTCCGCAGACTGCGGCGGGAGAATACACGATGTTGACCAGCACATAACCGGGCATCATCGGGCGCAAAACATCATGGATAACCCGGCCACGAACGACCTGTTTACCGCAGTTCTCCATGGGCAAAAAAGTTTTGACACCGGCTTTGCTGAGGGCGTCCTCAACAACTTTTTCCGCCTTGTGCTTCGTCTCCACCACGAACCATTCGTGTTTTCCCGGCTGATTCTCCGCCGCCATTGAAAGCATGGTGACGTTGAGTCGCTTCGTGTTCCGCATCTGGTCGAACAGAGACGCAAAGCGCGTCAGGTCATAAAGCTCCGGGTTAACCGGCTTGCTGGCGGCATAAATCTTCACGTCATGCATCATTGGAGCGTCCCTCGTTGATGGAGATAAGGAAATTGGAAAGCGCGGCATCTACTGCCGCTTCGAGATCGTCAGCCCCGTCATCGACCGGGGGGAAATAGACCCATTCGGGCGGATGCTCGATAAAGGGCCAGCCGTTGCGCTCATGCAGGCGTTTCCAGACCGCGAACACATCGCTGTCACGATGCACCTGCCGGAAGTCCTGCACAAAGGGGAGCAGCGCCAGCGATGTGGTGTACGGCTCACGGCGGTTAGCATGGTCCCGCATGGCGTTGACGACAGGCCAGCCATTGTCACGCCGCTTTTCGTGCAAAAGCTGTTCGCGGGAAATCATGCCCTTGGCGATGCGGGTTTCGTCAAAGCTGGTCACGTTAAAGCGCCCGGTCGGCTCTTTCGACAGAGCTTCAAGGCGCGTCCCCATCCAGAGCTTGCCGCACACCTTGGCAATGCCGCGCGTCTGGACAGGCTCCGCAAGAACGTGTTCCGGCAGGTCGCGCCAGTGGCGGTTTTTGAGATAGACCGCTGCGGCCATGATATCGGCAGGTTTAGCCCAGCGGAGATAAGCGGGCGTCCGCTCCACACATTCCGCCCGATCTTCCGGGGAAAGGGCGAACCACGCATTGCGGGCGAATTCAACGTCACCCTTCTTCCACGTCGCAAACCAGAGCGTGAAGGCGTGCTCTATCTTTTTTCGATCAGCCTTTTTCAAAACTCCCTCTTCCGCGCCAGCGGCTGGAGAGTTTTCTGGAATGTTAGTTGGAAGATTCTTATCTTGGTGGAACTCCTCCACCACCTTCGGGTCGTCATTTCCACCACCTTCGGGAACCATTTCCACCGCCTTTTCCGGCGAACGTGGTGGAACGGCTCCACCACCTTGGAAGGTGCTGGCATCGTTGGAACGTGGTGGAAGATTTCCACCACCTTCATTTTCTTCACCGCTCGCCGCATTGCCGGAAAGGTCGCGGCCCGGCCAGCGCGCAACATATTCGTTCCGCTTCCATTTCTGACCGCGAAAACCGTGTTGCGTGACGACGATCCAACCGCTCTCTTCGGCGATTTCGAGGTGTTTCAGGACGGTTTTCTTATCGAGGCCCGTCAGGTCCACCAGTTCCGAAATCGGCGGATAACAGGAACCGCCGGTCGCATCCATTTTCAGGCCAAGCGTATGCAGCACAAGGCGCGTGATCGGCGGCAGGCCGGATTTACCGACCGCGTGACGCCAAGACCATGCGCGCGACATTGCGCCGTGATCCGGTTCCATCACTTTGCACCGCCTTTCCGCACCACGTCGCGCAGGAATGAGCGCACAGCATGGACGCCGAGAACGACCGTATGCGGCAATCCGCCGTCCGGCAGGCGCGTGGCGTTGATGGCTGCGAATTCGACGTCCAGCGCGTCCACGCCGAGCGTAAAATGCGCTTCCTGCAAAACACGGCGGATTGTGGTGTGGTCGCGATAGATGACGCCCTGAGGCGCGCGCAAAAGCCAGTCCGCGCGCGCCGCGTCCGTCTGGCAGTCCGCCAGAATTTCAACAATTGGCATAAGATCGGTCATCGGCTGATTTCCCGCTCTACCTTGCGTGCCAGAACGCGGTAGCTGTCCATCGCCTTGCAAAGATCACCCTGTGCCCGCCGCTGGTCGGCAGCAGCCTTTTCCGCGCTGGCGGTCGCGTCCTCGCAGGCGCGGAAAGCAACTTCCATCTGCGCCGTTTCTTTCAGGAACTCGTCATAAAGCGGGTTCGAGCCTGCCGGGCCGAAGAATTGTTCACGGACCTGCGCAACCCAATCTCGCGGCACACCCAAATCTTTCGCCACGGCAGAATCCGTCCAGGGGGATTTGTAGGCGTCTTTGGCGTAAACCTCATCCAGCTTGTCGTTGATAATGCGCCGGTCCTCGCGGCTCATTTCGCGGGGCTTGTCGGCAATCGTCGCTGCGGTGTCCGCCATGGCTTTCTGTCCTTTACGCTTGGAAGGGCTGGCGTGAAGCGGGCAGAAATCCTTGCGTGGATTGCTCCCGACCACCCATCCCTTGTTCTGAAAATGCTGAATTGCCGCGATTGGCGGCTTACGGGTTATTCCCGTTTGATGCGGAAAGTAGGCCACCCCGCCACAGCAGGCGCATGCGATCCGCATGGCCTTCGTGGACTTGTCGCCGTAGGAAATCGGAACCTCTGGAAAGTTGCGGTCGCTCACACGGAAACCCTCTTTTTCCACACGTCGAAATCCGCCCGCAGTGCGATGAAAACCGACTGCGCGCGTTCGTCCGTGTTGAGTTGTGTTTTGCTGGCGATGCCGATCAGGCTCTTGAGTACCGTGTCAGCATGGTCTTGGTTGTAAATCGCGCGCGTCTGGTCCCGCATTTCAAGGAAACGGTGAAACAGCGGTTCCGCACACAGCAGTTCGGCCAATGCGGCAAAGTCACCCTCGCGAAGACCACCTTGCCGTGCCTGCGCGCCATCGTGCCGAACGCGAATGGCTTCGTATGAAGCGAGGCGTTCGCGCGCCGCCCGAACTGCATCTTCATTCTCTGCGGAAATCGCCGCCGCAAGCCGTAGCTTTGTCGTGTGAATAACCGGGCCAAACCGATCTGTTTCGATGGCGCCAAATTTGACCGCAAGCGCTCGCTTCGAGGTGGCGATATCGAAATGAACCCAACTGGCATTTCGATGTTTGCCAAACGAAAGAACAGGATGCCCCTGAATCCACTTGCGCTGCACGCCTATGCGATCCGCCATGGCAAGCAGTTCGTGATCCAAGTCCGCCCACATGTGACACATCACCATGTTGCCAAACGGGGCGCGCATGTCGTCAACGTAAACGCTCATGCCTCCTCGCTTTCCGCCGTCGCGGCGGCTTGCTGCGGCTGGAAATCCTTCCAGTCCACGCGGCGGACAATGGTGGCGCTGCCGTAGTTTCCGGCCTCGTCACGCTCCCAAACAAACCACGCGGTGTTCATGCGGCTGCTGGCCTTGTTTCCGTCCCATCCGTCGCGGTGCATCATCGGGAGGCGGCGCTTGAAAACGTAGACGCGCGCGGGCGGGCAATCATCCATGACGAAATTGCGGTCATCGTCCGCGAAGCCGCAAAGGAAATTCAGATTGAGCAAAAGCGCCATTTTGCGCGGCTTGTAGACGCGCAGGGCGTAGGCCACGAAGGCATTGAGTATATCGCCGTAAGGCGGATTGGTGATGATATCGTACGAGCCGGCTTCCGGCGGCTGCGAGGTCAAAAAGTCCTGCACAGCCTGCAATTCGCCGTTGCTGTCCGCCGTGGCGTAGTCGTTAATATCTGCCAGAACCACGCTGTAGTGGAACGCTTCCAGCATGCGCGAGATGGCACCGCGTCCGCAGGCCGGTTCAAGCACGCACGCGGTGAATTCTTCAAGTGCCAGCAGAGTAAACATTGCTTCCGGCGGTGTTTCGTATAGGTTTGCGCCGCGTTCTTCCTTCGTGGCACTGGCCGTGCCGACTGCGGCGCGAAGATTGGCCTTCGTCGGCTCCAGCCCGGCAGCAAGCCGCGCCTGAATCGCCCGCTCGACAATGCCGGGTTCACGATGTTCCGCCGCCGCCAGCTTGCGGGCTTCGTGGATTTCCTTGCGGGAAAGCCCAGCCTGTTCCGCAGTAAAAGCGTTCTCGTCGGGAACGCTTTTCGGTCGGCCTTTAAGCGTTTTCCCTTGGGCTTCCGCTTCGTCCCATTTGTCAGCGATGAGGATTTTTGCACGGGCTTCGATCAACAGAGCGTCGGCCTGCATACGCCGCGCCTTAGCAACAAGCTTTTCGGTTGCGCCGATCTGTTCGGCAAATTGCGCGGCGGTCTTGGCCTGATTATAGGCGACAGACGCGACGATGCGGGCGTTGATGATATCGCCATCATCAAGAAGCGCCCGCGCCCGTTCTACCGTGGCGACCAGCCCGGAAGCGTCAGCGACCGGCACCACGGCTGTTTCCGTTTCGCGTTCCGGCATGTCGCCCGGCTCCGCAATGCCTTCCAGCATCGCCAGCATTTCGCGCGCGCGGTCGGTCGGATAGTAGGTTTTGCCATCCTTCTTATCCCGCGTCAGATAGCCGTTGCTCACGGACTTATTTGCTGCCGTCCCCTGCTGCTGCGTTTCCACGGTCACGGTCCCGTCGCGGACGGCGGCAGTGATGACGATAAGCGCACTTGGGCCTGGCTTGGGGAGCTTGACTTGCTTGTAAGGGGCCATCAGTGCGCCCTCATCAAACGGTCAAGATATGCCTGCCCCAAGCCGGTCAGCTTGGCGGTGTCGCCATCGGCGGTTACATGGAGGTATCCGCAGCGGCGGCACTCTTCGGCGAGAATGTGGAAAGCAGCGCCGAGTATGGACAAATCTACTTTGCCGCCCTCTAACTTCACATGCCGCAAAAAGCCCCTCGCACGTTCGGACAAGGGGCGCTTCATCAGTTCGGAGATGGCGGGATCGGTCAGACGCTTCATTCCGCACCCCCGACAACACTAAGCCCGACCTTCTGACCACCCTTGGCTTTCACACTGGCGAGAGCCTTGCGGAATGCGGCCAGACCGGCTTCCAGTTCCGCCGCGTCACGGTCCATTTTGGTCGCTTCGGCTGGCGTCACCACCATGTCGGCGATAGCAACCGCGCCGCCGGAAATCAGATCGCCAGCCTTGCGGACCATTTCGGAATAGGTGACGACGACGCACTGTTCGGCGGCGCGCTCATTTTCCGGGTCGGCCAGCCGCCGCCCGTTAAGTTCGGCCATCGCAGAGGTGACAACCGGCACGCCACATTCGCTTTCAAGCGCGTAGACTGCATGCAGCGGCATCAACTCCGGGTCGGTCGCATTGTTCATGCGCCCGATGTGGCTTTTCGAAATAGAGGAAATCTCCGCCGCACGCTCGATGCCGCCCACGAGGCGGATAAGGTCACGTTGCGCGGCTTTGATACGGTGAAACCATGCGTTTGAAATCATGAGACAATACCTTTCCCGCGCCGGGAAAATCCCGGCGTTTTTCCCGTGGTGGGAATTGATTGGAGATGAGAGTTTCAGGGCGTCAGGAAGTTATGGAGGCCCACATGCAAAACGAGAGTTGCCCGCGCCGGGCGAGAAGAAGGAAAGCGCACCGGCGCGGGTCGCAGCAGGCCGGGAGGATTGGCCGCGCGAAGGGGAAACGAGGCCGATCATTCTGCGGCCTCCAATTCAGCGGGACCGAACACGTCCGGGCGCTGGACATGGCGAGAAACGCCAAAAGCTTTTTCTAACTTCAGGACATGCTCAGGTGGAATTGACTTCCACTGTGCTACTGCCTGCGGGGTCACCCCAATCGCGCGCGCAATTGCGCTAGCGCCGCCTGCGGCACCTTTTACTGCAATTAACCCATTCTGATTGAGGTTCGTTTCCATGAGCGCGATTAAAAGCACAGCTTTAAAACCTATGCAAGCTATACTTAAATGGACGAAAGATGAAAGTTCCCCTTTCATCGCGCCCATGGATCAAATCGAACTCAGAAAAAAAATCGGCAAAGCCATTCGAACCGCCCGCATTCGGCGCGGCTTGGTTATGCGGGACCTAGCCGAAGCGGGGGGCGTCAGCACTGGCGCTGTTGGTAACTGGGAGCGTGGCGCAAACGCTATCGCAATGGAACATCTTCAAGCGATTTCGCAAAAGCTGCGAATCGATCCCGTAGCCCTCAGCAACGGCGCTCTGCGGTATCTGGATGAAGAGGGAGCGCTAGCCGACGCGGAGCAAGTAACAGATTTTGGACCTGCACCGACAGGCCCTATGGATGTTGAGGTTTTGGGCGTAGCCGTTGGCGGAGACGATGGCGATTTCACCTTGAACGGTGAAGTTTCCGGTTACGTTCGCAGGCCCCCAGGAATTGCACACCTCAGAAAAGTTTTTGCGCTCCACGTCCTCAGTGAAAGCATGGTTCCCCGATATGATCCCGGCGAGCTCATCTATGTCGGTGGGCGCGAGGCAGTGGCTGGAGATCACGTAGTAATCGAAATGTTCCCCGAAGATGGCGCAACTGTCGGCAAGGCGTACGTAAAGAAGCTGAAAGGGCGGATGAAGGGCGCAATAGTTTGCGAACAATACAATCCACCCAAGGAGCTACAGTTCGACGCGTACGCTATTAAGAATATGTGGCGCATCATACCGCTTCGCGAACTGCTTGGCTATTAATACGCCAAGCCTCCGCCCTTATACGGTCGTTTTCGAATGAAAATGCTGCTTGGATCGATACATTTCGACCGTCAAATCCTTCCGACTGGCAGGCCGAGCAGACTAATCGAGTGCCCAACTCTGCAATCTGAGTGGTCGGATTAACCCCGCGCAATCGGTAAAGCTCCTGCGGCTTCCGCCAGCGCATACGGCCACAATCCCCGCACTCAATCGAAAGTGAAAGCACTTGGTTTAGTGTCGCAGCGGCACCCGATTGCATCCATTTTTCTCCGTTCTGTTCTTGTTGTGTTCCAATAATTGATTCTTTTTCATTCGTTGTCGAATCGTTTTTTAGCACTTTCGTTTTAAAGTATGACTTGCAAGCATTTTAAAGCTGTGCTTACTATTGCCGCCATCCGAGCCGCCAAACCTCTCTGCGGCTCGGGCAGACTGCCGGGCGGCGCACCCTCGAAATGTGAACATGCCGCCCGGCTCCCTAAACAGGACGGAGAACGGCATGCATATCGAAACCGCGAATGACGAAGAGCTAACGCAGGCAATGGCCGACGCTATCCAGCGCGTGGGCGATGGCTGCACGAAAGCCGACCTGCGGGAATGGTTCACAGCGAAAGAAATCCGCCGTTGCGGTGACGCCGCTACCTCCCGAGCTCACGATATGCGGGTCAGCGCTGCACGCGCCACGGACCCCGCTATCAAGTACCCCTACTACTCAACCGCCGAGCTTGCACGAGCAGCAACCGCACCACGGCTTTCGACCGATGAGCGCATCAGGATGCTGGACGAGATCCAACGCCGCGATGCTGTCGCAGCCGCCTGATGCCGTTTGGCGATGGCCTTCGGGTCATCATCCAACTGCATCAACGGAGAGAGATATGAACAAGGACCGCCGCAAGGAAATCGCACGCGCCGCCGCGATGATCGATGAAGCCAAGGGTATATTGGAGACCTGCCGCGACGAAGAGCAGGATTATTACGACAATATGCCGGAATCTTTTCAGGACGGCGAAAAAGGCAGCACCGCGCAAGAGGCGATCGACACGCTAGAGGAAGCCATTTCCAGCCTCGAAGACATCGTCGCCAACATCGGCGAGTTCACCGCGTAGCCATCCGCTCCGGTTTCCGCCTCACGCGAGGCGGTTTCCCGAACGGATGGAGACAGAGCCTTGATCCAGATTTCACCCATGATCCCGACAGAGCGCCCGCAGCAGGCAACGCCGCCGTATGGCCGGTTCTTTCTGGCCTGCGTTTGCGCCGTCCTCATCCTCGCCATCATCGGCGGCGCGGCGCTTTGCGCCACCAGCCTCGCCGAGATCAAGCGCCACCACGCCGCCGCGGGGCGCGCGTGACCTTCCTCCAAACCACAAGGAACCATCCGCATGAAGAAAATACGCGATGCCTCCACCATTATCGGCATGCTAGAAAACGGCCAGCTAAACCCCGCCTTTTCCGCCGAGATCGGCCAGACGCTGGAAAAGCTTTCGGACATGTCCGAAGCCAACCCCATGCAGAGTTTCAAGGGTTCAGTGACCCTGAAACTCTCCCTGTCCGTCAAGGACGGCATGGTGACGATTGCCGCCGACATGGAATCCAAAACCCCGAAGCTGCCGCGCAAGAACTCGGTCTTTTGGGTTGTCGAAGACGGCGCGCTTTCGACCGAGCATCCCCGCCAGCACGACATGTTTTCGCCGCGCGAAGTTTCCGCGAACTGATTTCCCCACTTTAGCAACCGCGTCCGGCCAGTGACCGGCGCACCAATAGAGGAACCGAAATGGATCAACTCACCCAAACCGCCGTCGCCGAAATCGCAAAGCTCGCGGCGCAGACCAACGCCGCGATTGTGCAGGTTCCGGCACCTGCCGACGCCAAGGGCATCCCCTCCAACGTCCCGGCGCTGCTGGACCCGACCAGCGGCAAGCTGTCTGACGTATCGGCAGTCTTCGCGCCGTGGCGCACCCGCCCGGAGCGCAAGCATGGCACCGCCAATGTCGAAACGTTGGAGTCCTTCGTCCAGCTTGTCGAGCGCCACAAAACAGGCAACAGCGTGATTTTTGCGGTTACGGACTGGCGCAGCCCGGCCTTTACCGCCGTCATCGACTATCATGGCGACGACCCGGACAACGGCAAGCACCGCGTGCACTATGCGTTTCCGCTTTCCGAAGAGTGGAAAGCTTGGCAGGGCATCAATGGCAAAGCGCTGACGCAAAACGAGTTTGCGGAGTTTGTCGAAGACCATATCGCCGAACTGGCCGCGCCGGACTCGGATGAGGTGAAAGACCTCGAATTGTTGTTCCGGGCAAAGATCGCCTACCCGAATGAACTGGTAGTGCTTTCGCAGGGCTTGCAGATCAATGCTGAAACCCGCGTCAAGACCGCCGTGAAACTGCAAACCGGCGAAAGCCAGATTGTCTTTGAGGAAGACCACAAGAACGCCAACGGCGATCCGATCACCGTGCCGGGCGTTTTCGTCCTCAACATCGCGCCGTTCTTCCAGGGCGAAAGCATCCGCTTGCCCGTGCGCCTGCGCTACCGCCTTCGCGAAGGCAAACTTTCGTGGACGTGCATGCTTTACCGGCCCGATATCCACATCACCAAAGCAGTCACCTTCGCCCTGCACGAAACCGCCGCAGAACTTGGCCTGCCGAAGTTCGCAGGCAAGCCGGAAATGTCGGCCTGATTTCACCCGGAGCGCGGGCGGTCGCCGCCCGTTCCAACTTTCCAAGCCATAATTCGGAAATTAAACATGACCCGCGATACTAGTCAAAGTCCACCGCAGTTTCTTCAACGTCCTCGCCTACGTCGAGCAGATGTTCCTGCTTATCTAGCTTCAAAGCATGGAATTGATATCGCGGTCTCCACACTTGCGAAGATGGCGACGGTAGGTGGAGGTCCGTTGATGCAATATTGCGGACGGATTCCCTTATATCACCTTCAAGATTTAGATGCTTGGGCCGCCAGTCGCTTGACGAAATCTGTGCATTCCACGTCGGAACGATAGTTCATTCGTCACGGGTGGTTCGGCAGGAGCGCACCGAAATGGAAAGTCAATTTTTCGAAGTCAGAAAAAACCAGCGAAGCGCCGTCACTTCTTATTGAGGTCAGTAGTTTCTCGTCTAAGCATGCATCAATGTGATGTTGCAGACTTTGATCCTGTTCAGATTTTGAGAACCGCGAGCGTTCCCACCAAAAATCGGGATAGTAAAGTTTCGCGATCAGAAGAACGAAAGAAAGCGGAGATAACTTTCTTGACGAGGCCCATCTGTCTTCACCCGACATGCCAATATGGAAGTGGGCACCGGGATGTCGTACCCGTCGATACTGGCTCTCACTGTACTCAAACCTGATGCGAGGAATGTAGTTTCCAATCGGCAGGCTCGATGCGAGGGCAGCGAACTCTTCATCATCAATATCGCCTTTCTCCGCCGCGTCTTTAAATTCATTGAAGTCTGCGATCGCATCGGGCGATCCACTCACTCGGGGATTAGGGTAGTAAGCCAGTGCCCATTCGCTAGAAGATACGTAGGAAAACTGGAAGAATGCTAAATCCTTTAAGCTAAAATTGTAATGCGACCACGACAATCCAGCCTCATAGATCAGATTATATTCCTTCGACGTCATACTTATGTTATTGAAATGCTCTAATTTTGGGAGGCACACTAGATAAACAGTGTTCTCAACTAAATTTTCTCCAGAAAAGAATGCATGGGCCGCACGAATGCTTCCGTTGAATTCGTCACGATTCATCCGTCGTCCTCTACCAATCGCACCATGTCTTCGTCTGAGAGGTTTAATTCGCTTTTGAGCCTTTCCATCCGCCGTTTGGCTTCTACCAAACGGGCGTGTTTTTCCTCCAAGCCACGCTGAATAATATTCAATCGGCTCATGTTCGGCATGGTGAACCGTAAACGAGGGCTATTTCCAAGCGCTGTGCTTATCTCGTGACTCAATTGCGTGAAAGTTCTACTCGTCAGCCCGAATACCCTTAGCCATCCTTTTGTACGAGTGAAGGCTACAAACAACTTGTTTCGCCCAGTACGCGTCTTGAGTACAGCAGCATCGGCACCAACCACGATAACCACAGCGGCCTCGTTTCCTTTGGCTCGATATACTGTGCTCAAGGTAACTTTGTCATCGATACGGAATGGCGGTTCGCTGAACTTATCGACTATTATGTTATTACATGAAATTCCACTAACGAGGAGCCGACGAGAGATTTCAGCAAAGTAGCCTTTTGCCGCCCGGTCATCTAAGCTGACAACCAGTATCTGATGAGGATGTATGCCGCGGTTCACAAAGGATAGAACCTCATCCACAGCAGACGCAACTTCTTCCTCAAAACTATTGGCTGCACGAACGCTGATCAACGGCACATCAGCCGGAGTTTCAAGTACGCTAGGGCTGTTCACCAAGGGACGCTCAACCACGTTTTCACTTCCGGTCGTGAACGGACCCGAGATCACGTCATAGCCGACGTCCTCCCAGTGTTTAGCGTTCTCCAGCATCTGAACTACTTCATCATACACCCCGAAACCAACAGCATGCGCTAGCACAAGAACATCCCGTTGGTTTCGATACGAGCGCTGAAGCACAAAATCGTTTGTATCGGTGCCCGGTGGGAGGCTCCTAGTGAGCGAAATGCGCGGGCTGCCGTCCAAATCTTTGCCGAATAGCTGTTCTGGTTCGCGGACCTTTACGTCAAAGACGTTCTGTAGTTCGTCGTACGCCCAAATAATCTGCTTATTGTCCCGATGTCCTTTCGCGAGATAAAAGCACATCTGATAAAAGCCATCCGGAAAATCCTGGCCTTCATCTACTAGTATCACGTCATAGTAGGGACTGATAACGCCTCGATTTACCAAATCATGACACACAGAACCGAATGGATCTTCCGAATTTCGGACGTCGTTAAATGATTTGGAGAGAACGCCCTCACGTATACAAGTATCGCGATACACGCCCGGAAGATTTTGCCTTCCCCAACCGTGCCTAACGTGGACATTGTCCCAGTTTGGATCCACCTCAGCAAAGTGTCTGTGAAAACGCGTTATCAGCCGTTCAATGATATCGCGCAGGCTACGGGTGTAGTAAGTTATCAGGATTTTTGCGTTTGGGTTCTCGATGTGAGCTAGGGCAGCCTTCATTGCGAGAATCACGGTTTTGCCAGTTCCAGCTAACCCCCGTATCCGTTGCGGTCCTTGGATAGCGGTGAGAGCAACTGAGCGCTGCGTCGAATCAAAGTTGTAGATTACGGCCTCCAAGTCCCTATAAGCTCTCGCAACGGGATGGATTTCCTCATCGTCCTCGGCATCGAGTATTTGGCCAAGCGCTTTTGCACCCTCGATGATTGCTTGGACCTCTGACTGTTGCTCCTCATCGAGTGGCCCACTCGGCTCTATCAGAATACGGTAGAGCTCAGCTTCGCTGGAGACGAACTCAACTTCATCGCTATCGAAGTCATCAACATCGATGTTCGGTGCGAAAATAATCGGAACAACATCGAAAATCAGTTTTCTACGTTTTTTTAGTTTCAGGCTTTTAGCCAAAAGAGATTCGGTCGTCGCCGCTGTTTGCAAGACGCTAATTGCATCTCGTCTCACATCGTTCTTGGCAGTCGAGAGGGAGATTTTTACGAGCTTTATACCATAGCGATCACTGACGATGGTAAGGTCGGAACTATGCGTCCTGCCTTCATAGTCCTTGACTTGGGGCCAACCCGCGTAAAGGACGATCCGATCGGATTCATCGTACTGCCCCCCTCCTCGAAGCGTTCTCACCAATTGGCTCGCGACGCCGTCGTTGTCGCGACGACCAATGGTAGGTATGAACGTTACCGCCATATGATTATCCCCATAATTGATGGTCGAACCTAATAATCGCAACCATCAAGATCAAGCTGCTGAAAGAATGAAAAAATGCTCTGAGCACAAGAGTTAGGGTTTGCTCATCATATCGACGATTTTGGCGCAAACCTTATCCGCGGCGGAAAGCAGTACGTCATCAAGGTGATGGATGTACCGCTGCGTTACGTTCCCAGCTGCATGACCAAGAAGCGCAGCAATAGTTATCTCGGTAAATCCAAGATCGCCCGCGACGCTTGCATAAGAATGTCGTAACGTATGTGAGGTGACCCCCTGTAGTCCTGCTGCTTTCGTCAGGCGTTCGACCGCTTCATCGAGTGCCGAGTAGTGGCGTTTCTCGCTTCGTGGCCCCGGCAGAACATAAGGGTTACTCCCCACTCTTGGAACGTTGCGCAGAACGTTGAACACCGCCTTGCCCACGGGACGAACGGAAGCATCCTCTTTGGAATCGGCAAGCCGCAGGCAACTACCCGCTTCGTCGACTTCCGACCACATAAGCCCTGCGATTTCGCTAAGGCGGAAGCCCGTCAGAAGAAACAGCTTTGTCCCGACTACGCCTTGCCACAATTCATCGTCCGCACTTTCCAGAACCTTTCCGAGCGCCCTATATTCCTTTGCGTTCAATCGGCGCGTCCTTTTCCCCACCGCCGGTTTCTTGATACCCCGCGCGGGATTGTTCGCGATGATGCCTTCGGACACAGCATAGGTGAGAATGGCACTTAGTAGCGTCACCGATTGAGACGCCGTCCCTGCCCCACCCGTTACCACCGCCCGCCCACGGAGCTTTTCTGTTTTCTCATTAGCCGCAGTTTTGCCGATCGTTACATCACGCATCATCTTAATGACGTCAGCGGTCGTCAGTTCTTGCACCAGCCTGTTGCCGATGAGCGGGATGATATGTCTGCTGGCGCGACCTTTATCGACATAAAGGGTGGAGGCCTTCTTCGGCGCACCGCGCTTGCCGAATACTAGCCCTTTGTCCGCCGCCTCAAAATACAGATCGCACAGGTCTTTGACGGTTAGAGCCTTACGACGCGTCGAACGATCAAGCTGCGGGTCTTCGCCCCGTGCAACGTCACCAAGAACCGCCTTCGCTTCCTTCCGCGCTTCTTCCACGGTCAACGGACCATGGACGCCGATCTTGAAACGACGCGTTTGCTTCCCTGCCCTGTATTGCGCAACATAGGTCTTGCGACCGCTGGGCCAGACACGAATGCCGAAGCCCGGCAATTCGTCATCCCACTCGAAATAATCTTTGTCGCCAGCCGCGAGGCCGTCTATCATCCGCTTTGTCAGCTTTGCCACGCTGGCGTTCTCCATCCTATACAGGAAGCACATAGGAAGCGGCAGGAAGCAAATCAGAGTAAACTTGATCCAGACCGTTGTAATTGCGGAAATGGCTTTCCGCTTGATCTGAATAGCAAAATCAATTTGGAGTAAACAAGAGGAAGCGGCAGGAAATAATTCACCCCTGCCTTCCGATTCCAAAGGTCACAGGTTCGAATCCTGTCGGGTGCGCCATTTTACGCAGAACGTATCACCCCGGATTGCCACTCTTCGTTTTTGACGGAAGCCTATGGAAAGCATGTATGGCGTTGCCGCATCCGGGAGGCGGCATGCTTTGACAAGTGCGCGTCGCTGCAGTCTGAGACGGATTCCCCGAAAACGCCGTTAGACTCCGTCCCGATCGATATTGCTGAAGCATTAAAGGCGATGGGCGAGGCGGCGGCGGATCAGTGGTGGCCTGAGATAAGCTATCCGGTCTTCGACAACCCAGATGCAAAAAGCCGCCCGGTGGTCAGAACCACCGGGCGCTGGTTTCAGGCGATTGAAGTCGCAGGATCAAAACTCACGCCATTCATCTCTCGATCTGTCGACGGCGGCATTGCCCGCGAAGGCGGCAGCGAGCTTGTGGCCGAGCGCACGCACGGGTGATGCTACCGGTCTTTCGCCGCCGGCGGCGGTGCGCACCGGCGCGGGCTGGCTCTGCGGCTGATAGGCGCTGTCGCCGAGGCGGAATTGCGACAGCAACTGGTTGAGAGAGGCCACCTCCTTGGCCAAGCTGTGGCTTGCGGCATTGGTTTCTTCGACCATCGCCGCGTTTTTCTGGGTGTCCTGATCCATCTGGTTGACCGCGGTGTTGATCTGCTGCAGGCCCGAGGACTGCTCCTGCGCAGCCTCCACGATGGAAACCACGTGGCGGTTGATTTCCTGCACTTCGGATACGATCGTCACCAGCGCCTTGCCGGTGTCACCCACCAGCTGCACGCCCTGCTGCACCTGATCGTTCGAGGTGGTGATCAGCGCCTTGATCTCCTTGGCAGCATGGGCGGAGCGTTGCGCAAGCTCGCGCACCTCCTGGGCCACGACGGCGAAGCCCTTGCCGGCCTCACCGGCGCGGGCGGCCTCCACGCCGGCATTCAGGGCAAGCAGGTTGGTCTGGAAGGCGATCTCATCGATCACCCCGATGATATTGCTGATTTCATTGGCAGAATTGGCGATCTGCTCCATGGCGACCACGGCGCGGCGCACCACTTCGCCAGATTGTTCCGCGCCCGCCTTGGCGCGACTGACGATCAGGCCCGCCTCCTGCGCGCGTTTGGTGGAATCCTGCACGGTCGTGGTTATCTCCTCCAGGGCCGCGGCGGTTTCCTCCACGGCCGCCGCTTGCTGTTCGGTACGTCTCGCCAGATCGTCGGCGGCCGATTTGATTTCGTTTGCCCCCGCGCCGATGCCGTTGGCGTTCTGCGCAACACGGGTCAGGGCTGCCTGCAGCTTTTCCGCCGATGTGTTGAAATCGTTGCGCACGGTATCGAGCGTTGTCGTGAACGGCTCGCGGATGCGGTAGGAGACATCGCCGTCGGAGAGTTTCGAGAGACCGGCAGCGAGGTTGTCGACGGCGAATTTGACGTCGGCCGCTTCCTTCGCCTTCTGCTGCTCACGGTCGATCCGGTCCTGTTCCGACAGGCTGCGGTTCGCTTCGGTTTCCCGCTCGAGACGAATGCGCTCTATGGCATTTTCACGGAAAACCTGAACCGCCTGCGCCATCTGGCCGACTTCGTCTTTGCGTGCCATTCCGTCGATTTCCGCCGTCGTTTCACCGGCGGCAAGCGCGACCATGCGCTCGCGCAGGCGGGCAATCGGCGTGGTGATGCCGCGCGAAGCCACGAAAAGCGCCAGAATAATGCCGGTCGCGAAAGCAACGCCGACAGCCATCAGCGAGGTGAGGATGGTCGAATTGGTCTGATCGGTCAGGTCGTCGCTTCCCTTGACGACACCCTTGGCAAGCTTGTCAAGAAGATTGGCGATGTCGGCGCCCGTAGCGCGCATGGCAACGTCAGCCTTCAGAAGCTCCGCAGCGGATTCCTGGTTGCGGTTGGTCGAACCGAATTCCACGGCCTTGTCCGTGATGGCGATAATGGCCTTGACGTCTCGCAACAGCCTGTCGAGCGTTGCTGTCTCTTCCGGAAAAATGGCTTTGACATCATCCAGGCGCGATACCACCTCTGCCCTGTCCCCCGCATATTCCTGCTTCACGATCTTGAAGTCAGGGCTATTGGCGTCATAAGCCATGATCTGATACGCACCATAGGCCATGGACTGCAGGTTGCGGTTTGCCCGGGCAAGCTCCACCAGGGCGGCGTTGTCTTTGGCGATAAAATCGGAATAGGCCGTGTCCGCGTGCTTGTAGCGGTCGGACATGAAGCCGGTGGCGCCAAGACCGACGATGCAGATCGGCAGAATGAGAGAAAGAATTTTTGTGCGGATGCTGGCGTTCTGGAGAAAGGACACGGAAACCTCACGTCATGGAAAAAACCGCTCCTTCCCCGTGCCACAGGAGGTGTTCGGCAAGGCTGGCATGGCACGTCGAGGACCCCGGTCATCAGGGCTTCGATAGCCGCATCATCGGCTGGGATTGCCTCTGCATCATGCATACGCCGAAGAAAGCCGGGCCTGTCCCTGCAATACGCACAGGCCGTCTCCCCCGTGGCATGGCGCCCCTGAAAGGCCAGGCGCCAGGCCGCATCTTGAGGAAAAGCTGAGCAGAGCCGATCGATGGGCTGCTCGCGATTCCTTTTATCGCAAAATAATTATGACCAAAAACTTTATAATTTCTTCACGCCGAAAAATTGCAGGTGCCGACAGGGATTCGCGGTGCAGCTGCTGCCGGCGACATCAAATGATGGAACCAGTATGGAGCAGTGATCTCGCATCATTACCCGACCGCAGCGCGGCCGGCGGTGGCGGCGCATCTCGAACCGTCAACGGGAATGCAGGACCTGCGGTTGTGCGGCAGGCGGCCCGCCCGGCTTCGCTGCACTGCGCACGGGGCCGCCGGACTGGCCGGGTTCCCGCTCCGCCTCTTCCTCGACGAGGCTGGCATGGGCCTGCAGATGCAGGCCCATCATCGCGACGAGCAGGAAAAACCAGACGAAACCCGCGCTCAGAAGAAACAGGGTTTCCAGAAAGCCGTATAGCAGGACGTAAAGCCAGACGCCGACATAAAGCCGCGTCAACGGACTGTTGCGCGTGGCGCTGTCCATTTTGCCGAGATTATGGAGCGGCAGCAGATAAATCCATATCAGCACCAGAACCAGCCCCGGCACGCCACCTTCCAGCAGCAGGTCGAAATAGCCGCTATGGGAAGCCGGCGCGGTGGTCGCCCAGCTATTGTCCTCGGTGAAGCTCGACATCAGCGTATCGCTGCGCCAGAAGGCCTGGTAGCCATATCCGAGGATCGGGCTTTTGCGGATGTAATCGATGGCGACAGCCCAGATATCGGTTCGGCCCGTAAAGCTGGCGTCGATGCCCATTTTCGTCAGCATCTGTGAAAACACCGGGTCTACCGTGGTGCCCACGGTCACGGCAGCGCAGAACAAAAGAAGCAGGGTCACGACCATATAACGCCACCGGGGCCAGCGAACGATGAACCAGCCGGTTGCCACGATGATCGGCATCAGGCCGAGCACCGTCTTGCCACCTGTCTTGACCAGGAAGAAAACCGAAAGCAGCAGCACCGAGAGGCCGCCGATGAAGGACCAGCGCCTACAAAGATAAATCGACACGATGATCAGCACCGCCATGACCGATGCGGCCTCGTTCTTGTGCTGGAAGACCCCGCGCCAGTTGCCGGCCAGCAGCGGCTCCAGCGCATCGCTTGCCAGGTGAATGGACCGCGAAGGCAGGGCGACGACGCCGAAATAACACAGGAACAATATGATGAGGACGCAGGTGGCGAGCAGCGTGGTGAAATGCCGCTCGGTGCGCGGCAGCTGCAGGAACCCGCCGGCGAGCACGCAGATGATGGCGCACATGACAAGCCGACGTAGAGAAAACGATGGTGCTTCACCGAGAAGCGAGGTCAAGGCAAACCAGCCGAAAATTGCCGCTGTCAGCAGGCGCGGCGCAAGGATGATGGAGAACGAGCGCTCCCTGGCCATGAATGCCACAAAACTGCAGAGCAGGATGACTGCGGTGAGCTGGTTGAGCAGGTTGGACCCGGCCGCCATGGCGGACCCCAGATAGGTGGAGGAGAGCGAGATATAGGGCGAAAAACCGACTGTGAAGTACAGGAACGTCACATAAAACAATGCGTCCCGCCAGTAGCCACGCCCCTGTCCGTCATGCGGTGCATCCATAAGGGGTTTTTCTCTTCCTCTTTCCACCGCCTCGGCATCCCGTCCGATGCTTCATCCGGTTACCCGAATATCCTCCCAAAATCCTATTTTTTAGTTATATATAATGCACGGAAGAATAGTAATTCCGTCATTTCCGACCGCGCTTCCGGAACGAGGTCAAAGGGTTAGAAACGGAGAAGGACTGCCGGGAAAGAAGCTGCGCCCTGAAGAATGGCTCTCAGGCGTTAACTTCGCATCGAAAATTTAATGCGCTGATTTCCTTAATATTTACCACGAAATTCCTGCCCGGAAAGCCCGCCTCTACTTGCACGACAAGAGAACCGTCTTCGCATGCCGGAGGTATACTCACGCAGCCAGCAGATACTCTATTTAGCGTATATTAACAACTCAAGATATATCTTTGGGTTGATTTCGTAAATACGCATAGGCTGGAGACCCAGGGTGGACGTTCCGAGGCACACCAGGACGGACGATAGCGATAACGGTCAGTCGACGCGATGCCCGGCGCCGCAAAGCTCAACCGGCGTCCGCCCCATGCGCAGGGACGACGTGCCGGCTGTCGAGCGGGTGCTGAACAGCGCATTCAGGAAGACAGGGCCCACGACGAGCTTCGATTTCCGCTCCTATGTAGAGACGTTGTTCTTCAGCAGCCCCGTTTTTGTTCCGGATTACGGCAGCGTGGTTTACGATGCGGGAGAGAATGGCGTGACAAGCGTCATTCTGGCCGTGCCCATGCGGTTTGTCGCCAATGGAAGAACCGTTACGGCGCGCCTGCTCTGTGCTTTCGCGTCGGATGGAAAACTTGGCGCACTCGGGGCCGCGCGCCTGTCCCGCGGCATGCGGGCATCGAAACACGACATGCTGTTTTCGGATACAGCCTCGCCTGTCAGCGCCGACCATTGGGTTGCGACCGGCGGCAACATGCTGCCCATCGAAAGCCTGCAATGGCATAAGGCGCTGAAGCCCTTCTCAACCATCGCACTGCGCATGCCGCGCCGTTCGAAACTGGCCAAGACAACGCTTGCCCTGGCGGCGCTCGGCTTCGTGGACGGCGTCCTGCGCAAATGGAAAAAAGGCCTCCGGCCGCAGCAGGCTCCGGGCGCCAGGGTAAAAGAAGTGGATTTCGAAACCTTCCGCCGCGCAGCGCTGCCGATGATCGAGCGTTTTTCCGTCCGCCCGGAATGGTCCCATGACGAATTTCACTGGCTGATCGGCATGAGCAGGACGAATGAGAGTCTGGGCGAACTGAAAAGCCTGGCGATCGAGACGGCCGAAGGTCATGTCATGGGAGCCGCCCTGTTTTTCGGGCAGCCGGCGCGAACCGCCTATGTGCTCAATCTCGTCTGTGATGCCGGCCGCGAAAACGATGTCCTCAACACACTGTTCCACCATTTTGACAATGAGAATTACGCCCATGTCACTGGCATGGCGCAGCCCTTTCTGATCAACGCGCTTTACCGCCAGAACCACATGAGCTTCCGCCATGACGGATATTTCTGCATGGCCACCCGGGACGATCTGCTGAGGGAAAGGGCGCTGGCCGGGGATATCTATATAGGCGGACTATGCTCGGAGAGCTGGAGCAAACTCATCACCGATTATTGAGGCCCCCCGCAGACCGACACGAGCCGGGCCGCCGCCTCAAGCCTTGGTAAAACGACCCACATTGGCCGATATCAGATGGCGCAGGGCCTTCGCGTAACGTTTGGAGCGTGTCTTGGCCGCCAGCGCGCTGGTCCAGTCCACCATCGATCCGTTGATATCGAAATCGCCGAGCTGACCTTCGGGTATATCGCCCTTTTCGATCCGCTCGACGATGGAAGCGAGCGCCGAATAGAATTCCGGCGAACGATAAGGCGGGTGCAGTGAATACATGCCTTTACCCGTACCGAGAAAATCCAGCCTGTAGACGCCGCGGCGCATCATGTTGGTGCTCAACACCTCCTCAGCAGGCATCGAGATGGGCTGCTGATTATAGGCATAGGAGCGGATGCGCCGTTTGAAATCGGGCCTGAGCAGTTCCAGCGAACCGATCCGCTTGGCGAAGCGTTCCATGTCAATCATGAAAAGACGTGTGGAAACGGTGGCGAAGCGCCAGGTGGGAATACGCGACGGCAACTTGCGCGGCTCAGGAATGTTCTTCACGCCGGGCATGCCGACATGGCGGGAAATATCGAGATCGCCCCGCACTGTCGGCGGCCCGGAAAACGGCGTGATGCACAGCGCATCCGGATTGGCTTTCTGCAGCGCGATCGCCTCGGAAAACCAGCTCTGGCTGCCGCCGCCAAACATCATGTCGCTGTCCATGTGCAGCACGTAACGGGCGTTGGCCCGTTTAAGACCGTGGAAATAGACGTGGAAAGGACCGCCGTCGAAAGCCTTGGCGGGATAGGGAACCGCCGACCGGGAAAAGAAGGTCTCGGACACCGCCTTGCGCGCCTCATCACTGTAATCGACGATATCGACGACGAGATGCGGATAGTTGATCTGCATTTCCTCCAGCATGTCGAAAAGTCGTTTGCGCGACGCTTCGAAGCCTTTGCCCTTGTAGCGACCCGCCCCCACCTGGCCGGTATCGACCGTCAGCAGAATGCGGTCCACCTGTCCGCCCCAGACCCGTAGCTGATGCGGCAACGTCAATGCGGCATGCGGAGCGTCGAAGGGATGCAGATTGACCTGCAGCGCTTTCTGGACGGGAGGAAGCGGCATTTCAGCATTCATAGTCACGCACCACGGTTCCGGAATTCATTGATGATGGCCATCATGGGTTTTTCGTTGAAGCTCCAGTCGAGCGGCAACGGTCGGTTCGCCGTGCCGTCACGACGCGGATAGGCCCAGCGGATCCAGGTATACTGGTCCGAAATACCCCATGTGGTGATCGAGGAAAGCGGGCCGCCGGCCGAGGCCGCCTCAAGAAAATCCCGGACCTGACCGTTGATCATTAAATCGCGTTCCGCTTCCGGACCGGGCAGCGTCTGGTCCATCACATCAAGCTCCGTCACCAGAACGGCAAGGCCGTAACCGCGCATTTCCGTCACGAAGGCGGCAAGCTCGTCCTTGGCGATCGGCCAGCCGCCGCGCAGGTGCCCCTGCAGACCGATGGCGTTGATGGGCGCCCCTTTTTCCAGAAGCTCGAGAATGAGATTGCGGAACGCCTCGCGCTTGGCTGGCGATTTTTCGACCGCGAATTCCACGTCATATTCATTGAGAACGAGCTGCGCTTTCGGATCGACCTGATGGGCGATATCGAAGGCCTTCTTGATGGCGTCCGGCCCGGCGCCGTAATACCAGGCGTCACGCCGGGCGCGCACATTGCCGGGAACATCCGGGATCGGTTCGTTCACCACGTCCCAGCTATGGACCACATCCCCGTAACGCTCCATCACCTTGACGATATGGGTTTCCATCAGCTTCTCGACCTTGCCGCTGCCACCGATGCCGGCAATCCAGGGGGCATTTGAGGCGTACCAGATCAGCGGATGGCCATGCATGGAAAGCTTGTGCTGGCGCGCGAAGTTGGCGAGTGCATCGGCGGGCGCAAAATCGAACACCGCTTCCGATGGCCGCATGACCTCCCATTTCATTTCAGTCACGGGGGTGATGCGCGAGCAATATTTCACGATCGCCTCGCCGATGCGGCTATCGGCGGTGAGGTCAGGCAGATAAATGGCCGCGCCGTAAGGTGCGGTTTTGGTCGAGGTTTTTTTCTGCGCGGCAGAGGCCGTGCCGGTCACGGCGTGCAAAAGGCCCGCGCTTGCCGCACCGCCCAGAAAATTCCGCCGCCCGATCCGCATTCATCCGCCTCCACAACCCCGGCGCATCGAGGGAAAACCGGGATCGATTTTCGCCAGCAACGATGCGCAGCCCAAAATGTCGGAGCGTTTCCGCACATCCGGATGGACCCGGCACGCTCCATTCTCAAAACATAACATTCTGATCATGCCAAAAGGATATTAAAGATTTGCAAGGTTAACCGCCGCTATACCACGTCGTAATTGGCCAGCGCCGCTTAATCCGGTAGTAACTTCGCCATGCGAATTCTTGGCCCATGCCTCACGGAGTTTAAAGCTTGATATCCGTTTCGATTGTCATCCCCGTTCGCAATGGCGAGCGTTACATCGTGGAAGCGATCGAAAGCGCATTGCTTCAGGGCAAAACCGTCTGCGAGGTGCTGGTGGTTGATGACGGTTCCACTGATAGCACGGCGCAAAAGGTGCAGGGTTTTTCCGATCCGCGCGTTAAACTGCTTGCCCGGCCGCAGGGACGGCAGGGCGTTTCCGCGGTTCGCAATTTCGGTCTTTCGCAGGCACGTGGCGAGTGGACGATGTTTCTCGATGCCGATGACCGCCTGAAGCCTGGCGCCGTCGCGGGGCTTTGCGCCGGCGTCACCGGCCCGGATGTCGTTGCCGTTTATGGCGATTACGAGCGTATCGATGAAAACGGTGCAAAGATCGGCCGTCGCAACCTCATCCGTCGCCGCGAAAAGCCTGACGGGTTCATCCTTCGGCCGCTGCTCGGCGGAAACTTCATCGTCAATGGCGGCATCATGCTGGTCAGAACCCGAATCTTCCAGGATTTCGGCGGCTTCGACGAGACCCTGCGGTATGCGGAAGACTGGTACGGCTGGTGCAGGCTGGCCGCCGCGGGCCGCTTTGTTTATCTTCCCGGCCGCCACGTCCTCGATTATCGGGTTCACCGGACGAGCGTTATGATGAATCGGCTCTTGACCTTCCGCGATTGCGAACCGGCAATCGAAGCCGTGTTTTCCGATCCCGCCATCGTCGCAGCCATTCCCCCGCAGGAGCTCGGGCGGCTTCGCCGCAAATCCGAAAACCACATGAACGCCTATACCGTTGCCCAGGCGTTTCGTGCCCGCCGTTACCGGGAAGCCTTGTCGGCACTGGCCGACACCGTCATCCATCGCCCGCGCCAGAGCCTCCGGGCCGTCGTTTTTTCCGCCGCAGCACTTGCCGGAATTTAGGAGTTTCCATGTCCGAGATCATGCCGGAAGCGGTGGTGTGCATCCCCAGTTTCCGCCGGCCGGAAGGCCTGAAGAAGACACTTGCATCGCTTGCGGCCCAGAAGGTCGATTTTCCCTTCGCGGTCGTCGTGGTCGATAATGATGGTGCAGGCCAGCAGGGTCTCGCTGTTGCGCGCGCCTTTTTTGCCGAAAACGACATGGCCGGGCTGGCCCTGGTAGAACCGACACAGGGCAATTGTTACGCCATCAATACGGCGTTCCGCACCGCCCGGCAGAGCTATCCTTCGGCGCAATGGTTTCTGATGATCGATGACGACGAGGCCGCCTCCCCCGTCTGGCTTGGGCAAATGGTCTCGGCGGCGAAATCCTTCGACGCCGACATCGTCGGCGGACCCGTCAATCGCGAATTCGACGCCCCGGCTTCCAGGGCGGTTCTTTCGCATCCGCTGTTCGGTTCCATAGAAGCACCGACCGGCCCGGTCGACCAGATCCACGGCTCGGGCAATTGCCTGATTTCACGGCGAGTGTTCGAAACCTTGCCGAAGCCGGAATTCGACGTGCGGTTCAACTTCCTCGGCGGCGGCGACATGGATTTCTTCACACGCTGCCGCAAGGCCGGTTTCAAATTCGCCTGGAATGCGAACGCCCTCATCATCGAATACGTGCCGGAAAGCCGCATGGCGCCGCGCTGGATCATGGAGCGCTCGCTCCGGACCGGCATCATCAATTACAGCATCGATCGCGCCCGCCGCCCCGGCCTGAAGGGCGGACTGCTGCTCGCCGCCAAAAATGCCGTCAGCCTGTGCCTGTCGCTCTTCCGCGCCGTTTCCGCATTGCTGAAAACCGGTTCGCTGCTGCCCGCCACCCATCCGCCCCTCATGTCCGTGGGCCGGGTGATGGCGAGCCTCGGCATCACGCTCACGCCCTATAAGGCACCGGCGAAGAAAAGCTGACGCCCGATCTTACCGTCACGTTTAACCCAGCGTCTTTTGCCTGCCGAACGACATCGGGTTCGCGGGCCGCTTCTGCAAACCGAAAGACGAAAAGGCCGTCGCAAGTACGAGAAGCGGCACGAGCACCGGCCAGAAAAAACAAAGGACAATGCCGGTTACCCGATAAAAATCCCAGTTCTTGTCGCGGCGGGCGCCTTCAATATAGGTCATGGCGAGAGAGGTAACGGTGCCAATTCCATATATGAAAAGAGAAATGGACGTAATCACCATTGATGGCCTCGAAATATCTCTGATTCGAATAAATTTGTAATATTTGTGCAGTGTAGCGCAGCCGTTCGCAGTTGCAACGGGTTTCGGCGCCGCAGCGCGCTGATTCAATAAGTTAGAAAAACCTTACATTTATCGGGCAAGACGGCGCAATGATCTAGCGGTTCTGCCCCGAAGCGCCAAAGCGATACTTCAGCAGCGAATATATGGCGATCGGATTGGTCAGCAGGTAACGTTTTCCAAGACGCTTCGGCTCAAGCATCGCCCGGTAGAGCCATTCCAGCCCCATATCCTGCATCCACTGCGGCGCCCGGCTGTTCTTGCCGGCAATGAAATCAAAAAGGCCGCCGCAGGTCTTGATCACGGCGACGCCGGAAAGCCTGTCCAGATTGCGCGAAACGAAGCGCTGCTCGAGCGGAATGCCGAAGCCGACCCAAAGAATATCGGTCTTCGAGGCGACAATATCGGCAATGATTTCGTCCCCGCGACCCGGACTGAAATAACCATTATGGCGTCCCGAAAAGACGAGGCGCGGATAAAGCCTCTGCATTTCCTCGACCGCCGCACGGTTCACCTCTTCGGAACCGCCAAGGAAATAAAACCGGCTGCCCGTCTCTTCGGCGCGCTTGGCCACCGCATGGACGAGATCCGTCGTTGCAACCCGTTCTCTCAACGCCCGGGCACAGAACTTGCGGGAGAAGATCACCAGCGACATGCCATCGGCGTGAATCTGGTCCGCCTGCCGCAGCATGGCGTCGAATTCGCGGTCGTGGTGGCAGAGCGCGATGACCTGACCGTTTGCGGATGTCGAATAAAACGGCCTTGCACCCGGCGTACGCTCCGTCGTTGCACGCAGGATGAAATCCCGCGCGGTTTCATCGATGGTTGCGTCAGTAATGGGTAGGGACGCAAGAGAAATGACCGGCCAGGAATGACCAGTCTCCTCCGTCTGCGGCATCTCTCTCCCTGTCATAATCTGTCCGGCGTCCAAGATAGGCATCGTTTCATTGTTATGGGCACGCATATGCATAAAATAGAAGGCTTCAAACACTACGAAGAACTATCATTAATATTTTTATAAATCCTCCGCTTGAGGCAGGGAAATTGCACGCCCGCTGGTTGAATGACCTTCCCCTCGCCTATTCCCGTTTGGCGTCCGATGGTTTAATGGACGGAAACATCAATGACAAAGGTCCCGGCCATGGAAACCATTTCAATCGACAACCGCGGCGATTTCGGCCTCTGGGCAATAGAACGTGCGAAGGAAATCGTTGCCAACGAGGCGTCCGATCTCGCCGTTTCCGTCCGTGATGGCGACGAGGCAGGCATTCGCGATGCCGGCAATGCGCTGGGTGCGGCCATCGCCGCCGCTCTCCTTGAAGTTTATGATGGCCTGATCTCGGAAGAATAAGTCGGCGCGGGGTCCCAGATTTAACGCGCCGCGGCTTCCGCATGATCGTCCCGGCGCAGATAACCCCACAGCCCGAGTGCGATTGCAATGGCGAGGCCGAGAAACAGGCCGCCCGCGCCGCCAGCGACGAGGAAGACCAGCTTGCCCGGCGGCCAGCTTCTGGAGTTCGGCGCAACCGGCTGCGAAATAACGCGGACATTGGTGGAATCGATCGATTGCTGTTCGGCGAGCTGGCGTGACCGGGTAAGATAGGTCTCATAGATCGCCGCTGCCGAGCGGGCGTCGCGCTCAAGATCCCTCAGCCGCACCTGCGCTTCGTTATCGGTGAAGACATTGGCACGCTCCGCCACGGCTTTCAGTCGCAGCGCATCGAGCGAGGAGCGCGCTTCGGCGACATTTGTCTTGGCTGCCTGCAGAATGCGCCGCGCCTCGTCGGCCATGCCGCGTTCCAGCATGGCCCGTTCCGCACCTGCGGTCGCCAGCCGCGGATGACGCGCGCCGTAGGTCAGCGTCATGGCTCCGATCTGCTGCTGCAGGGTGCTGTATTGCGCCCGGATCGTGTTCATGGTCTGGCTATCGAAAATCGCATCGCTTTGCGTGCGGTTCTGCGCGATTGCCGCCTCCATCTGCTTCAGCCGGGATTCTTCCTGGATGACGCGCTGCTGGGCCGCGAGAACCTGTGTATTGAGCTCACCGGAGGCCAGGTTGCTGACAAGCTGGCCATTATTCTCCTGCAGGCCGTTTTCGCGACGGAAATCGGCCACCCGCTTTTCAGCCGCAGTAACATTCTCGCGCATTTCCTCAAGCCGCTTCCTGAGATCGTCGACGACACGCTGGCTGCTGTCGGAGGTCGTCTGGAACAGCTCGGTTTCAAACGCCTTCACGATGGCCTTTGAGACCGTCACGGATTTGTCGGCATCATTGGTCCAGACGGAAAGCGTCACCACGAAGGAGCGTGGGTCGCGTTCCGCTGCGACCCGGTCGCCGAGGGAGCGGAGTGCACCGAGCCGGTTGTCGCCATCTTCCGGCCTGGATGAAAACATCGCCTTCAGCCGGGCGAGCGGCGGCGGGCTGATGAATTCCGGATCCTGATCGAGCTTCAGTTCCTCCACCACCCGCGCCAGCACGTTGCGCGACGTGATCGTGCGCAGCTTGCTTTCGACTTCGAGAATCTGCGTGTCACGCTGCTGGTTCGGCGAGAACACGCCGTCGTTGACAACGTTGAGATTGGAGGGATTGACGACGATATCCGTATAGGCCGTGTAGCGTGGCGGCGTCATATACGCATAGCTGAGCGCAGCCGCGACGCAGAGAATGATTGCCAGAACGATCCAGACGATGCCCCTGCGAAGCCAGATGAGGACGTCGTCAACGCCGATCCTGTCGATATGGCTGAGGCCCGGCAATGCTGCGGCCAGATTTCCGCTGGGCGACGACGCCTTCACCGGTCTCGCGGCCGGAGCGGGCTCGACAGCAGCCGCGGCCGGTTTTGGCTCGAGATGCTCTTTCAGCACCGTGCGCTCGAAAACCTCGTCGTCATCCACCAGATCATCCAGCAGGGAACCATGAGTTTTCGCGGCCGGCGCCGTTTTTTCATCGAGCGGACGTACCTGCTTATGTCCCGCCTTTTGAAGCCTGTACATCAGCCAATCCAACTCGAACGAACCAAAAAAAGCCGGCAACCGATGATCCTCATCGTCGCCATAGCCGCTATCGACGGACAAGTTTAAATATGACGGGTGAATTTTAGGTTACCCGCATCATTGCCGTCATCATCGCCTATTCGCGGCCTCCAGGGAAGGGGAGGATTGACGTGAATGGATCGATACGGTTCTTTCAAGCGTTACATTTTTGAACTATCCATTTGGCCCTCAAGGATTTTACGGAAGCGGAGTTGAGAATGAGCCTGAAATTTGGAACGAGCGGCCTTCGTGGCCTCTCCGTCGATCTGAAAGGAAAAGCGTCGGCCGTTTATGCCACGGCATTTGCGAAGCACCTTCTCACATCGGGCCAGGCAAAGGCGGGCGACCCCATTCTCGTTGGCCGCGATTTCCGCGATTCGAGCCCCGATGTGTCCGCCACCTGCATCGCGGCATTGAAAAAGGCAGGCCTCACGCCGTTCGATTGCGGCACGGTGCCCACCCCGGCTCTGGCGCTTTATGCTCTGTCGCTGAAGGCGGGCGCGCTGATGGTAACGGGCTCCCACATCCCGGCCGACCGCAACGGCATCAAGTTCTACCGCCCGGATGGCGAAATCGACAAGCAGGACGAGACGGCCATCGCAGCCCTCGCCGCCGAAATCGAAGCGGAAGGCATCAGCGACGAATCGGCGACTGCCGAAGACCATTCCGCCATCGCAGCCGAACTATTCTACGAACGCAACATCGCGCTGTTGCCGGAAAAGGCTCTCTCAGGCCTCAAGATCGGTGTTTACCAGCATAGCACGGTGGCGCGCGATCTCTTTGTCGACGTTCTCGCCCATTACGGCGCCGATGTCGTTCCGCTCGGCCGCTCGGAGACCTTCATCCCCGTCGATACGGAGGCGGTCTCGCCGGAGACGCTTTCGCTTCTCAAAAAATGGGCTCCTGAGCACAGTCTCGACGCCATTGTTTCCGCCGATGGCGACGGTGACCGCCCCCTGCTGGCCGATGAAAGGGGCGTACCGCTGCGCGGCGACCTCATTGGCCTCATCACCGCCAATTTCCTTGGCGCAGGCGTCGTTGTCACCCCTGTAACGTCCAATTCCGGCATCGAGGCCAATGGTTCCTTTGAGGTCGTTCGTACGAAGGTTGGCTCGCCTTTCGTCATTGCCGGCATGGCAGACGCCCTTTCAGCCGGAAAGAACGGCGTGATGGGCTTCGAGGCGAATGGCGGCCTGCTGACGGCCTCTTCCTTCACGCTCAACGGCAGGCCCCTCTCGCCGCTGCCCACGCGTGACAGCTTCCTGCCCGTTCTCGCCGTGCTGCTTCTTTCGTCGGAACAGAAAAAACCGCTGTCGCAAATCGCCGCCGCCTATAACCTTCCGGTCGCCGCCGCCGACCGCCTGGAAAATTTCGCGCAGGAAAAGAGCGCCGCCCTGATGGCGCATCTGCGCGCCTCGCGCACCAATCTCGAAGCCTTCCTCGCCCCGGTTGGCACGGTGAAAGGCCTGAGCGACATCGACGGCCTGCGCGTGTCATTGACCGACGGCAGCACCATCCACTTCCGCCCGTCAGGCAACGCGCCGGAAATGCGCTGCTACGTCGAAGCTGCCAATCAGGATGAGGCCGAGACGCTTTTGAGCAAGGGGCTCGACCTTATCCGAAATTTTGGATGATTTTTGGATGATGCCGGGCAAGCCCGGCATCTGCCCTTTTTAATCTGTCCCAAATGTCGCACCCTGCCCGTGCCTGTTGCTCTTCCGGCTCCACGGAGCGATAAGAGCCGGAGGGCCACGAGAGGCGGATTATGACCGGCGAAACCATTACCCTTTATGAAGCGATCGGTGGCGATGCGACCGTCAGGGCGCTCACCCGGCGCTTCTATCAACTGATGGATACCCTGCCGGAAGCAGCCCGCTGCCGCGCCATCCACCCGGCCGATCTTTCAGGCAGCGAAGCGAAGTTCTACGATTACCTGACCGGATATCTTGGCGGACCGCCGGTCTACGTCGAGAAGCACGGCCACCCGATGCTGCGCCGCCGCCATTTCGTCGCCCCCATCGGCCCTGCCGAGCGGGATGAATGGCTGCTCTGCTTCCGCCGCGCCATGGAGGAGACGATCGAAAATCCGAAGCTGCGCGAGATCATATGGCCCCCGATCGAGAGGCTCGCCTTTCACATGCAGAACCGGGAGGCGGACAGCCAATGACCACGCAGAACGCGACCATAGCGACCGTGCCCGGGGCCAGATTACGGGCCTTCATTCTGTTGCTGGGCAGCCTGCTGGGTGCTGCCGGCGTCATGCTTGCCGCCGCTGCCACCCATACCGGCGAAACCTATATGCTCGGTAATGCCTCCGCCATGGCGCTGGCGCATGCGCCGGTTCTTATCGCGCTCCATATCGGTGCGGATCGCATCAGGACCGCCATTCCGGCGGGCTTGATCCTCGGTCTCGGCACGGCGATCTTCGCCGGCGATCTCGTTATCAGGCATTTTTCCGGCCATAGCCTGTTTCCATACGCTGCGCCGCTGGGCGGCATCGGCATGATCGCGGGTTGGCTGGTGTTGTGCGCGGGAGCGTTTTTGAAGCCTAAAGGCTGATTGTTTTAGGGCATCTGCATCGTGACCCGGAGTGCGAGCGGAGCTCCCTCACACCTGGCGCCATCTTGCCCTCTCGGCAAGGATTTAACGCTAACCACGCGTCCAGCGAAACGGCAGAATGTTGCGGCCTTTTTCAGCCGCCACACCTGTTTGAAAGGCCGTCGTTTCACCCGGCTGGCGGGCGCTGATGAGGAAAGGTCACCACATTGCCGCCGCTTCCGGCAACGCGGCTGCGTCTTTCGCGTTCGCCGATGATGTCATAAAATTCCGTCGTGGCCGGATCGCTCGCCTGTTCGGCCATCTTGTGCAGTTCCACACCACACGGTCTGTCCGCCGTGCGGTGCTCGTCGGGAAAATTATTGCGCTCGTCGCTCATCGCTGGGGCTCCGTTCATTCATCGTCTGAAGCGCCCGCTCCAGACTGGATTTGCTGCCATTGCGCAGCGGAATGAACGTCTTGCCGAATTTCTTGCAACCGGACTTCACCCGCAGACACGCATCGTGGCTGATACAGTCGATCGGGCAGAAAACGCAGTCGACGGAAGGAAGCACGGTATCGATGCGCGAAACCGCCTCACGCAGGCCGCCATCGTGGTGGATCAGTTCGGCGCCGAAATTGCTGGCGATCTGGCGAAGATGGGCAACCTGACAGTCACGGCCGCCGACATAAAGAAAGCTTTTCGGACCGGAAAGCTGCTGTTCGGCCACGTCCCGCTCGGTCTGGGGAGCGCCTTTGCCCTGCTTACCGCCACGTTCGGCCTTCTTCTTTTCCTTGCGTGCCATTCCCTCACCTGCCGGTTGGTTTTTGATACCCCGATATCGGGCCCCGACGTTCGGGATGCCGGCACCATAATAAAGATGAGTTTTGGAGTAAAGTATAAAGGTGATAAATTTCCTCATGTTTTTATGCGGAGGGCTTATCACATAATCGCGAGAAGCAGGCCGATCAGCCGTTTATCCGCAACCCGCCCATGAAAAGCTGTTCCAGATGGCGGGCCGCGTCTTCGAAACGTCCCTCGCCGCCATTCTTGTCGCCCAGAACCGCCCGCACCTGTACATCGAAATCGGCATAGTGCTGGGTGGTCGACCAGATCGAGAAAATGAGGTGGTAAGGGTCACATTTGGCCATCCGCCCGGCCTTCACCCAGGCGCGGATCACCTCGGCCTTCTCATCCACCAGCTGTTTCAACGGGCCCTTCAGTTCATCCTCGATATGCGGCGCGCCCTGCAGTATTTCGTTCGCAAACAGCCGGCTTTCGCGCGGGAAATCGCGCGACATTTCCAGCTTGCGACGAATATAGGAGCGGATCTCGCTTTCAGGATTACCCTCGGCATCGAAAGCGCGCAGCGGGTCGAGCCACGTGTCCAGCACCCGCTCGATCAGCGCACGATGCATCGCCTCCTTGGTGCGGAAGTAATAAAGCACATTCGGCTTTGACATGCCGGCCGCTTCCGCAATCTGGTCGATGGTGGAGCCGCGGAACCCATTCGTGGAAAAAACACTGAGCGCGGCTTCAAGAATCGCTTCCTGCTTTTCCTCCTGAATGCGGGTCCGCTTCTGTGTTTTCGCTGCGCGCGGTATGGCCATTCTCAGCTCTCTGTTTCTTTTCAATGCAATTGCCGCTACAGTATGCTTAAAAAATAATCGACGTTCATAGCTTAGGCAAAATTACTGCGTTTCGTCACAAATTCCCTTGCTGACGCCATCGCGAATTTGCAATGTTTACCAGCCGGTCAATTTATCCATCATCGCCGCCACAAGGCAATGGCTGTTATCTTAACCGGCAAAAAAGGGAACGGCACAAGCTTTGCTTTGATAAAAACAAAACAGGTGAGGACGACACTTCATGACGGCGGGTAAGAACTTGACGGTCAATGGCGACCGTCTGTGGGATAGTCTGATGGATATGGCGAAGATTGGCCCCGGCATTGCCGGCGGCAATAATCGCCGCACGTTGACGGATGAGGATGCGGAAGGCCGCCGCCTTTTTCAGCGCTGGTGCGAAGCGGCAGGCCTGACGATGGGCGTCGACCGCATGGGCACCATGTTCGCCACCCGCGCCGGCGAGGACCCGGACGCGCTCCCCGTTTATATCGGCAGCCATCTCGATACCCAGCCGACCGGCGGCAAATATGACGGCGTGCTTGGCGTGCTGGCCGGTCTGGAAGTCGTGCGCAGCCTGAACGACCTCAATATCCGCACGAAACACCCCATTGTCGTCACCAACTGGTCGAACGAGGAAGGCGCCCGCTTTGCGCCTGCCATGCTGGCGTCGGGGGTCTTCGCCGGCATTCACGATCTCGATTACGCCTATAGCCGCACGGATACCGACGGCAAGACCTATGGCGAGGAGCTGAAACGCATCGGCTGGCTGGGTGAGGAAGAGGTCGGCGCGCGCAAGATGCATGCCTATTTCGAATATCACATCGAACAGGGCCCCATTCTGGAGGCCGAAAACAAGCAGATCGGCGTCGTCACCCATTGCCAGGGCCTGTGGTGGCAGGAAGTGACGCTGACCGGCAAGGAAGCCCATACCGGCTCCACCCCGATGGCGATGCGCGTTAATGCCGGCCTCGCCGCCGCCCGCATCCTCGAAAAAGTGCAGGAAGTGGCGATGGCCCACCAGCCGGGCGCGGTGGCTGGCGTCGGCCAGATGATCTTCACGCCCAATTCCCGCAACGTGCTGCCCGGCAAAGTGGTCTTCACCATCGACCTCAGAACGCCGTCGCAGGCAAAACTCGACAGCATGCGCGCCATCTTCGAACGCGAGGTGCCCGCCATCGCCGAAGAACTCGGCGTCGGCTGCTCGATCGAAGCCATCGGCCATTTCGACCCCGTCACCTTCGATCCCGTACTGGTCGGGCGCGTACGCGCCGCCGCCGAACGACTGGGCTACAGCCACATGGACATCATCTCCGGCGCCGGCCATGACGCCTGCTGGACAGCACGGGTCGCCCCCTCCACCATGATCTTCTGCCCCTGCGTGGACGGGCTTTCCCACAACGAGGCGGAGGAAATTTCACCCGAATGGGCAAAAGCCGGCTGCGACGTGCTGCTGCATGCCGTGCTGGAGACTGCGGAGATCGTGGAATGACCGCCACCATCATCAAGAACGGCACCATCGTCACCGCCGACCTCACCTACAAGGCCGATGTGAAGATCGAGGGCGGCAGGATCACCGAGATCGGCCCTGATATCACCGGCGGCACCGTGCTGGATGCCACCGGATGTTACGTGATGCCCGGCGGCATCGATCCGCATGTGCATCTGGAAATGCCCTTCATGGGCACCTATTCCGCCGATGATTTCGAGAGCGGCACGCGGGCGGCGCTTTCCGGCGGCACGACGATGGTGGTGGATTTCTGCCTGCCGGAGCCGGGGCAGTCGCTTCTCGATGCCCTGCAACGCTGGGACAACAAGGCGACGCGCGCCAATTGCGATTACTCCTTCCACATGGCCGTCACCTGGTGGGGCGAGCAGGTCTTCGACGAGATGAAGACGGTGGTTCAGGAAAAGGGCATCAACTCCTTCAAGCACTTCATGGCCTATAAAGGCGCGCTGATGGTGAATGACGACGAGATGTTCGCCTCCTTCTCGCGCTGCGCGGAGCTCGGCGCCATTCCCTTCGTGCATGCGGAAAACGGCGATATCGTCGCGCAGATGCAGGAAAAACTGATGGCGGAAGGCAATGTCGGGCCGGAGGCGCACGCCTATTCCCGCCCGCCCTCCGTCGAAGGCGAGGCCACCAACCGCGCCATCATCATCGCCGATATGGCCGGTGCGCCGCTTTACGTCGTCCACACCTCCTGCGAACAGGCGCATGAAGCCATCCGCCGCGCCCGGCAAAACGGCATGCGGGTCTATGGCGAGCCGCTGATCCAGCACCTGATCCTCGACGAAGGCGAATATGCCAATCCCGACTGGGATCACGCCGCCCGCCGGGTGATGTCACCGCCCTTCCGCAACCGTCAGCATCAGGACAGCCTCTGGGCGGGTCTCGCCTCCGGCTCGCTGCAATGTGTGGCGACCGACCATTGCGCCTTCACCACAGATCAGAAACGTTTCGGCCTCGGTGATTTCCGCAAGATACCGAACGGCACGGGCGGGCTGGAAGATCGCATGCCGCTGCTCTGGACCCACGGCGTGGCGACCGGCCGGCTGACGATGAATGAATTTGTCGCCGTCACTTCCACCAACATCGCCAAGATCCTCAACATCTATCCGAGAAAAGGCGCGATGCTCGTTGGCAGCGACGCCGATATCGTCGTCTGGGACCCGGCGCTCACAAAGACCATCAGCGCCGCGAGCCAACAATCGGCCATCGATTACAACGTGTTCGAAGGACACCGAGTAAAAGGCCTGCCGCGTTACACGCTCTCGCGCGGGCTGGTGAGCGTTGAGGAAGGCACCATCGAGACACAGGCCGGCCACGGCCAGTTCATCGCCCGCGATCCCTATCCGGCCGTCAGCCAGGCGCTTTCCACCTGGAAGGAGCTCGTATCGCCACGCAAGGTGGAACGCACGGGCATTCCGGCATCGGGCGTGTGATCATGAGCGAGCCGAAACGCGAAATCCTCATCGCCGCCGCCATCCTGCTCAACGAGAAGCGGCAGATGCTCGTGGTGCGCAAGCGCGGCACCACGCAGTTCATGCAGCCGGGCGGCAAGATCGATCCGGGCGAAACGCCGGAACAGGCGCTTCGCCGCGAGCTGGCCGAGGAAATCGGCCTGACGCTGCCCGAAAATGCCGCGCGTTATGAGGGCGTCTTTCGCGAGGAAGCCGCCAATGAGCCGGGCGCTGATGTCGTCGCCCATGCCTTTACCGCCAGGCTTCATTCCGAGGTCACCCCGCAGGCGGAAATCGAGGAAGTCCGCTGGCTCGATCTCGACCGCACCCCCGGCGTCACCATCGCCAGACTGACGGAAACCCAGATGCTGCCGCTGGCGCGCGCCGCACTTACGGAAAGTGAAACCAAGCCGCGATGAACCAGGCCTCTTCCTATTCCGTCGTTTCCGCCAGAAAACTGGGCCTCACTTTCGAAACGGGGGACGGCCCGGTTCACGCGCTGTCCAATGTCGATCTCGACGTGAAAAAGGGCGACTTCGTCTCCTTCATCGGCCCTTCCGGCTGCGGCAAGACGACCTTTCTGCGGGTCATCGCCGATCTCGAAAAACACACGTCGGGTGAGATCACCGTCAACGGCACCACGCCGGAAAATGCCCGCAAGGACCGGTCCTACGGCTACGTCTTTCAGGCCGCCGCGCTCTATCCATGGCGCAGCATCGAAAAGAACATCGCCCTGCCGCTCGAAATCATGGGTTACAGCAAGGCCGAGCAGCGCGAGCGCATCGACCGCACCATGGACCTCGTCAACCTCAACGGCTTCGGCAAGAAATACCCCTGGCAGCTTTCCGGCGGCATGCAGCAGCGCGCCTCCATCGCCCGTGCGCTCGCCTTCGATGCCGACCTGCTTTTGATGGACGAGCCCTTCGGCGCGCTGGACGAGATCGTTCGCGATCATCTGAACGAACAGCTGCTGAAACTCTGGGATACGACCGGCAAGACCATCTGCTTCGTCACCCATTCCATTCCGGAAGCCGTTTATCTCTCGACCAAGATCGTCGTGATGTCGCCGCGGCCGGGCCGGGTGACCGATGTGATCGAATCCAGTTTGCCTCGGGAAAGGCCGCTGGAAATTCGCGAGACGCCCGAGTTTCTGGCGATTGCGCATCGGGTGCGTGAGGGGTTGAAGGCGGGGCATGGCTATGAGGGGTGAGGTCAGCGCCAGCATTACCCCCCTCTGCCCTGCCGGGCATCTCCCCCTCAAGGGGGGAGATCGGCAAGAGGCGCGACCACCGCTTCATTCGCAAACGTTGAGACGGGCGAGACCCCACCACGAGTCGATCTCCCCCCTTGAGGGGGAGATGTCCGGCAGGACAGAGGGGGGTAAGCTCCACCCACAAGTTAGAGGTAAGCCCCACCTTCAACGCGCAAATAAACCTCACCCACTGAGGGCCAACCCATGACCCTCCTCCGCCACCGCGTCCTCCCCATCCTCACCGTCCTCCTCGCCATCCTCGTCCTATGGCACCTCGCCGTCATCTACCTCAACATGCCCTTCGCGCGCGACCAGGCCACCCGCGCTGGCCAGTCACCGGGCTTCCTCGAACTCCTGCCGCAAACCTTCGCGCAGGAGCGCCCGGTCCTCCCCGCCCCGCATCAGATCATCGCGGAACTCTGGGATACCACCGTCAACAAGGCCGTCACCTCCAAGCGCAGCCTCGTCTACCACGCCGGCGTCACGCTTTCGGCCACGCTGCTCGGTTTCGTCATCGGGGCGGTGCTGGGAATCCTGCTGGCGGTCGCGATCATCCATAACCGCGCCATGGACCGCTCCGTCATGCCGTGGATCATTGCCAGCCAGACGATCCCCATTCTCGCCATCGCGCCGATGATCATCGTTGTCCTGAACTCCATCGGCATTTCCGGACTGCTGCCGAAGGCGCTGATCTCGACCTATCTCTCTTTCTTCCCCATCGTTGTCGGCATGGTGAAGGGCTTAAGAAGCCCCGAAACCCTGCAGCTTGACCTGATGCACACCTATAATGCCTCACCAGCGCAGATCTTCTGGAAGCTGCGCTGGCCCGCCGCCCTGCCCTATCTCTTCACATCGCTGAAGATCGCGATTGCAATTGCGCTTGTCGGCGCCATCGTCGGTGAATTGCCGACGGGCGCTGTTGCGGGTCTCGGCGCGAGACTGCTCTCCGGTTCCTATTATGGCCAGACGGTGCAGATATGGGCGGCGCTGTTCATGGCAGCCGGCGTGGCGGCGCTGCTGGTATCGATCATCGGCATCGCCCATGCCGCTGTCCTCAAGCGAATGGGAGCACGGCCATGACCAACCCCGGCTGGTTTATCGGCGCTATCCTTTTCTGGCTTGCGGCCTGGGCCTTCAACGAATGGCTGGTACGCCATGCCTTTATTTCCCAGACCGCGAAACGCATAAGCCGCCTCGCCGTGCCGCTGCTGTTCGGCCTTGCCATTCTGGTTCTCTGGGAAGGGGTGGTCCGCGGATTTTCCGTGCCGCCCATCCTGCTGCCGGCGCCGAGCGCCATTCTCGCCCGCCTTTTCGGCTCGCTGCCGATCCTCTGGGCGGATTTCCGCCAGACCTTCATCAAATCCGTACTGACGGGTTATGTCCTTGGCTGCGGCCTCGGGTTCCTCGTCGCCATCCTCATCGACCGCTCGCCTTTCCTGCAACGCGGTCTTCTGCCCATCGGCAATTTCGTCTCCGCCCTTCCGGTCGTCGGCGTGGCACCCATCATGGTCATGTGGTTCGGTTTCGACTGGCAGTCGAAAGTCGCCGTCGTCGTCATCATGACCTTCTTCCCGATGCTGGTGAACACGGTGCAGGGGCTTGCTGCCGCCAGCCACATGGAGCGCGACCTGATGCGCACCTATGCTGCCGGCTGGTGGCCGACGCTGATAAAGCTGCGCCTGCCCGCCGCCTGGCCCTTCATCTTCAACGCGCTGAAGATCAACTCCACGCTCGCCCTGATCGGCGCCATCGTCGCGGAATTCTTCGGCACGCCCATCGTCGGCATGGGGTTCCGCATCTCGGCAGAGATGGGCCGCAGCAATGTCGATATGGTCTGGGCCGAAATCGCGGTCGCAGCGCTCGCGGGCTCAGGTTTTTACGGTCTTGTGGCGCTCGCCGAGCGGGCCGTCACCTTCTGGCATCCGTCCGTCCGTGGGGGACGAACGTAAATAACGAAAAAGGGAACAGCGATGAAAATGAAACTTGCATCCATGCTTCTTGCCGGGGCGTCACTGCTGACCGCATTTAGCGCTCAGGCCGCCGACAAGATCACCCTGCAGCTGAAATGGGTCACCCAGGCGCAGTTCGCCGGATATTACGTCGCCAAGGACAAGGGCTTTTATGAAGCCGAGGGCCTCGATGTCGACATAAAGCCCGGCGGCCCGGATATTGCGCCCGCGCAGGTTCTGGCCGGCGGCGGGGCCGACGTCATCGTCGACTGGATGCCGTCTGCGCTTGCCACGCGTGAAAAGGGCGTGCCGCTGGTCAATATCGCCCAGCCATTCAAATCGTCGGGCATGATGCTGACCTGCCTGAAAGAAACCGGCATCAAGAAGCCTGATGATTTCAAGGGCAAGACGCTGGGCGTCTGGTTCTTCGGCAATGAATATCCGTTCCTGTCGTGGATGGCGCACCTGAAAATTCCGACCACTGGCGGCGCCGATGGCGTTACCGTGCTGAAACAGGGCTTCAACGTCGATCCGCTTTTGCAGAAACAGGCCGCCTGCATTTCCACTATGACCTATAATGAATATGGACAGGTCCTCGATGCCGGCATCAAGCCTGATGACCTCGTCACCTTCAAATATGAAGACGAAGGCGTGGCGACGCTGGAAGACGGGCTCTACGTTCTAGAAGACAAGCTGAAGGACGCCAAGTTCAAGGAGGACATGGTCAAATTCGTCCGTGCCTCCATGAAGGGCTGGAAATGGGCCGAGGAAAACCCTGACGAGGCCGCCGATATCGTTCTCGAAAACGACGCCTCCGGCGCGCAGACCGAAAAGCACCAGAAGCGCATGATGGGCGAAGTGGCAAAGCTGACGGCCGGCTCGAAGGGCGCTCTCGACAAGGCGGATTACGAGCGAACAGTAAAGACCCTGCTCGGCGGCGGCTCCGACCCCGTTATCACCAAGGAGCCCTCGGGCGCATATACGACCGAAATTACCGACGCTGCGTTGAAGTAGGCGCGGGCGGGAAGATAGGATCGCGCGGCGTTGACCGCGCGATTTTCTTGAATGACAACCTCTCTTCCGTCATCCTCAGGCTTGACCCGAGGATCTACCGACGTTTCGATTGCGGCGATGTGCCTGGATCCGCGTCAAGCCCGAGAATGACGGCGTATTAGGCGCTCTCAGAATTCCAGGCCGCGTCACGCAGTGGTAACCCATCAAATCAATTACAACACCTCGGCCTATACAAAAATGTATATCAACCCTCGTGGCTATGCGGATTGATTTGCACGACAACAAGAATTACAGTCCCGCCCACAAGACTGCCAAATTTGATCTTGTAGAAAAAGCACAGGGCAAAGGTGCTTGAGATTCGCGTTGAGGGGCGTTCGAATCGGGAGGATCGAAAAGGGAGTATTGTGATCCCTTGTTTCACATTCGCCATCGCATGACCTTTTAAGATACGGGCCGCAGCCTGCAGGACATGTGAGCGGATATTGCGCGAGCCAAGACATATGCAGCATAAAGTCACGTTTAACCGCATTCTTTTCCTTCTTCTTCTGTCCGCAACGGCGCTTCCCCTTCCAGCAGCCGCGGAGGGAGAGGCACAGGCGCCGGTGAAACAGCAGAACGTGCCCTCGATCATCGTCGCGCATGTCGCAAAGCGCGACCTCGTGGACCGTGTTATTGCGACAGGCACAATCCGCCCGGTGGACGAAATCTACGTCCAGCCCCTGGTCGACGGCCTGTCGATCGACACGTTGAACGCCGATATCGGCGACCGGGTGGCGGCGAATGCGGTTCTGGCCGTCCTGTCCTCCGACAGCCTCGTCCTGCAAAAGAGCCAGCTCGAAGCCAACAAGGCCAAGGCCGAAGCTTCCGTCACCCAGTCCAAGGCGCAGGTGCTGGAGGCGCAGGCCAATCTGGCCGACGCCCTTCGCCAGCGCGACCGCGCCGCCAAGCTCAGCCAAACCGGTTCAGGCTCCATTTCCGAAACGGAAAAGACGGAAGCCCTCGCGCAGGTGGCGCAGGCTCGCCTCGATGCGGCCAAGCAGGCCGTTTCCGCCGGCGAAGCCGACATCAAGGTGGTTGACGCGCAGATCGCCGATATCGATCTCAAGCTCACGCGCACCGGCGTGAAAACCCCGGTCGCCGGCATCGTTTCAGCCAAGAACGCCAAGGTGGGCGCGATTGCCAGCGGCGCCGGAAACCCGCTTTTCACCGTCATCAAGGACGGCGCCATCGAACTTGTTGCCGATCTTTCCGAAACCGACATTCAAAACGTGAAAGTCGGCCAGAAAGCCTATTTGACGGTTGCTGGCGGAAGAGCGAAAATAGAAGGCAAGGTGCGCCTCGTTTCGCCGACCGTCGATCCGACGACGCGCCTCGGTTCCGTGCATGTGGTGCTGCCGGAAAACAGCCCGGCGCGATCGGGCATGTATGCCAGCGCAGAGATCGTGATCGAGGAGACGAACGCGCTCGCCTTGCCGCTCTCGGCTGTCACTTCCGGGCGTGAAGGCTCGACCACCCGCAAGGTGGAGGGCGACGTCGTCAAGCAGGTGAAGATCGAGACCGGCATAGAAGACGGTGGATTCATCGAGATCGTCAGCGGCCTTGCCGCTGGAGACAAGGTTGTCGAGAAAGCTGGAGCATTCGTGCGTGATGGTGACCGGATAAGACCGGTGGAAGCCCAGACGGCTGCGTCCAACTGACTGAGGGAATGAAATGAACTTCTCCGCATGGTCAATCCGTAACCCGATTGCGCCGCTTCTCGGCTTCGCGCTTTTGATGATGCTCGGCATGCAGGCGTTCAATACGCTGCCGATCACCCGTTTCCCGAATATCGACGTGCCCGTCGTCGCCGTCACCGTGACCCAGAGCGGGGCTTCGCCCTCCGAACTGGAGATGCAGGTGACGAAGGAGATCGAGGACGCCGTTGCCGCCATCAGTGGCGTCGACGAAATTCAGTCCACCGTGGTCGACGGCCAGTCGACGACAACGGTCGTGTTCCGCATCGAAAAACCGACGGAAGAAGCGGTTCAGGACACCAAGGACGCCATCGACAAGATCCGCAGCGATCTTCCCTCCGATATCGAAGTGCCCGTCGTCAGCAAGATCGACGTCGAGGGACAGGCGATCCAGACCTTCGCCGTCTCTTCGCCGAACATGACGCTGGAGGAACTGTCCTGGTTCGTGGATGACACGATCAAGCGCTCGCTGCAGGGCCAGTCCGGCATCGGCAAGGTCGACCGTTACGGCGGCGCGGACCGCGAGGTGCGCGTTTCGCTCAGCCCCGAAAAGCTCGATGCCTATGGCATCACCGCGACAGAAGTCAACAGCCAGCTGCGCGGCACCAATATCGACCTCGGCTCCGGCCGCGGCCAGGTGGGCGGCAACGAGCAGACCATCCGCACGCTGGGCGATACACGCGATGTAAGCCAGCTTGCCAACACCACGATTGCGCTTTCCAACGGTCGCTTCGTCAAGCTTTCCGAACTCGGCACGGTTACGGACACCTATGAAGAGCAGAAGTCCTTCTCGCGCTTCAACGGCAATCCGGCCGTCACCTTTGCGGTGTTCCGCTCCAAGGGCGCGAGCGAGGTTTCGGTCGCCGAAACCGTCGCGCAAAGTCTCGATCAGGTCCGCAAGGACCACCCCGATGTCTCGATTGAGATGGTCGATGACGCCGTCTATTTCACCTATGGCAACTACAAGGCCGCACTCGACACGCTGATCGAAGGCGCGATCCTCGCCGTTATCGTGGTCCTTCTCTTCCTCCGGAACTGGCGCGCGACACTGATCGCCGCCGTGGCGCTGCCGCTTTCCGCGATCCCGACCTTCTGGATCATGGATATCATGGGCTTTTCGCTCAACCTCGTCAGCTTCCTCGCGCTTACGCTCGCCACGGGTATTCTCGTGGATGACGCCATCGTGGAAATCGAGAACATTGCCCGCCATATCAAGATGGGCAAGACGCCCTATCGCGCGGCCCTCGAAGCAGCCGATGAAATCGGACTTGCCGTCATCGCGACCAGCTTCACCATCATCGCCGTCTTTGTGCCCGTCTCGTTCATGCCGGGTATTCCGGGCCAGTACTTCATCCAGTTCGGCCTCACTGTCGCCTTCTCTGTATTCTTCTCGCTGGCAGTGGCCCGTCTCATCACACCCCTGATGGCGGCCTATCTGATGCGCGCCGAAGACGCGATGGACGATCACCACGACAATGACGGCAGGCTGATGAAGGCCTATACGCGCATGGTGACCGCCACCACGCGGAAATGGTGGGCGCGTTATCTCACGCTATTGGGAGCGATTGCCTTCCTCATCGCCTCAGTGATGCTGTTGAGCCAGGTCCCCGGCAGCTTCCTGCCGCCTGATGACGCCTCGCGCGTCACCCTGTCCGTTGAACTGCCGCCCAATGCGACGCTGGATGAGACCGACCGCACGACGACGCAGATCTACCAGGCGATCCGTGACATCAACGGCGTGGAAAGCGTCTTCATCCTCGGTGGCGCTTCGCCCAAGGGGGACCTGGAGCTGCGCCGCGCCACGGTCAATGTCATCCTTGAGCATATCGATCACTCGCTGCTGAAAACCCTCGTGAACAAGGGGCTCGGCTCCATTCCGCTCATCGGCCAATATCTTCCCAAGCTGGAGGAGAAGGGCCGTACACGTCCGCAATGGGATGTCGAGCGGGATATTTTCGCGCAGGTGCGTGGCATTGCGGATGTTCGCATCATCAAGCTGAACGACCGCGCGGAACGCGAGCTTTCCTTCAACTTCCTTTCAACCAACGAGAAGGATCTGAACGACGCCGTGGGCATTCTCGAAAGCCGCCTGCGCGCTTCGCCCATCCTTGCCAATGTCAGCTCGGAAGGCGCTCTGCCCCGTCCCGAACTGCAGATCCGCCCGCGCAAGGATGAGATCGCCCGCCTGGGCATCACGCCGCAGCAGATTTCGCAGACCGTGCGTGTCGCCACCATCGGTGATATCGATGCGCAGCTGACGAAAATCTCGCTGGATGACCGGCAGATCCCGATCCGCGTGCAGGCTTCGCTCGATACCCGCCGCGATCTCGCCACCATCCGCGCCTTGAAGATCAAGACCGCCTCCGGTTCGCTGGTGCCGCTCTACAGCGTGGCCGATATTGATTATTCGGAAGGCCCGAGCTCGATCAAGCGCAACGACCGCAACCGCGTCGTCTCCATCGGGTCGGACGTGCCTTTCGGCACGGCGCTCGATACGTCGACGGCCGAGTTCAAGCGCATCGTTTCGGAAACCAACCTGCCGGCAAGCGTTCGGCTTGCCGAAAGCGGTGACGCCAAGGTGCAGGGCGAAATGCAGCAGGGCTTCGTCAACGCCATGCTGCTTGGCCTGATGCTGGTGCTGGTCGTTCTCATCCTGCTGTTCAAGGATGTCATCCAGCCCTTCACAATCCTGTTCTCGCTGCCGCTTGCCATCGGCGGCGTGGCAGTCGCGCTCATCATCACCCAGAACGCGCTCTCCATGCCGGTTCTCATCGGCATTCTGATGCTGATGGGCATCGTGACCAAGAACGCCATCCTGCTGGTGGATTTCGCCATCGAAATGCGCCGTCACGGCATGGAGCGGGTGCATGCCATGGTGGAGGCCGGCCGCAAGCGCGCCCGCCCGATCATCATGACCTCCATCGCCATGTCGGCAGGCATGCTGCCCTCCGCGCTCGGCGTCGGCGAAGGCGGTTCGTTCCGCGCACCGATGGCGATTGCGGTCATCGGCGGCATCATCGTTTCCACGGTGCTGTCGCTGATCGTGGTGCCGGCCTTCTTCCTGATCATGGACGACCTGTCGCGTCTGCTCGCCCACCTCTTCGGCCGTTTCGTCGGCAAGAAGGAAGAGGAGGAGGAGGCCCTCTCCAACGAGAAACTCTCGGAGATCGCCCGCGAAAACAGCCTCGCGCTTTCCTCGCTGGAGGCACGGGTGGCGAGTATGGAAAAGGGCAGCGGCGACAAGGCCGCGGACAAGGGCAGCAATATATTGCGACTGCCGCCGCTTGCCGCCGAGTGAGTGCTGCAGCTTGAAGATTGAGACGCCGGGTCATGTGCCCGGCGTTTCCATATACTTTGGGAGAGCACGACATTGCGGATCGTTTCTTCTCCCCGCCGGGGAGAAGGTGGTCCGAAGGGTCGGATGAGGGGGCAAGCTCTCCTGATATCTCGACCCTCGCCCCCTCATCCCGCTGCCGCGGACTTCTCCCCCGGCGGGGAGAAGAAATATGCCGCACGCGCTCGCTCCATATTTCCCTTGTGATTGGAAGCATGAGCAGCCCCATCATTTCCTTCCTCACAACGACCGCACCCCCGTTTGATCGAAATCAATTCGCTTTCCACCTGAACTGCTAGTCTCCCTCGCATCGGGAATTGCCGGTCGAGGATAATGCGATGAGTTCAGTGCAGATGGGCGTGAGGGGCAAGGAACATCCCCGGTTTCGTATCGCTTCGGACAGCCCGGCAAAAGGTTTGAGCGGGAGCCGAATGGACGTGAACAAGACCGTGAAGCTGAGCAACAGAGACAGGAACATTCTGCTGCGTGCGCCCTTGATCGGGATCGCGGATGACGCGGTGGCGCTGAAGCTGATGGAGGCGGCGACCATCGCCAATGTGAATGCCCGCCATGTGCTTTTTAAGGAAGGCGAACTGGCCCAGCATTTCTATTGCGTGCTGTCGGGTTATGTCAGGCTCTACCGGCTGGACAGGCACGGCCGCGAGGCGGACGTGCGCGTCAGCGGCCCCGGCGATACCTTCAATGAATGCCTGATCTTCGGTAGCGACACCTATCGTTACAGCGCGCAGGCGGCGGAAAGCTGCACCGTGGCGCGTTTCGAACTCACCAGGCTGCGCAGCCTCATCGATCAGGAACCGGCCATCGCCAAGGCCGTCATGCGCTGCCTGTCCAACAGCCTGCTGGCCGCCATGGACTGCGTTGCCAATGACCGCCTGCAGACGGCACCGCAGCGTGTCGCCCATTACCTCATCAATCAGGGCCCGCGCGACGCGACGTCCTTCTCGCTGCGGTTGCCGTTCCAGAAAAGCCTGCTCGCCGGCAAGCTCGGCCTTGCGCCGGAGGCCCTCTCCCGCGCTTTCTCCACCCTGAAAAAGTCCGGCGTCACGGTGCGCGGTCGCATCGTCCAGGTCAATGACGTGGCGGCGCTGAAACAGATCTGAAAATACGGGGAGAGGACGAAGGGCGGGAGGCCCATCAGGCATTCCGCCCTTCGGTGTATTGCACGGAAGTCATCCAGGCTGCGGTATAAAACCGAAACTGTCGCCCCGCCGCTCGACCGTAAAAAAGCCGCCGAGATGGCCGCCGGACACCAGCCAACCATGGTCAGCCGCCGCCGACAACGCTTCGAGACGCGTCGCGTGGGCGAGTTCGGAATCGATATCATAGACAAAAGCAATTCCGGGATCGGCCGCCTGCATGTCCCCGACATGCAGCACATCGCCCCATAACATCAACCGCTTATCGTCTCCTCCTATGAGATAAGCCATCTGTCCGGGCGTATGACCGGGCACCGCGATTGCCTCTATGTCCTCGGCAACCGTCCCCACCGAGATCGGCCGCAACATCGCGCCGCAAATATCGATCAGGCGGGCAGCCAGATCGAAACCGCCCTGCCGGGCAGGCGGCAATGCCTTTCGCGCCTCTGCATCGGTGAAAAAGGCAAGATCGGCCTCCGGCACCCATACCTCCGCCTTGGGAAAATAAGGCCGGTCGCCATCGATGAGGCCCAGCGCGTGATCACCGTGAATATGGGTGAGGATGACACGGCTGACATCATCAGGCTGAATACCGGCGGCAATCATAGCCGCGCGGGCATGGCCATAGGCCTCGCCCCAGGCCGTGCCGCAGCCGGCATCGATTAGCCAGATGCCCTCAGGTCCCGAAAGCGTGAAGCAGTTGACGTCCATATCCACTGTTTCGCCGTGATGGCCGGTAAGGGCCGCAGCCAGCGCTTCGGCACCCTGGCGGTGAATGAGATGGCTGACCGGTGCCTTGTAGACACCGTCGACAAAACGGGAAACTTCGTAAGCGCCGAAACGGCGGGGCATCGTCATTATTCAGAGACCGCCCTGCTCTTTCAGGAAACCGACGATGCGGTCCACGCCATCGCCCCGTTTCATGTCGGTAAACACGAACGGCATGGCGTTGCGCATGCGGGTCGCATCACTGTCCATGACGGTCAGATCGGCACCGACATAGGGCGCAAGGTCCTTCTTGTTGATGACGAGCAGGTCCGAACGGGTGATGCCCGGCCCGCCCTTACGGGGAATTTCCTCGCCCTGGCAGACGGAAATCACATAGATGGTGATATCGGCGAGATCGGGTGAAAATGTCGCCGCGAGGTTATCACCACCGGATTCGATGAAGACCACGTCGAGATCGGGAAAGCGCTGGTTGAGCCCGGCAATCGCCTGCAGATTGATCGTGGCATCTTCGCGAATGGCCGTATGAGGGCAACCGCCCGTCTCCACCCCGACGATCCTTTCGGAAGGCAGCGCCTGCATGCGCACCAGTGCCTCGGCATCTTCCTTGGTATAGATATCATTGGTGACGACGGCGACCGAATAATCGGCGCTCATCGCCTTGCAGAGCTTTTCCGTCAGCGCCGTCTTGCCGGAACCCACCGGCCCGCCAATCCCAACGCGCAGCGGACCATTACCCGATTTCATCACTCTGTTCCCTTCACTATGCTGTGGTCCAATCTTACGACAACCACTCAACAGCTCAAATATACGCAAGGATCATGCCACTTGTTTCTTCTCCCCGCCGGGGAGAAGGTGGCCCGAAGGGTCGGATGAGGGGGCTGGCTCTCGGTGTATCTCTACCCTTGCCCCCTCATCCCGCTGCCGCGACCTTCTCCGCGGTGGGGAGAAGAAACAAGTGGCACGCGCTCGCCCCATCGATTGCCGTCGCTTTCACGACCGGAAAAGCCGTGTCCCCTGTGTTTCATGACGCATCGCCGCCGTATCGGCGATGATCGTGGCGCTGCCGAGGTCATCAAGCGTGGATTGGACGGCCCGTGCCGCCACCTCGGCAATCCCCGCCTCGCTTGCGGCGAGAATGGCAACGCCATCTTTCTGGCCCGCGACGCCGAGACGGATAGCGGCAGAAACGATCTGTGAAACACCTGCATGCAGAAAGGCGGCAAGCGTCTCGCGCAGCGGCACGCCGTGGCCAGCGGCCACAGCGCCTATGGCGATGGGATAGGGAGCCTCTTTCGGCAACAGCTCCAGAACCGCATGCGGCCAGGCGCTGGCGGCGGAAACGAAGGCGTTCCCCAGAAGCACGGTCTCCCGATAACGCTCCGCCGAACCGGCGAGCGCGCGGCCAAGATCAGCGGTTTCGCTGAGCGCTACGGCATCCTGCGAGCATCGCCAGGCATGCGCGAGAAACACCGCATCGTTCCACAGGCTGCCGTGGCGCAGCAGCGGGTTCACCCAGCCGCTCAACTCGGCGGCATCACGCACACGCCCGTCCTCCACCGCCTTTTCCAGCCCGCCCGAATAGGAAAAGCCGCCGACAGGAAACGCCGGCGACATCCAGGCCATCAGGCGCAGCAGCGCGGCGACGCCGCTTTCCCCGCTCACGCCTCAGCCGTGATCATGATGGTGGTGGCCATGCCCGTGCCCGTGATCATGGCCATGCGAGTGGCCGCCATGGGCGTGATAAGCGCCGCGCGCCGGCTGGAACGGCTCTTCCACCTCGCGCACTGTGGCGCCCAGACCTTCCAGCATGGCGCGAATGACATGGTCACGCAGGATGAGAATACGCTCCTCCTCGATCTGCGCCGAAAGATGCCGGTTGCCCAGATGCCAGGCGAGCTCGATCAGGTGAAGGCGGTCCTTCGCCTTGATTTCGAACAGCTTTTCATCCGCCGCACGAACCTCGATCAGATCGCCGTTTTCGACCACCAAAAGGTCGCCATGGGCAAACAGCACGGCTTCCTTCAGGTCCAGCATCACCATCTCGTCATTCTGCAGATGCAGAAGCTTGCGGCGCAGATGCCGCTGGTCATGCGCCAGCGTGACATAGCCGGAGGGCTCGTCGGCAGGGGTTCCGGCCGGGTGATAGGAGGTGACGCGCAGCATGGGATGATCCGTTTCAGAAACAGTCTTTGGGGGTCTGATTTTTGACGGATAGGCGGGGGGATTTCAAGGTGTGTTTTCAGGGCGGCAATGCCTCGGAAAACAAAAAGCCCGGCATCGCTGCCGGGCCTTTCTCAAACAACAAAACCAAAATCAGGCCGCAGCGCGGCTTTTCAGGTTTTCCAGAATGTTCTGCGGCGAGGAAACGCCGTAGGGGTCGCTATCGCAATTGTCCGAATAGCCTTCTTCCTCGAACCACTGCTCGACGACGCCATCGTTGATGACGGCGGCGTAACGCCAGGAGCGCATGCCGAAGCCGAGATTGTCCTTGGCGACCAGCATGCCCATCTTGCGGGTGAACTCGCCCGAACCGTCAGGGATGACCTTGACGTTTTCGAGGTTCTGACCCTTGGCCCAGGCGTTCATGACGAAAGCATCATTGACCGACAGGCAATAGATTTCATCGACGCCGAGCGCGCGGAATTCCGGCGCCAGCTTTTCGAAATCAGGAAGCTGGTAGGTCGAGCATGTCGGCGTGAAAGCGCCGGGCAGCGAAAAGAGGACGACCTTCTTGCCCTTGAAATAATCGTCGGAGGTCATGTCCTGCCAACGGAAGGGGTTCGGGCCGCCAACGGCCTCATCGCGAACGCGCGTGCGGAAGGTTACGGCGGGCACTTTTTTGCCGAGCATGTCTTGTCTCCTGTTCTGGCGTTTTGCGAGGCATCGCTTGGGATCGATCCGCGCGGAATTCTTTTGCCGTTTCCATAGCGCAAGACGCGCTGCGGTGCAGCATAAAAATGGGATTCCAGCCACCAAATGCGCGAAATGCCGCACGGAATTGGGGATCAATTGTGCAGGTTTATCGACCAGCGCAACAGCGGCGGCAAGGGCGTCCACCAACCGGTTTGAACGCCCGCTTCCCGCAACATCGCGGCTGACCACGTGTTACAGCCGGCGAACGCATTGAACTGGCCATTCGCCTCGAAAAAAGCGTCCGTCAGGCCGTAGCCAGCGCCGGGTACCGGACTAACACCGTCATCGTTTCCGGCAAAACTCGCCCGGATGCCCGCGACGAGACGCTGATAACCCACTTCGGAAATTCGAAGCCGTTTCACTCCGGCGAGATCAGCGGGAAAATCACCTGTCACATCCACATGCATGACGGAGCTGTCCAGCGTGAAAGAGCGCAGAACCGGCATCGGTTTCAAATCGGCCCAGGTGGGCGTCTGAATGTAAAACGAGCGGCCGCCCCAGCCGAACACCAGATAGGCCGCAGCTGGATGATTGACCGCAATCCCACCCTCCTGCAACTCGGCAAAGACCCGCCGCAGATCGTCATCAACCGGCAGGGCGATATCGGTGTGGATCGGGTTGGATAAGAGCAGGATTTCCCTGCTCTTTTCGCCTTCACCCACCTGCTCGGCAAAAAACGGGCGCGGCGCAACCGTGCCCAGCACAAGAAGCAGGAGGAGCAGCAGCAGGCCGCCGCCGATCCATCGTGTGAGGCGTCTCAAGAGCGCCTGCCGTCAGAACAGGAAATAACGCTGCGCCATCGGCAGCACGGTCGCCGGTTCACAGGTCAGAAGCTCGCCATCCGCACGTACTTCATAGGTCTCGGGGTCAACCTCGATATGCGGCGTCAGCGAATTGTGGATCATCGAGGCCTTGGAAATGCCGCCGCGCACATTTTTCACCGGCAGCAGCTTCTTCGCGACACCGAGACGCTGGGCAAGGCCGGCATCCAGCGACGCCTGCGAGACAAAGGTCACCGAGGAATTGGTGCGCAGCTTGCCATAGGCGGCGAACATCGGCCGGTAATGCATCGGCTGCGGCGTGGGGATGGAGGCATTCGGATCGCCCATCGGCGCGGCAGCGATCGAGCCGCCGAGCAGCACCATTTCCGGCTTCACGCCGAAAAACGCCGGGTTCCAAAGAACCAGATCGGCACGCTTGCCGACTTCGATGGAGCCGATCTCGTGGCTGACACCCTGGGCGATGGCCGGGTTGATGGTATATTTGGCGATGTAACGACGAACACGGAAATTGTCGTTTTCGCCGGTCTCTTCCTTCAGGCGGCCACGCTGGCGCTTCATCTTGTCAGCGGTCTGCCAGGTGCGGATCGCCACCTCGCCGACACGGCCCATGGCCTGACTATCGGAGGAAATGATCGAAAACGCGCCGATATCGTGGAGAATATCCTCCGCCGCAATGGTTTCCTTGCGGATGCGGCTTTCGGCAAAGGCGATATCTTCGGGGATGGACGGCGACAGGTGGTGGCATACCATCAGCATGTCGAGATGTTCCGCCAGCGTATTGACGGTGTAAGGCCGCGTCGGGTTGGTCGAGGACGGAATGACGTTGGGATTACCGCAGACCTTGATGATGTCAGGCGCGTGGCCACCGCCCGCCCCTTCGGTGTGGAAAGCATGGATGGTGCGGCCCCTGATAGCCGCAACCGTGTCTTCCACGAAACCGCTTTCATTCAGCGTGTCGGTATGGATCATCACCTGCACGTCATATTCGTCGGCCACCGTCAGGCAATTGTCGATGGCGGCGGGCGTCGTGCCCCAGTCCTCATGCAGCTTCAGCGAGGAGGCACCGGCGAGGATCATTTCCTCCAGCGGAGCCGGCAGAGAGGCATTGCCCTTGCCCGCAAGCGCGAGGTTCATCGGGAAAGCATCGAAGCTTTCGATCATCCGCTCGATATGCCATGCGCCGGTGCAGGTGGTGGCAAGCGTGCCGTGCGCCGGGCCGGAGCCGCCGCCAAGCATGCAGGTCACACCACTCATCAGCGCTTCTTCGATCTGCTGCGGGCAGATGTAATGGATATGCGCATCCATGCCGCCGGCCGTCAGAATCTTGCCTTCGCCGGCAATCGCTTCCGTCGAGGGGCCGACGATGATCGTGACACCCGGCTGCGTATCCGGGTTGCCCGCCTTGCCGATGGCGTGAATGCGGCCGTTCTTCAGGCCCACATCTGCCTTGTAGATGCCGCTATGGTCAACGATGACGGCATTGGTGATGACGGTATCGACAGCGCCCTCTGCCCGCGTCGCCTGGCTCTGGCCCATGCCGTCGCGAATGACCTTGCCACCCCCGAATTTCACTTCCTCGCCATAGGTCGTGTGGTCCTTCTCGATCTCGATGAAGAGTTCGGTATCAGCAAGACGCACCTTGTCGCCAACGGTCGGGCCGAACATGCCGGCATAGGCGGCGCGGGAAATCTTGTATGGCATGGGTTCAGGCTCCTTCGGACGCGGAGAAAATCGATGTGGGGGAAAATCGTGTCAGCCGGCCCGTTCCCGCAAGGGCATCGACCAGCTGTTGTTCGGCGGTAAAGGGATGGCCGCTCCAGCCCTGGTGGCTGAAACCGGCAATCGTCACCTCGTCATCATCGCCGCTGACATTTTCAAGAACATGGGCAATGGCAACGAGCCCGGTGCTGGGGCAGACGTATGGTGCGGGCTTATAGGCTTCGAGCGCCGTATCGAGCCTCTCATGCACACCGCGAGAAATAACGACATGGCTCTTGCCGCCAGCTCGTGCGATGGCCGCGAATTCGCCGGTATAATCGGCGCAGAAATCAGTGAGTTCCGGCCAGGCTGCGCGGATGCCGGGTTCCATTTCGGCAAATTTCGCAGGATCGCGCACCGACCAGATGGCGGCGGCTTGGCGCACACCATGGCTCTCGCGCCATTCGCTTCCCTCGGTCATCTCACGGCCCGGCCGCCCGGTGTTGCACACGGCCACGACATCGGTGCGCGTACCGCCCAGCCCAAGAGACCGGCAATCATTAAAACGGACGACGATATCCGACCGGTCGATAAGCAGGGCCGCGCCTGGCGGGAGCTCCCCGTTTCCGACGATCGTGATCCGCCGCCCCATGGGTTCAGAAACCTTCCGAGAGTTGGCGCAGTTCTTCCGCCCGCTTGCCGCTCGTCTCGGCCAGGCAGGAAGAGATCAGCATCGGCTCCATTGAGCCGCCACGCGCCTGAAAACCGGCAAGTGCGCAATTGGCGTCACGGAACGCCACCCATGCGCGCTGAGCTGTCACCAGCGCGTCGGTTGCACCCTTTCCATCCGCATCCGCCGCCTTGTCACGTTCGATGAGCAGCTTGCGCAGCTTCTGATAAGCGACATTGAGCTCTTTGTCGGCCTTTTCGTAATCCTTGCCGGCGCAAATCGTCATGTCCGCCTGCGTCTGCGGTTCCTTGCAGTTCGGCTCCTGCGCGGCAACCGGCATGGAAATACCGGCGGTTACGCAGATGAGAGCGGTCATGACGAGGTTGTTCTTGCTGATCGCCATCGCTCAGGCCGCCGCGCCGTCATAAGCCTGCGGCTTCAGCGCCCGCGGATCGACGCCATCGAGACAATTGGCATTGACCGCCACCATCGGCGTACCGTCAGGCCCGTCGGCATAGGCAAAGCTTTCAATGCCGCAGGTGGAGCAGAAAAAATGATGGATCCTGTGTTTGTTGAAGAGATATTCACTCAGCGTGCCCTCGCCGGAAAGCAACGTGAACTTGTCACGTGGCGCGAAGGCGAGCGTGGAGCCCAGACGTTTGCAGCGCGAGCAATTGCAGACAACAGTGTGATCGAGATCGGCATCGACCTCGAAGCTGACGCTGCCGCACTGGCAGCTTCCATGATAATGCGCCGTCGCCATTTCATAACCTCCCCATGACCTGTTGACGGAAACCATAAACCTCCCGCTTGCCGGAAAGCGGCACCAGCGTCACTTCCCGCTTCTGGCCAGGCTCGAAACGCACCGCCGTGCCGGCCGGAATATCGAGACGCATGCCGCGCGCCTTTTCGCGATCGAAAATGAGACCCGCATTGGTCTCGAAGAAATGGTAGTGGCTGCCCACCTGCACCGGCCGGTCGCCCGAATTGGCCACTTCGATCGTCACGGTCGGCTGGCCGGCATTGAGTTCGATGGTGCCTTCGGCGGCAATGATTTCGCCTGGTTTCATCGGTGTTCCCCTTATCGTTCTTATGCGGCCGTGGCTGCCGCGCAGCCTTCCGCCTTCAGCACCCGTTTTGTCGATGCCGGGTTATTGATGAGCTTTCCCGCCGGGCGGACGGGCCTTCGCACCAGTTCGCCACCGCAATTCGGGCACGCGCCCTTGAGCACGCCGGTCACGCAATCAGCGCAGAAAGTGCATTCGAACGAGCAGATCATCGCGTCCCGGCTGTCGGGCGCTAGATCACGGTCACAGCATTCGCAATTGGGCCGAAGTTCCAGCGCCATACGTCACCTCACCGGATCGGTTCGTGAACGGTCACCAGCTTGGTGCCGTCAGGGAAGGTCGCTTCCACCTGCACATCGTGGATCATCTCGGCAATGCCGTCCATTACCTGATCACGGGAAATGACATGCGCGCCCGCCTCCATCAGGTCGGCCACGGCGCGGCCATCGCGTGCGCCCTCCACCACGAAATCGGTAATCAGCGCAATCGCTTCGGGATAGTTTAGCTTGACGCCGCGTTCCAGCCGGCGGCGCGCCACCATGGCGGCCATGGAAATCAGCAGCTTGTCTTTTTCTCTTGGGCTAAGGTTCATCGTCGTCCCACGGCTTGGCATCTGCTCCACAAACGAGGTTTGCTGGAGACCAGATCCGACATTTGACAGACCCCGAAGAACGCCTGTCACGAGACGATCCGAGGGGTTTACAGATTCCAGACTTTCGGCACTGGCGCGCCGTTTCGCAAGAGCGAAATGATCGGAAAAAGCAATTTTCTCAAGGAGAAACCATCAGCGGCGGACACGCGCACGACGAGCTTGCCCTGCCACTCGCTGGCACCGCCGCTTTCCCCGGCAATCGCCCGGATTTTAGGCAGAAGCGCCTCGGCCAGAGGCCCGATGTAAAGCAGCGTGGCAAAGGCAACCTGCCCGGCCAGAACCGCAGGTTTCGCGGTCAGCGCCGCCACCTCGCCCGCAAGCAGAAGTTCTTCGGCATGCACCAGCTTGCCGCCGTGGCGAATGCGCCAGCGGTCGCGGAAAAGCCCGTGCGTCATCACCTCGCCCATGGCCTGGCGGCCAAGCAGCACGGCTTCGACGGCGATGAATTCTGAGGACTGGTCAAGATCGGCTTCCAGCCTTCGCGTCAGCGACGCGCGGTCGAAGAGGATCGTTTCCTGCGGCAGCCAGTGCAGCTTCGCACCCGGCCCGGCGGAAACACGCGCGGTCACGGTGGCTGTGCCCGACGACGCCTTGTAGACCTTCTCGCAGGCCTGCGTGGTGACCACAAGCGAGGTACCGGCGCCGGCGACGGCCTGCCATTCAAGTTCGTCTCCGCCGGTCAAACCACCGGAGGAATTGATGAGAATGGCTTCTGCTTCGTTCGAGTAGGTTTCCGGAAGACGGATCTTGGCGCAGCCCTCCTGAAACAATTCGTCCAGCCGGCTGCGCCCTTCAACTGCCTTCGTTACAATGCGTCCTCTGCCACGGGCGCGCTGTTGCCGGACAGGTTGAGCGTCTTCGCAACCGGAAGGGCTGATGGCTTGCTGTTGCTGCTGCACGCGGTCTCCGAAGCGGTTGCGGAAGCGGGATTGGCCTTGGCGACGCAATCCTTCTTGACGACGGCGTCCACGACAAGCTGACCTTCCGTGTTTCGGAAGAAATCCCACATTCTCTCGGCTGCATCAACAGTCCGCGTCACTTCGCCTGTGGGCATCTTGCGCTCCACGGCGGGCTCCGCCTTCGGTGTCTGCTCGCCGCCCGGCTTGCGGGTAACAACGGCGTTTGCGGCCAGAACCTCGGCCTTCATGGTGGCGCGCGGCCAGGCATGGTCCCAGTTCTCGATGACATAGGACTGGATGCGTGCGCCTGCCTTGCAGACATCGTAAGAATTGACGGTGAAGCTCTCGCCCACCTTGCTTTTGGCGGCGCCCTTGCAACCATCCATTTCGGCCCAGCGCTTCAGCGCCGTCTCGCCGCTATATTGCCAGTAGGATTTGCCGCCGCCCTGATAGGGATTGGCTGGATCCTTCAGCCCGGCAAAGGCGATGATCGACATCGGCCGCGCCGGTGTGCAGCTTGCCACATCCGGTGCCCATTTGCCTTCGGTCTCCAGCGGATAACCCGCGCGCAGCGACGCGACAAAACCGGCGGCATTAAAATCCTTGGCTCCGGTGCAGATGAATTGCGACAGCATGCGCCCGCCGCCAGAATAGCCGGAACCGTAAAAACGTTCCTCATCGACGCAGAACTTGCCCTTCACCATGGCAATCGCTTCATGAATGAAGCTCACCTCGTCCAGCCCGCCGGGGCGTGTTGTAACGCCGGGGACATTCCAGGCATGGGTGCCCGGCAATTCGCCATTTAAACTGCCCGCCAGCGCGACGACCACAAGACCATCACGCTCGGCAAGCTTGTCCCAGCCGCTGCGGTTCAGCTGGCCATGCGGATTGCTGTTCGAGCCGTGGAAATCGAATACGACAGGCAGGGGCTTATTTCCATCATAGGCGGATGGAACAAAATAGACGCCGTCGCGTTTCTGCCCGTTAGAGAGAATGGAAAAATCATGTCGACCCGGTTCCATGCCGGGCCCGGGCACCTGACCGCAGGTTGCTGCCGACGCTGCGGCGCCCGCGCCTGCGCTGATCGCCAGCCCAAGAAGCAGGCTGCGTGCGGAACGAACCAACCGGGAGGCCCGGCCCACTGCAAAGTCTTGAATCATTGACACGCCTTTATTGGCACAGTTTTCCGACAATACGTCGGACGTGCGTGGAATGTAAGGGATCAACTGTCGCGGCGTGCGAATAGACTTTTCCTGTGTCTCGCATGCAGCATTTTCGCTGCCAATATCACAGGCGGTTATTCAATGAAATGCTAAAATTACGCATGAAAGCCATGTCGAGGCGCATAGGCTTTCAAAATATTAATCGCCCGTTTGCACGCCGTGATCGGCGCGCACAGGCTTTGGTCTCGGTTTATACTGTAAGATGCCGCCTCGCTTCCGGCATATCCAGCGTTTCAGCGAGGCCTTGATGCACGATTTCACCTCGGTCCATGATGTAGACGTAATCGGCAAGCTCACGGCAGAAATCCAGATATTGCTCGACCAGCAGGATCGCCATGCCGGTGGAATCGCGCAGATATTTGATGGCCCGGCCGATATCCTTGATGATCGACGGCTGGATGCCCTCGGTCGGTTCGTCGAGAACGAGGATTTTCGGCCGCGTGACCAGCGCCCGGCCGATGGCAAGCTGCTGCTGCTGCCCGCCGGAGAGATCGCCGCCGCGGCGTGACAGCATGGTCTGCAGCACGGGAAACAGGCTGAAAATATCATCCGGGATGAACCGCTCCTTGCGCGACAGCGGCGCATAACCGCTCTCCAGATTTTCCTGCACGCTGAGCAGCGGAAAAATCTCGCGCCCCTGCGGCACGTAACCGACGCCGCGTTTTGCCCGCTGGTAAGGTGCCAGCCCGTCCAGCGCCGCATCGCCGAAACGGATCGTGCCGGCGCTGGTGGCCTGCTGGCCGGTCACGGCCCGCAGCAGCGAACTTTTGCCGACGCCGTTGCGGCCGAGAACGCAGGTGATCTTCCCCATCTCGGCCTTCAGCGACACGCCGCGCAGCGCCTGCGCTGCGCCGTAATGGAGGTTGATGTTGTCGACTGTCAGCATGGTGAAACTCCAATGACGGTATGGTGGGCGGCGCTACCCCCCTCTGCCCTGCCGGGCATCTCCCCCTCAAGGGGGGAGATCAGATGCCGCACCCACCCACTCCATCGAGAGGGAGCGATCAGGCGCAGTGTAAGCCACTTGCCGATCTCCCCCCTTGAGGGGGAGATGCCCGGCAGGGCAGAGGGGGGTACGGTCACGGCAAACGCAAACACCACCATCACCGCCCCAGATAATTCTCGATCACCTTCGGATCGCTCGACACGAAATCGATCGACCCCTCAGCCAGCACCGAGCCTTCGGCAAGGCACGTCACCTTCACCCCAAGCTCGCGGATGAAGCCCATATCGTGCTCCACCACCACCACCGAACGCGTCTTGGCGATTTCCTTCAGCAGCACGGCGGTTTCGGCCGTCTCGGCGTCCGTCATGCCCGCCACCGGCTCGTCCACCAAGAGAAGCTTGGGCTCCTGTGCGAGCAGCATGCCAATTTCCAGCCACTGCTTCTGCCCATGCGAGAGATTGGCGGCGAGATCGCCGCGGCGGTGGCCAAGCCGCACGGTGGCGAGGATTTCCTCGATACGCGCCTTGTCTTCCTCCGTCAGCCGGTAGAACAGGGTTGCGAACACGCCGCGCTTGCGGTTCAGCGCGAGTTCCAGATTGTCCCACACGGTATGGCTTTCAAACACCGTCGGCTTCTGGAATTTCCGGCCGATGCCGAGCTGGGCGATATCCGCCTCGTCCTTATTGGTGAGATCGATACTGTCTTCAAAGAGAACCGTGCCCGTATCCGGCCGCGTCTTGCCGGTGATGATATCCATCATCGTCGTTTTGCCAGCACCATTCGGACCGATGATGGCGCGAAGTTCGCCCGGCTCCACCACGAAGGAGAGGGAATTCAGCGCCCGGAAACCGTCGAAGGAAACGGAGACGCCATCGAGATAAAGCAGGCTTTTCGCTCTGTTTTCGGAAACCGTGTTCATGGGCTTACTCCGCCGCCTGTTGCGCAACCGCGCTGTCGTTGCCAGCCTCACGCGCCGCGCTTGCAACCCGCTTTTCCCGCCGCCCGGCCAGATAATGCTGCACGGTACCGACGATGCCCTTGGGGAAGAACAGCGTGACAGCGATGAAGAGACCGCCGAGCGCAAACAGCCAGAATTCCGGGAACGCGCCAGTGAAATAGCTCTTGCCGCCATTGACCAGCACCGCGCCGATGATCGGCCCGACCAGCGTGCCGCGCCCGCCGACAGCCGTCCACACCACCACTTCGATGGAGTTGGCAGGCGAAAATTCGCCGGGATTGATGATGCCCACCTGCGGCACGAACAGGGCACCGGCAATCCCCGCCATCATCGCCGAAACGACGAAGGTAAAGAGCTTGATGTTTTCCACCCTAAAACCGAGAAAGCGCACCCGGCTTTCGGCATCCCGCACACCCACCAGCACCTTGCCGAACTTGGAATTGACGATGCCCGACGCGATCAAAAGCGAGAGCGCCAGCATCACGGCCGTCATGGCAAACAGCACGGCGCGGGTGCCATCCGCCTGCACGGAATACCCAAGAATATCCTTGAAATCGGTGAGGCCATTATTGCCGCCGAAACCCATGTCGTTGCGGAAGAAGGCAAGCAGCAGCGCATAGGTCATCGCCTGGGTAATGATCGAGAGATAAACGCCATTGACGCGCGAGCGGAAGGCGAACCAGCCGAAGACGAAGGCGAGCAGCCCCGGCACGACGAGCACCATCAGCGCCGCAAACCAGAACATGTCGAAGCCGTGCCAGAACCACGGCAATTCCTTCCAGTTGAGGAACACCATGAAATCAGGCAGCACCGGATGGCCATAGACCCCGCGCGTGCCGATCTGCCGCATCAGATACATGCCCATGGCATAACCGCCGAGCGCAAAGAAGGCGGCGTGGCCAAGCGAGAGAATGCCGCAATATCCCCAGACCAGATCAAGCGCGAGCGCCAGCAGCGCATAGGCCAGATATTTGCCGAGCATCGACATGATATAGGTCGGGATGCGGAACGCGCTGTCGGCTGGCAGCAGCAGGTTGGAGGCGGGAACCAGAACGGCGATCGCGAGAATGATGCCGATGGCGATGGAAATGCGGCGATCGAGCGCGCGCAGGAGGAAGCCGGTAATCATGCTTCGATCGCCCTTCCCTTGAGTGCGAAGAGACCGCGCGGCCGCTTCTGGATGAACAGGATGATGAGGACGAGCACGAGGATTTTGCCGAGCACGGCGCCCACAGTTGGCTCAAGAAACTTGTTGAGCACGCCGAGCGACAGGGCGCCTACCAGCGTTCCCCAGAGATTGCCGACCCCGCCGAACACCACGACCATGAAACTGTCGATGATGTAGCTCTGGCCGAGATTGGGAGAGACATTGTCGATCTGCGACAGCGCGACGCCCGCGAGGCCCGCAACACCGGAACCGAGCGCGAAGGTGAAGGCATCCACCCAAGGCGTGCGAATGCCCATGGAAGACGCCATGCGGCGGTTTTGCGTGACCGCGCGCATCTGCAACCCGAAAGCGGAGCGTTTCAGCAGAACCAGCAGCGCGAAGAAGACGGAGAGCGAGAAACAGACGATCCACACCCGGTTCCAGGTGAAATTGAGATAACCGACGCTGAAGGAGCCGGACATCCAGCTCGGGCTGCCGACTTCCCGGTTGGTGGGGCCGAAGATGGAGCGCACACCCTGTTGCAGGATCAGCGAAATGCCCCAGGTGGCAAGCAACGTTTCCAGCGGTCGTCCATAGAGATAGCGGATGACGCCACGTTCCATGACAAGGCCGACGCAGGCCGTGACCAGAAAGGCGGCCGGCAGGGCAATCGCCAGTGACCAGTCGAACAGGCCGGGGAAATGGCTGCGGATCAACTCCTGCACCATGAAGGTGGAATAGGCGCCGATCATCACCATTTCACCATGCGCCATGTTGATAATGCCCATGACGCCGAAGGTGATTGCAAGGCCGATGGCGGCGAGCAGCAACACAGAGCCGAGCGACAGGCCGTACCAGACATTCTGCGCGTAATCCCAGAAGGCAAGGGAACTCTCGATGCTGGAAATCGCCTCGTCCACATCCGGTTTCAGGCTCGGATCAACCGATGGCGTCGCCGCCATCAGAATGCTGATCGCATCGCGCCCGCCAAGGGCCTTGATGGTGGCGATCGCTTCTTTCTTCACCTCAAGGGGACGGTCGGAGGAGAGCAGCGAGACAGCCCGCGCCTCCTCCATCCGGGTCCGCACCTCATTATCGGTTTCCTTGGCGATGGCCGCTTCCAGCAATTCGAGATTTTCGGCGCTTGGCGCTTTCAGGACGGCGTCAGCCGCTGCAAGCCGCACGGATTTTTCCGGGCTGAGCAACGTCAGCCCGCCGAGTGCGGCGCGGATGACGCGGCGCAGATTATTGTTGACCCTGATCTTGGTAACGGTCGCCTTCGGCGCCGAGCCGGCGCTTTCACCTGTCAGCGGGTCGATCAGTGTGAAATCGGAACCGGCAGGTTTGGTCATGAAGACGAGATTGTCTGACTTGCGCACGTAGAGATCACCCGCCGCAAAAGCCTCCAGCGCCGGCACCACGCGCGCATCTCCGGTGGCGGCAATCTGCCCGATCAGCACTTCGGCCTGCTTGAAATCAGCCGTGCCGAGCTGGTCGATCAGCGCCTTTGGGTCGCTCTGCGCGAGGGACTGGGCGGCGATCCCCACGGTGAGCCAGAGGAGAATGGCTCCGAGAAAAGATCGGATCGTCATGTCGGGTTCCTTGGAGCGGCGGTGTATTTTATCTGGCGATGAGTATGTGGCTTACCCCCCTCTGCCCTGCCGGGCATCTCCCCCACAAGGAGGGAGATCGGCAAGATGCGCTCGCATCGCTCCATCTCGACCGATGAGAAATGCGGGGCCTCGCCGCTTGCCGATCTCCCCACCTGTGGGGGAGATGCCCGGCAGGGCAGAGGGGGGCATGCTTGTTCAGTTTCCAATGATAAAACCGCCCCCACTAAGGGAGCGGCCCATCACAGCGCCCCCGCTAATCAGCTACCCTTGCCGCCGCACTTGCCCGTGGCCACGTTGAAGTTGCCGCAGGACATCGGCTTCCTCCAATCCGAGATCAGATCCTTCGAGTCCGGCAGGTAATCCGACCATTCGTCACCCACCACCTGCGGCGTCTGCTGCACGATTTCGAACTGGCCGTCAGCCTGGATTTCACCGATCAGCACCGGCTTGGTGATGTGGTGGTTCGGCATGACGGTGGAGTAACCGCCAGAGAGGTTCGGCACGGAAACGCCGATGATCGAGTCGAGAACCTTGTCCGTATCGGTCGTGCCGGCGGATTCCACGGCCTTAACCCAGGCATTGAAACCGATATAGGCGGCTTCCATCGGGTCGTTGGTCACGCGCTTGTCGTTCTTGGTGAAGGCATGCCAGGTCTTTATGAACTCGGCATTGACTGGCGCATCAACGGACTGGAAGTAGTTCCAGGCGGCAAGGTGGCCGACCAGCGGCGCAGTATCGAGACCGGCGAGCTCTTCTTCACCCACCGAGAAGGCGACGACCGGAATGTCTTCGGCCTTGATGCCCTGATTGGCCAGTTCCTTGTAGAAGGGGACGTTGGCGTCACCATTGATGGTGGAAACAACGGCGGTCTTCTTGCCGGCCGAGCCGAATTTCTTGATGTCGGACACGATCGTCTGCCAGTCGGAATGACCGAACGGCGTGTAGTTGATCATGATGTCCTCTTCCTTGACGCCCTTCGACATCAGGTAGGCCTTCAGGATCTTGTTTGTGGTCTGCGGATAGACATAGTCCGTGCCGGCCAGAACCCAGCGCTCGACGCCTTCGGTATTGGCGAGGTAATCGACGGCCGGAATGGCCTGCTGGTTGGGGGCGGCACCCGTGTAGAAGATGTTGCGCGAGGATTCTTCACCCTCATACTGAACCGGATAGAACAGGATCGAGTTCAGCTCTTCGAACACAGGCAGAACGGATTTGCGCGAGGAGGACGTCCAGCAGCCGAAAACGGCGGCGACCTTGTCCTGAGAAATAAGCTGGCGGGCCTTTTCGGCGAAAAGCGGCCAGTCGGAGGCCGGATCGACCACGACGGCTTCAAGCTTCTTGCCGAGCACGCCGCCCTTCTTGTTCTGCTCGTCGATGAGCATCAGCATGGCGTCTTTCAGCGTGGTTTCTGAAATGGCCATCGTACCGGAAAGAGAATGCAGCACACCGACCTTGATCGTGTCATCGGCAGCAAAGGCGCCGTGGAAGGCGGTGGTGGACAGGATTGCGCCAAGCAGCGCGGCACTGAGCGTCTTGCGGAACATCATCGGAAGGACCCCTCTCCTTGTTGGCCTCTCGTGGAGGCTCAGCGGCATCTTCGGCCGCTGCTGGAGGGACTATCGATCTCGTAAGCGCGAAACCGTATACGTCAATTGACGTAGGCGGGGTGGCGAAAGGTGCAGGGGACGGGACTACCGGACAGAGCGGCCTATGTGGACCAAGAGGTCCCGGCTTGTTTCTTCTCCCCGCCGGGGAGAAGTCCGCGCAGCGGGATGAGGGGGCAAGGGTCGAGATATTGGGAGAGCTTGCCCCCTCATCCGACCCTTCGGGCCACCTTCTCCCCGCCGGGGAGAAGAAAGGCGCGGCAACGTTTCACATCAAGAATGCGGCTTGCGGTCGCTCTCTTCGTCTCGGATCGCCTCGTCATGATACCATGAGCCGAAATCCACATGCGGCTCCCTCGCCTCGCGTTCGAGGTCGCTCAAGCCATTAGTGCGGAACTTGGAGACGCCAGCGCGCCCGCCAACAGGGAATTGGTAGATCGTTGCCGTCTCACGATGAAAGCCAGTCGCCATTTCGGTCATCTCACTCTGTTTGCATCGAAGCACTTGGTCATGGAATCAAACCCGTGAAAGCCGGATTCGCTCCCTTTGATTAAAAAAAAATCACGTTGCGGAAAATATAGGCATAGACAGTGCTTTCGACAAGAAAAACCATTCCGAAAGCGCTGGTTTTTAGGGCAAATGCCAATCCCTCGCGCGCAATTGAATTTCCCGCATCGCAGCATCGCATGGGACTGCCGGGCGCCAGCTATCTATCAGGATTCAATGATGAAACTTGAGGGGTGATTTACCCTGCTGCGTCGCAACAGAAGCCCCTTTGCAGGAAATCCAGAGGCCCTGCGCCAACGGCCCCAGAAAGATTTTTCGAAAAAATCGCCGGATATCGCGAATCTGGCACGCGGCATGCATCTAAGGGGTCAGCCCTTGAACGCGAATGTGCTTCCGGTGGTGAAAGCCGCGGGAGGCCTCAAGGCTTCGCATTGTTACCTATGAGAGGTTCGTAATGACTAAGTTCAAACTCGAGTACATCTGGCTGGACGGATACAAGCCGGTCCCCAACCTGCGCGGCAAGACCCAGATCAAGGAATTCGATGAATTTCCGACACTCGAGCAGCTGCCGCTTTGGGGCTTTGACGGCTCCTCCACGCAGCAGGCCGAAGGCCACTCCTCCGATTGCGTGCTGAAGCCCGTCGCGATCTACCCGGATCCGGCCCGCTCCAACGGTGCGCTCGTCATGTGCGAAGTCATGATGCCCGATGGCGTCACCCCGCATCCGTCGAACAGCCGCGCAACCATCCTCGACGACGAAGATGCATGGTTCGGCTTCGAGCAGGAATACTTCTTCTACCAGGACGGCCGCCCGCTCGGCTTCCCGGAACAGGGTTACCCCGCTCCGCAGGGTCCTTACTACACGGGCGTCGGCTTCAAGAACGTCGGTTCGGTTGCCCGCGAAATCGTTGAAGAGCACCTTGATCTCTGCCTCGAAGCCGGCATCAACCACGAAGGCATCAACGCCGAAGTGGCCAAGGGCCAGTGGGAATTCCAGATTTTCGGCAAGGGCTCCAAGCGCGCCGCCGACCAGATCTGGATCGCTCGTTACCTGCTGCTGCGTCTTTGCGAACAGTACGGCATCGACGTCGAATTCCATTGCAAGCCGCTCGGCGACACCGACTGGAACGGTTCGGGCATGCACTGCAACTTCTCCACCAAGTACATGCGTGAAGTTGGCGGCAAGGAATATTTCGAAGCCCTCATGGCCGCTTTTGCCAAGAACTGGAAAGAGCACATCGACGTTTACGGTCCGGACAACCACCTTCGCCTGACCGGCAAGCACGAAACCGCTCCGTGGAACAAGTTCTCCTACGGCGTGGCAGACCGTGGCGCGTCGATCCGCGTTCCGCATTCCTTCGTCAACAACGGTTACAAGGGTTACCTCGAAGACCGTCGTCCGAACTCGCAGGGCTGCCCCTACCAGATCGCTTCCGTCGTTCTGAAGACGATCGCGGAAGTGCCGCTCGCAAAGTCGGCTGCTGCCTGATATCGAACTGATGGCGTCGCCCGAACCGGGCGACGCCATTTTTCTGTCCAAACGGCCAGGCGGACAGGTGACCTTTCGCCCGTCGCCACATGCGGCATAGTCATCCCGGCGCAGGCATCTGCGTGGTTTTGAGCGATGGCATCGCCGCTTCCTTGACCCGGACAGGGTTCGCCCCGGTGCCTCAAAGCAGGCCATGTGCTTTCGAGCAGAAAGGTGAACGATGGGCATTCTCGACAAATTTTCCCTCAAGAACCGCACCGCCATCATCACCGGCAGCGGCCGCGGCCTCGGTTTTGAAATCGCCAAAGCCTTTGCCGAAGCTGGCGCCCATGTCTGGCTGACCGGCCGCAATGCCGAGACGTTGCAACAGGCGGTCGACACGTTGCGCGAAGCGGGCGGAAAGGCGGATTATGCCGCCTTCGATATTGCCGATACCAGAGCCGGGGCGGCGCTGGTCCACCGCATCATGAGCGAACTGGGCCACCTCGATATTCTCGTCAACAATGTCGGCGCGCGCGACCGCCGCCCGCTGTCCGAGTTCAGCGATGAGGACGTGCTGGATTTGATCCGCACCGACCTCACCTCCTCCATTTCCCTGTCGCGCGATGCGGCGGAAGCCATGGCGGCAAACACCTATGGCCGCATCATCACCATCACCTCCATTCTTGGCCACATCGTGCGGCCGGGCGATGCGATCTATCCCGTCGCCAAACAGGGGCTGACGGGCTTGATGCGGGCGATTGCCGTGGAATATGGCGCGCGCGGCATCACCAGCAACGCCATTGCGCCGGGCATGTTCGCCACCGAAACCAACGCCGCCCTTGCCGAAAATCCTGAGATGGTGGCTTTTGCCAAGCTTCGTGTACCGTTGGAGCGCTGGGGCAGACCGGACGAGATTGCCGGTGCGGCCCTGTTTCTGGCCAGCGACGCGGCCTCCTTCGTCAACGGCCATGTGCTGACGGTGGATGGCGGCATGTCGGTGCGCCTGTGAAAGGCCGCGGGCGGAAAGGCGCTCAATAGGCATGGCGGCACGGCAACGCATCATCCCCGTCAGGCGCGAATATAACCGCTGGGTCGCCAACCAGACGCTGGAAGATTATGCGCTGCGCTTTACCGCCAAAAGCGCCCGGCAATTTTCCTCCAACCGCATTTCCCACACCGCCATCGGCGCGATATCGTTCCTCGCCCTTGAGGCCATCGGCGGGGCCATCACGCTTTCCTACGGCACCACCAACGCATTTTACGCCATCCTTGTCGCCGCCGTGGCCATGCTCGCCGTCGGCCTTCCGATCAGCCGTTATGCCATCCGCCACGGCGTCGATATCGATCTGCTGACACGCGGCGCAAGCTTCGGTTACATCGGCTCCACCATCACCTCGCTGATTTACGCCGCCTTCACCTTCATGCTCTTCGCCATCGAGGCGTCGATCATGTCCGGCGCGCTGGAACTGGCGCTCGGCATTCCCTTGTGGATCGGCTACATCATCTCCGCCGTCATGGTCATTCCGCTCGTCACCCATGGCGTGCGGCTTATCAGCCGTTTCCAGATCATCACCCAGCCCTTCTGGATCGTCCTCAACATCCTGCCCTTCATCTTCATCGCCTTGATGGACTGGGAAAAATACGATCTCTGGCGCGCCTTTGCCGGCATTCACCATGCGTCCGGCCCGCCCGGCACCGTCGCGGATTTCAATCTCGTGGAATTCGGCGCAGCCTCGGCCGTCATTCTGGCTTTGATGTCGCAAATCGGCGAACAGGTCGATTTCCTGCGCTTTCTGCCGGCCGAAGGCCAAAGCCGCCTGCGCCACCGCCTCGCCGTGTTTCTAGCCGGTGCGGGCTGGGTTGTCGTCGGCGTACCGAAGCTCTTGGCCGGCTCGTTCCTTGTCGTGCTGACCTTCAGCTCCGGCGTTTCGGTCGATCGCGCCGCCGATCCTGCGCAGATGTATCTCACTGCCTTCGGCTACATGATCCCAAACCAGACGGCGGCGATGCTGCTGATGGTCGCCTTCGTGGTCGTCTCGCAGCTGAAGATCAACGTCATGAACGCCTATGCGGGTTCGCTCGCCTGGTCGAACTTCTTCTCCCGCCTCACCCACAGCCACCCCGGCCGCGTCGTCTGGCTGGTGTTCAATGTGGCCATCGCGCTGCTCTTGATGGAACTCGGCATCTACCGGCTGCTTGAGGAAACGCTCGGCATCTTCTCGATCATCGCCATGGCGTGGCTCTGCACCATCTCGGCCGATCTCTTCATCAACAAGCCGCTCGGCCTTGCCCCGCCGGGCATTGAGTTCAAGCGCGCCCATCTCTACGATATCAACCCGGTCGGCGTCGGCTCCATGGCGCTTTCGGCCACCATTGCGCTGATGGCGCATTTCGGCACCTTCGGCCCGCTCGCCGCCTCGCTCGCGCCCTATCTCACGCTCATCGTCGCCTTCATCGCCTCGCCGCTGATTGCCTGGGGCACCAAAGGCAAATTCTACCTTGCCCGCAAGCCGCGCCAGCAGTGGCGCGAAGAAAGCAGCATCACCTGCTCCATCTGCGAGCACCCTTTCGAGCCTGAGGACATGGCCTGGTGCCCGGCCTATGCCGCGCCGATCTGTTCGCTCTGCTGCTCGCTGGACAGCCGTTGCCACGACATGTGCAAGCCGAAGGCGAAGCTGAACTATCAGGTCGCGACCGTCGCAAAAACCTTCCTGCCGAGACAGCTGGTGGCGAAACTCGCCACCCGGCTCGGGCGCTACGGTATGGCGGCGGCGATTGCCGTCACCGCCATTGGCGGCATTCTCGCGATGATCGCCCATCAGGTCGGCACGGCCTCGCCGGAAACGGCAGATGTGGTGAACCGCACCATCCTCATCGTGTTTTTCGTCTTCGCCGTCATTGCCGGCATCGTCTGCTGGTTCCTCGTCCTTGCCCATGACAGCCGGGTGGTGGCGGAAGAGGAATCCTCCCGCCAGAACACGCTGCTCTTGAAGGAAATCGCCGCCCACAAGAAGACAGATGCGGCCCTCCAGGACGCCAAGGAAACGGCTGAGGCCGCCAACCGCGCCAAGAGCCGTTATGTCGTGGGCCTCAGTCACGAATTGCGCACACCGCTGAATGCCGTTCTCGGCTATGCCCAGATCCTCGAGCGCGACGAGACCATTCCCCCTCCCCGGCAATCGGCGATCAAGGTCATCCGCCGCTCGGCAGACCACCTCTCGGGTCTGATCGATGGGCTTCTCGATATTTCCAAGATCGAGGCGGGCCGCCTGCAGGTCTATTCCAACGAGATCAACATTCAGGATTTCCTCGACCAGATCGTCGATATGTTCCGCCCGCAGGCGCAGGCCAAGGGGCTGGAATTCCGCCACGACCGCTCGCCGGCTCTGCCGCAATATGTGCGAACCGATGAAAAGCGGCTGCGCCAGATCCTCGTCAACCTGCTTTCAAACGCCATCAAGTTCACCGATCATGGCGCCGTCACCTTCGATGTCGGTTATCGCAGCCAGGTGGCGAGCTTCACCGTGTCCGATACCGGCCGCGGCATTGCCGAAAAAGACCTCGCCCGCATCTACGAACCCTTCCAGCGTGGCGAGGCCGAAAGCGTGCGCCCGATGCCAGGCCTCGGCCTCGGCCTCACCATCACAAGGCTTCTGACAAATACGCTCGGCGGCGAGATTTCCGTTTCCAGCGAAAAGGACAAAGGCTCCACCTTCCGCGTGCGCCTCATGCTATCCGCCGTGCACCGGCCAAGCACGGCGCCGGCGCCGGAAAAGACCATCCGCTCCTATTCCGGTCCACGCCGCACCATCGTCGTGGTCGATGACAACGAGGATCATCGCGAGCTGATGCGGCAGGTGCTTTCGCCGCTCGATTTCGTCGTGCTGACGGCGCAATCCGGCCCCGAATGCCTCACCCTTATCGAAGGGGTGAAGCCCGATCTTTTCCTCATCGATATTTCCATGCCCGGCATGACCGGCTGGCAGCTGGTCACGAAACTGCGCGAGGCGGGTCAGACGGCCCCGCTCATCATGCTCTCAGCCAATATCGGGGACGGCACTGTCGCGGGCGCCGGCGATGACAATCACAACGACGCCATCGCCAAGCCGGTCGATATCCGCCACCTCTGCGACAGGCTCGCCGTGCATCTCGGGCTGAAATGGATTTACGATACCGATCTGCCCCCCGCGCCGGAGCCGCAGCCGCCTGCCGAGATCGTCCATCCGGGAGCCATTCACATCCAGGATTTGCAGCGGCTGGGCGAAATAGGCTACATACGCGGCATCGAAGCGAAACTCGCCGATCTTGCCCGCAACACGGAAAACCTGCCCTTCACGCAGGAGCTCGGCGCCTATGTGCAGGCTTTCGATCTGGCCGGTTACGCGCATTTTCTCAAGCGGTTCGAAGACAGTGACAGGGGAGACCTCAAGGCATGAACGCTCAGGCGGCGGCCCCGAGAGACATCGTATTGCTGGTGGATGACAGCCCGGAAGCGCTGGGATTCCTGACCGACGCGCTGGAACAGTCCGGCTTTTCCGCCCTCATCGCCACATCGGGACAGGCCGCGCTCAACATTGCAGAACGCATTACGCCCGATATCATCCTGCTCGACGCCGTCATGCCCACCATGGACGGTTTCGAAACCTGCCGCCGCCTGAAGGCCAATGCGGCGGTAGCGCAGGTGCCCGTTATTTTCATGACGGGACTGACCGAGACCGAACACGTGGTGCGGGCGCTGGACTCCGGCGGCGTCGATTATCTGACCAAGCCGATCAATATCGATGAGCTGCGCGCCCGCATCCGCGTGCATCTATCCAATGCCCGTTCCGTGCAGAGCGCGCGCGTGGCGCTTGACGCCGCCGGCCGACATCTGCTTGCCGTGCGCGCCAATGGAGCCATCCACTGGTCAACACCCCAGGCAACGCGGCTTGTCAACGCTGCGACCGGCCGGGATGATGGCATGGAAATCGTCGTCAGCCATATCGGCCGCTGGCTTGGCGAAAGGGCGGCGTCGGAAACCGGTCGCGATGCACCGCTGACGATCACCCAGGCCGGACGCCCGGCCTTGCAGCTCTCCTTCCTCGGCGCGATGGGCCCGGATGAGCATCTGTTTCGCCTGACCGCCGCCAACGAAAAGTCGGATGACCACCTTCTGAAAGAGCATTTCGCGCTGACGACGCGGGAGTCGGAAGTGCTTTTGTGGATCGCCAAGGGCAAGTCCAACCGCGATATCGGCGATATTCTCGGCCTGTCGGCCCGGACGGTGAACAAGCATCTCGAACAGATCTATGTGAAGCTCGGCGTGGAGAACCGCGCCTCTGCCGCGGTCAAGGCGGCGCATATTCTGCATCAGGGGTGACGGCTCGCCAAATTATGGTAGGCTCTTCCGACACATTCTCGCTCAAATACGCAAATTCTGCTTGTTGAACGAGCGGTAACCCCTTGTTTCTTCTCCCCGCCGGGGAGAAGTCCGCGGCAGCGGGATGAGGGGGCGAGGGTAGCGATAAGACCGAGAGCTTGCCCCCTCATCCGGCCGTTCCGGCCACCTTCTCCCCGGCGGGGAGAAGAAACGCGCGGCAACCACCTCCCAGAAAATCATCACCCCCTGCCCTGAACCCCAATACAGGAACGCACACCCATGAACCGTTTCATCGTCCTCTCCGGTTGCTCCGGCGGCGGAAAATCCACGCTTCTCGCCGAGCTCGCCCGGCGCGGTTTCGCCACCGTGGAGGAACCCGGCCGCCGCATCGTCATCGAAGAAATCCGCGATGGCGGCAACGCTCTGCCGTGGATAGACCTCGAAGCCTTCGCGCGTCGCGCCATTTCTGTGGCGCTTGAAGACCGTCAGCATGCGCCAGAGCACGGCACCGTCTTCTTCGATCGCGGCCTGATCGACGCCGCCTCGGCTCTACGCGAGGTCAGCGGTGACCCCCTCATCGAAACGTTGCACCGCGAACATCGCTATAATTCCCTAGTCTTCCTCACCCCGCCCTGGCCGGAAATCTATCGGGCAGACGCGGAGCGTCGGCATGATTTTGCCGCGGCCGTGGCCGAATACGACCGTCTCGTCAGGGATTATCAAGCCCTTGACTATGAGACCGTCGTCCTTCCGAAATCAGGCGTCGAAGAGCGTGCTGACTTCATTTTGGAGCGGCTGGATGGGGCGCAGCTGTCTCAGCGATTTTCCAGCAGCTGCGACACGGTCACGAACTCGAACCCGCGCTGACGCAGTCCATCGATGATCAGCGGCAAGGCCTGCCGTGAAGCCTCGCGGCTGCGATACATGACATGCATGATGATGATCGAGCCGTTTTTCGTGTGCTCGATAACGTGCTTCGCAAGAGCCGCTGCATCCTCGGCGATATCTGGATAGGATTCCGGCTCAACATCCCACATGATTGTTTTCCGGTCATGCCGGTATAGATACCATGGCAAGCCGAGCAGCTTCTTGCCATAGGGCGGGCGGAACATGATCTCACCTTTATGACCCGCAGTCCGAATGGCCGCATCGGTGCGCTCGATCTCGTCCCTGATCCGCGCGGACCCCATCAGCATCATGTTGGAATGCGTGTAGCTGTGGTTGCCGACCTGATGCCCCTCGCTAACGATCATGCGCGCCTGCGGTAGATTCTCTTCCGTCTCCTTACCGGTCAAAAAGAAAGTCGCTTTTACCTCTCGCTCCCTCAGGACCGCCAACACATCAGGCGTGAAACGCACCGAAGGCCCGTCATCGAAGGTCAGCGCCACCACCGGCCTTTCCGTTTCGACCCTTGCGACGATGCCGCCAAACAATTGCGTCGTCCGGGATTTGCTGAAGAAATGCACGCCGATCAGCCCCGCCGCCAGGGCAGCAAGAACAACGAGAAGGCACCCGGTTCGCTTCATCGTCATTGCTACCCCTCATTGCAGTTTTCCCGAGAGTTTTGTTTCCCGCCTTATTGTCTCCAGTATGGCGAGTCGTAACCGCAAAAACAAAAAGCCCGGCATTACTGCCGGGCTTCGATAGGGTGTCGCAAAAGGTTTAGCTGCCCTGCTGGATGTAGGTGAACTTGCCGTCCGGACCCTTCTTCCACTCGTACATGACATAGCCAGGAAGCTTCGGGTCACCCTTCTCGTCGAAGGAGATCTCGCCGAGCGCCGTCGGGAAGCTACCCTTCTTCAGCGCTTCGGCAACCTTTTCAGGCTCCACGGAACCGGCTGCCTTGGCAGCGCCGGCAATCGCCTGCAGGGCTGCATAGGAGTAGAGCGTATAGGCTTCCGGGTTGAAACCGGCGGCCTTGAACTTCTCTACCAGTTCCTTGTTTTCCGGGCGCAGTGTCGGATCAGGACCAAAGGTGTTGAGCGTGCCTTCGACGGCGTCGCCGGCGATGGAAGCCAGTTCGTTCGATACGATACCGTCGCCCGAGACGAGCTTGGCCTTCAGGCCCTGGTCAGCCGCCTGGCGGATGATGAGGCCGGCTTCGGTGTGCAGGCCGCCCCAGTAGATGATGGAAACGCCGGCTTCCTTCATCTTGGAGATCAGCGCCGAGAAGTCCTTGTCGCCGACATTCACGCCTTCGTACATGGCTTCCTTCACGCCGGCGGCATTGGCTGCCTTCTTGGTTTCATCGGCAAGGCCCTGACCGTAAGGCGTCTTGTCGTGAATGATGGCGATCTTGGCGTCCTTGAAATGATCGGCGAGATACTTGCCGGCGATGCCGCCCTGCTGGTCGTCACGGCCGCAGGTGCGGAACGTGTTCCACAGACCGCGCTCGGTGAACACGGGGTTGGTCGCGGCAGGCGTGATTTCGAGAATGCCGTTTTCGGCGTAAACTTCGGACGCCGGAATGGAAACGCCGGAGTTGAAGTGACCGACAACGAATTTCACGCCGTCAGCGACGAATTTATTGGCGACCGAAATACCCTGCTTGGGGTCGGATACGTCGTCGCCCAGCACGATCTTGATCTGCTCGCCATTAATGCCGCCGGCGGCATTGATGTCTTTCGCAGCCTGTTCGGCACCCTTCTGGATCTGAGCGCCGAAAGCAGCGTTCGGGCCGGTCAGCGGTGCGCCGACGGCGATCACGACATCGGCCCAGGCCGAACCGCCAAACGCGACCATGGCGGTCAGCGCGACAGCGGAAAGAAGAGACTTCTTCATTACTTTACTCCCAGTTCCTTTGGATGGGTTGTTTGCGAGGACCTGTTCAGTACCCACCTTAACCGAACAGGAAACGTTCCACTCTGCCGAGTATTAGTGACCCCGGAAAATACCGGCTGTCAATTTTTCTTTTTATAGGAAAATGCCGACGTGCGGTCGTAGAGCCAATAGTAATTATTGACCATCTGGCTCGTCCGGCGCATGCGGAAACCGATGCTGGAAAAAACCAGAAGAAGAACGACGTCAAACACGTAGTAGAAGCCGTTGATGAACGGCCCATCGAACAGCGCGTGATGCAAAAACCGCATCACCACGCCCAGCGCGAGCGTGTAGATCACCACCCGCGTATAACCACCCCAGCCGTCGGCAACGGATTTGCCGGTGCGCCAAGCCGTCCAGAAACCCAGAAGAACAACCAACGCGCGCAGAACATACCGCACGCCGTTATCCGTCTCGAAAAAAAGGCCCTGCATCTCTTTCCCCATCAGTGCCGGGCTGAATACCCACGCCCTGCCTTGTCTGTCGTCCCGTCGTTTGCCGCCGGGCATTTTATTGTTTACGCCCCGCCATGGATCCTTAAGGTTTTGACCAAAGGACGACGGACCGCCGTTTGCAGTCTTGCGCCGCAAAATTTCCGGCGCAAGTAAAATCTTTCAGTGCCGTCCGCCTTCGAGATAGGCGGCGCGTACCTGCGGATCGGCGAGCAGTTCCTTGCCCGAACCGCTCATCGTCACCTTGCCGTTGACCATCACATAAGCGCGGTCGGAAAGCTTGAGCGCGGCGAAGGCGTTCTGCTCCACGAGGAAGACGGTCAGACCCTCTTCCTGATTGAGTTTCTTGATTGCCTCGAAAATGCCCTTGACGATCAGCGGAGCGAGACCCAGCGAAGGCTCGTCCAGCAGCAGGAGCTTCGGACGCGCCATCAGCGCGCGGCCGATGGAGAGCATCTGCTGCTCGCCGCCGGAAAGCGTGCCGCCGCGCTGGCTCTGACGCTCCTTCAGGCGCGGAAACATCACGAAGATCTTCTCGACGTCTTCCTTGAAATATTTCAGGTTATCGAGATTGGCACCCATCTGCAGGTTTTCCAGCACTGTCATGCGCGGGAAAATCCGGCGGCCTTCGGGTGATTGGGCGATGCGCTTGCGGGCGATCAGATGGGTCGGCAGCTGGGTAATGTCCTCGCCATCGAAGATCACCTGGCCGGCGCGCGCCTGCGGGCTGCCGCAGATGGTCATCATCAGCGTCGACTTGCCAGCGCCATTGGCGCCGATCAGGCTGACGATTTCGCCCCTCTTCACTTCGACATCGACACCGGCCAGAGCCCGGATATTGCCATAATAGGTTTCGACACCCTGGACTTTCAGAAGCGGTTCACCGGACATCAGGCCGCTCCTCCGTCGAGTTCTTCCGCAATCACGTCTTCCACTTCATCATCCTCGACACCCAGATAGGCGGCGATGACCTTCGGGTCGTTCTTTACATGGTCCGGCGTGCCGTCGGAAATCTTCTGACCGTATTCCAGAACCACCACGTGGTCGGAAATCTGCATCACCACGGACATGTCGTGCTCGATGAGGAGCAGCGACGTACCCTCGTCGCGGATGCCGCGCAGCAGCGTGTTGAGCGCCAGGGATTCCTTCGGATTGAGACCGGCGGCCGGCTCATCGAGGCAAAGCAGCTCCGGCCCCGTGCACATGGCGCGGGCGATTTCCAGGCGGCGCTGCGCGCCATAGGGCAGATCGCCCGCCGGATCGTCGGCGCGATCGATCAGATCGGCCTTTTCCAGCCAGTATTTGGCTTTTTCGATAGAGGCATCGACCGCCCGCCGGTATGCGGGCAGGCCGAGAAGGCCGAGGATCGTGTAACCCGAGGCCTTCATCAGCGCATTGTGCTGCGCCACCAGCAGGTTTTCCAGAACGGTCAGGCCCGAAAACAGGCGGATGTTCTGGAAGGTGCGCGCCACCTTTGCCTTCTTGGTGATTTCGAAATCCGGCAGGCGCTCGAGTAGATGCGTCTCGCCATCCTGCTGGCGCATGGTGATCATACCCATGGTGGGCTTGTAGAAGCCGGTGATGCAGTTGAAGACCGTGGTCTTGCCCGCACCGTTCGGGCCGATCAACGCGGTGATCTCGCCGCGCTTCGCCTCGAAGGAGAAGTCGTTGATGGCCATAAGGCCGCCAAAGCGCATCGAGAGATGTTCGACCTTGAGGATCGTGTCGCCAGTGGTATTGGGTGTCATTGTTGTTGTTCCGGAAGCCATCAACCGTGACCTTCCTTGGTAAAGCTGCCGGAGACGGCCTTGCGTTCTTTAAGGAAAGCCGTGGGTTCACGCGAGCCGACGAAACCGCGCGGCTTGAACAGCATGACGATGACCATGGCAAGCCCGAACAGCAGCATACGATAGAGTTCCGGCGTGAAATCGGGCCCGAAGACATGCTTCAGGAACTCCATTTCGCGCAGAAGCTCGGTGCCGCCGACCATGACGAGCGCCGCAATGGCAATGCCGGTCAGCGAGCCCATGCCGCCGAGAACGACGATGGCGAGAATGACGGCGGATTCGAGGAACACGAAGCTTTCCGGCGAAACGAACCCCTGACGGGCGGCGAAGAAGGAACCGGCAAAACCGCCGAACATTGCGCCCGTGGCAAAAGCGGTGAGCTTGGTGATGACCGTATCGATGCCGAGCGAACGACAGGCGATCTCGTCCTCACGCAGCGCTTCCCACGCCCGGCCGATGGGCATGCGGCGCAGGCGGATGGTGACATAGGCCGTCAGCATGCACAGCAGCAGGATCACGTAGAACAGGAAGATCTTGTAATAGGCCGAGGACATCGACAGGCCGAACGCCTTGGCGAAATTGTTCGGCGCGCCGACATCGAACGACCAGATGCCGAAGATCGACGCCTTGGCGATGCCGGAAATACCGAAAGTGCCCTTGGTCACATCCGTCCAGTTGAGCAGCACGAGACGGATGATTTCACCGAAGGCCAGCGTGACGATTGCCAGATAGTCGCCGCGCAGGCGCAGCACCGGAAAGCCGAGGATGATGCCCCAGAAGCCTGCCAGAATGCCGGCAACGGGCAGCAGCACCCAAAACGACAGGCCGAACTGGCTGGAGAGAAGCGCATAAGAATAGGCGCCCACCGCATAAAAGGCGACGTAACCGAGATCGAGCAGGCCGGCAAGGCCGACGACGATGTTCAGACCCCAGGCCAGCATCACATAGATCAGGATCTGGATGCCGAAATTGTCGACGAATTTCAGCGAGCCCTGGAAACCGAAGAGCTGCACCGCGATAACGGGATAAAGCAGCAGCAGAACCAGCGCCAGCTTCAGAAAGTGCTTGTGGAAAAAGCCCTTTTCCTCGGAAATCTCCAAAACGCCGCTCTTGGCCTTGGCCAGCTTGCGACGATCCAGCGACGGCTTGATAAAGCCGACCATAAGGAAGCGGCCGATGGCGGCAACGGCGACGAAGATCGCCAGAAGGCCCCAGCGCGTGCCCCAGATCAGCTGGTTGTTGATGTCCTGATAGGTGACGATGCCGACATAAAGAATGAACATGCCGAACGAGATGACGCCCGCAATCAGGCCCTCCTTCACGGCTGTCGCCATCAGGCTGGGGCCGGAAGAGGTGTTTTCGGAAGCGATATTGGCCATGGGATCACACCTTCTCGACTTCCGGGCGACCGAGGATGCCGGTCGGCTTGAAGATCAGCACGAAAGCCAGGATGCCGAAAGCCGCGACATCCTTGTAGGCGATGGAGAAATAGGCCGACCACAGCGATTCGATCAGGCCGATCAGGAGGCCGCCGAGAACAGCGCCCGGCAGCGAGCCGATGCCGCCCAGAACGGCTGCGGTAAATGCCTTGACGCCGGGAATGAAGCCGTCGCTGAAAGAGGCAACACCATAATACATCAGATACATGGTGCCGGCGACCGCGGCGAGTGCTGCACCCATGATGAAGGTGATGGAGATGGTCTTGTCGACATCAACGCCGAGCAGCGCCGCCATCTTGCGATCCTGTTCGGTGGCGCGCTGCGCCCGGCCGAGCGGGGTCTTGTTGACGATATACCAGAAGGCGAAGAGCAGCACCGAGGTGACGACCATGATGATCAGCTGTTTCAGCGACACGGTGATGGCGCCGAAATGATAGCTTTCGGTCACCAGCGACGGGATCGGCTTGTTGCGTGGACCCTGCGTGACCTGGATGAAATTGGAAAGCGCGATCGACATGCCGATGGCAGTGATCAGCGGCGCAAGACGGAAGGAGCCTCTGAGCGGGCGGTAGGCGACGCGTTCGATCACCCAGTTCCACAGGCCGGTCATCAGCATGGCGACGACCATCATCAGAAGCAGAAGAAGCGCCACCGGAATGCCGGCGACAAAGGATGTCACGATCAGGAAAACGATCAGCGCGGCGAAGCCGCCGAGCATGAAAATATCGCCATGGGCGAAGTTGATCATGCCGATGATGCCGTAAACCATCGTATAGCCGATAGCGATGAGGCCGTAGATCGATCCAAGAGTCAGCCCGTTTATGAGCTGCTGGATAAAATACTCCATGTCTTTCCCCCGGGCACGACCTCAAATGGGCCACGCCTCGTTATGTTAATTATAGGGGCGCCCTTGCAGGCAGACCCCCACCCTCAAAATGCATATCGTGTTCGTTAAAAATGTGAAGTCAAAAACGGGCGATCCTGCACAAAATTTGGAATTTCCACACCAGCTGCCGCTTTCACGATCAGAAGAGCCATGATTTTGGCAGGAAGTGCTGAAAAAATGACGGTCGAATGCTTATTTTAGCATTGTCCAACGCCATTATTTGACGGGCAGCGGGCAAAGGAGTAGCGAAGATCGGAACGGCGATATCCCGCAGACGGGATTCAATTGGCAAAGAGATGATCGACATATTGACGAAAGCGGCGCTGGACGCCGGGCAGGCCATCATGGCGGTCCACCGTGCCGGCCCGCATGTGTCGTACAAGGATGACTGCTCGCCGGTGACGGAAGCCGATCAGCGTGCCGAAGCGATCATTCTTGCGGCCCTGGCCGCCCATTTTTCCGATATACCGGTGGTTGCCGAAGAGGCCGTGTCGAGTGGCATCCTGCCGGAAACCGGAGCGGAATTCTTTCTCGTCGATCCGCTGGATGGAACCAAGGAGTTCATTTCCGGCAAGGATGATTTCACCGTCAACATCGCGCTCATCCGCAACGGCGCACCGGTGGCCGGTGTGGTTTACGCCCCCTGTCGCGGACAGGCGTGGACCGGCGAGGGCAACGCCGCCGAAAAACTCGCCATATCGGCCGAAGGCGTCATCCTGTCGCGCCACCCCATCCGGGCCCGCCAGCGCGGCGCTTCCCCCGTGGCGCTGATCAGCCGCTCGCACTGCACCGAACGAACGGAAGCCTTCGTGGCCGAACATGGACTGAAGGACTGTATTTCTGTCGGCTCGTCGCTGAAATTCTGCATGCTGGCGGAGGGTGCCGCCGATATCTACCCGCGCTTCAGCCGCACCATGATGTGGGACACGGCGGCGGGCGACGCCGTGCTGCGCGCCGCCGGCGGCCGGACGCTGGACTGCTCGGGCCTTCCGCTAACCTATGCGGTGAAGGGCGATGGCGAGGATGCGCTGGCCAATCCGGATTTCATTGCCGAAGGGGCGATGGCGGTGGAACACGCGGGGTAACGGGCGCTCGGCGTTTGCTGCGGCTCTTGCGACGGGCGGCATTGGTGAGCTTCGGTGTGTGTGGCTTTACCCCCCTCTGCCCTGCCGGGCATCTCCCCCTCAAGGGGGGAGATGCCCGGCAGGGCAGAGGGGGGTAAAGCCACACACACCAAGGCCCCCCAAAAAATAATTAACCCCCGCTCATCCCCACCCCACGCCACCACCTCACAATGCCCCCGCAACGAAACACCGCAGCGCGGAAGGCACATCATGACCGAACAGACGGCGAGACTTCAGCTTCCCTATATCCTCCCCTCGCAGGCGCAGAAACACGTCACCCACAACGAGGCGCTGCAACGGCTCGACGCGATCGTGCAGCTGGTCGTCAAGGCTGTGGTTGCCGCACCGCCCGAAAACGCCGCCGAGGGAGATTGTTTCCTCCTCTCCGCCGGCGCTACCGGCGATTGGGCCGGCAAGGGCGGCAGGCTCGCCTTCCGGCAGGATGGCGCGTGGCTCTCGATCACACCGCAGCCCGGCTGGACGGCATGGTTTGCGGCCGAAAGCAGATATCGCGTCCTGCGCGACGGCGGCTGGCGTGACCTGCCACTGCCGGCCACCGGTCGGCTGGAAAGCATGGGAATCGGCACGGAGGCCGACGCCGTCAACCGGCTCGCGCTCGCCTCCCCCGCCAGCCTATTCACCCACGCGCAGGATGACGGCAGCCACCGCATGACGATCAACAAGGCGGGCGGGGCCGATACCGCCTCATTGCTGTTCCAGTCCGGCTGGAGCGGCCGCGCGGAGATGGGCCTGGCCGGAAATGACGGGTTTTCGATCAAGACCAGCACGGACGGGGCCTCATGGCACACCGCCATAGTCTGCAGCGGCGATGGTCGCGTCTCGATGCCCAACCGCCCGCTCGCCGTCGCTGGCCTGCCGGCGGGCACGACGAAGCCGGCCAATGGCTCTGCCGCCGGTTTTTCCGTGCTCTCCCTCGCTGAGGGCGGCTTTGCCCTCGGTGATGCGGCAAGTGGTGGTGGGCGCGACCTGGTGGTGCCAGCGAAAGGCCTCTATCTGGCCATATTGACGCTTGCCGTGGTCTCGTCTTCCGGCCACCGGGTGACGCTGTTGATCAACGGCGCGGCGGCCGATTTCGGCATCGCGGGCAATGTGTCAGACTCAGGCACGTCGCAGTCGGCAACCGCCTTCCTTCGCCTCGATGCCGGCGACCGCCTGCGGCTGCACCATGAGGGAACGGTGGAATTGACCCAGGGCAACGGCAAAACGTGCCTTTCGCTTGCGTGGATCTGATCTGGACAACCGATGAGAGAGAAAAATTGCGATTTTTGGAAAAATTTTTCCCCGACAAAATAAGGCGACTCGAACAAATCCGGCGAAACCGTTCAAATTCTTAATAAATTGTCACGAGCTGCTTAGGCAATTTTTAAAGGTACGGGGCTAAAGTTCCCGTCATATGGTCTTGAGTTTGTATAGAGTGTCCAATGACCGAAATGATACGCCCACGAGTTAAATATGTCATCGGCCCCGATGGCAGCCCTCTGACGATTGCGGATCTTCCGCCTGCCAATACCCGGCGCTGGGTCATTCGCAGAAAGGCAGAGGTTGTTGCCGCCGTGCGCGGTGGACTGTTGAGCCTCGAAGAGGCCTGCGAGCGTTATACGCTCACCGTTGAAGAATTCCTGTCCTGGCAGTCCTCGATTGCCGATCATGGCCTTGCCGGCCTGCGCACCACGCGCATTCAGCAATACCGCCACTGAGAAAGTGCGCCGGCGCGCAAAAGGCGCCCAACGCCGGATTTTCAAAACGCCCCGTCAGTTTATCGACGGGGCTTTCGGTTTGATTTCAGATTTTTCATTCAGAACTATGCCTGCTGACGGTGAAAGATTGTCACCGGTTTGTGTCCGCTGCGTTCGCTATCCCGCTGTTTCAATTCGGGCGCAAGCCGCTACAGTGGAGATACGAACAGCAATGGGAAGGCAGAGATAATGGATATCAAGACAACCGAAACCGGATCGCGCGGCGAATATCTCGCAACCGTCGACGGCCATACGGCGGAAATGACCTATTCCCGCACCTCCCCTTCCCTCATCATCATCGATCATACCGGCGTGCCCGATGCGCTTCGCGGCAAAGGCGTCGGCCAGGCACTTGCCGCCCACGCCATCGATGAAGCCCGCAAGGGCGGCTGGAAGATCATTCCGCTCTGCCCCTTCTTCAAGGCCCAGACCCTGCGCCATCCAGACTGGGCCGATGTTATCCAGGGCTAAGGGCGCCTTATCATCTGTCTGAGGGCAGAAGTCGCAAGCGTCGCGGCATATTTCTTCTCCCCGCCGGGGAGAAGGTGGCCCGAAGGGTCGGATGAGAGGGCAACGCCAGTAATATGCGGAGAACTTGCCCCCTCGTCCCGCTGCCGCGAACTTCTCCCCGGCGGGGAGACGAAAAAAGCGGCTTACGCTTAATCGCTCACAGCCGTTCCAAATATCGCGTCATTTCATAAATGCGTGTCACGCCACCTTCAACGGTGGGGTCCCGGCATGCATGCTCCGGCGGACCTCTTCCCGGAATTCGAGCGTATCCTTTGCGCCGTGCACGGCCACGGCATGCTGCACGGCCGCCTCCATCAGCTCCTCCTGGGAATCGGCCGAAATGGCAACGGTGCATCTGCTGTCACTGGGAAATTCACGGCAATCGATATATTGGCGGGCCATTTTTTCCTCCCTGCAATGGCCGCCCGCACCCGCACGGGTGCGTGCGCGTAAAAGCCTCCGGCTCACGGTCGGAACCCCTGTAAAATACGCCTTTCCGCATGTCCGGACAATCGAAATCGGGGCGGCCGCCCCGTCGTGGCGCGCTGGCGAAGCAGCAAGGCAAAAGGCCGCCCTGATGGAGCGGCCTTTCGAAAAAAAGCATGTCGTCCCGTCATTGAAAGCCGCCTCCTGATCCACCGGCAGCCGTCAATGAGGACGAGGTTCGTCAGTTCTGCGCCACCTGTCAGGCGCGGGCGCGGATGGCTCCGTCGCGGTTTTCCAGTGCGGCGGCCTTTTCATATTCGGCCTGCACCTCTTCCAGCGATGCCTCGGCGGCCTCCTGCTGGGCCTTCAGTTCCCGGATGGAAACCTGAAGATTATCCGCCCGCTGGCGCGCGGCCTTGGCGAAGGTCGGATAGGCGAAATGCGTCGGATCGGTAATGCCCGACTTGCTCTCTTCCAGAGAGATCTGATGCACCAGTTCCTTTGCCATCCGCTCGAATTCGGACATCATCTGCTGCAGCTGGTTAAGCTGCCTGCGTTTTTCATTAACCTGAAATTCCTTCAGGCGAACCAGGCTGTCACGCGACTTCATACGCAATACTCCATGGATAGCGAGACCCGGATCAAAAAGGGCACTATGCCCCCTCGACCGGCCCGTTTAACCCGCCCTTTCAACCGGCCGGGTTAACCCGTTGTGCCGGAATGATTCCCGAAAGTTACCCGGCGTTAATAAAAAACCGCCGCCGTTAACCTTTCGTTTACGGGCATCGTTAATGATAAACACGATCATTTAAGGGTCGGTAAATGCCAGGTCCAAAAAAATGGGCCAGACGATGTAAGAGTCGATTGAATCACTTAGCGGGAAATCCTCACGTTAAGCTTCAATTTTGGCGATGGTGGATTCACGTGCAAAAACAGCGAAATGCCTAGTTTGCTTAATAAATTCGATACACCTTGCCAAAGGCAATTAGAATTTGTTAACCATTTGGTGGCAGCCTGCAAATCAGGCAACGTCTGGATCCGCATCGCGCGAGGCAATGTTTTACCGGTTCGCGGGCGGCAAAGGGGATAATTATGCGGGTTCTACTGATTGAAGACGACAGCGCGACAGCGCAGAGCATTGAACTGATGCTGAAGTCGGAAAGCTTTAACGTTTACACGACCGACCTCGGTGAGGAAGGCGTGGACCTTGGCAAGCTTTACGACTACGACATTATTCTTCTCGACCTTAACCTCCCCGACATGTCGGGTTACGAGGTGCTGAGAACGCTTCGGCTTTCCAAGGTCAAGACGCCGATCCTCATCCTGTCCGGCATGGCCGGCATTGAGGACAAGGTTCGCGGCCTCGGCTTTGGCGCAGACGATTACATGACGAAGCCGTTCCACAAGGACGAGCTTGTTGCCCGCATTCACGCAATCGTCCGCCGTTCCAAGGGCCATGCGCAGTCGGTCATCTCCACCGGCGAGCTGATCGTCAATCTCGATGCCAAGACGGTTGAAGTGGGCGGCCAGCGCGTTCACCTGACCGGCAAGGAATATCAGATGCTTGAGCTGCTTTCGCTGCGCAAGGGCACGACGCTGACCAAGGAAATGTTCCTGAACCACCTTTATGGCGGCATGGACGAGCCGGAACTGAAGATCATCGACGTCTTCATCTGCAAGCTGCGCAAGAAGCTGGCAAACGCCGCCGGCGGCGCGAACTACATCGAAACCGTCTGGGGCCGCGGTTATGTTCTGCGCGAGCCGGATGGCTCGACGGAATATCTCGAAACCGCCTGATTCCTGCTGGAACAGGGCTGTTTTAAAAGACCCGCTGGAAACGGCGGGTTTTTTGTTGACTGCGGGTCGCGGCAGGTCGGCAACGGCGTCCCGCTCAGGCGGAGGCGCGAGAGGACAATAAATGACGGACACAATCCCCACCCTCGTGACAAATCGCCTTAACCTTCGCCCACCGCGACTGGACGATTTCCCGGCCTATCGTGATTTCATGGCGTCACCGCGCTCCACCGGCGTCGCCGGACCGCATGATCTCGCCGCCGCATGGGCCATGTTCTGTCAGGACAGGGCATTGTGGTCGTTCTTCGGTCACGGCGCGCTGATGATCGATCTCGCCGAGAGCGGCGAATGCATCGGTCAGGTCGGCATCAATCACGGCCCCCTCTATCCCGAGAAGGAACTGGGCTGGCTGCTTTACGACGGTCATGAAGGCAGGGGTTATGCGGCGGAAGCCGCAACGGCGCTGCGGGACTGGGCCTTCGATACGCTGAAGCTTCCAACCCTCGTCAGCTATGTCGGCGCAGGCAACCGCCAATCCGCCGCTGTTGCGGAGCGAATCGGCGGAGTGCTGGACCCTGTCGCGCCGCGCCCGCTGCCATCAGATCTGGTCTATCGCCATGATGTGCGAAGGGATCGGCATGCAAGGACGTGATCGATAGAGCCGCATTTATGCGACCCGTCTTTATTTTAAAGCGTCACGCAGAAAGGTCGTGACTGCACCACGGATCTCCTGATGCAGTGCCGCCCTCTCTCTTCCGCCACCGCTGCGGCATATGAATGCTTCATCGGGCGATTCTTCCAGCAGGCGTTTTTCGCCATCTTCCTTGCATATCTGCATGAAACTCAAATGGGTGGCGTCCGGTATCACATGATAGGTGGTCGTCGCCTTTGGCAGAAGAGCGGCGACACGGTCTGAATCGGCTTTGATCGCCGCAATCTCCGGCGTTTCCACGCCAGCGGCCATCACCAGAACCGGAACGTCCACCTGTCGCAACGTCTCAGGCAAAAAGCCCGCCGCCGGGCCCAGATCAAGCGAAACGACAGCGCGAATACGGTTATCATACCTGCTCATTGAGAGGCGCGGATCGGCCTTTCCACCACCGATAATTCCCACCTTGCTTAAGAGCCGGTTGGCTTTGCATTGCGGCGGCAGCGGCGTCACATCGCAACCTTCAAGAGCAAGATCGGCACTATATCTTGCGCCTGCGAGTTCCATCGCGGTCCAGCCGCCGAGCGAATGGCCGATGACTGCGATGCGCCGACTGTCGATGCGCCCGGCAAGAGCCTCATCTTTGAGGAGCGCTGTCAGGACCGTACTGATGGCGCGTGGCCTTTCCCAAAGTGCCACCACCTCGTTTCCCTTCTGCGCCTCGAAATCTTCGCCAGCATGATCGGGTGCGGCGACGACATAACCATCATGCACCAGTTCACCCGCAAGCCAGTTGAGGTTGCGCCAGCTGCCGCCGTAACCATGAGACAGCAGCACAAGCGGGTGAGAACCCGGGGCACGGGAGGCGTCCCGGAGAACATCAAGCCCGAAAAATATGGCGTTCTCGCCGACAGTCTCCGCTTTCCCGGAAGACGTGGTTGGATACCACATTGAAACTGCGAGAGTTTTTCCGCCTTGATCAGCCGGCAACTCAATCTGTTTGAAACCTATGGCCTCTTTGGCGGTCACGCTTGCGGTCAGCGCGAAAAGGAGCATTGCAGCTAGTGCCAGTATGCGCATGTTTGTCTCTCCGTTGGTCTGGACGGAGAAAAGATTGGCTTATCCGATTGCTGTAGAGACCTTGAACGCGCTCGTCGTCGTGCTCGATCGTGATCGAGGCCGTCGCGGCAACGGCCAAGTTCACGTGACGGATCAGATCGCTGCAAGCTGCTGGAGATGGCCTGTCATGCCGACACCCTCCCCGCCCGTATTCACCGTATCGAAGTAGTCGTGCCAGCCGCTCTCGGCGGTTGCCTCCACTACTATGAGTCAAAGCCCTTTGTCCGTGCTTTGGACATCGTGGAGTTAGGGTGTCCTGATCCGCTCGAAAAGCTGCACGGGGCTTTCCCGGAAGGTCGTCTCCCGGAATGGGCGGAAGCCGAAGCGGGTGGCGATTGCGAGGGAGGGTACGTTGAGCGGATCGATCATGCACACGATCCGGTTCGATATGCCCTGCGTGTCGAACCAGCCAAGCGCCGCCTGCACGGCTTCGCTCGCCACGCCCTTGCCCGTCAGATCCCTGTCGATCTTCCACATGGCCTCCGGTGCGGTGTCGAAATCCGCGCCATGTCCGCGGCGCATATGGGCGAGACCCACCTCGCCGACGATTCGCCCCGTGGACAGTTCCTCGACCACGAAGGGCCCGAAACCGAAGACGGACCAGTGGCCGATGAAACGCAAAAGCCGCGCGAAAGCGAGTTCGGGATCGAGCGGCGCTATTGAGTTCACTCCCGCAATGGGTTGAACGGCCGCGCTCCAGAAAGCGCAATAACGCGCTTCGTCCTCGATGGCATGCGGCCGAAGACAAAGACGCGCGGTTTCGACACGAATCATGAGACCTCCCCTGGAAACGAAAAAGGGCCGGGCGCTGGCAAAACCGGCCCGACCCTGATGGCATCACTTTCGCATTGAAACGATCACGCCGCGATCGTCTTTGCCGTGAAGACGATACGATCGTCATGCACCTTGTATTCCACCGTCATATTGGCCTCCTCGGCCAGAAGCAGCGTGTAATAGGGCTGAACGGAATGGGCGTCGACCGCCTCTTCCAGCCTGCCCTCGTAGATTTCCACGAACTTGCCCGGCACGCGCATCATCCGGCCCTTGACGGTGATTTCGAACTTGGCGTCGCCATCGGGGTTTTCAAGCAGCACATCCACATTGCCACCGCGCGGTATCGCGCCATAGGCCACGAGGAAGAGGTTGAGCAGAAGCTTGACGCGGTTCTTGGCAACGATGGCGCGCGGGCCGTTCCAGCTGACTTCCGCCTTCTTTTCGGCCTCTGCAAAATCCTTGGCGGCCTTTTCGGCCTCGCCGGTATCGATCGACGCGCCGGCGGAACCGGAAGCACCGAAAGCAAGGCGGGCGAACTTCAGCCGCACGGATGCGTTAAGGGCTGACGTGCGGATGAGATCGAGCGCATCGTCATCCGTGCCGCCCTCGTCCAGCAGTTCGAGGCCGTTATTGATGGCGCCGACAGGAGAAATCACATCATGGCACACACGGCTGCACAGAAGAGCCGCCAGATCGGGACCGGACAGCGTGATATTGAGTTTGCTGGTCATAAAATTCTCTCCTGCGCAAGGGAGGCGCGGACGGTGTGGAAATTGTTAAGCCATAATGACACCATATTTGGTAAACCGATTGTTAATAGGATGGTTTCAAAATGCCAAATGCCTTAACAGGCCACACTGGAGCCCCGTGTATCCGTCAGGATGCGCGAAACATGCTGTAGAACTTTGACTCTGCGCGTCGGCCCTTTCGAAAAACCGATTCGGATTTTCGAACCGACGCGCTAACGAAACAGACGGACGGACATGACGATGCGCCTTAAGAAAACCCGCACCATTGCACGCCTCGGACTGGGAAAGATCGTCGCGCTCCTCGCGAGCCTGCTGATATGGGTCGCACCGGCCGCGGCCCAGAACAGCGATCAATATTCTTTCCAGGAAGTCGTGGATGCAGGCCACGGATTCTTCGGCGAAACCACCGGCGGCCTTGCCAAGGTGGTGGAGCGCGCCTTCCAGCAATACGGTCTTCCGAACGGTTACATTCTCGGCCAGGAGGGCTCCGGCGCCTTCGTTGCCGGCCTCACCTATGGCGAGGGCACGCTTTACACCAAGAATGCCGGCCAGCACCCCGTCTTCTGGCAGGGACCGTCGCTCGGCCTCGATTACGGCGGCCAGGGCACCCGCGCCATGATGCTGGTCTACAATCTGCCCTCGGTTGATTCGCTCTATCGTCGTTACGGCGGCGTCAGCGGCTCCGCTTTCATCGTCGCCGGCGTCGGCATGACCTATCTGAAAAGCAGCGAAGTTACGCTCGCCCCCATCCGCACCGGCATCGGCGCACGCCTCGGTATCAATGTCGGTTACCTGAAGCTCACCCAGCAACCGACCTGGAACCCCTTCTGATAAGAGGGGTTGATAGGACGAGACGGTGCGGCGGATTTCTTCTCCCCGCCGGGGAGAAGGTGGCCCGAAGGGTCGGATGAGCGGGCAACCTTGCCGTATCTCATAACCCTCGCCCCCTCATACCGCTGCCGCGGACTTCTCCCCCTCGGGGAGAAGAAACAAGCGGCAAGGTCCCGCCCACGAATTGCCAAAGGGAAACCCCTCCCCACGGTTGCAATAATAGCGTAACGTGTCTTCGCGCCCCTCTTTCCGAATGCGCGCGTATCTGAGTTTCGGAGACTGTAAAGCGTGATCGAATATGCCATTCTCTTCGGATTGGGTTTTCTCACCGCAACCCTGCTGGCCCTGTTGATCGCACCCGCGATCCACCGCCGCATCGTCGCTTATACGGAAAACCGCATACGCGCGACAATGCCCATCAGCCCGCAGGAAGTCCGCGCCCAGAAGGACATGGCGCGTGCGCTCTACGCCGCCGAAAACGCCAAGGTCCGCCAGGAACTGGAAACGGAGCGGGAAAAGAACACCTCGCTCCGCCTCGCCAACGAGGCCGCTTCCAGCGATGCTTATCGCCTCGGCGAGCAGAACCGCAGCTTTTCCCTGAAGATCGAAGAGTTGACGCTGGAGATCGGCGAATTGCGCGCCGCACTTGACGCCAGCGAAGAGCGCGCCGGCATCATCCAGGCCAACCTCTTGCAACAGGAGCAGGCTGCCAATGAGCGCGCCAGCCAGATGTCCGATCTCACCGCCCGCCTCACCAACCTGACGCGCGAACTCGATGATTCGAAAATCCTCGCCGCCACCCGCGATCTCGAAGCCGAACAGGCCAAACAAAGCGCCACACGCTTCCGAAAGGAAGGCGAGACCGTCACCCGCGAGCTTCAGGATATCGCCAGCCGCAACCGGGAAGCGATGGAAGCCGTGGCGCGCGAAAGCCGCAAGGTAACGAGGCTTGAGGAGCAACTGGCCAGCACCATTGCCAAAAACGCCGACCTCGACACGATGCTGACCCTGCGCAACCAGGAGGTCGCGCGCCTCAAGGAACAGTTGGCCGCAACCGGCGGCCGCAGCAACGACATGATCATCCGCCTGCCGAACCCCGCTGTTCCCGCCGAAAAGCCGGTCGAGCGGCAGCAAGCCGCAGCGCCGACCCCTGCCGCCACGCTCGAAACCGCGCCCGCCATCGAGAAGGACGCACAACAGACGGCAGCCCCAGAGGATGCCACCCCCGCCTCCCCGCCGGAGGAGCCGGGCGCACAGCCGGGCGCATTGGCACCGGAAGGTTTGGAACAGGAAATCGAGGATATCCGCAATCAGGGCACCGCGCTCACCGAGCGCCTGTTGAATGTGCGTGGTACCGGTAATGACGAGCCCATCCGCCGCGAAATCGCGAGGATCGCCGCCGAGATGATCGCGCTGACAGCCGCGCAGGAGGGTGAGGCATCGCCTATTCCGGGGCTGCTGGCCAAGGCGTCTGGTTCATCGGGGCGGGAGAGCCTTGCGAAGCGGGCGAAGGTGGTGATGGAGAAGCGGAAGCGTTAGGTACTCTGTGGTGTGGTTACGCCAACGTTGAGTGTGCGGCTTACCCCCCTCTGCCCTGCCGGGCATCTCCCCCTCAAGGGGGGAGATCGGCAGGAGGCCCTGACACCACTCCATTCGCAAGCGCTGAGATGGGCGAGACCCAACCCCAAGTCGATCTCCCCCTCGAGGGGGAGATGTCCGGCAGGACAGAGGGGGGTAAGCCGCAGACGCCGAAGGGGTAAAGCGGCTCTGATCTACACCCGCCCGATCACCCCCGCCATCTGATAAAGCGCCAGCCCCGAAGCCGTCCCCGCATTCAAGCTATCCAGCTGCGGCGACTGCGCAATCCGCGCCGTATGAAACCGCGACAGCACCGATTGCGGCAACCCCTCGCCTTCCGTGCCGATGACGAGCGCCATGCGTTCAGCGCGGGGAATATCGCGGATTTCGGTCTCGCCACCGGGCGAAAGGCTCCAGATCGCAAAACCGGCTGCCGCGAGCCGCTCCAGCATCTCCACTGCCCCGCCGCCGCGATGATAGGGGACCGACAGCACCGACCCCACGGAAACCCGCAGCGCCTTGCGATAGAGCGGGTCACAGCACGTCTCGTCCAGCAGCACCGCATCGGCATAAAAGGCTGCGGCGTTGCGAAACATCGCTCCGAGATTGTCGTGGTTGGAAATGCCGCAGCCAACGAGCACCAGAGACGACGCGGGAAGCGCTGCAATCATCTCTTCCAGGCCGTCATCGCGCACCCGCCGCCCGAGCGCCAGAATGCCACGATGCAGGTGGAAACCGACGATACCATCCAGCACCGGCGCTTCGGCCACATAAACGGGCACATCTTCGGGGAAATCGGAGAGAATATCCGCAACGCCGGAAAGCCGGTTGCGCAGGATCAGGATGCTCTCCGCCGCAAAGGCCCCACCCGCCTTGTGAGCGGCGGCCAGCATGCGCAGCACCACCGTACCTTCCGCAATGAACCGACCTTGCCGGCCGGTGAGATCACGCTCGCGAATATCGCGAAAGGCGGCAATGCGCGGATCGGCCGGGTCGTCGATCGAGATCAGCGCCCGGCCATCCAGCAGGTTATTGACCTCACTGGCCATCAACAGTCACGTCGGCCAGGAACCGGCCGCTGGCGACGTTGAAGACCAGCGCCTTGCGCGTGCCGTTGGCCAGCCGGCCGTAAAACAGCATGTCACCGCCGGAATAGCTGACATTGTCGATCGTGAAGCCCTGCGGCAGGCTGGCGGTGACGGCCATCGGGCCACTACCAGTGGGAACGGCGAGGTTCGGCGCTTCCGTCTGCGTCTGAACGGCCTTCGACGGCCCCATCGCCTTGTAGACAACCGCACCGAAGACAGCCATAAGGCTGATAAACATCACGGAGCCCGACACGATCTGCAAACGGATCATCTTGCGGCGAACTTTTTCCATGGCCGGATCAAGCGGCTTGTCTTCCTGTTCGTCTTGCTCGATCTGCGTCATCGGGTTCCCTGAAATGCTGATGGATCGGAAAAATAAGAATGAACGACCCCTTTAAACAAGGCGGAGACGCAAGGAAAGTCCTGATTGCCGGGGAAGACGCCGAAGGCCGCCTCGATTCCTGGCTGGCGGGCGAAGTGGGCAGCGACTTCTCCCGCAGCCGCCTGAAGGCGCTGATCGAACAGGGCGCGGTTTCCCTCAACGGCAAGCCGGTGACCGAGCCGAAAAAGAAGGTGCATCCCGGCGACCGTATCGAGATCGTCATGCCCGAGCCGGAAGACCCGGAACCCAAGGGCGAGGACATTCCCCTCAACGTGGAATATGAGGATGAAGACCTGATCGTGCTCGTCAAGCCCGCCGGCCTCGTCGTGCATCCCGGCGCCGGCAACTGGACAGGAACGCTGGTCAACGCCCTCATTCATCATTGCGGCGACAGCCTCTCCGGCATTGGCGGCGTCAAGCGCCCGGGCATCGTACACCGGCTGGACAAGGAAACGTCAGGTGTCATGGTCGTTGCGAAGAACGACAACGCCCACCGGCATCTGGCCGCACAATTTGCCGACCATGGCCGCACCGGGCCGCTGGAACGCGCCTACAAGGCCATCGTCTGGGGCCGCCCGCGCACGCTGCGTGGCACAATCGACGCAGCGCTCGGCCGCAGCGTCGACCGCACCAAACGCGCCGTCAAGCACGAGGATTCGGATGATGCCCGCGAGGCAATCACCCATTACGAGGTAGTCGAGCGTTATCACGAGCGGCCGGACGCCACCTGTCTCGCCTCGATGGTGGAATGCCGTCTCGAAACGGGCCGCACCCACCAGATCCGCGTGCACATGGCCCATATCGGCCACCCGCTGATCGGCGATCCCGAATATGGCGCGGCTTTCCGTACCAAGGCGAACCTTCTGGAAGAACCGGCAAAGGGCATCGTCGGGCGCTTTCCGCGCCAGGCACTGCATGCCTATCTGCTCGCTTTCGAACACCCCCGCACCGGTGAGGTGATGGAGTTCGAAACCGAGCTTCCAGAAGACATGGAAGCCTTGGTCGCCGCATTGCGTGCCTGAAAACGCCTGGCGCAGTTCCAAAAAACTGCGCCGCACATTTCGCCGGAAGCTTCGGATAACAAAAAAAGATTAGCGGAACGCGATATTCTGCCAACGGTCCTCTTCATAGACCGCCCCAATTTCGCTTTAATCCTCACACCTCCTTTGCCTCGCAAAGCCTTGAACCGCCGCACGTTCGAACTGCCTTGAACGGAGCCGGCACGATGACGGGATCGCGTGCGCATGACGATTAAAGACCGCCGGTTTATATTCCAGGAGCTGCGCAGCGTCGAAGGTTACATCGACCCGGGGGATGCGCTCGTCTTCAAGGCACTTCTGCAGGCGCAGACGAAAAGCGCCCTTAGTGGCGGCATCGCGGAAATCGGCGTCTATTACGGTCGCTCCTATTTCCTGCTGCGCAAATTCGCGCAGAGCCAGGAAAAGGTGCTGGGCGTCGATCTTTTCGATCTGGACCCGCCGCAAGACGGCAGCCTCGACCAGTATGAACGCCTGATGGAAAACGGCCGCCGGCTGGGTTTCACAATGGATCGGGACCTCATCATCAAGGGCGACAGCACGCGGCTGACACCAGACGACATCACGTCCCGCATCGGTCCGGCACGCTTTTTCAGTATTGATGGTGGCCATCACCTGCATCACGTGCTGGCCGATGCGAAACTGGCCATGGAGGTGATCGCGCCGCACGGCATCATCGTTTTCGATGACACCTTCAACCCCGCCTGGCCGGAAGTGACGGTGGGTGTCGCCGATTTCCTGCGCACCCACGGCCACAGCCTCGTTTGCTTCGGCATGACGAAATACAAGACCTATGTGTGCCACCGCGAATTTCACGCAACCTATGCCGGCGCGATTGCCGAAGATACCGATCTGCAGGCGCTTGCCCATGTCGAGACGCAGTTCCTCGGCGCGAAGGTGGTGCGTCTGCACAATCCGATGCGCCGACGGGTGATGTACGAGCTGATGGTACGCTCCGGCCTTGGCGGTTTTTCGGAACGAATTTACCGCTCGAACGTTAAACAGGTCAAAGAAGGGGTCGCCTCGACATAACGCATGTGTGAACGCAGCGTTCGCTTGAAACGCGGCGTGAGCGTACATATCTGTCACATGGGTTCGTGCGGGGTCGGTAACGACCCGCAGCTTACGGCGCGCCTCCGGCGGGTTATTCGCCGATCAAATAGGGTGCCGTTCCAGACCATAGATAAGGGGGTGCTTTATGGCCCGCAATAGTTTGCCTACGATTACAGCCGGCGAAGCCGGTCTCAATAGATATCTCGACGAAATCCGCAAATTCCCGATGCTGGAGCCGCAGGAAGAGTACATGCTTGGCAAGCGTTATGCCGAGCATGGCGACCGCGACGCCGCGCACAAGCTCGTCACCAGCCATCTGCGTCTCGTGGCCAAGATCGCCATGGGCTATCGTGGTTACGGCCTGCCGATCGGCGAAGTCGTTTCCGAAGGCAATGTCGGCCTGATGCAGGCGGTGAAGAAATTCGATCCGGAACGCGGTTTCCGTCTGGCCACCTATGCAATGTGGTGGATCAAGGCCTCGATCCAGGAATATATCCTGCGCTCGTGGTCGCTGGTGAAGATGGGCACAACTGCCAACCAGAAGCGTCTGTTCTTCAACCTGCGCCGTCTGAAGGGCCGCATCCAGGCCATCGACGATGGCGACCTGAAGCCGGAGCATGTCAAGGAAATCGCGACGAAGCTGCAGGTGTCGGAAGAAGAAGTCATCTCGATGAACCGCCGCCTGCATGGCGACGCATCGCTGAATGCGCCGATCAAGGCGTCCGAAGGCGAGTCCGGTCAATGGCAGGACTGGCTGGTGGACGACCATGACAGCCAGGAAGACGTGCTGATCGAGCAGGACGAACTGGAAACCCGCCGCCGCATGCTGGCGAAAGCCATGGGCGTGCTGAACGACCGCGAACGCCGCATCTTCGAGGCCCGCAGACTTGCCGAGGAGCCGGTGACGCTGGAAGAACTCTCGTCCGAGTTTGACATCAGCCGCGAGCGCGTGCGCCAGATCGAAGTCCGTGCCTTTGAGAAGGTGCAGGAAGCGGTGCAGAAGGAAGCGCTGGAAGCGGCGCGCGCCCTGCGCGTGGTGGATGCGTAAGACAGCCCGCTCATGACGCCAATGCGCTGACCATGAATCATCCTCGGCCTTCGGCCGGGGATTTTTTGTTGGTAAAAGGCGGGCGATAGGAAATGGTCTGCCCCTGAGACCCGCGAGTGTGCTGCAGGAAAACCGGTAGGAAAAATATCGATGCTTCAGAGGATGCCGCTTACCCCCTCTGCCCTGCCGGACATCTCCCCCACAGGTGGGGAGATCGGCAAGACGCGCTACCGCCGCTTCATCCTCGACCGTTGAGTTGGTCGAGACCCTCGCGGTATATCGATCTCCCTCCTTGTGGGGGAGATGCCCGGCAGGGCAGGGGGGTGAGCCGCACCCACCAACATCCCCGAAATCCATCACCTGACACAGCAAAGACACCGCCGTAGCCATGTAAAGAAAAGGGCGGCCTGAGCCGCCCTTTCAATCCTTATTGACCGCCCGTCGCCGGCGCTGATGCCGCCCATTCGCTGAGCGCCTTGTCGAAAGCGGCGATGCCGTCATTGCCCTTTTGCAGGGTCAGCAGCGCACGGCGGCCATTGCGGTAGGACACCGGAATATCGATCCAGTTGCGACTCTTCAGAAGCTCCAGATTGGTCTTCATCGCATCCGGGAAGTCGTTGAGCGCGATCATGTGGAAATCGTCGGTGATTTTGGCCGGAACCGCGATCAGCGCGTTGCCGCGATCCTGCTCGGTGCTCTTCATCGCAATACGCTGGACGCTGTCGATCGCGCCGCCCTCAAAGCCGGGCGAAACCGAGAAGACGATTTCGATCAGATGGCTCGCCGGCAGCGACGGATCGGTGTTGCGCTTGAAGGTGATCAGCGCGCTGAGGCCACGGCCGGGAACGGTAATCTGCCCCTGCACGGTAGGCGAAGGCTTGCCTTCGGCATCATTTTCCTGCTGCAGCGACCAGGACACGCTGCCCTGAATGGCGGTCGGAACCGTCTGGCCCAGCACTTCCTCATAAAGGAACATGCGGTCGCCGGAAGCCGCGGCGGCAGGTTGCTGTCCGGCAGGTGCGCCAGCCGGTGTGCCGGCAGGTGCACCTGTATTGCCGGCCGGGCTTTCGCCTGCCGGCGGAGGCGCAACATTCTGCTCGTAGACCGACTGACCTTCCGCCGTGACGGGCTGGCCGTTGGCGCCCGGCGCCTGGCCCTCGTCACGCTCGGTGCCATCGGCCAGAAGCCGCTGGGTGAACTTTGTGCCGGTAACCGAACCATCATCGCCATGCGACTGGTTCGGGTGGTTGTTTGGTGTGGCCGTCGGTTGCTGCTGGCCAGCCGCAGGCGGCTGCTGGGTTGCGGGCGGCGTGGTGGGCTGCGTCTGCGCCGTCTCCGGCGAAGATGTCTGGGTACCACCGTTCTGGGCAGAATTGACCAGCCCGCCGACCATGTCGTTCAGCGCATCGCGGTTCAGCCAGAAGGCATAACCACCGCCGGCAAGCAGCGCCACGCCCACAAGTGCCAGCACCACGGAGGCATAGTTGCGGCGCGGCTTCTTCTTGACCATGTAGGCAGGCGTTGCCGCAGCCGCGCCGAGGCCGGGCGTTTCATCCGAAGACTGGCGGGTGGTGGACAACGCGCCGTCGTAACCGATCAGCTCGTCCAGATCATCCCAGGGCGTACGCTCCCTGTTGTCCTTCGCCTGCGCCTGATCGCCGAAGGGATCGTTATCGGCACGCGGCAGGACGGGGGCGTCTTTGGCGGGAATGGCGATATCCGCATCCTGAAAATAGGACGAGAAATCTTCCACGACGGCCTTTTTCGGAGTGGCCTCCTCGCTCTGTCGCTGCTCGGACAACTCGTCCCGGGCGCCGAAAGCCGGCGTCTGGCCGAACCGCTGATCCGCATCGTCCCGCCTTTCGGGATCCAGCGTCACTTCCGGTTCCTGATAATGATGCGCGGGATAATCGGCAACGAGCGGATGCTCATCCGCCTCGGCGCGCCTGTCGGCATAATCGTCCGCCGCGCGCAGGTCCTCGTCCCGCGCCTCATCCAGCTTGCGCCAGTCATCTTCATCCACCGGCTGCGCCCAGTGGGCCGGAACGGACGCATCCTCTGCGAGCGGTGCGGTTTCGAATTCACGATCATGCTCGTCGGCCGAACGATAGGCCGGCTCTTCTTCCGCACGGGTGAAATAGGTTTGATGCACCTCGTCGGAAGCGACGGGCGATACCGGCGCCACGGGCGTGGGCGCCTCATAAAGCTCTTCCGGCTCGGCTTCGCCATGCTGTTCTACGCGCGGCTGTGGCTCAGCGTAAACCTGCTCATCCCGCTCGGCTACGGGCGTTTCACGGCCAGGTTCTTCTTCGGTGGCCTGCTCTTCGTAGACCGGCTCGCGCTCGTCGGCCTCGACGGGGGCGGGCTCTTCATAAACCTGCTCCTGCTCTTCGTGCGTAACAGGCTCGGCGGCATGCGCCGCGCGGTCGTCTTCTTCGATTTCGTGCTGATGGTAAGGCGCGGCCGCGTCTTCCGCGACGGGGGAGAACGCGTCATCCTCCTCCAGCGCCGGAAGCGCCTCGGCATATTCGCTGTCCACCTCGGCAATGGCGGCGTCCAGCTTGGCGATCTGCCGGCGCAACAATTCTTCCGGCGGACGTGGCTTCATATTCTCGAGCTGGCGCACAACCGCACTGCGCGCCTTGTCGTAAACCTTCGCCCGGTTTTCGGGAGTATTGTTCGCCAAGCCATCCACGGCCTTGCGAATGACTGCTACAAAATCCGCCATAAGCACTTTCTCGTCGTGACCGGCGACGTACCGGCCCGATATGGTTTATGAATCTAGATCGCCGAGGACATTAATCCTCAAACGGATCAGTCACAAGTATGGTGTCGTCACGCTCGGGACTTGTCGACAGAAGCGCAACCGGCGCCCCGATCAGTTCCTCCACCTGCCGGACGTATTTGATTGCCTGAGCAGGCAAATCCGCCCATTTTCGGGCACCGACGGTAGATTCTTTCCAGCCTTCCAGCGTGATGTAGATCGGCTCGACACGCGCCTGCGCGCCCTGGCTGGCCGGAAGATGATCGATTTCCTGCCCGTCAAGCTTGTAGCCGACGCAGATTTTCAGCTCATCCAGACCGTCGAGAACGTCGAGCTTGGTGAGCGCAATGCCGGTAATGCCGTTGGTGGCGACCGACTGGCGCACCAGCGCGGCATCGAACCAGCCGCAACGGCGCTTGCGGCCCGTGACGGTGCCGAATTCGTGACCCTTTTCGCCCAGGAACTGGCCGATTTCGTCATTGAGCTCGGTCGGGAACGGGCCTTCGCCGACGCGCGTGGTATAGGCCTTGGTGATGCCGAGAATATAGCCCAGCGAACCAGGACCCATGCCCGAACCGGCAGCGGCCTGGCCGGCAACCGTGTTGGAAGAGGTCACATAGGGATAGGTGCCGTGGTCGATATCGAGCAGCGAACCCTGCGCGCCTTCAAACAGGATGCGGGCACCGGCGCGGCGCTTCTTGTCGAGCAGCAGCCACACGGTTTCGCTGAACGGCAGGATGCGCTCGGCAATCGAGCCCAGCTCTTCCATGATCGTTTCATGCGAGACTTCGGCCGCACCGAAGCCGCGACGAAGTGCGTTGTGATGCGTAAGGATACGATCGACCTTGGCGGAAAGCGCCTCCATGTCGGCGAGATCCATGACGCGGATAGCGCGGCGGCCAACCTTGTCTTCGTAAGCCGGGCCGATGCCACGGCGTGTGGTGCCGATCTTGGTGCCGCTGTTGGAGGCGGCGTCCTCGCGCATGCCGTCCAGTTCACGGTGCAGCGACAGAATGAGCGTGGCATTGTCGGCGATACGCAGGTTTTCCGGGGTAACCTTGACGCCCTGCGCTTCCAGACGGCCGATTTCGGCGATCAGCGCATGCGGGTCGACGACGACACCATTGCCGATGACGGCGAGCTTTCCGGGACGCACGACGCCGGACGGCAGAAGCGAAAGCTTGTAGCTGACACCATCGATGACAAGCGTGTGGCCGGCATTGTGACCGCCCTGGTACCGCACGACGACATCTGCCCGCTCGGACAGCCAGTCAACAATCTTGCCTTTACCCTCGTCGCCCCATTGCGAGCCGACCACCACAACATTCGTCATTTCTTGCTTTCCTGCTCATGGCGCCTGCGCGCCCGATAACCCGATGGGAAACCCAAACCCGCGAATGTATACTGTGTTGTTTTACGGAAAGCGACCCTGTTTCTTATGGAGAATTTTGCTTTTTCCGTGACAAGCTGCGGATTTCCCGCATTATCTCGCCCCGTGGGCGGCCAAGCGCGGGTGCAAGGCCGCCGCTCACCCCTCACCGTTTTCCCGCCCTTATGAAGAAGCGAAACATCAGCGTGCCTTCGAAAGCCTATATCGCCCTCATCATCGCCACGCTCTGCTGGGGCGGCAACACCGTTGCCGGCAAGCTCGCCGTCGGCCACATCAGCCCCATGGCCTTCACCTTCCTGCGCTGGGTCTTCGCCGTCGCCATCATCTTTGCCATTTCAGTGCCGCAGTTGATCAAGGACTGGCCGGTGGTGAAAAAACGCCTGCCCTATTTCTTCGTGCTCGGCAGCGTCGGTTACACGGCCTTCAACGTATTTCTCTACACCGCCCTGCAGCACACCTCGGCCATCAATGCCGCCGTCATACAGGCCGGCATTCCCATGGTCATTTTTGTTCTGAACTTCATCCTGTTCCGTACCCGGGTGCTGTTCGGCCAGATCGCCGGTTTCTGCCTGACCATTGCAGGCGTGGCGCTGCTCGCCTCGCATGGCGATCCGGTCTCGCTGCTGCAACTGGAAATGAATGTCGGCGACGCCGTCATGCTGCTCGCCGTGCTGGTTTATGCCATCTACACGGTGATCCTGCGCTGGAAACCCACGGTCGACTGGCGGACACTGATGGCCATCCCCGCCTTTTTCGCACTGCTTACGTCTGTACCGCTGGTGTTCTGGGAAATGTCGCGCGACAGCGTCGTCTGGCCGGATCAGAAGGGCTGGGTGCTGGTGGTCTATGCCGCCATTTTTGCGTCACTCATCGCACAGATCCTTTACATCAAGGGCGTGGAACAGATCGGCGCCAATCGCGCCGGCCTGTTCATCAATCTGGTGCCGGTTTTCGGCACGTTGCTGTCGGTCGTCGTGCTCAGTGAGACCCTGCACACCTACCAGATCGCAGCACTCATCATGGCGCTGGCCGGCATTGCCGTGGCGGAACGAAAAAAATCGCCGGCTTCCTGAACCCACAGGGTCAGAAAACCGGCGCAGTCTGGCAGGCATGAAAGGATGGGTTTAAAGCGCGGTTTCGCGCTCGACCGGAGAAAGGACCGCATTGCCAAGGACGATATCGCCCTTATCGGTGGTGACGATCAGCACTTTTTCGAGCGATCCGTCATTGTTCAGCGAAAAGGCAAGGCGCAACGCACTGGAAGACCAGCCAGCGCCGGCAAGGGCGGCGCGCTTGATCGCGGCGCAGTCACCGCAATCCCCAAGGTTTGCAGAAGGCGTTGCCGGAAGATCGGTTGCGAGACCGGAAAAATAATCGTCGAGCGCGCCCATGGTGGTGTTCACATCGCGGTTGACGCGCAACAGTTCCTCACGGCGCTCGGCCGTCAGCGGCGCCGCGATGGTCGAAACGCATTGACCGGCGGAAAGGACGCAGCCATCGAAACCATCAGGTGCGGAAACACCAATCTGCGTAACGGCGGACTTCTCGACGGCGGCAAAACCGCGGGCAAAACCGGCAGCGCCAGCCGCGTCGGCATGGTTGGACATGGAAGCAACGGCAATTCCGCAGATGGCGGCAGCAATAATCTTCTTCAGCATTTTCATACCCCGTTTTGCGATCCGCCGGCTTATGCCGGTCTCGATTTAGTTGTGGAGCGTCTCTTTCAAGGGACGCTCTCCGTCTGTGATCCCACAATGGCACAACACTGTTTTCAGCCGCTTTAAGCCGATTGCTACAATTTTACCGGTTTTCATTTTTGTACAGCGGGCGCGATTTATGAACATGCGCCGGTATCGTCGCCGCGGATTCCGCGGCAACGTCGGGAAGAGCAAAAGGGGCCGCATCGCTGCGGGGGTATCAAAGGGTGGTAGAGGGTATTGCAAACGATGCAGCCCCTGCTTCAAACACATGACCCGCCCGCCAAACCGGTTCCTGTTTGGAGGATGGGCATATGCCGGCCGCCCTGACCGTGACATCGGGAAACTCCCCGGTTTAGGCCGCCTGCCCCGCCCATCCTGCGCCGCGCGCACGCCTGATGACCGGTATGGGCAAAGTATAGTCTGGCTGGCAGCACCGGGGACGCGCGGGGATGACGCATTCCGAAAAAAGGCGCCGGGAGGCGGTTTCGCCCATCCCGGCCACAGGAATTTTCAGCGGGTTAACGACTGCCCGATCGGCGGCATTTGAATTAACCTTGTCTTAAAACCCGACGTTAATGGTTAGCAATTTAAGAATAACGGAACGAAAGGGTTCCGTTATGCGTGGCGTATTTGCCGTTGTTTTCCTGATGCTCGTTCTCGCCGGCTGCGCCACCGCACCGTCGCAGGTGACCAATGCCTGTGCGATTTTCGAGCAGCGCAACGGCATCTTCAACAATTGGCGGCGTGATGCGAAAGCGGCAGAACGAGAGTTCGGCGTGCCCGTGCCTGTCATGATGGCGACGATCTATACCGAATCCGCCTTCCGCCCTTATGCGCGGCCTCCGCGCACCAAGCTGCTGGGCTTCATTCCCTGGAAACGGCAATCGACGGCCTATGGCTACGCCCAGGCACTCGACGGCACATGGAGTGTTTACCAGCGAGAAACCGGCCGCTGGTCGGCAAGCCGCACCGATTTCACCGATGCCATCCACTTCGTCGGCTGGTATCACGCCAAGAGCCGCCGCGAAAACGGCATTGCACTGAACGATCCCTATAACCTCTACCTTGCCTATTATTCCGGCCATGCCGGTTATGCGAAGGGCAGCTGGCGCAACAATTCAGCCGTCCAGAAGGCTGCCCGCCGCTCCGCCAACATGGCGTTGCGTTACGAGGCGCAGTTGCAGCAGTGCGGGTATCGTTGAGGCTGGGCGGGACGAGGCTGGTCTAAGGATTACTTGACGGAGCAGTAAATCCCTCCTCCGTCATCCTCGGGCTTGACCCGAGGATGACCTTGAGTTTGGGCGAATGCACATCATCCGCGCCCCGTCACCCCGGACTAGATCCGGGGTCCAGTGCGATCAAGTCCTTGATCGCGAAAGACTCTTTTCACGGCACAGACGCGCCGTGGCTGGATGCCGGGTCAAGCCCGGCATGACGGAAGACAGCATCACTCCCCGTAAACCGAGAGAAATTCCCGCACGGCATCAATCTCGCTGGAGCGAATTTCATGCCCGCCCGGATGCCATACCGTCTCCACGGCTCCACCCTGCGCCTGAAGGTTCTGTTCCAGCGCCTTGGTCAGCGGCACCGGGCAGATCGGATCGCGCTCACCCGCCGTGATCAACACCCGGCGCGTGGCTTTGGCAGGGGAAATCTTCGGCTCGAACGGGATGAGCGGATGCATCAGCACTGCGGCATCGAAAAGCCCGGGCTGTTCGATCAGCACATTGGCGAGAATATTTGCGCCATTGGAAAAGCCGAGACCGATGACCGGACCGGCCTGATATTGCTCCCGGTTGGCCTTGACGAAATCGGCAAGCTTCCCGGTAGCCCGGGCAAGATCGGCCATGTCGTACACACCCTCGCCGGTGCGGCGGAAAAACCGCGCCGCGCCGTGTTCGGAAACATCACCGACAGGCGAGAGGATGGTTGCCTGCGGCAGGAGACGCGAGCCGAAATCGAAGAACTGGTTTTCATCACCGCCAGTGCCGTGCAGCAGGACGAAAAGCGGTGCACCGACAGCACCGGCGCGGGACTTGTGGAAATAGCTGTCCTTGGTCATCGAAAAATCCTTTCTGGAAGGAGAGGTTCAGTGGCATCCACGCGGCTTTTTCAGCCGAACGGAGCATTCCCATGTGGAGCAAGTGCCGCTTGTTTCTTCTTCCCGAGGGGAGAAGTCCGCGGCAGCGGGATGAGGGGGCGAGGGTGCGGTCTATCGCTGGCGTTGCCCCCCTCATCCGTCCCTTCGGGCCACCTTCTCCCCGCAGGGGAGAAGAAAGACGCGGCAACATCCTGCCAAAAGCCATCGAGCGATTAAGCGGCCTTCTCATCCCCCAGCGGCTCCAGATGCTCTTCCAGCACGGAGCGCAGATGCGCATGCTGGGTCGGCAGCTTCAGCGCCTCGCCGAGATGGGCGGTGTCCTCGTCGCGGTCGAAACCCGGCTCGTTGGTGGCAACTTCAAACAGCACGCCGCCCGGCGTGCGGAAATAGATCGCCCAGAAATAATCGCGGTCGATGACGGGTGTCACCTGATAGCCGGTGTCCATCAGCGCCTTGCGCACCTCCAGCTGCTTTTCGCGGTTTTCGACCGCAAAAGCGATGTGGTGCACGGAGCCAGCACCCAGCCGCGCGCCTGATATATTCGGCATGGTTTCGATGTCGATGACATCGGCACCGTTGCCGCCGGGCATACCAAGGCGCAACACGCCGTCCTGACGGTCGACTTCCTGATAACCCATGAATTTCAAAAGCTCGGCCGTCGCACCTTCATCGCGAAGTCGCAGCGACGCACCCTGAAAACCATGGATCGCCTGATCCTGACCGACGCCATTGCCGATCCACTGCGCACGGTTGTCATCCCTGACCTCGACCAGCGCAAAACCGTCACCATCGGGGCCTGCGAAATGCAGGCGCTTGTTTCCAAAGGCTTCGTCGGCCTTCAGGCCATCCACGCCGGCCTTCGAAAGACGCTCCTGCCAGTAGCCGAGCGACCCGTCCGGTACGGAAAACAGCGTCGTGCCCACTTCGCCGGTGCCGGGACGGCCGCGGGCGATATGTGGAAACGGGAAATAGGTCATGACAGAGCCGGGCGTGCCGACTTCATCGCCATAATAGAGATGATAGACATCAGGCGCGTCGAAATTGACCGTCTTCTTTACCCGGCGCAGGCCGAGCGTATCGGTGAAAAAACTGTTGTTCTGGCGCGCGCTCGCCGCCATGGATGTGACGTGGTGCAGGCCCTTGATCTGGTTGAGCATGATAAACCCCTTCTTGCCTGGCGGGCCGCATGGTTGGGCCCGTCCTCTTCATGGCGTAAAGATGGGGTAACAGTGCACTCGGGCACAGAGTGGACAACGGGAACGGATTGTTCCCGAATGGTGAACGATAAAACCGACTGTTCAACGACCGATGGGCCAGTCAATGATCGTCAGCGACACCCAGGCTCCAGTAACCGACCGCGCGCAGAGCAGCTTTCGGCACGGAAATCTCGTCGGTAAGGAAGGATTTTGCCGCCCTCGCCTCGGATTTTTCGCAGGCGACAAAGACATGCAATCCTTCATGGTCTCCGCTCCAGGCATGGTCGCGCAGCGCTTTTTCAATAAGGCCGGCGGTGCCGGCGGCCTTGCCGCGACGATAGAGCCATGTCCACTCGACATTTGCCGCGCAAACGATTTCCTGCCGCTCGGCTTCGTCATCGATCTCGGCATAGACGCTGAGCTTCTTCCCGGCCGGCATTTCGGCCGCCATGCGCAGCATCACCGGCAGCGCCGTCTCATCGCCGGCAAAGACATAACGTTCGGCCTCCGGGCAGACACCGCTCGGGCCGATGATGCCGAGAACATCGCCGGGCCTGGCCGTTGCGCCGAATGTCGCGCCCGGCATGTGGTCACCCTCATGCATGACGAAATCGATATGGACTTCACCGCGCGCGATATCGCCGGAACGGATGGTGTAGACGCGGCGCGTGAGAAGATCCTCGCCCGCCGGCCAGACGATGGCCCCGGTGGGCGCAAGATAAGGCCAGACCGGCGCTCGGGCCTGATCCGGGACCAGAAGCAGCCGCACATGCATGCCGCCCATCATCAGCCTTTCAATGCCGCTTTCGACGGAAACCACCAGCCGGCGCATATGCGGCGTCAGATTATAGGCGCGGGCAATCTTGCCGACGAAAAGATTGGGCAGTTCGCGCTGCTGCGCGCCATGGCCGCTCCAGCGGAAATCCAGCCCCGTCTCCCCGGAAAACTCGACAATATGCTCGGCCACCATGGCCTTGACCGACATCAATATATGTTCGGAAATGCAGCTGACGCTTGCGGCGAAACGACCGCCTTCTGCGCTGAAACGGCCATGGCCGTATTCGGTCTTGAACCGAACCGTCGCGCCTTCGCGCTCCATCTCCATATGCTCGGAAAAATGATCCTCGAAAGCATCGACGATCGACAGCGGATCGGGCAGTGAGACGGAGGTTTCGGCAGACAGGAGAGACACGGGCATAATCCTTCACTTCATAGTCTAGTATTCTTTAGACCGGAGGTTGCCGCGCGTAAAGACATTTTAGTTTTGAATTCCGTCATGCCGGACATGATCCGGCATCCAGCCAGCCCAAGTCTTTGGGCTGAAAGGACTCTTCTCGCCGCGCAGACGCGCGTCGGCTGGATTCCGGCTCACGGCCGGAATGACGGAAGTATATGCAGGGAGGGCTTACACCGATTCCGGCAATTGCCAGTCGATCGGGTCGCGGCCATGGGAGATGAGAAAGGCATTCGCCTTGGAAAAATGGCCATTACCGAAAAAGCCGTTATGGGCGGAAAGCGGTGACGGGTGCGGCGAGCGCAACACCAGATGTTTGCGCTGGTTCACAAAGGCCGCCTTCTTCTGGGCATAGGAACCCCAGAGCAGGAAGACGACATGGTCGCACTCGTCGTTGACGGCGCGGATGACGGCGTCGGTGAATTTTTCCCAGCCCTGCCCCTGATGCGAGGCGGCGCGGGCCTCTTCCACCGTCAGCACGCTGTTGAGCAGTAGCACGCCCTGTTTCGCCCAGCTTTCCAGAAAACCATGGCCGACCGGGCGAATGCCGAGATCGGCCTGCAATTCCTTGTAGATATTGACGAGCGAGGGCGGGATGCGCACGCCGGGCTGCACGGAAAAGCACAGTCCATGCGCCTGGCCGGCGCCGTGATAGGGGTCCTGCCCCAATATGACGACCTTCACCTCATCGAGCGGTGTCAGATCGAGAGCGCGGAAATAGTCCGCGCCCTTCGGGAAGATACGCTTGCCGGCTGTCTTTTCCGCAAGCAGGAACTCTTTCAGCTTTTGCATGTAGGGGCTGGCAAATTCTGCGGAAAGCACGCGCTTCCAGCTGTCTTCGAGTTTAACGCCTGCCTCTGCCATGCCTGCCTCCATCAGAGCTTATTTGAACCGGTTGCCGCGCTGCAGCACTTCGATCTTGTAACCATCGGGATCGCAAATGAAAAAATATTTTGCGAAAGGCTGGCCCTTGTAATCGGCCTCGATGATCTTGCCGGGGGAAAGCCCGATCTCGTTGAAGCGCTGATGCTCGGCGTCAACATCGGCGACGCTGACGGCGAGATGGCCATAACCGTCGCCCAGCGCATAGGGCACTTCGCGGCCGCGGTTGACGGTCAGCTCCAGCTCGAAATCGCCCTCGGCATTGCTGAGATAGATCAGCGTGAAATTCTCGAACTCGGCGCGTTCCGCCACTTCAAGCCCGAAAGCCTGTTTGTAAAATTCCACCGAACGCTTTTCGTCCAGCACCCGGACCATCGAGTGGATCAGCTTGGCCATGGTGTTTTCCTTCTTCTTCCTGTTGACGGCCCGGTTATGCTCCGGGCATCGCGGCCAAGGGGATAAAGACAGTGTGCGGCGCTTTCAACCCTAAAGGCGCGACACAGGGCCGGGGAGAACGCAGATCACGGCAAATGTGATGGCAAAAGCTGCCGGTTTCCGGTGCGGTGGAGCCTGCGGCAACGGGACCCATCCTTTTCGGCCCACCGCTCTATCCTGAGTGGTAAAGTCATGATACCGGCTAGGAATGCGCCTTTTATACCTCTGTCTTGGCTGGCTTATGGTCGCGACCGGCATTGTCGGCGCGTTTCTTCCCGTTTTGCCCACCACGCCTTTTCTGCTTCTGGCGCTCTGGTGTTTTTCCCGCTCCTCGCCAAAACTCGAGGCGTGGCTTCTCGCCCATCCCAGATACGGCCCTTCCCTGCGGCGATGGCGCGAACGCGGCGCAATAGCCCGCAAAGCCAAGATCGCGGCGCTTTCGGCCATGTCCGTCAGCTACGCCGCTTTCTGGTTCCTGAGCGAGCCGCCGCCGTTGCGCGCAGCCGTCGTCGCCGCCGTCATGCTGGGCTCCGCGCTCTTCATCGCCACCCGCCCGGAAAATTGAGGCGGAGGACAGCCCCTATCGGTGGCGAGACTGCGGAAGTACGTAGGGAATATGCCGCGCCGGCAGCCGGCCGACGACACCACCAATGCCATAGACCCTTGCAATGGTCTCATCGCTGATCGTTTCCAGCGATGGGCCACTGGCCGTCACCCGGCCGCCATGCATGACGATAAGTTGATCGGCAAATTCCGCCGCCAGATTGAGATCGTGCAGGATGGCGAGAACCAGCCCGCCGCCGCTTGCAAAATCCCGCGCCGTTTCCAGCACGGCGATCTGGTGGCCGATATCGAGACTTGCGGTGGGCTCGTCGAGGAAGAGCGCCCTTGCCTCGCCATTTTCAACCGGGTTCGGTACCTGCGCCAGCGCCCGCGCAAACTGCACCCGCTGCTGCTCGCCGCCTGAGAGCATATTGTAGGACCGCTGTTCGAAACCGCGCAGCCCGGCCTTGGCAAGAGCCCGGCGGGCCTGCTCTTCCGGCGCACGCGACCCCTGCGCGACCGCCCCCATCCGGACGATTTCGAGCGCAGTGAAAGGGAAGGCGAGCTGGGTGCTCTGGGGCAGCACGGCGCGGAGCCGCGCAAGCTGGACCGGCGTGAACACCGGCAGGTCGACATCATTATAGGTCACCAAACCGGCCTGAGCGCGCATCTCGCCCGAGAGAACCTTCATCAGCGTGGATTTGCCGGCACCGTTGGGACCGATGATGACATTGACCTTGCCGGGTTTCAGATCGACGCTGACTTCATCAAGCAGCCGACGGCCGGAGCGGATGAGGGTAAGGTTTTCGGCCCGGATCATGACATGTTCCGCATGGAAAAACCGCCGCGTCCCAGCAGCAGGAACAGAAAGACCGGCGCACCGATGAGCGCCGTGACGACGCCGATCGGCAGTTCCGCCGGTGCGGCCACCGTGCGGGCGAAACTGTCGGCCAGCAGCAAAAGCGCCGCCCCGCCAAGGGCGGAGGCCGGCAACAGGAAACGATGCGACGGGCCGATGGCGAGGCGAAGCAGATGCGGCACGACGATACCGACAAAGCCGATGGAACCCGCCGCCGCCACGCTCGCCCCGCAGGCGGCGGCAACGGCCAGAATGACGACCCGTTTCAGCCGCTGCACCGGTATTCCCATATGGAAGGCGGCCGCATCCCCGAGGATCAGCGCATCCAGCCCGCGCGCGACGAAGGGAATGATGGCGAGAACGACGATGATGAAAGGCAGGGTGGCCAGTACCTTGGCGGGCGTTGCCCCGCCGAGAGAACCGAGCGACCAGAAGGTGATGTCGCGCAGCGCCCGGTCATCGGCGACGAATATCATCAACCCGGTCATCGCACCGCTGATGGCCGCCACCGCAATGCCGGCCAGGATGAGTGTGGTGGTTGAGGTCGCGCCGTCCTTCGTGGCGATCAGATAAAGCACCCAGGTGTTCAGGAGCCCGCCGAAGAAGGCCATGATCGGCAGGAAGTGAGGGCCGAAAAACAGCGCGACCGTGGCAAGCGCGCCTTCCCCTAGCGAAATGGCGGCGACAGCAAAGAGCGCAGCGCCCGAGGTGACGCCGACAATACCGGGATCGGCCAATGGATTGCGGAACAGGCCCTGCATCATCGCCCCTGAAACAGCGAGTCCCGCGCCGATCAACATGCCGAGGGCCGTGCGCGGCAGGCGCACCGCCTCGAGAATGATCCTGTCGCGCGCATCGAGCTGATCCGCGCCGCCGGTGAGATAGGCAAGGAGTTCGGAGATGCCGACGCCCGTGGGTCCGCTGATCAGCGATACGCCACAGGCAAACAGCAGGATGCCGACGAGCACGACAAGGGCAACAACTCCCTGACGGGATCTGTCGCCCGCAACGCTGCCCTCGGTCGAACTCAAGACGGCTAGGCTCACGGCTTCACCACATCAGGATAGAGCTTGTTTGCCAGCTCCCGGCCTGCAGCGGGCGTGCGGGGGCCGAAACCGATAAGATAAAGCCCATCCATGCTGATGAGCGCCTTGCTGGCGGCAGCGGGTGTAGACTGGAACGCGGGAAGGGCGAAAGTCTCATCCGCCTTGGCGGCGTGGTCGCCGCGCGCCATTGTGAGCACCACGTCGGGCGCCGCGGCAATGACCGCCTCGTCCGTCAGCGGTTTGTAACCGGTAATGTCCTCCGCCGCGTTGATACCCCCAGCCATTTCGATGATCGCCGCCGCCTCAGTATCCTTGCCCGCCGCCATGACGCGGCCACCGGCAGTGGAAAGCACGAACAGAACGCGTTTCCGGCCCTGTTCCGGCACGGCGGAGACGTCCTTGGTGAGCGCATCAAGCCCCGCCCTGGTCTCGGCAGCCAGCGCCTTCGCCTTGTCCGAGAGCCCCACGGCCGCACCGACATCCTCGATCTTTTTAGGGATTGCATCGCCGCTCGGCGGCGTATCGACGGTGACGAAAGGCACCGCGCTGGCTTTCAGGATGGCGATGACGTCCGCGGGGCCTGAGCCGTCTTCGGAGAGAATGAGATCGGGTTTCTGCGACAGGATACCTTCTGAAGACAGTGCCCGCATATAACCGACGTCAGGCTTTGCAAGCGCATCGGCCGGATAGCTGCTGGTGCTGTCGCGCGCCACGATACGGTCTCCTGCACCCAGCGCATAAAGGATTTCCGTAACCGTACCGCCCAGGGCAACGATGCGTTTAGCCTCCGGATTACCCTTGTCCGAAGCCATGGCGGCCGGCGCGGCAAAGGCGATTGCGGCGGGCACGAGGGCGGCGAAAACAAAGGAACGAAAACGGGAATTCAACATGGCGTTATCCTGAAAAACGGCCCGGCGCAGGTTCACCCGCGCCACTAATCTTGAGTTATTTACACATGTTTATACGCCGCGCAATCGATAAGTGGAGTATTTTTGTTCGCTTTGGCGTGAACCCCTTCCCAACCCCGTCCGCGGACGATATCCTGACTGAAACAGGCAACTTAAAGGGAGACTTTCATGTTTATCGCAATGAACCGCTTTCGCGTCGTGCCGGGTTACGAAGACACATTCGAATCCATCTGGCGCGAGCGCAAATCGCATCTGAGCGAATTGCCGGGCTATATCGAATTTCACATGCTGAAGGGCCCGAAGGCGGACGACCATACGCTTTATGCATCGCACACCGTCTGGGCCACCAAGGACGATTTCCTTGCCTGGACGAAATCCGAACAGTTCCGCGCCGCCCATGCCAAGGCCGGCGAAAACCGCGGCAAGGTGGAATATCTCTCCGGTCCGCATTTCGAAGGTTTCGACGTCATCATCCACGAAGACAAGAATGGCGAGCGCCGTTCGATTGCCGCCTGAGGCTACCGATGAGCATTGCAGTCCAAAAGACGAACGACGACAGGCGGGCACGCGCCGCCGCCGCGCTCGCTGAAAAACCTGATGGCATCGTGGAGGCCATCGCCGCCAAGGCCGAGGTGACGCCGGCCGAGATTTTGGCGATCCTGCCGGAAGGTGCGGCCGTTTCCGCTGCCGCCGATCGCTTCGATGCGATCTGGAACGAGATGCGCAGTTGGGGTGAAATCCTGATGATCGTGCAGACCGGCGATATCGTGCTGGAAGTGCCAGGCCATCTGCCGGAAGGCAGCGAAAGTCACGGCTGGTTCAACATCCACGGCGACAGCCCCATCGGCGGTCACATCAAGAAGGACAATTGCGCCGGCATCACCTTCGTCGACCGCGGCTTCCACGGACGCCGCTCCTGTTCCGTCTGGTTCATGAATGCCGCCGGCGGCGCCATGTTCAAGGTGTTCGTCCGCCGCGACGAGAACAAGGAGTTGCTGGCCGAACAACTGGCGAAGTTCGAAGCGCTGCGGAACGGTTTCCGCGGCTGAGCAGGTACGAGGCTGCCACGTCTCCGTGGCAGCCTCTTCCGGCAACGATTGCCCAGCCATGGACCAACGCTATCCTAGGATAAATAATTATCGTTTTACAATAATAAATATTGCAAAATCGATGTCCCTGATCAAGATTGGCCACCGTCGGCCGATCCAGCCGCTATTTGAAAAGGGAATTTCGATGATGAAGACATTATTCACCGCCGCCGGGATGAGCCTGTTGCTGCAGGTCTGCCTTGTCTCGCTCCCCGCGCAGGCAGCAGGCGGTCAGGACCCGGCCTCCGCGGAACGCGCACTCAGAACCGTTCTTGAGGAAGCCCGCAGCGGCAACCTGGACCTATCGCGATTTGAAGATGATATCGTGCCCGATGTCCGAGCCAATGCAGGCGCGGTCTCCGGTGAAATTAGGCGCCGTGGCAAAGTGACGGCCGTGCAATATCTCGGAAGACAGGCGACGGAGGCAGGCGATCTCCACAAATTCAGGGTCACCTTCGAAAAGGGCCAAATGCTCTGGTCGCTCATTCTCAACACGCGCGGTCAGATCGCCAATATCGACATGCAGTCCCACTGAACTCCATCGTGTGTGCGGGCGGGATGCAAAACGCCCCCGCCGGCATATCAGACCGACCCTTCCAGACCAGCAAGACGGCCTGCGGCCTCGATTGACGTTATAAATTTATCGCCTTACATGAATTGAAGGACAAAAGACCATCGGATCACCTGATGACCCAGCCATCTACCAGCCGCCGCATCGCCCGTGTCAGTCGTATCTTGACATGGTTTTCCGTGGTTTTCGCGGGCACCCTTGTCGCGGCTTACTTCGCCATATGGGCGGATACGCAAGCCCTTCGAACGGTGATTGAAGGCCAGATCCTACCGCCTGCCACGCCATACCTGCTCACCGACGTGGTACGTATTGCCGGATTTGTCGTAGGGCTCCTGCCGCTCATGGCTGCGCTGAGCGGCCTCTGGTTTGCGGTCCTTCTTTTTCGGCTTTTTGAAAGGGGCGAAATCTTCACGCCGACATCAGGCAAAAGGCTGATCCAGGTCGGTATCGCGCTCGCTGCCCTGCTGCCGGCGCAGATCGTCATGACCGCGCTGCCTCCTTTCTGCTGACGATGGGCAATCCGGTTCCGAGCGTCCTCTTTTCCTTCGAGAGCACCCAGATGCTCGTTGGCTTTGCGGGTGGGTTGATGATCGTCGTTGGCTGGGTGCTGGGTGAAGCGACGCGCATCGCCGATGAAAACCGCGAATTCATCTAGGAAACGCCCGTGCCGATCATCGTCAATCTGGATGTCATGCTTGCAAAACGGAAGATGCGTTCGAAGGAACTCGCCGCCCGTATCGGCATCACGGAACAGAACCTTTCAATCCTGAAATCCGGCAGAGCGAAAGGCGTGCGCTTCGAAACGCTTGAAAAGATCTGCGAGGCGCTGGATTGCCAGCCCGGAGACCTTCTCGAATACCGGCATGGCCCCTCTGCCGTCACGGATGACGCGGCGAACGAGACCTGATGTCGGCGGGAGCCTTTCGGTTCATCGCACGTTCAGTGCCGTTTTTTATCATCCGGTTCAATTCCACCGGAACCAGCACGGAGCAAGCACCATGACCGACCACCAGCCCCTTCTTTCGCGCCGCAGTTTCGCCGGTCTTCTCGCGCTTGCCCCGCTCTTTGCGGCAGGCGGCGCGGCGGCGGCACCGGCGAGCCTGCGCGGCAGCGTCTCCTATCGCGAACGCATCGCCCTGCCGCCGGGCGCAACCGTTACCGTGCGCCTGATCGATGTGTCGCTGGCGGACGCGCCGTCACAGACGATTGCCGAAACCACCATTCGCCCGCGCGGCCAGGTGCCGGTGCCCTTCGTGCTGCGTTATGACGACCGCGACATCCGTGGCCGCCGCTCCTATGCGCTGAGCGCCGAAATCCGCGACCGCGACCGGCTGCTCTTTACCACCACCCGGCGCTATTCCGTCCTGACCGGTGGCCGCGACGATACCGATCTCGTGCTGGAGCGCGTCGGCGCCGGCCCGGGCCGCCCGGAGCCGGAAGCCGGTATCGATGGGCGCTGGCTGGTCGAGGAAATCCGCGGCGAGAGGGTTCGCGGCCGCCGGCAGGCGACGCTGGAAATCTCCCGCGAAGGCCGCGTTTCCGGAAATGCCGGCTGTAACGGCATTGGCGGTGAAGTGAAGATCAACCGTAACCGTGTCGATTTCGGCCGGATGATTTCCACCCAGATGGCCTGCGCGCCAGACATCATGCGCCAGGAGCGGCAGTTCATCGAAGCGCTGGAAGGCGCCCGCTCCTTCAGGCTGGAGCCGCGCCGCGGCGCGCTGGAACTGCTCGACGGCCGCGGCCGCACGGCAATGCGCCTGCGCCGCGCCTGAGATTGGCGACCGCCCCGGCAAAACACCCCGCGTCGCCGTGCTGGCCATGGAACATTCCATGTCGCTTCCGGCACGGCGCGCTTCCCTTTCCCGCCCTATGACTTTGACTGCGTTCGTCTTGACGCTTTGCTCCACCGCGGAGCTGCGCTATGGAACGCGCCGAACTGCGTCGGCTGATACCGACGCGACGTCTCTGAGGGAAAACGAATGACATCCTACGTTCTGACCGTAGCCTGCAAATCGACCCGCGGCATCGTCGCCGCGATTTCCGGTTATCTGGCGGAGAAAGGCTGCAATATCGTCGACAGTTCGCAGTTCGACGACCTCGAGACCGGCAAGTTCTTCATGCGCGTCTCCTTCATCTCGGAAGAGGGCGCCTCGCTTGAAGCCATTACCGACGGGTTCCGGCCGGTGGCGGAAAAATTCGGCATGGAAGCGGATATCTACCCGGACGGCCAGCGCATGAAGACGCTGCTGATGGTGTCGCGTTTCGGCCATTGCCTTAACGACCTGCTCTATCGCTGGAAGATCGGCGCGCTGCCGATCGACATCGTCGGTGTCGTGTCCAACCATTTCGATTACCAGAAAGTGGTCGTCAACCACGACATCCCCTTCCACCACATCAAGGTGACGAAGGAGAACAAGCCGAAGGCCGAAGCCCAACTCATGGAGCTGGTCGAGACAACAGGCACGGAACTCGTCGTGCTCGCCCGCTACATGCAGGTGCTCTCCGATGACCTCTGCCGCAAGATGTCAGGCAAGATCATCAACATCCACCACTCCTTCCTGCCGAGCTTCAAGGGCGCGAACCCCTACAAGCAGGCCTATGAGCGCGGCGTGAAGCTGATCGGCGCGACAGCGCATTATGTAACAGCCGATCTCGACGAAGGCCCGATCATCGAGCAGGACACGGTGCGGATCACCCACGCGCAATCAGCCGATGACTACGTTTCGCTTGGTCGCGACGTGGAAAGCCAGGTGCTTGCCCGCGCCATCCACGCCCACATCCACCACCGCACATTCATCAACGGAAACCGCACCGTGGTCTTCCCGCCAAGCCCGGGAAGCTATGCTTCCGAGCGGATGGGGTGAAATCGGGATACACCTGATAAAGCCGGCGGAATTATTTTCGCCGGCCAGCAACCCAGCATATCCAGTAACCGTTTCTTCGCCGTAGCCTAACAGCGAGGTCATTCACATGAAAAAGCTCGTCATTACCGGCGTCGCGTTGCTCATCGCGGCGGGGTCCGGTTTCGCCCAGCAGCCGCCCCCACCGCCGCCGGGACCGGCGGATGCCAGTCAAAGCGCCGATGCCCCACCACCGCCTCCTCCTCCCGGCCCTGGCGGCCCCAAGGAAGCAGGCTGGCGCGGCGGCCCGCATGGCAAGAGAATGCCGCCACCGCCCTCCAAGGCGGCGCATTTCAGGATCGAAGACGGCGAACGCAAGATCGACGTCAAATGCGCCGACGACGAGCCGATGAAGGCCTGCGCCGACATCATGATGCAGATCATCGACAAGATGAACGAATAGGGCCGGCACGTCCTGCACTGAGGCGGCGCAGCAGCGCCGCTTCAGGGAAACACCACCCGCGCTCTCAGCCCACGCCCACCCGCACCATCCTCCAGCATCAGCCGCCCGCCGAACAGCCCGGCGATCTCCTCGATGATCGCAAGGCCGAGGCCGGCGCCGGGGGCCGCGTTTTCTTCGCCGCGGGCGAAGCGCTGGCGCACCATGGCGCGTTTCTCAAGCGGGATGCCTGGGCCGTTATCTTCCACTTCCAGCCAGACGGCATCCGCCTGTCTGCCGACGCGGACGGTGACTTCCGCGCCGCGACCGGCATAATTGATGGCGTTGGAAACGAGGTTGCCGATCAACTCGCCGATCAAGAGCGGTTCGGCGAGAATGGTCGCCTCGACCTCGCCTTCGAAACCGAGATCGATACCCGCCTCAGCGGCCCGCGGCACGAAATCGGCCGTCACGTTCTGCGCCACAGCCACGAGGTCTATCGCGGAAAAATCATGTTTCTCGCTGGAGCCGGCAGCATCGATATTGGCCATGCGCAGAAGCTGGGCAAGGATATGCTCGGCATGGGCGACCGATGCCCCACCCTTCAGCGCCGCCGCCTGCGCTTCCTCAAGGCTGGCGGCGCGGGCGGAAAGAGCCAGCTGGGTGCTGATGATGGCAAGCGGCGTGCGCAGCTGGTGGCTGGCATTGCCGGTGAAATGCCTGAGCGCATCCAGCGCCGATTGCAGCCGCACCATGAAGGAATTGACCGTCTCCACCAGATTTTCCACCTCGACAGGCACGGATTGGCGGATGGGGTGCAGATCGTTCGGGCTGCGCTCGGCAATGGCTTCGCTGAGCCGGTAAAGCGGGCGCAGCGAAATCGTCACCGCGATCCAGACGATGATCGCCGCCCCGACGATCATCAAAAGCAGGCGCAGCGCCGAGCGCAGGATGATTGCCTGCGCCAGCTGGCTGCGGGCAATGGTGGTTTCGGCAACCGTGACGGAAAAGGGCACGGAATTGATGCCGGTCGAAGCAAAACGGCGGATAGCCGCGATGCGGATCGGTTCATCGCGAAACACGGCATCACGAAAGGCGGGCGTATCACCCTTCGGGTTCGCGACCGTTGGCAGGTTCTGATAGCCGGTGAGGAATTGCCCGTTCGGCCCGTCGACACGGTAAAACACCCGGTCCTGGGCAGCCGATGTCAGCATTTCCAGCGCCACATAGGGAATGTCCACTTCCAGCGAACCGTCCTCGGCCACCACCACCCGCTCGGCAATGGCGAGCGCTGAACCGGAAAGCACCCGGTCTGAAACCACATTGGCGGTATTGACCGCCTCGCGCCATGTATCGGTCAGCGCAACGCAGCCGATGATGGCGGTGGAGATGAGGAGCCAGCCTAGAAGTCGCCGCCTGAGCGAATAGGCGGCCTGTATCATTCAGCCATCTCCGGCAGCTTTTCGAGATAATAACCGATGCCGCGCGCCGTCTTCACCGTCAGCCCGTGCGGCGCGAGCCGCTTGCGCAGGCGGCTGACATATTGCTCGATGGCATTTGCGGAAATATCGTCGTCGAAACCTGTCAGCGACTGCACGATCGCCTCTTTGGCGACAACCTTGCCCGCCCGCATGAACAGCACCTCCAGCAGCGCCACTTCGCGCGCCGGAATATCGAGCGGGCGACCGTCCGCCGAAAAGGTGCGGGAATTAAGATCGAACAGCACCTTGCCGAAACTCAGCGCCGAAGAGCGCAGCCCGGCATTGCGGCGCAGAAGCACCCGCACCCTCGCCTCGAATTCGGTGATATCGAAGGGCTTGATCATGTAATCGTCGGCACCGAGATCGAGCCCCTTGACCTTTTCTTCCGGCGTGCCGCGCGCCGTCAGGATCAGCACCGCCGCCTTGTCCTGGCGCGATCGCATGGAGCGTAGCACCTCGATGCCATCCATTTCCGGCAGGTTGAGATCGAGAATGACCAGATCGAAACTTTCCGCTGTAATTGCCGCATCGGCGGAGGCGCCATCAGAAACCACGTCCACCGCATAACCGCTGCCGCGCAGAAGCGCCGAAAGCCCTTCCGACAGCACCTGATTGTCCTCGACCAGCAAAATACGCAAATCTTCCTCCTGCAACATTGCCGAGTTTAACCAGACCCTTACCGCTTGTGAATGGCCAGCGCCTGCGGCATGATCTTTTCCATGCGTATCTGCCTTCTTCTCTGTCTCTGTCTCTGCATGGCCTCGCCTGCGCTTGCCCAGGCCGTCGTTTTTCCGGCTCCCTCCGGCAAGGCGGATGCGCAGACACTGGTGGTCTATTCCTCGCTCGACGAACCGCTGGCGACGCCGATGATCGAGGGTTTCCAGAAGGCCAATCCCGATATTGCCGTCCATTATGAGGATATGCTGACCGGCGAGATCTACGACCGTATCGTCAAGGAAACCGACGCCGGCAAGAAGACCGCCGATTTCGCCTTTTCCTCGGCCATGGACCTGCAGGTGAAGCTGAGCAATGACGGTTATGCCCAGCGGTCGGATCTCGCCATGAGCGCCCGCTGGCCCGCCTGGGCGAACTGGCGCAACACCGCCTATGCGCTGACCTTCGAGCCGGCGGTTTTTGTCTATCACAAGCCAAGCTTCACCACCGAAAAGCCGCCCGCCACCCGCGCCGAATTTGTCGATTATCTCGAACGTCACGCCAAAGAGGTGCATGGCCGTATCGCGACCTATGACATCGAACGCTCCGGCGTCGGCTTCCTGTTCATGTCACGCGATCAGGAACAGTTCGGCGATATATGGAGCGTCATCAAGGCCATGGGTGCCGCGGGTGTGAAGGTTTATTCCACCTCCTCGGCCATTCTGGAGCGCGTCTCCGACGGCCGCTTCGTGATGGGTTACAATATTCTCGGCTCCTACGCGGCAGACTGGGCCTCACGCCACCCGGATGTCGGTATCGTGCTGCCGAAGGATTATACCGTCGTCATGTCGCGCATCGGGCTGGTGCCGGAAGCCGCAGCCAATCCTGAACTCGGCCGCCGCTATCTCGAATTCTTCATGTCCAAGGAAGGTCAGACGATCATGGCCCGGCAATTGCAAATCCCCGCCGTCAGCCCGGAAGTGGCGGGCGAGAACACGGCGAACACCATGCAGGCCATCCACGGTGCACAATTGCGGCCGGTCCCGGTCAGCCCCGGCCTGATGGTCTATCTGGATCAGGTCAAGCGCACCCGCCTGATCGAGCGCTGGAACGAGGCGCTGCGGTCGCAGTAGGTTTGAGCGCCCCACCCTCCCTCAGTCCTGTGCCTGTCACAGAAATGAGGTTGAAGCAGGCTTCAAAGGCGCAAAACAAAGCCGTCCACACGCCACAGTGGACGTCCGGCACAAATTAATAGAGAGTAAATGCGCAAGGACTTGCGTTGCGTCAGTTAGATGACAGCTTTTTGTGATGCTCTGCAATCCTTCTTCATTCCGTGGAGGCGGAAGAAGATGCGGGAGGAAATCTTGAGGATTGCCAAGGCCCAGCGTTGAGTACTCAGCGTCGGCACAGATGCGCCCTGAAGCCCTTCCGCATAAACGAAAAACGACGCCCAAAAAGGGCATCCTGAGGAGGGTTTTCTACGTGAAACATTTTCTTATCGGCACATTTCTGGCGGGCATGATCGCGCTTCCGGCGGCTGCGGCAGATTACACCGTCATCGCACCGGCCAATCCCGGCGGCGGCTGGGACCAGACCGCGCGCTCGCTGCAGAGCGTGCTGCAGGAAGAAGGCATTTCCAAGAGCGTTCAGGTGCAGAACGTACCGGGCGCCGGCGGCACCATCGGTCTTGCGCAATTCGCCAGCCAGCAGAAGGGTAACCCGCACGCCCTCATCGTCGGCGGTTACGTCATGGTTGGCGCGATCCTCACCAACAATGCGCCCGTGACGCTGAAGGAAGTGACCCCGATCGCACGCCTGACCGGCGAATATGAAGCGATCGTCGTTCCGGCATCCTCGCCGCTGAAGACCATCGGCGATCTCATCGACCAGCTGAAGAAAGACCCGGGCAGCGTGTCCTGGGGCGGCGGCTCTGCCGGCGGCACCGACCATATCGCCGTTGGCCTGATTGCCAAGGCGGCCGGCGTCGATCCGACCAAGATCAACTACATCGCCTATTCCGGCGGCGGCGAAGCACTTGCCTCGATCCTCGGTTCGCAGGTCACCGCTGGCGTTTCCGGCTATGGCGAATTCGAAGGCCAGGTGAAGGCCGGCACGCTGCGCCTTCTCGCGGTCACCAGCGAAAACCGTCTTGAGGGCGTCGACGCGCCGACGCTGAAGGAAAGCGGTCTTGATGTCGTCGTGCAGAACTGGCGCATGGTTGCGGCAGCCCCCGGCATTTCCGCCGATCAGGAAAAGGCCATCAACGCCGACGTCGAAAAGCTGGTGAAATCCGCCAAGTGGCAGGAAACCCTGAAGACCAAGGGCTGGATGGATACCTATCTCGCCGGTGACGCCTTCAAGGAACAGCTTGCCAAGGACACCGCCGCCACCGAAACCATCCTCAAAGACATCGGACTGGTAAAATGAGCCAGGGTTCCAACCCTTCGCATGATCAAAAGCGTCGCCCCGACTGGGCGGCGCTGGTCATCGCCGTCGCCCTCGTCGCTGTTGCCAGCGTCATCTTCTGGGATAGCGCCCGCCTTGCCAGCGTCACCGGTTATTCCCCTGTCGGCCCGGCAACAGTACCCTACGCCATCGCCTTCTGTCTTGTCGGACTGGCGATCTGGACGGCCGTCGAGGCTTGGCGCGGTGATTTTCCCGAGCGCGACAGGCAGGAAATCGCTCCGGTCGTGTGGGTCATTGCCGGCCTTGCCGCCCAGATGCTGCTGCTGACAGTTGCCGGCTTTTCCATTGCCACCGGTCTGCTGTTCGCCTTCACGGCACGCGCTTTCGGCAAACGCAAGCTCTGGTTCTCGATACCGGTCGGCATTGTGCTGAGTTTTGCCATCTGGATCGTTTTTGCCCAGCTGCTGCAGCTTTCGCTGCCCGCCGGACCTCTGGAACGGCTGTTCTTCTGACAGCCATTCCAACCATATTCGAGATCACAGGAAACCGCAGGCGCGCGATGACGCAACCGCCGGCCATTCCGCCCGACAGGGGGACATCTGTCCATGAGTACCTTTGAATTCCTGCTGCACGGTCTTGAGGTTGCCGCCCAACCCATGAACCTGCTCTACGCGCTGATCGGCGTGACGCTCGGCACCGCCGTCGGCGTTCTGCCCGGCATCGGCCCCGCCTTGACCGTCGCGCTGCTCCTGCCCGTCACCTACCGGCTCGACGCTGCCGGTTCGCTCATCATGTTCGCCGGCATCTATTATGGCGGCATGTATGGCGGTTCGACCACCTCCATCCTGCTCAACACGCCGGGCGAAAGCGCCTCGATCGTGACCGCGCTCGAAGGCAACAAGATGGCCCGCAAGGGCAGAGGCGGCCCGGCGCTTGCCACCGCCGCCATCGGCTCCTTCGTGGCCGGCCTCATCGCCACCATCGCGCTCGCCTTCGTCGCGCCCTACATCGTCAAGCTGGCGCTGGTCTTCGGTCCGCGCGAATATTTCGCACTGATGGTGCTGGCTTTCGTCACCGTTTCCTCCGCCTTCGGGGATTCGGCGCTGCGCGGTCTCACCTCGCTGTTCATCGGCTTTGCGCTGGCTATCGTCGGCATCGACCAGCTGACTGGCCAGACCCGCATGAGCTTCGGCATTCCCGACCTGCTCGACGGCGTGGAAGTCACAACGCTTGCGGTCGCCATGTTCGCCATCGGCGAAACGCTGTTCATCGTGGCGCAGGGCCAGAGCGGCGACGACAAGGTCGAAGCCGTCAAGGGTTCGGTCTGGATGAGCGCGCAGGATTGGGCGCGTTCGTGGAAGGCGTGGCTGCGCGGCACCCTGATCGGCTTCCCGATTGGCGCGATGCCTGCCGGCGGCGCTGAAATCGGCACATTCCTGTCCTATGCCACCGAAAAGAAGCTGACCAAATATCCGGAAGAATTCGGCAACGGCGCGATTGAAGGCGTTGCGGGTCCGGAAGCGGCGAACAACGCCTCGGCCGCCGGTACGCTGGTGCCGCTCCTGACGCTCGGCCTGCCGACGACGGCAACAGCGGCCATCATGCTCGCCGGTTTCCAGCAGTTCGGCCTGCAGCCCGGGCCCCTGCTGTTTGCCACCAATCCGCAGCTCGTCTGGGGCCTGATCGCCAGCCTGTTCATCGCCAACCTGATGCTCTTGGTACTCAACCTGCCGCTCGTCGGTCTCTGGGTAAAGCTGCTGACCATTCCGAAGCCCTGGCTTTACGCCGGCATCCTGCTGTTCGCAACGCTCGGCACCATTGGCGCCAACCCGTCGGTGTTCGAACTCGGCATGCTGCTCGCCTTCGGCATCCTCGGCTACATCATGCGCATCTTCGGGTATCCGATCGCGCCTGCGGTTGTCGGCCTCATCCTTGGCCCGCTCGCCGAACAGCAGCTTCGCCGCGCACTGGCCATCGGCCAGGGCGACCCGACCGTGCTGTTCACCTCGCCGATTGCCGTTGGCCTGTTCATCGTCGCGGCAGCCGCCTTCATCATTCCGCTCATCATGCGTATCCGCGGCCGTGGCGAGGTGCTGACGCAGCTTGCCGCCAACGAGGATTGAGAACCAAAGAACCTCCCAAGGCAACTGGCCCCGTATCTCCGGATACGGGGCTTTTTTATGGAACGTTATGGATTGCGGCGAGGTTGGGGGCGGCATAGATTTTATGAAACCCTCTGAGGAACCCTGTCATGCGCAGCCTTGCAATCCTGACCATCCTTGCTTTAACCGGTTGCACTACCGCCGCCCCCGATGTGGAACCCATTCCCGGCAGTATCACCTATGGCGGCCAGCCCCGTACCAAACTGACAAAGTCCCCCGTTGGCAGTACGCTCAGCAACGAATTCGTGATGGGCGACGGAAGGCTGGCGATCGAGACTTACCGGGTGCAGCCGGACCGATCGTTGAAACTGGAGAGGCGCGAAATCGTCGGCGACTGGCCACCGGATTGACAGCGGCTGTCACGTTGGTCGTGATGGGTAAAACAGACGGGTAAAAGGCACCGACGAAATTGACGCCGGCCTTTCCTTCCCCTCAACGTCATCCTCGGCCTTGATCCGAGGATCCATCACCACCACCGCAGTGGGATACTCGGGTCAAGCCCGAGCATGACGGGGAAGAGGTTCGAGCAGATGTTTCATCTGCCCCCGCATTTCCCGCTCACGGCAATTCAGAACCATTCTAAAACATAATTTTGATTTCCGCCCGCCTTGCCAATAAAGCTGATAACGGACATCAAGTTAACCCGACGGAAAGCTTTCCGCCGGTCCGGAACCATTCGCAAGGGACATATTCGTGGCCATCAACTTCACCTTCCCCGTTCGGCTGCTGGCGGCAGCGGCCTTCAGCCTTGGCGCGATGACCGCAAGCGCTGAGGAAATGACGATCAAGCACGCCCAGGGCGAGACCGTGCTGAAAGCCGCGCCGAAAAAGGTTCTGGTTCTTGATGTTCCCTCGCTCGACAATCTCGATGCACTCGGCGTCGAACCGACGGGCGTCGTCGGCTCCAACCTGCCGACCTATCTGCAGAAATATGCCGACGGTAAATATCTGAAGGTCGGCACGCTGTTCGAGCCCGATTACGAGGCGATCAATGCGGCAGAGGCCGATCTCGTCATCGTTGGCGGCCGTTCGCGGGCAAAATATCCGGATGTTGCCAAGATCACACCGGCCATCGACATGTCGGTGGATTCCAAGGAATTCATCGGCAGCGTGAAAGCCAACATCGCCAAGCTTGGCGATATCTTCGGCAAGCAGGAAGAAGCCAAAAAGCTCGATGCCGCCATCGATGAAAAGGTGGCGAAGCTGAAAGAGATCGCCCCCAATTCCGGCACGGCGATGATCCTCGTCACCAATGCCGGCAAGGTCGGCGTTTATGGCCCAGGCTCGCGCACCGGCTGGCTGCACACCGAAATCGGCCTCAAGCCGGTCGCCGAAGACATTGATGACCGTTTCGACCGCGGCGACGTCGTCTCCTTCGAATATCTTGCCGAGGTCAATCCGGAATGGTTGTTCGTGATCGACCGCGATGCCGGCATCGGCCGCGCCACCGATCCCGGCAAGGCGGCCGCGCAGGTGCTGGATAACGAACTGGTCCACCAGACCAACGCCTGGAAGAAAAAGCAGATCGTTTACCTCGACCCGCAGGCGGCCTATATCGTCAGCAGCGGTTATACGGCGCTCACCACCCTGCTCGATCAGGTCTACGAGGCTGTCTCCGACAAGAAATCGTAAAAGCCTCTAGGCATGCGCTTCTGAAGGCTGCTCCATACTCGACGTCATCCTCGGGCTTGACCCGAGGATCCATCGCGCGTCAGGTTGTGGACCCTCGGGTCACCCGAAGATGACCAAGGAGAGGTCGGACACCTGTTTCGGCAGCCTGCCAGGTTACGGGGAGCTTTTACCATTTACGAAAAACCGCCAACGTGAAATCCCTGTCTCTCATTCTTGTCCTGTTGCTAGCCCTGGTGCTCGCCATCACCAGCCTGTTCGTCGGCGTGAGCAACGTTTCGCTCGCAACGCTTTTCGCACCCGACACGAGTGCAGACGCGCTGCGTGTGCTGCTCGTCAGCCGTATTCCGCGCACGCTAGCGCTGATCCTTGCGGGAAGCTCGATGGCGATTGCCGGCCTCATCATGCAGATGCTGGTGCGAAACCGCTTCGTGGAACCTTCCACGGCAGGCACGACGGAATCCGCCGGCCTCGGCCTGCTCGCCGTCACCCTTTTGGCACCGGATACACCGATCTTCGGCAAGATGCTGGTGGCAGCAGCTTTTGCCCTCGCCGGCACCGCGCTGTTCCTGCGCATCCTGCGGCAGGTGCCGCTGCGCGACGTGCTGCTGGTGCCGCTGATCGGCATCATGCTTGGCGGCGTCATTTCCGCCGTCACCACCTTCTTCGCCTATCGCTTCGATCTGCTGCAATCGCTCGGGGCATGGATGACGGGGGATTTTTCCGGCGTACTGCGCGGCCGTTATGAGTTGCTGTGGATCGGTTTTCTCTTCGCCATCGCCGCCTATCTCGCCGCCGACCGCTTCACCGTGGCGGGCATGGGCCGGGACTTCACCACCAATCTCGGTCTCAACTATCGCCGGGTAATGGCGCTCGGCCTCACCATCGTTTCGCTGGTCAGCGCTGTCGTGGTGGTGACGGTGGGCATGATCCCCTTCCTGGGCCTCATCGTGCCGAATGTCGTGAGCCTGATGATCGGCGACAATATGCGCCGCTCGGTGCCGTGGGTGGCGACGCTCGGCGCGGTCTTTATGCTCTCCTGCGACATCATCGGCCGGACGGTGTGCGCGCCTTACGAAATACCCATTGGAACCGTGGTCGGCGTCATCGGCAGCGCGCTGTTCCTCTATCTCCTGCTGCGGAAACGCAACCATGCGTGAGAGAAACCCTGACAGGCGCGCAAAAATCGTTCTGCTTGTGCTTGCCGCACTGGCGCTCATTTCCATGACCGCCTTCATGACGCTCGGCGCCAGAGGAAGCTGGAGTTTCGTGCTGCCGTTTCGCGGCATCAAGCTCCTGTCGCTTTTGCTGGTGGCCTACGCCATCGCCGTTTCCACCGTGCTGTTCCAGACGGTTACCAACAACCGTATCCTCACCCCTTCGGTCATGGGTTTCGATTCACTCTACGTGCTGATGCAGACCGGGCTGATTTTCGTCTTCGGTTCGGCAACAGTCGTGATGATCGATCCTCAACTGAAATTTCTGGTGGAAACCGGGCTGCTCGTCACCTTTTCCGCCCTGCTCTATCGCTGGCTTTTTGTCGGAGCGGAACGCAGCCTGCATCTTCTCGTCCTGGTCGGTATCGTCTTCGGCGTGTTTTTCCGCAGCCTCTCTGGCTTCATGCAGCGGGTCCTCGATCCGAACGAATACACGGTGCTGCAGGATGTGCTTTTCGCCAGTTTCAATTCCATCGATCCGACGCTGCTCACTGTTTCCGCCATCATCATCGGCGTGGTCACCATTATCGGACTGCGCCTGATGCACACGCTCGACGTGCTCTCGCTCGGCCGCGCGACGGCCATCAGCCTCGGGGTCGAATACAAGTACACCGTGACCATCATCCTCGTGCTGGTCTCCGTACTTGTCGCCGTCTCCACTGCGCTCGTCGGCCCGGTCATGTTCTTCGGCCTGCTGGTCGCGGCCCTTGCACATTATCTCACCGTCAACGGCAAGCATGCCTATGTGCTGCCTGCGGCGATCCTCATCGCCGTGATCTGTCTCGTCGGCGGTCAGGTGGTGCTGGAGCGGGTTTTCGCCTTCGATACGGCGCTCTCCATCATCATCGAATTTCTGGGCGGCATCGTCTTTATCGGTCTCATTCTGAAACGAGGTGCGCGATGATCATCGCCAGTCAGATCAGCAAATCCTATGGTGACAGCGTCGTCATAGACGGCGTCTCGGTTTCCATCCCGGCAGGCGGCGTCACCTCCATCATCGGGCCGAACGGCGCGGGTAAATCCACGCTCCTGTCCATCGTCGCAAGGCTGATGTCCATGGATACGGGAACCGTCACGGTCGACGGGCTGGATGTCACGAAAACCCCCTCCGATACGCTGGCGAAGCGGCTCTCCATCCTGCGGCAGGACAACCACATCTCCTCGCGCCTGACCGTGCGCGACCTTGTCGGCTTCGGCCGCTACCCCTACTCCAAGGGCCGCCCCACCATCGAGGACAAGGCCCATATCGACCGGGCGCTTGAATATCTGCACCTTGAAAATCTGGCCGACCGGTTTCTGGACGAACTGTCCGGCGGTCAGCGCCAGCGCGCCTTCGTGGCCATGGTGCTTTGCCAGGATACGGATTATGTGCTGCTTGACGAGCCGCTCAACAACCTGGACATGAAACACGCCTCCAGCATGATGAAAATCATGCGCAAGGCGGCCGACGAGCTGAAGAAGACCGTGGTTCTGGTTCTGCACGACATCAACTTCGCCTCCTGGTATTCCGACACCATCATCGCCATGCGCGAGGGCCGCATCTGTCATCAGGGTCCTGCGGAAGAGATCATCCGTCCCGATATTCTCAAGGAAATCTATGACATGCCGATCAGCGTCAGTGAGATAGACGGCCGGCGCATCTGCCTGTTTTACGAATGACATGATGATTGTGCAGGATTTTTGCTGTCCCGTCGCCTAACATGGAACAGGGCCACAGGCCCGGACGTTAATCGACGGACTTTTCCAAAGCGGCATTCCGTCCGCAACTTCAGGAGACATCGATGAAGACGCACAAGACGAAGAACGACCTGCCTTCAAACGCCAAGTCGACCGTTATCGGCATTCTAAACGAATCGCTGGCTTCGGTGATCGACCTTGCGCTCATCACCAAACAGGCGCACTGGAACCTGAAAGGCCCGCAATTCATCGCCGTGCATGAACTTCTCGATACGTTCCGCACGCAGCTCGACAATCATGGCGACACGATTGCCGAACGTGTGGTCCAGCTTGGCGGCACGGCGCTCGGCAGCCTGCAATCGGTCTCCTCGACAACCAAGCTCAAGGCCTATCCGACCGACATCTACAAGATCCATGACCATTTGGACGCCCTGATCGAACGTTATGGCGATGTGGCCAACATGATCCGCAAGGCCATCGACGATTCCGATGAAGCGGGCGACCCCACGACGGCCGACATATTCACCGCCGCCTCGCGCGATCTCGACAAGGCGCTCTGGTTCCTCGAAGCGCATGTGCAGGAAAAGAGCTGAGCGGAAATCCGCCCACGTCAAAAACAAAGCGCCCGGATATCCGGGCGCTTTTTTTCTTCTCAAGCATCAGTGCCGCCGCAAAACGGCAAGCCCGATGTCCCGCAACATCTCATGGTCGAGAATGCCGCGCTGGGCGCTGCGGATAAGAACCGCCGCGCACTCGTTGGCAACGTGGCTGCTGCGATCTTGAAGGCACTCGAAACATACGCCATCGAAAATATTCTGCAGATCGGTGATCTGCTCCGGCGACAATTGTGCGCCAACCCGTTCAAAAGCTGCATACGACAAGGCTCATCCTCCTGATGATATGCCAAGTATCGTTTCTTTTTTTCGTGGACAGGAAATTTGTACACCCGAACGAATCACTTGTCGAATCAGATTTTAACCAAATGTAAATAGATTATTTCCTGGCACCGCATCTGGGCGCTCCATTGTGAGACGGCAATAAAAACCAGATGAAACAATATCTTCGCTCAAATATCCGTGGCGTCCGAGCCCGCCGCTTCCCGGAAGGGCAGATAAATTCGCAGGCGGGCGGATTTCCACCGAAACCGCAAAAGAAACTGTTGCATTCCAAAAACGATTGAGCGATATAGCACCCGTCGCCGCTTCGGCGGCCCACGGTTCAGCATACTACCCCGGACCGGTGGATTTGAGCGGGTGTAGCTCAGGGGTAGAGCACAACCTTGCCAAGGTTGGGGTCGAGGGTTCAAATCCCTTCGCCCGCTCCAAATTTCCAGAACAGGCCGATAAATCTCTGGCATGCCCGATGCGAGGCGCATCGCCATACGCGAAAATTTCTCGCGCAAAGAAACCGGGAAGAGAGTTCTCTCCCCGGCCCTCGTCGTCAGGCGGCCTCGTCCCAGACGGGCGCAAGCCCTTCCGGCGAAACGATGCGGCCGTCCGGTCTTGCAAGCGCACGGATTGCCGCCATTTCATCTGCCGAAAGCTCGAAGTCGAAGATGGCGAGATTTTCCTCGACCCGGGCCTCACTCACCGTTTTCGACAGGGCGACGACGCCCTGCTGCTGCACGAGCCAGCGCAGAACCACCTGTGCTACCGACTTGCCACGGCCCGCGGCAATCTCCTTCAGCACCGGATCGTCAAACACTTTACCATCGGCCATGCCGTAATAACCCGTCACCAACATGCCCGCAGCTTTGGCGGCAGCGATAACCACATCCTGATCGATGTAGGGGTGGTATTCGATCTGGTTGGTCACGATCGGGGCATCGGACAGCTTCACCGCTTCGGCCATCAGCGCCGTGCTGAAGTTGGAAACGCCGATATGGCGCACCTTGCCGGCCTGCCTCACCGCGTTCAGCGCGCCGATCTGCTCGGCAAGCGAAACCGCCTCGTTCGGCCAGTGCAGCAGCAGCAGGTCCACATGGTCGGTCTTCAGCTTTTTCAGGCTATCATCGACAGAGGCGAGGAAGGCATCGTGCCTGTAGTTCTCGACCCAGACCTTGGTGGTGAGAAACACTTCGCCGCGCGCAACGCCCGAAGCAGCAATGGCTTCACCGACCTCGGCTTCATTGCCATAGATCTGGGCGGTATCGATATGGCGGAACCCGGCCTTCAGCGCATGGGGAACGATACGCAGCACATCGGGGCCGGGAATGCGAAACGTGCCGAAACCAAGCGCCGGGATTGACGCGCCGTTTGCAGTGACATCAAACATATATTTTCTCCTTTGAGGTGGCCCGGCCGGCTTGGGAGCGGCCGGGTATTTCATGAAAAGCTCAGGCAGTTTTCAGTGTCAGCGCGGCGCGGCGGTCGAGCGCGCTGCTCCAGATGGTCAGGAGCAGGGCAACCGCGACGAGGATGGCGCCGACCCAGGGTGTGGCACCCAGGCCCAACGGTGATTCCACCACCAGACCGCCGAGCCACGCGCCGATGGCGATGCCGAGGTTGAACGCGGCGATGTTGAGCGCCGAAGCGACATCGACGGCGCCGGGACGATGCTCCTTGGCAAGCTGCACCACATAAAGCTGCAGGCCGGGAACATTGGCGAAGGAGAGGAAACCAAGCGCGGCAAGCGTGATGAGCGTCAGCACCGGCGAAACCGCGGTGAAGGAAAAGACGAGCAGCACGATGGCCTGCGCCAGGAAGAGGCCAATGAGGGCCCTGGCCGGATTATGGTTGGCGATCCGGCCGCCACCGATGTTGCCGGCCGCGATGGCGATACCGTAAAGCACGAGGATCAGGCTGACGCTCTTTTCCGAAAATCCGGTCACATCCTGCAGGATTGGCGCAAGGAAGGTGAAGGCGACGAAGGTGCCGCCGTAACCAAGCGCGGTCATGGCGAAAACGATGAGCAGGCGGCCGGAGCCGAGAACACGGACCTGATCGAGCAAGCTTGCGGGCGGCGCCTTCTTGAGTGTGTTCGGGAGAAGCGCTGCAATGCCGAGGAAGGCAATGACACCAAGGGCAGCAACGGCCCAGAAAGTTGCGCGCCAGCCGAAGACTTGGCCGATATAGGTGCCGAGCGGAACACCGGTGACGATGGCGACCGTAAGGCCCATGAACATCATGGCAATGGCCGAGGCGCGACGGTTTTCCGGCACGAGATCGGCCGCGATGGTGGAGCCGACCGAGAAAAAGACGCCATGGGCGAAGGCGGCAATGACGCGGGCGACCAGCAGCATCTCATAATTGGGTGAAAGTGCTGCGAGACTGTTACCGACGATGAACAGGGCCATCAGGCCGAGCAGCAGCGGCTTCCTCTCTATCTTGCCGGTCAATGCGGTCAGGATCGGCGCACCAAAGGTCACACCCAGTGCATAGACACTGACGATGAGACCGGCGAGCGGCAGGGTGATATGGAGATCGTTTGCGACAGTCGGCAGCAGACCGACAATGACGAACTCCGTTGTTCCGATCGCATAGGCCGCGATCGTCAGGGCAAATATGGCCAATGGCATGACGAATACCTCTTCGCCCGCAGCTGGATCGCGGGCCTTCTGGACAGCGTGGGGCTGCCCGGTTGGATCAAATTGTATGAGCGCAATATGGGCAAAGGGGACTTGCATGATAATCGGCAAAGCCGGATAAATACCTTTGAATTGATTTCATAGGTGATGCGCGATGGATAACAGGGCCGGAGAGATGGAAGTCTTCGTGGCGGCGGCGGAACTCGGCAGCTTTTCAGCCGCCGGGCGCAGGCTGAAGCTTTCGCCCTCGGCCGTCAGCAAACTTGTCACACGTATCGAAGACCGTCTCGGCACCAGGTTGCTGGCCCGCTCCACCCGGCTCGTAACGCTTACGCCGGAGGGCGAGGTCTATCTGGCGCGGGCCCGACGCATTCTCGCCGACATAGCCGAGACCGAGCAGATCGTGGCGAGCGGCGGCAAGGTGGTGCCGCGCGGGCTGCTACGGGTCAACGCGACGCTGGGCTTCGGCGAACGTTATCTCCTGCCGCTTGCACCGGAATTCCTGTCGCTTTATCCGGAAATCGAGCTGGATATTTCGCTGACTGACGGTGTCATCAGCCTGATCGAGGAACGCACGGACATTGCCATACGCTCCGGCGCCATGGGCGATTCATCGCTGAAGGCAAGAAAGCTAAAGGAAGTACGCCGCGTTATCGTCGCCTCTCCCACCTATATCGAACAATACGGCATGCCGGAAACGCCGCAGGATCTGGCGCGGCACAATTGCCTGAGCTTCAATTTCAGTCGCAGTCTCAATGAATGGCCGTTCCGCGACCCCGGTTCTGCAGATGTCTATCGCCTGCCAGTCACGGGCAATGCCTCGGTCAATAGCGGCATGGCCATGCGCAGGCTTTGCCTAGCGGGGCTTGGGCTCGGTCGGGTCGGTGAATTCCACGTCGAACCCGATATCAGGGCTGGCCTGCTCGTTCCCGTACTGGAAGACTATAGCGCCGAGGACATGGAGGTGATCCACGCGGTTTATGCCGGCCATGAGCATCTCGCAGCCCGCGTGCGCGCCTTCATAGATTTCCTTGCCGCAAGGGTCGGGCGCTGATTATCACACCAGCCCATGTACCAGCTTCGCAAGCCAGTCGACAAATACGCGGACCTTGTTGGTCACGTGCCGGGTCTGGGGATAGACGACATAGATCGGCATCGCCTCCCGTCGCCATTCGGAAAGCACCGGCACCAGTTCTCCGCGCGAAAGCGCGTCGCGCACCATGAAGATCGGCAGCTGCACGATGCCCATGCCGGCGAGCGCCGCATTCAAGTAGGTGCGGCTGTCATTGACGGAAACGACGTAGTTGGGCGTCAACTCGACGCTGCGTATGCCATTGTCGAAGGAGGCCGGCATGATCTGCCCGGTGGTGGCATTGAGGTAACCCACCGACAGATGATCCTTCTCCAGGTCCTCCGGTTCTCGGGGCATGCCAAAATTTTCGATATAGGACGGCGACGCAAATGTTTCGAACCGGAGTTCGCCTACTTTTCGGGCAATCAGCGACTGATCGCGCAACACGCCGACGCGCAGTGCACAGTCGACATTTTCCGCGATATAATCGACCAGACGGTCGCCGACACCGAGATCGAGACGGATTTGCGGATAGCGCTGGTAAAATTCGCAAAGATGTGGGATAACCACAAGGTCCGCAAAGACACCGGCCATTTCCACGCGCAACCGGCCGGATGGCTGCACCTGCGCGCTGGACATGCTGCCGTCAAGTTCTTCTATTTCCGATAAAATCTGTGATGCACGCTCATAATAGAGAGCGCCGTCCGTTGTCAGCATCACTCGCCGCGTCGTGCGGTTGAGAAGCGTGGTCTGCAAATGCGCCTCGAGCGCCTGGACCATATTGGTGACCGTGGTCTTCGGCATGTTCAGCGCTGTCGCGGCGCGGCTGAAATTGCCGGTTTCCACGACACGCGTAAAAACCCGCATGGCGGAGAGCTGATCCATGATGAGATTATCCGTCTTTTTGGAATAGTGTTTTCATTTTGGCATACTTGATCGTTTTTCCCCGAACAATAATATGAATTTCAGATTTTGCAAATGTGATGCACTGCTCAAGGTGGTGCAACGGGACCGGATCAGATGAACGCGCACTGGGAGAATATCAAAAGCTGTGGGGGCTTCGCATCCCAGCTTTCCGTGCGCCGATATGAAGGTTCGAGCCTGTGCAGCCAACCGCCCGTCGTACTTTATCTGCGCGGCGGTTCGTTTCTGGAACCCGGCCTGGAGCCGGGCGGCAATTGCCCGGAACTTCCGGTCGCGCGCGCGCTTGCAGAAAGCGGCGCCGTCGTCGTGGAGGCCGATTACAGCAGGCCGTCCGGCAACGAGTTTCCGATGGTTATCGACTGCGCTTACGAAGCGCTCGATCGCCTGAGCCGGGATCGCAAGCATTATGGCGGCGCGAAATCGCTGCTGTTCGTGGCCGGCGAAGAGGCAGGCGGCAATGTGGCGGCGGGGCTTGCCTTGAAGGCCCGTGACCGCATGCCGGGCAAACTTGCCGGTCAGATACTTCTGTCGCCCATGATCGATCCGATGATGACGACGGAATCCTTCCGCGACGCGGACAGGATCGGCATGCGCCAGCGCTGGGCCGATGGCTGGAGCCATTACCTTGCCAAGGCGTGCGGGTTTTTTCACCCCTATGCCGCACCCTGCCAGTGCACGCGGCTGAACCGGGTGGCGCCGGCGCTGATCTTTACCGCCGAGGACGACCCTCTGCGCGACGAAACGGTCAATTACGGAGACCGCCTCATCGCCTCAGGCGTTAGCGTTAGGCAGCATGTTTTCCCCGCCGGCGTCGGCTGGACGGGGCTTTATCAAGGAGAGGGCGGCGGATGGGTCTCATCCGTCTGTTCGGAGTTCAAGACTTTCGTTGACCAGTTAAACCACTGAAATTTCGCATTTTGAGCATGTCCAGTAAAAGTGCGTAGCGGTTTTACGTCCGGATCATGCGACGAAGTAAAATAGATGAACGACCTGCTCCCGATCGGGGGCGAAGGAGATACCCATGACGCTGAACACAAAGCGCCGGGCCCTGACGGGCGCCGGTATCGGGCTTGCTATGTCCGTTGCAGCAGCAGCACTGTTTTTCGACCTCCCCACCAGTCGCGATGCAACGGCCGCTTCCACGCCTGCTGAAACACCAGCGATCCCTGTCACCGTTGCCAAGGTTGAAAGCCGCGACGTGATGCGCTGGGAGGAATTTTCCGGCCGTCTGGAAGCCGTTGACCGGGTGCAGATTCGCTCCCGCGTCGCCGGCCAGATCAAGGCTGTGCATTTTCGCGAAGGCGCGCTGGTGAAGGAAGGCGATCCCCTCTTCACCATCGATCCGGCCCCCTATCAGGCCGCTGTTGCCGGCGCTGAAGGACAGGTCGCCTCGGCCGAAGCCAAGGTCAGCCTTGCGAAAACGGAACTCGACCGCGGTCGCCGGCTTTCCGACAACCGCACCATCTCGCAGAGCGATCTCGACCAGCGCCAGAGCTCGTTTGCGGATGCCGAAGCCCAGCTTCGCGCCGCCCGCGCAGCACTCACCACGGCGCAACTCGATCTCGGTTACACCGAAATCCGCGCACCTGTTTCAGGCCGCGTCGGCCGCATCGAAATCACCGCCGGCAACCTCGTCGCCGCCGGTTCCACCTCGCCGGCACTGACGACCCTCGTGTCGGTCAACCCGATCTATGCGAGCTTCAACGCCAGCGAAGGCGTGGTGGCCAAGGCTCTTGCCGAGCTGCCGAAGACCGATGGCGCCCTGCCGGCTCTCGAACAGATCCCAGTGGAAATCGGCACGCTTTCGGATGAAGGCACGCCGATCAAGGGTACGCTGCACCTGATCGACAATCAGGTGGATTCGGCAAGCGGCACCATCGGTGTGCGCGCCGTCTTCGACAATCCCGATGGCAGGTTGATCCCCGGCCAGTTCGTGCGGGTGCGCATGGGCGAACCGAAGCCGGAAAACCGCATCGTCATCAGCGATCGCGCCATCGGCACGGATCAGGACAAGCGCTTCGTCTTCGTGGTCGATGCCGAAAACAAGGTGAGCTACCGCCAGATCAAGCCGGGCGCGCCGGCCGATGGCCAGCGCATCATCGAAAGCGGCCTTGCTGCCGGTGATACGATCGTCGTCAACGGCCTGCAGCGCATCCGTCCCGGCGCAACCATCGCACCTCAGGCGGAAGATAAGGTTGCTGCCTCGCAGTAATCCATCTCTTTGATCAGTAAGCGTCCCGCGCTTTCGCGAGACGCGCATTCAGACAGAACCGGCCTTCACCGGCGGCAGAATTGCCGCCGGAGCGGCCTTCGCATTCCAAAATATACCCGGAGAGGGACTGGATATGAATATTTCCAGATTTTTTGTCGACCGGCCGGTATTCGCCGGCGTCTTGTCGATCCTAATTGTGGTGGCAGGCCTTCTTGGCATGCGCGCCCTGCCGATTTCGGAATATCCCGAAGTCGTTCCGCCATCCGTCGTCGTGCGCGCCACCTATCCCGGTGCGAACCCGACCGTTATCGCTGAAACCGTCGCGACACCGCTCGAAGAACAGATCAACGGTGTCGAAGACATGCTCTACATGGGCAGCCAGGCGACGTCGGACGGCGTGCTGACGCTCACCGTCACCTTCAAGCTCGGCACCGATCCTGATAAGGCCCAGCAGCTTGTGCAGAACCGCGTCTCGCAGGCCGAACCGCGCCTGCCGGCGGAAGTGCGCGCGCTCGGCATCACCACGGTCAAGAGCTCGCCCGACTTCATCATGGTCGTCAACCTTGTCTCCAAGACCGACGCCTATGACATCACCTATCTGCGCAACTATGCGACGCTGAACGTCAAGGACCGTCTCGCCCGCATCGAAGGCGTGGGTCAGGTGCAGGTCTTCGGCGCGGGTGACTATTCCATGCGCGTCTGGCTCGATCCGCAGAAGGTGGCCGAGCATGATCTCGCCGCCAGCGACGTCTCCGACGCCATCCGCCAGCAGAACGTGCAGGCCGCGGCCGGCGTCATCGGCGCTTCACCAAGCCCGAACGGTGTCGACCTGCAGCTCAACGTCAATGCCCAGGGCCGTCTGACGACGCCGGAAGAATTCGGCAACATCATCGTCAAGAGCGGCGCAAACGGCGAAATCACCCGCCTGCGCGATGTCGCGCGCATCGAACTCGGAGCAGCCGATTACACGCTGCGTTCTCTGCTCGATGGTGAGCCGGCCGTGGCTGTTGCGGTCCTTCAGGCCCCCGGCTCCAACGCCATCGAAATCGCCGACAATGTCCGCGCGACCATGGATAATCTGCAATTGGCGATGCCCGATGGCGTGAAATACGAGATCGTCTACGATACGACGAAATTCGTGCGCTCCTCCATCGAGAAGGTTGTCGATACACTCCTCGAGGCCGTTGGCCTCGTGGTGCTTGTCGTCATCCTCTTCCTGCAGACGTGGCGCGCCTCGATCATTCCGCTGATCGCCGTTCCGGTCTCGATCATCGGCACCTTCGCCGTCATGTACGCCTTCGGCTTTTCCATCAACGCGTTGACGTTGTTCGGCCTTGTGCTCGCCATCGGCATCGTGGTGGATGACGCGATCGTGGTCGTCGAAAACGTCGAGCGAAATATCGAAAACGGGCTCTCACCGCGTGACGCCACCTATAAGGCGATGCGCGAAGTCTCCGGCCCGATCATCGCCATTGCGCTGGTACTGGTCGCCGTCTTCGTGCCGCTCGCCTTCATCTCCGGCCTTTCCGGCCAGTTCTACCGGCAGTTCGCGCTGACGATTGCCATCTCCACCGTCATTTCGGCCATCAACTCGCTGACGCTGTCACCCGCGCTTGCGGCCCTGCTGCTGAAGGAACATGGCGCACCGAAAGACTGGCTCACCCGCTTCATGGACAAGATCCTCGGCTGGTTCTTCCGCGGCTTCAACCGTGCCTTCGGCGCGGCCTCGAACGGCTACGGCAAGACCGTCGGCGGGCTGGTGACGCGCAAGAGCCTCGTCATGATCGTCTACATGGCGCTGGTGGCCGCCACCTATGGCATGTTTACGACAGTTCCGAGCGGCTTCGTGCCGGCGCAGGACAAGCAGTACCTCATCGGTTTCGCGCAGCTTCCTGATGGCGCAACGCTCGACCGTACCGAAAGCGTGATCAAGCGGATGAGCGAGATCGCCATGGAAACGCCCGGTGTCAGCCACGCCATCGCCTTCCCCGGCCTGTCGATCAACGGCTTCACCATCGGTTCCAATTCCGGCATCGTTTTTGCGGTTCTCGACGACTTCGAAAAGCGCAAGACACCGGAACTGTCAGGTGGCGCCATCGCCATGCAGCTGAACCAGAAATATGCCGGCATTCAGGACGCCTTCATCGCCATGTTCCCGCCGCCGCCGGTCAACGGTCTCGGCCAGACAGGCGGCTTCAAGCTGCAGATCGAAGACCGCGCCGGTTACGGCTACCAGACGCTGGACGAAGCGGCGAAGGCCGTCATCGCCAAGGCATATCAGACGCCGGAGCTGGCAGGCATTTTCTCCAGCTACCAGATCAACGTGCCGCAGCTCTTCGCCGATCTCGACCGCGCCAAGGCGGAACAGCTGGGCGTCTCCGTCAGCGACGTCTTCCAGACGCTGCAGATCTATCTCGGCTCGCTCTACGTCAATGACTTCAATGCCTTCGGTCGCACATACAGCGTCCGTGTGCAGGCGGATTCACAGTTCCGCGCCCACGCCGAAGATATTGGCCGCCTGAAGGTTCGCTCGGCAACGGGTCAGATGATCCCGCTGTCGACGCTCCTGAAGGTGAATGCGACGACCGGACCGGAGCGCACCAACCGTTATAACGGCTTCCTTGCGGCCGATATCAACGGCGGACCGGCACCGGGCTTCTCCTCGGGTCAGGCACAGGCCGCGATCGAAAAGATCCTCGCCGAAACCCTGCCCGCGGGCGTCGATTACGAATGGACGGATCTGACCTATCAGCAGATTCTCGCCGGCAATTCCAGCATCGTGGTTTTCCCGCTGGCGCTGCTGCTCGTCTATCTCGTGCTCGCTGCGCAATATGAAAGCCTGACCCTGCCGATCGCGATCATCCTGATCGTCCCGCTCGGCGTGCTCGCAGCCCTCACGGGCGTCTGGCTGACGGGAGGGGATAACAACATCTTTACGCAGATCGGCCTTGTCGTCCTTGTCGGTCTCTCAGCGAAAAACGCGATCCTGATCGTGGAATTCGCCCGGGAACTGGAATTCGAGGGACGAACGCCGCTTCAGGCGGCCATCGAGGCAAGCCGGCTTCGCCTGCGCCCGATCCTGATGACCTCGCTCGCCTTCATCATGGGCGTGGTGCCGCTGGTCGTCTCGACAGGTGCCGGTGCGGAAATGCGCGCCGCCATGGGTGTCGCGGTCTTCTCCGGCATGATCGGCGTGACGTTCTTCGGCATCTTCATGACTCCGGTCTTCTATGTACTGGTGCGCAAGCTGGCGGGCAACCGTCCGCTCATCCAGCACAAGCAGGAAGAACCGGCCAATTCGGACTACAAGCTCGAAAAGGCCGGCTGAGACCGACACCTATCCACCGCAACCTTCGACGCAAGCCCGCCGCGCATCCCGAGATGCGCGGCGTTTTATATGGAAAGATGTGTATGCGCCTCTTCTGAAATTGAACCAGTTTCAAGTGCTTAACTGTAATACAGGCCGCGTTCCGGCCGCACCACAATTGGCAAAAGTCAATATAGATGTTGGTGACTGCGCGCACTGGAAGAAACAATGATATTTTATGCTTTGTATTTTGTGTTACTTTCCAAGAACAGGGTGATTCGGACTAAATGATTTAGTTCAGGGGCGACATGATGGAGCAGGATTACGAGAACTGGGCGACGACCGTTGCCTATTCGATAGTGATGCATGAGGGTCTTGATCTCGCGCTTTCCGCGCAAAATCTCGATAGAGGCAAGACCAGAAACAATCGTGAGCGGTTGATGGAAGCCATTCGCACATCCTTGCTGGAAGCGCGCTCACGCAGCCACGTGACAGCGGCGCAACGGGTTTAAGCCGACCTCCTGAGATTGTTGCGGCAGCTTTCCTGGGCACGCCGCTGCAGGATCAGGCCGGAAGCAGGTCGGTCCGCACCGCGGCTTTCAGCGGCAGATGATCCGAAGCGATACGCGCCAGTGCGCTGTCATGCGCTTCGACCTGCTCGATCAGCCCTTCACGATTGGCGATGATCCGGTCCAGAGCCAGCACCGGCAGGTTGGACGGAAAACTGGGTACGGCTGGCGGCAGAGCGCCGAAAGCATCGCGAAACGTATTGAGTGATGAACCATTGCCGAGGCGCCATTCATTCAGGTCTCCCATGAGAATGGTCGGGCATTCATCCCTCGCTTCAAGAAGGCCGATCAGAGCCTTCGCCTGCTGGGCACGGGAATGCCGCAGCAGCCCGAAGTGAGCGGCAATGACCCGCAGGGTGCCGCCGCGCTTCAGATCCAGTTCGACAACGAGCGCGCCACGCGGCTCCAGTCCGGGCAGCTTCAGGGTATGAACCTCCTTGACCGCGCCCTCCTTGAACAGGACGACATTGCCATGCCACCCATGCGCCTTCACCCCGACCTGTACAGGCACGGGGACAAGGCCGCTTTCCCTTTCCAGCCGGGCGAGATCGAGCAGGCCGGTGCGTTCGCCGAAGCGGCTGTCGGCCTCTTGCAGCGCAATGATATCCGCCCCGATTTCCTGAATCACGCGACTGGTGCGATCAGGATCGAACTTGCGGTCCCGGCCCACGCATTTATGCACGTTATAGGAGGCGATAACGGGAAAATCATGCGCCTTTTCCGCAGGCTTGGCATTCTGCCGCTGACGGTGATTGCGCAGCGAGTCCATCACAAAGGCCGGCAGACTGGTATTCCGCGCCAGTACCGCTTTTTCGTTTTCCAGCACGCCGTCTTTTTTCACACGTCATCTCCGCTCAAAGATAGGGCGAGGCCAGCCACAGTACCCGTTCCACAAAACGAACAACGAACGGACGCGCTTTCAGTTCGCTCAGTCTTACAGGTATTGCGGCGTCGCGCGCCGTCGAGATCGTCTGCGTGATGGCCTGTCCGAATGCTTCGTCCATAACCTCCAGATCGATCTCGAAATTCAGACGCAAAGAGCGGGGATCGAGATTGGACGAACCGATGTAACTCCACCGTCCGTCGATCACCAGCATCTTCGAATGATTGAACGCTCCCGTCGCCCTCCATATCCTGCAATAGTTGCGCAACATCTGATCGAACTGCGCCGTCATCGCCCTGTCGACAAGCACCAGATTATTGCTTTTCGGCACGACGATATCAACGACGACGCCGCGTCGCGCCGCCGTAATCAGCGCCGAAATAAGCTCCCGATCCGGGAGAAAATAGGGCGACATGATGAGAATCGACGACCTTGCGATGGAAAAAGCGCCGGTCAGCATCTTGTGATTGGTCTCGATGCTTTTGTCCGGCCCGGAGGAGCAAACGCGGGCAACGATCTGCGAGCCCGGCACGCCTTCGGGAATGGCGATATCCCAGACCGGCGTGTCCAGAAGTTCCTTTGTCGTGAAACGCCAGTCTTCCGCCGCAATGGAGAAAAAATCCGCTACCACCGGTCCGCTGATCTTGAAATGTGTGTCGTGCGATTGTCTTCCCTGGCCGAATTCCTCGGTAAAGCCCTCGCGTATGTTCATGCCGCCACTAAAGGCGACACGCCCGTCCACCACGAGAATCTTGCGGTGGGTGCGCAGATTGGCGTAGGGCAGCCGCAGCCCCATGATGACGTTGCCGTTGAAGACGTTGGCGACGATGCCCCTCTCCCGCAGCGTCGGCAGGATGCTCGGAACCGAATAACGCGCGCCCACGGCATCGATGAGCACCCTCACCTCCACGCCGCGCTGTTTTGCCCGCTGGAGGGCGGAAACGAAGCGGGCGCCGATCCGGTCATTATCGAAAATATATGTTTCGAGGATGATCGACCGTTTCGCCTGCTCGATCGCTTCCAGCATCGCCGCATAGGCGGCGTCACCCGTGGCGATGGGCTCGATGCTGTTGCCAGTCGTCAGTGCATGGCGGGTCACCCGGTCACCCAGTACCTTCATCGCCGCGAAACGGCGGCCGAACCGCTCGGCCACCAGCTCACCGCCAGCGTCGAAACGGGCCACGCGGTCCATGATCTCGTCCTGCATGAAGGACCGCTGCTGGGTGATGTTGGACCGGCGGATGCGGTTGATGCCGGCAATGGCATAGATGACCGCACCGACGATGGGCGACAGCACGATGACACCGACCCAGCCCAGTGCCGAGCGAACTTCTTCCTTCGTCATGGTGGCGTGCACGGCCGCCACGGTTCCCATCAAAACGGAGAGAACGGCAAGAATATGCGGCCAATAGGCGATGATGAGAGCGAGCATGAATACAACTATAGGGCATCAGGCGGAAAAGTGTAACGCGGTTTTCCGAAAGCCGCCGCCTTAACGAGAAATCGGTGCAGCGATCCCGCAACGAGAGGCGTTCCCTGACGGCGGCAAAACGACCGCCATGTTTTTGCGGGACAGACCCTTGCGGGATTAACGGTGGAAACTGGTCTTGCGATATGTCATGAGAGCGCATCTTGATCTTTGGGCGGGGGCAGCATTGGTGGGCTTTCTGCCGCGTTTGAACGCAAGAAGGCCGTGATGCAGGACAATACCCAAGGCGCCGTCATCGTCATTTCCAGCCATGTCATGCGGGGCTCCGTGGGCAACCGCGCGGCAGTCTTCGCGCTGGAGACACTCGGTTTTCCGGTCTGGGCAGTGCCCACCATCGTCATGCCCTGGCATCCCGGCCACGGACCATCCACCCGCATGCGCTTTCAGGACGAAGACTTCGACAAGGCGATGACCGACCTCGAAAACGCCAAATGGATCGGCGAGGTCAAGGCGGTTCTGACCGGTTATTTCGGCAGCGCCGCGCAGGTGCGTGCCGTCGCAAGGCTGATCCGAAATCTCAAGGAAAAGAACCCGGCGCTGATTTACGCCTGCGATCCTGTCATGGGTGATCTGGGCGGGCTTTATATTCCCCTTGAGACCGCCGAAGCCATCCGCGATCACCTCATTCCGCTTGCCACGGTCGCCACGCCCAACCGATATGAACTCGCCTGGATGAGCGGCGCCGCGCTTGAGACCAACAGCGCCATCATGGATGCAGCGCTTTCCCTCGGCCCGCCAAAAATGCTGGTCACCTCGGCGGTGCCGATGATGACGGGCGGCACCGGCAACCTTTACCTCAGCGGCCGCCACGCGCTGCTCGCCGAACATCGCGCCATTGAAAATGCGCCTAACGGCCTCGGCGACCTGATGTCGGCGCTGTTTCTTGCCCGCCTGCTGGAAGGTCTGGATGACGAAAAGGCGCTGCAGCTCGCAACCGCCAGCGTGTTCGAAATTCTGGCCCGCACAAAAAAACGCGACATGAACGAACTGACGCTGGAGACGGATTCTTCAAGCCTCTCCACACCCATGGCCATGGTGCAGATGCGTCATCTCTTGCATCCTTCGCGCAGCAAGCGCAAATAGCGGCTAGAGCATTTCCGTGAAACGTGGCCCTCGGTCTTCGTCCGGAAATGCGACAAGCAAGGAGTTGGAGCGGTTTCACGGCTCGAAGAAAACCGAAAATGCTCCAAAGGATTGGTCTTCAACGCACCGAGTTCTTCCCTTGATCTCGGTCCAACCACAACGGTACTGCGATAGATGAAAGATTTTCCGGAAAACCTTCTCAACGGCTATAAGAACTTCATGAGCGGTCGTTATGCCGACGAGCGCGAAAGATACCGCGTTCTGGCCGATACCGGACAGAAACCGCAGACCCTGTTCATTGCCTGTTGTGACTCCCGCTCCGCGCCGGAAACCATTTTCGACTGCGGCCCGGGAGAGCTTTTTGTCGTCCGCAATGTTGCCAACATGGTGCCGCCCTTCGAGCCGGACGGGCAATATCACGCCACCTCGGCGGCCATCGAATATGCGGTTCAGGTGCTGAAGGTGAAGGATATCGTCGTCATGGGCCACGGTCGCTGCGGCGGCATTCAGGCAGCGCTCGATCCCAATCTGGAGCCGCTGTCGCCCGGTGATTTCATTGGCAAATGGATGAACATGGTCAAGTCGGCCGCCTCGCAAATCCAGAGCAACGACGTCATGACCGCCTCTGAGCGGCAGACGGCGCTGGAACGCGTTTCCATCCGCAACTCCATCGCCAATCTGCGCGGCTTCCCCTTCGTCAAGGCACAGGAAACCGCCGGCAAGGTGAAGCTGCACGGCGCATGGTTCGATATTTCGACCGGCGAATTGTGGGTGATGGACGGTAAGACCGGCGACTTCCGCCGCCCGGATCTGTGACTGGCAGGTAATAGCTACAGGCCAAACTCAACGCTCGTCACCCCGGACTGGATCCGGGGTCCAGCGCGATCAAGTCCTTGATCGCCAAAGACTCTTTCACGGCGCGGACGCGCCGTGACTGGATGCCGGATCAAGTCCGGCATGACGGAAGTGGAATTCGCGCGTGGAAAGCAGCCTTATTGGCCGTCAATCGCCTTGCCGATGAAGGCGATCGCCTGCTGGTAGACACTTGCGGCGTTCCAGCCCTGAATTGCCGCGTAATTCGCCTGCCCCTGCTGGTAGCCTGCACCGCGCTGCCAGCCATGGCCGACGAGGAAGTTTGCGGTGGAAGCCAGCGCATCGGCGCGCGAACCGACGAGATCGATCCGACCGTCGCGGTCGAAATCCACGCCGTAGCGCACGACGTTCAGCGGCAGGAACTGCGTCTGGCCGATTTCACCATGGGCGGCACCCTTGGCGTTGACATTCAGCGAGCCGCTGCCGACGAGTTTCAGAGCCGCATAAAGCTGCTCGGTGAAATAGTCCGAACGGCGGCAGTCATAAGCAAGCGTTGAAACGGCGGAAAGCGTGTGCTGGTTGCCCATGAAACCGCCAAAGCCTGTTTCCATGCCCCAGATGGCGAGCAGCGGACCAGCCGGCACGCCATAGGCACGCTCGATGGAGGCGAACAGTGCGGCGTTGTTCTTCTTCATGGTCTTGCCGCGTGAAATGATCGTCTGACCGCCGCGCTTCTGCATGAACTGCTCGAAGGACAGCTTGAAGCTGTGCTGACCGCGATCGGCGCGGATCGTCGCCTGGTTGTAGGAGACGCCGGAGAAAGCCCGGTCGAGCACCGAGGCGCTGACGCCGCGACCCGCCGCTTCCTGCTTGAAGGCGCTGACCCAGGCATCGAAGCCCGCCGAAGTGTTGCCGCATTGCGCGGCCATAACCGGCGTCGCTGCCAGAACCGAGACCATGGCCACACCAGCCAGAATTACCTTCATTGCCCGCATCAAAATCTGCCTTCGATATCCTTTGGGGAGTTTTTCCCGAGAACCAAACCGTCAATACTGTATGATTCAGGTGCCAAAACTGTCTTTTGGCGGCCTAAATTGCCTTTCGGCAGCAAGGCCTGCAAATAAACTGGCCGTGATCTCGCCAATTATAAAACCCGCCTGCCCCACACAGAACAGACGGGTTATACTTAACGAACCTTAAAAATTCGTATCTCGGATCAGGCGGCCGCCTTGCGCGGCTTGATGAAGCCACGATTGATCAGCAGTTCGGCGATCTGGACGGCGTTAAGGGCAGCACCCTTGCGCAGGTTGTCAGAAACAACCCACAGGTTGAGACCGTTTTCGACCGTCGCATCTTCGCGGATACGCGAGATGTAGGTCGCGTCTTCGCCAGCGGATTCAACCGGCGTGATGTAACCGCCGTTTTCGCGCTTGTCGATCACGAGGCAACCCGGTGCTTCGCGCAGGATGTCACGGGCCTGATCGGCGGTGATCTCGTTTTCGAACTCGATATTGACCGATTCCGAATGGCCGATGAAGACAGGGACGCGCACGGCCGTGCAGGTCACCTTGATCTTCGGATCAAGCATCTTCTTGGTTTCGGCCAGAACCTTCCATTCTTCCTTGGTGTAGCCGTCTTCCATGAAGACGTCGATGTGCGGGATAACATTGAAGGCAATGCGCTTGGTGAACTTCTTGGCTTCGACCGGGTCGGCCACGAAAACGGCGCGGGTCTGCTGGAAAAGCTCGTCCATGCCTTCCTTGCCGGCGCCGGACACAGACTGATAGGTGGAGACGACGACGCGCTTGATCTTGGCGAAGTCATGCAGCGGCTTCAGCGCGACAACAAGCTGCGCCGTGGAGCAATTGGGGTTGGCGATGATGTTCTTCTTGGTGAAGCCTGCAACCGCATCGGCGTTGACTTCCGGAACGATCAGCGGAACGTCCTGATCGTAGCGCCATGCGGATGAGTTATCGATGACGACGCAGCCCTGCTGGCCGATCTTCGGCGACCACTTCTTGGAAACATCGCCGCCTGCAGACATCAGGCAGATATCCGTGTCGGAAAAATCGTAGTTCTCGAGGTTCGAGACCTTCAGCGTGCGGTCGCCATAGGAGACTTCCGTGCCCTGCGAGCGGGCGGAAGCGAGCGGCACGACTTCATCGGCGGGAAAACCGCGTTCGGCCAGGATATTGAGCATTTCGCGACCGACGTTACCGGTGGCGCCTGCAATTGCAACTTTGAAACCCATGATCAAGCTCTCTTTCTGTCTCTCCTCTTTTTGGTGAGGTGGGAACCCGCATCATCAGATCGCGGCTTCCTCGATCCCCAGCCAAACCGGGGAGAGAGCGGTGGCCAGAGACGTCAGACGGTTTTAATCGTCGTTTTGGCCGTAATTCGGATAGAATAAGAAAGGCGCGGATCATCGCCGGCGGATTGTGCCGGTCCTTCCATGACGAACATGTCTGCAACATGCATGCGCAAGGTGATGCTCCTTCTTCGCGAGAAGCTATTAGAAGGTTTCTCGGTTCTGTCAAGGAAAAAGGCGCGTCATGCAGCCGCTCGGACCAAAGCACAAATCGCCGCAGCGACATATTCGGGACGTTTAACATTAGACTAAAGTCATAATCCGAAAGCATCGCTCTTATTGGGGTTAATTTTCTGTCACTCTCATGATCCGCGCATTGCAGCCGCAAGGTGAGTCCAGAGGAGAGAGTTGGGCTCCGCAATGCGTCGATTGGGACATCTGTGGAGGACAGACAATGGCAAATGTTGCAGCCGTAAGCGGCGCCGCCCGTCCGATGACGGGTGAAGAGAAGAAGGTGATTTTCGCCTCTTCTCTCGGAACAGTCTTCGAATGGTACGATTTCTATCTCTATGGCTCGCTGGCGATTTACATCGGCGCGAACTTCTTCAGCCAGTATCCGGAAACGACGCGTAACATCTTCGCTCTGCTGGCCTTTGCCGCTGGCTTCCTCGTCCGCCCCTTCGGCGCGCTGGTCTTTGGCCGCCTCGGTGATATCGTCGGCCGCAAATATACCTTCCTCATCACCATCCTCATCATGGGCGTGTCCACCTTCCTCGTAGGCGTCCTGCCCAGCGCATCGCAGATCGGCATTGCCGCTCCGATCATCCTGATCGTCCTGCGCATGCTGCAGGGTCTGGCGCTTGGCGGTGAATATGGCGGTGCCGCAACCTATGTTGCCGAACATGCCCCCAACGGTCGCAGAGGCTATTACACCTCCTGGATCCAGACGACGGCAACGCTCGGCCTGTTCCTGTCGCTGGTGGTTATCCTCGGTGTGCAGTTCGCGCTCGGCAAGGAAGCTTTCGCTGCCTGGGGCTGGCGCATTCCCTTCCTCGTTTCCGTTCTGCTGCTTGGCGTATCCGTCTGGATCCGTCTGAAGATGAACGAATCCCCCGCCTTCAAGAAGATGAAGGAAGAGGGCAAGACGTCGAAGGCGCCGCTCAGCGAAGCCTTCGGCCAGTGGAAGAACGCCAAGATCGCGCTCATCGCGCTTGTCGGTGCCGTCATCGGCCAGGCCGTTGTCTGGTACACGGGCCAGTTCTACGCCCTTTTCTTCCTGCAGAGCATTCTGAAGGTCGACGGACAGTCGGCCAACATCATGGTGGCGGCAGCGCTCATTCTTGGCACCAGCTTCTTCGTTATCTTCGGCTGGCTTTCAGACAAGATCGGCCGCAAGCCGATCATCATGGCCGGCCTCATCCTTGCCATGCTGACCTACTTCCCGCTGTTCAAGGCACTGACCTGGGCAGGCAACCCGGCACTTGCACAGGCACAGGCGAGCGTTCGCGCCACCGTGACCGCAGCCCCTGGCGACTGCAAGTTCCAGTTCAACCCGACGGGCACGGCGAAGTTCACCACGTCCTGCGATATCGCCACCTCGTTCCTGACACGCAACTCGGTGCCTTACGACGTGGTTGCGGGCGCAGCCGGCCAGCCGGCCACCGTGAAGATCGGCGACGCCACCATTACCAGCTACGACGCCGTCGCCGCCGGCGCGGACGCGGCAGCCAAGGACAAGGCGTTCCAGAAGCAGGTCAACACGGCGCTCCACGATGGCGGTTACCCGCTGGTGCGCGGCGCGGCACAGGTGCCGGACGCGAAACTGGACGCCTTCATTGCCGCAAACCCGGAACTGAACCTCAATGCAGACGCCGTTCGCGCTGCCGACAAGAAGATGGTTGCGACCGACAAGCTGGTGGCTGACAAGCTGCTGACCCCGGCCGAAACCGGTGGTGCAGCCGAAATGGCCGTTTACACCGTGGCCGGCGGCGGCGCCTTCTCCATGGTGGCCGATCCGGCTGCCGTGAACTGGGTTGTCATCATCGCGGTTCTCACCGTCCTCGTGATCTACGTGACGATGGTCTATGGCCCGATCGCAGCTTTGCTGGTCGAACTGTTCCCGACCCGCATCCGCTACTCCGGCATGTCGCTGCCATACCACATCGGCAACGGCTGGTTCGGCGGCCTTCTGCCCGCCACCGCCTTCGCCATGAGCGCGGCCAAGGGGGACATCTATTATGGTCTCTGGTATCCGATCATCTTTGCAGGCATCACGCTGGTCATCGGCATGCTGTTCCTGCCGGAAACCAAGGATCGTGATATCCACGCCATGGATTGAGTGGCAGTCGATGAAACGCAGCAATCACCCGGCGCTTCGGCGCCGGGTTTTTTGTTGCCGCCGTACCGCCATCGCCGAAAATGGGCTTTTCCAGCCTGTCAATCCGCCGCAGGTAGAAAAACAGCAAGAACAAGACAAAAACACTCGAAATGGGCTATGACGGCTTATCAGGACGGGAATGGGAGAGCAGTTTTGAGAATCGGGACACCTAAGGAATTATATGAGGGCGAAGCCCGCGTTGGCATGACGCCGGATAGCGCTCAGGCTTTGCAGAAACTGGGATATGATTGCGTCATCGAAGCCGGCGCCGGCAAGGCGGCCGGTTTTTCTGACGACGCCTATCGCGCCGCAGGCGTGACCGTGGTCGACAGCGCTGAGGCGCTTTACACCGGCTCCGACATCATCGCCAAGGTTCGTCCGCCTGAAACCTCGGAGATTGATCGCCTGTCTTCTGACAAGACGCTGATCTCGTTTTTCTATCCCGCCCAGAACAAGGACCTTCTGGAGCAGGCGAAGGAAAAGGGCGCTAACGTCATCGCCATGGACATGGTGCCGCGCATTTCCCGCGCCCAGAAGATGGACGCGCTCTCCTCCATGGCCAATATCGCCGGTTATCGCGCGGTGATCGAGGCCGGCAATAATTTCGGCCGGTTCTTCACCGGGCAGGTCACCGCCGCCGGCAAGGTGCCCCCCGCCAAGGTGCTGGTCATCGGTGCCGGCGTTGCCGGTCTTGCCGCCATCGGCACGGCCACATCGCTCGGCGCGATCACCTATGCCTTCGACGTTCGCCCTGAAGTGGCCGAGCAGATCGAATCCATGGGCGCGGAATTCGTCTATCTCGATTTTGCCGACCAGCAGCAGGATGGCGCAGCGACCGGCGGTTATGCCGCCCCCTCCTCGCCGGAATTCCGCGAGAAGCAGCTGGAGAAATTCCGCGAGCTTGCACCGCAGATCGACATCGTCATCACCACGGCGCTGATACCGGGCCGCGACGCCCCGAAACTGTGGCTTGCCGACATGGTGGCGATGATGAAGCCGGGTTCGGTCATCATCGACCTCGCCGCCGAGCGCGGCGGTAATTGCGATCTGACGGTTCCCGACCAGCGCGTCGTGTCCGACAACGGCGTCATCGTCATCGGCTACACCGATTTCCCAAGCCGCATGGCGACGCAGGCCTCGACCCTCTACGCTACCAACATCCGTCACATGATGACCGATCTGACGCCTGCCAAGGATGGCAAGCTCGTTCATAACATGGAAGATGACGTCATCCGCGGCGCGACGGTCACCTATGGGGGCGAAATCACATATCCTCCGCCGCCACCCAAAATTCAGGCCATTGCCGCGCAGAAACCGAAGGAAAAAGCAAAAGAGCTGACGCCGGAGGAGAAACACGCCAGGGAAAAGGCCGAGTTCAAGGCACAGACCAAGAACCAGGTCGGGCTTCTGGTCGCCGGCACGGCCGTATTGCTGCTCGTTGGCCTCTACGCGCCGGCAAGCTTCATGAGCCACTTCATCGTCTTCGTGCTTGCCTGCTTCGTCGGCTTCCAGGTGATCTGGAATGTCAGTCACTCGCTGCACACGCCGCTGATGGCCGTGACCAACGCGATTTCCGGCATCGTCATCATCGGTGCGCTGCTGCAGATCGGCTCCGGCAACTGGCTGGTGGTGATCCTCGCCTCGCTTTCCGTCCTGATCGCGACGATCAACATCGTCGGCGGTTTCCTCGTGACACGGCGCATGCTCGCCATGTTCCAGAAGTCCTGAGCCAAGCGGGGAATCAAATAAATGATCATTGGTATTGTTTCCGCGGCCTATGTTGCCGCAGCCGTTCTTTTCATCCTCTCGCTCGGCGGTCTCTCCGGCCAGGAAAGCGCCAAACGTGCCGTCTGGTACGGCATAACAGGCATGGGCCTCGCCATCATCGCCACCGTCTTCGGCCCTGAAATCAGCAAGGGCGTCGGGCAATGGCTCGTCGTGCTCCTGATGCTGGCCGGCGGCTCCGTGCTCGGCTACTTCGTCGCAAGCCGTGTACAGATGACCGAGATGCCGCAGCTTGTGGCGGCGCTTCACTCCTTCGTCGGCCTTGCCGCCGTTTTCATCGGCTTCAACGCCCATATCGAGGAAGCGCATGTCGCCTCGCTCGATGAAACCGCGCGTTCCTTGCTGACGGGCTTTTCCGCTATCCTCGCCCACAAGACGCCGGTGGAACTGGCGATCATGAAGGTCGAGGTCTTCCTCGGCGTTTTCATCGGCGCGGTGACCTTCACCGGCTCTGTCGTTGCCTTCGGCAAGCTTGCCGGCAAGGTGGATGGCAAGGCGAAGAAGCTGCCGGGCGGGCATCTGCTGAACGCTGGTGCTGCGATCCTGTCGCTCGTGCTGCTCATCATGTATTGCAACGGCGCAGGCGCATGGACGCTCGTCCTGATGACGCTTGCCGCCTTCTTTATCGGTTACCACCTGATCATGGGCATTGGCGGCGCCGACATGCCTGTCGTCGTCTCGATGTTGAACAGCTATTCCGGCTGGGCGGCAGCAGCCATCGGCTTCACGCTCGGCAACGATCTGCTGATCGTCACGGGCGCGCTGGTCGGCTCCTCGGGTGCGATTCTCTCCTACATCATGTGCAAGGCGATGAACCGCTCCTTCATCTCGGTCATCCTCGGCGGCTTCGGCGGCACGACGGGCCCGGCGATGGAAATCGAGGGCGAACAGGTCGCGATCGACGCCGAAGGCGTGGCCGCAGCGCTGAACGACGCCGACAGCGTCATCATCGTGCCCGGTTACGGCATGGCGGTGGCGCAGGCGCAATCGGCCGTATCGGAACTGACCCGCAAGCTGCGCGCCGACGGCAAGACCGTGCGCTTCGCCATCCATCCGGTGGCTGGCCGTCTTCCGGGCCACATGAACGTGCTGCTCGCCGAAGCGAAGGTGCCTTACGACATCGTGCTCGAAATGGACGAGATCAACGACGATTTCCCAAGCACCGACGTCGTCATCGTCATCGGCTCCAACGACATCGTCAACCCGGCAGCGCAGGACGACCCCAACTCGCCCATCGCGGGCATGCCGGTTCTGGAAGTGTGGAAGTCGAAACTCGTCATTGTCTCCAAGCGCGGCCAGGGCACGGGCTATTCCGGCATCGAGAATCCGCTGTTCTACAAGGACAATACGCGGATGTTCTATGGCGATGCGAAAAAGTCGATCAACGACCTTCTGCCGTTGATCAAGTAAATGAGAAGGGCGTTTCCGGGAGACCGGGAACGCCCTTCGAATTTCTGAGAAACGACTATACGTTTCGTCCGGGGTGACGGTGTGCGGATGCTATGGCCGCGCCAAACAGAATCGTCCCGCGGGATGTTGTCGATAGACCGCCTTCAAAGCACCCGGTAACGCCGGTTGAAATACATCAGCGCCTCATCACCCGCATTGATCTTCATATCCACAACCTCGCAGATGAGAATATCGTGCGTGCCGCCGTCATGGGCCTCGCGGATACGGCAATCGAATGAGACGAGCGCATCTTCGAGAACCGGCGCACCGGTTTCGAGCACGCCCCAGTTGCCCGCAGCGAAACGTTCCTCGGCAGGCGTCTTGCCGCCGAAAAGCGTGCTCAGCACCTCATGATGGGCGGCGAGCGTGTTGACGCAGACCACACCATTGGCCTTCACCACCCTGTAAGCGGAAGAATTGCGGTTGAGGCAGATGAGAAGCGTGGGAGGATTGTCGGAAACGCTGCAAACCGCCGTCGCGGCGAAGCCTGCCCGGCCTGCGGCGCCATCCGTCGTGACGATATTGACCGCCGCACCGAGCCGCGCCATGGCGTTTCTATAATCGAGGCTGCGTTGCTCTGCAGTCTTCGTCTCCATTGCCGCTTCCTTTTCAAGAGACATCATCTGCATCTAACCCATCCTTCCTTAACAGGCCATCAAGCCAGCACACAGGCGTCGTCAAAGCCAAGGCGCGGCAGGCGGCCAAAGAGTTTTGACGGATCGCCATGACCGAGATTGATGAGGATATTGGATTTCCACGTCGTGCCGGCAAAAAACGCCGCATCCACCTTGCCCTTGTCGAAACCGGACATGGCCCCGGTATCCAACCCCAGCGCGCGGGCGGCAAGGATCAGATATCCGGCCTGAAGCGTGGCATTGCGAAAGGCAGTTTCTTCGGCCACGGCAGGGCTGGAGGTAAACCACGAACGCGCATCGGCGTGCGGAAACAGTTCCGGCAGTTTCTCGTAAAATTCGCTGTCGATGGCAGCGATGACGGTGACCGGCGCGGCCATGGTCTTTTCGAGATTGCCCGAGGAGAGTGCCGGCCGAAGCTTTTCCTTGGCTTCCGGGCTGCGCACGAAGACGAAACGTGCCGGCGAGCAATTGGCCGAAGTCGGTCCCATCTTCGTCAGGTCGTAAAGCGCGTGCAGCGTCTCGTCACTGATCGGCTTGTCCGTCCAGCCATTGTGGGTGCGTGCTTCGGTGAAAAGCGTTGCGAGTGCTGCATCATCCAGTGCTTTCGTCATCGTGCTCTAAAATCCTGTCAGAATGTTTGGTCAACCGGCAGCAGAAACTGCAAAAGCCGGGCGTTGAAAAGGTCGGGTTCGGTAATATTGACCGCGTGAGCCCCGAAATCGAGAAGGCAAAGCTCGCTTTGCGGCAAACCGTCGGCAAGACGCAACGAGCGGGTATAGGGCACCAGAAGATCGTCCTTCGTTGCCACCACCAGCACCGGGCTCCCTATCTCGCCAAGCCGTGCGTCCATATCGAAGGCCCGCAGCGCCGCAATGCGGCGGAGCACATTGTCCTTGCCCTGAAAATGCGCCACGCCATGGGCATCGTCCCGTGCCAGCCGCTCCTGATTGTCAGACATCCACGCCGCCGGATAAAGGAACAGCGGCTGCGCTCTGACAAAAGCCTCGACGCCCGACTTTTCCAGAAGCTCAATCCGCACATCAAAGCAGCGCTCGGAATGCGGATCGGCCTTGCTCCACGCGTTGATAAGCACCAGCCGGTCGATAAGGCCGGGCCGCCGCAGCGCGATATCAAGGCCGATCAGGCCACCGAGGGCATGTCCCATGAAGTGGAATTTTTCGAGGTTCAGGGCTGAGACAATTTCCAGCACATCATCCGCCATGGCGGAAATGCCGCCATCGAGCGGCACCTCGCCGCCTGTCCTGCCTGTTCCGCGATGGTCATAGGTGACGACCCGGAAATGGCCGGAAAGAGCCTCGATCTGCGGCGTCCAGTAAGCACCCGATCCGCCCAGTCCCGAGGACAACAGTATAGTGGGGGCCTCAGGCTCGGTGCGACCATGAACCTCGAAATGCATCATCTGCCTTTTCGCCCTATTTACCGATATGGGCGACGGTGGCGATTTCCACCAGCGCGTCGGGCTTGACGAGGCCGCACTGGATGCAATAACGCGCCGGCTTGTCGCCGGGGAAATATTCCGCATAGACCGCGTTGACGGCCTGATAATTCGCCCAGTCGGTGATGAAGATGTGGTTCATCGTCACGTCTTCCATCGTGCCGCCGGCGGTCTCGATGACCGACTTGATGGTTTCCAGAACATGGCGGGTCTGCGCGCTGGCATCGCCCACATGCACGACATTGTTGTCCTTGTCGAAGGGCAGCGTGCCGGACACGTAAACCACGCCATCGGCGAGGGTTCCCGGCGAAAAGGGAGCGATGGGTTTGCTGGTGCCAACGGGCACGATGATCGTTTTCGGCATTTCGTTCTCCTCTTTGTGGTTCTCAATCAATCGGTGACGGGGGCTGCCTGCGAAATCACGCCGCAGAAATCATTGACGGTGGCAACCCAGCCGAAAAACTTCTCGACATTGTAGACCGTCGCCTGCTGAATAAAGTCCGGACCGAGATGATGGGTGGCATCCTCCAGCATCACCCCGAAATATTCGAGGTGGAAGGCATCGCGCAGCGAGCTTTCCACGCAGACATTGGTGGCGATGCCGACAAAGACCAGATTGCGGATGCCGCGGGCGCGCAACACGCTGTCCATATTGGTGTTGAAGAAACCGCTGTAACGCGTTTTCGGCACCAGAATATCGCCGGGCTGCGGTTGCAGCTCATCGACAATGGCGTAGTCCCATGTGCCCTTGGCCAGCAGCTGGCCCTGCAGTTCCGGCCTTTTGCGCATGGTCTTCAGCGCATTGGACTTGTGCCAGTTGGGCGAACCCGGCCCGCCCGCCTCGACATAGTCCTTGTCCCAGCCATTCTGGAAATAGATGACCTGGACACCGGCGGCCCGCGCCGCATCCAGCGTCTTCTTGATGTTGGCGATGGTGCCTTTTGCGCCTGAGATATCGAACCCGGCCAGATCGACGTAACCGCCCTCGGTCGAATAGGCGTTCTGCATGTCGACTACGACAACGGCGGTCTCGCTGGGTTTCAGGGTAATCGGCTCCGGCCTTGCGGGAAGCGTCACGCTTTCCGAACGGCTCTCCGGGCCCTTGTAACCTGCCACGACGGCTTCGCTCATTCCGCTGCCTCCCGTGCCGCTCGAACATGCGCGCGGCTCTTCATCAGCGGCTGCACGTATTTGCCGAATTTTTCGACCCCTTCGAGGAAATCATCGAAGGTCAGCATCACGCCCCCCGTTCCCGGCACCTCGCTCATTTCATCCAGCATGGCCGCCACTTCCTCATAGGAGCCGATCAACGTTCCCATGTTGATATTGACCGCAGAGACGGGGTTGGACATATGCCGGACATTGGTGTCGGAGCCGGATTTGGTGTCAACGGCGCTCTGCAGGCCAAGCCACTTGATGGCGTCTTCATCGGCACCTGCCTTGTAATACTCCCACTTCGCCCAGGCATCTTCGGATTTTTCCTCGGCAAGAATCATGGTCAGCACCACGGATTTAACCTCGCGGCCGGACTTTTCCGTTGCCGCCAGAAGCCGCTCATTGGTGGGCGCAAAGGCCTTTGGCGTGTTGACGCCAACGCCGAAGCAGAAGCTGTAGTCGGCGAATTTGGCCGAAAACGCCATGCCGGAATTGGACGACCCGGCGCAGATGAGCTTCACATCACCCTGCGGCACCGGCTTCATGCGGCAATCGTCCATCTGGAAGAACTTGCCCTTGTAGTCCGACTGACCTTCCGTCAGCAGCTCTTTCAGCACAGTCGTATATTCGCCGAGATATTCGTAGCGGTCGCCGAAATAATCGTCACCCGGCCAAAGACCCATCTGGCTATATTCCGGCCGCTGCCAGCCGGTAATGAGGTTGATGCCGAAACGGCCACCGGAAATGGAATCGATCGTCGTCGCCATACGCGCAACGATCGCCGGCGGCATCACCAGCGTGGCGGCGGTGCCGAACAGCTTGATCTTTGACGTGACGGCGGCCAGCCCCGCCATCAGCGTGAAGGATTCCAGATTGTAATCCCAGAATTCGGTCTTGCCGCCAAAGCCGCGCAACTTGATCATCGACAGCGCAAAGTCAAAACCATATTGCTCCGCCTTGAGCGTGATCGCCTTGTTCAGGTCGAAGCTCGGCTTGTATTGCGGCGCGTTTTCGGAAAGAAGCCACCCATTGTTCCCGATCGGGATAAAAACACCAACTTCCATTTTGCTGTTCCCTTTTTTGCGTCAGGTGTCTCCTGACTTGCCAAAAGAGTAGCAGGTTCTGTGCCAGACCAAATAAAATAATTTTATCAAATGGATAAAATTTCGGGACAGATCAAGCCTTGACCGAAAGGCAAATTTTTTATCATTTGGTAAAAATATTTGCCTGTTTATTCAGCAAATATCGAGAGCGGCACATCAAAGGCAAGTGGCCCCTACCACAGTCGCAGACTGATTTAAGAAATCCGAAGGCTCTTCTCCGTCATGCCGGACCCGATCCGGCATCCAGCCACGGCGCGTCTGCGCCGTGAATAGAATCTTTCGCGATCAAGGACTTGATCGCACCGGACCCCGGATCAAGTCCGGGGTGACGGCGGTAGGGAGCTAAGACTGAATCAAATGCGCACGCGCGAGGGGGCATTTCTGCGCGATGAGGACAACAACCGCGCAGTTATGCGAAACCCTCAGCCCATCCGCTGCTGCGCATAAGCATGGACCGCCCGAAACGCCTCTTCAGCGCCGGCAACAACACGCTCTTCTTCTTCCACCGTCAGCGAAATTTCATCGAGGGCCGCAGTAAAGGTGCGCCAGTGCAGGCCACGTCCTTCCGGTGCGCCGGCCAGATGGCGCGCGCCGAATTCTTCATCCAGACCGAGCTTGGCTGCATCCTTCAGCAGGAAGGCAGCGCCAAGATTGGAGCCCTCGACCACGTAAAGCCAGCCCATAGCCTCCGGCAGATCGAAGGGCGTTTCGGCGGTAAAGCGCGGTTCGGACGTTTCCGGAATGGCAAGACCGAGATCGGCAAGGTCCTGCTCGATCATGGGAAGACGACGACGGCCCTTGAGGTCGGGGAGCAGACCATCAAGCGTGTGATTGGAGAAAAAGGCATCGAGATCGCGGTGGAAGAGATATTGCGTTTCCACGAATTTGCCGAAGTTCTCCCGGCTCTCGAACGGCTTCGCCGCCATGATGAAGGCATCCAGATCGCCATGCGCAGCGCGCGTTGCAGCTTTCAGGCGCTTGACGCGGCTCTGCTCGATCTCTGCTACAGGCGCTGCCGGCTCGGCGATGGTCATGATGATGGTCCCTTTATCCCTATATTCAGACTGCCTGATAAAAATCTTTACTCCAACAGTCAAATTTATTTTCGCACTATCGACACGCCTTGGAAAGAGCATGGGGCCGCCATCTCCCTGGCAGGACAGCCTACTCTAAGCTTCCTTGACCCTTCGTCTCAACACCTGACGGCGCGGCCTGAAACGAAGAGAAACCTCAAATCGCACTTCCGGACAATCATATTGCAATTAGCTCTTTACAACTAACATGTCAGCATGCCATCAATTCGTAGTCACCTTGGAGGAGCATCTTAATTGACCCAGAAATTCGGCCTTTCGGCAGCCCTGACAACCCCTTTCAAAACGGACGGAACGGTCGATATCGATGCCATGATCGCCCATGCCCGCCGCTGCCTGTCCAATGGTTGCGACAGCGTGACGCTTTTCGGTACGACGGGCGAAGGATGCTCGATCGGCAGCCGCGAGCGGCAGGTCATTCTCTCCCGCTTCATCGAGGCGGGTGTTGCGCCTGCCCGTCTGGTCACTGGCGTTCTGGTGGATTCCGTTGAGGACGCGGCCGACCAGTCGGCGGAAGCGCTGAAAGCCGGTGCCCGCAATATTCTGCTCGCGCCCCCCTCCTATTTCAAGAATGTCAGCGATGACGGCCTGTTTGCCTGGTTCTCGGCGGTGTTCGAAAAAATCGGCAAGGATGCACGCGACATTCTCGTCTACAATATTCCTTCCGTAACCATGGTCACCTTGTCCGTAGAACTGGTCGGAAGGTTGAAAAAGGCATTTCCCGGCGTCGTCACGGGCGTGAAGGATTCCTCGGGCAACTGGAGCCACACCGAGCGCTTGCTGAAAGAGCACGGCGATCTCGCCATCCTGATCGGCGACGAGCGCGACTTGGCCAAGGGTGTTCGCCTCGGCGGTCAAGGCGCCATCTCCGGCGTCGCCAATTTCCTGACCCAGGAAGTGCGCGCCATGGCCGTCGACGGCAAGGATGACAAGCGCGTCGAGGATCTTGTTGTGGAACTTCTGAAATTCCCGGTTACACCAGCCGTCAAGGTGCTGGTATCACACACGACAGGGGAAAATATCTGGTCGGATGTGCGTGCACCGCTGGTGGCGATTTCACCTGAGGATCGGCGGCAGATCGAAGGCGCTTTCGACGCGCTGTTTCGCAGGCAGGCCGCCTGAACGGAGCTGAAAGGTTGAGCATGGACGACGCCGGCGAACAGACATTGCGGGAACGGGCGTATGAAAGCTTTACGCATCACCTTCTCTCGCGTGATGTTCGCCCGGGGCAATTCATCTCGCAGCGCCGCCTTGTGGAACTGACAGGTCTACCCCTCGGCGCGATCCGAGAGGCAATTCCGCGGCTGGAGGCGGAAGGGCTGATCAAGACCGTGCCGCAGCGGGGATTACAGGTCGCCCATATCGACATCAATCTCATCCGCGAAGCATTCCAGTTCCGTATCTTCCTCGAAAAGGAAGCCGTGGCGCTGTTTACCCGTTCTGCCTCAGACGCAGCTATTGCGAAACTGTTGAAACAGCACCGCGATATCGCCGAAGCGGCCGAAAATGGCGGGGAATCGCCGGAACTGGAACAGCACGCGCAGCAGGTGGATTGGGGCATGCACGATGCCTTCATTGATGCGCTCGGCAATTCGATCATCTCGAATGCCTACCGGGTCAATTCCATCAAGATGCGCCTCATCAATCAGGAGCGCTTTCGCATCGCCGGCCATGTGAAGTCGGTCATGAAGGAACATCTCGCCATTCTCGAAGCCATCGAGAGGCGATCCGTGGAAGACGCCGTGGAACGGCTGACCGCCCATATCCGCAACGCAAGGGACAGGGCGCTGGCGGTTTAAGGCAAATCCGGCGGGACAAAGAGGGTCTGCGCCGGCCTTGCAGGGAATAAGCAACAAGCCGGGGTGAGGAGAATTTCCGGCTAACTGGAGGAGAACAGACATGACGCATTCATTGCTCAACCCCACGCGCCGCGCCTTTCTGGCAGGCACGGCGGCGCTTGGCGGCAGCGCGGTGCTCGGCATTCGCCCGGCATCGGCGGCGGTGAACTGGAAGAAACACGCGGGCACGACGCTCGAAGTCAACCTCGTCAAAAGCCCGCGCAGCGAAACGCTGATCAAATATCTCGGCGAGTTCGAAGAACTGACCGGCATCAAGGTCAACGCCGAAGCGACACCGGAACAGCAGCAGCGCCAGAAGGTGGTGATTGAACTTTCCTCCGGCAAGCCGAGCTTCGACGTGGTGCATCTGAGCTACCATGTGCAGAAGCGCCAGTTCGAAAAGGGCAAGTGGCTGGCTGATATCAGCGGCTTCCTGAAAGACCCGTCACTCACCGATCCGTCGTTGGCCGAAAAGGACTTTGCCGAGGCCGGCATGCTGTTCGCCAAGGACAGCGACGGCGTGCTGCGCTCGCTGCCCTTCTCGGTGGATTACTGGATCGTCTACTGGAACAAGGAGCTCTTCGAAGCCAAGGGCCTGAAATACCCTGAAACTTTCGAGGAGCTGGTAACGGCGGCGGAAAAAATCACCGATCCCGCAACCAATACCTATGGTTTCGTGGCGCGTGGCCTCAAGAACGCCAATACGCCGGTCTGGACCTCGCTGATGCTCGGCTACGGCGCAAAGCCGATTGTCGACGGCAAGGTCAACACCGAGTCCAAGGAGGCGGTTGAAGCGGCCAAGCTCTATCAGCGCCTGATGACCAAAGCCGCGCCTCCAGGCGTCTCCGGCTTCAACTGGGCGGAAGCGCAGTCTGCCTTCCTGCAGGGCAAGATCGGCATGTGGTTCGATGGCGTCGGTTTTGCGCCGCCGATCGAGAACCCGGAAAAATCCCGCGTCGTTGGCAAGGTCGGTTATGGCGTCATGCCGAAGGGCCCGGCAGCGCAGGCCGCTGGCACATTCGGTGATGGCCTCGGTGTCGTCGAAGCCAGCAGCAAGAAGGAAGCCGCTTACCTCTTCTGCCAATGGGCGATTTCGCATGAAATGGGCGCTCGCCTTTTGCAGGCGGGCGCCGGCGTTCCGTTCCGCCAGTCCATCCTCGAAGACCAGAAGGTGCGCGAGGGCGTCAAGATGCCGGCTGCCTGGCTGGATGCGGTCGTCGGTTCCGGCAAGGTCTCGCAGCTTGCCCTTCCCGTTATCATTCCGGTGACGGAGTTCCGCGACATCTACGGCGTCGGCCTCACCAACATGATCGGCGGCGCCGACCCGGCGGCGGAACTCAAGAAGGCAACGGAACAGTTCACACCCGTTCTGGCGCGTAGCGAGGGATAATGGCCTCCGTGAGCATCGAAAACACCAAGACAGGCGCCAGTCGCAAAGAAGGGAGCAGGCCGGCAAGGCTTGCTCCCAACTACTGGCCTTTCGTCATACCGGCACTGGTCGTCATTTCGGCTGTCATCGTTTTTCCATGGGTCTTCACGCTCTGGATGAGCGCGCATCGCTGGACGCTCGGACAGGAGCAGAGCTTTATCGGTTTCGAGAATTACGTGAGGCTCGCAAGCGACGCCAGGTTCTGGGAATCGCTCTGGCACACGCTCGTTTATACCGTGCTGTCGGTCGTTGCCCCGCTGTTTCTCGGAACTTTGGCGGCGCTGGTTTTCGATGCGCAGTTTCCGCTGCGCGGTTTTCTGCGCGGCGTTTTCGTCATGCCGATGATGGCGACCCCGGTCGCCATCGCGCTGGTCTGGACGATGATGTTCCATCCGCAGCTCGGCGTCCTGAACTATCTCCTGTCCTTCATCCACATCGGCCCGCTGGAATGGATCTACAATCAGTCGACCGTCATTCCGTCGCTGGTGCTGGTGGAAACCTGGCAATGGACGCCGCTCGTCATGCTGATCGTGCTCGGTGGGTTGGCGGCTGTTCCGCGCGAACCCTATGAAAGCGCGGAAATCGACGGCGCCAATGCCTGGCAGAAATTTCGCTACCTGACCATGCCGATGATCGCGCCGTTCCTGATGATCGCCGTCATCATCCGCTCCATCGATGCCGTCAAGAGCTTCGACATCATCTATGCGATGACCCAGGGCGGGCCGGGCACGGCCTCCGAAACCATCAACATCTATCTCTACAATACGGCGTTTGCTTATTACGACATCGGTTACGGCTCGGCCATGGCCGTCGTCTTCTTCATCATCATCGTGGCGCTTTCCTTCGTGCTTCTGATGGTGCGCCAGCGCTCGCAATGGAACGAGATGGAGGAACACTGATGTCCGCAAAAATCCTGAAACGCAGAAATCTCGACCGGCTCGGCCTGTTCTTCGTGGCGCTGGTGATGATTTCGCCGGTCATCCTGTTCTTCATCTGGATGATCTCGCTGTCGCTGAAATATGAAATCGACAACGGCGCCTATCCGCCGATCCTCATCCCCGAACGCTTCGCCTGGTCGAACTATGTGAAGGTGTTCGAAGAGAACAATTTCTTCCTCTATTTCTGGAATTCGGTTCTCGTGACAGGGGCGGCCACCATTCTGGCGCTCGTCATCGGCGTTCCCGCCGGTTACGGCATCGCGCGGCTGAAGGCGGAAAAATCCGCCGTCGTGATCATGATCGCCCGCATGACACCCGGCCTTTCTTTCCTCATTCCGCTGTTCCTGCTGTTCCAATGGCTGAATTTGCTCGGCACGCTCTGGCCGCAGATCATCATCCATCTTGTCGTGACGGTGCCGATCGTCGTCTGGATCATGATCGGTTATTTCGAGACGACGCCGAAGGAGCTAGAAGAGGCCGCAAGCATTGATGGCGCATCCTCCTGGCAGGTGTTTCGCCTCGTGGCGCTACCGATCGCCAAGCCCGGCATCGTCGTCTCCTTCATTCTGGCGGTCATCTTCTCGTGGAACAACTTCGTCTTCGGCATCGTGCTGGCCAGCCGTGAAACCCGCACCCTGCCGGTCGCGGTCTACAACATGCTGTCCTTCGAACAGGTGAGCTGGGGTCCGCTGGCTGCAGCCGCGTTGATTGTGACGCTGCCAGTGCTGCTGCTCACCATGTTCGCACAGAAACAGATCGTGGCGGGCCTGACCGCCGGCGCCGTCAAGGGCGGCTGAACCATCAAACAAATAAATACGGGAACCTGCACATGGCACCGGTCAATATCCAAAACGTCCAGAAGCGCTTCGGCTCCGTCAACGTCATCCACGGCATCGATATCGACATCAAGGATGGCGAATTCGTCGTCCTCGTCGGTCCTTCCGGCTGCGGCAAATCCACCCTGCTGCGCATGATTGCAGGGCTGGAAGAGCTGAGCGATGGCGAAATCCATATCGGCCCGCGCGAGGTCAGCCACCTGCCCGCCCGCGACCGCAATATCGCCATGGTCTTCCAGAACTACGCGCTTTATCCGCACATGACGGTGAAGGATAATATGGGCTTCGCGCTGAAGCTGAAGAAGGTGAGCGCCGAGGAAACCAAAACCAAGGTCGATAGGGCGGCCGCCATTCTCGGGCTGGAAAAACTGCTCGACCGTTATCCGCGCCAGCTCTCCGGCGGCCAGCGTCAGCGTGTCGCCATGGGCCGCGCGCTGGTGCGCGATCCGCAGGTCTTCCTGTTCGATGAACCGCTCTCCAATCTCGACGCGAAGCTGCGCGTGCAGATGCGCGGCGAGATCAAGGCCATGCACCAGCGCATCGGCACGACGACCATCTACGTCACACACGACCAGGTGGAAGCCATGACCATGGCCGACAAGATCGTGGTGCTGCATGACGGCGTGATCGAACAGATCGGCGCACCGCTGGAGCTATACGACAATCCCGCCAACCTCTTCGTTGCCGGCTTCATCGGCTCACCCGCCATGAACTTCATTCGCGGCCGGGTCGAAGAAGGCGTCTTCCGCACTGCCAAGGGTCTCAGCCTGCCGCTGCCCGCCCATGCCGATATCGGCAAGCTCGGCGGCCGAGACCTGGTCTACGGCGTGCGCCCGGAACATATCCGCGCGGCCGAGACCGGCATTGAAGGCCGGGTCGAACTGGTCGAAGGCACCGGATCGGAAATCTATGCCAAACTCGATTGCAAGAGCGACGACATCGCCTGCCTGTTCCGCGAACGCCTCAATGTCCGCTTCGGCGATACGATCCACATTGCCATCGATCCGGCAACGGTGCATCTGTTCGACAAAGACAGCGGCAAGCGTATTTGAACACGGCAGGAGTGAGCAGCATGGCAGACAATCAGGGCGGCAAGCATGTCCTCTGCGTGGGGGCAGCCGTGCTCGACACCCTGTTTCGCGTTCACGACATGCCAAAGGGTGAAGGCAAGGTCCTGCCCTATGAAATGCTGCAGATCGCCGAAGGCATGGCGTCCAGCGCTGCCTATGCCGTGCATCGCATGGGCGGCCGCGCCAGCCTATGGGGAGCGGTGGGCGACGACGAGACCGGAAGCCGTATCCTTCGCGATCTTAGCGAAAGCGGCATCAACACGAGCGGTATGACGGTCGCGACCGGCGCACGCTCGGCCCTGTCAACGATTATCATCGATAACAGGGGAGAGCGGCTGATCGTGCCGTTCTACGATCACCGGCTGCACGAGAAGAAGCGGTCGTGCACGCCGCAAGACATCGCGCCTTTCGACGCCGTTCTGGTGGATGTGCGCTGGCCGGAACTGGCGCTTGATGTGCTCACGGTGGCGCGCACGCTTGGCAAACCCGCGATTCTCGATGGAGACGTTGCACCCGTCGAAATCCTTGAGAAGCTTGCGCCAGCCGCGAGCCATATCGTCTTTTCCGAACCCGCAGCTGCCCGGCTGACGGGGCTTGAAACGGTGAAAGACATGCTGCCGGTGCTGCATGCTCGCTACCCTGAGACCTTCATCGCCGTTACCGCCGGACCAGCCGGTTGCTGGTGGACCGAGGCGGGTGATCCCAAGGTGCATTTTCAGGAGACGATGTCCATCGAAGCAATCGACACACTGGCGGCGGGCGATGTTTTCCACGGCACGTTTGCGCTCGCAATGGCTGAGCGCATGGAAAGCCGCGCCGCCATCCGCCTCTCCTCCGTTGCTGCCGCGCTCAAATGCACAGTCTTCGGCGGCCGGGCCGGCGCACCGACGCGCGAAGAGACGGAAGACGCAATGCGGCACTGGCTGGAGCGTGATGGCGAACCCGCGCTGCGCGCCTCCTGAGGGCATCCATTGCCCGCATAAAACTATTCCATTTTTGCGATGCCGTTTCCCGGCGAACTAGGCTAACGTCAAGTCAGAGCAAAGCTTTTCGCAAGATGCGCTCGCCTCGACCTCAGCCCGCATTCCGCAAAAGTGATCGCCCGATGCATCAGACGACCCGCCCGAGACTGCGCGATATCGGTTTCCGGCCCGGCCATTTCGAAACCGGCCGGCTCAACGCCATCACCGATGTCGAAGGGGTGGCCGTTGGCCATTCGACCGTCATCGAAGGAGACAAAATACGCACCGGCGCAACCGCGATCCTGCCGCATGACGGCAACCTGTTTCAGGACAAGGTGCCCGCCGCCTTCGCCGTTTATAACGGCTTCGGCAAATTTGCAGGCTCAACCCAGATTGAGGAATTGGGCGAACTCGAAACGCCAGTTATCCTCACCAATACGCTGGCAACCGGTCGTGCCATCGAGGCGATCAACCGCCATACGCTGGGGCAGCCGGGGAATGAAAAAGTCGTCTCGATCAATGCCGTCGTCGGCGAGACCAACGATTCCCGCCTGAACGACATCCGCGCCGGCCGCCCCACCGTTGAGGAAATCTCGTCCGCGTTGAAAAATGCGACCATCGGCCCCATCGCAGAGGGCGGGGTGGGCGCAGGAACCGGCACGGTCGCCTTCGGCATGAAGGGCGGCATCGGCACCGCCTCCCGCCTCGTCACCATTGCCGGTGATGCTTACACCATCGGCGTTCTCGTACAATCCAACTATGGCGGCCATCTGCTGGTCTGCGGCAAACCCTATGTCAACCCTGATCACCAGGACAAGGATGGCTCCATCGTCATCATTGTCGCCACCGACGCGCCGCTCTCTTCCCGCAATCTGAAGCGCTTGGCGGCCAGAAGCTTCGGCGGACTTGCCCGCACGGGTGCGGCACTCAGTAATGGCTCCGGTGATTATGCGCTGGCATTTTCCACCGATCAGCGCCTGCGCCGCACGCCTGCGCGCCGCAAGACCGTTACGGACTACCCCGAGCTTTCCAACGACGCGATCTCGCCGCTCTTCGAAGCCACGATAGAGGCGACGGAGGAAGCGATCCTCAATTCGCTCTGCGCAGCAGAAACGACAACCGGCTTCAATGCCGGCACCGGCAAGGCCTCCACGGTCGAAGCCATTGCCATCGATGCCCTCAAAACCCTTCTTTCAGCCTGACTTTTCCAGACGGAGTTTTCATGACTAGCCCATCCGGTCGCATCGTTTACGTCAACGGCGAGTTCCTGCCCGAAGCGGACGCCCGCCTTTCCATCTTCGACCGCGGTTTTCTGTTCGGCGACGGTATTTACGAAGTTACATCGGTTCTGGAAGGCAAACTGATCGACAGCGATCTGCATATGGCCCGGCTGGAGCGCAGCGCCCGCGAAATCGACGTGGCCCTGCCGGTCACGACCGCGGAGATCGTCGAGGCCGAACGCCGCCTGATCGCCGACAACAATCTCGTCGAAGGCATGATCTATCTGCAGCTGACGCGTGGTGCGGAAGATCGCAACTTCCTGTTCTCTGCCGATCTGAAGCCGACGCTGGTCATGTTCACCCAGGCGAAGAAGCTGATCGGCACTCCGGTCGAAGAGGTCGGGATCGCCGTCAAGTCGGTTCCCGACCAGCGCTGGGAACGCCGCGACATCAAGACCGTCTGCCTGCTTCCGCAGGTCATGGCAAAGCGCATCGCGAAGGCCGAAGGCTGTGACGAGGCGTGGATGATCGAGAACGGTTTCGTCACTGAAGGCGCGTCCTCCACCGCCTATATCGTCACCGCCGATAAGAAGATCATCACCCGCGGCAACAGCAACAAGACCCTGCCCGGCTGCACCCGCCTCGCCGCCCTGCAACTGGCAAAGGAAGCAGGCTTCACGCTGGAGGAACGCCCCTTCACGCTGGAAGAGGCGCTGAATGCCGATGAAGCCTGCCTGACCAGCGCCTCCAACTTCGTGGTTTCGGTCACGAAGATCGACGGCAAGCCGGTAGGCAACGGAAAGCCTGGACCGATGGTAAGCCGCCTGCGCGCGCTCTACCTCGAAAACGCACGCCGCACGGCGATCTGATCGAACGCGTTTTGTTTATCACATTCCAGTCGGAGAACCGCGGCCGGAATGCTCTAGTCTTCGAGAACCGCCCAGATGCGCTCGACAACGGGCCGGCGGTTCTCCTTGGAGCGATAGAGCCTGATATCGACCGCGATATCGTAGGTCGGGTCTGCGGCCCGCACCAGAGCGCCGCTATCAAGCTCGTGCCGCATCAGGCTTTCCGGTACCCAGGCCACACCCCAGCCGGCCATCGCCATGGCCTTCAGCCCCACCGACATGCTGCCCTCATGCACCCGCTCGAATTGCGGCAGCCGCGCGCTCAGGAGATCGCGAAGCAAAGGCCCGAAGAAAGAGGCCTTTTCATAATCCAGATAAGCAAAGGGTTTTCGCGCATTTTCAACCAGCGCATGCAGCGGCGAGCCATCATTCGCAGGCGCGGATACCGGGATGATGTTCTCGGCGCCCAGCACGCGGAATTCGAAAAGCTGCGCATCGAGCAACATCGGCACTTCGGGATGGGCATAGGTCAGAAGGAAATCGCTTTGCCCGTCCACCAGTGAGTTGAGGTTTTCCTCCATGCTGCCGGAATCGGGCCGCAGAACCGAAAACAGCGGCCCGGCCTTCTCGTTCACCCGTTTCAGCCAATCCGGAAAGAAGGTGAAGGATAAAGTATGCAGCGCCGTCAGCCGCACCGTCCTGGCATCCGCCCCCTCCTCCTGAAGAAGCGTGCGCCGTGCGTGGTAAAGCTGTTTCAGCGTTTCCTGGGCGACAGGCACGAATTTCGCCCCCGCCTCTGTCAGCCGGGAAGGATAGGATGCCCGATCGACCAGCGTCGCGCCCACCCAGGCTTCCAGCTGCTTGATGCGCCGGCTGAAAGCCGATTGCGTCACATGCCGCTCATCCGCCGCCTTCGAAAAATTCAGCGTTCCGGCCAATGCCAGGAAATCCTCGAGCCATTTGACTTCCAAGGGTCTGTTCTCCCACAAAGATGCCATCCCGGCCTGCCGGGAACACGGCTCTTTATTAGGAGGAATAGGAGCTGATTGAAACCCGTTAGGAGGTTTCAGGCTGTTGAGGAAATAGCCCGAGCCCCATTCTCGTCATCCCTCGGCTTGCACATCCTCTGGACAGGTCCGAGCATGTGGCGCGCGACGGGGTGGGTCTCAGTCGTTAGCGGCTCCGTGAATATTCAATCATCCGCGCCCGGCTGCAAACCAGCTCGATCCGGTCGTCCCCCAGACGATTGAGGCAGACACGCTTCGTCCATGGCCCATCAATCAGCGTGAAGAGGAAACGGCCATTGCCGAGCGCCTTCAAGGGCATGCTGCGGCGGACGGGGCCGATGCCCATCGTCAGTGAGGAGCCGTTGATCGAAAATTCAGCGCCCTCATCCGAACGCCACGACCCCGACAGATCATCCGGCACCGTATGCTCCCCGACCGGTAGGAAACGGCGCGTCGCGTGGCCGGCCTCGCCGACGATTGCATCGCCCTCAAGCCTCAGACGCATGGGCGACGATGCGGAGCGGGAAGAAACCCAGCCATCGACATCTTCATAGAGCGTGTCATCGCCATCGATGAAGGTGGATGTGCTGCCCTTGATCTCCAGCCACCACGGACCGCTTTCGGTGACATAGAGGCCTTCCGGCAGGTTGGCGGCCGGCTTGGGCAAAGGCAGGCCGGTCAAAGCCGCCATGCTTTCAAGCGCGATCTTGAAACCGTTGGTATCTTCGCGATTGGACACCACGACGAATCCCGTGCCGTTTTCGGGATCGAGCAGGAAGTAAGTTTTGTAGCCGGGATGAGAACCGCCGTGGCCGACAAACCGGCGGCCGCCCAAATGCGACCAGCGCAGACCGAGGCCATATTCGCTCATCCGCCCGTCGGCGAGCGGCCGCTCAGCCGAAAGCCTGTCGAGAACACCCGCAAAGCTGCCCTCGCCCCGCATCAGCCCCTGCAGCCAGCGAGCCAGCGCGTCGGCACTGCCTGCAAGGCTGCCGGATGCGGAGATATGCAGTCCGGCAGCAGAAAGCTGCCAGTTCTCTTCAGACTTCCAGTAACCCGGCACCAGGCCGTTGACCGGATCGTTCCAGACGTCAGGCGCTTTCAGAAACACGTCGAACGGCGCGGCAATCTGCGTCTGCACGAAATCGTCGAAACGGAAACCCCGGCGCTCCAGCGCCGCTTCGACCAGACGGTAACCGGTATTGGAATAGGACACCTCGCTGCCGGCATCGAAATTCAGCCGGGTCAGCCGGGACAGGTATTCGAGAAGCGGTCCGGCCTTCGTTTCGGTATAGACGGAAAGCCCAAGCAAGGAGAGACACTCGCGCGTGTCCGGCAGGCCGCCGCTCATATCCAGCGCCTGCCCGACCGTGACGTCGCGCAGCGGCGATTGCAGCTCCGGCAGATGTTTGCCGAGCGGATCATCGAGACCGATCAGATCCGCATGGGCCAGAACCATGGCGCAAAAGACATGCTTGGTGACTGAGGCATACCGTACCACGCTCTGGGGGGTGAATGGTGCAAAGGTCGAGAGGCTCTCGACACCGCCGGCATGGGTAAAACGGATACCATCGAGATCAAAACCGATGACCGCCCCGCCCGGCTCGTTGCCTGTCCACTGCGAGACGAAGGTCTCTGAAAGGGCTGACGCGGCGTTCCAGTCGAGTTGCTGTGGCATGGTTTGGTCTCTTATCTCGTCGTCTTTACAGAAAAGCCTCGGCACCGCCGCTTGCTTCTTCTCCCCGCCGGGGAGAAGGTGGCCCGAAGGGCTGGATGAGGGGGCGACGCCAGCGATATGCGGAGAGCTGGCCCCCTCATCCCGCTGCCGCGGACTTCTCCCCGCCGGGGAGAAGAAGCGAGCGGCACCCGCTCGATCCATGGTCGCGTGGACTCAGGCCGGCTCTTCCAGCCGGATGCTCAGGCTACGCAGCTCTTCCGTATGCGGATGTTTTGTCCGTCCCTCGCGCAGATCACCCGCGCTCAGCTGCTCCACCATCTCCCCATTCAACATCACGCCCACGTGCGGGCAAAGATGCGCAATGACAGCCAGATTGTGGCTGACGAGAATATAGGTGAGGTTGCGCGCGGCACGCAGGTCCTGCAACAGGTTGAGGATTTCCGCCTGCACCGACACATCGAGCGCTGAAGTCGGCTCATCAAGCAGCAGCACCTGCGGATCGGCGATCAAGGCGCGGGCAATCGCCACGCGCTGGCGCTGGCCACCGGAAAGCTGATGCGGAAAACGGAACCGCACCGCCTGCGGCAGCGCCACATCCGAGAGCGCCTGCTGGATGCGCTTTTCGATATTGTCCATGCCATGCACCAGCGGCAGTTCGCTGAGGATACGGTCGATGGTCTGGCGCGGATGCAGCGACCCGTAGGGGTCCTGAAACACCATCTGCACCTGCCGGAAGAATTCCGGCGTACGACGCAGAGGGGCATCCTTGCCGGCAAAGGCAATACGCCCTTCCCAGCTTTCATTGAGGCCGGCCATGGCGCGCAGGATGGTGGACTTGCCCGAGCCGCTTTCACCGACGATGCCGAAGCTGCCGCCCTTTTCCACCGAAAAGGAGACGCCCTTCACCACTTCGCGGTCGCCGAACTTGATACGGAGATTATCGACGTCGATCATTGGCTGGACCACGCTGCATCACGGTTGAGAACGGGAAGACGCTCGCGCGGATGCGTCAGCGAGGGAATGCAGTTCAAAAGTCCCTGCGTATAAGGATGCTGGGCTTTCAGAAGCTCGGAAGCCTTCAGCTCCTCCATCACCCGGCCGGAATACATCACCGCAACACGATCGCAGAAATGCGAAACGAGCGGCAGGTCATGGCTGATGAGGATAAGACCCATGCCCCGCTCCGACACCAGCTCCTCGATCAGCCGCAGGATTTCCGCCTGCACCGTGGCGTCGAGCGCGCTGGTCGGTTCGTCGGCAATCAGCAGCTCCGGATCGGGGGCGAGCATCATGGCGATCATCACGCGCTGGCCCATACCGCCTGAAACCTCATGCGCATAGGACGAGGCGACCTGACGCGGATTGCGGATTTTCACCTGATCGAGCAGCGCGATTGCCGCTTCCATGGCGGCTCGCTTGCTGCCGCCCTTGTGGGTGCGCCATGCTTCGGCCACCTGCGCACCAATAGTCTTCACCGGGTTCAGCGAATATTTCGGGTCCTGCAGGATGAAGCCGGCCCGCTTGCCGCGGATCTGGCGCATCTGCCTTTCGCTGGCGGACAGCACGTCGATGCCATCGAAGGCGAGCTTGTCGGCGCGGATATCGGCATTGGAGGGCAGGAGCTTCATCAGCGCCCGCGCCGTCAGGCTCTTGCCGGAACCGGATTCGCCGACGATGCCGAGTTTTTCAGTGCCGAGTTTCATGGAGACACCACGCACCGCCTCGAAACGGCTGGTGCGGGTCTGGAAGGCGATCTTCAGATTTTCGATTTCGACCAGCATGGCTCAATGTCCCTTCGGGTCGAGAACGTCGCGCAGGCCATCGCCGAGGAAGTTGAAGGCGAGCGAAACGAGGAAGATGGCGATACCGGGAATGGTGGCGACCCACCATTGTTCGAAGATGAAGCGCTTGGCTGTCGCAATCATCGCGCCCCATTCCGGCGAAGGCGGCTGCGCGCCCATGCCGAGGAAGCCGAGGCTGGCGGCGGTGATGATGATGGAGCTCATGTCGAGCGTGATGCGCACGATAAGGCTCGGCACGCATAGCGGTGCGATATGCCGGGCGATGATGCGCCAGGCGGAAGCACCGGTCAGGCGATAGGCCGCGACGAAATCGCTGCCGCGCACCGTCATGGTTTCAGCGCGCGCCAGACGCGCATAAGGCGGCCAGGCGGTGAGCGCGATGGCGAGAATGGCGCTTTCGACGCCCGGTTTCAGCGCCGCGACAAAGGCCAGCGCAAGGATGAGCCGCGGAAACGCTAGAAACACGTCCGTCACGCGCATCAGCACCGTATCGACGATGCCGCCGAAATAACCGGCGATGCAGCCGATGGCGAGACCGATGGGTGCCACGAGAACGACGACGGCAATGACCATACCAAGCGTGACGCGACCACCGTAGAGAATACGCGAGAGAATGTCGCGACCAAGCTCATCCGTGCCGAACCAGTGTTCGGCGCTCGGGAACGCCAGACGGTTGCCGAGGTTTTGCGTCGCCGGATCGTAGGGAGCGAGCAGCGGCGCCAGCAGCGACAGCGCGATGAAGAGGACGATGATCGTTAGACCGACCACCGCCAGCGGATTGGACTTGAGGTTGAGCCAGATGCGATACCGGTTGCCCCAGGCAGCCTGTGTTCGCGAATGCGGCGTCTCATCCAGCGCCCAGTTTCTGAAATTAGCTAACATCATCGAACGCGAGGATCCATAACTCTGTAAAGCACGTCTGCGAGCAGGTTGAGGGCGACATAGATGAAGCCGATCAACAGGGTTGCTCCGACGACGGGGTTCATGTCCGCGTTCATGAGCGAGACGGTGAGATATTGACCAAGGCCCGGCCAGCTGAAGACGGTTTCCGTCACCACGGCGCCTTCGAGAAGGCCGGCATAGGTGAGCGCGAGAACCGTGACGAGCTGCACGGCGACCGTCGGGAAGGCGTGTCCCCAGATCACGGTCATGGCAGAAAGCCCCTTGGCGCGGGCGGTGATGACATATTCGCCCTTCAGCGCGTCGATCATGAAGGCGCGCGTCATGCGGGTGATATAGGCCATGCTGAAATAGGCGAGAATGCAGACGGGCTGCACCATATGGGCGATGGCGTCGTAAAAGGCGTCCCAGTCGCCCGCAAGCAGCGTGTCGACCGTCATCAGGCCGGTAACCTGCGTGATCATGCCGTCATAGATGATGTCCTGACGCCCGGGCCCCGGTGCGACGCCAAGCGTGGCGTAAAAGACGAGCAGCGAAATAAGCGCCAGCATGAAGACCGGCACGGAGTGGCCGGCAAGGCAGACGACGCGGATGACCTGATCCGTCAGCTTGCCCTGCTTGACAGCGGCCCAGACACCAAGCGGAATGCCGATCAGCGCGGCAAGAATGAGCGCTGCGGTGGCAAGTTCGAAGGTGGCGGGGAAAACGCGCTTGATATCGATCCAGACCGGATTGCGGGTCAGGATCGAATTGCCGAAATCGCCATGCAGAACCTGCGTGACATAATGGAAAAACTGCACGACCAGCGGCTGGTCGAGACCCATTTCGGCCCGGACCCGCACGATGACGTCTTCGGGCGCATTGTCGCCGACCGCCGCGATGACGGGATCGACGGGCATGACGCGCCCGATCATGAAGGTGATGATCATCAAACCGAACAGCGTCAGGAGGACGCTGCTCAGTATCGACGATATGCTTTTAACGCGCTTGTTCAATGTCACGCTTTCTTCGCATCGTGGTAGGAATTGCCCTCAGAGAGAACGCCGAGTTCGAAACCGGAAACGCCCTTGCGGAAGGCTGCCGTCTTGGTGGTCTGGAACATGAACACGAAGGGGCTGTTTTCCATGTGTTCGCGCTGCAGGGCTTCATAAAGCTCCACGCGCTTTGCAGGATCCTTCTCGTCACGCGCGGCTTCCGCCTTGGCGGCAAAGTCGTCGTTCTTGAAGCGCGAACGCCACAGGAAGGGCTTCGACTTGGCGTCGTCGCCATTGTCCTTGTTGATGTTGAAGACATCGGCGTTGGAATGCGGATCGAAATAATCCGTGCCCCAGGCCGACAGCGCCATCTGGTGTTCGCGGGCGCGCATCTTGGTCAGAACCTGGCGGTTCTCGGCCGATTGCAGGCGTACCTTGATGCCGATATCGGCAAGGTTTGCCTGGATGGCCTGCGCCAGATCCGGATAAGGCTGGGCGGAATAATGGTCCATGCTGATTTCGAAACCATCGGCAAGGCCGGCTTCGGCCATCAGTGCCTTGGCCTTTTCGACATCGCGCTGGAACGGAATGTCGTTGACGGCGCCGGGGAAGCCCTTCGGCTCGAAGCTCTGGTGGATTTCGTGCGTCAGCGGCACGATGTTTTCCTGCATGCCCTTGTAGTCCAGCGCCCACTTGATCGCTTGCCAGACCTGCGGCTTCGCAAGGTTCTCATTGCCCTGGTTGAGCGAGATCAGCACCAGCGAAGCGATGGACTTGCGCTCCAGCTCGATATTGGCGTCGTCCTTGACGGTACGCAGCTGCTCCGAGGTCAGGTCACGGGCAATGTCGATATCGCCCTTCTGCAGCATCAGCAGCTGGGAAGACGGATCGGTGACGTGGCGCAGGATGATACGCTTGATGTTGCCCTTGTAGGGACCGTTCGGGTTGACGTTGAGCGCGACGCTTTCGCTGGGTTTCCAGGCCTGCAGCACGAAATCGCCGGAACCGGCGCTGTTCTTCTGCAGCCAGCCATTGCCGAGGTCTTCACCGGAAGCATTGGCAAGAACCACCTTCTTTTCGACGATCGCGCCAATATTGGCCGAGAGGCAATAAAGCAGGAAGGAGATGGCGGTCGGCCTCGCCGTCGTCAGCTTCACCGTCTTCTCGTCGGCGGCAACAATGGTCGTCTCGACATTGTCAGGCGCAAAGCCGAACTGGCTTATGATGAAGGCCGGGCTCTTGTTCATCTTGATGGCGCGCTGCAGCGAGAAGGCAACGTCTTCCGCCGTGACCTTGGCGCCGCTCGAGAAGGTCGCGTCGTCGCCGATGGTGAAGGTGAAGACCTTGCTGTCCGCATCGGCTTCCCACGACTTGGCGATGACGGGATCGACCTTGGTGGAATCCTCGCGGTTGGCGCGCACCAGCTTCTGATACATGTTGGAGATGATTTCACCGCCGACAGCCTCGAAACCTTCATGTGGGTCAAGGCTCGTCATGTTGTCCAGCTGCTGCGCAACGACCAGAATATCCTTCGGCGTGGAGGCGAAGGCCGGGATGCGCGCATAGGACAGGAACGGAACGGCGGCGCCGGCAATCAACAGGTTGCGTCTTGAAATCATCGAAAATCCCCTTTCGGACCTTATTTTTCGGAAAATGGTGGGTTTGCCCCAATCCAGTCGTTTTTTTTATGTTTTCCCGCGATTACCACGAGCAAACGAGGCCCGACCAATTCCAAATTTGGCAGAGCCTATGCACGGATTGCATTTGCTCCCGCCTTGACCTTTCCTCTACCAATTCCGAAAACTTGTCCGCAGGCGCGTCCGCGCAATCCCATTTCCGAAGGTGAGACCATGACTGATCAAAAAACCGTACCCGTCTTCGATGGCCACAATGATGTGCTTTTGCGGTTATGGCGATCGGGCAACGCTTCTCCCGAAACACTTCTGATGGAAGGCGATACCGTCGGCCATATCGATCTGCCTCGTGCAAAAAAAGGCGGCCTCGCCGGTGGCCTCTGCGCCATCTATGTACCTTCGCCCAGCATGGATAAGGACGCCAACGGCGACTACCCGACGCCCACCGAGGCGGATGCGCTGAAGGCGACGCTTGCCATGGCGGGCCTTTTGTTCCGGGCCGAGAAGCAGTCAAAGGGCGCGCTGAAGGTCTGCCGCACGGCCGCCGATATCCGCAAGGCCATGGCCGAGGGCGCCTTCGCCTCCGTCTTCCATATCGAAGGCGCAGAAGCGATCGGTGCTGATCTCGATGCCCTCCACGTTCTTCACGAGGCGGGCCTGCGCACACTCGGACCGGTCTGGAGCCGCCCGAACATCTTCGCCTACGGCGTTCCCTTCCGTTTCCCCTCAACACCGGATATCGGCCCGGGCCTGACGGATGCCGGCAAGCGGCTGATAAAGACCTGCAACGAACTGAAGATAATGGTCGACCTGTCGCATATGAACGAACAGGGTTTCTGGGACATCGCCAGGATATCGGATGCACCGCTGGTGGCATCACACTCCAACGCTTACGCAATCTGCAACCACAGCCGCAACCTGACGGATCGTCAGCTGGACGCCATCCGCGATACGGGTGGCCTCGCTGGCATCAACTTTGGTGTCTTGTTCCTGCGTCAGGACGGCGTGAAGAACCCGGATACCGATCTCAACGAGATGGTGCGCCATGTGGACTACATCGTCAACCGCATCGGCATCGATCACGTGGCGCTCGGTTCGGATTTCGACGGCACCACCATACCCGGCGCCATGAAGGATGCGGCCGATCTGCAATTGCTGGTCGAAGCGATGCGCAAGAGCGGTTATGACGACGTGGCGCTTGCCAAAATCTGCCACGGCAACTGGATTCGGGTGCTGGAAAAGACCTGGGGCGCGTGAGGCAGAAATAAAGTTTCATCCCCGGCGCAAAGCGCCGGAGACAGAAAGCGGCGGGCCTTCAGGCCTTTGCCGCTTTTTTCCTGCCGGTCGCACGGAAGGTGAGAAGCCCGGCCACCAGCCCGATCATGGCCCATTTCATCGGCAGCACGTCCGCCGTCTCGCTGCGGATCGGCAGCACGGTTACGGTTCCCGGCTGCGATTCGTAACCCATCTGGCCCTTTGCCTTAGCCTCGGCAATCTGCTGCGGCGAAACGACCCATTCGGCACCGCGCATCTTGTCCACCGCCATATATCCGGCGCCCGCCACGAGCGCGACGACGAGTGAAACGACTATTCTTGTAGGCGTGTTCATTGGTATCTCCTTCAATCCAAAGGAGCGTGTAGTTGCATCAAATGCCGCCACCAAGCAACCGGCGCGATCAATTTCGTCGCGTTTTCATCAAACTCGGAAATCGCACATTTCGTGGTTGCATTCATCGGGATATAATTGGCAAAATCATCCGGAAACCTGTCCAAACTTCACATCGACACGTCACGCATTTCTGCTAAGCAAATTTCCGCAACTGAAACGAATTAGCGACACAATCCTGTGGTTCGCCAACCGACGGGACGGCGCTGGAAAAGATAAATGGCAGACAAGAGCGAAATTACAGAGACCGATATTGCCGACTCCGCGGTTGAAAGCTTTTTTGCCAGGAACCGCGCCTACCTGACGGCCGCGGCCATAACGCTCATCTTCGTGATGATGACGTTTGCAATTTATCGTCTCACCTCGGAAGTAAGATACGACGATGTGATTGCGGCCCTTCTCGACACGTCCTTTTCCTCGGTTCTTCTTGCTATCGTCTTTACCGCGCTGAGCTTCCTGTCACTGATTTTTTATGACGCCAATGCCATCGAATATGTCGGCAAGAAAGTGCGGTTTCCGTCAATGGCGGTCACGGCCTTCGCGGCCTATGCCATCGGCAACACCGCCGGCTTCGGGCCGCTGAGCGGCGGCGCCATCCGCTTCCGCGCCTATTCCCGGCTGGGGCTTTCCCCGGGAGACATCGCACGGGTCATCGCCTTCGTCACGCTGTCGTTCGGCCTTGGGCTTTTGTCGGTGAGCGCGCTTTCAACCTTCATCGTCGCGCCCCGCATCGCCGCAATCATCGGTTTCGACCCGCTCGTGCTGAGGGGCGCGGCGCTCGCCGTCATCGCCATTCTCGTGGCCACGGCCTATATCGGGCGCAATGGCAGGGCGATACGCCTCGGCAAATGGCGGCTGCGCCTTCCAGACAGCCGTACGTCTTCGCGTCAGTTCCTGGTGTCTGCATTCGACATCGCCGCCTCGGCTTCCGTTCTTTACGTGCTCTTGCCGGAAACGCATCTCGGCTGGCCGACCTTCTTCGCGATCTATGCCACAGCCGTGGGGCTTGGCGTTCTCAGCCACGTGCCCGCCGGCCTCGGGGTCTTCGAAACCGTGATGGTTGCCGGTCTCGGCAATGCGATCAGCGTTGATCAGCTGCTCGGAAGCCTCGTTCTATATCGCGTCATTTACCACGTGCTGCCGCTGGTGGTCGCCATTCTGGTGATGATCGTTTCGGAAATGAAGCAGTTTGCGGCAAAGCCCGTTGTATCCGATATCAGCCAGCTTGCCGTGCGGCTGGCGCCACCACTGCTCTCCACATTCGCGATCATTCTCGGCACCATGCTGATTTTCTCGAGCGTGACACCGACGCCGGGCAGCAACCTGGATTTCCTCTCGAACTTCGTCCCGTTGCCTATCATCGAGGCCGCTCACTTTCTGACCAGCATTCTCGGCCTTGGCCTCGTCGTCGCCTCCCGCGGCTTGGGGCAGAGACTGGATGGCGCATGGTGGATCGCCCTCGTTGCGGCATCTCTGGCGCTCATTCTCTCGCTTCTCAAGGCGATCGCGGTTTTCGAAGCGATCTTTCTCGGCTTGTTCATCGTTGCGCTCGCCGCCAACATGCGCAGCTTCAACCGTCACGCCTCTCTGGTCAAACAGGCGCTCGGGCCAAGCTGGCTCGCGGCCATGGCCGTCATCGTCGCCGGCGCGGCCACGATCCTTCTCTTCGTCTATCGCGATACCGATTACAGCCATACGCTCTGGTGGCAGTTCGAATTCTCCGAGGAAGCGCCACGCGGACTGCGCGCCCTTTTAGGCCTCGTGCTTGCCTCCTCCACCATCGCCATCTTCAGCCTCATGAGGCCGGTAGCCTTCCGCCCGGATGCCATCAAGGCCGAAGATATCGCAAGTGCTACAGACATTGTCATGAAGCAGGATGCGGCCGATGCCAATCTGGTGCGCATGGGCGACAAGCACGTGATGTTTTCCGAAAGCGGCAATGCCTTCATCATGTACGGCATTCAGGGCCGCTCATGGATCGCGTTTGCCGATCCGGTCGGCGATGAAGATGATTTCCCTGACCTCGTGTGGCAATTCGTCGAAGGAGCCCGTGCCGCTGGCGCACGTGCCGCCTTCTATCAGATTTCGCCCTTCCTGCTGTCCCATTGCGCCGATGCGGGTCTGCGCGCCTTCAAGCTGGGCGAACTGGCCCTGGTCGATCTCACCGCATTCGAACTCAAAGGTGGCAAGCTTGCCAATCTTCGCCAGTCGCTGAGCCGCGGCGCGCGCGACGGGCTGACCTTCGAGGTCATCGAAAAGACCCAGGTGCAGGATGTTCTGGAAGAGCTGAAACAGGTTTCCGACGGCTGGCTCGCCCACCATAACACCCGCGAAAAACGCTTTTCGCTCGGTGCTTTCGAGCCGGACTACATTCTGTCGCAACCCGTTGCCGTGCTGCGCAAGGATGGAAAGATCACCGCCTTCGCCAATCTGATGGTGACGGATACGAAAAAGGAAGCCACCGTCGATCTCATGCGCTTTTCGCCGGATGCGCCGCGCGGCTCGATGGACTTTCTCTTCGTCAGCATCATGCAATATCTGCGCGAGGCCGGTTACGAGAGCTTCAATCTCGGCATGGCGCCCATGTCCGGCATGTCTAAACGCGACGCGGCGCCCGTCTGGGACCGGATCGGCAGCACACTGTTCGAACACGGTGAACGATTCTACAACTTCAAGGGGCTTCGCGCCTTCAAGGCCAAGTTCCACCCGAAATGGGAACCGCGTTACCTTGCCGTGCAGAACGGTGCAGATGCCGCTCTGGCGCTGATGGATGCGACGGTTCTGATCAGCGGCGGTGTCAGAGGAGTGATCGGAAAATGAGAAGATTCAGCATGCTCAAAGCAGTTCTGGCCGCCTCCGCCCTGTTTGCATCCCCCTTGTTCGTTTCTGGCGCCGTTTTTGCTGAGGACAAGCCCGCATACGAAACCGGCATGATCCCCGCCGGGCACATCATGGTGCCTGATGGCGACATCCTCGCCAGCGTCTTCCTGATTTCCGATGCGGACGGATGGTCGGCGGCCGATGAGACCCGCGCCAAGGCGCTGGTAGAAAAGGGCGCCGCCGTGGTCGGCATCGACTTCAAGGAATATCTGAAGGCGCTCGAGGCCGACGATGACGAGTGCATCTATATGATCTCGGACATCGAGTCACTCTCGCAGCAGATCCAGCGCACCGCCGGCACCAGCAGCTATCGCCAGCCCATCCTTTCCGGCATCGGCAAGGGCGGAACGCTGGCGCTGGCGATGATTGCGCAGAGCCCTGTCTCCACCGTGCGGGAGGCCATCGCCGTGGACCCCAAGGCCGGCCTGCCTCTCGAGAAGATCCTCTGTACCCCCGCCACCAAAGATAAAGTGGATGGCGAAACCGTTTATGGTCTGACCGACGGTCCCCTTCCTGCCCCCGTCAGCGTGCTGTTCACCTCTGCTGCGGATCAGAAGGGCCGCGACCACGTCAACGCGCTCGTGAAGCTGCATCCCGATATCGACGTGACGGATGTGGATGACATGGCGGACGAGGTTCTAACCCAGACCCTGTCCGACCAGGTCGACGCCGCAGGCGACACCGACAGTCCGCTCGGCCTGCCGATCAAGGTTCTGGAAACCAGCCCTGTCATGGATACCATGGCGGTGATCTATTCCGGCGACGGCGGCTGGCGCGATCTTGACGAGGAAGTGGGCGGCGCCTTCCAGAAGGAAGGCATACCCGTCATCGGCGTCGATTCACTCCGCTATTTCTGGAAGGAAAAGAAACCACAGGAGGTCGCAAGCGATCTCGGCCGCATCATCGATACCTATCGCAAGGAATGGAAAGTCCGCAATGTGGTGTTGATCGGCTATTCCTTCGGTGCCGATATTATCCCCGCCACCTATAATCTGCTGCCCGACCGCGACAAATCGCATGTCGTGCAGCTGACCCTGATGGGTCTTTCCACCGAAGTGGATTTCGAAATTTCCGTCGAAGGCTGGCTTGGCGTGGCCGGCGAAGGCAAGGGCGGCAAAACGGTCGACGACATCGCGAAGATCGATCCGAAGCTGGTGCAATGCATATATGGCACGGAAGAAGAAGACGAAGACCCCTGCCCCGGCCTGAAAGCCAAGGGCGTGGAGGCGGTCGGCATCGAGGGCGGCCACCACTTTGACGAGGATTATGAAGGGTTAGCCAAGCGTATCGTGACGTCGCTGAAGACCCGGCTGTCGAAATAACGGCGTCTCACTCACCACCTTGACCCGGGCTACGACAGGAGCCCTCGACAATCCTTGGCGGCGAATGGACCGCCGACGCTTTTCCGCATCGCGCTTGCGGAATCGCCTAAACTATTATTCAAAAGAACCGGACTGCAGTGGATGTTGATCTATTTCTGCAACCCTGCTGCTGTTGATCGCAAACCATCGATTTATATATCCGGACCGGTTCAGGGAGCCGCCGCATGCTTTCCTCAAAACGAAAAACAAAAACGCCGGTCCTGGTGGAACGCATCGACCACTTTGTCGCACAGGTCAAAGAGGCGATGAAAAACGACGACGCCTCGCGCAACAGAAAGATCCGCGATCTATGGGACGCCGAGGTCCGCTACCATTTCGACAATGGGCGCACCGAAAAGACTCTCGAACTTTACATCATGAAGTACCGTAACGCCTTGAAGGCCGAATTCGGTCCCAAGAGCACGCCGCTTGCCATTTGCAACATGAAAAAACTGCGCGAGCGGCTGAAAACCTACATCGAACGTGCCGACTATCCGAAAACGGGCGTAGCAACCTCGATCGTCGAGAAAATCGAACGCGCGGAATTTAATACAGCCGGCCGCAAACCCACCGTTCTTCTGCGCATCGCGGATTTCATTTCTGCGATGAACGGCATCGGCACGAAAGAAGAGATGCAGACCCTGTGGAATGCTGAAATCAGCACCATGAAGGGCAGAGCCCAGACAACGATCATCTCCTACATCACCAAATATCGCAACGCCATCCGCGAGGCGTTTGGCGACGATCACCCGATGCTGAAAATCGCCACCGGCGACGCTGCGATGTATGACGATGCGCGACGGGTGAAGATGGAGAAGATCGCCAGAAAGCACGGCGCGCTGATCACCTTCGAGAATTACCGCCAGGTTCTGAAGATCTGTGCCGACAAACTCCTGTCAGCCGATCCCCTTATGATCGGCATCGGCCTGATCGGCATGACCGGACGCCGACCCTACGAAGTCTTTACCCAGGCGGAATTTTCGCCTGCTCCCTATGGCAAGGGCATTTCCAAATGGAGCGTCCTGTTCAACGGCCAGGCCAAGACAAAACAGGGCGAGGGAACGAAGTACGGTGTGACCTATGAGATCCCGGTGCTTGCCCGCTCGGAAACCATTCTTGCCGCCTACAAGCGCCTGCGCGAAAGCGGGCAGGGAAAATTGTGGCACGGCATGTCGATCGATGATTTTTCATCGGAGACGCGCCTGCTGCTCAGGGACACGGTTTTTAACCTGTTCGAAGATCTCTGGCCGAAGGAGGAGCTTCCCAAGCCCTATGGTCTTCGGCATCTCTATGCGGAGGTGGCCTATCATAATTTCGCACCTCCCCACGTGACCAAGAACAGCTATTTCGCCGCCATTCTCGGGCATAACAACAACGATCTCGAAACCTCCCTCTCCTATATGACCTACACGCTGCCGGAGGATCGAGACGATGCGCTTGCACGGGCAAAGCGCACGAACGAGCGGGCATTGCAGCAAATGGCCGCCATTGCGCCGGTTTCCCGCAGCAATCCATAACGCAGCCGCTCCTGCCTTGCGGCCAAGCACGCGATGGATAACCCAACGCGCAGGACTGTCCCCGCGGAGATTTCGACATGTCGTTGCGCCCCGATCCGGGCGCGCGCTCCTGTTCCCCTGCTTTGGATAAACCGCCGATTTTTCTACCACTTCCAGCGACGATGTATTGTACCGACACCGCTACGAACAAAAGAACTAAATGAATCAATATTTTATAAATTAAACACTAAAGAATTATATGAAGTATAAATTAAATAAATACAGCCACACGCAAGTTATATCCGAGATAATATTGACAGTTTTCACGATTGAATATTGTCCGGAGCTTGGGGTGCTGCCCGCATATACAACTTACACCCTCTATAATCGCGACCTGGCATCGTCACTGAAACGCGTCGCAAACGATCCGATCGTATCGCGCGACGCCAAATATTACGCCGACAATATTGGCAAGATCAAAAATCTCTATGAGTTTCTGAAGGACCACAGGCTATATTCCTACGCCATTAAGGCCTATGGCCTCGGCGAGATGACCTACGCCGCCGCCTTCATGAAGAAGGTGCTGGAAAGCAATCTCAACGACCCGAACAGTTTCGCCAACAAGCTGAAGGACACCCGCTACCGCGACTTTGCGGCGGCGTTTGATTTCGGCACTATCAAATCGGAAAAAACGGTTCAAACCCAGCAGGACCGACTGGTTGCCGCCTATCACGATGCACACAAACAACGAGACGACGAACTGAAGGAGGAAACGCGGTATTACAACATCGTCATCGACACGGTCAGCCATGTGGATGACATCTTCAAAAACACGCGGTTGCGGGACTATGTTTTCAAATCCTTCGGCATCGACGCCGAAGCCTTCAACTACAAACATCTGCGGGATGTTCTGACCAGCGATATCAGCAGCGCCGACAGTTACGTCAACAGAACCTACAAACCTCTGGTCGAGGAATGGCAGGCAAAGACCGCCGATCTGCGCATCGAACGCGCAAAAGTCCCCTCCGCCGATAAGGCGTCGCTCGCCAAAATCGATTATCTGCTTGGCCAGTACAACAAGCGCATCGCCAATGCACACAAGCTCTTCGAAATGGCGGCAGCGTTTAATTTCCGCGATGACGGTTTCGTGGATGACGGCACGAAAGCGCAGACGGCAACCCAGAAGCGGCTGATCAACGAAACCTATGTTTTATCGTATCCTCGCCTGACGCAGACCGGTGCAGTTCTCAATCGCGACTTCTTCGCGCAAAAGATGAACGAGATTACCGATGCCGGACAACTCATATCCAATTCCCGTCTTAGAACGATGTTGATCGTCGCCTTTAACCTCAGGGACGACACCGATACCGACAGGAAAATCCAGTGGGCGCTTCGCGAAAATCCCGACGATCCACAAAGCGCGCTTCACGCCGAGAAGGACAAAGGCTTCATTGATCTTGCGAGAGCGTTCAATTTCGACGGGGAAGGCAAGATCGCTGCCGGAAAGACGATCCAGACCGCCGCCCAGCTCAGTACGATGATGACACTTTATTTTAGCCGCTACGACGACGCACAGGAGGCGGCGGACCAAAAGACGATCAAGGACTACAGACGCTATATCGGCCTTACGAAAAACCTGGAGGACTTCCTCTCCGCTGCACCGGCAGCCGTTACTATTCGCAACTTCGCGCTGAAGGCATTCAACATCAGCCCCGAAGAGGTTTCCACGTTCAAGTTGAAGAAGGTCTTCACCAGTGACCTGTCGGACCCGAAAAGTTATGTCCGCAGCCTCAAAGACGAAAGGTTCGTCCGGCTGGCGAAAGCCTATAATTTCGATGCCGAAGGCAGGATAGGCTCGCCACGGCTGGCCCAGGCCGAAAACGAGATTACCCGCATCTCCCGGAACTACGTTCTCGAAATGACCCGATGGAACACGGCCTCGAAGAGCAGGGAGAAAACAGGCAAGCAGGATGAGGAACTCGCCGCCTATCGCCAGAAAAACAGCAAAGACAAGATAAAGGAAAAGGCAAAGACGGAGGCCGCCTATTACCGCCAGCAGATGGAGACGTTGGAAACCGTTGATCAGTTGCTTGCCGATCGCCGTCTGGTGGATTTCATGCTTGTTGCCGAACGCATCGACCCCAAATCGGTCAGCACCGATTATCTGAAAAAGATCTTCAAATCCGACCTAAAGGACCCGAAAAGCTTCGCCAACGCCGAAAAGGATCCCCGCTTTCGCGCGCTTGCCGGTTCCTTCAACTTCGACACCAAGGGGAATATTCGCGCGACAGCCAGCCAGCATGTCCAGAACAACCGCGGCCTGATGGAAACGCGTGACAAATACGTTCGGCAGACGCTGGAGGAAAGGGCGGGAGAAGAAAACGCCGGTGTTCGTCTTGCTCTCTATTTCAAGCGGATGGCCGGCGGCATTTCCAATGCCTACGACATACTGGCTGACAATGCGCTTTCGGAATTCACCCGCACCGCCCTTGGAATTCCCGCGGAAACCACAAATTCCAAGGTCGAGATGCAGGCAAAGATGATCGAAAAGAAACTGAAGATGAGGGACCTGCAGGAAGCCGGCAAGGTCGACAAGCTGATTGACCGCTTTTTGCTGAGGTATGAAATGAACAATTCGCCTTCCGATCCCCGTCTCGACTTGTTCGGCAATGGCAAAATGTCCATCAGCGGCAATACGCTGGCAACCCTCGCCCAGCTTCGGAACGCCCGCAGCCGCTAACTCGTCTGCCTGAAAAGGCTGGCTGGCTCTCGGATGGAAGCTGATACTGGCTCCGGTGGCCAGTGTCAGGGCGGTCAATCCCGCCCGTAGCCCTGGTGCGTAGAGCAGTATCATCACAGTCAACAACAGCCTGTCAGCGCACCAAAGCCGAAATTCCGTTCAGGTGCGCCCCGCTGAAGCACGGGCCCGTCGAGACGACCGTCCATCGCGCCGTCTGCTAGTGTAATGTACCTGCAATGACCTGTTCCTATCCCTGCTGAAATTTACCGCAGCTGAAAGGAATTCCCATGTCCGACAGGTCATCACTTGCAGTCCCGCCAGCAATCACCCTCATCGCCGCCACATCGCTCTTGCTCACAGCCTGCGCATCAACCGTGATGAAAACTTATGTCGGCGCACCCATCACCAGCGTGATGCTGGACTATGGGCCGCCTGACAATGTCTATAGCCTCGGCCCCGGCCAGCAGGCCTATCAGTGGCGCAAGAACAAGACGCAGGTTGTGGCCGGATCATCAAGCGGCGAGGTCCGCTCGACGCGGCATGGCGAGCGTTACGACGTGTCCGAAACGCCTGGTTATGTCGAGCGCATCGATTGCTACTACACTTTCTACACCCGCGGTTCCGGTAACGACTGGTATGTAACGAGCTTCCGGCAACCCTCACTCGAATGCGAATGATCCTCTTACGGCCCCTCGCCGTTCGAGCCATTTCCCCTTACCGCCGCTTCGACCTGAAAGCGGCGGTCTTATGCTTCTGCGTCACATGTCAGCGGATCAGAAACGATAGTTGAGGCCCGCCTTGACGACGTGATCGCTGACATCCGTCTTCGATCTGCCGCTGGAGGTCGTCGTCGATACATTTCCCGTGTTCACGTAGTTATATTCAAACTTGGCCGATAGGCCGCCGCCGAAACTCTGTTCGACACCCGCTCCCACGAGATAGCCACGCTTCCAGTCATCCGGTCCGGTAACGCCGTTTCCATCCTTGAATTTCGTCGTGGTCAGACCTGCGGTGCCGTAAAGAAGGGTACGATCAAGCGCCACACCGGCCTTCAGCTTGGCGGCGCCACGAAAACGCTCTCTCAGGCGGCCATTCGGCACCCGCGCCTCGTTGCCGAGATACGAGCCCTCCAGCTCCGCCCCGACGACACCGGAGCCGAACTGGAAATTGTAACCGGCCTGTACGCCACCCGTCAGACCACGGCCACTGGCCAGAGGATTGACTTTTGGTGAGGCGACGCCGCCATGTGCGCCGATATAAGCCCCATTCCAGGAAAAGGCTGGCGGCTGGTATAATCGAATTGCTGCGCATTGTAGTTGGCAAGATCAGCGGAATAGGCGCTCGGTGCGGCCATAATACTGATGGCAACAAGCGATTTTGCAATGAACGACATGAATGACTCCAGACGAAACCAGGGGCGTCTCAATCTGAGGCGCCAGGGTTTCCGTTCGCGTTGAAGAACCGGAAACCGGCTCCCATGGTCTCCTGTGCGAATGAGCGCAGCAGATACGGGCATTTTCCGCGCAAGAATTGCGCCTGGATTACACGCGGCTGTTTTATTTAAATATAATTGTTATTTTTCATGTGCTTATACTTATTTCTTTAATCTTATTTTAAGAACTTCAAGAGTCCGGACTTCCCGGAGGCGATTCATGGCCCCGCACCGCTCCCTGGCGTGACGGAGCGGATCTCCAGCCGAACGCAGAAGCCGGGATCAAGGTCGAGGAACAGCACCCTGCCCCCATGCAGCTCAGCTGCTTTCTGCACGAGATTGAGGCCAAGGCCGGCACCGGAGGAGCTGGTGTTGATGCGATGGAACGGTTCGAACACCTGCTCGCGTTCGTCAACGGGTATGCCCGGACCTTCATCGCAGACATCTATGGTTCCTGCTGCACCCACCCGGACGACAATGGCGCCCCTGCCGCCGCCGTGATCGATGGCATTGCGGATGAGGTTGACGACCGCCATCTCAATGATCGACGTCTGGACCGTCAGCAGGGCTTCTGTTTCGCTCGGCTCGAAATCGAACTCGTAACCGGCATCCATCGCAATCGGGGCAAGATCGGTCGCGATGCGTTCGACGAGAACATTCAAATCCTGCTCTTCCGCAGGCAGGTCTACCCCGCCCACCGCCTGCATTTCGAGAAGCTGGTGTGCGACGCGGGTAAGCCGGTCGATATCCGCCCGCAGCTGCCGGCTCAGCGTGTCATCGGGAAGAAGATCGGCGCGGACGCGCACGATCGCAATCGGCGTCCTCAGTTCATGGGCGGCGTCGGCCAGGAAGCGGTTGCGGCGATTATAGCCCTCGTCCAGTTTCGAGAGGGCAACATTGAAGGCATCCACCAGCGGAATGATTTCACTCGGCACCTTCGAGCGAGCGATACGGGCGGACCGGTTCTCGAAATTGATCGACTGCGCTTGGGTGACCGTTTCCATGAGGCCACTCAGTGAACGGCCGACCGCACGTGGGGTCACCAGCAATGTCGCAATACCCGTCAGCAGCAACATGGGCACCACGGCCACAAGAATAATGAATCCAATTCCCGGCAGCACGGTCAACCAGCGAATGGCACCATCCGCATCCTTTTCCAGATCCAGCTGTATGTTGATCCAGATATTCACGCCATCATTCGCGAGACCTTTTTCCGTCCCGGCAATGAACTGCAGCCGTCCGGCGGGCGTATCGCGGTTCTCCATCGTGGCCCGGACTGTTTCCCCAGCCTCTAGACGCGCCCTTTCGATGCCCAAAGGAAATGCCCCCGTCACGACGGAAGTGGGGATATCTCCATATCGAAGGACGATTCCTTCCGCGTCCCGCACCATGAACCAGAGATTGCGATAGCGCTGTTTCAGCGCCTCCAGATCGGGTGTAGCCGACACCTGTGTCCGTCCCTGCCCATCCTTTGTCACGCTTTCCGCAATGATGCGCACAGCCTCTTCATTGGCGCCTTCCAGCCTTGGATCGATGATCCAGATCCAGCCAACGAGAAGAACGACGAAGAGAACGAGCAAGAAAGCCTGCAGGACGAGAAGGCGCTTCATCAGCCCCCATCGCAGGGATTGGTTGTGCTGCGAACTCATGACTTTGCCCGAATGAGATAACCGATATTGCGCACGGCTCTAATCTCCACCGTGGCTCCCGCCTGCGCCAGCTTCTTTCTGATACGGGAGATGTGGGCATCGAGCGCATTGGACTCTATCTCGTCGTCGAGCGTATAAACCGCCTCGATCAGGTTGGACCGCGTCACGATACGGTTCGGGCGCCGCATCAGGGCTTCGAGCGCCAGATATTCCCGACGCCGCAACTCGAGGATGGAGCCGGCAACGCTGACTTCATTGCTTCTTTGATCAATGCTCAAATTTCCGAAAATCGCATATCTGTCGGAAATGGAAGGGCCGCGCCTGTGAAGGGCCCTGAGGCGGGCGAGCAGTTCCTCTATCGCAAAAGGCTTGGCGAGATAGTCATCCGCGCCGGCATCCAGCCCGTCAACGCGGTGATCGACACTTCCAAGCGCCGTCAGGACAAGGATCGGTACGGAATGTTTGCTGCGGCGAAGCGCCGATACAAGGTTCAGCCCCTCACCATCGGGCAGGCGGCGATCCAGGACAAGCACATCGTAGGAGCCGTCACGCGCAAGGACATCGGCATCGCTGATGGTACTGACATGATCGGCAAGCACATCGCGCCGGCGCAAGGCTTCGAGCAGCGCCCGCGCCATTTCGGGTTCGTCCTCGAGAAGCAGGATTCGCAATGACTTTCCCCCAAAGATGAGCTCTTGCCATCCCCACCACTGATTGGTGAATGTTGCAGATAGATTGCAGCCCGGCCGCCCCTTCTTCTTGTACCATCCCAAACGGCGTAATCCGACTGGCATCGAAGGCGTTGGCCGCGCCACTTATCGCTGTCCCGAGGGTTGTCCGCGCTTGTCGAGTTCCGCACGCAGGCGTCAGGCCCCGGGGCCTGGCCTGTATCCGTGCCTCGCATAAAAACGATCAAGCTCCCGTTGTTGCGGCACCTCGCCGGTATAGATGGCGATATAATCCGCAATTCTCTTCATCCGCACTGCCACATCTTCCTCGGCCTGCATGGAAATGTAGCCGATCTGCACGAGATAAGTGGTGCGGGCGCGCACATCCGCAGTATTTTCGGGGTGGCCGAAACGGACGAACATGCGCGAAAGCGCCTCCATTCTCACAGCATCCGCCTTGCGAACCTCGGCAAGGATATCATCGGACTGCAGCGCCCAGCTGCGCACCGCGAATTCGAATTTGCTGTCAAAAAGCGAGGGATCCAGCCAGCAATCGAAGACGTTCAGCATCGCCTCGGCCAAGGTTTCCGCGTAGGCCTCCGATTGCCTGAGGATGCTTCCCGTGTTCTTGTCGCGCCAGCGGGACAAAAGCGCCGCCAGCAACTCCTCCCGATCCTTGAAGAACCAGTAAAAGCTGGTGCGCGAGAGATTGAGCTTCTTCGCCAACGGCAAAATCTTGACGGAATCCACCCCCGATTCCAGCAGGGACTCGTAGGCGGCCTCAAGCCAACCCTCCTGCGATCCACGCCAACCGGTTTCGTTCAATGTCGCGTCCATGACAGTTGAGTACCAAATCAGTCCCTGCGCGACAAGGCGAGGCGTACGCTCTTGTCTAACTTATAGACACTGGTGTTTTGTTAATTGACACATATGTACATTTTCTCTTAGCCTCGCACCATAACCCCCCTTGGAGCAGGCCCATGTCGAACGATCCCCTTCTTCAACCCTATCAGCTGAAGCACCTGACGCTGCGCAACCGTATCATCGTGACGTCGCATGAGCCCGCTTATCCGGAAGACGGCATGCCGAAAGGGCGTTATCGCGCCTATACCGTCGAGCGTGCGAAAGGCGGCGTGGCGTTGACGATGACCGCAGGCTCAGCCGCCGTTTCGAAAGACAGCCCTCCCGTCTTCAACAATTTGCTCGCTTACAAGGATGAAATCGTTCCGTGGATCAGGGAAATGACCGACGCCGTCCACGAGGCGGGGTCGGCAATCATGATCCAGCTCACTCATCTTGGCCGGCGCACCCGGTGGGACAAGGGCGACTGGCTGCCGGTGCTCGCACCGTCACACCAGCGGGAAGCCGCTCATCGCGCCTTTCCGAAAAAGATCGAGGATTGGGATATTGAGCGTGTCATCAAGGATTTCGCCGACGCCGCCGAGCGTATGAAGGCTGGCGGCATGGACGGGGTGGAACTGGAGGCCTATGGTCATCTCATCGATCAGTTCGTCTCCCCGCTGACCAACGAGCTGGATGGCCCCTATGGTGGCTCGCTCGAAAACCGCATGCGTTTCTGCCTCGACGTTTTCCGGGCGATACGCAGGCGCGTGGGTGAGGACTTCATCCTCGGTGTTCGTTACACCGCCGATGAATGTCTGGAGGGTGGCACCGGAAAGGCAGAAGGCCTCGAAATCTCCAGACTGCTGAAAGAAAGCGGTCTGATCGATTATCTCAACGTCATCAGGGGGCATATCGACACCGATCCCGGCCTGACCGACGTTATCCCGATTCAGGGCATGGCAAGTGCGCCGCACCTCGATTTTGCCGGGGAAATCCGTGCAGCGACACGTTTCCCGACCTTCCATGCCGCCAAAATTCAGGACGTTGCCACAGCCCGGCATGCCGTCGCCACCGGCAAGGTGGACATGGTCGGCATGACCCGCGCGCACATGACCGATCCGCATATTGTGCGCAAGATCATGGAAAAGCGGGAGGACGATATCCGCCCCTGCGTCGGCGCTAATTACTGTCTCGACCGCATCTATCAGGGCGGCTTTGCCTTCTGCATTCACAATCCGGCAACCGGCCGCGAGGAAACCATGCCGCACGCCATCACCAGGGCTGCGAAAAGCCTGAAGGTGGTTATCGTCGGCGCCGGGCCGGGAGGCCTCGAAGCCGCAAGGGTCTGTGCCGAACGCGGCCATACGGTCGTGGTCTTCGAGGCAGCGAGCCATCCGGGCGGGCAGATTCGCCTCACCGCGCAGAGCGAACGCCGCCGGGAAATGACCGGCATCATCGACTGGCGCATGAGCCAGTGCGAAAAGCTCGGTGTCGTCTTCCACTTCAACAGCTGGGCGGAAGCGGACACGGTTCTCTCGCAAAAACCCGATGTGGTGATCATCGCCACAGGCGGACTGCCGCATACCGAGGTGCTGTCTAAGGGCAACGAACTGGTCGTCTCCGCGTGGGATATTATTTCCGGAGACGTCAGGCCGGGTGCCAATGTTCTCGTCTATGACGACGCGGGAGACCATGCCGGCCTTCAGGCGGCCGAGCTCATCGCCAAGGCTGGCGGCAAGGTGGAAATCATGACACCGGATCGCTCCTTCGCCCCTGAAGTCATGGCCATGAATCTCGTTCCCTATATGCGCTCGCTGCAAAAGCTCGACGCCACATTCACCGTCACTTACCGGCTGGAAGCAGCCGAAAGAAGCGGCAACCAGATCGTCGCCCACGTCGGCAGCGACTATGGCGGCATTTCCAGACAGCGCACCGTCGACCAGATCGTCGTCAATCACGGTACAGTCCCGCTGGATGAACTGTATTTCGAACTCAAGCCCGGCTCGACAAATCTCGGGGAGGTTTCCTATGACGCCCTGCTCGCCGGAGAGGCTCAGACCGTCGCGCGCAATCCGACAGGCACATATCGGTTGTTCCGCATCGGCGATGCCGTCGCGGCGCGCAACACCCATGCGGCGACCTACGACGCCCTGCGCCTCGCAAAGGACATTTGAGGCGCGGGTCGCGTTGCGGCCCGGCCCCAGGGCGCATCGAGGGATCATTCGATGCCGACGATGTTCACTTTTCAGGCAGGATGGTGGCTGTCGCCCGGATCATCGCACAGGCACAAGCTCGAATGGGCCAAAGTATGATCCACTATATGGACCTCTATACGTGAGTCTAAAACTGCGTAATTGCGGCCTTTTACTATTGATTTTATCATTCTTCCTGTGTATCCCGAACGTATGGTTTTGTAACGGTCCATATCGTGGAGGCGATATACCGATACGCTCAGACTTTTGGAGGGGTCTGGCCGGTCTTGCGATGACAGATATATCCTGATGCCGGCCATGATCGTGGCTGGGGCCCGGACATTCTGCCTTGCTGACCACCATCCATTGCGAAGGTTGTTCTGCGGGAGAGGAGGCCCCAATGACCATGACCGCAAACGCGAATGACGACGTCTTTGTGCTCGACGGCGAGCTACTGCACACGGAGCCGGTAACAGGCTCCTGGTTCATGCGGCCGGTCGAGGCCATGGCAGCCATTCTTTTGGCGCTGATGATCGGCCTGCTTCTGCTCGGCGTGACATCACGTTATGCCTTGCATCTGCCGATTGTCTGGATCGATGAAACGGCGTCGTTGTGCTTCCTGTGGTTTGCCATGCTGGGTGCGGCCATTGCCATCGACCGTAGCGAGCACCTGCGCCTGACGCTGTTCCTCAACATGTTTCCGCAGCGTTTTCTGGGTTACATCAATTCCTTGGCGCTGGTGCTGGTGGCGACATTTCTTGCGGCTATCATCAAGCCCGCAATCGAATACGCCATCGAGGAATGGGTCGTCACATCGGCGGCGCTGAACATTCCCATGACTTTCCGCGCCGCAGCCCTGCCATTCGGCGCCTCCCTGATGTTGCTCCTGGTCATGAACAACCTCTTCCGGAGGGAAAGGCTGCGGGACATCGTCGCTGCTATCGTCACGGTTGCGGTGGCTGCCGGCCTGCTGTTTCTGGCGTCGCCCACACTGGAATCCTTTGGCAATTTTAACCTGGCGATCTTCCTCGGCCTGTTCGTGGCGGTGTTTCTGGCGCTCGGCGTGCCCATTGCCTTCTGTTTCGGCCTTGGAACATTGTCCTATCTGACTTTCACCACCTGGGTTCCGATGATCGTTATGGTCGGGCGCATGGATGAAGGAATGTCGGGCATCATTCTGCTGTCGGTGCCGGTATTCGTGCTGCTGGGCTGCGTCCTTGACGCAACCGGCATGGGCAAGGCGATCGTCGAACTGCTGTCCTCGATGTTCGGCCACATCCGCGCGGGCATGTCCTATGTTCTGCTCGGTTCGCTGTTTCTGGTCTCGGGCATTTCCGGCTCCAAGGTTTCAGATATGGCAACGGTCGCACCTGCGCTGTTTCCGGAAATGAAGCGACGCGGCCACAAGCCCAAGGAAATGATCGCACTGCTGGCCACCGGCGCCGCCATGGCCGATACCGTTCCGCCGTCCATCGTTCTCATCGTCCTCGGTTCAGCAGCGGGCGTATCGATTGCCGGCCTGTTTACCTCCGGCTTCATGATCGCCATGGTGCTGCTTCTGGTGCTGGCGGTATTGGCACGGTGGAAAGCGCGGAACGAAAACATGGATGGCGCCAGACGCACTCCGTGGCCGCTGGTCGGCAAGGCGGCACTGGTTGCCGCACCCGCTCTGGTTCTGCCTTTCCTCATCCGCAGCCTTGTGGGCGGCGGTGTGGCAACGGCGACCGAAGTATCCACCATTGCAGTGCTCTATGCCATGATTATCGGCGCGGTGCTTTATGGCGGGATCAGCCTGAAAAAACTCTACTCCATGCTGGTGGAGACAGCGGCGCTCTCGGGCGCGATCCTGCTGATCCTCGGCTGCGCCTCCGCCATGGCCTGGGGTTTGACGCAAAGCGGTTTCGCCTTCGAATTGACCGCGATGATAACCGACCTGCCGGGCGGCTGGATGACCTACATGATCGTGTCGATCCTGATCTTCATGATCCTCGGCTGCGTGCTGGAAGGACTGCCTGCAATTGTTCTGCTCGCGCCGATCATGTTCCCCATTGCCCGCACGCTCGGCATCAACGACATCCATTATTCGATGGTCGTGGTGGTCGCCATGAATATCGGCCTGATGGCGCCGCCCATCGGCATCGGCTTCTACATTGCCTGCAAGATCGGCAATGTCTCGCCCGATGAAGCCATGGGTGCCATCTGGCCCTATCTCGCAGCCATGGTCATCGGCCTGCTGCTGATTGCCGGAATTCCGGGTCTGTCCACAATTCTGCTCTGACACCGTGGCGGGTCCGCCCGCCATGCCGACGAACGACACATGCTTTTATTTGGGAGGAGAAAGCAATGATCATCAACAGACGTACCATGCTCGCGGGCGCCGGTTCTGCCGTTCTTGCCACCGCGTTCGTATCGCGCGCACGCGCCGCGGAATTCAGCTACAAATATGCCAATAATCTGCCGGCTGCGCACCCCATGAATGTGCGCGCCAAGGAAGCGGCCGATCGTATCGAGAAAGAAACCGACGGGCGGGTCAATATCAAGATATTCCCCAGCAGCCAGTTGGGGGCCGATACCGACATGCTGAGCCAGGTGCGTTCCGGCGGCGTTGAATTCTTCACGCTCTCGCCGCTGATCCTGTCCACGCTGGTACCAAACGCGTCCATCAGCGGCATCGGCTTTGCCTTCCCGGATTATGATTCCGTATGGGCGGCCATGGACGGCGATCTCGGCAAATATGTACGCGGTGAAATTGCCAAACAGAATCTCGTCGCCATGGATACGATCTGGGACAACGGTTTCCGCCAGATCACCAGCGCGTCGAAACCCATCACCACGCCTGCCGATCTCGAAAGTTTCAAGATCCGCGTGCCGGTGAGCCCTCTCTGGACCTCGATGTTCAAGGCCTTCAAGTCGGCTCCCGCTTCCATCAACTTCGCGGAAGTCTACACCGCGTTGCAGACCGGCGTCGTCGACGGCCAGGAAAACCCTCTGGCCATCATTTCCACCGCGAAGCTCTTCGAAGTGCAGAAGTTCTGCTCGGTTACCAATCACATGTGGGATGGTTTCTGGTTCCTCGCCAACAAGCGCGCGTGGGAGCGGCTGCCGGACGACCTGCGCACCATCGTTGCCAAGAACCTCAATCAGGCCGGCAAGGATGAACGCGCCGACGTGGCGAAGCTCAACGCCTCGGTGAAGGAAGACTTGATCAGCAAGGGCATGGCCTTCAACGATACTGACGCATCGCTCTTCCGTGCAGCCCTCAAGGAAGCCGGATTCTATTCCGAGTGGAAAAGCAAATATGGCGACGAAGCCTGGGCCATTCTCGAAAAGGCCGTTGGCGCCAGCCTGACCTGACGGGTCAGCAAATAATCGGTCCCGCCGCAAGCGGGGCCGATCCGATCACTTCTGGCTGTTTTAATGGAGACTGTTTTGACAGGTCGCCTGACGGGAAAACGCGCGCTTGTATTTGGCGCAGGATCATCGGGGCCGGGCTTTGGCAATGGCAAGGCTGCGGCCGTGCAATTTGCCCGCGAGGGCGCGCGCGTGGCCTGTGTCGACCTCTCCGCCGGCGCGGCTGAAGAAACCGCGCAGATCATCCGCGAAGAAGGTTTTGAGGCAATCGCCGTTGCCGCCGATGTCACGAAGCTGGAATCCGTATCAGCGGCAGTTGCACGAACCTGCGATGCCTTTGATGGCATCGACATCCTGCACAATAATGTCGGCGTGACGCATATGGGCGGGCCGGTGGAGCTGGATGAGGAGCGCTTTCGCGCCTCCGTCGATCTCAACATCGGCTCTGTCTATCGCACCGCCAAGGCTGTTCTGCCGGTGATGCTGAGGCAGGGCGGCGGCGCCATCGTCAATATTTCCTCACTCGCCTCGATCCGCTGGACCGGCTATCCTTATTTCGCCTATTACGCCATGAAGGCCGCGGTCAACCAGGCCACCGTGGCGCTGGCGATGCAATACGCACGGCAAGGTATTCGCGCCAATTGCGTTCTGCCGGGCATGATCGATACGCCGCTGATCTACAAGCAGATCAGCAACCAGTACGCCTCCGTCGAGGAAATGGTGGCGGCGCGTAATGCCGCGGTGCCCGTGGGGCGCATGGGTGATGCCTTCGATATCGCCCGCGCCGCCGTTTTTCTGGCATCCGATGAAGCAAAATTTATCACGGGCATCTGCCTGCCGGTCGACGGCGGCCAAAGTTGCGCAGTGGGGGCGTTTACCTGATATGGCCACGGTGGTTGCGGCGGAAAACGATCTGACAGGGGCACGTGCCGTGGACCGGGCGCTGGCGCTGCTGTCCATGGTGGGGCGGCACGCCGAACGCGGTGTGTCGCTTTCCGGCATCGTCGCCGAAAGCGGGTTGAACAAGCCAACGGCCCGCCGCCTGCTGCTGGCGTTGATCCGGGCAGGCCTCGTGGAACAGGACGAGGAGACACGCCGATATTATCTCGGCGAGGAAGCCTACGTGCTGGGCAGCCTGTCATCACGCCGTTTCGGATTGTTGCAGATGGCCCAGGACGGACTGACGCGTATTTCCCGCCGTACCGAGGATTCGAGCTTCCTTTCGGTACGCCGCGATACGTTTTCTCTCTGCCTCTATCGCGAGGAAGGCACCTGGCCCGTGCGCACCCATGCGCTCCAGGCCGGTTTCGAGCACCCGCTGGGTATCGGCGCCGGATCTCTCGCCATGCTGGCCGCCCTGCCCGATGCCGAAGTGGATAGCGTCATTGCCGCCAATAGCGGCCTCATCGCCGCGAATTATCCCGGTATCACGCTCGACGGGCTACGCCGTGATGTCGAATTGACCCGGGCGAACGGCTACTCGCTCAATCCCGGCCTCATCCTTTCCAATTCATGGGGTATCGGTGTCGCAATCCGCACGCCGGATGGAGCGGTGGCGGGAGCGTTGAGCATCGCCGCCGTCGATAGCCGCATGCGGCCGGAGCGTCAGCCAGAACTGGCGGCGCTGCTGCGCGAAGAGGTGACACGTATCGAAACACGCATCGCAGAAATGATGGCCAGCCGTGCACGCACGCGCGGCGACGGCGAACCGAAGCGACAGGCAAGGAGAACGAGCAAATGAGCAAAGCGCAGATCGTCGGCTGGGCGCATTCGCCTTTCGGCAAATCGACCCTTGAAAATACCGAACAGCTGATGGCGTCAGTCGTCGCGCCGGCCATAGACCATGCGGGCATCGACGTTGGCGATATCGACGGCATTTTTGTCGGTGTGATGAACAATGGTTTCTCGAAACAGGATTTTCAGGGCGCCCTGGTGGCAATGGGTGATGAAAGACTGGCCTATACGCCCGCCGTGCGCTTCGAAAATGCCTGCGCGACGGGATCGGCCGCCCTGTACAGCGCGATGGATTTCATCGAGGCGGGGCGGGGCCGCATTGCGCTCGTCGTGGGCGCCGAAAAAATGACGGCGCTTCCCACCGCCGAGGTAGGCGACATTCTGCTCTCTGCTTGCTACCGCGCAGAAGAGGCCAATATCCCCGGCGGTTTTGCCGGCCAGTTCGGTCGCATCGCCCAGGCCTATTTCCAGCGTTATGGCGATCGCTCGGAGGAGCTTGCGATGATCGCCGCCAAGAACCACGCCAACGGCGCGGTCAATCCCTATGCCCATATGCGCAAGGATTTCGGCTTCGAATTCTGCAACACCGTGTCCGATAAGAACCCGTATGTCGCAGGCCCGCTACGCCGTACCGACTGCTCGCTGATTTCCGACGGCGCGGCGGCCATCGTTTTGGCCGACGAAGAAACCGCAGCCAGCCTCCACCGGGCGATCGGCTTTCGGGGCAGAAAACAGATCAATGACATTCTGGCGCTGAGCCGCCGCGACCCGCTGGCCTTCGAGGGCGCCCGCCGCGCATGGGCCGGCTCGCTGGAACTTGCGGGCGCTACGCTCGACGACCTTTCTTTCGTTGAAACGCACGACTGCTTCACCATAGCCGAACTTATCGAATATGAGGCCATGGGGCTTGCAAAACCAGGCGAAGGGCACCGGGTCGTGCACGAAGGCACCGCGCTGAAGACCGGCCGTTTGCCAATCAACCCTTCAGGGGGACTGAAATCGAAAGGCCACCCGGTCGGAGCGACCGGCGTTTCCATGCATGTAATGGCAGCGATGCAATTGATGGGCGAGGCTGGAGACATGCAGATCCCCGGCGCCTCGCTTGCCGGCGTTTTCAACATGGGCGGCACCGCGGTTGCCAACTATGTTTCGATCATGGAGCGCGTGAAATGAGGACACCTGGCCCCGTGCAGCATCCTCCGGGCGGTGTCACACCATCAACCACGCGGGTGATGAACCTTTCGCATTTTCTGACGCAGGCCGCGCGCCGCAACCCGCATCATATCGGCTTCGTCTGGGGTGAAAAGACCTGGAGCTGGGCGCAAATGGAAGCCCGCGTCGACGCCATGGCGCATGCGCTGGTCAATGAATTCGGTGTCGTCAAGGGTGACCGTATTCTGGTGCAGTCTTCCAACAACAACCAGATGTTCGAATCGATGTTCGCCTGCTTCCGGGTGGGCGCGGTGTGGGTGCCGACCAATTACCGCCAATCGCCAGATGAAGTCGGCTACCTGGCGAAGGCCAGCGGCGCACGCGGCATGTTCTGCGCCAGCGCTTTTCCCGAACATGCGAAAGCAAGCCGTGAAGCCGCAGCGATCGATTTCACCATCGCCATCGGTCAGGCGGAATTCGGTGAGGATTATGATGCGATTGTCGCCCGTCATCTGGGTCAGAAGGTCAAGGGTGAGGCGGTGGATCGCGACGATCCCTGCTGGTTCTTCTTCACGTCGGGCACCACCGGGCGCCCCAAGGCGGCGGTGCTGACCCATGGGCAGATGGCCTTTGTCATCACCAACCATCTCTGCGATCTGATGCCCGGCACGGGAACAGGCGACGCATCCATCGTTGTCGCTCCGCTTTCGCACGGCGCGGGTATTCACCAGCTGGTGCAGGTGGCGCACGGGGCAAAGACCGTGCTGCCGGCAGCGGAAAAACTCGATGTCCCCGCCGTTTGGGCGCTGATCGAGAAATGGCGTGTCACCAATGCCTTCACCGTGCCGACCATTCTGAAAATGTTGATCGAAGACCCGTCCGTGGATCGTTTCGATCATTCCTCGCTGCGCTATGTCATCTATGCCGGCGCGCCGATGTATCGCGCCGACCAGAAACGGGCATTGGCAAAGCTCGGTCCGGTGCTGGTGCAATATTTCGGCCTCGGCGAAGTCACCGGTAATATCACCGTGCTTCCCCCTTCTTTTCATAGCGCAGAAGACGGTCCGGAAGCGCGGGTCGGCACCTGCGGGTTCGACCGGACAGGCATGGAGGTGCAGATCCAGAACGACGCAGGCGAAGAGGTGGAGGCGGGAGAAACCGGCGAGATCTGCGTCATCGGTCCCGCCGTCTTCGCCGGTTATTACAACAACCCCGACGCCAATGCCAAAGCCTTCCGCAACGGCTGGTTCCGCACCGGCGATCTCGGCCACCGCGATGAAAACGGCTTCGTTTACATCACCGGGCGCGCCTCCGACATGTATATTTCCGGCGGCTCGAACATCTATCCGCGCGAGATCGAAGAAAAAATTCTCATGCATCCCGATATCAGCGAGACGGCGGTTCTGGGTGTGCCAGATGCGGTGTGGGGTGAAGTGGGCGTGGCGGTCTGCGTGGCGAGAGAAGGCGCTGACATCGCCGGCATCGACCTCAGGGCCTATCTGGAAGGCAAGATGGCCCGTTACAAGCTGCCCAAAACAGTCGTGTTCTGGGATGCCATGCCAAAATCCGCCTATGGCAAGATCACCAAGAAAATGATCCGCGAAGAGCTGGAAAAGCGCGGCCAGATGCCGGTTTTCGAGGAAAAGCGGACAGGCTGACGCGCGCGGCATTCAACCGGGAGGAGAGGGTATGACACAACGGACGGCAGGGACAAAAGGGGCTGTCGCGATCACCGGCGGAGCATCCGGCATCGGTTTTTCCACCGCGCAGCTGCTGATGGCGCGCGGATGGCAACCCTGGCTGCTGGATCTCAAGCGCGAAGCGCTGGACGCGGCCTGCGAGAAGCTCGGTATCGACGCCTCGCGTGGCATCGTGTGCAACGTGGCGGATGAAGCGTCGATAGAGGAGGCATTCGCCGCATTGACGGTGAATGGCGTTGAACAGGCGGTTGATCTGGTGGCCGTCGTCAACAGCGCCGGCATCGGCATCGACAAGCTTTCCGTCGAGACCAGCGTCGAAGAATTTCGCCGCATCGTCGACGTCAATCTCGTCGGCAGCTTCGCGGTGGCTCGCGCGGCGGCGCGTTACTGGCTGGACCGTGAGATTCCCGGCTCCATCGTCAACATCAGCTCGGTTTCCGGCATGTGTGGCAACCGGGGCCGCAGCGCCTATGGTGCCTCGAAAGGCGGCGTCAATCTCCTGACGATGGTGATGGCGAACGAACTCGGACAATCGGGCATCCGCGTCAATGCAATTGCACCCGGCCCGGTCGATACACCACTGACCCAGGCGGTCCATACCGAGAATGTTCGCGATCAGTGGCATAGCCGTGTTCCCATGCACCGCTATGGCAGAACCGATGAAATCGCCTCTGCCGTGGCGTTTCTGGTGTCGGATGATGCGAGCTACGTCAATGGTCAGGTTCTTGCCGTGGATGGCGGCTTCATCACCGCGGGGCTGGCGGTATGACGCCGATGGCCCAGGCAGCGCTTCCGCGCAGCATCGTCCACCCCGGACCGGAGACACCCGAGCGCTTTCGCGCCATCGGCTGCCGTGCCCATCCCGTCACGTTAACCGTCCGTGCCGGCATGTGCGTCAACGAAGCGATTGCCGCTGCCTTTGCGGAACGGGGTTTCGAAGGTGGCTACATCAGGCTGAAAAACGTGCCGATGAAGCGGCTTGAATACGTTATGCCCGCGGCCGCTCCTGATGCCTCCCATGCAGCCTGGTACAGCGAAACCTTTTCCATGCCTGAGGGCACGATCATCGATGCCGGCCTTCATATGGGACGGCGCGATGGCCAGCCGTTTCTGCACTGCCATGGTTCGTGGAAAAGTTCTCAGGGCGTCGTCTCCATGGGACATCTGCTTCCCTTCGAAGCCGAATTTGCCCAAGAAATACAATTTGAGGCGCTGGCGCTTGACGGAGCGATCCTCGACGCTCGGCAGGATGAGGAAACGAATTTTCCGCTTTTCACACCCATCCCCCGGCCGCGTAGGCATCAGGATGCGGGACTGAGGGCGCTTTTATGCACTGTCCGGCCTAACACCGACATCTGCCTCGCCCTCGAAGCGGCCTGCACGGAATTCGGCCTGCCGGAAGCCGATGTCAATGGCATTGGAAGCCTTATCGGCGCGGACTACGATGACGGAACGACCATTACCGCCTACGCCAGCGAAATCCTTATCCGCGCAGGCCATATCAGCTCCGACAGTGAACGCACGGCGCTGGATATTGCGATGGTCGATCTCACCCGCCACATCAGCGGCGGGCGGTTGGTGCGCGGCAAAAACCCCGTTTGCGTCACCTTCGAACTTCTTCTGACGGAGAAACGTGAGGCCGCAGCTTGAGCGGCGCAGGGACGTTTGGCGACACGGCGCCCCTGCTCGTCCCATTTTGTTCACGCCGCTTGCGATTTTTCCGTCGGCAGCCATTCCTCCAGCGTCACCTCGAAAGTCATGCAGACAGGGTTGGCGCCTGCGATGAAGGGGCCGCCGTAAACCGCACCCTCCGTATCGGCCACAACGCCGGTCAGCGCAGCGCGCAACGAGCCATCAGGCTGGGCGCGTACTTCGCCGGCTATCGAAACGATTTCAACGGCGGGGCCGCTTATCTGCAGAAAATCGCCGCTGCGGGTGCCGAGGCACGCATCCACCAGGCTGCCCAGCGCACCGCGCACGAAGGCATTGCGGAAGCCCTCGGCCAGGCACAGTTTCTCGACGCCGAGCACAAGATCTTCATTGGGGGCTATGCGGGCATAGGCAACGCGTCCCATGGAACCGGATTCGACAATATCATGCATGTTCATTGGCGCGCTCCATGCGATTTTTCGGTTGAAGAAGGGGAATATTCGTTTCTGGATCGAAAGACTGTTGCAACAGAAAACTGTCGAGCGAGGTCACAAGCGCGGAAATGCCACCCTCGCCGACAATGCAGGATTCTGTCAGCAAATGACCGCCCCTGACCAAACCCGCCGCGGTTCGCATGGCGGCATGACAATGCACGATCGGCTCGCCCTTCATGCTGCGCCCGAGCGTGGCGTTGCCGAAGATGAGCCACGCCGCACCGGCGTCGATGGGCTTCGTATAAGCGATGACGGCGTTGCCGGATGGATCAGGCGGAGCAACGCAATAGGACAATCCATCGAAGTGCCCTCCGAGTATGGTCAGGGAGGCGCTTTCAATGCCTTCCCCCGCAAGCGGCTGAACGATGCCGTCGTAAAGGCTGCGCCCCGGCTTGATGAACAGCCGGACATGGCGCGCCGAGGGCGAGCGCAGGCTGTTGATGCGCACAGGCGCGGAAATACCGGGATGGATCAACGTCCTGGGTCTTGGAAAATGCTGCTGCGATATCGGTGCCATGCCCGCTCCTCCCTGCTGCCTGTACCATGCAGTACGGTACTAAAAAACCAGCCGAAGGTGCTTTCGAATGGCGCAGCCAAAGCATCGAAACCAAGACACTTCTTTCGCACGCCGACGGATCGGCGGCAGATTTTTTTGCTGCATGTTTGGGAGAGACCGGCATGACGAAGCCGCTCGACAGGATCGACCGCAAAATACTCCGCGCCCTGCTGGAAAACGGCAGGCTGAGCAATACGGAACTATCCGAGAAGGTGGGACTTTCACCCAGCCCCTGCTGGCAGCGAGTCAAGCGGCTGGAAGAGGAAGGTGTCATCCGCGGCTATACGGCAATTCTCGATCAGGCGCAGCTAGGCTTGACCGAGACGGTAATCATCGAGGTCATGCTGGAGCGTCACGATGATGAGGTTCTGGAACGTTTCGGCGAAGCCATGGCGGCTCTTCCAGAGGTACTGGAAGCTTATCTGACCACCGGCGAATATGATTATCTCATCAAGGTCGCGGTGGCGGGAACCGCAGGTTACGAGCAATTTCTGCGCCGCAAGCTCTACAAGATCGAGGGCGTGCGCCATTCGCGCTCCTGCTTTGCGCTCAAATGTCTCAAGCACACCTTGTCGGTCGTGCCAGATACCGAGCCTCCGTCTCGTCCGACCTGAAAACACTTGTAGGTCGGATAAGCGCCCGTTGCACCACCCGTGATGCAACGGGCACTTTTAAGCTCCTGCCCGCGGCCCCGCACCATGGGTAAGCGACCCTTTCGGTAACAGCTTCATGACGAAACTCGCCACGGACGATTGCTCGTGCAATGCGGATGCAGGGCTGGGATGAAGAAGCTTGCGACGATGGGCCTTACGCAGCTCTCCGTCCCGCACCCCAACATCCCGCTCTATGTTAGTGGCCGCCCTTGGTGGACGGCGCCGGCGTGTTGAGCAACTGCTGCTCCCAGAGATAGGCGATGCCGCTGCCGCCGAAGTGCTGGATGAGAATTTCGGTCAGCTCCTCAACATGCTCGGTGCGGGCCCAATCGCGTTGCCACTCACCCGCAAGCGCCATTACCGTCATCACATTTGCGCCGGCCGCGATCATGCGCTGGATGGCAACTTCATGAGATTCCTTCGAAATCCCGCCGGATGCGTCGGTGATCACGGTCACGTCCCAGCCTTCGCCAGCGGCCTGGATCACGGGCATTGCAACGCAGACTTCGGTCCACAGTCCGGCAATGATCAGCTGCTTGCGGCCGGTCGCCTTGACAACGTTCACTACATTCTCGTCCTGCCAGGTGTTCACCCAGGTGCGATCGATGACTTGCTGATCAGCAAACACGTCGGTGATCTGCTTGAAGAGAAGTCCGCCGCGTGCCGCAATTACGCTGGTGAGGACAGTCGGAACATCGAAGGCTTTGGCCAGCTTCGCCAGCGCCGTTGTGAGATTGACCACAGCCTGCGGATCATGGCTGTTCAGGTTTGCGAGCTGATAGGGCTGATGATCAATCAGAACGAGGACGGAATCTTCGGGGCGGAGAAGTGAATCAAGGCCGTTACGAAAGGTCATGGGTTCATCCTGTGTTGGCGGTTTATCGAGGCGCTTGCGCAAGGGACCTACATCCCTTCGGGCGTTGCCGCGGGAGGAACTTGTCATTCCTGTTTATGATGCGGTAGTCCTTGTCAGCGTTGAGCTGTGTTGCAGAATGGGGAACGCAGAGTGGATATCGAAGACATCAGGACATTTGTCGAAGTTGCAGATGCGGGAGGTGTCTCTTCGGCCGCAGTGCGGCTCGGCATCTCCAAGTCCATGGTCAGCAGGCGGCTGGCGCGGCTTGAGGCTGAACTTGGCGTTCAGCTTCTGGCCAGGTCCACGCGCGGCGCTTCCCTGACGGAGGCGGGCGCCACCTTCCGGGACTATGCCGCCAGGATTTCAGCCGACATCGATATGGCGCGGGAGACGATTCTTCCGGCTGGTGAGCTTCGCGGGCGTCTGCGGATTGCAGCGCCGCTCTCTTTCGGCCCAACGCATTTCGCGCTCGTGATTGCGCAAATGGCGCGCCGCTATCCCCAGCTTCAGATCCAGACCTGCTACACTGATCGTTTCGTGGATCTGATCGCCGAAGGATATGATTGCGCGATCCGGGTCGGGAACCTTCCGGATTCAAGCCTCGTCGCCAGACGCGTCGGTCCGCTCTATGGAATTTTTGTTGCCAGCCCGGATTACATCAAGGTCCACGGCTCGCCGCAAACACCCGAAGAACTTGTGGCTCATCAGGCTCTCATGCAAGGCACGGAAACCTGGCAGGTGATGGACGGAGACAGGGTGATAACCGTTCGTCCGCAGGGACAGTTCAAGGCCGATAACGGAGTTGCTCTTGCTGTCGCCGCGGCGGCCGGATTGGGAGTCGCCGTGCTGCCTTACGACCTCGTCAAAAATTATCTGGCTGCGGGCGAGCTGGTGGAAGTGATGAAAGGTCATCCTCCACCCCCGGCCGGGATATATGTCGTCCGGCCGCCGGGTCAGCATCCCGCAAGAAAAGTCCGGGTGCTGACCGAAATGCTGATCGAGTGCTTCGGCAGTGGGAAGGGCTCAAGCGCCTGACCGCATGAATGGGTGGCAGCAACCTCAAGGTGTCATCACGACGCGGCCAAGCGGCTTGGCTCTCTCCGCATATTCATGTGCCATCGAGGCGTCGCTCAACGGAAACACGCGATCGATCACGACCTCCATGCGTCCCTCGGCCACGGCCTTGAGAAGCTGGATGACAGTTCCGTATACCGCCGGCCTCTCGAAGAGCGGCCCCATGAAGACACCGTGCAGCGTTTGATTGTTCTGCATCGGCGGCCAGAGGTCGGCATGGAGGCTGCCGCCACCTGCATTCCCGACGAACACGAGGCGACCCTCGGGCGCGAGAGCGGATAAGGACGCTTGCAAAGTCGAACCGACAGGATCGATGACGAGGTCAGCCCCCATGCCACCGGTCAGCCGGAGAACCTCCTCAACGACATCCTTTTCCAGCCGATCGATGACATGTGATGCGCCGAGGCCGCGCAGGCGTGCCTGTCTTTCACTACCACCTGCCGCAGCAATGACGGTCGCGCCGGCGTCACGCGCCAATTGGACGGCAGCCAAACCCACGCCGCCGGCGGCAGCCTGTATCAGAACTGTGTCTGCCTTTTGCAAGCCGCCTTTGGTGATCAGACAATGATGAGCCGTGCCGAACGAAATCGGCAGGGCCGCGGCCTGTGCCATTCCCACGCCCTCCGGCACAAGCCATGTGCGCGAGGCCGGGACGGACCAGAGTTCCGCATGGGACCCCTGCATATCGAATGCAGCCACCCTTTCGCCGACCGCCCGGTCGCGGACATTTTTACCAACGGAAATCACGGTCCCTGCAGCGGCATAGCCGACAATCCACGGTGATTGCTGTGGTGTCGACCGGCGATTGATCAGATCGCCGCCTTCAATGGAAATCGCCTCGACGGCAATAAGCACATCATCCGGCCCGCAAACCGGATCGGGCACATCAGCATATCTCAAAACTGTAGGAGGACCGGGGTTGTCGTAAACTGCGGCTTTCATGTATTTTTCCTTGGCTGGCAGGGAGCATGATGCGACGCTATTTTTTCGCTTCGCGGTTCAAGAACGAAGGGGATGTACAGACTGCGCCGATTTTTCAACAGAGATCGGTTACCGATCGGTGCCCCGTCCGATTTTCATCGAGCGAAGCACCGGCCGCAGTGCGCTTTCAAGCAAGCGCGCCGCCGTCGACGGTAAGGATCGTCCCTGTGATCTGCCGGGCGGCAGGCGTTGCGAGAAAAGCGACGGCGGCCGCGACATCTTCCGGCTGATTGAAGCGGCCAAGCGCGCTCAGGCTGCGCTGGTAGTCCGCTGATTCTCCCGTCTCGGGATTCGAGTCGGTGTTCGTCGGTCCCGGCTGAACGAGATTGACCGTTATGTCCCGAGCACCCAATTCTCGCGCAAGTCCGCGATTGAATGCCTGAAGCGCACTCTTGGTCATATAATAGACCGTACCGGGGACGCCGGCGATGCGATCCGCGCCCGCTGAGCCGATATTTATGATCCGGCCACCTTCCTTGAGGTGTGGAATGGCTGCCTTCGACGCCAGAACAGGCCCGCGGACGTTAACCGCCAGCAACGCGTCGAGATCCTCGACTGCGAAATCGGCAATATTATTGTATCGTCCTATCGCGGCATTGTTGACGAGAATGTCGAGGCCGCCCAGAGCCCGGACCGTCTCGTCCACGGCGTGTTGTATTGCGGCCGGATCGGCGCTGTCAGCCTGGATCGCGACGGCCGTGCCCCCCGCGGCCTGAATTGCCCGAACGAGTTGCGCGGCGCTCTCGGCTGACCGCTCATAGGTTATTGCTACATTCGCTCCCTTCCCAGAAAGAGCGCGCGCAATTGCTGCACCTATGCCACGCGAACCACCCGTTACCAGAGCGTTCTTTCCAGCCAGTTCCTGCATAATCCGGACCCTTTCAATCTCATGTCGCCCCGATGCGCGGTCTCGAGGTATGTTCCACCTGATTACCGGGGATCGTGGCAGCTCAATTCGTCAAGACTGAAGATAGGCGGACACGGCGAAAGCTACATGCCCGATCTTCCCAGAGACTTGCCTGATCCTTCCAAATCACTACATGCCTGAGATGATGGCCGGCTCTGTGAAACCAATCACCCAACTGCTGAAGGACGTTGCTCCCTTTGTTGAGCGTCAGGGGGGAACCGTCGCCATCCCGACCCCTGTCCCGCGCCTGACGCTATGGACAAGTACACGCACCACGCCACCCACACCGGCGGTGTTCGAGCCGATGTTCTACGCCGTTCTACGGGGCACGAAGGTTTTGACCATGGGCGCCAATCGTTTCGAACTGCTGGCGGGCGACTGCGCGACATCGTCCTTCGGCCTGCCCTATGTCCACCAGCTGACTGACGCGACGCCAGAGCTTCCCTACATCGGCATAAGCCTTCATCTCGATATCGGAATGCTCACGCGTGTCGTGCTCGACATGCCCAAGCATGAGGATCGCTGGACATGTGCGGTCGCATCAGACAATCTGAACGGACCTGTCGGCGATGCATTTGTTCGCCTTGTCGGACTTCTGGCCACGCCCGATGACGTCGGTGCGCTCGCGCCACACTACGAGTTCGAGCTCTATTATCGGTTGCTGCAAAGCTCGATGGGCGATACGCTTCGGCAGGTCGGACGGCGAAACGACCGGTTCCAGCAACTCAAGACGGCGGCCGACTGGCTTGCCACCAATCACAACGAACCGATTGTCATTCCCGAGCTGGCGGCCTCGTCCGGCATGAGCGTCACCTCTTTTCACCGGCACTTCAAGGCTGTCACGGGATTTAGCCCCCTGGCCTTCCAGCGTCATATACGCCTGCTGGAAGCCAGAAAGCTTCTCGCCTCCGGAAGCACCAATGTCTCCCGCGTGGCGTATGACGTGGGCTACGCAAGCCCTTCGCAATTCAGTCGGGAGTATAAGAGCATGTTTGGCACAGCGCCCGTCGCCGACCTGCAGCGCTGAACTCTTCCGGGGCCAAAGCCTTTCGCAAGCAATAATCGTAAAACGGAACACTGAAGACCTATTCCGGTTATTCCCTCGGCGTGTTGATGATCAACGCTGCCATCCTGAATGAAGATTTTCGGCGTTATCGCCAGACAAGAAGCTTCTCGGCGGAGTGCACAAGCACGTGCTGCGGTTCAAACCGGTTCCACGCACGGCAAAACCTTTAAGGAGACAATGTATGGTCATTCATAAATTCGCCATTGCTGATGCGGCATTTGAACGCTCACCAGGACAAGACGGTGACATTTTCACCGCCAACCTCCTCGATCAGCGTCATGGCGGGCCGGTCACTATCGGATTCGGGCGTTATGGACCAAACCAGATTCTCGAAGAAACAATGGCCGTACACGACACGATGGTCATCCTGGAAGGAAGTATTACCGTTTCCGATAGCCACAAGACGGTGATGGCAGGTCCGGGAGAGATCATCGCCATGCAGAAAGGCGACAGGGTTACGATCCGGTCTCAAGAAGAAGGAGCGTTGACTGCTTATGTGACCTATCCTCATTGGCAACAGCCGTAGACGTGATCGGCACAGGCAAGCATGGCTTCGGGCCAGGGTCGCATCCGGGACTTTGTGAAGCCGGGTTGTTTTCGGAGTGCTCGACTGTGTTTGGGTGCATCCACTTGCCGCGCGTGCTCGGGGGCGGATTTGTGCTAGTGTTATGCCATGCCCAAAACGCAAGAAAGCCCTCTTTTGGGAGAGGGCTTTCGTGTTTGCTTTCTTCGTAATTTTGGTTGCGGGGGCAGGATTTGAACCTGCGGCCTTCAGGTTATGAGCCTGACGAGCTACCGGGCTGCTCCACCCCGCGTCCAGCGCATTCGGCAAGGCCGAATGTCGCGGTTACGTCGTTGCTTTAGCGACGACGGATCTTTGCCGGAGTAAATTGCGGAGCAATTTATCTCCTGTAAGGGACGCGCTTGGCGTTTTCCTTAAGTTTTGTCTTAAACTGCAAAAGGCCGCTTTTGGCGGCCCTTTTTTTTCGGCTGGGCCGAGGGATGTGATGAGAAGATTTTTGATGCGTTTTGCAGACCTGGCAGCGACCTACTCTCCCGCGTCTTGAGACGAAGTACCATTGGCGCTGGGGCGTTTCACGGCCGTGTTCGGAATGGGAACGGGTGCAGCCGCCCCGCGATAACCACCAGGTCGGCAAAACGCAACATTGTTCATGTTTTCACATGAACGTTGTTTTCGAGAAGCTGGGAAGCTTGCGCTTCGTTTTAATTTACACGTCGTTTCTGTGACTTATCCGTATGTTGCCTTGCTCGAGGTCGAGCGTGGCGCCCATACAGGACGCTAGTCCGTCGCCAATCGTTTGGCGCGCCGTCTGCAGCGTAGTGGCCGAAGGCCACGTCAGCGTGAAGACAGAACAGATCATCAAGCTTTGCTTGATGAGCATGAACAATGGGAACGAAGAAGTCGATCGAGCTATTAGTAACGGTAAGCTTCACACATTGCTGTGCTTCCACACCCGTCCTATCAACGTGGTCGTCTTCCACGGCTCTGATAGGGAACACTCGTTTTCAGGTTGGTTTCCCGCTTAGATGCCTTCAGCGGTTATCCATTCCGTATATAGCTACTCTGCTATGCCCTTGGCAGGACAACAGATCCACCAGAGATACGTCCATCCCGGTCCTCTCGTACTAGGGACAGATCCTGTCAATATTCCTACACCCACGGCAGATAGGGACCGAACTGTCTCACGACGTTCTGAACCCAACTCACGTACCGCTTTAAATGGCGAACAGCCATACCCTTGGGACCTGCTCCAGCCCCAGGATGCGATGAGTCGACATCGAGGTGCCAAACAACCCCGTCGATATGGACTCTTGGGGGTCATCAGCCTGTTATCCCCGGCGTACCTTTTATCCGTTGAGCGATGGCCCTTCCACACGGGACCACCGGATCACTATGACCGACTTTCGTCTCTGCTCGACTTGTCAGTCTCGCAGTCAGGCTAGCTTATGCCATTGCACTCGACGACCGATTTCCGACCGGTCTGAGCTAACCATCGCGCGCCTCCGTTACTCTTTCGGAGGCGACCGCCCCAGTCAAACTACCCACCATACACTGTCCCGGATCCGGATAACGGACCGCGGTTAGACATCCACGAAGATAAGGGTGGTATTTCAAGGATGGCTCCACAGAAACTGGCGTCCCTGCTTCAAAGCCTACCACCTATCCTACACATGCCTTGGCGAATGCCAGTGTAAAGCTATAGTAAAGGTGCACGGGGTCTTTCCGTCTGACCGCAGGAACCCCGCATCTTCACGGGGAATTCAATTTCACTGAGTCTATGTTGGAGACAGCGGGGAAGTCGTTACGCCATTCGTGCAGGTCGGAACTTACCCGACAAGGAATTTCGCTACCTTAGGACCGTTATAGTTACGGCCGCCGTTTACTGGGGCTTCAGTTCAGAGCTTGCACCCCTCCCTTTAACCTTCCAGCACCGGGCAGGCGTCAGACCCTATACGTCGTATTGCTACTTCGCAGAGCCCTGTGTTTTTGATAAACAGTCGCTACCCCCTGGTCTGTGCCACCCCATCATACTTGCGTACAAAAGGGTCACGCTTCTTCCGAAGTTACGCGTGCAATTTGCCGAGTTCCTTCAACATAGTTCTCTCAAGCGCCTTGGTATACTCTACCTGACCACCTGTGTCGGTTTCGGGTACGGTCTATACGGTGGAGCTATTTCCTGGAACCTCTTCGCCGCCCAACCAATCCAATAAGGTTGAACAACA